>NZ_JRJE01000032.1 GCF_000763295.1 Thalassospira australica | reverse complement strand
CATGACGCTGTCATCGCCTGCACCACCATCAACGATATCAGAACCGGCACCGGCATCGATCACGTCGCTGCCGTCACCGCCATTGACCGTGTCATCACCAAGACCACCATCAAGGGTGTCGTCACCCGCACCACCTTCAAGCAGGTCGTTGCCGTCCTTGCCCGACAGGATATCGTTGCCCAGACCACCGGTCAGGGTGTTGTTGTCATCCGAACCACTGAGTATGTCATCGCCATCCGATCCAATCAGGTTCTCGATGCTTGAAAGCTGATCGGTTTCCAGTGCGCCAACGTCTGCCGTTCCGGTCGCAAGGTCTGCGTCAACCGCCTCTGCGGCATCGCTGTAATCAGCGGTATCATTACCTTCGCCACCGACAAGCGTATCGTTGCCTGCCCCACCCGACAGGGTGTCATCACCGGCACCACCGTCAAGAACGTTGGCCTTGCTGTCACCTGTGAGGGTGTCGTCATGGTCGGAACCGGTAACGTTTTCGACATGATAGATCGCGTCATTGCCCGCACCACCGGTCGCGGTGTAATTCGCCAGATCAACATCAACCGCACCGTCTGCATCGTCATACATGACGGTGTCTTCGTCAGTACCGCCAACCATGGTGTCATCACCGGCACCGCCGCGCAGAATATCTTCGCCCGTGCCGCCCAGCAGCGTGTCATTGCCAACACCGCCCTGAACCAGGTCGTCGCCATAACCGCCGTCAACGACGTCGTCACCGGCACCACCATGGAGATTGTCGTCACCAAGTTCGCCATTGATCGTGTCGTCGCCTTCGTTACCCCACAGGGTATCGGAACCCGAACCACCATTGATCGTGACATCGCCATACGACAGGGTGTCACTGGTCAGATCGACAACGTCGTCACCGTCACCGGCATTGATAACCTCGACATCATCAAGGCGTGCGCCATCGGTCGTGGTTTCATCAACGATGGTGTCAAAGCTGATGGAACGGACAAAGAAGTCACTGCTGTCAGAGCCCGTGGAACCGTCGGCATATGGTTCGCTTTCAAAGGCGATATAGCGGAATTCGACCGCGCTTCCGCCGCCGTCTGTCACATTGATGGTTGCCGTGCCTACACCGTTGCTGGTGTAGTCGATCGTGCTGTCATCAAGGGTTCCGGTCGCAACAAGGTTGCCATCGGCATCAAAGGCCTGCCAGGAACCAACTTCGCCGCCGTTTTCGCCCGCCATCAGGTTGGAAACCTGCACGGTGGCGGTGGTGGCATCTGCACCAAGATCGACAACAATCGCTTCGCTGTCACCGGTCTGGGCATCATGGTTGATCTGACTGCCGACCGGGCTGCCGCCATTATTGCCGATACCGTTTCCGTTGTAGCTTACGCTGTCATCGGCTGCGGCAAGGTTGAGATTGCCATTTTCGTCGGTGAACGATGTGCCAAAATCAAACGCATACAGGTTGGCATCCGACCACGCGGCCGCAACATCGGCGGAGCTTGCCGACTCTGTCAGGCCAAACGTGCGAGTTTCGGTTGTCGGCGTGGTGGTTTCACCATCACCAAGTTTCGAACCGTCAAGGATCAGCGCATCGCTGCCATCGGTCATATCAAGGGTGTCATCACCGGCACCGCCAGCAAAGGTATCATCGGAGATGTTCTTGCCGCTGATATCGGCGACATCACCAGTGCCATCAACACCCGGGCTGCCGGTATGTTCGGTCGTATCACCGCTTTGCGATGTGCCGTCAGCCTCGAAGTTCAGAACATCGTCGCCTGCACCACCGTCAAGGGTGTCATCACCGGCACCGCCGATGAGTTCGTCATTATCGTCGCCACCGCTGATGGCATCATTGCCGTCACCACCAACAAGCGTGTCATCGCCCGCACCGCCATTGATGCTGTCATTCCCGGTGCCACCATCAATGGTGTCTGCGCCGTCATTGCCCAAAAGCGTATCGTCACCTGCGCCACCGGCAACGGTATCGTCACCGGCAAGGGCATCAATGGTGTCGTCTTCGTCCGTGCCTTCAAGGTTGTCATCATATGGCGTTGCGCCATCGGTGATGTTGTTGAAGTCATCTGCACTCAGATCACTCAGTCCCACGCCAATCAGGGTAACCGTGCCACCCGCAGGCAGGCTGAGCACGGCATTGCCGTCGCCGTTCTCGCTCAGAAGCGGCAGAAGATCGCTCCAGCTTTCAAGGCCAAGGTCATCAATCGAAATCTTGTCTTCGCCAACGGTAAAGTCGCTGACCACGTCATCATCGATACCATCGGCAAAGACGAAGGTATCTGCGCCTGAACCACCGGCAAGCGTGTCATCGCCCGCACCACCATCGATGGTGTCGTCGCCTGCACCGCCATCAATGACGTTATCGGCATTCGAACCGGTGACTTGATCATCCCCGGCACCCATGGTGACATTTTCAAAATTCGAAATCTGGTCATTGCCGGTTTCGGACGAGGTCGCCGTGCCCGCGGCCAAATCAACTTCTGCATCGCTTGATGCATTGGTCATATCAAGGGTGTCAGTACCGTCGCCGCCATCCAGGCTGTCGTTGCCCGAACCGGCAATCACGGTGTCATCACCGGCACCGGCCATGGCAAGATCACTGCCTGCACCGTCAGAGATAACGTCGTTACCGGCCCCACCGTCAATCAGATCAATGCCATCGCCGCCATCAATGGTATCGGCACCCGCGCCGGTCGAAATGGTGTCATTGGCCGTGCTGCCGGTAATCGTATCGTCACCCGATCCGGTGACCAGATTTTCAAAGCCGCTAACGATATCTGATCCGGTTTCGCTGCTGTTTGCCGTGCCATCCTGCAGGTCAACAGCGATGTCGGCCTCTGCATCCGACATATCAAGCGTGTCAAAGCCTGCACCACCCGAAAGCGTATCGTTGCCCGCATCGCCAACAACGGTATCGTTGCCATCACCGGCATCAACAATGTCGTTGCCTGCGCCGCCGTTGATATGGTCATTGCCATCACCGGCGCTGATGCTGTCATTGCCTTCGTTGGTCCAGACCGTGTCATCACCCGCACCGGCATCAACCGATACATCGCCATAGGAATGAACCTGGCTGGTCAGATCGACAACGTCATCGCCGTCACCGGTATTGATGACTTCAACATCTGAGATCGACGGATTGGCTGCACCATTTTCGTGATCGCCATCAAGAATGATTGCATCGCCACCACTGGTACCAACCAGCGTATCGGTGCCTGCACCGCCATCGTAGATGTCATCGGATGTACCAAGACCTTCAAGGTCTGCAACATCGCCTGTGCCATCGACACCCGGGCTGCCGACATGATCGGTGCTATCGCCTGCCTGACCGGTACCATCTGCACCAAATTCAAGGACGTCGTCGCCGTCACCGCCATCAAGTGTATCGGTCCCGTCACCGCCCGAAAGCGTGTCGTTGCCATCACCACCATCAACAGTGTCATTCCCGTCGCCGCCGCCAAGCGTATCATTTCCACCGCCGCCCGACATGGTGTCATCGCCGCCACCGCCATCAACGGTATCGTCGCCACCACTGCCATCAAGGCTGTCATTGCCGTCGGTCGGGACGTTATCAATGCCTTCGAAATCACCCGGGCCAAGATCGTCCACGGAGACACCGGCAAGCGTTACGGTCCCACCGGACGGCAGGGTAATGATCGCACCATCCGGACCATCAGACAGCATATCCTGCAGATCGGTCCAGCTTGTCACGCCGCTGTCTGGCAGGGCGATCTTGTCGGAGCCGACGGTGAAATCACTCACCAGATCGGCATCCGCGCCATCATCAAAGGTAAAGGTATCCGTGCCAGAACCACCGCTTAGCGTATCGTTGCCAAGACCGGCATTGATCTGATCAGCACCATCACCACCAGCAACGGTATCATTGCCCGAACCACCCAGCAGCGTGTCATTGCCTGCACCGCCATCAAGGGTATCGTCACCTGCACCGCCATCGACGGTGTCATCACCATCACCCGAGGAAATCGCGTTGCCATCATCAGAACCGGTGATGACGTCATCGCCATCCGATCCAATGACATTTTCAAAGCCGGAAATCGCATCACTGCCGGTTTCGTTTGAGGACGCCGTACCAGCTGCCAGATCAACAACCGCGCCAGCGGCACCGTCCATATCAAGGGTATCGGTACCATCGCCACCGGCAAGGGTATCGTCACCAGCACCGGCCAGAACGGTGTCATCACCATCACCTGCCGAAACCGTGTCATCGCCCGCTGCGCCATCAAGGGTATCATTCCCGGCACCGCCATCGATCTCGTTGACGTCAGCCGAACCGGTGATGATGTCATCCCCTGCCGAACCGGTGACGTTTTCGATGTTTGAAACGCTATCGGAACCGAAGGCATCAGACTGCGCTGTGCCGGCACCCAGATCAACATTCACACCGTCGGCATCAGACAGGTCCAGAAGATCGGTACCATCACCCCCATCAAGCGTGTCGTTGCCAAGGCTGCCTTCAAGGGTATCGTTGCCCGCGCCGGCATTTACAACATCGTTGCCCGCGCCATCATGGATGGCGTCATCACCATCACCGGCATTGATTTCGTCATTCCCCGCACTGGTCCAGACGGTGTCATTGCCAGAACCGGCATCCACCGTCACATCGCCATACCCGTCCGTCGCGCTGGTCAGATCAACAACATCATCGCCATCGCCGGTATCGATCACTTCGACATCGGAAATCGACGGGGTGTTGGAAGCATCTTCATGATCATTATCAAGGATGATCGCATCATCGCCCGACGTGCCGACAAGGGTATCAACACCCGAACCGCCATCGAACTGATCATCGCTCAGACCAAGACCTTCAAGGTCGGCAACATCGCCGGTGCCATCAACACCCGGGCTGCCTGCGTGGTCGGTTTCATCCCCGGCCTGACCGGTGCGATCTGCTTCGAACTGCAGAACGTCGTCGCCGTCACCCCCATCAAGGGTGTCGGTCCCGTCACCACCGCTAAGCGTGTCGTTGCCGCCACCGCCGCCGACCGTGTCATCACCATCGCCACCGCCAACGGAATCATTCCCATCACCGCCATCAATGGAATCATTGCCGTCGCCGCCATCGACGGTATCGTCGCCGCTGCCGCCATCAAGGCTGTCGTCACCGCCGCCGCCGTCGACAGTGTCATCACCATCGCCACCATCGACAGAATCATCACCATCACCGCCGCCAAGGCTGTCTTCACCTGGCGTACCGACATTGGCGATACCTTCGAAATGATCCGGGGTCAGGTCATCAACCGCAATCCCCGAAAGGGTCACTGTGCCACCAGACGGCAGGGAAATCACCGCACCATCCGGCCCATCAGACAGAAGTGGCAGCAAATCGGTCCAGGCCGCAACACCCAGATCCGGCAAGGAAATCACATCGGCATTCAGCGCAAAGTCGCTGACCAGATCGTCATCCGTACCATCTTCAAAGACGAAGGTATCTGCACCCGCACCGCCCGAAAGCGTATCGTTGCCATCACCTGCCGCAAGGGTATCATCCCCCTCGCCACCGGAAATCACATCATCCCCGGCACCACCATCGATGGTGTCGTTACCATCACCACCATCAATGACATTGGCGTCATCCGATCCGGTAATGATGTCCGCATCATCGGACCCTGTGACATTTTCAAAGTTGGCAATCGTATCATCGCCGGTATTGGCGCCACTTGCGCTGCCTGCCGCAAGATCGACCGTCACGCCACCCGTGGTGCCCGACAGATCAAGGGTATCAACACCCGCGCCACCATCGAGATCATCATTGCCGCCATCAAGGGTAACGCTATCGTTCCCCGCACCGGCATCAATGATGTTGTCGTCCGCCGATCCGGTGATGTCATCATCACCATCGGTCGCAATCACATTTTCAAATCCGGCGATGGCATCCACACCGGTGGCATCACTGCTTGCCGTACCTGCGGCCAGATCAATGGTCGCACCATCTGCATCGGAAAGATCCAGCGTATCGTCGCCGTCACCACCGGTCAGAACATCGTTGCCTGCACCGGCTGCGATGGTGTCATTGCCCGCACCACCATCAATCGTGTCAGCGCCCAGGCCGCCATCAATGATGTCGTCATCTGCACCACCGTCAATGACATCTGCACCGACGCCGCCATGGATATTATCGGCACCCGCGCCACCGGCAATTACGTCATCGCCGTCATTCGACCAGATGGTGTCATCCCCGGCACCGCCATCAATGGTGACATCGCCATAGGAATGAACATCACTGGTCAGATCGACAACGTCATTACCATCACCGGCATCAATGTTTTCGATATCAACGATGGATGGGTTGGCCGCACCATTTTCATGGTCCTGATCAAGGATGATCGCATCATCGCCCGATCCGGCGACAAGGGTGTCATTGCCATCCCCGCCAACGAAGCTGTCATCCGAGATGTTCTTGCCGGAAATATCGGCAACATCGCCGGTGCCATCCGTGGTCGGGCTGCCAACATGATCGGTGGTATCACCGTCTGCGGCAATGTCGTCACCTGCGAACGACAGGACGTCATCCCCGGCACCACCATCGACAAGGTCCGCACCTTCGCCGCCTGCAAGGGTGTCATTGCCATCCCCGCCGGTAAGCGTATCGTTGCCGGCACCGCCCGCAAGGATGTTATTACCGGTCGAACCACTTAGTGTGTCATCCCCGGCACCACCGGTCGCACCTTCGACCCCGTCAAGGGTATCGGTGCCATCAATTGCCGTCCCTGTACCGTTTTCAAGATCGACAACAACGCCGTCGGACTGGTCGGAATAATCAACGATATCGTTGCCCGCACCGCCAACCATTGTGTCGTCACCAGCACCACCCGAAAGCGTGTCATCACCGGACCCGCCATCAATGACATTGGCAGTATCGTCGCCTGCCAGGGTGTCATCATGGCCTGAACCAACCAAGGTTTCAAAACCGTCAATGGTATCAAAGCCCGCACCGCCGGTCGCGGTTCCGCTGCCAAGATCGACATTCACCCCGTCCTGGGCATCCGCATAAGACAGAACGTCTTCGCCTTCGCCGCCGATCAGGGTGTCATCCCCGCCGTTGCCAAAGACCGTATCGCTGCCTTCGCCACCATCAAGGATGTTGGCGTTCTCATCACCGATCAGGACATCATCCCCGTCACCGCCGGTAACGTTTTCGATACTTTCAAGGGTGTCGTTGCCTGCCTCACCCGTCGCCGTACCGGCGCCAAGATCAACCGTAACGCCCTCGTCCGTGTCGGAATAATCAGCCGTATCGCTGCCGTCGCCACCGCGCAGGGTATCGTCGCCGGCACCACCAATCAGGGTGTCATCACCTTCATTGCCATAGATGTCATCATTGCCAGCCTGACCATCAACGATATCGTCGCTTTCAAGGGCATGAATTTCATCACTGATCTGGCTGCCGGTGATGTTGTCTTCGAATTCGGTGCCAAGTATAACCTCATAGCCAAAGAAGTTTCCTGGACCAAGATCGTCGACCGAAACACCTTCAAGGGTGATGCTGTCGCCATCACCAAGCGTAATGACCGCATTGCCGTTTTCGTCATCGGCCATCTGGTCCCGAAGGGCTGCATAATCTTCGATGCCATAGGCCGACAGATCAATCTGGTCATTGGCAACATCAAAGTCGGTGGCGGTATCATGGCCACCACCGGGCTGCAGCACGATCATGTCTTCGCCGTCACCGGTGATGATGACGTCATCGCCCGACCCGCCGTTCAGAACATCGTTACCTGATCCACCATCAAGGGTATTTACCCCGTCGCTACCAACAAGGGTATCGGCATAATCGGTACCGATGACACGTTCGAAGTTCCGAACAATGTCATCGCCGGCCCCGCCGGTCGCATATTCCTTGACCAGATCGACGGTGACACCGGAATCAACGTTGGAATAGTCGATGGTATCGACATCATCTTCGTTCTCGCCACCATCAAGGATGTCGTCGCCCGCATCGCCATAGACCCAGTCGTCACCGATACCGCCATCAACGATATCATCACCTTCGCCGCCACTGATGGTGTCATTGCCTGCTTCACCCAGCAGGATGTCCCCATCGGCACCGCCATCAATGATATCGTCACCGGCACCGCCGCTGACTTCATCGATCCCGGCACCGGCATCAATCACATCGTTGCCAGCACCACTGTTAATGGCATCGCTACCGGCACCCGATGAGATGGTATTGGCATTCGCATCGCCGACAATTTCGTCGTTGTAATCCGAGCCGACGACATTTTCGATACTGCTGAAGGTATCCGATCCCTGACCGCTTGCAGTACTCGCATTCAGATCGACATCAACACGCTGTTCCGCGCTGCTGTAATCAACGGTATCCGAACCCTCGCCACCTTCAAACACGTCATCACCGGCACCACCAGCAAAGGTGTCATCGCCGTCAAGACCCGTGAGGGTGTTATTTTCATCATCACCGATCAGGGTATCGGAATGATCGGTACCGATAAGATTTTCGACACCGTCGATGGTGTCATCACCATCGCCGCCTGCAACCGTGCCATTCTGAAGGTCGGCAACAATACCGGCACTTTCGCCGGAATAATCAGCTGTATCAATGCCTGCGCCACCCGAAAGCACATCCGAGCCCGCATTGCCAACAAGAGTGTCATCACCGGCATCACCCGACAGAGTATCATCTCCATCACCACCGATAAGATGATCTTCACCTTCGCCGCCAGAAAGCGTGTCATCACCACCGCGACCATCGATGATTTCATCGTGATCGCCACCAACCATGACATCGGCATCTTCGGTACCGATGCGGGTATCATATCCGATAAAGTTCTCGGTGCTGACTTCACCCGGCGATACGCCCTGAAGGGTGATGGTTTCACCACCTTCAAAGGTGATGGTCATATTGCCGTTGGCATCGGTGCCAAACATTTCTTCGAGGGCACCGTAACCGGCAATATCAAACGCTGTCAGATCGATGATGTCCGAGGAAACATCAAAATCAGTGACGACATCGTCGCCACCACCCGGATTAAATACAATCCGGTCGGCACCACTGCCAAGGGTCAAGGTGTCATTGCCCGTACCGGCGTCAAATGTGTCATCGCCAGCGCCACCAATAAAGGTGTCATTCTGACTACCGCCGACAAACGTATCGTCAAAATCGGTACCTTCAACGATTTCGATACCATCAAGCGTATCGGTACCGGTTTCAGAACCGCTTACGATGTTATTTGCGGTATCAACACTGATGGCAGAACCGGCATCAGCATAGCTTACGGTATCGGCACCTTCACCACCGATCAGCAGATCGTCACCTTCATCTGCCAACAGGGTATCGTTGCCTGATCCGCCATCAACAGTATCTGCACCTTCACCGCCCGAAAGCGTGTCGTTTCCGGCACCGCCATCGATCACATCATCGCCGCTGCCCGACAAAATGACATCATCGCCACCACCACCACGAACAGTATCCGAGCCTTCACCCGTATCAATCGTGTCGTTGCCAGTACCACCGTCAACGATATCCGAACCTTCGCCGGTATTGATGGTGTCGTTCCCGGCACCACCGTCAACAACGTCGTCACCAAGGCCGGAAACAACCGTATCGTCACCGACACCGGCATCAATGGTATCTGCACCAATGCCAGACTGAATGGTGTCATCCCCGGCACCGCCGTCAATCAGGTCGTCACCGCCACCAGTGGAAACGACATCAACACCATTGCCCGCAAATACAGTGTCATTACCATCGCCGGAATCAATGGTGTCATTGCCATCACCGGTGCTGATCAGGTCCGCACCGTCGGCTGCAATGACGCTGTCATCACCTTCGCCAGTGGAAATCGTGTTATCACCGGTTCCGCCATCGACGACATCATTGCCTTCGCCTGCATCAAGAACGTCGTTACCGGCACCACCATAAAGTGTGTCATCCCCGGCACCACTTTCAATGGTGTTATCTGCTTCATCCCCGGTAATGATGTCGGCAAAACCGGTACCGGTTACATTCTCAAAACCAGACAGGGTGTCGTTGCCATCTGCACCGGTTGCAGTTCCTGCGCCAAGATCAATGGTCTGTGCGCCAGTCGCACCGGAATAATCAACCGTATCAGATCCTTCACCGCCCGAAAGCGTGTCATTCCCGGCACCACCAGAAATCAGATCATTGCCTGAACGGCCATCGATGGTGTCATCACCGGCACCACCGGAAAGCGTATTGTCATCGGCGGAACCGGAAATGCTGTCATTGGCATCCGAACCAACAACATCTTCGATATTACTTATCTGGTCGATGCCATCGGCTTTGTCAGCCGTACCTGTATCCAGATCAACATCAACACCAGTTTCACTATCTGAGTAATTCAGAACATCCTTGCCGGTTCCACCATCAATGATGTCGCTGCCACCACTGACATTTATCGTGTCATCGCCATCTCCGGTCTGGATGGTGTTATCACCATCCGATCCTGTGATCTCATCGTCATATTGGCTGCCAACGACGTTTTCGACATTGAGGACCGTATCACCGGTGGCGGAATCTGTTTGGCCTGTTTCCAGGTTGATCTTAACGCTGCGTTCTGCATCTGCGTAAGTAACGGTATCGATACCGTCACCACCATCGATGAAATCACGCCCCTTGCCACCGTCAAGAAAGTCATCGCCAGCACCACCCAACAGAGTATCTTCGCCGCCACCACCCAACAGCGTGTCGTCACCTTCGCCTGCAGAAACAACATTGTTCCCAAGGCCGCCAGTGATGACGTCGTCGAAGTCCGAACCAATCAGGTTTTCAATGTTCGCCAGATGATCTGCGCCAAGACCGGTAACGATACCGGTCCCCATATCAGCGGTAATGCCGCCCGTTGCATTACTGTAATCAACGGTATCGGTGCCTCCACCGCCAAGCAGGACATCATCACCTTCTGAGGCGATCAGAGTATCATCGCCTGCAAGGCCTTTCAGTGTGTTGTCACCGCTATCGCCCTTGAGAACGTCATCGTGGGTAGAACCTATCGCGTTTTCAATGCTTGAAAGCGTGTCGTCACCGGCACCGCCAAACGCTGTCTGCGCTTCGAGGTCAACCGTAACGCTGCCCTGTGCATTCGCATAACTTGCTGTATCGCTACCCTCGCCACCAGAAAGACTGTCGTCTCCACCAAGCCCTTCGAGGACATCGTCGCCTGCGCCGCCTTCGATCTGGTTGGCGTCATCAGAGCCCGTCAGGTCATCGTTACCGGCACCTGCAATGATGTTTTCAACATTGCGCAATGTGTCATTGCCGCTACTGGTCGCGGTCGTCCCCTGACTCAGATCGACATTGAGTGCATCGGTTTCCTCGGAATAGTCGACGGTATCAACACCATCGCCGCCATCCAGCACGTCATCACCCTGGCCACCTACCAAGGTGTCATCGCCGGCACCAGCAAGGATACTGTCGTCACCTTGCAGCCCATAAATGGTATCATCACCGTCGAGGCCGGAAATGACATCTTCACCGCTCGTACCATAAAGAATGTCATCTCCACTGGTGCCAACTATATCGCGAATACCAATAAAGTTATCCGGGGTGATGTCATCAAGACCAACACCTTCTAGCACCATGGATGTGTCTTCACCGAAATCGATGACAAGGTCACCGTTTTCGTTTTCCGACATCCGTTCATAAAGTTCGCCGTAGGTGCCGATGGACAGGCCCGTAATATCAATCAGGTCACTATCGACAGTGAAGTCAGTAACGGTATCGGCACCATCGTTCGGCCCAACCACAAAGACATCGGCACCTGCACCACCGCTAAGGGTATCATTGCCCGCACCACCGTTAATGGTATCAGCACCCGCCCCTGCATTGATGATATTGTCACCATCATCACCCGCAATCGTATCGCCCTGAGCTGAGCCAATAACATTTTCGACACCACTCAGGCTGTCGGTGCCGGTTTCGTCAGTCGCTGTGCCTTCGGACAAATTAATTGTTACCGCGCCGGAATTCGCATAGTTGACCGTATCAACCCCTGCGCCACCTTCGATGGTGTCGCTACCGGCCCCTCCGACCAAAAGGTCGTCGCCCGCGCCACCATCAAGCACATCATCACCCAACCCACCGGAAAGGGTGTTGTTCGCATCATCACCTATCAGGGTGTCGTCGTGATCCGAGCCGGCAACATTTTCGATATTTGAAAGAGTATCATTTCCTGCCGCACCACTTGCCGTACCTTCGTCGAGATCAACCGTGACCGCACCGCTTGCGGTACTGTAATCAGCTATATCAATACCTTCGCCGCCATCAAGGGTGTCATCCCCAGCACCGCCGGACAATCTGTCATTCCCAGCACCGCCGAGAAGGGCATCGTTACCTGCCCCGCCGGCAATCGTATCTTTACCTTCCTGACCACTCAGCGTATTGGCACCGTCATCACCAATGATCGTGTCACTCTGGTTCGAGCCTGTCACATTTTCGATATCGACCAGCGTATCCTCGCTGCCTGCGCCGCCACGCCCCTCAGCAAGGTTAACGTTGATACTGCCACCGGTACTGTAGTCGACGGTGTCTTCACCCTCACCACCGTCAATCACATCTTCGCCAGCATCACCAACAATCGTATCGTCACCGCTGTTGCCATAGATGGTATCAGCACCGCCTCCGCCGAAAATAGTGTCGTCGCCATCGAGACCGTCAATGATTTCTTCGAAACCGGTACCCTGAAGAACATCGTCGCCTTCAGTTGCACCAAGGGTGTCAATTTCAACAAAGTTATCGACTGATAGATCTTCTGGAGAAACACCAACCAGCTTCATCACGCTGTCATTGACGGTAATCAGCGTGTTGCCATCACCATCAACACTAATCAGTTTTTTGAGCGCTTCGAAGTTCGGGACACCAAAGCTCGAAAGATCAATCTGATCCTCTACCGGGTCAAAGTCAGTGACCTCAACGTTCTCTGACGCATTGGTAAGGACGAAGGTGTCTGAACCTTCGCCACCAGTCACCACATCCTCACCCGCACCGGAGTCAATCGTGTCGTCGCCAGCGCCACCGTCTATGGTGTTGTCTTCAACGGACCCGACCAGATCGTCATCATAGGCGGAACCAATCAGGTTTTCGACGCCTTCGATGCTGTCGTCGCCATCCGCACCAGATGCCGTACCTTCGCTCAGATTGACCGAGACTCCACCGGACGCATCACCATAGCTAACAGTGTCCTCGCCGGAGCCGCCCTTGATGGTATCGTTGCCTTCTCCACCCACGAGGGTGTCATTTCCCGAACCGCCCTCAATGACATCATTACCAGCACCACCATCAATGACGTCATTGCCTGCGTCACCCTGAAGAGTGTTGGCGTTTTCGTCACCGGTAATGGTATCACCCTGCGCAGAGCCGTTCACATTTTCAAAGTTTGAAATCGAATCACTGTCATCGCCTGAATCAGCCTGACCGGTTTCAAGATTGACATTGGTCGCGCTCGAACTGCCCTGATAACTAAGCGTGTCGTTGCCGTCACCACCATCAAGGTCATCGCTGCCCACACCACCATTGATCGTATCCGCACCTTCGCCACCGGCAATTGTATCGGCACCATCACCGCCGGTGATGACATCGTCTCCCGCACCGCCATTTATGGTGTCATTGCCTTCGCCGCCAGAAACAACATCATCGCCTTCTTTGGCGTTGATGACGTCGCTACGCGCCGTGCCTTGCAGCACGTCATTTTCTTCAGTGCCATCAAGCGACCGGATACCTGCAAAGTTTGCATAGGTCAGACTATTTGGATCGACACCTTCAAGGGTGATGACAGCATCACCAATGGCAACCGTCGCGTTGCCTGCCTCGTCTTCACCGATGAAATCTACAACATCAGAAAACAGTTCAAGCCCGTCGACACCCTGAATATCAATAACATTACTGGCCGGGTCGAAGTCGGTAACTATGTCATTGCCACTGTCAGATGCGATCACAAAAGTATTAGCGCCCGTGCCACCGGTTAAGGTGTCATCGCCACCACGGCCATCAATAGTGTCGTTTCCTGCGCCGCCAATAAAGACGTCATCACCACTGCTGCCCAGCATGGTATCAGAACCGGCCGAGCCTTCGATCTCTTCGAATCCCGAAATCGTATCAACGAAGCCGTTGCCCGTAACGGTACCTTCTTCAAGGTCAATAGAAACACCAGACGAACCAACGCTGTCTGTGCCTGAACTGTAGCTGAGAGTATCGCGGCCATCGCCACCAGCAAGGGTATCATTGCCGGTGCTGCCATAAACAGTATCGTTACCTGCACCGGTATGAATCGCGTTATCAGCGGTGCTGCCATACACGACATCATTGCCTGCACCAGTCTCAACATTTTCGATCCCCGACAGGGTATCGTTGCCATCACCACTTGCGGTGCCCTCACCGAGATCGACAGTCACACCACCATCAACGTCAGAGTAGTCAACGGTATCATTTCCCTCACCACCGACTAGAGTGTCATCGCCACCGCCGCCCGAAAACGTATCATCGCCGATTAGACCAACAAGGGTATCATCACCACCGCCGCCCAAAAGCGTGTCATCGCCGCTCAAACCAACAAGGATGTTGTCACCGTCGTCGCCGATAATCAAATCAGCGTCGTCGGAACCGATCACATTTTCAAAGTTTGAAATCGCAGCCGTACCGTTTTCGGTCTCAGCCGTGCCCGTCGCAAGATTTATACTGGTGGTGCCACCTCCAAACTCAATGGTGTCATGTCCGTCACCGCCATCAATGTCGTCGCCGCCAGTTACACCGGTGACGGTGTCATCACCCGCACCAGTCGAGATCGTATTCGCATCAGAATTGCCGATAACCCTATCATTACCTGATCCAGTCAGAACGTTCTCGATACCGGAAATTGTATCGTTGTCACCGGTTTCGGTATCGCGCGACGTGCCGCTCGTCAGGTGAACATCCTGCCCACCGTCGCGCGCACTCAGATCAAGCGTGTCACTGCCTTCACCACCAATAATGGTGTCATTGCCGTCTTCGCCGACAAACAGGTCATCGCCTGCGCCACCATCAAGCGTATCGTTGCCGCCACGGCCAACCAGGGTGTCATTGCCCGCACCACCGCCAAGCACATTGACGCCATCGTCGCCGTAAATTTCATCGTCGAAGTCGGACCCGGTCACATTTTCGATGCGATCAAGGATATCGTCGCCATCGGCCCCCGAAGCGGTCCCGTCGCCAAGATCCACCTGAACGCCGCCATTGGCACCCGAATAATCGACGGTATCAATACCTTCCTGACCACGCAGCGTATCGTTGCCTGTCCCGCCGGAAACCGTATCGTCGCCAGAACCACCCGATACAACATCGTCACCGGCACCACCGCCGATCGTGTCGTCACCGCCATAACCATAAACAGCATCACTGCCGTCGGTACCGGCTTGGGTGTCGTCGTCTTCGGTTTCAAAAATGCGGCCAAAACCACGGAAATCATCCGCACTCAGGCTGTCGCTGCTGACACCTTCAAGGGTCAGTGTCCCCTGATCACCGAAATCAATAACGGTATTGCCGTTACCATCATCAGACATCATGGTCTGAAGGGTTGCAAAGTCCTGAATGCCAATTTTCGAAAGATCAATAATGTCTTCCGATCCGGCAAAATCAGTAATCGTGTCGTTGCCGAAATTCTCGGTCAGTTCAAAGTCATCATCGCCCGCACCACCGGTAAGCGTGTCATCGCCCGCACCACCGGTAAGCGTATCAACACCTGCACCACCGTCGAGAACGTTATTGGCGTCATCGCCGGTGATGTGATCGTCATAATCCGAACCGACGACGTTTTCGACCATCTGAACGACGTCATTGCCCGCACCGCCCGTCGCAGTTTCATTGGCGAGATCGACGGTTACCGAACTTTCGGCATCGCTGTAGCTGACGGTATCGACGCCGCTGCCGCCCAGCATGTGGTCATCGCCCTGCCCCCCACGCAGGAAGTCATCGCCTGACCCGCCTGCCATGACGTCATCGCCGGATCCACCAACCAAAAGGTCATCATCCGCGCCGCCTTGCAGCACGTCATCATCCGCACCGCCATAAAGACTGTCAGAACCTTCGCCACCCTGAAGGATGTCCTGGCCGGTTTCACCGCGCAGCACGTCATTGCCAGCAGCACCCTGCAACAGGTCATCACCAGTATTGCCTTCAAGGGTGTCATCACCGCCATTACCCTGCAGCGTATCGTTGCCTGCGCCACCACCAAAGGTATCAGCCGCATCCGAACCCTGAACAAGGTCATCACTTGCCGTTGGCGTGTTATCATAGGCATTGGAGCCGCCGTCATCGCTTTCCGTGTCGGTAACGTCGGTTTCGCCATCGGTTCCATCGGTGATTTCATCGGTGGCTTCATCAGCGGTTTGGTCGCCGGTGCTCTCGTCACCGGATGTTTCTTCACCCGTCGCGTCTTCGCCAGAAGTCTCTTCACCGGTCGTCTCATCGCCCGCCGGTTCGGCATCAGACGCCCCCCCGCCAGACGTTTCAGTCTCGCCACCTGGCAAACCACCAGCAGCCGGGGTCTGCGTATCATCTCCACCCGACTCTGAACCCGACTCTGAGCTATCCGAACCCTCGCCGGATGTTTCTTCGCCGTCGCCAGATGTCTCATCAGCGCCAGACGTTTCGTCAACCGTGGACTCATCACCAGTCGGCTCGTTGCCACCTGTATCGTCTATCGTGTCTTCGCTGGACCCACCGGCGGCCTCATCGCCGGAATCTGCACCGGATTGCGAACCGGATTCTTCGCCCGTCTCAGCCTCTGCCCCGGAACTTTCACCAGAACCCTCACCGGAAACTGTCCCCGCGTCCCCGCCGGTTTCCGCGCCAGCCTGCGCCCCCGAGGTGGTGTTATCTTCACCACCATCGCCGGTCGAACCACCGCTTTCTTCACCGCTGGCTTCTTCGCCTGTGGCTTCCCCGGTGTTGGTTTCATTTACCGGGTCGCTTGCGCCACCACCCTGCGCGTCGGTCGCGCCATCATCAGCACCTTCCGAACCGCTTTGATCGCCAGTGGTTTCCGTTCCTTTTTCATCCGAACCAACAGTGTCATCGCCGCTTGAGCCTGACGTGCTGTCCGTATTGTCTTCGCCTGCAGCTTGGTTGCTGCCGCTGTCCGAACCACCATCGGATCCAGAACCGGCTTCAGCTTCACCAGATCCAGTCGTGCCCGAGCCATCACCTGACCCTGAACCACTGTCCGATCCGGTTTCGGCCTCGCCTTCTGTCTCGCTGCCTGACGTGCCGTTCGTTTCAAGCGGATCATCACCACCAGCATCCGACGTATTGTCAGAACCACTGTCGCCAGAAACACTGCCGTCTGTATCGGAAGAATCGGTGGCTTCACTACCTGAGTCACCACCGGAATCATTTGGGTTATCTGAACCGGCATCCGTTCCAGTTCCCGAACCCGTTTCGCTGCTGCTGTCGGTGCCGGTTTCTTCGTCTGAACCAGAACCGGTTTCGCTGCCGGATTCTCCCCCGTTTTCTGAACCACCGGAAGAGGCCTCGCCCGAGGATGTATCTTCCTGCGTTTCAGAACCGTCTGATGAACCGCTATCCGTGCCGGACCCGGTTTCACCATTATTGGAATTGTCTGTGGTTTCGGCGTCACCTGTGCCGGTTTCGCCACTTTCGCCAGTACCGCTCTCGCCGCTGTCAGCCGTATCGCCACCGCCTGTTGCGCCAGAATCGGTCGATCCGTTTTCTGACGAACTTTCGCTGGTAGAGTCGCCTGAACCGGTCTCGCCTGAATCGGTTGCGCCGCTGTCAGTATTGTCGGTGCTGTCAGTATTATCAGCGCTGCTCTCGGAACTGGTGTCGTCTTCGGTGATTGCCTGACCGGCACCACTATCAAGGTCAACCTGAACGCCTTGTTCGGCCTCGCTGTAATCGATCGTGTTTTGGCCTGAACCGCCTTCGAACACGTCCGAACCAGAACTGACACCAAAGGTATCGTCGCCTGCATCACCCGTCAGGGTGTTGTTGCCGGCATCACCGCGCAGCACATCATCACCCGACGTGCCCTGAACGTTTTCAATGTTGCTGAATGTAACCCGGCCAGAACCAAGATCATCGGTCGCAACGCCTTCGCCGATGTCAACGCGCACGCCATCAGCCGCACCCTCAAGCGACAAAGTGTCTTCACCATCACCGCCATCGACGCTGTCAGACCCGCCGCGCGTGGAAATGGTGTCATCACCGCTTGAGCCGGTGATTGTATCGTCGCCTTCGGAACCTTCGATGACCTCGCCATTTTCGTCGGTCGCGCCACCGTCGGAAGAGGTATTGGAGGCAACCGTCACCGCATCAATCTGCGGCGCATCCACCAGCGTTGCATTGGCAAGCTCTGCCTTGGTAACACCCTGGAACACCACAACATCGCCGGTGTCAAAGGTCACCACAACATTGCCTGCACCATCATCGGTTGCCAGCAAAAGCATTTCATTGACACTGTCGACACCAAGGTCGGTCAGCGCCAGTTTGTCTTCATCTACATTGAAATCAGTAATGGTGGTTTTTTCAAAACCACTTTCCAGCACAAAGGTATCGCGCCCTTCGCCACCGGTAACAACATCCTCACCCTCGCCCGATTCGAGAATGTCGTCACCTTCGCCACCAATCAGGGTATTGTCACCACCATCGCCCACCAGAACATCGTCATAGGCCGTGCCAATGACGTTCTGAATGTTGGTAAACACCTGATTTGCTGAAGAAGGAGAATTACCGCCGCCCGAAGAATTGGCCCCGGAATCACTTTCGCCCGCAGCAGAACCGTTTTCTGCGCGGTCATCCAATACTTGATCAATATCGGTGTCGGAAATACCAACACCGTCGTTTTGGTCGGCGGGCGAGGCCAAGACGCATACTCCCTACTTGGGAATTATTTTTACCAGTACCGCAACGCATCATGCGCCACAGAATCGATTTATACCGTAGTATAGATTAGAAATCCGCGATTCAGCAACAGCTAATAGCTCACGTTAAAGCGAGCGTCGCACTTTTTTCATGTTTCACGGTGAGTTGGAAGGAAAAAGCCCGCAACATCAGAATCCGTCAGGTTGTATAGATTGCCCTCATGTAACTCATGGGGAAAACCATACCCTCACTGCTCGCGGAATGCGCGATCAAAGCTGGTGGTGATCGGCGAGAACAGATAGGCAAGAATCGTGCGCGCACCGGTTACGATCTCAAGCTGGGCTGGCATACCAGGTGACAGGATCATGCCTTCATGCTCGGCAAGGCTTTCTGCATCAATCTCGACCATTGCCTGAAAATAGGACCGGCCTTCTGCATCGGTCAGACGATCAGGCGAAACATCGGTCACCGTTCCCTTGACCGGTGCGAACCAACGCTGGCTGAATGAGGTCACCCGGATATTGACCGGAAGCCCGGTCGAGACAACGTCAATGTCATTGGGCGAAACCCGTGCCTCGATCACAAGCCGATCATCTGCAGGCACGATTTCAAGCACCTGTGCCCCGGGCGGGATAACCCCGCCAACGGTGGTGAATTGCATATTGGTGACCGTGCCGTTGCGCGGAGCCTTGATTTCAGAACGCACCAGAATGTCTTCTGCGGAACGTAAACGTTCATTCAGGTCTGATATCTCGCTCTGAACATCGCGCAACTCGGTATTGATGGATTGCAAATGATCACGCAGGAGCTGTGACTGGCTGGCCTTTACCTGCTGGATCTGCTGTTCAATGCGAGCAATATCAGCCGAAAACCGCCCGATATTGCCAAGCGTTTCCACAAGACGGCTTTCAAGCTGCAGCAACCGGGTCCGGCGTGCATACCCAAGATCGACCATGGGCTTGACCATGGCGAGCTCTTCTTTGACGATGCCAACCTGTTGTTGTGCCGCGATCTTTTGTTCTTGTGTGCCAACGATTTCGCGGCGAAGTTCCTTGATGCGTTCGTCATAAAGCGCGACTTCGCCCTCAAATGCGCTGCGGCGACTTTCAAACAGGGTGCGCTGCGAATCCGTGATCGAGAAATAGCGCGGATCTTCAAGCGGGGCCGGGAAAACCAACTGATCTTTCTGGCCACGTTCGGCGATCAAGCGGGCCTGGGTCGCAAGCGCATTGAGATAGCGGTTATTGAGCAAATCAAAACTGGCGCGCGAGCGCGTATCATCAAGCCTGACAAGAACATCTCCCGCCTGAACCCGCGCCCCATTGCGTACCAGAATGTCGCGAATGATCCCGCCTTCAAGATGCTGAACGCTTTGCCGCCCGGAAAACGGCGCGACGACGCCGCTGGCGGTTGCTGCTGAATTCACCTCGGCCGTACCGGCCCAAAACAGGACGGACCCGAACCCCAAAAACAGGATCAAAAGCCCGATCCGCACCAACGGCTTAACATCGGTGCTCAGTTCACGCGCAGTTGGAAGTTGCACACCACCAGACATCAAACACCACCCTGCCGCCGTTCGGCCGACCCTTCAACCACCCGCAATTGCGGGCGTCCGCGCCGTGCGGATTGCCCCGCAGCCTGCCGGCGTTCGACCGAACGTTCCGGCGTACCCGCAGCACCACGTTTCGCGGCACGTTCGGCAGCTGCGCGTTCGGCATCTTCACGCACTTTGCGCATCCGCATGGCGGCCTCTTCGCGTGCCTTGGCCATTTCTTCGGCCTTGGTCATTTTCGGTTTTGGCGCAGTTGCGCGCGCCTGCTCACGTGCGGTTTTACGGTTGCTAAGCTGCTGACGTTCTGCCGCCGTCGCATTTGCGGTCGTACGGCGTTGCGGTTGTTTTGCTGCTTGTTTGCCTGATGGCCTTGGTTTTTCAACCGGGGTGCTTTCGGCTTTTGGTGCGGCTTTTGGCGTCACCGGGCGCATGGTCATCATGGTACCGCCCGGCGTCGGTTGCGGTCGCATTTCAGACCGGGCAATACCAGCAGCCTGTTTTGCTGCCTGCGCACGCCCTGATCCTTCTTCACCAACACTTCCGAAATCGGCAATTTCGGGAAGCTCTTCCACCTCAGGCTCCGGGTCCTTTGCCGCAGCCGGATGCGTATTGGGCGCGCTGTTCTTTTCCACAATCGGGCGCGGGGCATCCGGGTTGGGCACGGCAATTCGTTTGGGTGTTATGCGCATCTGACCATCGGCAGGTGGCGTTTCTTTTGCCGCTTTTTCCGCATTTGCCGGGCGGGCAATGGGCGGTAACCCACGTGAAATCTGATCCGGGGCTTCAATGGATGCCCCGGCAGTACTCTTTTGCGGATCTTCTGCCGTAACGTTGGCCCCGCGCTTGACCGGCACCACCTGAATTTGCCCGTCGGCCAGCGCAAGAACAGCATCGGCACGCGCCAGAACTTCGCGTTCATGACTGACGATAAAGGTCGTGATGCCGTTGCGGCGCAGAATTTCGATCAATTCACTAACATGGGCAACACCGCTGTCATCAAGGGCGGTGGTCGGCTCATCAAGCAACAACATGCGCGGACGTGAAAACAGGGCGGCTGCCAAGGCAATCAATTGACGCTGCCCGCCCGAAAGGTTGCGCCCACCCCGGTCAACCCGCGTGTCGTAACCATCGGGCAGATCAAGGATGAACTGATGCGCCCCGGCAAGTTCGGCTGCCTGAATGATGTCGCGCATTTCCGCATTGCCAAGACGGGCAATGTTTTCGGCAATTGTGCCCGGGAACAGGAACGGGTTCTGCGCCAGATAGCCGATCTGGGTGCCGATTTCTGCGCGATCCACACGCGATGCTTCGACATCGTCAAGCTTGACCGATCCCGATCCCGGCAACCAGATGCCCATGATCAACTTCAAAAGGGCGGTCTTGCCGACCCCGTTAAAGCCTGCAACCGCAATGATCTGCCCCGGCCCGGCCTTAAACGAGAACCCCTTGAACAATACATTCCGGCTGTTGGGCGGCGCAAAGACAAGCCGATCGACACTGACCGCCATACCGCGCCCACGTGGCATCGGGGCTGGCACCATCTGGCGTTTTTCAAGCAGGATGTTGTTTAGCCGTTCAAATGAACTGCGTGCGGCACTCCAGCTGCGCCACGCGGTTACCGCCCCGTCAAAGGGGGCCAGGCCCCGCATGCCAAGGATCATCGATGCGACCATGATGCCAATCGTGATGCTTTCCGACAGAACCAGATACGCCCCGACACCGATAAAGCAGACCTGCATGGCAAGACGCACAAAATGCGACAGAGTGGTCGATGTCCCGACCCGGCGACTGGCCTGACTTTCCCAATAAAGCGAATCAGACTGATCCGCCTGCCAGCGTTGGCGGGCAGATTGGGTCATGCCCATGGCTTCCATCGCCTCGGCATTGCGGACATAGGTTTCTTCCTGCGCAATGCCGCGGTTTTGGCTTTCCTCGGACCGGTCGACGGAAATCTTCGACGCCGCTTCGTTGGCAATGGCAATCACAATCAACAAAAGCGCGCCGCCACAGGCCACCATGCCAAGGCGGGTGTCGAAAATGAACACCACCCCGATATAAACCGGTGCCCACATAAAATCGATCAGGGCAAATGGCCCGCTGCCGGTCAAAAATCCGCGTAAGCCATAAAGATCGCGCAACGGGCGCTGGCGCATCTGGCTGCCGCGTGCGGATTGTTGCACCACATGGGCAAACAGTTCCCCGCCCAGACGCAGATCAAGTGCGGTTCCGACCCGGATCAAAACCCGCGATCTCAGCTGTTCCATCGATGCGATGAAGACCAGAACAAGGCCGATACCAAGGGTCAGCAGGGCGAGTGTATCAACCGAACGGCTGGAAAGAACGCGGTCAAACACCTGCATGGAATAGATCGGGATCACCATGTTAAGCAGGTTGATCACCATCGAGAATCCACCGACAAGCGCAATCGACCGCCAGAACAACCGTTCCAGCGGGGTACGATCCCCCTCGCGTCCCGCATCCGATTTGCGGGCTGGTCGGATTCTATCCAACAGGCTCATTCGTTCCTTCCGTTACACATGCCCATAAAATATGGGCATAACCCTTATATTTGTTGCCTTTGGCCGTTTGACAATCACGCATGACAAACCACCCGCGCAGCGAAGCCACAACGGGTATCCTAGCCAATGGCATACTCCCACTATTCTAGTCGAATATATAAGGATGTGTTAAGATTTCGCCGCGAAACCCTTTATTTCATTGCCTTACATCCAAATTCAACACGCTTTTCCAGCCCAGCTCCGGCCGCACTTTTTGATTTGCGGGCGGCATCGAATCGCTTGTGCTGGATCAATGCTGACAACCATTTGTCTGATATAGGGTTTTTACAGCAATTCTTCACAGGTGTTTGCGTAAAGCCCCCCTTCACCCCCATCTTTAAGACATGCAAACCACGCTGCCGTCCCGACAGGTGCCCGATCATGGCTGACAATGCCCCGCAATTACCCGGTTTCGTTCAACGCTTTCTCGCCATTCAGCCCGGCGGGGCTTCCCATGCCGGCGGCCTGATGGTTTGCATGATCGGGGTACTGACCGCCTGCGCATGGATGCTGGGCGGGTTTTCGATGGTGTTTTCTGCCAGCATTGCGGTCGCGCTGATGTTGGCATTGTCACCAATGATTTCGCCTGACGTGCTGATGAAAATGCTGCGCGCCCGTCCGCTTTCAACCGTCGACTATCCGGCAATTCATGAAATGGCCCATTTGCTGTCGGAACGCGCACATCTGGCGCATATGCCAAAACTTTATCTGTTGCCGGGCAAGGGCGTGAATGCCATCACCACCGGGACTTCTGACAACACAACCATCGCCATTTCCGGGGATGCTGTGCATGGCTTGTCACCGCGGCAATTGCGCGCCATTCTCGCCCATGAAATCGCCCATGCGTGGCATGGGGATACACGTATTTTGCTGATTACCGATGTGCTCTATCGCGCAACATGGACAATCGCCCTGTTTGGTCTGGCGATTTTCATCTTTGGTGATTTCAATCCCCCGGCCTGGATGATCATTTTGTTTGGCGCGGTGCCGACCATCAGCTTTCTGTTTCAACGTGCTGTCATCCGTGACCGGGAATTTGCCGCCGACCATGGGGCCAGTGATTTGCTGAATGGCCCCGAAGACATGATTGATGCCCTGCTTCACATCGATCAGATCAATCGCAAACGCCTGGGACTTCTACCCTATCGCAGCACGCAACCCCCCAGCCTGTTTGATACCCATCCGTCGCTTGGTGCGCGGATCAAGGCCCTTCGTGCCCTTAAACCCGGCACATGGCAGAAATTCTTTGAAAACCGGCGCATGCCATCGCAATAATCCATCCATGACCGTTCCCAGGGACACATCGAAAACCGATCTTGGAACATGTGCGATCTGTGGACGCGCAATGATTGCCGGGCCCAGTGTGGACCGCCACCATTGGCGTCCGAAATCACAAGGTGGCCGCGACACCGAATGGCTGCACCGTGTCTGTCATCGCATGATCCATCGCCTGTTTGACGAGGCCACCTTGGCGCGCGACTATGACAGCCCCACCAAGCTTCTCGCCCATCCCGACATCATCAAGTTTGTTAACTGGGTGCGCAAGAAACCCGATGATTATGTCGACTGGCCGGAAAGTGCAGGGCGTTATGGCCGTAACCGTGGCAAGCGCCGATGAGGTGCTGTGTTGGTGACACACCGGAAAAAACTGCCAATTTAACCATTTACCTGCCAAGATAGGCGCATTATATGCCCCGTTCTTTGTCGGCAATTGCAGGAAAACCGATGCCAAGCTTTGACATGCTCAATGAACTGATCCCGGTCTTTGTCACATTGTTTGTGATCATTGATCCGTTGGGTCTGGTGCCGGTTTTCATCGTTCTGACACAGGGCACCAGTGCCGCGCACCGGCGACGCATGGCCATTCGGGCGTGTCTGACCAGCTTCTTTATCCTGGCCGCCTTCGCGCTGATCGGCGAAGGGTTACTGGGCATTTTCGGCATTCACATGCCCGCCTTCCGCATCGCCGGGGGCACGCTTTTATTCCTGATTGCGCTTGAAATGCTGTTTGAAAAACGCAGCCAGAAGCGAAACGAACGCGCAGAACAACTCCATCAGGAACTTGAAACCGACAACGACAAAGACACCCAAAAGCCCAAATCCAAGGCTGCTTCGGCCAAAAACAAGGATCACACCATCCCCGATGACGAGGCCGACGACATCTCGATCTTTCCGATGTCGATCCCGTTCCTGTCCGGTCCGGGCGCGATTGCATCGGTCATGCTGTTGATGGGGAAGTTCGAAGACAATATCGCCATGCAGGCCAGCGTCATTGGCGTTGTCGCCATCGTCATGGTCATCGCCTTTGTTTTCTTCCTTGCGTCCAACATGGTCGCCAAACGCTTAAGCCCGACCGTCGCCACCGTCGTTTCACGCCTGCTGGGCATGATCCTGGCGGCCTTGGCCGTCCAATTCATCATTGATGGCATCAAACAGGCGTTCTTCTGATTGGAAACGGGGGCGCGCAACACACCCCCGCAAAATCCCCGCTTATTTTTCCGACACCAGCGCGATCAATTCATCGTGCAATGCCTTGGGAATGGTCACCCCGTTTTCACGGCTGCGGTCGCGGGCCTCGAACCGGCGTTGCGATGGCAGGCGTGCGCCCTGTTTGACAATCTCTTCAAACAGGTCTTCGGCGTGATCAAGATGCTTTTGCGCATCCTCGCCAAGGAAGGTTTCCGGCGCGAAGGCGATGATGATTTCCCCATGATGCGGGTTGCCCGGCGCATTTTCGGATGCCGCATGGGTTTCATGACCAAGGACATCACCGATCAACGGACCTGCCATCAAACCGATCATGGTCGAAAGTGCTGATCCCTTGTGCCCCCCAAAAGTCAGCATCGCCCCTTCAAGCGCCTTGGTTGCATCCGTGGTCGGTGCACCATCGACATCAATTGCCCAGTCATCGGGGATTGCCTTGCCCGCCCGACGGTGCAGTTCGATTTCACCACGTGCAATCATGCTGGTGGCAAAATCAAACGTATAGGGCGTCTTGCCCGGACGCGGCCATGAAAAGGCAATCGGGTTGGTGCCCAAAAGAGGCTTGGTCCCACCGGCTGGGGCGACAAAGGCATGGGTTGGTGTCATCGCCATGCCCACCAGACCATGGGCCGAAATTTGTTCGACTTCCGGCCACAGGGCCGAAAAGTGGAAACTGTTATTGATGGCCAGAACCGAAATACCGCAATGGCGCGTTTTTTCAATCAGATATGGCAAACCCATTTCGAATGATAAAAGCGAACAGCCCTTGTTGGCATTGATCCGCGTGATGGCCGGGGCCTGATCGATGATTTCGGGCATGGCATGGGTATCAAGCCCGCCGTTGCGCGCCGTTTGCACACAGCCCATCAGGCGATACAGTCCATGCGAATGGCATTCATCGATCTGGGCGGCAACAACGCTGCGCATGATGGCACCGGCATGTTCTTTGCCAAACCCGTTATCCTCCAACACGGCAAGACTAAGCTTTTCGGCCTGTTCGATGGTCAAGGTGACGGTTTCAGTCATGGGGTTTTCCAATTTCTGTGTGGGACATTTCAGACGGTGTTTGGCTCAGGACCTGAGACCCGCATGGGCCATGGCGGCAATCAAATCGGTTCGGGTCACAATGCCAATGATTTTTCCGTAATCAAGAACCGGAACGGCATCACAAGTGCCATCGGCCATAAGGGGCAGTAGCGCTGCGATCGGTGTATCGGCTGTTGCGCGTGGCTCGGTAACAGACATGATTTCCACCGCCCGGACAGGCGTTTCGCGTTTGCGATCAATCAGGCGCGCCATCGCGGGCAACAATCCACGATCCAGACGTAACGCATCTTCGCGTGCGCGACGAATCAAGTGGATTTGAAAGATGACCCCGATGAACTGACCTTCCGTACCAATCACCGGCAAAGACGTAAACCCGTGCTTGCGAAAAAGGTTTGCCACCTCGCCAAGTGGCGTTTCTGCTTCGACGGTCACCAGATCGCGCGACATGATATCGCGTGCGGTCATCGGCCCGGTCCTGTGGGTTGCCGCCTGCAATTCAGCCGCACCAATCAACCGCGCAAGATCTTCAATACCAAGGTTAAACGACTGGCTATAATGTTGCAGGATGGCGTTCAACTCATCCTCGTCTAGTCCAAGCCTTTCCATCGGTGCGCGATCTGCGGTGTGGTGTTTGCCTTTGTCATCGAAATGACGGAACGGATATTTCCGGCCCGTCAAACGGGCATAGACAATCGCAACCAGCACCAGGATTGCCGTTACAGCCCCAACCGGCATCACCGTAAACCAAAACCCGAGATCCGCGACCATATCCGGATTTAAGGCCGCAACCATTGCCACCGCGCCACCGGGCGGATGCACCGCCCGTGTGACAATCATCGCTGAAATACCAAGCCCCACCGCCAACGCCACGCGAAGCACAGGGTCATCAATCACCAAACACACCGCCACCCCGACAATCGCGGCAACGCTGTTGCCAACAATTGCAGACCATGGCTGTGCAAGCGGACTGTTGGGGACCGCAAACAACAAAACCGATGTCGCCCCAAACGGGGCAATCAGATAAAGACCCGCCCCTTGCAGTTCAAGGAATGACAGGAAAACGCCAGTCAGTCCCAACCCGATCAGGGCACCGATCCCGGCGCGCACCACTTCGACCGGGTTGCCAAACGGCATCGCCGGGTAAAGCCCGCGAAGACTTCTGTTTTTCATAAGAACGTTTCACAGCCCGGTTCAGAATTTTACACTGAACATGTGTTTATTGTTATAAATTGCGAACCATTCTCGTACTTATAATCCGGCACCCCGTCAACCTAAGGGGGTGCATACAGCGCGCCCGGATAAGAAAAAGGAGGGCAAAATACCCTCCTTTTCAATGCTACGGTCTTATTTGATCAGTCCCAGCGCTTGGCTGCGCGCAGGATCGCATCGGTTCCGATCTGATAGTGATCATAAAGGGCAATGCTGTCGCCGCACTGGCCAAAGTTGTTCACGCCAAGTGGGGCCACCGCATGACCGCGCACCGATCCCAGCCACGCAAGGGCGGCCGGATGACCATCAATTACCGTGACAAGACGGGCATCAGAAGCCAAAGGTTTAAGCAGGTTTTCCACATGTGACATCTTGCCATCAGCCTTGCCTTCAAGGCGTGCGCGCTCCAGATCCTGCCATTCATTGTAAAGCCGGTCGGTAGAGGTCACCGCCAAAAGGCCCAAGCCCGGATGGTCTTCGGAAAGCTTTTCCCATGCGGCCATGGCTTCGGGTGCCATCGCCCCGCAATAGGCAATCACCATTTTGCAGTCATCCCCCGGCTGACGGAGCCAATACCCCCCGGACACAATTTCAGACTTCTCCAAATCTGACAGATCCCGTTCCGGCTGCGCCAAAGGTTTGGTCGACAGGCGCATATAGATCGATCCGCCGTCATCGGCCTGCATATGATCAAATGACCACCCCATGATGGCGGCGACTTCATCACCAAAGCTTGGTTCAAAGCTGGTCAGGCCGGGCTGCCCCATGCCGATCATCGGGGTCGAGATCGATTGATGCGCCCCGCCTTCGGGGGCCAGCGTGATGCCGCTTGGCGTTGCGACAACCATGAAACGCGCATCCTGATAGCAGGCATAATTCAACGCATCCAAACCGCGTGCGATAAACGGATCATAAAGGGTACCAATCGGGAACAGACGCTGCCCAAACAGGCTGTGCGACAGACCAAGGGCAGCAAGATTGAGGAACAAGTTGTTTTCGGCAATGCCCAGTTCGACATGCTGCCCGTTTGGCGATCTGATCCATTTCTGTGCCGAGGGGACCTTGCGCTCACGGAATTCATCGGCCAGTTCTTCACGCCCGAACAATCCACGCTGGTTCACAAATCCACCAAGGTTGGTCGATACCGTCACGTCGGGCGATGTGGTCACAATGCGATCAGAAAGATCACTGTCTTTCATCTTCGCCAGTTCATTCAGGATTTTGCCAAAGACTTCCTGCGTGCTTGATGTTTCCACCCGTGCATAGGGCATGTCGGGAATACGAATGGCATCGGCCTTCTTGTGGCGGGGCGCAGGATCATTGAACGGTGCACGCGCAATGTAATCACGCAACGCATCGGCACTGACGTCAAGCCCCCCGGCAATATCCCATTCCTGCCCATCGGCCACATTGTTTTGCAGCTTGAAGGCATCCATTTGCGCCACATTCATCAGGCCCGCATGGTTGTCCTTGTGCCCCTGAAGCGGCGTGCCATACCCCTTGACGGTATAGGCGATAAATATGGTCGGCTTGTCATTGGGAACTGCGTCAAAGGCGCTGAGCACCGCTTCCATGCAATGCCCGCCCAGATTGGTCATCAGATCGTGAAGCTGATCGTCATCATAATCACCCAGCAAACTGGTCAGCGCATTGTCACCATCCATATCGGAAGTGATCTGTTTGCGCCAAACTGCCCCGCCCTGGAATGTCAGCGCGGAATAGATGTCGTTGGGCACATCATTAAGCCATTTCTTCAATGACTTGCCGCCCGGCTTGGCGAATGCTTCATGCAGCTTGCGGCCATATTTGATGGTAATGACGTTCCAGCCAACCGCCCGGAAGAACCGGCCAATCACACGAAACAGATGGGCATCAATCATGCCATCAAGGCTTTGGCGGTTGTAATCAATCACCCACCAGACATTGCGAATGTCATGCTTCCAGGTATCTAAAAGCGCCTCATAGATATTGCCTTCATCAAGTTCCGCATCACCAACAAGGGCGACCATACGGCCCGGCGTTTCCCCCTTGGGCAGCATGTCCTTGTGACGCAGATAATCCTGTGTCAGTGCGGCAAAGTTCGTGACTGCGGCCCCCAAACCGACCGACCCGGTGGAAAAATCAACCTGATCACCATCCTTGGTCCGTGATGGATAGGATTGCGCCCCCCCAAAGGCACGAAATCCTTCAAGCTTTTCTTTGGACTGACGATCAAACAGATAATTGATCGCATGGAACACCGGACTTGCGTGCGGCTTGACCGCGACCCGGTCCTGCGGGCGCAAAACGTTAAAATAAAGCGCTGTCATCAAGGTTGTCATGGATGCACAGCTTGCCTGATGGCCTCCGACCTTGATCCCGTCGCGTTTCGGGCGCAGATGGTTCGCATTGTGGATGGTCCAACTGGAAAGCCAGCGCACTTTCTTTTCAAGCAGCCCCAGCATCTCAAGATCATGGGCCTTCACATTGCCGGTGCTGCTGACGTCGATGATTTCACCGATTTCCGGTGCGCTATCCTGTACTGACATTTCCTGATCGCCTTGTTCTTAATCTGATTATGACCGGGTATGACCGGTTTTTTGGGCTGTCGTCTTTTGCATGACAACAATCCGGTATTGAATTGCCGATTTTTAAGTCGATGACGGGGAAATCAACCCGGCATCATCGCATTTCACACAAGATTCGGCGATTTCACCAAAATGTTGGAATCTACTGCGACCAACCGCCCGAAAGCCTCGAATTTCCCGTCTGAAACATTATTTCGTGCCCGCCAAACAGGGTAAAACCGACCGCGAGTCGGCACGATATCGATGACCATGCTCCAAAAGCCTTTTTGTAATGTTCCATCATCACAAAACCACTGGCCCTGCGGTTAACGAATACTCCATGTGTTTGCGCTTAAACTAATTTATTCTGGGTATTCCCCCAGGATCAGGACTCACTCATTTGACTTCATGTTTGCACGTTCCCAAACCATGATCGCACAGTGCCCCCACTGCCTGAGCCCGCACTGCCTGACCATCTTGTATCGGTGGCAAGCTTGCTAGTACCCGGTGAAACCATGCGCCGCCTTATCAGCACGCGGCGCACTTTGGCCCGGACAATCTTTGGGGCCGTCGTTCTGGCTGGCGTATCGGCAATACCAAGCGCCCCCCTCAAGGCACAATTCGACGTCGGGCCTGACGACACGCGTCACAAAAACGAGCAAACAGAAGCTGTTTCCCCCGAAATCCTGTCGATCCGCATACCGAAGGATGCAAGTTCAGAATACTGCCAAGGACTTAGGACATGGCAGGAACAAAACGAATACCATATTGAACTTTTACGCCTTTCGGTGCAGCTCGCCAGTCCGGAAACCAAAATTGAACCGGTCTGCATGGATTATCCGACCGAAGCCCGCCGGGTTTCGATGCTGCAAACGGCGGAACAGATCAACACGGTTTTCTTTGGCACCAATGCCATGCGCGAAGAACAACTTCTTCCTGTCTATGTCCCCCTTTTTCTTGGCACCACGGGCCTGCGACTTTTCATGATGAGGCCGGGGCTGATGGGCGCATTGGATCAGGTGCAAACGATTGACGATTTGCGCACGTACACCATGGGTCAGGGGCTTGGCTGGCCCGATACCGAAATCCTTCTAAACAACGGCTTTCAGGCAATGCCGGGACGCTACAAGACCCTCCATCGGATGCTTGCAGCCGGGCGGTTTGATCTTTACCCGCGCGCCTATTGGCAGATCGTCGCGGAATGGAACTGGATGCATCAGGATGCAGCCGGGATCGAAATCCATCCCGGCCTTGCCCTGTATTACCCCCAACCGATCTACTTCTTTGTCAGTCCGAAAACACCGGAACTGCGCGATATTATCGAAACCGGCATGATGCGCGCCTATGCCAACGGCATGATGTTTGACCTGATCAAAACCCATCCCGACACCGCACCATCCTTCAGCCAGATATCCATCCGCGATCTGCATGTGCTGCAGATTCCAAATGCCACTCTCACCGACAGATCGCACCTAGCCCTTCAAAACTATGGCCTGCTTGACTGAAATGGAGTGCGGCCTTATTCAGCCGCAATCGCCATCTCTTCTCCATCAAGCGCGTTTGACAGATCAGCCAGAATGTCATCAATGCTTTCAAGTCCGGCCGAAAGACGGATCAAGCCATCGGTGATCTGATATTCTGCGCGCTCTTCGGCAGTATAGGTCGAATGCGTCATGGAAGCCGGATGCTGGATCAGCGTTTCGGCATCGCCAAGGCTGACGGCACGGGTGATCATGTTAAGCCCGTTCATCAGTTTACGGCCTTCCTCGATCCCGCCTTTAAGCTCAAACGCGATCATGCCGCCAAACCGGTCCATCTGCCTTTTCGCAAGTTCATGCTGCGGATCGGTTTCCAGCCCCGGATAAAAGACTTTCTCCACCTTCGGGTGTTTTGCAAGAAAGTCAGCGATCTTTTCGGCATTGTCGCAATGGCGTTCCATGCGCAGCTCAAGCGTCTTGAGCCCGCGCATGACAAGGTTTGCATCCTGCGCGGAAAGAACCGCGCCGGTCATGTCCTTCAAGCCCACCAAACGCACCTGCGTCATGTCTTCTTCAGTGCCAATCACGGCACCGGCCATCAGATCGCCATGACCACCGAGATATTTGGTCGCGGAATGGACAACGATATCCGCCCCCAGTTCAATCGGGCGCTGCAGATACGGCGTGCAATAGGTGTTATCGACAACAACCTTGGCACCATTTTTATGGGCAATTTCGGAAATCGCCTTGATATCGACCAGGCGCATGTTGGGGTTCGCCGGTGTTTCAAAATAAACAATCTTGGTTTTGTCCGAGATCGCCTTTTCAAGTTCTGCCGGATCGGTCAGATCAACATGGGTATGTTTGATGCCGAACTTTTCCAAACCATGACGGAAAAAGGCAAAGGTGCAGCCATACAACGTGCGATCCACAATGATCTCATCACCCGGTGCGATAAAGGTCCAGAACACGGACGTAATCGCGCCCATGCCCGATGCGGTTGCAAGCGCCGCTTCGCCGCCTTCCAGAACGGCCAAACGTTTTTCCAGCAAATCAAGCGTCGGGTTGGCAATGCGCGAATAGATAAAGCCCTGTTCGTCCCCGGCAAAGAAACGCCCGCCCTGCTCTGCTGTTTCAAACGCAAAGGTCGAAGACATATATACCGGCGGGTTCAACGCACCATTATGGCTTTGCGGGTTATATCCGTGATGGATGGCGCGGGTAGCAAAACCGGATTTACCAGAATTATGTTTGTCATGGGCAGACATCGGAAGGCTCCTGAAAATGCGTTTATTCTGCCCTCATCACCGCAAGGCGCATGCCAATTCTCAAAACGCCCTATTTTCAACTACTTAGCACTTTGCTATGAATTTTGAATGTAAACTTATCCTTACACCTCTCAAGCTCGCACGATATAATCCGGCAAATTCACTGGATTTCATGGGCTTAAGGCCGTACACTTTTTATTACAATGTAAAACAATCGGTACACCCATGCAGTTTGAAATCAGGGGCGAAAACAGGCTCGGCATTACGCGCGATGTGGTCAATGTCCTGACCGATCAGGGCCTGGACATTCGTGCGTTTGAGGTCACCACCCATCACATCTACGCCGATATTCCGGCCATCCGCCCGGAACGCTTTCCGCTTCTGGCCCACGCGCTCAAACAAATTCCCGGCATTTCCGACATCACCAAGATCGACCGCCTGCCGACCGAGCGTCGCCGCGCCCAGCTTCACGCAACGCTGGCCGCCCTTGGCGATCCGGTGATTGCCGTTGACGCAAACGGTCTGATTGCACAGGCCAACCCGGCCGCACAGACGATCGCAGGCACCTCGAATACAAACCTTCGTGATCAGGATATTTCCAGCATACTAAACGAACCAACAATTGAAGATTTACGCCAAAGCGGCTTTCGCCTACCGGAGCGCGAAGTCACCTTGGGCGGACAAACCTATATGCTGCTGGTTGAACCGATTGGGCATGTCGATGACGGATCGGATGTAACCGAAGACGCCCCCTGGGGCGGGGTCATGTTATTTCACCGTGCAGCACGCCTGGGCCGCGTCATTACCGCCTTGCAAGACCGCAGCCATACCGGCTTTGACGACATCATCGGCGACAGCCGGGCCATGACGCGCATCAAATCCCAGGCCGAACGACTGGCGGGTATTGATGCCCCGCTTTTGATTTTGGGGGAAACCGGCACGGGCAAGGAACTGTTTGCACGCGCTTGCCACCGGGCAAGTTCCCGCATTGATCAACCGTTTCTGGCGCTTAACTGTGCCGCCATGCCCGAAGGTCTGGCCGAAAGCGAGCTGTTTGGCTATGCCGCAGGCGCATTCACCAGCGCACGACGGGGCGGAAAGCCCGGACTGCTTGAACTGGCCGATGGCGGCACATTATTCCTGGATGAAATCGGCGAACTGACCCCGTACCTGCAAGCAAAACTGTTGCGCGTTTTGCAGGATGGCCGATTCCGGCGCGTTGGCGGCACAGATGAAATTGCCGTTGATGTCCGGATCATAAGTGCGACCAACCGCGACCTTGAAGCCATGTCCCATGACGGCACATTCCGCGAAGATCTTTATTTCCGGCTCAACGTCCTTGGCATCACCCTGCCGCCGCTCCGCGACCGGATCGAGGACATCGCAGCCCTTGCCGCCTTCTTCATCGACCGCACCGCTCAGCAAACCGAACGTTCCACGCCCCGCCTTGCCAAGGATGGCTTGTCCTGGCTGCGCAGCCATACCTGGCCGGGCAATGTGCGCGAACTTGAAAACACCCTGTTTCGCGCCGTCGCCCTTCTGGACGGCGATGTGCTGGGTGCCCGTGAACTGACCGATGCGGCCACAGGCACCGCATCCATACCCGACACACAAGACACCGATCCCCTTGGGCAACCGCAAACCAGCCCCGCACAAACACATCAGCCCGACCTGATCGCAAGTGCGCTGTCGCAACCCGACTTCAATGCCGGAATGGACCTTCTGGAACGTGAAATGCTGGTGCGCCTCTATCCCGATTATCCAAGCTCGCGCAAACTGGCTGAACGTCTTGGGGTTTCGCACACATCAATCGCCAACAAACTGCGCAAATACGGCATTCCGGACTGAAAACGCACCTTACCGCCGCTGATTTCTTGCCAGTTTGGTTGCACTGCGGCATGATCTTCCTAAATCAAGGGGCAGAAAGCCCATTTCACAGGGAGAAGACAAATGCTGACAGGTAAACGCGCACTCGTCACCGGCTCGACCAGCGGGATCGGCCTTGCCATGGCAAAGGCCCTTGCAGGCGCCGGTGCTGATGTGATGCTCAATGGCTTTGGCGACGCCGACGAAATCGAGGCCACCCGCAAGGGCCTTGAAACCGAATATGGGGTGACCGCCCATTATAACGGTGCCGACCTGTCCAAACCCGATCAGATCGAAACGATGATGAAAGACGCCGAGGCCAAATTTGGCGGCGTTGACATCCTGATCAACAATGCCGGCATTCAACACACCGCCAATGTCGAAGACTTCCCACCGGAAAAATGGGACGCGGTAATCGCAATCAACCTGAGTTCCGTCTTCCACACCACCCGCCTTGCTGTGCCTTATATGCGCAAGCAAAACTGGGGCCGCATCATCAATACCGCCTCTGCCCACGGCCTTGTCGCCTCGGTCCAGAAGGCCGCCTATGTCGCGGCCAAGCACGGCGTAATCGGGCTGACCAAGGTCACCGCCCTTGAAACCGCCGAAACCGGCATCACGGCAAATGCCATCTGCCCGGGCTGGGTGCGCACCGAACTGGTCGAACGCCAGATCGAGGCCAAGGCCAAGGAAGGCAATATTTCGGTTGAGGAAGCCGCCACCAATCTGGTATCGGACAAACACCCATCCAAACAGTTCGTCACCCCCGAACAGATCGGCCAGACAGCACTTTACCTGTGCTCGGACGCCGCATCGCAAATGACCGGCACGCATCTTTCGGTTGATGGCGGCTGGACAGCGCAGTAACGCAAACGCATCCCGAAACGACAAAGCCCCGCTGGCATAGACCGCGGGGCTTTTTATTTGCACCAGATGACCTCGACCTAGCTCAGATCGCAATCACACGCCGGGCGTTTTGCGTTGGCGATGCAATCGGACTTTTTCGAATAGCCTTGCGTGGATGCACCGACAATCTCGCCATTCTTTGCCGTGCGCCGCCACCGCCAGCCATCCTTCGCTTCATAGACTTCCCAAAGATCACCAAGAGAATCCCTGCATTCCGACATTTCACACCTCATCAAATCCTGAAAAATTTTGCGGCCTTTTATGACGCACTTCATCAGCATTTGTGATTGAGAAAGACCAGTTATTCAGGTCGCGCTAAGAGCCCGTCTAGTCATAGGCTTCTGTGATTTTTTTAATAAGCTTTTCGATTTCCTTGATGTCTTTATCAAAGGGAACACTACCGCATGTGGTCCCGTTGACTGTTGCCGGCAATAAGTTTTGTTGGCCGGCTGGCCTCTGCTCATAGACGGTGAACTGATTGATCAGATTGGTCTTGGGTGTTTTCAACGGGTAGTTTGGCGGTCCATATTTTCCATAGTTGCGATTATCCACCCAATTATGAAACGCGAGCCCGATATCGGGGATGTATTTACGGTGATCGGCGACCAGCACATCATCGACAAAATACTGCACAGACTTGCTTGTCCATTCGATACTGTACTGATGCCAGTCGTAGATGCTGTATTTTTCAGGATTAAGTGGCGTCAGGCAAAAATCCAAACTCGAACCGCCGCGCACAGTCATCATCCAAATGTTGTTATCAAATCCGGAGCTGGGCGGGTTTTTCTCTGTGGTGATCTCCATAAACCATGCGAACTGCATCACCAGCGGATTCATTGTGGTATTCCAATAGCCCCACCCTCTACTGCCACCACCCGTGCCATCTGCACGAACATTTGCAACAATCCGGCTTGAGACTGCATCATCCGCCAGATAAATGTTGTTGAAGCCGATGTCGCGATACCATTTCCACGCCGCCTCTTTATCTGCAATCAATGCCAGATAGTTGTGCGCGATATTGGTTGTTGTTGTTGTGTTCCAAGAGTCCACGGCAAATGGTCCCTGTTTCGCGACACCGTCAACCGGACGGTAGGGATAGGGCAGATCACAGTATTTCTTGATATTGGCATGCATTTCAGTTGGCTGAATCAGCGTTATCGACTGCAAAAGTGGATTTACTGGATCAAGCAATCGATCATAAGGCTGCTTGTCGGGATGACCCAACCCTTGCCGCGCACATGAATTGTTATACATCTCCGCATTGATATAGGGCGGTTTTGCATTACCGGATTGCACGTACACGGGCGCCGTTAGCTTTACGCAAGGCGCATCAGAAAAACACCCTTTCTTGTCAGGGCCCGCATTTCCGGACGTATCGATGTAATTGAAAACATGGGTTCCTGTCGCATCCTCACGCCAGAACCAGGTATTGAACTTTGCATTAAAAGGTTTTGTGGCCGGGTAACTGTAATCGTCTTCGTACACCGTTTGCCATGTCTGGCACCCCGTCATGGCAAAAAGAGAAAACAATATTCCCGAAACGACAACACAACGACGATTTAACATGGAAATCCCCCCTGACACAGCTTCCACAGAACGCGAGATTCAACCGGTCCCGCGCCAAGAATTGCACCTTTTGGGATAAATACAACACAAAATACTATCGTATTTGGTTAATTTTGATCAATTGTACCCTAGCCCAAATACCGCCCCAAATGCTCGATCAGCATCCGGATCTTGGGGCTCAGATGCCGATTGGTCGGGTAGATCGCCCAGATGCCTTCATCTGATGGTTGGTATTTGGCGAGCACCGGGACGAGGTCGCCACTGGCGATCCAGGGGTCGACGTAATAGTCGGGCAGTTGCACGATGCCGATGCCCTTGCGGGCCGCATCGAGAAGCGCCTGTCCGCTATTGGCGTGGATGGAGCCATGAATGCGCACGGTGCGTTCGCGGCCATCTTCTTCAAAGCGCCAGTAATCAAGTGTGCCGACCAGACAATTATGATGTGACAGTTCCGAAAGTGAATAGGGTTCCCCGCGTTTGGCGATGTAGCTTGGTGCCGCACAGGCATAAAGACGTCGGGTTGAAAGCTGCTGGGTCATCAGGCTGCCGGTTGTGCCCTCCAACCGGCCCAAACGGATCGCCATATCATAGCCTTCAAGCACCAGATCAAGCTTCTGGTTGGTAAAATGGCATTGCACTTCCAGATCGGGATAGCGGGTCACGAAATCATTGACCAGCGGTGCAATCACGGTTTCGCCGTAAGTGGTTGGCGCGGTCAGTTTCAGTTTACCGCGTGGCACTTCGGTCAGATTGCCAATGGCGCGCTCTGCCTCGCCCACCCCATCAAGCAACTGTCGGCAATGCTGATAATAAATCTGCCCGGCTTCGGTCACGCTGACTTTGCGCGTGGTCCGGTAAAACAACTGTACGCCCAGTTTTTCTTCAAGTGCAGTCACCTGTCGGCTGACCTGGGCCACCGAAATGCCAAGCTGCCTGGCCGCCGCTGTAAAGCTTTGGCGTTCTGATACGGCGATAAATTCGCTGATCCCGTCCCACGCATTCATCGCCTGGCCCCGTCTTGATTGTTACGCACTGGTAAAAGTTATTTACCAAATTAGCCGATTATCATTTCGATGGAAATAAATAGACTGTGTGCAGATATCATTTTCAGCCGGAGTAGCGTCATGAGCGCCGAAACCACCATTACCTGCAAAGCTGCCATTGCCTGGGAAGCGGGCAAACCGCTGTCGATCGAAGAAGTTCAGGTCGCCCTGCCAAAGGCCGGTGAAGTCCGTGTTAAAATCGTTGCCACCGGTGTTTGCCACACCGATGCCTTTACCCTGTCGGGTGATGATCCCGAGGGCATCTTCCCTGCCATCCTTGGCCATGAAGGCGGCGGCATTGTTGAATCCATCGGTGAAGGTGTCACCAGTGTTGCCGTTGGCGATCACGTGATTCCGCTTTACACCCCGGAATGTGGCGAGTGCAAATTCTGCAAATCAGGCAAAACCAACCTGTGCCAGAAAATCCGCGAAACCCAGGGCAAGGGTCTGATGCCAGACGGCACCACGCGTTTCTCGCAGAATGGCAAGCCGATCTATCATTACATGGGTTGCTCGACATTTTCGGAATACACGGTACTGCCGGAAATCTCGCTGGCGAAAATCAATAAATCCGCCCCGCTCGAAGAAGTTTGCCTGCTTGGTTGCGGGGTCACCACCGGCATGGGGGCCACGGTCAACGCGGCCAAGGTGCAAAAGGGTGACTCCGTGGCCGTCTTTGGTCTGGGCGGTATCGGTCTTTCGGCGATCATCGGCGCGCAGATGGCCGGGGCCGGTCGCATCGTTGCCATTGATCTCAATGAAAAGAAATTCGACCTTGCCAAACAACTTGGCGCAACCGATTGCATCAACCCCAAAGACCATGACAAGCCAATTCAGGAAGTCATTGTAGAACTGACTGACGGCGGTGTTGACTGGTCATTTGAATGCATCGGCAATGTCAATGTCATGCGTTCGGCCCTTGAATGCTGCCACAAGGGTTGGGGGGAGTCGGTCATCATCGGTGTTGCCGGTGCCGGTCAGGAAATCTCCACCCGTCCGTTCCAACTGGTCACCGGTCGCGTCTGGCGTGGTACGGCGTTTGGTGGCGTCAAAGGCCGCTCGCAGCTGCCCGATTATGTTGAACGTTACCTTGCCGGTGAGTTCAAGCTTTCCGACTTCATCACCCATACCATGAAGCTCGAAGACATCAACGAAGCTTTCGATCTGATGCATGAAGGCGAAAGCATCCGTTCGGTTATCCATTACTGATCGAAATATAAACGTTTGAATAATTGCGCCACTGCCGGAAATACTCTGGCAGTGGCCGATCAGAAGGAGGCCCCGATATGGGTATCGAGAATTCTTCAAGCAACAAGGTTTTTGGTGGCTGGCAAAAGCAATATACCCACCCGTCTGCGGTGCTGGGCTGCGATATGCGCTTTGCGATCTTTTTGCCACCGCAAGCTGGCAACGGCACCAAGGTCCCGGTCATGTACTGGCTGTCGGGGCTGACATGCACCGATGAAAACTTCATGCAGAAGGCCGGTGCGTTTCGCATTGCCGCCGAACTGGGCATTGCCATCGTTGCCCCGGACACCAGCCCGCGCGGCGACCATGTGCCCGATGACGAAAACGAAGCCTATGATTTCGGCAAGGGGGCGGGCTTTTACGTCAACGCCACCCAAGAACCGTGGGCACGCAATTATCGCATGTATGATTACGTGACCAAGGAACTGCCCGACCTGATCAAGGATCACTTCCCGGTCAATGGTGACGCGGTGATTTCCGGTCATTCGATGGGGGGGCACGGCGCACTGATGATTGCACTGCGCAATCCCGGTACGTTTAAATCTGTGACCGCCTTTTCACCGATCACCAACCCGGTCAATTGCCCATGGGGCCAAAAGGCACTGGGGAATTATCTGGGTGATGACAAATCAGCCTGGAAAGACTGGGACAGTTCGGAATTGATGAAGGCCGCAACATCGGCTGATGTTCAAACCCCGGCACTGGTCGACCAGGGTGCGGCTGATGGCTTTTTGGCCGAACAACTTAAACCCGAAGTGCTTGAAGCTGCGGCCAAGACATCGGGTTATCCACTGACTTTGCGGATGCAGGATGGCTATGACCATAGCTACTACTTCATCTCAACCTTCATCGAAGATCATATCCGCTTCCATGCCAAACATCTTGGCCTGTAGTTGATTGCACCACGATCTTCGACTTCCCCGGCGCGCCGCCACCTCCCCCCCCTTAGGCGTGCCGGGGCTTTTCTTTTGAAAGCTCATTGGCGTTCGGGGCTAATCAAAACTACGCGCATCAATCGCATCGGCGACATCATCCGCCATTTTAAGCGTGCGGATGATCAGCGGCACCACCATCGCGACAATGGATCGATCAAGGCCGCGTGCGCGTTGGGCATCACGAATTTCCGATGCCACGGTGGCAATCACCGGGATAAAGCGCAGCACCATGGAAATCGCCAGACTGACCTTTTCAGGGTTCACGCCAATCGGGCGCAGGGGCAGCATGGCGCGTTCAAGCGCGGCCAGAAGATCGGATGTTTTGGTGGTCAGGGTCACAAGCGATGCAAACATCACAATCGCCGCAATCCGGGTGACGACCAACACCGCCGCCTGCCAGTCATTCAGCCACATCTGAACGGCAAAAAAGATCACCAGCAACCACAGGATCGGTTTGATCTGTGCCCAGATGATGCGTGGGCCAAATCCCGATACCGGATACAGCAGCACAACCGTCGCCAGAACGAATGCCACCACCGGCCAATCGGGGATCAGGAAAACCCCGGTCCCAAGGGCGATCATGGCAAGGATCTTTGCCCCGGCTGCTGCGCGATGCAGGGCGGATGTGCCATCAATATAAAGGCCCGCGATCACGCCATCATCTCCCGATATTTCGGAAGTACGTCACTTGGCTCACCATCCAGCACGACCTTGCCGTCCTCAAACGCCAGTATGCGGTCGTAATCGGCAATCAGATCAAGATCATGCGATACCGTGATCACGGTTTGATCCAATTCGGCAATGGCACGCGCCACACGGTTGCGATTGCGCAAATCCAGAAGCGTGGTTGGCTCGTCAAATACGATATAGCGCGGCGCCATCACCAACACGCCCGAAATCGCAAGCAACTGCTTTTGCCCACCGCTCAGCAAATGGCTTGGGTGGGTTTTAAAATCGCTCAGATCATAACGCGCCAAAATCTCGTCAATTCGGCGGGTGGCCTCATCCTTTGGCAGCTTCAGGGCTTTCAGGCCAAAGGCGATGTCTTCCTCGACCACCGGATAAACAATCTGGTTATCGGGATTTTGAAACACGAACCCGACATGCCGCCGAAGTTTCCGACCATCCTTTGCCGCGTCCAAATCATCGACAAGAACCCGGCCCGATGTCGCGGCTTGAAGCCCGTTAAGCAACCGCACGAACGTGCTTTTGCCCGATCCGTTGGCCCCGACAATCCCGATCCGCTTTTCGCTCAGCGTCAGGTCAATGTCTGACAGCGCGCGTCGCTGATCAAATTCGACCGAAACATTTTCAATGCGGATCATGGGGTGTTTGTCCGGGGTTCTATCGCGGGATCAGGATTAAGCGCGGCATTTGGGCATAAAACGGGCGCAAGCACTTGAGCGCTTGCGCCCATAAGACGTTAGCCCGCCTTGGAAATCAAGGGGTAGGCGCGCCGAACCGCAAGGCACACAGCAGTCGCAATCGCAACCTTGATCGCATCACCGATCAGGAAGGGTGCTGCACCGACAGTTGCCTGCCAATAGCTGATTTCGGCCACGACCGCGACCCAGGCATTGCCAATGGCATAGAGCACGACAATTCCGCCAAACGCAATGGAAAGCGCAGCATTGATGACGTTAAGCCGGTTCCAGAACTTTTCAATCAAAAGCCCAATGACAAAGGCCGAAATGGCCCAGCCAAAAATAAACCCGCCGGTCACACCGATCATCACGCCAAAGCCACCGCGCCCGCCGGACAAAAGCGGCAAGCCAACAGCAACCAGCACAAGGAACAGAACAATCGAAAGCCCGCCGCGTCGCGCCCCTAAAATGGCCCCGGCCAGCATCGGGCCAAGCGATTGTGCCGTCACCGGCACACCGGTTACCGGAAGTGTGATTGGCGGAAACAAGCCCAGAACGGCGGTCAAGGCCGCGAACAGGGCGATATAGACAATATCTTTGGTCTTCATGTAACGGTTTCCCATTCCCGTTATAAGGCAGGCCCGCAATCAACCCCTTGCGCAGGACTTGCCTTTCGTTAACCGGTCCGCCCGACCGGCTCAACGCGATATGGGATAACCGCAAATGTCATCAACGCCAAGCAAAATGACATGGCTTTGACGACATCAAATGCGGCAGCCTTACTAATATGCGAGGAGTTTCAACATCTTACTCCTCGTCATCTTCGACAAAGGACTTAAGCCGCATCAGGGCAGATTCCCAACGTCCCGCGACCTGATCAAGATAGGCGCGTGCCTGTGCCAACTGATCGGGGCAAAAGGCATATTGGCTTTCGCGCCCGACCCGATGGTTTTGCACGAGGCCTGCGGCCTCCAGCACACGCAAATGCTTGGTCACGGCCTGACGGGTCATGTCTGCATCATCGGACAGGGTGGAAATCGACCGCGGCCGACCATCGGCCAGCCGATCAAAGATCGCCAGACGGGTGGGATCGCCCAAGGCGGCAAACATGGCAGAGAAATCATCGCCATGTTTGCCAATATCCGGAATGTTTTCAGTTTTCGACATGTTTCTTGATGTTTTCAAGCTGGAAGCCCCAGCCGTTTGTATTGGCCCGCAGCGCATCAGCAATGCGATGGGGTGGTAGATTATCAAATCCGGTTTCCCGCACCTTTACCGATGTCGTACCGGACGTTTCTTCCAGCCAGAATTCGACAAGGGTTTCGGGTTCCCCACTGTAATCGACTTCGGGGTCCACAGCATAGGGATGCCATGTATAGGCAAAGTAAGCTGGCTCCTCCATGGCCTTGATTGTGGAGTTCCACGGCACATGGGTGAAACCTTCGATGGTCATCATGCCCCTGGATACCTCGCCAACGGCAAACGGGGCCTTGATATCAATCCCGAACCATGTGCCAAACTCCTGATGGTCTGTCAGGGCCTGCCAGACACGTGAACGGGACGCTTTGATTTCAATCGACTTCTCAATTGTATTTGACATAATGCAACCTCCTGGTTGCGCTTAATCTGCCAGAAGATATTTCATTATGCAACTAAAAAGTTGCACTTTATATTTCTGCTCCAAAAACACAAACGCCCGGCCATTCGGCCGGGCGATGCGTGCTCCCGTCATCCTTGGGTCAATGCCGCTACTCATGTCGCTGGCAAAGCCCGTGCAGCTTTCCTTTTATCCCCATATCAGGATGCTGCGGATTGGCGGAGCCCCCCTGTCTCGATGATGAAGTTTTTGACGTCATCAAGGCCGTCCATCGCCTTGAGATTGGTAAACAGGAACGGACGATCCCGACGCATTTTCTTGGCATCGCGGTCCATCACGCCCAGATCAGCCCCCACCAGCGGCGCCAGATCGGTCTTGTTGATCACAAGCAAGTCAGACCGCGTAATGCCCGGTCCGCCTTTACGCGGGATTTTATCGCCGGCGGAAACGTCAATGACGTAAATCGTGATATCGGCCAGTTCCGGTGAAAAAGTCGCCGAAAGGTTATCGCCACCCGATTCAATAAAGATCGCCTCAAGCCCCGCATGTTTTTCGGCCATGTCTTCGACTGCGGCAAGATTGATCGATGCATCTTCGCGAATGGCCGTATGCGGGCAGCCACCGGTTTCAACACCGGCAATGCGGTCAGCCGCCAGTGCGCCCGAACGGGTCATGAATTCGGCATCCTCGCGGGTGTAGATGTCATTGGTGATGGCTGCGATGTTGAAATCATCGCGCATCGCCTTGCACAGACGCTCCAGAAGGGCTGTTTTACCGGACCCGACCGGGCCACCAATGCCGATACGAAGGGGAGAGCTCATGATCTAAATAGCCTCGTATATTGGGTTTCATGTTTCATCGATGTCCAATCGACCATCGGGGCCGCAGCACCAAGGTCGGCAAGATCGGTTTTCATGGCGTGATCCACCGCAATGCAAACACCCCGATCAAGTGATGACAGCGACCGGACACCATCGGTCTGGCCCAGTGGCACCAAACGCACGGCACTGGACACAAGATTTGCCGCCATCGCATGAAGATACGCTGTTAAGGCATCGCGCAGGGGTACTTTTGCCTCGGCTGCGGCAATGCCAACCGCCACCGGATAGGACGGCAACCGATCATCCGAACGCATGGCCCCGGCCCAGCGGGTTACAATGCCATCGCCCCAGACTTTTCCGGTGGTCGACACAAATGCGCGGCCCTGTGCGGTTGCCTCCAGCGCCATTTCAGATGTCCCGCGCCAACAGTCGGCCTCAACCCCGATGTCAAACAGGGCATCTTCATCACCGGCCAGTGCCGCCCGCCATGCTGCGCAAAACAGCACCGCATCAATCCGCCCGGCACCAAATTCCAAAACCCCTTCAACCCAGTTGATCAGGGTCTCTGCTGATCCCACCCGGCCATCCTCAACCGCATATTCCACGCCATGCGAATAGGTATAGGCGCCCACCGGGAATGACGGACTGAGCCAGGTCATCAACCGCATCAGGCCCGCAGGGTTAAGCTGAAGGTCATCGGCATTAGTGGTCATGGGGTTTCCCCGCCGCATGGGCATGGGCATGGGCATGCGCAGTCTCGTGATCATGACGTTCGTAATGTTCGCTATGACCCCCATGATCGAAATGATCATTCCCGTGGCTGTGACCATGTGCCCCGCCAAGGCCGTGATAGGCCCCGTTTAGCGGATCAAACGGCGCAATTTCATTTTCCACCACACCGCCAAGCCCGGTGATCATATCGCGCATCACATGGTCATCGATGATGCGCAACCGCCCGTCATCAAGGACCTGAACCGGGGTATGGCGGTTGCCGATATGCCAGGCCAGTTTCGCGGTCGCGATTGGCCCGGCTGCGGTGATGGTCAGAACCGGTTCGTCGGCCGCACGCACCACAATCACCCCGCCATCACGCAGGCGTAACCGATCGCCATCCGCCAACCGCACTGCATGGGGCAGATCAAGCAGGAACGGCTCCCCCGCATCATCATGCAGACGAAAACGGCGGCGATGCCGGTCAGAAAAGGCAAGGGTTACCGTGCCGCGCACCTCAGAAGTGTCGGCAAGATCAACCGCGATATGTTCAATGGCATGACGCATGATGGTTTTGATCCGATCAGAACAGGAAGTAACGTTGCGCCATCGGCACAACATCAACCGGCTGACAGGTCAGAAGTTCGCCATCTGCCGTCACCTGATAGGTTTCCGGATCAACTTCCATCACCGGCAACGCATCATTTAGCTTCATGTCCTTCTTGCCGATATTGCGCGTGTTCGACACGGCCAGAAGATCCTTGGCGAGGCCAAATTCATTGGCAATTCCCGCATCAATGCCGGCTTGTGACACGAACGAGAAGCTCGATTTCGCAATCGCGTTGCCATATGCGCCAAACATCGGGCGATAATGCACCGGCTGCGGCGTTGGGATCGATGCGTTCGGATCGCCCATTGCAGCGGCAACAATCATGCCGGCCTTGATCACCAGGTCCGGCTTGGTGCCAAAGAACATCGGTTTCCAAACCACCAAATCGGCGATTTTGCCCACTTCGATGGAGCCAACATGCGCGCCAATCCCCTGCGCAATCGCCGGGTTAATGGTGTATTTCGCGACATAACGTTTGGCGCGGAAGTTATCGTTGTCCGCCCCCGCATCCTCGGGCAGCGCCCCGCGCTGCTTTTTCATCTTGTCTGCCGTCTGCCAGGTGCGGGTGATGACCTCACCGACACGGCCCATGGCCTGACTGTCTGACGAGATGATCGAAAATGCACCAAGGTCATGCAGGATATCCTCAGCCGCGATGGTTTCGCGGCGGATACGGCTTTCGGCAAAGGCGACGTCTTCGGGAATTTTCGGATCAAGGTGATGGCAGACCATCAACATGTCCAGATGCTCGTCAATCGTATTGACCGTAAACGGACGGGTCGGATTGGTCGAACTTGGCAGGACATTGGCCTCACCACACAGCTTGATGATATCTGGCGCGTGGCCGCCACCGGCCCCCTCGGTGTGGAAGGTGTGAATGGTACGGCCCTTGAACGATGCGCGGGTATGCTCGACAAAACCGCTTTCATTGAGCGTATCGGTATGGATCATGACCTGCACATCAAGGTCATCAGCCACCGACAGGCAGGTATCAATCGCTGCTGGCGTCGTACCCCAGTCTTCATGAAGCTTAAGCCCACAGGCACCCGCCTTGACCTGTTCTTCAAGCGACCCGGGCAGGGTCGCGTTGCCCTTGCCAAAGAAACCGATATTCATCGGAATGCCGTCTGCGGCCTGCAGCATCCGGGCAATATGCCAGGGCCCAGGCGTACAGGTGGTGGCGTTCGTGCCCGCTGCCGGGCCGGTCCCGCCGCCCAGCATACTGGTCACACCCGAATAAAGTGCATCTTCAACCTGCTGCGGACAAATCCAGTGAATATGGGCATCAATGCCGCCCGCAGTGATGATGTTGCCTTCCCCGGCGATCACCTCGGTCCCCGGACCGATAATGATATCAACACCGGGCTGCACATCGGGGTTCCCGGCCTTGCCAACGGCGGCAATCCGGCCATCACGAATGCCGATATCGGCCTTGATGATGCCGGTGTAATCAAGGATCAGCGCATTGGTGATCACGGTATCAACCGCACCATTGGCACGCGTTGCCTGTGACTGGCCCATGCCATCACGGATCACCTTGCCACCGCCAAATTTGACTTCCTCGCCAAGGGTGGTGAAGTCTTTCTCGACCTCGATGATCAGGTCGGTATCGGCCAGACGGACCTTGTCGCCGACGGTCGGGCCAAACATTGCCGCATAGGACGGACGATCAATTTCATAAGCCATTTATTCCATCCCCCCGCTTAAAGCTTGCCGTTGATTTTGGCATTGAAACCATAAACCGTGCCGGTTCCGGCATATTTGACCAGATTGACCTCGCGCGACTGACCCGGTTCGAACCGCACCGCAGTACCCGCCGGGATATCAAGCCGGAAACCCCGTGCGGCTTCGCGGTCAAAATCAAGCCCCGGATTTGTTTCATAGAAATGATAATGCGACCCCACCTGCACCGGACGATCCCCGGTATTGGCAACGGTGATGGTTTTGGTTTCGCGCCCCTCATTAAGGATGAGGCTGCCTTCCTTGGTAATGATTTCACCTGGAATCATGGCCTGTCTCCTTAGCGAATGGGTTCATGAACGGTCACAAGCTTCGTCCCGTCGGGGAAGGTTGCTTCGACCTGAATTTCGTGGATCATTTCGGCAATGCCATCCATCACCTGATCGCGCTTGATCACGGTCGCCCCGTCGCGCATCAGATCGGCAACGGACCGCCCGTCGCGCGCACCTTCAACGACATAGTCGGTAATGATCGCGATGGCTTCGGGGTGGTTGAGTTTCACCCCCCGCTCAAGGCGGTTGCGCGCCACCATGGCGGCAACCGAAACCAGCAATTTGTCTTTTTCGCGTGGCGTCAGATTCATGCCTGCCTACTCCTTGGATCCATCGTTTAAATCTCCCACAAACGCGGCAAGCGTTCGGGAAGCCCCCGTGTTTGATGGCGGAATTTTTTCCACCACGCGCCGTACACCCGGCGCAATTTCATCGGATCACGCGCCATGAAACGCGCAATCACAATTCCCTTCATCGCGGTCGCGGCACACAGAACGTCCTTGTCTGCCAAACCGTCCACCGCGTGATCCAGACAATCGCGCGCCTGATCAAGATGATCCTCTGCGCCCTGTCCGACCAAAATGGCGGTCGCATTGGCGCGTGCCCCGTCAAAGGCCGCTGCGTGATCAAGCATGCGCAAAACGTCGCCTTCAAGATGCAGCGCATCGCGCCAGATCGGCCGTCCGTCAATCGACACATCCCATGCATCGCGGGCAAGGCCGGTTGTGAATACTTCTCCGCGGGCCAAACGCCCAAACACCATCATCTCACCGGCCAGAACCATGCCGGTTCCCGTCGCGCTTACTGTGGTTTTGCGTTTGAGCCGCGCCTGATCAAACAGGATGGTTTCATGGGGCAACCATTCCAGCCAGCCCCCATCGGCGACATCCAGATCGACCGCCATGTCACAATCGGGTCCGACTGACCGGTAAATCTTTTCGGCCGCTTGGGCGGTAAACAGGGCGGATGCACCGGCTTCGACCTTTCCGGCAAAGGCCAATTTATCGCCGCCAACCATCCCGCCCGATGTCGTCACCAGAACAGCCGTGGTCAGATCCCCGGCCATCGGACGCGGGAACAGGATCTTCATCGGATCGCGGTAATAAAGATGATCTAGTGCTGCATGCCCGCCCTGATGGGCGGGGCCGGTGCCCGAACGAAACGTGACCTCAGCCCGGCCATCGGTGATGATGCGCTGGGCGGTTTTGGTCATTTCTGTCTCCACGGCTTCTGACGCGGAGACCGGAGTTTCAAGTTTGCGAAGCTGCACAAGGCCACCTGATTAAATCGGTCTTTTCTGGACCGGATACCGTTTTCCGGCAAATCCACGGGCCATAACAGCAAGATGCGGGCCAACCCCAAAATCCCGGCCAATGCACGGATTTCAGGGCCAGATGGCCTGCCTCAGATCGCAAAATTTGCGCAAATTTTTGGCAAATGCTGATCAAACAGTCAGATAGGCGCGCACTTTTTCACGATCAAGCGTGTCCTTTGCGCCGGACAAAACCACCTCACCGCGTTCCAGCACGACAATCTCGTCTGCCAGTTCATGGGCAAACTCGAAATATTGCTCCACCAGAAGGATCGCCATATCACCGCGATCTGCCAGTTGTTTGATCACGCGCTGAATGTCCTTGATGATCGATGGCTGAATGCCTTCGGTCGGCTCATCTAGCACCAACAACCTTGGACGGGTTACAAGCGCACGCCCGATGGCCAACTGCTGTTGCTGCCCGCCCGAAAGATCACCACCGCGACGCCCCAGCATGTCGCGCAGCACCGGAAATAGTTCAAAAATCTCGTCGGGGATATGACGCAGGGCACGCGGCAATGCGGCAAAACCGGTTTCCAGATTTTCCTTAACGGTCAGAAGCGGGAAAATCTCGCGCCCTTGCGGGACAATCGCGATGCCATTTGCAGAACGCCGCCACGACGGATCGCGTGAGATATCCTTACCTTCCCATTTGATATTGCCATCGGCAATCGGGTGCTGACCGACAACCGCACGCATCAGGGATGTTTTGCCAACCCCGTTACGCCCCAGAACCGCTGTGACCTTGCCGGTTTCGGCATTCAGCGACACCTGACGCAGGGCATGGGACGCGCCATAGAACAGATCAATTTTACTGACATCAAGCATGATCGATATCCCTCCTAGCGGCCCAGATAAACTTCAATGACCCGTGGGTCTTTCTGCACGTGATCAAGCCGCCCCTCGGCCAGAACCGATCCTTCGTGCAGGACGGTCACCTTGCAATCAAGGTCGCGGACGAATTCCATGTCATGTTCGACGACGACAACGGAATACTCCTTGGAAATTGACCGTAAAAGCTTCGCCGTTTCTTCGGTTTCAGAGTCCGTCATCCCGGCGACAGGCTCATCCACCAGAAGAAGTTCGGGCTCCTGCATCAACAGCATGCCGATTTCCAGCCACTGTTTCTGCCCGTGCGAAAGATTGGCCGCCATTTCATCACGCTTGTCTTCCAGCATAATGGTGACCAGCGTCTTTTCAATCTTGATCTTTTCCGCATCAGAAAGGCGATGAAACAGCGCCTGAAACACGCCGCGCCCGCCAGATGCCGCCAAAAGCAGGTTATCAAACACCGTATGGCTTTCAAACACGGTCGGCTTCTGGAACTTGCGACCAATGCCCAGATTGGCAATCTCGGCCTCGTCCATCTTGGTCAGGTCAATCTCGCTTTTAAACAGGACATCGCCGGTATCGGGCCGGGTTTTGCCGGTGATGATATCCATCATCGTTGTCTTGCCGGCCCCATTAGGGCCAATGATGGCGCGAAGTTCGCCCGGCTCGACATAAAAGGACAGATTGTTGAGCGCCCGGAAACCGTCAAAGGTCACCGACACCCCGTCAACATACAGGATGGTTTCCGACCGGGCGGATTTGACCTGTTCCTCGTCAGAGGCATTCATTTCAACAGTCATTGCGTCGTTCATGCCTTGCCTCCTTCATTTGCGCGGCGTTCTGCAAGGCGCTTGCGCCATGTGGTGATGATGGATTGTCGATCCGCCGCCCCGAATGCCGGAATGGCACCAATCACCCCTTTTGGCAGGAACAGGGTGACGGCAATGAACAATCCCCCCAGGAAGAACAGCCAGAAGTCGGGCATCGCCCCGGTAAAGAAGGTCTTGGCGTAATTCACGATAAAGGCCCCAAGCACCGCGCCATAAAGCGTGCCACGCCCGCCAACCGCGACCCAGATGACGATCTCAATCGACAGGGCCGGCGCAAATTCGCCCGGATTGATGATACCGACCTGCGGCACATAAAGTGCACCGGCAATGCCCGCCATCACGGCCGAAACGGTAAAGACAAACAGCTTGTAATACTCAACACGGTAGCCCGTGAAACGCACTCGGCTTTCGGCATCACGAATGGCAATCAGCACCTTGCCAAGCCGCGACTGGGTGATGCCGCGCGCCACGACATAACAAATCCCAAGGAACACACAGGACGCGACAAACAGCCCGGCACGCGTGCCATCCGATTGCAACGAATAGCCCAGCAAGTCCTTGAAATCAGTCAGGCCGTTATTGCCGCCAAAGCCCATATCATTGCGGAAGAACGCCAACAAAAGCGCATAGGTCATCGCCTGCGTGATGATCGAAAGATACACCCCCGTCACACGCGACCGGAAGGCGAGGAAACCAAACACAAAGGCCAGAAGTCCGGGCACAAACATCGCCATGACGATGGCAAACCAGAACATGTCAAAGCCATACCAGTACCAGGGCAGCTCCTGCCAGTTCAGGAAGACCATAAAGTCCGGCAGGACCGGGTCACCATAAACACCGCGATCGCCGATTTGACGCATCAGATACATGCCCATGGCATAGCCGCCAAGCGCGAAGAACGCCCCATGACCCAGCGACAAAATCCCGCAGAACCCCCAGATCAGATCGACACTCAAGGCCAGAAGCGCATAGCACAGATATTTGCCAAGCAGACTGATCATCCAGGTCGGCACATGGAAGGCCGAGCTTTCCGGCAACAACAGGTTACTTGCCGGAACCAGAATGGACGCCGCAATCAGGATGCCCAAAAGGATCATTCCGCCACGATCATTCAGCAACCAGCCAACAACCGGCGTCATTTGATATTTTTGACGATAATCGGTCATGGATCAGGCCTCCACCGCGCGGCCCTTAAGGGCAAACAGCCCCTTGGGTCGTTTCTGGATAAACAGGATCAGGGCAATCAGAACAAAGATTTTGGCAAGCACGGCACCCGCGACCGGCTCAAGGAACTTATTGACAATACCAAGACTGAAAGCGCCAAGCACCGTCCCCCAAAGGTTCCCGACCCCGCCAAACACGACGACCATAAAGCTATCAATGATGTAGGTCTGACCAAGGTTCGGGCTGACGTTTGAAATCTGGCTGAGCGCCACACCGGCAATGCCGGCAATCCCCGATCCCAAACCAAAGGTCAGCGCATCGACATAACCGGTACGAATGCCAACCGACCCGGCCATGCGGCGGTTTTGCGTCACCGCCCGCATCTGAAGACCAAAGGCGGTATAGCGCAACACCGCGGCAATGCCTGCCACCACAATCACACTAAACAGAATGATCCAAAGCCGGTTGTACGTCAGGACAAGACCGGTAGAAAATTCGACAGCACCGCTCATGAAATCGGGTGCCATGACCTGCTGGTTGGTTGCGCCAAAGATTGTCCGGATCGCCTGCTGCAAAACAAGGCTAACCCCCCATGTCGCAAGAAGCGTTTCAAGCGGACGACCATAAAGGAAACGGATCACGGATCGTTCAATCACAACCCCGACCGCGCCAGCCACCAAGAAAGCGGCTGGCACTGAAATCGCAAGCGACCAAGCCGACCCTGATGGCAGAATTGATCCCAGCGCCTGCTGCACCATAAAGGTGGTATAGGCACCGATCATGATCATTTCACCATGCGCCATATTGATCACCCCCATCACACCAAAGGTGATGGCAAGTCCAACAGCGGCGAGTAACAGAACCGACCCCAGACTGATGCCGCGATAAACATCGCCCACCGTCTGCCAGGTCGACAGGCGACCTTCGACGGATTTCAGCGCATCCTTGGCAGCTGCAACCACTTCGGGCTCAAAGCCTTCGGCATCGGCACTGGCGACAAATTGCGATAGAACCGCGCGGATTTGCGGGGTGGTTTCACTGGCAAGAACGTCAATCGCCGCAAGCCGTTCTTCAGTGTTTTCACCCGCGGCCAGTGCCATGGTGGCCTTGGCCAATTCCATGCGCGCCAAAAGTGTTTCATCTTCTTCACGGTCAATTGCGCGCAACAGCAGCGGCAACATGGCCGGATCGCGCGCATCCATGACTTGTTCGACCGCATTCGAACGCACGGCCAAATCCGGGCTGAACAGGTTCAGGGTCGCCAACGCATCGCGCAACACTCCGCGCAAACGGTTATTGACCTTGATCTTGGAAATTTCCTTGGAGCCGCTTTCCCCGATCACCTCGCCGCTGACGATGTCGATATGGGAATAAACCTTGCCCTGTTTGGCGGTGATGACGACATGTTCGTCGCTATCGCGCACATAAAGGTTCCCGTCCAGCATCGCCCGCAGGATCGGCGCAACACGAGGGTCCCCGTCTGCGGCCATTTCTTCGATCACTGCGATTTTTTGGGTAGAACTTTTGACATTCAGGCGTTCGGACACATTGCGCAATTCTTCGTCGCTGTAGGCCATTGCGCGTTCGGGCAGCGCAAACACAGCAACGATCAGACAGACAAGAAAGGCGCCAAGACACAAGAAAGCCTTGCGGGACTGTTGCGCCAAGAACGGAGAACGGCGCAGCACTGAAAACATGTCATTGCGCATGATCACCAAACCTTTGAATTCAATATGGAAAATTGGATAAAGAAAACGCGGACAGCAGTCTGTTGCTGCTTGCGTTAAAAATGAACAGGCCGGTCGTGTTGCCACAACCGGCCCATCCGAAACCAATTAGTACATCGGTTTTTCACAGTTGCCGCAGACCCACGGATAGGTCCAGTCGGCGGTCAGCTTTGCGCTTTCCGGCAGGAAGTCCGACCATGCATCGCCAACGACGGTGCCATCGGTTTCCCAAACGATGTCGAACTGACCATCATCCTGAACTTCGCCGATCAGAACCGGCTTGGACAGGTGGTGGTTGGTGTTCATGACAGCCGTACCACCGGTCAGGTTTGCAACTTCCTGGCCATACATTGCCTGACGAACGGCATCGACTTCGGTGGTGCCAGCCTGCTCGACAGCCTGTTTCCACATGTTAAAGCCGATATAGGTTGCTTCCATCGGGTCGTTGGTTACACGCGACTCATCACCGATGAAGGCATGCCATTTTTCGATGAAGGCCGTGTTGGCATCAGCTTCAACCGACTGGAAATAGTTCCAGGCAGCAAGATGACCAACCAGCGGCGCGGTATCGATACCAGCAAGCTCTTCTTCACCAACAGAGAAGGCAACAACCGGAATGTCTTCGGCCTTGATGCCCTGGTTTGCCAGTTCCTTGTAGAACGGAACGTTCGCATCACCATTAATGGTCGAAACAACGGCGGTCTTCTTGCCTGCGGATGCGAATGCTTTCACATCAGCAACAATCGACTGCCAGTCAGAATGACCGAACGGGGTGTAGTTCTCCATGATGTCTTCATCGGAGATACCCTTGCCGTTCAGGTAAGAACGCAGGATCTTGTTGGTCGTACGCGGGTAAACATAATCCGTACCCAGAAGAACGATACGCTCGGCAGAACCGCCATCTTCGCTCATCAGGTAATCAACAGCCGGAATGGCCTGCTGGTTCGGCGCTGCACCGGTATAAAATACGTTACGTGAGCTTTCCTCACCTTCGTACTGAACCGGATAGAACAGCATGCTGTTGAGTTCTTCAAAGACCGGCAGAACCGATTTACGCGAAACCGACGTCCAGCAGCCGAACACAACATCTACCTGTTCCTGTTCGATCAACTCACGTGCTTTTTCGGCGAAAAGCGGCCAATCAGATGCCGGATCAACGACAACTGCTTCGACTTCCTTGCCAAGAAGGCCGCCATTTTTGTTGAGATCATCGACCAGCATCAGGACCGTGTCCTTCAGCGTGGTTTCAGAAATCGCCATCGTTCCGGAAAGAGAGTGCAGCACACCAACTTTAATGGTTTCTGCTGCTTGTGCGGCTGACATTGCCATCGCTGACACTGCCAAGGCCCCAGCGCCGACAAGCGCTTGAAGCTTCTTATTCATTTATCGCCTCCACTGCGTTTTTATTGCACCGCAGTGTCACTAGCTAAAACCGTGCCAGATTCCCGACGCAATAGAATAAAATCAAGAATCGAGGGATTCTCACGCAATAAGCGACTATTCCACAGACTATTTTTGGGAAATATTTGCGCGACGGCGATTTATGGTGTCTATTTTTCGATCACAGATTGAAATTTGACCATTTTTTAATCACATTGACGCCACAGTTTTAGCCGCCTATGTGAAGGATGGAACGTTCGCCTTCACTGCGGTTATTGCACCACAATTGCCTTGTGCTGGTTGACTTCCCGCCCCGTCGGTTTTCCGGCGGGGCGTTATTGGTTTAAGGCCCGCCTATTCAGCCGCTTCCATCTCGTGGGCCGGATCAATCAATCTGATCACGGTTCGGATTTGCTCGCGCAACCAAACCAGCCCGACATCCTTGTCCGACCACACCGCCCAGTTCATTGTCACCGGGGGAAAGTCGATATCAATCGGCATCGGGCAACATGACAGACCGAACAACGGGGCATATTGCGATGCGATCCGGCAGGGTACCGTTGCAATTACCGGTGTATTGCGGGCCGCAGCCAAAAGCGGCATGAAATCGGGGGCCGCCATGACCACGTCCAGATCAATCCCGACCGCCTGCAGGGCAACACCAACACACCCCGCAACATTTTCCGTCTGCGACAGCACCGCATGACGTGATCCCAGATATTGCTTGCGCGACAACGGCCCGGTCATCCCGACCAGATCGGGGTTAAAGCAACAGGCAACCTCTGACTGAAACAGAATTTCGCTGAATGCGCCCGATTGCAGCTGACTTTTACAGCCAATGGCCAAATCGACCTCACCACCCGCAATCATCGCATCGACGGTTTCGGCGGTAACCTGTCGGCTCAGCAACTTCAGGCCGGGCGCATTTTTCTGCACATGACTTAACAAGACCGGCAGCAGGATCATTTCCATTTCACCCGTCACGCCAAGGCGAAACACGCGGCTTGCCGTGGCCGGGTCAAAACTGTCGGTTGCATGCAGGGCATTTTGCGCCTGCGACAAGGCGGCGCGCACCGGCCCGGCAAGGGCGCGGGCCTTCGCAGTTGGCTGCATCTTTTGACCAACACGGACAAACAACTCATCGGCCAGCAACATCCGAAGCGTGGATAAATTGTGGCTCATTGCTGACTGACCAATGCGCAATTTTTCCGCAGCTTTGGTGACGCTCATTTCTTGCATCATTGCGTCAAACGCAATCATGAGGTTGAGGTCAAAGGACCGTAAATTGAAATGATCAATATTATCCATGATTTGCATCGATTTGATTACTGACTGATCGCACTATAGCCTTTCCTCATCAGCTTACAACCCGCCGGTTCCCCACCGGCATGATTTGAGGGAAAGAATAATGATATCACGTCGTGATTTGCTCAAAAGCACATTGGCCGCCGGTGCGGTTGGCGCCGTTGGCAGCACCGTATTTGTTCCCCTTGGCGCGCAGGCCAAGGCACCATTCGCGGGCACGCAGGCACCGGGCTATTACCGCCTGATGGTCGGTGATGTTGAAGTCACCGCCCTTTCTGATGGCACCGGCCAGTTCCCGATTGCCGATCTTTATGTCAACACCACCCCCGAACAGGCCCGCCTTGCACTGGCCAATGCGTTTCAGGGAACCCCAACCTATTTGTCGGTGAATGCCTATTTGCTGAATTTCGGAGATCGTCTTGTCCTGCTTGATGCCGGGACGAGTGATCTGATGGGCCCGTCCCTTGGCAAACTGCCTGCAAATATCATCGCATCGGGCTATCACCCAGATCAGATTGATGATGTCGTAATTACCCATATTCACCCCGATCATACGGGCGGCCTGACGCTGGGCGGCAACAAGGTCTTTAGAAACGCGACGGTGCATGTCCCCGACGCTGACAGGGACTTCTGGCTCAGTGGCGAAAACAAGGCCAATGCACCAGAAGACGCCAAGGCATTCTTTGATCAGGCGGCCGCCTCGCTCAAACCTTACATCGACAGCAACACCCTTGAAACCTATGCCCCGGATGCGCCGGCCATTCCGGGCATGGTCAACACCACCTTCCGCCCGGGCCATACACCGGGCCACAGCGCGCTTTGGATTGAAAGCAAGGGTGAAAAACTTGTCTATTGGGGCGACATCACCCATGGCGATGTCGTGCAGTTTGACGAACCCGATGTTGCCATTGCCTTTGACGTCGATCCCAATCAGGCCATCAAATCCCGCGAGGCTGCCTTTACCGAGGCGGTGCAGGAAAAATATCTGGTGGCCGGGTGCCACATTGCCTTCCCGGGCATTGGTCACGTGCGCGAAGACGAAACCATGTATGACTGGGTTCCCATGAACTACCGCGCTGACGTCTAGAGCAATTCCCGCCAGTTTCAGTCCGGTACGTCAACGCAAAAGGGCGGCCGCATCACGCGACCGCCCTTTTATCATTTCGCTGTATGGAGGCTTATTCCGGCATCCCTGCCCGGATCCACTGACCGAGCTGCGCGCGTTCTTCGTCGGTCATTTCCGTCAGATTACCAAGCGGCATGGCCCGCCCGATCACCGATTGCGCCAGAACACGCTGCGCATTGGCTTCGATCTGGGCAAGATCATCAAACATCACACCTGCCGGAGCTTCATCAAACCCCTCGTCACTTGGATTGGCCGAATGACAGGTCGAACAACGGGTCTGCACAATCGCCAAGGCATGGTCCGATGTAATGATGTCTTCTTCGGCCAGTTCCACCGCGTCTGGATCATAGGATGCGAACATCGCCAGCACCGCCATGCCCACCGCCGCAGCGGGAAGTTGCCATGCAATGGCCTTGCCCGTACCACCGGCATTGCGGGTATTAAAGAAATGGCGCACCAATCCGCCAATGATCAGGATAAGGCCAACAATCAGCCAGGATTGATCATGGGAAAACAGCATCGAATAGTGATTGCTGATCATCATCAGCAACACCGGCAGGGTCAGATAGTTGTTATGGGTTGATCGCTGTTTGGCCTGCAGCCCCAATGCGGGATCAGGCGTTTCACCGGCCATCAGGCTGGCGACGACCTTTTTCTGATTGGGGATGATGATGCGAAATACGTTGGCGGCCATGATGGTGCCGATCATCGCCCCAACATGGATAAACGCACCACGCCCGCTAAACACATGGGTAAACAGATAGCTTGCCGCCATGATCAGGATAAACAGCGCTATCGCCAGCTTGCCGGTGCTGTTGCCAATCGGGCTTTTGCAGATGATGTCATAGATGACCCAGCCGGCAAACAGGCTGCCAAGACCAATCAGGATCGCATCCGTCTTGGTCAGCGCCAGAACGCTTGGATCAATCAGATAACTTTCGGCACTCCAGTAATACATGGTGACCAAAAGCGCAAAGCCGGTCAGCCAGGTAAAGTACGCCTCGTATTTGAACCAGTGCAGTTCGGGTGGCATTGAGCTGGGCGCAACCATCCATTTATTGACGTGATAGAACCCGCCGCCATGAACCATCCATGCTTCGCCGTAGACGCCTTCATCCATGCCTGGGCGCTTGCGCAAGCTCAGATCCAGCCAGACAAAATAAAACGATGACCCGATCCAGGCGATGCCCGTAATCAAGTGCGCCCAGCGCAGGATCAGGTTGATCCAGTCCTGAAACAGAATATCCACGGTGCTTGAAACCTCCGTCTCGCCAAGCGCGTCCTAGCGCATTGACGGCCCCTCCTTGCTGATATCCGGACAGCGCGGGTCGCGCTGTGCCATTCCGGAATCATGCCAGTCAATCTCTTACCTTCTCCTAACATACCGCCCCTGCCGCCTCTATTATTAAGGGGCTGAACATAATCGAAATGACTTTCAAGTTATTCTTTAAAATGGCACAGTGGGCACCGTTAAATTGAATATCAAACAACAATAAACGCCAGCAATCACGTTAGTTCAGGAGCTTCCCGCGCCATGTCCGACTTTGAGGACATCCAGATTTTTGTCCGTGTTGCCGAACTTGGCAATCTGTCTGCTGCCGGGCGTGAACTGCGCCATTCCGCAGCCGTTGTGTCAAACCGGATCGCGCGCCTTGAAGAACGCCTGGGTGTGCGTTTACTCAACCGCACCACGCGCCGGGTCAATCTGACCACCGAAGGTGACGTTTACTATCGCCATTGCCTGCGCATTTTATCGGAAATGCAAGAAGCCGAAAACGCGATTGCCAATCAGAAAAACACCACACGCGGTCCGGTCACTCTGACCTGCCCGGTGGCATTCGGCAACAAATACGTCGCTCCGATCATCCCGAAATTCGTCGAACAGAACCCCGATGTGCAAGTCCGGCTGCATCTGTCTGATCGCTTGTTTGACCTTTTGCAAGACAAGGTCGATCTTGCCATCCGCATTGCCGAGCTTAAGGAAAGCTCGCTGATTGTCCGAAAGCTCGCCGCAAACAAGCGCATGCTGGTCGCAAGTCCGGCCTATCTGGAAAAGCACGGCACGCCAAAGGTTCCAGCCGACCTGTTAAACCACAATTGCCTGCTGCTGCGCTTCCCCGGATCCCAGCAATATCAATGGACATTGCAAGGTTCCGACGATGATGCACCGGTGACATTGGCAGTTGCCGGGTCCATGGATTCTGATAACAGCGAAGTCCTGACGCGCTGGTGCCTTGACGGGCACGGCATTGCACTGAAATCAAACTGGGAAATTGGCGAGTATCTTCGCGATGGCAGACTCAATGTCGTCTTACCCGATTATCAACTGCCCTCACATGCGGTCTATACGCTCTATCCGGAAAACCGGTATTTGCCGACCCGTGTGCGCGCCTTTGTTGATTTTCTGGTATCCGAATTTGGCGGCACGCCGCCGTGGGAACGCTAAACGCTAAACGTTTAACCCGATACAAAAAACCAAACGCCCCGGCAAGCTGCACGGGGCGTTTGGTTTTAAAGCATTGATTTGATCAGCTTTTCGCCTGTTCGAGATATCCCGAAAGAACCGCGGCCACGTTATGGCCGATCACGTCATGGGCATAACCGCCTTCCATGACGAACACGGTCTTAAGGCCCAGTCGGCCAATCATCTGCCCAATACGGTTAAAATCATCGGTCTGGAGTTTGAAATCACAGATCGGTTCCGCCTCATGGGCATCAACACCCAGGGCCACCACCAGCGCATCGGGCTGCCATGTCACGAGTTTCTGCATTGCCTTGGCAAAGCCCTGCCCCCACGCCCCGAAATCACTGCCGCCGGGCAGCGGAATATTCAGGTTCGCACCCTGCCCGTCATTGCGTCCGGTTTCATTGGCATAACCCATGAAAAACGGGAACTGGTGGGTCGGATCGGCATGGATCGAAATGGTCAGAACATCGCCACGTTCATAGAAAATATCCTGCGTACCATTGCCATGGTGGTAGTCGATATCAAAAATCGCGACCTTTTTGGCCCCCTTGGCAATCATCTGCTGGGCAGCAATGGCGGAATTATTCAGGAAGCAATATCCACCATATCTGTTGGCATGGGCATGATGTCCCGGTGGCCGGGTCAGCGCAAAGGATGCTTCGCCATCATTCCATGTGGCGTCCGCAGCCGAGGCAACGGTCTGCGCCCCCCAATAGGCCGCTTTCCATGTGCCTTGCGTGATCGGCGTGTCTGATGAAATGGCAAACTGTCCCAAGCGGGCGCTGATATGTTCAGGCTTGCCACCGGAAAAACCGGCCGTCGGCCAGACATAGGGGAAAGCATCCCCGGTATTGCCCGCCTTGGTCCAATGCGCCCAGGCATTTTCGATGAAATCCAAATAGTCCGGATCATGGATCGCCCGGATCGGCTCCATACCATGATCGGCGGGATCCACCAGTTGGGCCTTGACCGCATGGGCCACTGCATCGCGAATGATCGGAATGCGGCGCGCATTTTCGAAGCACGGCACCATTTTTCCGTGATGGATTTCCCCCGCGCCATCATGGGCATCGTGACGGGAATTAAAGAAAACACGCATGGCACCGTTCCCCGGTTTCAAAACAAAGGCAGGGCACGATCATAGCGCCCTGCCCACATGGTTGCACCGAGAAAGCGACTATTTCTTGGCAGTATAAAGCAGCTTCTCAATGGTATCGAGGAACCCGCCCAACTGATTGCGCAGGTTTTCGGACTGATCGGCCAGTCGTCCGGCCATGTCACGTGTGGTGTCGGCCGCGTCGCCAGTGCGTCCGGCCATGTCGGAAACCACGGTGATGTTATCGGTCACTTCCTGCGCACCGTTGGATGCCTGTTCGACGTTCTGGGTGATGTTTGATGACAGGCTGGCCTGGGTTTCAACATTGCCCGAAATCGTGTCCGAACGTGCGGCAAGATCATCAATCACACCGGCAATCTCGCGGATTGAGCCAACTGATTGTTCAATCGCTGTCTGGATGTCCTGAACTTTTTCTTCGATGCTTTCGGTCGCCTTGCTGGTCTGATTGGCAAGGCCTTTGACCTCGTTGGCAACCACAGCAAAGCCTTTGCCTGCTTCGCCTGCGCGCGCGGCCTCGATCGTCGCGTTCAGCGCCAGAAGATTGGTCTGGGCGGCAATATCGCGAATGAAGCTGACCACTTCGACAATCTCGCCAGCTGCGGCTTCAAGCTGCCCAATACGGCCATCGGTTTCCTGGGCAAGCCCGTTGGCGCGATTGGCAATTTCAACCGACTCACGCGCCTGATCGGATACGGCACGGATCGACTGGTTCAGTTCCTCAGACGCTGCTGAAACCTCCGACACGTTGCTGGCCGTCTGACGGGCGGCTGCGGCAACATTGGTTGAACGCGAACTGGTTTCATGGGCGATGGTGTTGGCCTCGCCCGATGCATCGGCAAGTGCAGAGGCCGCATTGGCGATTTCATCAACCGCCTCGAACGATCCGCTTTTGAATTCATCAAGGATGTCGGCAAACCCTGAAAGCTTTTGCTCGATCGACGCCGTTGCAGCATTGATCCGCTTGGCCGAGGACAGATATTCCCCAACCAGTCCGGTTTCCACAATGCGGCGGTAATAACGGTTTTCCGAAACGGCCCCCATTGACGCAGCACTTTCGCGCAGGAACGCATCGTTGCGATCAATCAGCCGGTTGATCGCGATATACAGCTCACGCATATGCGGGTGACTGTCGACATTGGTAATGCGGGCTTCGTAATCCCCCTCGGCTGCGGCCAGAACCACATCGAGTGCCTTCTTGATACCTGACTTGGACCCACCAAATAGCGCCATTGCGAACCTCGAACCTTCGATTTGGGACCAGAACCCTTACAGGCCCTGGATGAATTTGTCGTATGCCACACCGGCATCGGAGAGCTTTCTGGCAAGGGCGTCAGATGCGGCCTGCATCCCGTCCTTGCGATTTTGTGTGCTTTCCTCGATCTCGCGGAGTTCCGCATAGAGAGGAATGATCTTGTTTTTTAGAATTTCCGGATCGGCCACGCGACGATTGGAATGATATCCAATGACATTGTGCTGGGCATCAAAGGTCGGCGTTACATGCGCATAGACCCAATAATGGTCGCCGTTTTTGCCCATATTGATCACATAGGCAAAAATCTCTTTGCCCGCCGAAATATGATCCCACAGCAATTTGAAAACACACCGCGGCATATCAGGATGGCGGATCATCGAATGTGGCTGACCAAGCACTTCCTTTTCCGAATAATCCGAAAGACGCAGGAACACCTCATTGGCATAGGTAATACGACCCTTGAGGTCGGTCTTGCTGACGATCAGCTCCTCTGGCTTGAAGAGCCGCTCTTTGCCCGACGGCTGGATGCCTGAACGCTTTTCACTCACCTTGATACCCCGTTTATTCTGTTCCTGCCGTGCAGTAACACCATGCCGGCCGATTAAAGAACTCAACTATCATGTAACAAAAGTCCTGCGAAGAAAAAATGTAAATTTTACATGCGCTTCGCCGTGAAATAATGCCGATTTACTTAAGAAGAATTCTAAGAAAATACTGAAACATCTGAACGCAGATGAGACACCACCCGCGATACTTCCTGCCCTGTTGGCCGTTTGCGCACACGACTTGATCATTTAGACTCTCGCATCGGTAGAGTCGGTTAAACCGCGACAAACGTCCTTGAATGTGAATACGCTCATGCGACAGGATACATACATCCAAAGGAAGGGCCGACAATGCAAGACTTGCAGAAGTTTCCATATCGCGTGGTTATTCACGAAAAACATGCTGCCCAGCCGGTATTGGATTGGCTCGATCAAAATGTGCGCAGCACCCTATGGACCATGGGCATTCGCAACATCGAACTGCCACGCTCCGATCAGTCCGCTCCGTTTGTCGATATGGTGATCTATTTCGCCCGGCGTGATGACATGGACCTGTTTCGCGAACGCTGGGCTGGCAAAGCCCGCGAACATAAGGTCAAGCTGCGTGGCTGGCGAGCGGCCCTCTATGCGCTGCGCCATCCCAAGGTCGAGATGGTGGCATACAAACAAGAACCTGCCCCCAAGCCAAATAGCCTTCATCGAAAAGAAAGAGATGGAAAGGGACCTCTGTGAAGTTGAGTCTGAGGTCCCTGAGATTCTGCATGGGCGCCGGACTTGGAACGTCGATAGTTTTTGCCCTAATCGACTTTTCCATGGGAGTTCGCTTTATGGGGGATACTGGGTGGTGCCTTCATCTGCTTCTGGCAGCTTACAATATTGGAATCACATTCACCCACTTTATCGCGACGATGCAGGTTCCTAGTGTACGTGACGCACGATTGTCCGTTGGAAAAGGTATGGCGACAGCCCGAACACAGAACCTCCGAGAAACAATACTGCGTACATTGGATCGTAAATACGCTTATATCAGGATTCCGGATCGTGGCGCGGCATTTGCTGGTATCCTGTTGTCGCTTTTCTTTACAAAAGTCACTGTACTTGACCACCCGGACTCACGACCGTTCCTTCAACTGTTTGCATATGTATTTGGTTACGAATTAGGTGTCATTGCCTTCTTGACCCCTTGGCTATTCAAACCAAGTTGCGCACTGGTCAATCGTGTCGTCGAAATCAAAAAAAAGCCCCGCGCAGGTTAATGCGCGGGGCTGTGTCACAAGCCGATCCGACCGGACCGGAAAGCTGACTTATTTCGGCAGTTCAGCATCAATGCCCTGGACGTACCAATTCATTCCCAGAAGCATGCCGTCATCAGCAACTTCGCCTTCTGCTACGCGCAGTTCGCCAGCCTGGTCATAGATCGGGCCGGTGAACGGGTGGAATTCACCCGAAGAAATCTTGGCAGCGGTTTCTGCTGCCAGTGCTTTCACGTCGTCTGGCATGTTGGTGTACGGTGCCATTTCGACCATACCGGTATTGATGCCACCCCAGGTGTCCTGCGACTCCCAGGTACCATCAACAACAGCCTTGGCACGCGCGACATAGTAGCTGTCCCAGTTATCAATGATCGCGGTCAACTGTGCTTTCGGCGCGAACTTGATCATGTCAGAAGCCTGACCGAAACCAAGAACACCGCGGTTTTCAGCAACCTGAAGCGGTGCCGGGCTGTCGGTGTGCTGAACCATGATGTCTGCACCCTGGTCAATCAGGGCCTTGGCCGCGTCGCCTTCCTTGCCCGGATCATACCAGGTGTTGGCCCAAACGATTTTGACTTCGACGTCCGGGTTAACCGACCATGCACCCATCATGAAGGAGTTGATGCCACGAACAACTTCCGGAATCGGGAAGGAACCGACATAGCCAACAACGTTCGACTTGGTCATTTTACCGGCGATCACACCAGCAACATAACGACCTTCATAGAAACGGGCAGCGTAGGTCGAGACGTTGTCTTCGCGCTTATGCCCAGTTGCATGTTCGAACTTCACGTTCGGGAACTGTTTGGCAACCTTGACCGTAGGATTCATGTAGCCGTAAGAGGTGGTGAAGATCAGGTTATGGCCAGTCTGGGCCAGCTGACGAATCACGCGCTCCGCATCGGCACCCTCAGGTACGCTTTCAACGAAACTGGTGGTCGCCGAATCACCGAGTTCGGCTTCAATCGCCTGACGGCCGATGTCATGACGATAGGACCAGCCGTGGTCACCAATCGGGCCGACATAGACGAAACCGACTTTAACGTCTTCGGCCTGGGCGGCACCCATGCCGGTTGCGAGGGCACCCACAGCCGCGACTGCGGCAAGTGTGCGCTTCACGAAGCTTGCATTCATAGTGTTAGTCTCCCTGTTAGACACTCAATCAGGATTTATTACGTAATTCCTGATCGCAATCAATGACGCGTTCCTGCGCACACCAAAACTCAGACAAACCGGCCCGTCAAAGTCATCGCCCGGCTTGTGTGAGGTTTGGCAAGCACAGTCTTCCTCCCGATGGGCCGGAACATCATTGGGTGTGTTCCGGTCCCACATGCAAGGCCGCCAACCCTATTGGGCGGCCCTGAACGCCTGCCCGATACAGGCCGGCGCATTCAATCTGATTTTCGCACGGTCACTGGAAATAATCACCAGAACAATCACCGTCGCCAGATACGGCAGCATCGACATGAACTGACTTGGCACATGAATGCCCGCCCCCTGCGCATGCAACTGCATGACAGAAATCAGGCCAAACATATAGGCACCCGCCACCAAACGCCCCGGACGCCACGTGGCAAACACCACCAGCGCAAGCGCGATCCAGCCACGACCAGCGGTCATGTTTTCCGCCCACATCGGCGTATAGGACAACGAAAGATACGCACCACCAAGGCCCGCCATCGCCCCGCCAAACATGGTCGCAAGATAACGGATCTTGATCACGGAATAGCCAATCGCATGGGCCGAATGATGGGAATCCCCAACCGCCTTAAGCACAAGCCCCGCCCGTGAACGGGCCAGAAACCAACCCACCCCGATCACAGCGACGATCGAAAGATACACCAGAAAATCCTGCCCAAACAGGATCGGGCCAATGATGGGAATGGCACTGATCCCCGGAATCGAAAGTCCCGGCAGCGGATCAATGGCAAAACCAACAAAGCCAGACCCGACAAGGGCCGAGAACCCGACCCCGAAAATGGTCAGTGCAAGCCCCGTCGCCACCTGATTGGCCATCAGTGTCAGGGTCAAAAAGGCAAAGATCAGCGACATCAGGGTCCCGGCAATCACAGCTGCGATAATGCCAAGTCCGGCCGATCCGCTTGATGCGGTCACGGCAAATCCTGCAATCGCCCCCACCAGCATCATGCCTTCAACACCAAGGTTCAACACGCCCGATTTCTCGGTCACCAGTTCCCCGGTTGCAGCAAGCAAAAGCGGGGTCGATGCGGTAATAACCGTCAGAAAGAAAGGAACGATCCATTCCATTATGCGGTTCTCCCTTTTGCCGCGATTGAACCGAAACGAACACGGTATTTGGTCAAAACGTCACAGGCCAGCAGGAAGAACAGCAAGATCCCCTGAAACAGCCCGGTCACCGCATTGGGCAGCCCCAGCGTAATCTGGGCCAATTCACCCCCCAGATAGGTCAGCGCCATGATCAGACCACCAAACAAAATCCCCACCGGATGCAAACGGCCCAAAAAGGCAACAATAATCGCGGTAAAGCCATAGCCCGGTGAAATGGATGGCTGTAGCTGACCAATCGGACCGGCCACCTCGAACAATCCGGCAAGACCGGCAAGACCACCACTTAGCAGCAGGGTAAACCAGATCATGCGTTTTTGACGGAAACCAACGTGGCGGGCCGCCTGCGGGGCCTTGCCAACCACACGCAACTGGAAACCGATCACTGATTTTGACAGCAACAACCAACCGGCAATCACCACCAGAACCGCAACGGCAGTACCAAGATGAACACGCGTGCCATCATAAATCACCGGCAGCAGGCCCGCATCCGGGAACGGACGTGATTCCGGGAAGTTAAATCCTTCCGGGTTACGCCACGGACCATGCACAAGGAAGCTCAGGAACAGCGTTGCAACATAGGTCAGCATCAGGCTGGTCAGAATTTCATTGGCATTGAACCGTGTGCGCAGCAATGCGGGAATTGCGCCCCAGAACGCGCCCCCCAGCGCGCCCAGCACAAACATGGCCGGCAGCAAAAACACGCTTTCGCTGTCATAGAAATACAGCGCAAGCCCCCCGCCGAAAATCGCCCCCATGGTCAACTGGCCTTCGGCCCCGATGTTCCAGACATTGGCCCGGAACCCCATGGCAAGACCGACTGCAATAATGACAAGCGGGGTTGCCTTCACAAACAGCTCGGACAGGCCATAGCTGTTATTGATCGGCAGAATGAAGAACGTATAAAGCGCATCAAGCGGGTTCTTGCCCATAAAGGCAAAAATGATCCCGCCGACAACAAGCGTCATAAGGATTGCCAGAACCGGCGACAGATAAACCATCGACTGGGAATGCTGGCGACGGGGTTCAAGCCTGACCAACGCGACCTCCTTCAACTTCCAGGTTGTTCGCCGGGGTCACGTCACCTTCAAGATCATGAAGCCCCCCCATCAACAGACCAATTTCTTCAATGCTGACATCGGCCATCGGACGCGGCTTGGACATTTTGCCCTCTGCCATCACGACAACAGAATCACAGATGGCAAAAATCTCGTCCAAGTCCTGTGAAATCACCAGAACCGCCGTGCCCTTGGCCGCCAGATCCAGCAACGCCTGATGAATGGCACTCGCCGCACCGGCATCAACCCCCCAGGTCGGTTGGGAAATCACCAGAACTCCCGGGTCCTGAAGGATTTCACGCCCAACGATAAATTTCTGAAGGTTCCCGCCCGAAAGCGATCCGGCCTCGGCCCCCGTCCCCGTGGTTCGGACGTCAAATGTCTTGATGATGTTATCGGCAAAGGATTTGGTCGGCATTTCGCGGATCAGGCCCTTGGCCGACAGCGCCATGCGCCGAAAAGCGGTCAAAAACCCGTTTTCCGACAGGCTCATATCGGGCACCGCCCCGTGACCATTGCGTTCTTCGGGAACGAATGTCGCCCCCAAACGACGACGACGGCGCGGGCCGAAATGCGCCACCGACTTGCCATCGATCTTGATGGTATCGGGGGCGGCTTCCTGTTCGGTTTCCCCGGCAAGGGCACGGAACAATTCGTTCTGACCGTTGCCTGCAACCCCGGCAACACCCATGATTTCACCGCCTCGGACCTCAAGATTGATGTCCTTAAGGTGTGTGCCAAACTGCTCGTCACTCAAAAGCGACAGGTTCGAAACATCCAGTCGCACATCACCAAACGTGCGCGACTCCCCCCGATCCGGGGCGGTCAGTTTCTGGCCGATCATCATTTCGGCCATGGACTTCGCAGTTTCTTCGCGTGGGTCACAGCCACCAACAACCTTGCCACCGCGCAGCACGGTTGCTTTTTGGCACAGGGCTTTTACTTCGTGAAGCTTGTGGCTGATATACAGGATCGCACAGCCTTCATCGGCCAGACGCCGCAGCGTTTCAAACAGCTTTTCAACTTCCTGCGGTGTTAAAACCGAGGTCGGCTCATCAAGGATCAGCAGTTTGGGGTTTTGCAGCAGGCAGCGCACGATTTCGATGCGTTGGCGTTCACCCACCGACAGGGTGTAAACATGGCGATCCGGATCAAGCGGCAGGCCATAGGTTTTTTCAACCTCTTCGACCTGCTTGCGCAGCGCATCCATGTCGCGCACGTCATTCATCGCAAGTGCAATGTTTTCCAGAACCGTCATGGTTTCAAACAGCGAGAAATGCTGGAACACCAGACCGATCCCCATTTCGCGCGCATCATGCGGGCTTTGGATCGTCACCGGTGCACCTTCCCAGATCAGTTCGCCCTGATCGGCCTGCAACACACCATAGATGATTTTCACAAGCGTACTTTTGCCCGCACCATTTTCGCCAAGCAGCGCATGGATTTCACCAGGCTCAATACGGAAACTGATATCGTCGTTGGCCAGACAGCCCGGAAAGGCCTTGGTCACACCGCGCACCTCAAGCTGCGCAGGCCCCGCCCCCTTTATCGCTTCTGTCCCGGCATCACCGGTCGTTGACGTCACTGTTGCCACCCCCATTTAGCGATCTGATTTGTAACGCTCTCGCGGTTTTACCGCAGAACGCGCTGCAATCAAACGGTCTCAATATGCGATCTTGTCACTTTTGGCATCCCAAGCGGCGAATACTTCGCGTGCTTCGGGCAAATCGACATGAACAATTGGCAAGGAACGATCATCAATCGGCTTTGCCACCTCATCATACAGGAACTGATCATCAAAACCGATGGCAGCAGCATCATCGCGGCCATTGGCATAATAAATCTTGTCCAGACGGGCCCAATAGATCGCCGAAAGGCACATCGGGCAGGGTTCGCAACTGGTGTAGATTTCACACCCCGACAGATTAAACGTCCCAAGCTTTTCACAGGCCGCACGAATGGCGCTGACCTCTGCATGGGCGGTCGGGTCGTTATTGGATGTGACGTTGTTCCATCCTTCAGCAATCACTTCGCCATTGCGAACAATGATCGCCCCGAACGGACCACCGCATCCCTCATCCATTTTTTGCCGCGACAAATCCACGGCATGGCGCATATGGCCTTTGGCGTCACACACTGCCAAATCTCCTTTACGAAGCCCCTGATTGGGCCGTCATTTCGCGGCCCTTTATCACTAAAAACACCTTCAATGAAGGTTTTATAATCAGCCAATCCCGTCTGATGCGGATTTGATCGGCTGACTTTGTGTCCTCTGTGCTTCGCGCACCGACAACACCTGCGCGGCAACGGATGCCGCAATAACAACCGGCTGTTTGCCGGTAATCCCTTGAATTCCAATCGGACAGGTCAACCGCCCGATCTCGGACGGGTTCAACCCCCGGTCTTTAAGCCGTCGGACAAAGCGTGCACGCTTGGTTTGGCTACCGATCATGCCAATAAAACCAAGATCACCCCGCATCAAAGCCGCCCGGCAGATGTCAAAATCAAGCGCATGGTTATGCGTCAGAATCAAAACATGCGCCCCTGACGGGATATCGGCGACCTCTTCTTCAGGCTTATCACTTTGATAAATATGGAATTTTTCACGTTCTGACAGACCCAGATATTCTTCACGCGAATCGACCAAATGCACATCAAACGGCAAGGGCGCCAATGCCTGAACCACCGCCTGACCAACATGACCTGCACCAAAAATCCAGATCGGCGTCAGCGCCTCGTCAAGGCGCAGACACAGTGTTTCCACGCCATTCAGCGACACAATACCGCCACGCGCCGTGCCAAAACCTGACGCCAGCATAGCTGCCTGCGCGCTATCGGCCTGCGCAATCAGTTGTGCTGAATTGCCTTGGCTTTGCGGCCCAATTGGCAGCATCACCCAACGGCCTGCCTCGGACACCGGCTGATCAAGGATGGACGTCAGCGCCCCGGACAGTTCCGCTTTTTGGTCATCTGTCAGCAGATGAAACCCAACCTCGACCGACCCGCCGCAACATTGACCAAGCCCCGGCCCCAGCGGGAAACGTTTCACCGCTGCGCGGTCAATTTCCGACGGGCCATCTGCAAAGGCGTCACGCACCTGTCGCGTCACCTGATGTTCCAGATTGCCACCCCCAACCGTGCCTGCGGTTCGGGTTGGCGTGATCAGCATAAACGCCCCGACTTCACGCGGGGTCGACCCTTTGATCGCCGCAACCGATACCAGCATCACCGGATCGGGTGCTGACAGCAGTTCAATATGATCATGCAGGGTCAATGACATGGTTTTATTCCCCTGCCATCGCATTGGACGCACGGGTTTGGTCCGCATGGCTATTTTCGATCATGCGTTTGGCAACATCGGCAACAGAATGCAAAACGGCTTCTGGCGTTGCTGGCGTATCAAGGTTCGGAATGACCTTGTACCCGCCAACCGATGCCACCGCATCGGCAATGGCACGATGGACTGAAATCGCCAGCATCAAGGGCGGTTCCCCCACCGCCTTGGACCGATGAATGGTTTTTTCTGCATTACGGCCCGATGACCAAAGCTCAAGCCGGAAATCATCCGGGCGATCCGAACAGGCGGGGATTTTATAGGTCGACGGCGCATGGGTGCGCAGACTGCCTTTGTCATCCCACCAGAGTTCCTCGGACGTCAGCCAGCCCATCCCCTGAATGAAACCACCTTCTATCTGGCCAAGGTCAATCGCCGGGTTCAACGACCGACCGACATCATGAATGATATCAACCCGTGTCACCTTGTATTCCCCGGTCAATGTGTCGATCAAAACTTCCGAACACGCCATGCCATAGGCAAAGTAATAGAACGGCCGTCCCGATGCGCTTTCGCGGTCGTAATGGATTTTCGGCGTCGCGTAATAGCCAGTCGCGGACAACGACACACGCGCCAGATAGGCCTGCTTGATCAGATCGGCAAACGCGAGCTCTTCCTTGTCACCGACAATGACCTTGCCCGGTACAAACCGCACGGCACTTTCCGCAACACCGTATTTCTCGGCGACAAATTCGATCAGGCGGTTCTTGATGGTCATCGCCGCATCGCGCGCGGCCATGCCGTTCATGTCCGCCCCGCTGGATGCCGCGGTTGCCGATGTGTTGGGCACCTTGCCGGTATTGGTCGGCGTGATCTTGATCTGATCCAGATCGATCTGGAATTCCTCGGCCACGACCTGGGCGACCTTGATAAACAGGCCCTGCCCCATTTCCGTCCCGCCATGGTTCAGATGCACCGAGCCATCCTGATAGACATGGATCAGCGCACCCGCCTGATTAAGGAACGTGGTGGTAAAGGAAATCCCGAACTTCACCGGGGTCAGCGACAGCCCCTTTTTCAAAACCGGGCTTTCGGCATTAAACGCGGTGATCTCTTCGCGGCGCTTGCGATAATCGCTGGCTTTGACGATATCGTTGGTCAGTTCCGGCAAAACGTTATCTTCGACCACCATATGGTACGGTGTCGTATTGCGGTCCTTGCTGCCATAATAGTTGGCAATCCGCACATCCAACGGATCACGGCCAACCGTCATCGCAATTTCATCAATAATCCGCTCAATTGCGACCATCCCTTGCGGTCCGCCAAAGCCCCGGAAAGCTGTGTTGGACACAAGGTTGGTCTTGCAGCGATAGGACCTGATTTCGACATCGCCAAGGTAATAGGCATTGTCGGTATGGAACATCGCTCGGTCGGCAATCGCCGCCGACAAATCAGCCGAAAAACCGCAATTGGCGGCATATTGGATATCCAGCCCGCAAATCCGCCCGTCATCATCAAAGCCGACATCGTAATCAACAATGAAATCATGACGCTTGCCGGTCATGACCATGTCGTCATCCCGATCAAGCCGGAACTTGGCCGGACGTCCTGTTTTGGTCGCAACGATGGCGGCCAGTGCCGCCCATTGCATGGCCTGTGTTTCCTTGCCGCCGAACCCGCCGCCCATGCGGCGCACCTCGACCGTCACCGCATTGGCCGGACGACCAAGGACATTGGCAATATTGTGCTGCACCTCGGACGGATGCTGGGTGGAGCAATGCAGCAAAACATCGCCATCCTCGCCCGGAATGGCAAAGCTGATATGGCCTTCAAGGTAGAAATGATCCTGCCCGCCAATATCCATCCGACCAGTTTGGCGATGCTTGGCACGCGAAAGCGCCGATTTGGCATCGCCCTGCTTCATCACATGCGGGGGTGCTACGAAAAGCTGCTTTTCAAGTGCCTCGGCCACATCCAGAACGGCAGGCAGTTCTTCATACTCAATCTCGGCCAGTTTTGCGGCCGCACGCGCCTGCGCACGGGTTTCGGCCGCCACACAAAAGACCGGCTGACCATAAAACTGCACGATGCCATCGGGCAAAACCGGCTCGTCATGGGTATGGGCTGGCGAAACGTCATTCACACTGGGGATGTCATCGGCCGTCAGAACACACACCACACCGGGTGCCGAACGCACCTTTGACAGGTCCAGTTTGGTGATCTTGCCATGCGCAATGCTTGATGCACCCGGTGCCAGATGAAGCGTGCCAAACGGTTCATTGATGTCATCAATATAAACAGCTTCACCCGCCACATGTTTCGGACCGCTATCATGTTTGGAGCTTGACCGTACCCCACCGCTTAGGCCCGCGGTCGGTGCAATCACCTCGTCATTATCGGCTTTTAAAACCTGATCAGACATGGGCGGCCTCCTTGCCAACAAGGCGGGTGGCAACGTCGGGCGCACTGGTTTCGATAAACAGCTTGGTCAACAGGTTTTGCGCCACCAACATGCGATATTCCTTGGAGGCACGCATATCGCTCATCGGCTCAAATTCGTTGGCCAGTGCCACTTGTGCGGCATTAAGGTTGGCTTCATTCCAATCCTTGCCAATCAAAGCTGCTTCGCATTTTTTGGCCCGCATCGGCGTTCCTGCCATACCACCAAACGCCGCGCGGAATTCCGAAACCTTGCCCGAATCGTCGACCTTGATCGCAAAGGCCGCCAAGACAGCCGTGATATCCTGGTCAAACCGTTTGGAGATTTTATAAGCCTTGAACACCAGCCCATTTTTGGTTTTGGGCACAATCACGCTTTCAACAAACTCGCCCGCAACCCGGTCCTGCTTGCCATAGGTGATAAAGAATTCTTCGAGCGGCACTTCACGCCGGACATCGCCCATGCGCAAAACGATCTTCGCACCCAACGCGATCAATGCTGGCGGCGTGTCACCAATCGGCGAACCGTTGGCAATATTGCCGCCCAAAGTCCCGGCATTACGGATTTGCCGTGATCCGATGCGGCGCACAAGTTCGCCAACATCACTTGCCACCCGTCCCAGCGCCTCATGCGCCCGGCTATAGGTCACACCCGCCCCGATAATCAGCGCATCTTCGGTTTCATAAACCGATTGGATATCGGCGACATCGCCAATGTAAATGATCGGATCAAGACGCTTGAGCATCTTGGTCACCCAAAGCCCGACATCCGTGCCCCCGGCCAGAACCGTCGCATCCGGGTGCGCTACCAGCAGTTCGGCAAGTTCGTCCGACGTGCGCGGCGCAAAATAACGCCCCGCCGGATGTTCAAGTGCAAGCGTGCCTTCATCCGCGACCATCGCGGTCAGTTTGGCGGCAATATCAGCCCGGCGTTTTTGCTCTGCACTGTCATTGGCGGCAACACCACCTGCCTTGCGCGCAGCCTCGATAATCGGGCCATAGCCGGTGCAGCGGCACAGGTTCCCGGCCAACGCATCATTGATCGCACCCCGGTCATCCTCGCCACCATCAAGCCACAGCTGATACAGGCTCATGACAAAACCCGGCGTGCAGAAACCGCATTGCGAACCGTGGGTGTCGACCATCGCCTGCTGCACCGGATGCAGGGTGCCATCGGTGGATTTAAGGTGCTCGACGGTCAAAAGCTGCTTGCCATCAAGGGTCGGGACAAACTGGATACAGGCATTGACCGTGCGGTACGCCATGCCGCCCTTGTCATCCGGTTCGCCTAGAACAACCGTGCAGGCGCCGCAATCCCCCTCGGCACAGCCTTCCTTGGTGCCGACCTTGCGCTCATCAAGGCGCAGATATTCAAGAACCGTCATCTGCGGATCAATATCGCGCAGGCTGCGTTCCTCGTCTCCCAGCAGGAAACGGATATCAGAACGAAGGGATCCGGTCGCACTTGCCATGTCTGACCTCAGCTGCCGCGATAGGTGGAATAGCCAAACGGCGACAGCAACAGCGGCACATGATAATGCGCCTGCCCGTCGGAAATTCCGAAGCGGATCACGACCTGATCCAGGAATTTAGGATCGGGAAGCTCGGCACCGCTGGCATCCAGATAGTCACCAGCATGGAAAACAAGCTGATACTGCCCCGGTTTGAACGAGGCGCCTTCAAGCATCGGCTTGTCGGTGCGGCCATCGGCATTGGTTACCGCCTCGGCAACCATATCATCATGGCCATTGCCAAAGCGATGCAGCTCAATGCGGATTCCAGCAGCCGGGCAGCCTTTCGCCGTATCCAGTACATGGGTGGTCAGTCGTCCCATGCCGGGCCTCCTCTCTCGTTCTCTTAATTCTATTTATATGAGCGGTCGCTTCTCCCCGTGGTCGGCATTCTGTTTGTGTTTTGTGCCGAACCAATTTTTAAGCGATTTAAAATCGTCGCATTACACCCCGTCCGGGGGAAAGAGGCGATAAAGTGAAACTATATCAACAATTCTTTGAAAAACGAATACAGCAGTTTCAGGCACTATGAACGGAAACGCAGGCGAAATGCCTTGATAGACCGCGAAAAACGTGGCTCAAATCTGATCCCGTCCAGGAACATTATCAAAACAGTCTTGATAGTGCGGCACGTCGTAGGCCTCTAACGCACAGGTTTCTTTCTTGCTGCACTGCGGCCAATGGTTAATGCTACACCAAACAGGCTCGACAACAAAGCCGGGCGTACGGGATCAATCCCACAGAATTCAGGAGAAGGTTCGCATGAACGACCAGACATATGCGCGCGATTTAATCGGTTATGGGGAAAACCCGCCCAAGGCCAACTGGCCGAACAAGGCGCGTGTCGCGGTTCAGTTCGTGTTGAATTACGAAGAAGGCGGTGAAAACTGCATCCTGCATGGCGACAAGGCCTCGGAGGCCTTCCTGTCTGAAATCATTGGGGCCGACATGCGCGAAGGTGTCCGCCATATGAGCATGGAGTCGATCTATGAATATGGTTCGCGGGTCGGTGTCTGGCGCATCCTGAACCTGTTCCGCGAACGCCAGATTCCAATCACGATCTTTGCGGTTGCCATGGCGCTTGCCCGCCACCCAAGGGTCGGCGAAGTCGCAATGAAAGACGGCCACGAGATTTGCTCGCACGGCTATCGCTGGATTGATTACCAATACATGGCCGAGGATCAGGAACGCGAACACCTGCACACGGCGATTGAAATCATCAAGGATGTGACGGGCGAACGCCCGCTTGGCTGGTACACCGGGCGCACCAGCCCCAATACCCGCCGTCTGGTGGCAGAAGAAGGTGGGTTCCTTTATGACGCCGATGATTACAGCGACGAACTTCCGTTCTGGAGCACCCAGACAGAAACGCCGCACCTGATCGTGCCCTACACCCTTGATGCCAACGACATGCGCTTTGCCGCCATGCAGGGTTTCAATTCCGGCGAACAGTATTTCCAGTATCTCAAGGACAGCTTCGACACGCTTTATGACGAAGGTGCTGAAACCCCGCGCATGATGTCGATCGGCCTGCATTGCCGTCTGGTCGGGCGTCCGGGCCGGTTCGCAGCGCTGAAGCGCTTTGTTGATTATGTCCAAAGCCATGACAATGTCTGGTTTGCCCGCCGGATTGATATTGCACGCCACTGGCGCGAACATCATCCCTTTGGCGGCTGATTAAAAAAAGAACACAAGGTCCCAATGACAGAAACCACTCAATCCCTGTTTGAAACTCGCCCGCCGAGCACCTTGGCCGAAAGCGCACTCGTGTCGCTCTATGGCTGGGTCTATGAACATTCCCCCTGGGTCGCCCATCAGCTCTATGAGCGCGGCATCGCAAAGGATCTCGACACGCCTGCGGCCTTGTCCGATGCCATGGCGGCTGTGGTCAATGGCGCGGTTGATGATGACAAACTCTCACTTTTGCGCGCCCACCCTGATCTGGCGGGCAAGCTCGCACTGGCCGATTTGACCGAGTCATCACAAAGCGAACAAAAGGGTGCCGGGCTTGATCAATGCACGCCCGAAGAACTTGCCCGCTTTACCGAGCTCAATGATCTCTATAAACAGAAGTTCGGCTTTCCGTTCATCTTTGCGGTCAAGGGATATCATCGCACCGACATCCTCGAAGCGTTCGAGCGGCGCGTAAAAAACGATCCCGAAACCGAATTCAACGAGGCGATCAATCAGGTTCACCGCATTGCCAAATTGCGCCTCGAAGCGCTGTAACACGGCATCAAAGCACGCTGACCCGATTGATCACCGAATAATAAACGACAAAATCAGGATTTTAACACCATGAGCCATCTGGAAAACACCGACGCACCGGAATTTACACGTCGATTTGTCAATCTGGCCGATGAACGTCTGGGCGCAGAGGCCATCTTTGCCACCGACGATTTCTTTGCCGACAAACAGCGTATGCTGCAAACGGCCGATGCGGTGTTTTATCCTGATCGCTATGACGATCACGGCAAATGGATGGATGGCTGGGAAAGCCGCCGCAAACGCGTCGAAGGCCATGATTACTGCGTGGTCCGTCTGGCAACATCCGGGCGTATTCATGGTGTGGATATCGACACCAGCCACTTCACCGGCAACTTCCCGCCCGCAGCCTCGCTTGAAGGCAGCTATTGCCCGGACGGCGATCCCGGCGATGACACCAAATGGGATGAAATCGTTGCCCCGATGGGCCTTGGGGCGAGTGCGCATCACTATGCCGATGTGACATCGGATGCCATTTACACCCATGTCCGCCTGCACATTTATCCTGATGGCGGTGTCGCCCGCCTGCGTGTTTACGGTCGCCCGAACCGCGACTGGACGGAAATGGCCGCCAAGGGCGAACAGGTCGATCTGGCTGCCATGATCAATGGCGGCGTGGTTGTTGACTGGTCAGATGCCCATTACGGCAATCCGAATGCCATTCTGTCACCGGGGCGCGGGGTCAATATGGGCGATGGCTGGGAAACCAGCCGCCGTCGTGAACCGGGCAATGAATGGCTGCTTGTCGAACTTGGCCATCCCGGAGAGATCGAAAAAATCATCGTCGATACCTGCCACTTCAAGGGCAACTATCCCGACCGCGTTTCCATTCAGGGTGCCTTTGTGGATGGTGAAAAGGACAAGTCGCTTCGGGCCCGCTCGATGTTCTGGTCAACCATCCTTCCCGAAAGCAAAATGCAGGCAGATCACATTCATGAATTTGACGCATCCGCGCTCACCGTCAATGGCCCGGTCACCCACCTGCGGGTGAATTCGATCCCCGATGGCGGCATCAGCCGTCTGCGCATCCTTGGCAAGCCGACAAAGTAACGGGGCAGATTGATGCAGCTACCCATCGAACATCTAACCCCGGATGCCTTCGCCCCGTTTGGCGAGGTCATCTCAACCGCCACCGCACGTGATGCCTACAAGATCAATCAGGGCACCACGACCCGGTTCCATGATATCTCGCGCGTCGATGTCGGGGATGAGGACGGCGCCCCGATCATCAGCATCTTTCGCGGAACGCCCCGACCAAAGCCGATTGAAATCAAGATGATGGAACGTCATCCGCTGGGATCACAGGCCTTCATCCCGCTTGCCGGGCAAAAATTCCTGATCGTTGTCGCATCGGGAACCGACACCCCAAAACCCGAAGACCTGCGCGCCTTCATCACCGATGGAACCCAGGGGGTAACCTATGCCAAAAACGTCTGGCATCACCCGCTTCTGGTGCTTGAAGAAGACAGCGATTTTCTGATCGTCGATCGATCAGGTCCGGGGGAAAACCTGAATGAAGTTGACCTGCCACTGGTTGATGGCGCGGTCATCACCCTTGATTGGGCGTAACTCCATGGGTTCTGTAAGGAAATAGTAAAAATGGATGAAAAGCTAGAATTCACGCCTGATAATCAAGGTCAGGTTGCCGAGCAAGCTGCTTCTATTTATTCTGAAATTGAAGGAAAGTTGCCGAGGGTCCCGTGGTTCTCACATAGTGGCCAACAGCAAGCGTACACGGCGATTTTCGAGCTATGCGCTGAAGAGGCCGAAAAGATTAACGCAAGTGAAAAGGCTCGTCTCGCGATAACATTTTGGGCTTTGGTTCTCATATACGCAAACAAAAGAACGTTCCGGCCAGCAATTGCTAGCGTTAAGAGATCGGGTGGTTATGGCCTACCGAAGATCGCACAGGACTTTGCAATCTGGGCAGGCGAGAACACTCATCCTGGCGTGCCTATTGCTCAGAACATTGATTCTTGGATAACAGAACCGACTCAAAACTGACCCTCAGTTGGGTCAGCATCTACTTGGAATTTGCCCCGTCCTGCAGATCGAGCGCCAACAGGCGCTTCTGAATGGTCTGCGACAGAACCGGCCCGGCCCCGGCCTGTAATGCCCGTTGATAGGCCGCACGCGCCATTTCGGTCTTGCCCATTGCCAACGCATTGTCAGCAAAATGGGCGATATGTTCGGCAGTCGGCATCGCCTTGTTGACGCGGATAAAGATTTCTTCCGCTTCGGCGTAACGTCCTTGGCGATATAAAATCAGCCCATAGGTATCAAGCGCACCGGGATCATCGGGGGCCACCTGCAAGGCCTGCTTGGCAAGGCGTTCGGCCTCCTGCAGGTTTTCACCGCGCACCGCATAATGATAGGCCAGCCAGTTCGCCGCCCCCATATTACCCTGCCCGGCGGCCTGATAGGCCTCTGCCGTCATTGTATCGCGATAGGATGTGATCACGCTTTCAATCGCGGCCTGATCAAGCCCATCAACCCATGTCAGCCCGACCCGCACTGCCTTGCAGCCTTGCGCATTGGCCTGGTTACACATCGCCACCGCATCCTCGACCGCACCGATAACCGTTGCTGTTGGCCCGGCGGCATATTCCTTGCCCGCGTCATCACGTGCCAGAGCCTTGAAATCAATCATTGCGCGATAACGATCATCAAGCTTCTGCTCGGTCGGAGCAGCGAACATGTCCTGCGGCTCCCAGTTCGAACTGGTGTCTCCGCAGGCAGAAACGCCCAGCAACAAGCCTACGGCCATCACGGCACGCATTGATTGGATGTGAAACAGCCGACGGTCAAACAAGTTTATTATTCCCCATACAGGTGGTTCCAAGACAGTCCTATCATACCCCAATTGCGTAATTTCCGGGTTAACATCCTGATAGACAAAACCTTGTTACATATAAAACTTTGCCAACAGCTAGTATGGGTTCATGGGCACACGCTGGTCACCAATCATGATATCATTATAAACTGGCGGTTCAGACCGGTAGTTTCCAGCCTCGATATCCCTTAGCAATTTCTCGTAATCAACTGCAGGACTTCGCCAGAAACTAGAATTAACCCGCTCCCACTTCCCTTCCGCCTGATCGAAGGTCAGCAAAGCAATCTGGGTCGCACTTTGAAAAAAGATCGCTTCATCAACGCCATCGGCATTCAGGTCTGTCATCAGGATGGCACATTGCCTTTCTTGATAGCAATTTTTTGAATTGAACTCCTGATTCTCCAAAATCTCTTTACGCACCTCCGCTGCATTTTCGTATGAAGCCGGATACAACGAAATGCCGTCAAATGTCTTGAACCGCTCTGCCAGTTCGCGTTCCTCGTCCAATCGAGTTCTTGGCTTTTCAAGTTGGGCAATTTCTTGCTTCGACAGGCCTTGCTGAACGAGGATATCATCCCCCGGGAAGCCAAGCTCTCTTGCCGCAAACTGAAGGTCTGATTTGCTCAATTCCTCCTGCGCAGACAACCGCTCCGACAGACTTCTTGCCGACATGGTAACAGGGTCAATTAACGGCAAATGAACGACAAATGCTCCCACACCAAAACATAACGCTATTCGCCCAAACGTCTCCCGAACAGCCTCGGTACCAGTCCCCTTTTTAAGAAGAATACTCAGAACCAACACCAACGAAGCCGCAAAAACCATTAAGGTCATCCATAAACCGTACACACGTGACGGTGTCAGACCATACATTTCAACCGGTTGCCAAATCGCGTAGACGGAAATCGCAGACAGAGCCAGAGGAATGAACAGGCTTGCGCGAAACACGACATCGGCTTTCTTCCCATAGATCTTCTGATCGCTGTTTTCGAGTTGACTGGCCCCGAACAACAGATAGAGCAACCCGATAGCCGCCCCTGTCACGACCCACCAAACGCTAAAGTCATGATCAAGAAGGGTTTTGAAACCGTCTGAAGCAGCAACGACAAGAAACACTGTAAGCCCGACTGCTTGCAAGGGATAAAGAATACGGAAGAACCACGCGACAACGTGGCGTATCGGGCGCAAAATTGCTCGTTTTTCCTGAGCGACGAGTACGCCTACCGCGAAAGAGAAACCAATCAAGGTAAGCTCGACACGGTCCATCATTAACCATTTGCGAAACAGCTCAATCCCAACCAGCTCAAGCAGAAAGGCCAATCCCATTGTGACCAGATAGATGGCGCTACTTGCCAGTTGGCCAATGAACAAACTGATTTTAATCGACCAAATCTCGGGGACCATCTCGGCCAACCATTTTGCCCCCTCAGCAGCTGGTTGCCAAACTCGATAAGCCGCAATAGCTGTTCCAACCCAAATCACGATTGAGGCGAAAACCATCACCCGAAAAATAATGGATACGTCTTCAAGACCGACAAGTTTCTGCAACGCAAAAACCTGCAATGCTGCGACAATGGCCGTTACGAAAAGAAACACAACATCAACAATTGGCCTGCGTAAACCGCTACCCAGCCAATAGCTCACCGTCAGTACGATCGAAAATGTGAGTAGAAACGTCGATGGTGCATCAAAATGATACGGTGCATCATGCCACACTTTGTCAGTCAAATACCAAGCGAGCAGGCCTAAAATGGCCCCGCTAACGGGGAACAAGACATACGATTTTTTCACGACACACCCATACCTGTTGATTCACGCCAAAGTTGCATAATTTCCAGAGCAGTGGAATAGAAAAAGCCGCCGGGATCAAAGATCCACAGCGGCTTTAACATGCTGGCGCTAAACGCCAATATCAGGGCAACACTGCCATGCGCTTAGGCGCGGCGTTCTGCGATCATCTTTTTGATTTCGGTGATCGCAAGCGCCGGGTTCAGGCCTTTCGGGCAGGTGTTGGTGCAGTTCATGATCGTGTGGCAACGATACAGGCGGAACGGATCTTCGAGTGCATCGAGACGTTCACCGGTATATTCGTCACGCGAATCTGCCAGCCAGCGATAGGCCTGCAGCAGAACTGCCGGGCCAAGGTAACGGTCGGAGTTCCACCAATAGGACGGGCACGCGGTCGAGCAGGAGAAGCACAGAATGCATTCCCACAGACCATCAAGCTTCGCACGTTCTTCACGCGACTGCAGGCGTTCGCCATCGGGCGGGTTCGGGCTGTCAGCCTTAAGCCACGGCTCGATTGAGGCAAGCTGCGCATAGGGCTGCGACAGATCCGGCACCAGATCCTTGACCACTGGCATATGCGGCAGCGGATAGATTTTGACTTCGCCCTTGATGTCATCAATCGGCTTAAGACACGCAAGCGTGTTACGGCCATCAATGTTCATCGCACACGAACCGCAAATGCCTTCACGGCAAGAACGGCGGAAGGTCAGGGTCGCGTCGATCTCGTTTTTAATCTTGATCAGCGCGTCCAGAACCATCGGCCCGCATTTATCCAGGTCGATGTCATAGGTGTCGGTTCGCGGGTTATCGCCACTATCCGGATCAAAACGATAAATCTTGAACGCACGGACATTCTTCGCGTCAGCCGGCGCAGAGAACGTTTTGCCCTCTTTGACGACCGAATTGGCGGGAAGATTGAATTCTACCATCTCTCAAATCCTCTCTTGCCGCGCCTTAATAGACGCGCTCTTTCGGCTCGATATACGACACTTCATCGGTCAGGGTGAAGTTGTTGACCGGACGATAGGTCAGATCAACGCCATACCCCTTTTCAGTGTCGACCGTGGCGATTGTGTGCTTCATCCAGGTTTCGTCATCACGCTTCGGATGATCTTCGTGGGCATGTGCCCCACGCGATTCATGACGCGCTTCTGCCGAATTCATGGTTGCTGCGGCACAGGTCATGAGGTTCTCAAGTTCAAGAGTCTCGACCAGGTCCGAGTTCCAGATAAGGGAGCGATCCGAAACACCGACGTCGGGAAGCGTCTTGGCGGTTTCAGAAAGTTTGTCTTTGCCCTCTTTAAGGATTTCCGAGGTCCGGAACACGCCGCAGTTGCCCTGCATGACGCGCTGCATTTCCAGACGGATATCCGCCGTCGGACGCGAACCCTTGGCCCAGCGCAGACGATCGAAACGTTCAACTGCTTCTTCGCCGTCGGTGGCTTTGAGTTCCTTGAACGATGCCTTGGCATCAACCACTTCGGCCGCATGCATGCCGCACGCCCGGCCAAATACAACCAGATCAAGCAAGGAGTTCGTGCCCAGACGGTTCGCACCATGGACCGACACACAAGCTGCTTCACCTGCCGCCATCAGGCCCGGAACAATGGCGTTCGGGTCTTTGGCAGTCGGACGCAGAACCTCGCCCTTATAGTTGGTCGGAATGCCGCCCATGTTGTAATGGACCGTCGGCAGGACCGGGATCGGTTCCTTGGTCGCATCAACACCGGCAAAGATTTTTGCGGTTTCGGTAATGCCCGGCAGACGTTCCCACAGCACTTCCGAACCAAGATGTTCAAGATGCAGGTGGATGTATTCGCCGTGCTCGCCAACACCACGACCATCACGGATTTCCTGTGCCATACCACGCGACACAACGTCACGCGATGCAAGGTCCTTAACGGTCGGCGCGTAACGTTCCATGAAACGTTCGCCCTCGGAGTTGGTCAGATAGCCACCTTCACCACGTGCACCCTCGGTGATCAGGCAACCTGAACCGTAAATGCCGGTCGGGTGGAACTGAACAAATTCCATGTCCTGCAGGCCAAGACCCGCACGGGCCACCATGCCATGACCGTCACCGGTACAGGTGTGTGCCGAGGTGCAGCTAAAGAATGCGCGGCCATATCCACCAGATGCCAGAATGACCATCTTGGCGTTAAAGCGATGCAGTTCCCCGGTATCAAGATCCCAGGCCATCAGACCTTTGCACGAACCATCGTCATCCATGATCAGATCAAGGGCGATATATTCGACAAAGAATTCTGCTTTGTGCTTCAGGCACTGCTGATACAGGGTATGGAGCATGGCGTGACCGGTACGGTCAGCTGCCGCACAGGCACGTTCCACCGGCGCCTTGCCGTGGTCACGGGTGTGACCACCGAACGGACGCTGATAGATTTTGCCATCTTCGGTCCGCGAGAACGGCATGCCGTAATGTTCAAGTTCATGAACCGCCGGAACGGCGTTACGGCACATATATTCGATCGCGTCCTGATCGCCCAGCCAGTCCGACCCCTTGACGGTGTCATACATATGCCACTGCCAGTGATCCTCGGACATGTTGCCAAGCGATGCACCGATACCGCCCTGGGCAGCAACGGTGTGCGAACGGGTCGGGAAGACCTTGGTGATACATGCGGTTTTAAGCCCGGCTTCAACCGTACCCAGTGTTGCGCGCAAACCGGCACCACCCGCACCCATAACAACGACATCGTAGTTATGGTCGATAATTTTATAAGATTCACTCATTGGCTCAGGCTCCGGCAAAAACGATACGCAACACCGAGATGATCGCAGCAACAGACAGGAATGCTGCCACCGCCTTGATCAACATCAGCGAGATCATTTCCACTTTACGGTTATGCACATAATCTTCGATCACAACCTGCAGACCGTGCGTGAAGTGCACGGCAACGCTGACGATCATCAGGATCATCATGGTCGAATGGAAGTACGAGCCCAGCCAGGCCTGCACGGCATCATAGTCTGCCGTATGCCCGGCAAGAATCGAAACAATGAACCAGATGCCGAGCGGAAGGTTTGCAGCAGCGGTAACGCGCTGGGTCCACCAGTGCGAAGAGCCACTTTTGGCAGAACCGAGACCGCGGACACGGCCCAGATCGGATTGCATCTTCATGACAAGTTTGTCCCCTCTTGCCCGGCCTTAGGCCAGACCGATGATCCAGGTGAGAATGGTCAGCACGACTGCCGCGCCAAGGACGATCGGGTTGCCTTTGGCAGCACCCTCATTCGTCAGGCCGCGACCGGTATCCCAAACAAGGTGACGGATACCATTGCAAGCGTGGTAATAAAAAGCCGCCGTCCAACCGAACAGCAGCAGCAGACCAAACCACGAGGTGAAAAATGCGTGATAGCCTTCAAAGGCATCACGGCCAGCGCCGGCACCAATCAGCCAGGACGCCAAAAATACGAAACCAATGGCAAGGCCGACACCCATCGCACGGAAAGTGATGGACATCATTGCCGTCATCGGAAGCCGGTACACCTGCAAATGCGGAGACAGCGGCCGATTGGCTTTGCTCATAACGGAATTGCCTCTTCTCAAAGTAGCTGGCGGGAAAGCAGGGTTTATTTACCCATGCAGCGGGTTTGAGTCAATCTGAACCCCTTTGAAAACCAAAGATTCCAGTGACAAAACGCCCAAACTGCCTCCGTTAAACTACGTAGGTTGACCTCTCAGACACCGTATACACCCTGCGGGAAGGGCGCTGTAAAAGACACGGGTCATTCACTTACGGCGTAACGTGCTTTTAGCAATCGCACAATTAGACCTTCTTACGCAAGGAAACAGACTTGCGATCAGCTCCAACTCCAGAAAAGATGAGGATTATCCACCTTCCGATCAACTCTCGCCCAAGATATTTTCAACGGGCTGACAGTCATCAAGGGGCAGGACCAAGCAACGCCTGCAAATAATCGGGCGAGAAATCGGTGCGCACTTCGCACCACAGCAATTTGTGATCCGACATCTGGTGCTTGCGGTAGTACCGCTTGAAATAATTGATTTTCTGGTCACGATCACGCACATCTCCGTCGCTATCGCGATCAAATTGCGCACCCCAGACGTTATCAAGATAATGCACTGCATCCCCGTCGCGATACACAACATCAAACATGTCGAACACCCCGGACCGCAGCAACCGGAACCGATCATCTGCCAAGCGAAAAGCGATCTGGTCGTAATGCTTGTTGCCTGAAAGGTTCGATGGCAATTCCTTGATTGGCACCGGAACGTGAAAACCCTCATTCTCAAGGGCTTCCATGGTTTCATGTTCGGGCGAAACGATGTTGAAATCCCCCAACAGGATATAGTTCGCCGCCTTTCCATGCACGGATTGTTCGCGCAGCTGTCGCGCTTTGAGAAAGGCGGCAATTTCGCGAATTTCCTCGCGCCGCTGGGCCATTTCAGGGCTGGTATTGGATGATTTGCCATAAAAGATATGCACGGTGCAAAGCTTGAACTGAAACCACCCGGATTGAAACGCCACCGAAAACGGGGTGCGGGCAAACTGCACCCCCTCCGTTGCAGTCCCGGAACTTCCCGGCATAACAATCTTCTGACCTTTCGGCAGAACAATCTCGCCTGCCTCGCGACGGAACCAGACTTTGGATTTGCGATAAGCAAAGGCAAGCCGCTCGCTATTGCCCGGCCCGCCTTCGGTTGTGTCGGTGACGATATAATCCCACGCCCCGCCAAGGTGATCACGCATCAGGCGATCAAGCGCCTCAAGATTGTCGTTCACTTCCTGAATGGCAACCAAATCGAAATGATCAATGATCTCGGCGATATACATCATCGACTCGGTCTCGCGGGTATAGGCCCCGCCATTGCCGAAATGCATCAGGTTCCATGTTGCCAGACGCAGGCTTTGTGTTTCTGCCTCGGCATCATCAATAACCTCTGCCTTCAGCCGCGCCTTGAGGCGCAACAAAGCTTCCGCCACAAAGCGCCGATGTATGGCGGGTTCGATATCCTGGATGGGTTTGACATTGGTCATCACAAATCTGCCAGATCATTCAAGGAGGATGAATGATCTTACGACATTCAACCCTGAATTAATGTGACAGTTTACAAAACAACCCAGAACAAGACCCCGGGAACAGCACAGACAATCAGCGCGGGATTAACACCGTGTAATCGAAATCAAGCAAGACATCGGAAAGATATTTGCCATCCACGCCACGCAGCGGGAAATCACTGGCCTGATGATCGCGTACTGCAACAAGGCGCAGGCGCAGCGCCCCAAGATCACGCCGCCCCGGCACTTCGAATTTGCCCAATACTTCCGACCAGGCAAAAATCGTATCCCCGGCAAAGGCCGGATTGGCGTGTGCGCCTGCATTGATCGCGGCAATCCGAAACGCATTGCCAAGCCCGTTAAATGACAGCGCCCGGCACAACGAAATGATATGCCCGCCATAAATCAGCCGCTTGCCAAACCGGCCGCCATTGGCGGCCACCTGATCGAAATGGACCTTGGCGGTGTTTTGATAAAGCCGGGTTGCGATCTGGTGTTCGGCTTCTTCAAGGGTCATGCCATCGACATGATCAATTTTCTCGCCGACATAATAGTCATCCCAACGATGGGGCGATCCGGCCAACTGCGTTGAATAGGCCGATACATCAAGCCCGACCGGTATCTGGAATGCTTCGGGGGCGACCACACCGGGCAGTTCCGGCAGAACCGTTTCCGGCGCCGGGGCATTTTCATCGCGTTTGCGCACCATGACCCAGCGATTGTAATCCAGCACCATTTCGCCGCGCTGGTTGCGCCCGACGGAATTGACGTACACCACACCGGTTTTGCCGTTGGAATTTTCCTTGATCCCGGTGACAGTCGAAACCGAACTGACCGTATCACCGGGATAAACCGGAACGCCAAACACGCCCCCGGCATAGCCCAGATTGGCCACCGCATTCAGCGACACATCAGGCACCGTTTTGCCAAACACCATATGAAACGCCAGCAAATCATCGACGGGTGCTGCCTTAAAACCGATGCTTTGGGCAAATTCGTCCGATGACTGCACGGCAAAGCGCGGGCCATACAGCCCGGTATAAAGCGCGACATCCCCGCTTGTGATCGTACGCGGTGTGGCGTGGCGGATTTCCTGTCCGATCTGGAAATCTTCGAAATAATTGCCCGGATTGGTCTTTGACATTGGATTGCCTCCCCCGAAAGGCCGGATTTCTTTGAAATACCGATGCGCGCCACCTTGGCTGTCTCTGATGCAGCCCTTTATTGCTGTTATCTGGCGCGAACCGTTTTATCTGATTGTGTGCTGGTTGTTGTTCTCTGACCCGTCAGGCCCCATCCATTTCCGCGATCAAATCGGCCATCGCGACCAGTTTCTTGGCTGAGACGACATGCAGATTTTCAATCAGCTTGCCATCGACCACGACAACGCCTTTGCCCTCGGAACTGACTTCTTCGTGCGCGGCAATGATCTTGCGTGCCCAGTCGATTTCGGCTTCCGCCGGGGCAAAGGCTTCGTTGGCGCTCGCAATCGTTTTGGGATGAATAAGCGTCTTGCCGTCAAAGCCAAATTCGCGCCCCTGCTTGCAGGATGCGACAAACCCGGCCTCATCAGACAGATCAAGATGCACCCCATCCAAAATCGCCAACCCATAGGCCCGTGCCGCCAACACGCATAAACCAAGGCTTGTCACCATTGGCAGTCGATCCGGGGTATGGGCACAGTTCAAATCCTTGGCCAGATCAGATGTCCCCATAACAAACCCGCCCAGACGCGGATGAGCACCGGCAATTTCCTTGGCATTTAGCATCGCAAGCGGGGTCTCCATCATGCACCAGATCGTCATGCCTGCGTGCGCGCCTTCGGCCTCCATGATATTGGCGACCTGTCGGACCGTATCGGCACTTTCGACCTTGGGCAGCAGGATGGCATCAGCCGATGTCTTGGATGCCGCAACAATGTCGGCATAACCCCACGGCGTATTCAGCCCATTGGTCCTGATCTGGATTTCACGTTTGCCATAGCCGCCCTCGGCAAGCGCGCTGACAATCTGATCCCGCGCCGTATCCTTGGCATCCGGGGCCACCGCATCCTCAAGATCAAGAATAAGCCCGTCGGCCGGAAGCGTTCGGCCCTTTTCAAGGGCACGCGCATTTGATCCCGGCATATACAAAACAGAGCGGCGCGGACGTGGGGCAGCAGCCATCAGGAATCTCCCGTTTGATAATATTCGTTCAATATTTGATGTTTATTTTTACGAAAATTACCGAAACTTGTTTTCCCCTGCAAGCCACTTTTTGCACTGCGGCATATGCCATCCGCAATTTTGGGCGGGTCGCGGTCTACTGCGGATCACCAAACAACCCGGTCATCAGCATGCTGGTGACGGATGGCACCTCATTCAGCGCCCGGCCATTGGACAGGAAAACCACCACCGTTTCTTGCTCCGGGAACCAGGAAAACTCCGCCGAATAACCAAAGTAAATCCCGTCATGGCCCCAGACCGGGCCCCAGTCGCTTGATCCGATCATAAGGCCATAGCCATATGATCCCTCCCCGGTAAAAGCGGTATCGGTGGTCGCACGTTCCAGCGCATTGGGGCCCAAAAGAACCCCGTCAACAAACAGCGCACGGGCAAATTTGACCATGTCTTCAGCCGTCGAGATCACCCCGCCATCTGCCAATTGATCGCCGACATCATAATCGGTGACGTCTTCAAGCTGCCCGTCGCCATTGGCATCATCAAAGCCGCGTGCCAGCAAGGCAGGTCTTGGATAGCGCCCAAAGGATGTATCACGCATGCGGGCCGGTTCAAAAATGCGCCGGTTAAAGACCGCCTTGATATCGGCCCCCTCGACCGCCTCGATCATCACGCCAAGCAAAATGAAATTGCTGTTGGACGCCGCATAACTTTTCCCCGGTGCGAAATAGGCATCCCGATCCGCAATCAACGGCAGCAATTCGACATTGCGCCAGCCATGCTGCGGGTCGCGTCCGACCAGCTCAAAAAAGAACTCACCATCAAGATAATCCGGGATGCCCGAACTGTTGCGCAAAAGGTCACGGATGGTGGCACGGTCGGCATTGGCAATGCGTCCCTGATATTCATCGGGCAGGTATTTGCCAATCGGATCGGCCAGATCAATCCGCTGTTCCGATGCCAGTTGCAAGGTCACGACCGCTGTCATCATCTTGGTCAATGATCCGATGTAAAACTGCCGGTCATCGGTCATGCCGGTTTCCGGGCGGACACTGGCATAGCCGCTTGCCGCATAGCGCACGCGCCCCTCGCCATAGCCAATCGCAACCACACCACCAGGCAACCCGGCATGTGTAATATATTGATGCAGGAATTTTTCCAGCGGATCAGACGGGGCGTCCCTGCTGCCCTTGTTGGCCCCGGATTGCTGCGCCAGCGCAACAGTCGGCAGCACGATCGCCGCTGACACTCCACCAATGCCGCAAATCAGCGCAAGCACCGCCATGCCGTGCAAAACCCCGCGCAAGTGATCGGTCATGCGCCCCATGATGTGCCCGGTTCCTTTTATCGGTCCGAAAACGTTTACTTTATCGTTCATTCTGTCCCCAAGGATATGGGCATTCATTGCCATTTCCCAACCCGTTGTCCAGCCCGCCATGTCCCTGAGCCTAGTCACGTAGTGGAAAGGCCGTATTGATCCGCCCGTCCCGCAAAAGCCCGATCACAATGGTAAAGCGCGACCCGGGATCATCGCCGATGCAAAACCCGTTTACTGCAACATCTGGCACCCCATCCGAACTTTTCGGACGGTTCGGGCCACAGTGCCACCACCCGGGCGCGCCGGGCGGACACGCGTTCTGATGATCAAACGCATATGAGATCGACGCCACAATCTGATCGCGGGTACAGCTATCGGGAAAGATGCTGGAAAACTTGACCGGGTCACGCCCGTTCGGATTGTCAAAGGTCGCCATTCCGGCATAAACGCCATTGTCATTGGCCGGTTTGCTGATGTCAAAATCAATGACTGTCCCGGGGTTTTGCCCGCCGGGGCGCGCATGAAAACCGGCGGCCTTGCTGCCTGATCGCGCTTCGCCGCAAAACACATGATCAAGATTGATCGCCGGATCACTGCTGTTCCACCGCGGCTTGATCGGGCAGGACCGATCGGCTTGCACCTGCCCGGAAATGGCGATTACGGCCACCGCGACCAGCATCCCAAACATTGATTTCAACAGCACAGGACCCACGTCACGATCCCCCTCAAAGCTGCGAAAATTCAAGCCCGATGCGCAGTGCCAACACACTGGCCGGTTCAAAACGCATCGGCACCCCGCCAAGCTTCCCGCCATGCCACTGCGCCTTGGTCAGGACAAAGGCCCCAAGCGGCAGCGCATGACTGCCCCGGAAGTTCACCAATGCGCGAATTTCCTTGGGCTTGCGGATCGGCTCATCGCGCCACAGGCAGTGATAGGCAAACAAAGGCGTGCCCGAGCGACGATCAAGGAACACGAACGGCACTTCATATTGGCCCCAACGCGCGTAATACAGGCTTTCCATGCCCACGCTTGAGGTCAGAAACTGTGTCTGGATGGCGGTTTCGGCCAAACGCGTGATGGTGGATGTATCCGATGCCCGCCCGCCAATCAAACCGGTGCGAAGTCCGGGATGGATAAGATGCACCTTAAACGCCACCGCACGCTGAAACGGTTTGGCGTCCTGATCAACCCGCTCTAACCGGCGCACCAGCCAAGCGCTTTCAAGATATTCAAGGTAACGTCTGAGCGTATTCTTCGCGAGGTCAAGCTCACGCGCCAGCGTCTCGATCGAGAATTCCGACCCGGTGTTATAGGCCAAAAGCGCAAACAACCGATGCAAATCCGATGGGCTTGAAATGCCATGCAACCCCGGCAAATCCGAATGCAGCGACCGATGAATCGCCCCGGCCTCGCCGTTGGCATCGTGGAAGCCGCCCTCGTTGATGTAATCTTCAAAAAGGTCATTTAATTCGATCAAGCCGTCGGGCACATCGGCGGTATAGCGCCCGACATTGGGGGTTTCGGGCAAAACGTCACTGGGGGCCACGCCCTTTTGCTCAAGATATTCGGCAAAGCTGAACGGCGGTAAAAACAGGCTTTGGATATATTCCGCATTATCGCCCGCAGGGGCCAATGCACTGACCGCCACCACGCGCAACATCGGATCAGAGGCCAGCAATTTAACAAGGCTTGCCTCCCAGTCACGCTGATAGGATACCTCGTCAATAAAAAGCCAAAGCGGATGGTCGGCCGAAATACCCCGCATGGACCGCAACAATTTCGGCAGGCGCGGCAGGTCGATTTCCAAAAACAGCGGATGTTCAAGCGACACATAACATACATGCCGGCGCGGCGTGTCGGCATTCAAAAGCTCTGCCACCGCCTGACGCAGCATCACGGTTTTGCCAACCCCGCGCGGCCCCGTCAGAACCAGCGCCTTTTGCCCGTCATTCTTTTCAATTGCCGACCAGAACCGCTTGAAAAACGCCCGATGCGGCAAACCCTGCACCTGATCATCGGTAACGCCATCCCACCACGGATTATCGAGCATCAATCGATGCAGAAAATCCTGTTCCCCCGGATGTTCGATCATGGTCGCCATGATATTTTCCCCACGCGTTCTGCCCTGGAATATGGGCATTTATCCCGCAGCTTGCCGGGAAAACCTTTAAATTAGGTATAGTGATAAACGCTATTTGGGAATTTTTCTGCAAGGACCTGCAAACAAAAAGAAAACCGGACCCGCCCCATGAAAACCGGACCCGCCCCATCCGGGCAAGGTCCAGTAAACTAAAAGTTCGGCCAACTAAAGCTTCGGCAAACTAAATTTCCACCAAAGCCAGATCAGGCGTCGCGATGCCGGTTCAGGAAATCAAGGATCAGGGCGGTGATCTCCCGGGGCTTGTCTTCAAGGGAAAAATGCGCTGCATCTTCGACCATGCTCAGCTCCGAACCCGGAATATCCCCATGCAACCGCGCTGCCCAGTCCGGTGTCTGCCAGATATCCTTGGTTCCCCAGATCAGCTTGACTGGCTTATTGCCAAGCTCGCCCAGACGATCTGCAACCTTCAGGGTATGGATCGGATCATAGTGGCGAATTTGATGCTGAAACAGGCTGGCCTGCCCGATTGGTCCGGAAATGTAATCAACATAGGCATCAAGCGCACCGGCCTCGAACGCCTCAGTATCGACCACGGCTGAGCGCACCCAATCGCGGAAATGCGCCCGGTGTTCCGCGTCCGGCACCTTTGCCAGCACATCAAGCCCAGCCGCCATTTGCTGGCGCGTGCGCTTTGACGGATAGCTGTCATAACTGACCGCATCAATCAGGGTGATGGTTCGCGCCAGTTCGGGCCGCAACACCCCGACCTGCTGCGCAATCGCCCCGCCAAAATCATGGCCGACAATATGCGCCGACGTCAGCCCCCAGTGATCCATCAACCCTTCCAGAATCGGCAACTGCCCACTGATAGAGGTATCAATATCCGGATCCCACGGGCGCTCGGACAGTCCATATCCCAGCAGGTCAAACAAATGCACCCTGTATCCGGCCGCAACCAGCGTATCGATGCTGTGACGCCAGATCAGGGATGATGACGGTGTTCCATGCAACAAAATGACCGGGACGCCATCCCCATAAACGCCATGGGCAATACGGGTGTTGTTGATCAATAGATGGTCTGTTGCGACCGGCTTCATAGGACCCTCCTGAAATCGGGATATTGTTCGATAAACCGATGATGGCCCGGCCTTTGACATGACACAAATGAATAGATATCATTTCTTTATTCAAAACATTCATACAAATAACACCGCACCGGGGATCACATGACACGTCTGGATATCGGAAGCCTCGAAGCCTTGTGTGCTATTGCCGATCATGGCGGCATCACCCGTGCGGCAGATCACCTTGCCCTGTCTCAATCGGCCATTTCGCATAAGATCAAACGTCTGGAAGACGGGCTGGGCTATGCCATTCTCGATCGCCGGGCCGGGGCGTCAAAATTCACCCGCGAAGGTGAACAGTTGCTGGCCTACGGGCGACGTATTCTTGCCATCCACGAAGAAGCCCTGATCAGCCTCACACGTAGGCCGCTCAAGGGCCGCTTGCGCCTTGGCATGACCGAAGACATGGCAAACAACGGTCTGCCCGTGATCCTTGGGCATTTCAAAAAGCTTTATCCCGACGTTTCGGTCAACACCACAACCGGTCAAAGCCTGCACATCGAACAGCAGCTTGAAAACCGCGAGATTGATATCGGCGTATTGGACACTTTTGCGCATCTCAAACGCCCAACAGACAGGGCGTTGCGCCACGCCCCCTTGCATTGGGTCAAGGCACCGGACTTTGAAATTGACCGGTCAAAACCGATCCCGTTTCTGGCATTTGATCCGGATTGCTTTTATCGAAAATGGGCGATGGAAACCGCCCCGGCACAGGACATCGGATTTGAAACCATCCTGACCTGTGCAAGCAGCAATGCCATCATCTCGGCCGTATCATCGGGTCTTGGCGTGGCATTGATTGGCGATCATTGCCTGACAGCGGATATCGATATCATCACCGATGTCTTTGCACAGCCGCCATCGGTGGCAACCGTCATGCGCACATCCCGCCATGCCCGCTCCGAAGCCGCATTGGCGCTTAAAAACTGTATCAGCGATGCCTTTGCACCTTTGGCCCACAAACGCACCGCCTGATCGCAAAAGAAAAGCCGGACTGCCTTTGCAATCCGGCTTATGCCAACGGCTTTAAATGTTTGACGGCGGTCATGCGGGTCAAGACCCGTGCTAACGCGAGGGGGGATTGGGGAAAGCCAAAACCGCCGTCAATCCTTGAAACTTTTGTAACCCGTGGCCTAAGCCTTTGGCGCTTTCGGGGCGTCGGACTTGCCTTCACCATCGGCATCCTCAGAAGCGTCATCCTCTTTCATCTTTTTGAATTCGGATGCCATCTGGTAATCGCCTGATGCGACAAAACCTTCCATTGAGCCGGTACGGCGTTCCAGATCGTCAAACTGTGCCCGCAGGTCTTCCATCCAGCTTTCCTCGTAATCAACACCGACAGTCGGGCGGTCTTCGGCAGCATCGGATGACGCATGGTTGCTTTTTGCCGTGCGTCCGGCCGATGTGGTTTGGCCCTGATCACGCAGTTTCCCGCGCAGACTGGCAAACCATTCCGGGTGATGGACATAGGCCCATGCCAGACCAAACAGCATCACGCCAACCGGGAAGCTGAAGATCAAAACCAGAATGAAGGCAATCAGCACACCTTTGCGCGGAATGCCAAAGGCTTCTGAAATTCCGCGTGTGGTCCGTTTGATCACACCACCGCATTCCTTTTCACCGTGGTTGCTGTTTGAAAATCGGCATCCACCATGCGTGTGTTTCTTGTGACCGCGCTGAAAACCGTTTCCGGCAGCAGCTTGCTGAGCAGTCATATCCTGTTCCTCCATTCGGCAACCTCGGCATCTAACAGGCGTTCAAGTGTTTCGACACGGCTTTCGAGTCGCGCAGCCCGCTGTTTCAGACCAGCCACCATTTCCTTTTCGCGGGTGGCCTGTTCGGGGCTTTGTGTGCGTTGCTCTGCCTTCATGCGTTTCCAGACCGTGATGTAATGAAACACCACCCAGACCGGGCCGACAACGGCTATTAAAACGATAAGGGGTACGGCAATCGCCCACATGTTTGACATCTCAACCTTTACGCTGGCTCACGCGTCGAAACACGAAAACCGTTATTACTTATCTTTCTTCACGTCTTTTTTGACGCGTGCCTTAAGCTCCTTGAGATCATCCTCGATCCCAAGCTCCGCCTCAAGGTCTTCGAACTGATCCTCAAGACTTTGACCGCGGCCAAGCTCCCAGGAATCTGCACCGGCTTCCAGTTCATCAATCCGGCGTTCCATCTGCTCATAGCGCAGAAGCGCTTCATCAATCTGACCGGAATGCAGCTTCTCTTTCATTTTGACACGCTTTTCAGCCGTCTGCATGCGGATTTCAACCGTACGCTGTTTGGCCTTGGCTTCATTGAGCTTGTTCTGAAGCTTGTTGAGGTCCTCGTCATATTTGCCAAGGGTCTCTTCAATCACTTCAAGTTCACGCTCAAGCACAATGCTCTGATCGGCCAGACGACGGCGCGCCATCAGCGCACCCTTGGCCAGATCATCACGGCCCTTGGACACGGCAAACTCTGCCTTGGTGTCCCATTCAACCTGACCGTCATGCAGCTTTTTCAGCTTGCGTTCGACTTCCTTTTTATCGGCAATCGCCTTAACGGCAGCGGAACGGACTTCGACCAGAGTGTCTTCCATTTCCTGGATCATCAACCGCACCATTTTTTCCGGATCTTCGGCACGATCCAGAAGCGAGTTGATGTTGGCATTTACGATATCGGACAAACGCGAAAACACGCCCATTGTCTGATCTCCTTAATTAATCGGGGGACGCTAAACTTGTGCACTCTCCATTTCAAATGCCGTGCCAATTTTGAAATACAATTAAATCAAATACTTAGGTAATCATCAGACTTTTTATTTAACTTTTATCGCGACAATAGTAACGTTTTTCGATAACGTTTTTCGCCAAATGGATAGCTTGCAACCAATATTGGGCGAAGACCCCGTTTTCTTGGCCGCCCTTGAACATGTTTCGCGTCTGGCGCCGATTGAACGCCCGTGTCTGGTGATTGGCGAACGCGGCTCGGGCAAGGAACTGATTGCCGCACGCCTGCATTATCTCTCGCACCGCTGGGGTGGCCCGCTGGTCAAGGTCAATTGCGCGGCGCTTACGGAAAGCCTGCTTGATACCGAGCTATTTGGCCACGAAGCCGGCGCCTTTACCGGGGCGACCAAACGCCATGTCGGGCGGTTCGAACGCGCCCATGGCGGCACCATCATTCTCGATGAAATCGCCACCGCAAGCCCCGTGGTTCAGGAAAAGCTTTTGCGCGTGGTGGAGTACGGCGAGATCGAACGCGTTGGCGGGTCTGAGGTGATCGAGGTCGACACGCGGGTCATTGGTGTGACAAATGAAAATCTCCGCGAACTGGCCAAAACCAACAAGTTCCGCGCTGATTTGCTTGATCGCCTGGCCTTTGACGTCATCGCCGTGCCGCCGCTCCGCCAAAGGTCTGATGATATCCTCTTGCTCGCCGAACAATTCGCGCTTGAGATGACCAAACGCCTGGGGCGCAGCGTTTTTGCCGGCTTTTCCCGCCCGGCTGCCGAACAACTGCTCAGCCACCCTTGGCCCGGCAATATCCGCGAGTTGCGCAACGCGGTTGAACGCAGCATCTATCTTTCTGAGGACGAAGACGCACCACTTGCCGCCATTAAACTCGATCCGTTTGACGGCATCTGGACGGAAACCGGCCGGGACGCCATTTCGCCCGCACATCCCCCCGAATTGTCTGATCCTGACACTGGCATCGACTTCAAATCACAGGTCGCGGATTTCGAAACCAAACTGCTTGAGCAGGCCCTGCGCCAAAACGCCAACAACCAGACCGAAGCTGCCAAGGCGCTTGATCTGAATTACCATCAGTTCCGAAGATTGCTGGACAAGCACGGCCTGCTACCTGCCCGTGAACGGACCACAGCAGCACAGGATTAGAAACGCAAAAAAGACCAATCGCCTGATAAATCCTCGCGATTACATCTCCGAAAAACGGCAACTCTTGATTGTTATTTTTTTATTGCATGTAAATGCGCTCTGTGGAATATATACCTGAAATTGCATAGCTTTTCCGGTCAACAATCATAAAATCAACAGATGCAGGCTGTCAGATGATAAAGCGTCACCCACAAAAAACGCCTTTTTTGATGCGACTAGCATTTATCTTTATGCTGATCAGCGGTCCCTTTCTGACAGACAAAGCCCATGCGCAAGAGGGGTGGCAATTCTCCCCCTATCTTCGCATTGATGCCGGTTATTCCAACACAGTTGATAATACCGGCACACTTTCCGATGCGACCAATACATACGCCGTTGATATGTTCCCCCATACCGGCGGCCGGTTTCAAGCCGGGTTCGGCGCAAAACTTAGTGAATTTCTGCGCACTGATCTGACAGTATCCTACCGCGATAATCTGGCCCGTGCGAACACTGTCCGCTTCCCGAGCGGCACGGAATTTGCCGCACAAGACGGACTTCACGACGTTTCGAACACAACGACCCTCCTCAATCTTTATGTTGATCCATTAACGGCGGTCGGCATTGATACCGGGGCCTTTTCACCTTATCTGCAAGGCGGTATCGGCTGGGCCAGAAACAGCATGAAATCCATGAAGTTCTCGAGTGCAGCAGTAGAAGGCGCAACACACAATGATGTTGCCTGGCAAATTGGTGCGGGCCTGAATTACGGTCTTACCGATCAGTGGAAAATTGATATTTCCTATCGCTTTCTCGATATGGGTCAGGCACGCGGCAGCAAGGACTACATAAACGGCGTCACTCCAAACAGGCTCAGGCATGAAACGCGTTTTGATGTACAAGCCCATGAAGTTTTACTTGGTCTGCAATATCAATTCTGATTTTGGCAAGATTTGATTCTGGCAAAGAGCACGACTTACAGTGCTCTTTGATCGCCAGCGACCTGCCCTAACAATACAGCAATCCTCACCAATCCTGACCAATCCTGACCAATCCTGACCAATCCTGACATACAGTACATTGCTGTTGTATTGCCCCTGCCTGATGGGTATCTGGGACGCACAGATTTCCTTGCGGTTTAGGGCTACACAATGCATTCACAATCTTCAGTACCAGCAAAATTATCCCGTCTTTGCCAGACAGCGATTATCAGCGCCATTGCGCTTTTAAGCATTACCGGGGCAAGCACCCCCGCACATGCAGATAACGAGTGGCTTTTTGCCCCGTATCTGCGTGCAGATCTGGGATATTCCAGCACTGTTGACGATAATGCAGACCTGCTTGACGCCACCCCGGAACGCGATGTTATCGCGAACTCGTCGCAAAATGGCGCCCGCTATCAGATCGGCGCGGGCCTGCAGCTGAACAGCTTCTTGCGCACGGATATGACACTGTCCTATCGCGATGGCCTGACCGAGGCAGAAAGCTACACCGACGCAGACGGCATTGCCAACAAAGCGGCAAACCGTTTGAGCGCAAACACTTTCAAAACATCGAACTGGTCGACAATGCTGAATGTTTATGTCGACCCGATGGCGGCAGCCGGGATCAAGACGGGGGCATTTTCCCCTTATTTACAGGGCGGTATCGGATGGTCACGCAACAAGACCAAAGACCTTGTATTCGCCAATGGTGAAACGCATTTTGGCGCAACCCATAATGATCTCGCATGGCAAGTTGGGGCTGGCCTGAACTACGCCATCACAGACCGCTGGAAAATCGACCTTTCCTATCGCTTTATCGACATGGGCGAAGCACGTGCGAGCAAAAACTTTGTGACCGGTGCCGGCACACCAAATACCTTTGAGCGAGAAGCACGTTTTGACCTGCAGGCCCATGAAGTCCTGCTCGGCCTACAATATCAATTCTGATCACCACACCGCTTGACGACCATACAGCACACAAGGGGCACGTTTGTATCGCGTGCCCCTTTGCTATTCTCAGCCCATCAATCCGCCAAGGCGCTTGACCTGAACCACCACCAGCTCCGAAGATTGCTTGAAAAGCATGGATTATCGCCAAAGCATCAGGGTTGAGCATGATGTACCAGCCAAGAATACCAAACTACCGCAAGAGTGATCCGGTGATGCGCTGGAACCTACCCGATCGCGTCTTCTTTGCCTGCGGCGCCTGCCACATCCTTGCCCATGCATTTCTCATGCGTTATGGCACGGACGACATGACGCCTCTATGGCTTCATCCGCACGCAAGCTTTACCGGCAATCATATTCTCATTGCTTGGGATAACTGGGTTTTCGACTATCACGGCTACAGCCATCGTCAAAAATTCATCGACCACTATTTTCGCCGCGCGCGCCAACGTTGGGCTGGCTGGGATGCAGAGATTAAACCAATCCCGCGCCACGTCCTGATTTCCGAAGAAAAATCACGGCAATTCGATGGGCTGTGGCTACGCGAACCAAAACAATTTCTCCACGATGCCTTGCCGCGCGCCGAACGTTTCCTTGATCGCTTTGCCCCGCCTCCCGTAAATCATCCTCACCTCAAGCCTGAACAAGGATGATAGCACTAACATCAACATTGTCGTTTGGATGATTTCGATCAGACAGGCTCACGCCTCAAGCTCAATCAAGACTACCGTTTGTCTGGTAACCACCCTGAAACTGCTGGAGACCGTAACCCACGCACTGGTTCTGCCGTCACGGTATTTGACACCGCCCAGCGCTTGATGCAGAGCGAGGCGATGCCTCCTGCCAACGTGCTTAATCACTTATTCGCCATTTCGCATAAAATTAAATTATTATCCAAATGACATAAATTATGATTATGCGCCATAATCGATATTGCCTAATTATAAGAAACAGCACATAATTGTGTGTATGAACGAATTGGCACGCACACCAAAGCAGATTGGCAACTCCATCCGTCGCGCGCGAAAAGCCCGCGGCTGGAGCCAGACTATGCTTGGGAAGAAGTCTAATCTGAGACAGGAAACGATCTCTCTCATTGAAACCGGCAATCCCGCAGCACGCATGGACACCATTTTGACCGTCCTTGCTGCACTTGAGCTCGAACTTAGAATTCATCCCCGGTCTCAGAGTACCTCGTCCGATATTGAGGACATATTCTAGTGCCACGAAAAGCCACACATGCCCCGTTAAACGTTTATCTCAATAACCGCCTAGTCGGGCAGCTCAATAAACAGCCTAACGGCGCGATAAAATTCGCATACGATGAGAGCTGGTTAAACTGGGAACACACCTTTCCTATATCCCTCTCTCTACCACTTCGGGAAGACACCTATCGTGGCGAGCCCGTAGTCGCTGTGTTCGACAACCTGCTGCCCGACTCCGATCTTCTACGCAGACGCGTGGCTGAAAAGGTTGGGGCACGGGGAACTGATGCTTACAACCTACTTGCAGCAATTGGGCGCGATTGCGTCGGTGCCCTTCAATTTATGCCCGATGAAACCCCACCAAGCACCGACAGCACCACAATTGATGGAGAACCCGTTTCCGAACAGGAAATTGAAAAAATTCTCAACAATTTGGCGCGAACACCACTAGGACTTCAACAGGACGACGATTTCCGAATTTCCGTAGCTGGTGTGCAGGAAAAGACCGCTTTTCTTCACCACGAGGGAAGATGGCTAAAACCAAAAGGTACAACCCCAACAACACACCTTTTCAAAACTCAAATCGGGCATCTACCAGAGGATCTTGACCTAACGAACAGTGTTGAAAACGAGTTTTATTGCCTCCAACTTCTCAAAGCATTTGGCCTTCCGGTTAACAATGCAGAAATCAAGATCTTTGGCAAAACCAAAGCCCTTGTCATCGAGAGGTTTGATAGACGCTGGACAAAAGATGGGCGACTGCTTCGTCTGCCGCAAGAAGACTGCTGCCAAGCTCTCTCGATCCCGCCAACGATGAAATATCAAAATCAAGGCGGTCCGGGGATTACCGATATTCTTGCCTTCCTTAAGGGAAGTGATAATCCCGCCGATGATCAAATTCGCTTTCTCAAGGCACAGATCCTTTTCTGGTTGATTGGCGCAACCGATGGTCACGCCAAAAATTTTAGTGTTTTCTTGGGCCCCGGTGGAGGCTATTCGCTCACACCGTTCTATGACGTACTGACAACACAACCATGCCTGGACGCGAACCAAATCACACGACGCCAGATGAAACTGGCAATGTCTGTTGGCAACAGCCGCCACTATCGAATTGACGAAATTCACGCGCGCCACTTCATCCAGACGTCCGACACCGCAGGCCTGCCAAGAGAAATCATTCTGGGTACGATTGACGAACTTATCGAAACAGCACCCAAAGCCATTTCAAAACTTGAAAGAGCGCTGCCGGACGATTTCCCGGACGACATTCACGTCTCCGTTCAGAAGGCAATAAACCGGCGCCTCGAAAGCCTTAAGCTGCCAAAAGAGATTTAAGCTCAATCCGCCAATGCCCGTGCAATTACCATCCGCTGGATATCAGATGTGCCCTCATAGATCTGGCACACCCGGACATCGCGATAGATGCGTTCGACCGGGAAGTCCTTGAGATAGCCATAGCCGCCATGAATCTGGATCGCGGCCGAGCAGACTTCCTCGGCAATTTCAGACGCGTACATTTTCGCCATACAGGCCTCGGTCAGGCAGGGCTTGTGATCATCACGGAGTTCTGCGGCGCGATGCACCAACAACCTTGCGGCATCGATCTTGGTCGCCATATCGGCCAGGCGAAACGCCACCGCCTGATGTTCGATGATCTTTTTGCCAAATGTTTCGCGTTCGTTGGCATAGTCCTTGGCGGCCTCGAACGCGGCACGCGCCATGCCGACAGATTGCGCCGCAATGCCGATGCGCCCGCCTTCAAGGTTGGCAAGGGCAATTTTATAACCCTGCCCTTCCTCGCCCAGCATGTTTTCCGCTGGAACCCGGCATTCAACAAAGGTGATCTGGCAAGTGTCCGAGGCATTCTGACCCAGTTTTTCCTCAACCCGGGATACGACATAGCCCGGCGTATCGGTCGGGACGATAAAGGCGGAAATGCCGCGTTTGCCCGCATCCGGGTCGGTGACGGCAAAGACAATCGCCACATCACCTTCGGAGCCCGATGTGATGAACTGCTTGGCACCGTTGATAATCCAGTGATCGCCATCGCGCACCGCACGCGTTTTAAGCGCACTGGCGTCCGATCCGGCCTGCGGTTCGGTCAGGCAGAACGCGCCGATCTTTTCGCCTTGTGCCATGGGCACAAGGAATTCCTGCTTTTGCGAATCAGACCCGAATTTCAGGATCGGCATGCAGCCAACCGAATTATGCACCGACATGATGGTCGATGTTGCCCCGTCACCGGCGGCAATTTCTTCAAGGGCAAGCGCATAGGCAACATGATCCATGCCCGCCCCGCCATACTCATCGGGTACCAGCATACCCAAAAAGCCAAGCTCGCCCAGGCCGGCAACAGCCTCGGCCGGGAAGGTATGGTGGGTATCCCATTTTGCGGCATTGGGTTTGAGTTCATTTTCGGCGAACTCGCGCGCGGTATCGCGCACCATGATCTGATGTTCTTCCAACCGCATGGCGGCACCCTCCCGTTTGGGCAGCACCGGCCATGCGATCAGATAAGAAGCACGCTGCCGGGCCTACAGCCCTTCAATAAATTCATCCTTGGCGCTGTCATACTGCCAAAGAATGCCTTCTTTCATGCCGTACCACCAGCCATGCAGCTTGAGGTCACCGATCTCGACCCGTTCCTTGATGAACGGGAAGGTCATCAGGTTGCCCAGCGAATTGGCCACCGACTGACGGGAAACTTCATCAACATCCGGACCATGATGCAGGCAGCATTTCGCCATGCTGACCCACTCGCCGATAAAGTCCCGATCCGGCACCTTGCCTGCTTCGCCGTGCTCGACCAGGGCCTGCATGCCACCGCAGGCCGAATGGCCGAGAATGACGATGTCCTTGACCTTCAGGTCGCGCACCGCAAATTCAATCGCCGAGGACGTCCCGTGATAATTTTCATCGGGCTCATAGGGCGGGACAAGGTTTGCCACGTTACGAATGACAAACATCTCGCCCGGTTCGGCGTTGGTCAGGATGGCGGGATCAACACGTGAATCCGAACAGGCAATCAGAAGAACCTCGGGTTTCTGGCCCATATTGACCAGATCCTCGACGCGCTCCGGGCGCTGTTCGTAATACATCGCCTTGAAGCTTTTAAACCCGGCAAGCATCCGGTCGACGGTCCGTTTTGGCATCGCGCGAATTCCCTATTTCTGCGTTATCTCTGGCGACAAAATAGGGTGAATTCGCACAAGTTGGTACCCCTCAATCAAAGACTTTTAAAACACTTATAAACTGCTTCACACCAGTTCGATGGCAACAGCGGTCGCTTCCCCCCCGCCGATGCACAGCGATGCCACACCCTTGGTCCCGCCATGGGTCTTAAGCGCGTGGATCAAGGTCACAAGCAAACGCGCCCCGGTCGCGCCAATCGGATGGCCCAATGCGCAGGCTCCGCCATGGACGTTGACCTTGCCATGATCCAGTTCAAGATCGCGGATGGCAGCCATCGCCACCACCGCAAAGGCTTCGTTGATTTCCCAAAGATCGACATCGTCTTTTGCCCAGCCTGCCTTTGCCAGCACCTTCTTGATCGCATCAATCGGGGCGGTCGTGAACCAGCAGGGTTCCTGCGCATGGGTTGACTGACCAACGATTTTGGCAAGCGGCTTAAGCCCGCGTTTTTCCGCTTCAGACGCACGCATCATGACAAGGGCGGCCGCCCCGTCTGAAATCGATGCCGAATGGGCGGCTGTCACCGTGCCATCCTTGGCAAAGGCCGGACGCAGGGTCGGAATTTTTTCCGGTTTGGCTTTTGGCGGCTGCTCGTCAGCATCAATCGTGACCTCGCCCTTGCGGGTCGCATAGGTCACCGGGGTGATTTCATCGGCAAAATGGCCCGACGTGGCGGCGTTTTGCGCGCGGGTCAGCGAGGTGATGGCGTAATCATCCTGCTCTTGGCGGGTGAAGCCATATTTTTCGGCGGTCGCCTCGGCAAAGGTGCCCATCGAGCGGCCCTTGTCATAGGCATCTTCCAGACCATCCAGCGCCATGTGGTCATAAACCTTCTCATGGCCGTATTTATGACCCGAACGCATTTTCGGCAGCAAAAACGGCGCATTGGTCATGCTTTCCATACCGCCGACCATCATGACATCGGCCGAACCGGCCGCCAGTATGTCATGGGCAAACATCACGGCCTTCATGCCCGATCCGCACATCTTGTTGATCGTCGTCGCCCCTGCTGCACGGGGGATACCGGCATTCCATGCCGCCTGACGGGCGGGCGCCTGCCCCTGACCGGCGGGCAGGACATTGCCCATGATGACTTCATCAATGTCATCGGGCGAAACCCCGCCACGTTCAAGGGCCGCCTTGATGGCAACACCGCCCAGCTCCGGCGCGGTGACAGTGGCAAAATCGCCCTGCATGCCGCCCATCGGGGTACGCGCACAGGAAACAATGACGATCGGATCAGAAGTACTCATGGTCAGGGTCCGTTTTCTTTGTGGGACGAATTTCGGTTTTGTCGGGCTCAGGCGGTTTCGCCAAACAGTTCGCGACCAATCAGCATGCGGCGGATTTCGCTGGTGCCGGCACCGATTTCATAGAGCTTGGCATCGCGCAGCAGACGGCCGGTCGGATATTCATTGATATAGCCGTTACCGCCCAGCGTCTGAATGGCTTCAAGCGCCATCCAGGTGGCTTTTTCGGCGGCATACAGGATCACACCGGCCGCATCCTTGCGCGAGGTTTCATCGCGGTCACAGGCCTTGGCGACCTCGTAAACATAGGCGCGGCACGCATTCATGGTGGTGTACATATCGGCAATCTTGCCCTGCATCAGCTGGAACTCGCCAATCGCCTTGCCGAACTGTTTGCGTTCATGGATATAGGGCACAACCACATCCATGCAGGCGCGCATGATCCCGGTCGGACCGGCGGCCAGAACGGCCCGTTCGTAATCAAGGCCACTCATGAGAACGCGCACCCCGCCATTCAGCTGACCCAGAATGTTTTCCTCGGGCACTTCGCAATCTTCAAACACCAGTTCACAAGTGTTTGAGCCGCGCATCCCCAGCTTGTCGAGCTTTTGCGCGGTCGAGAATCCCTTGAATGTTTTTTCGATGATAAAGGCGGTAATGCCCTTGGCGCCAAGATCAGGATCGGTTTTGGCATAGACCACCAGTGTGTCGGCATCCGGGCCGTTGGTGATCCACATTTTATTGCCATTCAGGATGTAACGATCACCCTTTTTCACCGCACGCAGCTTCATCGACACCACGTCCGAACCCGCGCCCGGCTCGCTCATGGCAAGCGCACCGATATGTTCGCCGGTCATCAGTTTGGGCAGGTATTTGGCCTTTTGTTCCGCTGTGGCGTTGCGTTTGATCTGATTGACGCACAGGTTGGAATGCGCGCCATAGGACAATGCGACAGAGGCCGAGGCACGGCTGATTTCCTCCATGGCAATCACATGTTCGAGATAACCAAGGCCGGTGCCGCCATCTTCTTCGGAGACGGTCATGCCGAGCAGGCCAAGATCACCGAATTTGCGCCACAGATCGCCCGGGAACTGGTTGGTTTCATCGATCTCGGCCGCACGCGGGGCGATTTCGGCCTCGGCAAAGGACGAAACGGTTTCGCGGATCGCATTTGCGGTCTCGCCAAGATCAAATTTCAGTCCGGGAAATTCGAAAAATGCCATGGTGATTATCCTGCCCTGAGTGCTGTTTGGTTATTTGATAAAAGTGAATAATCCCTGCGATTATGCAGCATCACTTAATAATTCCGATGGAAGCTTCATGACCTTGAGCGTCTGAAGCGAGGTGGCACAGAGAACCGAATTCTCATTCCTCATACCAAAGACATCAATGCGGGTGACAATGATCGACCGACCGCGTGAAACAACTTCGCCAACCGCCCGCAGATGATCCCCCAAGCCCGGTGCAACGATGTTGAGCTTATATTCGATTGTCAGCATGCCCTGATCGGCCTCAACCAGACTCCAGCCGGCGAAACCACCGGCGATATCAGCAAGACCCGCAATCAGACCGCCGTGGAAATAGCCATTGTGCTGAAGAAGGTCATCGCGTGCTGGCAAGATCACTTCGACCCGGCCGGGCTGCACATCGGAAACTTCCGCCCCGATGGACATATTATAGGGTTGCTGGGCGAAGCGTTTGCGCACTTCGGCATTGTAATCGGGATTTTGCGGTTCAAACGCGGCCATGAAGCGATCCTGACAAAAATCGGCACGGTCATTGTGAACGCACCGTGATTTGAAGCGACTCCCTTGTAGTTGACGTTAACGTTAACGTCAAATTAAATCCGCATCGCGATACCACTTTATTCCCGAAAGCTTGCAAAAGCCATGGGATGAACAGCCAACGACCGCATGTTTCCGGCGCTGAAAACCTGCTTGGGCCGACATGACCAAGGGGCGGCCGACAGTGAGACTGAGGCCAGGTTGGCGGCGAGACAGCGAGACAGCGAAACGGGGAAACGGGGGGCTGGCGCGCGAAAAGGTGCCTCCGATGAAGACGGCGTCAAAGAACAGACAGCCTAGTTGGTGTTGTCACCCCAGCGCTCGATATTGGCTTCGAGCATTTCTTGCATCGCGTTTTCGCTTACCAGTTCGAACACGGCACGTGCAATCTTGCCGCGCAACTCGCCGGTATTGCAGGCCGATTTGTGCGACATGGTGAGATGAAGGTCTTCCTCGCTGACCGGGGTGCCGTAGCTGCGGATATTGGTAATGCCTTCGCGGGCCGCGTATGCCTTGCCGGGGAATTCTTCGTAGATTAGATATTCCGCCCGGCTGCGAGCCAGCATACCAAGCCCCTGTGCAAGACTGGGCACTTCGGTAATCGACAGGTTTTCTTCTGCGTAACTGTCAAAGGCCTGACCAAAACTGTTGTTGATTACGGTAAGGCCCCCGATACCTTTCAGGTCGGACCATCGCTGATACTTCAGATCAAGATTGTCACGCGTCCAGATGACCGTGCGCGTTCCCTGAAACGGCGGGTAGAAATAATCCATGTATTCCAGACGCGGCAAGGTAAAGAAGGCCCCGGCAATCAGATCAAGCGTGCCTTCGCGCATATTGTGCTGCACACGGCCCCAGTTACCGGCATTGATCACTTTGATATCAATACCGGCACGCTCGCCAACGCGGGCAAGAAAGTCCGCTGCCGCACCTTCAAGAGTGCGTCCGTCTTTTGAGATCCAAAGATAAGGCGGGTAGTCCGGATTGCCCGACGCCAGCAACTGAGTGCAGTCACGCGATCCATCCGCATTCAGCGTAAAATCCCCTGCGCCGTGCTGGGCAGATGCGCCAGCAGCGCCAAACGCCCATGACAGTGCCGCAGTCAGGATGATCTTCATCACCTTCATGAAGGTAAACTTTCCTTTCAGTCCAAATCTGAAATGCAGACCACTTTAGATGTGGTGTGGCGCAGCGAAACATCCACCTTAAGAATAGGAAATCCGAAAATATTCTAACCGAATGTTATAGACGTCGCGGCATCAAAGCACGTCAAAAAGCAAAAGAGCCGGTTTGATACAACCGGCTCTTCTGAAAATCATCTGGCGACAGCAGCCCGGCCCAAAGGGCCAAACTGCCGGTCATATGGTGTTAGGCAGAGCGACGCTTCATGCCCTGATTGCCACCCCGGTTTTCGTTGCGGCCTTCGGTACGACGCGGACGGTCATTGAAGTCACGACGCGCACCATCACGGCCCCCATCGCGACCGCCATCACGGCCACGGAAGTTGCCACCACCACGCGGCTTGTCTGCAAAGCGACGCTCGTCGCGGTTGCCGCCGTCGCGCTGATCACGGTTGCCACCTTCACCACGGGGGCGGAAGTTGCCACCACGGCCACCACCATTGCGCTCTTCACGATCGCCACGCGGTGCGCGGTCATCATTGTCAAAGCGCGGTTTGCGGAAATCACCGCCATCACGACGCGGACGATCATTGAAATCACGACGTGCACCATCGCGACTGTCGCCACGCGCACCGTCACGACCACCGAAACTGCGTGCAGCGCGATCACCTTCTACGCGGGCGCCATCACGGCCACCATCACGCGGGCCGCCGAAACCACGACCGCGACCACCGTCACGGGAATCGCCACGGGCACCATCGCGACCGCCATCACGACCACCGCCGAAGCCACCACGACCACGACCACCATCACGGCCGCCAAAACCACCGCGACCGCCGCCGCCGAAGCCACGACCACCGTCACGGCCACCACGACCGCGACCACCGCCACCGAATGAACGGGGCGGGGGTGCTGCATGGAATTCGTGATCTTCGTCGATAGCGACATCCTGTTTGATCAGGCGTTCGATGTTGCGCAGCAAACGAATGTCGCGCGGTTCACAGAACGAAATTGCGATACCTTCGGCACTGCCACGACCGGTACGACCGATACGGTGAACGTAGCTGTCCGCATCTTGGGGCAGATCATAGTTCACAACGTGGGTAATGCCCGGAACGTCGATACCACGTGCAGCGACATCGGTCGCAATCAGCACCGGGAAACGGCCATTGCGGAAGTTGCGCAGGATTTTCTGACGGATGCGTTGCTGTTTGTCGCCATGGATGGCATCGCTATCAATGCCTTCATCGCGCAGCTGGAACGACAGTTCGTCGGCATCGGCCTTGGTTTTGGTAAAGACCAGAACGCGGTCGGTGTCATCACGGTTGAGAATCTGAACCAGAAGCTTGGTCTTGTCGTGACGTTTCACGAACATGCCAACCTGGGTCACACGTTCGGTGACACTTGCCTGCGGTGCGGTTTCAACCTTGACCGGGTCTTTGAGAAGACGGTCGGTCAGATGTTTGACTTCGGCCGGCATGGTTGCCGAGAACATCACCGTCTGGTGATTGTTCGGCAGCAATTCAGCAACGGTCAGAACATCTTCGGAGAAGCCCATGTCGAGCATACGGTCAGCTTCATCAAGGATGAAGACTTCGACATCGTCGAAACGCACCGTGTTACGCGACATGTGGTCAAGCAGACGGCCCGGGGTCGCAACCAGGATATCAACGCCACGGCGCAGTTCCTGAATCTGCGGGCCCATCGGGGAGCCGCCAAAGACAACAGAAGAAAACAGGCGGATGCCTTTTTTGAAATCACGCAGGCACTGGCCAATCTGGGTTGCCAGTTCGCGGGTCGGCGCAAGAATGACTGCGCGCGGCTGACCCGGCTTGGGACGTTGCGGATTTTCAGCAAGGCGCTGCAGCAACGGAAGGCAGAATGCGGCTGTTTTACCGCCACCCGTATGGGAAATACCCATCAGGTCCTTGCCTTCGAGAAGGGCCGGGATCGTGGCGGCCTGAATTTCGGTCGGCGCCGTGAAACCGGTAGCTTCAACATTACGCAGCAGGGGCTCGATAAGGTTGAGCCCATTAAAATCGGTCATAAAGGAAAGTCCTTCGTTTATCCGGTCGGCGACATGTTAACGCCTGGTGAGCCTGCTCAAAACGCAGTCAAGACCGGTGCGCGGCAAAGAACAGCCACTGCGTCGGACCCTGCATGAGAGGCAAATGATGTGAGGCCCCAACGTCATCACGCCAGAGCCGCCCTCGCCTTTTCATACAGTTCCTGACAGCTGATTCTGTCTTTGCAAGCGAAGGAATGAGCCGGGTGATACAGGTGCCTGAACAATAAGTCAATCAAAGCCGACGCCCATCAGCCATGCAAAAACGCCGTAAACGGAAAAATATCCTGAATCGTTAACCAATTTAACGCCCATAGGTTGCTAATAACATAGACGTCACAATCGCTTATAAGGGGATAACCATGCGGTTTCGTGTTGTAACAGGGATTTTTTCAATCCCGGCAATTTGCCTTTTGACCTTGCTTGCGATCATTTTCACTGTCGCGCTGAATTATCAATCCAGCCTGCGCACCGCGAAATATGAACAGATTTCGCACCTGACCGAAGGCGCGGTTTCGATTGTTAATACCTATATTTCGAAAGCCCAAAACGGTGAAATGACTGTCGAGGAGGCCCAGGCTGCGGCCCTTGGCATTCTTGATCAATATCGCTTTGACGGTGAAAACTATATCTATGCCACCGATTACAGCCACTGCATGGTGCTTGACCCGCTAAGCCCGGAAGATGTTGGCAAATGCAACCCGGACAGCAAAGTCCGCACTATGATTGTCAAAACCGCCAAGGACGGTGGCGGCATTATTACCTATGAAACCAAAAAACCCGGCGAAGGCGACAGGCTGATCGAAAAGGCCGCCTATGTGCGCCCGATCCCTGAATGGAACTGGGCCATGGGTGCCGGTGTATATATGGATGATGTCGCGTCAGAATTTGCCTCTGTCATTCAGAACATCGCCATTATTTCATTCATCGCGATTGTCATTGCCGGGGTTTTGTCCTGGCTTGTGGGTACGCGCATAACCCGCAGCATCGTGCAGCTTAACGACAGCATCCGCGCCATTGCCGATGGTGATTACAAGACTGCGGTCGAAACCGAGTCCCGATTCGTTGAAATCAACGATATGGCAAGCGGGATTCTTGCCCTGCGTGACAAGTCGGCACAGGCCCAGCAACTTGAAGCCGATGCCGCGGTTCAAAAACAAAAGGCAGAAGAAGAACGACGCGCGAGTATCCGTTCGATTGCCGAAAAACTCGAAACGGGAGTCGGCAGCATTGCCAGCGCACTTAACAGTTCGGTTGCACGCAGCAATGATCTGGCGATCAGCATGGCCCATAATGCCGACGGTATTCTCGGACAGAGCCAGCAAGCGGCAACGGCAGCAGGAAGCGTTTCAGAAAATGTCGATGCGGTTGCAGCCGCCACCGAGGAGCTGTCATCGTCAATCACGGAAATCAATGTCCAGATTTCGCAGATGTCCAATACGGTCGAACGGGCAACCGATGAAAGCCAGAGCGCATCAAACGATGTCGCTGGCCTGTCCGAGACGGTAGAAAAGATCAAGGAAATCATTGGTCTGATCAATGACATTGCCGGTCAAACCAATCTGCTTGCACTGAATGCCACCATCGAAGCCGCCCGTGCGGGCGAAGCCGGGAAAGGCTTTGCTGTTGTTGCCAACGAGGTCAAGAACCTTGCCACACAGACAGCAAAGGCAACCGACGAGATCGCGGCCCAGATCAACGATATCGTTGATGGCACCGAACGCGCTGTAACCGGCATTTCACGTGTTTCGGAAACCATCGAACAGGTGCGCGGGGCCTCCACCGCGATTGCAGCCGCCATTGAACAGCAAGGTGCAGCAACACAGGAAATCTCGGGCAATGCGAATCGCAGTGCGGATGGCGTGAAACAGATTTCCTATAGCGTTGATGAGACGATGACGAATGCACAACGCACGACCGAAGATGCGGAAGAACTGAAATCGGCCTCGGCCGAACTTTCCGATCGTTCGGCCGAGCTGAGCCAGATCATTCAGCGTTTCTCGGGTGATTTGAAAAAGCAGGCTGAAAGCTAAGCCGCTTTTTTCGCCACAATGAAAAAGAAAGGCCGGACATTCCAATGTCCGGCCTTTTGTCTTTGTTCATCAGTCCCCGAAACTGCCCCCTGATGGCTTTTGCCATCCCCAGATAAGGCAACCTGATTTTCAGACACCTTTTTTTGAGACAGGGACAATCCGTTTGCCCGTTTGTTGCAGGAAGACACCAATCAAAATCGCAATCATTGCAAAGACATCAAGCATGGCAATCGGTTCCCCGACCAGAACGCCCCCGACCGCCATTGCCACCAATGGCGGCAGATAGGTCACCCCCGAAGCCGCCATGGCACCGAGCTTCGCAACAATGAAATAATACAGAATATATGCCAGGCCGGTGCCCAGAATGCCCAGCCCGACCACAAGCCCCCAAGCGGCTTTTGGATCGGAAAACACGAGGTCGATGTTTGTGTAATCCGTGGCGACGGCAAAGATCAGCGTCGCGATACCAATCTGATAAGTCGAAAGTGACACCGCAGACAGTTTGAGTGGCGTTATGAATTTGCGGGCATAAACAAATGAACAACCGACACTAAGCGCCCCGGCAACCATATAGGCCGTACCGACCAGACTGACCCCGCCATCTGCCATCTGGGCACCATCAAGCTGCCAGGGACGGGCAATCAGAACGACCCCGGCAAAGCCCAAAGCCAACCCGGTGAGCGATTTGGGTGTCGACCGTTCTTCGCGCAGGAACAGCAAGGCAGTTACAAAAGTGAAAAGCGGAATGGCACCGCTGAGCATTCCGGCGACACTCGAAAGCAAAAGTGCCGCCCCCTTGGCAAAGGCGAAATAGTAAATTGCCGTCGCCAACAGCGCCATCACCACGAAATGATGGATATGGCGCATATCACGAAGGCGGATTTCGCCACGGATCACAGCAAAAACCAATAACGGTATAAACCCGAAGACCACCCGCAAAAAGGCAACTTGTTGCGGGGTAATGTATTCGGCTGCCCATTTCATGAAGATGAAGTTGCTTCCCCAGATCACACCGAGCAAGACAAAGGCAAAATAGGCAATTGTTTTCATTTCACAGACTGTTCTTATCAAATGGTTTGATCCCGCATCATCGTCGATAAAACAAGATGCGATCACACCCAAACAGGCAACGCCAAACAAACGGCATTGCCTGTCATTTTTAAGGTTGGCTACCGGTCAAACCGGGATAGGTGCAAGATTATCTGATCAGACGGAGCGGGTGATGCCGCCATCCACGCGAAGGTTCTGACCGGTAATATAGCCTGCCCCGTCAGAGGCAAGGAAAGCAATGGTGGCGGCGATTTCCTCGCTTTTGCCGTAGCGTCCCATCGGCACCCGGTCACGACGTTCATCGGTTTCGGGCAGACTGTCGATAAAGCCGGGAAGAACATTGTTCATACGGATGTTCTCAGGCGCATATTTATCGGCAAACAGTTTGGTAAAGGCCGCAAGCCCGGCACGGAAAACGCCAGATGTCGGAAATACCGGATCGGGCTCAAAGGCCGCAAAGGTCGAGATATTGATGATCACGCCACCGCCCTGCTTTTGCATGATCGGGGTTACCATCCGGGCCGGACGCACGGCATTGAGGAAATAAACATCCATGCCGGTGTGCCAATCATCATCGGTCAGATCCAGCACCGCCTTGCGCGGGCCATGCCCGGCGGAATTGACCAGCACATCAATCCGGCCCCATTTTTCCATCGCCAGATCGACCAGCTTTTGCAGATCATCATTTGACTGGTTCGAGCCGGTCACACCGATCCCGCCAAGCTCGGCGGCCAGGGCTTCGCCCTTGCCCGACGAGGACAGGATGGCGACCTTGTAGCCATCGTCAGCCAATTTACGTGCGGCATCCGCACCCATACCGCTACCGCCTGCGGTGATCAGGGCTACTTTTTCTACTGTCATGACGACTCCTTTTATCTGCGAGATTGTCGCATCGGGAAACTCTGTTACACTTAGGATATGGGGTGATTGCAATTTCGACCAATCAGAATTTCGACGTTGATGGTGTAGAAAAACTATTGATAAATGACTCAGACAAACCGCTCCCGCCGTTAAATGCCCTGCGTGCCTTTGATGCGGCGGGACGTCATTTGAATTTCCGGATTGCGGCAGAAGAACTTGGCGTGACTCAAGGGGCCGTGGCCCAGCATATACGTGGCCTGGAGGCCTATCTTGGGCTGAAACTGTTTGACCGGTTGCCGCGCACATTGGCTCTCACCGGAAACGGGCATCGCTATCACGCAGAAATCAGCCGGGCGTTTGCCATCATGCATACGGCCACCCGGACACTTCAGCCGCAGGCGACGCATCTGACCATCAGCACCACACCAACATTTGCGGCCAAATGGCTGATCCCGCGCCTATCGGATTTCGCAGCCGAGAACCCGCAAATCGAATTGCGCATCGTCGCAACGGAAAAGGCATCAAATTTTCATTCTGACGGTGTCGATCTGGCGGTGCGCCAAACCAGTTCGAGCTTTGCAGCCGGGCTTCTGGCCGATTTGCTGTTCAAACAGGATATTGTTGCGATTTGCAGCCCGGGGCTTCTGAGCAATTTCCCCGACCGGTTGAACGTTGGCGATCTTGACCGGCTGGTTCTTATTCACGACTCGCACAATCTGTGGCCGGAATATCTGAAAACCGTGTTCGGGCATGAAACCCCGGACCCGCCCAAAAATGTGCGGCTGAACCAGACGGCACTGGCGATTGATGCCGCCTTGTCCGGGCAAGGCATTGCGCTTGCCAGTCGGTTTCTGGTCGAACAGGATTTAGCCGCCGGTCGGCTGGTGCAACCCTTTGGTCATGTCCTGCGCGGGACACGCGACTTTTATCTGGTCAGCCCGCGTGACGGCAAAAACCAGGCGGCCTGCGATCAGGTACGCACATGGATGCTGAAATGGCGTGAAACCGAAACAGCATCTGCCCGCGACTAAAGACTGAAAACGCCTATTCCGCCGGAAGGTTGTTTTCCTTGCGGAAAGAATGTGCGGGATAAACGCCAAGAATGCGGACCTCATGCGAGAAGAATTGCAGTTCTTCCAGTGCATGGCGCAGGCCAAGCTGTTCGGGGTGGGCTTCGACTTCGGCAAAGAACTGGGTCGCGGTGAAGTGGCCTTCGACCATATAGCTTTCAAGCTTGGTCATATTGATGCCATTGGTGGCAAAACCGCCCAGTGCCTTATAAAGGGCGGCGGCCACGTTGCGCACACGAAAGACAAAGCTTGTCACCACCGGGGTGCCGTCATTGGCAATATTGAGCGGTTCGCGCGCGAGGACAATAAAGCGCGTGGTGTTATGGGCGGCGTCTTCGACCTCGGTGCGCAGGATATCAAGACCATAAATCTCGGCCGCCAGGGCCGGGGCGATGGCAGCAATTGATTTATCACCGCGATCAGCGACTTCCTTGGCACAGCCTGCGGTATCAGGACCAACCACGGCATTTACGCCAAGTTCCTTGCGGATTTTGCGGCATTGGCCGAGCGCATGGACGTGGCTGTGGATTTCCTTGATGTCTTCGATCTTGGTGCCCGGTACCGCAACCAGTGCATGGTTAATGCGCAGGAAGGTTTCACCGATAATATGCACACCCGATTCCGGCAGGATGTGGTGCACATCGGCCACACGCCCGGCCAGCGTGTTGTCAATCGGGATTACCGCCAGATCGACATCGCCATTTTCCAATGCGCTAAAGGCGCCTTCAAAGGTTCTGTAGGGAACAGTCGCGGCCCCCGGAAAGGCGCGACGGGCTGCCTGATCGGAATAGGCACCGTGCATCCCCTGAAAAGCGATCCTTTGTTGCGCAGTCATCTGGCTGTTTCCTGACGTGTTCGTAAAGACTTGTTATAGAGCCGCACCCCTTTTCGATGCGGCCAGATAGAAAACCCCAATTACGCGCCCAAGACAAGTCGTGCGCGTTCAAGGTCTTCGGGGGTATCGACACCCAGCGGCACACCATCGACCAGGGCGACCGCGATCACCATACCGTTTTCAAGCGCGCGCAGCTGTTCGAGCTTTTCGCGTTGTTCCAGTTCGGCAGGCGGCAGCGAAACAAAGCGATCAAGAGCAGCACGGCGATAGGTATAAAGGCCGATGTGATGATAGAGCGGCCCATCGCCATAAGGGGCGGTTGCGCGGGTGAAATAAAGCGCACGTGCGACCCGCCCGGTGCCAAAAGCCGCGACCGCCTTGACCACATTGGGGTTGTTGCGTTCTTCGTCGCGTTTGATTTCCGCAGCAAGGGTCGCGATATCGACATCGGGATCGGCAAGCGGTTCAAACACGGCACGGATGTCTGCGGCATCGATGGTGGGCAAATCGCCCTGCACATTGACCACCGCATCATATTTGCCATCCGGATCAAACGTTTCGAGCGCCTGATGCACCCGGTCCGAGCCACTTGGCAAATCGGGATCGGTCAGAACCGCGATGCCGCCCGCTGCAGTGACCGCATCGGCAATTTCCTGTTCGGCGCAGGCGACAAGTACCGGGCCGATTCCCGCTTCGAGCGCGCGGCGCCAGACCTGTACGATCATGGGTTCCCCACAGATGTCAGCCAGCGGCTTGTTGGGCAGGCGCATAGAGGCCATGCGGGCAGGGATAACAACAACGGGATTGCGTGGCGTCGACATTTTCAAGCTCCGGTCAGGCATAAACGCCCTGTATTTTGATCTTGTATTTGATCTTGCGCAAAGCACGGTTCAGGCAAGCGATGGCACAAAACATCCGGATCAGGACATATTAAACAAACAGGTTCTGACCCTAAAACGGCGCGACATTAGCCGGTTTTGGGGCACAGATGAAAGACGGAATCGCCTTTCATCGGGCAGCAGGGTAAAAACTTATTGCCATGACCGGTGCGATCATATGCATGGGTTTTGGCCCTAGACGAAAGTTTTAAAGCATCTGCTTTCGCCTTGGTGTTTAAGAAAGGTTGATGCAAATCGCTGAAACGTATAGTTTCCCTGCGACCAGTTTTGCCAGCGGTTACGTGTGAGTTGCTCATTGATGAGAACTGCTTGGGGCTTTTGGGCAAACTGCGTAAATATATTATAATTGAGAAACCTGAGAGTGATTAGGCTGTAACGGGGTCCCGTCATGAACACGATGGAAATCAACAAGATCGTCGCCGGAGTCATTTGCGCCGTGCTTTTGGTAGTTGTTGTCGGCAAGATCGGCAACGCGCTGGTTCATCCCGATGAACTTGAAGCACCGGTGTATCCGTTCTCCGAAGACGTACTGGCGGGAGCAAATGCCCCTGCTGCGGCACCGGCCGCACCGGCGGGTCCGGAACCGATTCTGGCGATGTTGGCATCTGCTGACCTTGGTCAGGGTGAAAAAGTATTCAAAAAGTGCGCATCTTGCCACGAAGCTGAAAAAGGCGGTCCGAACAAAACCGGCCCGAACCTTTATGGTGTTGTTGGTGCGGCGTTTGGCCACGTTGGGGACTTCTCTTATTCCGATGGCATCGCCAACCATGGCGGCACCTGGGGCTTTGAAGAGCTGAACGAGTTCCTTTACAAGCCGCGTGACTATATCGATGGCACGAAGATGAGCTTTGGCGGCCTTAAGAAGGCATCTGACCGTGCAGCTGTGATTGCATGGCTCAACAGCAAGTCAGACAATCCGCTTGCGCTTCCGGATCCGGCAGCAGTTGAAGCCGCCAACGCGGCGGAAGAAGCTGTTGATGGCGCAGCCGATGCTGTTGAAGAAGCGGTCGCGCAGTAAGCTTATTCAAACCTGACCAGTTGTTTCTGATCAGAGATTGATTTTACAGGGGACAGGAAACTGTCCCCTGTTTGCGTATGCAGACCTTGCCTTATCGGGCCAAAGCGGAAATATTACCGCCCAGATCACATCCGCCCCCACTGCCTGCAGGAACGCATTTTTATGGAAAATCTCGACCCATTTCTGGAAATCGCCCACAAATTGGCCGATGCCGCGCGCCCTGTTGTGCGCAAATATTACCGCACTCCGGTGGCCGTGGATGTGAAGGCCGATGACAGTCCGGTCACGATTGCCGATCGGGAAGTCGAACGCACCATGCGCGATATCCTCAATGCCGAATTGCCCGATCACGGCATTCTTGGCGAGGAACACGGACGTGAAAATACGGATGCGGAATATGTCTGGGTGCTTGATCCGATTGATGGCACCAAATCATTCATTTCCGGCAAGCCAAGCTTTGCGACCCTGATTGCGCTTTGCCATAACGGCAAACCTGTTTTGGGCGTGATTGATCAGGCGATTACCGATGAACGCTGGGTCGGTGTTATGGGGCAGGCCAGCACCATGAATGGCGTGGAAATCAGTGCGCGCGAATGCGAAGACCTTGACCGCGCCACATTTTTCACCACCGCGCCGGAATTGTTCACCGGGGACTCGCAAAAGGCCTATGCGGCGATTGCGGAAAAATGCCGGGTGCCGATGTATGGCGTGGATGCCTATGCCTATGGCCTGACCGCACTTGGCCTGGCCGATACGGTGGTGGAAATAGGGCTTCAGGCTTATGATTTTTGTGCGCTTGTGCCCGTTGTTGAAGGGGCCGGTGGCGTCGTGACCGATTGGTCGGGCACCGCACTTACCATGGATAGCCGGGGCGACGTGATTGCCAGTGGCGATGCGCGCTGCCATCAGGATGTTCTGACCACGATCAAGGCGGCGATGGCGTAACCTTCGCCCTATGTCCCGCGACCAACTCCCTTGCCCGACACAGGAAATCCCATGATCAACAGTCACCCGTTTCTTGCCATGGCCCACAAACTGGCGGATGCCGCGCGCCCGGTTTTGCAAAGCTATTTCCGCAAGCCGCTTGCGATTGACGAGAAGGGGGATGCCAGCCTTGTGACCGATGCCGACCGGGCGATTGAACGCACCATGCGCGATCTGATCAATGCCGAACTGCCCGATCATGGCATTCTGGGCGAGGAATACGGCCCGGAAAACCTTGATGCCGAGTACGTCTGGATCCTTGATCCGATTGACGGCACCAAATCATTCATCACCGGCAAGCCCAGCTTCAACACCCTGATTTCGCTGTGTCAGAATGGCAAACCGATTTTAGGGGTGATTGATCAGGCGATTTTGGATGAACGCTGGATCGGGATCGAGGGGCAACCAACGACCTTGAACGACAAAGTGGTCACAGCGCGCGCATGCGCACACCTGAAAGACGCCACCATTTTCACCACAGGCCCGGATCTTTTCATCGAAGAAAAGGCAATTGCCGGATATGAAGCGGCCTTTAGCTCTGCCAAGCAACCAATTTACGGCATTGATTCATACGGCTATGGCCTGATTGCCATGGGGTTTGGCGATGTCCTGGTGGAATCCAATCTGCAGCCTTATGATTTTTGTGCCGCTGTTCCGGTGATTGAAGGGGCTGGCGGGGTGATTACCGACTGGAACGGTAAAAGCCTTACGATCGACAGTGGGGATTTGGTGATTGCCAGTGGCGATACGCGTTGCCATCAGGAAGGCTTGGCGGTTTTGCAAAAGGCGATTGCCTGATCACCGCGTCGTTTGCACAAAGCAATATGCCCAAGGCATGTGACTGAACCATTTGGTGATTTATCCTCTTTGAGGCAAAATCATCTGAATTGGCAACAAGTTGGACCGTGCGATGTTCGAGTGGGTGATCATCCTGTTTCTGGGATCGGGGCTGGTGTACGGGTTGCAGTCACGGCGCCTGCAACGGCGCAACATATCCTCGCCGATGATGATGTTGCTGGCCGGATTGCTGGTTGCCCTGCCGCTTGGCATCTGGCATGGCGCGCCGCTTGATGCGCTTTCGGGCAGCATTCATTTTGCCACCGCCTTTGCCGAGATGACGCTGGCGATCATTTTGTTTCTTGATGCAGCCGTCCTTGATTATCGCAAGGAAAACCCGGCGCGCAGAATTGCCACGCGGTTGCTTCTGGTTGGCTTGCCGCTGACCATCGGGGTGACATGGGCCTTTATTGTCGGACTTGATCCAACAGTTGGACTTGTACCCGCACTTATCCTTGCGCTGATTGTCAGCCCGACCGATGCCGCCCTTGGCCGTCCGGTTCTGGAAAACAAGGGCGTGCCCGAACCGGTGCGCCAGGGCATCAATATTGAAAGCGGGCTGAATGACGGGCTGGTTTTGCCGGTCTTTACCACGGCGGTCATGCTTGAAGCCGATCTTCTGGGCAACGGCGGCGACGGCTGGATCAAGGATGCCATCTTTGAAATTTCCATTGGGGCCGGTGTCGGGGTCCTTTGCGGCGTTGTCCTTGGCAAGGCCGTCAACCATGCGGTGATCCGCGATACCATTGTCGATCGGTTTGAACGGTTGCTTGGCGTTTTGGCCGCCCTTTTCATCTTCCTTCTGACAGAAGAGCTTGGCGGCAACGGATTTGTTGCGGCCTTTGCGGGGGGCCTTGCGCTTAATATCTCAAGCGAGAAGGTGCGCGATACGATCGAAAGCTTTGGCGAGGCCGAGTCAGAGCTTCTGACCATGCTGACGTTCTTTGTCTTTGGCCTGATCATTGTGCCGGCCGTGTTTGATAGCTGGACCTGGCCGATGCTGGTGTTCTCGGTCACAAGCCTTGTACTGCTGCGCCCGATTTGCGTATGGGTCTGCATGATCGGCAGCCCCTATAGCTTTGGCGAGAAACTTTATATCGGCTGGTTCGGGCCACGCGGCATTGCATCGGTGATTTACATGCTGATCATGGCGACCATGATTGACCCCAAAGAGTTCGAACCCCTGATCGCGGCGGGCACCATGATCATCTGTATCAGCATCGTCGCACACGGCATTTCCGCCGCCCCGGCATCACAGGCACTGGTGCGCTATCTGGCCAAAAAATCCTAAGAACGGCGCGGGTCAGGCGGGGAGAGAACAGACACGGATTCTATTGCTGGCTGAGCGCAAGGCGAATGCCAAGTGCGATGAACATGGCACCAAGCGCACGATGCAGCCAGGCCCCCAGGCGTTGACGGCCCTTTATCCGGACTGCGGCCGATGCAACGGCAATGACCAGCATGCCTTCGACCAGAAATGCGATCAAAAGCACCATCAGGCCAAGCACCAGAAATTGAAGCCCGGCATTGCCCATGGCGGGATCAACAAATTGCGGCAAAAAGGCCATGAAGAAAATCGCGACCTTGGGATTGAGCACATCAATCATCACCCCCTGTCGCCAGGCAACAAAGGCGGTGATGGATTTGCGTGGAATGGTGATGTCCGATTTCGGTTCAGATTCGTCTGCCTGCTGGTCCTTGCGGGCAAAACTGCTGCGCAAAGCGCCAATCCCCAACCAAACCAGATAGGCCACCCCAACCCATTTGACGATGGCAAAGGCCAGTGCCGATGTCGCAAGGATGGCCGACAGGCCAAAGGTGGCTGCCAGAACATGGACAAATGCGCCCGAAATCACGCCCAAACTGGAAAACAATCCAATCTTGCGACCATGAACGGCCGTTTGCCCGACAATATAGGCCATGTCCGGCCCGGGCGAGATATTGAGCAAAAGGGCCGCAATCAGAAACGGCGTATAGGCAACAAGCAGATCAATCATCACAATTGTTCCCGCCCATAGTAAATCAGATCGATTTCAAGCGGACCAGATCCGGCTTCAAGCAGCATGTTGGAAAGCTGCCCGCGATGGTGGGTCTGATGGTTAAACATATGCGCCAGTATCAGATCGCGCGGCATGGTATAGGCCCCGGCGGAAACCGACTGATAGGTCAGGTCCGATGTGACATCGCTGTCTGTCAGGCCACGGGTGAACTCAAGGATCACCTGATCCTGTTCATGACGTGCAGTGCGCAATTCATCAAAGTTTTCATAAAGCACGGTATCAAGTGCCATGGTAACCGGGGTGCCCAAAAGCCGGCCCATCCACAATTGATCGGCAACAACAAGATGGTTCAGCGTGCGCAAAATCGACGGAAAGAAGGCCGTCCGGGGTGCGATGAGCTCAGATTGGGGCAGCTTGGCACAGGCGTCATAGGCATGGCCATTGGCCCAGATATTATATTGCGCCATGCGCTCGAAATAGGCTGCACCATTCATCTTTATTCTCCGTCAATTCTGGGGCCCGATGACCCGGCACAGGCAGACAACCTGTGTGTAACAATCGATAATTTAGGGCAGTTTCGCGATGCCCCCAAACCAGCATTTTTAATCCCGGCATTAGACAGGCTAGGGTCAGAACCCTGATCAATCGGATGCCTTTGATGGTTTGTCCTTTGGCGGCACATCATCCTGTGGCTGTGACTGATTGGCCACCACCTCATCAGTTTCCCGCCCGTTTTGACTTTCCGGACCCTGTTCTTCGGGGTCTTGATTTTCGGAGCCTTGATTTTCGGGCGCATCAAGCGCGTCGGGTATGGTCGCCGGGGGGTTCAGGAGGGCGTTCTTTTGCGCACGTTTGCGTTTTTGCCAGTCTTTCCAGATTGCAAGTAATTCGCTGCGCGACTGGAAGATCGGAATGCGGCGTTTGGGTTGGGTTGTTTGCTGTTCAACCGCAAGGCCGACTTCGATCACCCCATGTTCGTCATCGGTTCGGCGCACAATCAATTCCACCGTGCCATAGGGCAACCGGTCGCCAAGTTCGACGTCGCCCGCCAGATCGCGTTTGAGAATGTCAGCAGCGCTTAGTTCGATATCTTTTTCATCAACGGCAAAGCCATAAAGCCGACCGATATCGGCAATCATGGTATCGGGCGGGAAGCTGAAATCGCCAAACAGTTCGACGTCATTGGCCCCTTCGGCCGGGCCCGCAAACAACTGATCAAGCAGTTCGACATGGCGCGGCGGGGTAATGATATAGACCCGGTCACCGGCCTGAATCGGCCCCGCAGAATGCGGGCGAAGCGACGCCCCGTCGCGCAAAATCAGACTGGGCCGCGCCCAACGGGGGATGCGTTGTCCGGTGGCCACCGCACTTTGTTCATGGACGCGGTAAACAACGACTTCCTGATTGGCATTGCCGGGCAGTTCCAGATCAATACGGTCCACCGGACCATGGCGCGTCGGCACAATGATGCCAAGCCATTTGGCGACCCTGCGAATGGTCCAGCCCTGGAGCAAAAGCGAGGTGATCACGACGATAAAGGCAGTGTTAAACAAAAGCTGCCCTTCGGGCACGCCTTCGACCATTGGCACAATGGCCAGCAGGATCGATACCGCCCCGCGCAACCCGACCCAGGAAATAAACGCCGTGTCATTGCGCGAGAAATTGAAAAACATCAGGCACAGCCAGACCGCGACCGGACGGGCGACAAACACCAGAACCAGTGCCAGAATCACACCGGGAATAATGACATCGCCAAATTCCGACGGGGTCGCAAGCAGACCAAGGGTGACAAACATGGCGATCTGGGCAAGCCAGGTGGTGACATGCTGAAAGCGCCGGACACCGACGCTCATTTGCATTTTGCTGTTGCCGGCATAGAGGCCTGCGACATAGACCGCCAAGAACCCGCTGCCACCAAGAATGCTGGTGGCGCCAAACAGCGAAAGCGCAAGCGCAATGGTAATGATCGGCACCAGACCCGGTTCGAGCTTGACCCGGTTGATCATCCAGACCAGCGCATAACCGCCTGCCAAACCGAAAATCCCGCCCAGACCGATCTGCAGAACGAAGCGCTGCAACAGTTCAAGCGCGATATTTTCGCCCCCACCCAGAATGATCAGTTCGACCAGGGATATGGTCAGAAACACTGCCATCGGGTCGTTGGAGCCGGATTCAACTTCAAGCGTGCTGCGCGTGCGATCACGCAGATTTATGCCCCCGACCCGCAACAGGAAAAACACCGCCGCCGCATCGGTCGAACTGACAATCGCCCCGAACAAAAGAGCCACCAGCCACGGCACATCAAGCACCAGCCAGGTCACCCCGCCGATGACGCCCGTGGTGATCACCACCCCGAAGGTTGCCAGAACCAGCGAAGGCCCGGCGGCGATTTTTAACGTTCGAAGCTGGGTTTCAAAGCCACTGTCAAACAGGATCAGGGCAAGCGCGATGGAGCCGATAAAATAGGCCAGCGGCGCATTGTCAAACATGATGCCGCCGATACCGTCCTCGCCAGCCCCCAGACCGACAAACAGAAAGACCAGCAGCAAGGGCGCGCCGACCCGGAAGCTGACCAGGCTGGTGAAAACAGCAACCACCACCAGAATCGATGCAATCAGGATTACCAGATTCATCGATTCAATCATGTTGGGGCTCCTGTCCTAGGGCGTTAGTTTGGGTTCGGTTGGCTTCTCACAAAACAATATCACATCAGATACTTAGGAAATGATGACTGGCAATGCCATCATCCCCGAAAAATTATCAAATTTCGGCTTTGCTCTGAAAATTGATCAGTCTGATTCCGATTGTGCCGGAACAAACATGGTTTCTTTTGAAGTCGACAGGGCAATTTCTGGCAAAACTTCGACAACACCCTGCATTTCCTTGATGGTATCGGAAATGAAACTTTCGAGATGAGCAGTATCGCGCAGGCGCAGTTTGACAAGGAAATCAAAGCGCCCGGTCATGTGGTGACATTCCAGAACTTCGTCCGCCTTGATCAATGATTTGACCAGCTTCTTGTTGCCCTTGGCCGGGTCGGTGCGCAGCCAGACCATTGCGGTTAACGCCCGACCAATGGCGTGCGGGTCCACAGCAATGCGATACGCCTGAATGATCCCCTGTTCACGCAGTTTGCGCACGCGATCATTCACTGCAGAAACCGACAAACCGACCTTGGTTCCGAGAACCGAATAGGACAGTGACGCGTCTTCCTGCAGGATATCGATCAATTTGCGATCAATAGCATCCATTTATCTTCCCCCTGATGGATTCCTGTCGACGGCGGATCTTACACGAAAAACCGCAGAGCGCGAACCGTTCCCCATATTTGCCGGGGCTGCCATGCGTCACAACCATACAATATCTCTTTCGTGAGGCTGGATTTTTTCCGGATAGCTGCGTAAACCTTTACGAGTAATGATTTTACCTCGCCCCTCCGCCGACAATGCAGCCCTTATGGGTGCCCTGCTGATGATCAGCGCTGCAATGTGTTTTGCGGTGATGGCGGTTTTCATCCGCTATGTCACCGCAGACCTGCATCCGTTTGAGGCATCGTTTTTCCGTAACCTGTTTGGCTTGTTGCCGATGGTGCCGTGGATGGTGCGCCACGGGCGGAGCGGATTAAAGACAGAGCGATTCAAACTGCATTTCCTACGCGGTGTACTTGGTTTCGGGGCGATGTCGTGCATTTTCACAGCCCTGGCGCTGACCCCGGCAGCCCAAGTCATTGCAATCAACTTTACCCTGCCGATCCTGACCACGATTCTTGCTGCCGTAGTCGTGCGCGAAACCGTGCGTGCACGACGCTGGAGTGCGATCGCGATTGGCTTTGTCGGCGCGATGATCGTGATCCGTCCGTTCGGTCAAAGTTTTGAGACCGGCGCGATCCTTGCCCTTGGCGCGACCGTTTTCATGGCCTGCGCGATGACCACGGTCAAAATGCTGTCGCGAACCGAAAGTGCCAACGCCATTGTGACGTGGATGGGGCTGATCATGACGCCGCTGTCGCTGATCCCGGCCCTGATATACTGGCAGGGGCCGAGCGTTTGGCAGATGTTCATTCTGTTGGTGATCGCGGTCACCGGAACGGCGGGGCAGCAATTGCTGGTGCGGGCCTATCGCACGGCCGATCAGTCCTATGTGATGATCTTTGATTTCCTGCGCCTGCCGTTTGTCGCGGCATTGGCCTATGTCATGTTTGGCGAGGTGGTTGATTTCTGGACGTGGGCCGGGGCGGGTTTGATTATCGGATCGTCTTTGTATATCGCCCGGCGCGAGGCGGTTCTGGCGAAAAGGGCCAAGGCGCAACTTCGAACACCCACCACAGCGCCTGCCGACCCGCAAGCAATCCCCATCACCCCGATTGATCGTGATGACAGCGCAAAGGACAAACCCGATGCGTGACTGGTTTAATGGTCTGCCACCCTATTTGCAGGCAACCGCCTTTGGCCTGATGGCGTCGATCAGTGCGGCGATCTTTTCGGTGTTTGTGCGCCTTGCGACCGAACATATTCACCCGCTTCAGGCGGTGTTTTTTCGCAATTTCTTTGGCCTTCTGTTCATCGCACCACTGGCACTTAGAGCCGGTCTGGTCCCGCTTAAGACCAAACGTTTTCCGATGTTTTGCCTGCGCGCGGTTTTGTCGATGGGGGCGATGAGCTTCTGGTTTTCGGCCATTGCCTATATGCCCTTGGCCGAGGCCACCGCGCTTAACTTTACCGTGCCGCTATTTGGTACCCTTTTGGCGGCGATTTTTCTGGGCGAGAAAATCCGAAAATACCGAATTGCCGCCCTTTTTGTCGGTTTTTGCGGGGTTTTGGTCATCATCCGTCCGGGGGATGACACGGTGCAACTGGCAAGCCTGTTGCCGATTGCAGCGGCCATCTGCATGGCCAGTGCGGGGCTTACCATCAAATCCCTGTCGCGGACCGAAAACCCGACCACCATCCTGCTTTATATGATGGTGATGACCACGCCAATGACCTTGATCCCGGCATTGTTTGTCTGGGAACCCCCCAGCCTTGAGGCGATCTTGCTTATGGTGGCGGGGGCGTTTATGGCCAACCTGACCCAGATCGGCAACACCAATGCATTCCGGGTTTATGATTACAGCTTTGTCATCGGGTTCAATTACCTGCGCCTGCCGTTTGTTTCGGTGATCGCGCTGGTGATGTTTGGTGAAGTGCCGGAAATCTGGCTTGTGCCCGGTGCCGCCTTGATTGTCGGATCCGCGCTTTATATTGCGCGGCGCGAGGCAAAGCTGAACCGCGAAGCCAACCGCATCAAACGCGGCCTTTCATCCACCGCCAGTGATCTTGATCCGCCTGTTTCGCGGCGTTAACCCGCACGACAAGAGCAAGGTGTGAAAGCCGACCACCACAATTCGTGGCGCACCTATTTCCGATCCAGATATTTCCGATCCAATTTCACACGGCAGAAAGCACCTTGCCCGATAAAGATATAATTTGGTATATAAATACCAATTAATCATATTATCGATATCGCGGAGGCTTCACGTCATGCAGATCAAGGGTTCCATTGCCATTGTCACCGGGGCTGCATCCGGTCTGGGTGCAGCGACGGCAGAGGTGCTGGCAGGTGCGGGTGCGCGTATTGTTGCCTTTGATCTGAATGAAGACGGGGCCAAGGCGACCGCCGAAAAGCTTGGCGGTGTCGGTTTTGGCGTTGATGTTTCAGATGCCCAAAGCGTTGAAACAGCCGTTGCCGAGGTCGTCAAAACCATCGGACGCCCAACGATTGCCGTGAATTGTGCGGGGATTGTGCATGGCGAACGCATTGTCGGGCGCGAAGGCCCTGCTGATCTTGACGCGTTTTCCAAGGTGATTTCGGTCAATCTGATCGGCACATTCAACATGATGCGGGTCACAGCCAACGCCATGAGCCAGAACGATCCATCCGGGTCCGGCGAGCGCGGGGTGATTATCAACACCGCATCCATCGCGGCCTTTGAAGGGCAGATCGGACAGGCCGCCTATGCCGCGTCCAAGGGCGGGGTGGCATCGCTTACGCTTCCGGCGGCGCGTGAGTTGGCGCGCCATGGGGTTCGGGTGATCTCAATCGCGCCGGGTCTGTTTGGCACGCCGATGCTGATGGGCCTGCCCGATGAGATTCAGGAAAGCCTGGCTGCCAATACGCCGTTCCCGAAACGGTTGGGCGATCCGTATGAGTATGGCCGTCTGGCGATGCATATTTGTGAAAATGAAATGATCAATGGCGAGACCATTCGCATTGATGGCGCGGTCCGGCTGGAACCGAAATAGTCCCGCAAAAACGGTCAGCCATAGATACCGCTGCCTCATGCCCTGCCGTTCCCCCAGCGGCAGGGCAATTTCGTAACCGGCTGTCGTCATTTGCGCGATCTTGGCCTGTTTATTTGTCGACCACGGTTTCGCAGAACGTGGCAAGGTCGATATCCTTTTGCGTGACTCCACCGGCATCATGGGTGGTCAGTGTCACGCCGACCTTGTTGTAAACATTGAACCATTCGGGATGGTGATCCATTTTTTCGGCCATCATCGCCACACGGGTCATAAAGCCGAATGCGGAATTGAAATCACCAAACATATAGACGCGGCCAATCGACAGGCCGTCTTCGGCAAGTTCCCAGTTGGGAAGGTCTTTAAGGGCGGTTTGGATTGCAGATTTTTCGAGTTTGCTCATGCTTTTTGCCTCCTTGTTTTCGGTCGGGGCGAAGAAGCATTGGAACATAAAAATCACCCGCCTAAAAGAGCGGCCACTTTCATGCGCAAGACTGGCAGAAGATCGCTTTCAAACCATGGATTCTTTTTCATCCATGCGGTATTGCGCCAGCTTGGATGGGGCATGGGCAGGATGTTTTCAGGCAGAAATTCGCCAAATCGCTGCACGGTTTCGGTCATGGTTCTCGACCGGCGCGTGCCAAGATAATATCCTTGGGCGTATTGCCCGATCAAAAGTGTTAAGCCGATATCAGGCAGGTGTTCGCGCAGGGCATCATGCCATTCGGGTGCACATTCGGGGCGGGGCGGCAAATCCCCGCCGCGCTCAAACCGGCCGGGATAACAAAAGCCCATCGGCATGATGGCAAGTTTCCCCGGATCATAAAAATCATCGACCGGCATATCGAGCCAATCGCGCAAGCGATCCCCCGAAGCATCATTCCACGGCAAACCGGTTTCATGCACCCGCGTGCCGGGGGCCTGCCCGATGATCAGGATGCGGGCCCGTTTTGCCATGCGCACCACCGGACGCGGACCAAGTGGGAGGCTTTCGGCGCAAATGCGGCAGGCGCGGACGTTTTCGAGCAAACGGTCAAGCGCCGCATCGCCGCCCATTGGATCAATTTCGGGTAATTTTCCGCTCAGTCCAGCCACGACTAGTCCAATTCGACATTATCCATCACCCATTCCTCGGCCCCGGCGGCATCGTACCAGTCCTTCATTTCCGGCAGGGCCAGAATGGTTTCCATATAGGCATTGCCGATGGGATCAAGGGTAACATCGTAGGTTTTGAAACGCGAAACAACCGGTGCAAACATTGCGTCTGCAATAGAGAAGTGACCAAACAGGAAGTCCCCGCCCTGCCCGAACTGGGTGCGGCACATTTTGAAAATTTCGGTGATGCGGGCGATGTCCTTTTCCACATCCGGCGCACGGCCCCGACCGGGCAGGCTTTTGCGGCAATTCATCGGCATGTGGGACCGCAACGGGCCAAACCCGCCATGCATTTCAAGTGACACCGACCGCGCCACGGCACGCACATCCATATCAAGCGGCCAGAGCATGGTATCGGGCCTGCTATCAGCGATATATTCAAGAATGCCAAGCGCCTCCCAGATGGTTTTTTGCCCGTCAAAGTAGGCCGGCACCTTGGCAGTTGGTGAAAAGACCGGGGCCTTGGCATGCCATTCTTCGCTTAAGAGCGGGACAAGCTTTTCGTCAAAGGCGATGCCTGCGACTTTGAGGCCAAGCCAGGCGCGCAGCGACCAGGATGAGTAGTTTTTATTGCCGATATAGAGAACGGGAAGCTTTTCCATGGCGGATCGGGACCTTTGTGCTTTGGCAAGGGGGTCACTATCAGCTTTTCGCCGCCCATGTTCAAGCGGATCGAAAAGCGTTGATTACGCCAGTCATCGTCGGGTTTTGTTTCGTCAATTGCCCTTGCGCGATGGCAACCGTAAGATCAGGTAACATATTCTGGATGTTCTGCTTTGGCAGCCTGCACCGTCAGGGGAAAATCAGGCTGTCAGCGATCCAGGCCCAGATTACCAAGCCCAGACCACCAACAAGGAAGTTCGAAATTGTTCGATCACATCATCACCCGCGACCACACCACCAACCCGATCACCATCACCCCGATTGCCGAAAGCGACTTTGGAAGCTGGCTTTCACATCAGTCCGCCACTACCAAGGCATGGATTGAAGCCAACGGGTATGAGGCCAAGCGCGGCACGCATTTGGCCTTGCCCGGGTCGGACGGGGCGGTTGGATCGGTTCTGATCGGATATGTTGATGATGCCAAGGCGATCTGGGATTTCGCCGGATTGCCCGCCAATCTGGCGGAGGGCACCTATGGCCTTTCTGACAGCATCAGCGACAATGGGGCACTTTATGAAAAGGCCGCCCTTGGGCTTTATCTTGGCGGCTACCGGTTTGATCGGTATCGCAAGGATGACGGCAAAAAAGCCAAACGCGCCAAAATTGCCCTGCATGACAATGACGCCGCTGCGCGGGCCGAAAACATTGCGCGTGGGATTGGACTTGCGCGCGATTTGATCAATGTGCCGGCCAATGACATGGGGCCTGCCGAGCTTGAAGGTGCGGCCAAAAGCCTTGGGGCGGAATTTGGCGCCAACGTCCGTGCGATTGTCGGATCAGATTTGCTCAAACAGAACTATCCGGCCATTCACACGGTTGGTCATGGCAGCGAACGTGACCCGCGCCTGATTGACCTTAAATGGGGCGATGAAAACGCGCCCAAAATCACCCTTGTTGGCAAGGGGGTCTGTTTTGATACCGGGGGGTATGACCTGAAACCGTCAAGCAACATGATCCTGATGAAAAAGGACATGGGGGGATCGGCACAGGTTTTGGGTCTTGCGCGCATGATCATGGCGGCCGGTTTGCCCGTCCGGTTGCGGGTTCTGATCCCGGCGGTTGAAAACATGGTTTCGGGCCGTGCCTATCGCCCGAGTGATATTTTGCAAACACGTAAAGGGATTACGGTCGAGGTTGGCAATACCGATGCCGAAGGACGCATTGTTCTGGCCGATGCCCTGACCGAGGCCGCATCGGAAGACCCCGAGATGCTGCTTGATTTCGCCACCCTGACGGGTGCTGCCCGTGTGGCCCTTGGTCTTGGCCTGCCCGCCCTGTTTTCCAATGATGATGATCTGGCAAACGGATTGATGGAAACGGGCCTTAAGGAAAATGATCCGCTGTGGCGTTTGCCGCTGTGGGAGGATTACCGCAGCCAGCTTGATAGCAAGGCAGCAGACATGAACAACATTTCCGGCAGCCCGTTTGGCGGGGCGATCATTGCCGCGCTGTTCCTTGATCGTTTTGCCGACGGGGCGAAAAGCTGGGCGCATATTGATTTGATGGCCTGGAACCCCTCCGACCGCCCCGGTCGCCCGACTGGGGGCGAAGCCCAGGGCATCCGTGCGGCATTCAAGCTGATCGCGGATCGTTACGGAAAGTAAACTAAAGCGGAAATTACATTTTTCCCAATTACACCTTTGACATCAGTGCAGGGGTCAGGTAGAGATTACGTATCCGTAACAAATAAATTGTGGGCACAAGCATGTCGATCGACATCAAGCCGTCTCAGGCGCTCGACCTTTGGCGTATCGCGATTGTTGAAAGTGTGCGTCGGGACTCTCCCGACCTGTCAGCCCGACAAATGGCCTTGTTGCTCAGCGTTTACCTGACCCCTGCCCCGCATACCGTGCGCGGCCTTTCTGACGCGCTAAACATTTCCAAACCGGCCATTACCCGTGCCCTGGATCGTTTAAGTTCACTTGGCATGGTCAAACGCAAGGTCGACGAAGAAGACCGCCGTTCGGTTCTGGTACAGCGTACCGTCAAGGGATCGGTCTTCCTGCGTGAGTTTGGCGATATCATCGTCGCTGCCGGCATTGAAACCGAATAATCCGGCCTGAAAACACTGTGACCTGCTGCCGATCACAGGCCCAGACAAGGCCCTAAACGCACCAAATTTTTCCCGCATCCCGGGAATTGGGTGATTTAGGACAGCAAATCTTCCCCTTTTTAAATGCGCCCCTGCTTATATGGCGAAAATCCACTATATACAGACCAGTTGGTTTGTATTGCGGTCAAACAACCTGCTTTTAACGCCGGTTTATTTTCGTTTGTTTTCAAAAGATTATGATGATTCTTGGCCGCCACGGCCGTTCGCCAGACGCCAAGAATCAACAAGACAGGTGGCTTGGGTGCCTTGCTATTGACGCGGACCAGCAACGGATTCCGGCATCTCAATCAGCGCCAAAATCCCGGCTGCAATGATCAAAACCCCGCCTGACAGCCGGGCAATGACATTATTGCCACCGCGTTTGACCAGCCAGGGCATGACGCGCGCAGCGCCCATCGCGTAAATCATTACGAATGTGTAATCAAGAACAACGAAGGTTGCGCCAAGGATCAGTAACTGGGGTGCCAGCGGACTGGTTGGATCAACAAATTGCGGGAACAGGGCCCCAAAAAAGGCAATGGCCTTGGGATTTCCTGCTGCCACCAGAAACCCTTCGCGGAACAGACGAGTGCCTTTGGCAACTTCATAGCCCGCCGCAGATTTCGTTTCGATATCGTTCTTGTTGCTGATTTTACTGGGCTTGCGAAAGAATGACATCAAACCGATGCCCAGCAAAAAGGCCACCCCGCACCATTTCACAATCGCAAATGCCGTGATCGACGTTGCCAAGACAGCGCCCAATCCAAGGGCGGCAATCACCATCTGGAGCATATTGGCGGTGACATCGCCAAGGGCGGTCATCAATGTCGTGCGCGCGCCATAGCGCATCGCATGGGACATGCCAATCAGGATGCTTGGCCCCGGTGTCAGGACGAGCAGGAACACAAGAAACGTAAAACTAAGCCAGATTTCAAAAGACATTGGGGCAACTCCGGTGACGCTGCTCAGCAGATATCACATCCCCGTCCAGAAACAAGTGCACGTTTTGCAATGCTTATGCGCCAACGGTTGCAAATCAAGGCACAACCCCGGTTGTTACGTCAATGCCCCGCCCCGGCCATAGTCCGAAGCATCATTTGGCATCGCCAGGCCAGAAATCATAGAACATGCGCACCTGCACCGAGCGGAGCGTATCAGGCGGTGAAACGCCCTGCCCGGTGCGCAAAAGTTTCTTCTGAAGGGCCGCGAAATAACGGTTGGTGACCGGCGCAAACGGGCTGAAGGGAGGTTCCTTGACAATTTCTTCGCCGTTTTCAGCGGCAACTTCCGCTGCTTCGGCTTCGGCAGCAAGTTCTTCTTCAGTCTTTGGCGGCGGCGGGGGCAAAAGATCGGGTGCGGTATATTTAAAGCCGCGCTTGCCCGGTTCGCGTTTTTCAAAACGCTGCTGGGTGTCGTGATACATCAGGCGTTGCAAATCCACGAGAAAGGCATTGATGACCTTGGGCAATTTCTGTTCGATCACCGGGACGGCCTGTCTGCTGGTGGCTTCCAGCCAGATCGTAAAGACGACCTGGCGAATGGTGCCTGATTTGGGCAGGACCACCGAAAGCGACACCGGGTCGGGCACGATCACTGTATCGGGGATTTGCGGAACGGCGGGCGCATCAGATTTTTCGGCTTCGGACGTATCAGATGATGGTTCACTGGCGTGCGCCGTCGGTGCGCTGATCGCAGCAAACCCCATTGCCAGCACCATGACAAGTGCTGCAGCCCAAAGCCGATGCCCGGTTCGATTGTTGATCATACGTGACAACATATCCACCTTTACTTCCTGCCTTTTCGGTCGTGTTATTTTTATGTCTTCAAAGATGTTCTAGCGGGCCTGAGGGCAAAATTCTGCGTTTAGTTCCTGACAAAATCTGTCCCGGCAGCCTTAAGATCAAGGGCTGCTGCCAGCAACGCCTTGGTGTAGGGCTGCTGAGGGTTGTCAAACACATCTGCCGCCGCCCCGCTTTCAACCAGTTTCCCGCCCTTCATCACCATCACACGATGGGATAATGCCCGTACAACGCGCAAATCGTGGCTGATGAACAAGTATGCCATCTTGTGACGCGCCTGCAAATCACGCAGTAAATCAACGATTTGTGCCTGCACAGACATATCAAGAGCCGATGTTGGTTCATCTAATACGATGAAACGCGGCTTTAGGACCAATGCGCGGGCAATTGAAATGCGCTGACGCTGTCCGCCGGAAAATTCATGCGGATAGCGGTCCATGGCATTTTGCGGCAGATCGACTTCAGAAAGCGCCTCGGCAATGCGGGCTTCGCGTTCAGCCTTGGTCAGGGAGGGCTCGTGGATTTCAAGCCCTTCGCCGACAATCTGGGCGATGGACATGCGTGGGCTGAGTGATCCGAACGGATCCTGAAACACAACCTGCATATCGCGGCGCAGCTTGCGCAGGTCTGCCCCGGAAAACCCGCGAATATCCTGACCATCAAAGCTGATGTCGCCACTTGATTTCAACAGGCGCAGGATCGCCATGGCAAGGGTGGTTTTACCCGATCCGCTTTCCCCGACAATGCCAAGGGTCTCGCCTTGTTTCAGGGTCAGCGAAATCTGATCAACCGCATTCAGATAATGATCCGGACGCCCCAGAATACCTTTGCGGCCAATGGGGAATTGTACTTGAATGTTACTGGTTTCAAGCAATCCTGTTGCGTTTGCAGGTAGCTTGGGGGCCTCGCCACCTGGCACGGCTGAAAGCAGCTTTTTGGTGTAGGCATGTTTGGGATTGTCAAAAAGTTTGCGTCCGTCGCCCGCCTCGACAATCTCGCCATCCTTCATCACACAAACGGTTTGCGCCATTTTCTGCACGATCTGAAGATCATGGGTGATCAGCAACAACGCCATGCCAAGCTTGGCCTGCAAGTCCTTGAGCAATTCAAGGATTTGCGCCTGAATGGTGACATCAAGAGCCGTGGTCGGTTCATCGGCAATCAGCAGTTCCGGTTCGTTGGCAAGCGCCATGGCGATCATCACACGCTGTCGCTGCCCGCCGGAAAGTTCATGCGGAAGGGCCTTAAGGCGCGATTGCGGATCGGGAATGCCAACAAGTTCGAGCAATTCAAGAATGCGCGCACGCGCCTTGGCACCGCGCAAGCCTTTGTGGAGCAATAACACCTCGCCGACCTGCTTTTCGATATTGTGTAGCGGGTTCAGCGAGGTCATCGGTTCCTGAAAGATCATGGAAATCCGGTTGCCGCGGATCTTGCGCAGCGTGCGTTCCTTGGCGCCGACCATTTCCTGCCCGTCAAAAATGATCGATCCGGACGGATGGCTGGCACGCGGATAGGGCAGCAATTGCAGGATCGAAAGGGCCGTGACCGATTTACCCGATCCACTTTCACCTACAAGCGCCATGGTTTCACCACGCGCAAGGGTAAAGGAAACATGTTTGACCGCCGACACATCCCCAAAATTGACCGACAGGTCATTGATGGCAAGGAGCGGCTGATGGGCGGATTGCTCTGTCATTTTCCTACTCCTTAAAACGTCTTGCGCGGATCAAACGCATCGCGCACCGCCTCGCCAATAAAGATCAAAAGGCTGAGCATGACAGCAATGGCAAAGAAGGCCGTGATACCAAGCCAGGGGGCCTGAAGGTTGTTCTTGCCCTGGAACAGCAATTCACCAAGCGAGGGCGACCCCGGCGGCATGCCCAGCGACAGGAAGTCGAGGGATGTGAGTGCGACAATCGAACCGTTGAGCACAAACGGCAGGAAGGTGATGGTCGCAACCATCGCATTGGGCAGAACATGGCGATACATGATCCGGGTGTCGGTCATGCCAAGCGCACGGGCCGCCCGGACATATTCGAAATTGCGCGCACGCAGGAATTCGGCACGGACAAGACCGGTCAAACTCATCCAGCTAAACAGCACCAGAATGAACAACAATGTCCAGAAACCCGGTGCAAACAGGCTGGCGAGAATGATCAGGATAAAGAGTTGCGGCAGCCCCGACCAGATTTCAATCACGCGCTGGAAACCCAGATCAACCCAGCCGCCGAAATAGCCCTGCACCGCGCCAGCTGCAATGCCGATGACCGAGCTGACGGCGGTCAATGCCAGACCAAACAGGATCGAAATGCGGAACCCATATATCAGGCGCGCAAGCACATCACGGCCCAACTCATCGGTGCCCAGCCAATGGCGCGTTGAGGGCGGGGCCGGTTGCGGTTCGCGCATTTCAAAATCAATGGTGTCATAGGAAAACGGGATCAACGGCCAGATGGCAAAACCGTTCTCAGATATCTTGCCCTGAATATAGGGATCATAGAAGTCGGTCTCGATGTCGAAATCGCCGCCATATACCGTTTCGGGATGGCTTGATACGATCGGCACATACCAGTCATCGCCGTATTTAACGAAGATCGGTTTGTCATTGGCGACCAGTTCAGCGACAAGGCAGATGACAAACAGAATGGTAAAGATCACAAGCGACCAATAGCCACGCTTGTTGGCCTTGAAGTTTGACAGACGCCGACGGTTCAGCGGTGAGAGAACGTAACTTGCCATGATCAATTCCCCCGCGCTTCAAAGTCGATCCTGGGATCAACGAAATGATAACTCAGGTCACTGATCAAATTCATGATCAGGCCAAACAGCGTAAAGAAGTAAAGCGTTGCAAACATCACCGGATAATCACGCGTCATCACCGCGTTAAAGCCAAGCAATCCAAGCCCGTCGAGCGAGAAGATCACTTCGATCAGGACCGACCCGGTAAACAACATGCCCACCAACGCACTTGGGAAACCGGCAATGATCAAAAGCATGGCATTGCGAAACACATGCCCGTACAGCACACGTTTTTCCGTCAGCCCCTTGGCCCGTGCGGTGACGACATACTGCTTGTTGATTTCATCAAGAAACGAGTTCTTGGTCAGCATGGTCAGCGTTGCGAAACCCGAAATCGTCAGCGCAATGATTGGCAATGTCAGATGCCAGAAGTAATCGAGGATTTTTTCAAACCACGACAATTGTTCCCAGTTGGACGATGTCAGACCGCGCAACGGGAACCAGTCAAAATAGCTGCCCCCGGCAAAGACGACGATCAACATCACGGCAAACAAGAAGCCGGGAATGGCAAAGCCGACAATGATCGCAGCGGACGACCAGATATCGAAATTCGAGCCATCACGCACCGCCTTGGTGATGCCAAGCGGGATCGAGATGATGTAAATGATCAGGGTTGACCAGATCCCAAGCGAAATCGAGACCGGCATTTTATCCAGCACCAGATCGACCACATCGCGGTCCTGAAAATAGCTTTGGCCGAAATCAAAGGTCAGATAGTTCTTCATCATCATCCAGAACCGCTCGTGTGCGGGTTTATCAAAACCAAACTGCACTTCGAGCTGTTTGATGATTTCCGGATCAAGCCCCTGCGCACCGCGATAATCGGACGTCGAGGAAAAATTGTTGCCCGACGCCGACGATGCGGCAGAACCACCACCGCCACTGCCGCTTTCAGCCCCCTGGTTGGTGACACGTGCGGTCGCGGAAACATCGGTTCCCTGCAACTGGGCAATGATCTGTTCAACCGGCCCGCCCGGCGCGAACTGAATGATCGCAAAATTCAGCACCATGATGCCAAACAGGGTTACCGGGATCAGAAGCAAACGCCGAAGAATATAGTTCAGCATGGCCTAGTTCCCCCCCATCTGAAGTTTGGCAGCCTTTTCGGGATCAAACCACCAGCGCATGATCGACATTCCCCTGAGCGGGACATCTTCGGGTCGGCCAAAGATGTTCCACCACACCATGCGATCCCCGCCCAGATACCATTGCGGAATGACATAATCCCCCCACAGCAACACACGGTCGAGCGCGCGGGTCGCGGCGACCAGTTCGTCCCAACTGTCAGCGGATGCAACATGTTCGACCATGGCATCAACCACCGGGTCCTTGATCCCGGCAAAGTTGCGCGAGCCGGGCTGATCGGCGGCTTCCGAGCTCCAGAAAACGCGTTGTTCATTGCCCGGCGTCAGCGATTGCGTCCACCAGAAGGTCGTGGCTTCGAAATCAAAGGCCTGAATACGATTGACCCATTGTCCGGTGTCAATCAGGCGAATGTCCATTTCAACGCCAAGCTGCTTAAGGCGGGATTTGACGACCAGGGCGATCTTCTCAAGCCCCGGTTGGCGAATGATCAGTTCAAACCGGAAGGGTTGCCCGGTTTCCTTATTGACCAGAACCTTGTCACGTACTTCCCAGCCCGCTTCGTTCAGAAGCGTCATGGATTCGCGGAGCGCATCGCGGCGGCCATTGGGCGCATCGAAGTTTGGCAGGGTGTAGGGTTCGTTAAACAACCGTGCAGGCAACTGATCGCGATAAGGTTCAAGCAGGGCCAGTTCATCCCCGGTCGGCACCCCGGTTGCCGCCAGTTCCGAGTTCGCAAAGAAGCTGTCCGTGCGGCTATAGGCACCGTAAAACATTGCACGGTTCAGCCACTGAAAATCCAACCCGTATTGCAGGGCACGTCGCACGCGCCGATCAGAAAACAGCGGATTGCGCACATTCAAAACATAAGCCTGCATACCCGATGGCAGATTGTCGGGCATGAATTCCTTTTGGATATCACCGCGTTCTACCGCAGGCGTATCATAGGCCGTGTTCCAGTCACGCGATGAATGTTCCGAGCGGATCATATATTCCCCGGCAAGGAAGGCCTGGCGCTGCACTTCGGGGTCGAGGTAGGTGTCATACTGGATGGTGTCGAAATTGTTCTGCCCGCGATTGACCGGCAAGTCCGCTGCCCAGTAATCGGGATCACGTTCATAGGTAATGCGACGTCCCGCCTCGATGCTGGCGACTTTATAGGCCCCGCTGCCGACCGGAAGCTCAAAGGTGGTTTTGGAGAAATCCTTACCTTCCCAGAAAGCGCGCGGCATGATCGAAATGCCTGCGACCGTCATCGGTGTTTCGCGGTTGTTGCCCGGCTTGAAGGTGAATTTGACGGTCAATTCGTCAATGACTTCTGCCCCCTCGATTTGCGAGAAAATCTGGCGATAGACCGGGCTGCCCTTTTCAAGCAGTATTTCATAGGAAAACTTCACATCATCGGCGGTGATGTCGCTGCCGTCCTGAAACCTGGCACGCGGATCAATGTGAAAAATCGCAAAGGATCGGTCATTGGGGACTTCGATGGCATGTGCGATCAAGCCATACATCGCATAGGGTTCATCGGCACTTGCAACCATCAGGCTGTCATAGATCAGGCCGATGCCGGCCGCCGCCGATCCCTTCAGCGTAAAGGGATTGAGCGTATCGAACGCGACAATCGAAGACTGGATCAGTTTGCCGCCCTTGGGCGCATCGGGATTCACATAATCAAAATGATGAAAGTCCGGCCCGTATTTCAAATCACCATACAGCGAAATGCCGTGTGATTTTGTCGTCAGCGGTGCCAGATTTGCTTCTTCGACGGCAACCGTTGGCGCAGGGTTGATGTTTGGCGTGTTGCTGTTTTGCGCCAACGCCCCGTCGGCTGGCAACATGCCTGCAAACAGTGCAAACACACCGGCAAACAGCATTGATGTCACTGCCTTGCCCAACCGTTCCCTGACCGGCAAATTCATGCTGGCTGCATACGCAATCATGTGACTAATCGTCTTTCCCCTGATGGCACCGGCCTTTAACGATGGCCCGCTGCCTGTTGTCACGATGTTTTGGCGATGTTTTGGCCCTGATGGTGTCCTGAGCCTAGACACATTTTGGTAAAGATACTCTCTACTAAATGGTTCAATTTCAAGGCATCATCCTGTGAATGGGTTATCACCCTGGCCCGTTAAAGTGTCTTTTTGCGCCAGTTTACGCCGCGCGGTTTCAAGATTGATCTCGCTCATCAACCAATCACGGAAGGCGCGCACCTTGCGCCGTTCCAGGCGCCCGCGCGGATAGCACAGTGAATAGGCATAGGGACTGTCGACCGGTAAATCGAACGGCACAGTCAAGCGGTTGGTGACGACATATTCGCCAATCATCGCCGGATCGGAAATCACCACACCAAAGCCACTTGCCGCGGCCTCCATCGCCATATCAAGAGTGGCAAAGACCGGGCCGCGGTCCCCATTGACGCCCTGAATACCGGTACCCTCAAGCCAGATACGCCAGTCTTCACGTTGGGCGGAACAATGCAACAACGTCACATTGGCGAGGTCGTCGGGGGTTTCAAGTTGCTTGGCCAATGTGGGATGACAGACCGGCAACAGGCGTTCGCCGGTCAGAAATTCGTGGGCAAGCTGATCATCCTGCGTATCGGCAAACCGCACCGCGATATCGACTTCGTTAAAATCAATATCAGAAGAATCGTCATTATAGGTGCCAAGCTGCACCTGAAGGTGGGGATATTCCATCTGGAAACGACCGAGTCTGGGCACGATCCAGCGCATGGAAAAGGTCAGTGGTGCCACCACGGAAAGCTGCGTGTCATCGGCCCGGTCTTCGACCTTGGACACAGCATGTTCGATTTCATCAAAAGCAGGTGTTAGTGATTCCAGAAGGTTACGTCCCGCACGCGTCAACTTGAGGCTTCTGTGATGGCGCTCAAACAGCTTGCGTCCCAGAACCTCTTCCAGATGTTGCACCTGCCGACTGACCGCCCCCTGGGTCACGTTAAGCTCATGTGACGCTTTGGTGAAACTTTCGAGTCTTCCGGCTACTTCGAAGGCACGAAGCGCATTTAACGGCAATGGTCGGCGTTTCATGGCAATGGCTTTGCATGACTAAAACTCATGCAATGATGACAAAAGATGGTTTGAGCGCAAGTGTTTTTAGGCGTAACTCAGGGTTTAACGACATTACACATACGCATCATCGATGCTTGGGCCGCTGAATTGTTGAGAGCTGGCCTGGATTTAAAAGGAATGAGATCATGGTCGCAATCACCAAAGAAACTGCCGCGTTCGTTGCACCACGTCACAGCGACGGTGTTGCCAGCCTGCTGGACCTGCCTCGTGAATGGCTGAAGCGCCACGCCCTGCGTCAGGAGCTTGCAGTTATGGACAGCCGCATCCTGCGCGATATCGGCTGGAACGCATATGACGCACGCAAAGAAGCCGCAAAGCCGTTCTGGAAAGCGTAAATCGCGCAAGCGCGCACAACAGAGTATTTTGTCATGCAGAACAATGTTTCCCCGCTGCAGGGTGCACTTACCTTCCCGCTCACGGTGCTGATCGAAGCGCTGATGGATGCGTGGAAAGGTCTGAGCCTGAAATAAGCCCGTACGACTGATCCCTGAACGCATGTTTTGGCTCCCCCCGCCGAAACATGCGTAATTGGGTTCAGATCCTAAAATGCCGGTTGCACCCCCTGCGACCGGCATTTTTTTTGTCCTGGGCGAAGGGCCCCGTGCGCAAACGCACGAATATCGCCAGACCTACTTTTTGTCGGAATAGCGCAGATACATCAGGTTTGCAGCATTGAGAACGGAATACATCACCGCAAATTGCGCGTTGAATTCAAACTTTTCCGGTTTGGGATCGAACATCTCGTAGATTTCACCAATCGAGCGCTTGCCATCAATCCGCGACAGGATTGCCGGTGATGCCGAGGGCATGGTGCGGGTCACCGCAAGGCCGGTAAAGGTGATCTTGATGTTGCCGGTTTTGGCAACAGAGCGCGCCAATGCCGCCCCGTCAACACGGGTAAAGAAAGGGATGGCATCCTGGGACGGAACCGGTGGCTTGACCTTGTTTTTGGCCTTTACGACGTAAAAGGTGTGTTTGGTGATGTTGCCAGCCATTAGTTCGGCAAGGGCGGCACGTTCGCGAAATGGCACATGCATCGCGCGGTCCAGCACATCATGACGCGAACAATAGGTTGTCGGGTCATAGCGCATCGGTTCGATAAAGTTCTGCAGACGCAATCCGGCCTTTTCAACGAAATCAAACACTTCATCAACGCGGTAGGCACGATCCTGCTGATGAAGCAAAAGGTCATAAAACCCGGCATCCCCACCATGGATGTGATCACCAACAAAGGGATTTCGTTTGAGCCAATTGGTGCCCGGCAGGGAATTAAACAGGGCCTTGCCGAAATTCAGGCGTCTTGATCCGCCCGCCTCGGCATTGAGGCGTTCCATCATTTCCTGCATGTGATAGACGCCCTGACGGCCCAACTCGCCATAGACCATCAACCCCATGCCACCGTTGGGTTTGAGCGAGTCGGTCAAGGCTTTCAGCCCGGCATCGGGGTCTGGCAAATGATGAAGCACACCACAGCAATCAATATAGTCAAACGGGCCATATTCAGAGGCCTGATCAACAAATGATCCGGTGACGAAGGTGACGTTTTTTTCAAGGCCGCGACGCTTGATCCGGGCTTCGGCAATTTCGCGCGAGGTTTCAGACAGATCAATATAAACGATATCTGCCTTGACCTTGCGGTCGCGCGCCTGCTGGGCCAGCATTACCAGCGCATCGCCGGTGCCCCCGCCAGCAACCAGAATTCTGATTTTACCGCTTTTGGTTTGGGCCGTGGGATCACGCCCGCCAAAGACAAAATGAACAACTTCGTCCCAGTTTCCCGGCGAGCCCGTGATCAGGCGCTTATCCTCGTCCTCCGGGTTTCGTGCCGGATAGGGATATGTTTCGTACTGATCACGGGTCTTGGCAGACGATTGCACCGCATCAGGCGTATTTTTGTCGTCAGGCATTAAAGCACATTCCGGCAGAGAGGTGGTTGGGACGCGACCATCCTATACCAACGATTTAATTAAGAAAATCCGACAGTTCATCCATTGGAACGTATTGCTTCAATTAAGCGCCCCCTAGACCCGGATGACAAGCTTCCCGGTCGCAGAACGGTCACGAATGGCATCAAGTGCTTTCATCGCATCATCAAGCGCATAAACCGCCGATATCATCGGATTGATGGCCCCGGATTTCAGAAGACCCAGTAATTCTGTCATGCCCTGGCAGGCGACATCCGGGTTTTGTTCAAGATAGGCGCCGAAGTAAAAGCCAATTGCCGTGACATTCTTGACCAGCAGAATATTGGCCGGAATTTGCGGCACCGTCCCGCTGGCAAAACCGATCAAAAGCATACGCGCCCCCGGTGCCACGCAGCGCAGGCTTTGATCAAAGACATCCCCGCCAACCGGATCATAAACAACATCGACGCCCTTGGGCTGCCCAAGTGTTGCCGTGATGTCGCGAACACGATCACGGATGTTGTCAGATTTATAATCGATGACATGATCCGCGCCATGATCGCGCGCGATCTGGCATTTATCTGCCCCACCGGCTGTTGCGATGACGGTTGCCCCCAGCAATTTGGCACATTCGACCGCGGTTAATCCGACCCCGCCGGCCGCACCATGGATCAGCACAATCTCGCCCGGCTTAAGATCGGCGCGATACTTCAAGGCAAACCAGCTTGTACCGTAGGCGATTTGAAATGCGGCAGACTGATTGAAATCCACGTCCCCGACAAGCGGGGTGACAAGGGCGGCATCGGTAACAACGCGCTCGGCAAATCCGCCCCAATCGGGCAAGGCCATCACCGCATCACCGGGCTTAAGATGGGTCACCCCGTCGCCCACTGCATGGACGGTGCCGCTGACCTCAAAGCCGGGCGAAAACGGCCCGGTCGGGCGTTTTTGATATGTGCCTTTCAGGATCAGGGTATCGGCGAAATTAACCCCGCAGGCCCGGACATCAATCACCACCTGCCCCGGCTTTGCCACCGGATCGGGGGCATCAATCAGTTTGGGGGCTTCACCAAATGCGTTGGAAATCCACGCCTTCATCCCTGCTTCCTGTTTCTTGTTGTGTCACATGCGCACAGTGTGGCGACTGCGCCAAGCACAGACAAGCCGACATTGGGCTAAACACGCCCGATGCAGGGTAAAAATCAGGAAAAGGAAATGTCAGAAAATGCGCTGTCGTTTGCGTTTGCGGGTCAGCAACAACAGGATCACGGATGGCACCAGCAAAACCACAAGTGCCGGTGCAAGCAGGACCGGCACAAACACTGTGTCCCAGATCCAGACGGAAATGTAGCGCTGAATGACCGATTGCAGCAGGTTCAGGCTTCCGGCATCAAGGCGATACCAGAGCTCACCGGCGGCGACCAGTCGAAAGCTTCCTGTTTGAAGGGCTGTGATGGAGTCATCAACCAGCACCGCGATGCTGGCAAAGAGCAGGACCCACCCCAACGCCCGGAAAAACCACATTATCGTCTCCAAACTACCTGTAAGGGTTGGTATATTAGTAAATTACACCTGCACCCTAACGGGTCAGGACCACCAGCGTAAAGGTCTGCATCCAAAGATGTCTGTTACACGTGATGGCAAACAACCCTGACCTGAAACCTTACGGATGAGACATCAACAAGAAGTAAAGATTATCGAAAAGCATTCATTTCCAACGACTTCAGCCTGATCATCCTGCACTGGCGACGCAGTTTCACAGGCACAGTTCGCATGATTACAGCAAAGTGAAAAAAGAGGCTGATTGGCCCTTGTCAAGCGCGGGCGTCTCGGCTAATGTCCGCCCGCTTTCGCGATATAGACAAGATCGCATGTGGAGAGGTGGCCGAGTGGTTTAAGGCGCACGCCTGGAAAGCGTGTTGGGGTGTAAGCCCCTCAGGGGTTCGAATCCCCTCCTCTCTGCCACTGATTTGAAAAGCATTTTCCAAGCCATACAGACAAGACCATCCAGCGCATAACGTTGTGAACGGTGCTGAGTGCCATGCATTTGGCGCGGTTCCTGACGGCAGCCATTGCGTTCGCGCACTGCATACCGCGCACGCCATCGTTCGCAATGACAATGGTAGGCTGATCGCCCGAGCCGAACAGGCGGATGGATCGGGCAGGTATGCGTTTGAAATCACAGGCTTTAAACTTTTAAGTCCCAGGATCGTTTATGATTGATCGCGGGTTAAAGTTCAGAGTCTGAGTTCATCGCCGCCAGCCATTTACGCAAAAGACCATCAAGTTGTTCACGTTCGTCACGGCTTAGCCCCTCGAGCATGCGGTGCTGATTGGCGACATGATCGGTGACAGCAGCATCAATCAGCTCAAACCCCTGATCCGTAAGCGCAATAACAAAGCCACGGCCATCATCCGGGTTGCGCTTGCGTGTGACCAGCCCCGCCTTTTCCAGTTTATCCAGACGGTTGGTCATGGTGCCCGATGTCACCATCGTCCAATCAATCAGGTCTGACGGGCTGAGCGCAAAGGGTGGGCCGGATCGGCGTAATGTGGCGAGAACATCAAAGCTTGCCGGCGACAGATCGTATTTCTTGAACACACGTTCATGTTCAGCACTCAGTCGATTGCGCAGCCGCCCAACCCGGCCAATCACGCCCATTTGCGCAACATCAAGATCGGGGCGTTCGCGGCGCCATTGCGCCAGGATACGGTCAATTTTGTCGGGTATGTTTTCCATGGTTTGAAGTCATGCCGAAAATTTATCTTGACGTCAAGATTTATGAAAGTATCTTGACGTCAAGATTTATGAAAGTATCTTGACGTCAAGATAAATGGAGAAGCCACCATGAACCGAACAACCGATTTATTCCTGACCGCGATTGCGCCGGTCATCTGGGGCAGCAGCTATATCGTTGCCACCGAACTGTTGCCGCATGGATATCCGCTGACCGTTTCTTTGTTGCGCGCCCTGCCGGCCGGTCTGATCCTGTTGCTTGTTGTCCGCCAATTGCCGCCTGCCGGCTGGCGCGGACGGGTCTTGATCTTGGGCGCGCTGAATTTTGCCGTGTTCTGGTCAATGTTATTTGTCGCGGCCTATCGCCTGCCGGGCGGGGTTGCCGCAACCCTTGGTGCCGTGCAGCCGTTGCTTGTGCTGTTTCTGGCCCGCTTTGCCCTGGGCAATACGATCACGGTGCTTGGCATCATTGCTGCCCTGTCGGGATTGATTGGTGTGGCGATGCTGGTGCTGGGCCCAACGGCAAGCCTTGATCCCATTGGCATTATCGCCGCCCTGCTTGGTGCGGCATCCATGGCGGCCGGTACCGTTTTGACCCGCAAGTGGCAGCCGCCGGTATCGCCGCTGACCTTTACCGCCTGGCAATTGACCGCGGGTGGTTTGCTTTTGATCCCTGTTGCGCTGATCGTCGAGCCGGGCTTTCCGATGCCGACCCTGACCAATCTGGCCGGCCTGATTTGGCTGGGCCTGATTGGGGCGGCGCTCACCTATTACCTGTGGTTTCGTGGCATTGCGCGGCTTGGTCCAACCACGGTGACAAGCTTTGGCTTTCTCAGCCCGACCAGCGCGGTGTTGCTTGGCTGGTTCGTTCTGGGCGAAGCGCTTTCAACCCTTCAGATCACAGGCGTTGTCGTTGTCCTGATCAGCATCTGGCTTGGTCAGCGGGCGGCAGCGACACCAACCCCTGCACCGCAAGACATTCCAACCCCTCGCACCACCTGAAATCAATTTTGAAGCCCCGCATACAATAAGGAACAGCCCCATGAAAATTGTCATCTTTGGCGCCACTGGCGATGTTGGCAGCGCCACAATCCTTGAAGCCGTTCACCGCGGCAATGACGTTACCGCCGTTGCGCGCAATGCCAATAAACTGGCAGCCCTGCCCGATCAGGTGGAACGTGAAAGCCTTGATGTGCTGACCCAGCCCGCAAAAGTTGCGGAACTGATGGCACGCCATGATATTGCCATCAGCGCCCTTCGCCCCGCCAGCGGATCAGAAGGATTGCTGGTAGATATGAGCCAGATTTTGCTCGATGCGGCACGCAAAACCAAAACCCCGATCTATTTGACCGGCGGAGCGGCGACCCTGAAGCTGGCTGATGGCAGCGGGCATACGGTGTTAAGCGCGCCGGGCTTCCTGCCCGATGCCGTTCGCCCGATTGCAAAGGCCTGTGCGGCGCAGGATGCGCTGTTTGATCAGTATGAAGACGTGCAATGGACCTGCCTGCGTCCGCCCGCGATGCTGTTTTCCGGTGAGAAGACCGGTCACTACGTGCGCGGCACCGATACGCTGATTCCCGACCATGACGGGATGGCACGGATTTCCTTTGCCGATTTCGGAGTGGCGATGGTTGATCTGGTGGAGGACGACACGCCCACCCAGCAGCGTTTCACGGTTGGCTATCAAACCCAAGCGGCTGTAGCCTGAGCCAATGCCCCCAAACAGGCCCGGTATCATCCGCCTGTTTGGGGGTTATTGTTTTAGCCGCCTTTAGAGGCGGCCTTGACCCGGGCAAAGACTTCATCAAGGGCTGTATGGATGGCCGCACCGCCCTTTTCACGCAGGAAAGTTTGCGCGACCTGATCATTAAGGCCGCCTGCAGTGATGTGGCCTTCGTAAAGATCGGCAAAGCCTTGATCGGGGGATTTGGCGGTATTTTCGGAAAGGCCGGCAAAAAGAGCGGCCAGATAACGCCGGGCATCGGCATAATCCGAGCCCTGCGCCACCATCCATTGCGCCGCATTTTCCAGCACCGTGAAATAGGTCCCCATCAGGGCGCTTCCGGTGGCATAGCCATCAAAGGCATCAATGGTTTTGGCCGCAACCGCCCCGCCCAGTTTTTCAAAAAGCGCCATAACATCAGGTGAGCCAGGGTAAACCGCAGTAACACAGCTATGATGTTCGACCGGGGGCAACGGGATCGCCCGGTCAAACCGGGCATCGGTATCAAGCCATGCCTTCATATCGGCAATCGGAATGGTGGCGATCAGGCTAACGACCTTTTTGTCATCAGGCATGTGAAGGCCTGAGAGGATTTCTTTGCTCAGCTGCGGCAAGACGGCCAAAAAGATCACGTCGGCCTGATCAATGATTGCCTGATTGTCATCTTCGACACGCACGCGGTCAAAATCGGCGGCAAGCTTTTGCGATATATGTTCGCTGCGCCGCGAGACGATGATTTCATCCACCGCGCAATCAGATCTCAGCACGCCGCGAATGACTGCATCGCTGATGGCACCCGTGCCAACAAAGCCAAGTTTCATTGAAAATCCTCTGTTGCAAATTCATCCGCCAAATCCGGTTGCGGGCGGGGTTCGTCCGATCCGTCGTAGGCGGCAATGACGCGAAATTCCGGGCCATCGGTTGTGGAATGGCTTTCATACAAGCAAAAACGATCCACGGTGAACACCCGTGATGTTACGTCCGCATGATCGGCAATGGCTTGCTCGACCGAGGCACGCGCAGCCGTTCGGTTCCGCCCCAGCGTGATATGCGGGGTGAATTTGCGCACATCCATATCCGGGCATTCTTCGAGCGCCAGCAGCGCGTTTTCAACCTTGTTCGCCAATCGGTTCATCACGGGCTGATCTTTCACACCAGCCCAGAAAATGCGGACCTTGCGGCTTGAGGAAAACATATCAAGGCCAGACACCTGCAAATCAAAGGGTTCAAACGCAATCTGCGAGAGCGCCTGATCAATTTCACCGGCCAAGCCCGGATCGACATTGCCGATGAATTTCAGCGTGATGTGCATGTTTTCCGGGGTCTGGGCATCAAGGCCCTTGATCCCGCGCGCAAGTGGATAAAGATCGGTGGCGATATCGTGGGGAATTTCCACACCAACAAATAAACGCATCATGTGGGTATCCAATTCTATCCTGATGGTCCGTTCGGGCGATGCACTGTTCAGCCTGTCTGGCTTTGCCATACTTTGCCAATCTTTGGAGATCAGCCTTTGGACGACACCGGCAATGGCAGAATATCGTCTTCGCCATCGATCTGCGGGAAATTGCCCGATGCCCAATCGGCCTTGGCCTTTTCGATCCGGTCTTTTGAACTGGCGACGAAATTCCACCACAGATGCCGTTTACCCAACGGCAATCCGCCCAGAAGCATCACCCGGCTGTCGCCTTGTGCGACGATATCGGGAATTTCTTCGGGTGCGACATAGACAAAGCTTTCCGGGCCATAGGTTTCGCCGTCAATCGCGACACTGCCCGAAACCACATAAACAGCCCCTTCCTGATTTTCACCGGGCAACAGAAGTTGCGCGCCTTCGTCCATTTGGACATCAAGATAATAAAGCTTGGACTTCACCGGAACCGGGGCGGTTTTGCCAAATGCCTCACCGGCAATCAGACGCATATGAAGACCGGCATCCTCGATGATCGGAAGGTCGTTTTTTGAAACATGATAAAAGGCCGGATCGGATTCTTCTTCGGCCTCGGGAAGGGCGACCCACAGCTGCAGCCCATCAAGTTCATGAACCGAATTGCGCACCGCCGGGGTTTCACGTTCGGAATGGGTGATGCCATGCCCGGCATTCATCCAGTTCAAATCCCCCGGCGTGATTTCAAGGTTGCTGCCCAGACTATCGCGGTGCAGGACCGCGCCCTTGAACAAATAGGTCACGGTTGCAAGGCAAACATGGGGATGGGGGGGAACATCAATGCCATCGCCTGGCTGAAATTCTGCCGGGCCCATATGATCAAAAAACACAAATGGCCCAACCGAACGCACATCACGATGGGGCAGAACGCGGCGCACGGAAAAGGCACCAAGATCGGTTTCCTTGCCAGAAATGAGCTTTACCATGCGCTGCCTCCTTTTAAAGCGGTCGGGTACGGTAGCCCCAAATGGACTACCGTACTTTACGTTATATATGTGCCATCGTGCCGCCGATTAAGGGCAAGGATATGGCCAGGTCTGATGGATGGCTTCAATTTCACTGAGCACATCTTCAGAAAGCGTGATGTTGGCAGAACCGATATTGGTCTTGAGCTGTTCCATGCTGGTCGCGCCAATGATGTTTGACGTCAGGAACGGGCGCGAATTGACATAGGCCAGCGCCATCTGCGACGGATCAAGGCCGTGATCACGGGCAAGCTTTACATAGGCCTCGGTCGATTTGACGCCGTTTTCTTTCAGAAAACGGCCGAAGTACTGCGGCCATTTGGTCACACGTGCACCTTCCGGGCGCGCACCGCCAAGATATTTACCCGACAACGCCCCGCCCCCAAGCGGTGAATAGGCCAGAAGGCCCGCGTCTTCGCGGATGGAACATTCCGCCATGCCGACCTCATATTGGCGGGTCAGCAGGCTGTAGGGGTTCTGAACCGACACAACACGCGGCCAGCCGTTCTTTTCGGCCAGCTCAAGGAACTTCATCAGGCCCCAGGGATTTTCGTTCGACAAGCCGATATGACGGACCTTGCCTGACTTGACCAATTCGTCGAGTGCTTCGAGGCTTTCTTCGATCGGGGTGAAATCCTCGTTCTCGTCATGGACATAGCCAAGCTTGCCAAAGAAGTTGGAATTCCGGTCCGGCCAGTGAAGCTGATAAAGATCGACATAGTCGGTTTTCAGACGCTTGAGCGATCCGTCGATGGCCTCAAAGATTTGCCCACGGGACAAACGCGGACCACCGCGCACATAGGGAAACCGTTCTGCCGGACCGACAATCTTGGTGGCGATCACAAGGTCATCACGACGCCCACGTTTTTCAAGCCAGTTGCCGATGATGGTTTCGGTTTTGGTAAAGGTCTCTTCCATCGCCGGGACCGGATACATTTCGGCGGTGTCGATGAAATTGACTTCGTTGGACGTGGCATAGTCAAGTTGCTCGAAAGCTTCGTCCTGCGTGTTTTGTTGACCCCATGTCATGGTGCCCAGGCAAATAACACTGACATCAATGTCAGTACGCCCCAATCGACGATATTCCATTTAACAATCCCCATTTGCATGGCTGCGCCGCATAGCTGACTGCAGACATGCGTATTTTCACGATGGCTTGAATATATCCGCTCAGGGCCTTGATGAAACCGCCCAAGGTAAAATTTCTTGGCTTTGCAGGTAATTGTCACACCGCAGCACAGGTTAAGCTGGCTACATGAACAGGGTCAGAACGCCGGTATATCCATAAAAGCGGTCGTTGCAGATCTCGCCATTGCCATAAAAACCGGTCAGTGGCAGATCGCCCAATTCATCACGGATGATCATCATTTCACGACTTTCCGTGCCAAACAGATGCGGTCCACGGGCGACACAACTGCAATAAAGCGCACCACGCGGTTTGCCCGGCAGGCGGGTTTGCAATTCGCCCAACATGCGGCGCAAATCCTGTTCGGCGGCAGCGCCATCGCGGCGGACAAAGCGGATGGCATCGCCTGCCTCTACATCATCGCTAATGGCGATCATGTGGTTATGGGGATCAATCCCCATCAGATTGCGCACGACAAAATCACCGGTATCTGATCCGGGGACCATCAGGGCTGCATGATAACGGCCCGATGCCATCGAATGTTCACCACCATCGGATTCAAGTTCTTCCTTCAGCACATCAAGCGCGGGGCGATCATCGAGGGTGGAGACAATACCTTCGCGGCCTTCGGTCACGCGGTGAACCGGGCCCACCGGGGTGCAGGCCTGACTGATGCCGACCTGAACGCTAGTGTTAGCGTCAAACAAAACGCCCGATAACCCGCCACCGACGACACGGTCGGCAATTTGCGGTGCGCCGCGTTCCCCCGATGCAATTCCCCCCACCAGATAGGTCGAGCCCATGCGCGCCAGTTCGGAAAGCTGCCCAAGACTTTCGGGCGCACCGGGATCACCATGCACCAGCCCAAAGATCGGTTGCAGACGATCAATCGCCTTTTGCAAGTCGGGCGCATCCAGATCGGCATCAACCTTGAGCGGTTCGAAAACATGAAAGGCGTCACTGGCAAAGGGCGCGACCATCACCGATGCCGCCGGCACCCCGAAATAGGCACGACCCGACCCGCAGACACCGATACCGACGGTGCCGGTCCAATGTTCGATCGATAACCGGGAACGCAGAAAGGTCAGGATGCTGCCAAGGTCTTCGGCCAATGCTTCGGTGACATACAAAAAAGCCAAGGCCTGTTCTGGTAATGGCTCTTTTTCGAGAAGGTCTGCAAGCTCGGATGCGACCGAGGCCCAGTTTTCACCGCTGGCATGGGCCGCCCGAAATTCTGCCGTCATGCTGTCTCCCGTTGCTGGCTGGTCTTGCGCGCCGATGTTTATCCGGGTATGTGACCCTGTAACGCGTGAACACTATCTAAGCATTGCACCACACCTTCCACAAGGGTTTGCGCAGTCGTGTCTCCCAACTTTCCCCAAAGTTTCCGACATCGGCGCGAACAGGGGTCAGGAAACGTGTTTGCGCAAAATTTCCATCGCGGCATTCAGCTGTGTCATGCGTTGATGCGAACCATAGTTGCTGTCGGGATGGTGAATGGCGGCAAGTACACGGTATTTCGCCCGGATCGCCCGCACATCAGGCCGGGCATTTGGCGCAAAGCCCATGACATGCAGGGCTTCGTTAAAGGTTGTGACGCCACGATCGAGCGGATCGAAGGCCAGATTATCAACGATCTGACGCAAACGTTCGAGTTCTTCGCGCGATTGCAAAAGTTCGACAGGCGGTTCTGCCTGCCGTTTCTTCATCGCCCGTGCTTCTTCAAGGGCAGCACGTTCGGCGGCAAGAACATCTGATTTCTCGATGCGGATATTTACATCACCTGAATCGAAATCAATCGCCATATTCAATGCCTTACGCACAGTGACGACGGAAAATCCCGGCGGCAAACGCAACTGCAGGCGCGGTTTGCGCCGCCACGGGCGCCCTTCTGCCGGGCCGGATTTCAACACAATGGTTTCACGGTCACCCTTGGGCGGGTCCCCCGGGTCCTGATATTCCTCAATCGCCTTTTCCGGTACAATCAGCATGACAGAACGGGCAAGGTCCGCGGCATTCACACCGCGCCGCTCTGCAAGCTGCAAGACAGCATCACGAAAGACTGAAGAACATGGAATGGTATAGGACTGTTTGACAGTTGAAGAGGTCGACACGTAAAATCCTGTTAACTTATTGATTTAAAACATCAAAAATTCAACATCATTCAAACAGTTACCGCCCGCCTGGTGCGATTCAACGCCTGATAACGAAAAGTGTATAGACGGATTCCGCCCCCTGCAACTGCGTTTGCAGTCAAAATTGAATCGCTTCCGATTCATTCACAGCCCCATTTAGCGATCCACATGCAGCACTGAAATCCGATTTCCCTCTCTAGTTCATTGATAAAAAACAATAAATCAAAACACCCGATCAATGAGACAGCATTTTCAGAACATCGAACACCTTAATTTTATCCACAGGCATCGTTAAGATATTGGCCGCACCGTAATTTGACAAGTTATTGATATTAAACGATTTATTTTTCACCCCATGACCCAAATAGGTTAACGCGACAGCTGCACACCGGTCCCTGTGGCAGTAAAATCCATCCTCTGGCAGAGGACCAACGTCATCAAAAACCACGTATGCAGTTAGCGCGGTTATTATTCGGAACATAACCGAAAGTAAATGAGGTGTTAATTTTACATCATTTGCGGTGTTTTCACCCAAAACCGGGCTTTTTTCATCTATTTTCCGGCTTCCTGGATAGCCCGAAAAATCCACTCAAATCATTGATATATATACCATACTTCGACATCAAATGCATCGCAACAGATGCTATACACTGACGAGGTGCATTCGTTTCGGGTTGTTGATGTTTTCTATCTACTTATGCAGTTTTATTGCATGATTCCGCGCCTGAACTTGCAAGGATCAGCGTTCTCGCGAATTTTTATGACCGGCTACGATCAAAGTAACCCATTGGGAACGGGGTGTTTTTTAAAAGGAGCTGTGAAATGCCGGTAATTTGACATGTGCTGCTGGCGCGCATGTCCGCATGTCGCGGATCACGTCGCAAACATCCATGCTGACATTAAGGGATTTAGGGCAGCCTCAGGAGCAAGCCGAAACTCGGGGTCTAGGAAGCGTCCCCGTTCAGCAGATCGATCACGTCAGGCAGAATGCGTTTGACGATGACCTCAACCCCATCGGCATTGGGATGCATGCCGTCATCCTGATTAAGATCGGGTTCTGCTGCGACGCCATCAAGGAAAAACGGATATAAATCAATCTGGTATCGGCCAGACAGGTCGGAGTAGATGCTGTTGAACTCTGCGCCATAGGTCTTGCCCATATTGGGCGGCGCCATCATGCCCGCCAACAAGACCTTTACATCCTTGGCACGCAGGTTTTCGATGATCTGGGCCAGATTTTCACGGGTTTGCGATGGTTCAATGCCGCGCAGGGCATCGTTTGCACCAAGTTCCAGCAAGACGGCATCGGGTTTATCAACAAGCGCCCAGTCCAAGCGTGCAAGCCCGGCCGCCGTAGTATCGCCCGAGACAGAACTGTTGACCACCTGAACGTCGTATCCGGCATCCTTTAAGGCGGCCTGGAGCTTGGGTGCAAAGCCATCCTCATGAGACAGGCCATATCCTGCCATCAGGCTATCACCAAACAAAACAAGGGTTTGCGGCGTTTCGTCTGCGCTTTGAGCATGGCTTTTTGCCCCGCCAAGGGTGGCAATCGTCAGGCCGGTCAATGCAATGAGCGCCAGGGTGCGCAGGTGCGCTGTCAGTGTTTGCGTGAACTTGATTACAGTACGACCTTGCCCAAACGCCAAATTCATTACAACTCTCACCATAATTATGCCGCATCCTTGCCCGAATGGTTAACAACCGTTTACCCTTGGGCTGCGCATTCCAACGATAAGATGCATGAGGCCAAGGCCTACGCACCAAGGTTGAACCAAAAACGTCCTGACCCGTAAACCTATGTAACCTGCTTTGTTGATCTTGCAACAGACAACCCGATAGGACCAGAAATGAGTGTGACCGAAACCACGACGATACCGGAACAAAATGTCGTCGCGTCTGGTGAAATGCCAAAAAAGACAATTGATGTGCAAAACCTGAAACTGCGGCTTCAGGGCCCGGCCGGGATTGTTGAAATTCTAAAAGGGGTTGATCTGTCGATTGGCGCGGGCGAGCGGGTATCACTGGTCGGACCATCCGGATCCGGCAAAACATCGCTTTTGATGGTTATTGCCGGACTGGAACAAGCCCAGGAAGGTGTGGTGAAGGTCTGCGATAATGATCTGCGCGCCCTGGATGAAGACGGGCTGGCATTGTATCGCCGTCACCATGTCGGCATCGTGTTTCAGGACTTCCATCTGATCCCGACCATGAGCGCACTGGAAAACGTTGCACTTCCGATGGAGTTTGCCGGGCGCAGCGACGCCTTCGAAAAGGCACGCGCGGAACTTGAACTTGTCGGACTTGGGCATCGCACCGATCACCACCCCGGCCAACTGTCCGGTGGCGAGCAACAGCGCGTGGCACTGGCCCGTGCATTGGCAACCGATCCCGAGCTTCTGCTGGCTGATGAGCCAACCGGAAACCTTGATGGCACGACAGGTGAAACGATTATTGAATTGCTGTTTGATCTTACCAAACGGCGCGGGTCCACATTGCTTTTGATTACCCATGATCCTGCACTGGCCAAGCGGTGTGACCGCACGGTGATGCTGCGCGATGGTGAAATCGTTTCGCAACTGGAATCGCAATCATGAGCACATCTGTCCCTTCCTCAGAAGGTGCGGACCGCCTTTGGTCCATTGCCTGGCGGGTTTGTCGGCGCGAGTTGCGCGGCGGGCTGTCGGGCTTTCGTATTTTTCTGGCCTGTCTGGCACTTGGCGTTGGTGCGATTGCGGCAGTCGGAAACGTTTCGGAATCCGTTCTATCGGCACTTGAACGTGACGGGCGGAAGCTTTTGGGTGGCGATGTCGAGCTGCGCCTGACCCATCAGGAAGCCACCCCCGATCAGATCGACTGGTTGCGCGCCAACACCGAACGGGTTGCCGAACTGGCCACCATGCGCACCACGGCCTATGGCCCGGATCAACGGCGTTTGGTGGAGCTTAAGGCTGTTGATGAGGTCTATCCGCTGTTTGGCGAGATGGCGCTTGCCGATGGTATCGCCTTTGACGGCGCGCTTGATAAAAAGGACGGCGTTTGGGGGGCTGTGACCGAGGCCGGCTTGCTTGAGCGGCTTAACATCACTGTTGGGGATACGGTTGCCCTTGGCGACATTGATGTTCAGATCCGTGGTGTGATTGCGACCGAGCCCGACAAGGCGGTTGGATTTTTCAATTTCGGCCCACGCCTGATGATGTCGATGGACGGATTGATGGAGACCGGGCTGGTGCAGCCAGGCAGCCTGATCCGTTATTATTACGCTTTGGATATCAATGACAACGAAACCCCGACCGCGTTTCGTGAACGCCTTGAAAATCAGTTTGAAGACGCGGGATGGCGCATTCGTGATACCGCCAATGCCAATCCGGGCCTGAAGCGGTTTATTGAACGCCTGACGCTGTTTCTGACATTGGTCGGGCTTTCGGCACTTCTGGTTGGCGGCATTGGGGTTGCCAATGCCGTGCGCAGCCATATCGAAAGCAAAACATCCATTATTGCCACCCTTAAATCCATTGGCGCATCACATGGATTGGTCTTGCGGATTTACTTCCTGCAGATCCTTGTTCTTGCGCTGATCGGGATTGGGATCGGGCTTTTGATCGGGGCTGTAACACCGGCAATAATCGCACCGCTCCTGTCCGGGCGGCTGCCAATCGATGTGACGCTGGGCCCGGCATTGCCATCACTGATCATTGCAACCAGCTTTGGGATTTTGACCACACTGGTCTTTGCCTTGCCGTCCCTGTTGCGGGCACGGGAAATTCCCGCAGCACGCCTTTTCCGCGCCAGTGCGGGCCTGTTTAACGGAAGCCCGGTGCGCAAGCGCGACCTGCCCTATATCGGCGTTCCGCTTGTGATGTTGCTGGTTTTGACTGTGCTAACCGCGACCGACAAGGCGATTGCCCTTGGCTTTATTGGCGGGTCTGCTGCGGCTGTGGTGATTTTCACCTATGCCGGGAAAAGCATTGTATCCTTATCGAAACGAATGATCACAGGGCGCAGTGCCTTTTCGCGGCTTGCGCTGGCCAACCTGCACCGTCCGGGGGCAAGCACCGTACCGGTGGCATTGTCACTTGGTTTGGGTTTGACATTGCTGGTGACGATTTCCGGGATCGAGGGCAACCTTGATAACGAGATCAATGAAAATCTGCCGGACTCTGCCCCGGCCTTCTTCTTTCTGGATATCCGGCCAGACCAGATGGACCCGTTCCGTGAACAGCTCCTGGCAAAGGATAACGTTTCGGATATCGAACAAACACCCATGTTGCGCGGTCGCGTGACCGCCGTTGACGGGGTTGACTCCAATGATGTCGGACCGGGCGATGACCGATGGTTCCTGCGTGGGGATCGCGGCCTGACCTTTGCGGCCACCGCACCACCGGAAACCAAACTGGTGCGCGGCGAATGGTGGCCTGCTGATTACAATGATGCGTCCAAACCGCTGGTATCAATCAGTGCCGATATCGGCCGGGCCTTTGAACTTGAGCCGGGCGATACCCTGACCATCAATGTTCTGGGTCGCGACATCACCGCCGAGGTCGCCAACTGGCGCGAAATCGAATGGCAAAGCCTGAGGATGAATTTCGCGATGGTGTTTTCACCGGGCCTGATCGACAAGGCACCCTATAGCCTGATCGCCACCGCCCATATGCCACGCGAAATGGAAGAACCGGTGGATCGCATGATCGGGTTGGACTTCCCGAATGTCTCGGCCATTCGGGTGCGCGAAGCACTTGAAGCGGCCAATGCCATTCTGGCCGGGATCGGCACGGCGCTTAATGCGACCAGCATGATTGCCATTGTTGCCGGTGTTCTTGTTCTTGCCGGGGCCGTGGCAGCGGGGCGGCGCAAGCGCATCTATGATGCCGTGGTTCTGAAAACCCTTGGCGCGACGCGGGCCAATATTCTGTATGCCTATGCACTGGAATACGGGATTTTGGGGCTTTCGACCGGGGTCATTGCCGCCTTTGTCGGGTCACTGGCCGCCTGGTCAGTATTGGTCCTGATCATGGGGGCCAATTGGGTACTGTTGCCGATGACGATCATCGGGCCAATTGCCATTGGCCTGTTTGCAACACTTGCCGCTGGTTTCGTTGGCACGTGGCAGGCGCTCCGTAGTCCGGCGGCACCGATGCTGCGGAACGAGTGATCAGGGCTTCAGATATTAAGAAACAAAACAGGGCCGGCTCCAGATGGGGTCGGCCCTGTTTTTCATTGGTATCTGTTCCGTAATGGTACGTCAGGCAATATCACGCAGTGCCCGCCGAACGACCTTGCCAGTGGTTGTCATCGGCAATTGATCGAGGAAGGTAATCTCGCGGGGGTATTCGTGCGCTGCGAGACGGGTTTTGACGAAATTCTTGATGTCGTCTTCAAGATCGGCACTTTGGGCAAAATCATCGGCCAGAACGACAAAGGCCTTTACGATCTGTCCACGCTGATCATCGGGTTTGCCAATCACACCAGCCATACGCACAGCAGGATGAGCGATCAGGCAATCTTCGATTTCGCCGGGGCCAATGCGATAGCCCGCCGAACTGATCACATCATCATCGCGCCCGACAAAGCGGATATACCCATCCGCGTCAAAACAGCCCATATCACCGGTCAAAAGCCATTCACCGACAAACTTGTCACGGGTGGCATCCGGGTTGCGCCAATATTCAAGGAACATCACCGGATCGGGCGCACGCACGGCAATACGCCCCATTTCACCTGCGGGCAGGACATTGCCCCCCAAATCAATCACCGCAACCTCATGCCCGGGCACCGGACGGCCCATCACGCCGGGTTTTGGATTCATGATCGACTGACAGGAGCTGACCACCATGTTGCATTCGGTCTGGCCATAAAACTCGTTGATGGTGACGCCAAACACCTGACGCCCCCAATCAAGAAGTTCTGAGCCAAGCGTCTCACCACCGCTTGCAATCGAACGAAGTTTAAAATTGAATTTTTGCGCTGTCTTATCGCCCGAAGCCCGCATCATCTTTAGCGCGGTTGGCGGCAGGAAGGTATTGCGCACCCCGTATTCGGCCATCAGACGAAAGGCCTCCTCGGGGGTGAATTTTTCAAACCGATGGGCAACGACCGGCACACCATGATGCCACGCTGGCAGCAACACATCCAAAAGGCCGCCAATCCACGCCCAGTCGGCAGGCGTCCACATGACGTCGCCCTGTTCGGGGAAGAAATCATGGGACATCTCCACACCGGGCAAATGGCCCAACAACACACGGTGCGCATGAAGCGCGCCTTTGGGCTGTCCAGTGGTGCCGGAGGTGTAAATGATCAGCGCCGGTTCATCGGCACGCGTCTTGACCGGTTCAAATTCGTCACTGGCCTCTGACGACAACGCCTTGAAGTCAAAGCAGTTATCAGGCGCGCCATCAATGACATAGACATATTCAAGGGCCGGAAGCAGATCGCGAATTTCCGCAATCTTTGCCGCCCCGGCCTTATCGGTCACAAGCGCCTTGGCCGCGCAATTGCCCAGCCGATATTCCAGCGCATCCACCCCAAACAGCGTAAAGAGCGGCACCGCAATACAGCCCATTTTATAGGTCGCAACATGGGAAATGGCGGTTTCGGGGCTTTGCGGCAGTAAAATCCCGACCCGATCACCGCGCCGAATACCATGACGGCGCATGACATTGGCAAAACGGTTCGACAGGCGTTTGATCTGTAAAAATGTGTAGTCGCGACGCGACCCATTGCGTCTGCGGTGCATCAATGCAAGACGATCCGGGTCATCTGCCCATTTGTCACATACATCGACGCCAATATTAAAATAAGTTGGTATGTCCCAGACAAAGTCTGAGCGTACCGTCGCATAATCGCTACGGCTGGCCAGCATGATTCCTCCCTGAATTCGCCGCTGTTCTTTATTTCTTTTTAGATGCGGCAAATGTTGCGCAGCATGCTAGTGGCAAACGGTTCGAATTGGAAGGTCAGAGTACACATCGCGAAAAACGCACTCAGGATGTCACCTGCCCAAAACATTTGCCTTATAAAGCCGGGTCCAGCAGGAAAGTGAAATTTGACTGCTGCCCGGCATCTGAGGTCGCCGTGGCATGACACCCAAGACAGGTGGCATCGGATTGATCCTGCATGAAGCTTTCAAGCACACTGTTGGTCAGATAACGGGGCACCTCGCCAATGCCAAACGGTGCCCCGCCAGGATTGCCGATCCATTGAGTCCCAAGCAGCATATAATTCTGCCACACCGTCCCGTCGAGTTTGCCCTGCCAGACAAAGTTGCTTTCGGCTGTTCCCGAAAAAAGCCGCCAGCAGCGGACAATATCAGGGGACCGCGCAGGTTTGCCTGTGGGCAAGCGCGCATATGGCGCGTGATCAGCCCATTTCATATCCCCTGATACCGACTGATTGGCCGGTGCATTGGCTGCCAACTGCCCGCCATAAAAGGCAAAATTCCGATCAAGCTTGCCCGGTGCAAGACAGCCATTTTCGAACGGGTCATCGGTAATGATGCTGTTGGGGCGGCGCGCATTGGCCGCCAGCGGGACATTATCGACATGCTCAAAACTTGACCAAATCCAGCGATCGCCGTTGCCACTGGCAACCCGTTGCACAAGATGCAAGCCCACCAGCCCGACGGTAACATCAAGGCATTTGGCGCGACCATCCAATGTTTGATCCGCCCCCACCGAAATGCGTGCCGGTCGGGTGACGTAGTTTTTCACCGCCGATGCATCATTCCCCGGCATGATCCGCCAGGCAAATTTAAGAAGCTGCGCCCCCATCACGCCCGGCGCAGATCGGGGAATCGTGGCGGTTTCATCGCCTGTCGCTTTTGGATTGGAGGAATTTGGGTCAGCATTGTTATCGCCCGCCAACACATGGCCGGTCGGGAATTCGATGGCCTGACCGGAGTGTGCAAAAGCCGCGCGGCCAGCTGGCATGTGCAGATTGTTGGCCCGAATATAGTCTGCTGCCACCGGGTTGATCCGGGTTTCAAACAAAACAAAATTGCCCGCCTGATCAATCAGGATATCACCGGTTGATTGCAGGTAACTTGCCAACAACAGATGCCCGTCTGGCAAATCGGATGCACAGACCCGATTGGGGTAATTCAGATCAGCAAACAAATCACGCCGGGTCGGGAAACTTTCCCAAAGAGCTTGCCGGTCGGGCGCGTCAAGCGGGGCCATAAGGGCGGTAAAGGCCTGCCACGAAAACCGGTCAAAAGGACGCTGGGCGTGATAGGCAAGAAAGCGATAGACGAAACTGGCATCAAATTCCGGCACGTCCACAGGAACACGATCACAGGGCTGATCCGTGCTGCCGTCAGCGCAGAACTCTGCCCCCTGATAGGTATCGGTAAAAACCGGAATGTCCCCAACGCCTGATGCAGCACGCAAATCAGCATTTTGGGCTGCGACATCATTGCTGCCCCAGCCAAACACCATGCCCGCACTCAAAAAAGTTGCAGCATAAAACACCATCAAACGCCGATAGCGCCCCCGGTTGATGAACCGTGCGTATTTGCGACAATCGGATGGTTTGCTGGCTGTTACCATTCGGGCGGGCCTGTGGACGAAATTGGAAGACGCAGTGTCTGTTAATCTTGGTGGTCAATGATAAACCGGTTTGACAGACCTGTCGCGGACCTCCGATGTCACGATAACGTCATATCACACCCGACATCGCCCAAATATGACGTGAACAGGATCACACCTGATGGCAGCAGATTATAGGACAATCTGTCAGACCGTTGCTTTTCACGGAAATTCTGCCATATTTTGACCATCGCAGAATTGTATATCTATGTTCTGCTCACAATTGGATCAAAGAGGGATTTCAATGGCTTTTGAAACGCGTCAACGCGGCTATGACGTCTCGGTTGGCCGGTCGGCGGCCGAGATCGATGAAGGTCTCCGCGCCTATATGCTGCGTGTCTATAACTACATGGCATCCGCACTTGCCCTGACCGGTATCGTGGCGATGGCTGTGTCGACCAGCCCGACCCTGATGCAGGCTATTTTTGGCACCGGACTGCACTGGATTGTCATGCTGGCCCCGATCGGGCTTGTCTTCTTCCTGAGCGCACGCATCCACAAGATGTCCTTTGGTGCCGCACAGGCGACATTCTGGGTATACGCCGGACTGATGGGTCTGTCCCTTGCGTCGATCTTCCTGGTCTATACCGGTGAGTCGATTGCACGTACCTTCTTCATCACCGCAGGTACCTTTGGTGCGATGAGCCTGTTTGGCTACACCACCAAGAAAGACCTGTCGGGCTGGGGTAGCTTCCTGTTCATGGGCCTTATCGGCATCGTCATCGCAATGGTTGTAAATATCTTCCTTGCGAGCACCATGTTGCAGTTCATCATCTCGGCTGCGGGCGTGCTGATCTTCACGGGCCTCACCGCCTATGATACCCAGCGCATCAAAGAAGAATATCACGAGCACGATGATGCAACCACCGCAGGCAAAAAAGCCCTGTTCGGTGCGCTGCGTCTGTATCTTGACTTCGTGAACCTGTTCATCATGCTGCTGCACTTCTTCGGTAACCGCGAATAGAAGTCATCTGGCATAGACAGTCAAAACCCCCGCAAGCTTCTGCTTGCGGGGGTTTCTTTTTGGCGTTCACGTGATTGGTTGCGCCTTTGACCGGCGCACAACATCAAGAAGCACTGGCCTTGGCAGCGTCCTTGTCGGCGTCACCGTCCCCGCCGGTCGCATCCATCACACTTTTGCGATGGCCAAGCTGCGACAAGAAGTTTTCTGATCGGGTATGGCCGCCAGATGCCGCACGTGCAGCCCCCTTGGCACCGGCTTCGATAAAGGCATCATATGCCTGAGAATAGCCCATCCTTGCATTGGTGAGCATTTCGACATCCTTGTCCAGATTACCATTGGTCAGATAGACCGTCGCCAGGGCAAACATGATCCGCCCCCAGATATAAGGATGGTCACGCCGGGTACAAACCTTAAGCGCGGCCTGAAAAACCGGCACAACCTGTGTATCGGGAATGGTGACATCGCGGATGATGGCAGAAGACACAATCGCATCGGCAAGGCCATATGCCGTAATCGCATAAAGCGGCGGATGGGCACGTGCATTCACAATCCCCAGTGCACGTCGATACTGTGCCGCCCCCTTTTCAACAATTTTGGCGTTTTCCTTGTCCTTGCCCATCAGTATCAGGGCTTCACCCAATTTGCAGATCGATAACGCGCGATCCGCAGGCGAGCCCAACGACAGTTCAACCCGTCTTTCAAGCAACCGCCAAGTGGCAACCGCCAGGCTCGCCGATCGGGTTTTGAGATTGGCAACAAGTGACCAGTTCACCAGTGCACCATATAGCGCCAGGGCAGCGGTCATTTTCGCATCAAGTTTGGAGCAGTCACTGATCTGCCCAAACAGTTGTTCTGTTTTGATTTCCTCTGGGTCGCTGTTGCTTTGGCCGTTGCTGTTGTTGTTATCGTTTTTCAGCGATTCGCCTATCAGGCTTTTGGGCGCAGCAGTCTTGGCAGCGACAGCCGGCTTGTCGGCAATATCGACAAGGATTTTGCGGATATGTGGCTCCAGCACACGCAATGCACTGGCACAATATGCACGGTCACCAGTTTCCGACAGGATGAACGCCCCAAAAGCATAGGCAAAAGCAGCCCCCGGCCCGGCAGCCGCGAAAGTCTCGCCACCAAGAATACGGTCTTGCAAATCTTCAAGCACCGCAGACAAGCGCGCGATTTGCAAGCCTCGCTGTTCACCGCCAATAGAATTCAGAACCAACTGAGAAGTCAGCAGCACACGCATGGCTTCGGCAAAGTCTGGGTGGTTTGGCTGAATAAAACGATAGGTCTGGGCCAACATCAAATCGTACAACGATGATGTCAGGGCATCACTGACCATATGAAGGTCAAGCTGCCCACTGGCGGGATCCTGATGCCCCCAAAAGACAACTTCCACATCCTTGCGATGGCCTAAATTGAGCACGCCAAGCTGGGCTTCGCGGATCGCCTGAAAGGGATCAACTGCATCCGGGTTTGGCTTGAAGAACTGGTTAACACGAATGCCTGAACTTTCGGGAACAGATGCCACGGCACTTGCAACACGGTCGCCGATATCATCTGCGGCCTGAACACCGCCCGGGGCAGACGCATCATCAGGCAGAAAACGCGCAATGGCATACCGACAGATGGCGTCGTTGGTTACCAGCCCAACAGCACCATCTTCCTGCGTCTCGTCATTCGTATCTGTGCCCGTGATCAAGGATTTGAACACAAGGCCAAGCATCGACCAAAAGCCTGCCATTCTTGTCCTTATCCACCCCAGGGCCATTATGCCCATGCATCAGGGGTTGAAGAATTTTATGGCTTCATTTTCGTCCGGTGATCCCGGCGGGTCAATGCTGAGCATTGGCTTTTACCTCATACCGAAGGATAGGTGACTCAGCCTCAATTGGTAATATTTTTCATTCCGATCATCAGAAATGCTCTTTTGATCAGTTCCAGGGGCGTTTGCGATGTCGGGGAGATACCGGTTTGGCGGCAGAAGATCTGCCGGGCTTTCGCGCCCATGGCCCAGACGATGGTTTGTCTTTTGAAACCTGCGTTCTTTGCATGGTCGCGGCGGGCTGACGGGTCATTGCCTGCAGACGGGCAATGCGGTTGGCCATGTTGGGATGGGTTGAAAACAGGCTATCCACCCCTTTGCCCGACAACGGGTTGGCAATGTACATATGCGCCATTGCCGGATTGCGTTCCGCATCCATGTTCGGCACCGCATGAACACCCTTGTCGAGTTTGTTAAGCGCACTTGCCAGCCACATTGGATGTCCGCAGATTTCAGCGCCGATCTTGTCGGCTTCATATTCACGGGTGCGCGAAATCGCCATTTGCACAATCATCGCCCCCATTGGAGCCAGAATGGCAATCAGGATCATGCCGATCCCGCCCAATGGATTGTTGTTGTCACTGCGCCCACCGCCAAACATACCGGCAAACATGGCAAAGTTTGCCAATGCTGAAATCGCACCGGCAATGGTGGCGGTGATCGTCATGGTCAGAGTGTCACGGTTTTTCACATGCGCCAGTTCATGGGCCATGACGCCCGCGATTTCGTTGCGGTCCAAGAGCTTGAGCAGACCCGTGGTTGCCGCGACGGCCGCGTTTTCGGGATTTCGCCCGGTGGCAAATGCGTTTGGTTGCGGGTTTTCGATCACGTAAACCTTTGGCATCGGCAGATCGGCATTGCGCGCCAACCCCCGCACCATCGCAACCAGTTCAGGTGCAGTTTTATCGTCGACCTGACGCGCACTTCGCATCCGAAGCAACATCGCATCGGAATTCCAATAGGCGAACACATTCATTGCGGCAGCAAACAGCAACGCAATGATCATGCCCTGCTGGCCACCAATCATCATGCCGACCGCGCCAAACAGCGCAGTCAACCCAGCCAGCAACAATCCGGTACGTATGTAATTCATCTTCGCTTGCCCTTGTGACAATCAACTCGGCAAAAGATAGTTATCGGGAATGTCATGGCAAGTCTTGGCAAACCAAACTGAGATTTGGCTCACTTTTGGAAAAGCCAAACGGGGCTGTCTTTCTGACAGCCCCGTTCAACAACAAAAGAAACAACCGGACCGGCGGGGTCGGGGGAAAAAGACGGTCCGGCTGTTTATGCAACGAGATCGATTACTGCACAGACTGATCCAGGTCAGCCCCTTCAAGATCACGAACCTCGCTGCGCCGGCCCATCATGCGTACAAGAACATAAAAGACCGGGGTCAGGATCAGGCCAAATATCGTCACACCCAGCATGCCCGAGAACACGGCAATACCGATCGCGTGGCGCATCTCGGCACCGGCACCACTGGACAGAACCAGCGGGACGACGCCCATGATGAAGGCCAGGGAAGTCATCAGAATCGGACGCAAACGAAGTCGACTGGCTTCAATCGCGGCCTGAACGGTGCTGCGGCCCTGATGTTCAAGTTCGCGGGCGAATTCGACAATCAGGATCGCGTTCTTTGATGCCAGTCCGGCCAGCACGAACAGGCTGATCTGGGTGAAGATGTTGTTGTCACCCCCGAACAGATAGACCCCAAAGACAGCTGACAGGATGCTCATGGGAACGATCAGGATAACCGCCAATGGCATGGTCAGGCTTTCGTATTGGGCGGCCAGAACCAGGAACACCAGAAGAATACAAATCGGGAAGATATAGATTGCCGTATTTCCCGCCAGAATCTGCTGATAGGTCAGTTCCGTCCATTCATAGGACATCCCCGGCGGCAACGTTTCATCGAGTATCTTCATGATCGCGGCTTCTGCTTCACCACTGGAATAGCCCGGTGCCGCATTGCCATTCAGATCAGCCGAGCGATACGCGTTGTAGCGCATGGCCGTGTCCGGCCCGAATGTCTCGGACACCGACAAGACACTGCCAAGTGGCACCATATCGCCATCCGAATTGCGGGTTTGCAGACGCAAGATATCTTCCGGGCTTGATCGATATGGTTTGTCAGCCTGCGCGATCACCTGATAGGTACGGCCAAACGCATTGAAATCATTGACATACATCGACCCGAGATAAACCTGCATGGTTTGGAAAATCTCGTCGACCGGAATACCAAGCTGCTGCACTTTCGTGCGATCAAGCGATGCCTGAAGTTGCGGCACATTGATGTTGTAGCTTGAAAACACACCGGTCAGTTCTGGCGCAGCCCATGCCTTGGCAAGAACCTGCTTCATCGCATCATCAAGGGCACGGTAGCCCTGATCGGATCGATCCTGAACCTGGAGCTTGAACCCGCCAACCGTGCCAAGACCCTGCACCGGTGGTGCGGGGAAGATGGCAACGAAGGCCTCGTCAATTCCGGCAAACTTCTGTTGCAGTTTGCCGGCAATCGCCAGCCCCGACAGATCATCGCTTGTGCGCTCGTCAAAGTCGGTCAGTGTGACAAACACAATGCCCGCGCTTGAACTGTTTACAAAACCATTGATCGACAAGCCCGGGAAGGCAACTGCACTTTCAACGCCGGGTTCCTTAAGGGCGATATCAGACATTTCACGAATGACATCTTCTGTTCGATCCAGTGTTGCGCCTTGTGGAAGCTGTGCAAAACTGACGAGATATTGTTTGTCCTGAAGCGGGACAAACCCATTGGGAAGAATCTGAAAGCCCTGCCAGGTAAGCACCAGCAACCCGGCATAAAGAACCATCATGATCGCCTTCACCCCCAGCAGGCGCTTGACCCCGCCTGCATAAAGTTCGGTGCTGCGGTTAAAGAACCGGTTGAACCCCCGGAACAACCAGCCAAAGACAAAATCCATGCCCCGTGTCAGCCAGTCTTTTGGCGCATCGTGGCTGCGCAACAGCAAGGCTGACAACGCCGGGCTCAAGGTCAGGGAATTGATCGTCGAGATGATCGTCGCAATCGCGATGGTCAGGGCGAACTGCTGATAAAACTGACCGGTCAGGCCACTGATAAAGGCAATCGGCACAAACACACCGGTAATCACAAGCGAGGTCGCAATGATCGGTCCGGTGACTTCGCGCATGGCCGCAACCGTGGCGTCACGTGGTGACAGGCCGCGCTCGATGTTGCGTTCAACGTTTTCAACAACAACGATGGCGTCATCCACCACGATCCCGATTGCCAGGATCAGTCCGAACAACGACAGCACATTAATCGAGAACCCCATCACCAGCATCAACGCAAAGGTACCAATGATCGACACCGGAACCGCCAGCAGGGGAATGATTGATGCGCGCCACGTCTGAAGGAAGATCGTTACCACGACCACCACAAGGGCGATTGCCTCAAGCAGGGTCATGATCACCGACTTGATCGAACCGCGCACAAAGACGGTCGGGTCATAGACGATGCTGTAATCAAGGTCTTCGGGGAAGTTCTGTTTGAGTTCTTCCATTGCCGCACGGACATTGCTTGAAATATCAAGCGCGTTCGAACCGGGCGATGCAAAGATCGGAATGGCCACGGCAGGTTTATTATCAAGCAAGGAGCGCAGGGCATACTGCTGTGCTTCCAGTTCGATGCGCGCAACGTCGCCCAGACGCGTAATCGTGCCGTCTTCGCCGCGCTTGATAATGATACTTTCGAACTCTTCACGGGTTTCCAGACGGCCGCTTATATTGATTGGCAACTGGAACTGCACACCGCTGTCATAGGGCGCACCCCCAATGATGCCTGCCGCCACCTGCACGTTTTGACTTTGGATAGCCGAAACCACTTCACCCGCAGTCAGGTTACGTTCGGCAACCTTGTCCGGGTTCAACCAGACGCGCATCGCATAGTCACCCGACCCAAACAGCCCGACCTGGCCGACACCGGCAACACGGGCCAGGCGGTCACGCACATTGAGCGTCGCGTAGTTGCGCAAGTAAAGCATGTCATAGCGTTCATTGGGTGACCGCAGATGCACCACCATCGTCAGATCCGGTGATTGTTTTGACACGGTCACGCCAAGCTGACGCACGACATCAGGCAGGCGCGGTTCAGCCTGCGACACACGGTTTTGGACTTTTTGTTGGGCCAAATCCGGGTCGGTGCCGATTTCAAATGTCACGGTCAGGGACAAGGTGCCATCGGTGGTCGCAAGCGAGTTGATATAAAGCATCCCCTCGACCCCGTTGATTTGCTCTTCAAGCGGGGAGGCAACCGTTTCGGCAATTTCCGCCGGGTTTGCGCCAGGGAATTTGGCCTCGACAACAACCGTGGGCGGCACGACTTCCGGATATTCAGAAATCGGCAAGCGCCACATGGCGATCAATCCGGCCATGAGAATAAGAACGGACAGGACGCCAGCAAAAATCGGGCGATCCACAAAAAACCGGGACAGGTTCTGCATGATTTTAAGCCTTGCTTCTATGCACAGTCAGGCAGCCTTTTCAGGATGCCGAGGCTTGCAGAATTTCAGGGGCAACAGGCATACCGGGACGAACCTTCATGATGCCGTTGACAATGACAAGGTCACCGACCTCAAGACCGGATGTGACAATCCGCATGCCGTTGTTTTCGCCCCCCAGCGTCACCTGACGATAGGCAACGGTGTTGTCGGGCTGAACGACATAAACAAACTTGCGGTCCTGATCGGTGCTGATGGCTTCGGGCGAGATCATGATGACCTCTTCCTTGCCAAGGGTCCCGACCTGGAGACTGGCATAGGTGCCGGGCAAAAGCGTGCCTTCAAGATTATCAAACAGGGCACGCGTGCGGATGGTTCCGGTGCGGGCATCAATCCGGTTGTCAAAACTATGGACATGGCCTGAGACCTGCTGCCCATTCGACAGCGTCATATTGACCGGGATGGTTTTGGCCGCACTGTCGATCTTGCCGCTGTCACCAAGGCTGGCGAAGAAGGTTTGTTCATCAAGGTCAAAATCCGCATAGATTTTGCCCGTTGAGACAATCGTGGTCAGGACCGGCGCATTTGCCCCGGCATTGACCTGATTTCCCACCGTCAGTTCAACACGGCTGACGCGACCGTCAATCGGGGCTTTGACATAGGCGTGGTCAAGTTCGATTTCAGCAAGTTCAAGCTGGGCGTTGGCGCGGCTGACCTGACTTTGGGCAATCTGATACGTGCTAAGACGTTCATCATACACGCGTTTGGATACGGTGCCGTTTTGCACAAGCTTTTCAGCGCGTTCCTTTTCCTTGGATGCCAGCGACAGGTTCTGTCGGGCAACGGCAAGTTCGGCACGGGCTTCGTCCACTGCGGCCTGATAGCTGCGCGGATCAATCACCGCAAGGATATCCCCCTTTGATACCAACTGACCGTCTTCAAAGAGGATTTCGACAATTGCGCCACTGACTTGTGGACGCAATTGTACGTCTTCAACCGCGCTCAGTCGGCCTGAAAAGTTGCTCCAGAGGCGCACGGATTGGCTGCTTACGCCTGATACGGCAACCGGTGTTGCCATGGGTGCGGCCTGAACTGCGACCTCATCGGCGGCAGTATCCGTGATATGCAGACCATATCCCCCGGCGGCGACTGCCAGCGCCATCACGGCTGCAGGCAGCAATATTTTGCGTTTTGATCGAGACTGCATCGTTCCATCTTCCAAATATGTGAACCGCACTTGGCGGACTATTTGGCTATAAAGATGCATACCGATCGGTATGTATGCAAGCGCAAAAAGATAAAAAAGTGGCTATTTCGTGAATTTAAATTTGTGTGAAGATTATATTCAGGCTGCGTCCGAAGCGCTTAAATCCCTGAATTTGCATTGTAAATTCAGGATTCGACAGATGCCTTCGCGAAGGTCAGACCGAACAGTATCAAGATCATTGAAAACCTTGCCGTAGGTCAACAGACCATGGACATACTGGAAAATCATCCGTGCCAGCGTGGTAACGTCACCATCTTGGCTTAGCATGCCTTCGCCCTTCAGGCCGCGTACCATGCTTGCCAGATATTTGATTTGCTCTTCGGCCAGCTCACGCGAACAATCCTTAATCTCGACATCTTCCGGGCCCACTTGCCCGCCAGCCGTAAAGATCGGACATACACAGACTTCGCTTTCACCAGGAACAACATATTTTTCCTGTTTGTCGCAAACCATGTCGATATAGCGATTGAGCTGCTCAATCGGGGCAACTTCAGGGGAAAACACAGCGCGAAGTTCGTCCTTGCCCTTTTCCCAGTGATGGCGGGCGGATGCGGCAAAAAGCGCGGCTTTGCTGTCAAAATGATGATAGAACGCCCCCTTGGTAACACCCGCATGTTTGCAGACATCACTGACCCCAACATCGTGGTAGCTGCGGGTTGCCAACAATTCGATGGCAGTTTCAAGCAGCTTGATCCGGGTTTCGACGGCGTTCCTCATGGTTTTTAGCCTATTGTTTTATGTATCCGGGGCCAAGACCCCCCTAACAGATATACGAACCGGTCGGTATTTTTCAAGAAAACCCTACCACAATATTCGTATTCCATCATTAAACAATGGCAGGAGCATGACAGGAAACTTCACTGCTTCAAATGCTTAGGCCAATTCCCGCCTTAAATGCATAACGTGCTTCCACGTCGGTATTTTCATAGATCAGCCCTGATGGGTCCGCTTGAACAAGAAAGAGGGTGCATATTGCACCCTCTTTACGACGTTTAGAAATGTTACCTGTATTGATCAGGCACCGGTAAGCGCCCTGATCTGCCGGTTGGCAACCGTAATCATCGCCAGATCAATATGACCGGCAGAGCGCAGCTCGTTGATCAGATCATCACAGCGTGCACAGCCGCGCTGACGCCCCTGCACCCAGACATCAACAAGTTCGGCACCAGAGGAACCCTTTTCACCTGCTGCCAGAACAGAACGGGTCAGTTCGCGTTGATGCCCAAACAGATCATCAATCACGGCCGCACGTGCCTGTTTCTGCCAATAGGTTTCGGCTTCGATGGACTCGGCAGCCGCACGCATCAAACCAAGCTGGAAGCGTGACCCGACCGCAAAGTAGGTCGAAGATACTTCGATCACATCACGTCCGGTTGCCTCGGCAATGCGGACCACATCGGCAATTGCCACCATTTGCGGTGCCGCCGCGACCCGCCAGGCGAGATCTTCGGGCACACCCTGCGCCACCAGTGACTGGGTCTTTTGTTCCATCGCTGTGCGTGCGCTGGCGTCTTCGGGCACGACGTCATTAAAGACATCGATAACCTTGGTCACGGCCGGGCGGAACATTTCGATCTTGGCGCCGACATTCAGTTCTTCGCAGTTGCGCAAGAACCACTGGGTCACGTCATTAACCATGCGGTTGATTTCGCGGAACATGCCGGTTTGCAGCTTTGCCAGCACCACATTGTCGAGCGCCTCGATCCCGGCCCAGACATCACGAAGCCCAAAGACCGCACGGGTAATCAGATACCCGCGTGATACGTCAACCGCCGACAGGCCGGTTGCCTCCATCATGTCATGGACAAATGTGCCACCCACCCGGTTCACCAGACTGTTGGTCGCAACCGTGGCGATGATTTCACGTTTCAGACGGTGGCTTGAAATGGCATCGGCATATTTCTTGCGCACCGCTGTCGGGAAATAACGCACCAGCTCCTCGACCAGAACCGGATCATCGGGCAGATCCGATTCAAGGATTTCGTCATATAACCACAGCTTGGCATATGGCATCAGCACAGAGACTTCCGGACGGGTCAGGCCTTCGTTGGCGTTGGCACGTCGAGCCAATTCTTCGTCATCGGGAAGATATTCAATTTCGCGGTTGAGACGTCCTTCGCGCTCCAACATCCGGATCAATCGCACTTGCGCATCAAGCAGATCGGCACGTGCCGCATCCGCATTCGAGATGGCCTGACTTTGCAGATAGCTGTCGCGCAGGACCAGTTCCCCGACCTCGTCGGTCATATCGACAAGCAACTTGTTGCGCTGCTTTTCGGTCATGTCACCGGCCGCCACCACTTCGCCCACCAGGATCTTGATGTTGACCTCATGGTCCGAGCAATTCACCCCGGCGGCATTATCAATTGCATCGGTATTCAGACGCCCACCGGCCTGGGCGTATTCGATACGTCCGCGCTGCGTCGCACCAAGGTTTGCGCCCTCGCCCACCACCTTGGCACGGACGTCACGACCGTTGATGCGGATGGCATCATTGGCGCGATCACCGGCGTCGGCATTGGTTTCGGTGTTGGATTTGATATAGGTGCCGATACCGCCAAACCACAGAAGTTCGACCTCGGACTTCAGAATGGCCTGCATCATCGCAGCCGGGGTCACCTTGCCACTTTCAAGGCCCAGAAGTTTGCGAACCTCGGGGGAAGGATCAAGAGTTTTGGCCTTGCGGTCAAAAATCTCGCCCCCCTTGGACAGGATTTTCTTGTCGTAATCGGCCCAGCTTGAACGCGGCATATCAAACAGCCGTTTGCGTTCGGCAAAGCTTTTGGCCGGGTCCGGGTCCGGATCGACAAAAATATGCATGTGGTTAAAGGCGGCTACGAGCTTGATTTGTTCGGACAGCAACATGCCATTGCCAAACACGTCACCCGACATGTCGCCAACACCGGCAACTGTGAACGGCGTGGTCTGGATGTTCTTGCCCATTTCGCGGAAATGACGTTTGACCGACTCCCACGCACCACGGGCGGTAATACCCATTTTCTTGTGGTCATAGCCCTGCGACCCGCCAGATGCAAAAGCATCATCCAGCCAGAAGCCATAATCACGCGCGACACCATTGGCGATGTCAGAAAATGTCGCCGTGCCCTTATCCGCCGCCACAACCAGATAAGGATCGTCATCATCAAGACGGACCACACGTTCAGGAGCAACAATTTCACCGGCAACGATATTGTCAGTGATATCAAGCATGCCGCTCATCAGCGTTTTGTAACAGGCAATGCCTTCTTCAAGGAACGCTTCACGTGTGCCATCGACCGGCGGGCGTTTCACAACAAAACCACCCTTGGAGCCAACCGGCACGATGACGGCATTCTTGACCATCTGGGCTTTGACCAGACCGAGAATTTCGGTGCGGAAATCTTCCTGCCGGTCGGACCAGCGAATACCGCCACGCGCAACCGGACCTCCGCGCAGGTGAACGGCTTCGACCCGCGGAGAATAGACAAAGATTTCACGCCACGGACGGGGCAGCGGCAGGTCTTCGATCTCGGCCGAATTGAATTTGACCGACAGATAGGACTTGGGATTTCCATCCGCGTCATTCTGGAAGAAGTTGGTGCGCAAAGTCGCCTGCACCAGATTGAGGAAGGCACGCAAAATGCGGTCTTCATCCGGGTTCATTACATCTTCAAGACGGGCGAGGATATCGGCTTCAATTGCCGCGACATCGCTGTCTCTTTTCGCATCCCGATCCGGGTCAAACCGTGCGATGAACAGCGACACAATGGCTGATGCCAAACCCGGATTATTGGCAAGGGTCTTGGCCATATAGGCCTGCGAGAAGGCCGAACCGGTCTGACGGGTGTAGCGCGCATAGGCCCGAAGAATCACGACTTCGCGCCAATGCAGATTGCCCAGAAGTACAAGCCGGTTAAAGGCGTCGTTTTCAACTTCGCCATGCCACATCTGCACGAACAGGTCCTGGAACTTGTTGCGCACGTCATGGAGGTTGAACTCGCCGTCGACGACAACGCCGAAGTCGTGAATGCGGACCTGTGTGTCCACATCGCGCGGGCTTACCGTGAATGGATTTTCGGTAATGACCTTAAGCCCCATGTTTTCAAGCATGGGCAGGACATCAGACAGCGGCACCGGCGCACCGGGATTGTAAATTTTAAACCGCAGTTCGTTTTCTGCCGCCTCAATCGGGCGATAGAGGTTCACGCGCAAATCTTTGGCTTTGATAACATCTTCGATGCGCTCGATATCAAGTCCGGCACTTTCGACAGTGAAGCGTTCACGATAATCGGTCGAGAAGCTCTCGCCGTAACGGCGATGCAGCGCCAGTCCACGTTCTTCGCCCTGTTCGCGGACAAGAACCTGACGCAGCGTATCGGACCAGTCACGGGCGGCTTCGACCAACTGGCGTTCGATATCGGCAATGTTGTAATCAGGCAACTCGCCGGGACTTGTTTTAACCAACAGGTGCAACCGGGCCAGCGGGCTGTCGCCAATCAGGGTGTAGTGCGCAGTGACCTTGCCTTCAAAGGCGTCTTCGATGACCTTCTGAAATTTCAGGCGCAGCTTGGTCGAGAAGCGATCACGCGGGCAAAAGAGCTGACAGGAAACAAACCGTTCAAACGCATCGCGGCGCACAAATAGCGCAATGCGTTGGCGTTCCTGCAGGTGCAGAATGCCCATGCAGGTATGATACAGGTCATCCAGATCAACCTGGAACAATTCGTCACGCGGGTAGGTTTCCAGAATATTGACCAACGCCTTGCCATCGTGGCTGGCAGGCGGGAAACCGGCACGTTTGACGGTTTCGTCCAGCTTCATGCGCAGAAGCGGGATCAAACGCGGACTGAGGTTATAGGCGACCGATGTAAACAGACCGACAAACAGGTGCTGCCCGACAACCTTGCCTTTGGCATCGAATTGCTTGACGACAATCGTATCAAGGTGAACCGAACGATGGACCGTTGATTGTTTATTGGCCTTGGTCACCATCAACAGGTTCGGCTTGGTCACAAAGTCCTGAACCTCGGCCGACAGGTTACCAATCTGACGCAACTCGTCAAAAACATGGGTACCTTCGCGCGACAGGATGCCGAGCTGGTTTTTCACTTCGACATCGACCGGGGCCTTCTTGCCCGACGTCTTAAAGCTGTATTCGCGGTAACCCAGGAAGGTGAAGTGATCATTGTGCAGCCAGCCAAGGAAATCCTGCACTTCACGACGGTCACCTTCGCCTTCGTGTGCTTTGGCCTCGCCGATTTCATCAAGGACCTCTGTGACCTTTTTGAGCATCGGCTGCCAGTCACGCACCGCAAGCGCGACATCGGTCAGGCTGTTTTCAAGTCGGTCATGAACCTTTTTGAGAACCGCTTTATCGGTCTGCTCGTCGATCTCGACATGCATGACCGATTCACGGGGATCTTCGCTTTCTTCGACACCGGCAACAGATTGAAGTTCACCCTTGTCGTTTCGCTTGATCCGCATGATCGGGTGGATCACCAGATGTACGGTCAGATCAAGTTCGTGCAGGGCGGATGTGACCGAGTCGACCAGAAACGGCATGTCGGTATTGTTGATTTCGATCACGGTGTGATCGGACGTCCAACCGTGTTCTTCAAGATCAGGGTTGTAAACCCGGATTTTGGCCGTATCGGCTGAGGCGCGCTTTTGCGCGAATTTGTAAAGCGTTAACGCCGCGCCATAAAGCGAGTCGACTGAGCGACCTGCCATGTCGTCGGGCGGAACATCCTTATAAAAAAGGCGAACGAATGCTTCTGCATCCTTCGCCATGGCACCTGTCAAACGTTGCTGGATTTTCTCGACAACCTTGTCGATGACTTCCCGTTTCGGGTCGTCGTTTCGGGCTTTCATGACCAATTTCCCTTTTTCCCGGTTCTGTTTGCCAGAACCGAAACACCGACCTTTGCGACCGGCGTTACACACCACGGATTTTGTTTCGTTAGGGTCTGCACCCAATTTGGGAAGGAAATCGGGGTTTTCCATAGGGGTTAAGAGCTGAAATTCCGCAGATTTCCCTCAAAGCTACACATAGCGGATCATGTGCCTAAAAACTATGCTTCTGCACAAAAAAAATTCATTTAACCAATGTGCTAGTCCGAACCGATTTTTCATCGGCAACTGCATCTTGTCACAGAATTTTGCACTTTTTTGCACTGCAAATCAGGGTACACTTTGATAACGGGGCAATTTCACCGATTGCTTCGCAACTGCACATGGCCTGCAACGGAGGCACAGCATGCTTGACGGAAAGAAAGGTCTGATCGTTGGAATTGCCAACGAAATGTCCATTGCCTGGGGGTGTGCCCGTGTTTGCCGACGCGAAGGGGCCGATATCGCAGTCACCCATCTTAATGAAAAAGCCAAAAGATTTGTTCAGCCGCTGGCCGAGGAAATCGGCGCCCCGATCTTTGCCCCGCTTGATGTCCGCGACGAACAACAGGCAGACAATCTGTTTTCCGAGATTGCCGATAAATGGGGCAAGCTTGATTTTGTTCTGCATTCCATTGCCTTTGCCCCTGCCGATGACCTGCATGGACGGGTTGTGGATTGTTCGCGCGATGGATTTTTGGCTGCGATGGATATTTCGTGTCATTCCTTTGCCCGGCTTGCAAAACGTGCAGAACCCCTGATGACGGACGGCGGAACGCTTTTGACGGTGACCTATATGGGGTCAGAACGGGTGATTGATCACTACGGCGTTATGGGGCCGATCAAGGCCAGCCTTGAAAGCATGACGCGTTACATGGCGGCGGAACTGGGGCCAAAGGGCATCCGTTGCCATGCGATATCGCCAGGCCCGTTGCTGACGCGGGCTGCATCCGGGATTGCCGAATTTCAGCATTTGATGGATACCGCCACCCAACGCGCCCCATCCAAACGTCTGGTGACCATTGATGAGATTGGCGAACTGGCTGCTTTTCTGGTGAGTGACCGGGCAAAATCGCTGACAGGCGATGTCGTGCATATTGATGGCGGCTATAACATTATGGGCTGAGTTTCGGACTAGCGCTGCTTGATGGCATCATCCGCCTTGGGGGCGACGCGCTTGATCTGCCGCGCCATGGCCAGCTTCAATTCCGACTCCGGATCAGGTTCGGCAGCCGCAAACAAATCAGGCTCATCCCCACCATTGATCGCAATCATCCGGGCATCTGTTTCGGCCTGCGTTTCAACCCGACCGTCGACAAGATGGCAAAGATCAAAGCCCGCGTCCTTTAACGCAGGGGCAATCAATAAGGTGCGATGGCAATCAAGCGGGTCCTTTTCCGCACACATCAAACAGATACGGTATTTGTCAGCCCCCGCAACCAGCCGCTTGATGCCGGATTTGAAGTCATCTCGCCCAGCCATAAGGCCATAATCAAGCTGCCCATCGGGATAAAGACCGGGAATTTGCGGCTTGCCGCCCATGACATCGCCCATAAAGACATAGGCAATTCCATTTTCGCGCAGGTATGGCCCAAAGCTTTCAGAATCAAAGGCGGTCCAATAGCTTGATCGTTTGAAAGTGCGGATATCCGCCACCGCCGTAATCGCGTGCGCCTTAAACAAGGCCAGCAAGCTTTCCCGATCATGCCCGGCATAGCCCACTGTGAAGATTGTTTTCCCGAAAGCTGGTGTTTTGCTTGAACTTTGATCAGACATTTTCAAAACACACGATAAAAACCGCCGTGGCGCAAGCACAAAGACCAAACCGCACACCACGGGCGCAAAAGCAAAAAGGCTGCCCCGAAGGACAGCCTTTTGAAACTTTCATCATGGAGCGGGCGAAGAGATTCGAACTCTCGACCCTAACCTTGGCAAGGTTATGCTCTACCCCTGAGCTACGCCCGCATCATCATGAAAGCGATGCATTTGGAAACCATCTGATGGAGCGGGCGAAGAGATTCGAACTCTCGACCCTAACCTTGGCAAGGTTATGCTCTACCCCTGAGCTACGCCCGCAATCATCAGTATGTTTCCTGCCCCTGTGGAGCGGCGCGGATAATAGCCCAACAAAGAGCGATTGCAACCCTTTTTTCCGCGAAAACGTAACATATGGAATTTTGGCGGTTTTCCTTGACTTTAGCCGCCTCAATTGCCGAAATCCGACCCGGTTTACGCAAATTTGCGTCTGGTTTTGAACTTGGTTATCTTTTGGCGCACAGCCACAAGGGAAAGAGCATGAGCGATCCATCAACCCTGCTTTTCGATCACCTGAACAAATTGGGCATCGAAACGACAACACATGAACATGAACCACTGTTTACAGTTGAGGATTCGCAAAAGCTGCGCGGTGACCTGCCGGGGCTTCATTCCAAGAACCTGTTTGTCAAAGACAAGAAGGGGGAATTGTGGCTTGTCGTTGCAGAGGAAGAAACCGAAATTCGGATGAACCACCTGCACAAGCGCCTTGGATGTGCGCGCCTTTCCTTTGGCAAACCGGAACTTCTGATCGAAACCCTTGGCATCAAACCGGGGTCGGTGACGCCATTTGCCCTGATCAATGATCAGGCGCGCAAAGTCAAACTGGTTCTTGATGCAAAACTTGCCAATGGGGATGTTCTGAACTTCCACCCCTTGCGCAATGACCGAACCACGACAATTTCATCGTCAGACCTTTTGAAATTTGTCTCCGCCCTCGGCTATGAACCTTTGGTCATCGATTTCGACACCGAACCCCATGAAAACACAGATAAATGAACCAAGGACAGCTTAGGGAAAGGGCTGGATAAGCCCTTAGATCCGCTTATATTTAAGTCTAAGTGACGCGCAATATCAGATGGCCGCCTCTTGTCGTTCAGGCCCAGCGGTATCATCTAGAATTCAGAATTAGAGAGTAAACAAAAATGTCGATCATTCTTGACGCAAATGCGCCAGATAACGCCACCACTCCAAATCAGGATTCTGACCTGATCAAGGACAGCAGTGTCGAAACGTTCGTTCAGGACGTTATTGAACCGTCCATGGAGACGCCGATTGTTGTCGACTTCTGGGCACCGTGGTGCGGGCCGTGCAAAAACCTGACGCCGGTGATTGAAAAAGTCACCCGTGAGGCAGGCGGGCGCGTCAAACTGGTCAAGATCAATATCGATGAAAATCAGGAACTGGCAGCCCAATTGCGCATTCAGTCCGTGCCGACGGTCTATGCGTTTAAGGGCGGTCGTCCTGTGGATGGTTTTCAGGGTGGTCAGCCCGAAAGCGAAGTGCGTGCCTTTTACGAACGCCTTGCCGGTGGCCCGATTGAAAGCCCGATTGAAGCCCTGCTGGAGCAGGCCGACGCAGCACTTGGCGCAGATGATTATGAAACAGCGCACGGCCTGTATGTCAGCGTGCTTGAACGTGAACAGGAAAATGAAATTGCGATTGGCGGCATGATCCGCTGCATGGTTGGCATGGGTGAAGTTGAAGAAACACGCCACTTTGTCGACAACATGTCGGATACCGATCGTTTGAAGGCACCAATTTCGGCTGCCATCAGTGCCCTTGAACTGGCCGAAACCGGATATAGCAGTGCTGATCTTGATGAGGCACGTGCAAAGGTCGAGGCCGATCCCGGCAACATGCAGGCACAGTTTGATTATGGCATGGCGTGCTTTGCCACCAACAAACGCGATGAAGCGGTAAATGCCATGATCACGATCATTCGCACGGATCGCGAATGGAATGAAGATGCAGGACGCACGCAGCTCCTGAAGTTTTTTGAAGCCTGGGGCCCGATGGACCCTGCCAGCGTCGCCGGACGCCGCGCCCTATCAACGGTATTGTTTTCATGAGCATATGCGGCCCATTCGACCCTGAGTTTTCAGATCTTCCTGAAGTGATGCCGGTGTTTCCGCTGAGCGGTGCTCTTTTGCTGCCGCGCGGGCATTTGCCGCTCAATATTTTTGAACCGCGCTACATGAACATGGTAACCGATGCACTGGGACAGGACCGGATCATTGGCATGATTCAACCCCGCCCGGATCAGCACAACGATTACTTCATGGACCCGGACCACCCGGAGATTTTTTCCACAGGATGTGCGGGCCGCATTACCGCCTTTAGCGAAACCGATGATGGCCGTTTTTTGATCACGCTGACCGGCGTGTGCCGCTTTACCGTGATCGAGGAATTGCCAACAAACGAGGGCGGGTATCGCACGGTGCGGGGTGATTTCAGCCCCTGGAAAGATGACCTGTCGATCCCTGCGCATGACGACATGCCGATCAATCGTGACCGGCTGCGCATCGCGCTTGAGACCTATTTTGCCCATCATTCACTGCGGTCCTGCTGGGACACGCTGGCTGATAGCGATGATGAAATGCTGATTACAACCATTTCGATGGGCTGCCGGTTAAGTCCGCTTGAAAAACAGGCTTTGCTGGAATGCACAACCCTGTATGATCGCGGCGATATGCTGACAACCTTGCTTGAAATGGCCGCACATGCCAGTCCCAAGCAAACATACAGCAACACCAACTGAACATCCGTGCCGCTTTAACGGCACATCGAACCCGAAGGCTGAATTCATGACCACGACCCATAGCCCGGTAGACCCGAAACTTCTTGAGATCCTTGTCTGTCCGGTCACCAAGCAGGCGCTTGAATATGATCGTGACAACAACGAACTGATCAGCCCGAAAGCTGGTCTTGCCTATCCGATCCGCGATGGCATTCCGATTATGCTGCCCGACGAAGCACGCGCCATCGAAGATTAAGGCGCCATTGCTTTGTCATGAACCAGAATAAAGACAGCTTCACCCCGCAATTCTCGCCAGTTGAAATCAACTATCTGCGCGATGACCACATTCTGGAAATCATCTGGGATGATGGTATTTCAACACGTCTGAGCGCTGAATTGCTTCGGGTTGAAAGCCCCTCGGCAGAGGTACAAGGCCACCATCCGTCGGAAAAGAAAATCATCCCCGGCCGTCGTCACGTTGGCATCATCGACATTTCCCCGGTCGGAAATTACGCGGTGCGCATCACCTTTGATGACCTTCACGACAGTGGATTGTTTAGCTGGCAGTACCTGCGTGAACTTCATGATAGCCAAGACAAGCTTTGGGCAGATTATCTTGCTGCCCTTGAAGCACGCGGATTATCACGCGAACCTTAACGTTATTTCGCACGGTTGAATAATTACGACCCATAGCGAGTCGGTTTCCATCGAATACGTTATAAACAGCAAAAGCGGCCCTGTTTCACAGGACCGCTTTTAGACGCCCGGACAAATATCTGACCGGTTGTGATCTTAGAAGCGATATCCGACACCGACACCAAAGACCCATGGATCAAGATGGGCCTTGGCGGTATTTGCCCCGTTGTTGATGCTGATATCGGTATCAAGATAGACCTTTTTGACGTCCACATTGACCGACCATGGACCGGAAATGGCGTAATCAAACCCGGCCTGGAAGGCATAACCAAATCCGTCATCATATTTGACGGAATTGAACTGACCGGGTTTGGAATCATAAAAGAAGGTATAGTTGATGCCCGCACCAACATACGGGCTCCAGCGGCTTTCCGGCATGAAGTGATATTGCAGCGTCAAGGTCGGCGGCAGCAGGCGCACGGAACCGGCATCGAGATCGGGGTTCTGCCAGGTCAGATCATGCTTGGTGGTCGCCGCGATCAGTTCCAAGGCAAGATTATCGGTCAGGAAGTAGGAAAAATCGACTTCCGGCACGACGTCATTATTTAAATGGCCTTCGCCAGTGTTGAGCGTATCGTCGTAGGTATCTTCGTCGGGCACCATGGCAATACCACGCGCACGAATGACAAAGTCACCGGCCTGCTTGGTTTTAAATTCCGCCGTTTGCGCCAGGGCAGGTTCGGCTGCAAAAAGTGTGGCTGCCAACATGGCGCCCAAAACGGCTGTGCCGAGAAGTTTGTTGGTAAATGACATCATCTGTCCCCTATTTACTGCATCAGGTCGCGGGGGACATTGCGCCTTTGTAGTTGCTGACTTGTTGACACAAATCAACACTCACCGACAAAAAACGACAGTATTTAGAACGGTTTTTAACTGAACCACGTATATTTGCGACATGGCTCAGTCAGATCATGCCAAAGCTTCTGACCCAGAGGCCGGTCGCATCCCGATCTAAAGAGATTTGCCCTGCATCAGTTTCGGCAGGGTTCCGGCATAGCCCATCGCGTGGGACATGAAGGTCTTTTTCAGGGGCGGAATTTTCTGCACAATTGCCAAACCGATGTCACGTGCCCAACGAACCGGGGCGATATCATTTGAAAACAACCGGTTGGTCACATCGGTCACCGCCAGCATCACGGTGTTATCAAAACGCCGCCACTGTTCATATTCCGCCAACACATCGGCACTGCCGATATCCCGGCCCAGACGGCGCGCATTGACCAGAATTTCGGCAAGAACCGCAACATCGCGAATGCCCATGTTCAGCCCCTGCCCGGCAATCGGGTGCATGCCGTGCGCCGCATCACCAATCAGGGCAATCCGGTCTTCGGTGTAGTGATAGGCATGCTGCAAACCAAGCGGATAGCAGAACCGCGGCCCGACAACTTCCAGATCACCCAGATAGCCATCAAAGCGACGATGCAGCTCATCGACAAAGGTTTCCTCATCAAGGTTGACCAGATAATTGGCAAGCTCGGTTCCTTCGGTCCAGACGATGGAACAACGATTATCTGTCATCGGCAAAATGGCAAAGGGACCCGCAGGCAGGAAATGCTCCACTGCCAGACCATTGTGGGGCTGCTGGTGTTTTACCGTGCAGACCACAGCACTTTGCTTGTAGCTCCAGTCATAGGTTTTGATACCGGCCCATTTGCGCAGCATCGAATTGCGCCCCTCGGCCCCGATGGCAAGCGGCGCGCGGATTGATTGGCCATCTTCAAGCGTAAGGGTCATCGCCCCCTGATCACGGGCGATGTCCACGACCTTTGCCGGTGCAATCATTTTAATCAGATCGCTTTGTTCTGTCGCACGATACAGCGCACCACGGGTCACAAGGTTTTCGACAATATAGCCAAGCGGTTCGTCACCGACTTCATGATGATCATAATGCAGGAACAGCGGGCTTTGACCGTCGGCAATGCGGATATCAAGGATCGGCTCGGCCGCATCGGCCATATGTTCCCAGGCGCCAACAACCTCAAGCACGGATTTGGAGGCAGCTGCAATCGCGCACGTCCGGCCATCATAATTGGCACTCAGAATGGTTTTGGGGTCTGCATAATCAATCACCACAGAGCTGACACCCCCATGGGCCAACGCCAATGCCATGGCCGCACCGTTCAAACCACCACCCAGAATGATGACATCGGTGTGAAGTGCCTGATGATCATGCATGTCGCGCATTCCTGTTTCGTTTGGTCTTGGACAGTAATCCCGGTTTAGACCCGGATCCAGTACAGTGCGTTGACCTGACGCAATACGTCATCGTGGACGGGTCTGCCCCATGTTTACCCTGCCCGATACGCGCCCACAACCCGCCCCGATCATCATCTTGCACATATTCATAGGGTGGCGCACACCACCCAACCAGCCAAAGCCGACAATCTCCCCTCGGAATAAAAGCAATCTGGTTGCCAGTGCCTTGAGCAACAAGCGGTTTTCATTTCAGTGTCTGGTTGATTAAAAAATATGCACAATTTTTAAACAACCCCAGATTTTGTGCATATTTTAATCCTGCCGTTGTGGCGCGAAGTATGCTGCATGCCTGACGGATTCTTATATTTTTTCTTTTAAAACAATTACTTAAACGTTTTATTTTGAGTCTGGCACGATTCTTGGTTTGGAACCCTCGACTGCGAAATCGTGATTACCACGTTGGTACTCAACGGATATGCCGGGAGGTCGCAATATTATGAAACTTGTTACTGCTGTCATCAAACCGTTCAAACTGGACGAAGTCCGCGAAGCGCTTAGTGCGCTGGGCGTTCAGGGCTTGACGGTCACTGAAGTTAAAGGTTTTGGCCGTCAAAAAGGTCAGACCGAAATTTATCGTGGTGCTGAATACATGGTCAGCTTCTTGCCGAAGGTGAAGCTGGAAGTCGCCATCACGGATAATCTGGTTGATCAGGTTGTCGAAGCCATCACCAAAACTGCTCAAACCGGGAAAATCGGGGACGGTAAGATTTTCGTTCTTGATGTAAGCCAGGCGGTTCGTATCCGCACTGGTGAAACCGGCGACGACGCCCTGTAAGTCCAGAGACAAGGGGAGACATTATGACTATTTCCATGAAGAAAACCGGCCTTGCTGCAGCTGCAGCAACTGCCGTTCTGGCAATTGCTGCTCCAGCTATTGCACAAGACGTCGAGTTTACGGGTGTTACGCCGGAAACCGGCTATATTCTCAACTCCTTCCTGTTCTTGTTCGGTGGCGTCCTTGTGATGTGGATGGCCGCAGGCTTTGCGATGCTTGAAGCGGGCCTTGTGCGCACGAAAAACGTATCGACCATCCTGCTCAAGAACATCTCGCTCTTTTCCATTGCCGGTATCATGTACTACCTGATCGGCTACAACCTGATGTATGCCGATGTTACCGGCTGGATCGGTTCACTTAGCCTTTGGAGCGCTGATGACGCCGCCGCACTTGGTGGTGACTTCTCGGGTGCATATTCTGCAAGTTCTGACTGGTTCTTCCAGATGGTGTTTGTTGCAACCGCAGCATCCATCGTGTCGGGTACTGTTGCCGAGCGCATCAAACTCTGGCCGTTCCTGATCTTTGTCGTCGTTCTGACCGGTCTTCTGTATCCGATCACCGGTGCATGGACCTGGGGCGGTGGCTGGCTCTCTGAAATGGGCTTCTCGGATTATGCCGGTTCGACCATTGTTCACTCGGTCGGTGGCTGGGCTGCGCTTAGCGGTGCGATCATCCTTGGTGCACGTAAAGGCAAATACGGCGAAGACGGTTCGGTTCACCCGATGCCGGGTTCAAACCTGCCGCTTGCGACCATCGGTACGTTCATTCTCTGGATGGGCTGGTTCGGCTTCAACGGCGCATCTGTGCTGGCGATGGATTCCGGCTCTGCTGTCATTGAAATGTCGAACGTATTTGCAAACACCTCTATGGCTGCGGCCGGCGGTGTGGTTGCTGCGATCATCCTGACCCAGATCCTTTACAAAAAGGTCGACCTCACCATGGCACTGAACGGTGCACTGGCTGGTCTGGTTTCGATCACCGCTGAACCTGCAACCCCGACCATTGGTTCTGCCATCATCATCGGTGCGATTGGTGGCATCCTGGTCGTCGTCGCGGTTCCGCTGCTTGACAAGCTGAAAATCGACGACGTTGTCGGTGCGGTTTCGGTTCACCTTGTTGCTGGTATCTGGGGCACGATCGTTGTTCCGTTCACCAATGACGGTGCATCGTTCGGAACGCAGCTTACCGGTATTGTTGCAATGGGTGCCTTCACCGTCATTGCATCGTCCATCGTATGGCTGGTTCTGAAATTCACTGTTGGTATCCGCCTTGACGAAGAAGGCGAAGCCAACGGTTCGGATGCAACCGAACTTGGCCTGGAAGCTTATCCGGAATTCGGTAAGGGTTCCCAGCGCTTCTAAGCGATTTGATTTCCTGACGGGTATCGGGTTCGCCCGATACCCAGCCTGTCAGACCAACTGGCCCGCCCGGGGTTTCCCGCGGCGGGCTTTTTGTGTTTGCGCGTTAAAAGTGCCCAAACGGCGCAAGGACACCAACACCACGCGCCTTTGGAGCCTTTTGGCATATGTCTGACATGCGGATCATTCCGCGCTTTTTACGTCATCGCAGTTGGTCTCTTAAATCTTTCTTTGCACTTTTGGCATAGGGGTAAAGTAAGGGGAATTTACCCATATTCTGTATTTCGGCCCCGTTGCCAACGGGGCCACAGACCAAGCTGGAATGACGACGACCATGTTTAACGCGCGCCTGGATCAATTGCCTGCCTATCCGTTTCCGCGATTGGCAACCCTGCTTGACGGGATTGAACCCGGTCAGACGCCGTTGGTTATGTCGATCGGTGAACCGCAACACGAACCCCCTGCGATGATTACCGAGGCAATGGTCAAACATGCAGCACTTTGGCACAAATACCCGCCCGGTGCAGGCACACCGGAATTGCGTGAAGCCATCAAAAACTGGCTGGATCGGCGTTATAACCTGCCAACGACCATGATTGATCGTGATGATCACATACTGCCGGTCGCAGGCACGCGCGAAGCGCTTTATCTGATTGCCACCACGGTTATCCCGCAAGATCAACCCGGCCCCAAGCCCAAGGTATTGCTGCCCAACCCGTTCTATCAGGTCTATTGCGGGGCGGCCGCACTCAACGACGCGGAAATGGTGCCGCTGGCAGCCGGACCGGAAAACGGTTTCCTGCCGGATCTTGATCAGATTGACGCCAACGACCTTGATACCTGCGCGTTGTTTTTCCTGTGCTCGCCAGCGAACCCGCAAGGGGCGGTTGCATCGCGCGACTATCTGGAAAAGGTGATTGGTCTGGCGCGCAAGCATCACTTCGTTCTTGCGATGGATGAATGTTACGCAGACATCTATGACACGGTCGCACCGACCGGCGCGCTTGAAGTTTCTGCTGCACAGGGCGGGAACATGGACAACATCCTTGTCTTCCACAGCCTGTCAAAACGATCCAGCGCACCGGGTTTACGGTCGGGCTTTGTGGCCGGGGACCCGAAGATCATCAAACGCTTTACCGCGTTGCGCAGCTATTGTTCGGCAACCATTCCAATGCCGATTATGGCGGCATCGACCGCGCTTTGGAATGATGATGCCCACGCCACGGCCAACCGGGACCTTTATCGCGCCAAAATCGACGTTGCCGAAAACGTCTTTGGCAACCGGTTCGGGTTTTACCGTCCGCCGGGTGGATTTTTCCTGTGGCTGGATGTTGGCAATGACGAAGCTGCCACCCAAAAGATCTGGAAAGAAACCGGGGTCAAGGTTATCCCCGGCAGTTACCTTTCGCTGACCGATGCCACAGGCCACAATCCGGGCAAACAGTTTATCCGCATTGCCCTTGTCCATGATCTTGAAACCACGCGGGATGGACTGACCCGCATTGCACAAGCGCTGGATAGCTAGCGCACTGCCCTTCGCACCACTGAGTACAACAGGACTTAACCAGAACGGATACCCAGATGAGCAGTCAGTCAAACACACTTGGAACCGCTTTTATGCCCGGCAGTCTTGTGACATTGCTGAAGCGATCCGGCTTGCGGTTTTGTGGCCTTGGTCTGGTGCTGTTGGCCATTGCCCTGTTCATCATGCTGATTGGGTTTCATCCCGGTGATCCGTCCTTTAATCATGCGACCGACCGCAATGTGATTTTTAATCCACTGGGTGTTGTTGGTGCCTATGGCGCGGATTTGATGCTACGCACGCTTGGATTGGCCTCGGCGTTGCTGACCGTGCTTCTGGTTGGCTGGGGCCTGCGTCTGATTGCGGTCAAACCATTCCGCTGGATGTGGGTGCGGTTCCTTGTTCTGCCGCTTGCCCTGCTGTTGGTGGCAATTTCCGCAGCGGCCGTGCAGCCGGGCATGCATTGGCCGCTTACCGTTGGTCTGGGTGGATTTGCAGGTGATTTGTTGCTGGGCAAACTGCAGACCGGATTTGCCATGATCTGGGTGCCGGGTGCACGGGCAATGATTGCGCTGACATCCATGATTCTTGGTATGGCGCTGACCATCTTTTGCATGGCCTATACCCTTGCCGAATGGGAACGGTTGGGAACGGCACTGTCCTTTGCCGGGGGCAAGGTCATTTCGGGCATTCGTGCAATCATCCCGACGGGCAGCAATGACCAGCCGATTGCCAAGCGCGCACCCGGATCACGTCAGGAACCCTCAATGGATAAAGGCCAATCCAAATTGGGATCTGCCATTTCCACCCGACGGTCCGACCCCAAAGACGCCCCGGAAAGTGATGACGGGTTCGAAGATGATGACGATCACGAACCGCCTGTGCATATTGTTGCCGCCCCGGCGGCCAAACTGCAGCCCAGCCAAAAGGCCGCAGCCCAACGTCAGGCATCCTTTGATCTTGGGTCCGAGGAATACCGTTTCCCGCCGCTTGATCTTCTGGGCGAACCCGACCCGGCCGATGCCAACCAGATTGATCAGGAAGCACTGGCACAAAATGCCCGCTTGCTTGAGACCGTGCTGCAGGACTTTGGCGTTAAGGGCGAAATCGTTCAGGTCCGACCGGGCCCGGTGGTTACCCTTTATGAACTTGAACCGGCTGCAGGTGTTAAATCATCACGCGTGATTGGTCTTGCCGATGATATTGCACGATCCATGAGCGCCATTGCCGCGCGTGTCGCCGTGGTGCCGGGACGCAACGTCATTGGGATCGAGCTGCCAAACTCTCGTCGTGAAACCGTGCATCTGCATGAAATCCTCGCGTCGAGCGATTTTGAAAAGAACTCCGGCAAACTCAACATGAGCCTTGGCAAAGATATTGGCGGCACCCCGGTGATTGCCGATCTTTCCAAGATGCCGCACTTGCTGATTGCCGGTACGACGGGGTCGGGTAAGTCGGTTGGTGTGAATGCGATGATCCTGTCGCTGCTGTATCGCCTGCGGCCCGAAGAATGCCGCTTTATCATGATCGACCCCAAAATGCTGGAACTGTCGATCTATGATGGCATCCCGCATCTCTTGACCCCGGTTGTCACCGACCCGCACAAGGCGGTTGTCGCCCTTAAATGGGCCGTGCGCGAGATGGAAGACCGTTATCGCGCCATGAGTCAGGTTGGTGTGCGTAACATTGCGGGCTATAACAAACGCATCAAGGAAGCCGCGGCCAAGGGCGAACAACTTACCCGCCGCGTTCAGACCGGATTTGATCCCGAAACCGGCAAGCCGATCTTTGAAGATCAGGAACTGCCGATGGAGCCGCTGCCGTTTATCGTCGTTATTGTCGACGAAATGGCCGACCTTATGCTGGTCGCTGGCAAGGATGTTGAAGCATCGATCCAGCGACTGGCGCAGATGGCCCGTGCAGCTGGCCTGCACCTGATTATGGCGACCCAGCGCCCGTCGGTCGACGTCATTACCGGGACGATCAAGGCAAACTTCCCGACGCGTATTTCCTATTCCGTGACCTCGAAAATCGATTCTCGCACCATCCTTGGCGAAATGGGCGCCGAGCAACTTCTGGGTCAGGGGGATATGCTGTATATGGGCCAAGGTGGCCGTTTGCAGCGTGTTCACGGCCCGTTCGTTTCGGACGAGGAAGTCGAAAGCATCGTCAAGCACCTGCGCGATCAGGGCGACCCGGCCTATCTTGAAACCGTTACCGAAGAACCCGAAGAAGACCCGGTTGCGGCCTATATGGCCGGGGGCAATGCCGGTGCGGGTGGCAGCAATGGATCAGATGATGATTTGTATAATCAGGCGGTCGGAATTGTCCTGCGCGAGAAAAAGGCATCCACCAGCTTCATACAGCGCAAACTGTCCATCGGCTACAACCGTGCGGCACGTATCATCGAACAGATGGAAGAAAACGGTGTCGTTTCCGCAGCCAACCACGTCGGCAAACGCGAAGTCCTGATGGAGAATATGGACGGCACGCCCTACGAGTATTAGAGCGACTTGCTGATCCCGAAGCTAAATAAAAAGGCGGGCTGAATTTCAGCCCGCCTTTTTGGCGTTTTATGTGACCTGAACGATCAGATCGACTGGTTGATCCAGTCAACAAGTGCGCTTTTCGGAAGTGCGCCGACTTTCATCGCCGCAACTTCGCCGCCCTTGAAGATCATCAGGGTCGGAATGCCGCGAACACCGTATTTCGCCGGGGTGTTCGGGTTTTCGTCAATATTCACTTTGGCGATCTTGAGCTTGCCGCCCAGTTCACCTGCAATTTCGTCGAGATATGGCGCAATCTGCTTACACGGACCGCACCACTCAGCCCAGAAATCGACCAAAACCGGGTCGTTGGAACCCAGAACGTCGGTGTCAAACGAACCGTCGGAAACTTTAATCGTGGTCATGCTTTCAGATCCTAGTTGTTACGAGGCACGGCGGGCGAACCCGCAAACCTCGATCCGCTGTATGGGGCCAAGGTAGGCAGCACTGACGCAAACGTCAAGCGCATAGGGCCACCAGCAGCCATGTTCCATGCGCCAAGCCAAACATCCCGCAGAGTCGCACACATCAACCAAATGTCAGAATATGGTCGGGCAGCTCCGACATCCATGGCCCGTTGGTCCACAGAATAAAGCACCTGACCTTCTTGCCCGGATACATCTGCGCCAGTGCCGCACGATAGATCGACATCTGACGGCGATAGGCGCACGGTGTATCTTCGACATCGCGTGGCGGCGGACGATTGGTTTTGTAATCGACAATCATCACTTCGTCATCGCGCACGACAAGCCGGTCAATCTGGGCCGACACCACGTCACCGCCAACAATCCCGACCAGGGGCACCTCGGCCCGTGATCCCGGCGCAAAGACCGGGGCAAATTCCGGGTTATCAAAAATGCCAAGGGTTTCATTTGCGATCTCGACCTGCTGATCAGGTTCCAGCGCATGAACCGGCTGAGCAAGGTACCGCTCAGCCGCAGCACGGCGGGCCTTTTCAGGCAGATCGGGCAGCAATTCCAGAAGTTTGTGGATCAGCAATCCACGTTTGAAGCTTTGCCCCTGATCCCCGCCAAGCGGGGACTGCACGGCAGGTTCGTCCTCAAGCGGGCGGCTGGGCGCCAATGGTTTGGGCGGGAAGGATTCCTGTGGGGCAACAGCCCGGATCAGGCTGCGCTTTGGGCCTTCTGGCGCAATGTTATCAGCCTCCGACCTGTCGGGTTTCGGGGCCTGACTTTGATCGGTTTCCCATACCCAGCCTTCGCCATCCCACCCGGAACCGGAGAAAGCCCGCAAATCGATCTGTTCGGGCTTGGCGTAGCCTTCCATTGCCTGTTGGCACAGATTGTACCAGCAATGCTCGGGCGCCTTGCGCCGACCTTGCCAGCCACAGATATAAAGCCGGTCTTCGGCACGGGTCAGCGCGACATACAGCAAGCGGTTATATTCCTGATCACGCTTGATGGCATTTGCATCACGCAAACGGGCCACAACATCCGTTTCCAGCGCTACACGCGGCAACCAGAACATCAAATTACGATCTTCCTGCCAGAACAGGTTGGGGGCCTGTGTCGGCACCTGCATCGTATCGGGCAGGAACACAATTGGTGCCTGCAGGCCCTTGGCCCCATGCACGGTCATGATGCGCACTTCATCGCGCCCGCTTTGTTCAAGGTCACGCTTGATTTCCGCATCACCGGCCATCAACCAGTGCAGGAAACCCTGCAAGGTCGGTGCGTGATCGGCCTCATACCCCATGGCAAGGTTGAGGAATTCGTCAATCGGGTCGTTGGCCTCAATCCCCAGACGCCCGACCAGACGGGCACGCACGCCACGTGCGTTTTCGCCGCGCCCGCCAAGAAGCTCGGCATACAGTTCAAACGGACGTTCGTAATCAACCCGGCCCAACCATTTGAACAAAAAGACATAGGCGCGGGCAAATGGCGATCCGTCTTCGACGATTGCGGCCTTTTCACGCAGCGCATGCCAAAGGGTTCTGGGACGGTTATGGGCAATTTCAAATAACTGATCGTCATCAAGCCCAATCAACGGGCTTTTAAGCACCTCGGCAAGGGTCAGGTCATCTTCAGGCATCAAAAGAAAACGCCCAAATGCCACCAGATCCATCACGGCAAGCTGATCGGTGATCTGCATACGGTCAACACCGGCAACCGGCACGTTACGTTCCTTGAGCGCCTTGACGACCTCATCCACGAACGCAGTCCGACGGCGCACAAGGATCATGAAATCCCCGGCCCGCACCGGACGCCCCCGCGATGTCAGGATTTCCTTTTCATCAATCGCATGGCGGATGCGCCCGGCAATGACGCGCGCCAGCCTGATTTCCGGATCTTCAAGCCGCACAATACGGGTTGGGGGTGTCCAGGGATCTTCGGGGGTGCGTTCTTCGGGTTCGACGGCGGGCCACAATTCAATCCGCCCGGCCTGCCCGACGCGGAACGGACTGTGGGCAACGTCATCGCCTTCATCCCCGACACCCTGTTTTGCAACCGCCCCGGCAAAGACGCGATCCACCGTGCCCAGCACCGCATCGGTCGACCGGAACGATATGTTCATCGGGACTTCGCGCCAGTCTGCTTCAATTTCACGCGCCCGTTCGCGGAAATAGCGGCGCATTTCAGCGAATTTTTCCGGATCGGCCCGCTGGAAGCTGTAGATCGATTGTTTCGCATCCCCAACGGCAAAGATGGTACGCGGCTTATCGGCATGGCGCCCGGCATCGATAAAGAATTCCTCGGCCAGAATGCGAACCACTTCCCATTGTTCAGGGTTGGTATCCTGTGCCTCGTCAATCAGGACATGATCAAGGCCTTCGTCCAGCTTAAACAACACCCAACCGGCAATCCCCGCTTGACGTTGCAAAAGCTGCAAGCTGGTCAGGATCAGGTCATCATAATCAAGGCGGGCATGCAGGGCCTTTTTGGTGGCATAACGGTCCAGCATGGCATTGCCGATGGTAATCAGCGCCGATGTTGCACCGGCCATGGCGGCTGCCTTGCGCTGGCGTTCAACCTCGACCAATCGCGCGCATTCCTGCTCAAGCGCATCGGCCCCCATCGGGTGGTTTTCCGCCGCTGCCTTGGTGATCAGTTTGGCACGCGGTTCACCAGCGGTCGTAAAGAACACGCTGCGATAATCGTTAAACACCGCCAAACGGGCTTCGACCGTGGTTTTTTCAAGAAATTGCGCCAATGCCGGGACGCGGGCCTTGTCGGTTTTGGTTCCGGCTTCAAGTGCGGCCAGCCCGCGCATCAATCCATCGCGGTCAAAAGCATCATCCGAAAGCGCCTTGCTCAGGATGGTTTCATCATCCAGTCCAACCTGCACACCAAGCGCCTTATAGACCGCATCACGCATGCGATTGGCACCACCAAGATTGGCCAACATGCGTTTAAGCCGCCCGCGTTCACGGGCCAATTCGCTCATGACCTCGCCAAAGGCACCTTCGCGAACTTGGCCTGTCACAACAGATAACGCATGCGCCAGATCGTCATCGCGGCCGGTACGGGCAAAGGCCAGCACCTCTTCCTGCACATCGGCCATGGTTTCGGCCGCTGTGCGGTCATCCATAATTTCAAAATGCGGTGCGAGACCTGCTTCCAGTGGAAAGCGGCGCAGCAATGACTGGCAGAACGCATGAATGGTCTGGATTTTCATCCCACCCGGCGCATCAAGGACGCGGGCAAAAAGCTGGCGCGCGCGAATGGTTTCATCGGCACTGGGGGCTGTTCCGGCAAGATTGGCAAGATCGGCCTGAAGGTCGCGATCCTCCATCGTCGCCCAAAGCCCCAACCGTTCATTGACACGGTTGGCCATCTCAGCCGCTGCGGCCTTGGTAAAGGTCAGACAGAGGATGCGATGGGGTTCGGTGCCTGACAGCATCAGGCGCAGCACACGATCAGACAGAACCTTGGTCTTGCCCGCCCCGGCGGATGCCGACACCCAAACCGATGCCGTCGGATCAGACGCATTGCGTTGCAGGACGTTGGGATCGGCTCCGCGCATTTCGGTCATGGCGCTTCGCCCTCCCCGCTATCATCAATATCCTCGCTGACATCTTCGCTGCCCATCCATTCGCGCAGGCGTGCCAGATGGACATAGTCGGAATATTTCGGGGCGTGATCGGGGTGCGGCACACTGAGATAGGGCGTATTGGGATCGGCAAAGGCCGCAGCCAAACCATTGACGCCATCCACTGCCGCATGGGCGAGTTCAGCCGGGGTGGTTTTCATTCGGTTTGTGTTGATTTCAACAATCTCGCCGGCCGGATCACCGCCTGAAAGCTTCCAAAACGCCATGCTGGCGGGTGGACCGGCGGGGACATCACCAAAACCACCCTTTTCGGCAATGGCAGCTTCGAGGGGCAACTGCGGCGCAAAACCGTTGGCAACGTCGCCCTGACTGGGGGGCGCACCGGTTTTATAATCAATGATCGCGACCCCGCCATCACGAAGCTGATCAATGCGGTCGGCACGGGCATAGACCTGAAAGCCGCTGATGGTATCAAGGGTTCCGGCCTGTTCGGTATAGGATTTGCGAATGGCATCACGGCGCGCGGCCTCGGTTTGAATGAACCACTTGGCGATACGCTCAAACCGTGGCCACCAAAACGCCCAAAGGCCGGGGCGCGCAGCAAGCGGCTTGAAAACGTCGCGGCCAATCATGATCAATTCGTTTTCGCCATCGGGGGGTAAATGATCCGGGTAACGGGCAATGAACTGATCAAGCGCATCATGGATCAGATTGCCGTAATCCGCTGCACCAGGGTCTTCATCCACCCCGTCCAGTTTGCGCAAACCAAGGATATGACGGGCATAGATCGCATATGGGTCGCGCATCCATGTTTCGATCTGCGTAACGGACAAGCGATCGGGGCGGGCTGATACAGGGGGTTTTGGTGCCGGACGACCAATTTTGATCCGCATGTCATCGGCGGGTTCATCAAGCGTTTCCGCCAACGCACGCCAATCGTTTGCTTCGGGCTTTTCCATCGAAACACCCGATTTCCGCAAAATGTTTTCAATCCGTAACAACCAGCGTGACGGCACGGTCGGCGTGCCTTCGATACGCAGCGCACGGGTCATGACCACATCGGGCGAACAAAATAGTTGCTGGAAATCATGGGCCGATTGCCCGACCCGGTGTTCGGGCGCAGGCAAACCGAAATTGCGCCGCATCGGGCGGCTCATCCATGGATCGGCCCCGGCTTCGGGTGGCCAGACGCCTTCGTTAAGGCCGCCGAGAATGGTCAGGTCGGCTTGCTGCATCTGGGCTTCGACCGTGCCCCAGATAAACAAACGCGGATGTTTGCCATAGCGTGGGCGCACCGCACGATCCGCCATCAGGGCATCAAGAAACGCACCATATCGATTTCCGGGCATATGGGTGAACTCACCCAGTGCATTGAGCAATTCATGCACGAAATCGGCAAGCGACTCACCCGCGTCCCCGCGCCACAGCCGATCAGCACCCGATTGGGTATCACTTGCAGCCAAGGACTCGGCGGCCGAGATATGGCAGCGCAGCGCATGAACCGGTGACAAGGCCTTGTCAGCGTTCAGGTCAGAAAGCGCTTCAAGGCAGGCCGCGCAGCGTGCCACCAGATCGGTCAAGCGATCATGATCACCCCGCACGCGTTCAATCCGGCTTGCTGCACTTTCCGAACCACTGTTTTTAAGCCGCTCAATCTGCTCATCGCGCCACCCGTCAAGGGCGGTTTGCAAGCCATCCAAACCCGGCCCCGGACGGGCACCACGCAGGATTTCCTTTTCCAGAAGCCGGGTTAAAACGCGGAAGGTTTCCGGCGACAGGCCCGCCGCCGAAAGCGGATGTTTCAACAGTTCCAAAAGTGGGACCGGGGCGAATTCTTCCTGTACTGTACGCACGACAAGGCGCAGATAAATCGCCGGTGCTGTGTCATGCAGCGGAATACCCGCCGAATCGTCAATTTCAACTTCCCAGCGCCGCAATTCGGTCGCGACACGGCGCGCCAAGCCGCGATCCGGAGTGACCAGTGCACAGGTCTTTTCGGGATGTTCCAATGCCTCGCGCATCATAAGGGCAATGGTGGTGGCTTCTTCACGCGCACCGGAACAATCCACGCGCAAGACGCCATCTAGAACATCAGACGCAAACCCCGCAATGTGACGCCAATGATGGGTGGTTTTGGCCGGGCGCAAGGCTTCGCGCGCCAGACGTCGGCGCTCGATCGTTGCCGGGCTATCGTCCACAAGGGCAGGCCAAGGCAGAACACTATCGGCATGACGTCCGATATGGCCCAACGTTTTGCCCAGCAAATGTTGTGGATGGGCAGCATCATCGGCAATCGCCGCCCAGTCTTCGTGATTAAGCCCCTGCATCAGACCGGGCAGAACCACACGGCCCTTGGGCATGGCAAGAACCGCCCCCATCAAATCCCGCAAGGCCGGAAACGGCCCGGTGGAACCAACAATCAAAACCGGCGTTTCTGGCGGGTTTTCTGCCCAAAGGTCAATTTGCGCCTTGATCAGGGCGTTACGGCGCATCGCCCGGTCACTGACATCCTGGGATTTCAGAATGTCGGGCCAATGCAGGGTCAGGATTTGCAGAAATTCCAGTGTGAGCTGCCAATGTTCGGCAAATTCTTCGGGCACCAATCCTTCGAGATCGTCAAAGGCACAGTTTTCGGTTTGTACCTGATCAAGAAACCTTGCGAGTTCCCCGGCAAGACGGGCGGCCTGATCGGCAGTCGGGTTTTCACCGCGATGATCGGGCCGGTTCATGATCAGACGGGTCAGCAGCAATTTACGCTGTAGATCCGGGATGGCGGGCGGCAGATCCAAAGCCGCCTGTTCCCCGCCAGCACCATAAATCGCAAGCTCGTCCTCGTCTGCCTCGCCCAGTGGCCGAATGGTCGGCAGCAGGGTCACGGCCCCACCCGATTGGCGCAAAAACGCATCGCGCATGACCTTGGCAGAACGACGGTTAGGCACCATCAAAACGTAATCTGGCAGTTCATCGGGCCGATCTACAGTTTCAACGATCAGTTGTTTGGCGATCAGATCGGCAAAGGCTTCGCCCGGGGGGATGAAAAACAGGTTTGATGGCGGCTCTGTCGTGCCTGCAAACGAGGCATCGTCGTAATCAGGTGCGTCCAGAACATCAAACAGGTCAGCCATCAATTTCCCCCGAATGCGGCTTGCTTGGCCCGCTCCACCTCAAGCGCCTTGGCGATGACAGGCTCAGACTCTTTAAGGGCCTCTGGTGTGCCGATATGGAAATGCCCGCCATCATGCACCAGACCATAACACCGCCCTGCCGCCAGCGCCTTGTCATAAACAACATTCAGCGAGAAGGCTCCATCAGGCGTATCTTCAAACAGGCGTGGCGAAAGCACCTGAACGCCGGTAAAGAAATAGGGGGCTGATGGCGCATCACCCCGGCGTTTCAACCGACCATCCACCTGCCAGAAGAAATCCCCCGCGCCGTCATAGCCATAGCCGTCCGAAACCGGATAAACCGCAAGCAGGGCGTCCATATGATCCGGATCAAACGCATTGATCAGGCGATCAAAAAGCGGTTCGGTCCCTTCGGTCCAGAAGACATCGGCATTGGCAATCAGAAACGCTTCTGCATCCAGTTTCGAAAGCGCGTTTTTCACCCCGCCGCCGGTTTCAAGCAAGTCTTCCTCGGGCGAGGTAACAATGGCGGGTGCTGATCTGGTGGCAACATGATCCGTGATCTGCCGACCAAGGTAGTGGCTGTTGACCACCGCCTTATCCACCCCGGCCGCCGCAAGTTTATCAAGCACATGATCAAGCATCGGCTTGCCTGCAACCGGTATCAGTGGTTTTGGCATTGTATCAGTGATCGGGCGCATGCGTTTGCCCAGCCCCGCTGCCAGAACCATGGCCTGTGCCTTTTGTGCCGGTGCGGTCATCTTTGTGCCTCTTTGCTGGCCGGGGGATGCGGCGTGAAAATTTTTGGGGCCTTGCGGGCATCGGGCGGGATATGGGTTTCCACCCAATCCTGCAATGCTGGCAGGTTTTCCCCTGCCCCGCGCAAGATCAGTTCCCAGCAGCGCGGAATAAAATCGAAATAGCGGGTTTTCCCCGCCTTGATCGCAAGCCAACCAAACCGCCCAAGGATACGGAAATTGCGCACCATTGATGCCGCAACATAGGATGTTTCGAAACCAGAACGATCAATATTTGGAAAAGCTGCAAGATAGAATTCCGTCATCCGCGCTTCAAGATCCGGGCCAATATCGTGGCGCACATCGCGCAAAAGCGAGGCCAGATCATAGGGCCGCGGGGCAATGGCGGCATCCTGAAAATCAATGATCCCGCAATCATCCCCCCCGTCGCCATTTTCAACCAGCATCAGGTTATCAACATGATAATCGCGGTGAATGATCACATCGCCTGCCTGCCAGCAAAGCGGCAAGACATCATCAAGCAGCTTGTCAAAATCTTTGATGGCGATTGCACGCCTTGCTTGATCGGTGATGATCAACGGCAGATAGTCGGTTTTGAAACTATCAAGCATGCGACGCAGATTGTCGGGGCCATAGCGCACCAAGTCGCATCCGGTCATCCCGCCCGCGTCACAGAACCGATGCAGGGTTATCAATTGCGCGACCCCACGCAAATACAGGGCTTCCTGTCCAAGGCCGTCAAACATTGCTCCGCCCTGAAGCGCCTCGGTAAAGGTCACATCGCCGAAATCCTCGATCAGCAGCAAACCACGTTTTTCATCGGCGGCCTGAATGTCCGGCACACGCCAGCCTGCCCGCTTGAACAGCTCGGTCGTTTTCAACACCGGCACGACCGAGGCCGGACGTTCCGGGTCATCAAAGATGCCATGTGGATCGACATGAATGGCTGTTGGCGGGAAATCCATCAAAAGCGCGGTGTCGTGTCGGCGTTCAAGGCGAAAATACTTCCGTGCCGAAGCATCGTCGACCAGCGGAGACACTTGCGCATTTTGCCAGCCGCAAGACACCAGAAAATCCTGTCGTTCGGCATTGCGGCGCTCCTGATCGGGTGTGGCGCGCGTCATTGGGGGGCCTCGTTAAGATCAGTGATCCGCTGAACCCAGTCATCCCCATGTGGTTCAAGCTTAAATACCCGCCCATCGGGGCTTGATCCGGGATCGATATGAATATCAAGACGGTTTTTTGGGGTCAGATATTCCAACCGATCAGGCCATTCAATCAGACTGACAGCATCCGCAAAGGCATCTTCGATATCAAGTTCATGAACCTCTTCGGGGTCAGACAAGCGATACAAATCGAAATGCCAGACGGGCAGACGATCCAGCTCATAAATCTGGACCAGCGTGAAGGTCGGGCTGGGGACTTCTTCGTGCGGGTTATCAGCCACCGCCCGAATGAAGGCCCGGCAAAACGCACTTTTACCCATACCCAAGGTGCCATGCATCAGGATCACGTCACCCGGCTTGGCAATGGCGGCCAATTTTGCGGCAAGGGCTTCGGTCCCGTTTTGATCGCTGACAGTGACTGTTTTGATCATGATATCCGTCGATTGAATGGCGTTTGTTTGTTCTGTTGTAGGGTGACTGACAACCGCTTCGCAATGATTTTACGGAATCGCGATCAAGGTCACAGCAAAACATGGCACACACAGCAAATTTGCCCGGTTTCCGTTGCGATTGACGGCCCCAAATGCTATTTCGCAGCTAACAGTTTTCCCGCACACCACCGGGCTTGGGGTCAGCACCCTACCCAAATTTGATTTTATTTGGACGGAATGAGTATGTCAGACGCATCGCATAGCACAGATATTGCCATTATTGGCGCAGGCCCCGTGGGACTTTTTGCGGTTTTCGAAGCCGGTATGCTGGGGCTTAAATCACATGTGATTGACGCACTTGATATGGTCGGTGGCCAGTGCAGCGCGCTGTATCCTGAAAAGCCGATTTTTGACATTCCCGCCCATCCGCAGATCGCAGGTCAGGACCTGATTGATCAGTTGGCGAAACAGGCCGCCCCGTTTGAACCGACCTATCATCTGGGTCAGCAGGTAACCAAACTTGAAAAGCGCGATGACGGACGCTTTACGCTGGAAACCAGCACGGGCGCGGTTATTGATGCCGGTGCGGTCGTGATTGCCGCTGGCTGTGGCGCCTTTGGCCCCAACAAGCCACCGATGGAAGGCCTTGAAGATTACGAAGGGTCTGGCGGGGTTCAGTATTATGTCAAACGCCGCGTTGATTTTGCCGGCAAGAAAGTCGTGATTGCCGGTGGTGGTGATTCCGCGGTCGATTGGGCGTTATCACTGCATGATATTGCCGAAAAGGTCATGGTTGTGCACCGTCGCCCGAAATTCCGTGCTGCCCCGGACAGCAGCAAAAAGCTTCAAACCCTTGCCGATGAAGGCAAGATTGAAATGGTCATTCCCTATCAGCTCAAGGGCCTTAAGGGCGACAACGGCAAGCTGTCGCACGTAGTTGTCGCAACACTTAAGGGCGAAGAACGCGAGCTTGAAGCCGATCACCTTCTGCCGTTCTTTGGCCTTGCAATGGAACTGGGCCCGATTGCCGATTGGGGTCTTAACCTTGATAAAAACCATATCGGGGTCACTCAGGCGACGATGCAAACATCGGTTCCGGGCATCTTTGCAATCGGCGATATCGCCACCTATGAGCATAAACTCAAACTGATCCTGTCAGGCTTTGCCGAAGGAGCCAGCGCCATTCATGCTGCGCGTTCCTATCTGTTCCCGGATAAGGAATTCCATTTCGAATATTCGACCACCACAGGTGTTCCGAACGAATAATTAAAACCAACGCTATTTCAGGAAAGCGCACCATGACCACGAATCCTGCTATCCATTCCGGTGGCTGTCTTTGTGGCGCGGTGCGCTTTTCTGCTTCTGGTGATCCGATTGGCGGCAATCATTGCCATTGTGGCATGTGTCGCAAGGATAGTGGCTCGGGTGTCTCGACCTTTGTCAGCTTTCCGGCCAGTGCCGTTTCATGGAACGGCACACCGACCGATTATGAAAGCTCACCGGGCAAGTTTCGCGGCTTTTGCCCAAAATGCGGATCAAGCATCACCTGGCGCAACGGATCAGATGACAGCTTCGTCGATTTCCGTCTTGGCACGTTCGATGACCCGGCCCCGTTCAAGGCTAAAAAACATCTTTGGATGCGCACGGCCCTTAAAAGCTTTGCCGGGATTGACCCCGAAATCGATCACTTCGATACAGGCAGCTAACCCTTTTTAAGTCGACCATAAACAGGGATTTTTGCCTCTCCTCTGGTCCTCGGGGCTCAATCATGACAGGCTGTGCAAACTGTTACTTACAGTAGCGATTGTACACATCACCATTAGGGGCCTGCCATGAGCAACCAAGATCAGGAAGACCAAAAGAGCAGCCGTCGCACAGTGAATATGCGCAAACTGATGCTGTTTGGTTCAGGTACGCTTCTGCTTGGTACCTTACTTTTGATGGTAACGTTCCAAGCCACCCTTCAAATGATGATGCACGGGCGTTCGGGCGGCAGCTTCATGATTGTCATTGGAACAGCGGTTGCCATCGGCCTTTTGGTCGCCGGTTCAACCATCATATCAAAATGGGTGTCTCATAAGGTTCAGGCCATTCTGGAAGAGTAAATCCGGCCTGCCTTGCGGCTGGACCTAAACCGACACGCCAAGATGTTCGGCCAAAACGCTGACGATCATGCCGTGATCTTCATGTGATGCCAGTCCCGATACCGTGATCGCGCCGATCACCCCAACACCGGCAACCCGGATCGGAAAACTGCCGCCGTGGTCGGCATAGTCAGCAAAATCAATCCCGTGGTCGGCAAGCGTCTTGCCCTTGGCATTGAGCTCTGCGCCAAAGCGCATTGAACTGACATGTTCACGCAAGACCAGATTGCTTTTGCGACGTGCCCACGCGTCATTGGCGGGCTTTGCACCAGAAAGGGATGCGTGAAACAGGGTGCGATCCGGGGTGCGAATATTAATCGCCACCGGGGCATTTTGCGCCTGTGCGACACCGACCAGCTTCGAGCCAATGGACCAGGCGGTGTCTTCATCAAAGCGATCAAACACCAAAACGTCTTCCTGTTTGACCAGATTTTCGAGATCCATCTGTTGGCTCCTGCGATATGAGATTGAGTCCGCCATCCATACCCCAGCACGGACGGGGATGAAAACAGCAAAGAAAAAAGGCTGCACCCGCAAACGGACACAGCCTTTGTTTCGATAACGTAACTTCAGCTTATTTATCGTCGCCCATCTTGAGCGCATTGATAAAGGCGGTCTGCGGAATTTCAACCTTGCCGAACTGACGCATTTTCTTTTTACCGGCCTTCTGTTTTTCAAGCAGCTTACGTTTACGCGACACGTCACCACCGTAACATTTGGCCGTCACGTCTTTGCGCAGTGCCGAAACCGTTTCACGGGCAATCACCTTGCCGCCGATGGCGGCCTGAATGGCGATACGGAACATCTGACGCGGGATCAGGTCCTTAAGACGTTTACAAATCTCACGCCCGCGATATTCAGCAGCTGATCGGTGGACCATCAGGGCCAGCGCATCGACAGGTTCGTCGTTGACCAGGATGGAAACCTTGACCAGATCGCTTTCGTCATACCCGGCAATCTCGTAATCAAAGCTGGCATAGCCACGCGAAATCGATTTCAGGCGGTCATAGAAATCAAACACGACTTCATTGAGCGGCAATTTATAAACCGCCATCGCCCGATTGCCGACATAGGTCAGATCCTGCTGAATGCCACGACGTTCGGTGCAAAGTGTCAGAATGCCGCCCAGATATTCATCAGGCACCATGATCGATGCCTTGATCCATGGTTCTTCAATCGCCTTGATCTTGGTGACATCGGGGAAATCAGCCGGGTTATGGAGCATGATTTCTTCGCCCTTGCTCATGGTGATCTTGTAAGACACCGAGGGGGCGGTCGTGATCAGATCAAGCTCGAACTCGCGTTCCAGACGTTCCTGAATGATTTCAAGATGAAGCAACCCAAGGAAACCACAGCGGAAACCAAGACCAAGGGCGGTCGAATTTTCCGGCTCGAACTGGAAGGATGCGTCATTGAGATGCAGCTTTTCAAGCGCATCGCGCAACACTTCATATTCACTGGTATCAACCGGGAAGATGCCACAGAACACCACCGGAATGGACGGCTTGAAGCCAGCCAGCGGTTTGGCGCACTGACGTTTTTCTTCGGTGATCGTGTCGCCGACTTCACATTCGGCCACAGTTTTCATGCCGCAGTTGATAAAGCCAACTTCGCCCGGACCCAATTCATCCATCGACAGCGGTTTGGGTGTAAAGACACCCACGCGGTCAACTGTGTGGGTGACCTTGGCATTCATGAAGCGGATTTTCTGACCCTTTTTAAGGGTCCCTTCCTTCACGCGCACAAGAATCATCACACCGAGATAGGCGTCATACCAGCTATCGACCAGAAGAACCTCAAGCGGTGCTTCGGCATCCCCGGTCGGGGCGGGCAGACGGTGCACGAGTGCTTCGAGGACGTCGGGCACACCAAGGCCGGTTTTGGCTGAAATCATCACCGCGTCGCTGGCATCAATGCCAATCACTTCTTCGATCTGTTCCTTGACCCGGTCGGGTTCTGCCGCAGGCAGGTCGACCTTATTCAGGACAGGCACGATTTCGTGATTGTTATCAATTGCCTGATAAACGTTTGCTAGGGTCTGTGCCTCTACCCCCTGGGCGGCGTCGACCACCAGAAGCGAACCTTCGCACGCAGCAAGCGAGCGTGAAACTTCATAGGCGAAGTCAACGTGGCCCGGCGTATCCATCAGATTGAGCGTATATTCCTGCCCATCCTTGGCGGTGTATTTCAGACGCACGGCTTGGGATTTGATGGTAATGCCGCGTTCACGTTCGATATCCATCGAATCGAGAACCTGTTCGGCCATTTCACGATCCGTCAAACCACCGGTCAAATGGATCAGGCGATCCGCCAGGGTCGATTTTCCGTGGTCGATATGCGCGATGATCGAAAAGTTACGAATGTTCTTAAGGTCAGTCATTTTGGCTGCTTCTGGCACTATAATTGGCAGGCATTCCGCCGCGTGGCACATAAATTTCTAAACGGTGTGATCACCATGTAACCGGTTGATCAATAACCTGCAAATCGCAAGTCTTGCTGTTGCGGTCCGACCCCGTCTGCAGGCCGTTGGCGGCAGCGACGATGGGTTGGATCACATCCGTCGAACGGACAGACATAAACAGGAAGACCCGCCTTGCGTGATCATTGCATCAATCAGGAAATCGAATTGATGATTTCCCGGATCAATCACCAGCGGGTTTATAGGGGTTTTTGCGCTGAATTAGAAGCGTTGTGTTATGTTCACCCCACCAAGCGTTCAAAGCCGATGCCCTTGGAACGATCCGGTTACGCTCATCTACACCCTAACGCGTTATGTTTGGAGATTTGAAGCAGCACCTAACACATGGAAGTTTCGTTATAAATCACATGAGCTGGTTCGTTTGCAGCCTTTTCAACCAAACAAAAAGAACATAGATTTCAAGCTTATGGAATGCGACAGTCTTTTTGACAGGGACACCTCAAACACATGTTCATAACGTCAATCGAGCCCCCCCTGTCACGACGCAGCCTTGTGACATTGCGTAAGCGGCTTGCGGCTTTGACCCTGACGGGTGTGTTTGTTCTGCTATTTTCATTCTTTTTCATTCAGAAGACGCTCTATGACAGCGCAATTGAACATGCCAGCGCCGAGCTTGAAGCAACAACCTATCAACTCGGCACAATGTTGCTGTTGTATAATGATGCCGACCTGCAAGCGATTGTCGAAAACAATTCAAACATCACGGTTGGCCTGCTCAACAATCAGCTTGAGCAGATCGAAGGCTTTATCCCGCCGCATCTGATCGGTGATTTGGGTGAATACATCAGCACACAGCAGACAGAACGGGACTCACTGCTGTGCGTTCACAGCAGTGAAGTTATGGTTCTGGCCTATAGCAAATTGCCGGAAATCGACCGGATTGTCGTGACTTACACACCGCGTAGCACGCTTTTGGCAAACTGGCGTAATGCCTTTATCCTGCATGCGTTGATGTTTGTGATGGCCATGACCATACTTTGCGGGCTTTCTTTGTGGTTGTGGCAACGCCTGAAACGCCAGCACATGCGCGCAGCCCACTTGGCCGAACATTTCAGCGATACGGAAAACACCCTGTCAGAATGCGGCTGCGCGGTAATAAGCTGGCCCGTTGATACACCTGACGGCAAACTGACAACACAATTGAACTGGCCTGAGATATTGGGGCCAACTGGCGCAAAAATCAGCCCGACCATGGCAGATTTTCTCGATAAACTGTCGCCTGCATCGCTGAACCGATTGCGCGGTCCTTTGATCGATAATGTCTGGCCCGACGAGCGGGTTGGCACAATGGTCGATATCGCCACCACGGCCAACCGGACACAGCGTTTCTATCTGATGGCACATCGCTATGTTGAAAGTGACCGACAATTTGCATCGGTCCTGCTTTTGGAAACCGCATCCCAGCAGGAGTTGTGCCACCCGTTCGAGACATACCTGCGCCATACACCGGAACCAGCCATTGCTGTTGATACCGAAGGTGTCCTGCGCGGGTTTAGCCCGGCACTTGAAGATCTTGTCGGGTTGCACGTACATGACATCGTCAACCAGCCATTCTTCAAGCTTTTCGTGCCCGATGATCAGCAAACCGCCATGACGGCCATGCGCCAGAAAAGCGATAACAACACCATGCTTGGTGATGCCAAATCAATCCTGCGCGTTCTTGATCGCCAGGATAACGTGCGCTGGCTGGCATGGCATTGTATCGGGCCGTTTGACGGTTTGGTCTTTTGTAGCGCGCGTGATGTGACAGAGTTCGTTGAAAACGCCAACAAGCTGCGCGATACGCTTGATCAGCTCAAACGCAGCAACGAAGACCTTGAACAATTTGCCTATGTTGCGTCCCACGACCTGCAGGAACCGCTCCGCATGGTTGCAAGCTATACCCAGCTTCTTAAACGGCGTTACGCAGGCACCCTTGATCAGGAAGCCGATGAATATATCGACTATGCCGTTGATGGTGCCAAACGGATGCATAAACTGATCAGTCATTTGCTTGAATACGCCAAAACCGGCACCACCGGAGACGAATTTAATCAAATTGACTGCAACCTGGTCCTGAATGAAGCGCAAGCCGATCTTAAGGATGTAATCAGCCGGGAACAGGCCACCATCACCCATGATGACCTTCCGACCATCAAGGGTGACCGAATTGGCCTATCGCGGCTGTTCCAGAATTTGCTGTCCAATGCGATCAAATATCGCCGCCCCGGCGTGCCACCGCACATTTCAGTAACCGTCGAACCCGATCCGATCATGCATGATTTCTGGCGGTTTTCGGTACGTGACAACGGGATTGGTATTCACCCGGAACACGCGCAACGGATTTTCCGCCTGTTCCAGCGCCTGCACAAGGACGAGTTTTCCGGAACCGGGCTTGGACTTTCGCTGTGTCGGAAGATCGTTGAACAGCACGGCGGGCGCATCTGGCTTGATACCAGCCGCCCGATCAGTGACCCCGGCACAACGATCATCTTTACCTTGCGGGTACATCATTCCGCCTGATGGCCCGGGACACATTGCGTCGGTGTGGCAAGCATCTTGCTTATTGTTTCATCAGAAACCGGCAGCCGGGTAAAAGCTGCCCTCTGCCTGCGATGGAGCAATAGATGTTCAAAGCCACGATCCTGTCATGCCGCCCCCTGATCAATCCCGTGCTGGCGATGCTGGGCCTTATGGCCCTGACAGCCTGTGGCTCAGACATGCGCACCATGAACGACAGCCATATGCAAACACTTGCACATTACTTTGCCGAACATGAACCGGGCGAACCGTTGCCACGCGGCTGGCGCAGGCTTGATGGCGCAGAAATCAACTACCGTTTTGCAAACGAAACATATGCCATTTATTCGATTGACGAGGATGAGAAGCTTCTGGTCATGCGACTGTATGACAACGGCACGGGGCGACTGGACGCTGATGATGATCGTGAAAGCTGCGAATGGAACAGCATGGTCGATCAACTTGCCATCGAATGCGATGACACCGATATGGAATGGCACATCTTTACCAATGGTCCCGACCTGATCGCGCTTGATCTGGATGAAGACGAATATGCCATTCTGCGCAAGCGCCCCGGTCGGTAAATTTAACCGCTTTTGGGCCTGAAATTCACACCGTAAAATATAACCCAGTTACAAAAACGGGCCACCCCACGCAGGAGCGGCCCGTTTCTATTGCTTTTGGTTTCCCGATGCGGAGTTAAGCGCGCAAGGAGCCACCTGTTGCTTTTTCAACAGCCGCGACAACCTTTTTACTGACCGCTTCGATTTCTTCTTCGGTCAACGTTGCCTTGGTCGGCTGAAGGGTGATTGAGAAGGCCAATGATTTCTTGCCATCCTCGATACCCTTGCCAGCATAGAGATCAAAGATCGTCACATCCGTGATCAGGTTGCGATCAGCACTTTTGGCAGCCTTGATAATGGCGTCGGCCTTTACATCTTCATCAAGCAGGAAGGCAAAATCACGCTCAACCGACTGGAAGCTTGAAGCATTCAGCGGCGGACGGGACGTGCCTTTTTTCTTCGGCATCGGAAGGTTTTCGACGAACAGCTCAAACGCCACAACGCGACCTTTAACACCAAGTGCCTTCAACACTTTGGGGTGCAATTCACCGAAATAGCCCAGCACGTTTTTCGGGCCAAGCTGCAGGGCTGCTGAACGCCCCGGATGATACCAGCTTGGCGCACCGTCTGTATTGACCTGAACGTTTGCGGCATTTGCACCAAGCGCATCAATCAGGGCTTCGGCATCCGCCTTGACGTCAAAGACATCAACATCACGACGGGAACCGGTCCAACTGCGCGCGGTGGTCGATCCGGCACGAAGGCCAGCAGCCACCAGACGCTGATCGCCCGGTTGATCACCAAAGAATTCCGGCCCGACTTCAAACAACGCAAGATCTGCAAAGCTGCGCGCCTGATTGCGACCCGCAGCCGCGATCATATTGATCAAGGCATTCGGACGCATGATATCAAGATCCGAGCTGATCGGATTGGCCAGATACAGACCGTCTTTGAGTTCACCAAACAGTTTGGCCCAACGCGAATCGGTAAATGCCCAGGTCACGGTTTCATAAAGGCCACGCGATGCCAGCACACGACGGGTCAGACCAACACGCTTTTGCATTGGTGACAGGGCCGGGACCGGCAGGCTGCTTTCACGTTCGAGCGGCACGGTCGGGATCTTGTCATAACCGACAATGCGAAGGACTTCCTCGACCAGATCGGCTTCACCGATAATATCTGGACGCCAGGTTGGTGCGACAGCGGTAATGACCGGTGCAGATCCACTAACCTCAAAACCAAGCGATTTCAGAATCTCGATGGCACGATCCGCCTCGACGGCAACACCGCCCAATTCCTTGATCCGATCAATGCGCAGATCAAAGCTGTTGCGTGGGTTGGGAACTTCGCCCGCCTTAACCACATGCGAAACGTCACCGCCACAGATTTCCGTGATCAGGTGCGTGGCGACTTCCATGCCCCATGCGATCGACTGCGGATCAACGCCACGCTCAAACCGATAGCGTGCATCAGAGTTCAGTTGAAGCTTCCGGCCAGTCTTGGCAATGCTGATCGGATCGAACAATGCACATTCAACAAACACGTTGGTGGTTTCTTCAAGGCAGCCGGTTTCTTCGCCACCGATGATCCCGCCAATGCCAAGCGCCTTTGCCTGATCTGCAATGACAACCATGGAATCGGAAAGTTCGTATTCCTTGTTATCAAGGGCTGCGACCTTTTCACCATTGGTCGCGTAGCGCACATTGATGTCACCCGACAGCTTGTCGGCATCAAAAACATGCAGCGGGCGGCCCAGATCGTGGGTCACAAGGTTGGTGATATCAACCAGTGCCGAGATCGGACGCAGACCGATGGCTTCCAGACGGGCTTTGAGCCAATCCGGGCTTTCAGCATTTTTCACACCACGGATGTAACGGCCATAAAATGCCGGAACTGCGTTTTTTGCTGTGATGTCGCTGCTAATTGCGACGTTGATCGGGCTGTCAAATGAACCAGCGACCGCTTCCTGACGCGGATCGGCCTTAAGCGTGCCGATGCCAGCCGCAGCCAGATCGCGGGCAATCCCGCGCACAGCGGTACAATCCGGACGGTTCGGCGTCAGGCCGATTTCAATGATCGGATCATCCGCACCAAGAACGGCGGCAACCGGTGCACCGATTTCGGCGTCTTCGGGCAGCTCGATGATGCCGTCATGGTCGTCACCCAGGCACAGCTCACGGGTGGAGCACATCATGCCCTGACTTTCGACACCGCGGATTTTTCCCGGTTTCAACTTGGAGCCATCAATTGGAATGATCGCGCCGGGCTGTGCCAGTGCGACCTTGATCCCAGTACGCGCATTCGGCGCACCACAAACGACCTGAATGGTTTTCTCGCCAGTATTAACCCGGCAAAGTTTCAGGCGGTCGGCATCGGGATGTTGACCAGCCTCGATGATATGGGCGACACGGATGTCGGCCAGTGCTGCGGCGCGATCAGTGACGTCTTCGATTTCCAGACCAATATCAGTCAGTTTTTCGGCAACCACCTCGATCGACGCATCGGTATCAAGGTGCTGTTTTAGCCAATTCAGTGTGAATTTCATAATCTCAGCCCCTTACCATGTTCGGTACATCCAGCGGCACAAAACCATAATGTTTCAGCCAGCGCAGATCGGTATCGAAGAAGGTGCGAAGATCAGGAATGCCATATTTCAGCATCGCAATACGTTCGATCCCCATGCCAAAGGCAAAGCCCTGATATTCTTCCGGATCAAGACCACAGGCAGACAGAACCCGCGGGTGAACCATGCCGCAGCCAAGAATTTCCAGCCAGTCGTCACCTTCACCAATCTTGAGCTCTCCGCCTTTACGCGAGCAACCGATATCCATTTCTGCACTCGGTTCGGTGAACGGGAAGAAGCTTGGACGATAGCGTACCGGCACATCATCAAGTTCGAAATAGGTTTTGACGAACTCAAGCAGGCAGCCCTTCAGATGACCCATGTGGGTCTTCTTGTCGATCACCAGACCTTCGACCTGATGGAACATCGGCGTATGGGTCATATCGCTGTCAGAGCGATAGGTACGCCCCGGCGCAATGATGCGAATTGGCGGGGTTTTCGACTGCATGGTTCTGATCTGCACCGGGGATGTATGGGTACGCAGCACAAGGCGCGAACCATCTTCCTGTTCGGGCAGATAAAAGGTGTCCTGCATTTCACGCGCGGGATGTTCCGGCGGAATGTTAAGGGCGGTAAAGTTATGGAAGTCGTCCTCGACGTCCGGCCCTTCGGCAAGGGCAAAGCCCATCTCGCCGAAGATCGAGACGATTTCATCAATCGTCTGGCTGATCGGGTGAATGCGACCCGCGGTCTCATCCGGACGTGAAGACAGGGTGACGTCGATCCGCTCGCCCGACAGACGTGCTTCAAGGGCAGCATCTTCAAGGGCAGTTTTGCGGGTTTCGATTGCGCTGGCAACCTGGTCTTTGACGGCGTTCAGTGTCTGACCAAATTCACGGCGCTGATCGGGGTCCATCTTGCCAAGGTTCTTCATCAGGCCGGTAATACGGCCTTTCTTGCCAAGGGCGCTGATGCGGACGTCTTCAAGCACGGTCAGATCCGCTGCCTTTTCGACTTCCGCCAGAACCTCTTCGCGCAATGCTTCGATGTTTTCCATAACTTCCGACGCTTTGGCTTGGGTTTAAAAATCACAAAAAGAAAGGGGACGGCCAATATGGCCGCCCCCGATCAAATCAGGCAAGTGCCGATAAAACCTTTTTACAAAGGTTTATCAGTCCAGTGCAGCCTGCGCCTGGGTGACCAGAGCTTTGAAAGCTTCCGGCTCACGCACTGCGATGTCGGCAAGAACTTTACGGTCCAGCTCAACACCAGCCTTCTTCAGGCCGTTCATGAACTGGGAGTAGCTCAGACCGTTCTCACGTGCGCCAGCGTTGATACGCTGGATCCAGAGCGAGCGGAACTGGCGTTTCTTAACGCGACGATCGCGGTATGCATACTGCAGACCTTTTTCCACAGCCTGAACGGCGGTGCGGAAAGTATTGTTGCGGCGACCGCGGTAACCCTTGGCAGCCTTAATAACCTTGCGGTGACGAGCGTGTGAAGACACGCCCCCTTTTACACGAGCCATTTAACTCTCCTTCAACCTTAACCGTACGGCAGGAATTTTTTGACGATGCGGGCATCTGCGTCACAGAGAATCTCCGTGCCACGAGCCTGGCGCTTCATCTTGGTCGGTTTCGCAGTCAGAAGGTGGCGCTTGTTTGCCACGTTGTGACGGACTTTTCCGCTGGCGGTCAGGCGAAAGCGTTTTTTCGCGCTCGCTTTGGTCTTCATCTTGGGCATTTTTCTATCCTTGCAAAAGCAATGAAAACGAAATCCCCTACGGCGGCTGGGCATGCCCTGAAAGTTCATGACAAACCTTCCAGCCTCACCACCTGTTTTGGGGACGGGTGGTTATAGACTCCGACTTTACCTTTTTCAAGGGCCAATTCACGCCTTTCCCCTTGCTTTTTGCGGCATTGGGCGGTCATTGTGCCCCAACATCACATTTCGCCGCCCGTCCCACCATCGCACATTTCGATAACCGCTTGATCATATGTCAGAAATTACATCAATCATTTTGCCGTTTTTTGCCCTGATCGGCCTTGGCTGGCTTGGCGGAAAATTCCGAATTGTGACCCCCGACGGGATGCGCGGAATTAATGGTTTTGTCTTTTACTTTGCCCTGCCTGCCCTTTTGTTCAAAGCGCTTGCAACGCGAAGCCCCGCAGAAATATGGCAACCCGAGATCATAGCCGCCTATGGCGGCGCGACCATTTTGGTCTATGGCCTCTGTCGTTGGATCGCAGCCAGGGCGTTCCATCTTGATCCTGCCTGTCAAACCCTGTTTGCCTTTGGCGGCACCATGGGGAACGTCGGGTTCATGGGGTTACCGCTTATTGTCGGTTTATTGGGGCCAGCAGCAACCGTACCGCTTATTGTTGCCCTTGCGGTTGATTTGATTGTGATGCTGCCACTTTCCCTGTTGCTGCTTGAGGGCTCCAAACATGCCAAGGGCGAAAATCCGGTTAGCAAGATTTTAAGCGGCACTCTGACCAACCCGGTTGTACTGGCGATCGCATTTGGGGTGATGGCAAGCTTGCTTGATCTTAAATGGCCGGATGGTGTGGACTATCTGCTTGATTTGCTGGGGCAAAGCGCTGGTCCATCTGCTCTGTTTGCCATTGGTGTTGCACTTGTAGGTCGCCCGCTTGCCGAAAAACGCGCCGAGCTTGCCACTATGTCCGTCGCCAAACTGATCATCCATCCAATTGCTGTATTTTTAAGCTTCTGGGTGATCGGCACCGAAATCGGAATTGAAACCAAAGCCGTTTTGCTACTCGCCGCACTTCCGACTGCAGGCAATATTTTTGTCGTTGCGACGACCTATGACCGCTATATCGTGCGCAGTTCATCTATTGTACTGGTGACGACCGCACTGGGTGTCATCAGTTTTTCACTGTATTCAGCCTATATTGATCCGATCATGGCATGGCTTGGGTCATAGCCCCACAAAACACACGCCGTAATCACAATGCTTGGTATTCTCAATGAGAAACAATAAACCGGCAGAGAAGAGTCACACTGCGGTTTTGATGGTATGGGCCCGCCCGATCCATTTTTCGACTCGGCTCATCAGCTTTTCCCGGTTGATGGGTTTGAGAACGAAATCATTCCCACCTGCGGCAACACCACCGCGCAGATCCTCTTCGCCCTGGCGGGCCGTGACATAGATGATCGCGCAGGCAAGATCGGGAAAATAGGTCCGGACATTCAGGGCTGTCTCAAAGCCGTTCATGTCGGGCATCATGATATCCATCAGGATGATGCGCGGACGCCTTGTTTTCAATAACTTGAGAAGTTCCTTGCCAGAGGAAACGCCCTGAAACGAAAAACCGCTACTTTCAACGATTCGTTTCAGCAGAACCAGACTCTTGGGGTCATCATCGACTCCAACGATCAGAAGATCATTTCCAGCTGGCATGGCATTCCCTCTTTGGCTTGGACCTTTTGGGGCAGAACGGCAAAACGCCGCGTCTTAACGCGGCGCCAGCACCATAATCATAACACGGCCTTCCATCTTGGGCATCATTTCCGGCTTAGCGAGATCTTCAAGATCCCCCGAGAAGCGCTGGAGCATGCCAAGACCAAGGTCCTGATGGGCCATTTCACGTCCGCGGAAACGCAACGTAACCTTGACCTTATCGCCACCGCCAAGAAACTTCTGCGCAGCACGCAGTTTGACGTTGTAGTCGTGGATATCGATGTTCGGACGGAGTTTGATCTCCTTGACCTCGATAACCTTCTGTTTCTTTTTGGCTTCGTTCTGCTTCTTGCTTTGTTCGTACTTGAACTTTCCGTAGTCGATCAGCTTGCACACTGGCGGCTCGGCATTCGGAGCGACTTCGACAAGATCGAGTCCGATTTCCGCTGCCATTTCAATGCCTTCACGCACCGTTATCGGGTCGGACATATTGCCTTCAGCGTCAACAACACAGATGGAACGGGCTTTGATATCCTCATTGACGCGCGGACCTTCCTTGGTCGGCTGCATCGGTTTGCGTGGTCGTGCTATGGATAATCTCCTATGGTAATCAAACAAATCGGTCAGAAACAGAAACAAGGAAAAACGCACTGCTTCAAACAGTGATTTCCTTGCGACCTCACCTAGCATATCCGTGTGCGTTCAGAAAGCAATGTTTTTAGGCAATTACGCGGGGCGCAAAGCGCCAATTTCCGCGCCTTTGTCCCAAAGCCCCGAGACAGGGCTTAACTTGGATTTTCTAATCGGTCAGATCCAGTCGCCGACGAACTTCATCCATCACCCGATTCACGGTCAACTGACGCAAATCACCTTCGCGCACAATGCTTACCGCATTTTTTCCAAGGCCACGCGGCGCGCTGAGCTTGGGATCCGATTCGCGTGAGAACAAAACAATGGACGGCGCACCGGCAGCCGCTGCGATATGCATAGGCCCGGTATCGTTACCGATTGCCAGAACCGAACGCGCAGCAAGGGCTGCGATATCGAGAAACCCGGTTCTGCCCATCAAATTGCGCGCCTTCGGGCACATTTGATCGATCTTGCTTAGAACATCGGCTTCGCTTTCTGTGCCAATCAGCACGGGGGTCAGGCGATAGTCCGCAAGTTTTTTGGCCAACAGCCCGAACCGTTCCGCCGTCCAGCGCTTTGCCGGGCGATGCGGCGCCCCCCCTGGACATATCAAGACAAACGGGCTTCGAATACCAAACCGTTCCAGATCAATGTCGGGTCCACTCAGGGACGGCAACGGAACATTGGCAATACCTGCATCCGCTAGCTGTTCTGCCATTCGATCAATCGAATGCATGCTATCACGTTGCGGGTTGGCATGCGGGTGTGAACAACCTCTGGCTATGCCGGACCATTCCGGCTTTGGCCCCGGCCAGAACAGTTTGTAATAAAATCCACTGCGATCTGATGTCTGCAGATCATAGACACGGTTGAACTTGCCATTGCGCAGAAAACGGCGAAGGGCCAGAATTTCGCGAGGCTGGCTTAGCTTTGGGCGACGATCAATGGCAATAGAATCAAAAAAACCGCTGGCCCGAATCAGATCGATATAAGGCCGTGTGGTCAGGACCGTAATATGGGCATCGGGATGCGCGTCACGAATCGCAGCAAATGGTCCCATCGCCAAAACAACATCGCCAAGGGCAGAAAGCTTGATGACGAGAATTCGTTCGCGCTCGGAGTCGGCAGGGTCGGAAAGATTATTTTTGACAGTTTCCGAGATTTGAAAATCCGATCCGGTTTCACTTTTTTGGGTGCTCATGCAGCGTTCCTGTTTATCCGCTTGAGCGCCTTGGCATAGACATTCAGCGTACGTACGGCCATCTGTTCCAATGAGTACTCGTCAATTACGTGCTTGCGTCCCTTTGCCGCCAACTTCGCACGTTTTTCGGGCGTCAGGCTCAACACCTGAATAAGGGCACGAGACAGTTGTTCAACTTCATTCGGGCTGACGAGCCAACCGGTTTCCCCCGGAAGAACCGTTTCCATCGCCCCGCCATGCGCGGTTGAAATTACAGGACGCCCCATTGCTTGCGCCTCAGATGGAATCCGCCCAAAAGCTTCGGGCTGGATTGACGGGCATGCAACAACATCCGCCAGCATGTAGGCTGCGGGCATGTCATTGCAGTGATCAACAATATGGACGACATCTTCCAGTCCCAGCCTGCGGGTAATCTGCAAAACCTCTTCACGATATCCGGTGCGACCCTGATCCGATCCGACGATGAGGCAACGTACTTTTCGATGTCCCAATTTTTCAAGAACCGCTGGCAACGCACGAATAAGAAAACCATGCCCTTTCCAGCGCGTGATGCGACCTGGCAACATGATGACGTATTCTTCGCCATTCAAACGCCACTGGGTTGACAGCGTGATCAAACGTTCCTGACTGACATTTTCCGGATTGAAAAGATCAACATTGGTACCGCGCGGAACAATGTTCAGGCGGTCAGGCTCGACCTTGTAATATTTATCGATGTGATTGGCGATATGCTTGGAAATTGCGATCACCTGATCACCCATGGTCATGATCGCGTTATAGCGACGCTTGAATGGGTTGGTATATCCTGAATAGGTGCCGTGGAACGTTGTAACGAACGGAATACCGGTTTTGCGCGCGGCGAAATAAGCACTCCAGGCCGGCGCACGCGAGCGCGCATGAATGATATCCACACCTTCGTCGTGAATCAGCTTCACAAGCGCATCGATATTCCGACGCATGATCAGAATATTTTTCGATTTGAGCGGCAGATTGATGTGCTGTGCGCCAAAGCGATCCAGTTCACGCTCAAGCCGCCCACCTTGCGATGCGACGAGTGCCTTACCGCCCCCATCAACGATGGCGCGGGCGATATCAACGGTGCCACGTTCGACACCACCGGCGTCAAGTTCTGGCAATACCTGTAAAATGACGGCAGGTCGATAGTCCCCGCCTTGCGCTTGGGGCTCTGATCGATAGACTGTTTCTGTCATTATTTCTGACGTGCTCATGCAACTCCAACCACAAACACCCAAGGACTTATGCCCCGGATGACACATGACCTGCCAACGCAACTGCCCAATAAGCCCACATATCTCAACCGGCCGGACGGCTTAAAAATCGCATACCATCACGTGCCGGGCAAGCGATCTAAGGCACAGGCCCCTGATATTCCGGGCGTCATGTTCCTTGGCGGTTTCATGTCGGACATGACCGGCACAAAAGCAACCCACCTTGAGGAACACTGCATTCGGCAGGGGGTGGCTTATACCCGCTTTGATTATTCCGGTCACGGACAATCGTCGGGTAAATTCGCCGACGGCACGATCGGACACTGGGCAAGCGATGCCGTTGCCATTCTTGATGAAATTGCCACTGGCCCGCAGATTCTTGTTGGATCTTCCATGGGCGGCTGGATCATGCTTTTGGCGGCCCTTGCACGCACGGAACGTGTTGCGGGTCTGATAGGCATTGCCGCCGCACCTGATTTCACCGAAGACCTGATGTGGACGCAGTTCAGTGAAGAACAGAAAAAAATCATCATGGAACAAGGCGCCTTGATTGAGCCAACCGAATATGGCGACGATCCCTATACCATCACGCGCGCGCTGATCGAAGACGGTCGCAAACAGCTTTTGTTGCGCAAACCCATTGAACTTGGCTGTCCGGTCCGGTTGGTTCAGGGAATGAAAGATCCGGATGTGCCATGGCAAACCGCCATCCGCCTGACAGAAGCATTGGCCACAGATGATGTCCGTGTGGATTTGATCAAAACGGGTGACCACCGCCTGTCAGAGCCTGATCAGTTGGATGTGATCACCAAGCATATTGATGAGCTCATTTCAAAGACAGTGGCATAGACCGCTGTCTTTGACGGGCATTTTCGAGTAAAGGACGATCAGGCCAAAATGACCTGATCGTCCTTTACTTTGACAGCCACCGGTTCAAGCATGTCACCTGTACATGGGCCAGAAACGCATTCACCATCCTCGATGCGAAAACGTGCACCATGGGTGGAGCAAATGATTTCATCGCCAAAGTCACTAATGAATTCGTCAGGCTCCATATCCAGTGGCACGCCGATATGCGGACAACTGTTGACGTAGCCAAAAACATCCTCACCGCTACGCACGATAAAAATGCCAGTCCCACCAAGATTAAGCCCCTTGGCGCCGGTCGCATCAAGATCGCTTAGCGCACAAAGGACTGTGCCTGCTGCTGGAAGGTCGCTCATGGATCAACCCCACCTATCTCGCAGATTGCCGCCCATGACGCATCGTCAATCGGCATGACTGACAAGCGCGATTGTTTTAGCAAAGACAGGTCCGAAAACCGTGGGTCAGCCTTGATATCGGCAAGCGTAACCGGCGAGATCAAGGGTTTGACCGTCTTGAAATCAACCTGAACAAACTTGCCTTTTTCATCGGTCGGATCGGGATAATATTCCCGCACCACTTCAACAATGCCGACAATGCGTTTTTCATTCACCGAATGATAAAAGAACGCCTTGTCACCGATCTTCATGGTGCGAAGATTCTTCGCTGCCTGATGGTTGCGTACACCATCCCAGCCCTCGACCCCCTTCTTGACCTGATCGTCCCACGACCAGCTTCCCGGTTCGGTTTTGACCAGCCAGTATGCCATGGATCAGAAGACCTTCTTGAACGGGCGAATAACGACGGACTCAAACAGACCGGCCTTGGCATAGGGGTCATTGGCCGCAAATTCGCGGGCATCTTCGATTGCATCAAATTCGATGATGAAAACCGATCCGTTCATACCTTCCATATCGGGATCAAGAGTCGGGCCCGCCGCAACAATACGGTCGGTAAAGTCACCCTTGATATAGGCCAGATGGTCGTCACGGTTGGCTTTGCGGACATGAAGGTGACCGGGCTTGTCAACACAGCGGATGTAGAAATGCATGAACTGTTTCCTGCTTCTTTATGAGATCAATATTCATAAAGTGACAGAAGGGCAGCCCATTCTCAAGCCGAACCCGTTTGCAAATTGCAGCGAAGGCTGACCTCAGTTGGCGTTTTCAAGTTCATCGCGGAATGGTCGCTGTAACAACGCATTGATGCTACCGCGCAGATCAGCCCCATGGTTGGCAACCTGATCAACGGCCGAACAGATCGGCATCTCAATTCCGTATCTTTCGGCAACTGCCGTGATTGAGGCCGCTGTATGAACGCCTTCTGTCACCGAGCGACGCTCGCCAAGGATATCTTCAGATTTCCGTCCTTCGCCCAAGGCAACGCCAAAGGTGTAATTACGTGAAAGTGTCCCGGTGCAGGTCAGGGTCAGATCACCAAGTCCGGCTAACCCCATCATCGTTTCAACCCGTCCGCCCATGGCAACCGCCAAACGCGACATTTCGGCAATACCGCGCGTAATCAGGGCCGCACGCGCATTATCGCCAAGCTTCAAACCCGCAACCACCCCACTTGCAATCGCCAAAACGTTCTTGATCGCACCAGCGACCTCAACACCAGCCACATCGGTGCTGAAATAGGGCCGGAATTCCGGCGTGCCGATCAACTCCACCAGACGCTTACCCAAAACGCGGTCTTCGCAGGCCAGGGTGATCGCGGCCGGTAATCCGACAGCAACCTCCTGCGCAAATGTTGGCCCTGACAGAACTGCAACCGGCACATCACCAAGGGTTTCCGTAACCACCTGCGCCATCAGCGCACCTGTTTTCTTCTCGATACCCTTACAGCAAATCACGGCTGGAAGTGTATTTGGCCAATGCGCGGCAAGCTTGGTCAGTGTTTCACGCAGGTGCTGGGCCGGTGTCACCAGAAGGACCGCATCAGAGTCACGCAACCCCTCGTAATGGATGGTTGCCCTTAGGGCACCGGGCAGATCGACACCCGGCAGATAAAGATCATTTTGACCATTTACGTTAATCCGGTCCGCAAGGTCAGCGTTGCGCAAGATGAGCTCAACATCTTCCCCGGCCCGGACGGCCTGCAAGGCCAGAGCCGTCCCCCAGGCACCACCGCCAACAACTGTAATGCGCTTTCTCATAATTCTATTCCGGCAAAAATGAAGTCGTTTCGGATATCAGGCACGCCAAAACAGGGAACAATTACGCCTTAACCCCGGCCCCCGGACGTTTGGGTGCTTCGGGATCAAGCGGCCAACGTGGACGTGGCTTGAAATCAAGGTCATCACGTTCGCCCAATCGGAACCGTTCCAGACCCGCCCATGCAATCATCGCGGCGTTATCCGTACAAAGCTCAAGCGGCGGCGCAACAAGTTGCATGCCCGCCTGATCGGTGAGTTCCACCAACCGTCCGCGCAGATACTTGTTTGCAGCAACCCCTCCGGCAAGCACAAGCGTCTTGCCCTGTGGATAGTCGCGCATGAATTCAAACACCGCATTGCGCGCCCGATCAATCAGAGTATCGCCCACCGCCCGCTGGAAAGAGGCCGCCAGATCAGCTTTGACCTCTTCAGTCTGTTGTTCGACAGGGAAGCCATCCATATAGGTCCGAACAGCGGTCTTGAGCCCCGAAAAAGAAAAGTCACAACCCGGCCGCCCGCGCAACGGGCGCGGCAAGCCAAACCGGTTCGGATCGCCCTTGGCCGCAATCTTTTCAAGGGCCGGTCCACCGGGGTAGCCCAGCCCCATCATCTTGGCAGTTTTATCAAATGCCTCGCCGACCGCGTCATCAATGGTGGTGCCGATACGCTTGTATTTGCCGACACCCTCGACAATCAGCACCTGACAGTGCCCGCCAGACACCAGCAACAACAAATAGGGGAATGCAACGTCGTCGGTCAGCCGAACAGTCAGTGCGTGACCTTCAAGATGATTGACGGCAAGAAAGGGTTTTTGCGCGGCAAAGGCAATCGCCTTGGCAGTCATGGTGCCAACCATCACACCGCCAATCAGCCCCGGCCCCCCAGTGCAGGCAACAGCATCAAGGTCATCAAAATCAACACCGGCATCATCCATGGCCTCGGCCACCAGACGATCAAGATGTTCAAGATGGGCGCGCGCGGCAATTTCCGGTACGACCCCGCCATACGGACGATGATCATCAAGCTGGGACAAAACACGGTTTGCCAGAATTTCGCGCTTGTCATTAACGACAGCGGCGGCGGTTTCATCACAGCTGGTTTCGATACCCAGAACGATCATAATTTTGATCCGCTTAAGCAGGTCAGGAGAAAGACCCGACAATCCGTTTTTGATTTCACGTATAGGCTTGGCGATGATGTAGCGGAAACTTTCTGTGCTTTCCACCCCCGACCCACGCATTTGCCATATGCAGTTATCGCGTTTGGGACGACATGCGCCAATTAATACGTCACGACTTAGATCAATGCCGCCATTATCCGACGGCCTAAAATCACTTAAAATTCGTTGCGTTTTTCACGGCGACAAAGGCATGCGCAGACCTTGTTTTTAAAGAGCTTTGAGACTAAGACTTCATTCATGACAGATACAGCAAAACTTCGCATCGGCACCCGTGGTTCCCCCTTGGCCCTGGCTCAGGCGCATGAGGTGCGTGACAAACTGGCAAACGCCCACCCGGAACTTGCAGAAGACGGCGCGATTGCCATCACCGTGATCACCACCACCGGTGACAAGGTTCAGGATCGGGCCCTGTCTGAAATCGGCGGGAAAGGGCTGTTCACAAAGGAAATCGATGACGCGCTGCTGGGTGGCGAGATCGACCTTGCTGTTCACAGCATGAAGGATGTCCCGACCGTTCTGCCGGACGGCATGATTCTGCCAACCATTCTGCCACGTGAAGATGTCCGCGATGCGTTTATTTCCCTGAAATACAAAAGTTTTGCTGAAATGCCTGCCGGATCTGTCATCGGGTCTGCCAGCCTGCGCCGTCAGGCCATGATCCTGAACAAGTTCCCGGACCTCAAAGTCGTAACCTTCCGTGGCAATGTGCAAACGCGCCTGCGCAAACTGCGCGAAGAACAGGTTGATGCCACCTTGCTGGCCATGGCTGGCTTGAACCGTTTGGGCCAACCTGAAATCGCCACCGCACCGATTGCCGAAAACGACATGTTGCCTGCCGTTGCGCAGGGTGCAATTGGCATCACCATCCGCGACGGCGATGTGCAAAGCAAAAACTGGATTTCCGTTCTTCACTGCGAAACATCTGCTGTTCGCGTGGTTGCAGAACGCGCAGCGCTCAAGGCACTTGATGGGTCATGCCGCACCCCGATTGCCGCACTGGCAGAATTTCAGGATGATGGCGATCTGCGCTTGCGCGTGGCGATTGTTCGCCCTGATGGAAGTGAGCGCCTTGATACCGAACGCATGATCAACAATCCCGATATCGCATCCGCGACTGCTGCCGGAACCGATGCCGGGAATGAGCTGAAAGAACGTGGCGGTCCGGATTTCATTACCGACTGATTTGCCAACTGACAGGAACGCAGATGGGATCCTTGGTTTTAAATACCCGGCCCGACACCGACTCTGCCGACCTATTGGCGGAGCTTAACCGGCGCGGTTATCGCCATCTGTCTGCCCCAATGCTGCATATCGTCCTACCGGATCAGAGAATTTCAGTTGATACCTCAAGGTATCAGGCGCTGGTCTTTACCTCGGCAAACGGGGTGCGGGCGTTTGCCAAACTGTCTGATGACCGGACTTTGCCGGCCTTTTGCGTTGGTGATGCAACAGCACGGACGTGCAAGAGCTACGGGTTCAGAGAAATCCTTTCCGCCAACGGCGACATTCAGGACCTTGCGGCACTTATTCGCAAAAAATCTGATCCGAAGGCCGGAACCATATTCCATCCGGCAGCCCGTAAAACAGCCGGGGACCTTGGCCAGATGCTTTTGGTAGACGGCTATCAGGTAGATCGTCAAACCGTTTACGAGGCCAAGGAATGCGACACGTTTCCCAAAGATGTCATGCACGCAATACACCAGCATCATATTGATGCGGTTTTATTTTTCTCTCCCCGCACTGCGGAAACCTTTGGTAAGCTTGTCCATAGCTATAAGCTGGAGAAAGAATTAGCCGGGACGGATGCAATTTGCCTTAGCCAGGCCGTGCAATCGAAGATATCCGACCTTACATGGCATAGAACGCACGTTGCATCTCAGCCGACACAAGAATACCTTCTTTCTTTATTAGATCAGTCCCTATCGTGATGGCTTTCAATCGCCTACCGCCGTTTTGGGAACAACCGCAAACTGCAATGGTTCGATCGTGAAAACACCAGAAACGCCAAAATCCAATGCTTCCGCAAAATCGGCCGACACCAAAAAATCGACCGATACCATTTCCGTTGACAGCAAGGGGAATGCGAACTCGGGCCCGAAAAAGGCTGAGGCCGGCAGTTCTGCCAAATCCAGTGTCCCGAATACCGGAACAGGCACATCAGCCAAGGACAGCGTTGCTTCTGGCAAAGCTGGAAAACCCGGCGCAGGTGCTTCGACAACGGGTACAACAGATCGGTCCAAATCTGGCGACAAACCTGTCGATGACAAAGCATCATCTGGCGCGGCAACATCAGGCACATCGGGCAAGCGCAAAGGCAGCGGCGGCAAGGCCCTGCTGTTGTTTGTGATCATCATCGTTGGTGCCTTGGCCGCCGGTTGGTTAACTCGCGCAATCTGGTGGCGCGATGCGGAACCGGTCCTCACACAATATGTACCCGACGACATTCTGGCTGAAATTGCGCCTGATGGTTATGGGCCGGACACGACCCCGGCTGAGGACATCACCGTTACCAATACGCCAACCCAATCCGAATCCACCAACAGCACCGGCATTCCGGAACCAAGCGAAGACGTTCCCATGGCTGAGATGGATGACGGCGAGGTGGCAACCGAAGACATGTTGCCAAACGTATCTGACGACGCCAACACTGACACCATGACGAATGCAGACCCCCTTCCGGATGGCTCTGTGGTTATGGATCCGGATCTGACAGAACGTCTGTCGCGTTTGGAAGGAACAATCGATGCCCTGCGCGAACGTCTGAATAACGAGCGCGGGGATACGCTTAACAATACAGTTGCGCGCCGCATGGCGGAAATCGAAACCCGCACCGCACCGATTGAAGAACTCGCCCGCGTTGAAAGCGAACTGGCGGGTGTTGCCAATGAAATGCGTGAATTGTCTGCCCGCCTGTCGACCATGGAAGAAGAAGTGCGCGCAACCAGTGGCCTTCGTGTTGAAAGCCGTGGTCAGGCAATTGCCATGGCAGTTACGATCCTGCGCGATGCCCTGCAGCGCGGCGGACCGTTCGTTATTGCCCTTAATCAGCTTGAACGCAGTGCCGGTGATGATGAAGTAATCGCCGAGCAAATCAAAACCCTTAAGCCGCTTGCCGACCAAGGTGCACCGACCATCGAAAAATTGCGTCAGTCCTTCCCGGTCATGGCGCAAGAAGCCGTTGCAGCAGCAACCGACGATCATTCGGGCAGTGTCCTTGACGCAACATGGGCGAACATCAAAAAGCTGGTGCCGGTCCGGCGCGTTGATGCCGCAGGCGAAGAGTCACTCGAAGGTCGTTTGGTTCTGGCTGAAAACGCGCTTGCCCAAGATGACCTTGATGCTGCCGTCGCAGCCCTTCAGGGGATCGAAGGTGATCACGCGGCGGCAGCTGTAAGTGACTGGCTGCGTGCTGCAGAAAACCGTCAGACGCTTAACACCTCGATTGCGACGCTGAGTTCACATGCCATTAGCATTCTGACCGGCACGGAGGGCAGCCAATGATCCGCCTGCTGACGTTTGTCCTTATAACCGCCGCGCTGGTTTTCTGTACCGTATGGTTTGCCAATAATCCCGGCAACATGACGATTGTCTGGCTGGGCTATCGCTTTGATGGCTCAATCGGGATGGTCGCTTTGGGATTACTGGCCCTGACCGCTGTTCTGGTGCTGGTGTGGCGTGGCTGGACGATCATTGCCAATTCACCGGGTTGGCTTGGACGCCTTTTGGGCAGTCGCCGACGCAAAAAAGGCCAGCAGGCCCTGACCATGGGTTTGCTGGAATTGGCGTCAGGTGACGTGCGTCAGGCACTTAAACATACCCGTGCCGTGGACCGCTATCTAGAAGATGACACGCTAACACGTCTTTTGACGGCACAGGCGGCAGAGCTTGACGGCAACAATGAAGCCGCCAAGCGCCAGTTTGAAGCCATGCTGGAAAAACCCGATTCGGCCTTCTTCGGTTTGCGCGGTCTTTTACAACTGGCATTAAAGTCCGATGATCGCGAAGCTGCACTTGAGTATGCTGAACGTGCGCACCGTCTGCGTCCGCGCAACCCGTCGGTGATTGTCACCCTGTTTGACTTATTGTTGACGTCCAAACGCTGGGACCGTGCGCTTGGGCTTTTGGTGGATGCGCAAAAGGCATCTGTATTTGGCGAAAAGGAACTGACGCATCGCCGTGCCCTTCTGATCACGGCCAAGGCAGAAGACGCCATTGCATCGGGTGAGAATGCCGAAGCAATCAAACTTCTGCGCAAGGCATTGAATGCCGAACCGGACTTCACCGGGGCGGCTGTTTTGCTGGCGGGACTTTATCGCGATCTGAAGCAGGACAGCAAGGCGTGCGACGTTGTCATCCAAAGCTGGCGTACAGTCCCGTCTGCCGCACTTGGGTCGATCTTCCGTGAAACATTGACCGGAGATGCGCTGGCACAGGTGAAATCGGTTGAAAAGCTGGTTGCCAACAACCCAGATCACGTCGAAAGCCAGATCGTTTTGGCCGAAGCCGCCCTTGAGGCCGACCTTTGGGGCATGGCACGCAGCAACCTTGAAAAGGCCATGGCGACCAAGGCAGAAGCACGCCATTACCGTCTTATGGCCGATCTTGCGCTGCGCGAACATCAGGATGGAGCCAAGGCCCGTGAGTTGCTGATCAAGGCAAGTCACGCCAACCCGGACCCTGACTGGCGTTGTGGTGCCTGCGGGACAGAAACAGATCGTTGGGTGGTTTCCTGCCCATCCTGCCATTCCTTTGGCAGTGTCGAATGGCGTGCGCCGCTACGCATTCATCAGGATGAAACGGTTCCACCAAAACCCGATGCCGAGAAACCAGCTTCCAAAGAACCCGCTGCTATCAAGCAGGAAGGCACGGTCATCGAACATGACAAGGATGCAGATGCATCCGATGATGTGACGAACCATCCGAAAGCCGCAAGCCAACCGGCTGTCTAGCGGCTTTCCCATCATCAATTAAAAGAAAAACCCCGCAAGGTGACCTTGCGGGGTTTTTCTTTTGGCAGGATGAAAATCCGCCTAGTGGCGGAAGTGACGCATGCCGGTAAAGACCATGGCAATGTTGTTTTCATCGGCAGCAGCAATGACTTCCTCGTCACGCATGGAACCACCCGGCTGGATCACCGCTGTTGCCCCGGCCTTGACCGCGGCCAGAAGACCATCTGCAAACGGGAAGAACGCATCTGACGACACAACAGCACCTTGTGTCCGCAGCTCGGCTTCACCAGCATTTTTGCCTGCTTCTTCGGCCTTCCATGCTGCAATACGCGAGCTGTCAACGCGGCTCATCTGACCAGCACCAACACCGACGGTTTTACCGTCTTTGACATAGACGATGGCGTTTGATTTGACGTGCTTGCCAACGCGGAAGGCAAACAGAAGGTCATCAAGCTCTGCTTCAGACGGCTTGCGCTTGGTGACGACTTTAAGCTCTTCGCGCTTCACACGACCGGCATCGCGATTCTGCAGCAGATACCCACCAGCCAGCGAACGCAGGGTCATGTCTTCGCCCTCTGGTTCGGCCATGCCACCGGTGACCAGAAGACGCAGATTTTTCTTCGCAGCAAGAACTTCCTTGGCGGCATAATCTGCATCCGGGCAAATCACGACTTCAGCAAACAACTTGGCAATTTCCTCGGCGGTTGCTTTATCAAGTGTGCGGTTGACCGCAATGATGCCACCGAATGCCGATACCGGATCACACGACAATGCCTTGTGATAGGCATCAATCAGGCTTTCTCCTTCGGCAACGCCACACGGGTTGGCATGCTTGATGATGGCAACAGCCGGCTTTTCATCGAACTCTGAAACCAGTTCGAACGCAGCATCAGTGTCGTTCAGATTGTTAAACGACAGTTCCTTACCCTGAAGCTGGGTCGCGGTGGCCACACCGGGGCGGTTCTTGCCGTTGGTATAGAAGGCGGCCTGCTGATGGGGGTTTTCACCATAACGAAGCGTCTGTTTCAATTCGGCTGAAACATTCAAGCGCTGCGGGAAGGTTTCACCAAGTTCGCCTGCAAACCAGCTTGAAATTGCCGAGTCATAGGCCCCGGTACGGGCGAACGCCTTGGCAGCGAGAACACGGCGGGTTTCGGCGGTGGTGGCGCCACCATTGTCATTCATCTCGGCAACGACGCGGTCGTAATCAGACGGATCGACAATGACAGTGACCGATTCATGGTTCTTTGCCGCCGAACGGATCATGCTTGGCCCACCGATATCGATATTTTCGATGCAGGTGTCAAAATCGGCACCCTTGGCAACGGTTTCCTCAAACGGATAAAGGTTCACACACACCAGATCGATCGGGGAAATGTCGTTATCTTCCATCGCCTGCATATGGCTGGAAAGAGAACGGCGGCCCAGAAGGCCGCCGTGAATTTTCGGATGAAGAGTCTTGACACGACCGTCCATGATTTCGGGAAAACCGGTGTGGTCGGCAACTTCCTTGACCGGCACGCCAGCGGCTTCAATCGCCTTGGCAGAACCGCCAGTCGAGAGGATTTCAACACCCTGAGCGTGAAGGGATTTGGCAAATTCTACCAGACCGGTCTTGTCGGAAACGGAAATAAGCGCGCGCGCAATACGAGCAGTCATTGGGTTCGCTTTCATGCATCAATGTGATGAAGATTACGGACCCATTGATGATATATCGGCCCACAAAATCAGGAATGCGCATGGCTGCTCGTGCATGCGAAATGACAGTGTTGCGGGCAAACCGGCCTTAACACGCGATCGGAAAACAACGCATCCAATCCGGGCCGACACATGATCAATGAGTCCGAACCATGTTTCGCGCGGAGCTTTAGCATGTGCAGCGCAAAATGTGGACCCCGAATTCTTGCATGGCGGCTTTTACAATCAGGGTAATTGATGCAAAACACGTGACACAGAACAGGGTACCCCTGCGCCCCCCTGTTCCGTCACTGCCGGTTTTCATCAGGCAACTTGCTTGCGAATGCCCAACGCCTGATAAGAAGCTTCGAGGGAGGCGGCCTCAAGCTCTGCATACAGGCTGAGTTCATTGGCGACTTTGGCCCCCAGGCACTTCTCAAACACGTCCTGATTGGCGTGTTCGGAATAGTTTTTCTGTCCGTCACTGCCAAGGTTTGACTGAAAAATGCCCGCAGCACTCACCGGCAGGAAATCTTCATAGATGATTGGCTCGGCCCGCAAATATCCCTGATCCACCAGTTCATCGACAGACGTCGACAGGCCGCCTTTTTGCGCCGCCGCCAGGCCAGCATCCGTCACACGATAGCGAAAGAACGCCAGCTTCTCGACCCGGAGCGTTTCATAATCATCGGGGAAGGCTTTGAAACGCTCCGTCAGTTCGGTGTCATAGTCGCACGCGTTTGATCCATCGGCATTGATCTGCACCGCATGACGTACCGACGACAAAAGCGTGTCGTAAAGCTTGCGGCCTTCTGACGTCAAAGCAATGCCACGTTGCTCAATCTCACCAAAGCGTGCGGTATGGGTGCCGACTGTTTCGCCTGAATGATCACCAGCAAATTCGACCCTTTCCTCAAGCGCCTTGAAGCTGGTCTGTCGCAGAAGGATCGGACAGTTGCGTGTCGGTGGGCCTTCCACAACGGCTTTGGGTGAAATGCCACGTTTTGGCATCTCACGCTGCACGGCATCGATATCAAGGGTACGCGGCGTCAAATGGTTGATGTGGGGGCCCTTAAAGCACACAACATCGGCAATCAGGCGATGGGCATCATGGAGCTTGTTATAGGTTTCAAGCGATACCGTTGCGCTACTATGCCAACGGAATGTTTCAAGTGCCTCAGCCACGAACTGCGCCGCCTGATCACGCGTTAGACCGCCATTATCTTCTGCCACAGAAATCAGCTTGATCGCATTGGCGGTAAAGATTTCGCGTTGGGCCAAAATCTGTTCGGCCTGATCGCGAAGCTCTTTATCCTCAATCAATTCAAGCCGCAGAAGCGAGGTGAAAACCCGAAACGGATTGCGCTTGAGCGCCGCGTCATCAATCGGACGGAAGGCAGTTGAATGGACCGGCACCCCCGCAACGGACAGATCATAATATCCAACCGGATGCATGCCCATCACCGCAAACAGGCGGCGTATGTTAAAAAGTTCCTCGGGCTTGCCCAACCGGATCGCGCCGTGGCGTTCAAGGTCTATCCGTTCCATTTCTCCACGATCAGCAAGGCTTTCTGCCAACGCACTGTCGGCGGTCAATTTATGCTGATTTACCTCGGAAACCAGTTCCATCAGCGTGCCGTATTGCGGCACCTCCGCGCGATACATCTCAGACATTGCGCCGGAAAACATAGAACGGATTTCATCAGGATGGACAAAGGCGTCTGCCGACATGGTGGTCTCCAAAAGACGGGATCCATTTGAACCTGCGGAATGTTCCTGCCGAACAAGATCATTCCAATTCATCACTCTGAAGGCACCATATTTCGCGATTTTTCCAGTGACAAACGACAATTCGGCACAACTTCATTCCATGAAAGAATGAAGTTTCACTGCAATTTTCAATTGTGGGATTTCCGACGAAAATGGTGCTTACGCGGAGCCGCCAGCAGCTTTATCCAAATCCGTTACCACAGCACTGCCGGGGGCATCCGTTGCCCCATCTGCAAAGATTGATTTTACGCCAATCTCGGGCGGCTGGAATTCCGGCACCAATTGACTGATCAAATCAAGGGTCTTGTGCGTGTCGCGACCAGAGGCACTTTCATCAAGGGCCGCGAATACCTGACGGATTTTTTCATAATCCACCACCCGTGGGGCTGCCAGCATCACACCATCGGTATCTGTGGGAACGGGTGGCTCGGAATCGTGGAACAACTCTTCATAAAGTTTCTCGCCCGGACGCAATCCGGTAACCTTGATCTCGACATCCTTGTCCGGCTGAAGACCTGACAGCAGGATCATCTGACGAGCCAGATCAACGATTTTGACCGGCCGTCCCATATCAAGAACAAAGATTTTGCCACCATCCGTCACACCATGCCGCCCGAGTTCTGCTGACTGCAGAACAAGTTCAACCGCTTCGGCAATGGTCATGAAATACCGGGTGATATCCTGATGGGTCACCGTAAGCGGCCCGCCTTCTTCAAGCTGACGCTTAAACAGTGGCACCACCGATCCGGTTGATCCCAGAACGTTGCCAAACCGCACTGTCACGAACCGGGTTGGGCCACGTTGATCGGCAGGCAAGGTTTCCAGTGCCTGACAATAGCATTCTGCCAGACGTTTTGACGCACCCATCACATTTGCCGGGTTCACCGCCTTGTCGGTTGAAATCAGAACCATGGTGCCAACCCCGGCCTCCCGGCAGGCTTCAGCAACATTTCGCGTGCCAAGTGTATTTGTCAGGATGCCTTCATTGGGATTGTGTTCAACCAATGGAACATGTTTGTAGGCCGCGGCATGGAAAACGATTTCCGGGGCATGGCGACCAAACACCTGACCGATCCGGGTACGATCCCGAACATCGCCAAGAATACTGTCGCGCGCGATATCGGGATATTTTTCCGCCATCTCCATATCAATGGCATAAAGCTGGTATTCGCCAGCATCGACCAACGTCAGGCTGAGTGGGCCATAAGATGCGATCTGGCGCACCAATTCCGACCCGATAGACCCCCCGGCACCGGTCACCAGAACCCGCTTACCGGCGATCATCTGACGTACGCGCTCACGATCAAGGCGGGCCTGTGGTCGACCAAGCAAATCTTCAATCGCCACCGGGCGAATTTGCAACGGATCGGCAAGGCCTTCGCGCAGGTCACCCAGTTTCGGCAACCGGGCAAGCGTCATGCCATAACGATCGGCAATTTCCACCCACTTGGCGTTGTCTTCATGGCGCAAGGCATCGCCGCTCAGCACAAGACGACGCGGTAAACCATACCGGCTCTTTTCCAGCTTCTTGATGACATCTTCAAGCTGATCCACCGTGGCGAGCACGTCAACACCGTGCATGTTGCGCCCAACCCGCCCCTGAGTCAGCGATACGATGCCAATAACCCTAAAAGGCGTATCAGCAGACCGTTCTGTTTCACGGATGAAAGCTTCGGCCTCATCCCCCGCCCCAATCAACAGAACCGGCAACCGCGTCGTTCCCTGGCGAACAAGCGCACGGGCAGTCGATTTATCCTTGGCAATCCTGTAGGTCAGTCGCGATCCACCCAACATCGCCATCAACAGGAACCATTGAATGATCGGTGCCGAACGCGGCATCCAGTCAAGACGTGTGGTTAAAAACAACACGATAAACAGAGCAGCAACTGCAACCGAGACCGCCTTGGCAATGCGGATAACGTCATTAAGCGACGCATAGCGCCAGATGCCACGATAAAGCCCGAAGTACCAGAATGATACTGCTGCAATCAGGGTAAAAATCGCTGCCGAGAAGATGATATTATCCAGCGAATAATAGGCCACACCGTCGCCAACCCGCAGATATAACGCCAGCGGGAAGGAAAGGGCAGCCATGAGAATGTCATGGGCAAAGGCAATGTGGCTTCGCTGAATTAATCGCAGCATGCGGTCCCTTACCGGCAGTTTTCTGTTTTTATAAGGATATATCCACTTTGCGAAAGACGGATAGGGCTTTCTTTTCGCCCTCCGCCCCCGTCAAGTCAAGCAAAGCCGATTGATGGGATAGGGATCACGCGTTTGGTGCGCGCCCAACCGGCATACGCACCATCATCCCGACAAGCCCCAGAACAACAAACAGGGCCGCAACAACACGCATCCAATCGGGCGTATCATTCTGGGCAAAACAGATCGCGATCAAAATCATGTTGCTGATCAGGATCATGATCGAAACCCGCGCATGGGAAAATCCGCGCTGGATCGCCAGTTGATAGAAATGCTCGCGATGGGCCTGCCAGATTTTTTCACGTCTCAGGGCGCGTTTGATCAGGGTGAAGCTTGCATCAAACAGATAATAAGACGGCAGGATAAGTGCGATGGCCCACGCCCCTTCTGATGCGACCTTAAGCAACAACCAACCCAAGATAAAGCCAAGCGGAACGGACCCGACATCCCCCAAAAACAGCTTCGCCGGATGCCAGTTCCAGATCAGAAATCCGATCATGATCGCAAGAATGCCAAGCCCAATGTAGCCAAGGCCAATAAATTGCGGCAATGGCACGAAAAGCGCCAAAATGAATATGCCAAGCCCGATGGACCCGGCTTCTACCCCGGAAATGCCGTCAATTCCATCCATGAAATTGAACAGATTGATGAACCAGACCCAAGCGATCACCACCAGAACATGATCCAGCCAGATCGGCACAATTCCGCCCAAAACGGGTTTATCCAGGGCAAGCACGCCGATCATCACAGCAACAAATTGCAGGGCAAAACGTTTGGCTGCAGGCAGGTCATGACGATCATCAAGCCAGCTTAACAAACCAAGCCCGCCTGCAGCCGCCAACATCAACCAGGGACCGATAGAGGTCACACCGGTAAAGGCAAAAACAACTGCGATCAGCACAATCAAAAGCGGTGTAATCGCAAGACCACCCCCGCGCGGGGTTGGTACGGCATGGCTGGAACGATGATTGGGCGTATCAAGGATCGCCTTGCGCCGCAGATAATTCAGCACACCCCAAGTCAGCAACATCGAGCTGACAAGAAAGATGCTTGCAAAGGTCGCAAGTCCGGCAAAAGTCATCGTTGGGTTGTCCCTGTCACCTGCCCCGGTCAAATCTGGACTGTCTGGATTAGCCGGGTGACAACACTATCGCAAGGCTTTTCAACCTGTGAAAAACGTACTTTCACCCCATAGATCGCCTCACAAACAAGGCAGCCATGCCATTGAAACAAACGCTTGATGCTTTACAGTTTGATGTGCTGCGCTTAACTACAGCACATAACTCGAAACTGGAGATACCCTTTTGACAGAACGTCGGTCCCGTCCGCAGCAACGCAATGCTCCCCGCAAACAGCAGGTAGAAGCACCCGATCCGCGTATGCTGGCGCTGAAAACGTTGCAGGAATTGCGCGGTGGTGAAGTGACGCTGGATGAACTTCTGTCAAAGCATGGCTATGGTCTGCCGTCTTTGGATCGCAACTTTCTGCGCCAGTTGCTTGGCACCACGCTTCGCCATCTGGGCGAAATCGATGCGGTCCTTGCCCCGCGATATCAACCGCCACAGGATCGGGTTGCCGCGCGCCTGACCAACATCATTCGTCTGGGTGTCGCACAATTGTTTTTCATGGACACGTCAGATTACGGTGCGGTTGACAGCACCGTGAACCTGACCCGTGATGCCGGGCTTCATAAATATGTGAAGCTTGTGAACGCGGTGCTGCGTGGCTTGCAACGCGACGGCTTTGAATGGCCCGAAGGTGTCGAAGACTGGCAGCTTAACATTCCGGCATGGCTGCGTGGATCGTGGAAAAAGGCCTATGGCGCTGAAATCGCCCAAGGCATTGCCGAAGCCAGCCTTGGACACGCTATGCTGGATCTGTCGATCAAGGGTCGCAATCAGGCTGCCGACTGGTCAGAAAAGATGGATGGTCTTGTCCTGCCGACCGGATCGGTCCGGCTTGAACCAGGCCGTCGTATCCGTGATCTTCCAGGATACAAGGATGGCGACTGGTGGGTACAGGATGCGGCTGCGGCCATTCCGGCAACGCTGTTTTCGAACTACAAAGACAAAACCATCTATGACCTTTGTGCCGCGCCGGGCGGCAAAACAATGCAACTGGCCGCCCTTGGCGCCAGTGCAATTGCCGTCGACAAATCCGAAGGCCGTCTGAAACGCGTTTTTGAAAATCTTGAACGTGTGTCACTTGGTGCAGCTGTTGTTACCGGCGATGCCACCGATCTGGCCCCCGACACCCCGCGTGCCGATGCGGTCCTGCTTGATGCGCCCTGTTCAGCCACAGGCACCATTCGCCGTCATCCCGACATCCTGCTGCGTCAGAATGACAAGCTGATGCGGTCGCTTCTGCCGATCCAGACCAAGCTGCTTAATCAAGCAGACAAGCTTTTGAATGTTGGTGGCGAGCTGATCTATTGCACCTGTTCGCTGCAACCCGAAGAGGGCGAACATCAGGTCAAATCGTTCCTTGCCAATCATCCAAACTACGAACGCAAAGCCATCACCGCCGATGAACTTGGCGGCTGGAGCGAGGCGATCAATGATGCAGGTGAATTGCGCATTCTGCCGATCCATATGGAAGAATACGGTGGAATGGATGGCTTTTTCTGCGCCCGGCTTGTCAAAACGTCCTGATTACGCACACACTACCGTACATCGTTAACGCAACAAGGCTGCCATGCTGCCCATCCGGGTGACAGGGTGGGCATTTTGCGCTATGAGAGCTGCAAATTTCCCGTATCCCGCATTGCTTCAGGACCGATGAGCATGACCACGTCGAACATTAAAATCGCACCTTCGATCCTTTCGGCCGATTTCGCCCAGCTTGGCGTTGATGTCCGCGCTGTTGACGCAGCCGGCGCTGACTATATCCACATTGATGTGATGGACGGCCATTATGTACCCAACATCACCATCGGCCCGGATGTGGTAAAGGCGCTCCGCCCGCATAGCGACAAGGTGTTTGACGTCCATCTGATGATTGCGCCCGTCGATCCTTATATCGAGGCCTTTGCCAATGCCGGTTCGGATATCATCACCATCCATGCCGAAGCTGGTCCGCACCTGCATCGCTCGTTGCAACTGATCAAGTCGCTTGGCAAAAAGGCTGGCGTGTCGCTGAACCCATCAACCCCGGAAAGTGTCATTGAATATGTCATGGACATGGTCGATCTGGTTCTGGTCATGACCGTGAACCCGGGCTTTGGTGGCCAGAAATTCATTCCAAGCCAGCTTGAGAAAATCAAACGTATCCGCAAAATGATCGACGCTACGGGGCGCGATATCGATCTTGAAGTCGATGGCGGCGTAAACCCGGAAATCGCCCCGCAGGTGATCGAAGCCGGTGCCAATGTTCTGGTTGCCGGTTCCGCCACCTTCAAAGGCGGTCCGGGCGAATATGCCAACAACATCAAGGCCATTCGCGGCGCATAATCTGCTTTCAAAGTAGCATCAAAGATTTATCGGGGTCGGAACCATCACACGGTTCCGACCCCGATTGCATTTTGAACACATTCAAACCATTGCCGGAACTGTTTGATAAATTTTTTCTATCGCCTCATTAGGTATGCATACTTGACCTAATTTCGGTTCTGGCAAATAGATGCCTGCATGAACAAACATTTCATCGGAAAAAAATCGTCAGCCGCCGGTGGCTGGGGTGCGCTGAAAAGTTGCGGCAAACAATTGCTGCAAAGCGGCAGCCCCCTGAGCGGTGCACGTACGATGCTTAAGGCAAACCAGCCTGACGGTTTTGACTGCCCGGGTTGCGCATGGGGCGATCCCGAGCACGGATCATCATTCGAATTCTGTGAAAACGGCGTCAAAGCCGTTTCCTGGGAAGCGACCGAAAAACGTGCGACCCCCGCCTTTTTCGCCAATAACACCGTCGACGAACTTGCCAAGCTTAGCGATTACGAGCTGGAATTGAACGGCCGCATCACCCATCCGATGCGCTATGACCGGCAAAGCGACACCTATCAGCCGGTTGCGTGGGAAGATGCTTTTGCCGAAATCGGTAACATCCTTGCGGGGCTAAATACCCCCGACGAGGCCGAATTTTATACATCGGGCCGCGCCAGCAACGAGGCCGCCTACCTTTATCAGTTGTTTGTCCGTATTTTTGGCACGAACAATTTCCCTGATTGTTCAAACATGTGCCACGAAGCCAGTGGCGTTGGTCTGCGACAGTCCATCGGTGTTGGCAAGGGTACGGTTCTACTGGAAGATTTCGAAAAGGCCGATGCCATTTTCGTCCTGGGGCAGAACCCGGGCACCAACCATCCCCGGATGCTGGGTGATTTGCGCCGCGCGGCACTTCGAGGTGCCAAAATCGTTGTCTTCAACCCGGTCAAGGAACGCGGGCTTGAACGTTTTTCCGATCCCCAGGAAAAACTTGAAATGCTGCAAGGCGGATCCACCGAAATCGCCAGCCACTATTTCCAGCCTTGCCTGGGCGGCGATATGGCCGCCATCCGCGGCATGAGCAAAGTGGTCTTTGCCGCCGATGACGCGGCACTGTCCAATGGGCAGCCATCGGTTCTTGACCATGACTTCCTTGAAAAACATTGCGATGGACTGACCCAATACCGCGCCGTGGTCGATGCCACCAGCTGGTCGGAAATTGAAGACCAGTCCGGCCTAACCCGACAGGAAATCGAACAGGCCGCAAATGTCTATTTGTCTGCCGAACGTGTCATTTGTACGTGGGCGATGGGCATTACCCAGCATCTTCATTCTGTACCGACCATCCGCGAAATCGCCAATTTCATGTTCCTGCGCGGCAATATCGGGCGACCCGGTGCCGGTTTGTGCCCGGTACGCGGACATTCCAATGTGCAGGGCGATCGCACCGTCGGGATTAATGAACAACCGTCCAAAGCTTTCCTTGATGCTTTGGAAAAGGAATTCGGCTTCACGGCCCCGCGCAAGCCAGGCCACAATGTTCTGGGCGCAATCGGGGCGATGCTTGATGGCAGTGCCAAGGCCTTTATCGGACTGGGCGGCAATTTCGCCCGTGCAACGCCCGATAGCGCACTTGTCGAAAAGGCAATGAAGAACCTTAAGCTGACAGTTCACATCGCGACCAAGCCCAACCATTCGCACCTTATGCCCGGTGAAACGGCCTTTATCCTGCCTTGTCTCGGCCGGACCGAGATTGACCTTAATTCCCACGGACAGTCACAAGTGGTCAGCGTAGAAGATTCCATGAGCATGGTGCACGGATCGGCTGGCATCAACCGCCCGGCATCGCCGCATCTTTTATCCGAAGTCGGTATCATTGCCGGAATTGCCGACGCCACGGTCGGCAGTGATATCGTTTCCTGGGCCGCCCTTGCAGATGATTACGAACTGATCCGCAATCATATCGAAGCGACCGTTCCGGGCTTTGCCAATTATAATACCCGTCTGCGCAAGCCGCGTGGCTTCCATCTGCGCAACGACGCCGCACATCGGGAATGGAATACACTGTCCGGCAAGGCGACATTTTCCGACGCGCCCCTTCCAAAACAAACGGTGCATCAACAGGCACGCCAGAACCAATCCACATCCGGCACACACTCCCGGTTTGCCTTGCAGACATTCCGATCACACGATCAGTACAACACAACCGTTTACGGTCTTGATGATCGCTATCGCGGGGTTTACGGCGAACGAAAGGTCATTTTCATTCACCCCGATGATCTTGCGACCCTTGGAGCGAAGGCGGGGGATCGCGTGGATGTTATTTGCGAATATGATGACGGGATCGAACGGATTGCTAATGAATTCCGCTTCGTCTCCTATGATATTCCGCGTGGCAGTGTGGCTGGCTATTATCCGGAACTTAATGTTCTGGTGCCGCTTGGCAGTGCCGGCGAGCAAAGCGATACACCGACATCTAAATCGGTAATGGTTTCGTTCCGCCAGGAAAACCGGGTTTGAACAACAATCCCCAAAATCGCAAGACTGACGATCTTTCGCCAGATGCATCAACATTTCTGCATCTGGTGGACCGCCTGATGGTGATCCACCCGGAACTCACCGCGGTTCAAGCAGGTATTATTGTCGCTGCAGATCAAAATATTGCCCGTGACAGCCGCACATTTTCCCGGCATTTCGGGATGGCGCACGCAATTGTCTTGCGGGAACTTAATGCGCTTTTGCAATCAACCGATCTGTTGACCCTCACCCAGCGCGATGCGCGCACGTTGCGCACCCACTACGTACCCGGGGACAAAAATCTGAATATTGGCAAGGCAGAACGCCTGCCCCACCGTCGCGCCGATTAAAAGTTGCATCAAAAATCGATGCAACGGCCCTTGTTTTCCCAATCGCCAAAACGGGTCGGTTCCGGGCCTTTGGGGCCGCCGATTTCACGTGCTTTGGCTGCTGCTTCCTTTGCGGCCTTGGCTTCGTTCAGCGCATTGATCGCATCCTGAGACAGCTTGGGCGCGGCATCGGCACCTGCAACCTCGTCAGATGCCCCATTTGCATCGGTTTGCGGTTCTGCCTTTTCCTTGGGGACTTCGTGAATGACGGTCTCGCGGAACTTTCCAGCCATCTTTGCCTATCCTGCAATACTTCGGAGTTTGGAGTTTAACGCAGCCAATTTGTTCTGCACACCATACGGCAGCTTTTTCACAATAGACTTCCTGAGCTTAAAAAGCGGCGGGGCAATATCGGGAATTTTCGCATCGCTTGCAACCTTGGTTGCCTGAATGGTGTCTGGCAACTGATCGGCAGCAGTTTTCCTCACGTATAGAATGACATTGTAGCGATACCAGAATGAAACATCGTGATAATCTCGCAATTTTGAGCGAACGCAATCATAGGCCTCGTAGCCCTGCTCCGCAAAAAATGCGCGCCATTCATCATATTCACGCTCGTTCATATGAAACTCGCCGCCCTGCCCCGGAGGAGCCGCCGAAAAAATCACAAAGTCGGAATGCCGCGTCAATGATTGTACAAATTCTCGCGAACTTTCAGGGCACAGGTGTTCAGCAACCTCAAGACTGCAGGCAACATCAAACGTCCGGCCCAAATCGACCGGTGTATCGAGGTTGCGCGCAAAAAAGCGATCTTTGGGAATGTGAAGAGCATCTGTATTGACATAAGCCCCATCAATACCGACCACGTCGTCAACGCCATTTTCAATCCAGCACTTTAGCCAGACACCCTCCGCGCAGCCAAAATCAGCAACGCTGCGACAAAATGGGAGTATCTCCTTGAACACCGGCACAACCTTTTGAGCCGACTTCCAGGAAATCCCCGACGTGTAGGCGAAGAAATCATCGTCATATACGTTTTTGTAGTTCTCAGCGCCGGACATTAACTTCACCTGATTGTCGCCTATATGCGTTGCCACAGAAATAGCGCCATAGCACAAAATCGGCAAGCCCCGTGCTGAAGGGCTTTACACAGACAAACATGTTGGTTTTCAGCCCCTTGGAATCAAAGATGAAATTCAAATCAGCATGACGATTGATTTTTTAGAAAAACTGGCCCTTTCCGATTGCGCGTAAAGCCGCTATTTCAGGCAGACGAGCAAAACAAGGAGAAACCATGCGTCCAATTCCCCAGCGTATCGCCGAAGAACTTTCGGTTCGTCCGGAACAGGTCATTGCCACCATTGAGATGCTTAATGAAGGCTCCACCGTTCCGTTCATCGCCCGTTACCGCAAAGAGAAAACCGGTGGGCTTGATGACACGCAACTTCGTACGCTGGAAGAACGCCTGCGCTATCTGACCGAGCTTGAAGAGCGCCGCACATCGGTCCTTGAAAGCATCCGCGAACAGGAAAAGCTCACCGCGGAACTTGAAGCCGCAATCAACGAGGCAGACACCAAAACTCGCCTGGAAGATTTGTACCTTCCCTATAAGAAAAAGCGCCGCACCAAGGCCCAGATTGCCCGCGAAGCCGGGCTGGAGCCGCTGGCAGATAGCCTGTTTAACGACCCGACGCTTGATCCGGAAACCGAGGCCACCAAATTTGTCGATACCGAAAAAGGTATCGAAGACACCAAAGCTGCCCTTGATGGCGCACGCCAGATTCTGATGGAACGCTTTGCCGAGGATGCCGATCTTGTTGCCAAGCTGCGTGATCATTTATGGAACGAAGGCGAAATCACCGCATCCGTGATCGAAGGCAAGCAGGCCGAAGGTGCGAAATTCTCGGATTATTTCGAGCATTCCGAAAAAATCAAATCCTGCCCGTCACACCGTGCGCTGGCCCTTTTCCGTGGCCGCAACGAAGACATCCTGCAACTGAAACTGACACTTGGCAAAGAAGATGAAGACCGTCCGCGTAGCCAGCCGGGCCGGGCCGAAATCATGATTGCCGCCCATGTCGGTATATCTGACAAGGGCCGCGCTGCCGATAAATGGCTGCTTGATACCGTGCGCTGGACTTGGCGGGTCAAATTGTCGCTGTCGATTGAGCTTGATCTGTTTGGCACACTGCGTGATTCCGCCGAAGAAGGCGCTATCCAGGTCTTTGCCGATAACATCAAGGACCTTCTGCTCGCTGCACCGGCAGGACAAAAGGCCACCATGGGGCTTGATCCGGGGGTACGCACGGGCGTGAAGGTCGCAGTTGTCGATGCGACTGGCAAGCTGGTCGATACCGCGACGGTTTACCCCTTCCAACCGCGCAATGACGTCGAAGGTGCGATCAACACCATGGCCGCCCTTGCATCGCGCCATAACATCGAACTGATCGCGATCGGTAACGGGACCTTTTCACGTGAAACCGACGAATTGGCTGGTCAGATGCTTAAACGCTTCCCGGCACTCAAGGCCACCAAGGTCATCGTCAATGAGGCGGGCGCATCGGTTTATTCCGCATCGCAATTTGCCGCCGAAGAATTCCCTGACCTTGATGTGTCACTGCGTGGGGCTGCATCGATTGCGCGCCGTTTGCAGGACCCGTTGGCGGAATTGGTCAAGATCGAACCGAAATCCATCGGTGTCGGGCAGTATCAGCACGATGTATCGGAAACCAAGCTGGCCCGATCCCTTGATGCCGTGGTCGAGGATTGCGTGAACGGGGTCGGGGTGGATCTTAATACCGCATCGATCCCGCTTCTGACCCGTGTGGCCGGCCTGACCGAAACGCTGGCACGTAATATTGTCGGCTATCGCGACTCCAACGGTGCGTTTCAGTCACGTGCCGATCTGAAAAAGGTCGAACGTCTGGGACCAAAGGCGTTTGAACAATGTGCGGGATTCTTGCGTATTCGCGGGGCGACCAACCCGCTTGATGCATCAGCCGTTCACCCCGAAGCCTATCCGCTGGTCGAAAAGATCAGTGCCAAGGCCGCCAAGCCGCTGGCAGATTTGATTGGCGATTCGGCCTTTATCAAAACGCTTCGGGCCGAAGATTTCGCCGATGAGAAATTTGGCGTTCCCACGATCCGCGACATCATCGCCGAACTTGATAAGCCCGGCCGTGACCCGCGCCCGGAATTCAAGACCGCCAAGTTCACCGAAGGTGTCAACGAGATCAAGGACCTGCGCACCGGCATGAAGCTTGAGGGTACGGTCACCAACGTGACCAATTTCGGCGCATTTGTGGATATCGGCGTGCATCAGGATGGCCTTGTCCATATTTCCCAACTGGCTGACAAGTTCGTCGAGGACCCCCGTCAGGTGGTCAAGGCCGGTCAGATTGTCTCGGTCACGGTGATGGAAGTCGATGCCCCGCGCAAGCGCATCGGACTTTCGATGAAATCAGCACCAGATTACGAAGGCACGCGCGAAAAGCGTGCGGACAATCGCGGCGCCGCGCCACGCGGTGGCAACCGTGCGCAGCATTCATCAGGCAGCCGTCCGCAGGGTGGTGGGCGTGCGAATGCGGGCGGCAATTCCGGCGGTGATGGTGGCACCATGGCCGCTGCCCTTAAGGCCGCGATGGAGCGGCGCAAGTAACGACACCACAAAACACAAACAAAACGGCGGGATTGGCAAACACAATCGCGCCGTTTTTATTTTGCGCAGTCATTGCAACCGGATGAATTGACAGAAGGCGCTTTAAAACCCATGTTGAGGCCTCACCAAGGGGAGCCCCGACAGGGGGCTGAGAAACTGCCGTGTGAAAGCAGCGCAGTGACCCGTTGAACCTGATCCAGTTCATACTGGCGTAGGGACGGTGCGAACGCTGATCACAACGTTCTCCATCTTTCCGACTTCGAACTGGGTCTCCAACCGCACGCACATCAAATGCATTGGAGCCTCGATATGACGAACGATATTTCCCAAACCATCACAGACCTTTTCGAGCGTATGCGCACCACCAATCCGCTGGTGCAATGCATCACCAATTATGTGGCGATGAATTATGCCGCCAACGTTTTGTTAGCAGCAGGCGCATCGCCCGCCATGGTTCATACCCCCGAAGAATCCGGTGAATTTGCCGCGATTGCCGGGGCATTGACGGTCAATATCGGAACACTGTCGCCCAACTGGGTTGATGGCATGATTGCGGCGGCCAAATCGGCCAATAATGCCGGAAAACCTTGGGTACTTGATCCCGTCGCCCATTTTGCCACCGGCTATCGCCGCGACACCGTGGCAGAACTTTTGACGCTCAAACCAACTGTCATTCGCGGCAACGCATCGGAAATCATTGCTCTTGGTGGCGGTCAAAGTGCCGGTCAAGGGGTTGATAGTGGCGACCCGGTCGAACAGGCCGAAGAAGCCGCACGCACGCTTGCCAATGCACAAAACGCAGTCGTTGCCGTTACTGGCGAGGTTGATTTCGTCACCGATGGCAAACGATCGGTGCGTATTGCCGGTGGTTCTGAACTGATGGCAAAAGTCACCGCAACAGGCTGTTCGCTAACTGCACTCGTTGGGGCCTATGTTGCCATTGCCCCGGATCAGGTGTTTGAGGCAACGGTTGCCGCCCTTGCCAATTTCTCGGTTGCAGGCGAATTCGCGGCAAAATCTGCCAACGGCCCGGCGTCCTTCATGACGGCCTTTGTCGATGGTCTGCATAACCTTGACGGTACAACCTTTGCCAAGAACCTTCGGATTAGCTCCCAATGAAGTCCTTTGATCTGTCGCTTTATCTGGTTCTTGACCCCGGCCTGTGCCGCACCCATTCCATGGTTGAAACCACCATGGCGGCCATTGCCGGTGGGGCAACCATCGTGCAATTGCGTGACAAGCGGGCGGGCACCGAAGGCCTGATCCGCATTGGCCGCGAATTGATGGATGTGATGGCCGGTACCGGGGTGCCATTGATTGTAAATGATGATATCGACGCGGCAATTGCCATCGGGGCCCATGGCCTGCATGTGGGGCAGGATGACCTGCCCTCACAGGCTGCGCGCGAACGTCTGGGGCGTGACAAGATCATCGGCCTGTCGATTGAAGACAAGGCCGTCGCTGCCAAAGTCGATCCCGCCATTGTTGACTATGTCGGCATCGGCCCGATCTTTGCCACACCAACAAAACCCGATCATAAGCCCGCGATCGGCTTTGATGGCCTTGCGGATTTGGTAGGTATGGTCGAGGTACCATCGGTTGCGATTGGCGGTCTCAAACACGAACATGTCACACCGGTTTTTCGCGCAGGTGCAAACGGGATTGCCGTTGTCTCGGCAATCTGCGGACAACCCGATCCGGAAGCCGCCAGCCGCAAACTTTCAGACGCCATTGCCTTGGTAAAATAACAACGCCTCGATCATTCAATTTGCATCAATGTGTCCTACCCACGTAAGTGACTGGCAAGACAGGATGATTTACGGCGCGCATGGCTGCCCCGCGCAAAGCGGCGCAAACAGCACGGAAATGCCGCAATTGCGCCGCGAATTCTCCGGCTTCAGAGAGCATCTTGGTTTCATGACTAAGATGCTCACAAGCGCGAGGGATATCATGTTGAAATCTATGCGCAGCAAGCCGATTGCCATTGCCCTGATCTGTATCCTGACCGGAACGACAGCCGCCGTGGCCGCGATCAGAATCGCCCCGAAGCCAACCACAGACAGTGTCACGATCCGGTCTGAAAAAGCGACTGGTGAAGTGATCCTGACCTATCAGGATGGGACAATTGCGCTTAACCGTGATTGCCGGACCTTCCCGTGCAAACTTGATCTTTCCGCCCTGCCAAAGGGCGAATATGACGTCATGATCCGCAGCGGGACCGACATCAAGCACATGAGCGGGCTTTACAAGGAATAGCCTTGCACACCCCCTTCTTCCCCGAGGCAGGAAACGCATTTCCGGTCAAAAACTTCGCGGTTTTTCTGGAACGTTTTCATCTTTGGGAAGTTCTTCAAGTGTGTTTGGGCAATAAAGCATTGCCAAACGACGCATTGCATAATTGCGCCTCTGACCTAGATTAAGGCCCAGAGGCATCCTTCCCGGTCGCGGATTGTGACCCTGCAACAAAGGTTTCCAACAGGTTGCACGGGATTTTCACTTTCACCAAAGCGGCAAAAAGGGATATGTTGCGTTACCGCACAGACCAATAATGAAAGTCGAGGAACTGTATCATGGCATTTGAACTCCCAGCACTTCCGTATGCATATGACGCACTTGCACCGGTCATGTCGTCTGAAACCCTTGAGTTTCACCATGACAAGCACCACAACGCATACGTTGTGAACGGCAACAAGCTGCTCGAAGGTTCGGGCCTTGAAGGCAAGTCGCTCGAAGAAGTCGTTGTTGCTTCCTATGGTGACCCGGCCAAAGCCGGCCTGTTCAACAACGCTGCCCAGCACTGGAACCACATCGAGTTCTGGCAGATGATGAAGGGCAATGGCGGTGGCGCCATCCCGGGTGAACTTGAAAAGAAAATCGTTGAAGATTTCGGCTCTGTCGATGCCTTCAAGGAAGCCTTCGTTCAGGCAGGTGTAACCCAGTTCGGTTCGGGCTGGTGCTGGCTTGCTATGGACAAATCCGGCAAACTGGTCGTCACCAAGACCCCGAACGCGGAAAACCCGCTTGTTCACGGTCAGACCCCGCTGCTCGGTTGCGATGTTTGGGAACACTCCTACTACATCGACTACCGCAACGCGCGCCCGGACTATGTCAAAGCCTTCCTCGACAGCCTGGTAAACTGGGAATATGTCGCAGAACGCTTCTCCAAAGCTGGCTAATCAAGCCCAAGCTTTGAGATGAAATTCAAGAAAACGGCTCCTTCGGGGGCCGTTTTTTTGGCATGTTCGTTGGACACCATTTTTTGCAAAATGCCTGTCAAACATTTCCATGACATCTTCATGCGAAATCAACTTAGCACTGCCATCGGAGATGCGCCGTAAACGTCCCGCAATCAGCTGCTCAAACCATTTCAGACCCTTCCCGTTCGTACCTGGCGAGAATTTGTTTTTGTCCACTGCGTTACCCCATTTTTTTCATGGCAAAAGAAAATTCTACCGCAGCCTCAGGAAATCACAAAAAACCCCGCCAGCGAACCGGCGGGGTTTGGCATTGAACCTGATCGGACGAGAGATCAGATATCGAATTTAATGCCCTGAGCCAATGGCAGCTCGCGGGAGTAGTTGATGGTATTGGTCGCGCGGCGCATGTAGCCTTTCCAAGCGTCCGAACCGGATTCACGACCGCCACCGGTTTCTTTTTCACCACCAAACGCACCACCGATTTCTGCGCCGGACGGGCCGATATTGACGTTGGCAATCCCGCAATCGGAGCCAACCGACGACAGGAACAGTTCGGTTTCGCGCAGATCGGTCGAGAAGATGCAGGACGACAGACCCTGCGGAACGTCATTTTGGAGCGCGATGGCCTCTTCAAGCGTCTCGTAGGTCATGACATACAGGATCGGCGCGAAGGTTTCGTGCTTTACCGTGTCGGTCTGACCGGGCATTTCAACCACCGACGGGGTGACATAGAACGCGTTTGGATATTCCGATTCCAGGGTGCGTTCGCCACCATGCACGGTGCCACCGTCTTTCTTGGCATTGGCAAGGGCCGTTTGCATGTTGGTGAAGGCTTCTTCATCAATCAGTGGGCCGACAAGAACACCATCTTCAAGCGGATCACCGATCTTGACCGACTTGTAAGCGGCGATGATTTTCGGCAGCAGCTGATCCTTGACGTCCTTGTGAACGATCAGGCGACGCAAGGATGTGCACCGCTGACCACAGGTCCCAACAGCCGAGAACACAACCGCCCGCACGGTCATATCAAGATCGGCCGACGGAGTAACGATCATGGCGTTGTTGCCGCCAAGTTCCAGAATGGTGCGGCCAAAGCGCTGGGCCACACGCGGGGCAACTTCACGGCCCATACGGGTCGAACCGGTGGCCGAAATCAGGGCGACGTCACGGCTGTCGGTCATGATTTCACCGATTTCACGATCCCCCACAACGACCTGATGCAAGTTGGCCGGGGCATCACCGAATTTGGCAATCGCCTTTTCAAGGATCTTTTGGCATGCCATTGCCGTGACCGGGGTTTTTTCCGACGGTTTCCAGATCACGGCATTGCCGCAAGCCAGTGCAAGGGCAGTATTCCATGCCCACGGTGCCACCGGGAAGTTAAATGCGGTGATCAACCCCGCAACACCCAGCGGATGCCAGTTTTCCATCATTTTGTGGCCCGGACGTTCGGACGCGATGGTCAGACCATACAGCTGGCGCGACAGGCCAAGGGCAAAGTCGCAGATATCGATCATTTCCTGAACTTCGCCCAGACCTTCCTGATAGATCTTGCCGCATTCAAGCGACACCAAACGGCCCAGCGGTTCTTTTGCCGCACGTAGTTCTTCACCCAACAGACGCACCAGTTCGCCACGACGCGGACCGGGAACCTGACGCCATGCGCCAAAGGCCTTTTTGGCATTGCCGATGACATCGGTCATCTCGGCCGGGGTGGTTTCGGTAACACTTGCAAATTCCGAACCGTCAACCGGCGTCTGGACACTCAGCGTGCCATTGGTAATCTCTGCGTCAGACAGACCAAGTTCGGTCAGAATGGATTTATAGCTCACAGTCAAACTCCCTTCGTTTTAACGTTCCGGCGCGCACCACCGGCAAATTCGATCTCAGTTACGGTTCTTGTGTTTCGGCCACCTTGGGCAGCAGCTTGGCGATGATGGCAAAGGCCTCATCGACCTGATCAAACGGAATGGTCAAAGGTGCCAGCAGGCGCACGACATTGGCGTGTTCACCACTTGGCATTAACAATAGCCCGGCATTCCGGGCCAGTTGCAACAAGGTTTGCAGACGTTTGGGCGACGGTTTGCCGTCATCTGCAATCAATTCAAAAGCACGCATCGCCCCGATCCCGCGCATCCTGCCGATCACATGCCCGCCGGGCAGATCGCGCAGCCATGCGATATGGGTGGCGTATTTTTCGCCAAGTTGGTTGGCACGACCCAAAACCCCATCAGTCTCAAGGACTTCAAACACCCCGGTTGCTGCCGCACAGGCCACAGGGTTACCGGAATAAGTCCCACCAAGACCACCGGGCGCCAACGCATTCATGACATCTTCGGCCCCCGTAATGGCGGCCAATGGAAACCCACCGCCAATGCCCTTGCCCATAACAAGGATATCGGGTGCAACCCCAGCATGTTCGATGGCAAACATTTTGCCCGTCCGACCAAAGCCTGACTGAATTTCATCGGCAATCAAGACCATACCGTTTTCATCACAGAGCTGCCGCAAGGCATGGATGAACTCCCCGTCGCAGGCACGAAAACCACCTTCGCCCTGAATGGGTTCAATCACCACCGCCCCGATCGATGCGGGATCGGCAGATACGGCAAACAGCTTGGCGATGGCATCCATCGCTTCATCGGTTGATACACCTGTTTCCGGGCAAGGATATGGCAGATGCCACACGGGCCCCGGCAACGGCCCAAGCCCGGCTTTATAAGGTTTGGTTTTCCCCGTGAGCGCCAGGGTCGCAAGGGTTCGGCCATGAAATGCGCCTTCAAAGGCAATCACGCCCGTGCGCCCGGTAAAGGCACGCGCCAGTTTCAGGGCGTTTTCCATCGCCTCCGCCCCAGAATTGGTCAGCATCGATTTTGCCGGACCTTCGATCGGGCAGTTTGCAGCCAGCCAGTCGGTTACCGCAATATAGGGTTCATGGGGCAACGCGTTATAACAGCTATGGGTAAAGCGTTCGCACTGTGCACTGACGCGTTCCATCACCACTGGATTGCGATGCCCGACAGTCAAAACCCCGATCCCGCCAATGAAATCGATGTAGCGCGTACCATCCACATCCCATGCCTGGGCATTCAAGGCCCGGTCCAGATAAACCGGATGCAAACTGCGCACCCCGGCAGACACTGAAACACCCGCACGATCACGAATCATGGTGCTGTCTTGGGCGGGTTTGGTATTTTCGTCACGGGGCATTGGGGCCTGCTCCGGCAATGGGTTAAAACGGGTCTTAAGCATCTGATTTCGCGATATCGTTACGAAACCGCATTAAATTACATTCAGTTCAAAAACCGGTGCCTGATCACGGATGCGTTCATAACCAAATACCGACAGATCAAGGGTTTCATATCCGCCGGTGGTCACCAGTTCGGCAATTCCGCGCCCGACAGCCGGGCTTTGCTGCAGGCCATGACCAGAAAACCCGTTGGCAAAGATGAAGTTGGAAACATCGCTATGACGACCAAGGATCGCGTTCTGATCAAGCAGGTTATAGGCATAATGCCCCGCCCAGGCGTTCACCACCTTGATGGCTTCGAACCGTTCGCAGCGCTCGTACAGCCCCGGCCAGATGATGTCGTCAAACAGGCTGTGATCAACATCGAAATCCCAGCATTCCGTGTCGCGCTCTTTGGGCGGGGCGATGCCGGTGATGAAAAACTCGCCTTCGGGGCGGACATAAAGACCACTTGGGTCAATTAGCATCGGGCAGGATGCGTTGATGTCGTCGGCATCGCGGCAATTAAACACAAAAATACACCGTTTGCGCGGCTCAACCGGGATTTCCAGCCCCGCCATTCTCGCGATCTTGGATCCACCCGTGCCTGCGGCATTCACAAGCTGACCACAACCGAAACGACGGCCGTCTTTAAGCACCACACCGCTTACCTGATCGCCATCGCGCAGGACTTCGATCACTTCGCCATCAATGTAATCCGCACCGCGGCGGCGCGCCTGTTTGCGAAATGACTGCATTAGACAATAGGCATCAAACCAGCCTTCTCCCGTACGGCCCCAACATCCGGCTGCAAGATCGGATGTGTTCATCCACGGATATTTGGCCGCCAGTTCGTCGGGCTCCATCCAGATGATATCGCCACCAAATTCGGTTTGCGTCGCATGGTTCTGACGCAGGATATCGCGCCCCTGATCGGTCGCAAGAATCAGATAGCCCTTTTCATGCAGGGCAATATCAACTTCCGGGTCCAGGTCACGTTTCAGGTTGCGCAGGAAATCAATGCCATAGGCCGACATTTCAATATTGATCGGGGTTGAGAACTGCTGACGGATCGATGCGGCTGAAAGCGCTGTCGAACAGAATTCATAACTGGAATCCTTTTCGATTACCAAAACCCGGCCCTTGAAATCATCCCGCCCGGTCAAATGCCATGCGATGGAGCTGCCAATCACGGCACCCCCGACAATGATCACATCATAATTTGCGTCAACTGAAGCCATGCTTGCCTTCTACCCGATACAGTCTTTCAGCCTTTTTGATTGTCTTCATCTGACATTTTTTATCTTTGCACGCGGCGCCGTTACCTGCATATCGGGAAGACATCCTTCCAAAACATTACAAAGTATCGACATGCCAACGCGGTTGGTTTTCGGCCCAAGCTGTTTGTGCGGTGGCACGATGGGACTGGAACCAGTTAAAATCCTATGCCTTGGATGAAAAGCAAACAAACGATATATTCGCACCACATCATTCCGTTTTGTTATGAACTGGATTTTTCATGCGTCGCGTCTTGCCGTCCCTGACTGCTCTACAGTTTTTTGAAAGCTCAGCACGTCACTTGTCTTTCACCCGCGCGGCAGAGGAACTTAATGTCACGCAAAGCGCGATCAGCCGTCAGATCAGGTCGCTTGAAGAATATCTGGGTCGCGATCTGTTTCGCCGCGTAAAAAAGCGCCTGAAACTAACCGCCGCCGGTGAAGCCTATGCCGCACAGGTACGAGATCTTCTGGATCGGGCGGAGGCCGCAACACTTCAGGTGATGGCCTATTCCGATGCGGGCGGGATGCTTAATGTCGGGACCTTACCGACATTTGGTGCACGCTGGCTTGTCCCGCGCCTTGGCGATTTCAAGGCGACCTGGCCTGACATTCAGCTAAATCTTATTACCCAGACGCGTGAATTTAATTTCGACCGCGAAGGCATCGATATTGCCATTCACTTTGGCGAAGACAACCTGCCGGGCTGTGTGACGCACCGTTTGATGGGGGAAACCCTGATTGCGGTTTGTGCGCCCAAGCTGCTGAAGGAAAATGACGATCTGCCGATTGCCCGTGAACGGGTACGCAACTGCACCCTTTTGCAGCATTCCACCCGCCCACGCGCCTGGCAGGACTGGCTGGCGGCAACCGGTGTTGCCGTGGTGGATGAATTGGCCGGGCCCCGGTTTGAACATTTCCACATGGTGATTCAGGCTGCTGTGGCTGGGCTTGGGCTGGCACTTTTGCCGGAATTTCTGGTGCGTGAAGAACTTGAAAGCGGGCGTTTGGTCGCACCGTTTGATGTTTCCATTCCCAATCAGCACGCCTATTACGTGGTGTATCCCAAGGAAAAGGAAAACAACTTTGCCGTCCGTGCCTTTCGCGACTGGCTGATCACGACATGCCGAACCGAACAGGAAGACCGCACCACCCCGTCACCCACGCCAGACTAACCGGCATCAACCACCGTGACTGACCAGCACAAAACCACCCGCAGGGTCATCAATGGCACGGATCGGGCTTTTGAATACTGATGACAGCAACCCCGGCTCCATAATGTCTGATACCGGGCCTTGGGCAACGATTTCGCCCGCAGACAGAACCGCCACGCGATCGGCATAGGCCGTGACCTGATTGAAATCATGCAGGATCATCATCACCCCGACATTGTTTTGATGTGCCTCGCGCCGGGCGACGGCAAGCAATGCGTGCTGATGGGAAACATCCAGCCCCGCTGTCGGCTCATCAAGCAGCAGAAAACGCTCCTTGCCATCCCGCTCATGATCCAAACGGCCCGTCGTTTCCGGATTGTTCATCCCCCAAACCTGAACCAAAGCACGGGCAAGATGGACGCGCTGCTTTTCCCCGCCTGAAAGCGCGGGATAGGCACGATCTGCGAGATGGTCGATATCGGCCAGCCTGATCGCATGGTCGACCAGTTTCTGATCAAACTGCCGTGTCGAATTTCTGCGAAATGGCGCACGTCCCAGCGCAACCACATCGCGGACAGCAAACGGAAAGGTCATTGATGCGGCCTGCGGCATGACGGCACGTGTTTGCGCCAACGCCAAAGCCGCCACTTGCGAAACATCCTGCCCATTCTGATGAATGGTACCTGATGTCGCCTGATATTCCCCGGCCATCACCCGAAGAAGGGTTGATTTCCCGGCACCGTTTGGGCCCAAAACGGCAAGCACTTCACCCGGTTTGACAGCAACCGTCACATCACGAAGCAAATGCCGCCCGCGGACGACAAAGCCCGCCTTGTTTGCGACCAAACTCATAGCCGACGCCTTTTCTTTTCGCGCATCAACAATCCAAGGAAAAACGGCCCGCCAATAATCCCGGTCACCAGACCAATCGGCAGTTCTGCCGGAAGAACAATGATCCGCGCCACGGCATCAGCCCCGGTCAGCATGATCGCCCCGCAAATTGCCGAAGCTGGCAGTACATAACGATTATCCGGCCCGGTCACCAACCGCACCAGATGCGGGGCCACAAGTCCGACAAAACCAATGATCCCCGACACCGCCACAGCCGCCCCGACCACCAGTGCTGTGGCAACCGTTGCCCGACGCTTGAGGTGTTCAACTTCAACACCAAGATGGCGTGCTTCGGCCTCCCCCAGCAAAAACAGGTTAAGCGGCGATCCCAAACTCATGAGATAGGCAATGCCTAGCACCATAATGATCAGGGCCGGGGTATCAGTCGGCCCATTTCCTGCCAGGGCCCCCATCTGCCAGAATGTCAGACTGCGTAACTGGGCATCATCGGCCATATAGGTAAAGACACCAACACCGGCAAAGGCCATCGCATTGATCGCCACCCCGATCAACAACATGATGGCAGCATCGGTTTGGCCATCCTGACGCGATAATATGCGAATGAACGCCGTTGCAATTACAGCACCGGCAAAAGCCGCCACCGGAACACCATATGGCCCGATTGTCGGATAAAAACTACCCAGAATGATGTGGCCTGAAACAATCATCGCCACAGCACCAAATGCAGCACTGGCCGATACGCCGATGATGCCCGGATCGGCAATCGGATTGCGAAACAGGCTTTGCATCACCGCCCCGGCAAGGCCAAGCCCACCGCCAATCACGATTGCCCGAAGGATCCGCGGCAGGCGCAAGGTATCAAGAATGCGCCCGTCAAAGGCATCAATCCCGCTTCCGGAAAGACCGATGCGCTGGGCGATATGCACAATAACATCCCCCAAAGCAATATGTGCACCCCCCGTCCCCAGCGACATCACGGTCACCAAAACCAGTACCAGCAGCAAAAGGACAAGAGACCAAACACGACGATTGATCTGCCCAAATTGCCGAAGCGATGTTGCCACCTGCTTCACGGTCTTCACTTACCTTGTTCTTGCTGATGAAGGGAGGCCGCCACATCACGGATTTCAGACGCCGATTGCGGCCCGAATCCAAGGATAGTGGAAGACGAAACCGTCAGGACCTTGCCCTTGGCCACGGCCTTGTTCAACCCCAGTATCGGGTCAGTTTTCAGGCCTTCCAACCCGCCATAATGATCAACGGTCGACTGAGATACCAAAACGTAATCGGACTGATCCGCCGCGATGATTTCCGGTGAAACCGGCTTGAACCCGTCAAAGGTTGCCATCGGGTTCCTCCCACCGATCAGCTCGATGATCTCGGCTGCCGTTGTATGGCTTCCGGCCGAAAGCGGCCTGCCATGACCAACCGCCATCAAAAAGATGATGCTCGGACTGCCGGCCTCGGCCAATGTCCCCAATCGGGCAATGTCATCACGGACCTTTTGTGCAAGTGCATCAGCCTCTTTGGTCCGCCCCAGGGCCTCACCAACAAGTGCAATCGCATCGGGCAAATTTGCCATCCTTGCAAGGGATGGCAGCGTAACAATCGGAATGCCAAGGTCCGCAAGTTCCTTTAACACAACATCCGGCCCGGATTTTTCCACAGCAATGATCAGGTCCGGTTTCAGGCTGATGATGCCTTCGGATGCCAGATTTCGCATATAGCCAACCTTTGGCAGCGAGGGCACCGGTTCGGGCCGGGTGCTGGTTGTATCGGTCGCAATCACGTTGTGCCCTGCACCAAGCGCAAAGACGATCTCGGTCGCCGGTGCACCGACCGTCACAACACGCTTGGGATACCCATCGGCAAAGGCGGGCATGCACAACCCGATAAAACCGATAACTGCAAAGACAAACCCAATAAAATAGCGCATGTGTTACTCCGCAACCGCTTGTACTGCGGCCCCAAGACGCGGCAAGCTTTCTGCCAGCTTCTGCCAGTCGGGGTTTTCCGGATCCTTGCGTTTGCGTTCTCCGCAGAAGATCGCAAAATTGTTCAGATCAGCGTCATAAAGCTCAACCGTGGTAACAACACCTTCACGGATCGGTTTACGTACAATCCATGCTTCGGCAATCTGATCCATACGTAAATGCAGCGTGAAAGTGGGATCCATGATGTTGATCCAGTTACCCATTTCACGAATGGTTTCGATGGGTCCGGTATGAATCTGGATGGCGCCGCTGTTGCCGACAAACACCATGATGGAAATATCGCGTTGGGATGCTTTTCCCAGAAGAATTTTCAGCGCATCAATATCAAGTCGCTCGGCAAATTCCGGCCCGGCAAGGCGCATGCCCTGCTGGCGGGTGACGTTAAAGTCCTTCAGCAAGCCGTGGTATTGATGCACATCTGTCATTCGGCGCCAATGCGCACGCAGACTTTCAACGTCGACCTGATCATCGGCAACGGTGACGGCCTTTGGCAGTGGCGGCAACACCTCAATCCCCGGTGACTGGTTATCGGCACGGAAATCATTGATCAAACGGTCATAACCAGCTTCATCGGATTGATCGGTCAGGAAAATTTTGTGTATGGCCCGACCGTCATGATCAAAGATCTGGAAACTACGACGACGGCCTGCATGTGGATTGTGGGTTTCAACCGCAAAACAATGCCCCCAACGACCAAGGAACAGACGCAAGTCAACATCGTGGTTTAACACCAGACCCATTTCGCCATTGATGCTGACCTTGCCGAAAGTACCGATTTTTTCATGCACGACACTTGGATTGCGCGTCAGGATCTTAACCTGGCCCAGTTCTTCCAGACGGGGAATAAAATCATTCCAGTCGGCATCAAGGCGCACCACATTGGTTCCGATCCCCGCCGCAACCAGTTCCCCTTCGGTCAGGGACAGTTCGGCGGCGATATCAACGGCATATCCTTTGGCATTGCCTGCGGCAAAGGCGATCCATGCTTCAGTGGCATTTTTGAAATTGTTTTCATTCATGGCGTTTTATACCTCCTGTAAGATCAGACGATGCAGGTGCTGCATCGTCTGATCCCGTGACATTAGAATTTCATGCTTGCGGAAATTTTGAAATTGCGACCCGGCTCATAGATGATCGCATCGCTGGTGCGGTAGGTCTGGTCGAGCAGATTGTCGATGCCAAAGTTGACATCAAGACCTTCGACATATTCGTCTGCATCCCAACGGGCGAACAGATCAATCCGGTTATAGCCACCGCGCTTTGCCGTATCGTCGGGAACCCGGTCCTGACCGGCAACCATGGTGGCACGCCCGCCCAGTTCAAGACCGTAATCCATCAGACGATATCCGCCCGACAGGCTCAGTTTATCGCCCTGAATGTTCGACAGGTTTTCGCCGGTTTCGCTATTTTCACCACGCAGGATCGACCCCGCCACCCCGGCAAAGACCACACCTGTGTCGTAATTGATGTCCGCCTCAAAACCCTTGATTTCGGCTTCTGGCAGATTGCTGCTGGTCGTGGTTCCAGAGAAACCACCGGTGACACTTTGTTCGATGTAATCAGTGATTTCGTTTTGGAAGATCGCGACTTTCGCCCGCAGACTATCGCGGTTGGTAAAGAGCTGATCAGCCTTGAAGTTCGTACCAAATTCCCATGTCTTGGCTTTTTCCGCGTCAAGGTTGGGGTTCGGCACGAAGTTGTTGGCGCCAAAATGAATGCCGTCATTGTAAAGTTGGGTCAGTGACGGCGCGTTGAACGCTTCGGCATAGCTGACATACGGTTGCATCCAGGATGTCACGCGGTAACTTGCAGAGAACCGCGGCGACAGCGCCTCGTCTGTGCGGTTTTGCCCACCGCTTGATGACAGATCAAAACTGTCATAACGAACACCTGCCGTCAGTTGAAGCGCATCGGTAACATCAAACTGATTGTCGATATAAAAGCCCGAGATCAGCATATCGGCATCCGGATACAACCCCGGGGTCGGCGCCCCGTCACGACGTCCTTCCTGACTGTCTTTGAAAACTTCACCGCCAAAAGTAACGGCAAGATCACTTTCGCCGAGCGCAAAATGGGCGGTATTGCTACCGTCCACACCCAACGTCAGAAGATCACGTTCATCGAAACGCGCCGCACTAAGCCGACTTTCACGCAGGTTCGTGTTCATGCCATAGACATTGACATTGGCATCAATCAGATCGGAACTGTCGGAATAGTAGTCAAAACCAAGCACACCGGTGGTTTGTCTGGTTTTACGCTTTACGATCACTGTCGTCGAACCGATCGCACTATCAGGCGAGGTGGGCAGGATGTGGTGGTCAGCATAACGCTGCAGGGACAGATGAATATTACCGGTATCACCAACATCAACCGACCCCTTGAACAGGCCATTGATGTAGTTGTCGTCAGTGTATTCTTCTTTCAGGCCATCGCCGGTTTCATAGTTACCGCTGTTTTTATGTGACAGCGATACCAGAACATCCGATCCATCCGTCGGCTTGGCATAGGCCATAGAGTTCAATGTCAAAGCGCTGTCAACTGATGCATAACCGCTTTTGACCCGCGCACCGACGCGCGCACCATCTTCGAGCATGTCTTCAGCCGTAACTGTTTCAAGCACCAGCACACCGCCAAGTGCCCCCGTACCCTGCATGGTCGATGCCGGCCCGCGAAATACTTCAACCTGTTTGAGAACTTCCGGATCGAGAAACAGACCGCCCTTATGACCAGAGTTGAAGTTTGCACGGGCACCATCAACACGAATCACCACACGGTCGTCCGTCAAACCACGAATGGTTGGCACCTGGGCTGTGCTGCGCGGACCACCAGATGTATCGACACCCGGAAGGCCGCGTAAAATATCCCCAAGGTTCTCAGGCTGATAACGATCCAGCTCTTCATCATCGACAATGGAAATAGAGGCCGGCGCATCAATGACCGAGGTTTCGACTTTGCTTGCTGTCACCGTGATGGCATCAAGAACAGCAGCCGTTTCAAGCACGTTTGTTTCGGAAGTTTCGGCGGCTTCGATACCGCTTTCCGGTTGTGATGACGTATCCTGGGCATGTGCCGCAGCACCAAGCGCGAGTGTGGAAACTGTCGCCAGAAGAAGGCGCACAGAAGTGTTTCGAACCATAATGATTCCCCTGTAAGGCAGCTTTTTTGACCGATTTCGGCTGGCTGGCTGGCTTGTGCAGGGCACTGGCGCGCTGGCTGGCAACGGATTGATTTGTGAGACAGGCGTTCAAACGCCCTATTTGGTCAGGATCAGTTTGTTGTTTGAGGTCAGACGCAGTCGATATTCTTCCCCTTGATGAATAATGATGACTTCGCGGTCATTCCCCATCAGATCCTGCAAATGTATCTGTTTGACCGGATCGAACTTCCCCGACGAGTCCGGCTTTGGTGCGATGTCATGCATCGCAAACTCCTTGCTGGATGATTGTTATTAATAATGATTTGCATTCCTATAGTTTTGTTAAGAATGCAAGTCAAGCGCAGAGTTTCCGGAAATATTCCTGAAAGACCCGATCACCCGCTGTTTATGATGTCTCGCGCATGTTGCTTTACGTCAGTTATGACGTGACGCCAGTGCCTCAAAACAAAGGTGATTCTAAGTACGAACGGGTTGGGCCCTGACCGTGAATCGCATGCACCGGATTTCACGCTAAATGACTGATGACGATCAAATACTATTCTTGAGGGCTGGGAATTTTATTGCCGATTGAAACACACAACCCTAAAGTTCCCGTATTCGGATTTTTGCCAAATGACGGTACATAATCCCCAAATAGAAAAATAACTGTGAATACGCATATTCGGGAGTTGCCTGACACCCGTGTCAGGTTCTGGGAAAAGGAAAGTCAGGCTGTGTCGTTACTTGAAGATCGGTTGGAGCGCTACGGCGTCCTGCCCGCTACTTTTGGCCTTCTGCGCAAGGCTTCAAAAGACATCCATGATGGGGCTGCCAACCGTGCCAGCACCTTTTATCAGATCATTTCCCAAAATCCCGATGCCGATCAACCGCCCATTCCCGGCGATACGCTGGATGCACTGACAGCCGCCCTGCATCAGCACTGGCAAAAACTGTTTGATGGCAAGATTGACGAAGATTTTGTTCATCAATCGCGCGCCATTGGTCAAAAACACGAAGAATTGGGCATCACGCCCAAACTGTACATTGCGACTTATAACGCGGTGACAGATGCACTGATTGAAACCATCATCGTAAAGTTCCGCTGGCGCGCAGGTGAAGCTGCCAAGATCGTCACGGCCCTGACATCTGTCATGCTGCTTGATATCGAATTGACACTGACCGCCTATTGCGATGCCAGTGCGGACAAACGTCACACTGCATCCGAGAATGCATTTGCTGATCAGCAACTTGATCGCACCATGGACCTGTCGGTTGCGATCAATGAAAGTGCGATTTCCAACGCCCGGATGATGAATGTGATCGAGGACGTCGATCGCAAGGCACAGTCGATCTCGGCAGCCGTCGACCAGATGGTATCAGGCATCAGTCACATTGCCGAAAACGGTCGTGTGGCCGCTGATAATGCCGAAGACGCGATTAATGTTACCCGCACCGGGCAGGAAACCGTCAATGGCGCTGTTAACAGCATGGATGAGATCGCCAATGCTGTAAGCGATGCGTCAAAACGGGTCGATATTTTGGCCGACGCATCGGAGAAAATCGGCGAAATTGTTGAATCGATCGAAGCCATTGCCTCGGAAACCAATCTTTTGGCGCTAAACGCCACTATTGAGGCTGCTCGTGCCGGGGACGCAGGCAAAGGTTTTGCCGTAGTCGCCAACGAGGTCAAGGCACTCAGTCAGCAAACCGCCCGCGCAACCGAGGAAATCCGATCCCGTATCGCCAATCTTCAGAGCGAAACACAGGGCATTGTCGATGCCATGAATTCCGGAACCGATGCCGTTTCACGCGGACAGGAAGTGATGGGGGAAGTGGCCCGTGAAATTGGTACAATCGGCAACAAGATGGAAGACACCACCCAGCGCATTGCCGACATTTCCAACATCCTTGATGAGCAAAACCGCGCAACCGATGCCGTGCGCGAGGGCATCACCGGCATTGCCGATCAAACCAGTGGTCAGGTCAACGCAATCAAATCAGCAATCGGCACAGTGACCGAGGTTGAAGCATTGATAGATCAGCAGGTTTCCGAATTGGTCCGCTATGACATTCCCAATCGCACGATCCGAAGTGCGCGCGCAGAACATGCAGTCTATTTCAAATCCGTAGCCGAAGTTCTTGCAGGTTTAACCGATGCGTCAACAATAGAGATGGGCGCGGCGAACGCCTGCCGGTTTGGCAAATGGTATGACAGCGATGCAAGCGCACCGTTCCGAAATCTGCCGGGTTTTGGTGCCGTCCACACACCGCACCAAGACCAACATACCGCAGGCCACAAGGCCCTTGCAGCCTATGCAAACAATGATATGCCCGGTGCCGAAGCCGCCTTCGCCGATATGGAAAAGGCAACCATCGATCTTTTGGCAGCCCTCAAACAACTTGCCGAAGAAGCCCGCACCTGACGTAATCGCCTAAGGGTGTGGCGCGGGCAACTGGTGGGTCAAATGCAATTGGCGAACGCTATACGGTGCCGATCTTTTCTGCTGACCCGGCCCGCATCGCGGCAACGAGTTGCACCACAACCACTGCAAACAGGAAGTAAAGCGCAACCTGCCAGTCGCCCAACAGGTCATGAAGCGCGCCAAACAGCACCGGCCCAATGGCGGCAAACAGATAGCCAACCGATTGCGCCATACCTGACAGGCGGGCCGATGTTTGCGGATCAGCGCCGCGCATCCCCACCAGTGTCAGGGCAATACTAATCATGCTGCCCTGCCCAAGTCCCATGCACACGGCCCAAACATACGGCAGTTCGGTTGTGGCAAAGACAAAGCCCGGAATGGCGATAATCAACGGCACATGCAGCACCAGCATTGCCAGTTTCTTGTTGGCGATTTTTGAATAAATCAGCGGTGCGCCAAAGGCTGCCGGAATACCAAACACATTAAAAAGGGTCAGAAGAGTTGCTGCTTCGGCCTCGCTGATACCATGGTCAATGAAGACTTTGGCAACCCATGCGGTGCCGGTATAGAACATCAATGACTGACAGCCGAAAAACAGCGCCAGCCACCAGGCTTCAACATTTTTCCACAAGGATATTTTGGTAACCGGCGCAGGCGCGACACCCCTGTGGCGATAACGCAGCATCGGCAACCAACACACAAAGGCTATTGCCGCAAACACGGCCCAAACCCCCAATGACCAGCGCCAGTCACCATCTGCGGCATTCCGGATCGGAATGGAAACGAAGGCTGCAATCGTTGCCCCGCTGGACATGGTAAAGGTGTAAAGGGCGGTCACCAGTGCCACATGGGTCGGAAAACTGCGCCGCACCAGCGATGGTGTCAGAACATTCAAAATAGCAATGGCTGCGCCGAGAATGATCGTGCCAACCACCATGATGTCATAGGCCCCACTGGCACGGAGCCCCTGCCCGACAGCGATAAACAGCAACATCACCAGCAAGGTTGCCTCAAGCCCAAACTTCTGGCCCAGACGCGGTGCAAAAATCGACAAAACCCCAAAGCTCAACACCGGCAATGTCGTTAGCAATCCAAGCTGAGTGCCCGAAAGCGACAGATCAGTGCCAATGATCTCGGCCAGCGGGCCAAGCCCGACAATGCTGCCGCGCATGTTTGCCGCCAACAGCAAGATTGCCAGCAAAAATCCGATATGCGCGCCTAGGCGGTTAAAACCGCGACCGGCTTCTTGGGGGGAAGTAGATTGGGGCGAATGCGCTTTTGGCGCAGAATTGTCAGTCATCGGATGGCTCCGTCTGAATCAGACTGGATAGGAAAGACCCAGGATGATCCGTGTTATTTCGCGATGGTGGCGCGAAGAAAATATTGACTAAGGCACGAAAAGTTCAGGGCCGCGATCCGTTATATCGCAACCAATCCCCACAGGACACGCAGGGCGATCAAAACAAACAGGATGGCAACACAGCGTTCAATCCACGCGGAATGTTCCCGCAACCAGGGCAGTACCGCCCCGTGCGACAAACCAATGGCAACAAGGCAATACCATAGTGCATCAATCACCGCAGCGGTGAAGGCCAACAAGAATTTGCCCGACCATTCGAATTCGGGCGAAACAAATTGACTAAACAGCGCCAGAAAGAACAGTGCAATCTTGGGATTGAGAAACGCGATCATGAACCCGTCGCGTGCTGCCTGTAAAACGGAACCGGAAACCTTGCCCGCGCCACTGGCATCAAACTTTGCACCAGATGCCGCAGCGCGCCAGGCCTTGATCGCAAGCCAGATCAGATAAAGCGCGCCAAGAATGCTGACCGCATTGTGAAATGTCGGCACCGTTTGAAACAGGATACCAAGGCCGGTCATGGTGATCACGGCGTAAAAACCGATCCCAAGACCATGGGCCAGCGCACAGGCAAAACCGGCTTGGCGCGATTGCCCGACAGAATAGCGCAGCACGACTGCCAGACTGGGGCCTGGCGTCATCGCACCAAGCATGCAAATGGTTGCAACCGACAACCAGGCAGCAAAGCTCATGACGTTTCCTTATGGTGGCACAGGTTCAAACCTGTATTGATTGGGTCCCAAGCTATCTGCTTGCCCGAACCGTTTCAACGGAAATGACGTGACGCGATATGCGCGCAAGGCGCCCCGATGCGACACCACTGAATAATCTCCCAAGCCACGGTTTTAAAATGTTTTTGCGGGTTATAATGCCACTGTCTTCACCCCGGATCGGTTGGTAGCAATGATTGATTGCAGCAGCATATTTGGGGCTAAACTCGTCGCAAAACTTGGCTCTTTCCCCGGGAAAAAGAGCTTAAAGGCCACCTCACTGGGGTGTTTGTGCCCTTTTTTCGTCATATCTGCCCGAAATTACCCCCAATACGGCCAAACCGCGCACCTATTCGTCATTCAACCTTTTGATCCAGACACAGGCAACCAGCGACCTGTGCCCAAAAACAATGGAAAGGACACGAGAGATGCGACAGACAGCCATGATCCTGGCGGTTGCAAGCGCATTGGGACTTTCGGCTTGTAGCGGACTGAACGACCGAAATCAGAAAATGCTGAGCGGTGGCGCGATTGGCGCGGGTGTCGGTGCTGTTGGCACCGTGATCACCGGCGGCTGCGTGACCTGTGGTGCGGTGATTGGTGGTGCTGTTGGTACCGGTGCCGGCTACATCATGCATGAGAACGAGAAGGCCCGCGAATGATGAAAAGATTCATCCTCGCAGCCGTGGCAATGAACTTTGCCCTGCCAGTCGGCCTTCCGACATCAGCGACCGCCGAACCACCGTCATGGGCGCCAGCCCACGGGTATCGCGCCAAGCAAGACCATAAGGGAAACAGACACAAAAATCGCACCCGCAGCAATGAAGTGTTTGTCTCCAACGGCGATTTCCTTCGGTGTAATCGCGACGTTGTTGGCGCGATTCTTGGCGGTGGCACAGGTGCGTTACTCGGCTCGACCGTCGGAAAAGGGGATGGCCGGGATGCGGCAATGATTGGTGGTGCGATTCTCGGGATGCTTGGGGGCTACGCCTTTGGCCAGTCTCTTGATCAAAGTGATCAGGCCTGCACGGGCTATGCCCTTGATCGGGTTCCTGATGGCCAATCTGTTCGTTGGCAAAACCCGGATTCGGGCCGCAGCTATAATGTTGTTCCGACGGATAGCTGGCAAAATGCACAAGGCCGATATTGCCGCGAGTATAGCGCAACAGCCAACATTGGCGGAAAACTGCAAAAAACCTATGGCACAGCTTGCCGTCGGGCAGACGGGTCATGGCAACTTGTTTCATAGGCAGGCATTCACTGTTGTCATCTGAATTTGAGATATCTCTCACAAAAAGCTCGGTGTTGCCGGGCTTTTTTTATGCCGTTTTGCTGGCGTTCGATAGGTTGAACTCATTTTAATTCAATGTCTTAATAGTATGTCATTTTTCGTATTCGTTATTTGTTTTACGTTAACGTCACATTGTATTACAGTCGGGTCATAACCATAACAAGAATACCTGCTGATTGAGGGAGGCGTTCGTGGATAACATCCTCGAAACCGTAAAAGAAAAACTACCGCAATTGCGCGGCCTGAATGCTGTTGTCGCATTTGATTGCGGCGACGATGGACATATTGTTGTCGATGCCACCGGGGATGAACCGGAAATCAGCGATGATGATCTGTCCGATGCGGATTGCATTCTTAAAATCAAGAAAGCCAACCTCGAAAAACTGATCGCCGGAAAACTTGACCCGATGCTTGCCTTCACAATGGGCAAACTGAAAATCAAGGGTTCCATGGGCGTGGCGGCAAAATTGTCCTCCATGCTCGACTGAGACCATCAGAATGATCTGTTCTACGAGGGGAAAATGCGCAATCGCGTTGCAAACCGCGCCATATCGGTACTGATTGCTGGGTTTCTAATCCAAGCTGCCACGGTCTCGTTGGCTTTTGGGTCTGAAATGCTGAATTTCCGTGTCCTCAAGGACGGGGAACCAATCGGCTATGAGACAGTTGAAATCACACCAACAGCAACAGGTCATAACGTCAGGGTAGAAACCCTGACAGACGTTCGCGTGCTGTTTTTGCAATTTCACTATGACCATCAGCGCACCGAACAATGGCAGGGTGACACGCTGATTGCCGTGGATACCACCACCAATGATGACGGCACACACTACACCTATCAGGCAAGCTTCGAAGACGATTGCTACGCACTTGCCGGAAAGGGTGTCGGGAAACGCGATGGCTGTGACAATGCCTGGCCACTGACCCTGTGGCATGAAGGCGTCACCGCCAAAACAAATCTCTTTAGCGTCATCAATGCCGAACCTTATAGCGTGACAACACGCAAGGTCGGCGAAGAAACCGTAATGGTCGAAAGCCGGGAAACACCGGCGGTCCATTACCAAATGTCAGGCGATGTCGAACGTGACCTTTGGTACGGCACGGACGGAAAATTGCTTAAAACAAGTTTCAAAAGAAAGGGTTACGACATCGACTTTATCCGGGTCGATGCGATTGCCCTTCAGGAATAAAGCGGGCGTTTTAAATCAATGATTTGAAGCGTTTCAAGATTAAGGGAGAAACAAATGTCAAAGTTCAAGAAAGGCTGCTTGTGGGGAGCAGCTTCGGGTACGGCACTTTTGTGTGCACTGGCCAGCGTCAGCACCGCACAAGCGTCGGGCTTTCAGGTTCGTGAAACCAGTGGCACGCTGCAAGGGTCAAGCTTTGCCGGTATGGCGACGCTTTCAACTGATGCCTCAACAATGTCCTACAACCCGGGCACAGTTGGTCAGTATGATGAAACGACCTATAGCGCCGGTGTAACGATTATTCGTCCGGTCGCAAAAGCAACGAATATTGTTGCTAGTGATGGGAACCTAACCACAATTGAACAAACCGGTGGCGGTTATAAAGACATGGCCCAAGATGCTGCAGTTCCAAATGCTCACGCTGTTTGGAAACTCAACGAACAAGTCAACTTGGGAGTATCTATAACCTCGCCGTGGGGACTTGTGACAGACAATGATTCCGACTTTGCCGGCCGCTTCTTTGGCACAACATCCAAAATTAAGACTATTAATATCAAACCTGTAGTCGCTTATCGATTTGATAACGGCCTTAGCATCGGTGTTGGACCACAAATTCAACAACTTGAGGCATCTCTGAGCAAAGCTGTACCGCGCGTTGGTGCTCCAAAAGCCGAGGGCAATGCGGAGATAAGTGGTGACGCGATTGATTTTGGTTGGACAGCTGGCCTGAACTGGGAAGTGGTTGAAGGTACTCATCTTGGCCTTTCATACAACTCGCAAGTCAAACATAACCTCGACGGAAAAATCGACTTCGATACCGCTGCAGAAGCAATTAACTACGTTGACCGCAATGCAACAGCCAAAGTTGCCACGCCTGAAGCAATCGCATTTGGCATCTCACATAATCTGAACAATCAGTGGACAGTGATGGCCGACGCCCAGTGGACGAACTGGAACTCAATCGGCACATTGCGGTTCCTTTATGACGGGGAGACCAATAGCGCCGTTGGCGCCGCCTCTGCCTCAACCATTGAAGCTTATAATTGGGGCAGCTCATGGTTTGGCGCTTTGGGTGCACGCTATGCCTACGATGATAATTTGTCGTTTACAGGCGGTGTAGCATACGATGAGACCCCGATCAAAACCCGCAATCGTAACGTGCGACTGCCTGACTCCAACCGTTATTGGGCTTCGCTAGGCGCTTCTTACAAGGTCAAAGAATGGGTAGATGTTACCTTCGGCTATACTCACATCTTTGCCGATGAAGCACGTGTCGACCACGGAAGCACAAACCTCGGCAACTTTTCTGCCGATTACGAAGCGAGCGTGGATATCCTAGCACTGCAGGCGAAATTCAAGTTCTGATCTGCTATAATGTTCGGTGCGGGGTGGCAGAAGCCATCCCCACCGGGCCGCTTTTTTTTGCCCGTAAAGTGACGTTAACGTAATGGAGTTAACGCAAGTGAACAAAGTAAACGTTCAAGAATCCCCGACCCTGCGAGACGGCGTTGATATCAGCTCGCCTGTGAAAACGCGTCCGGTCCACGAGATTTTCGATAATGCTGCCGCACGTTTTCCGTTGCGACCATGCCTGGATTTCATGGGGCGGATTTACGACTATAAAACCATTGGTGCACAAATTGACCGTGCTGCTGAAGGTTTCAAACAGCTTGGCATACGCAAGGGCGACAAGGTCGGTCTTTGCCTGCCCAACACACCCTATTATGTGGTTTGCTATTACGCGATTCTGAAATGCGGTGGCGTGGTGGTGAATTTCAACCCGCTTTATGCCAAGCGCGAGATCGCCTATCAGATCGAGGATTCCGGCTGTCGCCTGATGGTGACGCTTAACCTTAAACAGATCTATCCAAAGGTCGCGGCCTGTCTGGATGAAACTTGCCTGAAACGCATTGTTGTTTGCGAAATGAGCAGCATCCTGCCACCGGTCAAAAGCGTTCTGTTTTCGCTGTTTAAACGCAGTGAACTGGCCGACGTCCCGACCGATCTGCGCCACATCCCCTATTCACGCGTTCTGGACTGCAAACCGATTGATACGGCAAGCAATGTGGACGTCAATGATCTGGCTGTTCTGCAATATACCGGCGGCACAACCGGGCGTCCCAAGGGGGCAATGCTGACACATGCCAATCTTAGCGCCAATGTCGATCAACTGACCCGATGGATGCCTGACGCCAATCCGGGCCATGAAGTCACCCTGTGTGTTCTGCCGTTCTTCCATGTCTTTGCGATGACCGTGGCACTGAACACATCGATCAACATGGGGGCAGAACTGGTGTTGCAACCCCGCTTTGAGCTGGCTTCCCTGATCAAGGCGCTTGATAAGAAAAAGGCAACCATCTTCCCCGGTGTGCCGACGATCTATACAGCGATCAACAATTCGCCGGAAACGTTGAAATACGATCTGTCGAACGTTCGCTGCTGTATTTCTGGCGGTGCGCCGCTGCCAGTCGAAGTCAAACACCGCTTTGAAGAAATCACGGGATCCAAAGTGGTTGAAGGCTATGGTCTTTCCGAAGCCAGCCCGGTCTGCACTTGTAACCCGGTCAAGGGCGTCAACAAAGAAGGCTCGATTGGTCGGCCAATGCCCGGCACCGAAATTGAAATCAGGTCACTCGAACGCCCCGAACAAACGGTTGCCCTTGGCGAAAAGGGCGAAGTCTGCATTCGCGGCCCGCAAGTGATGCCGGGATATTGGCAAAATGAGGCGGCAACAAAAGAAACATTCGTTGATGGATGGCTCAAGACTGGCGACGTCGGGTTTCAGGATGAAGAAGGCTACACCTTCCTTGTTGATCGCCTGAAAGACGTCATTCTGTGCAGCGGTTATAATGTGTATCCCCGCGCGATCGAAGAAGCACTTTATCTGCACGAACAGATTGCCGAAGTCACCTGCATCGGTGTTCCCGATCAATATCGCGGTCAGGCCCCCAAGGCATTTGTCCGCTTAAAGGATGGCGTGACAGACGTCACCGCCGAAGATCTGCGGGCGTTTCTTGACGACAAGATTTCACGAATCGAAATGCCGCGCGAAATCGAAATTCGCGAAGAACTTCCCAAAACCATGGTTGGCAAATTGTCCAAAAAGGAACTGGTCGAAGAAGAACGCAAAAAGCGTGAAAAAAATACTGCCTGACTACAGTGCGTTAACGTCACATCACACACACCAAAAAAATCTATGTGACGTTAACGTAAACTAATTGACGTATACTGAAAAATAGATACGATTGAGGGCGAACAATGACCAAAACTGACGAACGGTTTTATACCGTTCCCGAACTGGCCGACGATCTTGGCATCACGCCACGCACCATCCGCTTTTACGAGCAAAAGGGGCTTTTGAACCCGCAGCGTGCTGGTACCACCCGGGTCTATACCCGACAGGATCGCGCCAAACTGCTCCTTATTTTGCGGGGCAAGCGACTGGGATTCAGCCTGAAAGAGATCGCAGATTATCTCGATCTTTATGGGGCGGACCCCACCCAGACAGAGCAGATCAAAATGCTGCTCGATCGCGTTCGGGAACGGATTTCGGACCTGGAAGAACAACGCCAGGCACTGGACGTCACTTTGGACGAACTGCGCGATATCGAACAGCAATCGGTTGATGCGCTTGAAGAAAAAGGAATCGATTCGGTCGCGTAAAACGCTTCCGGATTAGAGGACAGCTCAGGAAGGAAGACAAAGCCATGACCAACGCCGTAATTGCCGGGTATGTCCGGTCCCCCTTTACCCCGGCCCGCAAAGGGGCCCTTGCCAAGGTCCGTCCTGACGACCTTGCGGCACAGGTCGTCAAAGGTCTGGTCGAAAAGACCGGTATTGATCCCAAAGCCATCGAGGACCTTATCCTTGGCTGCGCCTTTCCCGAAGGTGAACAGGGCTTCAACGTTGCCCGCCTGATCACTTTTCTTGCTGACCTTCCGCGCTCTGTCGGTGGTGTGACGGTCAACCGTTTCTGCGGATCATCAATGCAGTCAATTCATCAGGCTGCTGGCGCAATTGCCATTGGGGCCGGGGATGTTTTCATCTGTGCAGGTGTCGAAAGCATGACCCGGGTGCCAATGATGGGCTTTAACCCGCTGCCCAATCCGGAACTATATAAAACCATGCCCGAAGCATATATGGGCATGGGCGACACGGCAGAAAACGTTGCCGCAAAATACAAACTCAGCCGTTCCGACCAGGAATCCTTTGCGGTTGAAAGCCACAAACGTGCCGCGAGCGCACAGGCAGCTGGCAAATTCACCGATGAAATTATCCCGATCCAGACCAAAGACGGCGTTGTTTCCGAAGATGGTTGCATTCGTGCTGAAACTACCGCTGAAAGCCTTGCAGACCTTAAACCGGCCTTCAGGGCCGACGGTATTGTCACTGCGGGTACATCTTCGCCGCTGACCGATGGCGCATCGGCGGTTCTGGTCTGTTCCGAAGAATATGCCGCCAAAAACGGGCTGACCCCGATTGCGCGGATCAAATCGGTTGCGGTTGATGGATGCCTTCCGGAAATCATGGGCATCGGTCCGGTTGGCGCCTCGAAAAAGGCGCTTTCGCGTGCCGGGCTGAGTGCGGGCGATATCGATGTCACCGAACTTAACGAAGCCTTCTCATCCCAAGCCATGGCAAGCATTTCCGACCTTGGTCTGGATGGGGCCAAGGTCAATATTGATGGCGGTGCGCTTGCCCTTGGACATCCGCTTGGGGCGACAGGCGCACGCATTGTCGGCAAGGCTGCAAGCATCCTTAAACGTGATGGCGGCAAATATGCGTTGGCCTCGCAATGCATTGGCGGGGGTCAGGGAATCGCGACCATTCTGGAGGCGATGTAATGCCCAAGGTAGCCAAAGACATCAAACAGGTCGCCGTTATTGGCGCTGGTGTTATGGGGGCCGGGATTGCTGCCCATATCGCCAACTCAGGGACGCCTGTCCTGTTGCTTGATATCGTTCCCGACGGGGCCAAAAACCGCAATGCGGTGGCTGAGGGCGCGGTTGCCAAAATGCTGAAAACCGACCCGGCACCCTTTATGTCCAAACGGGTCGCCAAGCTGATCACATGCGGCAATATCGAGGATGACCTTGATAAAATCGCCAATTGTGAATGGGTGATCGAGGCTGTCATCGAACGCCTTGATATCAAGCAGGATCTCTATCGCAAGATTGATGCGGTCCGTGCCAAGGGATCGGTGGTGTCGTCAAACACATCAACCATTCCGCTCGCCACCCTGATTTACGGGATGGATGAAAGCTTCGCACAGGACTTCATCATCACCCACTTCTTCAACCCGCCGCGCTATATGCGCCTGCTGGAGCTGGTTGGATCGGGTGTTACCCGTGATGGCGTGATTGACATGGTTGCCGACTTTGCCGATCGCAAACTGGGCAAGACCTGTGTCACCTGCCATGACGAACCGGGCTTTATCGCCAACCGTCTGGGTGTTTACTGGATTCAGGCCGCCATGGTTGAGGCCATGGACCGCAACCTGACAGTCGAAGAAGCCGACAGTGTCATTGGCCGCCCGTTTGGTATTCCCAAAACCGGGGTGTTTGGCCTGATGGATCTGGTCGGTCTTGATCTGATGCCCCATGTGCAATCGAGCATGGCGGGGCTTCTGGATAAATCCGATCCGTTCCACGCGATCTACCGTGAAAGCGAGTTGGTTAGCAAACTGATTGCCGATGGTTATACCGGGCGTAAGGGCAAGGGTGGTTTTTACCGCCTGAACCGCAATGGCGGCCAGAAGGTCAAGGAATCGGTTGATCTGCAAACCGGTGAATTTGCCAAATCCGAGAAAGCCCGCCTAAGCAGTGTCCGGGCCGCTGGCAAAGACCCGCGCAAGATGATGGAAGCCTCTGACAAGGGGGGCCAATATGGCCGTGCTGTTATGGGCAAGACCCTTGCCTATGCTGCCTTCATTGCCGAGGCTGCGGCCAATTCCATCGTCGATGTCGATGATGCGATGAAGCTGGGCTATGCGTGGAAAACCGGGCCGTTTGAACTGATCGATGCCATCGGTGTTGATGCCCTGATTTCAATGCTGGAAGAGGACGGTGTTGAAGTCCCGGCCTTGTTGAAAAAGGCGGCTGGCAAATCGTTCTACAAGGTCGAGGATGGTGATCTTTATTATCTTGGCTTTGATGGTGCATATACCAAAGTCACGCGCCCGGATGGCGTCATCCTGCTTGAAGACATCAAACGCAAATCCGAACGGGTGGCCGGCAACCGTGCTGCATCGCTTTGGGATATCGGCGATGGCGTTGCCTGCCTTGAAATCCATACCAAGATGAACGCCCTTGATTCGGATGTTCTAGGCGCGATCAAGACATCCATTCGGACTGTCAAAAAGCAGTTCAAGGCAATGGTCATCTATAACGAAGGCAGCAATTTCTCGGCCGGGGCAAACCTTGGCCTCGCACTGTTTGCTGCCAATATCGCCGCATGGCCGGAAATCGAAAATCTGGTTGAAACCGGTCAGGAAACCTACAAGGCCCTGAAATATTCGCCGTTCCCGGTGGTGGGTGCCCCCAGTGGCCTGGCCCTTGGAGGCGGGTGTGAAGTTCTGCTTCATTGCGATGCGGTTCAGGCGCATGGGGAAACCTATATCGGGCTTGTCGAACCCGGTGTCGGTCTGATCCCGGCCTGGGGCGGGTGTAAGGAAATGATACGTCGCTGGGCGGAAAATTCCAAATTCGTCAAAGGTCCGATGGCCCCAAGTGCCAAGGCGTTCGAGATCATCTCGGTCGCAACGGTTGCCAAATCCGCGATGGAAGCCAAGGAAAACCTGTTCTTCCGCGAGAGTGACGGCATCACCATGAACCGCAACCGTTTGCTGGCCGATGCCAAGGAACGGGCACTATCGATGGTTGATGGTTACGAAGCACCCGAAGAATTCACCTATCGCCTGCCGGGCGAAGCCGCACGGGTTGCCTTTGAAATGGCGGTCGATGGGTTCCACCGTCTTGGCAAGGCCACCGATTACGACCGTGTGGTTGCCGGTGAACTGGCCAAGGTTCTGGCCGGGGGCGATACCGACGTGACCGAGGAACTGTCCGAAGACGACATTCTTGAATTGGAACGCGAAGGCTTCATGCGGCTGGTCCGTAATGAAGGCACCATGGCCCGTGTTGAACACATGCTGCTAACCGGCAAGCCGTTGCGCAACTAACGGTCCAGGAGGAAACAGAAAATGGCTGAATATAAAGCACCCTTGCGCGACATGCGCTTCGTCCTGACCGAGCTGTTTGATTACAACGATATCAATCAGATGCCCGGTTGCGAGGATTTCACCCCGGATGTGGTTGATGCGGTTCTCGAAGAAGCCGCCAAGGTCTGTGAAGAGGTTCTCTATCCGATCAACAGATCGGGTGACGAAGAAGGTTGTACCTGGGACGACGGTGTGGTCACCACCCCGAAAGGTTTCAAGGAAGCCTATAAAACCTTTGCCGAAGGTGGCTGGACGGGCATTGCCTGCGATCCGAAATATGGTGGTCAGGGCGCCCCGAAATCGATCAATGCACTGGTCGAGGAAATGATTTGCTCAACCAACCTGTCGTTTGGCATGTATCCGGGTCTGTCATTTGGCGCTTACGCCGCGCTTCACAGTCACGCATCCGATGAACTCAAAGACAAATTCTTGCCCAAGATGGTCGAAGGCACCTGGTCGGGGACCATGTGTCTGACCGAACCGCATTGCGGCACCGATCTTGGCATCATCAAATCCAGGGCAGAACCGCTGGGTGACGGGTCCTATGCGATTTCCGGCACCAAGATTTTCATCTCGGCCGGGGAACATGACCTGACGGAAAACATCATCCATCTGGTTCTGGCAAAACTGCCCGATGCACCTTCGGGCACCAAGGGCATTTCCCTGTTCCTTGTGCCGAAATTCATGGTCGGGGATGACGGATCACTTGGGGATCGCAATGCGGTCAAATGCGGTTCCATCGAACACAAGATGGGCATCAAGGCATCTTCGACCTGTGTGATGAACTTCGATGGTGCAGTTGGCTATCTGGTGGGCGACCCCCATCAGGGCATGCCCGCGATGTTTACCATGATGAACCAGGAACGTTTGTCGGTCGGCATTCAGGGTCTTGGGCTTGGCGAGGCGGCCTATCAAGGCGCACGTGCCTATGCCAAGGATCGCCTGCAGGGCCGTGCCCTTACGGGGGCAAAATCGCCGAACCAGCCTGCTGATTCCATCATCGTTCATCCTGATGTGCGGCGTATGCTTTTGACCGCCAAGGCGACCAATGAAGGGTGCCGCGCAATGGGCATGTGGGTCGCACGTGCGCTTGATACCGCCAAGCATCACGAAGACCCGGTCAAACGCGAAGAGGCCGACGAATTCGTCCAGCTGATGACGCCCATCGTCAAGGCGCTGTTCACCGACTGGGGCTTTGACAATACCAACCTTGGTGTTCAGGTCTTTGGCGGGCATGGCTATATCCGCGAATGGGGCATGGAACAATATGTCCGTGATGCCCGCATTGCCCAGATTTACGAAGGCACAAACGGCATTCAGGCCCTTGACCTTGTCGGGCGTAAAATGCCGACCAAGGCCGGCCGTTACCTTCGCCGGTTCTTCCACCCGGTTCAGGAATATATCGAGGCCAATGTTTCCAACGGCGAACTTGGCGAATATGTCCAACCGTTGGCAAAGGCCTTCATGCGCTTGCAACAGGCAACCGGTGAACTCGCTCAGCGCGGGATGAAAAACCCTGACGAAGCCGGGGCCGCCGCAAGCGAATTCCTGCGTCTGTTTGGTCTGGTTGCCGTTGGTTTCATGTGGGCCCGCATGGCGGAAATCGCCCTTGCAAAACAGGACGATGACAACGACGGCTTCTATAAGGGCAAGCTGATTACGGCCAAGTTCTATATGGAACGTATCTTGCCGCAATCCGGTGCCCTGTTCAGTCAGATCATGTCAGGGTCATCGACCATGATGGCCCTTGACGAGGAGCTGTTCTGATCATGGCTGTGGGCCGCATTCAGCATTACCGGACCTCATGGAACGGAGCTTTGTCGTGAATCTGATTTTCCGACTGATCCGTATTGTGATCCTGTCACTGTTGCGGCCCCGCCTGCATCCGCTTGATCCATCGGCCCTGCAATTCCGGGCATGGCCACTGGATCTTGATATCAATGTGCATATGACCAATTCGCGGTATTTCGCTTTGATGGATTTGGGCAGAACAGAACTGATCGTGCGCAACGGCATTGCCAAACAGATGCTGAAACATAAATGGCAGCCGGTCGTCTCGGGATCGACCATGCGGTTCAAGCGCGCAATCAAACCTTTTCAGAAATTCACCCTCGAAACCCAGGCACTCTATTGGGATGACAAGGGCTTCTATCTTGAACAGCGCTTTGTCGCCAAAGGCAAGACACTGGCCCTTGGCGTGGTCAAGGCGGTGTTTGTCGGCCCCGGTGGCATCATTGCCCCCCAAGAGGTCTGTCGGCTGGTAGGGGCGGATCAGACATCCCCGTCGATGCCCGACTGGCTGTCTGGCTGGCCGGATATGGAAACCGCCATCGAAGCGCGGCTTGCGCTTTAACAGCTGCGATCAAATCCCGGAAAACGGGACCAAAACATGCGGCAACGACCCGCAGGAGGAAACGACATGGCATCCAATGACGCCGTATTGCTGACGATAACTGACGCGATTGCAACCATCACCCTGAACCGGCCTGACCGGATGAATGCCCTTGATCAGGCGATGGTTTCGGGTCTTGGCGCAGCCATGGACAAGATCGAAGCCAAGATTGACGACATCGGGGCTGTCATCCTCGAAGGTTCGGGTGGGACCTTCATGGCCGGTGGCGATGTGAAATTCTTTTATCAAATCAGCCAGTCACCCGCTGAGGAAGCCCGCCCCTTGATCGAAGACATGATCAATCGGGTCCATGCCATTATCTCGCGCATCAATGCCCTGCCGCGTCCGGTGATTGCCAAACTTGAAGGCGCGGTTGCCGGATTTGGCATCAGCCTGATGAATGCCTGTGATCTGGCCGTCGCAGCCGAGGAAACTGTTTTCACACTGGCCTATATCCAGATCGGCACATCGCCCGATGGCGGTTCCACCCATTCACTAACCCGTCTGGTTGGCATGAAAAAGGCCAAGGAAATCGCCCTTCTTGGGGATCGATTTGGTGCCGATGAGGCCCATGATTGCGGTCTTATAAATAAGGTTGTGCCAAGCGATCAGCTTGCATCGGCCACCGCACAATATGCTGCCCGACTTTCGATGGGACCGCGTGATGCGATTGCGCGCACCAAGGCTTTGCTGAACACAGCACCCCAAACCAACTTGGCCGACCAACTGGCTCTTGAAGCCAGATCATTCGCAGATTGCGCAGTAAGTGCTGATTTCCGCGAAGGTGTGAGCGCCTTCGTTGAAAAGCGCAGCCCCAATTTCGGCAAATCATAAAAAGAATTCAGGGACCAGAAACATGGCAAGTTTAGCAGGTAAAACACTGTTCATCACCGGCGCCTCACGCGGTATCGGCAAGGAAATTGCCCTGCGTGCTGCACGCGACGGGGCTAATGTGGCGATCATCGCCAAAACCGATGAACCGCACCCCAAATTGCCCGGCACCATTCATACAGCCGCCACCGAAATCATCGCGGCCGGGGGCAAAGCACTTGCGTTAAAAACCGACATCCGCGAAGAAGACCAGATTGCCGCCGCCGTTGCCAAAACCGTCGAAACATTCGGCGGGATCGATATCCTGATCAACAATGCCAGCGCTATCAATCTGACCCCGACCCTGCAAACCCCGATGAAGCGGTTTGATCTGATGCACCAGGTCAATACCCGCGCAAGCTTTGCCTGTGCACAGGCCTGCCTGCCGCATCTTCTGAAGTCGGATAATCCGCATATCCTGACCATGTCGCCACCGCCCAACCTGTCACCGCAATGGTTTGCCAATCATACGGCCTATACCATTTCGAAATACGGCATGAGCTTGATCACCCTTGGCCTGGCGGCCGAATTTGCCGATGAAGGGGTCGCGGTGAATTCGCTTTGGCCGGTAACGGTGATTGAAACCGCTGCCCTTAACATGATCCCCGGTCTTGAACAGGGGCGGGCGCGCAAACCCGATATCATTGCCGATGCCGCGCACGCGATTCTGACAGCACCCGCAGGCGATATCACCGGTGGCTTCTTTACCGATGAAAGCGTGCTTGAAGCAATCGGCGTGACCGATTTTGAACAATACAACCTCACGCCGGGCAAAGCGCCCTATCCAGACTTCTTCCTGGAGCTTGATCGCAACGGCAAGAACGACCCCGAGGTCGCCAAACTGTTGGAGAAACTGGGCCGCTTTCACAAAGCAGCCTGACCGTATGGCGCCGGGGAAGTGTGTGCCTCGGCGTCTCGTAGGGGCCTGATTTTACGATTGTGAATGATCACAGCGTGGATCGGGCTCTCTCGCCCGCTGAACTCAACCCGCCCTTTGTGGCGGGTTCTTTTTGGCAATTGGTGGTGCTGACACATAAAGGCACCGCCAAGTGAACTGGCGGTGCCTGACCTTCGCCTGAACGCATTAACGTTGAGGGAAAAGATGAAAAAGCGAGAAGCGAAGGACAAATTACCGGGTCAGGATGCCCGGCGTTGCAAAGATTGACGTGGCATTTCACATGCCTTCAGACTCGGCGTCGGCAACATCATCTGAACCGACAGTGCAATGGCCAAATCGCGATGATCACGCGCCATATCAAGGAACTGTTCCGACCAAATGCCATCGCGGTTGGCCGAAAGGAACGCACAGCGCAACATTGAAAATGACGCCGGACTATAACAATCATGCTGATCGGTCACTTTGGAAAGCCAGCTCGCAATTGCATCATGGGCTGCCCGATCCAGAAGATCGCGCATATTGGTCTGATCATGAGCAGGGAAACTGTCTTCTGCCAACGCATTACGAAGTGCGTTTACCAACCTCTGACTTGCTGATGCGTTCTCTACACCAAAGGACCGCAGCCACGCATGCGCGGTATCTTCGATCAAACGGGTCATCGCTGCTGATTCAAAAGCAGCATATGAAAAACCCTGTGATGCAACGGTCATATCGGTCATGTGTTCTGCCCTCCGGGTGGCAAGCAATCTTTTGGGTTAACGCTTTGTTAAAGACAGGATCATCAAAAAAGCGCGGGATAATTTGCTCGAATCAGGGCGTTTTTGTGGCGCGTCGTATGCCGGTTAAAACAATGACTTACGATGACACAACCGGATTGGCGGACGGGTGGGCGTCGCGCCCTGCCATGATCTGATCAAGCGGCTTGACCGGCCAGGACAGGATCAGAAGTTTTTCATCGCGGGTCAGACTTTCAACACCCAACCGGGCAAGCTTTTCATAGATGATGCCGATCTCGATCGCTGTACGGGCATCGGGTTTGCGGGTTGGGAGCAACGCCGAATGCAGCGCATTGGCATATGGATCTTCGATCAGGCGCATCAAACCATCTTTGACATCCGCGCCACCACTGTCGGCATTGATCCGCGCAAGTGCGCGAAGCTCATCGGGGCTGTCATATTCTTCGGGCGTGACAAAAAGCTTCCACCGACGCGCGGCCTTACCAACGGCAAGACTACTGGAATAATGCGTCAGCCATGGTGACAGGATCAGCCCCGCCAGAATGGGCGACAGCCACCAGAAGAACGCGGTATCGACAAAGACTGCAACAGCCCCCCAGATCAAACCGATTACAATAATCGTTCGGTGAGTCTTGAACGCTGCCTTAAGGGGCACACCGGCATCATCACGTTCCTGCGCATCCCAGCCCACCTGGTTACCGGTCAAAACCGAAAAGACAAATTGCGAATGCAACATCATCATGATCGGTGCCTGAAGTGCGGAATAAAGGGTTTCAAGCACCCCACTTGCCAGCACCATCACGCCACCATACTTTTTGCGATCCCGGCCAAGGCAAACCATCAGGATCGAGATGATCTTGGGCAAGACCAACATGCCAATGGTAAAGATCAGCAACACCAGCATTTCAAATGATCGATCCACCGGCCATTGCGGGAACATGGTGAATTGCCCCGGAAAGAAGCTGTAAGTCAGCTGAGTGTTTTGCAGGGTGGCAATTGTCGAGCTCAGTAACAAAAGCAGCCACAATGGCGATGATACAAAGCTCATCACCCCCATAAAGAAATGCAGACGGCTTAATGGTTTAAATCCGTGCGCCACCATCAAACGCCCGTGTTGCATATTGCCCTGACACCAGCGGCGGTCACGAATGGCAAAATCGATCAGATTGGGCGGTAGTTCTTCCCAACTGCCTTCAAGCTGCGGGATCAACCAGCACCGCCAGCCTGCCTTGCGCATAAAGGCTGCTTCGACAAAATCATGGCTTAAGATATGCCCGCCCAATGGGGGTTTGCCCGACAATACCGGAAGCCCGCAACATTCGATGAATGCCTTGGTCCGGATGATGGCATTGTGCCCCCAGTAATTCGAACTGCCCATGCACCAGAATGACAGGCCTGCAGACATGGTCGGGCCATGCACGCGCGAAATGAATTGCAGGATACGCGCAAACAGGGTCTGGCGCCCGGTCGGCTGCGGCGGGCTTTGAATGATCCCGGCATCAGGATTGTTTTCCATCAGATAGGCCATATTGACCATAGCCTCGCCTGACATGACACTGTCAGCATCAAAGACGATCATGTGATCGTAATTGGCCGCATAGGTTTCGCAGAATTCCTTGAGATTGCCCGATTTACGTTCGGTATTTTCAGCCCGGCGGCGGAAGAAAATCCGGCCACGCGCATCAAGATCGTTACAGGCCTTTGCCCATGCCATTTCTTCGGCAATCCAGATGTCAGGATCACGGGTATCCGACAGGACAAAGAAATCAAACGCGTCCAGTTCGCCCGTCGCAACCAGACTTTCATAACTGGCACGAAGTCCGGCAAAAACCCGGTTGGGGTCTTCGTTATATACCGGGATGACGATAACGTTTTTAGATCGTAATGACCCTTTGCGCACAATGGGTTTTAGGGGCTTTAGCGTGATCGCATCCCGTTTCAATCCACGCAGGACCAATCCGACCATGCCGGTAAAGAAGGACAGGGAAATCCAGGCAAAGTTGATGGTAAAGAACGCCACCACAACCATTTCCATGATCGTAAGCTGATCGGCCCCTAACACATCAATCATCAACCACGCCGCATAAGCCGTTGCCGCAATCGACGCGCCAAACAGGAAAACACGCCGTGACCCGACACCGGGTCCACGCAGTTTGACCGTGGGATCACATTGACTTTCATCAACCACAGCATTCGTCCCGACGCTAAAGGCAGTGTCGGGACCGACCGGGGATGAACTGTTGGACATATCGTCAGGGCACTGACTCATCTGGCTCTACCTGAAAGTGGTGCGCGTAAAATCACGGTCAAAAGACCCATGGCATTGTCCAGGTCTCGCTTAAGACCTGATCATCATACAAAAGAAACACCCGCAGATTGCTTGATGCTTCTTCGCTGGACTCAACAAGATCAAACATCAGCCGCACACCACCATTTTCCGGATCTTCCATCAGGCGGATATTTTTGATTTCCCCTTCTGACGCACTAACATCTGCACGCATTTTACCGATGTTCTTGCTGAAGTAGTCCAAATCACCGCCGGCAAAATTCAAGACAAAACGGGTGCTCGCGACCGCATCGTCGCCCTCGGGCGCGATCCGCATGATGCGGGTATCGGTTGCCTGCGCCATCGGGTGCAGGTCTGTTCCATCGCGGGTCGCTGTCACGCGATATTCGACCTGCATTTCATCGCCCGCAGCCGGTTTGGTTTCGGGCACCCAATAGGCAACAATATTGTCGTTGGTTTCAGACGGACTTGGGATTTCAACCAGTTCGACATGGCCTTTGCCCCAACTGCCTTTGGGCGTAACCCAATAGCCCGGTTGCTGTTCAAACCGGCGATCAAGGTCCTGATAATGATCGAAATTGCGATCACGCTGCAAAAGCCCGAACCCGTTCGGGTTTTCGTCCAAAAACGCACTCAGCTGCAAATCAAGCGGGTTATCAAGTGGCCGCCAAAGCCATTCACCCCGTCCGTTATGGATCAAAAGCCCATCACTTGAATGAACCTCACCGCGGTAGTCACCAAATGATCGGCGGCGCTGCTCCCCAAACAGGAACATGCCATTGAGCGGCGCGATGCCGATCTTTTCCACGCCATCGCGGAAGAACAGATTGGCCGTGATATCAGCCTTGCTGCGCGCACCCGGTGTGATGTCAAATCGATAGGCGCCCGTCACGCGTTCGCTGTCCAAAAGGGCATAAACCCTGATGGTTTTGTCGCCCTTTTCCGGCTCGACGATCCAAAATTCACGAAATACCGGGATTTCTTCACCCGTGGGACTGGCAAGATCAACCGCAAGTCCGCGCGCCATCTGACCAATTGACTGGCCCTGCCCCTGCAAACGGAAGTAAGACGCGCCAAGAAAACGGGTCAGCTCGTCATTACTTTGAACATTTGAAAGCGGATAGCGCAGCCTGAAACCTGCATAGCCCTGGGTTGAGAAATCATTGCCTGTTAACCCGGTCTTGCCGAAATCAAACAAACCGGTGGAAAAAGGAATGACCTGAATTTCACCGTCGCGGACCAGATTTATCGCAACAGGCACATCATACATGCTGCCGGGGTGAAACAGCTCCAACGAGAAATCTGTTTCAGACGGATTGAAGAAGGCCCGCTGTGATTTGAACCGGATCTGCGCATATTCCTCGGCACTCAGATCAGAGAGCTTTTCGGGCAATTCACGATGCGGGGTTTCAAATGGCTCTGCTGCCAACCGGCGTGCACGATCTGCCACCATCGCCGGGTCAAACATGACCGGCGAGGACCCATAACGCTTCTTCGGCTCTTGGTTGGCCGGAGCCCCGCCACCGGGCGGAACAGACACTGTTCCCTCAGGAGTGGCGTCACTTTCCGTGTCAGCCGCCTCTTTGGCCGTGTTTGGGTCTTGCGCTTGTTGTTCCGGTACGGTTGTGGTCGCAGCCGGTGTCTTCTCGGCAGGCTGATTGACCGAAGCGGGATCGGTTTCCTGTGCATGCGTCATGCCCGGCACCGCAAGCAAGATCAACCCGGATGCCACAGCACCCAGAAAGTCACACCTAAAGCCCGGCTTTATTTGCCGCTGAACGAATTGCGTCATGCTCGTGTACGCTACCAATTGTTGGTTTATCAAACTTGTTGGTTGCGTTTCTGCATGAAAAACAGGGCATGATTGTGTCCAATTCAGGGAAAGAATCCGCATTCCCCCCACAATCAACCAGTCAGATCACAGACGATAATGCCTTCGCATCAGAGTGAAAGTCCTGATGCAATTCACGCGGAGAAACATTGTGGCGCTGCTGAATGGCACGCGCCAGTGCCGTACTGCTGCGATAACCGACCTGCCCCGCCACCACCTGCAAGCGTTTACCATCACGCAACAGTGCAAGGGCCCGATCAAGGCGAATGGTTTGCAAGAAATCGCCCGGTGACGTGCCAAGCAATTCCCGAAAGCGTGCGGCAAAGCTTGCGCGGGACATGCCCGCAATTTCCGCCTGACGTTCAACAGACCAGTTATCACCAGGAGTTTGATGCAATTGCCCAACAACGCGTGCAATTCGTGGATCACGCATGGCCGCAAGAATGCCCGGCCTGACAAGATCATTTGCCTGACAATGGCGCAACACCATCAACAACAACAGATCGATCAACAGGTTCACAGCAGTTCTTTTTCCCGGATGATCGTCAAATGCTTCGCGGAAAAGCTGTCCTGTAATCGGCTCCAGCCCGGCAATGTCGTCAAACGGCAAAACGACATAATCAGGCAATCCCAGCCGCGCTGGTGTTGGTCCGGTCGCAGGAAACAGCAAATTGGCACAGACAACCTGTGATCCGGTAGCCGGCGTTTCGACGTCATGCGTGATGGGGGCCCCAAACAGGATCACACCCGGACGATCAAGCACAGCATGTTCTGTATCGTTCAACCGCACCCGCAAGGCACCACTTTGCACAACATGGAGCATTCCCTGCTGCCGGGCAGGCTGACCTTCCTGTCTGCTGTGATGACTGCTGCCACACAGCGTTCCGGAAAAGAAGACATCCCCGCGCGGATGATTCCCGGCGAACAAATCCGACAGCACATCCCTTTCAGACGAATTGCGTGTTTCCTCAGACAACAAATCACATCTCCGACGGTAGTCTGATTTCAGATTTCAAGACGCTCTCTTGATGAACCAGTTTCATGATCGCCTGCCAGTAAAGACACGGTGATCACCCCGTGAAGGAGTACGAATTATGGCCTATCGTTCAAATATTCTGCGAACCACAGCCCTTGCCGCCGTTCTTGGCATCAGCGCCATCGGTGGCGTTGTCGCTACCACCTCACCCGCGATCGCCGCACAGGAAGTCAACATTGTCGAAGGTTACGCCCTGCAAGGCTACGACCCGGTGGCCTATTTCACCGTTGGTGCCCCGACCCCGGGCAATTCCAATTTTGAAGCCGAACACGATGGCGCGACCTATCGCTTTGCCAGTGCAGAAAACCGCGACCTGTTTAATCAGGACCCGGACAAATATGCCCCGCAATATGGTGGCTTCTGCGCCTTTGGCGCCGCAATGGGCCGCAAATTCGGTGCCGATCCGCAAGCATGGCGCGTTGTTGACGGCAAGCTGTATCTCAACCTGAACAAGGAAATTCAGAAACGCTGGGTCACGGACATTCCGGGCTTCATCCGGGGTGCTGACCATAACTGGGACATCATCGAGTCAATTGAAGACGCCAAGCTCGCGGATGAAAAAATGGCGCCGGACGGCCTGACCATCGGCGCGCAATAATCGCACGTTTAATCCGGGCCACCCCTGATCCCTGTTGCCCGGAAAAGAATGGCCGGTCCACGTAAATGGACCGGCCATATCTATTTCAGATGACTGCGACTGCCGATCTGAAAAGAAAGATGTTCAAAAAGCGCGATCAGAAACCAACCGCACAGCCGTCCTTGCGCGGGTCCGACCCGGCGACATATCCGGCATCGGTTTTGGCAATAAGCTGCGCACCACCAAAACCAAAATTGGTGCTGTCAGGTGTTTCCACATTGATGGCATGGCCCTTGGCCTTAAGTGCCTCGATCACATCCGCGCCAAGCGATGCTTCCACCGCAACATCAAGCCCCGAAAGCGCCTGCCAGCGTGGTGCATCAACCGCTGTTTGCGGGTCCTGCCCCCAAAGCTGCGTGCGCAGTGTCATCTGCAAATGTCCCTGTGCCTGCATCGGCCCGCCCATGACGCCAAAGCTCATGATCGGGTTGCCGGTGTCACTCATCAGGAAGGCCGGAATGATGGTCTGGAACGGACGTTTGCCACCTTTGACAAGGTTGGGATGACCGTTTTGCAGGCTAAATCCATGACCGCGGTTTTGCAGGCTGATTGAGGTGCCCGGCACCACAACACCCGATCCAAAGCCCATATAGTTCGACTGGATGAACGACACCATCATGCCATTTTCATCGGCCGCCGTGACATAAACCGTACCGCCATGCTTTGGCGCACCGGCCTTGAAATCCTGTGCCTTGTTGGCATCAATCAGGGCCGCACGCGATTTCAGATAATCATCGGACAAAAGATGTTCGACCGTGACATCCGTCATGTAATCAAGATCGGCGACATAGGCGCGCATATCGGCAAATGCCAGCTTCATCGCCTCGATCTCAAGGTGCAGGGCCTCGGCCGAGTCCGGTTCATAATCGGTAATGTTGGTATGGCGCAAAATCCCCAATGCGATGAGCGCCGAAATCCCCTGCCCGTTTGGCGGAATTTCATGCAGCTTTACCTTGCCGAACTGTTGGGAAATCGTGCCGACCCAATCGGCCTTGTGGTTGCCAAGATCATCCTCGGAAAGCGCTGCACCATGCTCCTTTGCAAAGGCAGCAATTTTGGCAGCCAGCTTGCCACGGTAGAAACTCTCACCCTTGGTTTCGGCGATATCAATCAGACTGTCGGCTGCGGCCTTGTTGACAAACAACTCACCGGCCTTTGGTGCCTTGCCGCCCGGCAGGAATGCCTCGGCAAAGCCGGGTTGCTTGCCCAATGTTTCCCCGCCCTTTTCCCAAAGGGTCGCGATGATCGGCGACACGGCAAAGCCACGCGTTGCATATTCGATGGCCGGTTCGAACAGCTTTTCAAACGCCAGCTTGCCGAACTTGTCTGAAATTTCACGCCATGCGGACACCGCACCAGGTGTTGTGACCGATTCCCATCCGCGCTGGGGCATCGTATCAGACCCGGCAAAACGCGCTGGGTTCCAATCGGCAGGCGCCCGGCCCGACGCATTCAAACCATGCAGTTCCTTGCCGTCCCAGATGATGGCATAGGCATCAGAGCCAAGCCCGTTACCGGTCGGCTCAACCACAGTAAGCGCAATGGCAGATGCCAGGGCCGCATCGGCGGCATTACCACCGGCCAACAACATGCGCAGGCCGGCCTGTGCCGCAAGCGGCTGGGACGTGGAAACCATATTGCGTGCTAAAACCGGCGAACGGCGAGACGCATAAAGCGCGTCATGACGAAGGTGCATGGGTATCTCCTCGGACAAAAGCTTAATCGCCGTCTTGTTCATCGGTGGCAGGACGGTCTTTTTTACGCATCTTCAGAACCGAACGGACACTGAAGATAACAGAGAGAACAGCAGCAGCGAGCAACACGGCTGATATCGGACGGGTAAAGAACACCGTCCAGTCCCCGTCACTCATCAAAGCACGCCGCAGGTTGGTTTCGGCAATCGGACCCAGAATGACACCCAGCACAAGCGGGGCCAGCGGATAATCAAGCGATTTCAAGCCATAACCCACCAGACCAATCGCCCCAAGCAGGTAAAGGTCCGTCACACGGTTATTGAGCGCAAAGGCCCCGATCACACAGCAAATCATCACGGTCGGGACGATGAATTGTTTGGGAATATCCGTCACACGCAGGAACAGGCGCATAGACAGCACACACACCACCAACATCATCAATGACGCAACCGCCATGGCAACGAACATGCCATAGGCCAGATCGGCATTATCCATGATCAGGCGCGGTCCCACCGAAATCCCGTGCACCATAAGGGCCGCCATCAGGATGGCATCAACAGCCGATCCCGGAATGCCCAGTGCAATCATCGGAATAAGCCCGCCCCCTGCCGTGGCAGAGTTCCCGGCTTCGGACGCAATCACACCATCGGGCGTGCCTTTGCCAAATTCTTCGGGGTTCTTCGAGCTGCGCTTGGCCTGATCATAGGCCAGAAGATTGGCAATTGATCCGCCCGCACCGGGAAGTGCCCCAATGAACACCCCCACAAGCGAGGAACGCACAAGATTGACCGGATGCATCAGAACTTCGCGCATGACCGCCCAGGTCTTGAATTCGATCACATCGGGAATCAGCGCATCCGTGCCTTTACCCTTGCCGTGATCTTCAACCTCGCCCATCAGCTGGCTGATGGCAAAAATCCCGATCAGAACCACAAGGAACGGCAGACCGGCCATCAACATGTCGGCATCAAACGTTAAGCGCGGGCGTCCCATCATCGGGTCCGGCCCGACGGTCGCCAAGCCAAGGCCGATGACACCGGCAATCAATCCGCGCAACAGCGAATTACCAACAAGGCTTGCCACAATCGTCAGCGCAAACACGATCAGCGCGAAATATTCCCACGGCCCCAGCTTCACCGCAATCAGCGCAAGCGGCGGGGCAGCAACAATCAGAACGATGGTTGAAATCACAGTCCCGAAAAAGGACGACCAGATGCCAAGCGACAATGCGCGACCAGGTTCACCTTTGCGCGCCATCGGATAGGCATCAAAGGTCGTCGCCACCGAACTCGGTGTTCCGGGAATACCCAACAGGGCAGCACTGATCAGACCGCCGGTATATCCCCCGACATAAACCGACAACATCACCGAAACGCCTTGCAATGGTCCCATCGCAAAGGTCAGCGGCAGTGTCAGAATAATGGCCATGGTTACGGTGAAACCGGGAATGGCCGCAGCAACGATCCCGGCAACGGAACCAATCAGCATGTAAATCAGGGTATCGAACGCGAAAACCTGATGAGCACCGGCAAGAAATGCATCCAACATCATCGTAAACTTCAATTAGCCCGCGAACAGCACGCCACGCGGAAGGAACACGTTAAAGACTTCGGCAAACAGCATGTTCAAGCCGACCGAGAAAATCAGGGCGGCGATCAGGGACTGAATGATGGTCTTTTTCGAAATGCCTGCGATCAAAAGCTGCGCGATCATCAGGAACACAAAGGTCGCAAGCGAAAAGCCGACAACCGGCAGCGCCAGCAGATACACCACCAGCAAACCGAATATCGCAAAGGAAACCCGGCGCACCTTGATCCACTGGCAAAACGCACTGCCAAGACCATCAAGCTTGCCGCCTTTGCGGATATCAACAACTGCGCGCACGGCAGCAATCAGGCACAAGACAGCCAGAACAGCAAACACCAGCTTGGGGAATGACCCGGCACCAAGCGGCTCCCAGCGCGATGTCGGCAATTGACCGGCACGTACCGACAGATACACAGACCCCAGACCAAAAACGACATATGAAATCAGCCGTGCGAGTTCGGTTTTTGCACGCATAGCAGCGGATGCCGATGCATCCGCTGCTGCTGATTTCCCGTTCGGGGACATCATCCTTCGAGCTTGCCAACCAGACGGTTAACCGTCTCGGACAATTTGCCGAGATAAGCCTTGTATTCGTCCTGCCCCAGGAAGACCGGTGCGGAACCAACGTTCTGGATTTTGGTGCGAACGTCGTCATTCTGCATGACGGTTTCCAGATGCGCTTCCAGTGCATCAGCAACATCCTGCGGCGTACCTTTGGGCAGAACAACACCGCGGGTCACAGCCAGATCAAGTGCATGACCAAGTTCGGTGAAGGTCGGAACATCCGGCGCTTCTGCAGTGCGCTCGGGCATACCAACCGCAGCAAAGACCAAATCACCGTTTTCCACGAACTGACCAGCCGAAGATACATCGCCAATCGCAACGTCAATGTTACCGCCAACCAAGGCACGGATACGCTGACCGGTACCCTCATAACCGACATAGGAGAACTCGATACCAAAGGCATCTTCGATCATCGCCATGTGAAGATGCGGCACACCAGCAAGGGTCACACCGGCGCGAACAGCACCCGGGTTTTCCTTAGCATAGGCAACCATCTCTTCAAAGTTCGAGAAGTTGTCATTTTTCGACAGGGTCAAATACTGCGGCGAAGACGTCACCAGTGCGATCGGCATGAAGCTGTCCCAATTCAGGTCGGTAATGCCCGTCCCGTTGGAAATCAGAAGACCTTCATGGACCTGCGAAATGGTGTAACCATCTGCCGGACGCTTGGCGAACTCGGCCAAACCGACATTGCCACCAACACCTGGCATATTAATGACCGGAACAGCCTGACCGGTTTCATCTGCAAGACCCTGGGCAACAATACGCATCAGCGTATCACTACCGCCACCCGGTCCCCACGGAACGATGAATTCGATCGGTTTTTCCGGATAGTCCTGCGCCTGTGCGGGGCCTGCAATGGCAGCGGCCATCAAACCAGCAGCAACGGCAATCTTGCGGAACATGTGTGTGCCTCCTGATATCATGCTCATACTATGAACCATTTATACTTTGGTTCAATTCATTCGTTCCGCATTGTTTGCATCAACAAACCAATTCTGCAAGCCTAAAAATGAAACTTCGGCGAAAACGCAGGATTTTGTTGCATGAGAGCGTTAAACATGGATAGTACCAATTAACTATTGATATCGTAATTGGTTTGGATTGGTTTAGATGTTTGAGCTTGAAGGCACCATGAGCCTGTATCTCGTTTGGGGCGCAGCCATGCTGTTTGCCGGGGTTGTCGGTGGAATCATGGCGGGGCTTCTTGGTGTCGGTGGCGGCATTGTAATCGTGCCCGTGCTGTATCATTTCCTGACCACAATGGGGGTTGATGAATCCCTTCGCATGCAGGTTGCGGTCGCCACATCGCTGACGACAATTATTGCAACCGCCATTTCCTCGACACGCAGCCACTATAAAAAAGGCTCGGTGGATGTCGGGCTGATCAAACGTTGGGGACCAGCAATCATTGTCGGTGTCATCATCGGCACCGCCATTGGCGGGCTTGCCGATGGTCGGGTTCTGACCATCGTCTTTGCCGTGGTCGCCCTGCTTGTCGCTGCCAATATGATCCTTGTGAAAGACCGTGAATCGGACATCACCAAGAACCCGCCAAAGTCGGTTTGGGCGGTGCTTGGTGTCCTCGCAGGTGGTCTGTCGGCCATGATGGGCATTGGTGGCGGCACGATTTGCGTGCCGGTTCTGAACTTCCTTGGCTATGACATCCGCCGCGCCGTTGGCACGGCCGCTGCCATCGGCCTGATCATTGCCTTGCCCGGTACGATTGGTTATGCAATTTCCGGGGTTGGTGTGGATGGTCGTCCGCCGTTTTCCATTGGCTATGTCAATGTTCTCGCGGCAGCACTTCTGATCCCGATGACCGTGCTGTGCGCCCCGATTGGTGCACGCATTGCACACACCATCCCGCGCCGCGCACTGCGCATGTGTTTTGGTCTGTTCCTCGCTGTGACCTCGCTGCGTATGTTCTATGATCTTCTGAGCTAAAACCCCATCAGATCACAAACAGAAATAGTGCGGACTTGTTCTTTGATAAACCACTGGCTTACTATCAGAGGTGCGCATTGGTTCGCCGACGGAAACGTTCGTAAAAACGTCAATAGAAACGCCATTAAAATGAACAATAACGATGAATGAGATCGCCACACAGGCCCTGGCAGAGAAGCTCAAAACAGGCTTTGCACAGGGCGAGTTCGTCAAGGACGGCCGGGTCATTGCCGAACGCACCCTTGCCGAAAAGCTTGATGTTGGCCGACGCGCCCTGCGCAAAGCCCTTGATGAGCTCGAAGCTGAAGGTTTGATCTGGCGCCGTCAGGGGCAGGGCACCTTTGTCGGCACCCCGCCAACCCCGCGCTTGCGCAAACTCGAAGGGCTTGCCACCAAAACCAGCCCGTTTGAAATCATGGAAGTCCGTCAGGAAATCGAACCTTCCATGGCGCGCTTTGCAGCACTCCGCGCATCACAGGGTGACATTGACGCCATGCGCAGCATGGTCGAAAAGGCCGCCAGCGCCACCACACAGCTTGAATACGAAAAATGGGATGCTGCATTTCATCAGCGCCTTGCCGAATCGGTCAAAAACACGCTGTTTTTGGCTGTGTTTGAGGCCGTCAATGCCGTCCGCCGCGAAGCCGCCTGGGCACGTCTGCGCGAAAGCAGCCATTCTGACACCCTGATTCATGAGCTCAGCACCCAGCATCGCGACATCATCAACGCGATTGAACAGCGCGACCCAAAACGCGCCGAAGACGCCATGCGCCGTCATCTGGCAGAGGTCGAGCACGCCCTTAAGCAAAACTGACTTGCGGAAACCGGAAGCGAAACCTTAGCATCTACCCCTGCGGGGTAAATTCAGCAAACATCCCGTGATAGGCCTTCGACGGCGGTGCGCCATAGGCCCCGGCCTTGCTGGTGTGCAATCCCAAAAACGCCATGGCTTCGATCATCTTGACCGCTGAACTGACCCCATCAATCACCGGCACGCCAAGCTCTTCGCGCAATCGATCGGCAATGTCAGTCATTCCGGCACACCCCAGAACAATCGCCTCGGCATCATTATCTGTCAGGCAACGCTCGGCCTGATTCTTGAGTGCCCCATAAGCCGCCCTGGCATTGTCCCCTTCGAAATCAAGGGTACGCACACCAGCGGCCCGCACCACACATTGCGAAGATGCGCCGTATTTGCTGACCAGCTGTTCCAGCGGGCGGACCGAAACAGCCATGGGCGTGACAATGGCAAAGCGTGATGCCACGACAGCCGCCATGCGAAGGGCGGCTTCACATAATCCAAGTACCGGCGCATGGGTCAGGCAGCGCGCCGCATCCACCCCTGTGTCATCAAAACAGGCGACAATATATCCGCCAATCGGATCGCCTTGCTGTTCGGGCCGGGATTCAAGTTCGCGAATAACCGACAGCAACCCGACACTGGCAAAAGCTTCGTCGTAGTACCCTTCGATGCTGTCGGGTCCGAACGCTGGATTAAGGGCAAGAACCTGCGTCGCACCCCCAACGATTTTTTGCGCCTGCGCCCCGATCTTTTTGGTAAACCCGCTCGAAAGATTGGGGTTGATAACAGCAAGGCGGCTCATGCTTTTTGCCCTTTGCGATGGCGCATGACGGCTACCGTCCCCAGTGCCAGGGCAATCACAAGGAACGAGAACCCGGTGGTAACCGTGCCCAGCGCATAAAGAACCGGTGTCGTGACATTGGTCGTCATGCCATAGATCTCAAGCGGCAGGGTATTAAGCGCACCGGCCGTCATAAGCGTGCGGGCAAATTCGTCGTAAGACAGGGTAAACGAAAACATCGCGACCCCGATCAGACTTGGCCCCACCATCGGCAGCACGACATGTTGAATGGTCTGCCAGTTGCTTGCCCCAAGATCACGTGCGGCTTCCTCAAAGGACGGATCAAAGCGGTTAAACACCGCAAACATGATCAAAAGCCCGAACGGGAAAGTCCATGTCAGATGCGCACCAAGTGCTGAGGTAAACCATTGCGGCTGCCATTGCACGATGTTGAACAACAACCCGATCCCAAGCGAAATCAGGATCGACGGCACAATCAGGCTGGCAAGTGCGAGATAAAACACCACGCTGTCACCGCGAAACCGTTTGCGGAAGGCAAGACCAGCCATGAACGAAACCACCACCGTCACGACCATGACAATCAGGCCAAGCTTAAGGGACCGGCCAAACGACCCCCCAAAGTCACCAACAGCCTGCTGTTCAAACAGATTGCCAAACCAATGGAAGGAAAACCCGTTCATCGGAAATGTCAGACCGCCATTCTCGCCCTGAAAAGACAGGATGAAGATGGTCAACATCGGCCCATAAAGAAACAGTACAAACAGCGCAAAGAAAGCTGCAAGGAAATAGAAGCTTCTTGGGCGACGTTCACGGGTTTTGGTCATTAGTGCCATGATCACAGCTCCTTGCGGATATCAACAAGACGCAAAAGCGCGGTCACGATCAGCAAAACCGTGATCAGCAAAACCACCGCACTGGCTGCCGCTGCCGGATATTGCAAAAGCCCGATTTCATTGGAAATCTGCAAACCGACCGATGCACTTTGCCCGCCGCTCATCAAACGCACCGTAATGAAATCGCCCATCACCACCGTGATGACAAAGATCGATCCAATCGCGATCCCGGGTTTTGAAAGCGGCACAATCACCGACTTCAAAGTTTCAAACCCGCTGGCCCCGGCATCACGTGCAGCCTCAACCAACGACCGGTCGATCCGCATCATGGAATTGAAGATCGGCACCACCATGAACAGCGCATAAAGATGCACATCTGCCAACACGACTGCGAAATCGGAAAACAGAAGAAACTCAAGGGGCTGATCAACAATGCCAAGATTGATAAGGGCAGAGTTCAAAAGACCGTTGCGGCCAAGGAACGGGATCCACGAAATCATGCGAATGATGTTCGATGTCCAGAACGGGATCGTACACAACATGAAGAACACGATTTGCCATGTAAGACTGCGCACATGGAAGGCCAGAAAATAGGCCACCGTGAAACCGATAACCAGGGTGAAGAACCAGGTCAGAGCGGCATATTTCAAGGTATTGAGATAGATGCTCCAGGTCACCGAAGAACTCAGCAAATAGCTGTAATTCTCTAAAATGAAATCTGGCAGGATGCGATATTCGTCATAGTCCCAGAAACTGACCACAACAATGGTCAGAAGCGGGATGACAAGAAACACCGCAAAGATCAGCGCCATCGGCGTGATCAAAAAATAGGACGATCTTTTTGACGTATCAGAAGCCATGCTCTGTCCTTGAAAACCTGCCAGAAAAACCAGAAGCGTACCGAAAAGGCGATAACCAATAAGCCGTGCCCAAAAACACGGGCGCAATATTCATAAAAGAAATGGTCAGGCGCGGCATAAAGCCGCGCCCAACAAATGCTTTTCGCAAATCAGGCTGCGATGAATTCGTTCCACTTGCGGACCATGTGCTTGTTCTCGTCCATGACAGAGTTCCAGCACGCGACCGACCCCATACGCTCTTCGTAGGAACCGCCATCGCGAACCGCACCTGCTTTTTCCATGACTTTGCCATCCGGGCTCAGGATGTCGCCTTCGGCGGCCTTGCCTTCCATCCAGAAGCCCCATTCGTCGTCAGACATGAACTTTTTGGCAGTTGCTGGTGCGGCGCTGTAGTAACCCTGACGGTTAAGATACGCACCAACCCAGCCCGACAGGTACCAGTCGATATATTCATACGCCGCTTCAAGTTCGAGACCCGACAGGTGCTTGGCAAGACCAATGCCGCCACCCCATGCACGGTACCCTTCCTTAAGCGGCTGGTACTTACAGGCGATGCCTTTGGAACGCACGGCTGCAACAGCAGGCGACCACATGGACTGAATAACAACTTCGCCAGACGCCATCAGGTTGACCGACTCATCAAAGCTCTTCCAGAAGGCCCGGAACTGACCGGCTTTCTTGGCATCGATCATGACCGCGATGGTTTTGTCGATTTCGTCCTTGGTCATGTTGCCCTTATCGCCATAGGTGACTTCGCCCATGGCTTCGCACACCATTGCCGCATCCATGATACCAATCGACGGGATGTTAAGGATCGATGCCTTGCCCTTGAAGGCCGGATCCAGCAGATCGGCCCAACTGGTGATCTCGCGGTCAATCAGGTCAGGACGAATGCCAAGCGTATCGGCATTGTAAATCGTCGGGATCAGGGTCATCCATTGGGTCGGTGCAGATGCAAAGGTCGTGCTGTCGGCACCTTCAACGAAACCAACCGTATGCGGTGCGGTTCCCTGGGCAATCTCGGAATCCGGGGTCAACTTGCCATCAATGAACAGTTTGGAGATATGCTTGTAGTTGGCAAGCTTGGTGGTATCCATCGGCTGCATGGTGCCGGCCGGGAAAACTTTCTTACAGATCCAGTATTCGATGTCAGCGATATCAAACGAGTTCGGCTGGGTCACAGCGCGCTGGGCCACCGCATCAGAATCAAGCGCGGTCATCTGCAGGGTAAAGCCAAGGTCTTCCTTAACTTTGTCAGCAACCGCATTGATGTTCGAAACGCCGGTACCGAACTGACGCAAGGTAACGTCCTTGATGTTCTGAGCCCAGATGGTCGGGAAGCCGGTGATTGCACCCGAACCGATTGCAGCGCCGGTAACCGCAGCCGCACCCTTGACAAAGCCACGGCGCGAAACGCCGGTTTCCGTCTCAAGATTTTTGGTCGAAACTTTCTTCTCGATCGTCATGTGAAGCACTCCTGATAATTTGTTGGTTTATTTGATTCAGGCCAGAACATGCGCATGTTCCGGCTTCCAATAGGCGACGAACTTGTCGCGTCGCCTTACCGGTGCTTGCCGAAATTCGCTTTCGGTCTTCATTAGGGTTATTTCCTTGCCGTCTGCGGTCGTTGCGACAATGCGCACCCACAGGCCAAGATATTCGACCGTGGTAATTTCAACCAGGATTTGACCGTTCTTGGCGTCTTCGGGCGGGGTTTCGTCCAGACCGATCAGGTCGGTCCGAATGGTAAATTCGATCTCGTCGCCTGCCGTGCCGTCGCAAAAGCCGGGAAGAAAGAAACTGTCTGGCCCACGCGCAAGCAAAGTGCCGGCCGCGCCCGATTCCGAAACGGTGCCCTTGAAAATGTTCTGGCCACCCATGAAATTGGCAATGAAGCGTGATTTTGGCTGGTTGAATATTTCCTGCGGGGTGCCTTTCTGGCGAATGATCCCGTCTTCCATCACGACAACCATGTCCGAAAGCGCAAGCGCCTCGTCCTGGGCGTGGGTAACATGGACAAATGTGATCCCCAGTTCCTGTTGCAGGCGCCGCAATTCATCACGCATGCGCGCACGCAGGAACGGATCAAGGGCAGAAAGCGGTTCATCAAGCAAAAGAACGGACGGCTCGGTAATCAGGGAGCGCGCCAACGCAATACGTTGCTGCTGCCCGCCTGAAAGCTGGTCGGGCTTGCGATCGGCAAACTGCGCCATATCGACCCGGGCCAGCATCTCATTGGCCCGGTCTTTACGATCCGATGGGGAGACACCTTGCATCTTAAGGCCAAAGGCAACGTTCTCCGCACAGGTCATATGCGGGAAAAGTGCGTAGTTCTGAAACATCATCGCCGTGCCACGTTTGACCGGCGGCAGTTCGGTCACATTGCGGTCCCCGATCAAAAGATCGCCTTCGCTGATGACCTCGTGACCGGCAATCATGCGTAGCGTGGTTGACTTGCCGCATCCTGATGGACCGATCAGGCAGCAATACGCCCCTGCCGGAATTTGCAGATCAATCGATTTAACTGCCTGTGTGCTGCCATAGAATTTACTGACAGCAATCAATTCAATGGCCCCGTTACCCGTCATCCGCTCACCCGTCACTGCATGCAAAATTGTTAACAATCATGTCAGCGATCAATCGCAAGATGCGTGCCATTTGATTTCATTGGCAGTTTTACACCGAGTCCCGTGACCTGAGGAAAATATTCTGCGGAACCAACAGGTTCAACCTGCCCGTTTTATGCTCAGATAATGTATAAATATTGTGCATGCTTATTTTATGCCACAAATATAGACACTTTGTTGTTTCACGCGAAAATGGCGCACCAGTTTTCTATTGTGCAAATCGTCAACAATTTTGTAGAAATAAAAGACTGCCCAACAACATGAACGATGGAAGTATCCTCACGATGGCCAAAGCCGACCAAACCGGCAGCTATAAAGGCAGCGAAAAGCTGCGGCCGGAGGAAGTGATCTATCACGAGATGCTGGACGCCATCCTGGATCGCCGTCTGGAACCGGGCATGAAGCTTGTCGAGGAAGACCTTGCCAAGACGTTTGGGGTTAGTCGTGCGCGCATCCGTGCGACCTTTTTGCAGCTGGCCCATGACAAGCTGATCAATCTGGTGCCAAATCGCGGGGCCTTTGTTGCCGAACCGACCATCGACGAAGCAATTGAAGTTTTCTCTGCGCGGCGCATGATTGAAGATGGCGTGGCCCGCAAAGTCGCCACCAGCATGACCGATGAACGCGCCACACAGATCAGGGAACACCTTGATCGCGAACATGATGCACATCATCGCGGCGATCACCGCGCAGCCATTATCCTGTCAGGCGAATTTCACCTGCTGCTTGCCCGGCTCAGCGGCAATCTGGTGATTGAAGAGTTCCTCGAACGGTTGATCCTGCGCACATCTCTGATCATCGCCATGTATGAAAGTCCGCAGCCGGTTGATTGCTCCCACTCAGAACATGATCAGCTTCTGAACGCACTGCTAAGCGGTGATGGAGATATTGCTGCCGCCGAAATGTCGCGTCACCTTGACGCCATTCGTGATCGCCTGCAATTGCAACGTCCCAAACCCGGCAAAACGGACTTTGCCAGCATCTTTGGCCGCATACCAACCTCAGAGGCAAGCTGACCCTATTAAAGTCGCTGTACTCGGGAAAATCTAATTTGTGAGGATTCCTCACATTTGGTGCAATCGACCGACGCCTTGGAATCAAAACTCATTCCTATGGCCTCCGGGTCAGGACCCTAAGCATTGCGCGGTACGCCATCCGGATCATCACTGCCACGATGATATTTAAACGTTCCGGTCGCCGTCCCGATCACATCCCCATCGGCGCTATAGGCCACTGCTTCGGTAAACACGATCTTGCGTCCACCGCCCTGCTTTCGGGCAACAACACGTACAACGCCCGTCTTGGCGGAACCCAGGAAATTTGTGGTCAGTGACAATGTCAGCGTCTTGCGCACATTGCCCGCCACCGGACAAAAACACACCGAATAGCCCGACGCTGTATCCATCAAGGTGGTCAACACCCCGCCATGCAGGATTCCTGCACGGTTCAAATGATGGTCCTGCAGATCAAGTTCGACCACAGCATGGTTTTCGGCCCATTCCACCAGCCTGTATCCCAGATGGGCCTGCAACCCACTGCCATTGGCTTGCTCATAGGCAAGATTGTCTTCGGTCGAGGTCATGTTGACGAACCTTTTTGGTGACGATTTACCCAGCTATAGCAGATCTTTACCTGCCCGGAAAACCGGCATGACCGGTCAATCTGGAATCCGGCTTCACTCATGCTCTGCACATGCCTCCACCCCCACTCAAGATGCGTTCTGGTGCAAAACCGACCAGGTTATTGCGCAACGCAACATGAAATATCCATTTATTTACAACGCGATAATGCGATCGTTCTCCATACAAGAACGGGATAGCTGTGAAACGAGAATAGTCCGAGCACCACGCGTTTGCTATTTCTGAAATCACCAAAGACGCAGACGATGTCGCAAAGGAAAAAGCCATGACGACGATTGCTTACAAAGACGCCACCAGCATTGAACGTGACGTTCGTATCGGTTGGTTCACCAGTTTTGTTCGTGCCCTGCAGGTTGCTGTCATCATGAAAGCATCCCAGGCCAAAACCCACGCAGAACTGACTGCGGACTGGAACACGGCATGGCGTCAGGTTGAAGGCTAAGGCCATAGGCCCCTTCGTTTGAGGAAAACGCGACAAGCTGTTCATCAGCCGCGCCCTCAAACTTCTTGACGCTACGGGCTGAACCACCGACAACGGTTCCATGCAAAAGTTTGATATTGTGACAATCCGGCTGTTTGTCGCCATCGTGCGCGCCGGAAGCATCAATGAAGCCGCCCGGCGCGAACATATCGCGACATCGGCCGTATCCCGACGTATTGGCGAACTTGAAGCCATGCTGGGAGTCAAACTTCTGCGCCGCCTGCCGCGCGGGGTCGAACCGACCGAAGAAGGCACGATCTTCGCCCGCTACGGCGAAAAGCTTCTGGGCGACCTGAACCATCTTTCCAACGAATTGCGCGATTTCAACACCGGCGAAAAAGGCAAGATTTACCTTGCAGCGGTGACGTCAGCCATTCTGACCGGCCTTCCGAATTTTCTGGCCGATTTTGAACGCGACTTTCCCCATATCACCGTCGATGTCCGTGAACTGACGTCACGCGAAAGTTCGGAAGCCGTGCGTGAAGGCCGGGCAGACCTTGCCATTCTGGCTGACAACAGCCCGCTTGGCAGCCTTGCTCACGAAGTCTTTTGCGATGATCCCATCTGGGTCGTGACACCCAAGGGGCATCCGCTTATTCCCAATGCCGAAAACCCCAAGCCGGTAACATTCGCCAATGCGGCAAAATACGACATCATCTCGCTGTTTGAAGGTGGGGTGATCGATGATCTGATCTCCGAAGCCGCCGCAAAGCTCAAACTCGATATGCATCCCCACATCCGGGTGGTACGTTTCGGGTCCTTGCGGCAAATGATTGCAGCGGGTCTGGGGATCGGCTTTTTGCGCAAAAGTTCGGTTGCGGGATATCTTGGCCATATGAATATCGCAGGCGCACCCATTGCCGATGACTGGGCCAAGCGCCAATTGCTGATCGCCCATGAAGGCGATGCCAACCTGACCAGTGCCGCACGTTTGTTCCGTGACTATCTGCTTAAGAAATCAGCGGAAACCAGCTTCAAGCCGGTATTGGGCTAAGTTACTATTGAACACGCCCTGTTTCAGGCCAGCTGGGCACCCCGTTCTGCCCGAATATCATTCCCGGTCGGGCCAATCGGCACTGCCATCGCGCCAAAACGCGCCACATGACGCATGGCCTCGGCCAGAACAAGGTCGGGCAACTCTGACCATTGACCAATCGGGGCAAGGATTTCAATTTCCTCGCCGGAACGTGCATCAATCATTTCAGGCAAATCTTCACATGCATGCGTGCCGCCACCAGCCAGCATCGGGATGACCAGGGCATTTTTGCGTGATCCGATGGATCGCCAGTCGGCAAGTGATGGATGACCTTCGATGTTGCCAATGCAAATCTCTGCGCCAGAACAAATGCGCCCGACCTGATCGGCAAACCGCACGGTTTCCGGCAACGCCTGGCGTAAAGTTTTAAGGCCATGGGGCACAAGGAAGACAGATGTGTCTTCTGCCAGCCAGCCACGTTTTGCGATTGCGGACTTGGCACGACCTGCCACCAGTTCGGCAAAACCGGGCAGGTTTACGGCCGGCGGCAGAATCACGGCATCATTCAACCCGGCAAGATGAAGATCACGCGGCAGCTCTTCAAACACCAGATATCCTTCGCTAAAGAACAACGGGAATATGATCAGGCGGGCTGCCTCCCCGCTGCGTTTAAGTTTCTCAAGCTGATCTGGCAGCGCTGGTTGACTGCGCATATAGGCATGGCGAACCGGGCCATCCCAATCTGGCGCAACAGATTTGGCCAGATCACCGGCCGGATCACCACCATTTCCGCTGTTTCCGTGCGACACCATCATCAATGTCGGCATCTCAAACTGTGTCATGCCACTCACCAGAATTGCATTTGTCTAAAGCGTAGTTTGACATACGCAAGACGCAACCATTTGGATCGGAAAAATCACATCACATGTCTGAGACGGTATCCACAGACAATTAGCACCTACCGAACAAGATCCCAGTGTGGCTGGCCACCAAAACGTTCCTGAATAAATTCCACAAGCAGACGAATGCGTGACGCAAGCTGCCGACTGGGCGGATACAAAAGATATAAAAACAGTTCAGCCGGATCATAATCACACAGAACAGTTATCAACCGTCCGGTCTGCAGTTCCGGTCCGGCAATAAAGGTCGGCAGTTCGGCAATCCCCAATCCGGCAAGGGCCGCATCACGCAAAACCTCGGCATTATTGCAGCAAAACACCCCATTAACCTGCACCGCAACCGGGCCGTCGGGACCAGTCATTTTCCAACTGGCCCCTGACGGCAAGTTGCCGTAATGCAGGCACGGTAAATGGGCAAGATCACGAATATCGGTTGGCGTACCATATTCTTTAACAAAAGCAGGCGATGCACATAAAACCCGGCGAACAGGAATGATTTCATGATCAATCAGGGCAAGTGTTTCTGAGGGACGGCTGATGCGTACCGTCATGTCAAAGCCATCGGCAACCGGATCAATGAAATGATCATCAAGGGAAAGTTCGACGCGGATATCGGGATAGATCCTTGCGAAATCGACCAAAGCCGGCCCCAAATGCAATGTCCCAAAGGACATCGGCGCATTGATGCGAATATCCCCGGCGGGCCGATCGCGATGTTCCCGTATTGAATCCTCGGCATCGCCAATATCTGCAAGAATGGTTTTGGCCCGTTGGTAAAATGCCTGCCCGCTTGGTGTGACGGAAACCTGTCGGGTTGTCCTGTTTAAAAGCTGCACGCCAAGATCGTCTTCAAGGGCGACCACCGCCCGGTTAACCTGTGAACGTGACTGCCCGATCGTGCGGGCAGCCGCAGCAAAACTGCCATCTTCGACCACGCGTACGAAGCTCAGCATACTGGCCAGCTTGTCCATAAACGATCCCTCACACAAAATGACATTGTCGCATTATATGCAACACTATGCGTACAATTACATTAATTGTCTCATTTTATGGAAAGCGTATTCTGTCTCCAACACCAAACACCCGTATGGAGGTACAGACAGATGCTGATCAAGGTCGATGCAGACACCCGTGGCCGCGCCCAGTTTGGCTGGCTTGATTCCAACCATAGTTTCTCGTTCGGTCACTATTATGATCCCAACCGCATGGGGTGGGGGCCGTTAAGAGTCATCAATGAAGACCGTGTCATCCCCGGTGCGGGTTTTGATACCCACGGCCATAAGGACATGGAAATCATTTCCTATGTCCTTGATGGTGCCCTTGAACACAAGGACAGCATTGGCAACGGGTCGGTGATCCGCCCAGGCCGCCTGCAACGCATGACAGCGGGAACCGGTATTCGCCATTCGGAATACAACCATTCCAAATCAGATCCGGTTCACTTCCTGCAAATCTGGGTGATCCCGGAAGCTGCCGGTCTGGAACCCGGTTACGAAGAAAAGGATATCGCACGTTCTGATGCCGGTTCGGGACTGACCCTGATCGGTAGCCGCGATGGCCGTGAGAATTCCGTCACCATCCACCAAAATATCGATCTTTATGTTGCCCATCTTGATGATGGCGAAACCGCCCAACATAAAATCGACAAGGGTCGTATCGCCTGGGTTCAGGTCGCACGTGGCAACCTGACCGTGAATGGCGAAACCCTTAAGGCTGGCGATGGGGCGGCAATCAAGGATGAAGACGAACTTGTCTTTGCCGATGCCAAAGGTGCCGAAGCCCTGGTGTTTGATATGGCGGCATAGACATCAAACCCGCACGGCATCAGATGGATTTGACGGGCTGCACAGGCTGCAGCCCGCTTTCCACATCCCGAAGATGACCAAAAGGTCACATCCATCGGTACGGGATGCTATCGCAGCAAGTCGTTCAGATCATTCGGCCCTTCTGAAAACTCTTTTTGTCGATTAGATATCGCGGCGTGATCAGGTTTTGGCAACCGAATGACAAATTCCGCGCCATCGGCATAATCATCTGACAAAGTCAGATCACCGTTAAAGTCATCCTGAATAAGTTTGCGACAGATCGGCAGCCCCTGTCCCGTGCCAACACCGCGTTCCTTGGTGGTAAAGAAGTAATCGAAAATACGCCCGCGAAGTTCTTCGGGAACGCCTGCACCATTATCCCGCAACCGAATATAGACATTATCCTCATCGTCATTGACCAGAAGATCGATCTTCCCACGCCTTTGACCTGTTTCCATAATGGCCTGGGATGCATTGACGATCAGATTGATCAACGCCTGCGACAGATGGTTTCGGCGGCCGGTAACCTCTGTAACCTCGGACTGCAAGGTGACCTCAAGATCGGCAATGTGCTTGACCTGATTTCGGGTCAACGTAACAGCCGTGTCAATTTCCTCGGCAATCGAAATCAGCTCCAGCGCATCGGTTGCCGGATGGGCAAATTTACGGATGCCGCGCACGATCTCGGCAATGCGGTTCAGGCCCTGGATGCTTTCATCAATCGCCATCGGCACTTCTTGCCGGATGAATTCGATCTTGTCCTTTTCAAGTTGCAGATATGCGGGTTGATCCGGGGCGGAGCGCACAATTGATCCAACCAGATCGTTAAAACTGTCAGAGAGAAATTCCAGATTATTCTGGATATATTGCGCCGGTGTGTTGATTTCATGCGCGACCCCACCGGCAAGCGTGCCAAGCGCATGCATCTTGGCGTAATCAGCTGCTTCTTCGATTACTTCCTGTTCCTGACGGGCCTTTTGCGCGGCGATGTCTGCCGCAAATATCTTCTGGCGCTGGCGGATCGTGAAACCGCCCAGAACGGCCATGACAATCACCCCGACAAAGAACAGATAGGACAGCGTCTGGATATCAGTTTTAACGACCGAAATGTTATTGGCGTTATATACAGAGACAAAATTCGTCGTCCGGACGACCGCTTGCTGAAGGGGTTCGTCCAACGGCTCAAGCAACCGATAAAGTTCACTTAGTTTTTCTTCGGGTTGCGTGATCGTGGCAAGGGTCGCGTCGATCTGTTCAATCCGCGATTCGAGCTTTTCAATCGTTTTTGAAACCTCGGGAACGGTGAACAGAACCTTGAACCCATCCCCCTGACGCAGCAGCAGGACCCGGCTGACCATAATCTCATATTCCAGCAGAATATTTTCGACCACCTCGTCGCTCAAACCAACACGGCCAAGTGCTGCTTCGATGTCACGCTGAACAATCAGATATTGACGCTGAACCTGAACAACAGCCCAAACGAAATTTTCCCGGTAAATGAACCGTTCATCGTCAAGCTGTCGGACAAGTGCCGTAGAAAGAACACCATAAAGCACGACAAAAAGGACCAATGCGGCAAACATGGCCTTGCCAGACGCCTTGAAAAGGGATGCCTTAATCTGCTTCATCAACTGACTTTACCTGCCAGACCGAATAAGCCCAATAGGTATCGGTTTGGTACCGTTCATCAGAATCATATGGGAAAACCACCCAAAACGGGCCCTTTTCGCGCACCGACATTTCAGCACCATTCAGGTGATAGGTCAGAATGGCACCATCGTTGCGCAGGGCATCAACCGGAACCATCACATTATAGTCATTCAGAGCCGAGATACGCACCGTGTCTGCATCAATGCCATAGGTATCAAACAGAAGATCAAAGGAAACGCCACGAAAGTTCTGCACGCCTTCTGTCCACTGGCTTGACGTATTGAGTTCTGTTGCGGGCATTTCCATCAGGTCCTGCATGGAAAGCTTGATGACCTCGCCATCGGACCTGGTCAGCGTAAGCGTACCGCCCGCAATGGCCGGGCTGGCATAAAACCCAACCAGTGCGATCAGAACCGCGATCATTTTCTGTGCACTGTTCAATTTCTTTACCCTGCTTTGTCAGATACTTATAAAGAATGGTTATACTCAGACCCATTCTCAATACTTGCCCGAAAAAATGTATTTCGAACGGGATCAACCGGCCGACGCACGCAGCGGCATGAAGGCCGCCTCTTCCCATTGATCAAGCGGCAGCGGGCTGCCAAAGTGATATCCTTGCAATTCGGTGATACCATAAATCTGAAGCTTTTCTGCGATTTTACTGTTTTCGATCCCCTTGGCAGAGATCGACTGTCCCAGTTTGGTGCAGACCTGTGCAATCCATTCGACAAAAGCATCATCGAGAAAATCGGTCATGATGCCCCGCACCAGATCGCGATCAAGTTTGATACCGGCAAAAACTTCGTGTCGCAAAAGATCGAGCGAATTGTTCCCCGATCCAAAATCATCAATCAAAAGCCCAATACCGCGTTCACGCAAACGGCTGGCATATGCCAGCATCTCAAGATCGTTTGGCAGAAGCTGACTTTCAGGGATTTCAAACGATACGCTGACACCACGCATGCGCATTTTTTCATAGAAACGCAGCATCAGATCAAAGAATTCCGGCGTCTTGAGCGAAAACACCGACAAATTCACCGCAATGCGGGCCTGATCTTCAAGCAACGCACTGTAACGCGGTGCCTGATCAACCATGATCGCCATAAGCTGGCTGGTCAACCGGTTGATGGTCGGGCTGTTCTGGCAGGAATGAATAATTTCATCAATGCCATATTCTCTTTCCAGCAACGGCATCCGGCACAGGACCTCTGCCCCGCACAGGCCAAAATCACTGGCGCGAAAACGCGGCTGCAGAACAGGATGAAAATCGCCACAATCAATGGCATTGGTGACCATGTTCGCCGACAAACCGGGTACTGGCGCTGCCACCGTAACATTGGTCGTAAGAAGCCGTTCAATTGCGTCTTTGAGAACCGCGACCGAAACCGGCTTTGCCAAAACGCGGGAGACCTTGGCCTGACTGATCGCTTCGCGGAGCGACAGGCTTGATATGTTTCCCGACAGCAGCATGCGGCTGACATGTGGTGCAATGATTGCCGATTGCTTGAGAAACGAAATCCCGTCAAGGGTCGGCATGACAAGGTCAGCAATGATCAAATCGGTCCGGTCACGATTCGCCGCGAGCCAATCCAGGGCGGACTGTCCGTCGGTATGTGTGACAAATTCAAAACTTGATGACAGCGTGCGACGCACCGCTGACAGCAACTTTTCATCGTCATCTACCATCAATATGACGCGGCGTTTTTGATCGGGCAGACCCATAAATGGATATCTCCGGAAGGCTAATGTGAACAGGTATCTTGCTGATCCAAAGCCCGGTGATGCGCGCGGCATCCATTGCAGGGCTTTGAAGCATCCCAAATTAGTGTCAAACTACCCGTCTCCAATATCCCCATTTGTGGAGGACGTTCTTGATGACGGACAAAAAGTCGGTCCGGATCGCGTTTGTTGACGATGATGAAAACCTGTTGTCGTCTCATCGGCGGAATCTGGGGCGCCTGCGCCCGGATTGGGATGGCATGTTCTTCCACGACCCCATTGTTGCCCGCGATGCCATTACCGCCGACCCTGATGTCGCTGCCGTCGTTCTTGACATCCACATGCCCGGCATGACCGGACTTGAACTTGCCGCAGAGTTACGCACCGCACGCAAAGACCTGATCATTGTGATGCTGACAGGCTATGCCGACTTGCAATCGGCACTTCTGGCGGTCAATGAAGTGGGGGTGTTTCGCTTCTACCCAAAGCCAACAGCACTTGAAATCATGCTTGAGGATATCGAGGCCGAAATTCAAAGCCGCCTCGGACACAGCGAAGATACCCTGCCGACAGAATTTCTTGATCTGTTTGAATTGGGGGTCGTTGCCGTTGATGAAACACTGACCATCTTGCATATGAATGCGCAAGCTGCCGAAGTCTTGCGGCGATCATCACTTGTACGATCCGGTGCACAGGGACGTCTGGTCATTGACCCGCCGCCCAAAGGATTAAAAGGTTTCCTGACACCCCCGGAAAAGCAGGCACCAAGAAACCATCAGAGTTTCTCGCTAGAGCAGGAAGGTGAAAAACTGTCGCTTCTGATCCGACGGGTCTCGAAAAAGGCCGATGGTGGTCAAAGCTTCATGGTCATTCTGGTGGATCCATCCCGGCAACGGCCGCCCGCCATTGATGATCTGATGGATTTGTTTGGTCTTACGCGATCAGAGGCCAAATTAACCCAGAAACTGGCCGAGGGACTCGCCCTTGATCAGGCGGCTGAACTTGTCGGGATTTCACATAGTTCTGCGCGCACTTACCTGAAAACCATCTTTTCCAAGACCGGCGTCAATCGCCAGCCACAACTGATGAAGACGGTACTCTCAAGCATCCCTTCGCTGCGTTAACGCACGTGGAATAGAACCACATACCTTCCCGACCAGGCCAAAAATTCACACCATATACGCTTGAAAACCCCGCCAAATTCTCTACCCTGAGTTAATCAAAAGCTTGATCATCACGATAAGGTGTGGGGACATCCGGGGTGAGTGGGGAACCAAAAACAAAAGACGCACATCTGGCTGTTTTGCCGGTCATATCGGGCCCACGCGGATTTACAAAGCGCCTCTGTGATCTTGTTTTTGCCGGGTTTGGCCTTATCACACTGTCCCCGATCATGCTGCTAATTGCCCTGATGCTGTATGGTTCTGGGTTTCGTCGACCTGTCTTTATCCAACCGCGTGTGGGCCTGAACGGCCAGATTTTCACCATCATCAAGTTCCGAACCCTTCGCGATGAAACCTGCCGTCCCGTACGCCCGAAGATGCACCGCATTTCCAACCGGTTTGCCGCACTGCTCAGGATCAGCGGGTTTGATGAATTACCGCAATTGATCAATGTCCTGCGCGGCGAGATGTCCCTTGTTGGTCCACGCCCGCACAACATTGCCGATCACACAGAATTTTCCACATATATCGCCGGATATGACGACAGACTGGCAACCAAGCCCGGCATAACCGGACTGGCCCAGATATATGGCTGGCGGGGGCAGGTATGCAGCCATGACCATTTGCGCGCCCGTATTGCGCACGATTGTGCCTATGTTGCCCGTCACAGCACCCTGCTTGATATGCGCATTCTGATCCGGACAATGGCCCTGCCCGTCACGAGCCTGATCGCAACCAAAACACGCCACAGCCAACCCTGTCAGAACATAAAAACCTGCCATCATTGCAACCGGCGGCTGGTGTGATGGGTCAAGGTCGGCGGAGGTTCACGCCATGCGGCCTTGTTGCCTTGCACATGCTTTGTGGCGCGACAACCGCGACGGCGCAAAACATTGATCGCCCAAATGATACGGATGATCCCACGGATCTTCGCATCGGTCGGCTGTTGGTGACCCCGTCCGTTCGCAGCAGCACACGCTTTGACAGCAACATCTTTCAGGAAGAAAACAACCCAACAAGTGACGTCATCACGTCGCTGTCACCGCGATTGACGGTTCAGGGGAACTGGCGGGTTTTTGCCCTTCATCTGGCTGCTGGCGGAGAACTTGGCTTTTATGCCGATTCCGGCAATGACGATTATCAGGACATGAACCTTCAGGCGGGCGGAAGCCTTGATCTTGGCCCCTCATCGCTTGATGCGTCCCTTGAATATGACCGTGCCCATGATCCGCGCGGCGGCAATGATGTTTCGAGCAGCGCAACCGAACCGGTGATTTATCGCGATGTCACCGCCCGGTTTGGTGGGCGATATGCCAGCAATGGGCTGCAATATGAATCCCAGATTGCCCTGCGCCGTCTTGAATTTGACGACAGCATGGCCCGCAATGGGTCGGTCATTCAAAATGATGACCGTGATCGCCTTGAGATGCGCGAAAGTTTGCGCGTTCTCGTGCCGTTTGATCCGGGGCGAGACGCCTATGGCGAGGTGAACTTTAACCAGCGTCAATATGACCGCATTCCCGATGATACCGGGCGTGTGCGCGATTCTTCGGGCTATCAGCTTTTGGCTGGGCTTCGGTTTGATCTGACCGATTTGATCACAGCCGATTTGGCCGCCGGCTGGATGAGCCAAATCTATGCCGATCCGGCCTTTGGTAATGTCGGCGATTATACGCTGCGCGGGGATTTTGACTGGGCTGTGACCCAACTGACCACGCTTGATTTCACCCTTGCCCGCGCCGTGCGCGAAACCACCGTCACCGGAGCAAGCGGCATTCTGGCTTTGGATGCCGGGGTGGGCATTTCCCATGAATTGCGTCGCTGGCTTCAGATCGGGGCCACCGCCCATTACAGTGCTGAGGATTTCCAACAAACCACCCGACGCGATGAAACCACCCGCCTTGGCGTAAGCTTATCCTATCAGCTTAATCGCTTTGCCCGCATTGACGGGGCCATTGACTATGACCAACGCGTATCAAACAGCGACGATCATGATTATCAACGTTTTCAAAGCCAGATCAGCCTCAAGCTGGAGATGTAAATGACCCTCAGCATACACAGCTTTTTACACCTTCTGCATACGGCCCTGATCGTGCTGTTTGTTGCCTTGTGGCTACCTGCCCAGGCATCGGCACAAACCGTTTATACGATGGGCAGCGGGGATACCATCCGGGTGACGGTGTTTGGTGAACCGGATCTGTCTGGCGATTTTACGGTCGATGCCACGGGGCGGCTTAATCTTGCACTGATCGGGCCGGTAGATGTGCGCAACCTGACAGCAGATCAGGTGCGTCAGAAAATCCATGATGCCTATCTTGATGGTTATTTGCGCCACCCCGATGTCGCAGTTGAAATCATTGCCTTTCGCCCCTTTTTCATCATGGGGGAAGTCAATCAGCCCGGATCATATGACTATGTACCGGGAATGAATGTGTTGAATGCCATCGCGGTTGGCGGCGGCATGACCTATCGCGGTGATGAGGATGACATCGAAATCCTGCGCGGCAATGACAGTAATCGCGTGGCGATCCCCGCCACCCTTGCCACGATTGTCATGCCCGGTGACATCGTCCGGGTGGCGGAACGCTATTTCTGAAAACCGTGCATTTTTCAGCACCTTGGCATTCCAGGAACAAGATCTGACACCTTTACCTTTGCCCTGAATTCGTGATGATATCGCTGTTGCGCATCCACCGCGCCAAAACAAAAAAACAGCTGCGCAATCCCATTGCCCCACGAAACGGAGTTCTTCACACATGTCCGGGAAAACCGAAAAGCCCCACCTGCGCCACGGCGGTCGTATTCTGGTTGATCAATTGGCCCTGCATGGCGCTGATCGCGTCTTTCTTGTGCCGGGTGAAAGCTATCTTGCCGTCCTTGATGGCCTTATTGATCATCCCGACATTGATCCGATCATTTGCCGTCAGGAAGGCGGGGCCGCCATCATGGCCGAGGCCTATGGCAAGCTGACCAACAAGCCCGGCATCTGCATGGTCACCCGTGGCCCCGGTGCCACCAACGCATCAGCGGGCGTTCATGTCGCCCATCAGGACAGCACCCCGATGATCCTTCTCGTCGGCCAGATCGGGCGCGACATGGTGGATCGCGAGGCGTTTCAGGAAGTCGATTACCGCAAGATGTTCGAACCCTTGGCAAAGTGGGTCGGGCAGATCGATGACATCAACCGCATCCCGGAATACATCAGCCACGCCTATCACATCGCAACATCCGGCCGCCCCGGCCCGGTGGTCTTGGCCCTGCCTGAAGACATGCTGTCTTCAAGTGCAGATGTGCCCGATGCCAAACCCTATGTCCCGATTGAGGCCAAAACAGCCCCGGAAGACGTTTCACGCTTCCGCGATGCGCTTTCCAAGGCCCAAAAACCGATCATGATCGTCGGCGGCGGGGGATGGACCCGTGAGTCCACTGAAAACCTTAAATCGTTTGCTGTTCGCAACAATGTTGCGATTGCCACAAGTTTCCGCTGCCAGGACTACATCCCCAACACGCATTCCCACTTCATCGGCGATGTCGGCATCGGCATCAATCCGAAGCTGGCCGAATTCATCAAGGACAGCGATCTTGTGATCCTCGTCGGATCGCGCATGGGGGAAATGACCAGCAGCGGCTATAGCCTGCTGGAGATTCCCTGTCCGACACAGAAACTGGTTCATGTTTACAGCGGGCCGGATGAATTGGGCCGGGTTTATCGCCCGGATGTGGCGATTAATGCCTCTCAACGATCTTTCCTGCGGGCGATTGCCATGATGGAGCCGGTCGATGGCTCGGCACGTGATGAGATGATCGAAACCGCACACGCCAATTACATTGCCTTTTCCACCCCGGTCGAAACCCCGGGCGATGTCAAAATGGCCCATGTGGTCGCCGAACTGCGCGAAAAGCTGCCCGATAATGCGATTGTCACCAACGGGGCGGGTAACTATGCCGCCTTTTTGCATCGTTTCTTCCGTTATCGCGAATATCGCACCGAACTGGCCCCGACATCGGGTTCGATGGGTTATGGATTGCCGGCTTCGGTATCGGCCAAGCTGGCACACCCGGACCGTCCGGTGGTCTGCCTTGCAGGGGATGGCTGCTTTTTGATGCACGGGCAGGAATTTGCCACCGCCGTGCAATATGGCGCGAATATCATCACGCTGGTGGTCAATAATGGCATGTTTGGCACCATCCGCATGCATCAGGAACGCAATTATCCCGGTCGCGTATCTGGTACCGAACTGCACAACCCGGATTTCGCCGCCTACGCCAAGGCCTTTGGCGGATACGGCGAAACCGTCACAAAGACTAAGGATTTCGGCCCCGCCTTTGACCGCGCACTCGCCAGTGGCAAGCCCGCCATCCTGGAAATTCAGGTTGATCCACAGGCACTTACCCCGATCAAAACCCTAGATCAGATCCGTGCCGGAACCTAGTGCGCGTTGATTATTTCGAAAAAGCAATAAGCGGGATCAACCCTTCGGGATGCTGATCTCGCCGCTTTCCAGGCCGGCCTTCAGCGCATCAACGGCAACGGCGAGTTTCTCATCGACCACATGCAGATAGGCTGTCCAGTCTGAAAGCTTCTTAAGCTCTTCCTTGCCATCGGAAATGCCGCGCAACCCGATCAGTTGCACCTCAAACTTGTGACACGCCCGCAGGATGGCAAAACTTTCCATATCAACCATATCGGCATCAACCCCATCGTAGGCCGCCCCCGACACCACATTGGCCCCGGTCGAAAGCCGCGCTTCAGGGATGCCGGGAATGCGCAACGTCATCTCGATCTCGGCAGGCAGATCCACAAACGGCGTGCAGCCCTTCTCAAACCCCAGAACCGACGCATCCATATCCCGATACGATACCGAAACGGCCTGATAGACTTCAGCCTGTTCAAGCGTTCTCGACCCTGCCGACCCCAAGGTCACGACAAGATCGGGCAAATCACCTGACAGTTTCAATTCGGTCAATGCCGCGGTCAGGTTGATCGCAGCCTCCACCGGCCCAACCCCGATCATCAAGGGCGTAAACCGCGCCTTAAGAAAATCCCCATACTCCGCCGGTGCCGCCATACAAAACAGCACGTTATGGCCTGCAAGGTTGTGAAGGTAGCCGCGCATTTCTTAATCTTTCGCGTTTTTGAACTGTGATCAGAAGCATAACGGCAGGCATAATTTTTCGCATCCCCAAATCGGACGCGTGCGTCAGCTTGATTTGATGAGATCAAGTTTCCATCGAAACGGCCAGTAAACCGGACAAAATTAAGGACATAATTTTGTGACAAATCTCATAAACATATGTATTATATTGATAAATTCATCGAATAAAGCGGCCAGTAAATCGGCCAAACTTGAGGAATAAAAATGACTCCGAGAGATGATGGGGAACCAATAGCTTTATTCGAGCCATTGATGATCGGTGAAGGATCGAAGGACAGATCAAAAATCAATGATTTGGCGCTTGATCTGGCGACGCGCGCCGCTGCTTTTCGCAGCAGCCTTCCGGCTTCCACAGCATCCTCTCTGGCCGATCTAATCCGCTCCATGAACTGTTATTACAGCAACCTGATCGAGGGGCATAATACGCATCCTGTCGATATTGAGCGCGCGCTGAAAGATGATTACAGCACTGATCCCAAAAAGCGTGATCTGCAGCTTGAAGCCAAAGCCCATATCGAAGTTCAAAAATGGATTGACCGCGACGGCCTTGCCGACATTCCAGTGGCATCCGCAAGCATCCTCGAAATCCATCGCCGCTTTTGTGCACTTTTACCCGAGGACTTGCTGATCGTTGAAAACCCCGACACAGGCGAACGCCTGAGGGTTGTTCCCGGGCACCTGCGAGAGCGCGACGTTCGGGTCGGGCAACATTTTGCAATCAGCCCCGGCGCTGTTCCACGTTTCTTGGAACGTATTCATGATGCGTATCTGAGATCGGGCAGGATTGAATCCATATTGGCCGCAGCCTGCGCACATCATCGTTTGCTTTGGGTGCACCCTTTCCTGGATGGCAATGGCCGGGTTGCGCGTTTGATGTCCTATGCGATGCTGCGCCAGTCCTTGAACACAGGGGGGCTTTGGTCAATCGCACGTGGACTCGCACGCAATGATACGACCTATAAGAAACACCTGCAGGCCTGCGACGAGCAACGCCACGGAGACCGGGATGGTCGCGGCAGTCTGAGCGAAACTGCACTTTCCAACTTTGTGGAATTCTTCTTGGGCGTCTGCATCGACCAGATCGAATTCATGGAAGGCTTGATGAAGCCGGATCGTCTGCGAGACCGGATCATGATCTGGGCAGAGGAAGAAATTCGTGCTGGCGCTCTGCCAGCCAAATCGGACTTAGTCCTTAAGGCCATCCTCTATCAAGGAGAATTGAGTCGTAGCGATGTGTCTGACATCCTCGGTGCAAGTGATCGAACCGCACGCCGCGTTACTTCGGCTCTGATTGAATCCGGCGCTCTAAAATCAGAAAGCAGTCGCGCGCCACTCCTTCTGGCCTTCCCGGCCAAACTTGCCGGACGCTGGATGCCTGGATTATTTCCGGAGAAATAATTGTGCCTAAAAACAAATAGTTATCCAACGGCGCTTGAATTGAAAGCCGCAAAAAAAACATGACGAATGGAATCTCCGCGCAAGGAGAACAACTCAGACAATTCAATTTGTTAGGTGAAGACAATTGGGAGAAAATTGGCGCACCCGACAGGATTCGAACCTGTGGCCTTCGCCTTCGGAGGGCGACGCTCTATCCAGCTGAGCTACGGGTGCGCAATATGTGGGGCCGTGACTGGAACAATCGGCCCGAGCGGTTTGGGTGATACAGGTTTTGGTCCCAACGGGCAAGGGTTTTCACAGCCCGAATGATCGGTCAACCCTGACCCACCGAGGTTAAGGTAACCTTGAGATCAAAAGCCTGCAATCAGCTTTCAACATCGCGGCGTTCATACGGGTCGCGTACCACCCATGTACCATCCCATTCGCGGTCCTGTTCGCGCCTCTCAAGGCGTTCCATCCGGTTCATCATCAGTTGGGCGGCAAAGTCGCTGTCATCAAATTCCATGACCTGTTCATAGAACGGGCGGGCGGCGTCAAAATTGCCGTCGCGATAATGCGCCATGGCGGTTTCGTATTTGGTGCGCCAGTCGCGCCGTTCATCGGAAAGCTGCCCGCCAGGCGCAAGGACTTCATAAAGGAACACGACCTTTTCCGTACCCAGCAGCACAACATGATCAAGATCACGCATTTCGATCTCACCCGATGCCATATTGGCGGTTTCGTGCGAGGCAAGGATTTGCGTGCCGTAAACCCGGTTGGCTTTTTCCAGACGGTTGGCATAGTTCACACAATCGCCCACCACGGTATAGGCGCGTGACTTGTCTGTGCCGATGGAGCCAACCACCACCTCACCCGTGGCAATCCCCACGCGGATATCAAGGCCGTGATCGCCGATCAGGTCGGCGTATTTGGTTTTAAGCGCATGAAAACGTGCAACCTGTTCAAGGGCGGCCTGACAGGCATGTTTGGCATGGGCCCCTTCGCCACAGAACGGTGGTCCCCAAAAACCAATCACCCGGTCACCGACAAAGTTGTCGATAATCCCGCTTTGATTGGCAATCGGTTCGGTCATGGCCGTCAGATAGTCATTCAGGAAATCAACCAGCTTTTCCGGTTCGGTATGTTCGGCCAGCCAGTCAAACCCTGTCAGGTTGACAACACTGACCGTCATCACCCGCTTTTCGGAGTTTTCAAGCGCGGTTTCCTGATTGATCAGGTTGTTGATGACTTTGGGATCAACATATTTGCCAAACCGTTCGCGCATCCGGAATCGCACGCGCAATTCGCGCGACATGCGATTAAAGGCATCGGCCAATCGGCCAAAATCACCCTTGGAGCTGAATTCAAGTTTGGTATCAAGTTTGCCCGACTGAATGGAATTGAGCGCATTGGTCGTCCTGCGCACCGCAATCACCACCGCATGGGCAAGATAATAAGCCAGCGACACGCCAATCACGATCGCGGCCAGCATCATGATGAATTCGGCCTGAATCAGGAAATCTTCGCGTTTGGAAACACTTTCCACCGTGGCCGCCGCGTAATCTTCAAGCAGCCGGATTTCATTGCGCAGATTAAGAACAATGATGCGATGAACACCGCGCACGGTGTTTTCCTGTTGCATCGCTTCGCTCAGGTTGCCCTCGGCAACCCGGTCCATCAGCCGATCCACACCAAGTGAAAACTGCGCCGAGATGTCGGCAAATTCGCGCATCCGGACATCAAGATCAAACAACACACCTTCTTCAAAATGCCCGGCGGCCTGTGCGCGGCCAAGGGCAGCAAAGGTAAAGGATTTGCGGAAAGCCTGTTCGATTTGGGTTTGTTTGGCTTCGATTTCGATTTCGATGCCATTCAAAAGCGATGTCTGCGCCCCGTCGCGCTCCACCACCCGCATATAGCGATCAATCAGCGAAATTTGCTCAAGCTGTCGCGCACGCACATCGGACAAGGAATCCTTAACCGGCGTCACATAGCGCGACACGGCTTCAAGATCGCCATTAATGCCAAGGGACTGAATTACAGAGAATCCGGTGGCCATGACAAGAAACACGACGAAAAAGGCCGCGACCCCCAGGAACTTCGCCCGAATGGTCCTAAGCATGCCGGTCCTGATCCTCCGAAAAGCGGGTTTATGGGTAGCATATCGGGACGCAAACAGGCTTCGACAACCCACAAGATGTCCCGCAACCGATTAAAAATGCTACCTGATCAGTGATCAGCGGTCAAAATGCAATCATGATCCGCGACACGAATAATTTTGATCGGGCGCACTGCGCATGATCCAGCGGTAAATATCATCGATCACCACCGGCCCGTTTAAGTCGCGCAACAGCATGTGATACCCGTCGTCATAAAGGCAACGGTGATAAGCTGGCAAATCCAGGCCAACCAGATCCCTATCAAGGGCTGCGACTGCCGCAGGCGGGATGACCTGATCCTCAATACCTGACAGCAAAAGGGTTGGCACGGTGATATCGGTCGCACGGCTGCGCGCAAGATCCATTAGATCAGCCACACCGGCAATCACATCAACCCGAACAGCTGACATCATATTATGATCCCGCGAAAGCCGCCGGAGCATTTCGATATTGTCCGATGGCCAGATATCAAGCCCCTGCCCGGTCAGCGGCAACCAGGGCAGGCTATGTGACAGAACCGAAAGTGGCGCTGTCTGATACCAGGGCATCTGATCACGATCCCAAACCGCCGGTGCCACCAAAACAAGCCCATCCATCAGATATGGCCGCGTCGCTGCGGTGATGATCGCAACCGCACCCCCCATCGAATTCCCCATAAGATACAACGACGTATCCGGGTATCGCGCCCGAAGCAGCATCAACATATCACTGGCGTCATTCACCATGCTGCTGATGCCGGCCCAGAACGGACGGCTTATGCTTCGGCCAAAGCCCCGCTGATCAAAGGCATAAACCGCAATCCCCGCTGGCCCGATCTGCTCACCAAATTCCATAAAGGCATTGGCGTAATCGCCCATCCCGTGCAGGGCCAGAACCACCGCATCCGGGGTTTCCTGATCACCCCAGCTTTGCACCGCAAGCGCAGTGCCGTCACTGGCGTAAAACGCATCATTGCCAAGTGATGTTTGGGCAATCGGTGGCCCGGCCGGACGCACCGTCGGCGCACAGGCCGCAAGCATCCCGGCCAACAAAACTGAGAGGGCGGCCCAAAGGGCTTTGTTCAAATCCGGGGAATTCAAATGCGGGAAATAAGGCACGTAACACCGGGTAAAAAAGCGATCGAAGACAACCACATAAGCCCATAAAGCAAAACCCCGCAAGCAATTGCGGGGTTTTGAACGTTGGTCGACAATGCTTGCTGATCAGGCAGCCTTGCCCGCACGTGCCTTGTTGTTGTCACGGGTGAGCATCAGGAAGATGTCTTCAAGATCGCCTTCCTCGGTCGAAAGGTCCTTGATCGCAAGGCCACAGCCATGAATGGCTTCTAGGATTTCCGCCATCTGCGTGTTGCTTGGACGGTAATGCAGTGCGATCTGATTTTCCGATTTCAGCTCTGCCCCCCATGGGGCCAGCGCATCGGGCACGGCATTCAGTTCATTGTTCACCGTCAGAACCAGCGTCTTGTGATCAATCCGGCGCAACAGGCTGCGCTTGTCTTCATGGGCAATGACATTGCCCTGATTGATGATCGCGATTTCGTCACAAAGTTCTTCGGCTTCTTCAAGGTAATGCGTGGTCAGAACGATGGTCACACCGGCCGCGTTCAGTTCCTTGACATAGGCCCAAAGCTGCTGACGCAATTCGATATCCACCCCCGCTGTCGGTTCATCCAAAACCAACACGGGCGGGGTATGAACCATCGCCTTGCCAACCAGAAGACGGCGGCGCATACCGCCCGAAAGCGATCTTGCGTACGAGTCTGCCTTGTCTGACAGGCCAAGGGCGGCAAGAATCTCGTCCGTGCGGCGTTCCGGTTTGGGCACGCCATACAGGCCTGCCTGCAATTCCATCACCTGACGCGGGGTGAAAAATGCATCCAGATTCAGCTCCTGGGGCACGATCCCGATGGAACAGCGTGCCGCACGCATCTGGGCTTCAATGTCATTGCCCCAGATTTTCGCAGTGCCGCTGGTTTTGGTTACAAGACCGGCCAGGATGTTGATAAATGTGGACTTTCCGGCACCGTTCGGGCCGAGAAGCGCAAAAAACGACCCGCGTGGGATTTTCAGCGAGACGTTATCAAGGGCAAGTTTTTCACCATTTGACCCCTTATAGACCTTTGTCAGCCCTTCGACTTCGATGGCATAGTCGGGCATTGCAGTCATATGTCAGTGATCTCCACTCTTTTCCGCGTCGCTTGTTTGCGCTAAGACCATGGGGCGCCATACGCATGCGGAAGTATTGATTGAATATGCCCAATCGGTATCATCCCCGGGAAACCGGGGTCAATGCTGACCGTACTGCGCGGCCAATCCCGATGGTCATACAAGCCTGAAATTGGCAAACTTGGAACTGGATATATGAAGATCACCGAAGAAATCAAAGTCGGCACGCTAAATATTGCCTGTGACGGCGGAAAAGGTCACCTTGGGCACCCGACCGTCTACCTCAATCTTGAGGAAAAGGGTGAGGTGGTCTGCCCGTACTGCTCGAAAAAATATATCTTCGACAAATCCCAGGCCGAACACGCAGCCCACTAATCCAACACGCACCTTTTCGGGTACAGTATGGGGCCGAAGCCTGACATTTAATGTGCAGGCTTTCGTGCGGGCCATTTTGTGTCATTTACCTATGCTGTCGTGATCGCCACCACGGCCAATCCACGGGGAACTTCCATGACGTCTTCTGCACCTAACAGCTTTCGCGCACTTCCGGACCCGGATGGGCATTTTGGCAATTTCGGCGGACGCTTTGTCGCTGAAACGCTGATGCCGCTGATCCTTGAGCTGGAGCAGGCCTACAAGGACGCCAAAGCAGACCCCGCCTTCAAAAAAGAGATGGATTACTATCTCAAGCACTATGTTGGCCGTGCGAACCCGCTGTATTACGCCGAACGCCTGTCGGACCACCTTGGCGGTGCAAAGATCTATTTCAAGCGCGAAGACCTGAACCACACCGGCGCGCACAAGATCAACAACTGCATCGGTCAAATCCTGCTGGCAAAGCGCATGGGCAAAACCCGTATCATTGCTGAAACCGGTGCCGGTCAGCATGGCGTGGCGACGGCAACCGTTTGTGCCCGCTTTGGCCTGCCTTGCACGGTCTATATGGGATCAAAAGATATCGAACGTCAGTCGCCCAACGTGTTTCGCATGCGTTTGCTTGGGGCTGAAGTCAAACCGGTCGTTTCCGGGTCGAACTCACTCAAAGATGCGATGAACGAAGCGCTGCGCGATTGGGTGACCAACGTTGAAGACACGTTCTATATCATCGGTACGGCAGCGGGCCCGCATCCCTATCCGGAACTGGTCCGTGATTTCCAGTCCGTGATCGGCAATGAAGCCCGCGAACAGATCATGGAAGCCGAAGGCCGCCTGCCCGATCAGGTGATTGCAGCCGTTGGCGGTGGTTCAAATGCCATTGGCCTTTTCCACCCGTTCCTTGATGACAAGGATGTCGAAGTGGTCGGGGTTGAGGCCGCCGGTCACGGCATCCATACCGGCAACCATGCCGCCAGCCTGTCTGCAGGCAAACCCGGCGTCTTGCATGGCAACCGCACCTATTTGCTGATGGATGATGACGGCCAGATCAAGGAAGCCGATTCGATTTCGGCCGGTCTGGATTATCCGGGCATCGGGCCGGAGCATAGCTGGCTTAAGGATATCGGTCGTGCGCGCTACGAACCGATTGGCGACAAGGAAGCCCTTGATGCCTTTAAACTTTGTTCCGAACTCGAAGGCATCATCCCGGCACTGGAATGCGCCCATTCCATCGCACAGGTGATGAAAGAAGCACCGAAGATGGGCAAGGACAAGATCATCCTCATGTGTCTGAGTGGCCGGGGTGACAAGGATATCTTTACCGTGGCCGAAGCACTGGGAGTAGAATTGTGAGCGACGCTATCATCGGCGGCAAAGACCGCATCGCCAAACGCTTTGCCAAGCTCAAGGAAGAAGACCGTGCCGGTCTGGTGACCTTTATCACCGCTGGTGACCCGGACCCGGAAGCGTCGTTTGAAATCCTCAAACAACTGCCAGAGGCCGGGGCCGATATCATCGAACTGGGCATGCCCTTTACCGACCCGATGGCCGATGGCCCCGCCATTCAGGAAGCATCGCTGCGTGCGCTGGCCGCGGGCATGCATATGCGCAAGACATTGTCGCTGGTGCGCGGTTTCCGTGACCAGGACCATGAAACGCCGATCATTCTGATGGGCTATTACAACCCGATTTATATCTATGGCGTTGCAGAATTCCTTGAAGATGCGCGCAATGCCGGGGTTGATGGCCTGATTGTGGTCGATCTGCCGCCCGAAGAAGACGCCGAACTTTGCGTGCCGACCGTTGAAAAGGGCTTGTCGTTCATTCGTCTGACCACACCGACGTCGGATGACAAGCGTTTGCCAAAACTTGTTCAGAATACCTCGGGCTTTGTTTACTATGTGTCGGTTGCCGGGGTGACCGGTGCGGGATCGGCCAGCAATGACCAGATTATCGAGGCAATGGAACGGCTGAAACGCCATACGGACCTGCCGATTGCGGTCGGGTTTGGCATCAAGAGTGCCGAACAGGCCGCCGAGGTCGCGCGTCAGGCCGATGCGGCCGTCGTCGGGTCGGCAATCGTATCAAAAATTGCTGAAAGTCTTGACGAAAACGGCAAGGCCACCGATAAGACCGCCACTATGGTGACTGGCCTTGTTCGCGAATTGGCAAGCGGGGTCCGAAACGCGCGCAAATAACCTGCGATGCGTTTGATAGAACCGATATAGACAGAACCAAGGATCAGTATCCGATATGTCGTGGCTGACTGAATTCGTCCGTCCAAAGATTCAGAAACTTGTTCGCCGTACAGATGTGCCAGAGAACCTCTGGCACAAATGCAAATCCTGCGAACAGATGATCTTCCATCGCGATCTGGCAAAGAACAATCATGTTTGCCAGCATTGCGGTCATCACATGCGTATTTCCGCCAAGGACCGTCTTGAAACCCTGTTTGATGGTGGCAAGTACCAGACCATCGAACTGCCGAGTGTTCCGGTCGATCCGCTGAAATTCCGTGATCAGAAGAAATACACCGACCGCCTCAAGGCGGCACAGGCCAAGGCGACCTTCAAGGACGCACTTGCTGTTGCCCATGGTGAGGTTGGTGGTCATCCGACGGTTGTTGCCGTGTTTGATTTCTCCTTCATGGGGGGATCGATGGGCATTGCCGTTGGCGAAGGCATTGTTGCCGCCGCCGAACTGGCAACCGTTCAGGATGCCGCCCTTATCATCGTTCCGGCATCGGGCGGTGCACGTATGCAGGAAGGCATTCTTAGCCTGATGCAAATGGCACGCACCACGGCCGCGATCGAAAAGGTCAAGGAAAAGGGCCTGCCCTATTTCGTGCTTCTGACCGATCCGACCACCGGGGGTGTTTCGGCATCCTTTGCCATGCTGGGCGATATTCAGGTTGCTGAACCGGGCGCACAGATTGGCTTTGCCGGTCGTCGCGTGATCGAAAGCACCATCCGCGAAAAACTGCCCGATGACTTCCAGACGGCTGAATATCTTCTGGAACATGGCATGGTAGACATGGTTGTCCCGCGTTCGGAACTGAACGCGACCTTTGGCCGCCTGATCGACATGATCCGTCGCACCAAACCAGGTGCAAGCGTGGTGCCGATCAAGGATGCCAAAACCAAGGCAGACAAATCCAAAGACCTGAGTGCGGACAAGTAACTTGGCCCAAAGCGACGCAATCCTTGCTCGCCTTGGCAAGCTGCACCCGAAAGTCATTGATCTTTCGCTTGGGCGGATTACCCGGCTTCTGGAAAAGCTTGGTAATCCGCACCTTTCGCTGCCGCCCGTCATTCATATTGCCGGCACCAACGGCAAGGGATCGACCCTTGCCTATTTGCGTGCGATCTACGAGGCTGCAGGACTGCGTGTTCATTGCTCCACATCCCCGCATCTGGTGAAGTTCCACGAACGCATCACCCTTGCCGGTAACATGATCTCCGAAGACGCGCTGTGCGATCTTCTGACCGAAGTCGAAACGGTCAATAACAACGAATCCATCACCTTTTTCGAGATCACCCAGGCCGCTGCCTTCCTTGCCTTTTCACGAGTTCCGGCAGATGTCTTGCTGCTTGAAACCGGCCTTGGCGGACGGGTCGATGCATCAAACGTGCTGGAAAAGCCTGCCGCCACAGTGATCACACCGATCTCGCTTGATCATCAGGGCTTTCTTGGTGACACGATTGCCAAGATCGCGTTTGAAAAAGCCGGTATCATGAAGCATGGCGTGCCCTGCATCACCGCCCCACAAAGCCTTGAAGCCTTTAACACCCTGGCCTGCCACGCCAACAGCATCAGTGCGCCGATCTTCAATGATTTCGAAATCACCAAAGAAGACGACGACGGTTTTACCCTCCGCATTGGCACTGAAAATATCGATCTTCCCCATCCGGCCCTGCCGGGGCGGCATCAATATACCAATGCGGCAACGGCAATCGCCACCGTCCGCAAGGCGGCGGTGCCCGGATGTGACGGCATGGATGTCGATATCCTTGCCCGTGGCCTTACCACGGCGCGCTGGCCTGCACGGCTGCAAAAACTGACCACCGGCCCGCTATGTGACGCGCTTCCTGATGATTGTGAGCTGATTTTGGATGGCGGGCACAATATTGCTGCGGCAGAGGCCATTGCCGACTGGCTATCCCGCCAGCCTGCAGGCGATACTGTCGTCATCATGGGTATGCTTGATAACCGCGACGCAACGGCGTTCCTCAAACCCATCGCCCCCCATATCACCGCCTTTGCCGGTGTGCCCATTCCCGGCGAACATCAGGACCACAAACCCGAAACACTGCGGGACGCGGCCTTGGCCTGCGATATCACGCCTGCCTTTTCCTGCGATGGCTTTGACACTGCGCTTGCCAGCCTTTTGCACAGCAGCCCCGACCCGAAACGGGTTCTGATCCTTGGATCGCTGTATTTGGCGGGTTTGATCCTGGAAAACCACGGCTGATCAAGCGTATATACGAATTTCATCAACAAGTTTTGCAATGTCCCCGCCCAACATCAAGTGTCCAGTACCATCTAGCGTGATCTGATGGGCGTGTGGGAAGTGGCGCATATAGGTTTGGCAGTGCGTGAAATCGACAATCTCGTCATCACGTCCATGACAAAAACATAATGTTTTGCAGTCCGATAGGACGGCAACCTCATTCGCGCTGAGAACAAATTCATCGATTTCCCAGTCTTTAAGGCCCCAAAACGGGGCCGCGACAACAAAGACGGCCGATAAACGGTTGTTTACACGCCAAATATCGGGATTTCCGGCCAGATATTGCAAAATTGTCGATCCACCAAGGGAATGCCCGACCAAAACCGCACCATCTGATGCCTGCAACAATGTGTTCTCGATCCGGGAAAGCCACGCATCAATGTCCGGACGCTCCGGATCTGGCATTTCCGGGGCGATGATGCAAAACCTGTCGGAAAGTGCTGCGTCCAGTCGCTGAAGCAACCGGGTGCTGCCGTTGTCACCGCCTTGCCGACCGGCACTATGAATGAAAATCAGATCACGGCGCATGAGTTCTGCTCCCGTTTCGGCCCTGTTTCCGGCCCTGCTTCTGGATTGCGGTATCAGATTTCAGGCAAGCGGACCTTTGGTCCATTGCCATTTGATCCGCCCCCGTTCTTCGGCCCGTGGCCCTGATCTCCGCCATCAGAGCGCCGCAACCGCAGGCTTCCGGCCTTGTGAACCTTGCGCCGATCCCCTTTAACCGGGGGCGGCAAACCGTTTCCACGGTTGCGTGATCCCTCGCGCTTTGTCAGTCCGGGGTCATCATACTTGGCCGCATCGCGTTTGACCTTTTGCCCGGTCACCCAAGTATAGCCAAGCACATAAAGCAAGAACCCGCCGACCCCAATGGTCAGGGTCAGAAACTGCAAAACCGGCAGGAAATCGCCAAAAATCTGCCCGCCGCCATAAATCATGAAAATACAAAGGGCGGCAACCGGCGCCAAAGCCAGAAAGAAGATGCTGCGCACCTTGTGGCGAATCGGGCCGTAATGCATCAGCATCGCATAGAACAGATACATCAGGGCAACAAACACCACGAGTTTGATCAGCAAAATGAAGTGATCAAAATTGGCAAGACGTTGATTACGCTCATAAACACCAAAGACAACAAACAAGCCATGCACGAGCAGGCCAAAAATGCCAAAGGTCAGAATAAAGCGCAGCCAGGCAGTGACGCTAAAAAACCTGCGCCATCCTGATCCGTTCGCTGCGCGACGACCTGCCTTTTTGTTTTTGCGTTTCCGGGTCGCGAGTTTCATATTGTCTGAAATCTCACGCGCCGGACCTGCAGTTTCTACGCCGATGCCTTTGGGGCTGAATTCCGGCTTGCTTGATTTCCGGGTCACGAACCCGATCTCCCATGTCCCTTGGGATGAAGTTATCCGATACCATAGCAATCCCTGGGCGGGCTGATAAGCACAAACAGATGATGTGTTAAAAATCTCTAGATATCGGGACTTTAGCAATCATGTTTTGATTGCGGAACAAATGTGAAAATCCGTGATTTTCCGATGCGATGCTCCTGACAAATACCTGTCAGGAGGCTTGGTGTTTTTGTCTGGTTTGCAGAAGGCTATGCTCGACTTAGCAGCCCAGATCGGGCATTCTTCCGCCCACCTTATCCAAGAACACAAGAGCACAAGACGCATGACAGATTCTGCCCCGTCCAGCACCGGTTCGTCCGCCGACCAAGCCCCGCGTCGCGTCGTTCTGGTTGACGGTTCCGGCTTTATTTTCCGCGCTTTCCACGCCCTGCCGCCAATGACGAGCCCCGATGGCACGCCGGTCAATGCGGTTTATGGCTTCTGCACCATGCTGATGAAGCTTCGCGAAGATACAAAACCCGACCACATGGCGGTGATTTTCGACACCAAGGGCAAATCTTTCCGCAACGACTTCTATCCGGAATACAAGGCACACCGTCCGCCACCCCCCGAAGAACTGGTTCCACAGTTCGGGCTGATACGCGATGCGACCCGCGCGTTTAACCTGCCGTCGATCGAACTTGAAGGGTTTGAGGCCGATGACCTGATCGCAACCTATGCCCGTCAGGCTGAGGCAGAAGGTTCCGATGTGATTATCGTCTCTTCGGACAAGGACCTCATGCAACTTGTCACCGACCGCGTGCAAATGTTTGATGCGATGAAGAATCGCACCATTGGCGCAGCCGAAGTTCTTGAGAAATTCGGGGTGAACCCCGACAAGGTCATTGATATTCAGGCCCTTGCGGGCGATTCCGTTGATAATGTGCCCGGCGTCCCCGGCATTGGTGTCAAGACAGCCGCCCAACTTATTGATGAATATGGCGATCTTGATTCTCTACTGGAGCGCGCAGGTGAAATCAAACAGCCCAAGCGCCGTGAAAAGCTGATCGAGAATGCCGAACTGGCCCGCGTGTCGCGTGATCTGGTCACACTTAAAACCGATGTGCCCGTGATCGAACCACTCGGCGACTTTGAATTACGTGAACCCGATCCGGAAGTTCTTTTAAGCTTCATCGCAAGTCACGGCTTTAAATCACTGCTTTCTAAAGTAAAGTCGAAATTCGGTGGCGATATCGAATTTGACAATCCCACGCAACCCGGCGTTGGTGTCAATGATATCAAGGTTGAAAAGGCCGAATATGAACTGGTGCAGGATGAAGAGCGTCTAAAGCACTGGATTTTGTCGGCTGAATATCTTGGCACGGTCGCGGTGGATACTGAAACCACGTCCCTTGATGCCCATCAGGCCAAACTGGTCGGCATTTCGCTGTCGACCGAGCCGGGCAACGGCTGTTACATCCCGCTTGGCCATGTTAGCGGCGAGGCACAGGGTGGCTTTGATTTTGGCGACAATCCCGCCGACTCAAAAGACGCCCCCAAGCAGATCAAGCTGGACCGCGCGATTGAGCTTCTTAAACCGCTTCTGGAAGACCCAGGCGTGCTTAAGGTCGGTCAGAACCTGAAATACGATATGATCGTTCTGGCCCGCCATGGCATCAATGTTGCGCCGATGGATGACACCATGGTGCTGTCCTATGTGCTTGATGGCACCAGCCACGGCCACGGAATGGATGAACTGGCCGAGCTGCACCTCGACTATAAACCGATTTCTTTCAAGGACGTATGCGGCAGCGGCAAGACCCAGATCACCTTTGATCAGGTCCCGCTTGACAAGGCGCTTGATTACGCCGCCGAGGACGCCGATATCACGCTGCGCCTGCATCGGTTGCTGAAACCCCGGATTGCGCAGGAACATATGGCAAGCGTCTATGAAACGCTCGACCGTCCGCTGGTCCCGGTTCTGGCCAAAATGGAAGGCCTCGGGGTCAAGGTCGATGCCGAAATCCTTAAAAACCTGTCTGATGATTTCGCCAAACGCATGGCTGCGCTTGAAGAAACCATTCATGAAATGGCGGGCGAGCCGTTCAATCTTGGCAGTCCCAAGCAGCTTGGCGAGATCCTGTTTGATAAAATGAGCCTGCCCGGCGGCAAAAAGACCAAAACCGGTGCCTGGCAGACCGGGGCTGACGTGCTTGAAGGGCTTGCCGCACAGGGCCATGACCTTCCGGCAAAGCTTCTGGAATGGCGCCAACTGTCAAAACTTAAAAGCACTTATACCGATGCACTCGCCCATCACATTAATCCCAATACCGGCCGTGTGCATACAAGCTACGGCCAAACCAATGTGAATACCGGGCGTCTGTCGTCAAACGACCCGAACCTGCAAAATATCCCGATCCGAAGCGAAGAAGGCCGCAAAATCCGCACCGCCTTCGTCGCAGATAGCGGCTGCAAGCTGATTTCTGCCGACTATTCGCAGATCGAATTGCGCCTTCTGGCCCATGTTGCCGAAATCGACGCCCTGCGCGAAGCGTTCAAGAATGGCGAGGATATCCACGCCGCTACCGCATCAAAGGTCTTTGGTGTGCCGATAGAAGGCATGGACCCGATGGTCCGTCGCAAGGCAAAGGCGATTAACTTCGGCATCATTTACGGTATTTCGGCCTTTGGTCTGGCCAATCAGCTTGGCATTCCGCAAAAAGAAGCCAAGGCCTTCATCGAGGCCTATTTCGAGATTTACCCGGGCATCCGCGACTATATGGATCAGGCCAAGGAATTTGCCAAAAAACACGGCTTTGTGCGCACCCTGTTTGGCCGCCACATCCATATCAACGGCATCAATGACAAAAACGGCATGCGCCGAAGCTTTGGCGAACGTGCCGCGATCAACGCCCCGATTCAGGGCGGTGCGGCCGACATCATCAAACGCGCCATGATTGCCGTTCCCGGTGCATTGGTCGATGCCGGGCTTAACACCCGCATGTTGCTGCAAGTCCACGATGAATTGATCTTCGAAGCCCCGGAAGACGAGGCCGATAAAGCCATCAAGGTCATCCGCGACGTCATGGAAAACGCCGCCCACCTGTCGGTTCCGCTGATTGCGGACGCTGGCATCGGCGATAGCTGGGCCGACGCCCACTAAATTGGACGCGTAGAACCAAAAAAAGACCCCGCTGCAATGATCTGCAGCGGGGTCTTTTTGTATGGGGTCAGCTTTGTGGTGCTAAGCGCTTAAAGTCCCAGCACTTCACGCATGGAATAAAGCCCCGGTGCCTTGCCTTCGGCCCATTTTGCGGCCCGGACCGCGCCCTTGGCAAAGACTTCGCGTGAGGATGCCTTATGGGTGATCTCAATGCGCTCACCTTCACAGGCAAAGACAACTGTATGGTCGCCCACCACATCGCCACCGCGCAACGTTGCAAAGCCGATGGTACCGTCTTCGCGCGCACCGGTATGTCCATCGCGCGAACGAACCGATACCTCGTCAAGATTCACACCACGGCCTTTTGCCACAGCTTCGCCAAGACCAAGGGCGGTGCCAGAAGGCGCATCGACCTTGTGCTTGTGGTGCATTTCAACGATTTCGATATCCGCCACATCCTTATCAAGGATGCTTGCGACCTTTTCGACCAGAGCAAAGGCCAGATTCACGCCTACGCTCATATTCGGCGCAAAGATAATCGGCGCTTTTTGAGCCGAAACCTTGAGTTCTTCCTTCTGGTCATTGGAAAGGCCAGTGGTCCCGATCACAAGAATGGTGCCGGTCTCAGCAGCCAGTTTGGCATGTTGCATGGTGGCAGCCGGTGCGGTGAAATCAATCACGGCATCAACCGCTTCAAACAGGGCTTTGGGGCTATCGCCAACCAGCACGCCGCTTTCTTCCAGACCGGCAATCAGGGTGACGTCCTTGCCGATGAACGGACTATCGGGCAGATCCGTCCCGCCACCGACTTCACAGCCCTTGGTTTTGGCGGTTTCATTCACCAGCATCCGGCCCATACGGCCAGCACATCCAACAATCCCGATTTTCATTTGCGGTATCCTCGCCCAAGCAATTTCAAACGTGCATTTGCTTAACACAAGGCCCGAACAGCGCAAAACAAAACCCCCGACAAAACTGCCGGGGGTTTGTGATATCGATCTTTCAAGCGCAAACCGATCAATCAGTCAGGTCTTTCCAGATTTCTTTCATCTTGGAAAAGAACCCTTCGCTTTCCGGGCTTGAGCCTTCTTCACGCGAAATCACGTCAAATTCCTCAAGCAGTTCTTTCTGACGATCTGTCAGATTGACCGGGGTTTCGACACTGATTTCAACGAACATGTCACCACGCGCCTGCGAGCGCAGGACCGTCATGCCCTTGCCGCGCAAACGCAACTGCTGGCCCGTCTGCGTGCCTTCAGGGATGCTGATCCGCGTGCGTGTGCCTTCAATTGTCGGGACCTCGATCGTACCGCCAAGGGCGGCCTTGCCCATCGGGATCGGGATTCGGCAATAAAGGTTGGCACCTTCGCGCTGGAAGAAGCGATGGTGGGCAATATCAAGGAAGATATAAAGATCCCCCGGAGGTGCGCCATTGGTCCCCGCTTCGCCTTCGCCTGACAGGCGAATGCGCGTTCCATCCTCGACACCGGCCGGGATGGTGACCTGAAGGGTCTTTTCCTTTTCGACGCGACCAACACCGTGACAGGATTTACACGGGTTTTTGATGATCTTGCCTTTGCCATGACAGCTTGGGCAGGTGCGCTCAATGGTAAAGAACCCCTGCTGGGCACGGACTTTGCCGTGACCATTACAGGTCGGGCAATTGACCGGCTGGGAATCGGCTTCGGCACCGGTCCCGTCACAGGCTTCACACGATACAGAGCCCGGAATGGTGATCTCGGCTTTCTTGCCCTCGAACGCCTCTTCGAGCGAAATCGCCATGTTATAGCGCAGGTCCGCCCCACGTGACGATCCGCCACCGCGACGCGCGCCACCACCCATGGCCCCGAAGATTTCGTCAAAGACGTCGGCAAAGCCGCCACCACCGAAACCGCCGCCGCCAAAGCCGCCACCGCCACCGGGGCCGCCCTGATCAAAGGCTGCATGGCCAAACCGGTCATAGGCCGCACGCTTTTCCTGATCCTTCAGGATTTCGTAGGCTTCGTTGACCTGCTTGAACTTAATTTCAGCTTCGGTATCGCCCGGGTTTTTGTCCGGGTGATATTTCATCGCTTGCTTACGATAGGCGCTTTTCAGCTCGGCTGCACTGGCATCCTTACTGACACCCAACAGCTCGTAATAATCTTCTTTCGCCATCTGTAACTCCGAAATACGGTCGGGCCGTTCCAGCGAACATCTGCGTCCGGAACGGCCCGATTTTTCTTTACAGGGCGTCGTTCAAGACGACCTCTGCGGTCGTCTTACTTGTCTTTTTTGTTGTCATCGACTTCTTCGAAGTCGGCATCAACAACACCATCATCAGCCTGTGCAGAAGCATCGGCTTCGGCCGCTTCGCCGTCACCGGCTTCTTCCTGCTGCGCCTGATACATGGCTTCGCCAAGTTTCATCGAGGCCTGCTGCAATTCGTTCAGCTTGGTGGTGATGGCCTCGGCATCTTCGCCTTCCTTGGCTTCTTTCAAAGCCGACAGGGCGTTTTCGATTTCCGACTTGGTCGCATCGTCAACCTTGTCACCATGCTCCGAAAGGTTCTTTTCGGTGGCGTGGATGATGGCTTCTGCCTGGTTGCGGGCTTCGACAAGTGCCTTGCGCTGCTTATCAGCTTCGGCATTGCTTTCCGCATCCTTGACCATGTTTTCGATCTCGTCATCGGAAAGACCACCAGATGCCTGAATGCGGATCTGCTGTTCCTTGTTGGTTGCCTTGTCTTTGGCAGACACGTTGACGATACCGTTGGCATCGATGTCAAAGGTCACTTCAATCTGCGGAACACCGCGCGGTGCCGGCGGGATACCAACCAGATCAAACTGGCCGAGCATCTTGTTGTCAGCCGCCATTTCACGTTCACCCTGGAAGACGCGGATGGTCACGGCCGTCTGATTGTCTTCAGCGGTCGAGAAGGTCTGCGACTTACGGGTCGGGATCGTGGTGTTACGGTCGATCAGGCGGGTGAAGACACCGCCAAGCGTTTCGATACCAAGCGACAGCGGGGTCACATCAAGCAGAAGAACGTCTTTGACGTCACCCTGCAAAACACCGCCCTGAATTGCAGCACCAAGGGCCACAACTTCATCCGGGTTCACACCTTTGTGCGGATCACGGCCGAAGAACTCTTTAACGCGTTCCTGAACCTTCGGCATACGGGTCATGCCGCCAACCAGGATGACGTCGTCGATTTCACCTGCGGTGATACCGGCATCCTTAAGGGCTGCTTTACACGGGGTCATGGTGCGTTCGATCAGATCGCCAACCAGACCTTCAAGCTTCGCACGCGACAGCTTGATGTTAAGGTGTTTCGGGCCAGATGCGTCTGCGGTGATGAACGGCAGGTTGACATCGGTCTGCATCGACGAGGAAAGCTCGATCTTGGCTTTCTCAGCAGCTTCTTTCAGACGCTGCAGGGCCAGACGGTCTTTGCGCAGGTCGATCTGCTGTTCTTTTTTGAACTCGTCTGCAAGGTAATCAATGATCTGTTTGTCGAAGTCTTCACCACCAAGGAAGGTATCACCGTTGGTCGATTTAACTTCGAAAACGCCATCGCCGATTTCCAGAACCGACACGTCAAAGGTACCACCACCAAGGTCATAAACGACCACGGTGCCGCCGTCTTTCTTGTCCAGACCATAAGCAAGCGCTGCTGCGGTCGGCTCGTTGATGATACGCTTGACTTCAAGACCCGCAATCTTGCCGGCGTCTTTGGTCGCCTGGCGCTGGGAATCGTTGAAATATGCCGGAACGGTAATCACCGCTTCGGTGACCGGCTCGCCAAGGTGGCCTTCGGCGGTTTCTTTCATTTTCTGAAGCACCATGGCTGCGATCTGGCTCGGGGCCATTTTCTCGCCATTGACTTCAACCCATGCATCGCCGTTTTCGCCCGATACGATTTTGTACGGTACGAGGTCCTTGTCTTTTTCGACTTCGGCATCGCCATAACGACGGCCGATCAGACGCTTGATGGCAAACAGGGTGTTTTCCGGGTTGGTCACAGCCTGGCGTTTCGCCGGCTGACCGACAAGGCGCTCACCATCATCGGTGAAAGCGACCATCGACGGGGTGGTACGAGCACCTTCGCTGTTTTCAATCACACGGCCTTCTTTGCCATCCATGACTGCAACGCACGAGTTCGTGGTGCCAAGGTCGATACCAATAATCTTACCCATAGTAAGTTCCTCTTTTAGCGGCCGGTCCGTCCCGCAGCCTTCAAAACAAAGCGCCGCGCAGGACCTCCTGGGACCAATGGTTATAATACACGCAATTTTTCTGGGGCTTCTTTGTTACCCCGCGAACCTATATATGAAAGTCGTCACAAAGTCGCAAGCGCTCAAAGTGGGGAATCTTGGGTGATTTTTCCTTTCAAACACCAATTTTGATCCAATAACGGGCAAGTTTCGCCCATTCACCATGCAAATTTGGCGAAAAACAAAGGATTTTGAACCGGAAAGTTCCGCTTTCGAATTGCCTCATAACCGGGTTGCAAAACCGGCAAAGCATCGCCCTCAAACCGGAATATCGGCAGGATTACAGCGGGTTTGGCGCAAGACGGCCTCGAGCTTTTCGGCCAGATTTTCTTTTTCATCGGCCCCAAGAAACTGCCCGATTTCCAGACTTTTGCCATGTGTTCGCAAAAACAGGGCAGATTGTTCATCTTCGCCTCGTTCAAGTTCCACACGCAGCCAATAGGGCTGAAAATCAAATTCCTGACGCTCCCCCCGGACCGATATGCGCGTGACCCGAAGGTTAGCCCGCCCAAGTTCGATGCGCTCTTCCTGGCGGGCTGATCGAAAACTGAAATGAAAGGCCAGTGACAGCAACAGCACATCCACCCCAAGAAACCCAATCACCGGCCACGCCCCGATTGACCAGAAAATAAACCCGATGGTGGTCGTCAATCCGGCCAAAAACAGCACAATATTACGCGCCGCCCGACGCGAGAGCGATCGCGGCGGAAACAAATTCACCCGAAAGATCGGTTTTGCGGAACGTGGCACAGTTGGCATTGGTGGTACCTGTTGCTGTGATTCCCGATTTTGCGCCTGACTATGGCAGTCCTGCAATCAAAATTCGATTTCCTGGCCCTGTCAGTTTATATAGTTTGCATTGAGGAGATCGGATCAGGGGCAGCATATATTTGCATATTGCCTGTCCCCAAACTGACCGCAAATGCGGCAAACCACAAAGAGAATGCTGTCCATGGCCCGCCCGATGAACAAAGCCGCCATCGAAGAATTTTTCCAGCGACTGTCCGATGCCGACCCGGAACCGAAAGGGGAGCTGGATTACACCAATCCCTATACGCTTCTGGTCGCAGTTGCGCTGTCGGCACAGGCGACCGATGTCGGGGTCAACAAGGCGACCAAAAAGCTGTTTCAGATCGTCGAAACGCCGCAGGATATGCTTGACCTTGGTGAAGAAGCGCTGATCGAACACATCAAAACCATCGGGCTTTATCGCGGCAAGGCCAAGAATGTCATGGCAGCGGCCAAAATCCTTGTTGATAAGCATGGCGGGGTGGTGCCCAACGATCAGGAAGCACTTGAAGAATTGCCCGGTGTCGGCCGAAAAACGGCGAATGTGGTGCGCAATATCGCCTGGGGCGAACACACCATGGCGGTCGATACGCATATTTTCCGATTGGGGAACCGTACCGGCATGGCCAATGGCAAAACCGTCCTTGCGGTCGAAAAGGCGCTTTTAAAGAAAGTCCCGACCCGCTTCATGACCCATGCCCATCACTGGCTGATCCTGCATGGGCGCTATATCTGCAAGGCGCGCAAGCCACGCTGTGGCGACTGCATTGTCAATGATCTGTGCAATTTCAAAGACAAAACGCCTGCCGAAGCATAATCCGGCAGGCGTTTTATAACATCTGGCTTTAATTTCTGGCGTTAAGGCCCGCTGATCAGAAACTGTTCAGGGTCAAAACACCTGATCAAAGGCCGCAGGTGCCGGTGCAACGACTTCGGCCCCTTCGGGACCAATGCGCATGATGGCATAGCCGCGCTCGGACTGCCCATCCATGGTCAGCCGGAAAATACCATCAACGCCCACAAACCCGACCGGGTTGGTCAGGGTATCTTGCGACATGGTTTCTTCGCGCGCCATTAAGGCCGCCAGCGCCGTACTGTCATAGGCAAGGCTGGAAATACGTGGCGGCTGATCCCCGAAGGTACGTTCAAATCTTGCCGCAAACAGTTCCCAGTTTTCCGGGTTCGGCGCGGCAAATATCCCGCCCTTGAGAGCAGGCTCAGAAAACAGGCCCGGATCATTCCAGCCGAACGTGCCGATAAACTGCACAATCGACGGATCAATATCGAAATAGGCCAGAAGCGACGAAACCTGACGCAAATCACCGCCCGTTGCAGGCAAAATCAGGGCATCAAAATCAAGCTCGCCATAGGTATCGACACCTTCAAGACGCCGCAGCGCTCGCTTTGCCCCTGCACTGCCATCGGCTTCAAGCTGGGCTTTGTGCGCCCGCAGATTGGCGCGCCGGGCATCGTAATTGGCGAAATCGCGAATGGTTTGCTGCAGGCTTTCCGAACCCGGCTGATAAAACGCCACCCGGCCAAGGGTGCCACCAACCCGGGCGACAACCGTGTTCAGACCACTTGCAATCTGCCGTCCATAATCATTTTGCGGCAAGAGCGCAGCAAACCGATAACGCCCCTGCGTTGTCGCATAGCCTACCGCACGGGCAATCTGATCTTCGGGAATCAGGCCATTGACCCAAACACCGCTTTCCGCAACCCGGCGGTTGTTGGAAAACGCCACCACCGGCACATTTGCCGATTTGGCAACTTCGCTGGCCCCGCTGACCGATTCGGAGAAAAGCGGACCAAGGATCATTTTCGCACCGGCATCAACCGCTTCCCGCGCGGCGTTCTGCCCACCCTGATAGGTTCCGGCTGTATCAATGGGCATCAGCACAAAGTCATCACTGGCAATGTCAAACATCGCCAGTTCCGCGGCATGACGCATGGCGCGCCCCAGTTCGGCATGTTGTCCCGATAGCGGCAGCAAAAGGGCAATACGCTTTTCGAAAATCGCCGCATCATCGTTATAAAGTGCGGGAAGTTCAGCCCCCTCACCTTCGGGAAGGGCAGCATCACTTGTCCAGGGGGCAGCCTCGGGAATCAGGCCCTGATCGGGTGCACTGGTCGGATCAACAGTGGTTTGGCCGGGCTGGTTGGCACTTTCAACCGGCGCGTCACGTTGCGAACCAAACAGGTCCGTGATACTCGTGGTCGCGTTACATGCGCTCAGCCCGAGAGAGAGGACAACCACAGATGCCGTCCGGCGCGCAATCCGGCTCCAAGCCGGAAAAAGATCCGAAAACCGACCCTGATCTGACAATGCCTGACGCGGCAGCGCCTCTTTCTGCATCCGCTTCTGTGACGGATGACGTTTCGGACAACCCAATCTCACCTCCCGATAAGTCGTTTCGTCCGCAGGGTAATGCGGGCGAGGATGCAAGTAAACATGATGAAAGCCTTTTGCCACTTTCGTCTGGTCTTTATCTTGTTGCTACTCCAATCGGAAATTTGGGCGATATTACGGTCAGGGCGCTTGATATCCTCAAACGCGCCGACGTTATTTTGTGCGAAGACACCCGCACATCGGGCAAACTGCTGTCGCGCTATGGGATCAAAACCAAGCGTATTGCCTATCACGAACATAACGCCGCCAAGATGCGCCCGGAAATCATGGACCGCCTGGGCAAAGGTCAGGGCCTTGCCCTGATTTCCGATGCCGGGACGCCATTGATCAATGATCCGGGCTACAAACTGGTTCGCGATTGCAAGGAAGAAGGCTTTAACGTTACCGCAGCCCCTGGGGCCGCATCGCCGATTGTGGCCCTGATCCTCTCGGGTCTGCCAAGTGATCATTTCTTTTATGCAGGCTTCCTGCCGCCCAAAACCATGGCACGCAAAAAGGAACTGACCCGTTTTGCGCCGATTCCAGGCAGCCTGATTTTTCTTGAAAGCCCCAAACGTCTGGCCGCAAGCCTTGCCGACATGGTCGAAATGCTCGGTGGCAGGCGTGAAGCAGCCGTGACGCGCGAATTGACCAAAATGTTTGAAGAAGTCCGCAATGGCACGCTTGATGATTTGGCAAACCATTATGCCGAAGCAGGCGCGCCGAAAGGCGAGATTGTTGTGATTGTCGGTCCGGCTGATGACAGTGACAACGAACCCAGTGCCGAAGATATCGACCAACGCTTAAGCGAATTGATCAAAACCCACCGCACTAAGGAAGCCGCCGATATTCTTTCCAGGGAAACCGGCCTTAAAAAGCGCAATCTCTATAATCGTGCCCTTGAACTCGCCAAATCGGACCCTGATTGATCATGGTGCGATCCCATCCCTTGCCTGATGATACATCAAGCCGCAAGCGGGCGGAAAAGGTCGGACGTCGGGCAGAAAAACTATGTGCCATATGGTTACGACTTAAGGGATATCGCATTCTTGCGACCCGTTATAAAAGTCCGGCCGGCGAGATTGATATTGTTGCCCGACGCAGTAACGTCTTGATCGCGATAGAGGTCAAAACCCGCACCGATCACGCAACAGCACTTCATTCAATCACCGCCAGACAACAAGAACGGATCGCACGCGCCCTTGAAATTTATGCCGGGCGCATCGGTCATGGCGGGGACCTTCGATTTGATGTGATGAGTGTTCACGGGTTTGGTAAAATCAAACACGTCAAAAAATGCATGGCGCCCTGCCTGACGGACAAAAAACCGTACCCGACAAAAAAGATGCGGTTTTACTGATAAACAACTCGGGATTTTAAAACTCCTTAACCCCCGGTGGGCAATGATGGATGCCATGGAACTGGGGAACGGGGCGAGACATCGGTAAATGTCATCACAAGGAATGACCAATCGGCAACTTGGCGTTTTCAAAACGTTGGTGTTAACCGGAATATGTATTTTTCCGCTTTCGGGGTGCACACCGGCATCGGTTGTGCTTGGCGCTGGCGCAACTGCCGGTGTCGCCGCCTTTCAGGAACGCGGCTTTGATGGCGCGGTAAGCGATACAGGCATTACCGCGCAGATCTGGCAGAAATTTCTAGCACAGGACGAAAGACTGTTTCTTGATATCGAGATCGAAGTTGTCGAAGGCGAAGTTTTGCTGGCCGGTCACGTCCCGTCTGTTACCGATCAACTTGAAGCCGTCCGCCTCGCCTGGCAGGTTGACGGCGTAAAAAGGGTCCATAACGAGATCAAAATCGGCGATGACCTGACACTGGTGGACAGTGCGGGTGATCTGGTAATCACCGCCCGGATCAAAACCGCCTTGATGTTTGATAGCGATGTTTTTGCCATCAATTACAGCATCGAGACCGTAAATGGCACCGTCCATCTGATGGGCATTGCCCAGAACGATATTGAACGCGATCGGGTCATTTCGCATGCACGCGACACAAGTTACGTCAAACGGGTCGTCAGCCATATCCGCCTGAAAGACGACCCAAGCCGACAAGGAACCTGAACCATTAGCAGCGTAAGCCACATAACAGCCCCGACCGATCCGGATCGCCAATGGCTTGTCGATTATGGCAAGGGCAAGAAACCGACGGCCAGTGCCGCCGAAGCAGCCCTGCATTTTGCCCGGATCAATCAGTCAGACGGCGCCGTTAAACGCGATATCGCTCCATATCTGAAGCATCTTGATGATCTTGCGGATCAGCTCCGTACGGAATTGGCAAGTCTGACCCTGCAACCTGACTTAAACGCAACTGGCAGCGATCAATCCCTGCCGGTTGACGATACGGAAGCTGAACCCACCATTGATCAGGTCGCCCGCGCCCTTCAGACCGTGATTGCTGAGCGAAACGGCTTTCAGGGGGATGCGGAAAACTATGATGACATCGCAAATGCCGATCTGATGCAGGTCATCGAACGCAAACGCGGACTGCCGGTCGCATTGGGGATGCTTTATATCCATGCCGCCCAACGTTGTGGTATTGCTGTTACCGGTATTGATTTCCCCGGTCATTTCCTGCTGCGTGTTCAGGTGAACGGCAAGCGCAAGATGATTGATCCGTTCCATGGCGCAATCAGCCTTGGGCCCGCAGAATTGCGCGAATTGCTAAAATCATTTAGCGGACTTGATGCCGAGCTGACCCCTGAACATTACCGGCCATCTTCCGACATTGATATTTTGTTGCGATTGCAAAACAACATCAAGGTTCGTGCGCTTCGCGCCGGAGAATTGGATCTTGCGACCCGTGTTGTTGAACACAGTTTGCTGATTGATGGCGAACATGAAGGCCTGTGGCACCAGCTTGGTGCGCTTTATGCCCGCCTTGATCAGGATCACAGGGCACTGGGCGCATTTGAACAGTTCGTCAAACGCTGCAAGGACCCGCTTCACCGTGCCCGTATTGAAGCCGTGATCGAAGAATTGCGTGACCGCCTCAGTCTGGATGCCGCCCATCCTGACACCAAGGACGATGACGGTGGCGGCGCACAGCCACACATGTCTGAGAATGAAGACAGACCGGCAAAAACCAACGATCCGATTCCACTTTTTCCCGATCAGGAAACCTGATTCCTGCGCCAGAATGCCCAGATTTCAACGCTGACCGATAAGACAATGCTGCTGCGACAGTTTTCTTGGAAACAGCCACGAAATAGCGTTATACTCGTTATAGAATTAATTTATATTTTCTATTTACAATAAAATAGCTGACATTGATTAGTTTTGTTTAAAAACAAACTGGTTTGTTTGGAATCTGGACCTTTGTGAATATGGGGAAAATAGCCCTTCAAAGTTACCTGATTTTGCTTGTTTGCGGTTTTTTGATGTTTTTTTGACTCTTTGACCACAAGGTGCCTGAGAAAAGGCTAATCAAAGCGCAATCCCTTGAAAACTGCGGACTTCAGCCAGCCCACCACACCAGAGGCGCAAGACACCAACACCCTTTCAACCAAAAGTTCGCGCGTAAAACCGTCTTCGGGTCAAATCAGACCTGCCTCATTACCTAAAAAACATCTTTTGTAGTTTTTTGAGGCCTTAACGACAGGTTAAACAACCGGGCACGAAACAGTTGCAATGCTTGCACCGCACACCGCATTGCCTATACTCCGCAAAAGTCAGTTTCGAAGGCACCGAGAACGGCCCCGGCCCAATCGCTCGCCGCACGGCCTACCGGATAAGTTACGGTGCCGTTCAAACGAATAACCGCAGGAATGAACTACATGAACGACACCACCATCGACGTCGTTGGGATCGGCAATGCAATTGTTGATGTCCTTGCCCATTGCAAGGAAGAAGACCTTGAGCGCCTGAACCTTGTCAAAAACGCCATGACGCTGATTGATGCGGAAACCGCAGACAGTCTTTATGCCCAAATGGGCCCGGGCATGGAAATGTCTGGTGGTTCTGCCGGCAACACCATGGCAGGCATCGCAGCACTCGGTGGCAAGGGTGCCTATATCGGCAAAGTCCGCGACGATCAGCTTGGCGAAGTGTTTCGCCATGATATCCGCGCCATGGGCGTTGAATTTAATTCCGCTCCGGCCTCTGAAGGCTCCCCGACTGCGCGCTGCCTGATCTTTGTCACCCCGGATGGGCACCGCACGATGAACACCTTCCTCGGGGCCTGCACCGAACTTGGCCCGGACGACATCGACGAGGACATGATCAAGTCGGCCAAGGTAACCTATATGGAAGGCTATCTTTGGGACCGTCCGGAAGCCAAGGATGCGTTCGTCAAAGCCGCCAAAGTCGCCCATGATGCCGGTCGTCAGGTTTCCATCAGCCTGTCAGATTCCTTCTGCGTTGATCGTCACCGCGAATCGTTCCGCGAACTGGTCGATAACCATATCGACGTGCTGTTCGCCAATGAAGACGAGATCAAGTCACTGTACGAAGTTGACACCTTTGACGAAGCCCTGGCCGAAGTGCGCAAGCACTGCAGGGTTGCTGCGCTGACTCGTGGCGAAAAAGGTGCCGTCATCGTCGCCGAAGATGAAATTCATGAAATCAGCGCCGAAGCGGTTGCCAAGGTGGTCGACACCACCGGGGCAGGCGATCTGTTCGCATCGGGTTTCCTGTTTGGTTACACCAAGGGGTACGAACTGCCGGTGTGTGGTCAGCTTGGCGCGATCTGCGCATCCGAGGTCATTTCCCATATGGGTGCGCGCCCGGATGCGGACCTGAAAGAACTGACCGCCAAGGTGGTTTGACCCCGCCCCGGCAGCTTTATCTGTCAGAAGACCAAGATTTCACGGGACGGCAACATTGCGTTGTCGTCCCGTTTTCAATGGTGAAAATGGCGGTTTCCCCGGCGCTGCAACGCAACACAAGCATTGACTTTATCCAAAGTTTGGCGCAAACAGCCCGCATTGCAGAAAAATCAACCCCGCATGGCGCGCACAAAGCTGGTCTTTCGCCTTCACATTGGCTATGACAGGGCAGCTTTCGAAGCCAGCCTGCAATTTTTGTTTTTCGGGCCAGTAAACATTCAGCATGTACCCTGCGCTGCATAAGGCGCGGCCTTGACCGTGCCGATCCAACGACACCGGTCATATGGGTGCTGAATATCTACTGGCCTTGAAACGTTTTACTGACCGATGCGCATGGGCAGACCCCGGCGCGCGGCATTTTTATATCTGGAGTCCGCGCCCATGAGCTTGCGCAATATCGCCATCATCGCCCACGTTGACCACGGCAAAACCACGCTGGTCGATTCCATGTTCCGTCAGTCCGGTGTCTATCGTGACAACCAGCGCGTTGATGAACGCGCCATGGACAGCAACGATCTGGAACGTGAGCGCGGCATTACCATTGTCGCAAAACCGACAGCCGTTCAGTGGGGCGACACCCGCGTGAACATCGTTGATACCCCGGGCCACGCCGATTTCGGTGGCGAGGTCGAACGTATCCTGTCCATGGTTGAAGGTGTGGTTCTGCTTGTTGACTCAGCCGAAGGTCCGATGCCGCAGACCAAATTCGTTCTGGGCAAGGCGCTGAAACTGGGTCTGAAGCCGATTGTGATCATCAACAAGATCGACCGTCCCGATCAGCGCGCCGAAGAAGTCCTCGACGAGATCTTCGATCTGTTCGTATCGCTTGAAGCTTCTGACGAACAGCTCGATTTCCCGGTTCTCTATGCATCGGGTCGTGATGGCTGGGCTGCTGAAAGCCCGGAAGGCCCGAAAGACAACCTGACCCCGTTGATGGAACTTGTTCTCAAACATGTTCCGGCACCGGACGTAAATGAAGATGCGCCGTTTGCCATGCTGGCCACCATGCTGCATGCCGATAACTTTCTTGGCCGCATCCTGACTGGTCGTGTCTATCAGGGTCGTGCGAAACTCAACATGCCGGTGAAAGTCATCCGCGGCGACGGCACCGTTGAAACCGGCCGCCTGTCCAAACTGATGGGCTTCCGTGGTCTTGATCGTGTCCCGCAGGAAGAAGCTGTTGCCGGTGACATCATCGCAATTGCCGGTCTGACCGAAGCAACCGTTGCCGACACCATCTGCTCGACCGAGGTAAAAGACGCCATTGAAAGTCAGCCGATCGATCCGCCGACCCTGGCGATGACCTTCTCGGTCAACAACTCGCCGCTGGCCGGTCAGGAAGGCGACAAGGTTACCTCGCGCATGATCCGCGCCCGCCTGGAACGCGAAGCCGAAGGCAACATCGCCATTAAAATCGGCGAAACCGCCGACAAGGACGCATTCGAAGTCGCTGGTCGTGGTGAATTGCAGCTCGGCGTTCTGGTTGAAACCATGCGTCGCGAAGGTTTTGAACTGTCGATCTCGCGTCCGCGCGTTCTGTTCCAGGAAGTCGACGGTGTCCTGTCCGAGCCATTCGAAGAAGTCCAGGTTGACGTGGACGAAGAATATTCCGGCGTCGTCGTCGAAAAAATGAGCCTGCGCAAAGCCGAAATGACCGATATGCGGTCATCTGGTGGCGGCAAGACCCGTATCATCTTCCTTGCCCCGTCACGTGGCCTGATCGGCTATCACGGTGAATTCCTGACCGATACCCGCGGTACAGGCGTGATGAACCGTGTGTTCCATTCCTATGGCCCGGTCAAAGGATCGATTGCCGGTCGCCGTAACGGTGCGCTAATCTCCAATGATCAGGGTGAAGCTGTGGCCTATGCGCTGTTTAACCTTGAAGATCGTGGCATCATGTTCGTTGAACATGGCGAACGCGTTTATCAGGGCATGATCGTTGGCGAACACAACCGTGACAACGATCTGGAAATCAACGTGCTCAAGGGCAAAAAGCTGACCAACGTTCGTGCATCAGGCAAGGACGAAGCTGTGACCCTGACCCCGCCGCGCCGTATGTCGCTTGAAGAAGCCCTGTCCTACATTCAGGACGACGAACTGGTTGAGGTCACCCCAAAAAGCGTACGTATCCGTAAGCTGCACCTCGATCCGAACGTGCGTAAGCGCGAAAGCCGCAAGAAAGAAGGCTAAGCCTTTCTTTCTGCACCAAATTCAAAAAGGGCCGGTCCAGGAATGGATCGGCCCTTTTTCATGCCCGCATCATCATCCGCTGCGCGCCCTGTTTCGGTTTTCCTTAACCAGTTTGCACTAGCTTCGTGCCATTGCTTGAAACAGGGGAAAATCAATGCACAGCGCAGAAAAGCGAAGCTGGGGCGAGGCCTTTGGCGCTTTTGTTCATCCACGGGTGATTACAATGCTGTTTTTGGGATTGTCGGCAGGCATTCCTATTCTTCTGATTTTCTCAACACTGTCGATCTGGCTGCGCGAAGCCGGGGTGGATCGTTCCACAGTCACCTATTTCAGTTGGGCCGCCCTTGGCTATTCCTTCAAGTTTGTCTGGGCTCCGCTGATTGACAGGCTTCCGTTCCCGATCCTGCACAGCATCCTTGGCCGTCGCCGGAGCTGGTTGATCATTTCCCAGTTCGCCATCATCGGCGCGATCCTGTGGATGGGGCTGACCGATCCTGCCGAAAACTTGACCATGATGGCCTTTGCCGCCGTCGCGCTTGGTTTTGCCTCGGCCACGCAGGATATTGTCATTGATGCCTACCGCATCGAAGCCGCAAACACCGATCTGCAGGCCATGATGAGTTCCGCCTATATCGGCGGATACCGGATCGGCATGATCATCGCCGGCGCCGGGGCACTCACCATCGCCGGGCTGTTTGAGGCCGAGGGCACCTATCAACACTTTGCCTGGATGGTCGCCTATGGCTGTATGGCGCTTGCCATGTGCATTGGCGTCATCACCACCCTTCTCGTCAGCGAACCCGATGTTGAGCGCCTCGACAGCAAATTTTTCCACAAGACGTCAGATTATGTCCGCTTTATCGCGATGTTTGCGATAACGGTCATCGCCTTTGTCATTGCGATTATCTACGCTGCGCACATTACCGATCCGCTGAGAACAGCGCTTATTGATGGTGGCATGATCCGTGAACTTTCGGGCTTTGTTGCCGGTGCGGTCAAGCTGGGCATTGCCATTGCCTTTGCCATTCTGGTGGCATGGCTAACCACCCGTGTTGGCCTGACCCCCACCGGGATGGTTCAGGAAGCCTATATTTCGCCGGTGAAGGATTTCGTCGACCGGTACGGCAAGGCCGCAATTGTTATTCTCGTCCTGATTGGCGTCTATCGCATTGCCGATATCGTCATGGGGGTAATGGCCAACGTGTTTTACACCGACCTTGGCTTCTCAAAAGAGGAAATTGCCGCTGTCTCCAAGACGCTTGGTCTGTTCATGACCATTGCAGGCAGTTTTCTGGGCGGGGTTCTGTCGGTGCGCTATGGCGTGTTGCGGATTTTGTTCCTTGGGGCTTTTCTGGCGGCCATTTCCAACATCCTGTTTGCCTTTCTCGCCTATATCGGCCCGAACACGACCATGTTTGTCATTGTCATTATGGGCGACAACCTGTGCGGTGGTCTGGCAACGGCCGCCTTCATCGCCTATCTGTCCGGTCTGACCAATATCTCCTTTACCGCCATGCAATACGCGATCTTCAGTTCGATCATGACCCTGTTTCCGAAAATCCTTGCCGGGTTCTCGGGCACGGCGGTCGATGCGGTGGGCTATAGCTGGTTCTTTATCGGCACAGCCATCATCGGCATTCCGGTACTGTATCTTGTGGTGATGGCCGGGCGATTGACCGATGTGAAGGGCCCTGACGATGCCAGGGACGCACCATCGAACGCCTGATCAGGATATCGAACCGCACAAAGAAAAACCGGACGCCTGATGGGCGTCCGGTTCTTTTGAATTCTGTGGGTCCTTGCCAAGACATCTACGGGGACTACCCGCCACTCACTGACCGTTTCAAGCGGCCTGTTCGGCCTCGTCCTGGGTCAGAAGCGCATAGATCGCATCGGCCGATCCAGCCCCGCGCAGCTTGTCACACATGCCCTGATTGCGCAGCAGACGGGAAATCCGCGCCAACGCCTTAAGGTGATCAGCACCGGCTTCTTCGGGTGCAATCAGCATGCAGAACAAGTCGACAGGGTGCTCGTCAACGGCATCAAACTCGATCGGGTTGCCTGCACGGGCAAAAACCATGTACAGCCGATCCAGATCGTTCAACTTGCCGTGCGGGATCGCGACACCGCCACCAACACCGGTACTGCCAAGCTTTTCACGGTCAAGCAGGACAGAAAAAATCTCGCTTGCAGAGCGTCCGGTAACTTCGGCTGCCTTTTCGGCAAGTTCCTCAAGCACTGCTTTCTTAGCACCAGAACGCAGTGCCGGAATAACTCCGGACGGAGTAAGAATCGATGATATGTCCATTTTTCGCGTTGTGTTGTTTGGCTGGGATTCGGTTTCTGTCCCGCGCTTCAGGATTCGCTATCGTTTGGATCTAGCCAACCGATATTGCCATCTGAGCGACGATACACAACATTGAATCCGCCATGTTTGCCATTCCGGAACATCAGTGCCGGAATGTCCCCCAAGTCGAGCCGCATGACAGCTTCCCCAACGGAAAGCGTATCGATGCGATCGGGTGTCTCGGCAACAATCACCGGTTCGTAGCCGTTTACGTGATCGTCATCCGAATGATCGTCATCTTCTTGCGCGATCACATAGTGGACCGCCTCTAGACGGGCCTGCTCATGATGGTCACGGCTTGCGTGATGATCACGCAGGCGCCTTTTATAGCGCCGCAACTGTTTGGCCACTCTGTCACAGGCCGCATCAAACGAGGGGTAAACCTCATTGGCCGATGCCTTTGCCTGTACCATCATGCCCTTACCGACATGGACCGAAATCTGCGCGTGATAGAGATGTGCCTGTTTGGTGAAGGTCACCGTGGCTTCGATTGCATGATCGAAATATTTCTCTACTGCAGGGTCCAAGGTCTCGACGACGTGTTGGCGAAGTGCATCGCCGACGTCAAGTTGCTTACCGATAACCGTAATTTGCATGGATCGCCTATCCCCGGTTGAGTGACTTACCGTAACATATGGATGTCTGGTGCCCCTCAATCAGGTGGGCGCACCATATTCCCTCGTCTTTACCAAGTCAAGATATGGGTATGTTCCATTAAATTGCAGTACGTTATCGTACTTTTCCCGTCATTTTAGTGCTAGGAAGCACGTGATTTTTTCTCGCGCCGACGCTGGACTGACGAAGGAATGCGCATCGCTTCACGGTATTTTGCCACTGTTCGACGCGCAATGTCGATCCCTTCCTTGCCAAGAAGCTCAACGAGTTTGTCGTCTGACAGAATCTTTTTGGGATCCTCGTTATCAATCAACGACTTGATCCGATACCGCACAGATTCCGAAGAATAGGCATCACCACCATCTGAAGACGAAATCGCCGTCGTGAAGAAGTATTTCAGCTCGAACATGCCACGCGGCGTCGACATGAACTTGCCATTCGTCACCCGTGATACCGTGCTTTCATGCATGCCGATGGCCTCGGCGATATCGCGCAGAATTAACGGGCGCAGATGCCCGACCCCATGGGTAAAGAATCCATCCTGCTGGCGGACGATTTCGCTGGCGACCTTCATGATCGTGGTTGCACGCTGGTGCAATGCCTTGACCAGCCAGTTTGCCGTTTGAAGCTTTTCGCTCATGAAACCGCGTTCTTCACGATCACGCAGGCCCGACCCGATCTGCGCAACATAGTCCTCATTGACCAGAACACGTGGCAGGGCTTCGGAATTCAGTTCGAGATGCCAGTTGCCATTGCCCGCAGCACGCATCAAAACGTCGGGAATTACCGGGGTGGCAACTTCACCATCGGCAGTCTTGCCCGGACGGGGATCAAGGGTTTTGATTTCGGCGATCATGTCATAAAGATCGTCCGAGTCGACCCCGCACACCCGGCGCAAACGATCAAAGTCCCGCTTGGCCAGAAGATCCAGATTGGACAGAAGGGCCGCCATCGCCGGGTCATAGCGATTAAGCTCACGCAGCTGCAGCTCAAGACATTCGGCAAGGTTGCGGGCGAAAATACCGACCGGGTCAAACCCCTGCATCACCGCAAGAACACGTTCGACCTCGGCCATATCGCATTCAAGCGCTTCGGAAACCTCGCCAAGTTCGCCGCTGACATACCCGTTGTCATCAAGCATATCGATCAGATAGCTGCCGATCATGCGCGACATGGAATCGGCAAAGGCGATATTAAGCTGATCATCAAGCGACTGCCGCAGGGTTGCTTCATCGGCCAGGGTTTGTTCAAGGCCCGGCAGATCTTCGCCACCACCGCCACCTGCGCCACCTGCGCCCCCGCCGTGGGGGGCCGCATAATCATGATTGCCGGCAACCGGTTCGCCGTTGCGGGTTATTTCACCCTCGCCGCCATAAAGCGCATCACTGGCCACATCAAGCGGGCCATCGTCGCTGCCCATGGAATCGCTTGCGGTCAGGCGGTCGGTTCCGAACTGATCTTCGCGGTCTGAAAAATTGTCGGTGGATCGGCTATCGATGCCTTCATCGCCATTGCCAACCGCCCCGTCACCGGTTTCGGCATAGGTTTGGCCGGGATCGGCCCGCTCCAGAAGCGGGTTTTCCATCAGCTCGCTGTCGATAAAATTGGAAAGCTCAATATTATTGAATTGCAGCAGCTTAATCGCCTGCTGCAGCTGGGGAGTCATGACAAGTGACTGGGACTGACGTAAGTCTAGCCGCGCCTTCAGGGCCATTTATGCACTACCCCGTGTCAATCCGAACTCCCCCCAAGACTGGTATGACTGTCTGGCAGCTTTATCAAAGGCTGAAACGATCGCCCAGATAAACCCTTCGAACATCATCATTTCTGACGATCTCTTCAGGACCACCTTCCATCAAAACCCGACCATCATGCAAGATATATGCCCGGTCGATAATATCGAGAGTCTCGCGCACATTGTGGTCAGTAATCAAGACCCCAATGCCACGATCTTTCAGATGACGTACAAGATCACGGATATCGCCCACTGCAATCGGGTCAATCCCGGCAAGTGGTTCGTCCAGCAAAACAAAGTTCGGATGGGCCGCAAGCGCACGTGCGATCTCGCAACGGCGGCGCTCCCCGCCCGAAAGCGCAAGGGCCGGTGTGCGGCGCAAATGTTCAATGGCGAATTCCGCCAAAAGATCTTCAAGGTTCTGTTCGCGTTTGATGCGGTCATCTTCGACCACCTCAAGAACCGCCATGATGTTCTGTTCAACCGTCATGCCACGGAAAATCGAGGCTTCCTGCGGCAAATAGCCGATTCCCATGCGCGCACGCTGATACATCGGCATCATGGTAATGTCGCGCCCATCCATGGAAATGGTGCCGCGGTCGGCTGAAATCAGGCCGGTGATAATATAGAAACTGGTGGTCTTGCCCGCACCATTCGGCCCCAAAAGGCCAACCGCCTCGCCGCGCTGTACGGAAACCGACACATCCTTGAGCACCGGGCGCTTCTTGAAGCTTTTGCCAAGGTTATGCGCCACCAGCCCCTGGTTGGTACTGATCAGACGCGGGCCGGATGCACCACCGTCAACTGACGATGCATCACCAGATACAGCTTGCGCCTTTGCGTTATCGGATTTGACGCTTTTGCGCGACCAGAACAAATGACCGACCTTTCTCAGTTACCGGCCCCGGCATCAGCCGGGCTGTTGTTTTCATCTTTTTGTGGAACCAGAAGGCCACGAACACGGGTTTTCCCACCGCCATTACCATCTGCTGTCAGGCGACTGACCCCGGTATTCAGGTCGACCACGGCGCGGTCCCCATTCAGCTGGTTCTCTCCGCGGGTGATCTTAACCGATCCGGTTAGGGTGACGATACCTGTTTTCGCATCATAAACACCCTGATCGCCAACAACAAACTCGGTTGCCGTGCGAATATTCACATTTCCTTGTCCATCAATGCGGCTTAATTCATTGGCCCCACCCTCGGCGGCATCAAAACGCGCAGTTAAAACATCTCCGCGCAATGTGCGATCCTCGGCAACCGCGACCGCATCGCCACGGGCAATGGCAACACGTTCTGTTTCCCAATATTCCAGGCTGTCGCGTGCGGTGAGCGTCTCGGTCGGGGTGGAATATTTCAGGTTATCGCCGGTCAGAACAACCACCGCGTCATCAATGTCATAGACCGCCTTGTCGCCTTCTGCGACATCGGTATCAGATGACAATTTGACATTGCCGATCGCAATGATGCGGTAAATCTCGCTATTGCCGTCCCGATCCCGATAAAGCGCCTGAAGTTCATCGGCATCAACCCGCGAGGTACCGCGCGTTGCCACCGCATTGCCACGCGCAATCAGGACCTGCTCGTTACGACGCCATTCAATACCGTTATCAGACTCGACCTCAAGCCCGCCGCCACCATTTTGCGCCAGCCCAAGCGGATTGGCCTGTGCCCCGTTCGGCTGTGCCGAAAAGCCCACAGCAGCAGAGGCCAACAACAGGGTTGTCATCAGCTTCATCGTATTGCGGGCAAGATGTGGCATCGCAATCATGACTTCCCTCTCATTGCTCCGTCGAATTCATTGCACTGTCGAAAATCACCAACTGCGATTTCCCCAAAAAGCGGATCACCGCCCCCTTGTCTTCCAGCTCAAAGCCGGAATCCGACTTGATCGTGCCAAATGGTCCCTGCCCGTTCACCGGAACATCTCCACTCGCACTGCCAGAATTCATTGCAATTTCAGCTTCTTGGGTGTGAATCTCAAAGCCGTTATCGTGATACATATTCACCGTTCCAACAAGATCGAGCATCCCGTCGATCTCGGTATAGAACCCTTCGTTCGCGGTCATCGCGATCCAGGACCCATCTTCAAGCGTGATATCGGCCTGTGGTCCGGCAAGATAAATATGGTCCGGGCGATCGGCTGTTTTGGTGGCTTCAACCGCCTCGTTTGCCGTCACGGTAAAGGGCTGACGATTGCCATCCACGCCAAAGAAACGCGGATTGCTCATCGCGACATTTTCCATCAGATCTTCAGGCGATGTCGAAAAGCCAAGCCGAAAGCCGCTGTCCTGCACCTGTTCGATCTGCGGCCACAAAATCACCAGCGCCATGATCGTCATGGCGATCAGCGGCAGCACGAATTTCAGCATATTGACGATGACACGGCGAAACGGATTGATCCGCACATCACGACGGCCCGACGGCAGACGATGGCGCGAAATGCCCCGCGCTTCGCGTTGATCGACCTGTGACGCGCCCTCGTTGCTCATGCTTTACGCCACTCCGACGCGCAAAAGATCATGGATATGAACAAGCCCGACGGGCACATCCCCATCATCAAGCACAAAAAGCGATGTGATCGAACGATCATTCATGATCGCAAGCGCCTCAACCGCCAGCGCCCCGCTATTGGTTACCTTCGGCCCGGCGGTCATGACATCACCGACCTTCATCGCCACAAGGTTATCGGCCATGTGACGACGCAAATCGCCATCGGTCACAATCCCGACCAATGCCCCGGCATCATCAAGCACCCCGACACAGCCAAATGAATGGCTGGTCATGGTCACCAATGCTTCGGACATCAGCGCATCACGGCCAATCAGCGGCAGGGCATCAACCCCATGCATGACATCGGCCACATGCAACAACCGCTGCCCCAGCTTTCCGCCGGGGTGGAAGGTGCGGAAATCATCGGATGAAAACCCGCGACGCTCCATCAATGTCACCGCCAGCGCATCGGCAAGGGCCAGCATCGCCGTGGTCGAGGTCGTCGGCGCCTGTTTGTTCGGGCAAGCTTCCGGACTTGCCGGCAGAACCAGCGGACAATCAGACTGCTTGGCAAGCGAGCTGTGTGGTTTACGCGTCATGCCGATCAGCGGCACGTTAAACCGGCGCGTAAAGGCAATGATGTCGGACAGTTCCGGGGTTTCACCGGAATTCGACAGGGCCAGAACCGCATCATCCTTGCCAATCATGCCCAAATCACCGTGGCTGGCCTCTGCCGGATGGACAAAGAAGGACGGGGTTCCGGTCGAGGCAAAGGTCGCCGCGATTTTCTTGGCGATATGGCCGCTTTTGCCCATGCCGGTCACAACCAGACGGCCTTTCAGGCCCTCGATCAAGTTGATGGCATCGCAAAAGTCGCCATTGAGTGAGTCTGCAAGCTCACGGAGCGCAGTTGCTTCGATCTCAAGAACACGGCGCGCAATGGCAAGATCGGCGTCCGTTGCCGGTGCTGGCAGGTTGGGGGACTCTGTTGAGGCTTCTGGGGTCACTGTCATCTGTTTCTTGTTCGCGTTTCCCGCCCGGAGATAGCGTATACCGCCAATCTTGCAAGATCATTGGGCCAAAACTATGAACCCGGTTGGCGTGGGGGTCAATTCTATTGCTTCCCCCATACACCTCTATTCTTCACAGGCGGTTAACCGGCCTTACGCCGAGATCAGGAATGGGCAAAAATATCGGTTTCTTCCCAGCCCGCCAGATCAAGCGTTGCCCGCATCGGCAGGAAGTCAAAACAGGCCTGCGCCATTTCCATGCGCCCTTCGCGCACCAAACGACGGTCCAGCTCTTCGCGTGCTTTATGCAGATACAGCACATCGGATGCCGCGTAATCGATCTGTTCCTTGGAAAGCTCGGGCGCGCCCCAGTCGGAACTTTGCTGCTGCTTGGAAATCTCGACACCAACGGTCTCGCGCAAAACGTCTTTCAACCCGTGACGGTCGGTATAGGTACGCACCAGCTTGGAGGCAATCTTGGTGCAATAGACCGGCGCACAGCGCACGCCAAGATACTTGTCCATGACCGCGATATCGAACCGCCCGAAATGAAACAGCTTCAACACATCCGGATCAGCCAGAAGCTTTTTGAGGTTCGGCGCGCTGTAATCTTCCCCATCAAACTTGACCAGATGGGCGTCGCCATCCCCGCTTGAAAGCTGCACGACACACAAACGGTCGCGGTGCGGGTTCAGCCCCATGGTCTCGCTGTCGATTGCCACAACCTTGCCCAGGTCAAGATCATCGGGCAAATCACCCAGATGGAGGAAATTGGTCATCGCGGTTCTCCAAATGTCAGAATTTGCCTGTTCTTAACACAGCAAACCACCAATCGCATCGCAAAAGTCGGGATATTTATGGGGTTTCTGGCTGATTTTCAGGCCTTTCCAAACCAAAATTGAAATTTGGCCCAAAACGACAATACCCCAGCACATCAGAAATGTGCTGGGGTATGGTGCCCAGGAGAAGATTGAACAACAATCTCCTGAAAACCTCAGAAAACCTATGGAGGCTTCCTCACAAATTTAGATTTGTATACCAGTAGTGTTACCAATGAGCAAACTAAGAATCGAAGTCCACCTCATTGGTTCCCAGCCATTTATGATATCAGTTCACGGTCATGTGATGGCAGAGGGACGCCATAAGATTCTGATTCAGGGTTTGGGATGACATGATTTGTGTTTCTAGTTCGTCACACAGCGCCATCACCTCATCGACTTTAGCGACAATGCGTTTCTGTTCGGCTAATGGGGGAAGTGGAATTGCAACCTGTTCCAGAATGCTCAAATTGATGTTTTTTTGTGCGGTTGAAGGGGCAAACTTCAGCAAGTCTTCCTTTGCTGTCCGTAAAAAATACTCAAAATATCGCGCATCACTAAACTCAGCAGAAGGGACAAAACCTACAATGCTATCAGGGAAGCAAGCGTTAAATGTAAGAATACCAGAATCAGCAATGTTTGCTGCAATCGTTATGCACATTGTTCCCTTTTCCCAAAGCCTACTTTGGGCTAACCCTTCCTTGTTATACAAAGCAGTATAAGTCGTAATTTCTCCAGAAGACCTTGCGACATCACCTGTTTGGACCAGTGGTACATCCCCATTTAAATACAGTTTTGGGTCATTCCGCGGTCTATGTTTTGATTTTCCTCGCCCAAACTCTCCCAATTCTGGAAAACGTGCCCATGTCCAACTGGAAGGTATATTAAAAGGCACATTATCCAGTGAGATTGATACATGTTGCCTTTTTCGTCCTTTAGGCTCAGGCAGAGTGCTTTTTACTTTATCCAACAAAACACTAGCTGGCTCATCATTCGGGTCCTGCTCAACCAGCTTTCCTTGTACAGCCAATTGAAGAATTGTTGCCCTCAGATTTTTGACCGTTTCGAGGTCATCAAACCACTTTCCAAAATTGTTCTCAGCAATAGACCAGTTGGATTTGATTTCATCTTTGTCACTGGCTTCGGATAGATGATGAAGGGTGGAGGCAACGCAGTCACGTTTAAGGGTGACATTGGCTTTTTGAGTGGCTTCTAGCTCATCACATAAAGTCATCAATTCATCTACCTTGGCGACAATGCGTTTTTGTTCGGCAAGGGGGGGTATTAACAGAGTAAGTTCAGATAATTTTCCTAAATAGATACCTTTTTGCGCGGTCCCCTTGGCATTTTGGTCATAATATTTTTTTGCAAAAGGAGACCTTAGAAAGAGACTTAGATAGTGTGATTCTAGAGAAGTACGAATTAATGCTATACTTCTTTGTAACGCAAACCTCGGAAATTTATCAGGTACAACAGCTGAACGACCAATTGTTCCTACAATTGAGAGGAATACATCACCTTTCTCAATAGGGGTTCTTTTGATTTCACCCTGATAATTTTCTTCTGTAATATATCTTGAAGCATCATAAGTTATTGCTCCATCAAGTACATTTTGCCCACTTAGCATGGGTATGCCAGTCGGTTGCTTAGGTGGAGGGTTGTGTGAACCATCGACTAAAAGAAACGCTACATTTCCTAGAGTTTCTTTTTCCCATTTTTCCGGTAACAAAACTGAATGTTCCAGTTCCGTGGCTATACGTTTTTTCTTTTTGATGATGCCTTCGTTAATTAACTTATTTTTTTGTTCCTCAACCTTGTCCAAAAGGACACTAGCTGGCTCATCATTCAGGTCTTGTTCAACCAGCTTCCCTTGGACGGCTAATTGCAAAATCAAGTCTCGGAGCTTTTTAACGCCATCGAGTCCTTGGGCGAGGTGTCCGAACTCGGTTAGGAATATTTCTTTATCCATAGTTATTCTCCCGCCAAACGATTTAAGGCATCAGCGAGAATGGATTTCAGCTTGTCCTGAGTTGCTATCATATCCTGCTGGTTTTTGTTGAACTTTTCCAACAGTTCGGCAGGGTCCATATGCGTGGCAGCTTGGATGTTGGGGTTCTTGATGTCCAGATTGAAGTTGTTCGCCTTGATGTCATCAAATGACACCTTCCAAGCGTGGTCGTTTTCTTCCCGATTATTCCACCAAGCCTTTTCAGGTTCGAACTCTTCAATCTTCATCGGCTTGGTTTTGGAATAGCTTTTGTAGCCTTCGGGATACGGATGCTCATAGAACCAAACGTCTTTCGTTGGTTCGCCCTTGGTGAAGAACAAGAGGTTGGTTTTGATGCCCGTATATGGATTGAAAACACCGTTCGGCAATCGAACAATGGTGTGCAGATTGCATTCCGTCAGGAGCTTTTCTTTGATGCGGGTTTTGATGCCCTCACCAAAAAGAGTGCCATCAGGCAAAACAACTCCAGCCCGACCACCTTCTTTCAGAAGATGGATAATCAGCACAAGGAAAAGGTCTGCTGTTTCACGGGTTCGGAAGCTGGCGGGGAAATTGTTCTCAATGCCGTCTTCTTCCATGCCACCAAAAGGTGGGTTGGTCAGGATCACTTGAACCCTGTCAGACTCTGAGTAATCCACCAAAGGACGGGACAGGGTATTGCTGTGTCGAATGTTGGTGGGAACATCAATGCCATGCAGAACCATGTTGGTAACCGCAAGCAAGTGGGGGAGAGACTTTTTCTCAACGCCAAAGATAGACTTTTGCAAAGTCTCTCTGTCTTCGGCACTTTTCTCATACTTGGCGCGTTTATGGTCAACGGTGCAGGCTAAGAAACCACCTGTTCCACAGGCAGGGTCAAAGACCTTTTCATCCAACTTCGGGTCAAGAATATCCACCATGAACTGTGTGACGGCCCGTGGCGTGTAGAACTCACCTGCGTTTCCCGCACTTTGAAGGTCTTTGAGGATTTGTTCGTAAATATCGCCAAAGGTATGGCGGTCATCACTTGCGTTAAAATCAATCTCGTTGATTTTGTTAATGACCTGGCGCATCAGGGTGCCAGACTTCATATAGTTGTAGGCATCCCCAAACACGTTTTTGATGACAGTAGCGCGTTGCCCTTCTGCACCCGTTGACGGCAGTTCCTTCAGTTTGGGGAAAAGCTCGTTGTTGACAAAATCAAGCAAGGCATCGCCTGTAATGCCTTCAGCATCCTTAGCCCAATTACACCAGCGCAGGTTTTCTGGCATAGGAGACGTGAAGTCATCATCAAGGAGTTCAAGCTCCTCTTCACGGTCATCAAGAATTTTCAGAAAGAACATCCAGACGAGCTGACTAATCCTTTGAGCGTCACCATCCACACCAACGTCTTTTCTCATTATGTCTTGGATGGATTTGATGATGCCCGATACGTTACTCATGCAGGTTGGTCCTGTTTAAAAAGCTCGGTTTCAAGGTCATTAATGGCTTTGCCATACTGAGCCTTACCGCCGAAAATAGATTTAATGATTTCAGTGGGGGTGCCAATTTGCGGGAAGGGGTGCATCGTGAGGATTTTGTTGTCCTCCAATGTCTTCAAACCTTCATCGGCATATTTATCAAGTAGGGCTTCTAAAACTGCTCTGGCTTTGTCCTCGTACTTGGCAAAATAGTCTCGTTTTTTGACGTTTTCGGCACGTTCTTTCCGAGTCAGTGGGGGCTGTCCGTAAGCGACGTGGCAGATTAGGTCAAAGGTGCTGTAAGACTCGCCATTTGGAACGGTTTCCCGCAAGACGTTGATGGGAACACCCTGTTCCTCAAGTTCGTTGATGATAGCTGTCTTCTTGTCTGCTTCGTTCCAGCGACGCAAAAAGGCATCCAAGGTTTCAAACTCCTTGGTGATGCTCTTGCGGGAATAGTCCTTCAAGGATTCCGTTATCAGATTGCCGTCGGCATCGAGATATTGAACCCGCTTTGAAAGCACATCCACTTCAACATCATTGACGTAGTATTTCTGCTGGCCTTCGTTGTCTTCGTGGTTGTCCCATGTGACATCCGGGGGGATTTCCTGTCCACCATCATCTAAATTGTCTGGCGTTTCATCATCGTCGGGGACAACATTACCATCTGGCTCTGGGGTATAGACTTGAACAGGTTGCCCATCAAAATCAGGGTCCGCAAAAAGCTCAGTGGCTTTTTTGAAATCCATGATGGTGAAGAACTTTTTGCCGTGCTCTTCATTGACCCGTGTACCACGACCTATGATTTGCTTAAACTCGGTCATGGATTGGATGCGTTGGTCCAACACAATCAATTTACATGTTTTAGCATCTACCCCAGTGGTCATCAGTTTTGAGGTGGTAGCAATAACGGGGTATCTGGATTCAGGATTGATAAAATTGTCGAGCTCGGCTTTGCCTTCAGGATTGTCGCCTGTAATCCGCATGACGTACCGGTGATTTTCTGCCATGCGCTCTGGGTTGGCGTTGGCAATTGCTTGTCTCATGCGCTCGGCATGGTCGATGTCTTCACAGAATATGATGGTCTTGTCATAGGGGTTTGTTTCCGTGAGGAACTCCGTCACCTTTTGAGCAACCCTTTCTGTACGCTTCTCAAGAACAAGGATTCGGTCAAAGTCCTTGCTATTAAAGACGCGGTCCTCAATCAGATTGCCGAACTTGTCCGTTTTGCCCTTTTCAGGGCGAAAGCCCTCTAGGTCTTTGTCGAAGTCAATGCGAATGACTTTGTAAGGCGCAAGGAAGCCATCGCCGATGCCTTGTTTCAGGGAATAACTGTAAACGGGTTCGCCAAAGTAGGCGATGCTGGAAACATCATTGGTTTCCTTTGGCGTTGCCGTCAAACCGATATGGGTCGCGCTTGAGAAGTAATCGAGGATTCTTCGCCATGCCGAGGCCTCAGATGCACTTCCACGGTGGCACTCGTCAATGACAATCAAATCAAAGAAGTCCGGGGAGAACTGCTTGTATATGTTTTGCTCTTCCTCGTTCCCTGTGACTGCCTGATATAGAGACAGATAGATTTCATAGGACTTGTCTACTGTCCGGTCTTGGATCTTCGTCATCTTGTCGCCAAAAGGCGCGAAGTCCTGCTGTTTGGTTTGGTCAACAAGGATGTTTCTATCGGCAAGGAAAAGGATGCGTTTCTTTTGTCTGGCTTTCCACAAACGCCAGATGATTTGGAATGCCGTGTAGGTTTTTCCTGTTCCCGTCGCCATAACCAGAAGAATCTTGTTTTGCCCCTTGGCAATAGCTTCGATGGTTCTGTTGATGGCTATGGATTGGTAGTAGCGGGGAGCACGACCAATGCCGTCATCATAGTAATCTTGGGATACAATTTTTGCGGCAGTGTCGGAAAGACCCTTCATGGCTTTGAACTTTTGCCAAAGCACATCAGGGGATGGGAACTCATCTAGGGTGAGTTCGGTTTCCAGCTTCTCCGAGGTTCCCGATTTGTCGTGAAACAAGAATCCCTTACCGTTGGATGAGAAGACAAACGGAATGTCCAGCATCTCCGAATATTCAAGGGCTTGTTGCATTCCTGAGCCAACAGTTTGGGAATCGTCCTTGGCTTCGACAATGGCGAGGGGAATATTCGGCTTGTGATAAAGGATATAGTCGGCACGCTTGGTTTTGCCTCGTGCCGTCATCTTACCGCGCACAATGATGCGTCCGTCGGTGAAGGTAACTTCTTCCCGCATTTGGCTGTTAATATCCCAGCCTGATTTCTTGATTGCCGGTGTGATGAGTTTGGTCTTCACATCGGCTTCAGACATCTTCATAGCCAATGCTCCCCCGAACGTCTTTTCACCTCACAAATATGCTATGCTGAACAATATCTGCATTGTCATTTTAAGCAATAGGTTGCGGGAAAAAACACCATCATAGCGAGTTTCCGATGGTCGCAACTCTCGCATTTAGCTGGAGGCAAACAGATATTCATAGAATCAGTGGGCTATGACGGTCATAGGCTCATTTGTTATTTCTTTTGAAGACGTTCCAACAAACGCTTGACCTGCACAGCCTGCCAATCACCACCGCGCGGTGTGCTAATTCCTGCTGCATTCAAAGACGCGGCAATATCACGAAGGGTTGCCCCTTGTTCCCTGAGCGGTTTCACAATGCCTTCTAGCTTGTGCGCCCTACTATCAGCTTGTGCCTTGAGAGCCTCATTGCGCTTCATGGTCTTGTTTCTGAGTCCACCTAGCTTTTGACCACGCAGCTTGGCTTGCTTCAAAGCCGCCTTTGTCCGTTGCGATATGAAGTCACGTTCTTGCTCCGCCAATGCTGCATAGATATGAAGCTGGAACTTGTCAGCCGAAGGCATTGAAGCCACCCGGAAATCCAGCCTCTTGTCTTCCATGAGCTGCGATATAAAGGAGACCTTACGGCTCAGGCGGTCGAGCTTTGCAACCAGAAGAACGGCTTTGTCACGTTTGGCATGGTCAATTGCTTTGGTCAGTTCTGGACGGTCATCATCCTTGCCGGATTGCACATCAACGTATTCTGCAATGACCTCGAACGGTTCAGGGCTGTATGTCTCAAGATACAGGGCCAAGTCCCTCGCCTGAGCCTCAAGACCCAATCCACTTCGCCCTTGGTCTGCTGTACTTACCCGCTTGTAGATGACGTAACGTTCCATAAGCCTGCCGTTGCTAACTGGTTTGTAATTGCCAGTTAAATCGGTTTGTTACAAATGTCAACGTTCGTTGTGGTTGTAACAAAAGAGGTAGCCGTTGGTAAGGGACCGTGAAGACTGACAAGGCTTAGGTAATAACCGGGACCACCCTATGGGGGGAAGTTTGCGTTAGCTCGTATATGAATGCCTGATCAGATTTGCGACCCCAAAACATCCGCGTCCGACCGACACAATGGGACAACAAAACTATATTAAATATTGTTAATATAAACAAAAAGCCCCCCCTTCCCCCCATAGGTACTCCTAAAGAATTCCTTTAGTCATCCTAAGTCTGCTTTGGCTGTTTATGGTTTCTGAGACCCTCAAACAAGGAAGGAAAGAAGAACCAGTATTCAGAGTGTCCTAGAGTCGTCTTTAAGTAAGACCCAGGTAATCTTGCATGTCATCACAGGAAGGAAAACCACAGCCATATAGCATGTGCCTCTTCCTTCTATGGTGGAACCAAATATGAAACCCGCAGAAACACTATGATTTTCAGTTTCATCGTTCCGGGTCAGAAAATCGAAGATGAAACCCTTCTCTCCCAACCCGGAACTTTCAGACATCAAGGATTGATGCCTATTCCAATTGCTCTCGACGCAAGTGCATCAACTCGTTCATTTAGTTCATCGCCCGAATGCCCCCTAACCCATTCCCACGTTATATCGTGTAGGGAACTGAGTTCATCCAGTTCACGCCAGAGGTCTGTATTCTTAACAGCCTTTCCGTTTGATCCACGCCACCCCTTGGCTTTCCAGTCACTTATCCAAGTAGTCATGCCCTTGCTCAGATATTGGCTGTCAGTCACTACCCGAACGGTTGACCGACTTCGGTCGAGTGCTTTGAGCGCAGCAATAGCTGCACTTAACTCCATTCGATTGTTCGTTGTCTCGGTCTCGCTCCCGGTAATGATACGCTCACGATCACCCTCGAAGATAATAGCAGCGTACCCTCCCGGACCGGGATTCCCGGTACATGAACCATCGGTGTAAATCGTAATCTGGTTGTTAGTTGTCATCGTCGTCATTTTTGATTTGTTATTCATCCAGCCGATAAGGGCCGACGATTTGGCCGCGCGAAGATCCCCTCACGAATGAGACGATCAAGAATTGCTGCCTTCTGGTTTTGTGTAAGTTGGATAACCATGATCAGTCATCCTTCTGCGTAAGTTTGGTAATCAGTTCAGGGTATTCGGCCATGCAGTAGCCAATGATCTCGATAAGTTGGGCGCGTGATTTCTTCCCAAAGGCTTGCTGAAGGAAGTCATCAACCTTTTCCTCAACTTCTGTCTTGGAGGGGTTCTTCTTCCCTACCTCCTCCATCAGTTCTTCAGGGGTCTTTCCGAATGACTTGGCGAAGGCTTCGAGTTTTCCCTTGGCAACCTCACGCTCATGCTCAGTGCCACGCACAGCCATTGCATGTAGCTTCTGTGCATACTCAGCGTCTGTCTGTGAGAAGGACTGAAGGTGGGCTTTGGGTTTGCGACTGTTAGCAGCTTGGTCGAGGAAAGAGTTGATCCCCCCGTCCATATCAAATGTGCCCTGCGGGGCACTTTTAGCGATCTGCATATACTTCGCTGCCTGCCGGTAGCTGAAGCTACAGTTCTCCTTGATCCACGGTTTGAACTCCCCGTGCTTCAAAGTCTTCTTCACACGGAGCAGTTCCTCACCAGCAGCCTTCGCTTCACGGAGCATCCCCTTGCCAAGCTCAAGGATGTTCTTGTGGTGGGTGTTGATTGTTTGGGCGCTGAGGGATAGTGGCGCGATTGCAACTGCGGTGTTGGTACCTCGGGTCATCATAAACCTCCATAGTCAAGCAAAGTGTGATTGGGCTATCTATGGAGGCACCTAATCAACATGACCGTAGAGGCCTATAATTTGACCGTACAGAGGATTTGAATTTTAATGATGTTAGGTAGCAACAAAAGGGTTACCGGCCACCAGTGGCGATAAAATCCACATTTATGTTGTTTGTTGGTTTCCTGATAAGTGCTGCTCTCGACTGTAACCAAACTGGTGATAGTTGCCCGAGACCGTAAATACAGAAAGGCAACAATGATACCTCTCAACATTACTATCCGACAGGTACCGAGCTGATATTTGAATCCACCCATGCAGCTACCCCAGAGCCCCAAGAATCTCTTGGTTGGGCTCGGGGTATTCAGACCTGATAATGGGGTATCTTGCAGATTTCCCGATAAAGCCCGGCGGGGTCACCATATTCCCGCTCATCGACCCCAGCACCTGTATGACCTGTGATCATCCGACGCAGTTCCTGAGACATACCGTATTCACGCGCCATCGTAACAAAACGATGCCGCCACCCGTGATTAGGCTTCACATTCGGGTCTGTAATGACCTGCCGTGCAAATTCCCGCAATCTGTTCTTTGCAGAGTTCCACGACCCTCTGATCTCACCTTTGGCATTTGGCTTAAGGAACAAATAGCCCTCGTCCTGAGATCGCACAAATTCAATGAACCCGGTCTCGACAAGGTGGGGATGTAGTGGGACCTCTCTGTATTCGCTATCCTTCACAGTTACTGTCCCATCAGGCGTTATCAGGATCGCGAAATGTTTGCCATGGTCGATCAGATCAGACTTGCGTAACTGAACAATCTCACCCACCCGTGCCCCTGTATAAGCGCAGACCCAAGGCACCCACCGCTTTGCATTGAGAAGCTTTTGCGTCTCATTTGGCTGTGTCCGAGAATAGTTCAGGGAATGACGCAACAAAGCCACGGCCTCAGCTTCGGTAAAGCCTTTGGGCCTACTACGTTTGACCTTCGGCAGAGCAACAGTCACCCCCTTGGCAGGGTTATCTGCGATCAGGTGCTGACTTACACCCCAGTTAAAGACGGACTTCAAACCTGCCAACTCAGAATCCTTGATTGTCCGTGCTGAGATCGGTTTTCCGGTTCGGGGGTTTACATCTGAAAGTCGTTTGTCCTTGTAACCGACAACATCACGAGGCGTTACCTTGGTTGCGTCATCATGTCCAAGGTAGTCGATAAAGTATCGAACGGCTTTGCTATAACTCTCGTATGTACTTACGGAGCGACCACCATCTCGGCCAGCTTCTTTCCACCAGCCCTCCAAAAGCTGGGTGATGGTAACTTGGGGCGCGGCCTTTGTCTCAGGAGCCTTACGGTCTTCCCAGTCTGGAAAACGAGATTCGTAACTGTCAGGTGTGTAATCACCAAAGCTGTGACGTTGCAGTTTTTCTGCTGCAAGGTCCATCGCAACAGCAACCTGCTCCAGTAGCTTTGCGCGGCTATCGTCATCAACAACAAGCCCACGCTTGGATAATGCAACGTCAGCAAATGCACCAAAACGATCTTCTAGGCTTTTTCTGGCCTTAGAGGGACTAGGGATCATCAGTTGGGCCAAGCCAAACTCACCACGCAGGGCAGCTTTGTCATCAGCCTTTACCCTTCCCCATAACGATGGGGAACCCGGATCGTCTTCAAGTGCGCCTACCCAAGCCCTGTATACTTCACCGGCAAGTGCAACAGCCTGTTTCATCGTCAGCTTTTCAGGCCCGTTCCGAATCGAATGCCAAACCCCTTCGAGATAAGCAGCAATCTGTGCCTGTCTGATTTTGGCTTCATGAGGATCACGAGTGCCAAGAGAAACCTTAACGACCGATGCAGATGCACCAACCGTGCGGGTGACAATTTTGTCGCCTACAGGAATCGAAAGTTTTGTACCGGAAATCTTCGGACGTATGTCAGCCGGGATACGCTGAACAAAGTACAGGATGCTTGAATCTTTACGCCGCATCGGACGGACCAACCGGAAAAGCATTGTTCCCCACCATTGTGTACCAGTTTGGTGAGGAATAACCGTTTGTTTTCGGGAGGTTCCCGGTATCTCTAGGATACGCGGGAGAATGGTGCCCAGGAGAAGACTCGAACTTCCACGACCTTAAGGCCACTGGCACCTGAAGCCAGCGCGTCTACCAATTCCGCCACCTGGGCATAGGGGCATCTGGTTTGTCCGGGGTTTCCCGCCGGAACGGGGCGGAATATACGCGGTCAGGCTTAAGTGTCAACCAACTTTTTGATGGTTTGGTGAAACTAAATCCGGCGGGTTGGCCGTCTGCCTGAAACATCAGGTTTTTCTTGGCGTTTTGCCGGTTTACCCATCACACCGCGTGGTCAAACAAATAGGCCAGAACACCGTTCAAACGGTTCCGGCCCTGATCAGTCGCACGCAACCCCGAAGAATCACAGATCAGATCACCGGACTCGATCAGGGTTTCCAGGCGATCATTCGCCAGAACATCGCGCGGCCCCTTGCCAATAATGCGCTCAAAACGCGCAGCCGGGATAGTTTCATTAAGCCTTAAGCCCATCATCACCATTTCAAGCAGGCGTTCGTCAGACTCAAGTGCTGTTTCTTCCTGCGTGCCATGGCCGTGTTTTTCAACACGGTCCAGCCAGACATCGGGCGCACGGTGACGGCGCACCGCCATCGGGGCCGTGCTGCCATCGGTTTGAATAACCGCTTCGCGCCCATGCGCCCCCGGTCCGATGCCCAGATAATCGCCATAGCGCCAATAAACAAGGTTATGGCGGCTTTCCTGCCCGGGTTTGGCGTGGTTGGAAACCTCATAGCAGCGATATCCGGCCCGCTCGGTCTCTTCCTGGGTGATCTCGTAAAGTTCGGTCGCAAGGTCTTCGCCCGGCACGACCAGATCACCGCGTTGATGCAGGGTATAAAACTGTGTGCCCGGCTCGATGGTCAGCTGATACAGCGAAATATGCCCATTGGCGATCTTAAGCCCTTCGCGCAGTTCCGCCCGCCAGGCATCGGGATCGTGTTCCGGCCTTGCATAGATCAGATCAAAGGAAAACCGATCAAACACCGAGGTCGCCACATCAAGGGCGCGCATGGCTTCATTGGCACTGTGCAGCCGCCCCAGGAATTTAAGATCGCGGTCATTAAGCGCCTGAATGCCGATCGACACCCGGTTGATCCCATTGGCGGCAAAGGCCGAAAACCGGTCAATCTCGACCGTGCCGGGATTGGCTTCCAGCGTGATTTCCAGATCATCGGTCACCGGCCAGAAGGATTTGATGTCTTCAATCAACGCGCCTGCGGTTTCCGGGTCCATAAGCGATGGCGTGCCGCCGCCGAAGAACACCGATCCCACCACACGGCCGGGATGACGCGCCGCCCCATGGGCAAGCTCGGCCCGGAGTGCCTTGCGCCAGCGCGCATGATCAACACTGTTGGCCACATGACTGTTGAAATCGCAATAGGGGCATTTCGACAGGCAAAACGGCCAGTGGATATAAATGCCAAACGGCACGGTTTCACTTGAGGCTGCGGACACGCGGGACTCTTTTCAAACGCGGGAATGTTGGCCGATAAACTAACACGCACCGCCGATCATGACATCAGCGATGCGTGCATGGGTTGAATGCAGGGCTTGAACCCGAAATCAGTCTTCGAAGCAGGCCTTGACCAGCTGCGCAAAGGCATCGGCGCGGTGGCTCATTTCATGCTTTTTCGCCGGGTCCATTTCGCCAAAGGTTTCGTCATATCCCTTGGGCTGGAAAATCGGGTCATAACCGAAACCATGGCTGCCGCGTTTCGGCCAGACGATCTCGCCTTCAATCCGGCCTTCGAAATTTTCCACATGTCCATCGGGCCAAGCGAGCGACAAGGCACAGATAAAGGATGCCCGGCGGTCGGGGTGCGAGCCGATCCCGTTCTGGACCTTTTCCATCGCCATATCGAAATCCTTGTCCGGCCCGGCCCAGCGCGCGGAATAAATCCCCGGCGCACCATCAAGAGCGGAAACGGCCAAACCGCTGTCATCAGCCAACGCCGGCAGGTTGGCACCATTGGCCGCCGCCGTTGATTTCAGCTGCGCATTACCAATAAAGGTTTTTTCGGTTTCTTCGGGTTCGGGAAGATCAAGCTCCCCGGCCGAGAAAACCTCAATGCCAAAGGGGGCCAGAAGTTCGCCGATTTCCTTGATCTTGCCTTTGTTGTGGCTGGCGATAACGAGTTTTTTTTCCGTAAAGCGACGGGCCATGGTCTTGCCTGAAAGCGATTTTCAAAATGGGGTTAGATCAAAATAAGGTTGTTGAGATTCGTTTTATGCTGAGCCGAAAATGGTTGGTCGCGAGAAACGACACGCAGCGTACTTAAGTACGTGAGCATCGGAAGCGCAGCGACCCGCCATTTGCAGGCCAGCATGAGACGAAGATCAGCAACCTTAAAGGCCAAGCGCCTCGCGCTGCTTGGCGAACAATTCCTTGCAGCCCTTTTCTGCCAGCGCGAACATCTGATCATAGGCTGCGCGATCAAACGGCACGTCTTCGGCGGTTGCCTGTACTTCGACAATGCCGCCATTGCGTGACAGCACAAAGTTGGCGTCCGCCCCGGCGTTGCTGTCTTCAGCATAATCAAGATCAAGCACCGCTTCACCTTCATAGATGCCACACGAAATGGCCGCAACCGGCTGGGTCAGCGGGATTTCCTTGATCAGGCCAAGGCGACGCACACCCTGAAACGCCAGATGGGCGGCAACATAAGCGCCGGTGATGGATGCGGTACGCGTGCCGCCATCGGCCTGAATGACATCACAATCAAGGCGCATCTGCATTTCGCCCATGGCCTTCATGTCAGCAACAGCGCGGATCGAACGGCCGATCAAACGTTGAATTTCCTGGGTACGGCCGGACTGACCGCCACGGGCCGCTTCGCGGTTCATGCGGCTATCCGTTGCGCGCGGCAGCATGCCGTATTCCGCAGTGATCCAGCCCTTGCCGGAATTGCGCATCCAGCCCGGCACCTTGTCTTCGACCGTGGCGGTACAGATGACATGGGTGTCCCCGAATTTGATCAGGCAGGAACCTTCGGCATATTTGGAAATGCCGGTTTCAATCGTGACATCGCGAAGCTGATCGGGGGTACGGCCGGAAGGGCGCATGTGAAGGAACCTCTTGGTTATCGTTGCTGTGCTCAACCATCGGAACACAGCAAAATTGTCCTGAAAAATTTGGCCCAAGGTAAGATGTGACCCAGCAAACGTCCAGCAGTTTCCCCGTATGTTTTTATCTGTTCTGGTGCATTCTTGGTGCAATGCAGTTAAACCAACAACTTCAACCAATTTTGCGGGTCTCGCGTTGCGATGGGCCGCGCAATTGACGCAATGGGTTTGCCTGACTAAATTCTCAACAGTTTCACGACAAAGGTCCTGACCGAACCAGATGGCGCATTTTGACGATACATTGCTGGGCGACATGAATACGCGGTCACGTGAAGTGTTCCGCCAGATTGTTGATGCCTATGTCGAAACCGGGGAGCCGATCGGTTCGCGCTCGATTGCGCGACGCATGTCCGAAAACCTCTCAGCCGCGACCATTCGCAATGTGATGTCCGATCTTGAGGAAATGGGTCTTCTGGTTGCCCCGCACATATCGGCTGGCCGCCTGCCCAGTGAAAAGGGCCTGCGTCTGTTTGTGAATGCCTTGATGGAGGTCGGCGACCTTCCCAATGCCGAACGCGACCAACTGACCAAGAATTGTGAACAGGCGGGCTATTCGCTTGATCAGATGCTGGGCGAAGCCACGACGATGTTATCGGGCCTGTCGCGCTGTGCGGGGTTGGTGGTCGCGCCGAAAACCGATGGCATTCGCCTTAAACAGATTGAATTTGTTGCCCTGTCGCCGGGCAAGGTTCTGGCGGTTCTGGTGTCGGAAAACGGCAATGTGGAAAACCGAATCCTTGATGTTCCGACGGATTTGCCCGCCTCGGCATTGACAGAAGCGGCAAATTATCTAAATACCCGGTTGGCTGGAAAGACGCTTGATGATGCGCGTTTGGTGATCACGCAGGAACGTGATCGCCTCAAGCAGGAACTTGATGATCTTTCGGCCAATCTGATTGATGCGGGCCTGGCAACATGGGCTGGCGGGGTCAAGGGATCGTCCCTGATTGTAAAAGGACAATCCCAACTGCTGGAAAATATCGATACGATAGAACAGCTTGAGACCGTGCGCCGCCTGTTTAACGTGCTTGAAGCCCGCGATCAGATGATTGAATTGCTCGATGTAACGACGGATGCCCAAGGCGTTCAGATTTTCATCGGGTCGGAGAACAAACTGTTCGGCGGATCGGGTCTTTCGATGGTGATTTCGCCCTATCAGAATGCTGAAGGCAGCATTGTGGGTGCAATCGGGGTTGTCGGACCGACCCGGATCAATTATGCCCGGATCATTCCGCTGGTCGATTACACCGCCAAGCTGGTTGGTCGACTGATTGGATAAATCGCGGCGCTGCGTGTCAGGCCGCATAACGTGAAAGTAGCAAGGTTAGCCATGTCGGAAACCGCAAAGAACACTCCGGAAGATCTGCAGGACGTCAATGCAGAGGAAACCGCATCGGAAGAGGTCGCAGCAGAGGCGACCGAGGAAACCGTCGAAGACCTGGAACCGCAGGACCCGATAGCCGCCCTTGAGGCCGAAGTCGCGGAACTTAAGGACCGTCTGCTGCGTCAGGCTGCCGAGGTGGAAAACACGCGGCGCCGCGCAAAGAAAGACGTCGAAGACGCAGGCAACTATGCGATCACCAAATTCGCCCGCGAACTTCTTGATGTTGGCGATAACCTGCGCCGCGCCCTTGATGCTGCTGGCGACACGACGGACGCCGATCCAAACATGAAAACGCTGGTCGAAGGCGTTGAAATGACCGAACAAACCCTGCTCAAGGCGCTTGAAAAGAACGGTGTTGAAAAGCTCGAACCGCTGGGTGAAAAGCTTGACCCGAACAAGCATCAGGCTGTGTTTGAAATGCCGCACCCGGAATATGCCGATGGCCACGTTGCACAGGTCATGCAGGCCGGCTACATGCTCAAGGGCCGCCTGTTGCGCCCGGCCATGGTCGGCGTCACCAAGAACCCGGCGGGCGAAGCACCCAAACAGGACGACACCCCGGGCGGAAACGTCGATACCTCGGCCTGAGAACATCAAAGACGATAAACCGGTTTTAGCGGATCGGGTTTAGCATGCAGCCTCGCCAGATATTCATGGCGAGGCTGTTTTGTTTCCACACGCTCAAAAGATTCCCGCTTTCGTGGGAATGACGTAGGCTGTTGGATATCCTCGACAAGACCACCATGCCCGCGCAGGCGGTCATCCATAAGGCCAAAGGACCAAACGTTATGCCGCTCCGCTCTGATCTGATCGACATTCTGCGCGATGAGTGCGCCCCGATTGTCATTCTGACCGGGGCGGGCATTTCCAAGGAAAGCGGCCTGCATACCTTCCGCGATCCTGATGGCATCTGGGCGAAATATGATATTGCCGAGGTCGCAACACCTGAGGCGTTCGTGAATAATCCCGATCTGGTCCATCATTTCTATAACGACAGGCGCGCTGGCCTGCATGACCCGGCAGTTCAACCCAATGAAGCCCATCTGGCACTTGCAAGGCTTGAGGCCGACTGGCCCGCTGATGTGCTTCTGGTAACGCAAAACATTGATGATTTGCATGGCCGGGCGGGATCAAAAAACCTGATCCACATGCATGGGGAGTTGCTTAAAATCCGCTGCACTCACTGCGACCTTCTGACCGACTGGCCGGACGACCTTGCAAAGGAAACACCCTGCCCCGCCTGCGGCAAGGCCGGGGGGTTGCGCCCGCATGTGGTGTGGTTTGGCGAAATGCCCCTTGAGATGGAGCGGATTTATAATGCCCTTGGCGATTGCGGGCTTTTCATCTCCATTGGCACATCGGGCAATGTCTATCCGGCGGCGGGCTTTGTGCAGATCGCCCATGAAGAAGCAGGGGCGGAAACGGTTGAGCTCAACCTTGAACCCAGTTCCGGTGCAACCCTGTTTGATCACAGCCAATATGGCCCCGCCACAGAATTGGTGCCTGCCTTTGTCAGGGCGCTTTTGAAAGACTAATCGCCAATCAGATCATGGAATTGGCGCTTCCCGGCATCGCTAAACCGCACAATACGCGACTCCGGCACCCGTTTGGCCCACCCCAGATCATAAAACCGGTCGAGCAAGGCGGCCCCGAAAGACCCGGCCAGATGGGATTGCCGCGCACTCCAGTCCAGACATTCACGACACAGCGGACGACGCTTTTTGCGCAATCCGTCAAGGTCGATGCCAAATTCACTGGCAAAATTGATCCCGGCTGGCGTCAGGGCAACCCCATTAAGGTCGCTTTCAATCCACTTGCGCTTGGCAAGACCATCAAACAGCGCAACGCCCATGTCCCCCGCCAGATGATCATAACAAACCCGTGCCCGGCGCAGTTCCGGGTCCTTGGGCCCCGTGCGGACCCGGTTGTGACCGACCCGATTGGCAATGCCCATCAGCACTTCAAGTGCTTCGACAATATCAGGCCCGCTTAGCGTGAAATAACGATGCCGCCCTTGTTTGCGCGGGACAACGATCTGACCGGCTTCAAGCTTAGCCAGATGTGAACTGGCAGTTTGCGGCGTCACACCCGCTTCCTGCGCCAGTTCAGCCGCGGTCAATGCCCGGCCACTCATCAGCGCAGTCAGCATATTTGCGCGCGCCGGATCACCAAGCAATGCGGCCACGCGGGCGATATCGGGTCCTTCTTTCATAGTTCGATGCTAATCGAAGCATTGATGCGCGGCAATCGGGATAATGCGTCCTGTCACCCACACAAAAGACTCTCCTGAAAGGACGTTGTCATGATCACCTGTTTTATCCGCTATGAAATCGATCCCTATAAAAAGGACGCCTTTATGGAATATGCGCGGAACTGGGGGCAGGCCATTCCGCGCTGCGGGGCCGACCTTGTCGGGTATTTCGCCCCGCATGAAGGATCGGTTTCAACCGCTTATGGTATCTATCATTTGCCCGACCTGGCATCCTATGAAGCCTATCGCGCCAAGCTAAAGGACGATCCGCTGGGGCGGGAAAACTATGAATTTTCCAAGCGTGAAAAATTCATCCTGCGTGAAGAACGCCAGTTTCTGAAAATCGCATCCACCCCGCATTCGGAGCTGATCAAACCATGATTGCCGTAATTTTCGAAGTTATGCCCCGCGAAGGGCACTATGATGATTACCTTGCCATTGCTGCCGATCTTAAGCCGATTCTCGAAGGGATGGATGGCTTTATCTCGATCGAACGGTTTCAAAGCCTGACCACACCGGGCAAGGTTTTATCGCTGTCATTCTGGCGCGATGAAGAAGCCGTCAAGGCATGGCGCAATCTTGATGAGCATCGCACCGCGCAGGACAAAGGCCGCAATCACATTTTTGAAGACTATCGGCTTCGGGTTGCCGCCGTCATCCGCGATTACGGCATGACCGAGCGTAATCAGGCCCCAACCGATTCCCGGGCGCAACATGACCGTTAAAACGTTCTGATAAAATATGCTTGGGATCAGACCTTCGGGGAAGAACGGGGTTTCCGGCAGTCGGGGGCGACTGACTTACGTGGTGGCGCAAGGGGGCATAGACGATGCTCGACCGGAAACCCTGTATGGTGATGATATTGCACGGCTGTTTGCAAAAAGACGAATGAAGCTTTTTCAGCCATTGTTGAGATTTTTTTGACCCAATTTTTCATCAGGCCTGATAGACAATAAAGTCCCAGATAGACAACAAAGCCCTGGAATATCGTCCGGATGGAAAGCCCGATGCGCAGAAAATTGCCCCCCTTGCGCGCCCTTGTCGCCTTTGAAGCCACCGCCCGCCATCAAAGTGTTAAAGGCGCGGCCGAAGAACTGCATGTCACCCAAAGTGCCATCAGCCATCAGCTTCGCCAGCTTGAAGAAAACCTTGGCGTGGTGCTGTTTACCCGCAAGGGCCGTGGCCTGAGTGCGACGAAATCGGCCAAACTTTTGTTGCCGCGCCTGACCGAGGCCCTTGATGGCATTGCCGACATCACAAGCGAAGTCGGACCGGACAAGGGCAAGGCCATTCGCATCGGCGCTTTGGCAACCCCGGCATTGACGGTATTGCTCTATGAGCTTGATAACCTGCGCGACCGACTGCCCGCCGATATTCCCGTACAGTTTCGCAAGATCGAATTTGATGACGGGCTTGATCCGCTTGAGATTGACCTCGCCCTTCAAATCGCGCCAAAGGACCTGCCCGGCCCCGAAGACTGGATCACCGAACTTCTGACACCCGAAGTCTATACCGCCTTTGCCGCTCCAGACTGGCTGGAAAAGCGCGGCTATGACGCCAGCAATATCGATGTCGCCAAGCTCGGCCCACGCGATATCCTGCTGATTGACAGTGACAGCGAACAGTTTTCCCAGATCGAACAATGGTTCAAGGATGCCAGCTTTGCGCTGGCCGATTGCTGGACCTTCAGCCACCACATCTGGGCGCTTGAGGCCGCACGCGCCGGTCAGGGCATCGTCGCCAGTACCGATGTCGTCGCGCGCAACTATGTTGAACGCGGTGAACTGGTCGCGCTTAATTTCCCGGATTTCATTTCGCACTGGTGGTATCGCCTGCTGATCCGCCCGGCGCGTGAAAAGGACCCGGTGGTGATCGAAGCCGCCAACTGGATCCGCGAACTGATCAACCCCAAAACCGCATCACTGGCCCGCAAAAAGGTGATGTAACGCGATTGTCCGTTGCCCTGCCCCCCCCTAAAGGCTAGGGTTCGGGCGCATAAACCAACGCTGTAAGCTAAGAAAATGGGGTTCCGTGGGGAAGATGACATCCTTGGTGTCGGTCGTGGTCACGACATATAACTGGCCAGAAGCACTTTCCTTGGTGCTGAAATCTCTTGCCGATCAAAAGGATCGCAATTTCGAGATCGTAATTGCCGATGATGGCTCAGCCGATGAAACCGTTCAGCTGGTCAAGGATTTCGCCGCAACCTGCCCCGTTCCCGTCAAACATTACTGGCATGAAGATCGCGGCTTTCGCGTCGCCAAGGCCCGCAATGGGGCGATTAACCTATGCGAAGGGGATCTGGTCGTCTTTATTGACGGCGATTGCTGTGTGATGCCGGATTTCGTGGCTCGCCATCGCAAGGCGGCCACACAGGGCTGTCTGGTTTCGGGCAAACGCGTATTCCTCAAGGAACGTCTGACCAAAACACTTCTGGCGCGCAAATGGGCTTTTCATAAATGGCCGCGCCCGATGCTGTTTGTCACCGCCCTGGCCGGTTTTGCCAACCGCCCGTTTCAGTTCATCCGCCTGCCCCACAATGGCCCCTGGCTTTGGGAACATGAAAAGGACTGGCAAAAAGCACAAACCTGCAATCTTGCCGTCTTTAAATCCGATATCGATCGGGTACAGGGCTTTGATGAAAGCTACGAAGGTCACGGCTGGGAAGATTCCGATTTCGTTTTGCGTCTGCTGCGTTCCGGGTTGAAACGCAAGAACGTCGAATATTGCTCGCCGGTCTTGCATCTTTTCCATGATCGCAAGATTGCCCAGCGCCACGAAGGCGGCAACAACAACTGGCAACTCTTTAACGAGATGCTGCTTGGCGATCCCGAAAGGTTCCTTCCCTTAACGGCGGTCAAAGGCTCCTCTGCGGCCCAGAAGACGGACCCCGAAGCGGCCAAATAGGTTTTTCACCGAATTTCGACCAAGGATGCATGTTGACCCTCTTGGAAGCTGCGGCGTTTCACGATAAAAGGGCGGCATCATTTTCCTTCGGATGCATTTTTGTATCCTCGAAGCACACATCAGCCGCCCTGAAAGCCGGGGCATGCGTATATAAAAGCGAAAGGGATTTTCCCAGATGGATCTCAACAAGATTGCTGTTGGCAAGGATGTTCCGTGGGACGTAAACGTCGTCATCGAAATTCCGCAGGGCGGACCGGTCAAATACGAAGTAGACAAGGACTCCGGTGCGGTCTTTGTGGATCGTTTCCTGCATACCTCGATGTATTATCCGGTCAATTACGGCTTCATTCCCAACACGCTTGGCGAAGACGGCGACCCGGTTGACGCGATGGTCATGTTCCGCGAGCCGGTCGTTGCCGGTTCGGTTATCCGTGCCCGTCCGGTCGGCGTGCTCATGATGGAAGACGAAGCCGGTCAGGACGAAAAACTGATCTGCGTACCGCATGACAAGATCGACCCCTATTACACCGACATCAAATCCCACGAAGATCTGCCGCAGATTCTGCGCGATCAGATCCAGCACTTCTTCGAGCGTTACAAAGACCTCGAAAAAGGCAAATGGGTTAAAGTCACTGGCTGGGAAGGCGCTGAAAAAGCTGCCAAACTGGTCGAAGAAGGTGTTGCCCGCCTCGGCAAATAACTGCCTTTGGGTTTTGTAAGACTTTCAAAACAACGCTCTGCCAACTGGTGGGGCGTTGTTTTTTTTGACTTCCAGTTAAAATGCGCGACAATCAGTTTGTTGGGGGAGCTGTTTGTACGTTTCAGGATTTAATCCATGCCCCCCACAATTGCCCCCGAAAACACCAGCGCCATCACGATCGTCGAAGGTGACATCACAACACTGGATGTCGAGGCCATCGTCAATGCCGCAAACGAGGCCCTGATGCCCGGTGGCGGCGTATGTGGTGCCATTCACCGGGCGGCCGGACCGGAACTGGCAACAGCATGCCTGCCACTTGCCCCCTGCCCGACCGGTCAGGCGCGAATAACACCGGGGTTTGGCCTGAAAGCAAAATACGTCATCCATACGGTTGGTCCGGTTTGGCACGGCGGCACCCGGGGCGAAGCAGAATTGCTTGCGTCTTGCTATCGAAATTCAATTTTGCTTGCACGCGATGACTCCCTGCGCAGCATCGCCTTCCCGGCCATTTCAACCGGGATTTTCGGGTATCCGGAAAACCGGGCTGCAGAGATTGCCGTATCAACCATTTGTGAAGGGGCTGGCGAAATCCCGAATATGCCACAAATTTACCTTTGTTGTTTTTCATCCTCAGTGCGTCAGCACCTTGAAGCAGCCTGGCGCAAACACAAAAAGGTACCTGATTGAATGCAAAGCGACGCTGTTGCACATTCTGCCCCCCGCCCGCTTGAGATAACGGCTTCAGCGGATGGCACATTGCGCGTGGGCGATCACGCGTTTCGCTGTGCAATCGGGACCCAGGGTATCACGGATGCAGACAACAAGACCGAAGGCGATGGCAAAAGTCCTGCCGGTCGCTGGCAGCTGCGCTATGTCATGTATCGTGCAGATCGCCGGCCCTGCCCGCGCACCAGGCTTCCGGTCACCACCATTTCGTTTTCTGATGGCTGGTGCGACGACCCAACCCACCCGGACTATAACTGCCCGGTCCGCCTGCCGTTTGAGGCCAGCCACGAAAAGCTGTGCCGCGAAGACGACCTTTACAACATTGTTGTTGTGCTCGGTCACAATGATGATCCACCGGTGCCGGGAAAGGGTTCGGCAATTTTCATGCATATTGCCAAACCCGACTATAGCGGCACCGAAGGATGCGTTGCACTGGCCGAACAGGACCTTGAAACGCTTCTGGCACTGGCAGAGTACGAAACATTCATCACCATCACGGCCTAGGGTCAGGACCGGAAATCATGGACTTGCCGTTTGGGCCCCGACACCCTAGGGTCAACATTCCGTTTTACGTGCCGATCAATTCACAGGACAGTCCATGATCGAAGACGATTATCTCTATAAAAAAGGTGGTGTTGCAGGGTTTGGTTCGCGTCTGAAAAGCATTTTCGGATCGGGCAAGTTCTGGATGCGCAGCCTTGGTGTGATCGTTTTGATCGCCGTGATTTATTATCCGGCAGGCATGGCGTTTGTGCATCACATTGATGATGACCCTGATTTTTCCGGTAATTATCAGGGCGGCAGTCATGCTGTCAGCACCGCAGCGGGCCTGATTGATCGCGAAGTCAATCAGAACCGCTGGACGGCAAATGACCCGTTCTTCCTGCCCAGCAGCGCACTTGATAACATGCCGAACTTCCAAACCGGCGTTGTCTATGCCCTGTCGCGCTTTGCGATTGAGCTGTCTGATCAGATCGGACGTACCCGTGGATCCAGTCAGGTGGACCCCGATCTTGATGACGCCGCCGGACTGTTGAAATTCCGTGGTGACAAATGGGTCTTTGACCCAAGTGTTTCCCTGCTGCCCGGGGTGACCTCCGAACAGCAATACCGTCAGGCCATCCGGTCGCTTGAAAACTATAATATGCGCCTGACCAATGGTAACGCCGTGTTTGAACGCCGGGCCGATAATCTTCAGGAAACGCTTAATCGGTTTGCCAATGATCTTGGGTCGGCATCGGCCCTGATCGATGACAAGGTCGAAAACCCGTCGGTCTTTGATCGCAGCGCAGATGACGTATTTTATGCCACCAAGGGCCGCCTCTATGCCTATAGCCTGATCCTGCGCGATCTGGGCACCGACTTCGAACAGATCATCAACGAACGTCAGGTCGCCCCCGCCTGGGCAGAAATGATCGCCTCCTTGCAGGCCGCAGCCGCCCTTGAACCGATGGTGGTTGTCAATGGATCAGCAGACGGGATCATCTTCCCCAACCATCTGACGGGCCTTGGATTCTATTTGCTGCGCGCGCGCACCCAAATGCGTGAGATCAGCAATATCCTGCAACGTTAAATGTCGTTTTGATCACAAACCGGGGTGCCGGGAATACCTGACCTGCGCGCTGCGACTTGATCTTTTGTGATTTTTACCCCATTTAGGGCCTAACCAAATGCAATTGAGATTGCCGAGCGGGCGGCCATTCGCCCCGGCACTCAGAATGAGAGGACAAGCCGACCATGTTCATTCAAACTGAACCAACCCCGAATCCGGCCACACTCAAATTCCTTCCGGGTGAAGAAGTGATGGGCCGCCTTGGCACCGCCAACTTTGTAAAGGGCGATGAGGCGATCAAATCCCCGCTTGCGCGCAAACTGTTTGAAGTTGACGGTATTGCCGGTGTGTTCCTTGGCGGTGACTTCATCACCATTACCAAGGATGACTCCAAGGATTGGCAGACCCTGAAACCGCAGATTCTTGGCGGAATCATGGAACATTATACCTCGGGCCAGCCGGTTCTTGATCAGGACTCCAACGCTGCCACCGGTGCCAGCACCGCAGCCGAAGGTGACAACGAACTGGTCAGCCAGATCAAGGAACTTCTTGATACCCGCGTCCGCCCGGCCGTGGCACAGGACGGTGGCGATATCGTTTTCCACCGCTTTGAAGACGGTGTTGTGTTCCTTGAAATGCACGGCGCATGTGCCGGCTGCCCAAGCAGTACCGCGACGCTGAAAATGGGCATTGAAAACATGCTGCGCTATTACGTGCCCGAGGTTCAGGCCGTCGAACCCGTTATGGCCGACTGATCTCCCGAGTCGTTAAAAAAATTCCAAGCCCGGCGCAAACTTTTACCTGCGCCGGGCGTTATTATTTCGCGCACAACGAAAAGGTTTGCGCGACATTTTCCACCGTTGGAATATTGCCCGTTGCGATCATCGGCTGCGGCAGGCATAGATAGCCCTCAATTGGGATGGACAGTTTAACTGCCCCGGAGATCACATTATGAAAAGCGCAGAAACAGGAAACTACCGGAAGATAGCGCTTGGTTCGATATTCGCAGCCATTTTCTTCCTGTACGTTGGTATTTTTGCCGGAATTGATATCTCTCCAACACCAAAAGGCTTTGGCAGTGACACTGTCGACGTCGCCACAGCCACGACTTCCACCACCGGCACCAAGAAAAAGAAACCGATTTATCGCCGTGGCCCCGAAGTGGTCGCGCTCAACCAGTATTTCAAAAGCATCAACTATCTTCTCGACGATGTGGACGAAGTGCCACGCGTTTACATCAAGCGGGTTCCAAAAGGTCTTGGCGAACTGGAATCGGTCGACGAACGCAAACAGCTTTTCCTGCGGATCATGCTGCCGCTTGCCATGCGCATGAATGAAGAAATCACCGCACAGCGCGAACGTCTGATGGCCATTCAGGCCAAAGGCATTTCAGGCACGCCGGTCAGTGACGCTGATCAGCAATGGGTTGATCAACTGGTCAAACGCTACCGCGTGACCGAAGGCGGCATTACGGCCCTTCTGGAACGTATCGATGTTATCCCGACCTCGTTGGTCCTTGCGCAATCAGCCGAGGAAAGCGGTTGGGGCACGTCGCGCTTTGTGCGCAAGGGCAATGCCCTGTTTGGTCAATGGGCCTGGGGGGATGATGAAGGCATCGTTCCCAAAGGCCGCGAAGAAGGCAAGACACACGTAATCAAGGCCTTTGACAGCCTGATGGGAAGCGTGCGGGCCTATGCGCGCAACATCAACTCCCACCCGGCTTACCAAAGCCTGCGGGAACGCCGCGCAAGTCTGCGTGCCAATGGCAAGGTCATCAGTGGCTGGGAACTGGCCGAAACCTTGACCAAATATTCCGAACGCGGTGCTGAATATGTCGATAGCCTGCACGCCATCATGAGCGTCAATGGCTTGAACGAACTTGATGGCCTTGAGTTTGCGGCGGGTGACGTTCCCCCACCGCCCAAGGTATTGGCATCCATCGAAGAATAATCTGCGCCACGCAGAATAAAAAAAGGGATCCATCAGGGTCCCTTTTTTGTTTTGGTGGAAATACGCCCGGATATCAGCGCAAATCAGGAACCCGGCCGATAAATCCAGCCGTTCTCTGATTTAAGCAGCCTGATTTCATCTTCGATGACGCGGCGCTCACCGACCTTGTAGTCACCTTCCTTCAAGGTCAGCACCTTGGTCTTTACCAGATCAATCGCATCCTTGACCGTATTGCCGACATCATCCATCGATCCGGCGGCCTTGCCCTTTTTGCTGACATCATCGGCAAAGTCCGAAACCGTGCGATCAAACACCAGTTCGTAGCGCACCATCACCACCCTTTCGTCATCGCCGTCGGCAATGCTGTTGGTCTTGGTGACATTTTCAACATGCCCGACCTTGGCATAGGGATCATCGCGAAACCGTTCGATCACGGCCGTGGTAATTTCATCCGCGCTCGGCCCGCTGGCCTGTTCATCTTCGCAAGCCGCAAGAAGCGGAAAGAACATGAAAACGGCGAGGAATCGGGTCAATTGGCCCATAGGGTGTTTCCTGTTTGCTTGCATAATCACTGATACACCCCTGCTGTTTGCAATCGGCATGTGGCAAAAATCGGGTCAATCCGACAAGACCGGACCATTATTGCAGATTGCCCACCACAGGTCAGGCCCGGTTTCCGGTTTAGAGCCTGTCACACATGAAAATGGCGGAGCCGATCAAGACAACCCCGCCATTCCCCGGATTTTAACCCGATCCTTTATCCGGGATCGGTTTAGCCGTGCTCTGCCTCGTGGGCGGCAAGGGCGGCAAGATTGACCAAATCGTTCACAGTCGCGCCCATCTGGGCAATCTGTGCCGGTTTCTCAAGGCCGATCATCACCGGACCAACCACCGTGCCACCGCCAAGCTTATCAAGCAGCTTGGATGCGGTCGTTGCGGCATGAAGTGCCGGCATGACAAGAACATTGGCCGGGCCTGACAGACGGCAGAACGGATAAAGCTTCAAAAGTTCCGTATCGAGTGCGACGTCAACGGCCATGTCACCATCGAACTCGAAATCAACATTGCTGCTTTCCAGAATGCCGACAGCTTCGCGGATACGGTCGGTATCCTCGCTATAGGGATTGCCGAATGTCGAATGTGATACCAGTGCCACACGCGGCTCATGGCCCATCTGGCGGGCCTTTTCGGCTGCCTGAATGGCGATCTCGGCCAGTTCTTCGGCATTGGGCACGTTATGAACGCGGGTGTCGGCGATAAACACCGTCCGGCCCTTGGCAATCGCGATTGAAATCCCCATCGGGATTTCGCCCTCTTTGGCATCAATCACACCGGCAATATCGGCAAAGCTGCGGTTGAAGTTCCGGGTAAGCCCGGTGATCAGGCCATCAGCATGCCCCTTGGCGACCATCACGGATGCAAACACATTGCGTTTCTGGTTCACCATGCGCTGGCAATCGCGCCACAAATACCCTTTGCGCTGCATGCGTTCATAAACGAACTCGGCATATTCCGTATTGTGTTCGGAAAGGGCGGCATTGCTGATTTCAACGCCTTCAAGGTTTTCGATGCCAAGCTTCTTGGCACTTTCATGGATGCGATCTTCGCGACCAATCAGGATCGGCGTGCCATAGCCCGAATTGCGATAGGCCACCGCCGCACGAATGACGGTTTCTTCTTCGCCCTCGGCAAAGGCAATGCGTTTCGGATGGGCCCGGACATAATCGGAAATCAGTTGCAGATGTGCGGCCGTCGGATCAAGGCGACCGCGCAGCTGATTTTCATATTCGTCCATATCAATGATCGGACGACGCGCCACACCGGTATCCATTGCCGCCTGGGCAACGGCCTTGGGGATGGCGATGATCAGGCGCGGGTCAAACGGGGCCGGAATGATATATTCCGGGCCATATTGCAAACGCCGCCCGGAATAGGCTGCCGCCACCTCGTCAGGCACATCTTCGCGTGCCAGCGATGCCACGGCCTGGGCTGCGGCAATCTTCATTTCCTCGTTGATCGTTGATGCCTGAACATCAAGCGCACCGCGGAAGATATAGGGGAAGCCCAGCACATTGTTGATCTGGTTGGGATAATCCGAACGCCCGGTGGCACAGATCGCATCATCACGGATGGAGGCAACCTCTTCGGGGGTGACTTCCGGGTCCGGATTGGCCATGGCGAAAATGATCGGTTGCTTGGCCATGGATTTGACCATCTTGGTCGTCACCGCCCCCTTGACCGACAGGCCAAAGAACGCATCCGCACCGTTCATCGCATCTTCAAGCGACCGCGCATCCGTCTCGGCAGCATGGGCCGACTTCCACTGGTTCATGCCGTCTTCGCGGCCCTTGTAGATCACACCGCGTGAGTCGCACATGATCACGTTATCAGGCGACACACCCATGCTTTTGACCAGCTCACAACAGGCAATGGCCGCAGCCCCCGCGCCATTGATGACAAGCTTGATGTCTTCAAGCTTGCGCCCGGTCAAATCACAGGCATTGATCAGGCCCGATGCGGCAATGATCGCCGTGCCGTGCTGGTCATCATGAAACACCGGAATGTCCATGACTTCGCGCAAGCGCTGTTCAATGATGAAGCATTCCGGCGCCTTGATGTCTTCAAGGTTGATGCCGCCAAAGGATGCCCCCAGGAAGCGCACGCAATTGACGAACTCGTCAACATCTTCGGTCGACACTTCAAGATCAAAGCCATCAACATCGGCAAAGCGTTTAAACAAAACCGCCTTGCCTTCCATCACCGGCTTGGACGCCAATGCCCCAAGGTTGCCAAGACCAAGAACGGCCGTACCATTGGAAATGACGGCAACGATATTGCCCTTGGACGTATAGTCATAGGCGGTCGCCGGGTTCTTGGCGATTTCAAGACACGGCACCGCAACACCTGGCGAATAGGCGAGCGACAAGTCGCGCTGGGTGGTCAACGGTTTGGATGCGGTGATTTCGATTTTGCCGGGGCGGCCGCTGGAATGAAACAGCAGCGCTTCGCGGTCACGAACCTTGATTTCTTTATCTGACATTATTTTTCACTGACGCTTGCGTGGTGGGTTGGAAAGCAACGTGTGTAGATTATCCTGATCGACAAATTTTCGGTGTGGGACCGTCATGTCGGACCGCCCAATAAATCAGGCTTCGGTCGCCGGGTCAAAGGCGACGTTAACGGCAACCGCAAAATTACGCAGCGTTTTCTGTATGTTGCGTCGCAGCATACCTCGCAAAACAAACCGGTTTCAGAACCTGAAACTCCGTACGCGACCATGCGCGATTGATCGTCCTGCCATCCGGATCCGAGATAAGACGTGATTTTTCAGCCACGTAATCGCAGGTGCCCAAATCCCCGAATGCGATGCATCTTCTATTGCACCGCGCAATCAGGTGGCATGGTCGCGGTAATGTGAATTTTTCACGATACGAAAAACGGGGGCCAAGGCCCCCGCATTCCTGCATCCGCAGTTTGAAATCGTGTTCTGTGACCCGACGTGATCGCACGGTTGATTACTTCGGCACATGCAGATGGACGTTGGTCGCACCATGCTGTTCAAGAATGGCACGCGCCTTGGCCTCGGCACCGTCATGGTCGGGATCGATCCGCACCCACAGGATGACCGAACCGGCGTCCACCGCACGGGCGAAATCTTCGGTATGGGGGGTGGAGGTCACTTCTTCGATAAATTCGCGCAGTGCGACCGCGCCGACGCCTGCCCCAACCGCAAGGGCCGCTGCTGCGGTCGCCGCCCCGCCAAACAGGGCAATCGCCCCTGATGCGACAAGCGGCACTTCATATTTGGCTTCGCCGACCAGGGCGGTCAGCACATCGGACCAGGACCGGCCATCCTTGCCAGCGACATCGATCGATTCATGTGAACTTAAAACCGACAAATCGGTGCGTTCAAATCCGCCATCGCGAAGCGCACGCATGGCCGCATCAAAACCGTCTTTGGTATCAAACAATCCAACCAGTTCCGGTGCCTGCGGGGTGGTCTGTTCTTCTGCCATTTTGTACGCTCCTTGTTGACTGTTATTCTGTCGCGGGAATACGCGATGCTTATCTATATAGATTGCGCGGAAATTCAGGCGTTGCAATGGCATAGATCAAGTTTTATCACCGCATCATTCCGGGTCATTCTCCACGCCTCTCGTCATTGCCTTCAGGGTTTGCTATCAAGTCATCATGAACCAGATCGCCGATACATCCGATACCACACCTATTGCGCCCTCCTTCTCCAAGGAAGGCGCCACCCCGATGATGCTGCAGTTCCTTGAAATCAAGGAGCAGTATCAGGACTGCCTGCTGTTTTACCGGATGGGCGATTTCTACGAGCTATTCTTTGACGATGCGGTCAAAGCCGCCGAAGCCCTTGATATTGCCCTGACAAAACGCGGCAAGCATCAAGGTAACGAAATTCCCATGGCCGGTGTTCCCGTCCATAGTCACGAAACCTATTTGCAGCGTCTGATCCGCAAAGGGTTCAGGGTGGCCGTCTGCGAACAGCAGGAAGACCCGGCGGAAGCCAAAAAACGCGGTGCCAAATCCGTGGTCAAACGCGGTGTGGTGCGCCTGATCACGCCGGGAACCCTGACCGAAGACAGCCTGCTGGATGCCCGGCGCCATAACTATCTGGCTGCCGTATCCGAGGTGCGCGGCAAGGTCGGTCTGGCCTGGCTTGATATGTCGACCGGGGATTTCTTTGTCCAACCCAGCGACATCGCAGCCCTGCCCGCAGCCCTGGCGCGTCTTGATCCCGGCGAAATCCTGTTTTCCGAGAAAATGTTGAACCGGTCCGAAGTGTTCGACATTTATGCGGAATATAAAAACATCATCACCCCGCAACCAAGCGCGCGCTTTGATGCCGAAAACGCCCAGCTGCGCCTTAAAAAGCTGTACGAGGTCGAGGCCCTTGATGCCTTTGGCGGGTTTGAAGTTGCCGAACTTTCGGCTGCGGGCGCACTGATTGATTATGTTGATCTGACCCAAAAGGGCCAGATGCCCCGCCTTGCCCCGCCAACCCGGGTTGCCCAGGGTGCGGCGATGGAAATTGATGCCGCAACACGCCGGTCACTGGAACTGATCCAGACCCAATCGGGCGAGCGCAAGGGATCATTGCTGTCGGTGATTGACCGCACCAAAACCGGTGCCGGGGCACGTGCACTGGCGGCCCGTCTGTCGGCCCCGCTGACCAATGCCGATGACATCAACAAGCGCCTTGATCTGGTGGAATATTTCCATGATCGCGATGGCTTGCGGTCCGATTTGCGAACGGCCCTTGGCGAATGTCCCGATATCGAACGCGCGCTTTCGCGCCTGTCGGTCGGGCGCGGCGGCCCGCGTGATCTGGCCGCCATGCGCGATGGTTTGGCTTGCGCCTTTGCGATTGGCAATCTTCTGGGGAAACCCGATGGCGGCAATGACGGCCTGACCACCCAGCCCGAAGCCCTTTCTGATCATTTGACCATGATGGGTCAGCATGGCGATCTGATTGATCTGTTGCGCCGTGCGATTGCCGAAAGCCTGCCGCTTATGGCGCGTGATGGCGGTTTCATTGCCGGGGGCTATCACCCACCGCTTGATGAACTGCGCATGCTTTCAAGTGAAAGCAAAAAGCTGATCGCCAATCTGCAGGCGCGCTATACCGAACAGACTGGCATCACCAACCTTAAGGTCAAACACAACAACGTTCTGGGCTATTTCATCGAAGTGTCGGCCAAAACTGCCGACAAAATGATGGAAATCGACGAGTTTATTCATCGTCAGACCATGGCCAATGCGGTGCGCTTTACCACCGTCGAACTGTCCGAACTTGAAAGCAAGGTCTCCAAGGCCGGTGATCAGGCGCTTGCCCTTGAACTGGAACTGTTTGAAGAATTGGTTTCCGCCGTTCTTGCCAAGGCTGACGAAATCGCCAAATGCGCGCAGGCCCTGGCCGGGCTTGATGTTTCGGCCGCCCTTTCGGAACTGGCGCGTGATCAGGGCTGCATCCGGCCCAACATTGATAACAGCCTGTCCTTTGACATCAAGGCGGGCCGCCATCCGGTCGTCGAGGCCGCCCTTCGTGAAAATGGCGATGCACCGTTTGTCGCCAATGATTGCCGTCTGGAAGATGAACAAAGCCTGTGGCTGATCACCGGTCCGAACATGGCCGGTAAATCGACCTTCCTGCGCCAGAATGCCCTGATTGCCGTATTGGCCCAGATCGGGGCGTTCGTACCTGCCGAACACGCCCATATCGGCGTGATTGATCGGCTGTTTTCACGCGTTGGCGCAGCCGATGACCTGGCACGCGGGCGATCGACCTTCATGGTTGAAATGGTCGAAACCGCATCGATCCTTAATCAGGCCACCGACCGCTCGCTTGTGATCCTTGATGAAATCGGGCGCGGGACTGCGACCTTTGATGGTCTGTCGATTGCCTGGGCGGTGGTGGAAAACCTGCATGAAATCAACAAGTGCCGCGGGCTGTTTGCCACCCACTATCACGAACTGACCGCCCTTGCCGCCAAGCTTGCCCACCTGTCCTGTCACACCATGCTGATCAAGGAATGGCAGGGCGAGGTTGTTTTCCTCCATGAAGTCGGTGCGGGCAGTGCGGATCGGTCTTACGGTATTCACGTCGCCCAGCTGGCTGGCCTGCCAAAGCCCGTGATCAAGCGCGCCGAACAGGTCCTTAAAACCCTTGAAAAAGGCGAACAGGGTGGCGCTGTTTCCAAACTTGCCGATGATCTGCCGCTGTTTGCCGCTGCCATCGAACAGGCCGCCGAGGAAGAACGTACATCGGCACCCGCACTATCAGATGCGCAAAAGGCATTGCTTGATGCCCTCGCCGATCTGGATCCCGATAACATGACCCCGCGCGATGCGCTTGATGCGTTGTATCGTTTGCAATCCCTGAAAGACTGACCGCAGTAAGTTGGACATAAACGCATGAAAAACAGGCACTTTGCACCTATATGTGGCAGGTGCCTGTTTTGGTTTCGCACAGAAGCGGGCGTTTCACGGAATTCAAATACCGGCACAGCACATGCATAGGGTGCGGTCACATCAGATTGCCGTTATTGTAACCCGATCAGCTTTGTCATCGCGGCACACAGACCGCAAGCAGGCGCAAGGAAACCGACCAACGTGACCTACAAGATCAAAAAGCAGCGCGAAATCATTGACCGGAAAAAGGTTTTTTCCGAACTTGAAGCCATTGCAAAGGGTCCGGACCTTAAAAGTTTCAAGCAGCGTGCTGCTGTTTTAACCAAGCTGAAATCGGTCATGGAAGACGGTCGCTCGGTTATTCGCGCCCGCTTTGAAGACAGCAATTCCGGTCAGGAAACCGTCTTTTCCCACAGCTTCCTGATGGATCAGATCGTGCGCCTGATCTATGATTTTGCCGCCAGTTTCGTCTATCCGCTGCACAATCCCACCAATGAACAACGCATGTCGGTTGTCGCGGTCGGTGGCTATGGGCGCGGCGATATGGCACCGCATTCCGATGTCGATATCCTGTTTCTGTTTCCCTACAAACAGACTGCCAATGGCGAACAGATTGTCGAATTCATTCTTTATATGCTGTGGGATCTTGGGCTTAAGGTCGGCCATGCGACGCGTTCGGTCGATGATTGCCTGCGCATGGGCAAACAGGACATCACCATTCGCACCAATCTGCTTGAAAGCCGGTTTGTCTGGGGCGATGAGGAAACCTACGACATGTTTCGCGCCCGGTTCATGGATGAACTGGTCAAAAGCACCGGCCTTGAATTCATCGAAAAGAAACTTGAAGAACGCGATGACCGCCATGTGCGCATGGGGGATTCGCGCTATGTGGTCGAACCCAACGTCAAGGATGGCAAGGGCGGATTGCGCGACCTTCATACCCTGTTCTGGATTGGCAAATATCTCTATCGCGTCAATTCACCGATGGAACTGGTTGATCTCAAGGTCCTGACCCGGAAGGAAGCACGCGGTTTCCTTAAGGCACAAAACTTCCTGTGGGCGGTGCGCTGCTGGTTGCATTATCTCTCGGACCGCGAAGAAGACCGCCTGACCTTTGACATGCAGCGCGAAATTGCCGAACGGCTTGGCTATACCGATCATGCCGGGGCATCGGGCGTTGAACGCTTCATGAAACACTATTACCTGATGGTCAAACATGTCGGCAACCTGACGCGCATCTTCTGTGCCGCCCTTGAAGAACGCCATCAGCGTCGCCCGCTGATCCGTTTTCCCGGCAAGCTGTTTGGCACCAAGGAAATTGACGGGTTTGAACTGCGCAATGATCGCCTGACAGTCGAAAGCCTTGATGTCTTCAAGAAAGACCCGATCAAGATTTTGCGCCTGTTTCTGGTCGCCCATCAAAACGGCGTTGGCATTCATCCCGAAACATTGCGCTGGGTCACCCAAAGCCTGAAACTGGTTGATCACAAGCTGCAAAATGATCCGGATGCCAACGAAGTCTTCCTTGAAATCCTGACCCAGCCCGACAGCCCGGATATCATCCTGCGCAAGATGAACGAAGCCGGGGTCCTCGGCCGTTTCATTCCCGATTTCGGGCGTGTTGTGGCGCAAATGCAGTATGACATGTACCACACCTATACCGTGGACGAGCATACGATCCGTGCCATTGGCATCCTCAATCAGATCGAATGCGGCGAACTGGCCGATGATGCCCCGATCGCAACCCGGATCATGGGACAGGTGATTTCACGGCGCGTTCTTTATGTCGCTGTCCTGCTGCATGATATCGCCAAGGGACGCGGCGGCGATCACTCCGAACTTGGCGCGGAAGTGGCCGAAAAACTCTGCCCGCGTCTGGGGCTGTCGCCTGCGGATACCGAAACCGTTGCCTGGCTGGTCAAGGCGCACCTATGGATGAGCCTGACTGCCTTTAAGCGCGACCTTAACGACCCCAGCACGATCAAGGCCTTTGCCGATCTGGTGCAATCCCAGGAACGCTTGCGGTTGTTGCTCTGTCTGACGGTTGCCGATATTCGGGCGGTTGGACCCAATATCTGGAATGGCTGGAAGGCAACGCTTCTGCGCGAACTTTACTATGCCACCACGGACCACCTTTCAGGTGGCCTGAATGCCGACAGCCGCGATTCACGGGTTGCCAATGCACAAATGGCGCTGCGTGAAGCGCTTGGCGATTGGCCGCAACAAGATATCGAAGATTTCATCGAACGGGGCTATCCGTCCTATTGGCTGAGTTTCGATACCGATGTCCATGTCCATCATGCCCATCTGACACATGCGGCCAAGAAAAGCGGGGCGGACATCACAATTGATGTGCGCATCGATACCGAAATTGATGCCACCGAAGTCACCGTGCATTGCACCGACCATCCCGGCCTGTTTTCCCAGATTTCCGGGGCCATGGCGCTGTGCGGGGCCAATGTCGTCGATGCCAAGATCCTGACCCTTGCCGATGGCATGGCGCTTGATACCTTCTTTATTCAGGATAGCAATGACGAAGCCTATAACGACACCGCCAAACTCGAACGCCTGCGCGAAACCCTTGAACAGGTGATCTCCGGGCAAGTCCGCCCCAGTCACGAACTGCAACGCCGCCAGATCAAGGACAACAAGCACCGCACAGCCGTGTTCAAGGTTGAACCCAATGTCATCATCGACAACAAGGCCAGCCGGACCCATACCGTTATTGAAATCACCGCCCGGGATCGTCAGGGGCTGCTTTATGACATCACGCGTGCGCTGCGTGATTTGTCGATGCAGATTGCATCTGCGCGTATTTCCACCTTCGGCGAGCGCGCGGTTGACGTGTTCTACGTCAAGGATGTCTTTGGCCTTAAGATCGACAGCCGCACCAAGTTCGTTCAGGTCAAGGAAACCCTGACACAGGCGATTCAAAACGACTGAGCAAACACCGCACAATCCGGATTGATCCAATACCCATGCGCTACCATCAGCAACGCCACGGTATGGATCAAATCCGGATGTTCCGGCTGTTTTGGCCGAATCGGAATATATTTATAATTTGAAAATTGTGACGGACGAGGAAGGATAAAACCAAACCGACACGTGACCTGTTACGCACGATGTCGAAATCCTCGGAGTGCAGCAGGTTGAGGTGATTTCCCTTTATTCCCCGCCCGTCCAATATCGAGGCTCGCGTCCCAACGAATCCTCAGCGAGACCGAATGTAGGCCTCCCGCAAGGTTTTTTCTGTGACGGCTGTCACAGGGGTGCGGAAAAAATGCTCCAATTCAATGACTTTCACAAAAATGCGATATAAGGCCCGGTGTTAGGAACCAGTCATTACGACTTATTCACCCTTGGCTGCCAGATTGTTTGTCGGGTTTTCACCGGCACATATAGCAACAGCCGAAAATTTCGCCGCATTTGCCAAACACCTTGCTGGCTGCCCTGCAGTCCCTTGATACGGAACGCTTAGTCAATGTCGCTTGTCCGCTCTATCGCCACCGTTAGTGGCTTTACCTTGGCTTCCCGCCTGTTGGGATTTTGCCGCGATATTCTGATTGCCGGCCTGTTGGGTGCGGGCGGGATGGCCGATGCGTTCTTTGTCGCTTTCAAATTTCCCAATCTGTTTCGCCGCCTGTTTGGCGAAGGCGCATTTTCCGCAGCCTTCATCCCGCTTCTGGCCGGTGACATCGAAAAACGGGGCATGGATGCGGCGCGTGAATTTGCCGCGCGCGCCATGTCGATGCTGGTCCTGATCACAGGATTTCTGGTGGCAATCATTGAAATTCTAATGCCTTGGGCAATGTATGTATTTGCACCGGGCTTTGCCGAAGACCCGGAAAAATTCGCCCTTGCCGTCGAACTGTCGCGGATCACCTTCCCCTATCTGGCATTTATTTCGGCTGTGGCCCTGATGTCGGGCGTGATGAATACGCTCCATCGTTATGCCGCGGCCGCCGCAGCACCGATCATTCTCAATATCTGCCTGATTGGCGCTTTGCTTGGCCTGACACCGCTGACCGAAACACCGGCCCACGCCCTTGCATGGGGCGTTGCGATTGCCGGGGTGGCGCAGTTCGTCATGCTGGTGATTGCCTGCAAACGCGCCAATTTCGCCATTAAATGGCAATTGCCACGTATTGATGACCGCATCAAGCTTCTGGGCAAACGCATGATCCCGGGCATGATCGGGGCTGGCGTCTATCAGATCAACCTTCTGATCGACACCATGCTGGCCTCCCTTGTGTCGGATGGGGCGGTTTCCTGGCTTTATTATGCTGATCGCGTGCAACAATTGCCGCTTGGTGTGATTGGCATTGCCATTGGTACGGCCCTTTTGCCAACATTGTCGCGCCAGTTGCAGGGCGCAGATGCCAAAACCGCCATGCACAGCCAAAATCGCGGTATTGAAATCGCCCTGTTGCTGACCCTTCCCGCCGCCGTAGCCCTTGGGGTGATGGGGCTTCCGGTGATCAATGTTCTGTTTGAACGCGGCGCATTCGGGGCGGAAGAAACCCTTATGACCGGCATGGCATTGACGGTGTTTGCCTTTGGCCTGCCGGCCTCGGTTCTGGTCAAGGTATTGGCACCCGGCTTCTTTGCCCGCGAAGACACCAAAACACCGATCCGCATTGGCATTTCCTGCATGGTGCTTAACATCATTCTGATCGTTATTCTGATGCCATGGTTCGGGCATTTGGGGATTGCCGCGGCGACCTCTGTTTCGGTCTGGGTCAATGCCATGTCGCTTGGCATCCTTTTGCGCCGACGCGGAGATCTGGAATTTGATGCCCGCTTGCTCAAACGCGTGCCACGCATCCTGCTTGCATCCGCATTGATGGGATCAGCACTGTGGTTTGCCATTGATGCCCTTTGGCAGAATGATGCGCTTTCGATCACACGCATCATCACCATGGCGATCTGTGTTGGCGGCGGCATGGCGGTCTATGCGATTGCCGCCCAACTGCTTGGTGCGACCAGCTTTTCCGAACTCAAAAGTACTTTGAAACGCGGAAAACCCGCCTGATCTGAATATTTCCGGGCATTTCCCGACAAGCAGCTTGACCAAATCGGGCCAACCCCTAAACTCGCGCGCTGTTTGCTTGCATGCTCGTCCGCCGGCGGGTGTCCAAAACCTGGCGGAGTATGCAGGCCCTGTTAAACATAAATTGAAATGGACGACGACGTTATGGAACGTGTGTTTTCGGGCGCTCAGCCCTCCGGTAATCTTCACCTTGGCAACTATCTTGGCGCGATCCGCAACTGGGTCGAACTGCAGAAGAAATATGAATGCATCTTCTGCGTGGTCGATATGCATGCCATCACGGTCTGGCAAGACCCCAAAGAACTGCGTTCCAACATCCGCGAACTGGCAGCCAGCATGATTGCGTCGGGCATTGATCCGGAAAATCAGGTGCTGTTTAACCAAAGTCAGGTGTCTGCCCATGCCGAACTGGCGTGGATCTTTAACTGTGTCGCGCGCATCGGTTGGCTCAACCGCATGACCCAGTTCAAGGAAAAGGCCGGCAAGCATCGCGAAAACGCATCCTTGGGCCTTTATGCCTATCCCAGCCTGATGGCGGCTGACATTCTGACCTATAAGGCGACCCATGTGCCGGTCGGCGAAGATCAGAAGCAGCACCTTGAACTGGCCCGCGATATCGCGTTGAAATTCAACAATGATTACGAGGTCGAAGACTTCTTCCCGCAGCCCGAACCGCTGATCCTTGGTCCGGCAACGCGCGTGATGTCGCTGCGTGACGGGTCGAAAAAGATGTCGAAATCCGATGCATCCGATATGGCGCGCATCAATATGACCGATGATGCCGATACGCTGGCCAAAAAGATCCGCAAGGCAAAAACCGATCCGGAACCGCTGCCATCCGAGGCCGCCGGTCTTGAAGGCCGCCCCGAAGCCAAAAACCTGATCACCATCTTTGCCGCACTGACCGATAACACGGTTGATGCAGTTCTGGCAGAACATGGTGGCACGCAGTTCTCGGGCTTCAAACAGGCGCTGACCGACGTGGTTGTCGAAAATCTGGCACCGATCACCGAGGAAATGGCGCGTTTGAATGCTGATCCGGCCTATATCGATTCCGTTTTGGCCAAGGGTGCAAAACGTGCGGACGCCATCGCCCAGCCGATCCTCAAAGAGGTCAAGGAAATCGTCGGTTTCCTGGGCAGCTAGGCCTGATGGTCTGATCAGACCTTAATACAAATCAAAAAGCCCGCCTGGTCCTGAACCGGCGGGCTTTTTTGCGTCTGGGGGCAAACCGTTACCTCACGGTCGATTTAAATTGAATTTTCTGGTGTCTGGGGCTGTTTTTGCATGGCCTGATACTTTTTCAAGCCATCCATCATCGTCTGGCTGAACCATGCACCAACCGGGGCATCGCCGTTCAAATTCTCTGATGCCTGCTGCATCAGGGGATGGGCCGCAACATCGTCAGACGCCGCAGTCGTGCTGGCAGGCGTAACCGATGCTCCGTTAGATCCGCGTGCATCAGCACCTGCATTGGACGCCCGCGCAGCCATCTGCCCCTGATCAGCAACCGGATTGGTGCTGCCAACGGCATCTGATGCCATCGCCTGTGCTTTTTCTCGCCCAAGTGCAGCATTAAATCGGGCTGCCATTTCGGCCGCTGACAGTGGTGATCCATTTGCCGAAACGCTCTCAGGCGCCAGGGCGTTTTCGTTCTCTGCTTTTACCGTGTTTTGTTTGGCAATACGGGATTCATGGGCCGCCATTTCAGCAGAAATCGCAATACTGTTGGTTTGACGGCTGATCCGCCCGCTGCTTGCCGCACGCCCCCAAACCGTATCGCCGCCCTGATTGGCGATTGTCGCACGCGGAACAGCATCACGTGCCATGGAACTCGAAGATACAGTGCGTGACAGGGTCGATGCCGGATTTGCCGTTCCCGCCGATGCCATGGCAACGGTAAGTTCGGCTGGATCAGAAACCTGTGACGGGGCTGATTGTGCCGCTGGCGTTTCTTGCGCCTGTGCCTGGGTCTCTGTCTGGTTTTGGGGCTGGTTATGGGTCTGGCTCTGCGGGCTTGTTGCCAATGCATTTGCCATTTTGCCCTGGGCCCAAGGCACATTCAAATCAGATGGCGCAACGCCCAAACCCTTCGCCGGATCAGCCGCCGCCAATATTGTCTGATCCACAGCCCCACGTGGGGCGGGTTGGACGATGGTTGCCTGCTCTTGCGGGCTTGCTGCCTGTGCTGTTGATGTTTGCGCGCCCGTCATCCAGGGCAAGACAAGTCCCCCCTGATCCGCACTGTTTTCGGCAATCTGTGCTGAGGGATCTTTTGTCGCATCGGCAACTGCGGTGCCATCATCAATGCCGCTGCCGCCAAAACTATCTTCGACAAAGGCCATGACGTGGCTTCCGGTGTCATCGCCGGTAACCGCATCGACCACGGCATCAATCGCTGCACCGGCAAGGCCAAAAACCCCGCCAAACAGTCCGCCACCAACCACACGCGCACCATTGCCAAGCTCGTCGCCTGTCAGGGATCGATACACCATCCCGACACCGGGAATATGTTGCAGGGGATTAACCACATCGAGGAAATCGGTAAATTCGAACCCGTCTTCGCCAAACATATATTGGGAAAAGGTCCGCCCTTGCGCATTTTCCGAAAGCGCGTCAGCCGCATTGGACTGGGCAAACTTGTTGTTTGCCACGTCGCTTGCTGCGCTTGAAACGTTACCGGGCGAAATTTGCCGCCAATTTTCACCAATCGACATGTTTGTCCTCCTCTTGCGATCTATTTTGCAAAAGGAGTGCCAGTTTTAGAAAACCCTAAAACATTGAAATAATTGATTTTTAATCAGGAAGGATTTGCGATGCTCTTGCCTGTCGGAATCTTCTGCCGGGTATGGATCAAAACTGCCAACCCAAGCATGCGGTTCGGTGCAGGTTGGCTAGAACAAATGCCCGGCCCGGTCTTTCTTGGTCTGAAGATAAAATTCGTTGTGACCATTGGACGGGAATTTATGGGGAACCCGTTCCGAAACCTTAACGCCCCAGTTTTCCAACCCTGTTAGCTTTTGCGGATTGTTGGTCAGCAACCGAACCGTTTCAAAGCCCATTTGACGCAGCATTTCAGCCGCCGGGCGATACACCCGTTCATCGGCGTCAAAGCCGAGTTCCTCGTTGGCATCAAGGGTATCAAATCCGCGATCCTGAAGCGCATAGGCACGCAGCTTGTTCACAAGCCCGATGCCACGCCCTTCCTGACGCAGATACAAAACAATGCCGCCCTGCCCGCTTTTGGCAATTTCCGAAATGGCCCCGCGCAATTGCGGCCCGCAATCACAGCGCAACGATCCGATCAGATCGCCGGTGAAGCATTCTGAATGCAACCGGATCAGGGCCGGTTTGTCCTTGGCCGGTTCATCGATGACGATGGCAAGGTGTTCCTGCCCGCCATCTTCGGGACGGAAGGCAATCACGGTGACATTTTCGGCATCTTCAAGCGGAACACGCGCTTCGCTGACCTGACGCAAGGATGCCGCCGAGGCGTTTTCATATCCATTGATGCTTTCGGATTGCAAAACCAGAAGATTCTGCGACCGCGCAAGGTTTTCCAGCTGATCGGCCTGTACGGGTACGGTCACAACCGCAGGCAGCAACCGGGCAAGTTTGGCCAAACGAATCGCTGCATTTTCCGCCATGCTTACCGTGCGCCAATCCCCATCGGGAAGCACATCAAGATCAAGCAACGGGTTGGCGATTTCGCCCAAGCGGTTGGCATCAATACCGGTTTGCGGCGCACAGACAAAGGCGACAAACGGGTCATCCTTACTTGATCGTCCAAGCGACTTGGCCCGCACACGGGGAATGACAATCGCCGGGGCGACGTCATTGCGTGCGATGTCACACAAACGTTCAAGGCCATGTTGCGACAGTGGCTCTGCGGCGATCACGGCGACATTGTGTGTTTCACCGTCATGATGGCCCTGAACCAGAATGATCTCGCCACGGCGCAGGTCTGCCACGGCGCGGGAAACTGTCACCAGATCGGTCGCCGGAATCAGATTGCTGTCATTTTGGGCCGTCACGGCAGAGCTTTGGGTCATCGGCATCTTGTCTTTATGATCACAACATCGCGATCCGGTGGCTATTGGGCTGGAAACGCACCCGATTTAATTCATATAACCGCACGGGTAGGAGATACCTGTTTGGCCGAGATGCGCAAAATCGCAGGAAGATGCGCATCTTTCAAGATTTTACGACATGCCTTGCAGACAAATCGTTCCTGACCGTAATCCGGGTCCGGCGCACGTTAAAGGGCCAAGGTGAAAACAGTTTGTTCTTGAAAATACACTTTAAGATGCGGATCCTAGAATTTATATGGCGGGCCTGACCGTGAAGTTCCAGAAAATCAGGCCGGAAAAACAACGCCAGACGCAGATCCAATATATAGACGGGATCTGACAAGCAGCAAGGGATGGTGAATGTCGACAGGTAAACAGGTTCTTGTAGTTGAGGATGACGCAGCCCTCAGCCAGTCTTTGACCGAACAACTCAGACTTCATGAGGACTTCGAATGTATCGTGGCCAACAGTGGCAAGGACGCGCTTGATGCTGCCAAGGAGTCCTATTTTGACGTAATCCTGCTTGATGTCGGCCTGCCCGACATGGACGGGCGCGATGTCTGCAAGCTGATGCGACGCGCAGGTGTCAAATCACCGATCATCATGTTGACCGGGGCCAACAGCGATTCCGACACCATTCTTGGGCTTGAATCCGGGGCCAATGACTATGTCACCAAGCCGTTCCGCCTGAATGTGCTGCTTGCGCGCATTCGCGCCCACATCCGACAACACGAACAAAGCGAGGATGCGGTCTTTGTCATTGGGCCCTACAGCTTCCAGCCAAGTGCCAAAATCCTGATTGAAACCACGACCGAGAAAAAAGTCCGCCTGACCGAAAAGGAAACCTCGATCCTGAAATTCCTGTTCCGGGCTGGCGATAAACCCGTGACCCGCGAAACACTTCTGGACGAGGTCTGGGGCTATAACGCCGGTGTCACCACCCATACGCTGGAAACCCACGTATACCGCCTGCGCCAGAAAATCGAAAAAGATCCGTCAAACGCGGCCATCCTGATCACCGAACCGGGCGGTTACCGACTGATACCCTGAGGGGCCGGTGTTTTCGAACGATTCCAAAAAAATCCCGTTTCGGCGGGATTTTTTTGTCACAAACCTTTGTGGTTTCCGTCTATGACATCGGGCCGGATTATCCACAAACCTTGAACAAACATAAAATTCGCGAAAAAAGCGCAATTTCTGCCCTAAAACCCGGCAAATTACATAATCACGCCAATAAACGGCACTTTTGGGTGGAAATATCGGCTTTTTTTGACTTTTAATAGCCTCGGGACCCAAAAATTGCCGTCCCAACCCGCACATGGGTTGCCCCAAACCGGATTGCGGCCTCGTAATCCCCGCTCATGCCCATGCTTTTGATTTTCAAACCATGGCGATCAGCAATCTTGCCCAACAGGCTAAAATGCGGGGCCGGCTCTTCATTCACCGGCGGGATGCACATCAGGCCCTTGATCGGCAGATCAAGTTCTTCGCGGCACATCTTGATGAAATCATCCGCATCCTTTGGCGCAATTCCGGCCTTTTGTTCTTCTTCGCCGGTATTGATCTGAATGAACAGATCCGGACACATCCCGGTTTTATCGCGATGCTTGGCCAGCGCATTGGCAAGCTTCGGCCGATCAACAGTTTCGATCACATCAAAAAGCGCGACCGCATCCTTGACCTTGTTTGTCTGAAGCGGCCCGATCAGATGCAATTCAATATCGGGAAATTCCGCACGCAATCCCGGCCATTTTCCCGCCGCTTCCTGAACGCGGTTCTCGCCAAACACCCGTCTGCCATCCAAAGCCGCCTTGCGCACATGATCAGCACCATGGTTCTTGCTGACACAGACCAGCGTCACATCCTTCGGGTCCCGTGTGACGGCCGCGCATGCCGTATTGATATTGCTCTGGATTTCGGCAAGGTTGTTGGCAACATCGGTTTTGTCAGATGACAGATCAGGTTGGCTCATAAATGATGTTCCTTCGTCGGTAACGCAGCCGGGCACGGCGGATCGCAGCAGGTATAACCGCCAAATCGGGAGTGTATCAATGGATAAGGCCCTGTTAAAGCAGGCACGCAACCTCAATCGGCGCAATGGCGGTACCAACGGCCCTTTTCCGCCGATTGTGCTCATGACCGATGATCAAAGATTGCCCGAGCCCGAATGTGCTATCCGCGCCCTGCCCCGCGACAGCATGGTAATTTTTCGCCATTACGATCATCCGGCGCGCGCAACGCTGGGAGCGCACCTACGCGCCATTTGCCGGACGCGTGCCATCCCGTTTCTGGTCGCCAATGACGTTTCACTGGCACTGAAACTCGATGCCGATGGTATTCATTTCCCCGAATACCGCGCCCTGACCGACCCCGGTATTTACGGACGACTCACCGACCACCTTCTGCGAACCTCCGCCTGCCATCATGCCCATACCCTCCGCCGTCTTGCGCAATTGCCACGGCAAAGCCGCCCTGATGGTGTCCTGATGTCGCCGGTCTTCCCGACCCAAAGCCATCCGGGCAGCGCACATCTTGGATTACAGCGCCTTTCGGAAATGAGCCAGCTGTGTCTGACCCACAACATGCAGCCGATCGCCCTTGGCGGCATTCATGGCGGAAATGTCGGCTCATTGCGCACTTGTGCTATTGCGTCCGTGGCAGGGATCGGGTTTTCTGTCGGCTGATCGTCAAACAAAACCTCCCGCTTAGGGTCAAGGACCGAATGCCCCACAACTTGCATCCCGCACGCAAGAAATTCACCCGCTTTGCGTCCAAGAAACCGTTTCAATTCGGCCTGCCCAATGTCAGTCCGGCACTTGGACAAAGTTCGGACGGCAGCCCGATTTATCTGACGCGGGCCAATTCGCTGTTGCGACGCCAGGGGCTTGCAACTGCACCCGGGGTAAAAATCAAGTCTGATGCCTTCCGGCCACAGGTTCTGCCGCGCGCGCTTTGGCCCGAAACCGACTTTGCACAAAGATCCGTGCTGTTTTTGATCCCCGATGATGCATTGGGCGATTGTGTTGGCATGGTTTTGTTTTTACGCGCCTTCCGGCAACGCTACCCTGCGGCACGATTAGGGGTTTTAAACAGTGCCAGTGCCTCTGATCTGTTTGCCACGATGGATCAGATCGCGATCTTTCAGCTTTTCATTTCATCAAAGCAACTTGCCAGCTTTGATACCGTGATTGATCTGAGCGAAATGGAAGGTTGGGAAACGATTGACCGCATGCCCGTCAATCCCGAAGAGGCGCTTTGCACGGCATTTGACCTCGCCCCCGTCAACTTGCCGACGCGTGCGCCCGTCCTTAAACCGGCGATGAACATTGCGATCCTGCCGATGGCCTCATCACCTTTGCGCAGCCTGCCGCCCGCACTGGTCAACCAGATGGTGGCCCTTCTGGGCAAGGCGGGGCACAAGGTCACAGTCAGTCTGAATGCCTATCAGGGCGTCATGAAGAAGTATAAAAGCAGTCTTGATCTCGGCGCGAAGGCCAATATTGCAGTAATTGACGGTTTCAAGACCATTGGCGAACTTACTGCATTTATCGCCGATCAGGATTATGTCGTTCTGGCCGATAGTGGTCCGGCCCATATCACCAAGCTGTTTCAGACACCAGGATTGGCGATTTACACATCCGCATCCGGGGACGTCCTGCAAGGCAGGCATCGTAATTTGCACCGCTGGCAAAGCCGGTATACGGGGGAATTCTGTAGCGCACCCTGCGGACTGGCAAAACTTCGCGCCAGTGCGGATGGCAAGATCGGCTGCATGGGCAGTCTGGAACTTCCCTTTGATGCGCTAGGTGATCTCCCGACACAAAGCAACAAAGCCATCGCCGAGCGACTGACCATCGACGCCCCGGTTCCCTGCGTTGCGCAGCTGCTCACTGAACAAAAAGACATTCTCGGCGTGTTGCACAGCGACCTGAAGCTTCCCTGAAACAGTCGATCAGCTCACAAATTGCGCTCCTGCCCCGAACAAAAAAGAAGGAGGCGATTTCTCGCCTCCTTCAAACTTGTCATCAAATTCCAAAGAATTAGAAGGACAGAGCCAGACCGGTAACTGCGCCATAGCCGTCATTGTCGGCGATGTTCGCGCTATCAGCTTCGTCATCAAACCAGAAGATCGACGATTTCCAGGTCACGCCGGCACCAAGGGTATAGGCAAGGCCAAGATCAACCGTGCTGATTTCGCCAGTGGTGGTGGTGTCGCCGTCTTCACGGTTGCCGTATTCAGCATAACCATAGGTAAGCGAGACAGAGGCTGCGTCCATCGCATAGGAAACGCCAATGTCATAGCTGTCGGTATCGCCAGCAGTTGTCGAACCTTCACCCTGTGCATAATCGTCTTCGATGTGGCCCCAAGAAGAACCAACTACGAAGTTACCGAAACCAACGGTGGCACCAAGGCCGTACCAGTTGCCTTCAGCCCAGTTTTCGCCAGTAGCAGATACACCAACGGACACACCGTCGAAATCATGGTTAAATTCGATACCGGCAGAAACGATGTTATCGCCGTCACCATCGGTTCCGTTGTAACCGCCCGATCCGTTACGCTGGCTGTCATCTGCATAGGATGCGCCGAGGCGGAAGCCGCCGAAGACCGGGGTATAGTAGGTAACGCGGTTTTGGTCGCCACTCGACGGGACGGTATCGATCAGATAAGCGTCAACCCAGTTTGTCAGGTCGCCGTCGTTAACACCAACCGGACCGACAGACGGTGCAGTAACGCCCATGGAGTCTGCTGCGCTGTCATCTTTACCAAGACGAACCTGACCAAAGCCACCGGTCACATACAGATACTGTTCGTCGATCTGGTCGCCAGAGGTTTCACCTTCGAGTTCGATCTTCGCACCAACTTCGATGCCATTGTCGAGCGTGGTCGAACCAGCGAAGTGAACTTCGGTGTCGGACTGGAAGGCGTTTTTGGATTCGCCAACATCCTGATCGGCAACACCGGCCCACTGTTCCATGTAACCGCCAACTTCAAGCTGGATCGGCTCGGAAGCCTGTGCTGCACCGGCAAAACCAGCAGCAACGAGTGCGCTGGAAGCAAAAAGAATCTTTTTCATCTTAACCCTCAATAGAATGACGTTTTGGGACGAAGGGTTTGAACCGAGCGACCCCTCGTTCTGCCAAGGGCGATAAAGCCAATTAAATGACGTCTGGTCAATTATAATAAATGACCACAAGTTATTTAAATGGCGCAATGTTGCATTTTTGGCACACATTCTTCCTGTTTGCGTGGTGTATACCCGTCGAGTTTTTTTGTTTAATAGTCATTAATCACTGGATTATTCATCGCGCTGACTTCAAACTATATATTAATAACCTTTGGTCATTAATTGGCGAAAAGCCAAAATTGTAATTGTGACCGCACTCGATATTGCAGGAACACCTGCGGACAAGGACGGAATTTTATTTCGCAACACCGGACTGGCGTCGCTCAACGGACAGCCTTGCCAGTCAGCAACAACAGTCCGAAAACAGTTTCCACGCGTCAGTTGCATAAGGAGGCGCGACGGCCCCATAAACCGAAGCGCAGACAAAAAAGAAGGGGGTGGAAAATCCACCCCCTTCAATTTTTCAACTAAACCCGAAAGGGATTAGAAGGACAGTGCGAGGCCGGTAACAGCACCGTAACCATCGTTGTCGGTACCGCCGGATGCGTCACGCTCGTTGTCGAACATGAAGACCGAGGACTTCCAGGTTACGCCAGCACCGAGCGTGTAGCTCAGGCCGAGGTGGAGGTTCGAAAGCGAATCTTCGGCAGTTGCCGAACCAGCTTCGTCTTCACCGTAGAAGTAGGTCAGGGTTACGGTTGCGGCATCCATTGCATAGCCAACACCGAAGTCATAACCAAATGCATCGCCGTTGGTTGCGTTGTCTGCACCATCAAGGTATTCGCTGTTCGCGGCACCATAGGAACCACCAACGGTGAATGCGCCGAAGCCTACGTTTGCACCAACATGGTAGTTACGACCATCGTCGCCGTCGCCTTCAGCCATACCGGAAACTTTAACCGAAACAGCGTCGAAATCGCCGCTGTATTCTACACCAACACCGTAGCGTGCATCGCCACCGGTTGCTTTGTCAGCATGTTCCGAGGTGTCGTCATCGGTGTAAGAAACACCAGCGCGGAAACCGCCGAGAACCGGGGTGTAGTAGGTGACTTTCTTGGCATCGCTGTAACCATAGATGTTCGCGGTTACGTTGGTGTCAGAGGTGTTGATGTTGACCCAGCTTGCGAGGTCACCATCCTGTGCATTAACCGGACCGGTCGACGGAGCAACGGTCAGCATGTCGGTCTGAACACCGTCTTCCTGGCCGAGTTTGACCTGGCCGAAACCACCGTTGATGTACAGGTACTGTTCGTCAACCTGGCTACCGTCTGATTCTTCACCTTCGAGTTCGATTTTTGCACCGACTTCAATGCCGTTATCCAGCGTGGTGGAACCAGCGAAGTGAACTTCGGTGTCGGACTGGAACGCATTGTAGGACTCATATGCGTCGTCCTGATCGGCAACACCGGCCCACTGTTCCATGTAACCACCTACGGACAGGCTGATCGGCTCAGAAGCCTGAGCTGCGCCTGCGAAACCAACAGCGACGAGTGCGCTGGAAGCTACCAGAATCTTTTTCATCTTTTCCCTCAACGTCTTTGCATGCGCTTTTGCGCCACAAGATAATTTGGACAGCTTTTGCCGCCCGGTTCGGGAAGGATGGAGCCACTAATTACCGGCGACGTCAACCAATGCTGTGATCAAAAAGGCACATTGCCGTTAAACTGTTGCAGAAAAAGCACACCAGTTTTCTTTGCTCGCAGACCAATTCCCTCCTATATTCGCTTCAATACGTAACGTTCACCCATCGCAAATTTGTCTAAAGGCCGGAAATGGTACCCTTTTCTCCGCTCAAATCCCTGATTACAGGCGCAAGCCTCACGCTGATTTTGGCCGGCTGTTCATACGGGACTGTCGATTATGATCAGTTTCCCGGGTCCGCAAACACCGATGAACGTGTAAACGGACGCACCATGACCCGTGCCGACGAACAAGAACGTGGTGGCCTGTTCGGATCAGATGGTCTGAACATTTTTGGCGGCGAAGATGGCCAGCAAGGTGGTGGATCTGGCATCGGTGTGAACAGTTTCCTGTGGCGTGCCACCCTTGATACCCTGTCCTTCATGCCGCTTAATTCTGCGGATCCGTTTGGCGGGGTGATTATTACTGATTGGTACAGCCCTGCGGAAACACCCGATGAACGTTTTAAGCTGACAGCCTATATTCTGGGCACGGCACTACGTTCAGACGCAATCAAGGTTTCTGTTTTCCGTCAGGTCAGCGTGGGACCAAACCAGTGGCAGGACGCCGTGGTTGAGCCGGGAACCGTCGTATCCATGGAAGATGCGATCCTGACCCGTGCACGCCAGTTGCGCATCGACAGTGCAACTGCCCAATAGAACGGGATGCACTAAACCTGCTCCAGGCAATGACCAAAGACACACGATATATATCGCCTGAATTTAACCCCCACACGCTTCAACGTGACTGGGGGTTAATTCTGCGCCGCAATCGACCGGAAATCTTTGAAGCTGCCTCTGGAAACCTCAGTTCACTGCGGGCCACACTCTTTCAATCCGTCCAACGGCAGGTTGTGCCCGCCAACACACAGCCATCCTCGCCAGCCGTACCCTCCAAAGTAACCACTGATAATTTGCCAAATCAAAGTGACCAGCTCTGTTGGAACGTCGGCTTTGACATCACATCACTTGCGCTTTTGGCCGATGTTCCGGTCCATCGCCCGATTCACCTGACGCAGAACAGTCTGATAGGCCATTGGAGGTGGTTGCGCGAACTATGGCGGTATTGCGCCAACCGTGCCCCTGCTGCGCACGTAAACCCGACGAGCCCTAGTGCCCCAACCCCGGTCACCGACGCCCTTCTTAGCGGTAAAAACAATCTGGCCATCGCCCAGCTGCGCAGCCAATTCAAACAGCTTGAAGCTGCACCACGGGACCTGGCGCTTTACCATTCTTTTCTTGCCAACCTAACTCTGTTTTGCCCTTTTATCGGAACCGAACTATTGTGGCGCCAAGGCCTCGTTAAACGAGAGCTTGTCAATACATCCCAAACAGAAGGCACGACCGAATGAAACTGCGCGCGGTTTTTCCGATTTTCGCCCTTGTTGCCGTTACAACGCTCAGCGCCTGCGGGTTTCGCCCGCTCTATGCAACGGCCGGTGACGATTATCAAACTGCGGCGAACATGGCGCGCGTTAATGTCGCACTGATCAATGACCGTGTCGGTCAGGTCACCCGCAATGCCCTGATTGAAACGCTCACGCCACGCGGACAAAGCCAAAGTCCGCTCTATGATTTGCAAGTCTTGCTTGATGAATCAACCAGCGAACAGGGTTTCACCAAAGATAACGAAGCCACCATTGCGGATTATTTGATCACTGCGAATTACCAGCTTGTCCGAAAATCCGATGCCTTGGTCTTGCGCAAGGGCACTTTAAGGGTCAGAACCAGTTACAATATTGTCGATTCGGACTTCGCCAGCATCGAAGCAGAAGCCGCCGCACAGAGCGATGCGGCGCGTAATCTCGCGCAGCAACTTGCCAATCAGGTTGCAATTGGCCTTCGCTCACAATAACCCGCCGTTGATCGACAGCATCTTTCAGAACACTCAAGGCAAATCATGAAGCTCAAGGCCGCCCAGGTTGAAAATTTCTTGCGGGCCCCGGATGCCAAAGCCCAGCTGGTTCTGATTTACGGCGAAGATGAAGGTCTGGTGCGCGAACGTGCCATTCATCTTGCCAAAACCGTGGTTGATGACCTCAAAGACCCCTTCCGGGTGATTGAACTTGGCATTCCCCAGCTTAAGGAAGATGCCGGCCGTCTGCGTGACGAGGCTGCTGCCATGAGCTTCGGGGGAGGCCGCCGCGTAATACGACTCCGCGACATTGGCGAGGCACAGGCCCCCCTTATCGCAGATTTCCTTGCCGATCCTGCGGGCGATGCGCTTATTGTCATTGAAGCCGGAAGCCTTCCGACTCGCTCCAAGCTAAGACAAGCGGTCGAAAAGGCCGGCAACGGCATGGCGCTTCCCTGCTATGCCGATAGCGGCCGGGATATCGAAGCCCTGATCCGGTCAATCATGGAAGAACACAAACTGCGCATTGACCGCGATGCAACCAGCTATCTGGTTGCCAATCTCGGCTCGGACCGCATGATTTCACGAAGCGAGCTGGAAAAGCTCGCGCTTTATGCACTGAAAGAAGGTCAGGTCACCCTGGCAGATGCCATGGCCTGTGTCGGTGACAGTTCAGCACGCCACTATGACGATGTCATTCAGGCGGTGTCACAGGGCAATGTGGTTAATCTCGATGCTGCGCTCACCCGCCTAGTCGAAGAGGGCCTCAACCCGGTCGGGGCACTTCGCATGATGATCAGCTATTTTCAGAAACTGCATCTGGTCAAGGGCCAAGTGTCCCAGGGTGCCAATGCCGATCAGGCGATGAAATCACTTCGCCCGCCCCTGTTTTTCAAGGCCGCCGATCAGTTCCGCGCCAACCTTAACAACTGGGCGGTCAACAATCTTCAGCGTGCCCTGCAAATCCTGCTGGAAGCCGAAAAGGACTGCAAAAGCGGCCTGGCAATCCCTGAAACCATCGCCCATCGCGCCATGATCAAGGTCGCGGTTGCCCGCCAGAAGCAAGGCCGGCGCTAGAGTAATTTCTTCCGTTCCACATGTGCCTATTTGTGCACGGTTGCTGTGGGAATATGCTTCAAGAAAGCAGGCATACCGCGAGATGCGACATGCCTGCAAAGATCAAGGCTCTTCAAGGCACCAACACGCCAAGGCTCAGATACTTCTTAAAGGATCCGCTTCACCTCGACCGATCCTTTTCGCGCCATGGTTCTTTCTTCTTTCAGCTTCTTGAGCTGATCGATCTTTTTGCGATCCAGATCTTTCATACTGGTTTTTCTTACGGCTTTTTTCCGGTGCTGTCGGTCACCTCCGCAAGCACATCCTCATCAACTTTTTCTTGCTCGATCGGGATGTCGCCTTCGGGCTCCTCATCGGTGCCAAGCGACTCGTCGGGCAATTCAGGTGCTCCCTCATCGACAATATCGGCAATCGATTCGAGCTCTGCGGTCAACGCATCGTCGTCATCATCTTCGATAAACATCGAATCGAATTCGTTTTCGTCGCCTTGTCCCGAGTCGTCGACAGCCTCATCCTCGCCAAGCACATCGGCCTTGCCATGGGTCAGACGCTGCAGGATGTCATCGAGCTGCTCAAGCGTTTCATAGCGGATGGAGATTTTACCCGCCGCCCCGTCAAAGTCGATATTGACCGCCAGCCCCAACATGTTGCTAAGGTCACGCTCCAGAGCCACTGTATCTGGGTCTTTTTCCGAGGATGCACCACCCGAGGACCGCTTGGGACGCGATGCCTTGCCGCCGTCGGTTTTAACAAGCTTTTCCGCCTGACGAACATTCAGGCCCTTTTTGACAATCTGGCCAGCAAGCTCGACTGCGTTATCTGCGCCAAGCAGCGCACGCGCATGGCCGGAGCTTAAAACCTTGTCAGACAGCATCTGCTTGATCGGTGCCGGAAGCCCCAAAAGACGCAAGCTATTGGCAATGTGGCTTCGGCTTTTACCCAATGCCTGACCAAGCGCTTCCTGCGTGTGGGAAAACTCGCTCATCAGGCGGTTATAACCTTCTGCCTCTTCAAGCGGCGACAGATCCTGACGTTGCAGGTTTTCGATCAGGGCGATTTCAGCGGTTTCGCGATCATCAAACTCGCGCACCAGAACCGGTACTTCATGAAGCTGTGCGCGCTGTGCCGCCCGCCAGCGCCGTTCCCCGGCAATGATTTCGTATGTCGTTTCGCCCGTGGAAGACGCCCGCACCAAAATCGGCTGAATGATGCCCTTTTCGCGAATCGACGCCGCAAGGTCATCAATGGCATCATCGTCAAAGTTGCTGCGCGGCTGGAAGGGCGATGGCCGCAGATCGGTAATCGCAATCAGTTGGGTCGTACCGCCGGGTCCGGGATGCACAACGCTCGTGTCATCACCACTGGCGGCAACCGCAACTTCTTCGTCTTCTTCGCCAAGAAGTGCAGACAATCCCCTGCCCAAGCCGCGTTTCTTTGCATCACTCATGCTTTAACCCCTTCGCGTTTCAGGACTTCGCTTGCAAGATTCAAATAGGCCCGCGATCCCGGGCACTTCATGTCATAAACCAACACCGGCGCACCATGACTGGGGGCTTCTGAAACACGCACATTGCGCGGAATGACCGTGCGGTACACCACATCCCCGAAATAATCACGGACATCATTGGCGACCTGGGCCGACAGGTTGTTGCGCTTGTCATACATGGTCAGGACAATGCCCTGAATCTCAAGATTCGGGTTGAACGCCTTCTTGACCCGTTTGATGGTCCGCACCAGATGGCTGACCCCTTCAAGGGCAAAGAACTCACATTGCAACGGTACCAGCACCGCGTCTGACGCCACCAATGCGTTTAACGTCAGCAGCCCCAAAGACGGCGGGCAATCAATCAAAACGTAATCAACATCATGCGGCAACTTGCCGAGTGATTCTTTCAGCTGCGTTTCGCGGCGTTCAAAATCAACCAGTTCAATCTCGGCCCCCGAAAGATCCATGCCAGACGGCACGATGCTGAGCCGCGGAATAGAGGTTTCCTTGCGTGCCTCTTCCAGGGTATTGCCGTTGATCAACACATCATAAGAGCTGATCTCGCGCTCTGACGGGCGCAGGCCAAGGCCCGTGCTGGCATTGCCCTGCGGGTCAAGATCAACAATCAAAACCCGTTGGTTCACAGCCGCCAGTGCGGTTGCCAGATTGATCGTCGTCGTGGTTTTACCCACCCCGCCCTTCTGGTTGGCCACGGCGATGATGCGTGGGCGATGTGCTTCGCCCCCGGATTTGGCACCGTCAGACTTGGTCGAAAGCGGTAAATCAATAACATCCGTCACCGGCCCACTCCTTTTAAGATCATCACCACACCCTCCGGGTCTACCAGGCTGGCGTGCGTGGTTACATCAAATGTCCAACCAGCGTCGCGTGCGTCCGCCAGCTCATCCTCAAAGGCACGTCCCTTCAGCAGCACATAGTGGCCGCCGTCTTTTAGATGTCGCGCACCAAGCTCAAGCAACTTTGGCAAGGGGGCAAAGGCGCGCGCGGTAATAACGTCTGCTTGTCGCGCCGGAGCCATTTCGATTCGCTCCCGTGCGACCTCTGTCTTATCCAATACGCCGCACACGCGGGCGGCTTCCATCAGGAAGACGGTTTTCTTGGTGTTGGATTCCATCATCGTCACGCTCTGTGCGCCCAAGATGGCAAGGACAACGCCCGGAAATCCGGCACCGGAGCCGAAATCAACGATTTTTCCCATCGCAGCGACATCCTGCAGATACGGCCAAAGCTGCGCAGAATCCTGTAAATGACGTCCCCAAACGTCTTCTGCCGTGCTGGCGCCAACGATATTGATGCGCGGTTGCCATTTAACGACAAGGTCTGCGTATTGGCTCAAGCGGTCCAATGTTTCACGTGAAACACTCAAATCGCGTTCAAACCATGTTTTTATGGGTTCGGAAATGGATTGCATAAATGATTTATACGACCAGTTTGAAAAACACACCAGCCTTGATTTTTGCAGTTTGTCATTTTTCACCGCTTCGGATGCGATAAAATCAGAAAAATATCCTGCAATGTTTCACGTGAAACATTCGTGGCGACCATCCCCGTGATCCCCTCACCCGCTGTTCGGGAACCGATCAAACCAGCAGCCCAACCAACCGGCAACTCGATAAGCGGGGATCGAAAACGGCGGTCCACCTGACGTCCCCGGTGTTCTCGCATGGTACGCCAAAGCAAAACGCCCGGCTGAGGGTTCAGACCGGGCGTTCAAATTCAGGATAGTTTTGGTCGTCAGATCAAGCCGTCTTGCTGGCCTTGTTCGCTGCCATGTGCTTATGGCTTTTGATATGGCCAAGCAATGCGGTTACGGCGGCGGGTGTCACCCCGGGGATACGTGATGCCGCGCCGATGGTTTCCGGTTGAATTTCCTGAAGCTTCAAACGGATCTCCGCAGACAGTCCCCCGACCGCATCGAAATCAAGTCCGCGTGGCAGACGTAATTCCTCATCCCGGCGGAAGGCGGCAATGTCGGCTGCCTGTCGATCAAGGTAACCCTTGTACTGGGCATCAATCGCCACCTGCTCCTGGATCGCCGGGTCAAGCTCTGCCAGTTGGGGCCAGACCGCGGTCAAGGTTTCAAAACTGATTTCGGGATAAGCCAGCAGGTCATAGGCGCTGCGGCGTACCCCATCAAGGTTGATCTTGATGCCAAATTTCGACAAGGCATTCGGGGTCTCTGCCAGACCGGAGACTTCCGCCTTGGCAGCCTCCAGTGCGGTTTTCTTGTCGCCCCAAACCTGTTCACGCATCGCGGCGACGCAGCCGATCTCAAGACCACGATCGGTCAGACGCTGATCGGCATTATCCGCACGCAGCATCAATCGATACTCCGCACGCGAGGTAAACATGCGATAGGGTTCGCGGGTGCCAAGGGTGACAAGGTCATCGATCATCACCCCGATATAGGCATCGGCCCGATCAAGGATAAATTCACGTTCCCCCCCATCAGCCACCAACGCCGCATTCACCCCGGCAATAAGCCCTTGACCTGCTGCCTCTTCATAGCCGGTGGTACCATTGATCTGCCCGGCAAAGAAGAGTGCACCGACCTTTTTGGTTTCCAGCGTATGGCGCAGCTCACGCGGATCAACGAAGTCATATTCCACCGCATAACCCGGACGGAAAATCTCGACCTTCTCAAGTCCCGGAATGGTGGCCAGCATCGCAAGCTGCACATCCTCGGGCAGCGAGGTCGAAATGCCGTTCGGATAGACCGTCGGGTCATCGAGCCCTTCTGGCTCAAGGAAAATCTGATGCTGGTTTTTCTCGGCAAAGCGCACGACCTTGTCTTCAATCGACGGACAATACCGCGGGCCGCTGCTTTGGATCTTGCCGCTATACATCGGCGCACGATCAAGATTGGCGCGGATGATTTCGTGGGTTGCCTCTGTCGTCCAGGTCAGGTGACAGGGAATTTGCGGTACCGTGATTTCGCGGGTCAAGAAGGAAAACGGTTCCGGCGGGGTATCGCCCGGCTGTTCCTGCAAGCTGGCCCAATCGATGGTCCGGCCATCAAGGCGGGCCGGTGTGCCAGTTTTTAAACGTCCTAATCGGAAATCATATTTTGCCAGTGTGTCAGAAAGACCTGTCGATGGGGCATCGCCCATGCGGCCAGCCGGTTCGGATTTTTCACCGATATGAATAAGCCCGTTCAGGAAGGTGCCCGTGGTCAGCACCACCGCCCCGGCGCGATATTCGCGACCGTCACCGGTGATGACACCAGCCACACGGTTGTGGTCATCAATGATCAGATCTTCCACACCGCCTTCAAGGATGGTGAGGTTTTCCTGATCAGCCAGGATATCCTGAACCGCCTGACGATAGAGCTTGCGATCTGCCTGGGCGCGTGGCCCGCGAACAGCCGGCCCCTTGGAGCGATTAAGCATGCGGAACTGAATACCCGCCCGGTCAATGGCCCGGCCCATCACACCGTCAAGCGCATCGACTTCGCGCACCATATGCCCCTTGCCCAGACCACCGATGGCCGGGTTGCACGACATTTCCCCGATGCGATCAGCACGGTGCGTGACCAGCGCGGTCGCGGCCCCCATGCGTGCAGCGGCAGCAGCGGCTTCACACCCAGCATGGCCACCACCAACAACAATCACATCAAAACGGTTATTTGGCACGTTCTGTGACATCGAATTCCTCACTCAATCCCCGCGATCAATCCGGCGGGTTTGAACCTTGTCTGGTTCGAATAGGCTTATGCGGTCAATCTTGTGACCAATGTTTCACGTGAAACAATCGACGGGTTGAAGTCTAACGACTATTCCCTGACCCTATTTGCCGATACAGAAATCCCCGAAGATAATATCGAGCAAATCTTCCACATCGACACGTCCGGTAATCTTGCCGATTTCGCGCACGGCAAGGCGTACATCCTCTGCCGCAAGTTCGGCGATATCGGTCTGCAATCCACGATCCAGATGATCGCTGGCACTTTCCAGTGCCCGCCGGTGCCGCAGCCGTGTCAAAGGCACGGGCCCGGCAAAATCGAGCCCCTCTTTTACGCGAGTCTCCAGCAGTTGCAAGAGGGTTTCCATCCCCTGCCCGGTCATGGCCGATATGGCCAAAACGCGAAGCTCAAGACCATCGCCTTCAACCGAAGCGCCCCGCCAGACATCAGGGATATCAGCAAGCGTTGCGTCATCGACCTTATTGATCAGGATCAGGGTCTTTTCATCAATCAGGCGGGCGGCTTCGGGATCAATATTGGGCCAGTCATCGTAATCAACAACAACCAGACGCAGGTCGGCATTCTCTGCGCGCTCTGTCGCACGGCGCACACCCTCGGATTCAATCACATCACCGCTTTCGCGCAGGCCCGCGGTATCAACCATGGTAACCGGAAAGCCACCCAGATCCAGATGGACTTCGATCATGTCGCGTGTGGTCCCGGCGATCTCGGAAACGATGGCCGCATCGCGCTGGGCCAGCCGATTAAGCAGGCTTGATTTCCCGGCATTGGGCGCGCCCAGGATCACGATCTGAAACCCTTCGCGCAGCCGTTCCCCACGGCGGTTATCGGCCAGATGTTTTTTGATCTCGCCAAAGACGCCGACCAGATCCCCGCGCACCACCGGCACGATCCCGTCGGGCAGGTCTTCATCGGGGAAATCAATATCGGCCTCGATATGGGCCAATGCCTTCATCAAGCGTTTCCGCCACCCTTCGTAAAGCGTGCCCAACTCGCCCGCCATCTGGCGCACCGCCTGACGGCGCTGGGCTGCGGTTTCGGCATCAATCAGATCGGCAATGCCTTCGGCCGAGGTCAAATCCATCTTGCCGTTTTCAAAGGCGCGCCTGGTATATTCCCCCGGGTCGGCAACCCGCAATCCATCCTGACGCGACAGGCAATCGAGCACCCCTTCGATCACCGCCCGACCGCCATGAACATGCAGCTCAACCACGTCTTCACCGGTAAAGCTTGCCGGACCAGCAAAATAGATCGCCACCGCATCATCAAGACGTTCGCTAGACTGAGGATCACGGATCGGCGCATAGACCGCATGGCGCGCCGCAGGCAGCGTTTCGCGCCCCAGAAGCGCACAAAGGGTCGGCCCGGCCAACGGCCCGGACAGCCGGATCACCGCAACCCCGGCACGTCCCGCGCCGGAAGACAGGGCAAAGATGGTTTCTCGGCTTGCAATCATGGTTGGTCCGTATCCGTTCGTTTGGTGGATGTGCTTCTGGCAGAGGATATCGTTCAGACAGCGCCAAAGGTCAACATACGGCTTAAAATACCAACAGGGCTTTAATGCGCCCTATGTTGGTTGGGCCGGTCTTTTGGGCCGCCATGCCCACTGCATTACCCCGTCATGGTCCATGGACCCCCGCCTGCGCGGGGGTGACGGGTAACGCAGCGTGAGGCGCGGGCGGCGGTATCGGGAGGGCATCTGGAGGACATCGCCATTGCTGTTACCGCAAAGAAAGTATCCAGAACGCCCTCATGTCTGGATATTCGGCGAACGCGACAATCCCCAAATCCCGTCACGCCCGCGCAGGCGGCATTTATCGACGCTGCAAAGCCCCCCGTCAGCTACGCAAGCATGCAAATCAGGTATTGGATGGGCTTTCGCTGTAAGGCGCGCGCAGAGCATCGCCGTTGTTGTTACCTTAAAACAGGCATCCCGAACGCCCTCATGTCTGGATATCTGGCGAACACGACAATCCCCAAGGCCGTCATGCCCGCGCAGGCGGGCATCCATCTAGGTTACAATGACCGCCCTTTAAGGGTCGCAGCCGGGCATCTGCCAACAGCGCATAACAAACCGGCCACGCGGGTATTGCGGGCCGCCGGTTAGTTTGAAATCGATGCTTATTGATCAGGCGTAAGCTGCAATCGTTCGACCACCTGCCCGCCGATCAGATGGTCATTGAGGATCGTATCAATGTCTTCCATCGTATCAACGCGGTACCAGGTGCCTTCGGGATAGACCACCATTACCGGCCCCAATTCACAGCGATCAAGACAGCCCGCAGTATTGATCCGGGTCATCGGCAGGCCAAGCTCCTTGGCCCGGACCTTCATATAATTGCGAAGTTTGGTTGCGCCCTTGGAGTTGCAGCAGCCGCGTTCATGGCCGCTTGGGCGTTCGTTCTGACAGACAAAAACATGTGCCTGATAGTAGTGGTCTGCCAATTGCTCAGTCCTTTTCTCCGCTGGCTTTGCCCTGCCCCTGCGGACCGTTGAACTGGCCCCAGAAGGCCTTTTGCAACTGTTCCCAGTTCTGAATGCCCTGTGGCAGCCAGGTATTGAACATGCTTTCCGGGTCCATCGCCGCAAGGTTGGCTTTCATGCGGTCTTCGATTTCCTGCATCATTGCCTTTTGCATCGGCTGAACATCAGGAAGACCAAAGAAGGTCCGTGCCTCTTCCGGGGTGCAATCAATGTTCACGGTTACTTTCATCGCCCTGATCTCCTGCTTCTTTTGTGTTTTTCGGGTCGTGCTGTCTTTACTTTGGCCGCCTCAAGGCCACCACTCATACCATATGGTACCCAAGGTCTGGCGGCGAGCCTCAAGTTTTACACTATTGCGATAAAAGAATCCCGCCATTTGCCTTTATGAATGATGGCGTTACCCTTAGGATCAAGACCTGAAAAGGGTTGCCAGCACCAAGGACTGGCGCGTGATCACGGATTACGCCACCGAAAATCATAAAGCCGTCCGAAAATGGAGGGCACTGGATACGTCATGGAACTCGCACAGAACAATCTTGGTTCGGAAACCAGCCCCTATCTTCTGCAACACCGCGACAACCCGGTGCATTGGCAACCCTGGAGCACGGATGTGCTTGCAGCAGCCAAGGCAGCAAACAAGCCGATCCTGCTTTCGGTGGGCTATGCAGCGTGCCACTGGTGCCATGTCATGGCCCACGAAAGCTTTGAAGATGACGAGATGGCCGGGCTGATGAACGACCTGTTCATCAACATCAAGCTCGACCGCGAAGAACGCCCGGATCTGGACGCGCTGTATCAGAATGCGCTGGCCCTTCTGGGGCAACAGGGCGGCTGGCCGCTGACCATGTTTTTAACCCCGGACGGCGAGCCGTTCTGGGGCGGCACCTATTTCCCCAAGGAAGCGCGCTATGGCCGACCGGGATTTGGTGATGTGCTGAAAACCGTTGCCAAGATTTACGCCGAAAAACCCGATGACGTGCGCCACAATGTCAGCCAGATTTCCAATGCGCTGATCAAAATGAACAGTGCCGCCATCGGTTCGGTCCCGAGCCTTGAGGTCATTGATCGTTGCGGTCATGGCTGCCTGCAGATCATGGACGGAGAAAATGGCGGTACGTCCGGTGCGCCGAAATTCCCGCAGCCCAGCCTGCTGTCCCTGCTTTGGCGGACGGGGGTTCGAACAAACGACAAAGATTTGCAGCGCATCGTCACCCACAGCCTTGATCGCATGTGCCAGGGCGGGATTTATGATCATCTGGGCGGCGGTTTTGCCCGTTATGCGGTTGATGACCAGTGGCTGGTGCCGCATTTCGAAAAGATGCTTTATGACAATGCACAACTGATTGATTTGATGTGCGATGTCTGGCGGGTGGATGCCAATCCGCTTTATGCCAAGCGGGTCGAGGAAACCATCACCTGGATCTTGCGCGAAATGCGCATCACCGGCGGGGCCTTTACCGCAAGCCTTGATGCCGACAGCGAAGGGGTTGAAGGCAAATTCTATGTCTGGTCCGAGGCCGAGATTGACCAGATCCTGGGTAGCGATGCGGACTTGTTCAAGAAATTCTATGACGTTTCGCCCTCTGGTAACTGGGAAGGCACCACGATCCTGAACCGCACTGCATCGGGATTGGCGCTTTCTGATGAGGCGACCGAAGCAAAGCTTGCCGACCTGCGTACCAGGCTTTTATCTGAACGCGCCAAACGCATCCGTCCGGGCTGGGATGACAAGGCCCTGACGGACTGGAATGCCATGACGATAGCAGCCTTTGCCGAGGCGGCCATGACCTTCCACCGTGCGGACTGGCTTGATTATGCCAAGCTCGCCTATGGCTTTGTCACCAATACCCTGATGGATGGCGACCGCTTCCTGCACAGTTACCGCGATGGCCGGGTCCAGCATGCCGGCATGCTTGAAGACTACGCCCATATGATCCGCGCAGCCCTTCGGCTTTATGAATGCTTTGGCGTGGATGCCTACCTTAATGAGGCCATCCGGTGGTCGGAAACGGTCGAAACCCTATTTGCCGATGCCAAGGGCGGTTATTTCCAGTCCGCGTCTGATGCCAGCGATCTTGTGGTGCGCCAGAAACCCTTCATGGATAACGCCGTGCCATCGGGCAATGCGATCATGGCCCAGAATCTGGCAAAGCTTTATGCCCTGACCGGGGACACCAAATACCGTGATCAGGCCGAAATCACCCTATCGGCCTTTAGCGGAAGGGTTACGGAACAGTTCCCGAACATGCCGGGGCTGCTGCTGGCGGCGGAAATGCTACAAAACCCGGTGCAGATCGTGCTGATTGCCAAGGATCGCAGCCAGACTTATCTTGAGATGCGGCGCGCCATCTTCGGCCGTTATCTGCCAAACCGGGCGATCACGATCCTGTCTGATGGCGATGCCCTGCCCGATGGCCACCCGGCCCAGGGCAAAACCGCGATTGACGGCAAAGAAACCGCCTATGTCTGTCAGGGACCGGTCTGTTCCGCCCCGGTGACAAGCGTGGACGCCCTGTCGAAACTGCTGGCAGAGCTTCCTGCCACCGCCGCCTGAACCCACTGAAAGCGCGAAAGAATGCCCCAGATATCGATCAACAGCCCGGTTGGGGCGATAACGGTTTTCGCGTTTGACGATCAGATCGTTGCGCTTGATTGGGGATTTGTTGATGAAATGGAGCCAAGCCCGGTGTTGGAAGAGGCCAAAAATCAGCTTAATGGCTATTTCGCCGGAAAGCTGATCACCTTTGACCTGCCGCTGGCCCCGGATGGAACGGACTTCCAGAAAGCCGTCTGGGATGCCATGTGCAAAATCCCGGCCGGCAAAACTGCGACCTATAAGGAGCTTGCCAAAGCTGCCGGGTCGCCCAAGGCGTTTCAATCGGTCGGCACCGCCTGCGGGCTTAACCCCATACCGATCATCATCCCCTGCCACCGCATTCTGGCGTCCGGCGACAAACCGGGCGGCTATTCCGGTCAGGGCGGGCTTGAAACCAAACGCGCACTTTTAAAGATCGAGGGGGTCGAGCTTGCGCTTGGCAGCGATCAGGGAAGTTTTGATCTTTAAGGCCGATCCATAACTTCCCCTTCAGCCCCGCTTAAATGGCGTCACGAGTGCTCATCGCTGTAACAGACAGCCTGCAACTTGTTGCCGTCGGGATCACGGACATAGGCGGCATAGTAATTTGGGCCGTAATGGTCGCGCAGGCCGGGTTTGCCTTCATCCATCCCGCCGTTTTCCATGGCTGCATCATAGAAGGCATCGACCTGTGTGCGGTGATCAGCGGTTAACGCGACATGCGTACCATTGCCCCAGGTCGCGGGGCGCCCATCAGCAGGCGTGTAGATATAAATCGTTGGCATCTGCCCATCACGTTCGTAGGCCAGTGGCTTTTCCGCCGGTTTGGCAAGACGTTCAAACCCGATAGCACCCAGAACCGCATCGTAAAAGGCGGCAGACCGGGCCTTGTCATTGGTTCCGAATGTGATGTGGCTGATGACGGTCATTGGTCTTTTTCTCCATCGCGCGTGGGGCAAACTGATCCAAGAAACTGCAGTGTAGCAAATGCGCATGACAGGATATGTCAGGAGTGGTGATGCCCGTCAGCCACACGAAACGCAAATTGCTTTCGAACCTGCAGAACAGTTTGATCGATTTTCCCCTGCTGCAAAAATCCTTTATCTGCCCTACACTCGGCCCATTGACGAAACAAGCGTTCCAAAACGCGTTAGATGGGAGGTCCCCGATGACCAAAGCATTCCGATTTCATGAGACCGGTGGCAGTAATGTGCTGCGTTTTGAAGACGTTGAAGTCGGCCAGCCAGGCGAAGGTGAAGTAAGACTGACGCAAAAGGCGGTTGGCCTGAACTATATCGATATCTATTTCCGGTCCGGAGTCTATCCGGCCCCGTCCCTGCCGTCGGGTCTTGGCCTTGAAGGGGCCGGAATCATTGAGGAAGTCGGTCCGGGTGTAAGTGATCTGGCCGTGGGTGATCGCGTGGCCTATGCCGCACAGCCGCTTGGCGCCTATGCCGAGGCGCGCGTGATGCCGGCCAAGGGTCTGGTCAAGATCCCCGATGATGTCAGTTTCGAACTGGCCGCAGCGGCGATGTTGCAGGGCATGACGGCGCAATATCTTCTGCGCCGGACCTATGAGGTCAAAAAGGGCGACACCATCCTGATCCATGCCGCCGCAGGCGGGGTTGGTCAGATCGTTTGCCAGTGGGCCAAACATCTGGGCGCGACCGTGATTGGCACCGTCGGATCAAAAGAAAAGGCCGAAATTGCCAAGGCAAAGGGCTGTGATTATCCGATCCTGTACCGCGAAGAGACGGTATCTGAACGTGTTGCAGAAATCACCGGCGGCCAAGGCGTTGAAGTTGTTTATGATTCGGTCGGTAAAGACACGTTTGAAGACTCGCTTAAATGTCTCAAACGGCTTGGCATGATGGTCTGTTTTGGTCAGTCATCGGGGGCCGTTCCGCCGATCTCGCTGGCGCAGCTGGCCCCCGGTGGATATTTCCTGACCCGGCCGAGCATTTTTAATTACAACGCGACGCGCGAAGAACTGCTCGCCAGTGCCAATGACCTGTTTGCGGTGTTGAAATCCGGCGCGGTCAAGATCGACATCACCGCGACCTACCCGCTTTCCGATGCGGCCAAGGCGCATGACGACCTGGAAGGCCGCAAAACCAACGGATCGATCGTCTTTACGGTCTAAATATTTGATATTATGACATTGTCAAAGGCAGGGCTTGGTCCCTGCCTTTGGTGTTTGTGGCTTTATCACCGGCGCGATGGATTCCCGCATGCGCGGGAATGGCATGGACTGGCCCCGTCTTTACCGGGTGTCCTTTGGCGGGTTATTCCCCTGCCCTTGCCTTTTGGTCTTCGTGAAAGATGCGCACATCACGGGCAATGGCATCAAAGCGATCAGACAGGCGGGTGCTAACCACCCGGCATGGGGCGACCACGGCTTCGGCCCAATCGACATAGGCCAATATCTGTTTTTCATCCCAGCCAACCGGGGTGTCGGTCAGCATCGCGCCGACATTGGCGACCTTATCAGCCAGTCGAACCAGCTTGGCCCCATCGGTCAGGTTTGGCGCGGTTTCGATCTGTTTGGCCTTGCGCTCGTCACGGGGCAAGGCCTTGTCGTCGCTGACTTCCAGCACGATATCGGCGATAATGTCATTAAAGCAGGCGGCGATTTCATCGCGTGTTGCCCCGCAATCCTCAATCACGTCATGCAGGACGGCAGCACACAGAATATCCTCCTCTGTGTCCGGTTCACATTCGACAATCAGGCGGGAAACCTCAATCGGGTGATTGATATAGGGTTCCTGTGCGGCCCCCTTGCGACGCTGATCACGATGGGCCCGGGCGGCGAAATCGACGGATTTGAGTAAAAGCTGCATAAAGCGCGAAACTGTGGTGAAGGAAGCTTCCAGAATCACACGGCTTTTGCCCGGTTTCAAGCCTTCATGCCCACTCGACTTCGAAAATCCCGTTCCTACATACAATACAGAGATGTTTTTCTTTCAGAGGAAGGAAATGTCACAGGACATGCAACACACTCTAAAACTGACCTTGCGCAACGAAAGCAGCCAAAGCCCGCTGCATCTGAGCAGTCTGGCGCCAAAAGACGGATGGATCAGCCCGCCACCGCACCATCTCGACAGTGGTGACGCGGCAAGCTGTGCCATCACCACCACAAGCGAGCTTGCGATTACCCTGCGCTATGGCACGCATCATATCGGCATTCATCTCGGCAATGGCACATTTGGCTGTGATCCGGGTGATGCCAGGGTGGAGCGGCAAAAACTTGATGGTCACAGCGCCGAATTGACGCTTGTTTTGTCCTGATCGGCGATCACGCGATGGATTTCATCAAGCACGGTTTCTGATAGGGCCGAAAGCGGCCATTCGGCCCGTGATATGGCGTACAGCGTGTCAAAGACCCTGGGCGCATGGTCATGGACCGCAATCTGATCCTGCGCACGGAAAGCCTTGCGCGCAAAGCGGGGTAAAATCGTAAAGCCAAGCCCGCGGGCAACCGGTTCAAGGATCAGGGTGATCTGGTTGGAAAAGCCGCGACAGGGGATCTGTTTGACCCCGGAAAATTCGCGAAATACCTGCCCCAGCAAACGGGTTGCCATCGACGCCCCGTCAGGGTGATCAATAAAGCCCAGATCACATAAGTCCTTGTAACTCTTGATTTCAACGGTGGCTGGCACGATCAGTTCAAGCGGTTCAATGCCGATCTTGCGCACCCGCAAGCGCGCGTCATCGGGCATATGGGTAATGATGCCAAGTTCCACCCGGTTGCCGATCACCGCATCAATGATGTCATCGGTCGGTGCAAAGCGATGATGTACCGATATATCAGGATGGCGGACCTGAAGACTGAGCAACGCATCATAGATCCGCAAGCCCGAACTGCCCGGCGTGGCAATCCGGATGGTGCCCGCGTGGCTGCGGTCCGGTGATATCGCATGGGCCAGACGATGGGATGCGGCATCAACATCGCGGGCATATTGCAAAAGCGCCCTGCCAGACGGCATGATTTCGATCTTGCGCCCACGGCGCAAAAACACCGGCCCGACAACATGTTCGATATGGGCGATATGCTGACTGACGGCCGCCTGGGTCAGGCCAAGCGCATCTGCCGCCCGGGTAAAAGAGCCGCTATCACAGACCGTGCAGAATGTTTTCAGCCAAGCCGGTGCGATATTCATCCTGCGCCCCCTGTCCCGCAAATCTCATAACGATAATTTATCAGATCAATAAGTTTATGGCTGTTTTACTTATACTATAATCCGGCCATGCTGTGCATAACGAAATCACAGCAGGAGATCCGTCATGACGGCTCAATATCCACGTACCTTTTCCCATATCGGCATCTCGGTCCCCGATCTTGAGGCCGCGGTAAAATTCTATTCCGAGGTTCTTGGCTGGTACGTCATTATGGCACCGACGAAAATCGAAGAAGATGACAGCGACATCGGCCAGATGTGCACCGATGTGTTTGGTGCAGAGTGGAAATCTTTCCGGATTGCCCATCTGTCAACCGGCGACCGGGTTGGTGTGGAATTGTTTGAATTCCCCAATAATGAACGCCCGGACAACAATCTGGAATACTGGAAAACCGGCACATTCCATTTCTGTGTCCAGGACCCGGATGTCGAAGGGCTGGTTGAAAAGATCATTGCCCATGGCGGCAAACAGCGCATGCCGATCCGCTATTACTATCCGGGTGAAAAACCCTATCGCATGGTTTATGTCGAAGACCCGTTTGGCAATGTGTTTGAAATCTACAGCCACAGCTATGAGCTGACCTATTCGGCCGGGGCCTACTGACCGGCAGGCGGGCAGCAAACAATAAGCCAAACATAAAAAAACGGGGCCCGAAAGGACCCCGTTTTTCTTTGGACGATGATCTTCTATCCGTTCATCGAATCGAAGAAATCGTCGTTGTTCTTGGTGCTCTTGAGTTTGCCAAGCAGGAATTCCATCGCGTCCTGCGGACCCATCGGGTTGAGGATACGGCGAAGCACCCACATCTTGGACAAAACGCCCTTGTCGACGAGAAGTTCTTCCTTACGGGTACCCGATTTAAGGATATCAATCGCCGGGAAGATACGTTTGTCAGACAGTTTACGATCAAGGATAAGCTCGGAGTTACCGGTCCCTTTGAATTCTTCAAAGATGACCTCGTCCATGCGTGACCCGGTATCGATCAGGGCAGTTGCGATGATGGTCAGCGAGCCGCCCTCTTCGATGTTACGTGCCGCACCGAAGAAACGCTTCGGACGCTGCAGGGCGTTGGCATCAACACCACCGGTCAGAACCTTGCCCGAGCTAGGCACGACGGTGTTATAGGCACGGGCCAGACGGGTGATGGAATCAAGCAGGATGACAACATCATGCTTGTGTTCGACCAGACGTTTGGCCTTTTCCAGAACCATTTCAGTGACCTGAACGTGACGCTGGGCCGGTTCATCAAAGGTCGAAGAAATGACTTCGCCCTTCACCGAACGGTCCATGTCGGTCACTTCTTCCGGACGTTCATCAATCAGAAGAACGATCAGATAGGCTTCCGGGTGGTTTTCCTCGATCGCGTGCGCAATGTTTTGCAGCATCACGGTCTTACCGGTACGCGGCGGGGCCACGATCAGGGCACGCTGACCTTTACCAAGCGGAGAGACCAGCTCGATCACGCGATTGGTGGTGTCCTTGTTCGTGCCTTCCTGATCGGCTTGACGCTCCATCTTGAGCGGCTGATCAGGATACAGCGGGGTCAGGTTGTCAAAGTTGATGCGATGACGGACTTTTTCCGGCGCATCGAAGTTGACTTTATCGACCTTGAGCAAGGCAAAGTAGCGTTCGCCTTCCTTGGGCGAGCGAATCTGGCCTTCGACCGTGTCGCCGGTTCGCAGACCAAAGCGACGCACCTGGCTTGGGCTGACATAAATGTCATCGGGGCCGGCAAGATAGTTTGCCTCGGGGCTGCGCAGGAAGCCGAAACCATCAGGCAGCACTTCGAGAACACCCTGGCCAAAAATGGCATGGTCGTTTTCAGCCAGCTGTTTGAGAATGGCAAACATCAGCTCCTGTTTGCGGAGCGTGCTGGCATTTTCGATTTCGAGTTCATCAGACAGAGCAAGCAGCTCGGTCGGAGATTTCTTTTTAAGGTCCTGAAGATGCATATGTGCGTTTAATGATCTGTGGTTGCCGAAAGGGCGAATGTCATAAATGGGATAGGATAGAAGGTGCGGTTGACCATCAGGCAGGGCACTCAGTCAAATGCTGAAGCGTGCGGACGGTTCGAAACCTTATAGTTGCAAGAAAGGCAGGGCTTTTGATGCTTCTGGATCGAAACACACCCGATAGATAACCGCGAAAACAGTAATAGTCAAACCGTGTTTCGGGCAAATCAGCTATTTTGCTGCTGTCGTTGCACAAAAAACACGATTCTTCTGTATCTTTACCACGACATGCCCGCAAAATACTGCGATTTTCACACGCCGGAAACGTTTTGACTGCCAAATTTGAAGTTTTTACGACGTCAGGAATGGCCTTCGCGAATGATTGCAAGCATACGCGCAAGCTGATCATCACTTAGGCCGGCAATACGTTCGGACAAAAGATTTGCCAGTTCGGTGGCTTCGGGCTCAAGTCCCGCGGTATCAACGGTGATTTTCGGGTGTGAAAGCTGGGCCAGGCGCTTGATATCATCGACCTCGTCCCAGACCAGATTGAAATAACCACAAATCTGCTGCACCAACCCGGGGCTGGGCCGCCCGCGATGACCATGTTCAAGAGCGGACAAATAGGCTGGTGACAGCTGAAGCGCTGTTGCCATATCGGTCAGCGTCACGTTGTTTTGCGCCCGAAGGTCCCTGATGCGATTGCCAAAAGGTGTCACGGGCGTCTCCGTTTCAACAGGACATAGAAGGCCCCTGCACCGCCGTGCTGGATCTGGGCTTGATGGATGGCAAGAATGCGGCTGCGCAGGCGCGGCGCGCTTAGCCATTGCGGGGTGCGTTGGCGCAAAAGACCGGTGCGGCCATATTCATCAGGTCGCGATCCCTTGCCGGTAATTACCAGAACGCAGCGTTTTCCCGCCCGCCAGCTGTCTTCAATAAAGGCATTAAGTGCATTATGGGCGACATCCTGGGTCATGCCATGCAGATCGATCCGCCCATCAATCGACATTTTGCCTTTCTGGAACTTGTTGGCGGTCGAGCGGTCAATACCATCGGTGACACCGGGTTTGAGATCGGCAAGGTTTTGCCTTTTGATCTGCGGGCCACGGTCGGCATTGCGCGCAGAGGGCAGATTACGCGCAGCCCGGCTTTCCTCGGACTGTTCAAGCTTGTCGCCAAGATTGTCGCCAAAATTATCCGGGGCGGTTATCGCCGTATCGCTGGTGTGAATGTCATCATCGGGCGAAAATACGCCCGCGTCACCCTTGCGCTTTTTGTTGCGCAAAGGTTTGACGTCACGGGTAAAGACCTCCCAAAGGGCCTTTTCCTCTTCGTTGACGGTGCGGCGTCGCTTATTTGGTCTTTTGTTTGTCATCCACCAAGACGATATGCAGTCGGCGCGGTCCATGTGCGCCAAGCTGCATCGTCTGTTCGATATCACCTGTCCGCGACGGGCCGGTCACCCAAAGGAATGTTCGCGGCATATTGCCGTGTCCTTCCTTTTCGCGCAACCGCGCCCATACCTCTTCGTATGTTCCGACCATATCTGAGGTCTTCAGAACAACGATATGGGTGTCGGGTAACATATTGAGCGTATAGGGCGTATCGGCCCCGCTGCGCAGCATAAGACTGCCGGTTTCAGCCACCCCGGCAAAGCTTGGCGTGACAGAAACTGCGTCTTCGGGGCCGGCAATTCCGGCGGTGACTTCAAGGGCGGTATCAGACCACGGCAGGCCGGAAACGGCCGCATCGGGCGATGTTTTTACCCGTGCGGGCAGATTGTGTTCGGCAAGGAACCGGGCAACTTCGCGCGGAATATCATCGTCGCTGACCACCATGCTAACGGTTGCATTGACGCTTGTTGCCATCTTTTCAAACAGTGCAACCTGCTGATCATGGGTAATTTGGGCGCGTTTGGGCACCACCGCATTGGGTTTGGGGGATGCCAGCCGTTCGGTCACATCACGCGGGGCGCTATCCCCTGCGGTCCGGCCCAAACTTTTGCGAATCCGACCCAAAATGGCATCGCGGGACGTCGAATTGGATGCGCTGCTCATTTCACATCTCCCTTGCCGGCCTGTTTTTCTGCCCAAAGTTCCTTAAATGTTTTGCCTTCGGGGGCCGGGAAGTCACGCATATCGGTCCAGCCACCGGCAAGCGGCAATTTGGCGATGCGCCCCTTGCCACCTGCCATCTTGGCAAGAACCTTTGATGCGATCCCGGTAACGGCACGATAAAGCCTTGGTTTTGAGGCGAAAAATGCCCACGTTTTGATTCCGTAACGAAATGAGCTGGGGCTAAGATGTTTTTCAAATTCGCGTTCGCGCCAATGGCGCATCATTTTCGGCAGCGGAATGCGCATCGGGCAGACTTCTTCGCATTTACCACAGAAGGTCGAGGCATTTGGCAAATGCCCTGCTTCATCGACCCCAATCAGGGACGGCGACAAAACAGACCCCATCGGCCCCGGATAAACCCACCCATAGGCGTGACCGCCCACAGCCCCATACACCGGGCAATGGTTCATGCAGGCCGCACAGCGGATACAGCGCAGCATGTCCTGAAATTCGGTGCCCAGCATGTTGGAGCGCCCGTTATCAAGCAAAATGACGTGATATTCCTCCGGCCCGTCCAGATCGCCCTCGCGCCGCGGCCCGGTTGAAAACGTCGTATAGGATGACATTTCCTGTCCGGTGGCCGAGCGGGCCAGAACCCTTAGAATGCTTGAGGCATCTTCAAGGGTCGGCACGACCTTTTCGAGGCTGGCGATCGCGACATGGACACGCGACAGGGTCTGGGTCAGATCGCCATTGCCTTCGTTGGTGACAATCACCGACGTGCCCGTTTCGGCAATCAGGAAGTTGGCCCCGGTAATCCCGACATCGGCGGCAAAGAAATGTTCGCGCATGACTTCGCGGGCTTCATCAAGCAATTCACGCGGTTCATCAAGCGAACGGTTGGGATCGCGGCCCTTGTGGGTTTCGCGGAAACTGTCTGCGACTTCTTCCTTATGGACATGGATGGCCGGCGCGATGATGTGGCTTGGCGGTTCGTGGCGCAGCTGAATGATATATTCACCCAGATCGGTTTCAACGACCTTAAGGTCCTGTTTTTCAAGGAAATCATTAAGCGCGATTTCCTCGGAAATCATTGATTTGCCTTTGAGGACCGATTTGGCGTTGGTGTCGCGGCAGATTTTTGCCACCACCTGGCGGGCTTCTTCGGCATCGGCACACCAATGCACATGCCCGCCATTGGCCTTGACGTTTTCTTCGAAGGTCAAAAGGTAATGATCAAGGTTTTCAAGCGTGTGGTTCTTGATGTCACGGGCCTGATCGCGCAGGGCCTCGAACTCCGGCAGGTTTTCAATCGCGGCGAGACGTTTATCGCGAAAGCCGGTTTTCAGGCGACCCAGTGCGCGCTGCAGGCTTTCATCGCGCAGCGCACCATGGACGTTTTCCTTGAAATTCGGGGATGTCGAAACACTCATGGCTTATTCCCCTTCCTTGCCGGCAATCGGTGGGGCGGCCATGGTCATATCAGCCAGAACTTCGGCAACATGACGCACTTCGACGTTTGACCCTTCACGCGCCAGTTTGCCCGCCATGTTCATCAGGCAGCCAAGATCCCCGGCCAGAAGCGTTTTTGCCCCGGTTTCGGTGATGTCACGGGTCTTGTCGCCGACCATCTTGCCGGAAATTTCCGGATATTTGACACAGAATGTCCCGCCAAATCCGCAGCAGGTCTCGGGCTCTGACAATTCGGAAATCTCAAGCCCCTTGATGGAATTCAGCAGCTTGCGCGGCTGTTGCTTGACCTTGAGTTCGCGCAGGCCCGAACAGCTGTCATGATAGGTGACCTTGCCGTCAAACTCGGCCGGAACGCTATCGACCTTCATGATATCGGTCAGGAAAGAAACCAGCTCATGAGTCTTGTCTGACAGCGCCTGTACCCTGGCGGCCATCGCCGGATCATCAGCAAACAGTTCGGGGAAATGCTTTTTGATCATGCCGGCGCAAGACCCGCTGGGTGCGACGACATAATCATAATCAGCAAACATGTCGATCAGCGGGGCAGCCACCTTGCGCGCAGATGCGTTATCGCCGGAATTGAACGCCGGTTGACCACAGCAGGTCTGATCCATCGGGACATCAACGTCACATCCTGCTTCTTCGAGCAGTTTGACAGCCGAAAAGCCGACCGTGGGGCGGAACATGTCAACCAGACAGGTCACGAAAAGACCAACGCGCGGTTTTGATGGCGTCATGGTGTATCCTCTCTCGGGCATGTGGCCAATTGCGGTGCGGGGAAACGGGCGGGAGTCCGTTTGGCCAATATCTTATGCAATTGGTAATACCAATTTTGGGAGAACAGGTCCAGACCAAGAACATTCAATCGGGCAAATTTGCCGTGATTACGGCTTGGCCCTATCAAGATCGGCGCAACTAACGCCATTGTTTTCAAGGTTCAGCATGGCACGGAGAAATGAACTGTCGATATTTGTCGAAAGCCCGTGCTTGCGGCGGTTTTCAACAAAAAAGCCGTTCTTCTTGAAGTCATCAAGCGTGGATTGCAATTGGGTGATATCGCGATCGGGAACATCGCCGCTAATGGCGATATAGAGATAACAGGTACGATAAGGCACCACGCCGGAAATATCGGGAACCCCTTTGAGCAGGTTTTCTTCCCTTGCCTGATCAATGTAATGACGCAGGACATTGCCACCAACCGCAATCAAATCGATGCGATCAGCCAACATCATCGGCAAGAGAAGTTCTTCGCGTGGCAAGGTAACCAGTTGTTGTGCCCCACGCCGACGCAGATAGGATTCACGCGCTGATCCCATCAGAACCCCGATGCGTGCATCGCGAAGCAGGGAGTCAAACCCCATATCTGCCCAGCCCCGGTTTGAGAAACCATACAGTCTCCAGATTGTCCGGCTGACCGGTCCGACCCATTTAAACAGGTCTTCGCGGTTTTCGACACGGGTGGTGGGATAAATCACATGCCCGACTTCACGTTCGGCCAGCTCCATCAGCCGTTTCCAGGGTTCTTGCGGTAGGGTTTGTACGTCCAATCCTGCCTGGGCGAAAAGTTCGATGGCGAGACTGTCGAAATATCCCGGTTCCGGTCGTGCAGATGACCGCACCTGCGGGTTTTCGGACAGATGAAGGATATATGTTTCGTCAAACACGGTGCCAGACGATGCGTTCTGGGCCCGGGATGCCTGCGATTTTTCAGGTTCCTCGGCAAAAACGATGCCCGGCGCACCGATTTGAACAATCGCAGAAAGCAGGGTTGCGGCAATGGCATTGGCACACTTTTTAACATGCAAATGCGAAACATATCGTGTTGGCCAATGCCATTTGCCCATGCTTATGACTCTTGCTTGTCAAGCCAGAGGGCATCTTTGACCTTGCTTTCGACATAGGCCTTATGGGCGGCAAGTTCTGCGTCGCTGATCACGTGCGGACGGGGTTCAAGCCGATTGGATTTCGGCCCCAGAATACGTTTGCCCGTGCCATCCTCATCGCCATCAGCATTTCGGGCATTGGGATCCAGTGACAGGCCATGCTGACGGCCGCCCAGAAGTTCAAGATAAACCTGCGCCAAAAGATCGGAATCCAGCAGCGCGCCATGCAGCGTACGGTTGGAGTTATCGATCTTGAACCGGCGACACAGCGCATCAAGGCTGACCGGGGAGCCGGGGAATTTCTTGCGCGCCATCTGGACGGTATCAAGCGCACGATCCATGGCAATGCGCGGCTTGTTCAGCCATTCAAGTTCCGCATTGAGGAACTTCATGTCAAAGGCGGCATTGTGAATGACCAGCACTGAATCTTCGCCAATGAATTCGATGAAGTCATCGGCAACCTCGGCAAAGACCGGCTGATCTTTCAGGAAATCATCGCCCAATCCGTGAACGTCAAATGCCTCTTTGGGCATCGGGCGCAGGGGATTGATATATTGATGATATTGGCGCCCGGTCGGCATGTGGTTGATCAGCTCGATACAGCCGATCTCCACAAGCCTGTGGTCTGCATAGGGATCAAGGCCGGTGGTCTCGGTATCAAGCACAATCTCGCGCATGTATTAAAGGTCCAGTATTCACGTCAATTGATCAACAATGCCTTGAATATACTGAAAAGTGACCGCGCGTCCCAACCCGGTTGGAATGATGAAATCTGCGCGCTTTCGCTTTTCGATATCGGGCATCTGTTTCGATAGAATGGCGGAAAATTTTTCATCCGTCATCCCTTCTCGCGAAAGAACACGCTGGCGTTGAATAAACCCCGGAGCTGAAACAACCGCAACATGATGACAGCGTGTTTCACCGGTGGTTTCGTATAAAAGCGGAATGTCGAGAACAACCAGTTTGCGGCCAAGGCGTTGCTGATTGCGCAAAAACCGGTTTTCGGCAGACCGAATCAGGGGGTGCATGATGGCTTCAAGCTGTTTGAGCAGATCTGGATTGGCAAAGACCTTTTTGCCCAAAAGCTGACGATCCACCCGTCCATCACGGATCACATCGGGAAAGGCCTGTGAAAGCGGCGCAAATGCCACACCGCCCGGTGCCATCAAAAAATGATTGGTTGCATCGGCATCATGGACCGGCACACCAAGGTATCGAAACATCCTGGCTGCGGTTGATTTTCCCATTCCGATAGAACCGGTTAAGCCCAGTATCACCATTTTATGTACCAAACATGTCTGATCCGGGTGCGAACCATCGCACTGACTTCCCCGAAGGCTGTTACTGTGTGATGGTTTTGCGCATGGAAACAGTATTGTCCTTACGCATGATTACGCGCCAACCAAGGTGCTGATAAAGATCGATATTATCAGGCATCTGAACATGTGTATTCAGGCTGATTTCGCCGTATCCCTGCCGGTGTGCCTCCCGCTCGGCAAGATCGATCAATTTGCGGCCGATCCCCTGCCCGCCATGGGATGGGTGTACCGCCAGATTTGCAAGCTTCATCTCGTCCTCACGTGCGACCAGGACCAACCCGGCAATGATTTTGTCATCGCGCACCACGACCCAGACCTGGTTGGTTGCGATTTCCAAATCACATCCTTCAGAAACAGGCGGCAGATCGGTAATCTTGCCCTGATATCTGGCATAGGCGGCATCAATGCATTGCGCCAAGGCATCTGCATCTTGTGACTTTGCCCGACGTATCATCAGTTCTTCAGACGGCACAATGGTTCCCCGGATGTTTGGTACTTAAACCCGATCAGGTTTATAATTCACTTGATTTGGATTACGTCCGTGATCTTAATCAGATGAAAGGACGAAGTCGCGCAGGTCCTGGGTTACTTCCGGGTCGATGCCGAACCAACGATGGAACCCCGGCCGGGCCTGATGCAGCAACATGCCCAGACCATCGACAACCAGATTGCCACGATCATGCGCCTGGCACAAAAGATCGGTCATCAAGGGTGCATAGACAATATCGGTCACAAGGGCGGTTTGCGGCAAACCGGCAAGATCGATTTCAAGTTTTGGCTGGCCGACCATGCCAAGGCTTGTGGTGTTCACAACAAGGGAAGCATCAGAAAGCGCAGCGGGTTCAATCGGCCAGTCGACAATCTTGATTCTCGGATCATTGATCTCGGTCGCGAGGTCTTCGGCCCGTTTGCGGGTCCGGTTTGTCAGACGAATTTCCGGGCAGCCTTCATCAAGCAAGGCCACCAGAATGGCGCGACACGCCCCGCCTGCCCCCAAAACCACCGCCGGACCGCTGGCAAAGGCAGTGTCTGGCGCATTTTGACGCAGGTTTTCAATGAAGCCGAAACCATCGGTATTATCACCCAAAATCAGGCCATCTTCGGAAAATGTAACGGTATTGACCGCCCCGATCCGCTTGGCGCGATCAGAAAGCTGATCACAATGCGCAAGTGTGTTTTCCTTATGCGGGATGGTGACATTCACCCCGGAAAACCCAAGATTTTTCAGTGATTTCAGCGCATCTGCAAAGTTTTCCGGTGCCACAGGCAGCGGCATGTAACTGCCATCAACGCCATATTTCGCCAACCAGTAACCTTGCAAGCGCGGCGATTTGGAATGTGATACCGGCCAGCCCATCACACCAGCAAGGCGCGACGTTCCGGACAGGGTGCGATAAGGATTTCGCGGGGTCATTGCGTGATGTTTCCTGCCTGAAAGGTGTTTTTTTCGGTTTTCATTCTGTTTTAGATGATGCGTCAATCCGCATGGATGCCCGCCTGCGCGGGCATGACGAAACAAACGAAGATTTTTCCAAAACCGTCACTCCCGCGCAGGCGGGAGTCCACAAGGCTTGGCACAATTCTATCATTACGCTTTCAGGACGCCATGATCGCGCAAGAAGCCAATCAGTGGCAACAACGGCATGCCAAGAACCGTGAAATAATCGCCACGTATTTCGGTAAACAGCTGCGCGCCAAGTCCTTCAAGCTGATAGCCGCCGACACAGTGATATATATCTTCACCGGCAGCATCGAGATACCAGTCGAGCCATTCTTCGGTAAAATTGCGCATGGTCAGATGGGCGGTATCAATCGTGCCCCAAATGCGCGAGCCCTCTTTATATATAACAGCGGCCGAAACCAGCTTGTGGCTTTTACCGCGCAGTGAGAGAAGCTGGGCCCGGGTATTGTCACGGTCCATTGGTTTGTCAAACCACACCCCATTGCATTCAAGCATCTGATCAGCTGCAATGACGATGGCATCAGGACGTTGGCGATACATGCGCAATGCCTTCATTTCCGCGAGGGTTTCGGCGGCTTCGGCGGCATTGGCCCCTTCGGCCTTCATCGACTGTTTATAGCCATCCTCGTCAATCATCGAGGCCACAGCTTCGCAGGTCACACCGGCATTTGTCAGCATCATGTGACGGGCCTTGCTGCTTGAAGCCAGAATAAGGGGATGGGTCATGCGTCTTGATATCCTGTTTTACGGACGATTAATGTCCGCGTCGGTCATACATGGTTGATAAGATGATCGCCGCGGTTTCTTCGATGGAACGGCGGGTCACATTAATGATCTTCCAGCCGCGTTCGGTAAAGTAACGCCGCGCCTGATGGACTTCATCGCGCACCGCAACCGGATCAACGTAATCGCCTCCCTCGCCGCGTTCGATCTGGCGCAGACGGTTTTTACGGATTGAAACAAGCTGATCAACATCCTTGATCAGACCGACCACAATCGGGTTTTTCAACTGATCAAGTTCCGGGGGCAAGGGACAGCCCGGCACAAAGGGAATATTGGCGGTTTTGATCCCACGATTGGCCAGATAGACCGAGGTCGGGGTTTTTGAGGTGCGTGAAACACCGACAATCACAACATCGGCTTCTTCCAGATCCCAGCCCGATTGCCCGTCGTCATGCGAAAGCGTGTAATCAATGGCCTCGATCCGGCTGAAATATTCTTCGTCCATTTTATGAAGCGCACCGGTGCGGCCGTGCGATTGTTGCCCAAGATAACCGGCCATCATCGTGATGGTGTTATCAAGCACATGGCTATGGGGCACCTGAAGCCTGCGGCAGCCTTCTTCAAGCTTGCGGCGAATGTTGCTGTCAAAAACGGTGTAAAGAACAATACCGGGATTGCGTTCAATATCGGCCAATACGCGGGCAAGCTGCGCATCGGTGCGAATCAGTGACCAGACATGTTCATGGGCCCGAACATCGGGAAATTGCGCAATGCAGGCACGGGCAATGCCGTCAACCGTCTCGCCGGTTGAGTCCGAAACCAGATGAAGATGGAATATTTTATCTTCTCCGACCATGCCCTGCCCGTTTCATTGACCACATATTGCAAGTGCAAGCGGTTTTTATCCACTTTTTGCGCACCAAGCGATTTTTCAAACTTTCTTCAAACGTCCTTTTGGCCGTTCGAAATTTCGATCACTACCCGGATGGATAAGGTTTATAGACCCAACCCAAAGTTAGATGCACGGAGTCGGCCCTGTGGATAATTGTGGATAACGGGAGCGACTCCGACCCGATTTTTTCCACAGGATTTATCCTCCCCTTAATACAAACTTTCTCAAAGGCTCTATCCAGACCGGGATAAGTCATTATTTTTTCCCGTAATAGCAGGGATAACATGGCAAAAACCAGACTTATTCACCTTATCCCCATTATTCAAAATCGGCTTTTCCCAAGGAAGAGTCTGAGAGTCGTTCGGAGTCGTACACAGTTTTCCCCAAGTCGGATTGAGATGAATCATTTTTCCCGAGTCGGAATGTGAATAAGCTGTGCACTAAATTTAATCCCTGTTATCCACAGGGAACCACCTACAAACAACATCCTTTTTTATTAAATAAGGTTTTGTTAGGCAGAACGTGGAAAACGTCCTGGCACAGGTCACAGGACAAAATTCACGGGATTTCAAAACTGGGTCCAGCGTTCGGGTCAGAGCCCGGAACCAGACAATAATGCGATCGGGACAGACGAACAGGAAACCAAATGCCCAACCCTACAAAGACTTTCTTGCGTGCCTTGAATGGCGAAACCCTTTCTGTTCCGCCAATCTGGCTGATGCGCCAAGCAGGTCGATATCTGCCGGAATACCGCGCAACCCGTGGCGAGGCCGGATCGTTCCTTGATCTTTGCTATAATCCCGATCTTGCCTGCGAAGTTACGTTGCAGCCGCTCAGGCGCTATGACTTCGATGCGGCAATATTGTTCTCCGACATCCTCGTTATACCACAAGCACTTGGACAGCATTTGGCCTTCAAGCAGGGAGAAGGCCCACAGCTTGAGGCCATCAGAGATGCTTCAGGCCTTGGCAAGCTTTCAATTGAAGGCATTCATGACACGCTTGGCCCGATCTATGAGACGGTTTCAAAGCTTTCAAGTGCCATTCCGGCCCATACGTCGCTGATCGGTTTTGCCGGGGCACCCTGGACGGTCGCGACCTATATGGTCGAGGGCAAAGGGTCCAAGGACTTTGCCAATATCCGTCGCTTTGCCTATGGCGATCCGGTTGGCTTTGGTCAGATGATCGACATCGTGATCGAGGCAACCACGCAGTACTTGCTCAAACAGGTTGAAGCGGGAGCAGAATGCATTCAGCTGTTTGAAACCTGGGGCGGGGTTTTGTCCGAAACCGGGTTTAATCGCTGGGTGATTGAACCGACCAAACAGATCGTTGCCAATTTGCGTGCAGTTCACCCGGATCTGCCGATTATTGGCTTCCCGCGCGGATGCGGTTTGCATCTGGTGGATTTCAAACAAAAAACCGGTGTCACTGCGGTTGGCCTTGATAGTGGGGTTAAACTCGACTGGGTCGTCGAAAATCTTCAACCGCTTGGTCCCGTGCAGGGCAATCTGGATCCGATGCTGCTGATCACGGGCGGGGATGCGATGTTTGATGAAACCAAACGCATTCTTGATACCCTGGGCAAAGGGCCGTTCATCTTTAACCTTGGCCATGGCATTACCCCGGAAACACCGCCGGAACATGTTGGTCAGCTGGTTGAGTTTATTCGCAACTACAAAGGATAAATGTCGGAAATTTCGGCATTTTATTTTGTGATTTTTGAAATCAATCAAATCGATTGAAAAATTCAATGCGTATATTGGGTTAAACGCGTTGCGCTTTGGACCTGTTTGATCAAAATAGGCCGCAGCGGAACGGGTTGATCCACGAGGTGATGGCTGGTTTATCGGGAACCGGTCGTTTAAGCGATCTGCCATGAAGGATAGCCAAATGTCGGAAACGACGCACAAGAAACGCGCCATTGTTCTTTTCAATCTGGGGGGTCCGGACAGTCCGGAAGCCGTCGAACCCTTTTTGTTCAACCTGTTTAATGATCCGGCGATCATCAGCCTGCCCAATCCGTTTCGGTTCCTGCTGGCAAAGCTGATTTCACGGCGTCGTGCACCGATTGCGCGCGAGATTTATGGTCATATCGGCGGAAAATCGCCGCTTCTGGAACTGACCCAGGAGCAGGCTGATGCCCTGCAAGTTGCGCTGAACGGTGAAGATGACGGTTATGAAAACCGTTGCTTCATTGCCATGCGCTATTGGAAACCGTTTGCCGATGACACCGCGGCCGAGGTCAAGGCATGGGGGGCAGATGAACAAATCCTGCTGCCGCTTTATCCGCAGTTTTCAACGACAACCAGCGGATCATCGGTCAAGGACTGGAAACGGGCCTGTGCCAAGGTTGGTTTGACCTCGCCCATCAAGACGGCGTGTTGCTATCCGACCAATCCGGGATTTGTTGATGCATCGGCGGAAATGATCAAGGCGGGCTATGAACGTGCGCTGGCCAAGGCGACCGAACTTGGCATTGATGCGCCCCGTATCCTGTTTTCTGCCCATGGGGTGCCCAAGGCCGTGATCACCAAGCGTGGTGATCCCTATCAGTCACAGATCGAAAAAACATCGGCCGCCGTGGTCGAGAAGATGGCGATCGAAGGCCTTGACTGGAATGTTTGCTATCAAAGCCGGGTGGGTCCAATGGAATGGATCGGCCCCTCGACCGAGGATGAGATCGAACGGGCCGGCAAAGAAGGCAAAGCCCTTGTTGTGGTGCCGATTGCCTTTGTTACCGAACATTCGGAAACCCTGGTCGAGCTTGATATCGAATATGGTGAACTGGCTGAAGAAAAGCATGTCCCGGTTTACGAGCGGGTCCGCACGGTATGTTCCCATCCGAAGTTCATCAACGGGCTCGTTTCGGTTGTAAAACAAACCCAGTCCGAGCTTGATGAAAAAGGATCGGATGATAACAGCGTGGAAACGCGTGGTTGGTGGTGCCCGGATGAACATTCCTGTGCACAGGCCAAACAGCCGCAGCTCAAGCCTGCCGGGGCCTAATACCCTGAGCGAAACAGGTTCTAAACACAGATATCCATGATTTCAGGCCTGCCCGGCTTTTGGGCGGGCCTGATTGCTGGTATGGTTTGTATCCCGCCTGATTACAAAAGATTCAGAGAAGAGAGAGATGGATACCTATAGCATTGTGAAATTTCTGCATGTCATCAGCATCATCTCCTGGATGGCGGGTCTTCTGTATTTGCCGCGTCTTTATATTTATCACTGTGAAGTCACGCCCGGTTCCGAGGCCAGCGAGAAGTTCAAAGTGATGGAACGTCGGCTTTTGCGGGCCATCATGAATCCGGCGATGATCGCATCGTGGATTTTTGGCCTGTATCTGATGTTTGAAATCGATGCGCTGAGCCAGGGATGGTTCCATCCGAAGTTTCTCTGCGTCATTCTGTTGACTGTGGCGCATATGATGTTGGCGCGCTATCGCCGGGCATTTGAAGCCGATGCCAACACCAAATCACAGAAATTCTATCGGTTTTTCAATGAAGTACCGACAGTTCTGATGATTATTATCGTCTTTATGGTGATCGTAAAACCGTTCTGACCGGGGGTGAAAATACCCGCAACCGGTATTTCATTACGTTATTAAAATAAAAGGCCGCCCAAGAGGCGGCCTTTGTTTTGGTATCGAACCAAATAGATGTGATGGGGATCAATCAGGCGTTTCCAGCTGGTTGACCATCCATCTTTTTGGCGAATTTCTTGCGGAAAAGGTCCGCAAAATCAATCTGTTGCATCATGAGCGGCGGGAAGCCGCCATCGGCCGTCAGATCGGCGATGATCTTGCGCACATAGGGGAACAACAGGCGCGGAACTTCGATCATCAGAACCGGCAGACGGTGCTGTTCTTCGACGTTCAGGGTCACAACGCAGCCATACTGAAGTTCTGCAATGAAGGCGACCTTATCAGCAACGTCAGCTTTGACGTTGATCTTGATGGTGACTTCGTGAAGTTTCTGGTCCTGTGTGGTGCGGGCTTCAACATCCACGTCGATGTTGATTTTCGGTTGCTCCTGCAGGGCAACACTTTCCGGTGCGTTCGGATTTTCGAACGAAAGATCCTTGATGTACTGGGTGTGGATCGTGATCGGATTTGCGGCCGGCTGCTGCTGTTGTGCGCCGCCTTCTGCACCGGTGGTATTCTCGGCCATTAAAGTCTAGCTCCCTTAGAGGTCATTTCGTCTTGATCAGAAAAAAGCCTTCGGCTTGTGGGGCACGCGCCTGCCCGGGGATGGGCTGCTGCGAATGAACCTGCTGAAATGCTTATTACTGACGCCGCATAATTGCGGCAGATGAATTGGCCTAGCACGGATGGCCGGTGTGGGCAAGCCAATCAAACCGTGCACAAAGCCCATATTTCTGCGGTTTTTGATGTTCTGATCGCTGGCAAGTCTTTGGGATTTGGAAAGCTTGACCAAGGCTTTTGGTCAAGCTTTTGATTTTGTGATTTTCCTGTGAAATCGTCGGTTAAGATCACGCCAGAAATTCTGAACCCAGCTCCTTCGTCTGGTTTCTGAGCCTAATTTCTGGGCGGCAGGTTTCGCGGGGTGTCGTCAGACTCAGAAGATTGAGATCCGGATCCGGCATCATTGGTCGGTTGACGGTTGGGATCATCCGGGCTGACATCTTCGAAATCACCGTCAATGACGGGTCCCTTGCCGCGAGAGCGTGCCCCGAATGGACCCCGCGGGCCTTGCGCACCCGGCCCGCCAGGATGGGAGGCGCCAAATCCCCCGCCGCCGAAACTGGTGCGAATATTACCCGATTGTACAAGTTTCATGATCACCTTGGCCCCGATCAGCTGACGCAGCGGGGGGACCAGCAGCAGGAAGCCAAAGCTGTCGGTGACAAACCCCGGGGTCAGCAACAGGACACCGGCAACCAGAATGCAAATGCCGTCAAACAGCGCACCAATGGGCATTTCGCCCTGATCCATCTGTTTTTGCGCCTTGGCAAGCGTTTGCAGGCCCTGTGCACGCATAAGCGACGTCCCGATGATGGCGGTTAGAATAACAACGCCAATGGTCGGCCACAGGCCAATCAGTTCGCCAGCCTGAATAAAGACCGCGATTTCGATGATCGGCATGGCGACGAATATCGCGAAAACATAAAAGCCCATTTTTTCTCCGTTTGCTGGCGACGGGAACCGCACAGATCACATGTTATCAACGCCATTTTACCGCCATAGCTGACGTCTTGGGGAAACTATTGCAGAAAACAACTTGGATTTCAGTGATTTCTGATTAATCTGCAGACTTGTCCTCAATATAGATGGTCGGGACGCTAATACGACAACGCGACGAAAATGCGGCAGATTGCCAGGCGAGCCGTATGTGCGCTTTGGCAAAGGTGAAGATGATCACATCTGTTGGCGCGATCACCGGTTGCCCTTGCATTTGGTTAAGTTCATACCATCTCTCGACCACGGTTGTGATATAAGTCCAACCAGTTTGAAACCACTAGGATCAAGAGATCGGTCTTGCAGTATTTCGATATATTCTTATTCGCTCTGATTGCTGTTTTCCTTGTGCTGCGTTTGCGCGGCGTCCTTGGCCGTCGCACCGGCAATGAAAAACAGGGGCCGACTGACATCTTTGGCCGTCAAAGCCATGAAAATGATGGTCAGAATGACACTGCGCCACAGACCGATAATGTCTATCGTCTGCCGGACTCCGGTAACGAACAGGACGGGGCAGATGTTCCTTCGGGCACTTTTACCACCTTGCAGGAAATTCAGCGTAACGACCCGAACTTTACCCAGCAGGACTTCCTGAACGGGGCGCGCATGGCGTTTGAGATGATCGTTGAATATTTCGCCAAGGGCGACAAGGACGGTCTGAACCCGCTGCTTTCGGCAGAGGTTTACAAAAACTTCGCCGCAGCCATCGATGCACGTGCTGAAAAGGGCGAGCATGAGGAAACCACCCTTGTCGGGATCAAAAGTGCGTCAATCCACGATGCCAGCCTTGAGGGCCGGACCGCCTATGTCACCGTGAAGTTCGTGTCCGAGGAAGTCTCGGTCATTCGCAATGCGGACGGCGATGTGGTTGACGGTGATCCCAATCAGGTGGTTGAGGCCGAAGACCTTTGGACGTTTGCGCGCAACATCGAAAGCCGCGATCCCAACTGGCAGCTTGTGGCAACCGAAACGCCCGAGGAAGAAACCGCCGAATAATCAGGGGTTTTTGCAGAGATCAGAATTCAGGCGACCCGAAATTTCGGGTCGCCTTTTTTCATGTTCGCCTGGGTTTGGCGCGATGTGATTATCGGCTTGTTAAGCAAGTCAGAGGCAAGATCGGAATTAGAGTTTATCCCGTTTGGATAACGGTATTCCCAGCCTTGGCAATGAACAGGTTCCATCTTGAAACGACGACTGGTTTTATCGCGCAGCCTTTCCCTGATATCGGTGTTGTTTGGTGCGGGGGCAGCTTTGATCTGGATGTTCTGGCCCCAAATCACCGGTCAGATTGAACCCCCGGTCGAGGCCGAAGCCGAAGCCGAAGACAAATTAACCTTACGTGCGGTGACATATGCCGAACTTGACGGATGGCAGAGCGACGACATGCGCCCGGCGATCCGGGCTTTTGCCCGCTCATGCAAGGCGATGCTGCGACGCGATGACGAACGGGCAGTCGGCCCCGATGACCGGATGGGCACCATCGGCCAGTGGCGTGAGGTGTGTGAAACTGCGGTATCGATAGATGTCGCAAACTTGCGCAAGGAAGATGCCCGAACCTTCTTTGAAAGTGGCTTTCGCCCGTATCTGAGTGGCAATGGCGATCGGCCAGAAGGGCTGTTTACCGGCTATTATGAACCGGAACTGCAGGGCCAGTTGACCAAGGGCGGTGCGTTTCAAACACCGCTTTATCTCAAACCCGATGACATGGTTTCCATCGATCTGGGGGATTTCCGCGAGGAGCTGAAAGGCACGAAACTTGTCGGGCGGCTGTCGGGCAAGACTGTAAAACCCTATTTTGACCGGGCGGCGATTGACGGTGGCGCGCTTTCGGGACGTGATCTTGAACTGGTGTGGGTTGATGATGCGGTGGATGCGTTTTTCCTGCAAATTCAGGGGTCCGGCCGGGTGGTTCTGCCTGATGACAGCGTGTTGCGCGTTGGCTATGCCGCGACCAACGGGCATCCGTATTTTGCCATCGGGCGTGAATTGATCGCGCGCGGGATACTGACACGCGAAACCGTATCGCTGCAGTCGATCCAGAAATGGCTGCAGGATAATCCTGATGAGGCCGATGGTGTGATGAACACCAATGCATCCTATGTGTTTTTCCAGCCGCTGACGGTTGATCCAAACGATCCCGAGGCCGGGCCATTGGGATCACAGGGTGTTCCGCTGGAGCCGGGGCGGTCGCTTGCGGTGGATCGGCGTTTTCATGCCATGGGCGTACCGGTCTGGGTTGAAACCCGTGATCCGCTGAATGCAGACCGGGCATTTCGCCGCCTGATGATTGCCCAGGATACCGGCGGGGCTATTCGCGGCCCTGTGCGCGGTGATATCTTTTTTGGTCCCGGGGATGATGCAGCCCTGTTTGCAGGTCATATGAACCGACAGGGACAGAAATACGTGTTGTTGCCGATTACCATTGATCCGACGCGTTGGAACCAGAGTTAAGCACATATGCGCCAAGGGGCCCCGCAATGATCCGTCATATTGTTCTGCTACAGATTGCAAGCCATGTGGCGGAATCTGATATCGAGGCCATGCTCAAACAACTTGAACAGGCTGCATTGACGACCCCGGGAATGATGGCGTTCTGCGGCGGTGCAAAGCTTTCCTCAAGTGGCCTTGCACAAGGGTTTACCCACGCATTGAACATTGATTTTGTTGATGAGTTGGCCCGGGATGCCTATCTGGCGGAGCTTGACCGTGACCGGACCGGCAAAAGATTGTCTGACATGACCGAAGGTGGTCTTGGCGGCATCCTGATCATGAACATTAATATCGATGATATCAAAACACCGGACAAGACACCGGATCGCAAACCGCAATTAAGGTGGGTATAGAATCAGTCAAATGATTCTATAGACGAAATTTAACGCATTTGGCTTGGAAAATTCCCGAGATTAGGGCGCAACGAAAAACACCGGACAGCAGCGCCATCCGGTGTTTGGTATCATGCATAACAGCAATTTCGGTGGGGTCGCCTTACTGGGCGGCAACCACGCCTTTGGGATCAGCATCCGATTTGGCACAGCCACCCGTGCCACCAACGCGGGATTTGCGCTGACGCTGGCTTTCGGATTTAAGCTGACCACAGGCGGCCAGAATGTCGCGGCCGCGCGGCCAGCGGATCGGCGCTTCGTAGCCGTTATCAAGCAGGATCTGCGCGAACTTCTTGATGTCGTTGGTCGGCGTGCATTCGTAATCCGAACCCGGCCATTTGTTGAAGGGGATCAGGTTAAACTTGCAGTGAACACCTTTGACGAGCTTGGCCAAGGCACGGGCATGCTCGGGCTGATCATTGATCCCCTTGAGCATGACATATTCCATGGTGATCGGACGTGCGTTGGACATGCCCGGATAGTTCCGGCACGCCGCCATCAGTTCCTTGAGCGGGTATTTCTTGTTGATCGGCATGATTTCATTGCGCAGATCATCATCTGGCGCATGTAGCGAAATTGCCAGACCAACACCAAGATCTTCGCCGCAGCGCACGATTTCCGGCACCACGCCAGAGGTCGAAAGTGTAATCCGGCGACGCGATATCGAAATGCCTTCGCCGTCCATGGCAATGCGCAGCGCATCGCGAACATTTTCATAGTTAAACAGCGGTTCACCCATGCCCATCATGACGATGTTCGATAGGCGACGGATGCCGTTGGCCGGGGTCGGCCATTCGCCGTAGCTGTCACGTGCAACCATGAACTGGCTGACGATTTCACCCGGGGTCAGGTTGCGCACCAGAAGCTGGGTGCCGGTGTAGCAGAACTTGCACGTCAGCGTGCAGCCAACCTGCGATGAAATGCACACAGCACCACGGTCTTCGTTGCGATCGGGGATATAGACGGTTTCGGCTTCGTTCCCGTCATGGAATTTCATCAGCCATTTATGGGTATCGTCGGTGCTTTTCTGATCGGCGGTCAGAACCGGGCGACCAACATAGAAATCCTGGGAGAGACGGTCGCGCAACTTTTTGGAAATGTTGGTCATATCCTCGATGTCGGTGACACCGCGGTTATAAATCCAGTTCCAAAGCTGTTTGACGCGGAACTTGCTTTCACCCATGTCGGCCATGAGTTCGGTCAGTTCTTCGCGGGTGATGCCCACCAGATCACGACGACCGTCGGCAGCCTGCCCATTGGCGGCGCGCGTAACGAAGTCGGTCAGCGACGGTCCTTCCTGCTTGGCAGGGGCGTCGGTTGCGGGTGCGTTTTCGGTCAGGACGTCGGTCATCCCGGGCTCTCTCTTTTGTGTCTTGTGGGTGGTCCGGTTTATCGGACGATCGGTTTTGAAGATCAGTTCTTCTGGCGCGGTTGCGGACTATACCAGAAAATTTGCCAAAAAGCTTGGCCCCGCGTATAGCGGGGCCAAGGCAATTTAGAAACGATAAATTTCACATTGCAGCCATCACGTCCGTGCAATCACGGTTGCAATGGACACAGGCTTTGTCAAACCCATCGGTTTGCCAAAACCGCGATCAGCTGACCGGCTTGGTGTTGCAAGCCTTTGAAATCGCATTATAGGCCGCGGTAAAGCCCGACAGAGAATAGGTATCGGTGGTCTTTGTCCCGCGTGAGGAATAGCCAACAACAACCATCGTTGAGCCGGCTTTCATCGCGCTTACCAGTTTGCGATCTTCTTCGCTGTTTACGGCCCAGGCGGAATCGTCATGGGTGAACAGCTTGAATTTCTTGGAATCGATTCGAAGATCGACGTCACTGCCGGATTTATAGGTATAGCCGGTAATGAAGCTGACTTCATTGAGCAGTTTAAGCGCGGGGCGATGGGTAACCATCACATAGATTTTGCCACGCTGGGTATAGTCGCCTTTGGCCGAAGTCGGCTGGCTTCCCATATAGCAAACCTTCTGACCGTCTTCGGAATAGGTATAGGCTTCCCACTTGCTGTAGACATCAATGAGCTGCGGCGAATTTTGCGCCTGTGCCGGACCCGAAGGCAGGCTTGCAGCCAGGATGCAGACAAATGCGGCAACAACAGTGGCGAGCGAATTTCTGACGAAACGATGGGCGTGTTTTTTCATGAGGTCGCGTATCGTGTCTGAAGTTTCGGGACGGGCCCACAAGGACCATGATCGACGTATCAAAGCCAAAGGTTATGGCAAATTTATGAGGTACTTTTTCAGAGATTGACGACAAAAGGTAAAGATTAAACCAAGGAATGCGACGGACCGCCAATGACAGGCCGATTTTTTGGATTTTCCATCGCAACCGCGATCAATGTCTGAAAAGGAATTGCCCGGCCTTTAAGCGGTATGATCACGAAAAATCGGGCTAAGCCGTTTAAATCGCAGGGGAAGTTTCGGGCGGAACTTATCCCTGCCCCAGATTCATTTTCACAATCTGATCAAGGCAGTCCTGTACCGATATCGCCTGATTTCCGCGTCGCATCCGGGCAAGCATGTGACGTAATTCACGCTGTGCGCCCTTTGTGCCAGGCACGAAAAAGGCATCAAACGAACATTGATCGGATCGATATTGCCACACCCGGATTTCGCCTTCACCGCGGATCATTTCGGGCGCGCCGATTTTATCTTTGAAATCGTCTTCCGAAAGACCCTTGAGCGTGTCGCTCGCAATGGGTTTGAACGGAATTGCTGCCATTGCCCCGGCGGCAGAATTTTCAGGCTTTTTGCGCATGTTCGGGCGGGTGGTCACGATGTTGCCCTGACCATCCACAGCACCGTAATCGGCATTTGTCGACCCGGGCGGGGCCGTTGTGCTGCTGGCGCAGGCCGAAAGACCCATCGCCAGGCCAGCCAAAAGAAACACCACCCCAAACGGGCGGAAAACAGCCCTTTGGGGTGGTGAATTTTTGATAAGTTGCATCTGCACGAAGATCAGGAATCGTCTGATTTGCGCGGAATGGTGATCGCACCGCTTTTGCTGCCGCGCGCAATGCCGTCGTCGGTGCCTTCGACATATTCGAGTTCGCCTTTGACACGTGCGCCATTTTCGATCTGAAGCGTGCCATAGGTGATTTTTCCGCTCATTTCCGCGGAATTCATGACCGTGACGTGCCGTGCGGTCAGTTGACCTTCGAAGTTGCCACTGATTTCAGCTTCGTCAACCTGTGCCGAGCCGACAAAGCTGCCGCCTTCGGAAACTTCGAGGCGCGAGCATTCTTCGATCTGGGCCTGAACAACACCTTCGACGACCAGAACGTCACAGGAACCGATTTCACCTTTAAGGGTAATGTCACGACCAACTGTCAGCTTTTTGCCTTCGGCGTTGCTGTTTGAACCAGCAGGACGGCCCGAGCTGCCGCGGGTCGGAATTTCGAGCGGGCGTTTGGGGATTTCCGGGCGAAAGTTGGTGGAATGCGGTTTACTGGACATTTGAGGTTCATCCTTTGTGCGCGGCTGGGTGAAGAGCTGCGGCTCGGTTCGTTTTTCTGTTTTTTCTGTCATGCCGGAATTGGCGGCTTTATCGGATGCAGGGGCTGCGGGCATGGTCACGGGCCCGGAAAGCGCGTCTGATGCATCCGTGCGAGATGTATCTGACGAAGTCGCACTGCTGTCGACTTTTTTATTGGCTTTTTTCTTTCCAAACATGGGGTGACCAAATCCTTGTCATTAGTTTCGATGATGGTCCGGGTGTTCCGGGCATTTGACAGGCCCGTTAAACAGTCTCCGGTACGTAGGTTCCGAGGCGAACAGAATAGTGGACCATAAAGGCCGTGGCGATGATCGGTGCGACCAGATTGACCAGCGGAATGGTCATCAGGAATGTCAGCCCGACGCCGGCAACCCAAAGCTTTTTCTGGCGGCTTTTGCGAATGTTTTCGACCGTTCGCGCATCATAACGGCGTGCGGCAACCAGTTCAAAATATTCACGTGATAAAAGATAGCCGTTCATGGTGTAAAACGCGATGACATAGAGCGGCCCAGCCAGAAGAAGTGGCAAAATCAAAATGTTAAGCGCCAGGGCGGTCAACGCAAATTTAAGGCCACTGAAGATCGCATCACTGATCGGTTGCGGGCGGGTTTCGGGCAGGGTCGGATAGTGCTTGTCTTCGACCGCATCGGCAATCTGATCAAGCAAAAGGCTTGAGATCAGAACCGTCGCAGCGGGGAAAAGCAACAGCACCAGAAGCGTCAGACCAATGCCAAGAATCCAGTCAACCGCACTTTCGAGCCAGCCACCATCGGTAAAGAAGGTGACAGAATTCAAGCCAAACCAAATCAGAACCCACAAGCCGACAATTGTTGCAAGCGCACCAGCAACGCCAATCAGCACCACTTTGCGAAAGCGTGGATCGGAAAATTGGGCAACGGATTTCAGAAAGTCATTGATCATTGATCGGGTTGGTCCTGTCAGTGGTTTTCATCGCCAGCATATTCGTAGCGCGAAACCCTAAGCAAATAAAATTAACAGCCTGTGAAATCAGGCCGTGCCGGGGGAAATTTCCATGATTTCTGCCAACAGATTTACGCATCGATTGGGCAAAAAAAAGGCGTCCGGCCAGGGGGGGAGAACCGGACGCCAGCGCTCCGATAATCTGGAGCGTGAGGAAAGGTAGGGGAGACCTTCTCCTCACACCGGGTTCCCATCGTTTGGGGGAACCTTGTGACAGATTCACATATAGGTAGCCAACCCGCGTGGTGCCATAGGGTTCAACGTGCGAAGACCAAGATTCTTGACTGTTTAGAATAATTCCAAACCAAGGGCCATTTCGTTACGAAACCACAATATTCACAAGGGCTTGAATCAGAAAATAATATTGGCCCCAAAGCGTGATGCCTTGTGCCTGCAGGTGTCATCAGCCCGCAGGAAATTTTTTTGATCAGCTGCCGCGTTTGGGCCAGATTCGCTCGAACTTGAACAGTTCGGGATCAAGTGACATGCCTTCTTTGGCATTAAACAGGGTTACCGTTGTCTCGATCCCGGTGGGGTCCGTGACATTCCACTGGCGCAGCTGCATCGGTTTTTCGGAGAAAACCAGCGTCACACTGCCCGCGCCCGGATCGGATTTGCGCACCAGTTCGACGCGGATGGTTTCGGCCGTGCGGCGATAATCAACAATCTTGACCTTATCGGTCAGCGAGATGTTCTCTGCCAAAATGATTCCGGCCGGGGTTTCATCAATGTCCAAATAGGTCGGCGCATTGATTTCCTTGTCATAGTAGATGAAATCATGACCGGTCGCGACCAGCAGGATTTGCGCAGGCGGGTTGTATTCAAACCGCATCTTGCCGGGACGTTCCATAAACAGCTTGCCCTCGGCGGCACCGCCATCTGATGAAATCTGTACGAAATCGGCCTTAAGCGTGGTGATTCCCGCCAGATAGTTTTCGATCTTCTTGATCGTCTCGGGCGCGATTTCTTCTGATGACTGGGCATGGACCGGGCTTGGCAAAAAGACCAGACTGCTGACAGCACCCAGACCGATGGCGGTCGCAATGACGCCGGCTGCAATGATGGAACGGCCTTTGGCAGTGATCATTTTCAAACGGGATTGCGAGGATTTGGAAAAAAGGGTCATCGGCCTTGCCTGGTCTTCGGAACAATTAATTGATCGTGATTGCGAAACAGGAATGGCGAATGATAAAAATCACGCCATCTATTACGCGAAATACATATCGCATCATTTGGCCGTGAAGGCCAGCCGGGTCAACGCCTGCCCGCAAATGACCTTATTTGGCCGGTTTGAGCCTTATTTGCAGGCCGTTTGACCATCGGTGAACAGGAGAACGCATTTCATGAGCCGTGTCGTCGCCATCCAGATGGACCCGATTGAGCATATCGATATCAAGGGGGACTCCACCTTTGTCATGGGTCTTGAAGCCCAGGCACGTGGATATGATCTTTTGCATTATCATCCCGATGACATGTTCTATGACCGGGGCATGATCAAAGCCGAAGTTCGCCCAATGACTTTGCGCCATGAGCATGGCAATCACCATGATCTGGGGGAAGCCCGGGTGATTGATCTGGCGCGCGAAACCGACGTCATCCTGATGCGTCAGGACCCGCCGTTTGACATGAATTACATTACCGCAAGCCATCTGCTTGAGGCGATCCACCCGGAAACCTTCGTGGTCAACCATCCGGGCCATGTTCGCAATGCACCCGAAAAGATCTTTGTTACCGAATTTCCCGATCTGATGCCACCGACCCTGATCACGCGATCGGGCGCACGGATCAAGGAGTTCCGCGAAGAATTCAAGGACATCATCGTCAAGCCGCTGTTTGGCAATGGCGGGGCCGGTGTTTTCCACCTGAAACCTGGGGATGAGAACCTTAATTCCCTGCTGGAACTGTTTGCCGCGCAGTCGCGTGAACCGTTGATGGTGCAGGCCTATTTGCCTGATGTGCGCAAGGGGGACAAACGCATCATTCTGGTGGACGGTGAACCGGTGGGCGCGATTAACCGCGTGCCGGCCGAAGGCGAAGCGAGATCAAACATGCATGTTGGTGGCGTGGCGGAAAAATCGATGTTGACGCCGCGCGAACGTGAAATTTGCGACCGCATCGGGCCGGAGCTTAAAAAGCGCGACCTGATCTTTGTCGGGATCGACGTGATTGGCGACTATATGACGGAAATCAACGTCACCTCGCCAACAGGCTTGCAGGAGATCAACCGGTTTGACGGTTCCAAACTTGAAAGCCTGATCTGGGATGCGATTGAAACGCGGATTGGCTAAGAAGCCGGTCAACCATATCGAAAAATGTAATTGGGCAGGTGATTGTCACCTGCCCTTTTTTATGGCCCGGTTTATTGGGGGTCTTTGGATCAGCGCTGTTTGACTTCGACCTCGACAAACGTAAAGGCGAAGTCATTGTCGTTAATGACATTGTGCGCAACGCCGGTTTTGCGGGCATAGGATTGCCCTGCGGTAAGTTCGGACAAGACCGTTTTGCCGTCATCCATTTCGATGGTGAGGGTACCGGTCGTCATCGGGACAACGACATAATCCATGCCATGGACATGGTCACCGGTTTCTGCCCCGGGTGGAAAGTGCCATTCGGTTACCTTGACGACATCATCATCTACCTGAACAGTCGGGATCGCTTTGGGACGCTGTGCATTCAATGGTCTTCTCCGATCTGCAAGATTAACCATCTGATGATAACGACAAGTCCGTTGCCCTGCCTGCCTTTTTTCTGTCGATTACCGGTGTGACTTTGATCCTGTCCTTTGGCCCACATTCCGCTAAGCTGTTTGGCCAAAGGAACCAAAGCCGCGTTCAAACGTATGAAACGGGGTTGGGACCCCCAAAGTCAGGACCCGTTAATTTGACAGATAGTGGCAGCGCATGACCAGCATCGAGGCAAATACCATCATTGATCAGCATCTTTTTGGACCGTTCCTGTTTGCCCGGGGCGGGACGGCGCAATCGGTCAAGCTGGCCGCCCTTGTTGTTGCCGATGAGAACCGCGAAATTCCGGAATTTCGCGCCAATGGCACCGATGTCATTGCCCCGAAAAAGCTTGCAAACCTTTATGGCCGGACCTATTGGCGGTTTGAATTCGAATTGCCGGCCAATCGTGCTGCCACATATTGTTTCGGAAATGAAACGTATGAAGTTTGCACCGATCTGGGCAAGGATCTGCGCATCGGGTTTGTGTCGTGCAATGGTCAGGAAGACGGTGATCTGGATCGGCCGCTTGAAGACCGCAATGCGCTTTGGATTGATCTTGGCAAAGAGCACGCCAAACAGCCGTTTTCCCTGCTTTTGCATGGGGGGGACCAGATTTACGCCGACGGGGTGTGGGAATGTCATCCCGATATCATCGCCTGGGAAAAGGCCCGGCGGCGCGAACGGGCGGCAACCGAATTTTCCGATGTCATGCGCGATGCGGTTTTCAAATTCTATCTTGACCATTATCTGGCGATTTACGGCCAGCCGCAGATCAGTCATATGCTGAAACATGTGCCATCGCTGATGATCTGGGATGATCATGATATTTTTGACGGCTGGGGCAGTCATAAAAAATGGTTCCAGAGTACGGCGGTGGCCAAGGGCATGTTTGACTGTGCCCGGACGGCCTTTTGCCTGATGCAGCTGTGTTGCATGCCCGATGAACTGCCTGACATGGTGATGGACCGTGAGGGCAAAAGCCTTGGCTGGCGGGTGGATTTCCCTGGCATGAGCATCATTTCCCCTGATTTGCGTTCGGAACGCACGCCGGGCGATGTCATGGGACCAAATGGCTGGCGCGATTTGCCACAAACCCTTGAAACCGTGCCCGAGGGAAATCGTATTTTTCTGATGTCGAGTGTGCCGGTGATCGGGCCGCGCTTGTCGCTGGTTGAGATGGTGTTGCATCTTTTTCCCAAAGCCCAGAAATACGAGGATGATCTGCGCGATCAGTGGCAAAGCCGTTGGCATCGACGTGAATGGTGTCGGTTCCTGGAGCTTATTGAAAAGATCGCCAATGAGCGCGATCACGAGATCACCCTTTTGTCGGGTGAAATTCACGTGGCAACACGCGGGACCTTTGAAACACCGGGCAAAACCATCCATCAACTGGTGGCATCGGGCATCTCGCACACCGCACCACCGGCGGCATTTGCACGGGTTTTGGGCCTTCTGGCGTGGATCGGGGATCACCCGCTTCCGGATCGCCCGACAAAGCTCAGATCATTGCCGGGGCGCAAAGGAACCTATTGTGCAGCGCGAAATTACCTTACACTGTTGCGCAAGGATACCAACTGGACTGCCAACTGGCATCTTGAGGGGATCGGCTGGACACCGGATTTAAGCGTTTGATGGCGTCCATTTTCTGATGTGACGTTTGTTTACGGCAGGGGGCTTGGTCAATGCAGCTTTACTACGCGCCAACATCACCTTTTTCACGCAAGGTACGGGTTGTCTTGCGCGAATTGGGTCTGGAAAAACAGATCAGTGAAATCCTGATTGATCCCTGGACGGACGAGGCGCTGCGTGCCCATAACCCGCTTGCCAAAGTGCCGACCCTGATCCTTGAAGACGGCATGGCTGTTTTTGAATCGGCTGTGATCTGTGACTATCTTGATCAGTTTGCCACATCAAACAAAACATCATCAGGTGTGATCCCCCAAAGCGGTCCGGCCCGGCTGAGCGCCCTGAGATGGCAGGGGTTGGCCGATGGCATGATGGCGGCAACCGGTCGGCTTTATGCGGATTCAAAACGCCCGGAGTCAGATCGTTCTGAAATCGTAATGGAACGACAGGCCCAGGCAATCACATCGGGCATTGATGCCATTCTTGACGGTTTGCCGAACCTGCGTACGGAAGAGCCGCACCTTGGAACATGGTCGGTTCTGGTTGCACTTTATTATATTGATTTCCGCTGGCCGGACCGCCGGTTTGATATTCCGGTTCGGGTGCGCGACTGGATGGCGATCATGTCGGAACGTGAATCCTTTAGCGAGACCACCTTCCATCTTCCTCATGACGATGATTAAAAACGGTTAACCCGGGTCATAAAAAAGCACCGCCCGGGGGAAACGGGCGGTGCGGGCAACGCAAGGTTGATGACGTAAGGGGCGGGGATTTTTTACGTCGCGATCATGCGTTGAATAGATGCGTGATCAGGCCGCTTTTTTGGCCGATTTTTCCCATGCGAACTTCTGGAACGGTTCATCAACCGGTGTCTGGGCGACATGGTTGGTGTAGTTCGACATGACTTTCTGCGCCAGACCGAGAATGATTTCCAGAACCTGCTGCTGCGCATAGCCTGCGGCATAGAATGCATCCAGCTGATCCTGGGTGACATTGCCGCGCTCACGGACCATGGCAAGGGTGAAGGTACGCAGCGCTTCAAGTTTGTCACTGGCAAGCGGGGTTTCATCGCGCAGCGCAGTGATGATGTCTTCATCGACTTTCATCATATGGGCAATCCCGGTGTGGGCCGGAACGCAATAATGGCAGGCATGTTCAACATTGATCGTCTGCCAGACAACGGTCAGTTCTTCGGCATCAAAGCTGGTTTTCTGAAACAGCTCGTGCAGGACCTGATAACCCTCAAGCGCAGCCGGGGCTTCGGCCATGACGCCGTGAAGGCCCGGAACCATGCCAAAAGCATCAATGGAATTCTGCAACAGCGGTTTTGCATCTGCGGGGGCGGTATCGCGATCATGGATCTTGAAGTCGGACATAATCATGTCTCCTGAATTTTTGAGTGATTGCTCAATAACGATGGGCCGACGCTAACTTGACGGTTTTCCGAAATCAAGTTATTTCTTGAGTGAATGCTCAACAACCAAGGAAAAGACGTGGCGAGACCCAGTTCGTTTGACCGTGAAGATGCTTTGGCCAATGCGCGCAACCTGTTTTGGCGCAAAGGGTTTCATGCGACGTCACTTAAGGATATCGAAGCCGCCCTGTCGCTTAAGCCCGGCAGCATTTATGCCGCCTTTGGCAGCAAGAAGGACCTGTTTGCCGAGGCGCTGAAATATTATTCGGCCGGTGTTGAAGAAGAATTTCGGGCCTTTATGGCGCAGGCAAGCTCGCCGCTTTCGGGGTTGATTGGCTATGTGCGCAGCATTACGCAACCTGGCGAAAACAAGGTGCCGTCAAATGCCTGTATGGTATTTAAGACCGCCCTTGAAATGGCCAATGAAGAGCCTGATCTGAAAGAACTGGCCGCCCGGCAACTTTCGGGCGTGGCTGATCTGTTTGCCGAAACCTTTGATGCGGCCCGAAAAGCTGGTGAAATTGCGCCCGATATTGATCCGCACCGTGCGGCACTTAAGCTGCAAACCAGCATCACCGGCCTGCGCGGCATGATCGAAAGCGGTCTGGCGCGCGGGGATGTTCAAAACCTGATTGACGATATTGTTGCGGATATAGAACGATTGCGAACCTGATCTGAGCTGCGCATCAATGCCGAATGAATGCGACAAAGGTTCCAAAACATGTTACGGCCCCTTTTTGACTTGGAAATGCGAAGCCAGATATGAGCGAACCAACCATTACCAAAGCCATGCGCGAACGCGCTTGGGCCCGCGCCGAACGGATCGAGGGTGAAGATGCCAGCGAAGTGCGCAAGCACAAGGAAAGCGGCATCACCATGAAAAAGGAAAGCTTTGGCAAGTTTCGTAATTTTGGCTGGACCGTTGTTGATGAAGTTGCCGTGCCATGCCGCAAGGAATTCCTGCCGCCGCGCGAAGATTAATGCCTGGCCCTGCTCTGATTTGCCATTTTGTCCTGACGTGATGGGCTGCGAGCGGTCCTGAGCCAAAGAGCGCAATGAGCTGATGGTTCTTGCGCCTTTTGCCGTTTCTTACCGGTTGTTACCCTGATCATGCCCAACATCAAACCTGACCGGACATCCGGTTCAATCCGCTTTGCGTCACTTGGTGATATCGCGCCTGAAACCGTGATCGCCCATATGTCTGACGCGCGTATGTCGGTTCATATGCCGTTACTGGATGGTCCGTGGGGTCAGGATGATTATCATCGTTTCATGGCGGCCAAGGATGCTTATTGGCAGCGCGATGGGCTTGGGCATTGGGCAATTTTGGTGGATGAAAGCTATGTCGGTTGGGGCGGGTTTCAGAAAGAAGGTGATGATTGGGATTTCGGGCTGGTGTTGCGTCCTGAGTGCTTTGGGCTTGGTCTTGCCATCACGCGCAAGGCTCTGAATGTTGCCTGTAACGATCCACGTATTGAGTATGTGACATTCTTGCTGCCGCCGACACGCAAGCATTTACGGGGGCTTCTGCGCCTTGGTGCCTGCTTCGTCGGGAAGGTTTCCCATGATGGGGAGGTGTTTCTAAAATACCGTCTTGATACGCCGTTGCCGATCGTCAGGTGATTATTCCGGTTCCCGGGAAAGGCTGATCAGATCGGCCAGAAGCTGATCGGCGTTGGAATCTGCAACAAGACCTTCAAGATCGCCTTGGGTTTTCTTCCAGATCGGAAATGCTTGGGCCAAAAGCGCCATGCCGTTTGTGGTCAGGGTCAGCAATCGACCCCGTTTGTCCTTTGGATCCGGCGTAATTTCAACCAGACCGCGACGTTCGAGTGGCTTGAGGTTTGCCGTAAGCGTTGTGCGATCCATCGCCAGAAGATTGGCGACATCTTTCATATGCGGTGGATATGGTCGATTGAGCGACATCAACAAAGAATATTGCCCGCTGGTCAGATCAAGCGGACGAAAAGCATCATCAAAGCGGCGCGCAATCGTCCGTGCCGCGCGGCGCACATGCAGGCAAAGACACGAGTCCCGCACCATTATGGTGTCGGCATAAGGAACGGTTTGATCGTTCTGGTTGAAATCTTTTTTTGACATGGATTAATTATGTTGATATCAACTTTTTTGTCAAACGGGAAAAACATAAATCCCTAATCTACTTTCTGGTTTGATGTCGCCGCCGAAACCGTTCTGCCCGGCAAGGAGGATGCCCCATGCAGAAAATCAGCCCCTTTTTGTGGTTTAACCAAACCGCAGAGGAAGCCGTTAATTTCTATGTATCCGTTTTTGCCGATGCCAAAATCGGCAAGATCATGCGTGCCAGTTCTGCTGGTCCCGGTCCGGAGGGCCGTGTTTTGACCATCCGTTTTGAGCTGTTTGGCCGCGAATTCACCGCGTTTAACTTTCCATCCGATTTTGCATTTACCGAAGCGGTGTCGTTTGTCGTCAATTGCAGGGATCAGGCCGAGGTTGATTATTACTGGGATTGTCTTTCCGAGGGCGGCGAAGCCCGTGATTGCGGCTGGGTTCGGGACCGGTTTGGTGTTTTCTGGCAGATCACCCCGACCCGCCTGATCGAACTTATGACCGATCCGGATCTGGCCATTGCCGCACGTGCCGCAACCGCCATGATGACGATGCAAAAAATCGATATTGATCAGCTTGAACGTGCGGTTTCTGCGGCCTGAATGCCGAAAATTCCGGTGATTCTTGCACCGGGTGCCTGTTGCATTCCCCTCGCCCGCCAAGGTGCGTTTTAACCATAGGGCGCCACCAGCAAGGATATGACCAATGACCGAGAAACAAGCCAGGGATCACGCAGAAATTGCTGATCTGTTCGCCCGTTGGGTTGATGCAACTCGCAGCAAGGATATTGATGCGATCATCGCCCTTTATAGCTCTGACATCTGTTCCTATGACGCGGTGGGACCGTTGCAGTTCAATGGTGTTTCGAACTATCGCGCGCATTGGGAAAAATGCCTGCCCAAGGATGCCGAAATGATCATCGAGATGCAGACACCCGTGATCCGGGTATCTGGCCATCTGGGAGTTGCGCGGTTTCTAATTCGTTGCGGTATTCGCAGTGATGACGGCTGCGAACAGGCAAGCTGGATGCGGGCAAGCTTTCACCTTGAAAAACATGATGGGCAGTGGCGCATCATGCATGAACATTTTTCCGTGCCTTTTGATTTTGACAATGGCGAAGCCCAGTTCGGGCTTGAGCCATAAGCCGTGTCCACCTCACCCTCGCACACCACACTCAAAAAGGAAGCCCCGATGAAGGTCATCAGCTATTTGAATTTTGACGGGAATTGCCTCCTGGCAATGACGTTTTATCAATCTGTTTTGGGGGGTGAATTGATCACCATGCCCTATGGCGACACCCCGATGGCCGGGGATATGCCCGATATGGCGGACAAGATCGCCCATGCCTGCCTTATGGGGGATGGCTGGACGATTATGGCATCAGATTGCCCGGGCGGCACGTTTGAGCCGATGAAGGGAATGAATATTTCCATTCATGCCCCGACTGCCGAACAGGCCCGTGCGTATTTTGACGGTCTGGCAGAAGGCGGCATGGTCATCATGCCGTTTGAAGAAACCTTCTGGTCGAAGGGTTTTGGCCTGGTCAATGACAAGTTCGGTACACCCTGGATGATCAATACCGATATGGATCAGAATTCGGATCAAGGTTGTTCCAACTGATTGTGTTTAAACGATCCGTTGCCAATTACCGTCCAAGCCTGCAAAGTAATACAACTTCGGGTTTTGGGGGCGGATGATTTGACAGCGCGGGTTACAACAGTTGCCTTTGCCGGGATTGAAACCATACCGGTCGATGTTCAGGTGCAAATGGCAAGTGGCCTGCCGGCCTTTACCGTGGTTGGCCTGCCCGACAAGGCGGTATCCGAAGCGCGCGAACGGGTGCGTTCGGCGCTTTCGGCCATGGGTTTGGCCCTGCCGCCCAAACGGATCACGATCAATCTGGCACCAGCCGATTTGCTTAAGGAAGGATCGCATTTCGATCTGCCGATCGCGCTGGGCATTCTGGCCGAGATGGATGTGATCGGACATGATGATATCGAACGGTTTCTGGCCCTTGGGGAATTGGGGCTGGATGGCAGCATTACCTCGGTCGGCGGGGTTCTGCCTGCTGCGATGGAAGCCGGAATGCAGGAATGCGGGATTATTTGCCCGCAGGCCAACGGGTCTGAGGCCCTTTGGGCCGGGGATCTTGAGATCCTTGCGCCGGGCAGTCTGATCAGCCTGATCAATCATTTCAAAGGCACGCAAATCCTTGCCCGGCCGATCCGAACCAACGACCATGAAATCAACGATTTCCATGGTGATCTACGCGATATCAAGGGACAGGAAAGTGCCAAACGCGCCTTGGAAATTGCTGCCGCCGGGGGCCATAATCTTTTGATGTCTGGCCCGCCGGGGTCGGGGAAATCCATGCTGGCGGCACGTTTACCGGGCATTCTGCCTGACCTTGATGCCAGGCAGGCACTTGAAACCACGGTCATTCATTCGGTATCGGGTCTGTTGCCCGAAGGCGGGCTGATCCGGACCCGGCCCTTTCGCCAACCGCACCATTCGGCCTCGATGCCGGCCCTTGTGGGCGGGGGACATCGGGTCAAGCCCGGCGAGATATCACTGGCCCATAACGGGGTGCTGTTTTTGGATGAACTGCCGGAATTTCAGCGCAATGTGCTTGATGCGCTGCGCCAGCCGCTTGAAACCGGGCAGGTATCGGTCGCACGTGCCAATGCGCATGTGACATATCCGGCCCGTGTACAGCTTGTCGCGGCAATGAATCCATGTCGTTGCGGGTATCTTGGCGATAATGAGCTTGCCTGTACCCGTGCGCCGCGCTGCGGCGAGGAATATCAGGCCCGCCTTTCCGGCCCGCTTTTAGACCGGTTTGATATCCAGATTGACGTGCCTGCGGTCAAACCCGAAGAACTTGATCTGCCCGCGCAGGGCGAACCAAGTGCGACAATCCGTGAACGGGTGTTTCTGGCCCGTGAACTGCAAATGTTGCGATATAAAAACGAAAACATATCGACCAATGCCCTGGCCGATGGCGAGGTTTTACAAGATGCTGCCGCGCTTGATGCCGATGGACGCGGATTGCTGCAGAATGCAGCGCGCCAGATGAAGCTTTCAGCGCGTGGCTACCACCGGATTTTGCGCGTTGCGCGTACCATCGCCGATTTGGCCGGTAGCGGTGGGGTCAAGCGCGGCCATATTGCCGAGGCGCTGAATTACCGCCAAATGGTGTATCGGCGCTAAGCAGGTCATCGGTGTTGCGGATCAGGACTGAAGAGCCGCGTATTGCGGCATATCGTTTGTGTTTTAGCTGCAAACAGGATGTCACCCATGTCCGCCGCGCCGCCCATGTGAACGGCGCGGGGGGCGGTTGCTATCAAACTTCGGCAGGAACACGGGCGATAACCTTGATTTCAAAGTCAAACCCCGCCAGCCAGTTTACACCAACCGCTGTCCAGTTCGGATAGGGGGCTTTGCTGAAGATTGCGTTCTTGACCTCCATGATGTCAGCAAACTGATTCTCCGGGTCGGTATGGAAGGTTGTGACATCGATAAGGTCATCAAACGTACAGCCCGCCGCAGCAAGGACAGCTTTGAGGTTTTCAAACGCCAGTACGACCTGACTTTTAAAGTCCGGTTCGGGTGAGCCGTCTTCACGGCTGCCAACCTGACCAGATACAAAAACCAGATCATTTGACCGGATTGCGGCGGAATAGCCGTGTTGTTCGTAAAGCGCATGGCGCTTGGGCGGGAAGATTGCTTCGGCGTGGTGTGTCATTCTGACCTCTTATGGATGAAGGATGGCAAGGGGGTGATTTTTCAGATACGTTTCGTATGTGGGTGTATTGACATACGCAGCGTATGTCAAGTGGCATACGTGTCGTATGTGAAATAGAGAGGTAGACTGTGGCCAAAACTCGTGCCGAAAAAATGGAAGAAACGCGCATCAAACTGATTGCGGCAGGGCGCAAAGCCTTTGCCGAGAAGGGGTTTGCATCGGCCTCGATGGACGAGCTGACAGCCGGGGCCGGTCTGACACGTGGGGCGCTGTATCATAATTTCGGTGACAAGCGCGGACTGATGGCGGCAGTGGTTGACCAGATTGACACGGAAATGGCGACAGAGGCCCAAAAGGTGGGACAGTCAGCAGGCGGCGGTTGGCAGGGTTTGATGGCCGAAGGGGCGGCCTATATCAAGCTGGCGCTTCGGCCCGAAGTGCAGCGTATTGTGCTGCTGGACGGGCCTGCGGTACTTGGCGATCCGTCGCAATGGCCAAGTCAGAACAGATGCCTGCAGGCAACCATCACCACACTTGGCGAGCTTGCAGAACAAGATGCCATCAAACCTGTGGATATCGAAGCAATTGCCAGATTGCTTAACGGTGCGGCGCTGAATTCAGCGCTATGGGTTGCGGCGAGTGACGATCCGCACGCGACCTTTGACAAAGCGGTAACAGCATTCGAATGTCTGGCATCGGGCGTTTTAAAAACACCTGCGCCAAACTGAATTACCGCCAGATGTTGACTGGCGGTAATGGGCAGCAAAGGCGATGGTGATCAGATTTTTGTTCGAATTGTTTAATTCGTTCCGATGCCAGGTCACCTATCCCGGTGAATACTTTGAAATAAGGGAATTATGCGGTCTTGAGATTGGTGCTGCGATTTTGGCGTTCGATTTTGTAAACCGATGAAGGCGGCATGTTGCGAACTGTGGTGCCAATCCGGGTGGCCCGCAGATCAAGCCGCGAAAGGATTGCTGAGGGCACCGGGCAACGCGGTCCATAGGTAAACTGATAAAATGCGCCGTCGTCGCGCAGATATTCAAAACTGCCGCCAAGGATGCCCATAATCTGGCGCGGTTTCATCGACAGCAAGGGCAGGCCGCTTATTGCACTGGCAAGTTCACCGCTTTGAAACAGGCGTTCGCGGCCCAGCCGGCACGCATCCATTTGCAGAATGCGGGCGTTGGGATAGCGCTGAGACAGCAGACGGGAGAAATCCGGTCCGGCTTCGACCAAGGTCAAGTCATGCTGTTTGAGGCCGCGATCAAGAAGCGCACGGGTAAATACACCTGTCCCCGGTCCGAGTTCAAGAACCGGGGTATTTTGCACGGTGACTTCTGATGTGATCAGCCGGGCCAGTGCGGGACTGGACGGTGAGATGGCTGACACTTTTCTTGGGTCGGTGACCCAGGCCCGAAAAAACGGCAAAAGATCCGACATGAAATAGGCCGCCTCATGTTGCGATGGATACGGGCATCTCATGCCCGTTCTTTATGTCGCTAGAGGTGCATGTTTGTGTTCATTTTACGAATTTCCAGCCAGCTACGCAGAAAATTACAGGTCAATTCTGTCGTGCCGGTTCATGAGGCCGCGCGTTTACGGCGCAGGATATCAATGATTTCTGCCTTTTGCGGGTCGGCGTGAAAGGCATCGGCAAGAATCATCACACCTTTGGTGCCGTCCTTGGCCTCGATCATGAAAAGGGTAGCATCATCGCCGGGATCGGTGCCCTGATCGGTGCTGTTGGAATGAACAAGGCGCAGTTCGTCTGCCTGATAGAGCCTGCCGGTGCCGTCGCTGCGCACGCCATCTTTTTCGGCAATGAAGTGATGCTCGAAACCGTGCTCTTTTGCGTTTGCCTGAAGGTCAGCCAGAGTCATTTGCGTATCTCCTTGATCAAAAAATTCTGATACAGGAAGAACGCAGACCCTGGCATCTTGTTCCGAAATCAGCCGTGCTTGCTGCGCAAATGATCGACCAGTTGGGCCTTTTCCGGATCGGTATGGAAGCTGTCAGGGACGATCAGCATGCCACGCGTGCCATCCTTGGCCTCGATCATATAAAGGGTGGCGTCATCGCCCGGATCGGTGCCGGTATCAACCGAGCGATAATCAATGATGGTCAGATCATCGGCGTAATAACGCGTTTCGCGTCCATCACAGGTCACGTGATTGTCCGATGCGCTGAAAACATGGGAAAAACCGCGTTTGCGGGCGAGATCCTGCAGTTCGATCAAATTCATGGGGGCTCCGATCTTGTGCTGTGTGTCTAAACGCACATCCTATCAGAGTTTGACGGCCCTGTTATTGCGCGAGCGCAAAATGACCGCCTTGGCAGGAAAATATCGCCATACCCCTAGGAAATTTGCATTTTCATGCCTTCGTGGCTGGCGACAAAACCCAGCCGTTCATAAAAGCGGTGGGCATCCTTGCGGGTTTTGTCCGTGGTGAATTGCACCAGGGTCGCACCAAGTGATTTCGAAATCGAAACGGATTCCATAATCAGTTTTTCACCGATCTTTTGCCCGCGCGCCCGGCTTGCGATCCGAACCCCTTCGATTTGTGCGCGCAGTTGCCCTCGGCGGGATAATCCGGCAATCAGGGTCAGTTGCAAGCAGCCGACAATTTCCGTGCCCTGAATGGCCAAAAGGTATTTGTTGGGCAGCGCATCGGCGGATTGCGATTCCATGGCCTCAAACGCGGCGGTGTAGGCATCTGGCAGCGGATCGGTAAATTCTTCGCGGGTTTTGCCTTTTTCGTCATCGGCCAGAAGGCCAACGATGGCAGGCAGATCTTCGCGGGTGGCATAGCGAAAGGTGATCGCAGCAGGTTCGGACATGTGACATCCTGTATTGGGTCGTGTGACAGGTGATCTACGACCAGTTAAAGAACCAGCGACCAGTTTTGTCCAATCAAATCATGCCCAAAGCTGTGATGGGGCTCTTCATTGATCAGGGTGAAGCCAACCTTTTGATAGATCTTGCGCGCAGCATGCAGGTTGGCATTTGTCCAAAGCGTGATTTCGCGATATCCGGCCTGTTTGGCAAAGGCAATGCAGTGATCGACCAGATGTTTGCCGATGCCAAGCCCGCGTGCGTCGGGTTCAACAAACAGAATGCGCAGCTTAGCCACCGTATCACTTTCGCGCACCAGCATGATCGATCCGACAGGTTTGCCATCATGTTCGGCAATCCAGCACCCTTCACGCTTTGGATCGTGGCCAGCCAGGAATTTGGCGGCAATATCGGCAACCAATCCTTCGAACCGTGTATCCCATTGATACTCGCGGGCATAGAGATCGCCTTGGCGATGCACAATCCAGCCAAGATCACCCGGACGGTGATCGCGGATCAAAACCGGCTTTTGCAATGAAGTGTCACTGCGCCCGGTGTCTGATCCCAAAAGAGTCTGGATGGTTTTCATCGCAGATGTCAGTTCATCGCGCTGGTCTTCGGTCAGCGGGGCAATGAGAGATGTCACTTCGTTACGCGATGCTGATTGCAGGTCGCCATAGGTTTCCCGGCCCAAAGCCGTCAGTTCGGCAACACGGACACGGCGATCCTTACTGTCGGTTTGAAGCGTGATGAGCCCAGCCTTTTTAAAGCGTGTCAAAATGCGGCTGAGATAGGCCGGATCAAGATCAAGCGTCGCAGCAAGTTTACCCACTACCTGTGCGCCACGTGCATCAAGCTCAAACAGAACGCGGGCCTCGGTCAGTGAAAAGGCGCTTTTATGCAGACTTTCACTCAGCAGCCCGATTTGACGGGTATAGAAACGGTTGAAAGCCCGGATTGCGTCGATTTGGCTGATATTCATCTGGGTTCTCGGGGCGGCGGTTCAAGATATATGACAGTGTCCATTAAATTATGGACAGAGTCAAATAAATTGAAATCATAAACGGGATGCGATCATTTGACTGCATCCCGAACGTGCCCTTGGATTTTGGCTTAGGGGTGGGGGATAGGAAGTTAAGCCAAACCGCCATTGGCACGAATGGTTTGCCCGTTGACCCAGAAGGAATCGGGACCTGCCAGGAAGGACACCACACCGGCAATGTCATCGGGCTGCCCCAGGCGTTCCATCGGCGCCATATTGGCAAGTTGGGATACCTGTTCTTCGGTTTTGCCGTTCAAGAACAGCTCGGTTGCGACCGGGCCGGGGGCAACGGTATTGACTGTGATCTGACGCCCGCGCAGTTCCTTGGCATAGACACCTGTCATGGCTTCGACCGCGGCCTTGGAAGCATTATAAACCGCATAACCCGGCAGTTTCAGATGCAGGGCGGTGGTGGAAAAATTGATCACCCGGCCCTGATCGCGCAGATGTTTGGCCCCTTCGCGCAGCATATTGAATGTGCCGCGTATGTTGATGTCCATCATCGCGTCATAGGTGGCATCATTCATATCGGCAATCGGCTGAACCGTCATGACCCCGGCATTATTGACGATGACATCAACCCCGCCAAATGCAGTGATGGTCTTGTCAAACAGGGCGGTGACCGCATCCGGGCGGGCAATATCGGCCTTGATCGCAATGGCTTTGTGGCCTTGTGATTTCAGGGTTTCTGCCAGTTCTTCGGCGGCCTCGGCAGAGTTGGCATAGTTGATGACAACCGCAAAACCATCCGCCGCTAGCCGTTTGGCAAGGGCAACACCAATGCCACGTGATGCACCCGTGACGATGGCGGTTTTGTTTTGGTTGGCAGACATGATCAGCCTCCTTGGTCCTGGTGAATGGTGGTAAGTGCGATGGCCTCACTATGCCTTGGATGATTTTTCGGATAATTAGCCTATATTCGAATTTATTATTCGAAATTGAATAACAATCGGGATGGCGAATGGACCGGTTCGAGGAAATGCGCAATTTTGTCCGCGTGGTAGAGCGCAAAAGCTTTACCAAGGCGGCCAGTGATCTTTTGATCCCGCGTGCGACCATGACCAATTCGATCCAGCGACTTGAAGACCGGCTGGGCACAAGGTTGCTGGAACGTACGACGCGCACGGTCAAGCCGACCCATGACGGGGAGGCCTATTATCAGCGGTGTGTCAGGATTCTGGCTGATCTGGAAGAAGCCGATGGCAGCTTTACCAATGCCGACCCCAAGGGGTTGTTGCGTGTGAACTTGCAAGGCACCCTTGCCCGGACCTTTATCATCCCTGCCCTTGGCGTCTTTCAAGATCGCTATCCGGGCATTGATCTGGTGCTGGCGGACGGGGATCGCTATGTCGATCTGGTGCATGAAGGGTTTGATTGCGTGCTGCGCAGTGGCGATCTTGCCAATTCATCCATGATCGGGCGGCGTGTGGCGCTGTTGCATGAGGCGACGGTGGCAAGCCCGGATTACATTGCGCGTTTTGGTTTGCCTGAAAGTCTGGATGACCTTGAAAGGCAGGGCCACCAGATGGTTTGTTTCCTGTCCGGGGCCGATGACAAGCCGATCCCGCTTGATTTTATCGTTAATGGGAAACTGCGTGAAATCATGCTGCCGGCCAGCATTTCGGTGACCGGTGCTGATAGCTATGTCGCCTGTGCGGGGGCGGGACTTGGGTTGATACAGGTGCCGCGCTACCGCGTGGCGGAGGATCTTAAAGCCGGACGGCTGATCGAAGTCCTGCCCGATACCCCGCCTGATCCGATGCCCGTATCAATCCTGTATCCGCAAAACCGGCAGCTTTCAGCGCGCGTGCGGGTATTTGTCGACTGGTTAAGCGATGTGTTGGCCGGGATTGATTTTGGTGGGTCAGGTCGGGCTTGAGGCACTTGAAAGCAGTTTGATGCGATTTCGTAATGAAACCATGTGCGCCTGCCAGTAATGGGTCATCATCGGCTTGAAGCGATTGTCATTTAACCCGTTGCGGCCGGGATGGCCGCCTGAAAGCTTTTCAAGTCCCAGATGTTCGAGTGTGATGCGGGTATGGTCGCCAAGTGGGGTAAAGCGGATATCAACCAGTGTGACAGGTTCTTTGGGATCGGCCATGGGCCAGCGCCATTCAAACGACAGGCGTTTGCCCGGCTCCCACTTTGTGACCTTGCCTGCGCGCACGATGAAATCCGGGCGGCGTTTGTCGACTTCCTGCACGTAACGTGTGCCGTCTTCTTCGCGAAATTCCATGACGCCGGGGCGATTGCCGATCAAACGGTTGCGCGGCCCCTGCTTCCACCAGTGATCAATATCATCGGTGAATTGGGCAAAGGCGGTTGGGGCATCGCAGTCAACGCGCAGCGCGACAAAGGTTTTGGCGACCATGGGAAATCCTGACTGATGGGCAACGCTTGTTCTTTTCAGAAACCACGTTGCCCGACAAGCAAAACCCGATGATGGCCCATGAAAACCCTTTGCCGTGCCTTAACGGGTCGGGTTAATAGCCGGTATCGCGATTGACCAGACCAAGCGGGGTTTCACCCCTTGTCAGCCGGTCAAGGTTTTCGGCGATTTGATCAACCGATTCTTCAAATCGGGTGGCAGCTGCAATATGCGGGGTGATGCGGATTTTGTCGTGATCCCAGAACGGATGGCTTTCGGGCAGCGGTTCGGTTACGGCGACATCCAAAAATGCCCCGCGCAGATGGCCGGTATCAATGGCACGCAGCAAGTCGGCCTCGTTGATCATCGCCCCGCGCGCGGCATTAATGATCGCCGCCCCCTTGGGCAGGAAGGAAAGCGTGCTGCTGTTAAGGACATTTTCCGTTTCCGGTGTGCGTGGCAGCAGGCAGATCAGGATATCGGACTGGCCCAAAAACTCGCCAAGGGTATCGGGTCCGGCATAGGTTGAAATGCCCTCAATCGCCTTCATCGAGCGGCTCCAGCCCGATACGGTAAAGCCCAGATTGGAAAGTGCGGTGGCAACCGCCGACCCCAGTGCGCCAAGCCCCATCACCCCGACCTGGCATTTCGAAATGCGTGCCACATCATGCTGCGTCCAGTCGGCCTTGGCCTGCTGGGCGGCATAGACATCAAAATCACGCATGAAATGAAGGGCGGCATACAGATGATATTGCACCATCTGATCGGCCATGCCGGCATCTTCAAGGCGAATCACCGGCAGATCCTTGGGCAGGCTGGGCGACGACACCACATGATCGACCCCGGCGCCCAGCGAAAAGATGGCTTTGAGCTTTGGCAGTGTTTTGATCAGGCCCTGTGGCTGCTTCCAGAACAGGGCATAATCAATCGTTTCAGGATCGTAATTGTTGTCCTCGGTGACGATATTGGCGTCCGGCAGCCGGTCGACCATCACGCTTTTCCATTTTTCATCTTCGCCTGCGGCAGAAATCAGAATATTGAGCGGGGCGTTGGGGGTCGACATCGGGGTCTCCTGGTCAAAGCTTCGAAATGTGGGGCGATAGCTGGGCGATAAAAGGTTTGCACATGTCAAACGCGCCAGAGCGCAAAGCGTTCCGGCGCGGTTGATATCAGTCTGTCATGGACCGGCCCGGTTTCACAAGGCCGGTTCGGCGTTATCAGCGCCAGGATCAGTGCGCAAAGATCATCGCCGGATCGCGGAAGGTCTTGAATTCAAGGCCATTTCCCGCCGGATCTTCGACAAAGAAGGTGCCCTGTTCGCCCGGCTCGCCTTCAAAGCGGATCTTGGGGGCGAGCAGGAATTTCACATTGGCGGCCTTAAGCCTATCAGCCAGTGCGTGCCATTTTTCCCATTCCAGAACCGCGCCGAAATGCGGGATCGGCACCGCATCGCCATCCACATTGCCTGCCCCCTTGTTCTGACCGGCTTCCGGGCGGACATGGGCAGAAAGCTGATGACCAAAGAAATCAAAATCGATCCAGGCATCGGTCGAACGACCTTCATCACAGCCAAGGATATCGATGTAAAAGGCGCGAGTATCGGCAATCGATTTGATCGGGAAAGCCAGATGGAACGGGGGCAGCGACATGGGTGTCTCCTGGGCTAAGGGCCTATATAATCTAATGCTTGGTTGTTAGAGGCAGTCTAAATCAGCATAATATCAGGCGTAAAATCAGAAGTTCTGCATTTACCATTAGGAAAACTACTTAAATGGCGCTACGTCCCACCACCCCGCCACTAAATGCCTTGCGTGCCTTTGAAGCAGCGGCGCGTTTGGGCAGTTTTGCCCGTGCGGCCGAAGAACTTTCGGTGACTGCCGGCGCCATCAGCCAGCAGGTCGCCAATCTGGAAAGCTGTCTTGGCATCAGGCTGTTTGAACGCAATGGCCCGAAGCTGGCTTTGCGCGATGCTGGTCGTGCCTATCTGCCCAGTCTGCGCCGGGCACTGGACGAGATCGAGGCCGCCACCCTTGATCTGGTCACCCATGGCGCAGGGGACCGCAAACTGGTCATCGGCGCGCTGCATACACTGGCAAGTTCCTGGCTTATTCCAAGATTGGTTCGATTTCAAAACGAATACCCTGACATCCGCCCGGTGATCGAGACCCTGGCCCTTAATTTCGCCACCCCGGAACGCAGTCCGGACCTTGGCGCGCGCCAGATTGATGTTGGTCTTTATTTCGGCGATGGCCGCTGGCCGGGCATGGTGTGCGACAAGATTTTTGATGAAACTCAGGTGGTTGTCGCCAAACCCGGTTATGTGACATCAGGTGACAAATCCGATCTCGCAGCCCTTGGCGCACGGTATCCAAGGCTGGTGCATACTACCCGGCCCAAAGCATGGCATGACTGGGCACAGGCCAACGGGGTTGCCATTACCGGGGCGCCGGGACCGGGGTTTGAGCATTTCTTCATGCTGATCGAGGCGGCCAAGACGGGCATGGGCATCGCCCTGTTGCCAAGGGTTTTGATCGAAGGACCGCTTGCCGACGGAAGCCTTGAAATCATCAGCGAAGCCCGCCTGAAATCAAGCGGGGCATATTACCTGATCACGCCTGAAAGCCGAATGGAGGTGCCGGACGTCAGTGTCTTTCGCAACTGGGTGCTGGGTATGACACATCAATTCAGGTTATCAGAATAGCACCGCAAGCTTTTGAAATAATTTGATAATCATCCAAAAACAGAGCTACTCGGCGCGGCGATAGATGCTGTGCAGCAAGTGATCTTTCCTCGGGCCGATGATTTTTATTTTTGTTTCGAAATGATCTGGATCCTTCCAGATCATGCAGTGATGATAAAAGTCCTCACCACACGGATGAATGTCACGCGCGCATAGCCCTTCATTTGCATCTGCGCCAAATTGCAGCAGCACATAGCGATTGCCGAAACTTAAAGGGTCGCGAAACAGAAGCTCGATCGCGGCCGGGTTTTCGCGCAGGACAAAATCATATTCCCGATAACCCTCAAACCGCTTCCCGTCCGGGCGGGTCAAAAACCCCTCCTCGCGATAGCGCAGCACATTGGGTTGGGCTGGATCGGCAGCCTGAAACCTCACATCGCCGGTAAACTGCCCTGCTGTACCCAGATCACGCACAAGCGACCAGTTGCCCGCAAGGGTCTGGAAGATCTCGGATGCGGTGGAAATTTTGGAGGACATTTTTGCCTTTGGGGAATATCGGGACGAAAAAGGCAGGGCGCACAATGACAGGCCCTGCCTTTTTACTCGGAGTTGCGTTCTGTTATGCGCCCGGCAGCATCCGTGGCAGCTTTTCACCACCGATGATATGCACATGCAGGTGCGGGACGTCCTGGCGGCCGTGCTCGCGGGTGTTGGCGATCAGGCGGTAGCCGTCCTCAACCACGCCAGCTTCCTTGGAAATTTTGCCGATTGCGCGGGTATAGGCGACGATTTCAGCGTCTGAGGCATTCTGCGCAAAGTCGTCATAGCTGGTGTAAGCGCCCTTGGGGATCACCAGAACATGGGTCGGGGCCTGTGGTGCGATATCGTTAAACGCCAGCACATGGTCATCTTCATAGACCTTGGTGCATGGGATTTCGCCGCGCAGGATTTTGGCAAAGATGTTTTCCGGATCGTAAGGCTGAACGGCCATTTCGGGGCTCCTGATCACTATATTCTGACGATGAGTGCCATATTGGACAGGCTTGGCGTCTGGTGCAATTTCGATTTTAGGCTAACCAGCGGATTTACGCTTTTCGCCCTTCTAGGCGGAGCCTTGCTGCGGCCCGCAATCCCGGGCATGACGGATAAAGGAGGCTTCTATCGTCTTGCCTTTATACAGCGTCACCCCCGCGCAGGCGGGGGTCCATCACAGGGATGTGGGCGCGTGGTCGTGTTGGTCGTCGTTCTTCTTAATCGCTTTTGCGCGATGCCTTTTCGGTGATACCCGAAATGCCTTGGCGTTCGGCCAGGATCTTCCAGACATCTTCAGGCTTCACCCCCTGATCGGCCCAAAGCACGGTCAGGTGATAAAGCAGATCGGCACTTTCGGATGCGACCTTTTCCGGGCTTTCGGCGAGTGCGGCAATCACGGTTTCAACGCCCTCTTCACCGACTTTCTGGGCGATTTTGGGCGTGCCCTTGGCCAACAGCTTGGCGGTGTAGCTGGTGTCGGGATCGGCCCCCTTGCGGGCGGAAACGGTGGCGTAAAGCGCATCAAGGATGTGTTGGCTTTGTTCTGTGTTGGCCATGATTACTCCTCGCGCACCGGAATGCCGGCGGCTTTCATGTGGTCTTTGACCTCGCGAATGCGATAGGTGCCGAAATGGAAGATCGAGGCGGCGAGAACGGCGGATGCATGGGCATCACGCACGCCTTCAACCATATGGTCAAGCGTCCCCACCCCGCCCGAGGCAATCACGGGCACATGCACGGCATCGGCAATGGTTTTGGTCAGCGGGATGTTAAAGCCCGCCTGGGTGCCATCACGGTCCATCGAGGTCACCAGAAGCTCGCCAGCGCCGTATTCAACCATTTGTTTCGAAAATGCAACGGCATCGATCCCGGTGGGTTCACGCCCGCCATGGGTAAAGATTTCAAACCTGTCAGGGCCGGTGGATTTGGCATCAATCGAGACCACAATGCATTGCGATCCGAACTTGCGGGCCGCTTCGCGCACGAAATCGGGGTTTTTCACCGCAGCAGTATTGATCGACACCTTGTCGGCCCCTGCCAGCAGCAGCTTGCGGATGTCTTCGAGGGTGCGCACCCCGCCGCCAACGGTGACCGGCATGAAGCAGGCCTCGGCCGTGCGGGCGACGACATCAAAGATGGTATCGCGATTATCAGATGAGGCCGTGATATCAAGGAAGCAGAGCTCGTCCGCGCCCTCTGCATCATAGATGCGCGCCTGTTCAACCGGGTCCCCGGCATCGACCAGATCAACGAAATTGACCCCTTTGACGACGCGGCCGTCCTTGACGTCAAGACAGGGAATGACACGGGTTTTTAACATGGTCTGTTTCCTGTTGGGTCGGTTACGAAAGGGCCGTGATGGCCTCTGCCAGGTCAATGCGGCCATCATAAAGGGCACGACCGGAAATCGCGCCATCAATGCCCGCATTTGTATGTTTTTTGACCGCGATCAGATCATCAAGCGAGGAAACCCCGCCCGATACGATGACCGGGGTCGAGATTTCTGAAGCGAGTGCCACGGTGCTTTCGATATTCGGGCCACCCATCGCGCCATCGCGGTCGATATCGGTAAAGATGATGGCGGCAACACCGCAATCTTCAAACTTTTTGGCCAGTTCAAGGGCGGTGACTTCGGATGTTTCCGCCCAGCCTTCGACTGCGACATAGCCATCACGGGCATCAATGCCGACTGCAACGCGGCCTGGCCATTTTGCGCAGGCTTCCTTGACGAAATCGGGATTGCGTAGTGCGACCGTGCCAAGGATCACACGCGTGATGCCCTTATTGAGCCAATAATCAACCGTTTCCATGGTGCGGATGCCGCCACCAAGCTGGGTCTGGGCCTTGTCCGATACGGCCGCCAGGATGGAATCAACCGCCGCCCCATTGACCGGTTCACCGGCAAAGGCGCCGTTCAGATCAACGATATGAACCCAATGGCACCCGGCCTGAACAAATTCACCGGCCTGTGCGCCGGGATCATCGTTAAATACGGTGGCCTTGTCCATGTCGCCACGCAGCAGTCGAACGCAGGCACCGTCTTTGAGGTCAATTGCGGGATAAAGGTTCACTGATCCGGGTCCTGTAATTTCTTGGTGTAGTAATAGCCTTCGACCATTTTGCCGTCGACCATCGCGTAATAGGGATTGATCCCCCAACGGACATAACCAAGCCCGTTATAAAGCGCGATGGCGGCCTCCTGGGTTTCGCGAAGGTCGAGTTTCAAAACGAGATAGCCCGCTTCACGGGCGAAATATTCGATTGAGCGCACAATTGCCTTGCCGTTGCCGCGCCCGCGCGCCCATGGTGCAACGAAATGGCCGGAAATCTGGGCGGAATGGCGCTGTGCTTCGAGGTTGGCCGGAGTTTCGATCAATTGAGCCGCGCCGGAAATCACGCCATCAACGCGTGAGACGAACAACTGCCGTCCGGGCATCAGCAAAACGCCGCGCCAGTATTTTTCCATCTCTGGGCGGTCCGGCGGGGTCAGCCAGCCAAAGCCGCCGCCTTCGACAATCGCCTGGGTGCAGGCATCAACGATATCGGACAAGTCACCGGCGCTCAGCTCGGTCACCAGTTCGGCATTTACGCCATCCTGAATGGTATCACTTGGTGCGATCATGGCTTCCACCCCAGGAAATTCCCAATGATGGTCAGCCCGGTTTTCTGGCTTTTTTCCGGGTGGAACTGGGTGCCGATCATGTTGTCACGCCCGATCATCGCGGTCAGGTCCCCGCCATAGGAAACCGATGCCAGGCGCTGATCAGGATTGCTGACATGCATGTGATAGCTGTGCACGAAATAGGCGTGATCACCATCGGAAATACCGTTCAAAACCGGGTGGCTTTTGCCAGCGGGATCAAGCACCAATTCGTTCCAGCCCATATGCGGGATCTTGAGGCTGGGGTCATTGGGTTCGATCGCAACAACTTCGCCCGCGACCCAGTCAAGGCCATCGGTCGTGGCAAACTCGCGGCCCACGGTGGACATCAATTGCATGCCAACACAGATGCCAAAGAACGGCTTGCCGCCCTTGATCACCTGTTCGGTCAACACATCAACCATGCCGGTGACGGCATCAAGACCGGCCCGGCAATCGGCATAGGCGCCAACGCCCGGAAGCACGATATGGCTGGCGTTGCGGACCTTTTCCGGGTCATCGGTGACAATGATGTCATTGGAAAAGCCGGTTTCACGGGCCGCCCGTTCAAATGCCTTGGCAGCAGAACGCAGATTGCCCGAACCGTAATCAATAATCGCGACACTCATGGGTAGGATGGGCTCCCGGTTGAGGGGGTGGAAATAACAGCCTGCGGCGATTGTGGAACGCGCGACTGAGAAACTTTCAAACGCTCAAAACAGCGATGTTCGGCATCGCTTTCAGTGCGTCCGGCAACGATATCGGCAAGTTTCCAGCCCTGTGCGGCCAGTTTGCGGCGCCGAAGGTCATTGGCAATCAGGCCAAAGCCGATCCCGGTCACAAGTGCCAGGGCAAAATCCATTTCAGGCCCGCCGTTAAACAGATCGACAGCAAAGCTGCACAGGATCGAGACGACCAGAAGGCCGATAAAGCCCAGCCACAAGCGATGATACAACGCCCAAAGACCCGACAGCAGAAAGGCCCAGAAATTGAAGCCTTCGCGGATCAGGATGGCGTTTTCCATCGGGTCGGCATCGCCGGGATGGGTATGGACTGTGTAAACCTTCATCGAAAACCGGTTCTTTGGGCCGGTGGCAGTATGCTGTGCCACCGGTGCCTTTTCGATCAGATCAAACTGATCTGCTTAAAGCGACCCGCCAAGGGTGCCCTTGGTGGACGGAATGGCATCGGACTTGCGCGGATCAATTTCGATTGCGACGCGCAGCGACCGTGCAAGCGCCTTAAAGGCGCTTTCGATGATATGGTGGTTGTTCTCACCATAAAGGTTCTCGACATGCAAGGTGATGCCCGCCGCCTGGGCAAAGCCCTGGAACCATTCGCGGAACAGCTCGGTATCCATATCGCCCAGCTTGTCGCGGGTAAATTCGACATTCCAGATCAGATAGGGACGGCTTGAAATATCAAGCGCGACACGGGTCAATGCCTCGTCCATCGGAAGCAGGCAGCTGCCATAGCGCGTGATGCCCTTCTTGTCGCCCAGCGCCTTGGCAAAGGCTTCGCCGATCGCGATGCCGCTATCTTCGGTGGTGTGGTGGAAATCAATATGCAGGTCGCCCTTGGCCCGGACTTTAAGGTCCATCAGGCTGTGACGTGAAAGCTGTTCGAGCATGTGATCAAGGAACCCGACCCCGGTCTCGACGTCATAAACGCCGGTCCCGTCAAGGTTCACATCAACCATGATCTGGGTTTCGTTTGTATTACGCTCAACGCGGGCCTTGCGCATGCAAAGCTCCTTTCCTGCAGATATTGATGCATATGACGGACCGTATGTAGCAATAAAGCTGCGGAAAAGCCAGTTTTAGGTGGCAAGATATTGGCCGCAAGACCCCATGAATTCGCAGCTAAGGCTTACCGACCATCTTTTACCCGCCCTTACAAGCTGTTTTGGTCCTAAACAAAGTCGAACTTATCGACGTCAAACAGGCCGCGATCGGTCATTTTCAGGTGCGGAATCACTGGCAGGGCCAGGAAGGCGACCTGCAGGAACGGTTCGGGTAAAACGCATCCCAAATCCTTGGCCGCAGCACGCAGTTTGATCAGGTCTTTTTCGACCACTTCAAATGGCTCAAGGCTCATCAGGCCTGCGACCGGCAGGGCCAGTTCGGCGGTGACCTTGCCGCCATCGGCAACCGCAAAGCCGCCACCCATTTCAATCAGGCGGTTTACGGCGGTGGCCATGTCGGCGTCACTTGCGCCGACCACGGTGATGTTGTGGCTGTCATGCCCGACAGATGAGGCGATTGCCCCGCGTTTCAGGCCAAAGCCCCGCACGAAGCTGCGTCCGATATTGCCATTGATGCCGTGGCGTTCGACGACGGCGACCTTGATCACGTCATTATCGAGATCGGGTTTCAGGCCGTTTTCGCCAATTTCAAGGGTGGCCTCATCACGGAAGGTCAGGATAAGCCCCGGCTTGACCTTGATCACCGGGGTCTGGTTTTGGCCCGGTTTGGGATCGCAGGCAAAGGCGTCTGCCGTGACCGGGGTTGCCTTCATCGAACTCAGTCCGACCGCCTCAATCTGTTTGCGTGCGGCAAACAGATCATTGGTGACCAGACGCCCCCCGGCGATCACATCCGTGACATTGCAGGTGTCGAGATCATCCAGAATGGCGATATCGGCCCGCCAGCCCGGCCCGATCAAACCGCGATCCCGCAGCCCGAAAATGCGGGCCGCCGAATGCGAGGCGGCGCGATAGGCATGATGGATCGGGCAGTTGCGGGCCTTAAGGTGGCCGATCAGACGGCGCACCAGACTATCAAGATGGCCTTCTTCACCGATATCAAGCGGGTTGCGGTCATCGGTACAGAGGGCGACAAAGCTTGAGCTGTTTTCGTCTAAAATTTCGGCCAGTGCTTCGAGGTCCTTGGATACCGATCCTTCGCGGATCAGGATCGCCATGCCCTTGGCAAGTTTTTCGCGGGCTTCCTCGGCCGAGGTGGCTTCGTGATCTGTGCGGATGCCGGCCGCCATATAGCCATTAAGGTTCGACCCGCGCACCAGCGGCGCATGACCGTCAATATGGCCATCCTGAAAGGCTTCAAGCTTGGCCATGATGCCTGGATCAAGGTTCAGCACGCCGGGATAATTCATCATTTCCGCCAGCCCGACGACCTTTTCGTGGGATCGAAACGGCAGAAGATCTTCGATTTCAAGCCGCGCACCTGCGGTTTCAAACGCGGTGGCCGGTACGCAGGATGACAGGTTGACGCGCACATCCATGACGGTTTGTTCTGCGCAATCGAGGAAGTATTTGATGCCCTCAGACCCCAGCACATTGGCGATTTCATGCGGGTCACACAGGACGGTGGTGACCCCATGGGGCAGCACGCAGCGATCAAATTCCAGCGGCGTAACCAGCGAGCTTTCGATATGCAGATGGGTATCGATAAAGCCGGGGACGGCGAGTTTGCCGCTGCAGTCAATTTCGGTCTCGCCTGCATAGCTTTCATGAGTGCCGACAATCCGGTCACCAACAATGGCGATGTCGGTTTGCGTGACCTTGCCGGTGATGACATCCAGAATTCCGATATTTTTCAGGACCAGATCCGCCTTGATTTTGCCCTGACCGGCAAGGATGCATTTGCCGAGATGGGTTTGGGTAAGATCGTTGCTGTTCATGGTATCGGGTCCTGTTTTCTTGAAATTCTTTAGCGTCCCTGAGGGTAAAGCATGTGAGGCCGGGATGCCTTGAATTTTTTAGGTATCTTGCTGTTGAAACTGTGTTTTGGCTGTGACGAAGGTCATGGGCACGGGGCCGGGTGGCTTCTGCCCTTGACCGGGGCGTCTGCCGTGCTAACTCTTGGTCGAAGCAATCGACAAGATTCAAGGATAATTCATGAGCGAACAACAAAGCTGGCATGGCACGACGATCCTGTCTGTGCGCAAGGGCAATGAAGTCGTGGTGGCCGGTGATGGTCAGGTGTCACTTGGCCCGACCGTGATCAAGGGCAATGCGCGCAAGGTGCGCCGGATCGGTCAGAAAGGTGAAATCATGGTTGGTTTCGCCGGGGCGACGGCGGATGCCTTTACCCTGCTTGAACGGCTTGAAGCCAAACTGGACCGGCATCCGGGCCAGACCATGCGCGCATGCGTTGAACTTGCCAAGGATTGGCGGACCGATCGTTATCTGCGCAAGCTTGAAGCGATGATGGCGGTGGCCGACAAGGACGTGTCGCTGGTTCTGACCGGCCAGGGGGATGTTCTTGAACCCGAAGACGGCATTATTGCCATCGGATCGGGCGGCAACTATGCGCTGGCTGCGGCCCGTGCGCTGATGGATCAGGACCTGTCGGCAGAAGAAATTGCCCGCAAGGCCATGGATATTGCCGGTGAGATTTGCGTCTATACCAACGGCAATGTGCTGCTTGAGAAAATCGATATCGAGGAAGCAAAGTAAGGCGCTGGTTTATCCGGGCCTTTCAACTGCCTCCGTCGCAAAAAGATACGGAATAAATTTATGACCCAACATTACAGCCCGCGTGAAATTGTTTCCGAACTGGACCGCCACATCATCGGTCAGAAGGATGCCAAACGCGCGGTCGCCATTGCGCTGCGCAACCGTTGGCGCCGTCAGCAGCTTGACGAAACCATGCGCAATGAAGTCCTGCCCAAGAACATCCTGATGATCGGCCCGACCGGTGTCGGTAAAACCGAAATCGCGCGTCGCCTTGCCAAACTGGCAGAAGCACCGTTTATCAAGATCGAAGCCACCAAATTCACCGAGGTCGGTTATGTCGGGCGCGACGTTGAACAGATCGTGCGTGATCTGGTGGAAGTTTCCATTGATTTGACACGCGAAAGCATGCGCAAAAAAGTCCGTGCCAAGGCCGAAATGCAGGCCGAAGAACGTATTCTGGATGGTTTGGTGGGGGAAAATGCATCGCCTGAAACCCGCCAGAAATTCCGCAAGATGCTGCGCGAGGGCGAGCTTCAGCAAAAAGAAATCGAAATCAATGTGCAGGAAAGCAGTTCTGCATCGATGCCGACCATGGATATTCCGGGCATGCCCGGTGCCCAGATGGGGATGCTGAACCTCAATGACATGTTCGGCAAGGCGTTTGGCAACAACACCAAACCCAAACGCATGACGGTTGAAGAAGCCTTTGAGCGCCTGATTGACGAAGAAGGCGACAAGCTTCTCGATAATGACAAGGTCACCGCCGAGGCGATTGAAAATGTCGAACAGAACGGGATTGTCTTCCTGGATGAGATCGACAAAATCACCGCCCGTCAGGAACGTGGCGGGGATGTTTCACGCGAAGGTGTGCAGCGTGATTTGCTGCCACTGATCGAAGGGACCAATGTGTCGACCAAGCACGGCACGGTCAAAACCGACCATATCCTGTTCATCTGTTCGGGTGCTTTCCATCTGGCAAAGCCATCGGACCTTCTGCCGGAATTGCAGGGGCGTCTGCCGATCCGGGTTGAGCTTAAGGCACTTACCGAAGGTGACTTCCGCCGTATCCTGATGGAACCGGAAGCGTCCCTTATCAAGCAATATGTCGCCCTGATGGGGACCGAGGACGTCACACTTGATTTCACCGAAGACGCAATTGATGAAATCGCGCGTATTTCGGCCAATGTGAATGAGTCGGTTGAAAATATCGGGGCACGCCGCCTGCATACGGTGCTTGAAAAGCTGCTTGATGACATCAGCTTTACAGCAACCGACCGCGGCGGCGAAACATTCAAGGTCGATGCCACCTATGTCCGTGAACAGGTCGAAGATCTGTCGAAGGACAGTGACCTTTCGAAGTTTATTCTGTAATCGAAACGTTCGATTGCAGCGAATATGCAAAAGGCCAGCATTTCGGTGCTGGCCTTTCTGTTTTGTTGCCCAAGTTGCGGTTAGGCAGAATGCAATTTCCGGACATTGTCGCCGATTTTCGCAGGCAGATAGACCGTAAAGACCGATCCCACACCCTGTTCGCTTTCGATCTGCATGGTGCCGCGATGGCGTTGCACCAGATGTTTCACAATGGCAAGGCCAAGGCCTGTGCCGCCGACAGCCCGTGACCGGGCGGTATCGACGCGGTAAAAACGTTCCGTCAGGCGCGGCAGATGTTCGCGTGCGATGCCGTCGGAATGGTCGCGGATGGCAATGGCCATAAAACGGTTATGGCGGTAACGCGCCAGTGCACCGGGCAGGTTTTTGGCAAGGGTGATGGAAACTTCGACATCGGTATTGGGATGGCCATATTTGATGGCGTTTTCCACCAGATTGACGAACACCTGATGGAGTTCCTTTTCCTCGCCGATCATGTCGGTATCTTCAAGTTCGCGGGTCACGCGAATATTCATGTCTTTGGCATCGGCCTTGATTGCAAGGCTTTTGGCGACCTTGTCGATGATCTTGCCGACATTGCATTCATCCGATGGCGGGGTGTGCTCGTTCAGCTCAATGCGCGCCAGTGACAGCAAATCTTCAATCAGGTGCTGCATGCGCAGGGCCTGATCGCGCATGACCGGCAGGAACTGGTTCAGCGCATCGGGATCATCCTTGGCCGGACCTTCCAGCGTTTCGATAAAGCCAAGCAATACCGAAAGCGGTGTGCGCAATTCGTGACCGGCATCGGTTGCGAAATCTGCGCGCATCTGTTCAAGCTTGCGAAGTTCTGTCAAATCAGAAAATGTCAGGACAAAGTTCCGGTCGCCGGTGGCGGCTGGCAGGCGTGCCGTCAGGACGTCAAAATGACGGTGCGCGTCGCTGGCAAGAACGAATTCCGCGTGCTTCATGGTTTGGCGTTCATTGGCGACGTCGTCAAATGCATCCAAAAGGATCGGGTCACGGATAAAGCGTGTCAGGTCACGGCCGGTCTCAAGGCTATGAAACAGGCCCTTGGCCGCCTGGTTGAAACCGGTCACAACCCGCTGGCGGTTGACCATCACGACCGGGTTTGGCAGATGATCAAGAATCTCTGCATCGGTGCTGGTTTGCGCTTCAAGTAGCGCAATGCGATCACGGAAGGCGGCAGCGATCTGGGTATAAAGCGAGGAAAGCTCGGACGCGGCAGTGAAGGAAATATGCTGGGGTGGTGCCCCCTTGTAGTGATCACGCAAATCGGTTGCATATCGTGCAACCCGGCGCAGATCGCCAAAATAGATGCGCAACATCGCCACCACACCAAGCCCCGAAAGGGCAAAAGACAACAATGCCGTTCCAAGGCCAAGCTGCCCCGTCGTCACAAGGACGATAAAGACAATGCCGACCGGAAATGCAACGGCCAAAGCCGTAAGTATCAATTGGCGGAAACCCAATTAACGCTCCTGTTTATGGGGGTGGTGGCGGTTTATCACGCGCGTGATAAAAAGTGGACCTAAAATGGTTATGGGCCGGTAAAGATCAAATAAAACTTTGATGACAGTTCTCTAGGCATTGAACTGCTTGAATAAATCTGTCGTTTGGATGGAACATAAGCCAAAGGCCCGCCCGATTGAATCGAGCGGGCCTGAACAGTTTCAGATGGATTGACGTCGCTATCTGGTGCTTGTGGCGAGCTTTTAGATGATTTCAGCACCCTGATCGAATCTCAGGCGGGGCTGGCGTTCAAACAGCTTGCTGCTATCGCCATAGCCGATATTGAGCAGGAAGTTGCTTTTGATCGGTGTGCCGGCGAAAAATTCCGCATCCACCTTGGCATTGTCAAAGCCTGACATCCCCCCGCTATCTATGCCGAGGGCGCGCAGGGCCATAATAAAATAGCCGGCCTGCAGCGTTCCATTGCGAAAGGCAGTTGTTTTGATCGCCTCTTCCTTGCCGGCAAACCAGGACCGCGCATCGGTATGGGGGAACAGGTCGGGCAGTTTTTCATAAAATTCCATGTCATGGCCGATGATCGCGGTAACCGGTGCCGCCATGGTTTTGTCAACGTTGCCCGCGGCAAGACAGGGTTTCAGGCGGTTTTTGGCTTCGGGAGATGTGACAAAAGTGATGCGCATCGGTTCACAATTGGCACTGGTCGGGCCCAGAACCGCCAGGTCCCAGGCCTGTTTGAGCAGATCGGCGTCAACGTCGCGATCCTGCCAGGCATTGTGGGTGCGACCATTGTGAAAAAGAACGTCAAAGGCATCTGAATTTAACATGGGACCTCGTTGGTTGTGAGTTGGGGTGCCGATAGGTTGGACCTCTTCCTTGTAGGTAGCGTCATTGGTTCAAATCGCAACCACCCATATGAACTGTGGAAAAACAATCAGTTCACTGGTATTTTCGAGGTCAAAATGATCCTGCGAAATATCAGATAGACCGCAGGCACAAAAATTTCTTTCCAGGGGGAGTACCACAACGCAAGCGGGTTGCGTTGTGGCGAGGGGTGGATCGCATTATACTGGATAATGATTATGACAGTTGAGACCAAAGGGCGACGCGCAGTGTTTGCGTTTATGCAGTCCGGATCAGCGCCTGCGCTGCAGGGGCTTATGCTTGGTGTCTCGCTTGCGGTTGGACTGATGCTTGGCATGGCCATGGTGTTTTCCCAGTCAGCCAGTGCCCAATCATCCGAAGATGAACCGACAGGCGAAACCACGGTCGAAAGTGACGGTTCGCAAAGTCAGATGGCATCGTCCGAAACCCCCAGCGGTGAGGCGACGTCTGCTGTTGTATTCATGTATCACCGCTTTGGAGAGGGCGACTACCCATCTACCAATATCCAGCTTGATCAGTTCAAGGCGCATATCGCGGAACTGACAAATGGGGATTACACGGTTTTGGGTGTGCCGCAGATCGTAACTGCGCTTGAAAGTGGCGAAGGCCTGCCGGATCGATCAATCGGCATTACCATTGATGATGCTTATCGCTCGGTCTATCAGGATGCGTGGCCGATCTTTCGCGAAAACAACATCCCGTTCACCGTATTTGTTTCTACCGAACAGCTTGATTCCGGTTATTCCAACTATATGACCTGGGACATGGTGCGTGAGTTGGCGCGCGACGGGGTCACCATCGGCGGACATAGCCAACACCATTCCCATTTGCCCGATCTTGATATCGAAGCTGTAAAGGCCGAGCTTGCCCATTCCGCCAAGCGGTTTGAGGAGGAATTGGGCTATGTGCCTGAAATCTTTGCCTATCCCTACGGCGAAGCAAATGCCGACGTTTTGGCCGCAGTGAAAGATGCCGGGTATCGTGCGGCCTTTGGGCAACAAAGTGGCGCGATGCATACCGGGTCGGATTTCATGTATCTGCCGCGTTTTGCCTTGAACGAGCATTACGGCGCGATGGATCGTTTCAAACTGGCGGCGAACTCCTTGCCGCTTAAAGTTACGGATATCACGCCAAGCGATTACACCCTTAAGCGCAACCCGCCTGCGTTTGGCTTTACGCTTAAGGAACAGGCGCCAAATATTGCATGCTATCCATCAGAGGGTGAGGCCACCATGACCCGCCTTGGCGATGAGCGCGTTGAAATCCGTCTTGATGGTCCGGTTTCAAGTGGCCGCTGGCGGATCAATTGCACCGGCATGGGCCCGGATTCGCGCTGGCACTGGTTCGGGATGCTTTATACCGTTCCCTGAGGGCGGTCGATACTGGGTTTCCGCATGTTTGCGTGCCGGACTTTTGTGGTAAAGCGCAAAACCGAACGACAAAATCAACGCCATGTCCTGTTTCGGGGCATGGCGTTTTCAATAGGTCCTTTTATGTACCATTGGGTTCTTGCACCGGATTAGGTGACAATGTAGGTTAACCACACTTCTTAACCGTAATTAATTGGTAATCACAGTGCCAACAGGACCAAATATCCTTCTGATCATCTCGGGCGGCATCGCTGCCTATAAGGTTCTTGAGGTGATCCGCCGGCTTCGTGATCGTGATTTTAACATTCGCGCCATCCTGACCAAGGGCGGTGCGCAGTTCGTGACGCCGCTTTCTGTTTCCGCACTGACCGAAAACAAGGTCTATCAGGACCTGTTTTCACTGACCGACGAAGCCGAAATGGGCCATATCCGGCTGTCGCGGGAGGCGGATCTTGTTCTGGTCGCACCTGCAAGTGCCGATATTCTGGCCAAAATGGCCACAGGACAGGCCGGTGATCTGGCGACAACCGCCCTGCTTGCGACCGACAAGCCGGTGATGATTGCCCCGGCGATGAACGTCGAAATGTGGAACCACCCGGCAACACAGGCCAATATCGCAACCCTTGAAAGCCGGGGCGTGATCCGGGTTGGGCCGTCGGCGGGTGATCTGGCCTGTGGCGAAGTCGGATCGGGGCGTTTGGCAGAACCGGCTGAGATCATCGCAAGCGTGCTTGATTTCCTTGAGGCACAAAACGCGCCCAAGCCGCTTGCGGGTAAAACAGCTGTTGTTACCAGCGGCCCGACCCATGAGCCGATTGACCCGGTACGTTATATCGCCAATCGGTCCTCGGGAAAGCAGGGCCATGCAATTGCCGAGGCGTTGTCAGATGCCGGTGCGGCTGTGACCTTGGTGAGTGGGCCTGTTACCCTGCCCGATCCCGCCGGGGTAAAGGTTGTGCGCGTTGAAACGGCACGCGAAATGCTGGCATCCGTTCAGGATGCTCTTCCGGCTGATATTGCCATTTGTGCCGCCGCAGTTGCCGATTGGCGCAGCGCAGATGAAGCCGGACAGAAGCTTAAAAAAGATCGATCAGGGGAAATTCCCGATCTTAAGCTTTCGGAGAACCCGGACATTCTGGCAACGATTTCCAAAGCTGGACCGACACGCCCGGGCCTTGTGATTGGTTTTGCGGCAGAAACCGAAAATGTCATCGATCATGCGCGTGCCAAGCGTGCGCGTAAGGGCTGCGACTGGATTCTTGCCAATGATGTGGCCCCGGAAACCGGCACCTTTGGCGGGGATGACAACGAGATTTGCCTGATTTCAGGTGACGATGAGAATAGTGACGAGCGTTGGGAACGCCAAAGCAAAACCGGTGTTGCCCGGGCTTTGAGCGCGCGCATCATCAAACATTTTTCCTGATGGGGACAACCTGACAGGACAGACAAAGACCAAGACCGGCTGCTGGCCGGGAAAGATACAAGGATGGACGATGTCGCTTTTAAGCGTTGATTTGAAACAGCTTCCCCACGGGGCGGATTTGCCGCTGCCGGAATATGCAACAGCGCAGTCTGCTGCGGTTGATTTGCAGGCAGCAATTGACGGGAAACTGGTTCTGGAACCGGGCAAGCATGCCATGGTTGAGACCGGTATTGCCATTGCTCTTCCCACAGGGTTTGAAGCGCAGGTGCGCCCGCGTTCGGGCTTGGCGGCAAAAAATGGTGTCACGGTGCTCAATAGTCCGGGCACGATTGATGCCGATTATCGCGGCGAGATCAAAGTCATCCTGATCAATCACGGGCAAGACGCATTTGAGATTGAACGCGGCATGCGTATTGCCCAACTGGTCGTCGCACCGGTAACGCAGGTGACATGGAATGTGGCCGCGGATCTGGATGAAACCGCGCGTGGTGCGGGTGGTTTTGGATCGACCGGAACAGCCAGCCCGGCAAAATAGCTGCGGCGATTGTGTGCTGGTTAATCAGGTTTGACGTTGTCTGGTTGTGTCATCTGGGGGGATGGCAGAACCGCAAGGGGAGTTAAGTGAAACGATGCTAAAGCTTTCTAAAAAGATGTTGTTTGCGATCGAGGCGGTCGTGGATATTGCCTATAACGCTGCAGGTGAGCCGGTTCAAAGCCGCGATATCACGGCGCGTCAGGGCATTCCGAAACGCTATCTGGAACAGACCCTGCAGCAGTTGGTTCGGGCCGACATTCTTGTTGGTGTCCGCGGTCCGCGCGGCGGGTATCGACTGGCGCGCGAACGTCGTCGCATCACGCTTGCCGATATCGTATCGGTGATCCGGGCAATGGAAACATCCGATGACCCGATCGAAGATCCGGCGGGCTCCCCGCTTGGCAAGGAAGTTGTCCGCCCGCTGTGGCGGGAACTGCAGGATGAAATGATCAAGCAACTTGGCAAAATTACGGTCGAAGACCTGTGTAATCGGGCCCGTGATGCGGGCCTGCGCAGCGGGATCGAAGAATCCCCGGATTTCATCATTTAGTCTTCTGGGCACGTGATGGATTGTTGTATCGTCATTCAACAAGAAATTGCTGCTATAGAAAGTGAAATTACAAGATTCAGGAAAGCTGTTCGGGTGCCAGATATGTAAAATATCCTTCAATCCATTTGACCTGGATGAATAGCGATATAAATACATGTGAAAGATGTGCTTGAAGGCAAAAATACAGAAACGTGCGAGGAAAACATGACTGAGTTTCGCGGCAAGATTTACGACAGCATTATCGACACCATTGGCGGTACGCCGCTTGTACGCCTTTCACGTTTGGCTGAGGCCGAAGGTGTGAAAGCCGATCTGATCGGCAAGCTTGAATTTTTCAATCCACTGGCTTCGGTCAAGGACCGTATTGGCCTTGCGATGATCGAAAATGCCGAGAAATCCGGCAAGATCAAACCGGGCGCGACACTGGTTGAGCCGACGTCTGGCAATACCGGTATTGCGCTGGCCTTTGTTGCAGCGGCAAAGGGCTACAAGCTGATCCTGACCATGCCTGAAAGCATGTCACTGGAACGCCGCAAGATGTTGATGCTTCTTGGCGCGCAGATCGACCTGACGCCAGCGGCCAAGGGTATGAAGGGTGCGGTTGCCCGCGCTGAAGAACTGGTGTCTGAAATTGATGGGGCAATCATGCTTCAGCAATTCGACAATCCGGCAAACCCCGAAGTACACCGCAACACCACGGCTGAAGAAATCATCAAGGATACCGCAGGCGAGATCGATATCTTTGTATCGGGTGTGGGTACCGGCGGTACTCTGACCGGTGTTGGTGAAGTGCTTAAAAAGCATAACCCGAACGTTCAGATCGTCGCGGTCGAGCCCGAAGACAGCCCGGTCATTTCCGGTGGTGCGCCCGGCCCGCATAAAATTCAGGGCATTGGTGCCGGCTTCATTCCGGGCAATCTTAATACCGATGTGATTGATACGGTCATGACGATTGGCAATGAAACCGCCTTTGCCACTGCGCGCAAACTGGCGGCCATCGAAGGCCTTCCGACCGGGATTTCGTCTGGTGCCGCAGTTGCAGCAGGCATTGAGCTTGGCCAGAAGCCGGAAAATGCAGGCAAACGCATTGTCGTGATTATTCCGAGCTTTGCGGAACGCTATCTGTCGACCGCACTGTTTGAAGGGCTGCAATAAGCAATCCGAAAGCCCAGGCTTTACAGATTTCAAATGGGTCCGGTACTTTGTACCGGGCCTTTTTTGTTGGGTGGTGTGGTGTTTCGAGATCAGGTGTGCATCAGGAAAGCATATTGTTTCGATATCAATATGGAATATTTCCTTGAGACAGATGTTTCTTGGGCTATATCCAATCAACATGATCTGCCATCTGTATTGACTGAGTTTGTTCTGGTCTTTCCCAAAGGATATCCGCCCGCGTGAGTGATTTCGATTTCAGCGAAAATGAAGTGCAACGTTATGCCCGCCATATCGTCCTGAAGGATGTGGGCGGCACCGGGCAGATGAAGCTTAAACGTGGTCGGGTTCTGATCGTTGGCGCGGGGGGGCTTGGCTCGCCGCTTGCCATGTATCTGGCCGCCGCCGGGGTTGGGACAATCGGCATAGTTGATGCCGATACGGTGGAACTTTCCAATCTGCAGCGCCAGATCGCGCACGGCATGAAGGATGTTGGAACGCCCAAGGTCGACAGCGCCAAGGCCACCATGGCCGACATGAACCCCGAAGTTACCGTACATGCCCATAATGCCCGGCTTGATACGTCAAACGTCATGGATCTGATTGCCGATTATGACGTGATTGCCGACGGGTCGGACAATTTCGAAACGCGGTTTTTGCTTAATGACGCCTGCTATCTTGCAAAAAAGACGCTGGTTTCTGGTGCGGCCCTTCGCTTTGACGGGCAGGTATCGACTTTCAAGGCCCATCTAGGTTCACCACACCCCTGTTATCGCTGCATCTACCATGCCCCACCGCCGGAAGACGCCATTCCGTCCTGCGCCCAAGGCGGGGTTCTGGGATCGGTTGTTGGCATGGTTGGTGGTATTCAGGCGACCGAGGTGCTCAAAGAGCTGATGGGCATTGGTGATAGCCTTTCGGGGCAGCTCTTGATTATCGATGCCCTCTCGTCTGCGTTCCGCAAGATCAAGGTGCCGCGCGATCCGGGCTGCCCGACCTGTTCAGAAAACGCCACAATCAAGGACCTGTCTATTCATGAGCACTGAGTCTGATACGCCCAAAAAACTGTCGCTGGTGGTGTTTTCCGGAACCTATGAAAAGGTTCATTACGCCCTCGTAATGGCATCAGCCGCGCTTGCGTCTGGCCGTGACGTGACGCTTTTCTTCACCATGGATGCCAGCCGCGCCCTGTTTGCGCCATCGGGTTGGCGTCATTTGCGTACCGAAGTTGACGGTGCGACGGCAACTTCAATCGATCTGAGTTATGCGACGCGTGGCATTGGCAGTTTCGAAGAACTGCTGTCGGCCTGTGCCAGCCTCAATGCCAAATTCATGGTGTGCGAGATGGGCCTGCGCGCCCTTGGGCTTGAGAGCGAAGCAAAGCGTGAAGAGCTTACGATTGAAACCGGTGGTGTGGTGACGTTCCTCAATGACGCCAAGCAAAATGGCGAGATGCTGTTTATCTGATCTTTGACGGATATGTTCGGTCTAGCTTGCCAGAAGCTTGATACCCAAGCTGGCAAGACAGATGCCCACGCCACGTTCGATCCATGACTTGATCGCTGAAATGCGCGCCTGAACCGATGGCAGGGTCAAGGCCGTTGCGACAAGCGCAAACCAGATCATGTGACAGGCTGCGATATAAACACCATACGCGACTTCCTGCGCGACCGGGGTGTTTGGTGAAATCACCTGACTGAACAGCGATACAATAAACAGCATGGTTTTCGGGTTTAGCGCATTGCAGGCAAAGCCGATCCAAAACGCTGATCCGCTGCCGCCAGTCAGCCTGTCTTGGCTTTGATCCGGCCCCGGTGCAGTGAGGGCGGAATTGGTATTGATGTCTTTATTGTTCAATGCCTTGGATTTTCTCTGGCCAAGCAGGGCGCGGATGTCGGGCCAAAGGGCCGATAACCCCAGCCAGATCAAATAGGTGGCCCCCAGATAGCGTAAACTGGTCAACACCCAGACATTGCTAGCAAACACCACACCAAGCCCGATCAGGGTATAGGCAAGATGTACGGAAACGCCGCTGCCAATGCCGATGGCACAAAAGACGCCTGCGTGCCTGCCGCGCGCCAGGGCAATACGTGTGACCATGGCAAAGTCGGGGCCGGGGCTGATCACGGCAAGAATGGTGATGATGCCAACCGCAATGATTTCCATCGATAAGATATCGCCCGCGAATTCCGGCATGATGTGATCCTTTGTGGATGATGAATTCATTTGATGTGTGAGTAATTTCAGTATCAAACTGTTCACATCGCCGGAAAATCGAAAAATACTGGTAAATATTGTGAGTAATGTTCACAGGAAACGCAGCCTGCCACCCTTGGCAGCCCTGCCTGCCTTTGAGGCCGCAGCCCGCCACCAAAGCTTTTCGCGTGCGGCAGACGAGTTGCATCTGACCCATGGGGCTATTAGCCGTGCGGTTGGGCAAATCGAAGAACGCCTGGGTGTTCAGCTTTTTGTGCGGCGCAATCGCCGTGTCTGGCTTACAGCCGCGGGCGAGCGATTATTAAAGGCAACGACGGGTGCGCTTGATGGGCTTGATCAGGCGATTGAGGATATCCATCGCCATGACAAGACATCGCCGATATTGACCGTTTCGTGCGAGCCCAGCCTTGCGATGCGTTGGTTGATGCCCCGTCTTGGCGATTTTCGTGAGGCCAACCCGGATCTGAATATTGATCTCAGGCTTGCAGGTGGGCCGGTGGATTTGTTGGCCGATGGTTGCGATGTTGCCATTCGTCGTGCCGATTACGGCATTTCCGAGCATTACATCACAACCCATCTTTGGGCGGAATATGCCGGACCGGTTTGTGATCCGGAATGCTGGGAAACCATTCTTTCAAGGGATTTATCCAATGCTCGCTGGCTTCATACACGCACGCGCCCGGATGCCTGGGATGATTGGAAACGCGCCAGTGGGAATGCGGCAACCCCGGCAAGCGAACAGTATTTTGATCATTTCTTTTTCGCGCTGCAGGCGGCCGCTAACCGGCTTGGTACGGCGATTGGCCCGTTGCCGCTTGTGACCGATGATCTGACATCCGGGCGATTGATTGCGCCGTATGGGATGGCTGCGACCGGTTATGATTATGTCCTGATCACGCTTGATCCACCCAAGCGTGACCCCCGCATTGCGCTGTTCTTTGAATGGCTAATGAACAAGGCATCTGACATGGAGGTGTCTATAGAAACATCTGCCTGAATTTGATCACCGAACTGGTTGCGGGTGCGTCGCATCGGAACATTGAGTGCGTGCGAAGCGTTTGGGAAATGTTTAAACGGCAAGAGTTTATCGCATGCTGACCGACCTTCCCTATTTCGCGACGGCGGAAAAATACTTTGATATTGGCGTGATCGATATGATCGCGCGCCTGTGCGCGGCAACGGTGATTGGCATGCTGATCGGGTTGAACCGTGATGTGAATGGCAAACCGACAGGCATGCGGACACTGGCCCTTGTGTCACTTGGTGCGGCGGTGGTGTCGGTTGTTGCGGTCCATTTTCAGGATTTGATTGATCATCCCGATGCGCTGTCGCGTGTGGTTCAGGGGATTTTGCAGGGTGTTCTGACCGGGATTGGTTTCATCGGTGCCGGTGTCATTTTACGCGAACCAAAAAACATGTCGGTTACGGGGCTGACCACGGCTGCAACCGTCTGGATGACGGCAGCGCTTGGCATCGCCTGCGCGCTTGCAGCCTGGCATATCGTGATTATAGCCACCGTTTTGACCTTTATTATCCTGGTTGCGTTAAAACCGGTCGAGCTGATGCTGGTGCGCTGGGTCGCCAACGAAGAGGCCGAAAAGGATGCCAAGGAAAGCTAGAAATCCTCACCCTCGCGGAAGGCGGCAAGGTCGTCAATGCGGTGATACGGCAGAAGGGCCTGGAGGTTTTCGGGCGGCGTGCCGTTCATCAGATCATGCAGATGGCGCGCAAGGACTTCGCCGACATGTCGTTGCGGCTGGTAGTAATAGGCAAGCTTTTGCCGAGACAGCATGCGGAACGGCATGCCGCCAAATCCGACAACACCAATCCCGTCGCGGATGGTGTCCATGCCAAGTTCCATCAATGCTTCAAGCGCGCCAATCATCGTCATCTGACTTGCGCAAACAACAGCCGTGACGTCGCGCTCAGAACTAAAAAGCTTTGTTATTGATTCGCGTGCTGCCCGAACCGAGATGTCCGACGGCATCCAGATCAGACTGTCGGGATCACGTCCGGCATCAATCATGGCCCGTCTTGCCCCCTGCTTGCGATATCCGAAAAAGGTCAGGGCTTCGGGCGGATCAATCATGCCGATCTTGCGATGGCCATCATCCAGAAGCCGTTTTACCGCATCATAGGCGGCCTGTTCGTCATCGTGGTCGACAAAGGCGTGCGGTGTCAGAAGTTCGGTACGGCCAAAGCTGACAAACGGAAAGTCATGTTGCAGGCAATATTTCGCGCGACTGTCCTGCAAGGTTGTGCGCGAAAACACCACAGCATCTGCCAGACGCTGCGTATGGACCTTGCGCACTGGATCAAGCGGATCTTCGCCGCGGGTCTGGGCCAGCACCAGCAGCGAATAATTATCGGCTTCTAGCCCCTGTGTCAGGCTTTCGACCTGGGCCAGGAAGCCCGGATCGCCGTAATCACCGACTTCGGGGGAATACAGAATGGAACAGACCTGCATGGTTTTGCCGGTTCGAAGCATGACGCCACGTGCATCTGGCTGATAACCGATTTCTGCCGCTGCGGCCTTTACCCGCGCAACGGTGTCAGGTTTGACCTCTGGCCCGTCTTTCAGCGCACGCGACACTGTCGTGATCGACAAACCAAGCCGATCGGCAATCGTGCGCAAATTGGGGCGAGCAGCAGACATATAAAGGTCCGTTCCATTCAAATTTCGGACAATCTAAGCGCCCGGTTGGCCTATGGCAATGCGTTCTGTGAAATCACTTTGCGCATGAAATCATAGGATGCCTTGGGGGTGCGTTTCTGGGTGGTGTAGTCAACATGCACCAGACCGAAACGCTTTTCATAGCCATACGCCCATTCGAAATTATCAAGCAGTGACCACGGCATGTAACCCTGAATATTGGCACCTTCGGAGGACGCGCGAAGCAATGCCTCGAGATATTCGGTGTAATAGGCGATGCGGTCCTGATCATCGATCTGACCGTTCGCCTTCGGAATATCGGTAAAGGCACCACCGTTTTCGGTGATGAAAACGGGCGGGTTGCCATAATCATCCTGCAGGATTTTCATGGTGCGATAGAAGCAATCCCCGTCAATCGCCCAGCCCATTTCGGTCCGACGGAAATAATTGGGTGGCTGGGCATGCTTGAAGGGCCATGCTTCACCTTCGGCGGCCTGAATATAGCTTGGGAAATACTGGTTTAACCCTTGAAAATCGACCTTGGTTTTGATGGCTTCAAGATCGCCGTCCTGAATATGGGTCGCCATACGGTCCATAATCAGGTCGGGATACCGACCATAATATACCGGATCAAGAAACACGCCGTTCCATTTCGCTTCGAACAGGTCAATCAGATGCGCATCCTGTTCGCGACGATGCGGAAGCGTATAACCCTTGTGCATCGGCAAGACAAAGCCGACGGGGGCATCGGGATAATGGTTCTTGATCACCTCGGTTGCGCGTGCATGGCACAGGTTCAGGTGATGGGCGGCACGCATTGCCGCGCGCGGATCGGTAATCCCCGGCGCATGGCGGCCTTCTTCGTGGCCAATCCACGCCACGACATTGGGCTCGTTAAAGGTGACCCATGATTTCACCCGGTCGCCAAGACGGGTTACCAGAAGCTCTGTATAGTCACCAAACCAGTCGACGATGTCGCGGTTGGTCCAGCCACCGCGATCCTGAAGAGACTGGGGCAGATCCCAGTGATAAAGGCACAGCCAGGGTTCAAGGCCACGTTCAAGCATGCCGTTGATCAGGCGGCTGTAAAAATCCAAACCGGCTTCATTCACCTTGCCGGTACCGTCTGGGATCACGCGCGGCCACATCACGGAAAACCGGTAATGTTTCGCGCCCAGTCCCTTGATCAGATCAAGGTCTTCCTCCCAGCGATGATAATGATCACACGCAACACTGCCGTCATCGCCATTGGCAACCCTGCCCGGCGTTGCGCAGTATGTGTCCCAGATGCTCGCACCGCGGCCGTCATCTTTTGCGCCACCTTCGATCTGATAACTCGATGTTGAGACACCCCAGCGGAAACCGTCAGGAAATGATTTGGTCATGTTCGCTTCCTTGCCCTAGCCTTGGATGTCTTTGTTGAATGCACCCAAAATCGTAACGTTTCGGAAAATACAGGAAAGTACATTCCGTATTTTTGTATGTCCCTATTATGATAAGGTTTTGGTGATTGACAAGGGTGAATAAAGCGCTTATCAAAAAAATCGTAACGTTACGATTTTCCGACCGTGAACATTAATAAGAAGTCGGGCGTGAACGTGTCCTTTAGGGAGGAACATCCGTTATGATGAAATTTTCAAAATTTGCCGCATGTGCGGCGTTTCTGAGCGTCGGTGTATCCGCCGGTGCACTTCATGCCCAGACTGCAGAAGTCCTGCATTGGTGGACTTCCGGAAGTGAGCAGGCAGCCCTTGGCGAAATCCGCAAGGCGTTCGAGGCCAAAGGCGGAACCTGGGTCGATACCCCGATTGCCGGTGGTGGCAATGCGCGTGCAGCGGCGGTTAACCGCATGCTGGGCGGCGATCCGGCGGCTGTTTTCCAGTTTTCCATTGGTCAGCAGCTGCGTGAATTGGCCGATCAGGGGCTTTTGGCCAATGTCGGTGACGTTGCTAAGGCTGAAAACTGGGATGAAAAGCTGCCGCCGCTGATTGTCAAAGCGGCGAAATATGACGGCAATTATATCGCCGCACCGATCAACATCCATGGCGAGAACTGGATGTTCTATAACACGTCGGTTCTTGAAAAGGCTGGCGTTGAGGTCCCGGAAACCTGGGACGACTTTATTGCTGCGGCAGAAAAGCTTAAGGCCGCTGGCGTGACTCCGATTGGCCTTGGTGGTCAGCCCTGGCAGGAACGCATCATGTTCAACAGCGTCCTGTTGGGTGTTGCGGGCCGAGAATTTTATGCCGAGCTTTACAGCACACTTGATGATGACCTTTTGAAATCAGACACGATGCGCAAAGTGTTTGAAACCTTTGCCGCGTTGAAGCCGTTTGTTGATGAGGCGAGCCCGGGACGGAACTGGAACGAAGCCACCAACATGGTTGCGAAGGGTGATGCCGCCTTCCAGTTCATGGGTGACTGGGCCAAAGGTGAAATTATTGCTGCGGGGATCGAGCCCGGTACAACAGTTGGATGTGCCTTCGCACCGGCAATTGACAAAGCCTATATCATGACCGTGGATGCGTTTGCGTTCTCGGCCATGGATGGCGAGGATGCGACTCCGGCGCAGACCCTGATGGCGCAGGTGATGCTTGAACCTGATGTGCAGATTGCCTTTAACAAGAAAAAGGGTTCCATTCCGGCCCGTCTTGATGTGCCTGCCGACAGCTTTGACGTCTGTGCGCAAACCGCGATCAAGACCCTGCAGGACAAGAAAACGCACCTTGTCAGCACCGGCCTGTTTGGTGTGCCAAGTGCGGTTTCGGGTGCGATTGATGACAGCATCTCGAATTTCTGGAACAGTGCAGATATGAGCCCGGAAGAGGGTCAGGCACAATTCCAGCAAGCGATTTCCTACGCAAAATAACGATTTGCGGAACTTGGGACATTGTGAAAAAGCGCCGCTGATGCCACGAACGTGGGTGCAGCGGCGCCTTTACAAATAGGCGAGAATGTCATGGCCGAACCGGCACCGGACGTGTTGCAGCGTTCCGACGATCAAAAACCCCCAATCAAGTCTGGAAAAAAGCGTTGGCGGCCGCAATGGAGTGCGGGTGTGGCGCTGATCCCGGCAATGACAATCACGATTGTCTGTTTCTACGGGTTTATCATCTGGACGTTTGTCATTTCACTGACCCGTTCGCGGCTTTTACCTGTCTATAAATTTACCGGTTTTGATCAGTATGTCCGGTTGTTTGCCAATGAGCGCTGGTGGACGGCGATGCAGAACCTTGCGATTCACGGGTTCCTATTTATCGGCGGCTGCGTTGTTTTTGGCTATTTACTCGCAATCCTGATTGATCGCGGGGTCAAGGCAGAGGGCATGTTTCGAACGCTCTTTATGCTGCCGCTTTCAATGTCGTTCATTGTCACCGGGGTAATTTGGCAATGGGTAATGAATCCGGGGCTTGGCCTGCAAGAGGCGGTACGCGCCCTTGGATGGGCCAGTTTCGAATTCAACTGGATCGTGCGGCCTGACAGATCGATTTATACGCTGGCGATTGCCGGAATCTGGCAACAGGTCGGGCTTTGCATGGCGCTGTTTCTGGCCGGTCTTCGCAATATTGACCCCAACATCTGGAAAGCATCGCGTGTCGATGGCATTCCGGTATGGCGGGTCTATCTGCATATCATCACGCCAATGATGCGCACCGTTTTCTTCACGGTCTTTATTCTGATGAGTGCGATTGTGATGAAGGCATTTGATCTTGTTGTCGCCCTTACCGGCGGGGGACCGGGCTTTTCATCGGATTTGCCGGCACGGTTCGTTGTTGATCATATCCTGAACCGTCAGGAACTTGGTCTGGGGGCGGCCGGTGCGTTTGTCTTGCTGTGTACCGTCATTGCCGTGATTTCCCCTTATATCTATTTCGAGCTCAAAAAAGAGCGCAGCGGGCGGGGGCATTGATCATGCGATATAATCGATGGGCCCTTTACGGATTGCTTTGCCTTGCGGCCATTATGATCATGGCCCCGGTTTTCATCATGATTTCAACATCACTGAAATCAATGGATGAAATCAGGAATGGCAGCATCTTCACCCTGCCTGCCGATCCGAGCTTTGCCGCCTGGAGCAAAGCCTGGCTTGGCGACTGCACCCAGACACTTGGCAAGAAATGCGGCGGGTTGTCATCTTCGTTCATGACCTCGGTACAGATCGTCATACCGGCCTTGTTCCTGTCTGTCGGGCTGGGCGCGGTGACGGGATATTCGCTGGCGGTATGGAAGATGAAGGGGGCGAATGTAATGTTTGCGGCCCTTCTGGTCGGGATGTTCATCCCACCGCAGGTCACGCTTTATCCGCTGATCATCATGATCCGTGAGCTGGGGATCTTTGGGTCCATTCCGGGGCTTATTCTGGTGCATGTCATCTGGGGTGTTGCCTTTACCACGATGATGTTCCGCAACTTTTTCAAAACCGTTCCGCAGGATCTTTTGAAGGCGGCCCGCATTGACGGGGCCGGGTTCTGGGCGTTGTTCTGGCATGTGATGTTGCCATTGTCGCTGCCGATCCTTGGTGTTGCGATGATTTTGCAGTTCACCTACATCTGGAACGACTTCCTGTTGGGGCTGACCTTTGGCGGGCGTTCGGGCCAGCCGATGACAGTGGCGCTGAACAATCTTGTCGGATCGCAGTTCGGCGAGAAGGAATACAATGTTGATATGGCTGCAACCATGCTTACGGCCTTGCCCACGCTTGCGGTTTATCTGCTTTCCGGGCGGTTGTTTGTACGCGGCATTGCCGCAGGTGCAGTGAAAGGATAACGGGAATGAATGGCGTCGAACTTCGCAATGTGACCAAGGCCTATGCCGGGCTCACGGTGATGGAAAACATCAACCTGGAGATCGCCGACGGGGATTTTCTGGTGCTATTGGGGCCATCGGGGTGCGGCAAATCTACGTTGCTGAACATGATTGCTGGGCTTGAACCCGTTACGGGGGGCTCGATTGATATTAACGGGCGCGATGTGACTGAACTTGAGCCAGACGCGCGCGATATCGCAATGGTGTTTCAGTCCTATGCGCTTTATCCGACGATGTCGGTGCGCAAAAATATTGGCTTTGGTCTTAAGATGGCGGGTATGCCCAAGTCCGAGATTGAAGAACGCGTGAACGAAGTTGCCGAACTTTTGCAGATCACGCCGCTTCTCGATCGCAAGCCATCCCAGCTTTCGGGTGGGCAGCAACAGCGTGTTGCGATTGGCCGTGCCCTTGTGCGCGAACCTGCCGTTTTCCTGTTTGATGAACCGTTGTCGAACCTTGATGCCAAATTGCGCGCGGATATGCGGATCGAGCTTAAGCGTCTGCATGAACGTCTGGGTCGGACGATTGTCTATGTCACCCACGATCAGATCGAAGCAATGACACTGGCAACCAAGGTTGTCGTGCTTGATCGGGGCAGCATTCAGCAGGCCGACACACCGGAAACAGTATATCGCCGCCCGGCGAACCGGTTTGTTGCCAGCTTTGTCGGGGCGCCAACGATGAATTTTGTGGATGGCACGCTTGTTCGTGATTGCGATCAGGTGTTTTTCGACACCGGCAATGGGAAATTGCCACTGGTTCATGTGCCGGCCGCAGCCAATGACTTGATCGGGCGTCCGATGACACTGGGCGCACGACCGGAACATCTGATGTTTGACGATGTCGGAATTTCCGCACGTGTGGTGTTGGCAGAGCCGACCGGCCCCGATCAGTATGTCCGTCTTGCTGTTGCAGGTGGGGAAATGACCGCGAGGTGCGGGCCGGAACAGGCGTTCGAGCCGGGATCGGATATTAACATCGTGGTTGATGGTGCGCGGATGTCGCTATTTGACCAGCAAAACGGACAGGCGCTTTTGTAGGGCTGAGTTTGTTTGCGGGGGTGCCATTAAAAATGGCGGTGCTGCAATGCGCCGCCATTTTGTTTATTTGATCATCATCGGTTCTGAAAGTGAGCTATCGGAAAACAGCGGATAGTTGCTGCGTGCATTGGGCAATTGATAGTGCCACCATTCATGGTCGTAATATTCGAAACCCGAACTGACCATGATGCCAAGCAGCAGAAAACGATTGGCTTCGGCCTGTTTGGAGATCAAATCTGACCCGTGATAGGACCGGATATGCATTTCATCAAACCCTGCCCCCATATCCAGTTCCTTGCCGTTTTGATCAATCAGGGTTAGATCAATGGCCACACCACGACCATGTGGCGATCCGAAATCGGGATTGGCGACGAAATCGGGGTTGGGCGAATGGTTCCAGAGGGCACGTTGTGCCTCCTGGGGACGAAACGCATCAAGGATGCGTAATTTCACCCCCTGACGGCGCGCCAGGGCAGATGCCTTTTTAAGGCATTTTGCCGCATCCGCATGAAGATAGCAGGCAGGTCGTGTATAGATCGGTGCCCCGGTGAAATTGCGATCCGTGGCATAGACGATATCAATTTCGACATCATATTCTTGTGGCGTAATTTCGACCAGCGCCATCGCCGGAGGCCCCCTGTTCTTGTCGTTTACCGATTACATAAAGAAAATGCTAAGCGGACAGTCGCGCGCATCAAATCGCGCCGACCATAGCGCATCAACGGCGGCAAAGCCAAAGGCGGAAAAGACCGGCCCGACTTTGCTTGCCATTGACACGGCTTCAACGTCGCTCTCAACTGCGGTCCTGATCAATGGTGTGGTCAAGGGCGAGCTTTATGAAGACATGGAGCGCGGTCAGGCGGAGCATCTGATGGGCTTTATTGCCCAAAGTCTTGAGACGGCCAATGTCGGGTTTGACGACATCGATGGCATTGCCGTGACGGTGGGTCCGGGGGCCTTTACCGGCATGCGTATTGGTCTTTCAACGGCACGTGCCCTTGGTCTGGCGCGCAAAATTCCGGTGGTTGGGGTCAGTTCGCTTGAAGCGGTGGCTTATGGCGTTTCTGAGCGCGATCAACAGGGACGCAATATTCTTGTTGCCCTTGATAGCAAACGAAACGAAATCTTTGCCCAGGCCTTCGATGGCAAAAAACGCCCGCTGAGCACGGCAGAATGTGTTGCACCACGTCAGGCGCTGATGATGGCCCCACCGGGCGATACATTGCTTGCCGGGGATGCAACGCCGCGGCTTTTGACGGCAGCCGCCCACGCACCCGATGCGTTTTATGACACGACAGCACCGGGGCTTCCGCGCGCCGGAAACGTTGCACGGATCGCAGCAGAGCGGTGGGAAAGCGGGGGGAACCTTGCACCTGTGCCGCTATATCTGCGTGCGCCGGATGCAAGGCGCATCGAAGATCAGGGACCGCAGAAAAAGAAATGACCGAGCCCACCGACCCCGCTGCTGAACCAAACCTGAACATTACGCTGGTGCCCTTGACGGCAGCGTTTGCATCGGTGGCAAGTGCCCTGCATGAACAGGGGTTTGAGGATCCCTGGGATACGGACGCCATCATCCGGTTGCTTGATGTGCCCGGTGCGTTTGGCTTGCTGGCTTTTGCGCCTGGTGATCTGGCGGCAAACCGGGATGACATTCCGCTTGGGTTTGTGATGGTTCAGGCTGTTCTGGATGAAGCGGAAATCAATACAATTGTGGTCGCAAAAGAGGCCAGAAAAAGCGGCATCGCGCGAAAAATGCTGTCAGCGGTCTTTGAGCGTTTGCGTGAAAACGATGTGGGGCGCCTGCTTTTGGAAGTGGCAGAGGACAATGCCCCGGCCATTGGGCTTTATCGCCATCTTGGATTTGATGAGATTGGCCGACGCAAAAATTACTATCGCCGTAAATCCGGGCGTATGGTCGATGCGCTGGTGATGGAACGGGCACTTGGCAATTGTGTTTTGGGGTGGGGTGCATGAGCCAAAAAGATGTTCTCCTGGCGGCAGACAGCAAAGAATGTTGTGCGGTCATGACCTTACGTAAGTTGGACGCATTTTAATCTGGTATATCCACATAAATAGTGTGGTTTTGGGCATCAACCTGTTGTAGTGTAAGCCTGCATTGGAACTAAAGGTTTATACCCGCTTGCGGATTATAAGCCGAAAGGTTCCGGGTGTTTCGGCTATTTCGACCAGTTCGATGACTTCATCGCCCATTTCGGTGACCGAGCGCGGAACGTTTTTTAATGGTTCTCCTGTGCCAAGTGTTACCTCAAGAACCTGACCCGGTGTCATGGTTTCGAGTTTGAGACGGGTTCGAACAAATGTCATCGGGCAGACATCGTTGGTGATGTCTATTTTATGGTCGGGTTTATGGTCCGGTGTTTTGTTGGTCATGCCGGTCTCCTGCCTTGGGCGCACCAGTGAAGTAGCGCCGATCCGGGTGGGTGACAAGGGGCCATGAACAGGGCCGATACATATGTGGATGCTAGTGATTGGTACATTGTGCATTTGCAGACAGCAGAATTTATCGCGAATTGAAACTTGCGATATGTGGCGGATTTTTCAATATTGAGCCACAAGAGATCGACGCATGAGACGCGCCTCGACTGGGGACAGGTGGAACCGGAAACGGAAACGAGAAACAAGACAATGCTTACAGAATCAACTATCGAGCAGAAATGCATCGACGCGGGCCTGAAGATGACAGGTCAACGCCGGGTTATCGCCCGCGTACTTTCGGAGTCCGAAGACCACCCGGACGTGGAACTGGTATATCGTCGCGCAACCGACATTGATCCGAAAATTTCGATCGCGACGGTTTATCGTACGGTGCGCCTGTTTGAAGAAGCCGATATCCTTGAGAAACATGATTTCGGGGATGGCCGTGCGCGTTACGAAGAACTGACCGAAGAGCATCACGATCACCTGATCGACATGCGTTCGGGTGATGTTATCGAATTTTCCAACGATAAAATCGAAAAGCTTCAGGAAGAGATCGCCAACGAGCTGGGCTATCGTCTGGTTGGGCACCGTCTTGAACTTTACGGTGTTCCTTTGAAAGACGACAAGTAAATCCGGCGTTCAACTGCGCTTTTGATTTAAGAAATTCAAGGCCACTTGCGCATTCGTGCAAGTGGCCTTCATATATTTGTTACCTGTTCTTCATAAACCCTTCACTCGCTCTTCACGTAGTTCTTGCGCAATATCTGTGCAGTTGAACAGAAGGGTGTTGTCATGCGTGACGAAAGACAGCTGCAACGGCTTGAGGTCCGCCTCGCCGAAACTCCGGACGAAATTCTTGCCAGCCAGCAACTCCGCTACAAGGTGTTCTATGAAGAACGCGGTGCGAAGCCGAGTGCAGAGATGGCGGCCGAAAAACGCGATTTCGACGATTACGACCCCTTGTGCGATCATTTGCTGGTGCTTGACCATACCCGCGGTTCCGGTGCGGATGCGGTTGTTGGTACATATCGCCTGCTGCGCCAGTCCGTTGCCAATGAGCACGGTGGTTTTTACAGCGCGGACGAGTATCACATTGAAAGCATGCTGAACGCGGTCAAGGAAACTGGCGAGATCATGGAACTGGGTCGTTCCTGTGTCGAGGTTGAATACCGCACCATGCCGACCCTGCAGCTTTTGTGGCAGGGGATCGCGGCATATGTTTTCAAATACGACATTAAACTGATGTTTGGCTGTGCATCATTCCATGGCACCGACCCGGATGCCTTCAAGGATGTTCTGACATACCTTCATCACAACCATCTGGCGCCCGAAGACATGCGCCCCCGTGCGATTGCCGATCGCTACGAGCCGATGATGCGTTCCGAGATTGACGGCATTGATCAGCGCCAGGCGCTGCGCGACTTGCCGCCGCTGATCAAGGGGTATCTGCGCCTTGGCGGTTTTGTCGGCGACGGAGCGGTGGTTGATCATCAGTTCAATACCACTGATATCTGCATCGTGTTACCAACCGAAAAAGTAACCGACCGCTATTACAAGCATTACGAACGTACCGCGAGGGTATCGTGAACTGCTATGGGTGTGCTGCCATCCGCTTGATGGCATATGGGCTTTTGACCTTGGTGCTTTTGCCAGTCCAATTGGTGGCAATCGCATGTCGTTTGAAGCTTGCCGATGAATTGCCGCGGTTTTATCACGCCCTGTGCTTACGCATTCTGCATATTGACGTCCGGGTCTCGGGCGTTGATCTGATGGATGGTCCCGGGGTTATTGTTGCCAATCACGCATCCTATCTTGATATCCCGGTTCTGGGGGCGCTGACGCGTGGCAGCTTCATTGCCAAGACCGAAGTGGCGAGTTGGCCGGTCTTTGGGTTTTTGGCCAAACTTTCACGCACGACATTTGTTGAGCGCCGGGCGGTTCGGTCACGCGAACAGAATGACCAGTTGAGCGCGCGCTTGCAGGATGGCGACAAGCTGATTTTGTTCCCCGAAGGCACCAGCAACGATGGCAATCGTGTTTTGCCGTTCAAATCGACCTTGTTTGCGTCGGCCGAACGCGCCATGCCCGATGGATCGCCAGTCAAATTTCAGCCGATTTCCATTGCCGCCACCCGCCTTGACGGGGCGCCGATTGGCCGCGATTTGCGGGCATTTTATTCCTGGTATGGGGATATGGACTTGGCACCGCATTTGTGGCAGTTTCTTGCGCTCGGCAAGGTGACGGTTGAGATTGTTGTTCATCCGCCCGTGACGCTGGCCGATGCGGCCGGTTCACGCAAGGAACTTGCCCGGATGTGTGAAGCCCGCGTTGCCCAGGGACATCAGGCAGCTTTGCGTGGTCTGCATCAGGGTGTGCCGGTCCAGTTGATCGACAGTGATTTGTCAGGCGAACTTATTGGCTGCTCGCCGCTTGCGATCATTTCGGAAGATTTTCGACTGTTTGGTCCGGATCGACAGTTCGGCTCCTGACCGTTTTGCCGTATAATGCACCGGTTGATGTGAAATTGGGTTTCACCTGACCGGAAATTCAGATAACGAGATGTCCGGTAAGTGCGGTGTGAGTGATCACACCGCTTTTCGGCGTTTTGACAAAGCGAAACGGATCTGGCGTGACGGAAGCAAAGAAACTTTTTGTAAAAACCTATGGCTGTCAGATGAATGTCTATGACAGTCAGCGCATGCAGGATGTATTGGCGCCGCTGGGCTATCAGTCGGTCGACAGTGCCGAGGGTGCGGATATGGTTATCCTCAATACCTGCCACATCCGCGAAAAAGCTGCTGAAAAGGTCTTTTCCGATCTTGGGCGAGTGCGCAAGCACAAGGAAGCCAAAGAAGCCAATGGCGGCGACAAGATGATTGTCGCGGTTGCCGGGTGTGTTGCTCAGGCCGAAGGCGCGGAATTGATGAAGCGCGAACCGATGGTCGACATGGTATTTGGCCCGCAGACCTATCATCGCCTGCCGGAAATGGTTGCACGCGCCAATCGCGCAATTGGCCGTAACCGCATCATCGATACAGATTTTCCGGCCGAAGAAAAATTTGATCATTTGCCCGCACAGGTTTCCAAGCAGGGCTATTCCGCGTTTCTGGCGATTCAGGAAGGCTGCGACAAGTTCTGCACATTTTGCGTTGTACCCTATACCCGTGGTGCGGAATATTCCCGTCCCGGTGCGGATGTCATCCGCGAAGCCAAGCAGCTTGTCGCTCAAGGCACGCGTGAACTCACCCTTTTGGGTCAAAATGTGAACGCCTATCACGGCGAAGCCCCCAATGGCGGTGAATGGACGCTTGGTCGACTGTTGCGCGAACTGGCAGAAATCGATGGACTGGATCGCATTCGCTACACCACATCCCACCCGCGCGATGTCGATGAGGATCTGATCTCGGCTCATCGTGATCTCAAAAAGCTGATGCCGTTTTTGCATCTGCCGGTGCAGGCAGGGTCGGATCGCGTATTGCAGGCAATGAACCGCAAACATACCAATGCGGATTATCGCGATATCGCGAAGCGGCTGAAAGATGCCTGCCCTGATCTTGCGTTGTCGTCGGACTTTATTGTCGGGTTCCCAGGTGAATCGGACAAGGATTTCGAAGACACGATGGAAATCGTGCGCGATATCACCTTCATTCAGGCCTTTAGTTTCAAATACAGCCCGCGTCCGGGAACCCCGGCATCAGCGATGGAGCTGCAGGTCCCAGAAAAGACCAAAACCGAACGGATTATGCGCCTTCAGGCTCTTTTGGCCGAACAACAGTTGGCGTTTAACCAAAATAGTGTTGGCAAGGAAATGGATGTCTTGCTGGAACGCTTTGGCAAATATGACGGGCAACTTGTTGGCAAAAGCCCATATATGCAGCCGGTTCATGTCAGCGGATTGCCGGAATCTGCCCTTGGGCAGATCGTTCGCTTGAAAATCACAGAAGCCCTGCCTAATTCCCTTGGCGGCGAACTGGTCGATGCCACCACGAACGGCCAGAAATCGGAAAGGAACGTTGCGTGAGCGGCACCCCCACGAAAAACAAGACAGCACCAAAAGCAAAACACGCCCCCAAGGATTCCGACCAGATCGAATTTCAGGACAACGCACTTGCGCAGGTTTTATATGGCCCGCAGGCCGAAAACCTGACGCGATTGTCCGAGCGCACCGGCGTTCAGGTCTCAAGCCGCGGGTTGGTCGTGATGCTGGCTGGTGATCCGGCAAAGGTCGCACAGGCCAAAAAGGTATTGGCCCAGCTGTATGCCCGGTTGCGTGACAAGGACATAGATCAGATCGATGTCGAAACGGTTGATGGCGCTGTGCGCCTGTCCGAACCCGACGATGCCGATCCCTGGAGCGGTCAGACCAAGGATATGTTTGGCGGGTCACGTTTAACGATCCAGACCAAAAAACGCCGGATTTCTCCGCGCTCCAAACGCCAGAAAGACTATGTCGAGGCGATCCTTGATAACGAACTTGTCTTTGGCATCGGTCCGGCAGGTACGGGTAAGACCTATTTGGCGGTCGCCATGGCGGTTCAAGCCTTTATTCTGGGCCAGGTGGATCGCATTGTTCTGTCGCGCCCGGCTGTTGAGGCCGGCGAGCGGCTTGGCTTCCTGCCTGGTGACTTGAAAGACAAGGTCGATCCGTATCTGCGCCCGCTGTATGACGCGCTGCATGACACGCTTCCGGGCGATGTGGTGATCAAGCGTATGGAAAGTGGTGAAATCGAAGTTGCCCCGCTGGCCTTTATGCGTGGGCGGACGCTTGCGCATGCGTTTGTCATTCTTGATGAGGCACAAAACACCACCCCGATGCAGATGAAGATGTTCCTGACCCGCTTGGGAGAAGGTTCGCGCATGGTGGTAACCGGTGATATGACCCAGATCGATTTGCCCGACGGCACGAAATCAGGTTTGCGTGATGCGCTTGAAACCATCGGCGATGTCAAAGGCGTGAAAACGATCAAGTTTGATCAGCGCGACGTCGTGCGCCACCATCTGGTGACCAAGATCGTTCAGGCCTATGACGCGGCAGATGCGCTGCGTGATCGGCTGAAAAAGGGCTATCGTGGTGACAAGGGCGGCACTGACAGGGATGCGGGCGATGACAGCACCGCTTGATCTGGACCTTGAGGTCGAAGCAGGCGACTGGCAAAAGACCGAAATCGACGCCATTGAAGCGGCCGTCATCGCAGCCCTTGATGGTGCGTGTGATGACGGTGCCCTTTGGGATGAAAACGCGCTGCCGACCGATGGAACCAAAGATGAAGGTGATGGTGCATCACTTTTATCCATAGCGCCGGTGATCGAAGTTGGTGTGCGGCTTTCCGATGATGCGTCAGTGCGGGTTTTGAACCGTGATTATCGCAACAAGGACAAGCCGACCAATGTGTTGTCCTTTGCTGCCCTTGAAAGTGCCGAGGATGCCGATGCCTTTTTGATGGCCCCAGACATGCCATTGATGTTGGGCGATATTGTCATTGCGCGTGAAACCTGCGCCCGCGAAGCGGTTGATCAGAAGAAATCGCTGAAAAATCATCTTGTTCATCTTGCGGTTCATGGCACGCTACATCTTGTCGGTTATGATCATATGGTTGATGATGAAGCCGAAGAGATGGAAGAGCTTGAACGTCAAATTCTTGCCGGACTTGGGATTGATGATCCCTATGCGCCGATCGAAGATGAGCCGGGCTTGTAACCTTGCAAGCGGTTTATTGAATTAAAGGATGTCGAAACCGACCCATGAACGACTCTAGTCAACGCGACGACGACCACGAGAGTATGCGCCCTCGCTCGGGCGAGGACGCAATTCAGGAAGCCGATGATAGCGGCTCCTTATGGGACAATGTGGCCTCTGCCCTTGGGCTTAAGCGCAAGTCCCGCAATGGCGAAGCTTCACTGAGCGATACGCTCGAAGAACTTGCCGAGCGGACCGAAGAAGACGACGAACCGGTTTCGCTGCACGAACGTTCCCTGTTTGAAAACATCATTGCATTGCGTGACATGACGGCAGAAGACGTCATGATTCCGCGTGCCGATATTGTTGCCGTTCCCAAGAATATCGAATTGCAGGAACTGGTTGATGTGATGGTCAAGAAGGCCCATTCACGTTTACCGGTTTATGGCGATACTCTCGATGACATTGCCGGGATGGTTCATATCAAGGATGTTCTGGGATGTGTTGCTGCGGGTCGGGAATTCAGTCTGCAATCGCTTTTGCGTCGGGTTCTGTTCGTCTCACCAGCCATCCGGGTGCTTGATCTGTTGTCGGAAATGCGATTGTCGCGCACGCATATGGCGTTGGTTGTGGATGAGTTCGGCGGCATTGATGGCCTGATCACGATTGAGGATCTGGTCGAGGAAATCGTTGGCGAAATCGATGATGAACATGACGTTGATCAGACCCCGAAATTGATCCGTCTTTCGGATGGCTGCTATATCGCTGATGCCCGCTTTGAGGTCGAAGACCTTGAAGAAAAACTTTCTTTCAGCCTGCTTGATGAAGAAGAAGATGAAGACATCGATACGCTTGGCGGGCTTGTTTTCTCCCTTGCTGGTCGTGTTCCGGCACGTGGGGAACTGATTGAACATCCAAGCGGTATCCAGTTCGAAGTTCTTGATGCCGATCCACGGCGTATTCGCCGTTTGCGCATTCACATGGTGCGTCGCGATGGCGGACAAACGCCGGATGAAGATCAAAAACCGCAGGAAAAATCGAATGATTGAGGCCGTGGCGCGTCGTTGCGCCGCCCTTAGCGGGTGGCGTCGGCGTTTTGTCTGGTTGCTGTCGGGGGCGGTCGCGGTTCTTGCGCTGCCGCCTTTTTTTATCATCCCTGTTTTGCCGATCTGTTTTGCCGTCCTGCTCTGGAGCCTTGACGGGGTCCGGTGCAACAAGGGGGCGCTTTCAGCAGGTTGGTGGTTTGGCACGGGTCATTTTGCCGCCGGGTTTTACTGGGTCAGTCATGCCTTTTTGGTGCAGCCGGAAATTTATGGCTGGATGATCCCGTTTGCGCTTTTGGGGCTGGGCGGCGGGCTTGCACTATTCCCCATGCTCGCGGTCTGGGCGGCTTGGCGGTTTGCCGATGGCCTAGTGCGTCGCGCGATCTTGCTCGCGGTTTTCTGGGCGGTGGTGGAATATCTGCGTGGGCATTTGCTGACCGGGTTCCCCTGGAACCTTTTGGCACATGTCTGGGCGGTTGATGCTGCACCGATGCAGTTTGCCTCTGTTGTCGGGGTTTATGGGCTGTCGTTCTTTACGGCCTTGTTTGCAACGCTGCCCGCTGCTGTAGTTGCCGGGGCGCGCGGCCAGGTTGCAGCCCTTGCTGGTGTGTTGATTGCGGTGGGGCTATGGGGCGGCGGGGCGCTTCGGCTTGAAATGGTAGCACCTGATTCCTCGGATATGCAGCTATCTGATTTATCGCCAGATGTACCGGTTGTGCAAATCGTTCAACCCAACATTCCCCAGCGCGATAAATGGCGTCCGGAATTGCAGAACCAGCATTTTACCTTGCTGCTTGAAATGTCGCGCCGACCCAAAGATATGAATCCGGCGCAAAAACGCATTGTCATTTGGCCGGAAACAGCGGCGACTTTTTTTGTCGAAACCCAGACAGCCGCTCGAATGCAGATGGCCGAAATGTTGGGCCCAAATGACATTCTGATCACCGGTGCACCGCGGACCTATCCGCGTGATACGGATGTGTACAAGGTATGGAACGCTATTCAGGTGATTGATGCAAACGGCGATATTGTCGCAAGCTTTGACAAGTTTCACTTGGTGCCATTTGGTGAATATGTCCCGTTCCGCTCCATCCTGCCTTTCCCGAAGCTGACAGAAGGACGCACGGATTTCTCTGCCGGGCTGGGCCCGCAAACCTTGGTGGTTAATGGTCTGCCAAGCTTCTCGCCCCTGATTTGCTATGAAGTTATCTTTCCGGGTGCTGTGATTGATGACGAAAACCGTCCTGACTGGTTGTTGAATGTCACCAACGACGGTTGGTTCGGCAACAGCGCGGGCCCATATCAGCATATGGCGGCGGCGCGTTTTCGCACTGTTGAAGAGGGCCGACCGTTGGTACGCGCGGCTTACACCGGCATATCGGCAATGTTCGATTCATACGGGCGCAAGGTGGCGGAGCTCCCCTTAAGTACGGCAGATATATTGGTTCACCCCCTTTTGGGTGATAAAAACCATACTACCGTATATTATTTGTGGCGGGATATTCTATTTTACAGTATTGTTTCCTTCTTCGCCGTTCTTGTTACGGGATATAATCGCATATCAAAATCCCTCTAAGCGGCAGAAGATTGCACTAACCCGTCCAGAGATTGTCCCAATACATAAGGACGGGTAGTCGGAGTGAGAGAAGGAGTCACCAATGTCGCCTAAGGATGAAAATACGATGGTAAAGAACACACGTGGTCGAGGCCGAGGTCGGACTGCAAGTGGGGCTCCAAATCCTGTTGATATCCATGTCGGTGCCCGTGTTCGTTTACGCAGAACGCTTCTTGGGTTGAGTCAGGAAAAGCTGGGTGAAGCAATTGGCCTGACCTTTCAGCAAGTTCAGAAATATGAACGCGGTGCCAACCGTGTAGGCGCATCGCGCCTGTATGATCTTTCGCGTGTTCTTGAAGTTCCGGTGTCGTTCTTCTTTGATGACATGCCCGACGAGATTTCATCGAAATCGGTTCATGAACGTCGCGAAATGTCTGAAAGCCCGGACCCGTTTGACAATGATCCGATGAACCGTCGCGAAACGCTTGAACTGGTGCGCGCCTATTACCGGATTACCGACCCCAACCAGCGCAAGAAAATTTTCGAGCTGGTGAAGTCGATGGGGGCATTGCAGACTGCGGATTCCGACAAGAAATAGTCATCTTGATCGGCTGATCTTCTAACAAGACGTAATTCGCACACCAGTGAATTGCGTCTTTGTTGTTTTTGCAACGGTCTATGCTTTCAGATCGGGTTTGTGATTACCGTTATGCGTCAATGATGCTTGACCTTCAAATTGCGATCAGGCACAACCGACAAACAGTTCAAAATTGAACTGGATAATGTGGACGGATTTGGACCGCTTGCCACCACACAAAAAAAGGCTAAGTGGGCGCTATCGATACATTCGTTTATCGAGAGCCCTCCGGTCCAGTTTTGGAAACCCATTACCGGAGAAGGTCTTAATATGTCTCTTTCCGATTATCTATTTACCAGTGAATCCGTCTCGGAAGGTCATCCGGACAAAGTCTGTGACCGCATTTCCGATTCCATCGTTGATGCATTTCTTGCTGCGGATGAAGATTCGCGCGTTGCCGTTGAAACCCTTGCAACCACCAACCGTGTGGTGCTTGCCGGTGAAGTTCGTGGCCCCGAAAGCGTGACCACCGAGGTCATGGTTGAAAAGGCCCGTCAGGCAATTCGTGACATCGGCTACGAGCAGGACGGCTTCCACTGGAAGACCGCTGACATCGAATGCCATGTGCATGAACAGTCTGTTGATATCGCACAGGGTGTTGATTCTGCTGGTGAAAAAGACCTTGGCGCTGGTGACCAGGGGATCATGTTTGGTTACGCATGTAACGAAACCGATGAGCTGATGCCGGCCCCGATCCAGTTCTCGCACCGTATTTTGCGTGCGATGGCGGCTGACCGTCATTCGGGCAAAGCTGCCCAGTTCGGTCCAGACGCCAAAAGTCAGGTGACCCTGCGTTATGCGGGTGGCAAACCGGTTGGCGCGACGTCTGTCGTTGTTTCGACCCAACATGCCGAAGGTCTGTCGCAGGATGATGTTCGTGCGCTGGTTCTGCCTTATGTTGAATCTGCCCTTCCGGAAGGCTGGTTGCCGCCGGCTGATGAAATCTACATCAACCCGACGGGCCGTTTCGTAATTGGTGGACCGGATGGTGATGCGGGCCTGACAGGTCGCAAAATCATCGTTGATACCTATGGTGGTGCAGCCCCGCATGGCGGCGGCGCGTTTTCGGGTAAAGACCCGACCAAGGTTGACCGTTCAGCAGCATATGCGGCGCGCTATCTTGCCAAAAACGTGGTTGCAGCTGGTCTTGCAGAAAAATGCACAATTCAATTGGCCTATGCGATTGGTGTTTCCAAGCCGCTCGCGCTTTATGTCAACAACCACGAAACCGGCAATGTTGATGAAACCAAACTTGGTGACGTTCTGCGCCAGTTGATGGATCTGAGCCCGCGTGGCATCCGTGAACATCTGTCGCTGTGCCGTCCGATTTACACGCCGTCGTCTGCTTATGGTCACTTTGGCCGTCAGCCGACCGATGATGGTGGCTTCTCCTGGGAGCGTACCGATCTGGTTGGCGAGTTGAAAACGGCATTCGGCGCCTGATCAACAGGTAGCAGTATTGCAAAAGTGCGATTTGCCAAAATCGCACGACGTGATAAGAGGCGGGCGACCCTGAAACACCGGGTCGCCCGTTTTGATATTGTCTGTGGCCGTTGTGTTTCAGGCCGCCCGTTTAACCCAAAATGCCCTGACCCTGATCGACTGATACGACCATGCGCAACAAAGAACGCCCATTGCCGACCCCTGACCGTCCGAACTTTTATGGCCGTCGTGGTAGTCGACCGCTTAAGGAATCCCGCAAGGCCCTTGTGGATGCGATGATGCCGAAAATCGGCATAACCTATCCGGATACAGACGGTGTTGATCCCAACAGCTATTTTGCAGAACAGCCTGAAAAATTGTGGTTGGAAATCGGCTTTGGCGGGGGCGAACATCTTGCCGGGCAGGCTGAAGCCAACCCGAATGTTGGCATTATCGGAGCCGAACCGTTTATGGATGGGGTCGGCAGCCTGCTTCGCCATCTTGATGAACGGGGTCTATCGAATGTGCGTGTGATTGCCGACGATTCACGTCCGCTGCTGTATAAGCTTGTCGATGCATGTTTTGACCGGGCCTTCTTGCTGTTCCCCGACCCTTGGCCCAAAAAGCGCCACGCGGAACGCCGTTTTATCGGTCCGAAAAATCTGGCATTGCTGGCCCGCCTTTTGAAAGACGGGGCAGAATTCCGGGTTGCCAGCGATGATATGCAATATATTTCCTGGACCTTGCAGCATATGCACAATCATCCGGATTTTGAGTGGCTGGCCGAGAGCCCGGACGACTGGCGTCAGCCGCCAGAAGATTGGGTTAAGACCCGCTACGAGCAAAAAGCCCTGCGTCAGGGCAAGAAATGCAACTATTTGCGTTTTCGTCGTAGATCACGTCAGGGCTGAAAGCAACACTTGGCCAAGCGACGTGATCCTTGACTGGTGTGTCGCGGGGAGTCGCTTAATCGGTGCCCATTTTACCGCATTGATTGGCTGGTTCAGGGCTGCTGTGCGATTCCGGCATGGCGGGGCATGATAACTTGTTTCTATTTGGTGATTTCGTGAAGAATGCGATGCTCTGCCCATAGGATGGCGTCCATTGGCGAACAATGACCGGGCATGGCGGCAGGCAGCCTCAATTAACCACGGAAAACCAGCAGCTTGAAAGAAGTTGTCGGTCTATCAGCGTATCGGGTTTTAGTGCCTGTTCAGCAGGGAACGGTCAGGCATTTTAAACTGGCGAGAGCGTGTTTGCTGTTTTGCCCGGAATCCTTGGGTTGAATGGCTTTGTCTTTGGGTATCCTGACTTGATTTCTGCGCAAACCGGCTGTATAAAGCCGCCAAGCTTTTTGTAATTTCTGACAAAGAGTGGGCCCTGCGCCCGCTCTTTTGTGCTTTTTGGGGTATGGCATCGCTATATGGCTGAACTGATTGGACAACAATTGAAAGACCCGTTGATGGCGAAAGTCACGGCGATTATCGAGCCGTCGATTAACGCGCTGGGTTTTGAGTTGGTCCGTGTTTCCATGACCGGGCGGGACCACAATATCCTGCAGATCATGGCAGATCGCCCGGACGCAAAAGGCAACATCAATGTTACTGAATGCGCCGAAATCAGCCGTACGGTTTCTGCCCTTTTGGATGTCGAGGATCCGATTTCAGGTGCTTATCACCTTGAAGTCAGTTCCCCGGGGATCGACCGCCCACTGACCCGTGCTCCGCATTTTGATGTGTGGAAGGGATTTGAGGCGAAGGTCGAACTGGTGATGGCCGTGAATGGCCGTCGCCGTTTCAGCGGTTTGCTGGATGGAGTTGAAGATAATGCGGTCGCCCTGATTGTTGATGGCGAACGTGTCTTGTTGCCGCTGGCCGATGTCGCAAAGGCGAAATTGGTGCTGACGGATGAATTGATCGCGCACGTCACCGGCGAACGCCGGAATGACGAAAACGCAGAATAGAGGTTGGATATGGAAGCAACTTCGGGAATGCCGCGGCCGGAACTTTTACAGGTCGCTGATGCCGTTGCCCGTGAAAAGGGCATTGATCGTGACGAGGTTCTTGGCGCAATGGAACAGGCCATCCAGAAGGCGGGCCGTTCCAGATATGGTCATGAGCATGATATTCGTGCCCACATTGACCGCAAGACCGGCGAAATCAAATTGGCGCGATACATCGAAGTCACTGATGAAATCGAAAACGATTTCACCCAGATGTCGCTTGAACAGGCGCGTATCCGTGACGAAAACGTCAATCTTGGTGAGTTCCTGGTTGATCCGCTGCCGCCGATCGATTTTGGCCGTATTGCTGCGCAGACCGCCAAGCAGGTCATCGTTCAGAAGGTGCGCGACGCAGAACGTGAACGCCAGTTCGAAGAATACAAAGACCGTGCAGACGAAGTCATCAATGGTGTCGTCAAGCGTGTCGAATTTGGCAACGTTCTTGTTGATATCGGTCGTGCCGAAGCCATTCTGCGCCGTGAAGAACTGATCCCGCGCGAAACCGTCCGTCAGGGCGATCGTGTGCGTGCGCTCATTCTTGATGTGCGCCGTGAACAGCGTGGCCCGCAGATCTTCCTGTCGCGTACCCATCCGACCTTCATGGCAAAACTGTTTTCCCAGGAAGTGCCGGAAATCTATGACGGCATCATCGAAATCAAGTCGGTTGCGCGTGATCCGGGTTCGCGCGCGAAGATTTCGGTTCTGTCATCGGATACCTCGATCGACCCGGTCGGTGCCTGTGTCGGTATGCGTGGTTCGCGAGTGCAGGCCGTTGTTGCCGAACTTCAGGGCGAGAAAATCGATATCATCCAGTGGTCGGAAGATCCGGCAACCTTTGTGGTGAACGCTTTGGCCCCGGCCGAAGTCACCAAGGTTGTGATTGATGAAGAAACCAACCGCATCGAAGTTGTCGTTCCGGACGATCAGCTGAGCCTGGCGATTGGACGTCGTGGTCAGAACGTCCGCCTGGCATCCCAGCTGACCGGTTGGGATATCGACATTCTGACCGAGGAAGACGAAAGCGAACGTCGTCAGGAAGAAGCACGCAAGCGTGCGGAAATGTTCATCAAGGCCCTTGATGTTGACGAAGTTATCGCCCATCTCCTCGTCGCGGAAGGCTTTACCTCGATTGAGGAAGTCGGTTACGTGCCGCTGGCAGAGCTGGCTGAAATCGAAGGTTTCGAAGAGGAAATCGCTGAAGAGCTGCGCAACCGCGCACGCACCTTCCTTTCCGAAGAAGCCGAACGTCTTCAGAAGCGTCGTGAAGAACTCAAGGTTGCTGACGATCTGGTCGAATTTAACGGTCTGTCGCTGGCTGTTGTTGTTCGCCTTGGCGAAAACGACGTTAAAAACCTTGAAGATTTCGCCGATTTGGCAAGTGACGAGCTGATCGAATATGTCGGCGATGCTGACAATATGACCATGGATCAGGCCAATGACATGATCATGGAAGCTCGTCGCAAACTTGGTTGGTTTGATGGTCTTGAAGACGAGACCGAAGAAACAACCGAAACCGCCGAAGGCGAAGAGGCTTAAGGCCGATCGGAGGATGCCATGTCGCATCGTAAAGGCGGCAAGGTAGCCGAGGTTCCGGAACGCCGGTGCATTGTCACCGGCGAAGTCCGGAACAAGGAAGATCTTCTCAGGGTTGTAATCGGGCCGGATGGTTCGGTTGTTCCCGATCTTGAGGAACGGCTGCCGGGGCGGGGATTATGGTTGTGCCCGTCGCGGGATGTGATAAATACCGCCTGTGCAAAGAATGCCTTTGCCCGGGCGGCCCGGCAAAAGGTCGTGGTTGACGCCGCACTTGCTGACCGGATCGAAGAATTGCTGACGCGCAAATGTATCGATCTGTTGTCGCTGGCGCGACGTGCCGGTCAGGCCGTTGCAGGATTTGAAAAGGTACGTGCCCAGATTGCCGAGGGTGCGGCTTTGATATTGGCGGCACGCGATGGTGCCGCAGACGGAAAATCCAAGATCGAGGCCAAGGCCCGGGATCTGCCGATTTATTCCGTTCTGGATGCTGCTGAAATCGGCGCGGCCTTTGGTCGCGAAAAAGCAGTACATGTGGCCGTTGCGCCAGGAGGACTCGCCAAGCGGTTGGGTCGTTCCTGCAAGCGGCTTGAAGGATTTCGCGCAGTCTGAGACCAGACATGCGCCAGACGGACAGGACAGGATCGGCTTATGTCGTCGATCCCGCAGGAAATGAGGAAGTTGGACGGATTATGAGTGATCGCGATCAGGAGAAGAAACCGCTGAGCCTCAACAGATCGAAGCTTGAATTGAGCAAGACGGTCGAGGCTGGGCAGGTTCGTCAAAACTTCTCGCATGGACGGTCAAAATCAGTGACCGTCGAAGTGCGCAAGAAGCGTACATTCGAGAAGAACGAATCCGGCCGCTTCCGTGAAGTGAAGAAGGATCTCGTTGACGAACAGGCACCCGCTGCAGCCGCACCGGAGCCGGAAGTCAAAAAAGAGCCGGTCGATGAACCGAAGCCGAAACCGAAGTCACGCCCGGCTGTGGAAGACCACGGCAACCTGACCGACGGCGAACGTGCTGCCCGCATGGCTGCTTTGAAGGCTGCTGAAGAGCGCCGCAAGCAAGAGGAAGCCGACGCTGAAATTCGTGCACGCGAAGAAGCTGCGCGCAAAGCCGAAGAAGAAGCCCGCAAGGCAGAAGAAGCCAAAGCAGCGGCAGAAGCAAAACAGAACGAAGCCCCTGCTGCTTCTGACAACGATTCTCCGTCTGTAGAAGACGTTGAAAAGCAGCTTGCAGCTTCAACGGCCAAAGGCAAAACCTCCAAGCCGAAACCGGCTGCGACGCCGAAGGCTGCGGAAAACGTTATTCAGGGCGAACCGGCTGAGCCGCTTGTACCCGAAGAACGTCGCCGTGCAGCACCGGCAGATGCCAAAGCCAAAAGCCGCAAGGAAATTGACGAAGAAAATGCCCGTGTGGCTGCGCGCAAGCGCGCCGAAGAAGAAGCCAAGGGCAAGGCTGCGCGTACCAAGGCAGATGACGGTCGTCGTCGTGGCAAGCTTTCGATCAACAACGCCATGAGCGGTGACGAAGGTGGTCGCCGTCGTTCCATGGCATCGATCAAGCGCCAGCAGGCCAAAGCCAAGGCCCGCGCCCAAGGCCCTCAGAAACCAAAGGAAAAAGTCGTGCGTGATGTGGTTATTCCGGACGTAATTACCGTTCAGGAACTGGCCAACCGTATGGCCGAACGTGCTGCGGACGTGATCAAGACCCTGATGAGCATGGGCGTTATGGCGACCATCAACCAGAGCCTTGACCCCGATACCGCACAGCTCGTGGTCGAAGAATTTGGTCACAATATGCGCCGTGTTTCCGATGCCGATGTTGAAGAAGCACTGGTATCAGCCGACGACAGCGAAGCACAGTTGGTTGGCCGTCCGCCGGTTGTGACCGTGATGGGCCACGTTGACCATGGTAAAACCTCTTTGCTTGATGCCCTGCGCGCAACCGATGTTGCCGGTGGCGAAGCTGGTGGTATTACCCAGCATATCGGTGCCTATCAGGTGACCATGGCAACCGGTTCGAAAATCACCTTCATCGATACCCCGGGCCACGCGGCATTTACCGAAATGCGTTCACGCGGTGCGAAGGTTACCGATATCGTGGTTCTGGTTGTGGCTGCCGACGACTCGGTCATGCCGCAGACGATTGAAGCCATCAGTCACGCCAAAGCAGCGGGCGTTCCGATGATTGTCGCGATCAACAAGATCGACAAACCGGGGGCCAATGCCAATAAGGTGAAAACCGAGCTGCTTCAGCATGAAGTTGTGGTCGAGGAAATGGGCGGCGACGTTCAGGCTGTTGAGGTTTCAGCCAAACAGCGTACCGGTCTGACCGAACTTGAAGAAGCCATTCTGCTGCAATCCGAGGTTCTGGACCTTAAGGCCAACCCGGAACGCGTCGCGGACGGTGTTGTTGTTGAAGCCCGTATGGAAAAAGGCCGTGGTTCGGTCGCAACCGTTCTGGTTCAGCGCGGCACGCTGCGCACCGGTGACATCTTTGTCACGGGGCCGGAATGGGGTCGTGTTCGTGCTCTGGTCGATGATCACGGTCAGCGCGTTGAGACGGCAATTCCGGGTATGCCGGTTGAGGTCACCGGTCTGAACGGTGTTCCGTCCGCGGGTGACGACTTTGTGGTTGTTGAAAATGAAGCCAAGGCACGTGAAGTGTCTGACTTCCGTCAGCGCCGCATTCGTGAAACCCAGGCTGCCGCGATGAAGAAATCCGCGCTTGAGAACATGTTCTCACAGAGCGGCGAGGTCAAAGAACTCCCGATCGTCATCAAGGGTGACGTGCAGGGTTCTGTCGAGGCCCTTATCGGCACGCTGCAGAAACTTGGTAACGAAGAAGTCTCGGTCCGCGTTCTGCACAGCGGTGTGGGGGGAATTAACGAATCTGACGTGACGCTGGCGCGTGCATCCAATGCACTGATCATCGGCTTTAACGTGCGTGCAAACCAGCAGGCCCGTGAACAGTCCCGCCGTGATAACGTTGATATTCGTTACTATTCGATCATTTATGATGTTGCTGATGACATCAAGAAGATGCTGTCGGGCATGCTGTCTCCGGAAGTTCGCGAGAAGTTCTTGGGCTATGCAGAAATCCGCGACATCTTCTCCATCTCTGGCAACAAGATCGCCGGTTGCATGGTCACCGAGGGTATCGTCAAACGTGGCGCGGGTGTCCGCCTGCTGCGCGACAACGTCGTTATTCACTCTGGCGAACTTTCGACGCTCCGTCGTTTCAAGGACGAAGTCAAGGAAGTCCGCGAGGGTTATGAATGCGGTATGTCGTTTGCCAAGTATAACGATATCCAGGCAGGCGATGTGATCGAGTGCTTCGAGAATGAGGAAATCGCCGTCGAACTGTAAGACGGTGATGAACTGAAATGGCGAAGCAACCGGCCAAAGCACCAAGTCAGCGACAGCTCCGAGTGGCGGAAGAAATCCGTCAGGCGCTGTCGCGGGCGTTGGAGCGTGGAGATATTTACGACCCGGACCTGACACGTCGCCCGGTAACTATTACCGGCGTCAGTCTTTCACCGGATATGCGTAATGCTATGGTATCCTTTACCCCGCTTGGCGGCGGTGAGGCAGAAACGTCGCTTAAGGCGTTGACGCGTCAGAAAGGACACCTGCGCGATCATGTGGCCCATACGGTTCACATGAAATATGTGCCTGCATTGCGTTTTGTCGAAGACAAGAGTTTTGATGTCGCCGATCATATTGGTTCCCTTCTGCGTGATCCGCATGTTGCGCAGGATCTTGCGGAAAACCGGTCCGGCGACCCGGAAGATGAGGACGACTGATGGCGCGTCGCCGTCGCGGTAAAAGCATTAATGGCTGGCTGGCGGTCGACAAGCCCCTGGAGATCACGTCATCGACTGTGGTCAATCAGGTGCGTCGTCTGCTTGATGCCAACAAGGCCGGACATGGCGGAACGCTTGATCCTCTGGCGTCTGGCGTTCTGCCAATTGCCTTTGGCGAAGCAACCAAAACGGTTGCATATGTCATGGATGGCAGCAAAAGTTATCGCGTGACGCTGAAATTCGGCGAAGCACGCAGTACGGATGATGCAGAAGGCGAGGTTATTGAAACCTCTGACCATCGTCCGTCTGAAGACGAAATCAAGGCTGTGCTGGGTGAGTTTATTGGCGAAATCCAGCAGGTGCCGCCAAAGTTTTCGGCAATCAAGGTCAATGGCAAACGTGCCTATGATCTTGCGCGCCGCGATGAAGATGTGGTGTTGCAGCCACGTCCGATTCTGATCAAGGATCTTCGACTGGTCGATATGCCAGATCGCGATCACGCCGTGTTCGACGTTGTGTCGGGCAAGGGTGCATATATGCGATCTTTGGCGCGCGATATTGCGCTGCGCCTTGGTACTGTCGGCTATATTGCCGCGCTGCGCCGGACTTCGGCGGGGCCGTTTTCAGAAGGGACTTCCATCCCCCTGCAGGAATTGCTGGAGATGGACCCGGACGAGGTGATGAAGAAACTGCTTCCGGTTGAGACCGCGCTGGACGACATCCCGGCGCTGGCCCTGACCGAAGTCGAGGCGCAACGCCTTTCCTCTGGCCAGCCTGTCGGGCTGTTGCCGGTGGCAAAGCGCAATGCCCTTGAAAACCCCGTCGTGCAGGACGAAATCGTCTGTGCCATGCTCAATGACCGCGCAGTTGCGTTGGCAGAGATCAATGGTGGCGAAATCCGGCCTGTACGTGTTTTTAATCTCTAAAGGCGAAAGGATGCCTGATGTCGATTACTGCTGAACGCAAAGCTGAGTTGATCAAAGAATACGCTCAGAAAGACGGTGACACCGGTTCCCCCGAAGTCCAGGTTGCAATCCTGACTGAACGGATCAAAAACCTCACCGAGCACATGAAAGAACATAACCACGACTTCCATAGCCGTCGTGGTCTTCTCATGATGGTTGGTCAGCGTCGCCGCCTGCTGAAGTATCTGCAGCGCAAAGACCAGTCGCGTTACGAGAGCGTTCGTGAACGCCTCGGTATTCGCCGCTGATATCGAACTGCGGCGGAGGGTGACCTCCGCCGTCGTTTTTTTTAATGTTCCGGTGGATCGGAGCACGAGAAGCAAGGTCGGATCGGCCGACCCGATGCTTACGCCGGACCCATTAATCATGACGCTATTGTTATGAAAGCCTCATGATTAATGTGTTCGGAACTCGTGTACACTTTCGGGTCCGCAAGAGGTTTGTAAGAGGAAGAGAAAAATAATGTTTAATGTCGTCCGCAAGGAAATGCAGTGGGGCAATGCCAAACTGGTTCTCGAAACCGGTAAAATTGCTCGTCAGGCAGATGGTGCCGTCAAGGTTACCTACGGTGAAACCGTTGTCCTGTGTACTGCTGTTGGCGCAAAGCAGCCGCGCCCGGATGTCGACTTTTTCCCGCTGACTGTTAACTACCAGGAAAAAGCATTTGCCGCTGGCAAAATCCCGGGTGGTTTCTTCAAGCGTGAAGGCCGCCCGTCGGAAAAAGAAACCCTTGTTTCGCGTCTGATCGACCGTCCGATCCGTCCGCTGTTCCACCCGCTGTATCGCAACGATACCCAGATTGTTTGTACCGTTCTGTCGCATGACATGGAAAATGACCCGGACGTGGTTGCCATGATTGGTACGTCCGCTGCCCTGACCATTTCAGGTCTTCCGTTCCTGGGCCCGATCGGTGCGGCACGCGTTGGCTACAAAGACGGTGAATACACCCTCAACCCGTCGACCGAAGACATCAAGGAAAGCGATCTTGATCTTGTTGTTGCCGGTACCCGTGATGGCGTGATGATGGTCGAATCCGAAGCATCCGAGCTGTCTGAAGACATCATGCTTGGTGCGGTCAAATTCGGTCACGAGCAGTTCCAGGGCGTTCTCGACCTGATCATCGATCTGGCTGAAGATGCTGCCAAAGAGCCGCGCGAAGTTGCAGGCCTTCCGGATGGTTACGACGCACTGGTCGAAAAAATCGGTGGTCTTGGTACCGACCTTCTGACCAAGGCATATGCCAATGTTGTCAAGCAGGAGCGTTCGGCTGCTGTTGCCGCAGCAAAAGCAGAAATCGTCGAGAAACTTGGTGATGACGTTCCTGATGAACTCAAAGGCAAGGTTTCCTCGATCATCAAGGATCTGGAAAAAGACATCGTTCGCGGTGCGATCCTGAAAACCGGCAAGCGTATTGACGGTCGTACCGGTGCTGACGTTCGTCCGATCATGGGCGAAGTTTCGGTTCTGCCGCGTTCGCACGGTTCCTCGATCTTCACCCGTGGTGAAACCCAGGCACTGGCCGTTGTCACCCTTGGTACCGGTCAGGACGAACAGATCGTTGATGCCCTTGACGGTGAATACCGTGAAAGCTTCATGCTGCATTACAACTTCCCGCCGTACTCGGTTGGTGAAGCTGGCCGTATGGGCTCGCCGGGCCGTCGTGAAATCGGTCACGGCAAACTCGCATGGCGTGCGCTGCACCCGCTGATGCCAAGCAAGGATGCCTTCCCCTATACCACCCGTATTGTTTCGGAAGTGACCGAATCGAACGGTTCGTCCTCGATGGCAACCGTTTGCGCAAGCTCGCTTGCCATGATGGATGCCGGTGTTCCGCTGGCACGTCCGGTTGCGGGTATCGCCATGGGCCTGATCAAGGAAGACGACGATTTCGCCGTTCTTTCTGACATCATGGGCGATGAAGATCACCTTGGTGACATGGACTTCAAGGTTGCGGGTACCGACAATGGTATCACCTCGCTGCAGATGGACATCAAGATCACCTCGGTGACCGCAGACATCATGCAGATTGCTCTGAAACAGGCCCGTGATGGCCGTCTGCATATCCTTGGCGAAATGTCCAAGGCGCTACCGGAAGCACGTGGTGAAGTTTCGGGCAACGCCCCGACCATCACCCAGTTCTCGATCCCGAAAGACAAAATTCGTGACGTCATCGGTTCGGGCGGTAAGGTCATTCGCGAAATCTGCGAAGAAACCGGCGCAAAAGTCGACATCGAAGATGATGGTTCGATCACTGTCGCACATACCGACGGTGCAAAAGGCAAGCAGGCAGTCGATTGGATCAAATCCATCGTTGCAGAACCTGAATTGAATCATATCTATGACGGTAAGGTCGTTAAGGCTGTCGATTTCGGCGCATTCGTAAACTTCTTTGGTGCGCGCGACGGTCTTGTTCACATTTCCGAGCTGGCACCTGAGCGTGTCAAACAGGTTTCGGACATCGTGAAAGAAGGCGATCAGGTTAAAGTCAAAGTCATCGGTTTCGATGATCGTGGCAAAATCAAACTGTCGATGAAACGTGTCGACCAGGAAACCGGTGCTGACCTCGACGCAGGCGACGCCGAATAAGCAAACGGGATGCCGGACGACGATAAAAACATGACGTCGTCCGGCTCTCTGAGCGATACCTTGGTGTCGCTGGCTAATGCCGAATGGGAGAGACGAATTTGAAAGCCCTTAAACCGCTCGTCATGTCGGGTAAAGAAGTCTTGCCGGTTATCGAAGGCGGCAAAGGCGTCGCTGTATCGACGGGTAAAAGTTCCGGCGCATGGGCTGCTGCCGGCGGTATCGGGACTTTTTCCGCCGTGAATGCCGATTCTTATGACGAAAACGGCAATCTGGTTCCGATTGTATATGAAGGTAAAACCCGCAGTGACCGCCACCAGGAACTGGTGGCATATGGTATCCGCGGGGGTATTGCACAGGCGCAAATCGCGCATGAAATGCGAAACGGCGAAGGCCGTTTGCATATGAACGTTTTGTGGGAAATGGGCGGTGCTGAACCCATTCTTCACGGTGTTCTTGAAGGTGCCAAGGGCCTTATCCACGGGGTGACCTGTGGTGCGGGCATGCCCTACAAGATCGCGCAGATTTCAGCCCAGTATGGTGTGCACTATTATCCGATCGTGTCATCGGCCCGTGCGTTCCGTGCTTTGTGGCTGCGTGCCTACAAAAAGATCCCGGAATGGCTGGGCGGCGTGGTTTATGAAGATCCATGGCGTGCTGGCGGTCATAATGGCCTGTCAAATTCCGAAGATCCGCTTGTGCCCGAAGATCCGTTCCCGCGTGTTCGTGCATTGCGTGAATTCATGAATTCCGTTGGTCTGAATGATGTCCCGATTATCATGGCCGGTGGGGTCTGGTTCCTGCGTGATTTCGAAGACTGGATCGACAATCCGGAAGTTGCCCCGGTGGCCTTCCAGTTCGGTACCCGTCCGCTCCTCACACAGGAAAGCGAAATTTCCGACGAATGGAAACAGCGTCTGACCAGTCTTCAGGACGGTGATGTTTCGTTGCATAAATTCAGCCCGACCGGTTTTTACAGCTCGGCTGTGCGAAACGACTTCCTTGAAGATCTGCATCAGCGTTCTGACCGTCAGGTCCGCTATTCCAGAACGGCTGAGGCCGATTTGCATGTTGGCATTCCGCTGGGCCGTCGTGGACGTCCGATCTATGTGCGTGAAGATGATGCCGATAAGGTACGTGGCTGGCTTGACGCTGGTTATACCGAAGGCATGCCGACCCCCGATGACACCATGGTGTTCGTCACCCCCGACAGTGCATTGACGATCAAAAAAGATCAGATTGATTGCATGGGGTGCTTGTCGCAGTGCCAGTTCTCCAACTGGGAACAGCACGAAGGCACAACGGGTAAGCGCGCTGATCCGCGATCCTTCTGCATTCAGAAGACGCTGCAAAACATTGCTCATGGCGCGAAAGTGGAAAATGAGCTGATGTTTGCCGGTCACAATGCCTATAAATTTGGCGAAGATCCGTTCTATGCCAATGGCAATATCCCGACCGTAAAGGAACTGGTCGACCGTATCATGACGGGCGATTGATTCTGTTGTCAGGAACAATTTTCAAAAGGGCCGGTTTTACCGGCCCTTTTGCGTTGGGACCTGGCTATTCCACGCCATGATTTAAGTTGATCAAAATCAAAGAAACGGGCTTCTTTGTTCTCTAGTTTGTTTCCAGAGGCCATCAGAGCCATGGTCCGATCATGTTAAAGGGGCAAAGCAATGGAACAGACGTCGCGTCCATATACCAACGCGCTCAATCGGCTTAAGGCGGCCAATCTTCGACCGACGCGCCAGCGTCTGGCGCTGGCACGTTTGCTGTTTGATGAAGGTCATCGTCATGTGACCGCCGAACAACTTCATTCCGAAGCCATGAGCAACAGCGTCAAGGTTTCGCTGGCGACGGTTTATAATACGTTGCATCAATTCACGGATGCCGGGCTTCTCAATGAAATCGTGATTGATTCGGGCCGGTCCTATTTCGACACCAATACCGAACCGCATTATCATTTCTATTGCGAAGAAGACGGCATGCTGTCCGATATTCCGGCTGAGGATGTCAAAATCGCCAGTATTCCAAATGCGCCAAGCGGCATGGAACTGGCATCGGTCGATCTGGTTTTCCGCCTGAGGCGCAACCGCGCAGAACGGGATGCAGCTTAACGCGGGTGAATGTCGGTTTTCCTTGGTTCACGCAGGTAACAGACTGATGAAATCTGGCATCGTATCAGGGTAAATTGCCCCTGCTCTGCTTGACGATGACGGATATCCAGACAAATAAGAAGGCGGTGGGACCTTTCGGTTCTGCCGCCTGGTTTTTGTCTACTCGCCAGCTACTCCATGACCATCTGGCACATAATAATAAAGGACAGCGCACATGGCGCTTAAGGGAACACGTACCGAGCAAAACCTGCGCGCAGCCTTTGCCGCAGAAGCCCAAACCAACCGCCGTTATCTGTATTTCGCCCAGCAAGCCGATATTGAAGGTGAGAATGAGGCAGCCGAGCTATTTCGCACTGCTGCCGAAGCCGAAACCGGCCATGCGTTTGGTCATCTGGAATTTCTCGAAACAGCGGACAACCCGTTAGCTGACAAGGCAATGCGCACGACGCGCCGTAATCTTGAATCCGCATACGAACAGGAAAAGGCCGAAGCTGAAAACAGCTATCCTGAAATGGCCCGTATTGCGCGTGAAGAGGGGCTGGAAGATGTTGCAGCGTGGTTTGAAAGCCTGGCTCGCGTCGAGGCCGCACATGCGGACCGTATCGAACGCTTGCTTGTCCGTCTGAACGGCACTTCGGATTAAGGAAATCCGTACTTTGGCTCACTGGTCGCGTTTGTGGCCGGTCGTCGGAAATCGCATCAATTCTGAACGTATCACATCGTTAAAACCGGCATCGCGTCATTTGAACGCGATGCCGGGAGAATCACTTACTGCGCATCAAATGCATCAAGAATCTGGTTCGCGCGATCGCCGGTCTTTTCTTTCCAGTCATCGATAATCGGCTGTGCGGCTTTGGACAATTTGGCTGCGAAGGCCGGGTCAACACTTTCGAAAACGGTCATGTCGTGGGCCCGAAGTTCTTCGTATTTTGCCGCCTGATTCTTGCGAACCTGCTCGGCGCGCCATTCGGTCGCTTCTTTACCTGCCTGCATTACAGCGTCTTTCAGATCTTCGGGAAGCGCGTTGTAGGTTTCGAGGTTCAAATGCACGAATGTGAGCGGCATGGCATAGTTAATCTGGGTAAAGGTATTTGTGTAATCCCAGAAGTTGGATGCCGCACCACCATCGACACCGGTGAGGACTGCGGAAATCGAGCCGGTCGCAAGCTGCGGCACAACATCAGACCACGAGATTTGCAGTGGCGATGCGTTCAGCGCGTTCAGAACACGCGTGCCGGTGGCGTCATAGGTGCGAATACGCAGGTTTTCGAGGTCTTCTACTGCAGCGATTTCCTTGTTGGCCCAAATCCCTGACGGGTCGATCCAACCGGCATGAATCAGTTTCTGACCGTATTTTTCGAAGACAGCTTCATAATGTGGGCGGGCAATTTCCCAAAGCTTGCGGACGTCATCGAAATCCTTTGCTGTGAAGGGCAATGAGCTTAGCAGGAAAATCGGGTCGACGCCGGCAAGGGTGCCGCTGACTGTTGTTGCAATTGGCAGAGCACCGTCAGCAACAGCAAACAGATGGTCTTTTTCACGGAAACCAAGTGATGCGCCGGAATGAATGGTAATTTCAATACGGCCGTCTGAAAGTTCACTCAGACGCTGGGCATAGAATTCATCGGTTTTGGTGTTGATCGAATTCGGACCATATTCAGTCGACTGATCCCATTTGAAGTCGGCCGCGTTGGCCACTTGTCCCAGGCACAGAGGTACAAGGGTGGCAGCGGTTACAAGTAGTGACCTGATCATTGTGAAGCCTCGTTATTTGCTTAGTTAAACAGGATATTCGGGAGATAGAGAACGATGTTCGGGGCGAAATAGAACACCGCAACGCACGCGCACATCAGGAAGCAGAACGGCAGGGCATAAAGCGCCATGCGCGAAATCGGCACCCCGTCAATGGCGTGAATGATCATCAGATTGAATCCGACGGGTGGTGTAATCTGACCGACTTCGACCATAATCACGAGATAGATGCCAAACCATATCAGATCGATTCCAAGGCTTTGGACAATCGAAAACAGGATTGGCAGCGTCATCACGATGATGGAAACACCATCCAGGATCATGCCAAGGAAAATAAAGAAAACTGACGTCAGAATGATGAACTGGCCGGGTGAGATGTTTGCGCTCACAATGAAGTTCGCCAGTTCGACCGGGATATGAAGATAGCCAAGAGCAGTTGAAATCAGTGACGCGGCAATAACCACGGTGAAGATCATGACACTGGTATGAAGTGCTGCCATTAAAGAGCTTTGGAACACATCCCAGCTCAGAGTGCGTGTCAGTGCTGTCAGTGCGAGAACGCATAACATGCCAATGCCTGCCGCTTCTGAGGGTGTTGCTATGCCGCTATAGATCGAGCCAAGAACCAGCGTGATGATGACGATAATCGGTGCCAAATCACGCAGACTGTCAAACCATCCATATCCTTCGGCAATACTGGCTTCAGGGGCAGGTGTCTGATGTGTGTTTTCAGGATTTTTTTCCCGGTCACCCGATATCAGACAGATAATAGCGACATATGCAGAAAAAGTTCCGGCAATAAAAAGGCCAGGCAGGACGCCAGCGGCAAACAGACGGTCGATCGGGACTTCGGCCAGAACGCCATACACAATCATGACAATGGATGGCGGGATCAGAAGACCAAGGCTGCCGGACCCGGCCAGAGACCCCAGTACAAGACTGCGGCGATAGTTGTTCTTCCCAAGTTCGGAGATGGTGATCTTGCCAACTGTTGCTGTGGTCGCAGCACTGGATCCGCAGATGGCCGAAAAAATTGTACAGCCCAAAACATTGGAATGGATGAGCCCACCGGGCAGCAAGCGCACGAGCGGGCCTAACCCGCGAAAAATGCGCGCTGAGATATCGGTCTTGAGAATCAGTTCACCCAACCAGACAAACAGCGGAATGGCCGCCAGTTCCCAAGACCCGGAACTTCGCAGAATGATTGAACCGAAAATATTCATGACTCGGTCGAGCGCCATGTCGCCAAAGACCATAAGTGAAAAAGTCGCGACCAGAATTAGTCCGACGTAAATCCAGATTCCGGATGCCAATACGACGAGAATGGCAGCCAGGATGATCATTGCTGTTGAAAGCGGATCCATGTTGCCTCACCTGATTACTGCTGGCTGTTTTCAGCCATGAGTGTTTTTTGGGCGTACAGCAGAATGTTGACCAGCAACCGCAGGAGGTAAAAACCCAGCCCCGCAATTATGAACATCTGCGGAATCCACAGCGGCGTTTCCGCGAAGCTTGCACTGGTAATTCCAAAGCGCCAGTTACGTGTGAAGATGTTGAACAATGCGCCAAACAGAAGGATGCCGGCACACATGGCAGCGATATTTGCGACGAGATCTGCAACAGCCTGTGTGCGTTTGCTGACCGCATCTCTCAAAAGTTTCACGCGGATCAACCGATCCTCGGTATGAGTTGCGGCGAGCGCCATGAAGACCATGGCACCCAACGCATAACCAACGAACTCCTCCAACACAAAAGTCGATGTATCGAAAAATGCACGCAGTACGATTTCGATTGAAATATGTACGAGCATGTAAACGATCAAAGCTGCGGCAAACCAAGATAACCAAAGGCCAATCTTGGTCATGACCCAGTCAATGCGCGATATGATGGAGTGGTTCTGGGTGCTCATTTTCCAATAATCTCGTTCATGGTTTGCTTTGCGGCATTCAGCCCCTGGAATAAGGCACCATGTTCCATGATCAGAACGGCATGACTGGCGCCATTCTGGGCTGCGAATTCCTTTTCTTCCGGGCTCCAGGCAGGCAGAGCCCAATCTTTGCCAACAGCACGTGCCGCAGCGGCAATCTTGCCAAGGTCGTCGAAGTCGCCGGGTTTGCGCGAATAGGCACCACGTTCACGACGTAAAGACAAATCCGATGGTCCAACGAATACGCCATCCACAGTTGGAAGTGCCAGAATGGCTTCGATTTCCTCAACCGCACCGTGATCCTCAATCATCGGATAGCAGCGCGTCTTCGTGTCTTGCTGCTTGACCCAGGCATCATCAAAACCGGCATAGTTCGATGTGCGACCGCCGGCAAAGCTGCGGTCACCAAGCGGGGGAAACTTGGCAAATGCGCAAACTTCCTCGGCGTGGGCGCGGCTCATGACATGGGGAATAACGACTGTGTCCGCGCCAAAATCAAGCGCCTGCTGAATCGGGCCGCGTTCAGGGCCAAGAACCTTGGCCAGTACTTCAAAGCCAATCGATTTGAGGAACGGGATAAAACGTTCAAGGTCTTGCAGATCAAAGGAGCCATGCTCGATATCAAGGGTGATGAATTCATAACCTGCCAAGCGTGCCATCTCGGCAGCGGCAAAACTTGGTGAAGACATCCAGAAACCGTGTTTCGGTGCAGACATTTCGTGGGGCTTTCTTTCTGTTTGGTCGTCAGGCGGCGGCCCCGAAAGGCCGCCTGTCTGTGGTGGCAGACGAGGGAGGTTTATGATTTTGCGCTGATCGAATACATGTCATCCCGGCGGTTTTTCAACGCGGGGAGTTCTTCGCGCACTTTGGTCTGCTGTGCAAAATCAAGATCGGCGATGGCATAGCCAACATCGTCACGCATGCAGGTCAGAATGGTACCCCATGGATCGATGACCATGCTGCGCCCGTTACAGGCACCTGCAGGGGGATAAGGTCCGACCTGTCCCGGTGCAATGACGAAACACTGGTTTTCAATCGCACGGGCACGGAGCAGGGTCTCCCAATGGTCACGTCCCGTGTAAAGCGCGAACGCTGCCGGGACGAACAGGATTTCGGCTCCTGAAAGTGCCTGCAACCGATAGAGTTCCGGGAAACGCACGTCATAGCAGACCGAAAGACCGACCTTGTGCCCGTTCACTTCCCCGGTAACGATTTCACTGCCCGGTTGAACGGTGTCGGATTCGTGGTAGGTGATACGCCCCGGCAGATCGACATCATAAAGATGCAACTTGTTGTATTGCGCGTTGATCTGGCCGTCGCGGCCAAACAGGATGCTGCGGTTCGAACAACGATCGGAATCACTGTTCTTGATGCGGATCGAACCCAACAGGATCGACACATCAAGTTCCTTTGCAAGTGCAGCAAAGCGTTGGGTGGTGGGGCCACCTTCTGCTTCGGCGGCTTCGAACGCTCCATCCTTGGGGCCTTGATATTCGGAGTATTCCGGCAAGGCGATCAGATCGGCTTTGTCTGCAGCTGCTTCGCGCACGAGGCGTTCTGCAGTGGCAAGGTTCTTTTCCTTGTCGTCTTGTGAGTTGAGCTGGCAAACGGCGACGCGCATTTTAGTAGCCTCAGTTGTTGTTATTTCTCGTGTATACATGACATGTACATAAGAAATATTTCGTTGTCTAGGTCGAATTTCTTGTATAATTGTGTGACTAACAAGCGACAACCCACACGAGGCACGATGTCAAAACCTGCGGAATCCGTTGAAAACGAAACGGAAAAGACCAAGCGACCAGCAAAGGAGCTTGTCTACAGCTATGTTCGCCGGAAAATTTTGAACGGTGAAATGCAGGGAGGGGACTTCATCGAAGAAAAGGTCGTGTCGGAGGCGGTAGGCGTTTCACGCACGCCTGTACGTGAAGCCTTACACCGTTTGCAGAATGATCATTATATCACTCTAACACCGCGTCGTGGTGCTGTGGTACGTCAGATCACGGCCAAGGAACTTGCCGAAGTTTATGAAAGCCGGCGTCTGATCGAAAGCCATGCGATGGCACACATATGTCGCGAAAAGCTTACGCTGCCGTCGGATTTGCGTGTTCTATATGACAAGATGTGTGTGACAACCGACAGCAAGGACTTCGTGGAACGCGCTGAATACGATCAGGCTTTTCACCGTGCAATTGTTGCAACAACTGACAACCGGGTGCTTGTAGAGCTTTACGATTCACTTCAGGTGCGTCAGCAACGGGTGGCGATCGCCGCCATGCGTGTTCATCCGTCCAGAGCCGAAACCATCGACCGCGAACATTTACAATTGATCGAAGCTCTTGAAAATTACGATGAACAGGCAGCTGTCGAGATTATCTCAAAACACCTGCGCCCACTGGCAGACGTAATCACACGTCTGCCAGTCTAGATCTTTAGCCCGTGGTGATCTCGCGCCTATTGCGCGGCGCGGGTGGTTTCGGTTTGTGTATTGTGACCGACTGCGATGTTGTGGCGGCTGTTGGTTTCATCGCTTGGCCCGCGCAGTACGATATGGGGATGGCCAAGTGAATTCATCTCAACATGGCCATCGACCTGATAGACATCGCGCAGAAGATCGCTGTCGATCACATCCGAACACGGACCAAACGCCACCATCCTGCCATCGCGAATCGCCATCGCCTGGTCACAATATTGCAGCGCATGGTTCAGATCGTGAATGGCAATCAGAACAATGATGTTCTGGCCTTTGGCGATATCGCGCATGAACGATAGAACCTCCATCTGGCGATGCAGATCAAGGGCCGATGTCGGTTCATCCATCAAAAGAATCTTGGGGTCGCGCACCAGCGTCTGGGCAATGGCAACCAACTGGCGTTGTCCGCCGCTGAGTTCGCCCAGATTACGCCCGGCCAGATCGGAAATGCGCAAGGCCGCAAGGATGTCATCAATCCGGGTCAGTTCATCGTTCTGCACACGCAGGCTTGATCCCTGTTTGGCAGCAAGAATGACAGACTCATACACCGACAGAACGGCAGTCGATCCAGTATCCTGAGGCATATAGCAAATCGTATTGCGTTCTTTGCGATGCGTTCCAATATCGACTTTGCCGCCACCTTTCGCCAATCCGGCGACGCGGCGAAACAGGCTTGATTTGCCCGCGGCATTCGGGCCGATAACGGCGGTTACAGTGCCGGGCTGAATGGTTGGTGTTGTAACACCTGATACCACCTGCACCTTGCCATAGCGGGTCCCGATATCTTCAAGACGCAGCGTTACCATGATTTCCTCCGACTTGCGAAGATCAGCGAGAAGAAGAAGGGAACACCCACAAGGGCGGTAATCACCCCGATCGGAAGGATTGCACCCGGGATCAGCAATTTGGATAGAACCGAGGTGGCCGACAAAATGAGCGCCCCGCACAGAATTGATGCGGGCAGGAAGAAGCGTTGATCTTCACCGACCAGCATGCGGGCAATATGTGGCCCAACCAGCCCGATAAATCCGATCGTGCCGACAAACGATACCGGAATGGCTGCCAGAAGGCTGACAATCAGCATGGTCCGCAAACGAAGCCCCTGCACATTGACGCCAAAGCTTTCCGCCTTGGCATCCCCAAGACGCAGGGCGGTCAATGCCCATGCCTGACGGGTAAAGAGCGGAATGGCGATCATGACAGCTGCTGCTGTTACGGCGACCTTGGTCCATGTTGCCTTAACCAGCGACCCCATGGTCCAGAACACAACAGCGGCAAGCGCCTGTTCACTTGCGAGATACTGCAAAAGGGCCAGAAGCGCGTTGAAGGTAAACACCAGTGCAATGCCCAGCAAAACAATGGTTTCGACCGTCACACCGCGCAGGCGGCTGAAGAAATGAATGATCAGTGCCGTGCCCATCGCCATGATAAAGGCATTGAGCGGAATGATGAAATCGACAAAGGCTGGCAGCAATGCAACCCCAAGAACCAGTGCCAATGCCGCACCAAACCCGGCCGCAGCCGAGATGCCCAGTGTAAACGGGCTGGCAAGCGGGTTGGCAAGGATGGTCTGCATCTGCGCCCCGGCGGTGGAAAGTGCTGCGCCCACGGTCAGCGCCATCAGGGCAACCGGCATGCGGATATCCCATATCACGACGCGCAATTGATCGGTCGCCGACCAGGGATCAAGCAGGGTGGCGATCACGTCCGATAGCGGATAATTCGCCGGGCCCGTTGCCAGATCGACAGCAAACGAAATGAACAATGCCCCGCCCATCAAAAGCAGGAGCAAGAAACGACGCAGGGAGCGTGCCTTGTAATGCACGCTCCCGGCTTCGACGCTGATGGGGTTGGTCGTCATTAGTTTGTGACTGTGTCGCTGATCGAGATGAAGTAGCCCGGCTGATAATCCAGCGGCAGGAAGCGTTCGTGCAGTTCCTTGAAGGTTGCTTCGGCGTCGATGTCGGCAAACAGATCCGGGTGGAACCATTTTGCCATCTGTTCGATCACAACGAACTGATACGGGCTGTTATAGAACTGGTGCCAAACCGCATGGATTTCGCGATTCTCAACCGCTTTGATGCCGGTAAATGCCGGACGTTCCATCAGGGCAACCAATTTGCGCCGCGCTTCGACCATATCGGCATCCGGGCCAAGACCAACCCATCCGCCGCCCGGGGAATATGCTTCCCAGCTTGCACCGGTCCCAACGAACTGATCGGGGTTGGAAGCAACAACCTGTTCCGGGTTGATGGTGCCAAAGGTGCCCGGGATGATTGATGCTGCGATGTTCACACCACCAGCCATTTCAACCATGGTGCCGAAATTCTCGTTGCCAAACGACATGCAGCATTCATCGGAATAGCCCGCTGCGCGTTCAATGAAGACTTGCGGTTTTTCCGGATTTGCCTTGGCGATGCGGTCAGTGACGTTCTTGATGCTGTCAGAACGGAATTTGATGAATTCCGCTGCGCGATCTTCCTTGCCGGTCAACTGACCCAGGATTTTCATGCTGGTGTCGGTGTTTTTCATCGGCGCTTCACGGAAGTCGATATAGACCAGCGGAATACCAACGGCGGCAAGTTTTTCATCAAAACCACCATCTTCGGTGGCGGCTTTGGCTTCGAGGTTCATGATCACGACGTCAGGATTGACCGAGATGGCCTGTTCAATATCGAACGTGCCGTCTTTCATGCCACCAAAGGTCGGAATGTCGTCAATGTGGGGGTATTTTGCAGCATAGATGTTGTAGGTCTGCGGATCGGCTTTTTTCAGATCATCGCGCCAGCCAACAACACGCTGGAAAGGGTCTTCGCTATCGAGCGTTGCCAGACCATAAAGCAGGCGACCTTCCCCCAGAATAACCCGTTCAACAGGCAAGTTGACCGAAACCTCGCGACCGGCAACATCCGTTACCGTGACGGATTCCGCCGCCTGTGCAGCCCCTGCCACCAACATGGTCAGTGCTGCAAATGCACCAAAGATTTTCATTCCCGTTCCCTCAAATTACAATTGCCTGAGCGCCGGATTATCAGCTATTGAGAATGCAAATCAATATTTTTCGCATAGAAATTGCAAATCAATCACATATTAAGTTGTTGTGATGTTGTGCGATAAAGCAGGAAAAACCTGTAGAGAATCGCAGAGTAAAGCCAGAGAGAGACCCGACCACCATGCATCAGGCTAGCAATTACAATCTGCGTGAAGAGATCAAGGAATACTGGTCAATGCGGGCTGCCACCTTTGACGAGCAACCCGGTCACGAGATTTTTTCAGAAACCGAACGTGTGGCCTGGCATGCCCTGTTTGAACGTCATTTTGGCAAGGGTGACGGCCGCAAGGCGCTTGACCTTGCCAGCGGGACAGGCGTGATCAGCCACCTGATGCATGATCTCGGATTCGCGGTGACCGGTATGGACTGGTCCGAGGCGATGCTTGAAAAGGCGCGTGCGAAGTCAAAACAGCGCGGATCGAAAATTCGTTTTCTGTTGGGCGACGCCGAACGCACGCTTGAAGATGATGACAGTTATGATGTGATCATCACCCGCCATCTGGTCTGGACGTTGGTTGACCCGGTGGCGGCATTCACGGAATGGTTCCGTGTGCTCAAACCCGGTGGCAAGCTTCTGATCGTTGATGGTGATTTTGTCTCGCCGACCTGGGCGACAAAACTTAACAAGGCGCTGGCGGGTTTGTTTGAACGGCTTGGCATGCGCAAACCTGTTGCGGCCGTCCCGCACATGCAAACCCATCACGACATTCTGGCGCGGGTGCATTTTTCTGACGGTGCGCGTGCCGATGAAGTTTCCAAAATGCTCCGCCAAATTGGCTTTGACCCGATTGCAGTTGATTTCAATCTGAAGAAAATCCATTCAGCGCAAAAGAAACACATCAGCCTTGCCAAGGGGTTGGAACGCGGCGCGCAGCATCGCTATGCCATTTGTGCGCAAAAGCCCTTGGTCGATTGAGTGCTAGACAGGGTCGACCAGAACCGCACATTTAACTGAATTGGCAAGGAAGCAGGCTTCGTGGGCACGGTGATGAAGGTCTGCTTCCAGTTCACTGTTCGGGGCCTTGTCGCCATAGGTAATCTTCGGGCGCAAGGTGACCTTGGTGATCATGGTTTTGCCCGCCACGATTTTCATTTCGCCGATGGCATTATCGGCATATTGATCCACGACCACACCCGCATCAGATGCAAAATGCAGGAAAAACAGCATGTGGCAGCTTGAAAGGGCTGCGACAAAGGCCTCTTCCGGATCGACATTGTCCTCAACAGAATAGGGCAGTGGCACGACATGTGGCGAAGAGGATGCCGGAACCTCCGCCCCGCCATCAAAGCGCCAGACATGCCCCCGTGAATAGCGGCGATCGGTAAAGATTTCGGCTTCTTTACGTGTCCAGATAACTTCTGCGCCAAAGCTGCTCATTGATGGGGCTCCTGTCAGGGTGGGCTTATGTCAGGGGGATTTATAGGATCTCAACTGGGATCAATTTACCGACGGTGTCGCCGATATGGGTGGAAAGAACATCACAGGCGGCATCGATGTCATTGGCGCCAAGGGCCTCAAGGATCAGGCTGTGTTCCTCGTAAAAGGCACTTCGGGTTTGTGATCCCATTGGCTGCATGGCGTAGGCCCGTCTGGTTTCACTGCGAAATTCACTGATCATGCCAAGTAGCCGCTCATTGCCGCAGGCACCATAAAGTGTCTGGTGAAAATCCTGATCAAGTTCAGCCAGAATTTCGGGTTCTTCCTCTTCAATCAGATCTTCATTGAGGCGGCGCGCCTTGCGCAGGGCCCCTGCCGTCAGGTTGGGCGCGGATAGCTTAAGGGCTGTGATTTCAAGCGAGACACGAATTTGGCAAAGTGCCCGGACGTCCTTGGCCATAAGGGCGGTGACGGCAAGGCTTCGGTCAGAACGTTTTTCAAGTAAACCAGAAGCATGCAACCGTTCCAGTGCATGGCGGACCGGTTGGCGGCTTACGCCAAAGCGTGCTGCCACTTCTTCCTGCTTAAGGACCGTACCGGGCGCAATCAGGCCGGTTTCAATGTCAGCGCGCAGTGCGTCTGTGATCATGTTTGTATCCATGGATCCAAAGTATGTTGACGCAACGGCCCCGTCAAGGCCATTCTGGCTCTGGCTCTGGCTCTGGCTCTGGCTCTGGCTCTGGCTCTGGCTCTGGCTCTGATGTTGTTCGTTGAGCAGGTTTATTCTGCGGGGATGGCGTTTGATTTTGCGGGTTGGGCTTCGCAGTGGCTTTGCACAAAATCGATGATGCGTGCATGTGCGCGGTCGATATCTTCGTTCACAATGCCGTGGCGATCGGATTTCAGCATCTGAACATCAATCTCGGAGGCGTTGGTTGCAAGTCGCCGGATCATATTTGCACTGGCGGGATCGACCACTTTGTCACCATCACCCTGCAAGATCAGGGTCGGGCATTCAAGTTCTGCCAGCCGGGTGTGCATTTTCGCCACGGCTTGGCGCAACTGATGCAGCCCCCCGATCGGAATGTTGCGGTAATTGATTTCAGGATGTTCGGACTCATTGGGGCGAAACCCCAGAAGCTCCTGTGCGGATGGCATCCATCCCATCAATTTGTTCGCCCCATATAGCAGCGGCACAAACATAAGATTGCGATTGCGGAATTTAACAGGCGTTCCTGCAAGGACAAGTGCGCGGAGTTTATCGGGTTTATGGGCCGCATGAATGACCGAAAGCGCCCCACCGGTTGAAAAGCCGACCATCACCACCTGATCGCAAAACGGTGCAAGTATTTCATATCCGCGTCGGACGGATGCCAGCCAATCTGTCCATTTTCGCTTTTGTAACTCATGGGGCGATGTGCCATGACCTGCCAGGCGCACGCCCATTACGGCATGGCCCATGGCGGCAAGCTTGTCGCCCAATTCGCGAAGTTCGGCGGGCGATGCCAAAAAACCATGCACCAGTAATACGCCACAGCCAAATTGGGTTTGCCCATTGGGCAACAGCAAATACGGGCGGCTATCGGCTGTTGCGGTTTCTTGTGTGTTGATCGCGTCATATCTGGGTTTTTGGTACCTCGCGTGGTTCCAGGACCAGGCTAGGATTTCATCGTCAAAGCGTCGGCGGGCGATATCGGTCGGGCTTAGGTGGTCAACTTCGATCCGTGCACGTTCAAGCGCCTGCCAGCAGGCATGGATTGGCGCCATTTCATTGGCATAGACCATGATCGGATTGCCCATGCGGATTTCGTCAAACGCTGCTTCGGCCTGCAATTTGGGCAGGAAACAATATTTCTGATCGCGCCGTTCAATCAGACCAAGCGCAACCGCACTATCGATAAAGAACCGGATCTGCGGGCAATTCAGTTCAAAGATGCCAACATAGTCGGCGGGATTGCGCATGCCGCGATGCAGGTGCACATTTTCGGCCTGCTGGATGTTCTTGATGGCCAGATAAAGCGTCCTGTCAAAATGGCTGATATCGACTTCGGTTACGCCATCGTCCAGCCACATCATGATCAGCCGTGATGCCAGATGGCTGACATTGATGGTCAGGTTGGAATACATCACCGACATGCATTGATCACGCAGGGGTTTAATGTTTCGTGTGATGGCAAACTGCGGCACACGTTCGGTAATTTTTCCAAGGGTTTTGAGCGGTCTGAACAGATCATCAATGCACCGCGCCTGTTCGACCCGTTTGGCCAGAAGGCGCCGATCAAGCCAATTGAACTGACCGCGTGGATTTACCGGGTCACCAAGACGGATGTCCATATCGGTCTTTTTGAACATCAAATTGCCTTCGATGATCATTTCCTCGGCCATTTTGGGGCTGAGCCCACCGGTAAACATGTCGGCGGCCCGTGCCAAAAGGTTCTGATCCACCCGAAGCGGATGGAAGGTGATATTGGCCGGAAACATCAAGGTCGGCTTGGCAAGGGTTGCCCGCAAATCGTCTTCGTTGCGTTCAAGGAGTGCTGCCCAGCGTGTGAGTTCCCCGTCATTGCCCTTGTTGATCAGGGCAGATAATCCGATCTTGAAACCGTCGATACACAGGCCAAGCAGCGCGGCCCCGGTGTGATGGGCGCGTCGTATATCGGCTGATCGTGAATAGACACTGTAATCAGGGCGTTTGGGATGGGGGCGGTCGTTGGCGATGACCCGTCGGTCCTTGACCATGCCGCCTTCGGGAAACACCACAACCTTGCCGCCGCGCAGGATTTCCTCGGCCAGAAATGGCAATAACCGTTCATAGTCGTTGGGCACCCCGCCAAGGGCACGCAGATAGCGTGAAAAGGTATTGTCCTGGGCAAAAAACTCGCCCGATGCGATGGACCGGCAATACACCCCGGTTTCCAGTGCGATCAGGAATTGCGGGATGAATGTTTCAAACCGGGCGAAATGATTGAACATGAAGATGTCGCCCTGCGACATGTGGTCGCGTGATCCGTGCATCTTGATGTTGATGTCGATATTGGCCCGCAAGGCGGTCATCGCGCGAATGGTCCATTCGCACGTTTTGGGATTGATAGCGAACTTTTCACGTTCAATATCGCGAAATGTCGGAACCATGTATGGCGTTACCCCGGCCTGATATAAGATATTGGTTTCTTGGAGCGTTTCGTCGATTTTTTATTGTGCAGTGTGTAAAATACATATGTGTCGTAGGTTCCGGTTTTGGAAGGCACCGTTTGGCCGATTTACGAAGATTTGATGCCAGGTCGGCCTGTCTTTCGTATAATCCGTGATCTTTGGGGTGCGCGACCGTGCACCCGCCTGACCCAAATACGCATCGCTAACGCCACCCCAACAGCGATGCGTGGGTGTGACAAACCCGACAGACCCAAGATTGGAGGCCGTGTGCCCAGTCCCGCCCCGGACCAAAATACGCCTGACCCTGACACAGCGCAGCCCGCGAATGGCGACGGGCAAACTCGGTCGATTTTTTCCGACCGTAACTTTCTTTTGTTTCTGGCCGGGCAATGCATAACGACCCAAGGCCTTTGGATTCAAAAAATCGCCATGTCGTGGTTGGCCTGGTCTTTGACCGGCTCGGCTTTCTGGACGGGGGCTATTGCGGCACTCAATTTCGCACCGGCCTTTTTCCTTGGCCCGATTTTCGGTGTGATGGCAGACAGGGTTGATTTGCGGCGCACCGCCATGGCGATCAATCTTGGGCAGGCGGGGGTATCATTCCTTTTGATGGGGTTATCCTTTGCTGGCATGATGACCCTGCCCTGGATGGTGGTTCTTGCTGGTGCGATGGGGGTATTGGGCAGCGCGATGACGCCTGTGCGTCTGTCGCTGGTGCCGGTGATTGTACCGCGTGAATTCATGAGCCGTGCGGTGGCCTATGCGGCGATGAATTTCAATATATCGCGTTTGGTCGGCCCTGCTGTCGGGGGTGTGGTGATTGCCACCTGGGGCACGGGGGCCGCATTCATGATCAATGCGTTGACCTATCTGCCGATGATTTTTGTCATATCGATTGTCACCCTTCATATGGAACGCGCGCCAGACGCCAAAAGCAGGCGCATCTGGACGTCGCTTGTTGACGGGGCGCGCTATGCCATGTCCCACTCGATGATCCGATCCGTACTGGCGCTGTCGTGCTTTGTATCGCTGGTCGGGACCGGCATGGTTGAACTGATGCCGGTCTTTGCCGAGGCGGTCTATGAACGTGGCGTGACCGGGCTTGGCATGCTGGCATCGGCAGCCGGGATCGGGGCGGTAACGTCGACTTTTATCCTGTCGCGAATGACATCTGATGCCATGGCCTATCAACGGGTGACCATTATCGGGGCCTTTACCGCATCAGTTGGAATGGTCGGGCTTGGCTTTGCGCCCTGGTACGAACTTGCAGTCGTTCTTGTTGCCATTGCAGGCGGGGGGCTGACGCTTGTGGGGGTTGGGTCGCAAACCGCCCTGCAGTTGACCGTTGATAACCGTCTGCGCGGCCGGGTCATGAGCTTTTGGAGTGCGGCCAGTTTTGGTGGCATGGCGCTTGGCGGGACATTGTTGGGCGCGATTTCCGAGGCGGGCGATATTCAATATACCGCACGCGGGTCTGGCATTCTGATTCTGTGCGCGGCCTGTGTCGGATTGTGGCGGCTTTATCGGATTGGTGCACTGCCACGGCGCACGGCACTGCGGTAAAGGATTCTTAAGGCATCAGGCCATAAGGTGATCCATCGTGAGATGATCGGGGATTTCCAGATGCGCTTGGTTGGTATTGTTGGACTGTGCTTGTTGCTTTCGGCGTGTTTTAGCACCGGCAACACCGCGCATAAATCAGAAGGGCCGATGCCAAGCGACACGGTCCAGTCCCTTGCCAGTGTCAGTATTCCGTCATCACGGCTGAACTCTTTCACCCCGACCAACAAGTTCCTGCAATGTGTGCCTTATGCCCGCGAAGTGTCGGGTATCCAGATTTATGGCGATGCCTGGACGTGGTGGGGGCAGGCGGGCAAGAAAAGCTTTCAGCGCGGCAATCGGCCGCAAGTTGGGGCGGTGCTGGCATTGCGGAAAACATCGCGTCTGAAGCTTGGTCATGTTGCGGTGGTGTCTGCGATCCTTGATGACCGCAAAATTCTGGTCAATCACGCCAACTGGGGCAGTGATTCGCGCACACGCGGCAAGGTCCACTATCGACAGCCCGTGGTTGATGTGTCGCCGGGGAATGACTGGTCGGAAGTTCGGATGATGAACACGCTTGGCAGTTTTGGCAGTGTCTATCCGGCGCACGGCTTTATCTATCAGCCGACCGAAACCGCCGAGGTTCACTAGAGCGTTTTCTGTTTTGCCTGACGCAATCCCAATGAAAAGTGGCGAAGCCCCCACGGATAAAGAGCTTCGCCAATTAAACCCGTGCGGGCGGCACGGGTTCGGGGGTTGAACCCGACAAGCTTGTAAAAGGATGGTCGTTGGCAAATGCGCCTACGCCCTGCGAGAAAGATACTTCTCAAACCCGTTGGCGTTACGTTGAACGAATGCCAGATGACCTTTTCACCGCTTGAATTCATAATTATCTATAAAATAACATAAGATATATTAATTACGCCGCGAACGAGCGGTGAAATCAACGCCAAAAATGACCTTTCCGGCATTTTTTAGGATTTCTCTTGGGAACCGTCAGTTATCTATTTGTTTTTAATTAATAAATATTATCTATAAAATCGACGTTCACGCACAGATATCTTTGCCGAAACGCGTTTTCGCTACCGCCTCAGATAGGAAATTTGAATTTACTGATTTGAAGAAGGATCAGGGGGTCGTTTGCACGCGCATCCGATTACCGGATTTATTGCCGATCCATTTTACATGGCGGGCCAGTGTAGCAGCAGCGACATCGATCTGATTGCTGCGCAGGGCCGTCAGGATCGCCCGGTGGTCCTGGTCAGTCGGGGCTTCCCATTCCATCCGAAATCCGGAAAACAGGAACCGCGCACTGGCAGCATGCAGGTCATCAATAGAAGACAGCAAACGCGGCATGTTGCAGGGTTCAAGGATGACGCGATGGAATGCCTTGTTGGCTTTTTCCCAGGCATGGACGTCCGAGGCATTTTCGCCTTCGCGGTTAAGGGCTTCTGCGTCATCAAGGATGGCGGGGGTCAGGTGCGGGGCCGCATTGCGCAGGGCCAGAACTTCAAGAGATGCGCGCATTTCAGCAACTTCGCGCACCTCGGCGATATCAAAACTTGCAACACGCACACCCCGACGGGGTTCACTGACGGCAAGGCCCTGGGCCTCCAGCCGGCGAAAGGCTTCGCGTACTGGCACATGGCTGGATCCGAATTCCTCGGCGAAATGATCCTGACGTAACTTGGTGCCAGGCGCGAATTCACCGGAAATGATCCGATCTGCCAGGGCGCGTGTGATGCGCCCGGCAACAGTGGTATCTGTGCTGCTGTTTTTCATGTTTTATAGATAATTTGTTGCCAGCGGTTTGTCGACCAGATTGATCCATGTGTTTTTGAATGGATCAATCTGGCAAAAGGCGCATCACCTTTGCCAAAAACAAAAGCCGGGACCAAATCGTTCCGGCTTTCATTGGGCATCTAAGTGGTGCAAGTGCCGGGAGCCAAGTCGTTATTTCGCGGCTGCTGCGTCGTTGTGTTCGTCGGGCATATCGGCAAATGCATCGCGCAGCGCGTTTGACCATGCATTGGAAAGCGCATGAAACCCTGCGTCATCAACATCGATCCGGCGCATCTGGGAAAATGCGCAGCTGTCATCGGGAAGAACGGCAAGATCAAGGGGCATCCCCACCGACAGGTTGGAGCGCAGGGTCGAATCCATCGACAACAGGACCGCTTTTACACCGTCTTCTATCGGGGTGTTCGGGGTGATGACCCGATCAAGGATCGGCTTGCCGTATTTATGTTCGCCAATTTGCAGATATGGTGTGTCGGCGGTCGCTTCGATGAAATTGCCCGCTGCATAGACCAGAAACAGACGTTGATCCCCGCCCTTGCGCTGTCCGCCGATCATGATCGTGGCAGCGCTGCTTTCATGATGCTGTTCAAGTGTATCGTGGTATTTTAGCTGGACTTTCTGCATGGCTTCGCCAACCAGTTCGGCAACACGAAACATGCTCGGCGCACTCAGAATGCAGTCACCCGGCTTGGTGTCCGGGTCATCGATTGCTTCATGAAGGGTGCTCATGACGGCTTGTGTAATGGCAAGATTACCTGCTGATAGCGCGACAATCGCCCGTTCGCCGGGGACTTCCCACGTGAACATCTTGCGATAGCGCGAAATGTTGTCCAGGCCCGCATTGGTCCGCGTGTCCGACAGGAAAACCATCCCTTCGTTCAGCATCAACCCGACACAGTAGGTCATCTTATTGTCGTCCGATTATTGTTGTGATTGCGCAATGACGACTGTTACATCCAAATTCTCGTTTGCGCCACCAGTATGTACGCCCCTTACAGGTGCGGCAACCTGCCCATCAAGGCCAGACCCCAGACGAATATAGAAATCGGTCGGGCAGCATTTATTGGCCGGATCAAATCCAAGCCAGCCAAGTTCAGGCAAATGCAGCTCTGCCCAGGCGTGGGATGCCTCATGGGTCTTGCCTTCGTGATCGGCAAACAGATAGCCCGATACATAACGGGCCGGAATGCCAAGATGCCGGGCAGCAGCAATCAGCACATGTGCATGGTCCTGACAAACGCCTTTGCCATCTGCAAGGGCGTCGGCGGCTGTGGTATGCACGTGGGTCGTGCCCGGCGCATATTTAATGGCATCTGATACAGATTCTGCCAGTGCGTGGGCGCGCTCCAGAAGCGACCCATCCTTGGTTTTCTTTGCCGCCTTGTCTGCGAGTTTACGGATGGCGGCACTGCTTTTGGTCATCGGGGTTGTGCGCAGGAAAACAGCCGGAAAGGCACGTTCCTTATGGCCACGCAGCACCCCGGCGGTGTCTGTGGTTTCAACTTCGCCCTTTACGACGATTTCGATGGCCTCAACGGCGCCATTTGCCGTGAGCGTACTGATGATGTCGCCGTTGCCATCGGTAAATTCCGATCCGATGGTGCAATTATCAGCGCTGATCGACCAATTGATGATTTTCTGCCCCTCGAACTCGGCCGGGGTCAGTTTAAGACTTTGCACCGCATGACGTGCGGGCGAGTCATACCGGTAATGAGTTCTGTGTTCGACGGTGAGCCGCATCTTACTGTCCCCCGAAATGATAGTCGTTGGCGATCGCGTGCGACAGGGCCCGGTTGCGCACCTGAAAATCGCTCAGGAATTCATGCAGACCGGTGGAAAAGATTTCATCCATCTCGCTTTGGGTCAGCAGCGAATAGGTCTCGACCGCCAGATGATGCACGCTGTGGCGTTGACCATAATGACGCGCAAGCCTTTCAAGATGCTGGGTGATCTGTTCTGCGCAATGGGCCAGTGATCGCGGACTGAACGGATTAAGGATCAGGAAATGTGCAATGCGATGGGGGGAATAATCATCACGATACACCCAGTGGAAGGCGCGCAAAGACGACGCCGCACGCAAAACCGTAGTCCATTGGTAATTGTCGACACCATCGCCAACCATGCTGGTTTCAGGCAGCAGAACGTAATATTTCACATCAAGCAGGCGGGCCGTATTATCAGCCCGCTCGATAAAAGTACCCAGACGGATGAAATCATAACCGTCATTGCGCAAAATGGTGGAATCCGTCGCCCCGCGAAACAGCGCGCCCTGTTTTTTGACCCAATCAATGAATTCCGGCAATTCGTTCTTGGCAAGGTTATGCATTGACGGGCGACGCAATTCCATTAAGGCATTGTTCAATGCTTCCCACATGTCTGCGGTAATCGCGGTGCGCATGGCACGTGCATTGGCGCGTGCATATTCAAAACAGTTGATGATCGACGATTGATTGTCGCGGTTAAAAATCAGGAAGTTGGCAACTTCCTCCTGACGGAGTGGCGCATCCGGGTCATATCCCGATGCACATCCCGATGCGGAAAGGACAGATTCCCATTCCGACCGGTTGCCGTCGCCTGCGGCTGGCATCAGGGCCATGCGATAGCCCATTTCCATCAGACGGGCCATGTTTTCAGCCCGTTCAACATATCTCGACAGCCAGAAAAGGTTGTCTGCGGTACGACTAAGCATCTTTCAACCCTTTCCTATTAATCGCTCATGATCCAGGTGTCCTTGACCCCGCCGCCCTGCGACGAATTCACGACAAGCGACCCTTCGCACAATGCCACACGCGTCAGTCCGCCCGGTGTCAGGCGGACATCATCACCGACAAGACAGAAGGGCCGAAAATCGACGTGACGCGGGGCAATGCCGCTTTCAACAAAGGTCGGGCAGGCCGACAGAGACAGGGTCGGCTGGGCGATGAAGTCACCCGGATCCGCCTGGATGCGCTTGGCGTAGGCCGCCTGTTCCGCCTTGGTCGAGGCCGGGCCGACCAGCATGCCATATCCACCAGATCCGTGAACTTCCTTGACCACCAGTTCATCAAGATGTTCGAGGACGTATTGCAGATCATCAGGCTTGGAACATTTCCAGGTTGGAACGTTTTTCAGGATTGGCTCCTGACCCAGATAGAACCGGATCATGTCAGGGACATAGGTATAAACCGCTTTGTCATCGGCAACGCCTGCTCCGGGTGCCGAACAAATCGCAACCCCGCCGGAACGATAGACATTCATCAGGCCGGGAATGCCCAGTACCGAATCACTGCGGAAACACAGCGGGTCGATATAGGCGTCATCAATGCGGCGATAGATTACATCGACCCGGGCCGGGCCGCGTGTGGTGCGCATGTAAACCCGGTCCTCATGGACAAACAGGTCCTGACCTTCCACCAGTTCCACGCCCATCTGATCGGCAAGGAATGAATGTTCATAATAGGCACTGTTCATCGCACCGGGTGTCAGCACCACAATGTTGGGTTCGCGGTCGCATTTGCGTGGTGCAATGCTTTTGAGCGTCTTAAGCAACATGTCCGGATAGCTTTCCACCGGCTCGATACGAAGGTTTCTGAACAGGTCGGGGAACATGCGCATCATGATTTCACGGTTCTCAAGCATGTAGGACACGCCCGATGGCGTGCGGCAATTGTCTTCGAGAACATAAAAATCGTCGGGCCCGGTGCGTACGATATCGACACCGACAATGTGGCTATAGACATTGCGTGGCGGATCAATGCCGATCACGGCGGGTTCAAACGCGTCGTTGCGAAACACCAGATCAGCCGGAACGATCCCGGCCTTGATGATTTCGCCATTGTGGTAAACGTCATAGAGAAACGCGTTTAACGCACGCGCACGCTGTTTGACACCGCGATCAAGCTTGCGCCATTCCATGGCGGTGAAAATTCGGGGGATCAGATCAAAGGGAATCAGGCGTTCGGGGTCCCCGCCTTCGCCATAGACGGCAAATGTGATGCCGATCTTGCGAAACAGGGTTTCGGCTTCAAGGCGCTTTTGTTCGAGGACCTCGGGGCCGTTTGCTTCCATCCAGTCAACCAGTGCGCGATAAGGTTCGCGAACCTGGTCGTTCACTCTCATCTCGTTGAACATACATACTCCCCTTTATGAACCTTCGATTAAAGGCGTCCGGGTGGGGGAGGGTCAAGAATGTTCGCGGTTGAAATGATATATTTTTCAGCAAATTGGAAATGTGCTGAGAAAATAAACGTTGTGCCTAGGGGGTTTGTCTAAAAAACGGGCGGATTTTAACATCCGCCCGAACGTGCTTATGTTTTTGCCGGGCGCAGAACGTGGGTGTGATCGGCGGCATAAAGCCGGGAGTCGGTAAAATCCTTCCGGCCAAAGACTTCGCCAACCATGATCAATGCGGTGCGCGTAATGCCACTGCCTTTGACCTTTGCGCGGATGTCGCCAAGCGTGCCGAAAATATACTGCTGATCCGGCCAGGTGGCACGATAGGCAATCACAACCGGGCAGTCTTCGCCGTAATGGGGCGTCAGATCGCGGACCACATTGACCAGATTATTGATCGACAGATGCACGGCCAATGTCGCACGTGATTTGCCAAGTTCCTTAAGGCTTTCACCATCGGGCATGCTGGAAGACCGCATGGCGGTTCGGGTCAGGATTACGGTCTGGGAAATATCGGGCAGTGTCAGCTCCGCGCCGATTTCAGCTGCTGTCGCGGCATAGGCCGAAACACCCGGTGTGATGTCATAGGCAATGCCAAGATCATCCAGACGTCGGATCTGTTCGGCAATTGCGCCATAAATTGACGGGTCCCCGGAATGAACGCGCGCAACATCATGCCCCTTGGCGTGGGCGGCCTCGATCTCGGCCATGATTTCATCAAGGTTCATCGGGGCGGTATCAATTACACGCGCGCCATCGGGGGCGCTGGTGACGATTTCTTCGGGTACCAGTGATCCGGCATACAGGCAGACCGGGCATTTTTCGATCAGGCGCAAGCCGCGCACAGTGATCAGGTCCGGGGCACCGGGACCGGCGCCAATGAAATGAACAGTCATTATTCTGCCCCGTCTTTTATGGAGATGTCGTTTCCGGAAGTGTCAGTGCTGCTGTGACCGGATGTGCTCTGGACCGGGGCCTTGGCCGCATCCGGGCCCTTTTTGGCATAGCCGCGCGGAGTGTAGACCCATTCGTTTTCGCCGCGTGTGATATGGCGGCTGTTGCTTGATCCGACCAGAACCGTTGTCAGCATATCAACCATGTCGACTTCTAATTTCGATAACGGAACGACCGTGATTTCCTCGTCCGGGCGACCCAGCTGGCGACCCAAAACTACCGGTGTATCGGCCTCGCGATGGTTAAGCAGGATATCACGGGCCTTGGCCAGCAAATCGCGGCGGCGTTTGGATACCGGGTTATAAAACGCAATCACGAAATCACCTTCGGCTGCGGCTTTCAGGCGACGCAGGATATCTTCACGCGGGGTCAAAAGGTCCGATAGCGAAATCGCACAGAAATCATGACCAAGCGGCGCACCGATCCGCGATGCCGCCGCCTGCAGGGCGGAGATACCCGGTGAAACCTGAACCGCAACCCGATTCCAGTCGGCGCGATCTTCACGATCAAGCAATTCAAACACCAGTGTCGCCAGTGCATAGATGCCGGCATCCCCGGACCCGATCAACGCAACGTCCTTGCCGGTCGCGGCCAGTTCAAGCGCATGACGCGCGCGGGCTTCTTCGGCACCCAGATCGGAATGATGGCAATCCTTGCCGTCAATCAAAGGCCCAAGCAAATCAAGATACATCTGATAGCCGACGATATCGGTTGCGCGACCGATAAGCGCGGTGGCCTCGGGGCTGCGCCAGCCGATCTGACCCGGCCCGATGCCAACAATCGAAAGCCTGCCCTGTGCCGTTCCGACCTTCTCGGGGATGATATCATCCTGTGACAGGGCAATGGCACAGGTAGATTTTCTGGTCTTGTGTTTGGGAACGATCAACTTGCCCTTGGCACCGACTGTGGCCAGTGCCGCACCCTCGGCAACACCGTGGCAGCCGGTTTCGGCAAAGACGACGTCAGATGGCGTCACAAGACGATCTGCCTCTGCCTCAAGGGTTTTGGCATCAAAGAACCTTGCCGGCACACCAAGCCGGTTTGCCAGTTCGTGTACAGCGGCTTCGTCGGCCTTGAGGTCGATTGAACTGACACAGGCAATGGCCTTGGGGCTAAGGCATTGCCCCGCCAGTGTTTCCATCACAAGATCATAAAGATCATCAACCGGGCAGCCGCGTTCACAGCCGACACCCAGTGCCAGAACCGGCGGGTGATAGGTGATCGCGGTTTCCGATCCTGTATCGCTATCGGCAGGGTCATCGGTGGTCCGGGCGGTGGTGGTAATGACCACGCTGCCATCATCGGATTGGGCAATGGCGCTGTTGGTGAGCCAGGCGGCTGATCCGGCCTCGAACTCAAACCGTGCGGAGGCACCTGCCAGCAGGGCGGCGGTTGCCGGTTTGACAGTTTCAGGCGTGCCAAGCGTCCAGCCAGCCGGCGGCTCATCCAGTGCAAGGCCCAGCATCGCATCACCCGGTGTGGTGATGGCGGCAAAACCACCCAGCCGATCCGCAAGGTCACGTGCCAGCCGGTTGCCCCCGTGATGCCCCCCCAGAAGCGGAATGAAGGTATCACCGGCTTCATCAACGGCAATGACGGCGGCGTCCTGCCACTTGCCACTTAGCAACGGGGCAAGGGCGCGGATCAGGATGCCGGATGCGCAGACACCGATAATGACATGCCCGGCTGAAAATGTTTGTTGCAGATGTGCAATGGTATCATCAAAGGCGATATCGACATCACGTGTTGAAACGCGCGTGCGCAGGCCATGCACAGTCGCGCCTTGCAGGCTTGATGCGATTTTGCGCGCTGTCGGCAGGGCACGCTGCGTCAGGCAAATTACTGCAATCGGGGCAATCGGATCGGTCGGCAGTGCCGGATTGTTATTGTTGTTTTGGGCGGTCATCGCCATGCGTCTCCGCGACGGTGGATCAGGATCATGGAAAAATACGGTGCCTTGGCATCACTCGGCAATTCGCCAAGCGGGACCATTTTCTGGGTTTCAAGTGTCGCGCGTTCGATATAGCGCGCCCGGTCTGTCAGGCCCATTTCATCAATGACGTCACGCACCTTGGCAAAATGGCGGCCCAGTTTGATGATTGCCGCCGCATCAGTTTTGGCAAGCTGTTCGCGCAGGCGATCGGCCTCAAGCGGGCCGGGGATGACTTGCAAAACATCGTTCTTGGCGGCCAGGGGTGCGCCAAGCTGCGCTGCACAGGCCATCATGGAACTGACACCGGGCACGGTTTTGACCGGATGACCGGCTTCTGCCAGTCGGCCAAACAAATACATGAAGCTGCCATAAAAGAACGGATCACCTTCGCACAGCACGGCGACGGTTTTGCCATCTGCCAGATGCTTGCCAATTTCAATCGCGGCGGCGTCATAGATCGGATCGGCGGGCTTGCCCATTTCAATGCGAATGGCGATTTCAATTCGGCCTTCGGGAATATGCGGATCAACGATCTGACGCGCCAGACTGACGCCATCTTCAAGGGCGGGATAGGCAATCACATCGGCCTTCTGCAGGATGTTATAGGCCTTGAGCGTGATCAGGTCCGGTTCGCCCGGCCCGATGCCAAGACCATAGGCCGTTCCGGGTGCCGGAAGGCGTTCTGCGGGAAGTTCCGCACTGCTCATGCTTTTACTCCGAGGTAATGGGTGACCGGGGCAAGGTTGCTCCAACCCTTGAACCCGCCGCGCGGAACCAGCCGGGAAACCGACAGGCGCGTCAGACTGCCACCCTTTTTATTGTAAAACCGTAATAATTGTTCTTCGCCTTCAAGTGTCACCGTATTGGCAACCAGTCGGCCATGGCTTGGCAACAGATCCCAACAGGTTTCAAGCAGGCCATCAATGGTAATTCCGCCACCGATAAAAATGGTATCCGGCTTGGGCAGGCGATCGGCAAAGGCGAGTGCATCTTCAATTGATTTCTGCATGACTGTTAAGGTCGGCACGCCAAGCCGCGTGGCATTTTTGCCGATCAGCGCACAACGTTCGCCATCGCGTTCAATCGCAATGGCCCGTCCACCCATGCGTTGCCATTCAATCGAAATGGAACCGCACCCTGCCCCCAGATCCCACAAAACACCGTTTTCAAACGGGGCAAGTGACGAAAGGGTCTGGGCGCGAATTTCCGATTTCGTGATCATCCCGTCATGGATAAAGGCATCATCGGGAAGGCCGGGGCCCTTGGGCAGCGGTTTGGCATTGGGGCCAGCTTCGAGATCAATCATGATCAGGTTAAGCGGATCAATCGGCTTGATATCGGGCATGGATGTTGCCCGCGCCTGCCAGGTTTGTACGCTCTGGGTGGTGATGCGTTCTTCCGGACCACCAAGACGTTCGCAGACCGACATGCGGCTTTGATCAAACCCGGCTTCGCATAGCATGACAGCGACCAGTGCCGGGGTCGATCCATCGGCACTCAGTGCAATCAGCTTGCCATGCGGGCGCAAATGGGCGCGGAGGTTTTCGGGATCGCGACCATGCAGGGTAATGACATCACATTCCGCCAACGGCCAGCCAAGGCGCGATGCCGCCAGTGAAATGCTTGAAGGTGCCGGGATGGCATAAACCGGTTCGGGTCCGAAATAATTGATCAGGGTATTGCCCACCCCGAAATACATTGGATCACCACTGGCCAGCACGACCGGGTTTTGATCAAGGCAATCTTCGATTATTGCCAGATTGGCCTCAAACGGTGTGATCCATGTGTTGCGGGTCGCACTGTTACTTTCGGGCAGCATAGTAATATGGCGCTTTCCGCCAAAGATGACGCTGGCATTTTCAAGGATCTGGCGGGCATTGGGCGCAAGCCCGTCATAACCATCCTCGCCAATGCCAATCACGGTGATGCGCCCCTTGATCGGTGATTGTTCATTCATGACAACCCGCCTTTCGTGCGATCATCTGTGCCGTCCGGCGTGGCATCATCGCCTCGCGCCATGCGGGCCAGTGCATTGACGGTTGCTGCTGTTACAGCACTGCCGCCAAATCGACCGCGCAATGTGACAAAGGGGATGCCGTGGGCATGCGCAATCAGGGCATCCTTGCTTTCAAGCGCACCCACAAAACCGACCGGCATGCCAATGATCACCGCAGGCTTTGCCATGCGACCGTCGTGAATGGCTTCAAGCAGATGGAAAAGGGCGGTTGGCGCATTGCCTATGGCAATTATTGCATCTTCGATATGATCGTGCCAGCCCTCGACCGCGGCGGCGGATCGGGTGGTTTCAAGCTCTGCCGCCAGACCGTGCGTATTGCCGTCATTCAAGGTGCATAGCACCTGATTGTTGGCAGGCAATAGCCGGGAAATAATGCCATGCCGGACCATTTCCGCATCACACAGGATCGGTTTCCCGGCTTGGAGTGCCGTGGTGGCCGCCGCGATCACATCGCCGCCAAAGGCAATGTGATCGGCCATTTCCACCATGCCACAGGCATGAATGATACGGATGGCAACCGGGCGTTCGTCTTCTGAAAAGCGCGCAAGTTTTGCCTCGGCCTTGATGGTGGCAAAGCTTTTGGCATAGATTTCCTGCGGGTCACGCAGATAGTCAAACATTACCGCGCCTTTCACGGGACAGGGGTCGACCGGTCACGAACCGGTCGGCTTTTTCGCATCATTATGATCGTGGGCATGGCTGTGACCATGATGATGGTGATGTCCGTGACTATGACCGTGATGGTGGTGGCCGTGGTCATGGCTGTGCCCGTCTGTGCCGATGCCCATCACATGGTGGTGGTGGCCAACCTGCGGGGTGGCTACATCGCCTTCATAACCAATGATCTGCTCGCGGTATTTGCACAGCTGGCAGTTCATGTTGTTATCGCCGGTATCAATCTCGGTCAGGCGTTCGGCAAAGCTTTCAAGCACCATCGGATGATCCTTGAGATAGCCTGCCTTGATGAATTCGACATCGCCAAATTCAGCGGCAACTTCGTCAGTGTGGCTATAGATACGATCAATCAGAATGCCGGCAAACAGGAAATACGGAAATACGACAACGCGCTTGTAACCAAGTTTCATCGCTTCGCGCAGGCCGGCATTCACGCGCGGATGTGCCACCCCGGAATAGCTGATTTCAGTCCGGCCAAAACCCAGGCCTTCCTGAAGCATGCGTGCGACCTTATAGACGTTTGAATTGGCGTCCGGATCGTTGGTGCCACGTCCGACCACCATCAAAAGCGTGTCTTCACGCGACACACTGTCGTCCACGTCTGCCAGTGCTTCTTCGATACGGTCTTTTGCCGCCATCAGAAGTTTGGGATCAATCGCAAGATCGCGGCCAAACAGGACCTCGATATCCGGGTTTTCGTGGGCGAAATTGTTCACTTCGCTCGGCAGGTCGTTTTTGACGTGGCCGGCGGCAAAAAGCATACCCGGCAGGGCATAGATTTTTTTGTGACCCATGGCTTTGAGCTTTTCAAAACCATCACGCAGGATCGGGTGGGCAAATTCGAGAAAGCCGCTTTCGACATCGTAGTCGGCCAAATGGGTCTGTTTCATCGTTTCAACCATCGCGTTGAACTGTGAAACCGCGCGTTCGTCGCGCGAACCGTGACCGCAAATCATTACTGCGCCTTTGGGGGACATAAAAGGCTGCTCCTTTGTCTCTCTCTGATGGTGTTCTTCGCACGGCATTTTGCCATGCGGTACCCGATGCCACCCCCGTTTTCACCGATTGGCCTGCGGAATGCAAGCGGCAGGTAACAGAAGATGTATTGCAAAGGGTACAGGGGTGAAAAATACTACTTATTGTGGGCAGGGGGCGAAGGGGTATCGAATATATTGTGGCTGGGCACTGTTGCTTTCGGGTTGGTGGAATTGTCGGGCGTGCAGGAATGGCATACGTAAATCCTGCTGCACAGGATTGCTCGACAGGTAGTATGACAAAATAAAAATTAGTATGAAAGCGTTCTATCAAAGCCAGATACAGATGGCAAACCCTGTTACCGCAAAAGGACTTACCGACAATCTCTGTCATTCCGATTGACGGTTTGGTGATCACCACGCACATTGCCGCCATGGAACCGACACTGACCGATTTTCTAATCCCCGAACCTGCATTCTTCGGGCCGATTTTCACAATACTGGTGCTGGCACTGCTGTTGGATGCGGTGTTTGGTGATTTTCCATGGCTGTTTTCGCGCATCGGCCATCCGGTGGTTTGGATTGGCAATCTGATTGGATGGTTTGAGAAACGCTTAAATCGTCCCAATTACAGCAACGCTGACCGGCTGTTGCGTGGTGCGGTCACCAGTCTTGCCGTCATCTTTGTTTCTGCAATGGTTGGCGGGTTGGTGCAGGTGATATCTGATTTTGGCGGCATTCTAATCGGAATTGAGGTCCTTCTGGTTGCGATTCTGGTTGCCCAGAAGGGTCTTTATCAGCATGTCAAAGCCGTCTCAAATGCGCTTAAAAAGGATGGCATTGCGGGTGGGCGCCAAGCTGTTTCGATGATTGTCGGGCGCAATCCCGATACGCTTGACGAGGCCGGTGTCAGTCGGGCTGCAATTGAAAGCTGCGCGGAAAATTTTTCGGACGGGGTGGTCGCACCGATATTTTGGTATGTGGTTGGCGGGCCAATCGGCATTTGCGTCTATAAGGCGATCAACACCCTGGATTCGATGATTGGCCATCGCAGTGATCGCTATCTTTATTTCGGGCGCTTTGCCGCCCGCCTTGATGATGTGGTGAACTTCATCCCTGCCCGTGTTGCCGGTGTGGTGATCTGCCTTGCTGCGGTGATTGGTCGACGAACCAACGGGACCGCAGCGTTTCGCACCATGTGTTCGGATGCAAAAAAGCACAAATCCCCCAATGCCGGATGGCAAGAGGCAGCCTTTGCCGGGGCGCTTGAAATCGCACTTTCCGGGCCGCGCCAATACGGCAGCGAGATGGTCGAAGATCCTTATATCGGAACGGGGCGGCGTGATCTGGGGGCAGCGGATATTGATCGTGCGCTCAAGCTCTTTACGACCTCGTGTCTGCTCAATGCCGCGTGGCCGGTTGTGATCAAAATCCTGTGGGTTTGGGTATGAGTTCTGGCTGCCGCGTTGGTGATATAGCCCATGGTCGGGCATTTCTGGATGCTACCCTGCAAAACCCTGTTACCTGCACCATTCTGGATCGATTTGCGCAATCTGGCATCGAAGACTGGTGGCTGACGGCCGGGTGTCTGGCCCAGACGATCTGGAACATGCGTGCCGGTCGAAAACCTGATGCCGACATCGCAGATTACGATCTGTTTTATTTCGACCCTGATACATCCTGGACGGCAGAAGATCATGTGATCGGTCAAGGTGATGAATTGTTTGCGGATTTACCAGCCCCGGTCGAAATCCGAAATCAGGCACGTGTGCCGATCTGGTATCTGGAAAAGTTCGGTTTGGACTATGGCATGGTCACTGCTGCAAGTGACGGCATTGACCGCTTTGCCTATAAGACAACAGCGATTGGCCTACGCAAGAAAGCCGGGAGTAAGGGAGACGAGGCATATCGGATCTATGCGCCGTTTGGTCTTGGTGCGGTGATGGCAGGTCGCATCATCCCGAACCCGGTTTTGCCAGTAAGGGCTGTTTACGAAGCAAAGGCCGCCCGTTGGCAGAAAATCTGGCCGGATCTGGATGTCAGGCCTTGGCCTGATATGGACTAAGTATACGAGTTCTGCGTGCGGAGCAGGGCTGGGCGGATTAATCCTTGCCCTCATTCATCCGTGCGATGGTCGAGGTGGTTGAAAACCCGTCTTCAAGGTTGGCCAGAACCACCTTGCCGCCATAGCCGTGAACGATTTCCGCACCGACAACCTTGTCGATGGTGTAATCCGCACCCTTGACCAGAATATCGGGTTTGATCGCCTTGATCAGCTCAATCGGGGTGTCTTCACCGAAAATAACCACACCACTAACGGTTTCAAGCGATCCCAGTACGGCTGCACGGGCGGCTTCGGACTGAACCGGGCGAGAGTCCCCCTTAAGCCGTTTGACCGATGCATCGGAATTCAGCCCGACAATCAAACGGTCACAGCTTGCACGCGCCTGTTTTAGCAGGCTGAGATGGCCGGGGTGTAACAGATCAAAGCAGCCATTGGTAAAGCCGACTTTGTATCCCTTGCGCCGCCAGCGTTCCGCACGGTCGACCATGCGATCAAGCGGCATCAGTTTGGCCTCCCCAATCATCAGGTCATGATGATGAAGTGTTGAAACCAGCTCGTCGGGATAGACAACCGCTGTGCCGATTTTGCCAACCACGATGCCCGCTGCGACATTTGCAATGCGCGCCGCATCGGCAAGGCTTGAACCCGCAGCCACAGCAGCGGCAAGGCAGGCAACGACCGTGTCGCCGGCCCCGGAAACGTCAAACACTTCGCGGGCTTCGGTTGGCAAATGCAGTGCTACGCCATCCTGGGTAACAAGGGTCATGCCATCCTGACTTCGTGTCAGAAGCACATTTTCGATGCCGCATTCGGTAATGATCTTGGTTGCGGCGGCAACGGCGTCCTCATCGCTGTGAATGGCGATCCCGGTTGCGGCTTCTGCCTCTGCCCGGTTAGGCGTTACCACCGTAGCTCCGCGATAAATGCTGTAGTCACTGCCCTTTGGATCGACAATTACCGGTTTGCCTGCCTTGCGCGCGGTTGCAATGGCCGCAGCTACAACATCGGCATGCAAAACACCCTTGCCATAGTCAGACAAAATGATCGCGGCGACATCCGGTGCAAGTTGCCCGGCCAGCGCGGAAAGATTGCTGATGGTGGCAGGTGCGATGTCAGCCGTTGTTTCATTGTCAGATCGCAACAACTGCTGCCCACCAGCAATATAACGGGTTTTGATCGTGGTCGGGCGGTTGCGCTCAGTCTGGATATAGGGCTCAACACCCGGATCGCTGGCGACATATTCCATGACCTCGCGACCGGGCAGGTCATCACCAACCAGTGACAGGAACTGAACCGACGCACCAAGGGCGGTGGCATTACGCGCAACATTTCCGGCCCCGCCCAGCATGGCGCTTTCGCGTTCAACCCGAATGACGGGTATTGGTGCTTCGGGCGAGATGCGATTGACCGACCCATAAACAAACCGGTCGAGCATCACATCACCAATGCAAAGAACCTTTGCGTGGATCAAATGTTCAACCTGTTGGGCCAGGTGGCTGAGATCGGTCATTGTGATGTTTCTTCGTTCTGTCTGATCGGTCAGGCGGCGGGTAGGTGGTATAGGTTACTTTTGGGTCAGGCCAAGGGTGTGCTCAAGTGCCCCAACCAGCATCTGACCAATCTGGATATGCATTTCCTGGATGCGTGCGGTGGTGTTGCTTGGCACGATCATCACCGGATCGCACAGATCGACCATATCCCCACCGGTTTTCCCGGTCCAGCCGGTGGCAATCAGGCCCATTTCACGTGCCTTGGCCAATCCGAGATTGACGTTTTTGCTGTTGCCTGACGTTGAAATGCCAATCGCAACATCATCGGGGTTTCCCAGTGCCTCGATCTGGCGTGAAAAAAGGTGATCAAAGCCAAAATCATTGCCAATCGCGGTCAGTGCCGAGCTATCGGTTGTCAACGCAATCGCTGGCAAAGCGCGGCGATCATTGATGTATCGGACTGTAAATTCGGTTGCGATATGCTGGGCATCGGCTGCTGATCCACCATTGCCAAAAAACAGCAGTTTGTTGCCGTCATTGAGCGCGTCGGTGCAAATCTCGACCAGTTCAATAAAGGCATCACGCGTGGCTTCGCGGGTCTTGTTGACCAGATCAAGATGCTCGTCAAACTCTGCGTCGAAAAAGGCTTTGATATCCATGGTCTATCCAGATCCTGCTCGCTAAATCGTCTCAGCCGTGTTTTGACATCAGATTGCGGAATGAATTCTTAACAACGGTGCGCGAAGCATATCGACCCGTTACCAAAACGCACTTGCGTCGCCCGCTTATCGTCTTCAATCGTATCGCCCGGATATCAAAACGGGCTGAAACTAGCAGCTTGGTTGGTGGAAAGCTACGACTTATGTTTTCCGCAATATGTCTGAAAATGCCTGATATTCACGTTTGGTTTCAACGTTTATGAGTGATAAATACATAACCTGTTAATGGACGGGCGTTATCGTGGAGCGGGCAGGTTCACGGCTCTGATTCCGCACAACATTCATCTGGTCATTGCATTTATGTCTGATAGTTCACTTCCATCGCCAGAAGCCTTCCTCGTTGATTATGTGCGACGCCTTGAGCGGCGCAAGGAAGGCGTTGGTGCGATCCATGTGCATTTTTCAAAACTGTTGGCATTTAATCGCCGTGATCACCACATTCGTACAGCGATCGGGGCGTTCGAAGAAATTGTACCCGAAGTTACCGGGCGCATTTTCACCCTGTCCAATCAGGATCTGATTTTCATCTTTGATGCGGCAGAGATGGATGAAGTCAATGCGGTTATCTTCCGCCTGAAATTCCTGTTTAATGATGATCCGTTGATTGCTGAAGGCAAGGACGAAAGTGGTGCGCCCGCCAGCTTCACCGATTATTTCGATGTTGGTCAGCAATATAAGGACTTCCTGCATCTGACCCAAACGCTGGTGCGGGCCAATGCCAACCGTCCCAAAGTCGTCAGCAAGGCAGCAGAACGCCATAACGACCATCCCGAACTCAGCGATGATCGTGCCCCGCTGACCCCCAAAATTCTTGGGCGCATTGATGAATCGCTTCGGCGTGCGGATTTGTCGAACCTGATGCGCCGCCAGGCCATCTGTGCTGTTGTCGGGGATGCCAACCCGACGCCGGTTTTTCATGAATTGTTCATTTCGATCAAGGATTTGCAGGAAACTCTGCTGCCGGATGTCAATGTCTTGTCGAACCGCTGGCTGTTTCAGCATCTGACCGAAATTCTTGATCGGCGCATGTTGTCACTATTGACGCGATCCAATGACGCGTCGGTGACCGGGTCTGTCAGTATCAACCTGAATGTATCCACCCTGCTGTCGCCCGATTTCCTGACATTTGACAGCAATGTTAAAGCCGGGCAGCGCGGCACAATCGTGCTTGAGCTGCAAAAGATTGATATTTTTGCCGATCTCGGGGCGTTCTTCTTTGCGCGTGATTTCTGTCGTGATCGTGGGTATCGCATCTGTATTGATGGCATTAGCCATCTGTCGCTGCCTTATATCAACCGCAACAAAATCGGTGTTGATATGATCAAGATGCTGTGGGATCCGGAAATGGAAAACATGGATGACGAGCACCGCGAAATAATGCGCGCAGCCGTCGCAGAATCAGGCGATACGCGCGTTATCCTGTGCCGTTGCGATGATGAACGCGCAATCAAGTTCGGTCATTCGATCAACATCACCATGTTCCAGGGACGTCACGTCGAACACCTGATGAACGAACGAACAAAAAAATAGCGCCAGTTTGTCTGGCGCTATTTGGTAGGTCTTTTACAGATCAAGCGGGCGTTCAAGCCCCTTCCTTGCCATCAATGCCAGCCTTGTCAAATGTTGCCATACCGTTATGACATTCCGCAGCTGCGCGTAAAAGCGGGATGGCAAGTGCCGCCCCCGACCCTTCGCCAAGGCGCATGCCGAAATCAATCAGGGCTTCCTTGCCAAGTTTTTCAATCAAACGTGTATGCCCAGGTTCCGCTGATACGTGCCCAACCAGACAGTGATCAAGTGCATCCGGGCGGATCGCGGCCAAAACGGCCGCTGCAGCACAGGAAACATAGCCATCAAGCAACACCGGCACGTGTGAAAAGCGTGCCGCGATGATGGCGCCTGCCATGGCGGCAATTTCGCGACCGCCGACACAGCGCAGAATTTCAAGCCCGTCCCCCATCTGGTGTTTGTGCAAAATGATGGCGTCACCCACCACCCGGGTTTTCAGATCAAGGGTCGCGTCATCAATTCCGGTACCCCGGCCAGTCCAGTCGGAGGCATTCCCACCATAAAGCGCGTGGGCAATTGCCGCCGCTGATGTGGTGTTGCCGATCCCCATTTCGCCGGGCACAAACAGATCAATACCCTTTTCAATCGCGCTCATGCCAAATGCCATGGCTTCTGCACAGCCTTCATCATCCATCGCGGGTTCGCGTGAGAAGTCGTTGGTTGGTATTTCAATCGCGACTTCCATCACGCGCAGTTCCGCATCAACCGACTTGCAAATCTGGTTGATCGCAGCCCCGCCGTTAATGAAATTCTCGACCATCTGCTGGTTAACGCTGGCAGGAAAAGCCGAAACACCTTGTGCAACAACACCATGACTGCCAGCAAACACCGTAACGCGCGGGCGTGTCATGCGCGGGCGTGACGTCCCCTGCCATCCGGCAAGCCACAGGCTGAAACTTTCAAGACGGCCAAGCGATCCGGCCGGTTTGGTCAAGGTCGGTTCACGTTCAAGCACGGCGTCTTGGGCCTTGGTGTCGACATCCGGAAGTTCGGCGAGAAGGGCACGAATTTCCTCAAGACTTTGTGGGGGGTGCTTGGGATTGAACATGTTGGTCTCCGGATAACGGCGATATGTGTTTGATGCGTTCCGCTTGGCTTCTGGCAAGGTTGGGATTAGGGTCAGAAACCAATTGTATCGGGCGTCTCACCGTAATGTGCTGCTTACAAAGGGCCATGGCGTTGCTGGGCGGCCCTGACCCTAGGCCCATGCGCAACAGATTGCCAGTTTGAAAATCGGAAATTTACGGTGCCGGAAGATCATAACCAAAACGAAACAAATATGCAAAGTGCGGATTCAAAGGTGCTTACCGGGGCCACCTCATCAAACGATCGTGCTGCCCTTGATGAGAACACAGATACGACCGCATCTTTGATATCAGACTTTTGGCGTGCCTTGGCTTTGTTGAGTCGGGTGCCTGTTATGGGTATTGATGATTTTCGAGCAACCCTGATCGCAAGATCGGTTTGGTCATGGCCCCTGGTTGGCTTGCTGTTGGCAGGTTTTGCGGTGTTGCCCGCGCTGCTGGTCTATGAGCTGACAGGCAATATCCTGATTTTTGCCATTGTAGCACTGGCAGCCATGGTGCTTCTGACCGGGTGCATGCATGAAGATGGTATGGCTGATTGCGCCGACGGTTTTGGCGGCGGTTTTGAGCGTGCACGCAAACTTGAAATCATGCGTGACAGCCACATCGGAACCTATGGGGTTACTGCCCTGATTTTGTGTTTTGGTCTGCGCCTGGTCTTGCTTTCGGCGGCAGGAAGCGCCGGGCAAGCAGTAACCCTGTTTCTGATCCTGGCGGTGACATCGCGTGCGGCCATGCCTGTGGTGATGCATATCCTGCCTCCAGCCCGCGATAATGGTTTGGGCAAGGGCGCCGGACATCCGAAATTAATTGCTGTTGGTATTGGCGTGGCCATCGCAGCGGTGGTTTCGGTCATTCTGTCTGGGGTGATCGCAACCGCGGTCATTGCGGCTGGTGCGATGCTGGCAATCACACTTGTTGTGGCGGTGGCAAAATGGCAAATCGGCGGGCAGACCGGGGATGTATTGGGGGCGACCCAACTCACGACGGAGCTGTTCGTCGGGGTCGCGTTCATCGCTGTGGTTACCAACGCCTAAGCAGGGTTTGAATATTGGCTTTTGGGGAGCGAACACAATGAAAACAACACGCTGGTGGCTGGTCCGCCATGCCCCGGTCGAAAACCCCGAACGTCTGGTGTATGGCCGAAGTGACATGCCTGTTGACCTTTCTGATGAAAAATCCCTGCGTGCCCTTGCCCGTCATTTACCCCGCGATGCCGTCTGGGTGACAAGCCATCTTTCACGTACGCTTGATACTGCGCTAAAGCTTCAGGAACTGATGGATGAAGACGTCATTCCACAACGCGAAAGCGGTTTTGCCGAACAGCATTTTGGCGCGTGGGAGCTGCAGCACTGGAATGATTTGCCAAAGGGTGAAACAACAAAGTTCTGGACCGATTTTGCCCGCCAACAGCCCCCGAACGGAGAGAGTTTTTCTGATATGGTCGGGCGTGTCGGGCCGCTTTTGCACCGCTTAAACCGTTACTGGGCCGGACGGGATATTGTTGCGGTCGTCCATGGCGGTACGGTGCGGGCATTGATGGCCAATGCACTTGATTTGTCACTGGAATCGGCCCTGGCATTTCACATCGATACGCTGGGCCTGACCACACTCGAATATATTGATGGTGTCGACGCGCCGGGCTGGCGGGTAACTGCGGTAAACCAACGCTTTTAAGCTGGTCTTGAAGCGTTGTGGGGTGTGGTAAACGTGACTTAGACTGATGCCAGTTCGATTTCTGCTGTCATATCCGCAAGCGCGTGCTCGGCCAGATATCGGTCAACCATATCGGCGTCAAGATCATGCTTTTCACAGATATCAAGAACATCGCGAAGATAAGCCTGATAATAGGGCATTGGACGACTGCGTGATTTACCACGTACTGCTGCGACATTCGGGAAGTCGCCTGCAAAATATGTACTTTCGATCACCTGAATGGCGGTGTCATCAATGATTGCTGCAGGCATCTTGCAATAGGTTTTGCCGCACGCCGAAAGCATCTTGCTTGCTGTTGGAACCGATATGCCGGGCTGGGACAGAAGTTCGTTAAGCTCTTCCTGCCCAAAGTCTTTTATCGACATCAGGGTAACCAGTGTTGGCATATCACGCACAAGAAGCGACAAGGCATTCACACGAATGCCGCGCGCATGTGACCAGATGATGGTTGCAATGACACCTTTTGAGGCATCCTTGGCAAAGATCTCTCTGACGTCGCGTCGGGCAAGCGTGATTTCACCGTCGGTTGCATATTCTTTGATAAAGGTCTGGAACGTCCGATCAGAGCTGTTCAGCCGTTCAAGCAGGCCCAGCCACATATCTTTCCGTGATGATGTGACCCAGGTGGGTGAACTTGGCTGCCGGATTTTCGATAGGTGCGCGCTAATAGCCATTTGTTTTCACAAAATTCCATTTAACCCCAAGATTTTCGGCACAGCTTTTCCTGTACCCGGCCGGGTGATGATTTTTGTGATCCCGGCGGCTTTGCTGGTTGCGCGGTTTTTCCGTCTCTGACACCAACAAGACGGTTTTGATGTTCTCTTAAATGATATCCCCTCTCAAGCAGGCAATTCTTACAAATACTGACAAATGCTAATCTTCCAGTTAGGGACGGTTCATACCAACTGCTCATACCAAGTGCTCAAAGACATAGAATGGCCTTTGGGTTAACGGGCAAACCTGTTAGGTTCGGCGCACCGTTCGGTGATGGGAAATCGGTGCGATGCCGATGCTGCCCCCGCAACTGTATCGGGTTGGGAGATCCGGGTCGGTGCCAACGCGCCAGACCAGCCACCGGGCAACCGGGAAGGCGGATCGCTTTCATGCCCGCAGCCAGGAAACCTGCCGAAGGTGTCACTATTCTTATGGGTGGTGGCGACGCAATCGGGCCTCGGTGGGAGGCCATGGCGAGGAAATAACGGGATGACCCAGACTTTACCCCCCTCTGCACCCCCCCCTTCTGCACCCCTTGGCGGGATGCATCTGATCCTGGGTGGGGCGCGATCCGGCAAAAGCCGGTTTGCCGAAAACATCATCAATCAGGCTGGCGGTGGTACCTATATCGCAACCGGACGGGCCTGGGATGATGAAATGGCCAATCGCATCGATCTTCACAAACAATCACGCGGCGACCTTTGGCAAACACTCGAAGAACCGGTCGAACTCTGCGCCGCACTTCAGACCTGCAATATCGCCGGCGGGAAGCCGGTTCTGGTCGATTGCCTGACCTTGTGGCTGACCAATCTGATGCTTGAAGATCGCGATATCGATGGCGCAATCACAGCTCTTTGTGATTTGGTGCCGAAACTCGTCGTGCCGGTGCTTTTTGTTTCAAACGAGGTCGGTTTTGGCATCGTGCCGGAAAATGCGATGGCGCGCGCCTTTCGCGATCACGCCGGACGCTTGCATCAACGCGTCGCCGAACTGGCTGACAAGGTCACCCTTGTGGTTGCCGGCATTCCGATGCAGGTCAAATAGCAACAAATCGCAACATAAAGAATTGAGTTTTAAGGATTTTAGAAATGGCACAATTGGGCAAGATCCCGGCAACCGTCATTACCGGTTTTCTGGGCGCAGGCAAAACAACCATGATTCGCAACATGCTGGAAAATGCCGATGGCAAACGCATTGCGCTGATCATTAATGAATTTGGCGATCTGGGTGTGGACCGCGGCATCATCAATGGCTGTGGCATCGAAGGTTGCGCAGAAGATGACGTGGTCGAACTTGCCAATGGCTGCATCTGCTGCACGGTGGCAGATGACTTTCTGCCAACCATTCAAGGCCTGATTGATCGCGACACGCCACCAGACCATATCGTTATCGAAACATCGGGTCTTGCCCTGCCAAAACCCTTGGTAAAGGCGTTTAACTGGCCCGAAGTCCGGTCGCGCGTAACGGTCGATGGTGTGGTGGCCGTTCTTGATGGTGCAGCCCTTCGCGATGGTTTGTTTGCCCATGATCATCATGCGGTCCAGGCCCAGCGCGAAGCCGACGACAATCTTGATCATGAAAGCCCGCTTGAAGAACTGTTCGAAGAACAGCTTCACTGTGCCGATATGGTGGTTTTGAATAAAACCGACCTTCTGACCGATGCCGAACGCGCCAAGGTCGAAGCCGATATCCGGACTGAGCTGAAAAAGCCGTCGGTCAAGATCATCGCAACCGAACATTCCCGCGTTGAAAATGCCATCCTGCTGGGGCTTGGTGCTGCGGCCGAGGATGATCTTGATAGCCGCCCAAGCCACCATGACGATGGTCACGAACATGATCATGACGATTTTGACAGCTTTGTTGTCGCCCTTGATACGATCAGTGATCCGGCAGCACTTGAAAAGCGCCTTGTCGATGTTGTGCGGCAGTTTGATGTTCTGCGGATCAAGGGGTTCCTTGATGTGCCAGGCAAACCGATGCGCCATGTGGTTCAGGGCGTTGGTGAACGGTTCCAGCGCTATTTCGATCGCCCATGGGCGGATGGGGAAACCCGCCGGTCCGAACTGGTGGTGATTGGCTTGCATGGTCTCGACCGTGCTGCCATCGAAGCGGCGATCAAGGGGGCATAAACCGGTTTGTTCACGTTTTGTTTCACGTGAAACATCATCTTTCCATCATCAGAGGCTTATCTGGTGACGGGAAGATGATCCTTTGATCCAGGCATCCCCGCCAACAAAATTGCGGGCGGGGATGTTTAATATTGCTGTTCGTTAGGGTCGAAACCCTGAAAGGTCATCTGAAAAGTGACCCAAAAAACGGCCCTAAAAATGGCCCGAAAAACGGAAAGAACCGATGCATCTTTTGGCAGCCCAGCCCGGAATGGTTACCGATGGCAGTGAGGCCGTGGACCTTGGACAGCAACCTGGCGATGTGGTGATCCTGTCGGCGGCCGAGTCTGAGCTGGCCTGTCTTGCCGGGGCGCAGGGGCGTCTGGTGGATGCATTTGGGGGCGCGGCCCCGTCCTTGCGTTTGGCAAGCTTGCTTCAGCTTGGTCACAACATGTCGGTGGATCTTTATATCGACGATGTTGTGTCGGATGCCAAATTCATCATCGTGCGCATTTTGGGCGGACGGGGATATTGGGATTATGGCATTGAACAGCTGGTTGCCCTTGCACGCGCCAAAGACATTCCGTTGGTCCTGTTGCCCGGGGATGACCAACCCGATGCAGAGCTTCTGTCACTTTCGACCGTCAAAGGCAGCGATTACCAGAATATCTGGCGTTATCTGATTGAAGGTGGCCCGCAAAATTCAGAGAATTTGCTGCGCCTGATATATGAAAAGCTCAATTCAGACGTAAACTGGAACTGGGCACCTGCAGCCCCGCTGGTCAAGGCCGGCGGCTATTGGCCCGGAACATCACAGGCAGGCCTTGATGAAATCCGGGGCCACTGGGATGCCAATCAACCGGTGACGCCGATTGTTTTTTATCGATCATTGGTACAGGCCTCCAATCTTGATGTAATCGATGCGCTGGTTGAGGAACTTGTTGCCAATAACCTGAATCCATTGCCGATTTTTGTCGCCAGCCTAAAGGATCCGTTGGCCGCTGCATTGGTCGATGACTGGCTGGCCGAAACCAACGCCGATTTGATCCTTAATACCACCGGCTTCGCGATATCCGTTCCGGGATCAGAACGAAAGAATGGTCCGTTTGATGCGGTGGATGCACCGGTGTTTCAGGTGGTGCTTTCTGGCGGGGGCGAGAATGCCTGGCGTGACGGTGTCAATGGATTGGCCGCGCGTGATATTGCAATGAATGTCGCCTTGCCCGAGGTCGATGGCCGTATCCTTGCGCGCGCCATTTCGTTTAAGGGATCGGCAGGCAAGGATGACCTGACGCAGATCGATCTGGTCAAATACATCCCGGTGCGCGATCGCGTGGCCTTTACCGCCAAACTTGCCGCCAACTGGGTACGCCTTCGGAAAACCGATGCAAGTACGCGCAAGGTGGCGTTGGTGATGGCCAACTATCCCAACAAGGATGCGCGTCTTGGCAACGGGGTCGGGCTTGATACCCCGGCAGGCATGATCGAAACACTTCGTGCCATGCAGGGCGAAGGATATGCGATTAATGATCTGCCCGCCGATGGCGATGCCCTGATTGCTGCGGTCAAGGCCGGACCTACCAACGATTTCAAATCGCTTGGCAGTCGCGAAATTCGCGTGACCCTGAAACGCAAAGATTACCAATCCGCGTTTGATACCCTGCCCCAAACCATCCGCGATCAGGTGGTTGAGGCCTGGGGCGATCCGAAAAACGATCCGTTCTATCTGGCGGATCGCGATGCCTTTGCCCTGTCGATCCTACCGATGGGCAATGTAGTGATCGGTCTGCAGCCAGCGCGTGGCTATAACATTGATCCGCTTGAAAGCTATCACTCGCCCGATTTGGTGCCGCCGCACAATTATTTCGCCTTTTATATCTGGCTGCGTCATGTGTTTGGCGTTGATGCCATCATTCACTTTGGCAAGCACGGCAATATGGAATGGCTGCCGGGCAAATCGTTGGCCCTGTCCGAGGATTGCTTTCCCGAGGCCGTCTTTGGCCCGACCCCGCATTTTTATCCCTTTATCGTCAATGATCCGGGCGAAGGCACACAGGCCAAGCGCCGGGCACAGGCCGTGATCCTTGATCACCTGACCCCGCCATTGACGCGCGCGGAAAGTTACGGGCCGCTCAAGGATCTCGAAGCGCTGGTTGATGAGTATTATGACGCCGCCGCGGTCGATCCAAGGCGCCTTGTGATCCTGAAACGCGATATCCTTGAACTGGCGATCCGCATCGGTCTTGATCGTGACTGCGGGATCGAAGCCGACGAGGATGAAGAAAGCGCGCTGGCCAAGCTTGATAACTATCTGTGCGAGCTTAAGGAACTTCAAATCCGCGATGGCCTGCATGTCTATGGCAAGGCCCCGGAAGGGGATCTTTTGACCGATCTTTTGGTGGCCCTTGCCCGGTTGCCACGCGGTTCGGATAGCGGGCCCAAGGCATCCCTGCATCGCGCGATTGCCAAGGATATTCTGGGGGATCGGGCATTTGATCCGCTTGATTGTGCCTTTGCCGAGTTTTGGCCGGGTGCCAAGCCCGATGTGCTGGCGGCTTATGACGCGGAGGATATCGGACCATGGCGCACCACCGGTGATACCGTGGAGCGGATCGAGCTTCTGGCCCGTGATCTGGTCAGGGGCACCGTTCAGGCCGATCCGGCATGGTCGGCCGTATTTGACGTTGTTTCTGATATCGAAACGGATATTCGCCCCGCCGTCACCGGCTGTGGCCGAGCCGAGATCGAAGGTCTTTTACGTGGCCTTGAGGGCAAGTTCGTTGAACCCGGCCCGTCCGGCGCCCCGACCCGTGGGCGTCCGGATGTGTTGCCGACGGGGCGCAATTTCTATTCGGTTGATACCCGCACTATCCCCACCCCGGCGGCTTGGCAGTTGGGGTGGAAATCGGCCGAACTTCTGCTTGAACGTCATGTGCAGGATCACGGCGAATGGCCAAGTGCGCTGGGTCTTTCTGTCTGGGGGACCAGCAATATGCGCACAGGCGGCGATGACATCGCACAGGCATTGGCCCTGATGGGCGTACGTCCGACCTGGGATAGCGCGTCACGCCGGGTGACCGGGTTTGAAATCATGCCAGCATCCGTTTTGGGCCGTCCGCGGGTTGATGTGACCTTGCGGATATCGGGTTTCTTCCGTGATGCCTTTCCGGGTCTGATTGACCTGTTTGACAGTGCGGTGAGGGCGGTGGCCGACCAGCGTGACGAACCCGAAGATATGAACCCGATTGCCGTTCGGATCGCAGCCGAGGCCGCCAAACTCCGCGCAGAGGGCATGGCAGATGATCAGGCCGACCGGCAGGCAGGATTTCGTGTGTTCGGTTCCAAACCCGGCGCGTATGGTGCCGGGCTGCAGGCCATGATTGACGAAAAACTCTGGGAAGATGAAGACGATCTTGCCGACGCCTACCTTGCCTGGGGAAGCTATGCCTATGGCAATGGTGCAGAAGGCACGGCTGCGCGTGATCTGTTTGAAACCCGTCTCGCCAAGGTCGATGCGATTGTCCATAATCAGGATAACCGCGAACATGATCTTCTGGATTCCGATGATTATTATCAGTTCGAAGGTGGAATGACATCAGCAGTGCGGAGCCTTTCGGGCCAGCAACCGACTGTCTATCACAGTGATCATTCCCGCCCCGAAAGCCCGAAAATCCGTACCCTTGAAGAAGAAATCGCCCGTGTTGTACGGGCCCGCGTGGTGAACCCGAAATGGATCAATGGCGTGATGCGCCATGGCTACAAGGGGGCGTTTGAAATGGCGGCAACGGTCGATTACCTGTTTGCCTTTGCCGCGACCGCACGTTGCGTTGCCGATCATCACTTTGATCTGGTCTATGATGCCTATCTTGGCGATGCGGACGTTCGCGATTTCATTGCTGATCATAACCCCGATGCGCTGCAGGATATCAAGGATCGCCTGCGTGAAGCCATCGAACGCGGGTTATGGCAGCCGCGCCGCAACAGTGTCGCTGTCGATCTGGAAGGGTAAGGGATCAACTCTTCCTTGTTATTGGAATCACAGTAATTTTACCGTGGGAACAATGTGGGGAGTTGAAACGTTACGTTTTCGCACCATATCTTAATTAACCAACTGTTAAGAAGTTGGGGGACGGGGCACACCTTTCGTATCGCCTGCATGGGAAGCAGGGTGATTGAAAAGATCGGAGGCCGCAATGGATATCAAGACCAACGTCCGTTTGCCTGATTATCTGCAAACTCCAGTGCCCGCGCATGACCGGCACGCCGATATCGTAAACTTCCTGCTTTCTGATTTTGACATGCCCGACTGGCTGCTGTCCGATTTGCAGGGCACCGGGCGATATCGCCCGGCACGCGGTGCCATTCGCGCTGTTTTGGAGGCGCGTGAACGCTTTAACGGTGTTCATCGGCCCGTGACGTTCGAAGAATTCCACGATGGCATGACAGAACTCGCCCATCATCTTCCCGGTCCCGATCAAACAAAGTTCGAAATCAATGCCAAGGTAAAGATTTACTGGCGCTACCTGCAAGGGGTTGAGCGTCAGGTCTGGCGCACGGCCATTGCGGTTGCCCATCTGCGTCTGGATCATTTCCCGGTGGTGAGTGAATTCAAAACCCTGATCGAACAGGTCGCGATCAGTCGCGATTGGCTGGAAAAGCGTCTTGAGGTGATCGAGAAAAGCTTCCAAAGCCCGACCGGAGTGCGCAACGATGCTGTTCGCAAGGCGCTGCTTCGTTTGCGCCGCATGTCGCCCGGTGATCGCCTTCAGCTGTTTAACAAGGCGCGCATGCGGCGTCCGGAACTGCGCAATATCGATATGCGCGAACCCGATAAATGGGCTGATCTGGTCACCGGTGATCTCGGCCTTTCAACACGGGACGGTGCAAGTTGGTAATCTTCTGATTGCCACGTGTTACCACGCCAGCACACAGTAATTTGCATATCATCCAAAGCGCGGCCGGACGGGCCGCGTTTTTTATGACCACCCATCGCGAACTTGATCAAAACCCCCAAAACGGCCCTTGATCCGGGGGGGCTTTCACCGCATTCTGGGGCGGCATTTCAAAGGGAAGAAACAATGTCCGACAAAAGCCAGCCAGATGTCGATATCAATGCGCGCCACGATGAGAAAATGAAGAAAATCAAGGCCGCACGTGACAAGATGATGGCCCAGAAGATTGATAAAAAGGGCCTGATCATTGTCCATACCGGCAAGGGCAAGGGCAAGTCATCCTCGGCCTTTGGCATGGCGATGCGTTGTGTCGGGCATGACATGAAAGTCGGCGTTGTTCAGTTCATCAAGGGCGGTTGGGAAACCGGCGAGGCAAAGCTTCTGAAAAAATTCCCGGAACTGTGTGAATTCCATGCCATGGGGGCGGGCTTTACCTGGGAAACCCAGAACCGTGCACAGGATGTGGCACTGGCCCGCGAAGCCTGGAACAAGGCATTGGAAATGCTGCGCGATCCAAGCTATTCGATGGTGATTTTGGACGAAATCAACATTGTTCTGCGCTATGACTTCCTGCCGCTTGATGACGTGCTTGAGGCACTCGCCAATAAACTGCCTGATCAGCATATCGTTCTGACCGGGCGCAATGCCCCGGATACATTGATCGAGGCGGCCGATCTGGTAACGGAAATGACCATGGTCAAACACCCGTTCCGCGAACAGGGGATCAAGGCGCAGATCGGGGTTGAATTCTGACCTCGCGTCGATCTTTGCAAGAAAGTTTTGAACCCGGAATGAGTGTGCAATCTGTTCCCGCCCTGATGTTGCAAGGTACCGGTTCCGATGTCGGGAAATCCTTGCTGGTGGCCGGATTGTGCCGCGCCTTTGCGCGTCGGGGTTTGCGTGTGCGCCCGTTCAAGCCGCAAAATATGTCCAACAATGCTGCTGTCACCGATGATGGCGGTGAAATCGGTCGGGCGCAGGCACTGCAGGCCCGCGCGGCCGGTGTGCCGACATCGGTGCATATGAACCCGGTTCTGCTTAAACCGCAAAGCGATATCGGCGCCCAGGTCGTCGTGCAGGGCAAGGTCATCACCAGTGCCAGGGCGCGCGATTACTATCGCCTCAAACGCGATCTGTTGCCCAAGGTCGTCGAAAGCTTCAAGGTCATGGCACGTGATGCTGATCTTGTCCTGATCGAAGGGGCCGGGTCGCCTGCCGAGGTCAATCTGCGCGCATCTGACATCGCCAATATGGGCTTTGCCGAAGCCGTCAGTGTCCCGGTCATTCTGGTCGGCGATATTGATCGCGGCGGGGTGATTGCCTCTATCGTGGGCACGCATGCGCTGTTGTCCGAAGATGATCGCCGCTGGCTCAAGGGCTACGTCATCAACAAATTCCGTGGGGATGTATCGCTGTTTGAACCGGCAACCGGCATCATTCACGACACCTGTGGTCTTAAAAGTTTCGGTATCGCAACATATTGGCCGAATGCCTATAAACTGCCTGCCGAAGATGGCGTTGCGCTAGAAAAAGCCGGGAAGTATCAGCGTTCTGGTGATCCCGATGCCGATCATGTTCTTCGTATCGCTGTCCCACATTTGCCACGCATCGCCAATTTCGATGACCTGGATCCGCTGGCGGCTGAGGACGATGTCGATCTGCTGATGATAAAGCCCGGGCAGGTGATCCCGGCGGATTGCGATCTGGTGCTGTTACCCGGTTCGAAATCAACCATGGCCGATCTGCGCTTTCTCAAAGAACAGGGCTGGGACATCGATATTCTCGCCCATCATCGCCGTGGTGGGCATGTCATTGGCATTTGCGGTGGTTATCAGATGCTGGGCCGTATGGTGCATGATCCGGACGGGGTTGAAGGTGCGCCCGGTAGCGAGGCAGGGCTTGGGTTGCTTGATGTTGAAACCGTGATGGCCGGTGACAAGACCCTGCGCAAGACCAAAGGCCATACGACCGATATGGCAGCGCCACTTGATCACGGTGTTTCTGTAATCGGTTATGAAATCCATATGGGGCAGACTGAAGGCCCGGATCGCGTGCGAAGTTGGCTGGACCTGAATGGCAATCTGGATGGTGCAAGAAGTGCCGATGGCCGCATATTGGGCTGTTATCTGCACGGGTTGTTTGGCAGTGATGATTTCCGCCATGTCTTTTTGGCATCACTTCGCAGCGATGGCACCCATAGCCCTCAAAGCACCCGTAATTTTGAAGCCGGAATCGACGCTGCCCTTGATGAACTGGCCGATCATCTTGAAGCCTGCCTTGATCTGGATGGTTTGCTGGAACTGGCAAAAACGCGCGGGAAATAGCCCGAACTGACGTTTTCGATTGGTCCTGTTGTCAAGATGGGTGGAAATTGTATCGCGGGCGTGCAGAAGGCCTTTACTTCACCCGCGTCGCATGGTTTGAGATAGCTGCAGTTCCGGGTTGGAAACGAACCGGGTGATTTGCGATTTATGGAATGTTTGCCCCGCTGGGCGGGTCTTTGCAAAACGTTCATTCTTGATCGGGTATCTTCACTCTTATGCGTCAGTTACATCATTTTTGGCTATCACCGTTTTCACGCAAAGTGCGCTTGGTTCTGGCCGAGAAAAAGCTGGATTTTGAACTTAGTGCAGAACCTGTTTGGGAACGGCGTGACGAATTCCTGCTGCTTAATCCAGCCGGCGAAGTACCTGTGCTTGAGGAAGAAGACGGATCGGTCCTGTGTGATTCGACCGTGATCTGTGAGTACCTCGACGAAGTTTATACCGACGAACCGAAATTGTTTGGCGATACCCCAAAAGCACGGGCCGAAATCCGCCGCCTTGTTGCATGGTTTGATGGCAAGTTTAACCGCGAGGTCACCGAACACTTGCTTGGTGAAAAGCTGCTTAAACGGTTCTTTTCCACCGGGACGCCTGATACCAAGGTCCTGCGTGCCGGGCGCACCAATGGTGCCTATCACATGGACTATATCGGCTGGCTGTTTGAGCGTCGTAATTGGCTGGCAGGCGATCATTTGACCATGGCCGATCTGGCAGCGGCCGCACAGGTTTCCGTCATCGACTATATGGGCGATATCAACTGGTCCAAACATCCGCGCGCCAAGGATTGGTATATGCGGATCAAAAGCCGCCCGGCCATGCGCGATATTCTGGCCGATCGGCAGGCCAGCTTCCCGCCATCAAGCCACTACGCGGAACTGGATTTTGAATGACGAATTCATCCCAAAAAGATGAATTCTACCCCCAAGGCGGATTAAATACCGCCAGTTACGATCTTCGTGCTGATCTTGATCGCCAGATTTTTGACGACCCCATTCCCTTTTATACCCGTCTTGCCACAAGCCTGGCCCATGAAAATGGTGTGCTTGAACTGGGTTGTGGCACAGGGCGAATCAGTGCTGCCATTGCCAAGTCTGGCATCCCGGTCGAGGGGCTTGATCTGTCGCCTGCCATGCTCGATCAGGCGCGGACCAAATATCCCAACCTGACATGGCATCTGGGTAATATGTGCGAGTTTGATCTGGGTCGGCAATTTGATCTGGTTATCATCCCGTTTCGCGGTCTTCAGGAAGTCACCGATGCCGACGATCAAAGGCGGGCGCTGGAACGCGCCTTTGCCCATCTTAAACCGGGTGGGGCCATCGCACTTGATCTGATGGATCCTGATCTTCGTTATTGCCTGCCCGAAGGGGACCCGGAATTTGTCGAGCTCCCGCTTTTTCCGATGCCCGATGGTATTGGCAAGCCCGGCAGTCGACTTCGCATCACCGCCATGGAGCGCACCAACGATCCGCTGACCCAGAAGTTCAGCGAACATTGGCGGTTTGAGGAAATCAGTGAACAGGGAGATGCCATTCGGCGTGAAGATGCCTGGCATCATCTGCGCTGGGTCCATCGCAGCGAAATGCGCCTGATGCTGGAAATTTCCGGATTTGTTTCGATGTCGGAATTTTCAGATTTCGAGGGTAATCCGCCGAAATATGCCAGCAATCAGGTCTGGATGGCAAAACGGCCGGACTGATGCCCGGTCGTCTCACGATTGGATGACTATATAGCGGGTCAGTTTCCGGCGAATTTCGCAGCCTGCGAAAGAGTATCCTTGCGCTCTTCTGGCGGCAGCGGCACCAACCCGTTTTCGGCAAGCAAACCGTCTTCGCCAATGACCGCGTCGGACACATAGGTCGAAACAAATGCGCCAAGGGATTGAACAAGCTGTTCGTGATCGTCCTTGACGTACAGGTAAAGCGCACGTGACGCCGGATAGCTGCCATCAAGGATGGTTTCATAATCAGGTTCGACGCCGTTAACCGGAATGCCCTGCAGCCTGTCGCGGTTACGTTCGAGGTTATTGAAACCCATCACGCCATAGGATGTCGGGTCTTTTTCAAGTTTGCTGATGACAAGACGGTCATTCTCGCCGGCTTCGATATAGGCCCCGTCGTCGCGGATGGCCCGGCACAAAAGACGGAAGCTTTCTGGGTCAGATACCTCAAGGCTTGCGATATCAGAAAATGTCGCACATCCCTTATCAAGAATAAGCTGCCCCAACAGGTCGCGTGTGCCCGATGTCGGTGGCGGGCCATAGACCCGGATTTTCAAATCCGGTAGGGACGGGTCGACATCGGACCAATTAACGTTTGGATTTGGTACGCTGGCCCCATTGATCGGAATGGTGCGCGCCAGAGCCAGATAAAGTTGGCGCGCGCTCAGCGACATGCCCGGTGCGTCGCGCGATCCCAGCATGACGATACCGTCATAACCGATCTTGATCTCGCTGATATCCTGTACTGAATTGGCAGCACAAATCGCTGTTTCCGATCCGGTGATCTGACGTGATGAATCGACAATGTCGGGGAATTCTGAACCAATGCCACCACAAAACAGCTTGAAGCCGCCACCTGATCCGGTGCTTTCAACCACGGGGGCCGGTTCACCGGTTGTTTTGGCGAAATGCTCGGCGACCTTGGTGGTTAATGGAAAGATCGTCGATGATCCAACAATTCTGATCTGATCGCGGGCCTGTGCGGTGGTCGGTGCTGTAAGCCCGATCAAAGCAGCAAAGGCAGTCAAGGCAAGCGTGCGACGCATTTTGTCCCCCAAAATCTATCCGGTCATGGTCCGGCACATGGTTCTACCGGTCATATACAAGGAAATCAGTCGCAGTGAACCTGTTTTCTGATCTGCTCTGATCTAGTTGTCCCCGGTACGAACATCCATCTTTTCTATATTCGCTTTTGCCGCATCAGCAACAGGGGTTCCGTTTGAAAGTTCTATGACATTTAACCAGTCGCGGCGTGCCAGATCATCATCCCCGGCAATTCGATGCAGCTTTCCGCGTTCAAACAGGGCCTGCACATTCTGCGGTTCCCGATCAAGAACATACTCGATATCAGTCATTGCCAATTCGTAACTTTCAAGCAGCCGCCAGGCAGAGGCCCGGTAAATCAGGGCTTCTGGATGACCGGGGGCAAGATCAAGTGCCGCATTCAGGTCATCAATCGCTTCCCAATATTCCCCGGCAAGTCCAAGCGCCATTGCCCGATCAATCCAAAGCTGCGGGTTGTTGGGCACAAGTTCCAGTGCGCGGCTTTGATCGCGCCAGGCGAATTCGAGGTTATTGGCCATCAACCACGCCTGGCCTGCCTGGGCCAGCATACCGGCAACCACACCGGGGCCTGCTGCGCTGTCCTTGGCCAAGGCATCAAGGCGGGTGGCGGCTTCTTCGTATTTGCCAAGCGATATCAGGGCGACGGCAACACAATGGCGGGCCGGTTCCCCACCACCAAGGTCACGCCACGCAATCGCACTTTCAAACCCGTCTTCGGGTTTAAGCTGGGCCAGCTTGATGCAGTCGCGATATTGCTGGCTTTCCTCGCTGGTCATGCCGCCGTTGCTTTCGGTCTGGGCGATGGCGTTCGATGTACCCGCACTCCAGATGCCAACAAACCCCGCAACGCACAGCATGGTGGTGGTGCGCTTAAGGCACGGGGGGACTGGAAGTCGTGACATGAAAAGCTCCGTCGTTTTGGCAAAACCGTTGGCAAGCAGCATAGAAGATGATGAACATGATCGCACCATGCCAGAATGCGCTTGTCCGAATACAAAACGCATGAAAACGGCAAGATAATGATTGTCCTTGCCTGTCGGCGCCATGTGCCGGGCAAAAGTTTTTGTCTGCACCGGGCAAGATCGCTTACTGTGCCCACGAAAAAGTAACGCAGTCAAATGCAGGTGTCTTGATGACCAACAAGCTGTTTTGTTTCGGGATGGGGTTTTCCGCCCGCCTTGTCGCCCGCCAATTGCGCGCGGAAGGTTGGAAAATTGCTGGAACCACGCGAAGCGCTGACAAGGCCAAACAGCTCACAGCCGACGGCATAGAACCGTTCATCTTTGGTGATGATCAACCGATTGCCGATATCAAGGCCGCCTTTGATGGTGTGACCCATGTGATTGCATCCGCTCCGCCCGGTGGGCAGGGGGACCCGGTGATCCATCATCATGGTGGTGATCTGGCCGCACTTCCGGCGGGAACGTGGGTTGGTTATCTGTCGACCACGGGTGTCTATGGGGATCGCAACGGTGGGGAAGTGACCGAAGACGATGACCTTCTGCCAAGTGGCAAGCGTGGTCGGCGTCGTGTGGCGGCTGAAAAGGCATGGTTTGAACTGGGCCGCCGGCATGATCTTTGTGTGCAAAGTTTTCGATTGGCGGGCATTTATGGTCCGGGGCGCAATGCGCTTGAAACCGTCCGTTCCGGACGGGCACGCCGGATCGTCAAGCCCGGACAGGTGTTTTCGCGCATCCATGTCGAAGACATCGCCCAGACGGTTCTGGCCTCGATCAAACAGCCCAATTGCGGGGCCGCCTACAATGTCTGTGATGATGATGCCGCCCCGCCGCAGGACGTGATTGCCCACGCCTGTGGTCTGCTTGGCATTGATCCGCCGCCCGAACAGGATTTTGCGACTTCTGTGCTCAGCCCGATGGCGGCAAGCTTTTATGAAGATAATAAACGGGTTTCAAATGCGCGGATAAAACAGGAACTGGGTGTAAAGCTGCGTTATCCGGATTATCGGGCCGGTTTGATGGCGCTTTATGATGAAATATTGGCCAAAGTGGAGGCCAAGGACGAAAATGTTTCATAAAACCGCGTTGTTGACGCGGGTTTCGCGTCGTATATAAGCCAAGAGCCTGCGGAGACTCATATCGTCTTCTGTTTGGACACTATATGATTGTCCGCAGGATACTATTTGGATCGGGTCGGTTCCTGCAACGGACCCTGAAGGCACCAAACGCCGATAACTGTCGCGGAGTTTATCCGCGTTCCCGTGACCGGCAAGGAGAGAGCAAGCATGGATCGTCGTATCGTTACCGTCTTTGGCGGCACCGGATTTGTTGGACGTCACATCGTCAAGCGTCTGCTTGAACGTGATTTTATCGTCCGCGTCCCGACCCGAAGCTTTGAACGGGTCAAAAAGCTCAAGCCGATGGGTTATCTCGGTCAGGTGGTTCCGGTTCATTGCGATGTGCGCGACGAAGACAGCATCAAGGATGCGCTTGAGGGGTCTGAAGCAGTCATTAACCTTCTGGGTATTCTTTATGAACGCGGCAGCAAAAATTTCCTGAACATCCACGTCAAGGCGGCCAAACGCATTGCCGAGGAAGCCAAGGCATGTGGTGTCAAAACGCTTTTGCATATGTCGGCCCTTGGTGTGGATAAAAACACGTCTGCCAATTATGCGACCTCAAAACTTGCTGGTGAAAAAGCCGTGCGCGAGGTGTTCCCGGATGCGGTGATCTTCCGTCCGTCGGTGATCTTTGGGCAGAATGACAACTTCCTGAACAAATTTGCCACCATGGCGCGTTTCTCGCCGGTTCTGCCGGTTGTGGGTGCACCGGGCCTGCCGAAAGTTGATCTCGGCGAAGGCAAGGTTGATCTGCACGGCGAAGGCGGCCCGAAATTCCAGCCGGTTTATGTTGGCGATGTCGCCGATGCGTTTGTCACGGCCCTGACCGAAGGCAAATCTGCGGGCAAGACCTATGAGCTTGGTGGGCCGGAAACCTATTCCTTCATGGCGCTGCTTCAGGACATGCTGCGCATCACCCGCCAGCGCGCCATTTTAATGCCCGTCCCGCTTTGGCTGGCATCGATCAAGGCATTCTTCCTGCAGTTCCTGCCGGTACCGCCGCTGACGCCCGATCAGGTGCGTTTGCTGAAAACCGATAACGTTGTGTCCGAAGGGGCCGACGGTTTTGCCGAGCTTGGCATTACGCCCAACAGCCTTGAGGCAATTGCCCCATCCTATTTGAAACGTTTCTGCCCGCCGCGCAAATCCGGCGAGTTCCGCCGGTTTGTCTAGGACAAGCCAGGGCCCAAATACACAAAACCCCGCCGAACCATCGGCGGGGTTTTGTCTTTTGGCAGATATCAAGTTTTCGGGGTTACCGATCCCCCAGACCCAGTGCGCGTCCGCGTGCATTTTCAAGATGCTGGCGCAGGCATGTGGCAGCCTGTTCCGGGTCACGTTTTTCAAAGGCAGCAATGATCGCAAGATGATCGTTCATCACATTCTGCAACAGGCTTTCTGACAGCCGAAAGCGTTCCTGGCGTATCAGGCGGATCTTGACGGAATTGACCTTATAGATCTTTGAAATGATTTCATTATCAAGTGAATCTATGATCGTGTCATGCAGCGACCAGTCCACAGTCTGGGCATGTTCAAGCAGTTCCGGTGTGATGCCATTTTCGCTGGCCGAGTGCAGGACGTCTTCATGTGCCTTGCGAAGCTTGGTCAGCGTCTGATCACTGGCCTGTATGGTGAACAACCGCGCGGCTTCGAGTTCCAGAAAAAAACGAAGCTGAAAGGCATTGCGCACAAGTTCAAGATCAATATGGGCGACCTGCATTCCACGCTGCGGTACAGTGGTTATCAGGCCGTCAGCTTCAAGGCGCGGGATCAATTCGCGAATGGCACCAAGCGGCATATCGGTAATTTCGACAAGTTCACGCTGCGAGATAAACTGGCCGGGCCGGATATCACGGGCCAAAAGATGTTCGGTGAAGCTGTTATAGGCTTCGCTTCGCCGACTTTGTCTTAGTGGGTGCCGCTTGTTTTCGCTCATCAATCATTCCTGGCTGCGAACAGGGTATCGTAAGAATTTGTGATCCACTCATACTGTTCCTGCGTCAGTTCGACAAGCGGCGCGCGCACGCGCGACCATTGCGCACAGCCGGTTCTGTGCGCAACAAGCGCCTTTACCGCGGGCGTTACAGGGAGTTCGATAAGAGCGTTTACAAGTGGCGCCAACCGCGAATCCGGTGTTTTGCCATCCAGAAGCGGGACCAAAAGGTCCGGGGCAAAATTTGCCACGCCGCTGATCGCGCCGGATGCGCCCAATGCGATTGCCGCCCCCAAAAGCCGTTCATCCCCGATCAGGATGTGCCTGTCGGAAAACCGGTCGAGCAAGGTTTTCGCATTTTCCCAGTCGCCCGACGAATCCTTGACCCCGGCAATCATGTCAGGGTGGCTTTCAATCAGGGCGGCGATCATGTCCGGGCCGACCGGGGCGGCTGAGACCTGCGGAATATGGTACAGAATGACCTGAAGTCGGGTGTCACTGATCGCATCAAGAAACTGCCGGAACCAGATGATCTGCCCGGCATCGCTGGACCCTTTGAAATAATAGGGTGGTGTTACCAGAACATATCTTGCCCCAAGCGAGCTGGCTGTTTTTGCAGCCTGAATTGCATCTGAAAGTGCGGATTCGATAATGCCGACAATGATCTGGGTCGGGGCAATACCGGATGCCAGCAAAGCCTTGTGTGCCGCGATTTTTTCATCACCAGACAGATGTGGCCCCTCGCCGGTTGTTCCGCCAAGGGTGAAAGATACACACCCCTGGGAAAGCAATGATTTGGCATGTTTGCACAGCAGGTCGATATCGATCGCGCCGTCAGGGGTAAAGGGCGTTGTAATCGCAGCGGAGATGCCGAATTTGTCTGATCTGGTGGCGGGCATGACACATTCCTGTTTCGCGCCAGATAACCTGACGCAGTGTTTATTGGTGTTGAAACAGTTGTCTATCACTAACATGTTAGTTATACAATAGGTGTCGTGTCAGTGCAGATGTTGTTGATTCTCATCTGTGGAAAGACCTAAAAACAATAACGACACACTAGAAAAACAAATACTTAATGTCCTTTAGGGAGGATAAAATGACCAAAACACCCATGGCACGCAGTCTGGTAAGGCTTGCATCGGCAGCAATCTGCACCTTTGCAATTGGTGCAACATCGGCCTTTGCCGCAGACGCGGTAAAGCTGCGCATTTCAACACCAGCCGTTGAATCCGACTGGCACGCCAAAATGCTGACCGTCTTCAAAGAAGAACTTGCAAAGACGGCACCGGGCGAATTCGATATTGAAATTCACCTGAATGCCAGCCTGTTCAAACAGGGAACAGAACCCGCTGCAATGCAGCGTGGCAATCTTGATATGGCGATGATTTCGGCACAGGACATTGCCAAACAGATACCGGAATGGTCGGTATTTACCGCTGGTTACCTGATCCGTGATCCGGAACATCAGAAAAAAGTTTTCAACAGCGACATCGGCAAGAAATTCTATCAGATGGTCGCCGATGACATGAATATCGAAATCCTTGATGTCGGTTATCTTGGTACCCGCGAGCTTAACCTTGCCAATGACAAGAAAATCACCACCCCGGATGACCTGAACGGCGTGAAGCTGCGCATGCCGGGGTCCGATGCGTGGTTGTTCCTTGGCAATGCGCTGGGTGCCGATGCAACACCACTGGCATTTGGTGAAGTCTACACCGGGCTTCAGACCGGAACGATTGACGGTCAGGACAACCCGCTGCCGACGGTTAAGGCTGTCAAATTCTATGAAGTCACCAAGCAGATCGTTCTGACCGACCATCTGGTCGATGCGATTTTCCTGTCGATGGCAAAAAGCACCTATGACGATCTGAGTGCAGATCAGCAAAAAAAGGTCAAGGACGCTGCGGCGGTTGCGACCGCCTACAACAACAAAATGCGCATTGAAGATGAAGAGTCGCTGATTGATTTCTTCAAGAAAGAAGGCCTTTCGATTTACACCCCTGACGTTGCTGCATTCCGCACCAAAGTTCAGAATGCCTATCTGGAAAGCGAATTTGCCAAGGATTGGCCAGAAGGCATCGTCGAGCAAATCAACGCGGTGAAGTGATAACTCGTGCGTGATTTGACCAGACCCTTCAAAAAAGGTGCCGAAAGCATCGCGGTGGCATTGTTCATCGCGATGTTTGGCACATTTCTTTTACAGATTTTTGCGCGCTATGTTCTCAATAGCCCGCTTGGCTGGACGGTTGAGCTGTGCATCATCCTGTATATCTGGCTGGTGTTCTGGACGTCCGCTTTCTTGCTGCGTGAACATGACCATGTGTCGTTCAATATGCTGTTTCTGGCAGCCCCGCCACGCGGGCGACGGGTCATGGCAATTATTGGTCTTGCATGTATTGCGGGCGCCTTCATCGCCGGGTTCCCGGTGATTGTGGATTACGTCATGTTCATGCGGATCGAAAAGGCACCTGTCACGCGCATTACCCTTGATTATGTCTATGCCATTTTTCCGGTCTTTATTGTCGCGCTGATTATCCGCAGTGTCGTTTCCCTGTGGCGTTTGATGCGGGCTAAAACCTGTGATCGGGAAATCGCGGCAATTTCTGGTGAACTGTCACATTCGGACCAACCCAGTTCTGATCGGTTAATGACACAGGAGCCCAAGGCATGAGCATGGCTTTTTTGATCAGTCTTGGAGGATTTTTGCTGCTTGGTGCGATTGGAATGCCAATTGCAATCGCGGCCTTTGCGGCCTCGATCGGCTATATGTTCATTTCCGGACAGGATGTTGGTCTGGTTGCCGAACAGGCATTGAATGGCCTGTTTAACAGTTATGTTTTGCTGGCCGTGCCTTTGTTTATCCTTGCGGCCAATTTCATGAACGCCGGGACGATCAGTGACCGGTTGTTGACATTCTGTATTGCGATTGTCGGTCGTTTTCGCGGCGGGCTTGCCCATGTCAATGTGCTTGCCAGTGTGATCTTTTCAGGGATGTCGGGATCGGCAATTGCCGATGCGGCCGGAATCGGGCGCGTCATTATTGATCTGATGACGCGCAATAACCGTTATCCGGGTGGATATGCCGCTGCCCTGACTGCGGCATCAAGCGTTATCGGCCCGATTATTCCGCCTTCGATTCCGATGATCCTTTATGCGCTGATATCGGGATCATCAATCGGCTATCTGTTCCTTGCCGGTATCGTGCCGGGGCTGTTCTTGGCCGTGGTTTTGATGGTCGTCAATGTCGTGGTCGCCCACAAGCGTAATTTCAAACGTGATGACGTCGTGCCGTTACGTGAAATTCCGGCTGTGACCATGCGTGCATTCCCGGCATTGATGCTTCCGGTGATCCTGCTTTACGGGATTTATGGTGGCATCACCACCCCGACAGAGGCTGCGGCGATTGCAGCGGTCTATGCCCTTATTCTTGCGGCATTGTTTTATCGGTCGGTGAGCTGGAAAGATTTCTATCATCTGGTGCTTGATGGGGCCAGGTCGACCTCGGTCGTTGGTCTGATCATCGCATCGGCACTTGTGCTGAACTATTTGGTTGCAAGTGAAAACCTGCCTGCCCTTGTTGCGGATGAACTGGCGGCGATCAATATGTCGCCCTTGATCTTCATGCTGGTGATCAATGTGATCATTCTGCTGCTGGGCTGTTTGTTTGACGCGACGACACTTCTGTTGATCGTGGTGCCGCTTTTCCTGCCAACAGCAGAACATCTTGGCATTGATCTGGTCTATTTCGGGGTCGTTATCACGATCAATATCATGATCGGTCTGATCACACCGCCCTATGGCATTTTGCTGTTTGTTCTGAACGGTGTTACCGGCATTCCCTTGCGCGATATCATTCGTGAAATCTGGGTGTTTGTGGGGGTATTGATCGGGGCGCTGATTGTGCTGGTTCTGGTCCCCGAAATGGTTTTGTGGTTGCCACGTTTGTTTGGATATACCGGTTAGATCACCGTTGGCACGGTAACATCAGCGACAATAAAAAAGACCTCCGCCGGGCGCACAACCGGCGGAGGTCTTTGTCTTTCTTGCAAACAGCTTTAGCTTGCCCGCACGCGGGTAACAAAACCGTTTGCCTCATCCTGAAGGCGCTGGGACTTGTTCAAAAGGTCCTCGGCTACGGTGCGGGCCGAACCTGACATTTCGCGCACGGCCTCGGCTGCACGTGATACATCGGCCATATTGTCCGAAACATGGCGTACGCCGTTGGCGGCCTCTTCCGATCCGCTGGCAATTTCACCTGTTGCCGCCCCCTGTTGGCTCATCGCGGCAGCAATCGAACTTGAAATGCTGTCAATTTCGGCAATGGTCCGGGCGATGGTTGAGATCATTTCAACCGCCTGATTGCTGACAGTGCGCATTTCGGCGATCTGCTGGCTGATATCCTCAGTCGCGCGCTGGGTCTGGGAGGCAAGGTTTTTCACCTCGTTGGCGACAACGGCAAAGCCCTTGCCGGCGTCACCGGCACGCGCACTTTCAATCGTGGCATTCAGCGCCAAAAGATTGGTCTGATCGGCGATTGTCGTAATCAGTTCGATCACTTCACCGATCCTGTCTGCAGATTCAGACATCTGACGGACGGTTTCATCGGATTTGTGTGCTTCTGCCACGGCGGTTTTTGAAATTTCCTCGGCCTTGGCGACCTGGCGTTCAATTTCGCGGATGGAGGCGGACAATTCCTCGGTCGCAGAAGAAACCGAACTGACGTTATGCGACGCATTCTGGGATGCTTCATTCACTTCGGCCGCACGGGTAACGTTTTCGCCTGCGTTGCGTTCCATGTTGTCTGCGGTATCGCGCATTTCATTGACCGCAGTCAGAAGTTCCGCCACCAACGAATTGACCGAACTTTCAAAACCATCTGCCATGTCATGCAAGGCAGCACGGCGTTGTTCTTCGGCGCGGTCCTCGGTTTCCTTGTTTTGCCGGCGCAGGCGTTCGGCTTCACGGGCATTTTCGCGGAAGGTTTCAACAGATTTTGCCATATCGGCAATTTCGTCTGATCCGTTGTCTTTGATCGGGGCATCCAGATCGCCCTTGGTCAGGCGCGTCATCGCCCCGTTCAGGCCGATCAGTCGACGCAAAAGATTGCGACTGACATAAAGCCACAGGATCAATGCCGGAACCACGATGGCGGTAATCGCCACCGCAATCATGATGATTTCCGCGGTCACGATGGTTTGGGCAACACCGTCATTGGCGACATCGATTTTTGCCCGCATATCGCCCAAAAGCCGTTCTGCCGTCTGGGCGATTTGGGCTGTGATCGCAGCATTGCCATCAAGGATCGTATTGAGCTTTTCGATGGTGGCAAACTCTGCCTGACGCAGCGCAAACAGATTGTCGGGCTTTGATGGATCAAGGGCTGCCTGAATTTCGCTGAATGTCGCAAGTGCCGCTTTCTTGGCCTCTGCATCGGGCATCAGATCAATGCCTTTTTGCAGTTGGGTCAGGATCGGGTTGATGGCGAATTTGACTTTATCAAGCGCGTCGGTGTTGCGCGCTGCAACTGCCTGCTCGGCAAGGCCGGGGATCTGGAACGCAATCGCGCGAAGGTCGCTCATATTCTGGGCATCAAGCGCATCAACGTCCAAAAGTTTATCCAGCGTATCAAAGGCGGCCGGTGTCTGATCTTCGCGCCCGACCAATGAATAAAGGGCCGATGCACTGTTGGTCAGCGCCATGTTGGCATCCGTATTCTGGCTGCGCGCGGCTGCTTCGATGCTGTTGGCACCTGCGACAATTTTTTCAAGCAATGCATTGGTGGCAACCGCATTTGCAAACAGCGCGGTCTGGGTGTCTTTCAGCGCGCGGATATTGCCAACCAGTGTTTTGGTCTGACTTGAAAATTCGCTAAGGATCGCGCCATCCACGCCCAAGGTGCCAAGGATCGAAATATCTTCGTTAAGGGCACGTTCGATATCATCAAGTTCGGCAATAACGGTTTCGATTTCCGCACCATCCTGGGCCACGGCAACGTTGCGCGCGATATTGCTGACAAGGTTACTGCGCGCATACAAGGCCTGCCCGGTGACAAGGGCAGGGATGGCCTCGTTGGTTACGACGGATTGTTGTGTCTGTGTCATTCGAAAGGCAAACACAGCCAGTCCGGCTGCAATAACAGCAAGCAACGCGATTGGCACAATTGCCATCATCAAACGTCCTCGCAAACCCAGGTTGCCAGTCATTTATCAAATCCCCCAAAGGCACATGTATTGTCCGGCGGCTTTTGCCTTTGCTTCGGACCTGCAGACGGTTCCCCGGATCTGGGAACATGTTCGTGCAATCTGTCATTGCTGCAAACCGCGTCCCCCAGCTCAGCGAAAACTATTCAAAACCATCCGGACGCTTGCAAGATTAATCGTCTTATGTGGAACAGTTTCGTGAATTGTTTGAGAATTCGTCGCGATTATTTGGCAAAATTCTACTGTTTAGGGGGAAGTGACCCTTTGCGTTCAATTTGCGGTGTTGCGCATAGGATCACGCCGCACTGAGGCCCGGGAATCCACTTAAGTTCAGACCCTAGTCTTGCTGGATGAAGCTTCGGACATTCTCAATGATTTCAGCCCGCGATGGTGCCTGGGTAACCGGTTCACCGCCCGGGCGTTCGATCATGATCACCGGAATGCCAAGGTTCCTTGCGGCTTCAATCTTGGCAAAGGTGGCACCGCCGCCGCTATTTTTACTGACGATGACGTCGATCTCATGGCGTTCAAGAAGCTCGGCCTCGCCTTCAACACTGAACGGGCCGCGCGCAAACAGCCATTCCCCATGTTCCAGATCAAACGGATCACGCGGTGCATCGACCGTGCGCACCAAAAGCCAGGTTTTTTCCAGCCCTTCAAAGGCATGCAGGTTCTTGGCCCCACTTGCGATCAGGGCGCGTGTGCCAACCTCGGGCAGGATTTTTGCCGCGTCCTCGATAGAAGGTACAGATATCCAGTTGTCCTTGTCGGTCTGTTCCCAAGCCGGGCGATGGTACTGGATGCAGGGCATGGCAACCGCATGGCAGGCTTGGGCGATATTGCCGGAAATCTCGGTGGCATAGGGGTGGGTCGCATCAATTGCCAGATCAATCTGGTCGCGGTTGAAATGGGCAATGATGCCTTCCGGTCCGCCAAAACCGCCGATCCTTACAGGAACACCGTCCGGAAGGCTTGGCGCGCTGGTGCGCCCGGCCAGCGACAGTTGCAGGCGAATGTCGCGCCCGAATTCATGCATCAGGTCTTCGGCTATTCGATTTGCATCTCCGGTCCCGCCAAAAATAAGAATGTGTTTCGGGCGTTCAGCGGGCTGGAGTGACATGGGCAAAGTACCTTTTTGTTGCTTTGTGGGCCCTTTCGGACCTGTTTTATCGTGGCGCATTATCGTGCCATTCTGTCGGGCAGGCTTCGGAACCTAACCCTGGTTTGGTGCGGCGGTTCTGAACTGGTCAAAATCACCGATACCGTGGCGGGCGATGATGGTGCCATTGCGATCGGTAACAACGATTTCAACAGCACAGGCCCCGTCAAGTGTTGCACGGGCAGATTCAAAAGCCTGACGGGCAATGGTCTGTTCAATCATAACGTTTGCCGCCTGACAAAGTTCCAGAACCTGTTTGGCGGTATTGGCGTTGCGGACCTCAGTTTGCAGCGTTTCATCCCCGCCACAGGTTTCAACTGTTTGCGCCAACCGGTTGAAATCAACCTGTGATCGACTGCTGTGCAGGTCAAGGTGCCCCTGCGCCAGTTTGACCAATTTGGCAAAACCACCCGATATGCTGACAAAATCCACCGGATTCTTGCGCAGGTATTTCAACATCCCGCCCACAAAGTCGCCCATGTCCAGAACGGCTTCTTCGGGCAGATCATAAAACGCCCGAATGGCGGATTCCGATGTTTTGCCCGTCGCACCGGCGACATGTTGGCGGCCGGTTGCGCGTGCAACATCCACCCCGCGATGGATGGAATGGATCCATGCCGAACAACTAAACGGAATGACAATCCCCGTGGTGCCCAGAACCGACAGGCCGCCGACAATGCCAAGCCGCCCGTTCCATGTTTTGGCGGCAATTTCCTGCCCGCCGGGGATGGAAATCTCGATCTCGGCATCGGGTTTGGCGCCAAATTGGTCGCACAATTCGGTAATCTGTCCGACCATCATTTCGCGCGGCTTGGGATTGATCGCAGCTTCCCCCGGCGGCAATGGCAGGCCCGGTTTTGTGATGGTGCCAACACCCGCACCAGCATGAAACGTGATGCCATCGCCCGGTTTACCGATCCGCACGGTCGATATGATTTCTGCGCCATGGGTGACATCGGGGTCGTCACCGGCATCCTTGATCACGCTGGCACGTGCCCAGCCATCCCCGATTTCTGCTTTCACCAGTTTAAAGGACGGGGTCTCGCCCCGTGGCAATGTGATGGTAACGGGATTTGGAAAATCGCCGGACAAAACAGCCTGCCACGCAGCACGGGTTGCGGCGGTGGCACAGGCCCCCGTCGTCCATCCCTTGCGCAGCGGTCCATCCGGTTTTCTGGTCATCAGATGATTTTTTCCTGTCAATCCTGCCGGTGATCCCGATATTGATGGCGGCACGGTCGAAAAGTGCCTCGGGATTTCAATTAAACATTATAATTTATGTTGTTTGAAAATTTATACGAAAAACTTTCGGAAATATGTTGGACGTATCGTTTGATTGCTGTTTAACATATCCTCTTGGTGCGGTCCCGCACAGATGGCTGCATTTCATTTAAGTAGAAGAACGCGCGATGACTGATCTTGGTGTTGATTTTCCGGTGTTTGAACCGGGTTGGGTATGGCTTGTCGGTGCAGGTCCGGGCGATCCCGGGCTTTTGACACTTCATGCTGTCAACGCCATGCAACAGGCTGATGTCGTTGTCTATGACGCCTTGGTCGATGACCGGATTCTCAATCTGTTGCGCCCGGATGCCGAACGTATTTATGCCGGGAAGCGTGGCGGTCGGCCATCTTCGAAACAAACCGATATTTCCCTGCAGTTGGTCGAACTGGCCCAAAAGGGCTTGCGCGTTTTGCGCCTTAAGGGCGGCGATCCGTTTGTCTTTGGCCGTGGCGGTGAAGAGGGCATGACCCTTGTTGACCATAATATACCCTTCCGCGTTGTGCCGGGCATCACGGCCGGGATTGCCGGTGCTGCTTATGCCGGTATTCCGACCACGCATCGCGATTGCAATTCCTCGGTAACCTTTGTCACCGGGCATGGGTCAAGCGGTCAGGTCCCTGATAATATCAATTGGGCTGCCCTTGCCAAAGGCGCGCCGGTCCTGGTGATGTATATGGCGATGAAACATCTGCGCCGTATTTCATCAGAACTGATGAAAAATGGCCGGGCCGGTGACGAACCGCTTGCGGTCATCAGTCAGGCGACAACCCCTGATCAGGACATTTTGATCACCACCCTTGAAAAGGCCGCTGACGATGTTGAGCGCGCGGGTGTTGAACCCCCTGCGGTTTGTATCCTTGGCAAGGTCGTCGGGCTGCGTGACCGTCTGAACTGGCTTTCGCCACAGGATGATGTGACGGCGGTGCGCCATGTACCATTCGAACAGGTGCTTGAGCTGATCACGACACCGGCTGATCCCCATAAGGACTAAATTCTGATCTTTGATCCTGTCGAATCTTACGACAACAGATTGATATATATCGTTGTCGACGCGCCCGGTGATTGTACAATCAACGCGAAGTATTTTGACCCGGATAGATCATGGACGAACAGCAGGTACTGATACGCATCCTTGAAAGCGGTTGGGCGCAGTGCGTTGAAGTTGTGCGCAATGATGGCGGGGTGCTTGTCACGGCATTGCTTGCCGGACTGGTGGGCAGTGTGACCCATTGTGTGGGGATGTGCGGACCGTTCGTGATCAGTCAGGTCACCAGCCGGATGGAACAAATACCGCTCGAAAAAATGAGCGAGTTTCGCCGTCTCACCGGAGCGGCACTTTTGCCCTATCAGTTTGGACGGTTATCGACCTATTGCCTGCTGGGGGTTTTGGCAGGCTATTTTGCAGACAGTATTTCCGCCCTTACGCGGATCTGGTGGATCGGACCTGTGTTGTTGATTGCAGCCGGTCTGTTTTTCCTTGTTTTTGGCATTCTGGGCCTGGTGCCCCATCTTGGCGGTTTGTTGCCCTCGACAGGGGAATCGCGCTGGTGGAACAAGCTGGTGGGCAATCATGCGCGCCCTTTGTTTGCGGCACCCTATGGCTGGCGCGGTTATCTGCTTGGCGTGATGTTGGGCTTTATTCCCTGCGGTCTGATTTATGGCGCGCTTGTTCTGGCAGCAGCCACCGGGGCGGCTTTAAATGGCGGGGTGGTGATGGCTGTTTTCGGTTTGGGCACCGTGCCGATGTTATTTGTAACGGGCTTTGTCGGGCAATATGCCGCCCAGCGATTTCGCACAGTGATGGTGCCGGTTGGACGCGGGCTTATGATTATTAATGGCCTGATCCTTTTTATGCTGGCGGTAGCATCGTTTGGATAATGCGTCCCAACCCCCATGAATTGGGTTGTAAAATACGGCCTGTTTCATGGCATTAGCTTGAATGTGTGAGCTTTCCCACAGGGACCGGTCTTGCATGAATGATTTTGGCATTTATAGTGCCCGATCAATTGGTAACCCACGAAGATCGGTTGTCCGTAACCGGCGATGAAACGAGGATGGACGCGTGAGCAAAAAGACGCTTCTGGCAATTCTGGCGATTGCCTTGGTTCTTGGGATCGGATTGACCTATCGTCTGATGATGATGGGAACCGAAACCCAGTCGTCGGGTGGCGCATCCATCGGCGGGCCGTTCGAGCTGGTCAATCAGGACGGTGAAACGGTTACCCAGGAAGATTTTGCGGGCAAATATATGCTGACCTATTTCGGCTATACCTTCTGCCCGGACGTTTGCCCGACCGAGCTTCAGGTCATGGGCACGGCACTTGATCTGATGCCAGAAGACGTCGCGAACGAAATTACCCCGGTATTTTTCACGGTTGATCCCGAACGCGATACTGTCGAGGCCATTGCGCAATATGTGCCCTATTTCCATGAACGCATGGTGGGTCTGACCGGAACGGTTGAACAGACAACTGCGGCTGCCAAGGCCTTTCGGGTTTACTACGCCAAATCCATTCCCGAAGGCGAGCCGGAAGATACCGACGCCTATCTGATGGATCATTCGTCATTTGTCTATCTGATGGACCGTGACGGTCAGTTTGTCCGCCATTTCAATTACGGTACCAGCCCCGAAGACATGGCAAAGGGCGTCACCGAAGCGGTGAAAAACAACGGCTGATTAATCAGCCGTCCAGTGCCATGCTTGTGGCAGACCTACCGGCTTCGGAGATTATGCCGCATGCAAGACACCATTCCGGGCATCGTGATGGCAGCCCCGGCATCAAACAGTGGTAAAACCGTTGTCACGCTGGCGTTGCTGCGTGCATTGATACGCAAGGGCCACATGGTTGCCGCAGCAAAAACCGGCCCGGATTATATCGACCCGGCCTTTCAGGCTGCGGCGTGTCAGGCGATCTGCATCAATCTTGATCCGTGGGCGATGAATGCAGCCGAGATCAAATCTCTGGCAAACCGCCATGGTGACGGCAAATCCTTTTTGATGTGCGAAGGCGTGATGGGCCTGTTTGACGGGGCCGCCAACGGGGATGGTTCAACGGCTGATCTTGCGGCCCTGACCGGTTGGCCGGTGGTTCTGGTGGTGGATGTTAAGGGGCAGTCGGCATCTGCTGCGGCCGTAATATCGGGGTTTGCCAAGTTTCGCGATGACATCAATGTTGCCGGTGTGATCTTGAACCGTGTTGGCAGTGCGCGTCACAAACAGATGATTGTGGATGCCTGTGCAAAACATTTGCCGGACTTGCCCATACTCGGTGCGGTGCGACGCAGTGAAGACCTGATTTTGCCCGAACGCCATCTTGGCTTGGTGCAGGCGGGCGAGCATCCTGAACTCGATGCATTTCTGGACCGGGCCGCCGATATCATTGCCGATGACGTCGATCTTGACGCCCTTGTTGCGATTGCAGATGCGCAACAAGTACAGGGCGATGTCGGGGGTAAAACCGATAAAAACCCCGCTGGTATTGCGCCGCTTGGCCAACATATTTCCGTCGCGCGTGATGCGGCTTTTGCCTTTAGTTATCCGCATATTCTGGATGGCTGGCGGGCCAATGGCGCAGAAATTTCATTTTTCTCGCCGCTGGCAAACGAAGCACCGAACCCCGATTGCGATGCGATTTATCTGCCCGGCGGTTATCCTGAACTTCATGCTGAAACCTTGGCAAAAGCCGATGTGTTCAAGGCCGCGATGCGCGACGCGGCAAATCGCAACGTGATGATTTACGGCGAGTGCGGTGGCTATATGACCCTGGGCCGGTTTCTTGTCGATGCCAATGGCGTGCGTCATGAAATGCTTGGTCTTTTGCCGCTTGAAACCAGTTTCGCCAGTCGCAAGCTTCATCTTGGGTATCGAGAGGCCCAGTTTGGCAGCCCGACACCATTTGGACCTGCGGGCATGACGCTGCGTGGTCATGAATTCCACTATGCGACGACCCTTACCGAAGATGGCATGCCGTTTTGCCGCATGAAGACGGCGACGGGCCTGGATCTTGGCCCGGCGGGGCTGGTTGATCAGAATGTGTTTGGCTCGTTTTTCCATATGATCGCGCAAGGTTGATCAAACCACTACAGCGTTGAGTTCGACTGATGCATTAGCACGCGTTAAGCTGTATTATGTTTTTTCGACGGCCCGATTGAGAGAGACAATGACCGATAAAGACACCGTCGCGCTGCCAGTTGAGCCGTTTTGGGAAACCAAGACGCTTGCTGAAATGACGCAGGACGAATGGGAATCATTGTGTGACGGTTGCGGTAAGTGCTGCCTGCACAAGCTTCAGGATGAAGAAGACGATTTCGTCTATTACACATCCGTGGCGTGCCGCCTGCTTGATTGTAACTCTTGTCAGTGCAAGGATTATCCCAACCGCACAGATCACGTTCCGGACTGTGTGCAGCTTTCAAAAGACAATGTCAAAAGCCTGTCGTGGATGCCTTCGACATGCGCCTATCGCCTGTTGGCCGAAGGAAAAGGCCTGCCTGATTGGCATCCGCTTAAAACCGGCATCCCCGGATCAACGATTATGGCTGGCATGTCGATCCGCGGTATGGCAATTCCCGAAGATGAAGCGCACCCTGATCTCACGCGCTATATCGTGAAGTGGCCAGCCTGAGAAGACTGGATGCCGACCAGCCGCGCCATCCGCACTATGGCCTCTTCAGGCAGGCGGCGTTCCTGGCGATTTACTGCCCAAACATTACTATCCTAAAGTAGTGGTTTTTGGCGAATTTTCCCAAACTCCAGATCAAACTTGCGTGAGTACCGGATAAATGGTGGGCAGGATTGCGACGGCAAGCTTCTTTCTCTAGAACGCTTAAATCACTGTAATAATACCATAATATTACGATTTTCAGTTGTTTGGTTTTGAGTGTGAAATCCACTCAGGGTTTCCGCTGTGATGACCCAATTTCATTTTCATTGACCTATTCATGGGTATATGTTCTTACTTTTGGTCTGTCGCTCCGGGGTTGGGGAACAGATCAAGTTTGCGCAAGGATGCGTATAAGAATCTCAGAATAGAGCAGGTTTTCAGACTTTTTGGTCGGATTGTAAACGTGGACGGCACCGCACGGACATCATGATATGTCTTTGCACCGTTGTTTTTGTTGAATCTTCCGGGCCTTGTCTGATTGAAGTGCGCGATGATTGCAGACGTAAGGCGATCTCGCGGTGTTTTGATTGGGGCAGATGATATGACGGGTCAGAATATCTCTCTGCCATTGAAACGGGCGATGAACCACCTCGCCCGGTGAACGCGGAAAGTTAGTGATATGGGTATCGGGTTATTTAAGGGTGATGCAGAGGCGCGCAGTGAACAACAGGTCACAGCAGCACTCGGTCGTTCGATGGCGCGCATTGAATTTGACGTCAATGGCAACATTCTGCGTGCCAACGAGAATTTCGAACATGTCATGGGCTATAAGGCTGATGAAATCGTGGGAAAACATCATTCGATGTTCGTGCCCGAGGAAATCGCTGCGACAGCTGAATACAAAGGCTTCTGGAAGAAGCTTGGCAGTGGCGAATTTCTGTCTGGTGCATTCCCGCGCAGGCGGCGTGATGGTAGTTTGCTTTGGCTGGAAGCAACCTATAACCCGATTGTAGATGCCAAAGGCAATGTCACCAAGATTGTCAAATTCGCCAGCGACATTACATCGCGCCGCAATGAACGTGCGCTTTTGCAAAGTGTGTTTGATGCAATCAGTGCGTCCCAGGGCGTCATCGAATTTGACCTCGACGGGACGATCCTGACGGCCAATGAAAATTTCCTCTCGGTGGTTGGCTATAGCCTTGATGAAATCAAGGGCAAGCATCACAGCATGTTTATGCCAGCTGATCAGCGCAATTCGTCGGAATACCGGGCGTTCTGGCAAAACCTTAATCAGGGTAAATTCCAGGCGGGCCAGTTCGCACGTGTGGGCAATCACGGCAAGGAAGTCTGGATTGAAGCGACCTACAACCCGGTGCTTGATGCGGTTGGCAACCCGATCAAGATCATCAAGTTTGCAACCGACATTACCGAACAGACGAAACTTCTTCTCGATCTCAAGAAGATGATTGATGGCAATTTTGCCGAAATCACCGGCAACATCGAAGAACTGAATACACGCACCTCCCAAGGTGTCGATGCTTCCGCCAACACGATGGAATTGACCCGCAACGTGGCGACCAGTGCAGAGCAGATGGCGGCATCAATTGCGGAAATCTCGCAAAGTATGGCGCAGTCTCAGAGCGAAACCGAACGTGCCTATGAACAGACCAATACCGCCAATGAAATGACCCAGCGCATGACCGGTGTGGTTGATGAAATGGGCAATATTGTTGATGTCATTCGCAATATTGCCGGGCAGATCAACTTGCTGGCACTAAATGCCACGATCGAAAGTGCGCGTGCGGGTGAAGCGGGCAAAGGCTTTGCTGTTGTTGCCAACGAAGTCAAAAACCTTGCCAATCAGGCGGCGCGTGCCACCGAAGACATCACCCAGGAAATCACCGGCATTCAGGACATCTCTGCAGATGTGGCCAATGCCCTTGAAACCATTCGGGTGTCGGTTGAGACCGTACGGAATGATGTCACCAGCATTTCATCGGCGGTCACAGAGCAAACCGCAGTAACCGAAAATGTCAGTGCCAGCATGCGGGAAATGGCCCATTCGGTCGAAGATATGTCGTCCAACCTCGAGGCAATCCGGGCTACGAATGATACGGTTGCATCCTCGGTGCAGCGCACCCGCGAAGCCGCAGAGGTACTTGCGCGCTAGGTGTGATCGACCCTGTCAGGAAATTTAGGCTCAGGACCTATTAATTTGGTTTGAATGGTTCACCGGGTTTGTGCGGATACGCGAAGCAAAACCGCAGGAAGATATGTATCTTTCAAGGTTTTGCGACAAAGTAGCTCGTGCAAACCCGGTGAATCCAAAGGACAGACGTTATATTTGCAAACTCCGGCGTCAAATCCCTTGGCCGGGATACCAGCCCGCCCGGCGGTCCTTTCCTTGGATTTCACAAATATAACGTCTGCCATTCCAATCAAATTAATAGGTCCTGAGCCTAAATTGGCGGAGCCATAGGGCTCCGCCCTTTTTGTATTTATGACAGTTTAAAGATGATCTGCGCGCTGCTTGCAGAACCCCTTGCCTTGGCAGTGTTCAATTCACAAGAATGTCGCTCCGGTGCTAGAGTCTATTCCGATTAGGTTGCATCGCTTTTGTTCGTGTTTGGCGAATTGTTTGGCAAGGCACAGCGCGCAAGAGCGATGCGGGGCAGAAGAATGCCCTCGGCAAAACGGTGCAACCTAATCGGAATAGACTCTAGGGTCAGGACCTTGGCCTGATATATGGATCGTTTGCTGGGGAAATACGGGGCGGAAAGCAATGGATAGTAACCATCTGCGCATTGATGTTTTGGGGGTGGGCGAGGCGTTCGACCCGAAATATGAGAACTCGTCAGTGGTTGTGTCGGCAGGGGGCTACCGCCTGTTGATTGATTGTGGTGCGACCATCGCCGGCCATCTGATGGGGAAGTTTCCAGATCCGGACGCGATTGATGCGATCTATTTTACCCACATGCATCCCGATCATGTGTTTGGTTTGGTGCCCGTCATGCTGAATTGGCGTGATGATGGCCGTTCAAAACCGCTGCATATCCTATGTAGTCCACAACTGCGCACCCATCTTGAAAAACTGATGGAGCTTGGCTTCACCGGATTGGGTACGGCGTGGCCCTTTGCCGTTATCTGGCATTCGATTGCCGACACGACCGAAATTGGTCCGTTCGAATGCCGGTTTGCACGATCTGATCACAGTGTTCAGAATCACGCGATCCTGCTGCGTTATGCTGGCAAGGGGTTTGCCTATTCCGGTGATGGTAACGTTACAGCGGATACTGCCGCCCTGTTTACCGGTGCTGATCTTGTGTTTCAGGAAACCTATCTGATCAAGCATGATCCGCAACATGCTGCCCATTGTGATCTTGAAACAGTGATGAAACTGGCGTCCGATATGCCCGGCGCCCGATTCTGGCTTTATCACGTCAAGCGCGACGTGCGCGTGGATATGGCAAGGATTGTTGAGAAAAACGATCAGGTGCGCATGGCCGTGCCAGGCGAAGTCATCGAAATTCGTTAGGGTCTGAACCCAATTGGTACAACCCCTGTGGGGGCTTGCACAGAACCACCCGGAACAAACACAAACAAAAATGCCCGGCAAAAACCGGGCACTTTGATCATGTCTTTGAGCGCGTTGTGCTCAGTGAACTGCGCGTGGTTCCATATCGTGCTGGCGGATCGCGGCATTGGCAATCGCATGGTTTTCAAACGATGCGATATGGGTTCCGTCGGCGGTGAATACGCCGTAAACCAGTTCATCACTGTCTTCTTCGGTGCTGGGAACCTGACGTACATAGGCAACGTCATGAATGCCAAGCAGGGCGAAGTCGCCATTTGACAGCAGGCCAGTATCCTGACTGGTACGCTGGCCTGAGCCGGTGTCGTGGCTATCTGTTCGGTTTGTCATTTAAACCACTCCTGAAGTTAGTCTTTGCCGTCATTTTTGGCGGCGGAACTGTCCTCATCCTCGACATTCATATCGATGGTCCGAGAAGGGACAGCTTTTTTCTTGTTTGATCCAATCGCAATCTCGCGGACAACCGGTTCGGGCAATGGCCTGTTGAGGTCCACATGCAGCAAACCATTATCAAGATGTGCACCGACGACTTCAATGCCTTCTGCAAGCACAAATGACCGCTGGAACTGGCGCGATGCGATGCCACGATGGATATAGACCCGTTCACTGTCATCCTCGGTATGTTTGCCGCGGATGATCAGTTGGTTGTCTTCGGTGGTTACGGACAAATCGTCCTCGGCAAAACCGGCAACTGCCACAGTGATGCGCAGCTTGTTTTCACCGATTTGTTCGATGTTATAGGGCGGATAGCCCTCCGCCTTGGTCTTTGAAACCTGATCAAGAACCCGTTCGATCTGGTCAAAGCCCAAAAGCAATGGGCTGTTGAACATGGAAATTCGCGACATATGCAGCACCTCCTCCGTCAGAGCGAGTGTGGTTGTGATCGGATCCCACGCAGCATGCGTTTTGGGCATCCGGGTGTTCGACCCGAGGCATTCGGCACCGAACGTTTCATCTAATCAAATAAATGTGGTTTTCCGCCCAATAGTCAAGACTTCCCTGTCGGGAACCACGCGCATTCTTGACCTGCAAAAATAAGATATCTGGCGTGGTAACCCATTCAGGCCCCATTGGCACGGAATTATTACGTGCTATTTTGCGGCTTGTGGCAGTTCGGGCATGGCATCAAGCGCATAATAGGCAACCGATTGGTCTTTACCGCGGAGTGCAACTTCATGCAGTACAGCATTTCCCGGCAGGGGAATCGGGCCAAAATCAAACAATGTCTTTGAAATCACCAATGGTACGCCATGGCCTTTGGTCTGGGCTTCAAGGCGCGCTGTGGTGTTGATGGTATCGCCGATTGCACTGATGTTTTCGCGGCCCGGTGGTCCCATTTCCCCGACAATCGCCTTGCCCATGTGAATGCCAATCCCGATGCGCAACGGGTGGGGAAGTTCAGATTGCAAATGGTCGTTCAGCCCTTCAATCCGGCGCAACATCTCAGCCGCCCCGTTAAAGGACTGCAGGATGGTCTTTTCGGTATCTTCACTTTCGTGACCATAAAGCGCCATCAGACCATCGCCGGTGAATTGCGCATAATAGCCGCCGGTTGCACGCAGCGCCTCGGTCATCTCGGCAAAAAACTGATTAAGGATGAACAAAACGTCATAAGGCATTTTGCTTTCGCCAAGCTTGGTCGAATCGCGCAAATCAATAAAGATGCAGACAACCTGTCTTTCACTGCCAGACAAACCACCGGGGCGGCGACCATCGCGCGCGCTGGCGTTGGGCGGTAACAAGGGCACAACCGCCAGATCATTTTGGGGTCTGATCTGACAGGCCAGGCGCATGCCCTTGGGGGCCTGAATGCTTTTAAGGGCCGCGTCTTCAATCTGGCCGGGGCTGGCAAGTTGATCGGTGCCCGATCCGCAATGGATGCGGCATGTGGTGCAGCGCCCGTGTCCGCCACAGACCGAGGCCATCGGAATGCCCGCGTCACGCAATGCCTCAAGGGCGGTGGCCCCGGGCGGGACGCGCACAAACCGCCCGTTTGGCAGGCTTAACATCGGGCCACGTTTGACCCGGTCAATGGTTTGACGGATTTGGCGGATACCAAATGGTGCCAACGCCAATGCAATACTTAAAATCGTGAAGGGCAGAATGGCATTCTGGTAAAAATCAATCGCAGCCTGATTGATGTTGTTGGCTTCAAGAACACCAAACACATATTTGCGCCCGCCTTCTTCGGCCCGGCGGACGACTTCTGCTGCTGCGGCAGCATAGCCTGCAAGTGCCAGGGTCGGGACCAGAATGGCAAAGGTGCCAAACGTGTTGCGCCATTTCGGATAGAACGGTTTGACCCTGAGCCAGAAATGAATGCCGATGCAACCATGCGCCCAGACGACCACAACTGTGACCGCCTGCAAAAAGCCCTGAAACGGCACAAACACCGCAAGGTCAAGCAATACCCGTTCATATTCTGCCGTAACATCAAAGCCCAGATCGATGATCCGGGTTGCAATGATGTGGCGAAACATCAGGAACGGGATGCACAGACCCAAAATCATCTGGGCCCATTCCGATTTGCGCAGACGTAATGTGCGGCGGCTGGTCAGGCGTGCGGCAGCCAATACAAAGTGCGTGACCAGTGATAGCAGCAGCAAAATCTCCAGCGGCGGGAATCGCCAGACCTCGGTGGTATATTTGGCAAATTCTTCCATCAATTCCGGCGACACAATCCCCGCTGCATGGTTCAGCAGATGGATCAGCACATAGGAAAACAGGATCAGGCCGGAATAAAGCCGCAGGTTCTGGATCATCTGTACAGGTGCTCGTCTTGTTTATCGTCCCTGGTTTATTGTCCCGGGCCCGTCATCGACATTCTGTGGTCGATTGTCCCGGGTATGACCTGTTTGATCAGGGGGGCAATACTCTTGGTTGATAAACTGTTTTGTCCGTTCAGGCACGAAAAAAGCCATCAGGCTGCCCTGATGGCTTTCAACATTTTGTGTTGGCGTGGCTGACGATCAGGCGGCGGTTTCTACGCGCTTTCGCGTCAGGAACTTCACAATTGATTTGGCGAAATCAGCGCTTGATATCGGATTTCCCAGCGAGTTCACCGCGGTTTTGTGCGCATCATCGGGAATAAGGTCATTGCGTGCCTGCAAAAGGGCCTCTTGATAGGGGCGCATGAATTCAGGGTGCGGCTGGATCGATGCGGCATTGTCACCGTATTGCAGACCGGCATAGGGGCAGAACTCCGAACTGGCCCAGATCGTGGCACCTTCGGGCAATTCCACCACCTGGTCCTGATGGAACGCATTGATGCGAATGGTCTCAGCCGTGCCGGAAAGCCAGTCACTTTTGCCGACCGCAACGCCATATTCATGTACGCCAACACCCCAGCCCTTATCGGATTTCACGACCTTGCCGCCAAGCGCTGCTGCCAAAATCTGGTGACCAAAACAAACGCCAAACACCGGCATCTGGGCCGAAACCGCATCGCGCAGGAAATCCTGAAGGCGGATCATCCAGGGGGCGTTTTCGTAAACACCATGTTTGGAGCCGGTAATCAGCCAACCGTCGGCATCATTGATGTCGGTCGGGAAGTCGTTTTCAACAACCGTCCAGGTTTCAAATTCCAGGCTGGGGTCAACATCGCCAAGCAGTTTCTCAAACATCTTGGGGTAGCTTGTGAAAGTATCGCGAAGTTCTTCCGGGACGAGCCCGGTCTCAAGAATACCGATCTTCATGCAGAAACCTTTTTGGACTTCAATGTGGCGCTCTGTTGGTCAGGTATGGGATTTTAACGCCAAAGACAAGCCCGGTGCTGCGAGAATTCAGCTAATTTTTGACCGGAAATGCGAAACCGCCCGCATGGATACACGGGCGGTTGCAATCTCTGCGATCAGGTTTTCGTTTAACCGTTCCAGCGCATCGCCCGCGCGCCGCCCATGCCGACCACCATCGCGACGACAAATAAGATCGTGTCTGTCTGACCAAAGGCAAGTGCGCTTATGGCTGGTCCCGGGCAATATCCCACCAATCCCCAGCCCGTGCCGAACAAAAGCCCGCCAAGTACCAGCTTGGGTGTGATGGATTTATTGGTGGGAAGTCCCATGTCGCCGCCACATACCGCTTCGCTCCGGGTTTTGGCAAACATGAAAATCGGGGTGGCAACGGCCAACCCGCCCCCCATGACAAATGCAAGGCTCGGGTCCCAGCCACCCTCGGCAATCGCCCAGATATCCAGGAATCCCAGAACCTTTTGCGGGTCGATCATGCCCGAAATATAAAGGCCAAAGCCAAAAATCGTGCCGCAAATCAGGGAAACGAACGTCCGCATTACAGGCCTCCCATCAGATGGCGGGTGACAAGAACGGTGACAAAGCCTGCCGCCATAAACGAAAGCGTCGCGACCAGCGAGCGCAGTGAAAAGCGCGACAGACCACAAATGCCATGGCCGCTTGTACATCCGCTGCCAACTGTCGTGCCAACACCAACCAGAAGTCCGGCGACAATGATGACCGGAAGCGAATTTGTAACAACGCTTTGCGCTTCAAGCGGCGTGCCCGTCATCAGGATCAATGGGCCAAAGACCAAGCCGACAATAAAGGCCAGCCGTTCAAACAGGGTTTTATCCCCCTTTGATGGGGCCAGAATGCCGCCAAGAATGCCGCTGATGCCTGCAATGCGCCCATTAAGTAAAAGATACAGCCCGGATGCAAGGCCAATAAGCCCACCGCCGATCAGGGCAGATACAGGGGTAAAGTTTTCCATCATTACGTCCATGTTTAGAGAATTAAAATTAATATATACGAATGTATTAATTTTATCAATATCAATCGGAAAATGTTTGTTGATGTGGCCGCGCCAAAGTCCATCTGGAAACTATGTTGGGAACCATTTCGGATTTAGTCGGCAGCCAAACTGCACTTCGGCCAAGGCCATTTTCCCTACAAGGACCGCATTCGGGGGTTCACAATCTTGGTGGGTTGGGAATTGCCCATGGGCGATCCCCAGCAGAAACATGGCTGCCAGATATGTCGGGCAAACAGGTAGAAACCAATTTCTGGTGTTGGCTGGAACCGGGGGCGGACAAGGTTGGGACATCACCGGTGTATCATCACGGGGCTTATGTCATGCCCGCCACCGCCCGCTTTTTGTATGGCTTTATCGCGGGGATTCGCCGAACACTGGATGGCAAATCGCAAAAATCGCACTGAGATCCGGCGCGATTTTGCTACTGGATTGAATTTGGCCAATTTTATCTATCTTGCCAAAACCCGCGAATAATCCGATATAGCACTATCTTTGGCTGTGGCTCTGGCATGGTTGTCAGACCCCTTTTCAGGTTTCAAAACATAGATGAGCAAAGACCGTCTGTCGGCAAGCCGGCGACTGGATATGGCGTTGGCATTGGTCTCGCAGGCTGATTACACCGCTGCCAGTGATGTTGCGCGTGCCGCCATTGCAGCTGATCCGGATTGGGATGAAGCCCATTTCACGCTTGGCGATATCTATGAACGTGCTGGCGAAACGGAAAGCGCCATCGATGCCTTCCGGCAATATCTGATCCTTGATCCCCTTGATCGCATGGGGGCGAATGTTCGTCTGACCCTTTTGGGTGCTGCGGCAATGCGGGATCGTTTGCCACCTGATTATGTGCGCGCACTTTTTGATGATTATGCGCCGCGCTTTGAAAACAGCCTGCGGGATCGTTTGGCTTATCGCGGCCCCGAATTGCTGTTTGAAGCCGTCCGCCCGCATTTGCCCAATATGCTGCGCCCGCTTTCGGTCCTTGATCTTGGTTGCGGCACCGGGTTGGTCGGTGAGGTGTTTGGCGGTTATGTGGATGCCATTGACGGCATTGATCTGTCACCGCGCATGATCAATCGCGCCCGGCCAAAGGGCATTTATCGCACATTGATTGCCGGTGACATCACTGAAATACCTGCTGAAATCGGGCAGGATTACAGTCTTGTCATTGCTGCGGATGTTTTGAACTATCTTGGTGATCTTGCCCCGGCCTTGCGCGCAGCACGTGCGCGCATGCGCCCCGGTGCCCTGATGGCCTTTAGCCTTGAGCACGGCGAGGCCTTCCCGTTTGATCTTGGTCCGGGGCAACGTTTCCGCCATCATCAGCGCGCGGTGAGTGAATGGCTGCCGGAATGCGGGTTCTCGGTCGTTTCGGATGCGCCCGGTGTCCTGCGTCAGGAAAAGGGAAAACCGGTCAAAGGCCGCATCATGGTGATCCGCGCAACCCCTGCGCTTGCGCTGTTGCCGGTTGATATCATCGTCCCGGATGATCGGGGGGAAACCCCCACACGAAGCATGCATTGATATCAGGCGGCCTAAAATGCCTCAACCCGGGGTGTAAAGCCCGCCGCACAGGGCAACGGGTTTGTAATTCACACCTGCGATCATGATCAATTCGTGATCGGTATTCCGCGAATGACGGCCACTTCGTGATACAGGGCAACTTCCGGGTCCATATCAATCAGGTTTTGTGCTTCGGTCGCGGAAAGCGGCTTTTTGCCATCCGGGTCTGAATAGAATTTGCAGACAAGCTGCTTTTCAAGGTTGGTCCCGCTAAGCGCCTTTTCGAGCGTCACGAAAAACGAAATATCCGTGCCCGCATGCTGCAGCACGATTTTCGATGCGATCTTTTCGGGTTTATAGCCATTGGCTTCAAAACATTCGCAGATGATTTCTGTGCCGATGCGGCACCCGAAATTCATTACCAGTTGCGCATGCGGGGCCTGTTGGCGAACGCGGCGCATCAGCGCTTCATTTAACCCCAGTCCGACCGAGTTATAGGGATATTCGTCAAACAGGCTCCAGGGGTAATAATGCGCGATATGGTCTTCGGCCTCGTCTTCGGCCCCTTTGGCAAGTTTGACCGATTGGGCTTCGCGAAAAGCTGTCAGGCGTTCGTCGCTGGGCTCGCCCACTTGCGGGATGCAGGCGATCACCACATCGGTTTTGTCGATTTTTGCCCGTGCAGCGTCGGTATCAATCAGACTGACACTGCCGTGTACGGGTTCGAAATAGGCGGCATGTTGCGGGGACAGGCTGCGAAGGTTGCTTTCGGCAAGAACAACCAGCCGCGGATCAAGATCACTGCCATACACTCTGGCGGCACCGCAATTTCGTAAAATGAATGCGACATTGATGCCGGTGCCAACCCCGACCTCGTAAACGGTTTTGCCCCTGAGGTCAGCGCGCGCAAGCCCTTCCTGAAAGGTCTGGGTCCAGGGGTCCTCGGGATCAAAGGCGAAATCTGGTGTCTCGGGGGTGTTGGCGTATCGCCTGTGCGTCTCGCTGCTTTCTTTGGCGGGGTCTTCTAACATAATGCTTCCTGTTATTACGCACATCAGCCGGTCGCGGGACGCGGCAGGATCACGTCACATCCACCAAACGACCCCGGGACGCTTTGGGCGCGCTGGCGTGACGTTCTTTATTGTGGCCCTTAAGGCGGCGGGCGTTATGATCGACGGCAATGACCTGTCGTCCTGTGCCAATGCGCAGCATTTTTATTTTGCTTTGGTCGCTAACGGGTGAAGGCGACGAAATACCAAGCAACACTCGGGATGGGAAACGGCTGGCATCTTGGTGCTCGTGCAGGCGCGTGGTCGTCCTGCTTAATTGATTGACGCAAATTGCCGAATGTTGTGCGACAGTTGGACGTCTCCGGCCAGTGGACCAAGCGAGGCAGCCAGACGATCACAATTGCAGTCAGAACCGACCAGAACATTCAACGGTGCGCCGCAGTCATCCCGTCCAACCAGCGCCTGCATGATCCGCAGAAGGGTCGGGGCCGGGGACAGACCGTTACAGTCAATTGTGTTCGATACTTGCATGTCGTCTTCTCCTTGTCTGGCGAGCAGGATCTTTGACACACCGTCGGGAACGGTAAAGATATGCCAAAGCATGACGTGTTCCCCCAAGCCCGCAAGCAGGCAAGCCAACAGAAACACTTTCGACCATTGCGTGATCCCAGCATAAGGCCACCGCGACACTGTCGCTTGGGCGGGGCAGAAAGTCCTGTGACAAACCGGCTCTGCCAACTGGGTGGGTCAGAAGGGCTGATCTTGGCAATCAACCCGTTTTGGTCGTGATGTTTTCACCGCACCCGGACTGTCACACAACAGCACAGGATATTGCGTTTCAACAGGTTGGGCGCTGACATCATCCGATGTGACCGTCACCAAACCCCGACCAAAACCAACCGGAAATTCATCCGGTGTGACCATATTGAACTTGATGGTAGCAGTCACCGGGAGGGTGTCAAGGACGGATTTGATTATATTTTGCGCAACTGTCACAAAAGATTAAAAATTAATCACGGACATCCTGCGTCGCCGTTCGTAAATTCCGACGGCGTTCTAAAGGCTTTGAATTGCGCAATAAATCCTGTGTCCGCCCTGTCGGCAACGACAGGCTATTCAGGGTCCGGGCCCTAGTCGCGGAACCCCGGGTCCAGCCGGTCAGCAAGACGCATTTGTGCATCCCATTCCAGTTCGATGTCACCATCGTCATAGGCCATCTGGCTGAACTGTTCAGACACCCGTTTAATCACGGCATCATCAATCGCCCGAAGCGGGCGGCCCATGGCAAGGGTCGATTCCTGAATTTCACAGGCCCGGTTAAGATAGAACATGTTGGAAAACATCTGTCCGGCCGTCGCGCCAACCGTCAATAGTCCATGATTGCGCAGGATCAGGGCGATATTGTTGCCAAGTGCTGCAACGATTCTCTCGCGTTCCGCAAGATCAAGCGCAATGCCCTCATAGTCGTGATAGCCAATCTGCCCGTAATACTGCAGTGCAATCTGGTTAAGCGGCATCAGGCCTTCTTCAAGGCAGGAAACCGCAAATCCGGATCGTGTATGGGTATGCATCACCCAGGCTGCATCGTGGTGCCCCATATGCACAGCACTGTGAATGGTAAAGCCCGCCGGGTTCACGCGATAGGGCGTTTCTTCGACCTTGTTGCCATCAACATCAATCTTGACCAGTGAAGACGCCGTGATTTCTTCCCACATCAGCCCATAGGGATTGATCAGGAAATGCCCCGGTTCTCCGGGCACCTGGGCGGAAATATGGGTATAGATCGTATCGGTCATCTTGTAATGGGCTGCCAACCGGTAGCAGGCGGCAAGCTCAATGCGGCACTGCTTTTCGGCATCGCTCATGCCGCCCGTTTTGGCGGTTGCCTTGGCGTCATTCTGTGTTGCGATATGCATCCCGGTCTCCATTGCTCAGATCAAACGGCTTTACTCTTTGATATACACTTGTTTAACTGAGGAAGGAACCAAAGCGCAAACTTTCTTGTCCTTTCGGGCGAAAATCGCCTTTGAACAGGGCGGTGACGCGTGCAGGCACACGACTTTGCAGGGGATTTTGATATATGACGACCGCAGGACCGATTTACGGTGTGCTCCTAAGCGAAACGATGGATCTCAAGTCCTATTACGCCCTTGATTTCGGTGAAAAGGCGCCGGATGTCTGCCTGCTTAATCCTGATGAAGTCACCGATCTCGATGCCATCCGGTTTGCAGTTTGCTGGTTGCCCGGACCTGCCGCCTTTGCCCCCTATCCCAATCTTGAAATGGCGATGTCTGTTGGGGCTGGTGTTGATGATTTGCTCGGACATCCCGGTTTGCACGAAGGTGTTGCGATCTGCCGGGTGCGCGATCCCCATCAGGCACATCTGATGGCGGGCTATGCTGTGCATGAAGTCGTTCATTTTGAACGCGGCTTTGCCCAAATGCAGCAAAATCAGGCACAGGCACAATGGGCGCCACCGCCGATCCGCCCGCCCAGCGCGCTTAAGGTCGCGGTATTTGGCCATGGGTCGATGGGGGCTGTGATTGTCCGGGCGCTGGTTGAAACCGGCTTTTGCGTTTCTGTCGCCTGCCGCCGCCCCCCAAAGGATCAAATCAGCGGGGTCCGTTACTTTTCCGGGGACGACTCGGTGATCAAGGCCGCTACCGACATGAATGTTGTGATCAACACCCTGCCGTTAACCGCCCAAACCGAAGATGTTCTGAACGCCGATCTTTTTGCCAGGTTGGCCAAGGGGGCCTGGCTTATCCAGATCGGGCGCGGCGAACATCTGGCAGAGGCCGACTTTGTCGCAGCCCTTGAAAGCGGGCAGCTCAGCGGGGCGACACTTGATGTCTTTCGCGAAGAACCCTTGCCATCGGATCATCCATTCTGGCGCGATCCGCGCCTGCGCATCACCCCGCATGTCGCCAGTGATACGACACCCGCCGTCGTTGCCGAACAGGCCCTGCAATCGGCCCGTGAGTTGCTGGCGGGCACGCCGCTCAGTCTGGCTGTAAACCCGGCACAAGGATACTGATGTGCACTCACCGATCAGGCTTTGCTATACGCAGGGCTTGATCAAGCTGATAAATTATTCAATTGTATAACAATGTGCTTTGAGCACCTTCGCCAGTCAGTCGGGAACCGGGGATGAGCAGAAAAACATTCCAGCGCCTATCACTTGATGATCGCCGCCGCAGTTTGATGGAGGCGACGCTTAGCTGTGTGGCGCGTCACGGACTGCATGGGGCATCAGTGCGCCGCATCACCGAGGAGGCCGGGGTCACCGTCGGGTTGGTGCGCCATTATTTTGGCAGCAAGGATGAAATGATCCGCAATGCCTATGCCTATCTTGTCGGGCAGCTCACCGCCCAGGCCAGTGAAAGCGCAAACCGCGGCGAAGGATCGCCGGAAACACAGCTCTCGCGCTTTCTGCGCGCCAATATGACAATGCCCAACATGGCCGAAGAAACCGTATCGCTGTGGGCGACCTTCATCGGGCGTGTGCGCCATGATCCGGGCTTTGCCGAAATTCATCGTGACGGTTACCGCGAATTTCTGTCTGTGCTTGAAACCCTGATCGAGCCGGTTCTGATCCGTCATGGCTGCCCGCACAGTGTCGCGATCTGCAAAAACCATGCGATTGCGCTCAATGGTCTGGTCGATGGCCTGTGGATGGAAGGTGCCCTGAATTCCGGGCTTTATGCCCGCGATATCCTGCCCGATCTGGTCATTACATCGGCAGAACGTCTTTTGGGGCTGCCGGCTGGTGTGCTTGCTGATCCGCAAGGCACCTTGCAGCAACCCCTGCAACGCTCCAAACAACTCGAACAACCCGAACAAAAAAGCAAAGCATCATGAGATATGCCAGGATTACCGACCGTCTTGCCGAACTTGGCGGGGCAAAATGGGCTGTTCACAACGCCGCACGGGACCGCGAAGCCCAGGGGGCATCGATCATCGAGCTGACGATTGGCGAGCCCGACATTCCCGTCGATCCGGCATTGATTGACGCCTGCGAAGCTTCCATGCGCCGTGGCCGCACCCATTATTCCAATGGCCGGGGCGAGGTCGGCCTGCTTGATGCGCTTGTGGATAAATACAAACCCGTCTGGCCCGATATCACCCCGGAAAACATCCTGTGTTTCCCCGGCACGCAAACTGCGCTTTATACCGTCATCACCGCTTTGGTTGATGCGGGCGAGGGCGTTCTGGTTGGGGATCCCTATTACGCCACCTATGCCGGTGTGATCCGCGCATCCGGTGCGGTGCTGCAGGCCGTGCCCCTTGGGATCGAACACGGCTTTATCATGCAGCCGGGTGACCTGCGCGCATCCGTCACCAAGGACAGCCGGGTTCTGTTGCTCAACACCCCGCACAACCCATCAGGCGCGCTACTTGATCGCAAAACGCTTGCGGAATTTGGCAAAATCGCCACCGAACATGATTTGTGGATTGTCTGTGACGAGGTTTACGAGGATCTGGTGTTCGAGGGCAGTTTTGCATCCCCGCTTGAAATCGAAGAACTGCGTGACCGGACCATTGTTGTCTCGTCAATCTCCAAAACCTTTGCCGCCACCGGCTTTCGCAGTGGCTGGGCGGTCGGGCCAGAAGAGCTTTGCACCAAGGTGTTGCCGATTTCCGAAACCATCCTGTTTGGCAATCAGCCCTTCATTGCCGATGCGACCGAGGTTGCACTGCGCGGCAATTTGGATACGGCAAAACGCATGTGCAAAAGCTACGCCGCGCGTGTCGATCTGATCGAGACCGAGCTTGCCGGGTGCACGGCCCTTAAAACCGGCAAGGTATCAGGCGGCATGTTTGCCATGATCGATGTCGGGGCGACCGGGATGAACGGCGAAGATTTCGCCTGGGGGCTTTTGGACGAACAAGACGTCGCGGTCATGCCCGGCGCATCCTTCGGTGAAAACGCCAAAAACCTGATCCGCGTGGCATTGACCGTCCCCGACGAAGACCTTCGCGAAGCCATCAAACGCATCCGTGCCTTTGCCGAGGCAAAGGCATAGACGCTTTTGGGGCCTATTTGGGCATATCACCCCGGATGATATAGGCCAGTGCCGCAACCACCTGTTCGGGTTCGCGCGCCACACCATTGGCCGCACCGTCGACTTCCTTCAGCGCATGGTCATGCTCGGTCGGGTGCAACGTAATATACGGGATGCCAAGGGCGGCGGCCTGACCGGCATCAAAGGCAGCATTCCACTGCTTGTATTTCTCGCCAAAGCGAATCACGGCAAGATCGGACTGTGACAGCAAGGTCTGGGTGCGCATGGCGTTAAGCTGCGCGCCCTTGCGGTCATGCCAGAATTTGTTTTCTTCAGCACCAAAAACAGCAACGCCGCAATCATCAGAATCTTCATGCACGGTGATTGGGGCGACCAGTTCGACCGGAAGGCCTGCTTCTTTCACACCCGTTTCAATACGCTCGCGCCAGTCACTGTGAATTTCGCCCGACAAATAGACGGTCCAAACCTTGCTCATGGTCTTCTCCCAGTTGGATTTACTGGGCGGCAGTCTTCGGGGATGGGCAAGGGGATGTCAAGCAAGACCCCAAAACGACAAAACCCGTCGCCAAAGGCAACGGGTTTTGAATGGTGGAGCCGATCAGGATCGAACTGACGACCTCTACAATGCCATTGTAGCGCTCTCCCAACTGAGCTACGGCCCCACTTTGTCCGCGTCGCAGAAGAATTTTAAAGCCTCTGCGGCGCGGCGCATATTTAGAAGGTTCGCCAAATGTTGGCAAGACCCTTTTTCAAAATTTCTTAGCGATCGTCGTCGTCTGCTTCGACGTGTTCAAAGACTTCGCCAAGATCATCGTCGTCTTCGCCAAGATCAGAGGCGTCCTCGAGAATATCGTCGTCGATATCGCCATCGACATCATCTTCAAGATCATTGACGTCATCGACGTCTTCGTCTTCTTCTGGTGCCGGTTTTGCAACCGCGGATTTCTTGACCTTTGTCGCGCCATCTGGTGTGGCGCATTTCGGGCAGATAACCGGGGTTCGGTTCAGGTCATAATACTTGGTATCACAAGCGAGGCAGTGACGTTTCTTACCGCGTGCTGACATTACGGCAAATCCTCTTAATTACCGTTATCATCGAAGGGACTGTATGTCGCGAAGCGCAGCAAGGCTGCACACAGCGTCTTGTCTGAAAGGCCCAATTGCCATCTTGCGGGCACCTTGTCAAAAGGAAATTGATCGTTTTTTTCGCTGGCAGCCCAGTTCCATAAATCTGCCGCACATTGCGCCAAATTCCCATACCAAAAATCGGGCCCGAAATCGGGTTCGATGCTGGTGCGTGCCAACCGCTTGTGCTAGAGCATTGATCCCCTGATTGAACGGTGGCCGAGCGCCTGAAACAAGGCTGCACCGCACCACGTTTTCAATCAGGCTTTTGTTGGGTCCTGACCCAAGATGGCAAAACAGTTACTGACAGGTATGACCGAATGAGTTCTTCGCTGACCAAACGCCCGCTGTCCTCGGCCAAGGCCGGGCCGCTTACGGGCGATATCCGGGTTCCGGGTGACAAATCAATTTCCCATCGCTCCCTGATGTTTGGTGGTCTGGCAATCGGCACGACCAAGGTCACCGGCCTGCTCGAAGGCGAAGATGTTCTGGCAACCGCGGATGCCATGCGCAAACTCGGCGCCACCGTTACCCGTGATGAAGACGGCACCTGGCATGTCACCGGCGTTGGTGTCGGGGCGCTTCGCGAACCCGATAGCGTGATTGATATGGGCAATGCCGGGACCGGCATTCGTCTGATGGCGGGCATCGTTGCCACCCATCCGATCACGACGTTTTTCACAGGCGACGCATCGCTGTGCAAACGCCCGATGGGCCGTGTGGCCGATCCGTTGTCCGAATTTGGCGCCCAGTTCATCACGCGCGATCGCGGCCGCCCGCCGATGGCGGTGATTGGTACGGATGAAGCAAAGCCCGTGACCTATACCCTGCCGATGGCCTCTGCCCAGGTGAAATCGGCCGTCATGCTTGCGGGCCTGAATACCACCGGCACCACCACGGTGATTGAACCCAAACCGTCGCGCGACCACACCGAACGGATGCTGCGTCACTTTGGTGTTGATGTGGATGTTGCGGTTAATGACGATGGTGGGCGCACCGTCAGCCTGACCGGTCCGGTCGAAATGAAGGCGGCGGACATTGTGGTTCCGACCGATCCCAGTTCGGCGGCATTCCCCATGGTGGCGGCCCTGATCAATCCGGGGTCAAACGTGACCATTCGCGATGTTTGTCTGAACCCGCTGCGCACCGGTTTGATCACCACCCTGATTGAGATGGGCGGTGACATCACGATTACCAACGAACGCGAAGAAGCCGGTGAAACCATCGGCGATCTGGTCGTAACCGGCAAGAACCGCCTTAAGGGCATTGTCGTTCCGGCCGAACGCGCACCATCGATGATTGATGAATATCCGGTACTTGCCGTGGCTGCGGCCTATGCCGAGGGTGAAACACGCATGTGCGATCTTGAAGAATTGCGCGTGAAGGAATCGGATCGTCTGGCGGCGGTGGCTGCTGGTCTTGAAGCCAATGGCGTGATCCATCGCATCGAAGGCGATGATCTGATTGTGACCGGTGGTGTGGTGCCCGGGGGTGGCATGGTGGAAACCCATCTGGATCACCGTATTGCCATGTCGTTCCTGGTTTTGGGATTGGGGGCGGAAAAGCCGGTTGCGGTGGATGATGCCAACCCGATTGCCACCAGTTTCCCGAACTTTGAAACACTGATGGGGGATATGGGCGCAAAATTGGCCCTGCATTCCTGATCCGTCACCCCAATATATAAAGCACGACCAAGCCAGATATATAAACAGGGAGAGCTGCATATGATCATCGCCATTGATGGGCCGGCTGCGTCCGGCAAGGGGACTTTGGCGCGTCGAGTCGCGGACGCAATGGACTATGCCTATCTTGATACCGGCCTGTTGTATCGTGCCACCGGTGCGAAAGTTCTGGCCGAAAATGCAGATCCCGCAAATGAAGCTGCTGCTGTTGCGGCGGCGGAAAATCTTGGTGCTGATGATCTTGTCGGCGAGGCACTTCGCAGCGAAGACGTCGGTACGGCGGCCTCAAAAGTTGCAGCGATTCCAAAGGTTCGCGAGGTGTTGCTTGATTTTCAGCGCAGCCTTGCCACCACCCCGCCAGGCGGTAAGCGTGGGGCGGTTCTTGATGGTCGTGACATCGGAACGGTGGTCTGTCCGGACGCCCCGATCAAGTTTTACCTGACCGCAAGTGTCGAAGAACGTGCAAACCGTCGGTTCAAACAGTTGCAGGAAAAAAATCCCGCTGCTATATACGAGCGCGTTCTTAAAGAGCTTGAAGAACGGGATGCCCGAGACAGTGCACGCGATGTCGCACCGCTCAAGATGGCAGAAGACGCAATCCACATTGATACGGACCGTCTGAATGCCAACGCAGTGTTCGATGCCGTCATGGCACATATCCACACCCATATGGGCGCGGATGACTGATCAAAGGGCGTTTTAACCGTCAGGCGTTGAACGATCCCGAGGTACCGGTCTTTGACCTGTCCCTAAGGTGAACGACATGTGCGTTCACCTTTTCGCGTATGGAAGGGTCGCCTTTACATGCGTTCGGGCTTGAACAGTGAATGACACATCGCCGCGATTTTGCGGCAAAGACCACCGGACACAACCGGTTGGCCAGAATATAGTGACGATACTCGAAAGGAAGTCTGGTTTATGACCACCGCTGAAGAAGCACAATTCTCGACTGGCGAAGATTTTGCCGCCCTGTTGGCCGAAACCCTTGGTTCTGAAGACGAAGGTTTTGTTGGCCGCGTAATGACCGGTTCGGTCGTTAAAAAAACCGACGATGATGCCATCGTCGATGTCGGCCTCAAATCCGAAGGTCGCGTTCCGCTTAAAGAATTTGGTACCGGCGAAGTAAACATTGGCGATACCGTTGATGTTTATGTCGACCGTTATGAAAACAAGGATGGCCTGATCGTACTGTCGCGCGAAAAAGCGCGCCGCGAAGAAGCATGGGTTGAGCTGGAAAAACAGTTCTCCGATGGCAAACGCGTAGACGGCACCATCTTTGGTCGTGTTAAAGGCGGCTTCACCGTTGACCTGTCGGGCGCAGTTGCGTTCCTTCCGGGCAGCCAGGTTGATATCCGTCCGGTACGTGACGTGACCCCGCTGATGAACAACCCGCAGCCGTTCCAGATCCTGAAAATGGATCGTTCGCGCGGTAACATCGTGGTTTCCCGTCGTGCGGTTCTCGAAGAAACCCGTGCAGAACAGCGTGCTGAACTGATCCAGAACCTTCAGGAAGGTCAGGTTCTTGACGGCGTTGTCAAAAACATCACCGATTACGGCGCATTCGTCGATCTTGGTGGCGTTGATGGCCTGCTGCACGTTACCGACATTGCCTGGAAACGTATCAACCATCCGTCCGAAGCCCTTCAGATCGGCCAGACTGTTAAAGTTCAGGTCATCCGCTTCAACAGCGAAACCCAGCGTATCTCGCTTGGCATGAAGCAGCTTGAAGCTGATCCGTGGGAAGGTGTCGAAGCCAAATACCCGGTCGGTTCGAAATTCGAAGGTCGTGTCACCAACATCACCGATTACGGCGCATTCGTCGAACTCGAAGCTGGTGTCGAAGGCCTGGTCCACGTTTCGGAAATGTCCTGGACCAAGAAAAACATCCACCCGGGCAAAATCGTTTCGACCTCGCAGGAAGTCGAAGTCATGGTGCTCGACGTCGATGCACAGAAACGCCGTATCTCGCTTGGTCTCAAGCAGTGCACCTCGAACCCGTGGGACGCATTCCTTGCATCTCACCCGGTCGAGTCCGAGATCGAAGGCGAAGTCAAGAACATCACCGAATTCGGTCTGTTCATTGGCCTTCTGGGCGGTATCGACGGCATGGCTCACCTCTCGGACCTGTCATGGGACCGCGCTGGTGAAGAAGTCATCAAGGAATACAAAAAAGGTGACATCGTCAAAGCCAAGGTTCTTGACGTTGACGTTGAAAAAGAACGCATCTCGCTCGGCATCAAACAGCTTTCCGGCGATCCGTTCAAAGAAGCTGTCACCGGCATCAAACGTGGCGAAGCTGTCACCTGTGAAGTTACCGAAGTTAACGACGGTGGCATCGAGGTTTCCGTTGGCGACACCGAACTGAAAGGCTTCATCCGTAAAGCTGAGCTGGCGCGCGAGCGTTCTGAACAGCGTCCGGAACGCTTTGCAGTTGGTGAAAAAGTCGACGCACGTGTTACCGCGATCGATTCCAAAACCCGTAAAGTTTCCCTCTCGGTCAAAGCTCTTGAAGTTGCTGACGAGAAGAAAGCAATGGCGGATTACGGTTCGGCAGACAGCGGTGCATCGCTCGGCGATATCCTCGGCGAAGCACTTCGCAAAAAACAGGGCGGCGAATAAGCCTCCTTGTCCAAAGTTTGATCTGCGCTTTCGCAGGTCACAGAAACGGGTCGCGCATTGCGCGGCCCGTTTTCTTTTGCCCAATTACCTTCGCGGTGGTTAGCCACGCGGCAGGATAAGTGGTTCAGCTTGTAGGGAAATGACATGCAACAGGATCGCGGGGGTTTAATATTATCCGTGTAATTGACCTGATTGTTCCATTCGATGCACCAATATCGGTGTTTTTCGCGAAAATTTTGATTTTAAACGGTTTTTGTTCTTGCCTTCGGGGCTGAGAAAAACCATTTGAAGAGACAGGTTTAAGGGGTAGCATTCCCCTAAGTGTTTGATTGATCTTTATAACCGGGGCACCCTGATGGCGCTTGATGCCGATATTCTGCTTGATCGACGCCGTTTGAAGAAATCCATCTTCCGCTGGCGCGTGGTGGCAGTGGTTGCTGTACTGGCCGTGATTGTCATCGGATTGTCGGGGACAGCCGTCAAAGACAGTGTCATGGGCACCCTTGGCCCGAAGATTGTTGAAATCACCATCGAAGGCGTGATTGCCGAAGACCCCTATCTTCTCGATGCGCTCAGTGCGATTGAAGAAGACAGCGACGTGGTCGGTGTGATTGTTCATATCAACAGCCCCGGTGGCACCATGGTCGGTGGTGAAACCCTCTATGAGGCGCTGCGCCGCATCGGTGAAACCCGCCCGATTGTTGCGGAAATGGGCACGGTTGCTGCATCGGGCGGCTATATGACCGCGATTGCGGCGGATCATATCGTTGCGCGCCGAGGGACCATTACCGGCTCTATCGGGGTGATTTTCCAGTCGATGAATTTCACCGGAACGCTTGAAAAGCTTGGTGTTGAACCGATGACGGTCAAAAGCGGCCCGCTCAAAGCAGCACCCAATCCGTTCGAACCTGTTGATGCTGCTGCAAAATCGGCCATGCAGGGCCTGATTTCGGACATGTTTGAAGTGTTTGTTGGCATGGTTGCAGATCGCCGTGACTTGCCGGTGGATACGGTTCGCAGCCTTGCAGATGGCCGCGTCTATACCGGACAGCAGGCCGTTGCCAACGGGTTGATTGATGAAATTGGAGGCCGTCGTGAAGCCTTGAGCTGGCTTGAAGAAGAAGCCGGTATCACGCCGGAAGCGGAGGTTGTACCGCTTGAAATCGAGTACCCGGAAGACGATCTGATGACGGCCCTTCTTGAGGGAAACCTTGGAAAAGTGCTGTCATCTGAGGGGCTTAAACTTGACGGTTTGCTGGCGGTCTGGCAACCTGAGTGAGAGTTACCCAAGAGTATATCTGAATCCGCGGTTGAGTAAGACTGTCAGCACGAACAGGATGGGGCCTGGAAATGACAAAATCTGAACTGATTGCCCGCCTTGCCGAGATGAACCCGCATCTTTATCAGCGAGACGTCGAACGGATTGTCGCAACGATCTTTGACGAAATTACCGATGCGCTTGCGCGCGGTGATCGGGTCGAACTTCGCGGTTTTGGGGCATTTTCCGTCAAGCACCGCGATGCCCGGGTCGGACGCAACCCGCGCACCGGGGATGCCGTCCCCGTCGGCGAGAAAAAGGTTCCCTATTTCAAGACTGGCAAACAGCTCCGCGAGCGTTTGAATTAATTCCCGTCTGGTAAATTACTGATTGATGCCAGGGGTTTGGCGTTGCCATGATCCCCGGTTTTGGTCAGGTGTGCTCGCAGTTTGGCGGTGACGCGTTGGGGGCCTGACCTAAAGTGTCACGGACGGCTTGGCTTTTGCCCGCTTCTTGCCCCATACTGCACAGACAGATGATCAAATGTGACCTGCTGTCCGATCCTGACGCCGTCCGCTTTGCCGGTGCGGCGCTGACGGTCTGGCACAAGGAGCTAAGAATGCGCTTCCTTTACTGGATTATTTCCATTCCGCTTGCCGTATTGATTGCGGTTTTTGCTGTCTCCAACCGGGCACCGGTGACGCTTTCACTCTGGCCATTGCCGTTTGAAGTCGATCTGCCCCTGTTCCTGCCCATCATGGTCGCCCTGCTGATCGGCTTGGGCATCGGCTTTGCCTTCGAATGGTTGCTTCAGGGAAAGCACCGTCGGGCAGCGCGGCGTATGGACAACGAGCTTAAGCGCATCAAAACAGATGACACAACGCCGACAACCCCAAATGCCGATCAAAAGGCCATTGGCCATAGTTAGAGTCTATTCCAAGGGCTCCGTTTCGGGGCCCTTTTGCTGTCTGGCCTCGTGGCGGCAAAGAACGGGACAATGCCGTCTGCATACGATTGGCCCGATTTGACATTGGCCTTTCTTGTTAAATCGGCTAATCCATGTCCGGTCCGCAGCCGCCGGAAATTTCCAGCATTCTGACAGATGTGGGCCTGACCTATCACCAGCCGACTGCCAGCTTGATGGAGGACCGCATGACCCAGACCCTTTCCGCCAAAGACCGCATTTTCTGTGCGATTGATACCACCGATCTTGATCATGCGATTGATTTGGCATCGACCCTTTCGGGCGTCATCGGCGGGGCCAAGCTTGGCAAGGAATTCTTCGCCGCCCACGGGCCTCAGGGGGTGCGCGCTGTCGCCAAGGCCGGCATGCCGATCTTTCTTGATGTCAAATATCACGACATTCCCAATACGGTCGCAGGTGCCGTTCGCGCCGTGACACCGATGGGTCTTAAGATCGTCAATGTTCATGCCGCAGGCGGGTTGGATATGATGAAACGTGCCGGTGATGCGGCCCGTGAAGCGGCTGATAAAGCCGGTGTTGATGTCCCATGGGTGATTGCGGTCACCATCCTGACCAGCCTGGATCAGGGCGACCTTGATGATGTCGGCCTCAAAGGTCCGATCGAAGACCGCGTGGTCAAACTGGCCGAGCTAACCCAAAAGGCGGGTCTTGATGGTGTTGTTTGCTCTGCCCGGGAAATTACCCCGGTGCGCAAGGCCCTTGGCCCGGATTTCAAGCTGATCACGCCGGGTATCCGCCCGGTCTGGGCAACCAGCGACGATCAAAAACGCATTGTGAGCCCCGCCGATGCCGTGGCGATGGGCAGTGATGTACTTGTGATCGGCCGCCCGATCACCAAGGCAGATGACCCGGTTGCAGCAGCCAGGAAAATCGTCGCCGAACTTTCCTGATATCTATCCGCGATTTCTATCCCGTCCCAAATCACACTTAGGCCAAAACTCTGCATGCAGCCATGCGGATTTTGCGATGGTTTCGCACGGCAAATCCAATCAGAATTGAATCGTTTCAATCTTTCGGGCATGATGACCCATCTCGCACTTGCACAAAACGTATTTGCATAACTCAGGACGTAGTTGCCACCATAACCGTCACGGGCAACGGCCTATCTGGATATTTCGGACATGACGCAAACTGCCACCCGCCCCGGTTTCTTCGGGAACCTGCCGATATTGGCCTTGGCCCTTGCTTCCTTTGGCATTGGCACGACCGAATTTGTCATCATGGGGCTTTTGCCCGATGTGGCGCTTGATCTGGGTGTGAGCATTCCCGATGCCGGGTTGCTGGTCACCGGGTATGCGCTGGGTGTGACTTTTGGTGCGCCGTTTCTGGCCGTTGCAACCGCGCGTATGGATCGCAGGCGGGCTTTGTTGCTGCTGATGTCGATCTTCATTCTGGGCAACTTCCTGTGTGCGGTCGCACCTGACTACTGGCTTTTGATGGCCGCCCGTGTTGTCACCGCCTTCTGCCATGGGGCCTTCTTTGGGTTGGGGGCCGTGGTGGCCTCAAACCTTGTCGCGCCCCATAAACGGGTGCAGGCGATTGCCTTGATGTTTTCGGGCCTGACATTGGCCAATGTGTTGGGTGTGCCGTTCGGCACGGCCCTTGGTCAGGAACTTGGCTGGCGTTCGACATTCTGGGCTGTGGTGGCGATTGGTGTTTTTGCGGCTGTCTTTTTGTATATCGCCTTGCCGCGCAAGATCGCGGCCTCAACCGGCAGTCTCTGGCTCGAAGCCAAATCGCTTGGAAAAGCGCAGGTCCTGTTTGCCATGCTGATCAGTGTTCTGGCTTCCGCCAGCATGTTCAGTGTCTTTACCTATATCACGCCGATGCTGACCGATATTACCGGCATCACCCCGCGTCAGGTGACCTATGTGCTGTTGCTGTTCGGGGTTGGATTGACCATCGGCAACTATATTGGCGGGCGCCTGGGTGACTGGCGCTTGATGCCAGCCATCATCTTTGCCTTTGTCATGCTGATTGCGATTCTTGCGGTCTTTACCGAAACCCTCTCATCGGTCATTCCGGCTGTGGTGACGGTGATGCTGTGGGGGGTGGTTGCCTTTGCTCTGGTATCCCCGCTTCAGATGCGCGTGGTCAACGAAGCCTCCGATGCGCCCAATCTGGCCTCAACCCTAAATCAGGGGGCGTTTAACCTTGGCAATGCCGGGGGCGCATGGTTTGGCGGCATGGCGATTACCCATGGCGTGTCCTATCAGCATATTCCCTGGCTTGGAGCAGCAATTGCTGTTTTCGCCCTGCTGTTTGCGATCTGGAGCCACTTGCTCGATCGCCGCGACGAAGTCTTTGTTGAAAACGGGGCCAGCGCCTGATTGAAAACAAAACCCGCCAGCCTTTCGGTTGACGGGTTTTTCTTTGATTGGGCAGGGCCGATTGCAAATCAGCTCACCCAGTGGCGTATCTGGTCCCAGCTCTGGCTGATGGTCGACCCATATTGATCAATGATCAGTTTGATCGAAATGGCAATTGATGTGACGACCAGAAGCGGCCTTACCAGACGCGCCCCGACCTTCATCACCATGTGGGATCCGATCTGTGCGCCAATAAGCGCCCCGGCAGCCATCACAAACCCGATCATCCACACGACCTCGCCCCCGGCAATAAACATCACAAGCGATGCAAAGTTCGATGTGAAGTTCAAAACCTTGGTATGGGCGGTGGCCTTGGTCATGTTGAACCCAAGCAGGGCGACAAAGGCGATGGAAAAGAACGATCCCGTTCCCGGCCCAAAGAACCCGTCGTAAAACCCGATGCCAAAGCCTGCGGTAAAGGCGAATGTGGCCTTGCCAATCATCTGATGGGCATCAATATCGCCCACACGCGGTGAAAACAGGAAATACAGCGCAATCAGGATCAAAAGCCCCGGCAGGATCGTCATCAGAATGCCCGGATCAAGCATCTGAACCAGTACCGTGCCAAGTGCTGATCCGGCAAAAGTCAAAACAATCGCCAGCACCATGTCACGCGGATCAACGTGCCCCTTGCGAATGAAACTAAGCGATGCGCTAAAACTGCCAAAACTGCCTTGCAGCTTGTTGGTCGCAAGTGCCTGTGCCGGTGTGACTCCCGCCCACAGCAGGGCTGGAATGGTGATCAATCCACCACCGCCTGCAATTGCATCAACAAACCCGGCAAAGGTCGCAACGACAAACAGGATCGCTAAAAGATCAAAACCAAATTCCATGGGGCGGCTTTCATTCAAAGGGCGTGGCCGCAGGTTTCGGGGCGCTGCGGTCTGTCAGAACAGCGCACATCATATGGTTTTGTCTGCGCACGTCCAGTCAGATCAATTTAAGCCGTTGAAATGCACGCAGGCTGCTCTACAAGGTGAAACATCATTCTTTGTATGAGTTCCAGATATGCCCGAATTGCCAGAGGTCGAAACAGTCACCCGTGGTCTGATACCTGTCATGGAAGGACGTATTGTCGACCATGTGGTGCAGCGTCGCGAAAACCTGCGTTTCCCGTTTCCCGACGGATTCGTTGATCGCATGGCCGGGCGCAAAATCAATCAGCTGACGCGTCGCGCCAAATATATTCTGGGATATCTGGATGACGGGCAGGTGTTGCTTGTTCATCTGGGCATGTCCGGGCGCATGACCATCCATAATGACCCGACTGTTGCCGTGCCCGACCCGGCCAAACACGATCATGTCGATTTCGTTATGGAAGGCGGTGCGGTTGTGCGGTTTAACGATCCGCGCCGGTTTGGGGTGATTACCCTGATTGCCGCCGACGAAGTTGCCACCCATAAAATGTTGGCAGGCATCGGACCGGAACCCTTGGGCAATGCATTCAATGCCGCCGTTCTGGCAGACGGCATCGCCAAACGGGCAAGTCCGATCAAGACCGTGCTGCTTGACCAGAAGCTGGTGGCCGGTCTTGGCAATATCTATGTCTGCGAAGCCCTGTTTCGGTCCGGCATCGCACCGGATCGTCAGGCAAAGGACCTGAAGGCGGGCGAAATTGACCGGCTTTATCGTGAAATCCGTCTGGTGCTGGAAGATGCCATTGCCGCAGGCGGCTCAAGCCTTAAGGACTATCGCCAAAGCGATGGCGAGCTTGGCTATTTCCAACATAACTTCCGTGTCTATGGCCGGGAGGGCGAAGCCTGTATCGCCGATGGCTGTGATGCAACAATTGGGCGCATCGTTCAGGGCGGACGGTCAACCTTCTTCTGCCCAAGCTGCCAGAAATAGGGGCCGACTCGGTCTGTACTTCGGAAAGGCATGCGGTCGGGCGCAGTGCAAGTGTCGGATGTGCCGCATTGGACAAGGCCGCAGAGCGCTGCGCGACAACATTTTTTCCACGTCAGACTACCCTGTTTGTGACCGGTTTGGTTGCGGCGTGGCACTAAAATCGGTAAAACAGTATCAAAATATGGTTTCAGACGATTCGGCCCGACATCGTCACCAGCGACTCTGGCGCAATGCGTTTCGGGTTCTTCGGGCGGGAACAGTGAATAAAAGGATTACAAGCATGTCTTACGAAAACATCATCGCCGAGAAAAAGGGCAATGTCGGACTGATCACGCTTAACCGCCCCAAGGCGCTGAATGCGCTATGTGAGGCCCTGATCACCGATATTGGTGGTGCCCTGGATGATTTCGAATCCGATGACAACATCCGTGCGATCGTCATTACCGGATCGGAACGGGCCTTTGCCGCCGGTGCCGATATCAAGGAAATGGCCGATTACGACTATATGGATGTCTATAAAAACGACTTCATCACCAAGGGCTGGACCCGTGTGGCAAGCTGCCGCAAGCCGACCATTGCCGCAGTTGGCGGATTCGCATTGGGCGGTGGTTGTGAAATGGCCATGATGTGCGACATCATGATCGCCGCTGATACCGCCAAGTTCGGTCAGCCTGAAATCACCATCGGCACCATCCCCGGTGCTGGCGGCACGCAACGCCTGACCCGTGCAGTGGGCAAGGCCAAGGCCATGGAAATGTGCCTGACCGGTCGCATGATGGATGCCGAAGAAGCCGAACGTGCTGGTCTGGTGGCGCGAATCGTTCCCGCCGACTCGCTGCTTGATGAAGCCCTGCAACTGGCCGAAAAGATCGCGTCCTTCTCGGGCCCTGTGTCGATGAAGGTCAAGGAATCGGTCAACAAGGCCTATGAGATGACACTGACCGAAGGTCTGATGTTTGAGCGTCGCGAGTTCCATTCGACCTTTGCGCTTGAAGACCGCGCAGAAGGCATGAAAGCCTTCTCCGAGAAGCGTAAGGCTGATTTCAAGCACCGCTGATTGCGGGGTCGATGGTCTTGTGTGACCTCTGATTCTGCCAACGCATGGCCGGGTTGCGGTGACAAAGAGTCCTGACCCGCTGAAAATGGCGGTATCGGGGGTTGACGAGGGTTTCGCTCGGCGCTATAAGCCGCGCTCCGAATTACGTAACATTTGTTTGAAGAGACAGGTTCGCAATGGCTCACCATAAATCGGCCAAGAAGCGCATTCGCCGCAACGCCGCCCGTGCAGAAGTTAACGGTGCACGTATCGGCCGTATTCGTACCTACGTTAAGAAGGTCGAAGCTGCGCTGAACGTTGGCGACAAAGATGCTGCTCTGGCTGCGATGAAAATCGCCGAGCCGGAAATGGCGCGTGGCGCACAGCTTGGCGTTCTGCACAAGAACACCGCTGCTCGCAAGGTTTCGCGTCTGACTGCACGCATCAACGCGCTTTAATTTATCCCTTATGGGATGGCGAGTCGAAGGCCGCACCTCTGGTGCGGCCTTTTCGCTGCTCGGATTTCGCAGAATCACCTTTTGTTCTTTGGTTGCGCGGGTGCAAAAAACCGCAGAAAACAAGGACCGTTTTGGTGGCGAAATCCTTTTAACGTTCTGTTAAAGATCGCCTTGCCTGATGTGGATCACATCATTACAGTGTTTGGACTTCTAAGGGCGCGCAAAGCGGCCAATGACGAAGAACCAAAAAACAAAAGGCGCGAGTACACTTCCCCAAGCTTGTGGAAGGCCAGCGTGTTGGTCGCCGTGGTGATCAACGCGACACAGTATTATTTTGCCTTTTGCGATCTTGTTGGTAGTGAAATTGGGATGAGCGGGGAAAGGTTCTTACAGTGCAGCACGCCGTGAGGGACACACAATCGGCACTTGGACAGTCCGGCGGGGGGATTGCGGGTGACCAGCAGGCAGCACTCGACGATCATGTGGTTGCAACCTGGCAAGTCGTCCGCGAAAAGCTGCGCGCCGAATTTGGCGCAACGGCCTATCGCTATTGGCTGGAGCCGGTTGCCCTGATCGCAGTTGAAGCAGGTGTCGCGCGCTTGGGCGCGCCGACCCGTGCCATGCGCGATTGGGTAACCCAGCATTATCTCGACCGTATCCAGACTTTCTGGCACGCCGAAGACGCCGATGTGCATTTTGTTGAAATCAACATCGTGTCCGGTTCCGGTGCGCAATCTGGCACATCTTCTGCCCGGAACGGTCAAAACAGCCATAACGGCCAAAATGGATCTGGTGGTGCGGCTGCGTCTTCTGCGCCGTCCACCCATGCAAAACCCAATTCCGGATCTGCTCAGGGCATCACCGTTACAGGTGCGCCAAGCCAGTCAAAGGCAACCGGCCGCACCGCAATTGCCAGCATGTCTGACGATGGCATTTCTGCTGCCCTTGATCCGCGCTACACCTTTGATAATTTCGTTTTGGGCAAGCCAAACGAATTTGCCTATGCCGCGGCACGCCGTCTGGCCGAAGCCGAATCGGTGCCGTTCAATCCGCTGTTTCTGTATGGCGGTGTCGGGCTTGGTAAAACCCACCTGATGCATTCTATCGCCTGGCACATTCGTCGTACCCAGCCCCACCGCACGGTGATTTACCTGTCGGCCGAGAAATTCATGTATCGCTTTATCCGGGCGCTGCGTGACAAGAACACGGTCGATTTCAAGGACCAGTTCCGTTCGGTCGATGTGCTGATGGTCGATGACGTTCAGTTCATCTCGGGCAAGGATTCGACCCAGGAAGAATTCTTCCACACCTTTAACGCGCTGGTCGATCAGGGCCGTCAGATCATTGTCTCGGCGGACAAGTCACCATCCGATCTTGAAGACATCGAAGAACGCCTGCGTTCGCGTCTGGGATCGGGGCTTGTGGCTGATATCCATGCCACCACCTATGAGCTGCGCCTGGGCATCCTTGAATCCAAGGCCGAACGTCAAGGTGTGGAACTGCCCCAGCGTGTCATGGAATTCCTTGCCCATAAGATCACCGCAAACGTCCGTGAACTCGAAGGGGCGCTTAATCGCGTGATTGCCCATGCCCAGTTGGTGGGGCGTGAAATCGGTCTTGAGATGGTTCAGGACGTCCTCCATGACGTTCTGCGTGCGTCTGAACGCCGGGTGTCGATCGAGGAAATCCAGAAACGCGTTGCCGAGCATTTCAACATCAAGGTCTCTGACATGCATTCGGCGCGGCGTGCCCGTGCGGTGGCCCGCCCGCGTCAGGTGGCGATGTATCTGTCCAAACAGCTGACCACCCATTCCTTGCCGGAAATCGGCCGCAAGTTTGGCGGGCGCGATCACACCACGGTCATGCATGCCGTGCGCAAGATCGAAGAACTGCATGGCACCGATCCGTCGCTGTGTGAGGACATTGATCTTTTGCGCCGTATGCTCGAAAGCTGATCGACCTATTTTCTGACCCTAAGGCATTTTAATTGGGGTCGAATCCGCCTGTTTTGCAGGCGGATTTTGCGTTTGGATTTGGTCGATTTTTCGCGTGGAATATATCATCGAAACTGCGAGTCGCGCAGTATGCGGCGCTTTGCGCGCAAGGGGCGTATTTCTGTCCGCCGACTCGTTTTATTTGCTTGGGTTTAAGCCGTAAAAATCCTTCGATTTCCCTGTATGCATGTTATAATGCCTTTTCTTCATCCGAAAGGGTGGGGGTCAGGTGAGAAAACTGATTAAAAATCAATTTGTTAAACGAATACTGACAGACGGATAGGACGGGCATGAAGCTGACCATCGAACGCGCGGCGCTGTTGAAATCGCTGACCCATGTTCAAAGTGTTGTGGAACGGCGTAACACCATTCCGATTCTGTCCAATATTTTGCTTCGGGCAGAGAACGATCGCCTTTCCCTGACGGCGACCGATATGGACCTTGAAGTCGTCGAAACAACGACGGCGGAAGTTTCCGAATCCGGTGCAACCACCACCCCGGCCCATACGCTTTATGAAATTGTACGCAAATTGCCTGATGGCTCTCAGGTGCAGATCGCGCTTGAACCCGGTGCGGGCCGTCTGACCCTGTCTGCGGGGCGTTCGAAATTCAATCTGGCAGTTCTGCCGGTCGATGATTTCCCGGTGATGTCGGGTGGCGATCTTCCGGTCAGTTTCGGTCTTGCTGCTGCAGAACTGCGCGGCCTGATTGATCGCGCTGAATTCGCGATCTCGACCGAGGAAACCCGTTATTACCTCAACGGCATCTACTTCCATGCCACCGACGCCGAAGGCACCAAAATCCTGCGCGCTGTTGCCACCGACGGTCACCGTCTGGCCCGTGTCGAGGCACCGCTGCCCGATGGTGCGGAAAACATGCCCGGTGTCATCGTGCCGCGCAAAACCATTGGCGAGCTGCGCAAACTGATTGATGAAACCGGCGAGGCGGTCGATATCGCACTGTCTGACACCAAAATCCGCTTTGGTTTTGGCGATGCGATCCTGACCTCCAAACTGATCGACGGCACCTTCCCGGATTACGAACGCGTTATCCCGTCGGGCAATGACAAGACGCTTGATATCGAATGCAAGGGCTTTGCCGATGCGGTCGATCGTGTTTCGGCGATCTCGATTGAAAAATCCCGTGCGGTCAAGGTTGTGCTGTCGGGCACGACGCTGACCCTGTCGGCATCCAGCCCCGAACATGGCACCGCGTCCGAAGAACTCGAAATCAATTATGACGCCGAAGACATCGAAATCGGTTTCAACTCGCGCTATCTGCTCGACATTGCCAAACAGGTCAAGGGCGATACCCTTAACCTGCTGATGTCTGACGGATCGTCACCGACCATCCTGCGCGATACCGACGACCTTTCTGCATTGTACGTTTTGATGCCGATGCGTGTTTAACGGTAAGCGCGATACACTGTGGCTGTTCTTGCCAATAACCTCACACCCGAAGACGGTGCGTCCATGACACATCGTCTTGCCGTTTCCCGTATCCAGCTCAGCGAGTTCCGCTGCTACGAGAGTTTGAAACTGTCGTTAAGCGCGGCGCCGGTCGTGCTGACGGGACCAAACGGGGCAGGCAAGACCAACCTGCTCGAAGCGGTGTCGCTTTTGGCACCGGGTGGTGGATTGCGGCGCGCCAAACTGGGCGAGATTGCCCGCAATGTGCCGTCAAATGTGCCGCCCACAGAAACCGGTGCACCGCGTGCCTGGGCCGTGTCGGCCAATGTCGAAACACCCGATGGGGCGTTTCAACTGGGATCGGGGCTTGATCCGGCCGCCCTTGAACAGGGCCGCGAACGCCGTGCCGTTCGAATTGACGGACAGGCACAGCGCGGGCAGGCGGCACTGGGCCGGGTTTGTGCTGCGGTCTGGCTTACCCCGCAGATGGACCGTCTGTTTCTTGATGGCCCATCAGCGCGCAGGCGCTTTCTGGATCGTCTGGTCTTTGGCCTTGATCCCGATCACAGCAGCCGGGTTGCGGCCTATGAGCATTCCTTGCGTTCGCGGACCAAGCTGCTCAAGGAAGGCAAGGGCGATGATAAATGGCTGGCCTCGATCGAAGATTCGATGGTCCGTCACGGCATTGCGGTTGCGGTCGCACGTGCCGAATTGCTTGCCCGGTTAAGCCGGGCCGGAACCATGGCCATCGGGCCGTTTCCCGCAGCCCGTCTGGCGCTGTCGGGGGATCTTGAAGACTGGCTTGAAACCCTGCCAGCGGTCGAGGTCGAAGATAAAATGCGGGCTGCATTGCGCGATGGACGAGGACGTGATGCGACCTATGGCGGGGCAGTGGTCGGCCCGCAACGCAGCGATTTGCTGGTTTGGCACGATGCAAAGGGCCAGTCGGCAGATCAATGTTCCACCGGGGAACAAAAGGCGTTGTTGCTGTCGATCATTATGGCCAATACCCGCCTGCAGACAAAGGCACGCGGGGCTGGCCCGCTGCTGTTACTTGACGAGGTGGTTGCGCATCTGGATGCAGAGCGCCGCAATCACCTGTTTGACGAAATCGTGGCGCTTGGCGTCCAGGCCTGGATGACAGGCACGGACCGGGCGCTGTTTGAAGGTTTGGACGGTCGTGCGCAATTCTTCCGCGTGGAAGATGCCACATTGTCTCTTGAAACCACTCCGTGAATGCCGAGGTTGTGACCCTATGACCAACGAAACCGAAACGCCGAACACTGGTGAAACGTCGCCGGAATATGGCGCAGAATCGATCAAGGTTCTCAAAGGCCTTGAGGCGGTGCGTAAACGCCCGGGCATGTATATCGGCGATACCGATGACGGAACCGGTTTGCACCATATGATCTACGAAGTCGTCGATAACGCGATCGACGAAGCGCTCGCCGGGCATTGCGACACCGTCTGGGTGCAGCTTAACGGCGATGGCTCGGCGACGATCCGCGACAACGGGCGCGGCATTCCGACCGACATGCACAAGGAAGAAGGCGTTTCCGCCGCCGAGGTCATCATGACCCAGCTTCACGCCGGCGGTAAGTTCGACCAGAACTCCTATAAGGTTTCCGGTGGTCTGCACGGTGTGGGTGTGTCGGTGGTCAACGCGCTTTCGACGCTTTTGAAGCTCCGCGTCTGGCGCAATGGCAAAGAACACTACATGGAGTTTTCCGGTGGTGATGCGATCAAGCCGCTCGAAATCGTCGGCGATGCGCCTCTGACCGAAGACGGAACTCCGTTGTCGGGTACGGAAGTCACCTTCTATCCGGATGCCGAAATCTTCACCATGACAGAGTTCGACCTTCCGACCCTCGAACACCGTTTGCGGGAACTGGCCTTCCTGAACTCGGGCGTGATCCTGACGCTCCGTGATGAACGCAGCGGCGAGCCGGTTGAGCAGAAACTCCATTACGAGGGCGGCATTCGGGCCTTTGTCGAATATCTTGACCGCAACAAGACCCGCCAGATCGAAGAACCGATCAGCATCGAAGGCGAAAAAGACGGCATCACCGTTGAAGTGGCGCTTCAGTGGAACGACAGCTATCACGAAACCACGCTCTGCTTTACCAACAACATCCCGCAGCGCGATGGCGGGACGCATATGGCCGGTTTCCGTGCGGCGCTCACCCGTCAGATCAACTCCTATGCCCAGGAAAGCGGCATTGCCAAAAAGGAAAAGGTCGCGCTGTCGGGTGATGACGCCCGCGAAGGGTTGTCTTGCGTGATTTCGGTCAAGGTCCCCGATCCGAAATTCTCATCCCAGACCAAGGACAAGCTGGTTTCATCCGAAGTCCGTCCGGTGGTTGAGAATATCCTCAATGACAGGCTCGCCCAATGGCTTGAAGAACATCCGCAAGATGCGCGCAAGATCGTTTCCAAGGTGGTCGAGGCCGCCTCTGCCCGTGAAGCGGCCCGCAAGGCGCGTGAACTGACGCGCCGTAAAGGCGCGCTTGATATCTCGTCCCTTCCGGGCAAGCTTGCCGATTGTCAGGAACGCGATGCGTCCAAAGCCGAACTCTTCATCGTGGAGGGTGATTCCGCAGGGGGCTCGGCCAAACAGGGCCGTGAACGTGGGTTCCAGGCAATTTTGCCGCTGCGTGGTAAAATCCTTAACGTCGAACGCGCACGGTTCGATAAAATGCTGTCCAGTCAGGAAATCGGCACGCTGATTACCGCGATGGGCACCGGGATTGGCCGCGATGACTTTGACATCGAAAAAGCCCGCTACCACAAAATCATCATCATGACTGATGCTGACGTCGATGGTGCGCATATCCGGACCCTGCTTCTGACCTTCTTCTATCGTCAGATGCCTGAACTGATCGAACGCGGTTATCTCTATATTGCACAGCCGCCGCTTTATCGCGCCAAGCGTGGCAACTCGGTCCAGTATCTCAAGGACGACCGCGAGATGGAGCAATATCTGACCGCACAGGGGACCGAGGACGCCGTGCTTACCCTTGCTGGCGGGCAGCAGCTTGCAGGGCCGGATCTGGTGCGGGTGGTGGAACTGGCGCGCAAGGCCAAAGGCTTCCTTGAGCCGCTTTCAATCAAGCTGCCGATCTCGGTACTGGAACAAGCCACCCTTGCCGGTGCGCTCAACCCGGCCCTGCTTGATGATGACGGCAAACGTCTTGAAGCTGCCCAAACGTTGGCCAAGCATCTTGATACCCTCGAAGAGGACTATGATCGCGGCTGGCACGGCGAAGCGCCAATGGATGAAATCGTGCTCTGGCGCATGTTGCGCGGTGTCGAACAGCGCCATATCATTGACGGCAATGTGCTCCGCTCGGCCGAAGCACGCGCTATTGCTGGCATTCTTGGCGAATTGCGCGAACTCTTTGAAGCGGGCGCGCAATTCGTTGCCAAGGACAAAAGCTGGAAAATCAACGGCCCGGTCGACCTGGTCAATGCGGTCATGGAATTTGGCCGCCGCGGCATTTCGGTTCAGCGGTACAAAGGTCTGGGCGAAATGAACCCCGATCAGCTTTGGGAAACCACGCTCGACCCGAACGTCCGGTCCCTCCTGCAGGTTAAGGTCAACCATGCAGACGAGGCCGAAGAAGTCTTCTCGACGCTTATGGGCGACATCGTCGAACCCCGCCGCGATTTTATTCAGTCCAACGCGCTTAAGGTGGCAAACCTCGACGTGTAAGAATTTTCGTTGTGTGAATTGACGCATAAAGTTGGAACCAAGGCCCCGAAGCTTCAGGGCCTTGGTTTTTTTATTGTGTACTGACGCATAAAACGTGAAAGCCGTTACACGGCGACCAAAGCGCCGTGGTTTTGAATGACCTTGGCCGAAAGGGCCTGACCTTTTGCGATGGCGTCCTCGATCGTACTGCCGGCAAAATGGGCTGCCAGAAAGGCAGCGTTAAAGGAATCACCGGCACCGGTAGCATCAACGACTTTTGAAACGCTCGGGGTATCAACGTTTGCTGCCTGACCATCTTTCAGGAACGTGCAGGGCTTGTTGCCATTCTTGACGACAACCTCCGTAACGCCCAGATCGCGATAGCGCAGGACGGTATCAGCCGGTGTGGCATCGCCAAACAGGCGCGCTTCGTCATCAAAGCTTGGCAATACAATCTTTGATTGCTTGGCAATATCTGAAAGCACCTGTTTGCAAACATCGCGATTTTCCCAAAGGGCGGGGCGAATGTTGGGGTCAAAAACGATGCTGGTTGTGGATGGCAGTTGACCGAGGCATTCCGTCAGGGCCGAACGGCGGTCTGGGGGCAGGATCGCCAACGTGATTCCAGACAGATAGACGACATCAGCGTCAGAAAATCCTGCCGCCAAACGGGCAAAATCATTTGCCATCTGTCGCGCCGCCGAATTTTCACGCCAATAGGTAAAAACGCGATCGCCGTCTTCCTGATCAATCAGATACAGGCCCGGCCGTTTGCCCGGCAGGCGTTGAATGGCGCTGACATCAATGCCTGCATCGGTAATGAATTTTACAATCCGCTCGGAATAACGGTCATCGCCAAGGGCCGTTAGATAGCTGACATGCCAGTCATCTGCCGCTGTCGCATTGCGGAAGTGCCATGCGGTGTTTAACGTATCTCCGGCAATACCCATTTTCCACTGGTCATCTGCACCGCCAGCCATTTCGATCATGCATTCCCCGCAGGAAACAAACCGCTTTGCCGTCATGATGTCAGCTCTTGTGCGATGGCGAGATCAGCACCGTCCGAAATCAATAGTGACAGGCGTGCGATCACCGCTTCACGCCAAATGGCACTTTCCTGCAGGCCATTGGGCATCAAGCCCTGCAAATGTGCCAGCCGGTCATAAATCGCTGCCGCTTCCTGAACATCGCCAAGTGCAGCGACAATATCTTCTGCGCGTGGATCGTTAAGGGTTGTCGCGGCCTCGCCCGCATCTGCCCCGTTGATCCGTGTGCGCATGACGGCAAGCCATGCCGCGAAACAAAGCGCAAAAGTGCCAAGCTGTTCAGGTGCATTTAGCATCTGCAATGCGGGGGCAAAAATGCGCTGTGGCAACTTTTCAGTGCCGTCCATGGCGATCTGGCGGGTTTCATGGGCAATTTCCGGGTTGCGGAAACGCTCCACCAGTTCGGCTCCATAATCTGCAAAATCAATGCTCGGCAGGGGGGGCATGGACGCCGCAGCATTTTCCATATGCCGGGCAATCAGTTTGGCGAACATGTCATTTGCCATCGCATCACGAACATAGCGGTATCCGCCCAATTGCCCGACATAGGCAATCAGAGAATGACTACCATTAAGCATCCGAAGCTTCATCAATTCATAGGGTTCGACATCCTTTACAAGGATGGCACCGGCCTTCTCCCATGCTGGGCGACCATCGGGGAAATCATCCTCAATCACCCATTGTGAAAACGGTTCGGTTTCGATTGCTGCCGGATCGTCATGGCCTGCCAGGCGTTTGGCATCGGCAAATGTTTGCGCCGTTGCGGCGGGCGTAATCCGGTCCACCATAGTCGACGGGAAGGACACATTTTCGGCAATCCATTGACCAAGACCCGGATCGATCTGCTGGGCAAAATCAATCACACCGGCGCGCAACAGATGTCCGTTAGCCGGAAGATTGTCGCACGAAACAATGGTGAAGGGACGAAGTCCCGCATCCTTACGACGTTTGAGCCCGGCAACCAGAATGCCGACCAACCCCGATGGTGCGTCGATATTTTCAAGATCGTGCTTGATAGCAGCATGATCGCGCTGCACCTTTCCCGATCGATCAATGCCATAGGCCTTCTCGGTCACCGTAATGGTCACAATCCGGATCGCCGGATCGGCAAGGGCGGCGATCACCGGCTTCACATCGCGCGCGGCAGCAATGGCGTGCGTCATGCTGGTAATTTTGTGCGCTTTCGGCCCATCGGGATGGCGTTCGATTACACTAAAGGCACAGCCTTGCGCATTGAGTGCATCGACAATATCAGTGCTGCGCAGACTAACACCAATAATGTGCCAGTCGCCCACCTCTGCCGCCATGGCATCATGGGTATAGACAGCCTGATGGGCGCGGTGGAAGGCACCGATACCGATATGCACGATACCAGCACCTGCCATCGGCAGTTCGGTTCCGGTATCCGGTGCGTCGGAATATGTCATTTCTTACTCCGCAAGCTGGTCAAGTCGTGCTGAAAGGGCGGTCATTACGCCGCGCAGCTCGGCAAGGCCCTTCAGGCGGCCAATTGCCGGATAACCAGGCTGTCCCTGGCGGTTCAGATCATCAAGAATGTCCTGACCATGATCGGGACGCATCGGAATCTGCCAGTCGTCCCGACCGGCTTCCTTGCGACGTTCTTCTTCGCGCAGGATCTGCTCGATCAGGGCCACCATGTCGGTATCACCGTCAAGATGTTCGGCCTCATGGAAGCTGCAAGGTAAACCTTCGCTTTCTCGTTTGGTGTTGCGCAGATGAATGAAATGCACCCGCTCGCCCCAGCGTTTCATCATGCCCGGCAAATCGTTACCCGGATGAACGCCAAGTGATCCGGAACACAAGGTAATGCCGTTTTCGGGAATATCGACGGCTTGCATGACAAAGGCATAATCGGCCTCCGTCGACATGATGCGCGGCAGCCCCAAAAGCGCAAATGGCGGATCATCCGGGTGGCAGCACATGCGAATGCCAACTTCGCGTGCGACCGGGACGACTTCTTCAAGAAAGGCAACCAGATTGGCGCGAAGCGTATCGGCGTCAATTTCGGCATAGGTGGCAAGAAGCCCGCGCAAATCGTCAAGTGACAGATTCTCGACCGAGCCTGGCAGACCAAACGCAACAGTGCGTTCAAGTTCCGCACGGCGGTCTTCGGACATTTCATTGAATCGGGCTTTGGCAGCCGCAACAATGGCAGCAGGATAATCGTCTTTGGCACCGGCGCGGCACAGGATGAACAGATCAAACGCGACAAAGTCGGTCAGATCAAACCGCATGCAGGTGGCACCGTTTGACAGGCGCCAGTTCAGATGGGTGCGTGTCCAGTCAAGAACCGGCATGAAATTATAACAAACAATACGGATGCCGGAGTTTGCCAGATGGCGCAGGCTTTCCTTATAGGCTTCGATATGGTCGCGCCATGGGCCGACCTGACGTTTGATCGATTCTGAAACCGGCAGACTCTCAACCACATCCCAGGTCAGGCCGGATGCGCTGCCGTCTTTCATGGTCGCAATCTCGGTATGACGCTTGGCAATTTCGTCGGGGGTCCAGACAGCACCACTGGGGATGTGATGAAGGGCGGAAACCACGCCATGTGCACCGGCCTGACATATAGCGTCAATGCTCACGAGGTCATGGGGGCCGAACCATCTCCAGGTTTGTTTCATATGCTTCTCTCTGTATTGGCGTGATGTCTGCAATAGCGACTATAACTGCCGTGGATAGTATCATGCCATAATTATGTTGACTAGTATGGTAGTATGCAATATGACTCGCAAAAGCAAGGAGATATTGATGGTCGCTCCCCAACAAAACGACTGGGAAATTACGCACGATCAAGCTGTCGGTACCCAGATCCATCGCATCATTCGCGAACGGATCGTGTGCACCGATTTGCTTCCGGGTGTGCGATTGTCCGAAGCTGAACTTGCAAAACATTTCAATGTCAGCCGCCAGCCCGTGCGTGAGGCCTTCATCAAACTTGCCGACGAAGGCTTGCTTGAAATCCGCCCGCAACGCGGCACTTATGTCAGAAAAATTTCTGTCGCGGCTGTTCTCGATGCCCGCTTCGTCCGCGAGGCAATCGAAGCCGACATTGCCGGTTTTGTTGCAAAAGAACCGGACGCTGCTTTTCTTGCCCGTCTCGAACAATTGATCACCGAGCAACGCAAAGCCATGAAAGGCGATGCACGGGCTTTCCTGAAACTTGATCATGATTTCCATCGTTGCCTCGCCGAAGTCGCAGGCAAAACCTATGCCTGGAAAATTGTCGAGGATGTCCGCGCTCAGCTCGATCGCGTGCGATATCTCAGCTACTTCCAGTTCCCGATGGAAGAAATCATTGATCAGCACGTCGGAATTGTTTCGGCAATCACATCACGTGACCCCGAACAAGCCAGTGCAGCGATGCGTGAACATACTCGTGAAATCCTGCATACGCTGCCTGATATTGCGCGCTCCAGAACGGAGCTATTTGACGACGCCGACAAGATTGCGCCGTCACCCTAAGGCATCACCAAATAGGGAGGAACAGATGCTTACAATACAATCAACCAAGAAACTGATACTCGCCGGCGCAGCCGCCATCCTGATGAGCAACTCTGCAATCGCAGCAGAGATGACGCTCAAGCTTGGTCATCTTGCAAATGAACAGAACGCCTGGCACAAGGCTGCCGTTAAATTTGGCGAGGAGCTTTCAACCCTCACCGACGGTCGTATTGAAGTTCAGGTCTTCCCGAATGAAACCCTTGGCAAGGAAATTGATCTGATCAATGGCATGCAGCTTGGTGCTGTCGATATGACAATTACCGGCGAAAGCCTTCAGAACTGGGCACCAAAGGCAGCCCTTCTTGCTGTGCCTTATGCCTATAAAACGCTTGAAGACATGGATGCCGTTGCCAGCGGTGAAATCGGTGATCAAATTGAACAGCAGGTCATCGAAAAAGCCCGCATCCGCCCGATCGCCTATTTTGCCCGCGGTCCGCGTAACCTGACCTCCAACCGCGAGATCAAGTCGCCAGATGATCTGAATGGTCTGAAACTGCGTGTTCCAAACGTGCCGCTGTTTGTTGATGTCTGGAAGTCGCTTGGTGCGCAGCCAACCCCGATGGCCTTCTCCGAAGTCTTTACCTCTCTGCAGGCAGGTACCATTGACGCACAGGAAAACCCGCTGGCTCTGATTGATTCGGCAAGCTTCGATGAAGTTCAGGACTTCGTGAACAAAACCGAACACGTCCGCTCGTGGATTTATCTGACCATCTCGGAAATCACCTGGGGTAAGCTGTCTGACGCTGACAAGGAAGCCGTCATGGAAGCCGCAAGCCGCGCACAGGCCTATGAGCGTGATCTGTTCAAGGCTGACGAGGAACGCCTGACCAAAGAACTTCAGGACAAGGGCATGACCTTTGTTGACGTCGACAAAGATGCCTTCGCCTCAAAGGCCAAAGACGCCGTTCTCGCAAACGTTTCTGATGAAATCCGTCCGATTGTCGAAGATCTGTTTGCCAACTGAGTTCTGCCGGTTCGGCCGCGTGATTGCGGCCGAACCTTTTCCGACGGGGAAGTAACGTGCGTTCAGCCAGATTATACGCGTTGATCATAGCAGTGTGTCGGATTGGAACAGGTGCCGCTTTCGGCGTTCTGATCTGCACGGTTTTGATACAGGTCTTTTCGCGAACCTTCTTGCCCAGTTCTCCGGTCTGGACAGAAGAACTCACCCGTCACGCGCTGCTGTTTATGGCAGCTTTTGGCGTTGGGCTGTCCTTTCGCAATGGCGAACTGGTTAATGTCGAAATCATCTGTGACCTTCTGCCCCTGCCGGTCCAGCGTGTATTGATGTTTATTTCTGCGGTCCTTACAGCCGGTTTCTGTCTGATATTGCTGTCACCGGCATGGATGTTTGTTTCCATCGGCGTGCTTCAGACCTCTCCGGCACTCGGGGTCCGGATGGACTTCATTCACGCGACTGTTTTCATTTTGCTTGCCGCTCTCTGCCTTTTTGCGGTTCTGCGCATCATCCGTATCATTGCCGGCGTCTCTGACGGTAAAGCCGAAGATACGACAAAGGACGTCCCATGAGCCTCGCAATTCTATTTGGCGTTTTCGTTCTCGGCCTTGTCATCGGCCTTCCGGTTGCGGTGACACTCGGGCTGTCGTCGTTATGTTACCTCCTGATTGAAGGCATCCCGCTTGTCGTCATTCCGCAAAAATTGTTTGCCGGGATGGACGTTTTTGTCCTGCTGTGTATTCCGGGCTTTATCCTGGCCGGAAACCTGATGAATGGTGGCGGTATTACGCCGCGCATTGTGCGTTTTGCCAATGCCCTGGTCGGTTGGATGCGCGGTGGGCTTGGTCTGACCAACGTGACGGGCTCCATGCTGTTTGGCGGCATTTCCGGAACCGCAGTCGCCGATGCGGCATCCATTGGCGGGATGATGATCCCGGGCATGGTGCGCGCCGGATATACCCCGGCATTTTCCGCTGCTGTGACGGCGGCCTCATCGACAGTCGGGCCGATCATTCCGCCCAGTATGCCGATGATTATCGTTGGTGCGCTTTCGGGGATTTCGGTTGGCAAGATGTTCATCGCGGGGGCCATTCCGGGCATTCTGATGGGACTTGCCATGATGGTGACCTGTTACATCATCGCGGTAAGGCGCAATTTCCCCCATCAGCCATGGCAGGGGTTCGGTGAACTGGGCCGCTCCTTTGTTGGAGCCTTCTGGGCGCTTGCGATGACCGGGCTGATTATTGGTGGTCTGCTCAGCGGCATTGCCACCCCGACGGAAACAGCCGTCATTGCCAGCGCCTATGCCCTTGTTGTCGGCTGTTTCGTCTATCGCGAATTACCCCTGCGAAAGGTGCCGAAAATTATCATCGACAGTGCGGTGACGGCGGCGGCCATTCTGGCTCTTGTCGGGCTGGCGAATGTGTTTGGCTGGATTCTGGTGTCCGAACGCATCCCGCAGATGATTTCAGATACGGTTCTGTCGATTACCGACAACAAATATGCCGTGATCCTTTTGATCAATCTGGTGTTGCTGATTGTTGGCATGTTCATGGAAACCATTGCCGCGCTGATCATCCTGTTTGTACCGCTTCTGACTCTGGCGACCAATGTCGGCGTTGATCCGATTCATTTTGCCGTCTTTGCGGTTCTCAACCTGATGATCGGTCTGACAACGCCGCCGGTGGGGATTTGCATGTTCATCTGCGCAAACATCGCCAAGGCACCCGTCACCACTGTGATCAGGGCACTGGCACCGTTTCTGGTAACCAATATCCTGATCCTGTTCCTTGTTTCCTATATTCCGGCGCTGTCAACCTGGCTGCCGTCCCTGATGGAGTAATCAATGCAAACACGTGTTTGCCGGCTCTATGGCCAAGATGATCTGCGGATCGAAACCGAAGCAACCACCGACCCGGTCGGCGATGAAGTCCTCATCCGGGTTGGGGCGGGTGGTGTATGCGGTTCGGACATGCACTATTATTTCGAAGGCGGGATCGGTCAAATCCGTGTACGTGAACCGATCATCCTCGGCCATGAAGCCGCCGGTACAATTGTAGCACTCGGTCCGGATGTCAGCGGTTTGTCTATTGGGCAGAAAGTCGCAATCAACCCAAGCCACCCTTGCGGGACCTGCAAATATTGCCAGCAGAACCTGCAACAGCATTGCCTGAACATGAAATTCTTTGGTTCGGCCATGCCGATGCCCCATATTCAGGGCGCGTTCCGCGATCTGGTCAGTGTCGGGCAGGGGCAATGCTATTCGATTGCCGATACAACCGATATCGGGCATGCGGCCTGCGCCGAACCGCTTGCAGTATGCCTGCATGCGGTTGCACGTGCCGGTGATCTGAGCGGCAAGAAGGTTCTTGTCACTGGAGCAGGCCCGATCGGAAGTCTTTGTGCTGCGGCCGCAAAATGCGCCGGTGCTTCTGAAATCGTTGTGACCGATCTACAGGACTTTGCCCTTGGCGTTGCGCGCGAAATGGGCGCAACCGAGACCATCAATATTGCAACGGCGAGTGATGAATTGACCGCCTATGAACGTGAAAAGGGGCATTTCGATGTCTGTTTTGAATGTTCTGCAGCACCGGCGGCGCTGCGCACTGCAATCAGTACCCTGCGCCCGCAAGGCATTCTTGTTCAGGTTGGTGTTGCTGGTGAAATGCCGGTACCGTTCAACCCGCTGGTTGCCAAGGAACTTACCATTACCGGTACATTCCGTTTTCACACGGAATTTGCACAGGCCGTTCAAATGATTGATGGCGGGGAAATCGACGTAAGCCCGATTGTTACCCAGACATTGCCGGTTGAAACTGCGAAAGAAGCCTTTGAGATCGCACGTGACCGCAGCAAATCTGTGAAAGTTCAGTTGTCGTTTGCCACTTGATCAAGTGTTCGTCGCGCAAATGGCTTGATCTGGCATTGCTGTGCATTGACGCATAAAACCGAAAAGCCGGTGATGTGGGCATACCCATCACCGGCTTTTTATTGCCCGTCATTAACCAACAACCCACCCTGTTATAATTATGTGACAGCGGGTTCTTTTCTTTTTCGTGTGGGTCGGGGATGATATTTCTCCTTGCTGCCCTATCGATAGGAGAATTGCGGCAATGACGGAAAACCTGACGCCGATGATCCGGAACTGCGCACGCGCGGTGATCATCCGCGATGGCGCTATTCTTCTGCAGCACAAACAAAGCCCGTCCTACGGCACCCGCTACGCACTGCCTGGTGGGGCACAGGAAGAAAATGAAACCCTTGAAGCCGCGCTGATACGCGAATGCCAGGAAGAAATCGGCACCACAGTCGCGATAGGCGCACTGATGCATGTGGCGGATTTCTTCAAGTCACGCAGTTCAGATTCAAAAATAAAAAGCCATCGGGTTGAGTTCCTTTTTTCCTGCGTGGTGCTGGATGATTATCTCGCGGCCAACGGTCCTGCGCCGGACAAAAATCAAAAGGATGTTTTCTGGCTTCCGCTTGATGAATTGAAAACCGCACCCTTGTACCCCGGTGATTTTCGTAAGGTGCTTGATGCACCGGCAGGACACCATCCGTTGTACCTTGGACAGATCGCATGACCGCAGCCCTATCCGCCCCCGTGCGCGACAATTTTCGCTTTTTGTGGGTTGAAACAAACACGCAAGTCGCAGAACTCCGCGATGCTCTGGAACAGGGGTCGCTGGATCTGGCGCGCAAGATCGTCGAACGCAGCGGCTATGCCGATAATCTGAAAATGCGCGTGCGCGATGGCTGCATCACCGCCATCATGCAGGCGCCAAAATCAAGCCCGGATGCCTTGATGTTGCGTGCGGTCGAAGGCATTGCCAGCGATCTTGAACGCGTCACCCGCCTGTGTCGCGATTGTGTTGCGCAATATGAAACCCTCGAAGCTGTGCCGCGCCGCAAACGTCGCCGCCATGCCGCCCTGTTGGCCCATGTCGAACAGGGTCTTCAATTGATCGAACAGGCCGCCAATGAAAGCGACACGGCAATCGCGGTCAAGGCGATCAAGGTCAAAAACAGGATTGATGAAGATTATCAGAAGCTTATCCGCGCCTGTAACGCCGATCTGCGCAACCGCAAAGACCCGTCGGTGGTGATTGCATCGATCTTTATGGCCCAGCGCATCGAAGAGATGGGTACAATCATTCAGGATATGGGCGATGCGATCATTTCGGCCAATATGGGACAGCAATTGACCGCAGATCGCTATCGTTCCCTTTCGGCCACGGTCAAGCACCTGCGCGGCAAACGCAAAACCGGTGATATCACCATCGAACCCCTTGCCCAGACGCGATCAGGAAGCGCGATTTCCGGCGTCGCCGATGTCGGCGCGGATGATGACAGCTACATCGCCGTGTTCAAGGATGGCAAACGCCGAAAGCTTAAGGAAGAACGCCAAAAGGTCGATCGCTGGAATGCGATTTATCCCGGTCTGGCGCCCAAAATCCTGTCCTTTTACAAAAAACAGGATCAGGCGGCTCTTCTGATCGAACATTTGCCGGGCCTGACCTTTGAGCAAATCCTGCTGCAGGAAGACCCGGCCTTGCTTGACGAGGCCTTCAAGGCGTTGAAAAAAACACTGCGCGCAGTTTGGCGCAAAACCCACGTCAAAAAGCCCGTCCCCGCACAATATATGACCCAATTGGCCAAACGGATGGATGCGGTTTATGACATCCACGGTCACTTCAAAAACGATGGGTGTGCGATTGCCGGTCACTCCGTGTTGTCGTTTGACGCATTGATCAAGGCCTGTGCCGCACGTGAAGCCAAACTGAAAAATACCTACACGGTTCACATCCACGGCGATTTCAACTTCGACAACATCATTTACGATGCACAAACCCGCGCCATTCGGTTTATTGATCTGCACCGCTCGACGGATATGGATTTCCTGCAGGATGTGTCGGTCTTCATGGTGTCTGGCTATCGCCTGCAGGCACTTGATGCCGAACGCCGCCGTCGCGTGAATTGCATCATTGCCGACTTCTATGGCTTCGCCCGCCGTTTTGCCGCCAAGGCCGAAGATGATACCTTCCAGCTTCGTCTTGCACTTGGGCTGGCGCGCTCTTTTGCCACATCAACACGCTTTATTCTGGATCAGTCGCTGGCGCGCAGCATGATGACCCGTGCGCGCTTCCTGCTGGAACGTGTCGCCGCATCCGATCCGCGCAAACCCGCCGACTTCAAAGCCCCGATCGAGGACCTGTTCATTGACTAACAAGAAAATCGCCGTTGTCGGCATTCCCGGAAAATGGTCGACCGAGGCCCTGGCAGACGCGCTTGAGGCAAAAACAGGCTTTCGTCTTGTGATTGATATGGCCGATGTCACTGCCGACCTTGCAACCGGCACAGTGATGGCAAACGGGATTGATCTTGGCAGTCTTGACGGGTTGGTGGTCAAAAAAATCACCGAAACCTATAGCCCCAATTCCCTTGATCGGCTTGAACTTCTGCGTCTGGTCGAGGCCGCAGGCACCCGCGTCTTCAGTCCGGCGGTGAACATCTTGCGTTTGATTGATCGGCTGGCCTGTACGGTCACCTTGCGCAATGGCGACATTCCCATGCCCGAAACAAGGGTTACGGAAAATGTTGATCATGCCATTGCTGCGGTAAAGGCATTTGGCGCGGCCGTCTTCAAACCGCTTTATTCGACCAAGGCACGCGGCATGACGGTGATCACCGCCGATCAGTCCGATGAAAATATCCGCACCGCAATCACGGCGTTCAGGGCCGAAAACCCGATGATGTATATCCAGCGCAAACTGGATCTGCCCGGTCAGGATCTTGGGCTGGTATTTATCGGCGGGGTTTATCACGGGGCCTATGCCCGCGTTGCCAAGGGCGATGCCTGGAACACCACAATCCATAGCGGCGGCAAATACGCCCCGTTTGAATGCGATGCCGATGTGGTTGAAATGGCCCGTCGTGCACAGGCCCTGTTTGACATGGATTTCACCACCGTTGATGTCGCCCTGACCAACCAAGGCCCGATTGTCTTTGAAGTGTCCGCCTTTGGTGGTTTCCGGGGTGCCAAGGACGGCATCGGCATTGATGCCGCCGCCCTTTATGCCGATCATGTTCTGGATGCCCTGTCATGACCGATCCTCAATCGCGACTGTCTGCACACGATATCGCCGAACGCTTGGCAGGCGGGCAGGGGCTGCTGCCCGGCGGGCTGCTGCTGGGTCTGGATGATATGACAATCCGGGTGCGTTCGAACTCCGCAGAACTGCTTGAAAACTTGCAGGGCTATTTCAGCCATATCGTGATCGCGGATACCGATACTGATACCGATACCGATACGTTCATCGACCTCCATGCCTTTGAATGTGCTGCGCCAGACCTGTCACTTGATTATGTCGATTGGCCACGCGAAGCGGGCAAAACCGGGCGCAAGGATGCCTTTTTCGATCTGGCCGACGGGCGAATTGTCACAAAGGTCCGCACCGGTATGGTGTTCCTGCAAAGCAAGGATCACCGGATTGCCGCCGGTCCCTGTCTGGAAAACGACAATCAGGTGATCAATTTCATCAACGCCCAATATATGAACATGCTGCAACAGAACGGCTGGTCGATCTGCCATGCTGCCGGTCTGGTGCGCAATGGCCGCGCCTTGGGGCTGGCGGGTTTTTCGGGCGGTGGCAAATCGACCTTGATGTTGCATATGCTCGGCAACAGCGACACGGCCTTTCTGACCAATGACCGTTTGTTTGCCAAACGCAGTGCCGCGTCTGATGATGCGGCGAAGGTTTGGGCGGCGGGCATTCCGAAATTGCCGCGCATCAATCCCGGTACCGCGCTTAATAATCCGCTGCTTGGCGATATTGTCGATGCCAAACGCCGCAGGGAACTGGCATCCCTTTCCAAAGCCGAACTTTGGGATATCGAAGAAAAATATGATGTCGATATCGATCAGGTCTATGGCACCGGTCGTATCATCGGGCGCGCACCGCTATGTGGTTTCGTGATCCTGAATTGGGCCCATGACAGCACCGCCCCGACCCAGATTACCCGGGTCGATCTTGCCCAACGCCGTGATCTGCTCGCGGCTGTCATGAAATCGCCCGGCCCGTTCTATCAGCGCGCAGACGGTTCGATGTATGAAAGCGATGCGGTTCTTGCCGCCGAACCCTATCTTGCGACCTTTGCCGGGGTGCCGGTCTATGAGGTCACCGGGCAGGTCGATTTTGACCGGATTGCCCAGCAATGCGAGGCCCTTTTTGGTGATCAGGGTGGGCTACCATGACCCGTGAATTGCTGATCATGCGCCATGGCAAGGCAAAGGACCCCCTTGGCATTGCCGACCGCGATCGCCCGCTTAAGACCAGGGGAAAACGACAGGCCCAGCGCATGGGCGCATGGCTTCAGGAACAGGGATTGCAACCCGATCTGACGGTGGCCTCACCGGCTGAACGCGCCTTGGTCACGGCGCAAAAAATGCTTAAGGCGGGTGGCCTGAACACCCATGACATCACCGTGGATGACAGGATTTATAACGCATCTGTGGAACGTCTTCTTGATGTGCTCGCCAGCTATGGGGACGGGCCCGAAAGACTGTTGATGGTCGGGCATAATCCGGGGCTCGAAGGCCTTGTACATTACCTTGCGCCATTGTCCCTGCCCGGCACGGATGATGGACGGTTGCTTAAGACCGGAACACTCATTCACCTGTCCATGCCCGATGACTGGCAGCAACTTGACCGTGACTGTGCCACCATCCGTCATTACATCCGGCCAGATTGCTTGCCCGCACGATTCCCCTTTGCCGGGGCACAGGGACGGGAATGGCGTGATCGCCCGGCCTATTATTACACCCAGTCGGCGGTGATCCCCTATCGCTGGAATGCGCAAGGAATGATCGAAATCCTTGTGATTACATCCAGCAGCAAGGGCCACTGGGTCGTGCCCAAGGGCATTCATGAACCGGGATTAAGCGCACAGGAATCCGCCGCCCGCGAAGCCGAAGAAGAAGCCGGCGTGCGCGGCCCGGTCCACCCGGACGCAATCGGCACCTATCGCTATGAAAAATGGGGGGCGACCTGCGAGGTTGCCGTCTATCCGATGAAGGTCACCGACATTCTGAATGCCGATATCTGGGAAGAAAGCCACCGACAGCGCCGCTGGGTCGCACCGGACATTGCCGCCCGACACATCAAGGAAGACGGCTTAAAGGCGATGATTCTTCAGTTTGCCGCATCTCCCCCGGCGGAGGATCACTAACATGGCCAGACGTTTTGCCGCCCTTGTGCGCCACGGCGATTATCATCAACGCATAGGCGCGCCAAGCGCCCTTCAACCCTTTGCCCTGACCGACCGGGGCCGGCAACAGGCGCGCGACGGGGTTGCAAGTCTGCGCCAGATGGCAACATCGCTGGGGGCGACAATCCATACCGGGATCGACAGTTCCCGCATGCTGCGCGCATGGGCTACGGCCGACATCATCCGTTCGGCCCTGGGCGGGGATTTTGACATCACCTGTCACGATGCCCTTGCCGAACGCAGTGTCGGTGCGCTTGCCAATCTTCGGATTGATGAGATCAATCAGATTATCGATGCAGACCCGCGCTTTGATCCGCTGCCCGAAAACTGGAAATCCGACAGCCATTTCTGCCTGCCGTTTCAGGGCGCAGAATCGCTGATGCAATCCGGTGAACGGGTGGCAAGACATCTGATCGACCGTATGGAAAATTTGCCTGCCCGCGACACGCTTAAGGTTTTTGTCGGTCACGGGGCGTCATTTCGCCATGCCGCCCATCATCTTGGTGTACTGGCATTTGATGATATCGCAGCGCTCAGCATGTATCACGCCCGCCCGGTGGTGCTGGAATATTGTGCCGATGGCACATGGCTCCATGTCGCTGGCGACTGGAAAATCCGCGCCAAAGCCGAACCGGTATTGGATTAGGGCCTAAACCGATGACACAAACGACCACACATCAAAACCCGCATATCGACGTGGCCCTCCCTCATTACAAAGGCCCGTGGCCGTCATGGCTCTATCCGGAACTGCCGCGCGAGGCGCGTGACTGGACCTTTGGCGGCGACAAGTCGTTTGGCGAGGAAAATGGCGACCGTAAATTGCTACTTGGCGAACTTGACCGCCTGACAAAGCGCAAATTATGGACCTGGCCCAAACGGCCGATCCTGTTCTTTTCCGATATGCACGCGGATCGAAAGGCGTTTGTGGCCTCCCTTGTGGCGTCGGGCGGGGTGCGGCGCACCGGGCCGGGGGCAATGAATTTCCGCCTGACCAAACTTGGGCGGCAGGCCACCTTCATCATCGGCGGTGACTGTTTTGACAAGGGGCCGCATAACCTGAAACTTCTGCGCGCCATCCGCCGCCTGATCGAGCTTGATGCACGGGTGCGTATTCTGGCGGGCAATCATGATGTTCGAAATCTTTTGGGCATGCGCGCAGTCGGCACCGGTATTGATCATCGCAATGATCATTTCTTCCTGCGTCTCGGGCCGAAGGTGGTGCCGCTACTGGTCGAGCTTCGCGACAGTTACATGACCGGGCGCAAGGCGCTGGATGGCCTGCCGGACGAGGATGAATGCCGCCGTCGTCTTTTCCCGCATTCGAGCTGGTTTGACGCATTTCCGAAAATTGCCGCAGACCACTTGCCGAAAAAGCAGATCGATGTGGAACTTAAACGCATCAAAAAGAAAATGGTCAGCTTCGAGCCCGCCTGCGCCGAAGCCGGGCTTTCCATGCGCCAGGTCTATGGGGCCGTGTTGAAATGGCGCGAACTGTTTCTGGAACCGGATGGCGAATTTCACTGGTTTTTCAAACGTATGCGCCTTGGTTATCACGTCGGATCGTTCATGTTTGTCCATGCCGGTTTTGATGATGCCATGGCCGATGTTTTGCATGCCGATGGCGCAAAAGCGCTGAACCGGCAGTTCCGCGATGCCTTGTTTGGCGAACCGTTTGATCTGTACTACGGATCCATTGCCAATACGGTGCGGACCAAATACCGGTCGATTGACAATCCCCTCAGTCCCGACGGGGCGCAAAAGATCCATGACAGCGGCATTCACGCCATCATTCATGGTCACCGCAATCTGTTGAACGGACAGCGCATCATGTTGCGCCGTGGCCTGATCAATTTTGAATGTGACGCCACAGTCGATCAGCATTCGCGCCACAAAGAAGGCCTGAGCGGGGCGGGGGCCGCAGTTACCGTGATCCATCCCGACGGGCATATTCTGGGCATCAGCACCGACTTCCCCTACGCCAAGGCGTTTGAGCCAAAACGCACGCTGACCGCCCTTCGCACCGCGCTTAAGCGTGATGACAAAAGCGGAAAAACAAACCGATGAAACAGATCAAGAAACAGTTTAGTCACGATTCCCTGCAGGACGCCAATTCGATCAAGGCGATCCTCAAAGCCATCACCACCGGACTGGGCAAGGGCAAGGTCGTGCTCAGCGATGATCAGGATGAAATCATCCTCAAGCCCGAAGGTCTTTTGAACCTGAAGGTCTCCGCCTCCCAGGATGAAGACAGAAGCAGCCTGACCCTGCGCGTAAGCTGGCACGCTGATCGCGACACGGCCAAAGACCGAAAATTGATTGTTGGCGATAAAAAGTAACGCATCTGTCGGTCTGTGCCCGGCAATCGGCGTCGCCCGATGACCAGGCATAAAAAAACGGGCCCGTTTTCACAGGCCCATTTTGAAATTGCTCTAGCCAACCACGTTGAAATCCGGGCCATAGGGATAGCCCGTGATGTTTTCATTGCCATTCTCGGTGATGATCAGAATATCGTGTTCGCGATATCCCCCGGCACCGGGTTTGCCTTCGGCAATGGTTAACATCGGCTCCATGCTGATCACCATGCCCGGCTCAAGAACCGTGTCGATATCTTCACGCAGCTCAAGCCCCGCTTCACGCCCGTAATAGTGCGACAGCACACCAAAGCTGTGCCCATACCCAAATGTGCGATATTGCAGCAAATCCCGCTCGGCGAAGAACGCATTGATCTGCTCTGTTACTGCCGCGCACGACGCACCGGGTTTCAGCAGACTCATGCCATATTCATGGGCCGCGACATTGGCTTCCCAGATTTTAAGGCTGGCGTCATCGACCTCGCCGACAAACAGCGTGCGTTCAAGGGCGGTGTAGTATCCCGATATCATCGGAAATGTATTCAGCGACAGGATATCACCGCGTTCGAGTTTGCGCGCAGTCACCGGGTTATGTGCCCCGTCGGTATTGATGCCCGACTGGAACCAGACCCAGGTGTCGCGATATTCCGCATCAGGGAAACGCTTGGCGATTTCAAGTTCCATCGCATCGCGTCCGGCCATGGCAACATCAATTTCGCGCACCCCTTCCTTGATGGCATCACGGATGGCATAGCCGCCAACATCGGCAACCTGTGCACCTTGGCGGATCAGGGCAATCTCGGCGGGCGATTTATGCATGCGCTGGCGCATGGTGGCCGGGGCGATATCAAGGCTGCTGGCAGGTTTCAGGAAGTCATCAAGCAGGGCCTTCTGCGCAAGGCTCAGGTGATCGCCTTCAAAGCCGATCACCTTGCCGGTCCCCGTCACCGACAGAATGGCGCGCCAGTAATTGTTTCGCTGCCAGTCGGTATAGGTGATGTTGTCGCCATGGCAACGACGCCACGGCTGGGCGGCATCGATACCGGCACTGATGGTCACACTTTCGGTTGCGGTTACAACAAGCGCGTAAGGCCTGCCAAAGGCGCAATACAGAAAGCCCGAATAATAGGCGATGTTATGCATGGATGTGAAAACACATGCCGCCACCCCATGCTCGGCCATGATGGCGCGCAATCCGGCAAGACGGGCATCATATTCGCTTCCCGAAAACGGAAGAACACGGTCCCCTTGGTGGAAACGGTAAAAATCTGGGCGATCCATTAAGCGAGTTCCCTCTTTTGGGCGCAGCCGCCAAAGGGGACAAAGACCTCCCCTTGTGCAAACTGCGACAAAGCAAGATCCCGGCGTTCAGGATATGGAATGTGATGATGGTTCGGGCGCGTGGTGCAAATCCTTGTCACGCTGGCGACGCCATCGCCTGCCCAGAGAAAAATATTGGCCATGGATGTGCGATTTGGCAAGCATAATTTGCGCTGCAGCATAGACTCTAGCCTGCATTTGGCGGGCAAAGCCAGTTTGGGCAGGGGGTCTCATACGTCTGTATGATTAAACCGCACGTTAAAGTACTTTTTTAACCGCTTGGCGCTTTACTGGCAGAGAACAATATAAAATACGGGCAAAAACGGGTAAGCGGCGTGGCAGAAGAAAACGACGACGACGAAAGTGGCGATAACGAAAGTGGCGGAAGATCGGCCGCTCAATCGGCAATGCTGCGCATCGCCGAGAAGGAACTGATTGAAGCAAGGCGCCGCATCCGTCGGCGGCGGACGATCCTGATCGGGTTCTTTGTATCGGTCGCCCTGATGGCGATTATCGGCATTGCCTATTCGATCAAGTCCAACCTTGATCTTAGCCGCAACATGATCCGAAGCCCGGAAATCCGAATTCTGGGCTATGACGGTGCGCTGCTTGAAACGATCCAGGGCCGCTATAGTCAGGACGTGTCGCTCACGACCCTGCCCGAACGGATTCAAAACGTGTTTGTCGTTGCCACGGATCCGACCTTCTTTGATCACACCGGGATTGGCGGGGCGGATTTCGCCCGGATCTTCAGCGGCGATTCCGGGCCCGGATCAACCATCACGATGAAGGTCGCGCGCAGCTTCTTCAAGAAAAAGGACAACGGCCCGGGCCGCCATCTTCAGGAACTGATTGTCGCGCTCTGGCTGGAATGGAACTTCAGCAAGAAAACTATTCTGCGAAGCTACCTTGAACGCAGCTACGTCGGGCGCGGCATCTTTGGCATCTCGGCCGCATCACGTCTTTGGTATGGCGGTCCGGCAGAACGCATGACATTGCATCAGGCCGCCGTGCTTGCAGCCGCCATGAGCGATCCCGAAACCTTCAATCCGCTGTTCTATCCGCGCAAAACCGCCGAAGAAGCCAATAAAATCCTCACCCGGCTCGGCCAGTACCGCTTTGTCGAACCGGACGTTGTTTCGGCCCTGACCCTGATCGAACCCAAACTTGATGTTCAGTACGAAGAAAACGTCCTGTCGGGCTATGTCGTGGACATGGTGCTCGAAGAGGTCGCCGATATCGTTGGCTACAGCAGCCGGGACATTGATGTCACCACCAGCATCGACTGGAAAATTCAGAACCTTGCCCAGCAAATTGTGCCCGAAGTGGCCAAACATCGCATTTTGCCGCGCGGGGCATCACAAACCGGTCTTCTGTCCATAAGCCCGGACGGCCGCATTCGCGCCATGATCGGCGGTATGGAGTATTCCCCGTTTCAGCGCAACCGCGTGACCGAAGTCCGCCACCCGGCCGGCAGAATGATGAAGATCGCCACCTATTATTATGCGCTCAATGAAAACAGCGATCCGGCGCAATGGGTACGGGACAATCGCATGGCGGTGGGGGGCTGGCGTCCGGTTAATCCGGATCATGACTATATGGGCATGATTTCGCTTCGCGAAGCCTTCGTGCGCGATGTGAATACCGTGCCCACCAATCTTGCCGATCATTTCGGGCTTCTGAAGGTGCGCCAATATGCCCATGACATCGGCATCAAAAGCCCGCTTTCAAGCGATATTCGCACCGTGGTCGGACTTGACCCGGTTACCGTCAGCGACGTCACCGCCATTCACACCCTGCCGCAAAATTCCGGCAAACCGGCCCAGATGACGCTGATCAATTCCGTGACCTTTACCGGCGATGAAAACGCCCCGGCCCTGTATCAGCGCCTTGATGCCGTGCAGGAAAAACGCCTGACCGACGAAGCCATTCAGGGGTCGTATGTTCTGTTTTCCAGTGTGACCGACCCGCAGGTGCGCCTTGATCGTCCCTTTGCCGGCTATGGCACGGTGGCAGGGGACCGTTCGGACGCTTGGTATGTCGGGTTCTCGTCGGATCTGATCACCACCGTTTGGGCCGGCAATGATGACGGTTCGCGCATGGAAGTTCGCGGCGAGGTAGAGCTTGCGTCTTTGTGGCGGTTATTTATGCTGGATGCGCATGACGGTTTGCCCATTCGTTCCATGATCCGGGCTTCATCGCAACGCCGCCGCGCAGCTGACGGTGTTACTGACTTGTGGAAACAGGATCTGAATTAATCGATAAAACCGTCGCAAAACGGGGAGACGGGGGACTCCCTCCTCGGTTGGGACATGAAAATTGAAATTCGCCGAAAAATGCGGCGCGACGGCCTGTCGGATGCAAGCGGGGTTTGCTTGTGCCTTGCCGGGTTGATGGTTGTGCGTTGATTTCGGACCAGACCGATAGGTGCTTTTGTGGCGCAAAGAGAATTCAAACGAAAAACAAGTGTTCGCAAGGGATCCTCCGGGACCAAACGAACCAAAAAGAAGCGCGTCAGCAGTGCTGGCAAACGCAAAGGCGGTCTTGCGGCCCGTTTGGGCGATATGATCCCGGGGCCAGAGGCCATTGCCAAGTTTATCGTTCTGGGCACCATCTGGGTTGCGGTTCTGGGCGGCGGTGTTGTTGCCTATTACGGCTATGGCCTGCCGGAAAAAGTCAGCTTTGAAGTCGCCAGCGAACGCAAACCCTCCATCCGCGTGATCAGCATTGATGGGGCAACCCTTGCGGCCTATGGCAACCGTTATGGCAATCCGGTCGAAGTACGTGATTTGCCCGAATATGTCGGCCAGGCGTTTGTCTCGATTGAAGACCGCCGTTTTTACGATCATTTCGGCATTGATGTTGTCGGCATTGCCCGTGCGGCATGGGCCAACCTGACGGCAGGCCGGATTGCCGAGGGCGGCAGCACCATCACCCAGCAGCTTGCCAAAAACCTGTTTTTGTCTCCTGAACGCACCTTTGGCCGTAAGATCGAAGAAGTGCTGATGGCGCTTTGGCTGGAGTTCAAATTCGACAAGCAGCAGATATTGTCGCTTTATCTCAACCGGATTTATTTCGGTTCGGGTGTTTACGGAATTGATGCCGCGGCGCGCCATTACTTTGCCACCGACCCAAGGCGTCTGAACCTGTATGAAGCAGCCGTTCTGGCCGGTTTGCCCAAGGCACCCAGCCGCTATAACCCACTTGTCGATCCCAAATTATCTGCCGACCGGGCAAATGTTGTCCTGGCAGCCATGGCCTCGACCGGGGCCTTGACCAAGGCACGCGCAGACCGGGCCAAACAGACGCGCGTGCGCACGGCCCGTTCCGCACAGACCGGGCCGGGGGTGCGCTATTTCTCTGACTGGGTGCTTGATCGGGCGCGGGAATATGTCGGCTATGTCGATCAGGATCTTCTGGTCCATACCACCCTTGATTCACGCCTGCAGGAAATCGCCGAAGAAAACCTGCTGCGCGCGCTCGAAAGCAACAGCGCAAAGACCCACAATGTCGGGCAGGCCGCCCTTCTGGCGATGACGCCCGATGGCGCGGTGCGCGCCATGGTTGGCGGACGTGATTATTTCGAAAGCCAGTATAACCGCGTCACACAGGCCCGCCGTCAACCGGGCTCGGTGTTCAAGCTGTTTGTCTATCTTGCCGGGCTTGAAAACGGGCTTGGGTCCAATGACTGGATGCGCGATGCGCCGATTGTGATCAATGGCTGGGAACCGCGGAACTTTGATCGCAAGCACCATGGCACCATGTCGATCCGCGATGCGGTGGCGACGTCAAACAACTCGATTGCGGTTCAGATGGCGCTTGAAGTCGGGCTGGACAAGGTGATTCAAAAGGCGCGTGACATGGGTGTTTCCTCGGAACTCAAACCCGAACCAAGCCTGGCGCTCGGCACCAGCGAAGTGTCGATGCTCGAGCTCACCGGGGCCTATGCCATCGTTGCCAATGGCGGTTTTGCTGTTTTCCCGCACGCCGTCAGCAAGATCACCGGCAAGGGCGGCGAAGTGCTTTATGAACGCAGCGATGACTTCCCCGGCCGTTTGATGAACCCGCTTCATGCCGGTGAAATGAACAATATGCTGGCTGCCGTCGTCGCCAAGGGCACCGGGCGCAATGCCATCATCGACCGCCCGTCGGCGGGCAAGACCGGCACGACATCGGATTACCGCGATGCCTGGTTTATCGGCTATAGCGCCGATCTTGTTGCCGGGGTCTGGATGGGCAATGACGATAACAGCCCGATGGATGAACAGGTCACCGGCGGCGGTCTTCCGGCCGCCCTGTGGCGTGATTTCATGCTGCACGCCCATCAGAATATCCCGGTCAGATCCCTTGGCAAAGCCGCCCTCGCCCGATCCAAAAAAATCGGCGAGGACGACAGCTGGCGCGACTTCACCGCCGGCTACAGTTCCGGCAATACCAAGCAGTAGTTGCGCTTTCTATGGATGTGAAAAAGGGGGGCTAGGCTCCCCTTTTTCTTTTCACCAGAACAAGACGATCAAATTTGTGCTACCAATCAACACAACCCATGCACGGCAAATCACAGATTGCCGATGAAACGGCCAAAGTGACCCGCAGGCGCTCTGAGTAACAAGGACCGGGGCGATTACACAAATGGGGTTCGATCCGGGGTTCTAAAAATAAGTCTGTCTCCTTTAGTCGACATTAGATTTAACGTCTTGGACGAAGGCTGCACATCGATGACTTCAAACGTACCTGCCCCCCGACCCGGAAAGCTAAAACGGCGTCTTTCCTTGATATTGGTCGTGCTCTACGGCTTGGGTGTGACCATTGGTGCGGGCATCTATGTGCTGATCGGCGAAACCGCCGCCCAGGCAGGCATTTATGCGCCGATGGCCTTTGGCGTGTCGGCCATGGTGATGGCTTTTTCGGCGGCGACTTTTTCTGAATTTGTTGGTCGTTTGCCACTGAGTGCCGGTGAATCCGCCTATGTTCAGTTTGGCTTTGGCTCACGCATGATGGCGCTCATTGTCGGCTGCATTGTCATGCTGGCGGGCATTGTGTCGTCCGCAACGATCAGCTTGGGCAGTGCGGGATATCTCGCGGCACTGCTGACCCCTGTTCTGGAAGTCGATCGCGCCTGGCTGGTCCTGCTGATTTTGCTGTTTGTGACCCTGATCGCCTGTATTGGCATCCTCGAATCTGTGGCATTCGCCGCCGTCTTTACCGTGATCGAGATCGGCGGCCTGATTGCGATTATCGCAGGCGGGTTTTTAACCCAGCCCGACCTCATCAGCCAATTACCCAGCGTCGTGCCAGATACCCTGGATGGCGAGGTTTGGGCAACCGTTCTGAGTGCCAGTCTGCTTGCTTTCTTCGCCTTCATTGGCTTTGAAGATATGGTCAATGTCGCAGAAGAAGTACGTGATCCCGAACGTACCATGCCACGCGCCATTTTCATAACGCTGGTGCTTGCGACATCGCTGTACTTTCTGGTCGCCGCAATCGCGGTCCTAAGTGTTCCACTTGACGAATTGGCGGCATCCACGGCCCCGCTTGGTCTGGTGTTTGGCGCGGTCACCGATTTGCCGCCCGCCGTGGTCAGCGCCATCGCCATCATCGCGACCTTCAACGGCATCGTTATTCAGGTGATCATGGCAAGCCGCGTTCTTTACGGCATGGGTGATCAGGGAACAATTCCCGGTCGGGTCGGGCGGCTGCTTGCCTATGTGTCAGAACGCACAGGAACCCCCATTGTCGCCACCGCCTTCGTCGCGGTGATCATTGCTGTTCTGGCCCTGAACTTCGATATCTCCGGGCTGGCAACCCTGACCTCGCAATTGATTTTGGCCGTATTCGTTCTTGTTAATCTGGCATTGGTGCGCGTCAAATGGCGCGAACGCAAAGGCAGCATCGAACCGGTTGGCACGCATATCTTTCAGGTGCCGATCATGGTGCCGGTGCTTGGCGCGGTCTTAAGCCTCTGTCTGCTGGTTTTTGGTCATTAGAATTTCGGGACGAGAGCTCAATAGCACTGAAGATTTTGACGTTCAAAAATACGTTCAAAAATAAATCTGTCCCCTTTTTTGGGAGTTTAACAGGTTGAAACTGAGTTGTTGATGCATCTTCTTGTCGGGGTAATTTAAGATTGCATTAGTTAACAGGCATTAATCTGTGATTGAAATTGTCGTTCTTGGATGCCAACCTCTTTTAAACATGTGTATCCAAAATCGTCTCAAGGTGGACTATCTGGGTACAAGGTTTGATTGCAACGCAACTTGAACCAAGAGCATGGGCGTGAAGTCCACAAAGGGGGGGGAATATTGGCTGATTTGTTCACAGATCTAACCTCTAAGCCTCAAAGGGAAACAGAAGGGGCTGATTCAGCCTCTAGATTTGACTATCAAAAGGACTGGGCCTTTTCTCAGATGATGAGGAAGCACTTGGAGGGAGAAAGCTATCTTATAGCTTTTGAATTTCATGATGATGTTGTGTTCGTTTCTCCCGCTGACCAACCAACCAGCGTTGACTTTGTCCAAGTAAAAACGTCCTCGGGAACATCTCCAAGAATGCTCACCACTTTAACTTCTCGTCCTAAAGGTAAAGCATCTGTTTTCGGAAAAATGTTCTCAAACTTTGAAGGAATTTGCTCTTCTTACGATATCAAAGTGATTTTGGTCTCTAATAACGCGTTTGAATTCGCCGGTGGAGAAGCTTGCGCAGTAGATTTGGATGAAAAATATTATAATCGTATTAAAAATAAACTATCATCCGAGCTTAATAATTTCGATGAAAAGAGATTAGAAGATTTACACTTTCAAGTAACCGGAGTGTCTTTGGAGGCTATGGAGAGCTTTCTTGAAGGTGAGGCGTCAGCGCTATTTTGTGAAAAATTTGGTGAAGATCACGGATTAAATATTCGAACTTGGATGAGGCTTGTTAAAAGCGAGATTGTTCGGAGAAATAATTTTCCTTCAGATAATGTTAAAAATGCTCAACAACTTTTTGACAAGAAATGTATTGAGTACTCTTTGGTGGAGAATACCCTGAGTACTATGCATGCGAGATCCAGACCGAGTCTCGATATTTCTGATATCAATAGCTCATTGCTGCAAGCAGGATGGACGTTGGCTGAAACGCTTCAGCTAAAAAAGTACATACCAGAAGCCTCTACCGATTTTTACGACCCTCTAAACATTGATGTAAAAAGCATTGTTGGTCTCATGGAGAAAAGTGTTTTTGAATACCCAAACACACCGATGGAATTGGATAAATTTCTCAGGAAAGTTGTCGATGACGTGATGTCAGACAGTGGTGTTGCGGAAATATATAAGAAGCGGGACTATCTGCGCGCACTAGGAGCGCTAGTCTATTATGACCAAATCTGATTTCAAGAAGTTGATTAGAAACCTCAGAAAAGGCACATGCTTTGAGAAGCCTAATTTTCAAAGAACTTTGGATTCTGTCGAAGGCGGAAAAGTCAGGGATAAACCTGAGTCTGAATCCGAATCTGAATTTCCTGATCGGTGAGAATGATGTTGGTAAGTCTACCTTGGTTAAATCGCTCTATCATTGCCTTGGTGGCGATACGCCGCAGATCAACAATACCGTCTGGAAAAGAGCTAGGCCCATTTACTGCGTAAAGTTTGAGCTCGCAGAGGCAGAATATCATATTGTTCGCGACGAAAAATACTTTGGCGTTTTCGATAGTGATAAGCAGCTAATCTCTCGTCATGTTGGGGTTGGGGGCAAAGACGGAATCTCCAATTTTATGAACAGTTTGCTGGGGTTCGATGTCGAGCTTGAGCGGCAGGCTGATGGCAAACTCGGCATTGCAGGTCCCGCTTTCTACTTTCTTCCGTTCTACATTGATCAGGATGAAGGTTGGTCGACCAGTTGGTCATCGTTTGTCGGGCTAAAGCAGTTCGCTACGTACCGTAAACTGATGCTTGAGTATCATCTGGGTGTTAAGCCGCAGAGTTACTACGATGCGAAGAAGATAGAAATCGAACTTTTGGAGAATCTCGGAGAGATTCAGTCAGAGCGACTGTCTATGCAAGCTGCCCGGAATTCGGTTGAAAAGCGAAAAATCCGTTCGCAGGTTGACCTTGATCCTAATGTGTTCCGCAAAGAGCTGGAAAATGTCGTTGATCAATACAACGACATTTACTCTAAACAGCAGGAAATACTCTTTCGCCTCAAAGAAGTAAGAAATCAGAGGAATGCAGTAGACACTGAGCTCTCAGTTTTGCGTCGTGGCGTGGTGGAACTTGATGCCGATTATCGTTACTCGGAGTCGCCTGAAACCCCAGATGTGGTCGACTGCCCGACCTGCGGAACAGAGTTTGAAAATTCATTCATCGAGAGGTTTGGTCTTCTTGACGACATAGATCATTGTCATGCCCTCATTGACCAGTGGCTGAAAAAGCGAAGAGAGATAAGCGATAAGCTATTAGCGATCGAATCTGAATACAATGAAGTATCCTCAGAACTTAAGTCAGTTGAGGAAATTCTTGCACGTTCGAAAGAAAATGTAACTTTGTCTGAGCTTATAACTTCTGAAGGTATGAAGGAGATGATTAACGCGCTCAATATAGATATTCAGGAAATTTTAAATAGAGAAGAAAAAATTAGCGGTGAAATCTCTAAAAATGCATCTAAATTGAAAGTTGACAATAAAAGGAAAAAAGAAATTCTCGAGTGGTATAAATCGAAAATGAAGGAATACCTTAATTTACTTAATGTAAATGTTTTAGATGAAAAAGATTATAAAACTATTGATAAGCAAATAAAAAATAACGTTCTTGGTAGCGATCTACCACGAGCTCTATTGGCGCAATATTTTGCTTTCCTTAGCACGATGAGCAAATTCAATTCCTTTACTCTTTGTCCTATGTTGGTCGACTCTCCGTTCCAGCAAGAGCAAGACCCGACCAATAGGAAGGCAATTTTAGATTTCATCATTTCTAAAAGACTTGAGAAGCAGCAAGCTATTATTGCAACTGTTTCTATTGATGAACTCATTGATGAAGATGATTCAACTTATCCTAGCCCTATTGTATTGGACAAAAAGCTCTCGGTTCTTAGCCAAGATCAGTACAGGTCGGTTTTTGACGCAATTGATGGAATGCATGCGCAAACATTGTCCAACCCCAATTAGATTTTTCCTTTGTTTCAAATGCACATAATGCCAATGGTGACCAAAGCATGCGCAAGGAAAAAGGGGACACAAGGAAAAAGGGGACAGGGACAGAAAAAGGGGACAGATTTATTTTTCCTTATTTCCAGATCCATTTTCCCAAAAGGTGCGATTCAAGTTCACCTGCCGTGTAGATACATATGTTGACACTTGTGACGGGAAGAACGATAGTAGCTACATATGTAGCTACGTACGATCCAAGAGGGTGTTATGCAAAGTGAGATCAAACGTTGGGGTAACAGTGCCGCTGTGAGGCTTTCCCGTGATATTCTCGCACAGGCGCGGTTGGATGTTGCCAGTCCGGTCAGTATTGACGTGAAGGCTGGAAAAATCGTGATTGAGGCATCCTGTAAAGCGGCCCGAAAGGTCAACCTTCCTTTTTCAGAGGCGGACCTTTTGGTCGGGCTGGATGCGCATGGTGCGCATGCTGATGCGCTTGCGCAGCCTTCTTCTGCTGAAATCGGCGAGTGATGGCAGCCCAGACATATGTGCCGGAACGCAATGATATTATCTGGCTGGACTTTGAGCCGACCAAAGGCAAGGAAATTGGCAAGTACCGCCCCGCACTTGTGCTTTCGTCCAAGTCGTATAACCGGCAAACGGGCCTTTTGATGTGCTGCCCGATCAGCACGAGCATTCGCGGTGGCGCGACGGAGGTTCCTGTCGAAAATCTCGATCAGCCATCTGTCGTGGCAGCCAGTTTGATTCAGACTTTGTCATGGAAAGACCGCAAGGCCAAATTCATCGCACAGGCGGAGACGGGGGTGATGGATCAGGTTTTGCTGCGCATCATTCCGTTGATCGGGGCTGATCGCGTGATAGAGAAATTTATCGAGTGATGTGAAATGCCCGGTTCAACAAGGAACGTGCAGGCACAAAAAAAGACCGGCATCGCTTTCACGAGCCGGTCTCAAGTTTGGCTTGCTTGACTGCATCACTTGGGGGGAATGCAATCAGGGAGCTTCTCACCTGTCGGTGCGCGACGCAAAAAGCCGGGGTGGACGGCTTTGGGACTGCAGCGGGCCGATTGGCGCTGAGGGTGACGCAGCGCCGCGGTGAGATTATCAGGCCGCTTTGGCCTGATCGGTAAGCGCGTCAAGGAAATCAAGGCATTCCTCGATCTGCGCAATTTCAATAAATTCGTTGGGCTTATGGGCCTGTTTGATGCTGCCGGGCCCGCAAATCACCGACGGGATATTGCCCTGCTTTTCAAACACGCCCCCTTCGGAGCCATAAGACACCTTGCCTGAAATGTCGGGGATGATGTTGCGGACCAGCTCGAACGCCGGCGCATCGGTGCAATCGCCCATCCCCGGATAGGAAAAGATCTTTTCAAAGGCAAAGCCGGTCTCGTCTGCCTTGGCCTTCATCTCCACGTCCAGCGTGTCCATGATGGTCGCTTGCAGATCGGCAATCACTGCTTCGGCGTCATGGTCGGGCAGATGGCGGATCTCAAAGGTGAACTCGCAATAATCCGGGGTCACATTGGTCGCAGTCCCGCCGCCAATCGTGGTGGTCAGCATCGTGCTGTGCGGCACAGTAAAATCATCGTCAAACGGGCCGTTTGCCTCAAACTCACGGGCCTTTTCGGCAATCAGGTTGATTGCACGCGTGGCATATTCGATGGCATTGACGTGATTGGGCGCAAACGAACTGTGACCGGCCGTACCGGTGACCGCAACCCGCATGGAATATTTGCCCTTCTGGCCGTTGATCACCTTCATGTCGGTCGGCTCGCCAATTACCGCCAAACGCGGCGGCGTATCCATCGCGGCCAGATAATCGACCATTGATCCAACCCCGATGCAGCCGACTTCCTCGTCATAGGACAGGCAAAGATGGAACGGAATCGCAAGGTCGCGTTTGACCAGATCCGGGATCATCGCCAATACACAGGCCGAAAAGCCCTTCATGTCGGCCGACCCGCGGCCAAACAGCTTGCCATCCCGTTCCGTCAGCTCAAAGGCCGGGCTTACCCAGGTGGTTTCAAGGGCAGGGACCACATCGGTATGACCCGAAAGCGCGATACCCGGCACCCCTTTGGGGCCGATGGTTGCCAAAAGGTTGGCCTTCTCGCCGGTTTCGTCATGAAACAGGGTGCTTTCAATGCCGTACTCCGCCAGATAGTCACGGACAAAATGGATCAGACCGAGGTTCGAGTTCTTGCTGGTCGTGTCGAACGCCACCAGCTTGCCAAGCAGATCAATGGCATGATGCAGGCGGGACATGTTTGGTTTGGACATTTTTATCTTCTTTTTTTGCTCGGTTTAGTTCGCGGATGCGCTGTCGGCATTGCGATTGTCGCGCCATTTCTTCCATTCGCGGCGAATGGTCAGAATGACGAACAGAACGGTCAGGGCAAAGAATCCCCAGGAAATCCACGACTGGAAGAACACACCAAGATCACCGCGTGAAATCGCAAGGGACCGGCGCATATTGTCTTCAAACATCGGGCCAAGGATAAAGGCGATCAGGAACGGGGCTGCGGGAATGTTCAGCAACATCATGATAAAGCCGACCACACCCATCACCAGAAGGACCGTGACATCAAACGGGCTCGCCCCGATCGAATAGATGCCATAGACGCACAGGATCAGAATGCAGGGCAAAAGCAGCGTCTGGGGAATGCGCGAGATTTTGGTAAATGCCCCTGCCGTCGCCTTGCCTGCGATGAACAGGAAGACGGAACTGAACAGGATGCCGATAAACAGCGCATAGACATCACCCAGATTGTTCTGGAACAGAAGCGGTCCCGGTGTCAGGCCATGGATCATGAACGCACCCAGCATCACACCGGTAATCACATCACCGGGCACACCAAGTGCCAGAAGCGGGATCATGGTCGCGCCACACGACCCGTTGTTGGCAGATTCGGACGCGGCAATGCCTTCAAGCTCGCCTTCGCCAAACTTGTCCCCGTTTTTCGATGTCCGGCGCGCCTCGCTATAGGAAAAGAACGCGGCCGTTGATGGCCCGATGCCCGGAATGGCCCCCAGCGCAACGCCGATGACCGACCCGCGAAAGATCGATTTGATCGACCCGCGAAATTCCGAAAGTGTGAGGCGGTTATCGCCAAGCTTCATCGCATCATTGTTATCTTCCGGGCGGAACACGACCATCTTGATCAGTTCAGGCAGGGCAAACAGACCAATCAGAACCGGCACCATGCCAAGACCCGATTTCATGTCCTCAGAAAGGGCAAAGCGGTACGATCCGTAAATGTCCTCGCCCACGGTCGCCAGAAGCAGACCAAGACAGGCCGAAATGATGCCAAGAACCAGTGAACGGCCGGAAATACTTGCCACAATGGTCAGTGAAAACGCCATCAGCATGAAGAATTCCGGCGGACCAACCCGCAGCGCAAATGTCGCCAGCGGAATCGCCAGGAAGAACAGCGAAATATTGGAAATAAAGTCGCCGATACAGCTTGAGACCAGCGCCATATTAAGCGCCTTGCCACCCTTGCCGGCGCGTGCCAGCGGATAACCATCCAAAACCGTACAGGCGGCTGACGCTGTGCCCGGCGTCTTGATCAGAATGGCTGAAATCGATCCGCCATAGGTCGATCCCTTATAGAGCGCAACCAGAAGAAGGATGCTGGTGACCGGCGGCAGATAAAACGTAAAGGGCAGGGCAAGGGTTACGGCCATGGTTCCGGTCATGCCCGGAATGGCACCAATGATCACACCGGCCCAGATCCCGGCAAACATCGCCAGAAAGTTCGGTAACGTTGCGACCGCCTCAAAGGCATAAAGCAATTCATTCCACATAACGATTGGGGCTTTCGGTTAAAGTGTTACGAGGTCAGAAAGGCTCAAAGACAACAACTTGCCTTCGGGGAAGGGCGTGTGTGTGACTTTGGTAAACAGCAGATACAGCAAGACCGGGAAGATGATCGAAAGGCCGATCATCCAGAATTTGCGCTCGAATTTGCCCGTCATGATGAACAGCACGCCAAGCAGCAAAACCGTCGCCGGGACAAAACCGATCAAGGGCATGCCATAGACAAAGGCGGCAAACACGATCAGGACGCCAATGAACCGCATCACATGGATCTTGTTGCCAAGGATACGGCTGCCAAGGCCTTCAACCTGTTCGCGACTGGCGGCGCGCATCTTGGGAAAGGCAAGAACAAGGGCAAGAACCCCCATCACCAGCCCGACGGTTGCAACCACGCGCGGCCACATGTCAGGCGGCGGGGCAAAGCCCGGAATGAAAGACGGAACCTTCACATAGATCGGGATCAGAACGAACAGGATGACGGCAAAGAACACCGTTGCCACCAGTCCGGCATAGAAATCGCGATTTTGGGTCATGGTTCCGTCTCGCATTAAAATCTTCAATTAAAGAACGTTTGAACAATTCCCGGGATAGCGAACACATCCGCCCCTGATTGCCCGCCAACGTCATTCCGCAAAGCCTGCCCCCGCGAAGGGGGGCGGGAATCTGTCGAGGTCACAACAGAAAGATGGATTCCGGGTCTGCGCCTTGCGCAGCCCGGAATGACGATGGTGGTCAATTCCGGGCTTTGTCACTCATTCGGGACGTTCAAAAACGTCTGCTTACTGGATGTAGCCGAACTTCTTGGCCATGCCGTTGTAAAGCTCGAACTGGCTTTTCACGAAGGCTGCCGGGTCCTGATCGCCAATGATCGAGGTCGACCCACGCTTGGCAGCAAGATCAAGCCACTGCGCGTCGGTCGCAACCTTGCCAAGGATCTCGGTCCATTTGGCAACGACGTTTTCCGGAAGACCCTTGGGCGCATACAAACCGCTCCAGCCGCCAACCTGACCGGCCTGGGCATAGCCCAGTTCCTTGGCGGTCGGGACGTCGGGCAGGCTTGCCATCCGTTTCGGCGAATAGACCATCAGCGGGCGCATTTTACCGGCTTCGATGTGGGGCATCAGGGAACCGGCAGCAATCGCCAGGAAGTCAACGTGACCGCCAAGCAGGGCAGCAGCCAGTGCAGAGCCGCCTTTATATGGCACGAGGGTGGATGCGGTCAGCGGGTCAAGACCCACATCAGACAACAGCGCCTGAACGGTAAAGCCATCAATCGCGGTGGGGCCGGATGCGGCATAGGTGGTTGCACCATTGCTGTCTTTGATTTTGGCAATCAGCTCATCGATGGTCTGGATGTCGGAATTGGCGTTAACAGCCAAAATCATCGGGGTTGCTTCAAGCATGCCAAGGAAGGTGTAGGCATCCCAGCCAACCGGGCTGTCGGTGTAAACCGCCGGATACAACGCCATGCCGACACGCGACAGAAGAAGGGTGTAACCGTCCGGATCGGATTCGGAAACGAAACGTGCGCCATTCATGCCGCCATTGCCGGTTTTGTTAACAACAACAACCGGCTGACCGCCGGTGTAGTTGGTGGCGGTCTCTGCCAGCGCGCGGGCGGCCAGGTCAGATGCACCACCGGCACCATACGGTGCAACCAGCGTCACGGCTTTTTCAGGATAGGCGTCTGCCTGGGCAGTTGAAATCATGGTTGTTGTCGCAAGGATGGCGGCGGCGATGCCGGCTGCTTTTTTAAGCTGTCGAAACATTTTCATGTCTCCCTGGGTGTTGGTGGCAGGATTGCCAATGGTTTGGCTTTTCTTTTTGCGATGTCCTGCATAGACAAACTATAACCAATGACGCAAAAAATTAATTCCAGTATAACTAATTTACATACTGGGAAGTCTTTGGAGCTGGATGATGAACCTGCGTGAACTTGAAAGTTTTAATGCCTTTATGGCCCATGGGTCGGTGACCAAGGCGGCCCAGGCGATGAATATCAGTCAGCCGATGGTCAGCCGTCTGCTCAACAGTTTTGAAAAATCCGTTGGCTTTCAGTTGTTTAATCGAAAACGCAATCAGCTTTCCGCCACGCGTGAAGCCCATCAGTTCCATGGCACCGTGTTGCGTTCGCTCAATGCCTTCCGCGAGGTCGAAACACAGGCGCGTGCGATTGCCAATGATCAGCTCGGCGCGATCCGCATCGCCGCCCAGCCGATCTATGTTGATACCTATCTGCTTGATGTGGTGGCAAAGTTCAAAACGGCCCATCCCAAGGTTTCGGTCAGTATTACCGATACCGGGCTTGAAGGGATGCTCGACATGATTTCAAACCGGCAATGCGACCTTGGGATCGGCATCACCCTTGATCTGCAGGACCCGGATTTTCTGGTCACACCGCTGGCGCAATCCCGCGCGGTGTGTCTGATGCCGGTTGATCATCGTCTGGCGAGGTTCGAGACCATCGATATTGATTTGCTGCGCGGCGAGGATTTTGTCGAACTGTCGATCGGTTCGCCGTTGCGCACCAAGATCGACTATATTTTCCAGATTGCCGGCTGGCCGCGCCGGATCGCGGTCGAGGCCCGCACGATTCGCACCATTTCGCGTCTGGTTGAACAAAATGTCGGCATTTCCGTCAGCGACCCGTTCGCCGCCCTATTGGTCGATACCGACAAGGTCGTCGCCCGCACCCTGACCCCGACCATTGAATGGGATGTGGCGCTGTTTACCGCCTCGCGTGAACTCAGTGCGGTGGAAAAAAGCTTTTTGGCATTTTTGCGCGCCGAATTGCCATCGCTGCGGGCGAGTGGCTGTATTGTGTGAGGATTTGTTTCAGCTCGATTTGCGGCGATATTCGGCACTCGGGGGATTATTCAACAAATTTGAATAATGGCTATAATTATTCATTATTTCCGGTCAAAGGCCAGCTTGGCCGCCAGCCCCAGAAAAATGCAGCCGGTGGCGATCTGAAACGCACGTGCAATTTTGTGTGAGCGGGACAGAAACTGCCCGATTTTCCCGGCAAAACTGCCAACCAGACAGTTAATGATCGTCCCGCCAATGTTTAAAATCAGCCCGAAAATCAAAAACTGCCCCAATACCGATCCCCGCGCCGCATCAACAAACTGCGGAATAAACGCCAGCACAAAGACAATGATCTTGGGATTGAGCAGATTGACAATAATTCCGTCGCGCCAGGCACTTATCGCACTAGAACGTCGGGTTTCTGCGGGTTTAAGCGCCTGATCCGTGCTGCGAAATGCGCTGATGGCAAGCCACACCAAATAGGCAATCCCCGCCCAGCGCAACACATCAAGTGCCACCGGATGGGCCGCAACCACGGCCGCCAGCCCAAGCCCGGCAAGGGCGGTGTGGATCAGGGCCCCCGTGGCAATGCCAAGACTTGCGGCATTGCCCGCACGCGGGCCCGATTTGATGCCCTGTCCCAGACAAAACAGCATGTCATTGCCCGGCGTCATATTCAGCGCCAGGGCGGTGGGGATAAAAATAGCCAGTGTTTCCAAGGGGATCAGCATGGGTCGGACTGCCTTAAATCCAAAAGGTGAGGAACCCTCACGTTCCGGCGCCAAAGCGATGCAGGGCGGCACCGTTCTTTTTCAGCCAGTGCTGCTGCTTTTTTGACGGGCCATAAAGATCTTCGACCACGGCCCAGAAACGTGCGGAATGATTAAGTTCCTGCAGATGGGCGACTTCATGGGCGACGACGTAATCAAGAACATCTTCCGGTGCCAGCACCAGCCGCCAGCTAAACGACAGATTGCCCGATGACGAACAGCTGCCCCAACGGGTGCGGGTGTCTTTGAGCGAAATGCGATTGACCTTTTTGTTGATCATATCGGCATAGGCGTGCGCACGCGGGGCGATTTCAAGCTTGGCCTGTTTTTTCAGAAAATCGGTCACACGCCGGTTGGTATGTTCGGGTTGGCCCGACACCCAGATGACGCCCGCCTCGGCCCAGACGCCGCGTTTGGCATCGGGCACGGCGCGGATGGCGTGATCATGGCCCATGAAGGGAATCCACGCACCAGGCATGAAGTGAACCCGTTCGGGCAGGCGGTTCATGTGGGCGGTGACCCAGTCGCTATGCTGATGGAGCATCGAGATCGCCTTTTTGCGCGACACCCCGTTGGGCACGACAATTTCAACTCCGTCAAAGGCCGGATCAATGCGCAATTTGAGTCGCGTCGCACGCGCACTGGGACGCAGCCGAACCGGCAGCGGGCCGATTTTGGGCAGATCGATCTCGGTTTCTTCGGTGTTTCTGATCATTCGGCGCGGATTTTTCCAAAAGCGTGGCAAAAAGTGCGGTCTTTTTGTGCCTTTTTGCGGCCAAGCCCATCTTGGGTCTTGCCCCCTAGTAGTGTTTTCCTATACTCCGCGCTCAAGGTCTAGGGGCAATTATCGCATGGACAGTGCAGGCCCCGACAGGACGCAGGTGTTAGGTGCCGCGCCCTGCATTGTTTCGGAAGAAGAAAGGCGTCACTCCCATGAGCGATCAGGTCAAAAAGGTCGTCCTTGCCTATTCAGGCGGTCTGGATACCTCCATCATCCTGAAATGGCTTCGCGAACAGTATAACTGCGAAGTCGTAACCTTCACCGCCGATCTCGGCCAGGGTGAAGAGCTGGAACCGGCCCGTAAAAAGGCAGAGATGTTCGGCGTCAAACAGATCTTTATCGAAGATCTGCGCGAAGAGTTCGTGCGCGATTACGTCTTCCCGATGTTCCGTGCCAATGCGCTCTATGAAGGGGTTTACCTGCTGGGCACCTCGATCGCGCGTCCGCTGATTGCCAAGCGCCAGATCGAAATCGCCAAGGAAGTCGGTGCCGATGCGGTGTCGCATGGCGCGACCGGCAAGGGTAACGATCAGGTCCGTTTCGAGCTTGGCTATTATGGCCTGAAGCCGGACGTCAAGGTGATCGCGCCGTGGCGTGAATGGGATCTGAATTCGCGTACCGCGTTGCTCGACTTTGCCCAGAAACACCAGATTCCGATTTCGGCCGATAAGGCCGGTGGCGATGAGCCGCCCTATTCGACCGATGCCAACCTTCTGCATATCTCGTATGAAGGCAAGGCGCTGGAAGATCCGTGGGTCAAGCCCGACGAAAACATGTTTATGCGTACCGTTTCGCCGCAGGCGGCACCTGATGAAATCACCACCATCGACATCGAGTTCGAACAAGGTGACCCGGTTGCGATCAATGGCGAACGCATGAGCCCGGCGACGCTTCTGACCAAGCTGAATGAGCTGGCAGGCAAGAACGGTATCGGCCGTCTTGATCTGGTTGAAAACCGCTATGTCGGCATGAAGTCACGTGGCGTTTACGAAACCCCGGGCGGCACGATCCTTTTGACCGCACACCGTGCGATGGAAAGCATCACGCTGGATCGCAATGCCGGTCACCTTAAAGACGAGCTGATGCCGCGTTATGCCGAGATGATCTATAACGGCTACTGGTGGTCGCCGGAACGTCAGGCCCTGCAGCGCCTGATCGATGACACCCAGCGTTCTGTGAACGGCACCGTGCGCCTTGATCTGTACAAGGGCAACGTCACGGTCACCGGTCGTAAGTCGCCGAACTCGATCTATTCCGAAGAGCATGTGACCTTTGAGGCCGACACCGTCTATGACCAGCATGATGCAGAAGGCTTCATCAAGCTGAATGCCCTTCGCCTGCGCCTTGGTTACGGCAACGACGATCTGAAATAATCACGCAGTTTTTGTGTGAGGTCTGAAACGAGGGGCATCAAAGCCCCTCGTTTTCTTTTGTCAGCCCGGATATAACGGGTGCGCGCAATTCCGGGCCTTGGCCCCAGACGTTCGAACGAATTTTGAGAGTCCATGCAGCGTTATAAATGCACCGTCGAATATGATGGCCGCCCCTATCACGGCTGGCAGTATCAGGACGAAGTGATTTCGGTCCAGCAGGTCTTTGAGATCGCGGTCGAAAGGTTCGTCGGTGAATTTGTGCGCGTCTATGTATCGGGCCGGACCGATGCCGGGGTCCATGCGTTGGGCCAGGTGGTGCATTTCGATTTGCCGAAATATTACCCGGCTAAAGCGGTAATGAATGCGATCAATCATTACCTGAAACCCGATCCGGTGGCGGTCAAGGAATGCGTCGAAGTTTCTGAGGACTTCCATGCGCGGTTTTCGTCAAAAAAGCGCTATTACATGTACCGCATCATCAATCGCCGGGCACCGCTGACATTCGAGGCCGGGCTGGCGTGGGGGGTGTATAAGCCCCTTGATGTCGATGCGATGAATGAAGCGGCCCAACATCTGATCGGGACGTTTGATTTCACCTCATTTCGTGCCAGCGAATGTCAGGCCAACAGTCCGATCAAGACGCTTGAAAAGCTTGAAGTCACCCGTGGGCGCGAAAACCCGCTTGAAATCCGGGTGCATACCGAAAGCCGGTCGTTCCTGCATCATCAGGTGCGCAATATGGTTGGAACCCTTGTTTTGGTCGGCAAGGGCAACTGGAAGCCGATTGACGTGAAACACGCGCTTGAGGCATGCGACCGGGCGGCTGGCGGACCGACGGCACCCGCCGACGGGCTTTATTTTGTTAAGGTCGATTACTGATCTTCGGCGGCGGGCCTTTTTCTGACTTGGCAAGATACTCGGCTTGGGCTTTGGCCTGTGACGACGATATGCCTACCCATACGTCACCCGGCTGACTGTGCCGGGATCGTCAAATTCCATCCACAGACATCTTATTGAACCCAGAGAAGGTGATCGTGCAGGCGGTCGCCATGGGTTTACACGTACCCATACGTTTTTCAGGATTTTTTCAACCGTACTCCCCATATGAGAAGGAATAAGAGCGACCTATTCGTTTGTTTAGGTTTCACTCATTCCAATAAGGTGCTGATTGAGCGTGTTATTATCCCAGAAAAAGCTTTCGATACGCTAACTACTCTGGGTAGAACGCTGTTTAATCAGGTGTTGATACGAAAGTATAGTTTGTAGTATCTTATGGCGTAAATAGCTTTAAACTAGGCGATCAAGACCTTGAGGAACGTGCATACAAAATCATAACGCCTGCCGAAACGGATATTTCGGGAGCCATCTTGAATAGAGAGAGAGTATGTCGAAAAGCCTGATTTTAAAGGTGGCGCTTGCCGCCGTTACCATCCTGATTGGCGGTATCGTTCTTTTGGGTGTTCTGATCATGTTGCGCATTGACGACAAGGTCGCAAGTGACAGCCTGGAATCCCAGAAGCTTAACATGCGTGTTGCTGCAACGATCTTGCAAGACAACTATCCCGATTTTTCCATGACGATTTCCCAAGATGGGGAAACCGCAAATCTGGTGATCCCGGAAATTCCGGATTTGTCATCGCATGAATTGATTGATTCGATTGGGGCGGCAACAGGTCAGACGGCAACTGTTTTTGCCTTTGTTCCGGCAGAGCAGGATTTTGTCCGTGTTTCAACCAACATCATCAAGCCGGATGGCAAGCGTGCCGTTGGAACCATGCTTGGCAAGGGCAGTGCGGCCTATAAGCCGATCATGTCGGGTAACACGTTCCGTGGTGAAGCGCTTATCCTTGGCACCGAATATGTAACGCAATATTCGCCGATCAAATCACCGTCCGGGGATACGCTTGGCATTTTGTATGTCGGCATCGAGAAGGCAGAGGTCGCTGCGGTTGCTGGCGAGATCGAGACACGTATCGCGATTGTCGGGTTCATTGTTGCCATCGCCTCTGCCGGATTGCTGTTCCTGTTGCTGCGCTGGCAGCTTGGGCCGCTGCGTGATCTTGGTCAGACGATTTCCCGGTTTGTTGAACGTGATTTTTCCGAGGAAGTTTCCTTTACCGACCGCAAGGACGAGATTGGCGTGATTGCCAATGGTCTTCTGCGCTGGCGCGAAGCAGCTGAGAAAATAAAGGAAGCCGAAGCCGCCCACAAAAGTTCCGAAAAACGCGCCGAAGACGAACGGGTTGAACAGCGCAACCGCCTGGCCGAGGAACTTGAACAGTCGATTGGTCAGATTGTTTCATCGGTGCGACAGTCTTCGAATGGCATGCAGAAATCAACCGAGATGATGCGCGAATCTGCCAATCATTCGCTTAGCCAAAGCCAACGGGTGTCCGAGGCGGCCAATGAGTCGGCACAAAGCGTTCAGACGGTTGCTGCCGCGACCGAGGAACTGTCGGCATCAATCAGCGGCATTGGCGAACAGGTGCGTGAATCCACATCAATCGCCGAGACAGCGGTTGGCGAAGCATCCCGCGCCAACGAGATGGTCGGGGGATTGGCCGAAGCTGCGGAACGGATCGGCGAAGTCGTTAGCCTGATTAACGATATTGCTGCGCAGACCAACCTTCTGGCGCTTAATGCGACGATTGAGGCCGCCCGTGCCGGTGAGGCCGGGAAAGGCTTTGCCGTGGTGGCACAGGAGGTCAAAAACCTTGCCAACCAGACGGCGAAGGCAACCGACGAGATTGCCCAGCAGATTGGCGGCATTCAGGATGAAACCAAGGTGACGGTTGAGGCGATTGAAAAGGTTACCCAAACCATTTCGTCGATCAGCGAAATCGCTGCTGGTATTTCATCTGCGGTTAGCGAACAAAGCACGGCTGTGAACGAAATTGCCAATAGTGCAACCAGTGCATCTTCGGGATCATCCGAAGTTGTGGCCAATATCAACGAGATCAACGAAGCCGCTGCCCGAAGTGGGGCCGCAGCCGGTGAACTTGATCAAAATGTCGGGGCTATGGCCAAGCAGATCGATAGTTTGCAAACAACTGTATCGGACTTCCTGAAACAGTTGCGCGTCGGATAATCAGACGTCATCTGCAATAGGCGGATGGATCTGGATGATGTGTTTAAAAAGGGGTGGGCTGTGGCCCGCCCCTTTTATCTAGAGTCTAGCCAAATATCCAATGCCACAGGAACGGGATGGTGAGCGCGGTGGCCATGGTGTTTAACCCCATCGCAAGGCCGGAAAAGGCCCCGGCGGTTTCATTGACCTGAAAGGCGCGTGCGGTGCCGATGCCATGCGATGCCACCCCCATGGCAAAGCCGCGTGCGCGCCAGTCCTTGAGCCGGGCCATATTCATCACCATCGGGCCAAGGGTGGCCCCGACAATGCCCGTCGCAATCACGCAGACAGCCGTAAGGGCGGGAACACCGCCAATGTTTTCGGCAATACCCATGGCAACCGGGGTTGTGACCGATTTTGGCGCAAGGGACGCCAGTGTTTCCGGGCTTGCCCCCAAGGCCCATGCCAGAACAACCGTGCTGGCGCTTGCCATCAGGGAACCAAACAGCACCCCGAGAACAATCACCGGAAGGGCGCGTTTTAGCGTTTCGGTCTGGCGAAACAGCGGAACGGCCAATGCCACGGTCGCCGGGCCCAGCAGGAAGTGCACGAACTGCGCACCTTCGAAATAGGTGGCATAGGGGGTGCCGGTCAGTTTGAGCAGGGTGGCAATCAGCGCGATGGCAATCACCACCGGATTGCACAGTGGGTTGCGGTCGCTTTTCTGATACAGCCAAAAGCCAATCGCATAGGCAACAAGGGTGATGGTCAGCCCGGTGAGCGGTTTGGTCGACAGATAGACCCAAAGCTGTGTGATATCTGTTTCGTTCATTGCCCGTCCTCCGCATTTTTGGCTGTTTTGGCTTTGGGCAGCAGTCTGGACATCAAAAGCGCGGTGAGAACAATGGTCATCAGGGTCGACAGGGTAAGGGCTGCTGCAATCGGCAGCCAGTCACCCTTGAGCCGGTCAATCTGGGTCACAACGCCGACCCCGGCGGGGACAAACAGCAACGAGAAATGGATCAGCAGATTGTCCGCCGCATCGGTCAGCACCTTGGGCGGGTTGCGTTTGATCAGAAGGCCAAAGAACAGCAGAACCAGCCCGATGACCGGACCGGGAACCGGCAGGTCAAACAGTTCCGAGATGACCTCGCCAAATAACTGGCAGACAAGGATCAGGGCAAAAGCAGCAATCATCAATGACCTCCCCACAGGTGCATGCGCGTTTTTCTGCGTCAGACATAATACGTCTGGGGAAGTTCTACCTTTATTAATTACGAAAAACGCCCGTGCCGGAAGGGAACAGGCGTGTGTTTTATTGTGGATCTCGGCGCAATCCGACAAAATTTCATTGCCTCGTTCTTAATCCTTTTGTGCGGGCCGGGCAGGACTTTTGATTGGTTGCGCTAATTTGAGCTACTCAACAATGTTCGGCCCATAGAACTTTGAAATCTCCGTCTTGCGTTCCTGCCAGAACTTCTGCGCCGTATCGAAGCCGCCAACCATTTTGGCAACCTGAGGAGTTTCAAGTTGTGGTAAAGCTAGTAACCCTCCGATCTCGCAGCCTTCCTTGCCGACATTGCTAGTTACCTGAAAAACTTCACCACTACTTTTGCTCATGGTCATGAGGGTTTTCCTGCACTCACCAACTGATTGCGAAACTACTTCATCCATTGACCAAGAGATAACCTCATAATTTTCTGTGCTGAGATGCAAACTGTAACTGTTGCTATTTTCGTCAAGGTTTGGAACTGCGACATCAGCCTGCACTACTTCACAAACCCCAGAGTATTTTCTACAAGTGATTTTGCTGTGGTTGATTGGATAAGCAATTCGCTGTCCTTCGATTATCCAAGTTCCTTCAGCTATTGCAAAATCGGTCTCAATGTAAACGCGGATATCTTCCCCAAAAGTGGAAGGGTAGACTGGGGTGTCGGTGCTACGGGTAGCTCGGCGACCCAACTCTTCGAATTGCCCCATTGTCAAAACCCCATCCGCTTTGTTTCCAATGCTTTTTTGAAAGGCTTTTACGGCCTGAATTTTTTGTTCTTCACTTGGCTCAAAAAACAGTAATTTAGATAGATTTATAATGAGAGCTGTATCGAAAAAACTTGAGGATAATTTTTTCTCTTCAGCAATTTTTGCGAAGACATCCGAAGCAGGTAGTTGAGGTATAATATCTGCGGGAAGTTTCTCAATTTCCTCTATCGACATTTTGGAAATATCGGGAAGGTCATCGGCGTTGGTTTTCGTAAAAACAAGAGAAGATGCCGCAACAATAAAAAATACTATGAAAATCCGCATGACCACCTCTGTTGTCTTTCAACAAGACCGTTGTAGCGTGCAACCTAAGATATCAGAGTAAACTGATTTCTCTCTATAAAAGCAGTGTAAACTAGGATTGAAAATTAGATAAAAAATTTCCGTGTTGGTGTTTTGCGGCGGGTTGGGTGACTTGTCGCTCAGAAAGAAAAACGCCCGTGCCGGACGGGCACAGGCGTTTGGGATGGTTGGTTTTTAGTGCCGTATGGATGCCCGCCTTCGCGGGCATGACGGGGCTTCTGGAAACGGCAATCAGGCGCTTTGATGACGCCACAGGTTTCGCGGTATATGCGCTGTATTCGGGCGCAAGGGGTTCCCGCGTGGCGGGAACGACGGTGCTCGGTATACCGTCATGCCCGTGAAGGCGGGCATCTATCGGCCGCAGCTTTACAGGATTTCCAGAACGTTTTCGGGCGGACGACCCAGAACGGCCTTGTCGCCATTGACCACGATCGGGCGTTCGATGGCACGCGGGTGCGCACAAAGGGCTTCGATCAATTCATCCCCGCGCAGATCAGAAATACCTTCTTCGCGGGCTTCTTTCTTGCGCAGGATGTCCTCGGGTTTTATGCCGAGCATATCAAGAATTTCGCCAAGTTCCTGCGGGGTTGGCGGGGTATCAAGATAGGCGATGACATCGGGGGTGATGCCCTGTTCTTCGATGAGTGCCAAAGTCTGGCGCGATTTCGAGCAGCGCGGATTGTGATAGATGCGGACCATCATGGTTGGGTCTCCGGATCAGAATTGGGGTGTCTCTTGATAGCGGTGTTTGGACGGCGGATCAAATCCCGTCGATCATTGAGAGCAGGTCTTCGAGTTCTTCGATGTCGCTATTGATGATGCGGGTGGCGGTGTCATAGCCAAACCCCTGTCGGGCCAAAGCGGCCATATCCTTTTCACGTTTTTCTTCGCGGATGTCAGACCTGCGCCATGGTCCCAAACGGCGGCGTCGCGCATAGGCGGCGGCGGCCGCGATATTGGGATCGGTGCCGCGCACTTCCTCGTAGGCTGCATCTTCGGCCTCGGCGCGCAGTTCGGTGAGTGCCGCATCAATCTGATCACTGGCGATGCCGCGTGACGAAAGATCGGCGGCAATAACGCGCATGGCCTTGCCGCGCCTGAGCAAGGATCGCGCGCGCCCCTTGGCATAGGCATCGTCATTGATGAAACCTGCCTTTTCACAGGCCGAGAGTACCGAATTCATCCAGTCCACGGCTTCATCCGGGTCGGTGCCATGTTCGGCAACCGAAAGCCTGATTTTGGAGCGCATCAGTTTTTCAAGCCGGGCACGTGACGCAGCAAAACGTTCGAGATACCAGGTGGCATAATTCATCAGATAGTCTCGGGTGACCTTGCGCGGGCGTTTCGGGTCGCGGTTTTGTGTGTTTTTGGCGTTTTTCGCCTGCGTACTGGCAAAACGGGCATTTCCGCCGGGCTTTTTTTGGGCCTCGAACGTGAGTGTTTCCGGGCTTTGGCGCGGTTTGTCGTTCATATCATCCGTCGTTAATCTTTACGCCCCCTTGCATCGGGACCCTTACTCTCCTTATTTTACGCGCAATTGTCTGCATTTTTCCGAAGGAAATTCCATGAACGAGTCAGAGCGGCCTGTTCTTGCCCCGCGTTATATGGGGGCTGTGAACTGGCTTGGTCTTTGGACACTTTATGCCAAAGAAGTCCGTCGGTTTTTAAATGTGCATCTGCAAACCGTGGGTGCACCGGTTGTAACCAGCCTGTTGTTTTTGGCTGTTTTCCTGCTGGCCCTTGGCCGGGCGGTTGAAACGGTTAACGGTATTGCGTTTGCAACCTTCCTTGCACCGGGTCTGATCATGATGACCATGGTGCAGAATGCCTTTGCCAATTCATCAAGCTCGATCACGATTGCAAAGGTTCAGGGCAATATTGTCGATGTTCTGATGCCGCCCTTGTCTGCCGGTGAAATGGTTGCCGGGTTTGCCTTTGGCGCGGTGACGCGTGGCATGATTGTCGGCGTGGTGACGGCCATTTTCATGTCGTTCTTTGTCGAGGTGCGCATTCATAACATCTGGGCGATCCTGTATTTCGGGATTTCGGCATCCTTGATGCTGGCGCTTTTGGGGATTGCCGGTGGTGTCTGGGCGGAGAAGTTTGACCATATTGCGGTTGTGACCAACTTTGTCGTCACCCCGTTATCGTTCCTGTCAGGCACGTTTTACAGTGCGGAAAGCCTGCCGGAAGCGGGGCAGATGCTGGTGCATTTCAACCCGTTCTTCTACATGATTGACGGGTTCCGTTATGGCTTTACCGGCATTTCCGATGGCACGATCATGACCGGTGTGGTGGTTCTGGCCTTGGTTAATACGGCCCTTTGGCTGCTGTGCTATCGGATGATCAAGACAGGCTACAAGCTTAAGGCGTAAGCTTGCCGGGGGGCGTTCAGTCCCGGAAGACATCGAAAGGACAGCATTCGAACCGGGTGCTGTCCTTTTCATTTTCGCATGCGCGTTCTAAGTGCTTTTTGCGACGTTGACAGTGGGGGGGAAACTCTTGATACTCCCCGGCTTCCCGGTATTCTGCCGAACCTGACCAACTGGTCAATATTGTGAGTTTTACCCGAAATAAGGAATGGAAAAGTGATTACTCCCGTCATGCCGACTTACGCGCGGGCCGATCTGGCCTTTGAGAAAGGTGAAGGACCTTATCTCTATGCGCAGGGCGGCCGACGATTCCTTGATTTCGGGTCGGGCATTGCTGTGAACACGCTGGGGCATTCGCATCCGCATCTTGTGGAAAAACTGTCTGAACAGGTTGGCAAGCTTTGGCATACGTCGAACCTGTATCGCATTCCCGGTCAGGAAAAACTGGCCGAGCGGCTGGTGGCCAACAGTTTTGCTGATACGGTGTTTTTCTGCAATTCGGGGGCGGAAGCCAACGAGGCAGGCATCAAGATGCTCCGGCGGTATCAGCATGTGTCGGGCACTCCGGAAAAGAACCGTATTCTGGTTGCGACCAATGCGTTTCATGGCAGAACACTTGGCACCCTGACAGCCGGGGCGAGTGATAAATACCGCGAGGGATTCGGGCCGATGCCCGATGGGTTTGATCGGGTGGCGTTTGGCAATCTTAACGAATTGCGCAACGCGATCACCGAACAGACCGGCGGTATTATTCTGGAGCCGATCCAGGGCGAAGGCGGCATTTGCCGTCCGCCGGAAGGTTATCTTGAAGGGGTGCGCAAGGCAGCCGATGAATTTGGCATGCTTGTGATGTTTGATGAAGTTCAGACCGGCATTGGCCGGACGGGCAAGCTGTTTGCCTATGAATGGTCGGACATGACCCCGGATATCGTTTCATCTGCCAAGGGGCTTGGCGGCGGGTTCCCGGTTGGGGCGTTACTGGCCAGTGAGAAGGCCGCGAGCGCACTTCCGGCGGGGATGCATGGCACGACCTTTGGCGGTAATCCGCTGGCGATGGCGGCGGCCAATGCGGTGCTTGATGAAGTTTTGAAACCCGGTTTTATGAACCATGTTCTGGAAATGAGCCGGTTGATCCACGATGGGCTGGATGTGATTGAACGCAAACATCCGGGCTTTATTGAAGAAGTACGTGGCGTGGGGCTTTTGCTGGGCATGAAAACCGGCCCGGTCAATGTTGATGTTGTTGCCAAACTGCGCGAATTGAACCTTTTGACGGTTCCTGCAGGCGAGAATGTGGTGCGTTTGTTGCCGCCGCTCAACATCACCAAAACCCATGTCGACGAAGCGCTGGTGGCAATTGACGCCTGCGCGGCAGCCCTTGGCACATAAGGGCGCAGGAAGGAAAATCTACGATGACTGATATTCGCCATTTTCTTGATCTCGACAAAATGTCGTCGGGGGATCTGAAAGATATTCTGGCCCTTGGGGATTCCGAGAAGGCCGGTGATGCGCCGTTTGGCGACAAGCCGCTTGCGGGTAAGACGCTTGCGCTGATTTTTGAAAAACCCTCAACGCGTACGCGCGTGTCGTTTGAAGTCGGCATGCGCCAGCTTGGCGGGGATGTTGTGACCCTGGACTCGGGCAGCAGCCAGCTTGGCCGCGGCGAAACCATTGCCGATACGGCGCGGGTTCTGTCGCGCTTTGTCGATGCGATCATGATCCGGACCACCGATGAGTCCAAGCTGCACGAAATGGCGAAATACGCCACCGTGCCGGTGATCAACGGCCTGACCGATCAAAGTCATCCGTGCCAGATCATGGCTGATCTGATGACGATCAAGGAACATAAAGGCACGCTTGAGGGCCTTAAGGTTGCCTGGGTTGGCGATGGCAATAATGTTTCGGCATCCTTCATCCATGCCGCGCCGAAATTCGGCTTTGCCCTCGATCTGGCGTGCCCGGTGGGGTATTACCCCAATCAGGGGCTGGTGGAAGCCGCCAATGCCGAGGGCGGCAAGGTGCGCGTGACCGATATGGACAGCGCGCTTCGCGATGCCGATGTGGTGGTGACGGATTGCTGGGTCTCGATGGGGGACGAGGATTACGATGCGCGCATGGCAGCGCTTTCGCCTTATCAGATCAACGAAAAAACCATGGCTCAGGCCAAGGATGATGCGATTTTCCTGCATTGTCTTCCGGCACACCGGAACGAGGAAGTCACCGACGGCGTGATTGATGGTCCGCAATCGGTGGTGTTTGATGAAGCCGAAAACCGTCTGCATGCGCAGAAAGGGGTTCTGCTATACTGCTTTAACGGCTTGCCATCCTGAGCCTTGTGACTAAATAAGGTTTTGTGCATTCGTAAGGGGCGGCTTTGGCTGCCCCTTTTGCCATGTGGTCGGGTGATGGTTTGAATCGCCTCGACAATGCGGGGTCGGTATTGTTATACGGCCCCCAACCTTTGAAATACCGGAAAGCGAACATGCAGATTGCTGTCGATTTTTGCCAGCCCTTTACGCTGGATCATTCCAATATCCGTGGCCGCTTTACGCGCCTGGGCCCGACGGTGCAGACCATCATCGGCCAGCACGCCTATCCGCCGCTTGCCAACCATCTGCTGGCCGAGATCATCGGCCTTGCGGTGTTGCTGTCATCCTCGTTGAAATATGAGGGGCTGTTTACCCTTCAGACCAGCTCGGACGGGCCGATCAGCATGCTGGTGGTTGATGTTGACAGCGATGGCAATGTGCGTGCCTGCCTGCGGGTGGATGAAGAACGCCTGACTGCCATGATCGCCAAAGAAGACGGCGGCGAAGATGCGCTGCGCGGTCAGGTTCAGAAACTGATGGGTCATGGGCATATTGCTTTTACGGTCGATCAGGGCAACGAGCATGACCGCTATCAGGGGATTGTATCGCTTGAAGGCGAGACGCTCGCGCAATGTGCTGAATCCTATTTCCGCCAGTCCGAGCAGCTTGAAACATCGTTCAAGATCGATGTCCATCGCGGCGATACCAACGATGACTGGTGGGTTGGCGGTCTGTTCCTGCAGAAAATGCCGGTCAGTGCATCGGGCGATGCAGCCACCCCGGAAGAAGCCGAAAAAGTGGCAGAGGACTGGAACCGGTCGACCATCCTGATGGCCAGTGCGACGGAAAACGAGCTGGTGGATATTTCGCTTTCGTCTCATGACCTGATCTGGCGTCTGTTCCATGATGAAGACCCGCGCGTCTTCGATCAGGCGCAGCTTCAGTTCAAATGCCGTTGTTCGCGCGAAAAGATCGAAGGCGCGCTTGGCAGCTATCCGCTCGAGGAATTGCTGTCGATGCGCGAAGACGATACCGGCGAAGTCGGGGTGTCGTGCCAGTTCTGCAACACGCGATACGGCTTTAATGAGGCCGACTTGCGTGCGCTTAAGGCCGAAGACCCCGAGGCGGGTGCGCAAAAGATCTAAACAAGGCTTGATCAATATCTTGCCAGATCCGGGCGCTGATCTGCCAAGACCATCAAGGACTTCTGGTGGATCAGCCTGTCACAGCCTTGCCTTAATCATAAAGCAACGTCACGATGGAACTGGAGCGGAATGCTCTGACGCCATCGTGGCGTTGTTTTGTTTAAGCGTCTTTATCCATAGGGAGATTCAAGTCATGACGGTTTTGTCCATCAAGGGCCTGCGTGCCGTTGTTGCCGGAGCGGCACTTGCGCTGATGACGGCCTGCACAAGCGGCCCGGTTGCGACCTATCCGGATGTGACATGGCGTCACCTTGACCCGATTGTTTTTGCCGCCGGTCCGATTGAAAAAGTTGCGGCCTGGTCGGATTCCGAAAAGGGGTCCATCGCATCAGACCTGCCATTCAATCTTGGCCGCATGGCGATGAACTGGCCCGATGACCGCATCCAGACGGCGGGCACGAGCGATATGCTGCGCTATAGCGTGACCAAGGCATCGGCAACTTCCAATGCGCTCAAGACCACCAAGGGCATCAAGGGTGTCTTTACCGATGATCAGTCTGACAAGATCGATCTTGAGATCGCCGCCAAGCTTGAACTGCTGAATGCCAATGGCACCGTCAAGGGCGAAGTCACCGCCATGGCGGCCCGATCACGCACCCTTTCGGAATCCATGTCGGTGTCCGAACGCGAACAGGCAGTTTATGACGAGACCACAGCCCTTCTGATGGACCTTGATCGCGAACTGGAACGCCAGATCAATAACAATCTGGGCCGTTTCCTGCTGCGGTAACAAAAATCCGATATTGTTCTGAAAAAAATAAAGCCCGGCAGGATATCTGCCGGGCTTTTTGCTGTGAGGTCGGTTTTCCTTAGCGGAACATCATCACCGGCACCTGACAGGAGCGCACCATTTCGGTGGTGGTGCTGCCGATGATCAGGTTGCGAATGCGCGAATGGCCATAGGCCCCCATCACCAGAAGATCAATGCCATCGGCTTCGATCTTGTCCTTGATGACGTCTTCGGGCTCCCCGGTGGCAAAACCGGCATCCACTTCATAGCCTGCCTTGCGCAGAATGGCGGTGGCTTCATCAAGCTTTTGCTGGAGCGTATCGTTTGCCTTGCCCACAGAAAGAAGCGTGCAGGGCAGGCCGGTGAACAGCTTGCCCGATGCGATATGGCGCACGGCCTTCATCGCACTTTCGCCGCCGTCAAAGGCGATCAGGAATTTGTTGATCGGCTTGAATGCGCGCGAGGCAACAAGGACCGGTTTCCTCGCCGAGCGAACAACCCGTTCAAGGTTTGACCCCAGATGCATCTTGGCAAAATCAGCCGCTTCGCCGCGTTTGCCAATCAGGATCAGGTCGGCATCATCTTCGAACTCGCTGATGGTTTCAATCAGGTCACCATGACGCAACTTGGACGTGACGGCACTTAATCCGTTTTCTTCGAGGCCGGATTTGGCTTCTTCAAGCAGCAAGCGGCCGCGCTTGAGTTCGAGCTTGTTTTTCTGCTCGTCAAGGTCGGACAGTTCCTTGAGCAGGGCGGAACGTGCACCGAGCTTGAGGTTGCCGCTGAGATCGGCCGGTTCGGAATCCGTATTGCGACGGCCCAGCACATGCATCAGTTCGACCGATGCGTCGGTGCGTTCAGCCACCCAACGGGTCAGGTCGCATACGCTTTGCGCATAGCTCGATCCGTCAATCAGTGCGATCAGATGTGTCATTGATCGTTTCCCTGTTCCTAGTGCCCCATCAGGCGTTCAAGTGCGCCGGGCTTGTCGTGGATGGCCAGTTTATCGACGATTGTCTCGCTGGCTTCATTGAGACCGATCAATTCGACCTCGGCCCCTTCACGGCGGAATTTGAGCACGACCATATCAAGGGCTGCAACACTTGATATATCCCAGATGTGCGCGTGGCTGACATCGATGGTGACTTTATCAAGCGCTTCGCGGAAATCGAAGGCCTTGTTGAAGTCTTCGACCGAGGCAAAGAAGATCTGACCGCGCACTTGATAGGTGCGGTGCGTGCTGTCATCCGACAGGGTGCTGTCAACGCGGAAGATCTGCGCAATTTTCCAGGCAAAGAAGATGCCCGACAGAAGCACACCGACCAGAACACCAATCGCAAGGTTGTGCGAGCCAACAACCGTGATCACGGTGGCCAGCATGACGATCGACGAGCTGCGCGGATGATCCTTGAGGTCCTTGATCGACGACCAGCTGAATGTGCCGATGGACACCATGATCATGATGGCAACAAGGGCCGCCATCGGAATGATCGCCACCAGATCGCCCAGAACCACAATCAGGATCAAAAGGAAAATACCGGCAAGGAAGGTCGACAGACGCCCACGTCCCCCCGATTTGATGTTGATCACCGACTGGCCGATCATCGCGCAACCGGCCATACCACCGATAAAGCCGGTGAAGAAGTTGGCGATCCCCTGACCATAGCATTCGCGCGTCCGGTTGGAGCTGGTGTCGGTCAGATCATCAACGATCTGGGCGGTCATCAGACTTTCCAGAAGACCGACCGCTGCGACCGCTGCCGAATACGGCAGGATGATCAGGAAGGTATCAAGGTTCAGCGGGATATCCGGGAAATAGATCGCCGGGAAGGCATCGGGCAGTGCGCCCATATCGCCCACAGTGCGCAGATCGGCATTGATGAACAGCGACAAGCCGGTCAGAACCACAATGCACACCAGCGGGGAGGGGATGACCTTGGTGATGCGCGGGAACAGGTAAATGATGGCAAGGCCACCAGCGACCATCACATAGGTCATATAGCTGACATTGGTCAGTTCAGGCAGTTGCGCCATAAAGATCAGGATGGCGAGCGCATTGACAAAGCCGGTCATGACCGATTTGGAGACAAAGCGCATCAGTGACCCAAGGCGAAGCGCACCAGCGAGCATCTGCAAGACACCGGCAAGAACCGTCGCGGCCAGCAGGTAATCAAGGCCATGTTCACGGACAAGCGAGCCCATCAGAACGGCGGTCGCCGCCGTGGCGGCCGAAATCATGCCCGGACGACCGCCAAAGATGGCCGTGATCACGGCAATCGAGAAGGAGGCATAAAGCCCGACCTTCGGGTCAACTCCGGCAATGATGGAAAAGGCAATTGCCTCTGGGATAAGGGCCAGCGCAACGACGAGGCCCGAAAGCACATCGCCGCGAATGTTGCCAAGCCATTCAGCCCGCAAACGCGGTAGAAAATCGCTGTTCACAGAAAATCTCCGTCTCGGTCAAGCCCGATTTTGTTCCGGGCTGAAATTTCATCAGGTGGTCTTTTGGCTTCCGTCTGCCCGATAATCCGGCGACAGGGGTCCTTGATCATCCTGTTCGTTGCTGCGTCGCAGCAGGCTGTACCTATACCAATTTAAGTTTTTGCACAACCTTGGGACGGAATGGCAGGGGTGCTCATTTCGGCCATCTGAAAACGCGATCACATGGATCGGAAACGAAAACGGGCCTGATCCCGCATATCTGAGATCAGGCCCGTTTGGGTCAGGTTTTATGGGTGTGATGTTCAGGCGGCGTCGCGCACAGCCTGGGCAATTGCCTTGCCGCAGGTGATGGTATCGGCCGATCCGCCAAGGTCGCCGGTACGCAGCTTGTCATCCAGCAGGACCTTTTCAATGGCGGCCATGATCGCGTCGTGGGCATCGGTGTGGCCCAGGTGATCAAGCATCATTGCACCCGACCAGATTTGGCCAATCGGGTTGGCAATGCCCTTGCCGGCGATATCCGGGGCCGAGCCATGGACCGGTTCGAACAAAGACGGGAACTTGCGTTCCGGGTTAATGTTGCCTGAAGGTGCAATACCGATGGTGCCGGTGCAGGCCGGACCCAGATCGGACAGGATATCACCAAACAGGTTGGATGCCACCACCACATCAAAGCGATCCGGGTTCATCACGAACTGGGCGGTCAGAATATCGATATGATATTTGTCCCAGGTGACATCGGGATAGTTTTTCGCCATCTCGATCACACGTTCATCCCAATAGGGCATGGTGATCGAAATGCCGTTCGATTTGGTCGCCGAGGTCAGATGTTTGCGCGGGCGTTTTTGGGCCAGATCAAAGGCGTATTTCAGGATGCGATCAATGCCGGTGCGCGACATGACGGTTTCCTGAATGACGATTTCGCGGTCCGTGCCGGGATACATTTTGCCCCCGACCGAGGAATATTCGCCTTCGGTGTTTTCGCGCACGACATAGAAATCAATATCACCGGGTTTGCGACCGGCCAGCGGCGATGGCACACCGGGCATCAGTTTGGCCGGGCGCAGGCTGACATATTGGTCAAAGTCGCGGCGGAACTGGATCAGTGATCCCCAGAGTGAAATATGATCGGGCACCGTATCGGGCCAGCCGACCGCGCCAAAGAAAATCGCATCATGGTTTTCAATCTGCGCACGCCAGTCATCAGGCATCATCTGCCCGTGTTGTTGATAGTAATCGCACGATCCGAATTCAAACGTATCGAAAGTCAGCTTGATGCCAAATACATCTGCTGCGGCTTCAAGCACGCGAATGCCTTCGGGCATCACTTCGGTTCCGATGCCGTCACCGGCGATGACAGCAATTTTGTGGGTGGCGCCTGTCACGATGTTTTCCTCCGTCGTGTTTTTGGTCGATCAGGAAATCAGAATTGCCCTGAAATCATTCACGTTGGTCAATGTAGGTCCTGTTATGACTGAATCATCCAGAGCCTCAAAGAAACTATGCCCGTCATTATTCGCAAGATAGGCATTCGGGTCCATCGCAAGAAGTGAACTGCGCTTAAGTGTATCAGGTGAAATATAGGCGCCGGCTATTTCTTCGATCCCGTCAATGCCGTCCGTGTCCCCGGCGACAGCATGAATGCCCGAAGCCCCGTCAAGGGCAATGGCAAGTGCCAAGAGAAACTCGACATTGCGTCCGCCCCGGCCATCACCCTTGACGGTGACGGTGGTTTCCCCGCCAGACAACAGCACACAGGGGCGTTCGCTGATGGGTTGGCGGGATGCGACATGCTTGGCGGTTTCGGCCATTGAACGCCCAAGTTCAGAGGATTCACCTTCAAGTGCATCGCCAATGATCAGCGCATCAACCCCGGCAGACCGTGCCATTTGTGCTGCCGCATCAAGCGACATTTGAGGGGTGGCAATCAGCTTTGCCGTGACCCTTTCCATACGTGGATCGCCCGGCTTTACCGTTTCGGTTTTGCCAGAGCGCAGAAGTTCAAGGACGTTTTCAGGGAGTGCGATGTCATAGCGGTCGATGATGCGCAAGGCATCGGCACAGGTCGTCGGATCGGGCACGGTGGGGCCTGATGCAATGTCGAGGAAATTGTCATTGGGGACATCGGAAATCAGCAAAGACACAACCTGTGCCGGGTGGCACAGTGCGGCAAGTTTGCCCCCCTTGACGCTGGATAGATGGCGGCGCACGCAATTCATTTCGTCAATTGACGCACCGGACCGCAGCAATGCCTTGTTGATGGCCTGTTTCTGAACAAGATCAAGACCGGGAACCGGATCAACAAGAAGGGCCGATCCGCCGCCCGAGATCAGACAAATAACCAGATCGTCTTCTGACAGGTTTGCGACGCAGTTTTTGATTTGTTGTGTGGCAGCCATGCCAGCTTCATCGGGTACCGGGTGGGATGCCTCGATGATCTTGATCTGCTTGGTGGGGACCGCATGGTCATAGCGGGTGACAACCACCCCGGAAAGATCGCCTTTCCAGTGTTGTTCAAGCGCCTGTGCCATTTTGGCTGATGCCTTTCCGGCCCCGATAACGACGGTTTTACCCTTCGGGGGTTCGGGCAGAAAGGCAGGGAGGCAAAGATGGGGATCAGCAGCATCGATAGCGGTGCGAAAAAGATCCACCAGAAAGGTTTTCACCCACGCGGGATCATTCAGTTCACGCACTTTGTTCGTCCCCATCTTTATACCTGCCAATTAGCTGTTTTCGCCGTGGATCGCGGCAATCACCGCATCGGTTACCTGACGGGTGGTTGCTTTGCCGCCAAGGTCAGGCGTGTGAAGATCCGGGTTGGCGGTGACGCGTTCGACCGCGCGCATCAGGCGTTCGGAGGCGGACTTTTCGCCGAGATGTTCAAGCATCATCACCGCACTCCAGAAGGTCGCGACCGGGTTGGCGATGCCCTGCCCGGTGATGTCGAATGCAGATCCGTGGATCGGTTCGAACATGGAGGGGAAATTGCCTTCGGGATTGAGGTTGGCGGTTGGTGCGATGCCAAGCGAACCGGCAAGGGCGGCTGCCAGATCAGACAGAATGTCGGCATGCAGGTTGGTTGCCACAATCGTATCAAGGGTTTCAGGACGTAGCGTCATGCGCATGGTCATGGCATCGACCAGCATCTTGTCCCATTCGACATCCGGATATTCGGCCGCAACTTCCTTGGCGATTTCATCCCACATGACCATGCCGTTGCGCTGGGCATTGGATTTGGTCACCACGGTCAGTTTCTTGCGCGGGCGGGTGCGGGCAAGATCAAAGGCAAAGCGCATGATCCGGGTGACACCGGCACGGGTGAAGATCGAAACTTCGGTGGCGACTTCTTCGGGCAGGCCAACATGGGAACGTCCGCCCTGACCGGCGTATTCGCCTTCGGAGTTTTCACGGACAATCACCCAGTCGAGCTCGGTCTGTTTGACATTGCGCAGCGGGCTTTCAATGCCCGGCAGAATGCGGGTCGGGCGGACATTGGCATATTGGTCAAACGGCTGACAGATCGCCAGGCGAAGCCCCCAAAGGGTCACATGATCGGGCACATCGGGGGCGCCAACCGCGCCGAAATAGATGGCATCGTGATCCTTGATGTGGTCGCGGCCGTCGGCGGGCATCATCACGCCGTGTTTCTTGTAGTATTCCGAACCCCAGTCAAAGTGATCGAAGCTCATTGTGAAACCGCCATCGCGTTTCGCCAGCACATCGAGAACTTCGGTTCCGGCCGCAACGACCTCTTTACCGATCCCGTCGCCCGGGATGGCAGCAATACGATAGTTTTTCATGTTCATTCTCTTTGGTCAGTGTGTTGAATACGTGTGTTCGTGTCGGGTTAGAATAAAAGACCCGTTGGCATTCTGATCAGCAGGACCTGTGCCATCAGAAGATACAGACCGCCGACAATCGCAACCCCGGCAACAGCTTCGATCGCAAGGCGTTTCGGACCCATGACTTCGAAGCAGGCAACCCGCGCCAAAATCAGAAAGGCGAGAAACGCCGCCGTGGCAAATCCGAGAACCGGTATGGCAAAGACCCAAAGGCACATTGCAACCACCAAAGCAACGCGTCTGGGTGTTGAGGCATGCGACGCTTCATCGGATCCGCTGGCTGCAGCCGGTTTACGGATGATATTCAAGCCCAGAAGCACGAAGGAAAGAACGATAATGGTGACAGAAATCGTGCTTGGGAAGACCGACCCCATCGGGGTCATGGTTGCTGTCTGGCTATAGGCCCATCCCCCCGCAGCAATCAGCAGGACGGCGAAAAACATGCCGGCAACATCGCGTGGCTTGGCAAACTGTTTCTTCAGGCCAGCAAGCGGGTCAAACGGTGCAGGCTTGATTTCCTCGGTGGGGGAAACAGTGGTTTCACCATTGGTTTCGGAATAGGTCCGGGCCGCTTCAAGGGCGCGTTTTTTGGCCTTTTCCTTACGCTTGGCGAAGATCAGCGGATAGAGCAGGGTGAATGCCGCCAGGGCGACAATCGCCAGACTGATCGGACGGCCAAAGAACATGCCGGTGATGTTGTTGGTGGCATTGCCGATCAGATAGGATTGGACAAATCCCTGTTCGGCAATCTTGCCAAGAACAAGCCCCAGAACGATCGGCGACGGTGCAAAGCCACAGCGATTGAGAATCCAGCCCAGGACGCCAAGGCTAAGCATCATCTGGACGTCATGCAGGTTGCTGTGGATGGCAAAGCTGCCAATCACGGTCAGGAAGGCAATGGTCGGCACCAGCAGGGTTTTGGGAATCGACGCAATCGACTTATAGGCGTAACGCCCGATCAAAAGACCTGCCGGCAGCATCAAGGCTGTTGCAATCAAAAGCCCGAAGATAAAGGTGTAGACGATGTCGCCCTGTTGGGTGAACAGGGTTGGGCCGATTTTGATCCCCTGAACCAGCAAGGCGCCGAGAATGATCGCATCGGGCGGTGTTCCGGGAATGCCCAGAACAAGGGTCGGAATAAAGCCGCCGCCGACGGTGGCATTGTTGGCCGCTTCGGTGGCGATGATGCCATCGGGGGCACCTTTGCCGAATGTTTCAGGTTCTTTTGACGAACGGCGGGCTTCGGAATAGGACACAAGCCCTGCGATGGAGCCGCCAGCACCGGGCAAAACCCCGACGATGGTGCCAACAATCGCACTGCGCAGCACGTTGAATTTGCTTTTCCAGGCCAGGCCGAATGCTTCGAACAGGCGAATGCCGCGATTGCCCTGTTCGACCTTCAGGTGCCGATCAGGGGTGGCAACAAGATCAATCAGAACCGGAATGCAATAGAGACCAATCAGGGCCGAAACGATATCAAATCCGCCAAGCAAGGTATGGGTGCCCATGGTAAAGCGGATGTCGCCCCCCACCACGGCAACCCCGACCATAGCAAGCATCAGGCCGATGCAGCCGCCCAGCAACCCTTTCAGGGTATTACCGACCGACAGGGCGGAAATGAGTGTCAGTCCGAAAATTGCCAGCCAGAAATACTCAGGCGGGCCAAATGCCAGTGCGACTTTGGCCAGCGGCGGCGACAGCAGCAGCAGGAACACACCCCCGACAAGGCCACCAACAACAGATGCCAGCGTTGCCAGTGTTACTGCAAGACTACCGTCGCCGCGTTTGGCCATCGGGAACCCGTCAAAGGTCGTGGCGATTGCTGACGGGGTTCCCGGTGTGTTGACCAGAATGGCGGCAAAGGCGCCGCCATAGATGGCCCCGGTGTAGATCGCGCCAAGCGCAATCAGACCGGTTGCGGGATCCATGGTAAAAGTAAACGGTACAAGAACGGCGACCGCCATGGTTGCTGACAGTCCTGGCAAAGCACCAATGACCGTTCCCAACACAACACCCCCCAAAGCCATAAGCAGGTTTAAGGGCGTGAGCGCGCTCACGAAATAGCTCAGCAATTCCATGGTGGTGACCTTTCCAATCCCGTGTTCTTTTTATAGACGTCTTTTAGCGGTTGGCGATGCCAAGCTTTTCGGCGATTTCACGATATTCTTCGGATTTCGCAGCAACGAAATCATTGATGAAGTCATAGGTGATATCGGTCAGAACAAAGCCGGCATCTTCCATCTTCTTTTTGAACTCAGGATTGTTGTTCACATCCGTCACCATCTGCGAGATTTTTTCGCGGATCGGCTCAGGGGTGGATTTCGGAACGGCAACACCACGGAACGCACCGCCAACGATATCAAGGCCAAGTTCCTTGAAGGTCGGGACATCCGGGAAGGCTTTGACACGGGTTTCAGATGCAACAGCAAGCATGCGCATGCCATCACCATTGTTCACGCCCGAGGTAACATAGTTAAAACCACCGGTGGTCTGGCTGCCGAGGATGGCGGTCACGGCCGGACCGGTGCCGCTGAACGGAACATAGGTGGTGGTGATGCCAGCCAGTTCATCAAACTGGACCTGACCAAGATGGTTGGCAGAATTCGAACCCGAACCACTCAGCGTTACAAGACCCGGATTGGCTTTGGCGTAGTCGATCAGTTCCTGAAGATTCTGGAACTCGCTGTCTTTCGGTACAAACAGCGCATTCGGGGTGTAGTGGAAGAAGTTGATGTAGGTCAGGTCTTTGGTTTCGTAACCGACATCTTTTTCCATCGGCTGCAGGATGGTGTGCGGCAGGTTGATGCCCATGATGGTATAGCCGTCACCTTCCATACCATTGAGCTGCGACCATGCCTGTGCGCCACCGGCACCGGCCATATATTGAATAACAAAAGACTGATCAGCCAGTTCTTCGAGGTATGGCTGCTGGAAACGTGCCGAAACATCGGACTCACCACCAGCATTGAACGGAATGATGTAATTGATGGTTTTTTCCGGATATTCCGCGAATGCAGTACCAGAAACCAAGGTAGCGGCCATTGCCGCCGCGATTGCGAGCTTACGCATCGGTATTCCTCCCGAATTGAATGTCACCGGCGTTCGGCCGGTGCTGGCAAAGAGGAACCGCACATCGCGTTCGATCCCACTGCCAGTGTTTCCCTGTGCCGGATCGGTATTTTGGGACGTTGTAGGACGTCTGCTGTGCGCTATTGTTATTTGCCCGATCGACTCTGACAGTTTATATTTTTGATATATTTATTATAATTTCCGACTTTTCATTTCATTATGTCGCGAAGGTTAATAATGTCGGTTGATAGTGATCTGGGATTTTTCGTGCTTTTGGTGCGCAAGGGAAGTTTGTCGGCTGCGGCCCAGGAGCTGAACCTTTCACCGCCTGCTGTCAGCAAACGTTTGGCCAAGCTTGAGGACCGTCTTGGTGTGCGGCTTCTGAACCGCACGACGCGGCGCATCAGCCTGACCAGTGAAGGCGATGCCTATTTTCAGAGTGCCGAACAAATCATGCGCCAGATTGATGATCTGGAACAACGGGTCTCGCACGCCAGTGAAACACCGACCGGCTTGTTGCGCGTCAATGCGACGTTTGGGTTTGGCCGGGAATATGTTGCGCCTGTTGTTTCGGAATTCTCGCACCTTTATCCAGAGGTCGAGGTCCAGCTTCTTCTGACCGACATGCCGATGAATATGGTCGAGGAGGGAATTGATCTTGGCATCCGGTTTGGCGGCTTGCCCAATTCCCGCATCCGGGCGCGGAAGCTTCAAAGCAATCGCCGGTTCCTGTGTGCAGCGCCATCTTATCTTGAGCGTCACGGCACCCCGCGCAATCTTTCGGACCTGATAAATCACAACTGCATCATTTTGCGGCAGGGCAAGGATGTGCATGATGTCTGGAAACTTCAGCGCGGCCAGCATTCCGACACGGTCAAGGTGCATGGCACATTAAGCAGCAATGACGGCGAAATCGCGCTGCATTGGGTTCTTGACGGGCACGGCATCATGATGCGTTCGGAATGGGATATTGCCCGTCATGTGAAAAAAGACCGATTGCGGCTTGTCTTGCCGCAATATGCCCATGTCGATGCCGATATCTATGCGGTCTATCCCGAACGACATAATCTTTCGGCGAAAGTGCGTATCTTCATTGATTTCTTGCATCGAAACTTGCGCAAAAACGCGACCGGACACTTTGCGTAACCGCGATACGCCCGGTGCCGGATGATATTGTCAGGGTGATGGAAGCATCACGAACAGAAAAACCCCCGCCAGTTGCCTGGCGGGGGTTTTGTTTCAGATCCGTTTTGGCGATTCGCCTTGACGATCTTTCCTAGCGGTTCTGGCGGTTGTCGATCAGATCGTCGACAACGCCCGGATCGGCAAGGGTGGATGTATCGCCAAGCTGGTCATATTCGTTCGCGGCGATCTTGCGCAGGATGCGGCGCATGATTTTGCCCGAACGGGTTTTCGGCAGACCCGGCGACCATTGCAGGTAGTCGGGGCTTGCAATCGGGCCGATTTCCTTGCGGACCCATTTGACCAGTTCAACGCGCAGCTCTTCGGTCGGTTCTTCGCCGGCATTAAGCGTGACATAGGCATAGATGCCCTGACCCTTGATGTCGTGCGGGACGCCGACCACGGCGGCTTCGGCAACTTTGGAATGTGCGACCAGGGCACTTTCGACTTCGGCCGTCCCCATGCGGTGGCCTGAAACGTTGATCACGTCATCAACACGGCCGGTGATCCAGTAGTAACCGTCATCATCACGACGCGCCCCGTCGCCGGTGGTGTAGACGTTGGCGAATGTGCTGAAATAGGTCTGGATGAAGCGTTCATGGTCGCCGTAGACCGTACGCATCTGACCCGGCCAGCTGTCCTTGATGACAAGGTTGCCATCGTTCGCGCCGGTCAGTTCCTTGCCTTCGTTATCAAGCAGGGCAGGTTCCACACCAAAGAACGGAAGCGTTGCCGACCCCGGTTTAAGATCGGTTGCGCCGGGCAGCGGGGTGATCAGGATGCCGCCGGTTTCGGTCTGCCACCAGGTATCGACAATCGGGCAGGACCGTTTGCCGACATGCTCGTGATACCATTCCCAGGCTTCGGGGTTGATCGGTTCGCCAACGGAGCCAAGGATACGCAAGCTCGACAGGTCCGCTTTTTTGACCCAGTCCTCGCCTTCGCGCATCAATGCACGGATCGCGGTCGGCGCGGTATAGAAGATGTTGACCTTGTGCTTTTCACAAACCTGCCAGAAGCGTGATGCGTCCGGATAGCTTGGCACACCTTCAAACATAAGCGTCGTGGCACCATTGGCCAGCGGGCCATAGACGATGTAGCTGTGCCCGGTGACCCAGCCAACGTCAGCCGTGCACCAGTAAATATCGCCTTCGTGATAATCAAAGACATATTCATGGGTCATCGACGCATACACAAGATACCCGCCCGAGGTATGCAGCACGCCTTTTGGTTTGCCCGTTGAGCCGGATGTATAAAGAACAAACAGCGGGTCTTCTGCATTGACTTCGGTCGGCGGGCAGTCGGTGGAGGCAGCTTCGCAGACTTCGTGATACCAGACGTCGCGGGCATCGTTCCAGGCAACGTCCTTGCCGGTGTGCTTGACGACGACCATTTTCTCAACCGATTTGACACCGGGATGAGACAGTGCTTCGTCGGCATTGCGTTTGAGCGGAACCGCACGGCCACCGCGCAGACCTTCGTCCGAGGTGATGACGACCTTCGCACCGCAATCTTCAACACGTCCGGCCAAAGCTTCGGGCGAGAAACCACCAAAGACAATGGAATGGATCGCGCCGATGCGCGCACAGGCCAGCATGGCAACGGCAGCCGCCGGGATCATCGGCAGATAGATGACCACACGGTCGCCCTTGGCAACGCCCATCGATTTCAGTGCATTGGCAAAACGACAGGTGCGTTCATGCAGGTCGCGATAGGTGATGTGTTCGGAAACACCGGGATCGTCGCCTTCAAAGATGATGGCGGTCTGATCGCCACGTTTTTCCAGATGACGGTCAAGGCAGTTGGCCGCAACGTTCAGCGTGCCGTCCTCATACCATTTGATATAGAGGTCCTTGGCATCATAGCTGACGTTTTTGACCTTGCTGTAAGGCTTGATCCAGTCAATGCGTTTGCCATGTTCGCCCCAGAAGCCTTCCGGATCCTCGATCGACTGTTTGTACATGGCATCATACTTGGACTTGTCGATCAGGGCGCCCTTTGCGATGTCGCCAGGTACGGGATAAACGTTCGCAGACATGTGTGGCCTCTTGTTCGTTTCCTGTGGTCTCTAGGTCGGCATCGGGATGTTGCGATGACTTTCCGAGAACCTCGAAAAAGGCATCCGTGCCGATGCAAAATTTCGGTGCGGTTCAGAAACTGCCTTGCCACCATGCCCGGTCTGTTTGCCGATCTGGTCATGGGGATGAACAGCCAGTTCTGTCGCTTGGACCCTATGCTAGTGCGCAGAGGTTACGGAGGGAATACAACTTAAGACGGGGGTTGCGTCGCTTTTGCGCGAGGGGATTTGCAGCCGCATGCCCGGCATCAGACACAATTATGCGGGTAAGCGCGGCAAAGCAGGCGCAAACGGCGGCTTTGCCGATGATGGGCGCGGCGGGAAACCTTCATATCTTATTGAAAGATAAATCGAATTCATGAATTTTTCTGGCGTTGTCGGATAAAATTTTTACTCGCAAACCGTGTGCGGGCATGTGTTCGGTTCTGGATTTGATGGAACAAAACAGATACAAAGAATCCAGACAATCAACAAACGGTGGGATAATGGATCCGATTTCCTTGGCCGCAGGCGCACTGACGGCCTCTGTTGTGGCATTTGCATTTTGTATTCTGATGGTCAAACGCATCAAGGATGCGGCAGAGGCCGAAACAGAGTCGCGAACGGCCCTTTTGGCATCACAGCTTGAACAGGCCGAAACCACCCGACGCGATCTGGCGTCTGAGCTGGCCCAGACGCGCGACAAGCTTTCAGAAGCATCTGAAAAACGCGCGATTGCCGAAACCACGGCCAATCGGGTGCCGATCCTTGAAGCCGAGATGAAAGAACTGCGCACCGCCCTTGATCAGTGGCGCGAAAAGGGTTCCGAGCTTGAAACCGCGCTTGAAAAAGAACGCGAAGCCGCGGCCGAAAAACTTGCGATGCTGGAAGACGCCAAGACCAAGCTGCTGGATAGTTTCAAGGCGCTGTCGTCCGATGCGCTTAAGGTCAATAACGATGAATTCATGAAGCTGGCGCGTGAAAACTTCTCGCGGTTGCAGGAGGGGGCCAAGGGCGATCTGGAAAAACGCCAGCAGGCGATTGACGGGCTTGTAAAACCCATCAAGGAGCGGCTTGAGGCCTTCGATACCAAGGTTAACGAACTTGAAAAAAACCGCAAGGAAGCCTATGGCGAACTGCGAGAACAGGTCGGAACCCTTGTGCTGTCGCAAAACAAGCTGTCCAAGGAAACCCAAACGCTAAGCTCTGCCCTTCGATCCAGTTCGTCCGTTTCGGGCAAGTGGGGCGAATTGCAGCTTAAGCGCATTGTCGAACTTGCCGGGATGCTCAAGCATTGTGACTTTGACGAGCAGGTTCATTTTAATACCGACGAGGGCGTTCAAAAGCCCGACATGGTCATTCACTTGCCGGGTGGCAAGAATATCGTGGTTGATGCCAAAGCCCCGACATCGGCCTATCTTGAAGCGATTGACGAGAAATATGACGATGAGCGCCGCGAAGCATTGATGGCGACCTATGTTACCAATGTGCGCAAGGTGATCACGGATCTGTCGAAGAAGTCCTATTGGAAGTCGGTTGATAGTCCGGAATTTGTTGTGCTGTTCCTGCCTGGGGAAAGCTTCTTTTCCGCAGCACTTGAACGCGATCCGCGTTTGATTGAGGACAGCTTCCGCGATGGGGTGATTTTGGCGACACCAACCACGTTGCTTGGCTTGCTTAAGGCGGTGGCGTATGGCTGGCGCCAGGAAGCCCTGGCCGAAAGTGCGCGTGATATCAGCGAGATCGGCCAGCAGCTGTTTGATCGCCTCGGCACACTTGCCAAGAACTTTTCATCAATGGGCAAGTCGCTTGAAAGCACGGTCAAGAATTACAACAAGACGCTGGGCACGCTTGAAGGATCGGTTCTGGTATCGGCCCGCAAGCTTAAGGAAAAGCATATCGTCGCCGATGACCGCATGATCGAGGAACCGGCACCTTCGGAAACCCATGTGCGCGATATCACCAAAATGGAACTGCTGGCCGGGCCGGATGATGCGCCAAATGAGACATCGGAAGACACGTAACAGAACACCAAACAATACCCCCCCGGCGTGACGGAATGCGTGAACATGGCTGCTATCGGTGGGGAAACCGCCTGTTTGCTTGACTTGGCGGCGGGGAAACCTTATCTCGAAGCGCGAAATTCGCTATACTGATTTGCCCAATAAAGATCAAAACCGGATCAAAGACCCATGGCCCTGCGTGAAATTCTTATCGTTCCAGACCCGCGCCTTAAGAAGGAGTGCGCACCGGTCGAGAAAGTGGATGATGAGATCAAAACCCTTCTCGATGACATGCTTGAAACCATGTATGCCGCACCGGGCATTGGTCTGGCAGCACCCCAGATCGGCGTGATGAAGCGTGTTGTCGTCATGGATGTGTCTGATGACAAGGACAAGCCCGAACCGCTGAAGCTGATCAATCCGGAGATCATCTGGGAATCTGAGGAAACATCGGTCTATCAGGAAGGGTGTCTTTCGATCCCCGAACAATATGCCGATGTTGAACGCCCGGCCGAAGTTGGCATGCGTTATATGGATGAAAACGGCGAAACCCACGAGATCGAAGCAGACGGCCTGCTTGCGACCTGTATCCAGCATGAGATAGACCACCTTGATGGGGTGCTGTTTACCGATTATCTCAGTGCGCTTAAGCGCAACATGATCATCAAGAAAGTCCAGAAGCTGCAGAAAACCAAAAAGTCTGCCTGAGACGTCTGATCTCGGATGGGGTCAGTAAGGCAGGGTTGTTCTGGCGATTGCGGGTTTCGTCATTCCGGGCGGAGCGAAGCGCAGACGCGGAATCCATGCCGCGCTGAGACGGTGATGGATTCCCGCCTTCGGGTGAATGACGATCCGAATAGATGATCTGGTATTCGGAGGGGCCGGTTTTTCGGCCCTTTTGTTTTGCGGAGGTTACGGTTTTCGGGGTTTGATGTCTGCCGGATCAAGCCCGACGATCCAGCCTTCGCGTTCGAGGATATCTGGTGTCTTTGGCAGATGTTCGGGACGGCGTCCCTCGGCAATTTCAATCAACCCCATGACACCAATCAGCGCGTCAAAGGCATCATCCTTGCCGTGATCCGGCCCAAAGCCATCCTTGATGTCATCCCAAACGGCGGCAACGATTTCAATGCCCTTGGCGCGGGCGTCATCACGAAGTTTGTGCAGGTATTCCTGCCGGCTGTCTTGGTTTGATTTAGTCAACTCACTTGTGCCATCAAGCCAACCATAAATTTCGCCCGGATAGGTTTCAATCAGGGTGACGCCGGGGCTTTTGGTGCAGGTTTCAAGGTCCCCCGAAAACGGCCAGATGTGAAAGCCATCGGCATATCCCGGCAGAACCAGATGTTTAAGCCCGTGCAGCATACCCTTGCCAACCTGATTGGCGCCCAGCGTCCAGAAAGACGGGCAGGCAGCATTGCGGGTATGGGTTGGACATTCGCAGCGGCGGTGAAGCGCATCAAAGCTTGAAACCCCGAGTGCCTTGGTCAGGTGGGATCGCTTTACACTACCCTTTGCGCCGGATGAATTCGGGTAAAATGGCCGGTGATGGTGGATTTCATCTGGTTGTTGGCAAACAGCAAAGAAATTCTGCCATTCAGGCGTTTCAAGAAGGCTCAGCAACGTCTTGAAGTCTTTGACATTCGCGCCATCATACCATCTGTCAAGAAACCCAATCGGCATATCAAGGCCAAGCCAGATCGAATGATCTTGCGCGTGATCGCCAAGCGACTGGCGGAACTGATGGAGCATCCCGACAGGTTCAATCGCATATATCTGCCAGCCGGTTTGGCTGCGCTTTGCCTTGGCGACCCAGCGCCCCTTGCCCGACATGCTCCAATCGGCGTGCCAGATATGGGTGACCGGGTATTTCGGGGTTTGGGATAAGGCTTGGCTTGTCATTTGACCAAGATACCGCCAAATTGCCGCCAGATATTTAAAAAAGCGCCCCTTTCGCGAACCTGTGATGAATGGACGATCTGACATGACCAAGCTGCGCATTGCCTTTATGGGAACCCCGGACTTTGCCCTTGTGGCGCTTAGGGATCTGGTGGCCGCGGGTCATGATGTGGTTTGCGTATATTCCCAGCCGCCGCGACCTGCCGGGCGCGGACATAAGGAAACGCCAAGCCCGGTGCATGCCTGGGCTGCGGATCAGGGCATTGAAGTGCGCACGCCGGTATCGCTGAAATCGGCTGATGAACAGCAGGCCTTTGCCGATCTTGATCTGGATGTGGCGGTGGTTGCGGCCTATGGCCTGATCCTGCCCAAGGCGATTTTGGATGCGCCAAAACACGGATGTTTGAACATTCATGCGTCGCTTTTGCCGCGCTGGCGCGGGGCCGCCCCGATCCAGCGGGCCATTCTGGCCGGGGATGATGCGACAGGTGTGACCATCATGCAGATGGATGTCGGGCTTGATACCGGTGACATGCTGCTGATTGGTGAAATTCCGATCACGTCTGAAACCTATGCCAATGCCCTGCATGATGATCTGGCTGCCCTTGGTGGAAAGATGGTTGTCGAGGCCCTGGAAAAACTGCCCCAAGGCGGGCTGGTGGCGACCAAGCAACCAGATGAAGGCGTGACCTATGCCGCCAAGCTGGAACGTTCGGAAGCCAAGCTTGATTTCAATGATGATGCCGCAGCTCTTGAGCGGAAAATCCGCGCCTTTACGCCGTGGCCCGGTGCCTATTTTGAGTTGGGCAAGGAACGCATCAAGGTGCAGGCAGCAGAGGTGATTGATCAGTCCGGCCCGGTGGGTGAAGTTCTTGATGATCAGCTTAGCATCGGCTGTGGCAGCGGGGCGCTTCGCCCGACGCGCATTCAGCGTCCGGGCAAGGCGGTGATGGATGCCGATGCGGTGCTGCGCGGCTATGACAAGCTTGCCAAGGGGGTAAAGCTTAGCTGATGGCAGGCGATCTCAGCACGCAGACGGTCGGGCCGCTTACAATTCGGCCAGCCTTTAACAGCGATGGTGATGGCCTTGCCGCGCTGATTGCGGATGTTTTCGACGAATACGCGGGCTGTATGTTTGACCGTGCGACGGAGTTTCCGGAACTTGATGCGATTGCCGATGATTTCAAATCCGGGGATGGCCGGATTTGGGTCGCGGTGGATTCTGCTGATCGTGTGTTGGGCTGTTTCGGGATTAAATATGACGTGGCAAGTCACGAAGCCGAATTGCATAAGGTGTATCTGCATCGCAGCGCACGCGGGCAGGGGATTGCACAAAAACTGATGGCCAAGGCGCTGGCGTGGTTGGGGCAGACGCATGGGGATTGCGCACATGTGATGCTTTGGACCGATACGCGGTTCGAAGCCGGGCATCGGTTCTATGAAAAATGCGGCTTTGTGCGCACAGGCGAAAGCCGCATTCTCGATGATCTCAGCAATTCGTCGGAAATCCAGTTTTGCTTTGACTTTAGCGCCTATCAAAAGGCGCTGTTGCTTTGATCTTGATCTTTTAACCCTAGTCCTTGCTGCCGACCATATCGGGGATGTTGGGGTTGTCTTTGGGGTTTTCCGGGGTCTTGCGGAATGCACGGGCATCCCGGAAGCCAAGCTCCCACGGCGGGACCGGGGTGAATTTTTCGGCAAGAAAATCAACAAAGGCGCGGACCTTTGGCGACAGGTGGCGTTTATGGGGATACACCGCCGAAATCCACGCCTGATCATGGACATATTCAGTCAGAACCGGGGTCAGGCGACCAGTGCGGATATCTTCATGCACCAGATATTCCGCCAGACGCGCCATGCCAAGACCCGCCAGAACCGCTTCATGAAGCACATCGCCGTCATTGGCCGAAAAGGATCCCTCTGCGCGGAAGGATACATGGCCATCGGGTGTTTCGAAGTGCCAGTCATTGAAGCTTTCGCGTGATGACAGATGCAGGCAGTTGTGGTTTTCAAGTTCCTGGGGCTTGCGCGGGATGCCGTTCTTTTCAAGATATTCCGGCGATGCGACGATCATGCGGCGGTTGACCGCATATTTACGTGCAATCAGCGAGGAATCTTCAAGCGCGGACAGGCGAATGGCAAGGTCATAGCCATCATTGACCAGATCGGTGAATTTATCATCCAGCGTCAATTCGATCCGCACATCGGGATAACGCGCAAGGAATTCCGGCACCAGCGGCACCACCTGCATTTTGGTAAAGGCAACCGATGCGTTGATGCGCAATGTTCCGCGCGGGGCGGCATAAAGCTGGGTTACGACTTCTTCGGCTTCTTCGATTTCATTCAGGATCGTGCGGGCGCGTTCGTAAAAGGCCCGGCCTTCTTCGGTCAGGCTGAGCTGACGGGTGGTGCGCATCAAAAGACGTGCACCCAACCGGTCTTCAAGGCGCGAAATGTATTTCGAGACTGCAGACGGTGACAGGCGCATTGTCCGGGCAGCGGCCGAGAAGCTTCCTTCCTCGACGGCATGGACAAAGATTTCCATTTCTGCGGCGCGATCCATAACTCAGACTTCCTATTTATGACGATATTTCACAAGTAATGTGCATATTGAGGGAATTCTCTTTCGCGGTAAAGAAAATTAGATTGGGTTCATCGAGAGCGACACGGCGTCGCAACGAACGAAATATTGAGGAGGTCATCATGGCCGCTTACGAAGAAATCACCACCCGTTACATCTCCACCACCGAAATCGAAGCAGGTGTACGTAAAGGTCAGCAGCTCCGCGCTGAGTTCGTAGGTTCCTTCCTTCGTAACCTGTTCAAAGGTTCGGACAAGGCATCCGACGTCAAGCACCCGGCTGGTACCGTTGGCGGTGCTGCCTGATTACGACTTACGACGGCATGCGGTTGAGCGCCGATTGAGTTTCCTCCCCAAGAGGTGCTCCCGCAGGCTGGAACTACTATTTTCTATCTAGCGTCTTCCTCCCAATTTGACGCTGTTTTCCCGACTGGCCCGGTCACTTTTGTGATCCGGGCCATTTTTTTGGCCTGTTGGGCTTAATGCGTGTCCTGTGGCGTAACGCCCGGCGGGACATAAAAGCCCGGTCGTTCGGAAATCCATGACAGAACACTGACCAGCACCATGGCGATCAGCGTTATGATCAGCATCATTTCAATCGACATGCTGGCCGCAAACATCCAGCCATAAATGGCTGGCCCCATGGCCGAAGCCAGCACCATGACCGCGGTCAGTGTACTGCGCACCGCGCCAATTTCATCAAGGGGCACCAGTTCGGGGATGATGGCGGTACGCAGTGTGGTGGCAAAGCCGGTGGTGATCCCGACCAGTCCCATATAGATCAGAATGGCAAAGGGGGTTTTGGTTGCGGCCAAAACAACAACACCGACCATCAATGGCACCAGATGCCATGGGAACAGGCGTCGGGCGGAATGTTTGTCAATCAACGGGCCGCTGCCAAAGGCCCCAAGTACCGATGTCACGGCAAAAACTGTAAAGCCCGCCGCAAACCAGCCAAGATCAATGCCCTTGTGGTCGGAAATCGCACCCTGATGGAAAAACAGCGCTGTCATGATCAGCGGCGGGGCGGCGAGCATCGGCATGCAAAACCAGACATAAACCGATTTGAACAGGCGGGGATGGTCGCTTTGGGTGGGGGGTGTTGCCGTGGCAGAAGTCGCGGAGTCGTCTGTTTGGGCAGCATCGGGATCGGGTGTATTTTTCGGCGCGTCTGATTTGGTTGGAGGAATGCGAAACTTTTTATCGCCCCGGACCAGCAGCATTGCTGTGGGCATCAGCACCAGCAGGATAAAGACGGCAGACCCGCCATAAATATAGCGCCAGCCAAACAGTGCAATCAGTGCAAGCAGGATGGCAGGCATCAGGGCCTCGGCCAGCGGAAAGCCGAAACTGGCAATGGCAAGTGCACGGCCACGGTTGCGCGAGAAATAGCGCGCAATGCCGGTCATGCTGACATGGCTCATCAGGCCCTGACCGGCGAGTCGCAAGACAAACAATGCAGCTATCAGCATCCAGACATTTTCAGCCACGGAAATCAGCAAACAGCCCAGTGCCAGCAACGCCATGGTCGCTATGCTGTAGGACAGGATATCGACCTTGTCGATCCAGCGCCCGACGACGGGCAGGCACAGCGCACTGCCAATGGTGATGCCCGCATAGATGTTGGCAAATTCGGTTGCGTTCAACGCAAGGCTTGCCGAGATGAACGGGACAAACAGCGCGACCAAAAACGTTTGCCCGAACGACGAGCCAAAGCTGTGCAATGCGCCAAAGGCAAGTTGCCGTGGGGCTTGGCGCAGCAGGTGAAGAAACTGCATGGAAATCATGAACCTGTTGGTGAGCGGCGAGGCCAACTGTATCGATTCAATCCGTGGCGGTCTACTGCCCGTCGGTGGGGTAAAACAACTGTTACAGTTGCCTTGGCATCAGAACATTGGCCATTTCTTGCCTGAGTATGTCGATATAGGTTTGAGAAAAACTTGATATTTCAATGTCTTCCCGGCGGGCAATCCAGGTGGAAAAGATCGTCTTTTCCTGAATAGGGATTACGGTCAACTCGGCTGCACGTGCTTCGAGACCATCAACCGTGAAGCAATCAAGAACCGCAACGCCCAAATTTTGCTGAACCAGGCCAAGGACGGTTGTGCCAAATCGGGCGAGAATTTCAATATGATATTCCAAGCCCTGTACATCGAAAATCCGGGCAAGAAGCTTGCCATACGGGTCGTTGGGATCAATGCCGATCAAAGGACATTGCGCAATTTGTGAAACCGAAACCGAGTCATATTGGGCCAAAGGGTGATCCTTGTGGCACACGCAGACAAGATGGCCTTCTGAAAGCGGTTCAAAGGTGATGGACGGGTGATCAAACCGATAGCTCATGCAGACGAAATCCCCCTTCCCCAACAAAAGAAAATCGATTGCTTCCTCAATCTTGAGGATTTCGATGTTCATCCTAATATCGGGGTAACGCTTTTTGAGGCCAGCCGCAGCACGCGGGACCATGACGTGGGCGATACTTGGCACAGATGCCAGTGACACATTTACATCATGTCCCCGTTCAAGCTGCGAAATTGAGAAGTTCAAATCCCGGAGCTTTTTGTCGATTTCCTGCATCTGCAAGAAGACCTGTTGCGCGGCTGGCGTTGGCACATAGCGCCCACCGGTTCGTGTAAATAATGCCACCCCGAGTGAGGATTCCAAATGTTTCATGGTTCGCGAAATACCGGGCTGGGAAACGTTCAGCATTTTTGAAGCACCGGTAATGGAACCGGAGATCATCACGGCACGCATCACCTCAATCTGGCGAAGAGTCAAACTGTTTTCTGATCGCTTGTTCATGATGTTCAGACCGGCACCAATGTTAATATATAACCAAAAGTTATGTTTTGCGTTCATTTTGGTATTTGCGTTAATGTCTTTCAATTGTCAAATTCTGACAAGTCTCAACTGCGCGTGACGTTCAAACAAACAAGACGCAGGGAGATGCCGGGAATTCAAATGATCACAGTCAGGCACGCATGTGCCGACGGGAGGAAATTATGAAAAATATACTTTTGGGGGCAGTTGCCGCCCTTTCAGTCATGTCTGGTGCTGCCTTTGCAGCGGATTACCCCGAACGCGAAGTTCTTGGTGTTGTTATGTGGGGAGCGGGTGGTGCAACTGATACGGTTGCGCGTGCCGTTAATCCGGCAGCAGAAGAAGCACTTGGCAAGCCGATTGTCGTGCTGAACAAATCCGGTGGCGCAGGCGCCCTTTCGACATCGTTCGTGAATGCGGCGCCGTCGGATGGCTATACCTTGTTGTATGGGGCGGAAAACCCGCAACTGCACCCGGTCATGGGGTTGACCAAACTTGATTATTCTTCTTTCTATCCGGTGAATATTCTTGGTCGTGGTGTTGCTGTTATCACCGTGCCGCAGGATTCAAAATACCAGACGATGGAAGATCTTTTGGCAGATATCAAAGCCAATCCGGGCAATGTCGTCATGGGGTCCACTGGCCCGGGTGGTCTGCCGAGTACGGTTGGTGCTCTAATCAAAAACGCGACCGATTTTGACGTTATCGGCATTCCGTTTGATGGCGAAGGCCCCGGCCTGACCGCGATGCTTGGCGGTGAAGTTGATTTCATGCCGGCAGGTATTTCGGCTGCTGCCGAGCAGATCAAGGCGGGCAAAATGCGCGCCCTTGCCGTTGTAAACACAGCACCGGTTGACACCCTTCCTGATGTTCCGGCCATTACGGATGCAATTCCCGAGATGGCGAAATATTTGCCGTGGGGGCCGTTCTATGGCGTGTTCATCAAGCGTGATGTACCAGAAGAAGTTCGCAACAAGCTTGTGGACGTTTATGCGACGGCAGCCGAAGCAGAAGAGTTCAAAACCCTGATGCGCAATCGCGGGAATGTTATGATGAACATTTCTGGTGATGAAGCTGATGCATTCCTCAAGAAATGGCAGCAGGTTACGTCGTGGGTTTTGTTTGACACCGGTGCGGCAAAAGTCAGCCCGGAAGAACTGGGTATTGAGCGCCCGTAATCCCCAACATCATACCGCCCCCGGACGTGATTGAGCCGGGGGCGGCGATTTCCCCTGACTGTGGGAGAGTTCCATGTCAAACGTACCCTCAGAACGCCCCGCTGAGCTGGTCTTTGCGATCATCATTTCCGTATTTAGCGTTGTTGCATTCTGGCAGGCCTATGAGATTTCCGGGTTTTCCAGTGCGCATAGTGCAGGTGTTTTCCCGATGCTTGCGGCCGGAACGATGGTTTTGAGTTCCTTTGTTATTCTTTGCCAAACGGCAAGAGCACCGGTCCCCCGCCATCGAACAGTTAATGAGTTGCGGCTGTTTTTCCGTCGGGTGTTGCCGTTGCGGCAGTTGGTCATGCTGGGCCTTATGGTGGCTTACCTGTTCAGCATGCCGTGGCTTGGCTTTATTGTTAGTTCTGGGATATTTCTGCTGATTTCATTTAGCTATCTGTGGGGCAAAAGCCTGCTTGTGACGCTTAGCGTCACGGCCATCTCGCTTGCCAGCATCTATTTCATTTTTCGTGTTGTATTTCAGGTCGTTCTTCCGCAAGGGGAATGGCTCAGAGGATTGTTCTAAGCCATGGATGTTCTCGCAAATTTTGCCATGTCCTGGACGGACCCGTGGTTGTTGAGCCTGACGGCACTTGGAACATTGGCCGGAATCTATGTCGGTGCCATTCCGGGGCTTTCGGTTACCATGGCCACGTCCATTCTGATTTCCTTTACATTTAAATGGCCTGTTAACGAGGCCCTTGCATTAATTGCAGGTGTGTTTGTTGGCGGCGTTTACGGCGGCTCACGTACCGCTATTTTGTTGAACATTCCAGGGGCACCAAGTGCGATTGCAACCGCCCTTGAAGGTTATCCAATGGCCAAGCGGGGGGAAGCTGGCGAGGCCATTGGATTGACAACGGTTATGTCGGTTATGGGCGGATTTATCGGCATTCTAGCTCTAGCTCTGTTTGCGCCAGTCATTTCCGATTTTGCCATTTTGTTCCAGTCACGTGATTATTTGCTGCTTGGTTTGATCGGGATTCTTTTGGTCGGGACGCTGTCGGGTGAAAGCTTTGCCAAAGGTGTCTTTTCCGGCGCGCTTGGTGTGCTGATTGGCATGGTCGGACTTGATCCCATGACTGCAGAAGGCCGCTTTACATTTGGATCAATCACGCTGATGGGTGGTATACCCTATGTCGCGGCGATGATTGGTTTCTTTGGGGTGGCCGAGGCATTGGTGCAGTTGCATCAGCTTGACCTGAAAGCGGTTAAACAGAAGATCGACAGGATTATTCCGCGCTTTCGCGACATCAAGAAATACTTTTGGTTGGCGATCCGAACGTCGGGGATTGGCACAATTATCGGGGCCTTGCCTGGTACCGGTGGTGATATTGCCGCACTTCTAGCCTATGACCATGCGAAACGTTCAACCAAGAAGCCAGAGGTTCCCTTTGGGAAAGGGGCCAAAGAGGGCCTTGTCGCGCCGGAGACAGCAAATAACGCGGCTGTTGGTGGGGCCTTTGTGCCGATGCTGACACTTGGTATTCCGGGGGATGCTGTAACTGCCGTAATTATTGGCGCACTGTTCATTCATGGTCTTAAGCCCGGCCCGCTGATGTTGGTAGAAACGCCCCATCTGTTCTGGTTCACCGTGGGCAATCTGACTTTGGCGAATATCTTTTTGCTGATCTTCGGCCTAACCGGGATCAAGATTTTTACCAAGATTGTCGAATGCCCCAAGGCGATCCTGATCCCGTTGATCATTGTCTTGTCCGCTGTTGGCACCTACGCCATTCAGAACAACCCGGTCCATATATACTGGATGCTTTTGTTCGGTGTGATGGGGTATTTTTTGAAGGTTTACGGTTTTCAGGTGGGGCCGATTATTCTTGGCGTCATTCTTGGCCCGATGATGGATACTAATTACCGTCGAACAATAATCGCAGCACGCGATGATATCGGGAATTTCCTGTGGAACCTGGTTTCCCACCCGATCACGCTGGTTCTGACCATTTCCCTGATCTTGATGATCTTGTCCCAGACGCCCCTGAAACGCTGGATCATGAACTATCTCGCAAAACGAAAAGAAGCACGATGAAAGCTGCCATTCCCACCATTACCGGTACGACGATGTGTTATCCATTGTTGGGGCATCCCGTCGCACAGGTGAGCACCCCACCAACCATTAATGGCTGGTTTGCCGAGCAGTCGATTGATGCCGTGATGTTTGCTGTTGATACGCCGCCAGCCACTGCCGAGGAATTCTTTCGGATGTTGCGGACGTGGCAGAATTGTGGAGGCTGTTCTGTGACAGTTCCACATAAACAGGTGGCTTTTCGTGTCGTGGATGAACTGACGGCGCGCGCACACCGGTCATCTTCGGTCAACATCATAAGCCGTCTTGATGACGGACGCTTGATCGGGGATATGACCGATGGGTTGGCCATGGTGGAGGCTTTGCGACTGAACGGTGTGACGCTTTCGGGTAAATCGGTGATGCTGGTTGGCGGGGGCGGCGGTGCCGGGGCGGCAATTGCCGATGCCCTGTGCGAAAGTGGTGTTGCAAATCTCCATCTCGTCGAACGGGACGAAAAACGCCGTGATTATATATGTTCAGCACTCAAAAGTGCTTATCGCGACGTTTCGATCTCTCTTGCGGCAGCTGACGTACCTGAAAGTGTTGATCTTGCGATCAATGCAACTGCACTTGGCATGCAACAAATTGACCCGCTGCCGTTTGATCCCCGCATCGTGCGCAAGGATGGAATCGTTGCCGACGTTGTGACCAAACCTGCGGAAACGGCCCTCTTGCGGACAGCCGAACGTTTGGGCCGCAGAATTCAGAGCGGCAAGGAAATGGCGACAGCTCAACTTGAGTTCCAGATGCGTCACCTTGAGCTCTGGCCCGCTGTTAAAAATACTGTTTGCGAGGAAGGCTGATATGAAAACCTCGATAGCGACTGTATCAATCAGTGGCGATCTTGGCGAAAAGCTGCATGCGATTGCTGCGGCCGGTTTTGACGGTTTGGAAATTTTTGAAACGGATTTTCTGACGTATGACGGCACCCCAGCCGATGTTGCAAAAATGATTCGTGATCACGGATTGGAAATTTATTTGTTCCAGCCCTTCCGTGATTTTGAAGGCATGCCTGACGAACACCGTATACGTGCCTTTGACCGGGCAGAGCGCAAATTCGATCTGATGGAGGAGCTTGGCACCGACCTGATGTTGATTTGTTCCAATGTTTCGCCGGTATCGCTAGGCGGAATCGACCGGGCAGCAAATGATTTGCGAGAGCTTGGCGAACGGGCCGAAAAACGCGGTCTTCGGATTGGCTATGAAGCACTTGCGTGGGGGCGTCATATCAATGATCACCGGGATGCTTGGGAAATTGTCCGTCGCGCTGACCATGACAATGTTGGTCTGATTGTTGACAGTTTCCATACGCTTGCACGCGGAACCGATGTCAATACAATCCGGGCTATTCCGGGTGACAAGATCTTTTTTGTCCAGCTTGCCGATGCACCACGCATTGATATGGATCTTTTGTACTGGAGCCGTCATTACCGCAATATGCCTGGCGAGGGCGATTTTCCGGTTATGGAATTTATGCAGGCGGTCGCGGCAACCGGCTATGACGGGCCATTATCGCTTGAAATTTTCAATGACCAGTTCCGGGGCGGTTCGCCCAAGGCCATTGCGGTTGATGGCAAGCGGTCACTTGTCTATTTGATGGATCAGGTACGCCGACGCGAACCCAACATCAAGATATCAACGCCCGATATTGCGGATCGGATCAATGTCAAAGGCATCGAGTTTATTGAATTTACAGCCGATGAAAAAGAGGCCGAAGAACTTGCCGATATCTTCCGCACCCTTGGCTTTGTCCTGTGTGGGCAGCATGTATCGAAAAATGTCTCGCTTTGGCGTCAGGGCAATATCAACCTTTTGATCAATACAGAACGCGAAGGCTTTGCCCATGCGGCCTATATTATGCACGGGACGTCGGTGTGTGACATTTGCCTGCGGGTTGATGATGCAACAGCCACTGTGGAACGTGCCGCCGCATTGGGGGCGTCAATTTTTGAGCAGCCTCTTGGCCCGGGTGAGTTGAAAATACCTGCTATCCGGGGTGTTGGTGGGGGTTTGATGCATTTTATTGATGATCAAACCGAACTTGCAGATATGTGGGAAACTGAATTCAAGCCCAGCCGAGAGAGCACCGAAGTTGCGCCAATCGGGCTGACGTCTGTTGATCATGTTGCCCAGACGATGAACTATGAGGAAATGCTCACCTGGATCCTGTTTTACACGTCAATCTTCAATACGCGCAAAATGCCGATGGTTGATGTAGTTGATCCGGCAGGATTGGTGCGCAGTCAGGTGATCGAAAATGATGTCGGATCATTGCGATTGACACTGAACGGTGCCGAAAGCCGCAAGACTCTAGCCGGTCATTTCATTGCCGAGACTTTTGGGTCGGCGGTTCAGCATATCGCACTTGGCTGTGCTGATATTTTCAAAACCGCAGATTCACTTGTGACCAAAGGCTTCAGACCGTTGCAAATCTCGTCCAATTACTATGACGATGTCGCAGCCCGTTTTAGTCTGACAGAAGATTTTGTTGCAAAGCTGCGTGCCTATCACATTCTGTATGATCGTGATGATCAGGGCGAGTTTTTCCAGATTTTCAGTACCAATCATGCGGACGGCTTCTTTTTTGAGATTGTCGAGCGCCGCGATGGTTATAACGGATATGGCGCGCCAAATGCAGCGTTTCGAATCGCGGCACAAAAGCGATTGATGAAGGCATTACCGGCCGGAAAATAAGCGTCTCAGGATATAATTCGAACAACTTTTCAAGTGCCGACTTGCAATAAACGATCAAAGAAAAAGCCCGCAAGCGAAACGCTGCGGGCTTTGACTTTCGTCGGGACGGTAAGGAATGGTCTAGCTTGTGGCGGCCTGTGGTGTCGGGCCGTTCTTTTTGCCCTGCCACCAGTTAAAGCCAAGCACGGCAAGCAACACGACCGTTCCGGCAATTTCTGCGGTCAGATCGGGGTAGAAGACACCGATTGTTGCCGGAACAATAATGATCCGTGAAACCACATCCATTGGAGCAAACAGATAACCTTCGAGTGCGGCGGCAAAGGCCGTCAGGCACAGGATGGCGGTAAAGCCGGTCCAGAGAACGATCTCGATCGCGCCGCCTTCGATGATTTCCGGATTGAACACCATGAAGGCCGGGATCAGATACAGACCCTTGGCAAACTTCCAGGCCTGAACACTGGTTTCCATGGGACTGGCGTTGGCGATTGCAGCCCCCGCAAAGCCCGCCAGCGCAATGGGCGGTGTTACGTTACTGTCCTGCGAGTACCAGAACACCACCAGATGCGCGATCAGAAGCGGAATGCCAAACTCGTTCGAAAGTGCCGGGCCGACCAGCACGATCAGAACGATATAGGATGCCGTCACCGGCAGGCCCATACCAAGGATCAGGCTGGCGAGAAGGACCAGAACAAGGGCCAGAACGATGTTGCCACCCGAAAAGGCGATCATCATCGAGGAGAATTTCAGGCCCAGACCGGTCAGGCCGACAACCCCGACAATGATGCCGGCAACCGCACAGGCCATGGAAACGGCAACGGCGTTTTTCGCGCCAAGCTCAAGGGCGGCAAAGGTGATGTTGATGCCCTTGCGGATGGCGTCTTTCAGGGCGTCGTGGCTTGGGCGTTCGCCTTTTTGCGGGGCAACGACAAAGAACCACAAGGCATATCTGAGTGCGGCAACACCCATGACAGACAGAATGGCCCAGAAGCCCACGCGCATCGGCGAGATGTTAAGCACCAGCAGATAAATCAGAACGCCAAGCGGCAGGATGAACTGCCAGCCTTCCTTGAGAACTTCTTTCCAATCGGGAAGTTCGGAAACCGGCATGCCGCGCATGCCCTGCTTCAGGGCAACGATGTGGACAAACAGATAAACAGTGCCGAGATACAGGATCGCCGGGAAAATCGAAACCATGACGATTTCAAGATAAGGCACCTGGGTATATTCGGAGATCAGGAACGCGCCTGCGCCCATCAGCGGCGGGGTGATCTGCCCGCCGGTCGAGGCGGCAGCTTCAACGCCACCGGCCTGTGCCGGGCGATAGCCAAGACGTTTCATCAACGGGATGGTAAAGGCGCCGGTGGTCACAACATTGGCGATGGCCGACCCACTGATCGAGCCCATGCCAGCTGATGCCAGAACAGCAGCCTTGGCCGGGCCACCGGGTTTTTTGCCCGTCGCGGCATAGGCCATGTCGATAAAGAATTTGCCAGCACCCGTGACTTCAAGGAAGGCACCAAACAAAACGAACATAAAGATATAGGTCGCAGCAACGCCCATCGGCAGGCCATAGATGCCTTCCTGACCGAGGTAAAGTTGCCCGACCAGACGGTCTACGCTGGCACCACGATGTGACAGGATGCCCGGCAGCCATTCGCCAACCCAGGGAAGCGCCCCACGCGGACCCGAAAGGGCATAGATGATCGCGATAATACCGATCACGGTCATGCCAAGGCCAACAGCACGGCGGCTGGCCTCAAGCACGGTGACGGTGGCGATCACGCCAATGATCAGGTCGGTGTCGCTCCAGAACCCGGCGCGATTGATGATTTCGTCGAGATAGAAGGACAGATAAAAGCCCGTGGCAAAGGCACCGGCCAAAAAGGCGATATCAATCACCCAGCCCAATACACCGCGTTTCTTGTTGCTGCCAAATACCGGGAACATCAGGAAGGCCAGGAACATCACGAACGCAAGGTGAATGGTGCGTTGATAGAACAGGCCGAGCGGCTCGATCCCTGCGCCATACATCTGGAACAAAGAAAGTGCGACTGCAACAATCGAAATTGCCCACAGGACCATTTTTGGCTGTGGCAATTTGTCCGTCATGGACGGAAGCGGTGCCGGTTCGGACATTAAACTTATTCCCCGGTATCAAGGCGGATGGTGACACGGGTGTGTTCAGCCATCTTTGAAAGGTTGATTTCATCATCATCGGTGACGATGCGGTGATTAACCGCACGTGACCCCACACGTAACACATAGGCGTTGTTGCGCACAGGTTCGTCGATGTCTTCGATCCAGTATCCGCCGCCTTTCGCGCTGGTCAGAATACCCCGGCCGGGGTAGTGACCAAGCCCTGCTGCGAAGTCAGGCTGATAGGCACGATGGAGTACCATTTTGCCCAGATCGTCGACATAACAGTCGATCACGCCATCACCGGTTACGGAATGGTTCCAATACAGGCACCAGCCGGTTTGACGTGGAATTTCGGTTCTGGCCAGAACCGCCCCATCTGCATCGATCACTTCAAGATGATCAATGACAGTACCGGGTTTGGCGTGGTCCTGATGGGCCGGACCAGCGCATGCCGATATCAAGAGAAGAAGGGCGGCCAATGCTGGCCGCCCAATTCCATTCAAGATCATGGATAGAGCTGCGGCGGAACCGGATTACCGGTTTCTTCGTAGTAACGCAGCGCGCCCGGGTGCATCGGGATCGGGGTCGAGTTCAGGGCGAAATCAACCGTGGTATCGTTTGCAGCCGGGTGGATGGCGATCAGCTCGTCGACCTTTTCAAACAGGGTCTTGGTGATCTGATATGCCAGTTCTTCATCCATTTCTGCATTCACGAACAGAACGTTCGGGGTCGAAATGGTGTTGACCGGTGCTTCAACGCCTTCGTAGATGCCGGTACGCAGAGCATACGGTGCGAAGGTCGGCTCTGCATCCAGTGCAGCAACAATTTCTTCGTCGGTCAGCGCGATCAGTTTGATGTCACGCGTGGTTGCGAGGTTGAGGATCGAGCTGGTGGGCGGGCCAACGCTCCAGAAACCGGCATCGATGTCACCATCACGCAGCGCATCAGCGGTTTCGTTGAAGTTCAGGCGCTGTTCTTCGATGTCATCATAGGAGATGCCATTGACTTCGAGCAGTTTCTGAGCAGAAACCTCGGTGCCCGAACCCGGTGCGCCAACAGAAACACGCTTGCCTTTAAGGTCGGCAAGGCCGTTGATGCCGCTGTCTGCCATGGTGACGATCTGAACCGCATTCGGATAGATCGATGCCAGTGCGCGGACGTTATCAAGGGTACGGCCCTCGAATTTGCCAGTGCCGGTGAAGCCGGCATAAACGGTATCGGCAAGGCCGATTGCGATGTCACTGTCGCCACGGGCAACCAGGCCCATGTTTTCAACAGATGCGCCGGTCACTTCGGCAACGGCACTGGAGCCATCAACATATTTGGTGATCAGTTCCGCAAGGCCACCGCCATACGGATAATAGGTGCCACCGGTACCACCGGTTGCGATTGACAGTTGCTGTGCCGACGCAGGTGCGGCGGTCAGCATCATGGCTGCGGCTGCTGCTGTAAGCAGAGTACGGAGCTTCATGGTAGTCCTCCCTAGGGTTAACACTTAACAACGACAAGTTAATCAAAAGATCGTTCAAGATATGGTTCTTAACGTTCTTTGACGGCCATTTGGCACGACCTGTTATTTTTGGGTCTCAGAAATCCCGATTGACGTGACTGTCAGGTTTGCGACCGATGCGAAATCAGCGGGACCGAAATTGAAACCAGTTTAAAGGGGGATTTTAAACAGCACGATAAACCATCCGAACCGGACTGGCTGTTTGAATTCCTCCCTCGTGTTTTTATCAGTATATCATTTTGATGCTGATAGTAGCAATGAGTATGCCAAAGCCGAAATAAAAAACACGATGACAAAACAATGACTTATGCGGGGTTGAATCGGCAATTCGGCATAATCTTGCCGATTTGCCGGTTTTGATCGGCGGATTTTCGCCGATATGTTGCGCGTGCGAGCAAAATGATGCGCCGCAGCAATGCCTTAGGCAGATTTATCGCGCCGGATGTTGAGCTTTTTCATCTTTTCATTAAGCGTCCGGCGCGGAATGTCGAGTTCCTCCATCACCGATTTGACATTGCCGTCGTGACGATCAAGCGCATCGCGAATGATGCGTTCTTCGAAATCGCGAAGCTGATCGGCCAGTGCCAGATCGGGTGATTGCGGGCCGGTGGTGTCAAATCCGCCCTTGAACAGGCGCTTGAAACGTTCTTCAGGGCTTCCGACCAGAAGGACATAGCGTTCGGCCATGTTTTTAAGTTCGCGCACATTGCCCGACCAGTCATGGGCTTTAAGCTGGGCGATCAGCACCGGGGTGACACGCTCATAGGGGCGTTGGAACCGTTCGGCAGCACGTTCGGCAAAGATATCAAACAAAAGGGCGACATCATCCTTGCGTTCGCGCAAGGGTGCGATGGCCAGTTCAAAGGTATTGATGCGAAACAGCAGGTCTTCGCGGAAGGTGCGCGCAGAGACAGCCGTGACCAGATCTTCGTTGGTTGCGCAAATCAGGCGAAAATCGACTTTGACAGGGGCGTTTGATCCCAGGCGAACCACTTCACGCTGTTCGATCACGCGCAGCAGTTTGGCCTGAAGGGCAAGCGGCATGCTTGATATTTCATCCAAAAACAACGTGCCGCCAATCGCATGTTCGATCCAGCCGATTCGTTGGCTGGCGGCCCCGGTAAAGGCGCCCTTTTCATGGCCGAACAATTCGCTTTCGGCCGTGCTTTCGGGGATAGCGGCACAGTTTACTGCGACGAATTTTTCATCATGCCGGTCGCTCAGATCATGGATTGCGCGTGCCACCAGTTCCTTGCCCGTACCGGTTTCACCCGATACCAGAACCGGGACTTCGGTCGGGGCAATGTTGGCAATTTCGTCTTTGAGTGCACGCATCGGCAGTGAATTGCCAATCAGCCGCGCATCAAGGCTGCCGCGATTTTTGATCTGACGGCGCAGATTGCGGTTTTCAATGACCAGACGGCGCTTCTCGATGGCACGTTCCAAACTTTCGACAATGTCTTTGGGTTCGAACGGCTTTTCAACGAAATCATAGGCCCCGCTTTTCATTGCCTCGACCGCCATGGGAACATCGCCATGACCGGTCATGAGAATCACGGGGATATCGGGATCAGCGGCAAGAACGGAACGGGTAAAGGTGATGCCATCAAGCTTGGGCATCTTTACATCGGTCAGGATGACACCGGCAAAATCCGGATTGATATCGCGGAGCGCCTCGCGGGCGTCTTCATAAACCGTGATCGCAAAGTCCGATAGTTCCAGCCACTGTGCGAGCGACACACGCATTGCTTCATCGTCATCGACAATGATGATGCGCGGCGTGAGGTGCAGGTTGGTGTCGGTGTCTTGTGGCTGGTCGGTGGTGGTCACGATGTTTTACCCTTGAGCAACGGCAGGCGAACTTCAAAGCAGGCCCCGGCAGTGTCGGTGTTATAGGCTTTTATGCTGCCACCGAAGTCGCGCACAATGCCATAAGTTACCGAAAGTCCCAATCCTACGCCCTGTCCGGGGTCCTTGGTGGTAAAGAACGGATCAAACAGAAGCGACAGGGTTTCTTCCTTCATGCCCGGCCCGGTATCGGTGATGCGCATGATGACGTCGGTGTCATTGGTTGCGAGATCAATGTTGATGCGTTTTGGGCTGCTGGATTCCATGGCATCAAGGGCATTGCGGATGATGTTCACGCAAATCTGTTCGATGCGCACCAGATCGGCATGAACGACAATGGGGGTATCGGGTTCATGGCGTTCAAGGGTGCATTCTTCTTGCTGAAGCTGAGGTTTGAGCAATTGCAGCGTGTTATCAAGGGCGATCTTGAGGTCGACCGGTTCGAGCACCCCGGTTGATTTGCGCGAGAATGTCTTGAGTTGACCCGTGATCGCCCCCATGCGTTCGGTCAGCGAAGAAATCTGATTGATATTCTGATCAAGCTGTTCGGTTTTGCCGCGTTCGATCATCAGCTTGGCACTGGCGCAAAATGTTCGGATGGCCGTAATCGGCTGATTGATTTCATGGGCAATGGCGGCTGACATCTGACCAAGGGCGGCAAGTTTGCCTGCCTGCACCAGTTCGTTTTGCGTGCCGCGCAGTTCTTCTTCGGTTTTGCGGTGTTCGGTGATTTCTTTTTCAAGGCGGGTATTGAGCGCCTGAATGCGCGCAAATTCAAGAGCCTCGCGTTGTGATGCCAGTTTAAGTTCACGTTCACGCAAAAACAGAATGACCAAAATGATCATGCCACCGGCAATGATGGCAATCAGCATGACCGCCCCCTGACGGTCGGTGACCTGATCCATGGATGTCAGATAGAAAATCCGCCATGCGCTGCCCTTGATCGGCTTGCTGTCAAACAGATAGCGTTGCCCGTCAATGGCAACGATCCCTGATCCCTTTGACAATTGTTTGCCGACATCAAGGGATGCCAGTTCACGTCCGGGGTATTGGCGGTTGTTTTCGATGCGTGCGCGGTCAAATGTCGACAGCGGGGACAGGGTTTTATATTTCCAGTCGCCCTGACTGGTCAGTGTGATCACGCCGTCTTTATCTGCGACAAATACGGTTTCGCCCGCGTCCTGCCAGTTTTGTTCGACTTCTTCGAGTTCGAGTTTGACGACGACGACACCAATGACGGTGTCATGTTGCGAAATTGGATGGGAAATAAACAGCCCGGCGCGTCCCGTGGTCACGCCGATGCCAAAAAAGAACCCTTCTTTGCCCGACAGGGATTGATTGAAATAGGGGCGGAAAGAATAATCTTCGCCAACAAAGCTGTCTGGCGTGTTCCAGTTGCTTGAGGCAACCGTTTCTCCGGATCGATCGAGAATATAAAGTGCCGCAGCCCCGGATTGATCGTTGACCTGCTCAAGGTAAAGGTTGGCGTCTTGCGCGGTGCTGTGATCTTCGATGGCGCGGGTCACCTGTTGTTGGCGGGCCACGACATAGGGAAGATAGCGATAACGGTCAATTGAAGCGCGAAGCGAACTGTCATACAGCGCAAGGCGCGCTTCGCCGGTGGTTTCAAGTTCGCGAATGGTGAAATTGCCGGTCGAACTGACAGCAGCCCAGATAATGATCGCCGAAATGAATGTCCCGGTGAAGATCAGGGTTCCGCGGCTGAAATTGCTTAACCAATAGAAAATCGCGACCTCCCCTGTTTGCTGGGATCATTCTTGTGTTTGGGGCGTTGCAGTCAGGGTGACGTGTTAATACCAATGCGATGATTGTTTGCGGGGGTGTCGCGATAAAGTCAATAAATACGGGCAAAAGGGGGCATGTTGCCCCTGTGTATTCGATTGGCCTTATTTATGCCGCAAGTGGTTATTTTTTCGCCACATTGGAATGTAAATTGTATAGTCACCGAACTGTGAATGGGTTCTGACCCAAATTGTATCTGTCCAGAAGATGAGGTCCAGGTGAGTAAGATCGCACTTGTTGATGACGACCGGAATATCCTGACGTCGGTTTCGATGGCGTTGGAAGAAGAAGGATATGAGGTTCTGACATATTCTGATGGTTCAGAGGCATTGCATGCCATTACCAAGGAAGAGCCGGACCTTGCGGTGCTTGATATCAAGATGCCGCGCATGGACGGGCTGGAGCTTCTGACCCATCTGCGCAAGAAAACCGAGATGCCGGTCATTTTCCTGACATCGAAAGATGACGAGGTCGATGAACTGACCGGCCTGCGGCTTGGGGCGGATGATTATATCAAGAAGCCGTTTTCCCAGCGTTTGCTGATTGAACGTATCAGAACCCTTTTGCGCCGTGCCGAGATCATGCGCGCTGGCGGTGTGCGCCCCAGCGGATCCGATGACGTTGTGCAGCGTGGGGATCTGGTTCTTGATCCGTCGCGCCACATGTGCAGCTGGAAAGGTCAGCACGTCAATCTGACCGTGACCGAGTTCCTGTTGATTCAGGCACTGGCGAAACATCCGGGCCATGTCAAAAACCGTGACCAGCTGATCGATGCGGCGTATGGCGAACATATCTATGTCGATGACCGTACGATTGACAGCCACATCAAGCGCCTGCGCAAGAAGTTCCGCGAGACCGACAAGGAATTCAAGGAAATCGAAACCTTGTATGGTGTCGGGTATCGCTATCGTGACACGGCCACGGTAGCAGGCTGATCAGGATTTTCTGACATGCCGGAACAGTTGCGTTCCGGCATGCCTTGTTTTGCAGGCCTGATTAAACAGGCCGGTTATTGCGGGTTTGAATGAGCGATCATAGCGCTGGTGATCAGGACCAGACAGCAGGTCCGTCCGAAACACGGGTCGTACGAATAGAAGAACGCCACGGGCTGTTTTCGCCGTTGACCTGGCGGATTCTGGCGGTGAATGCGCTGGCGCTGTTTGTGCTTGTGGCCGGGATTTTGTATCTGGGGCGCTACAAACAGGAACTTATTCATTCCGAACTTGAAGCCATGGCCGTTCAGGCCGAAATGTATGCCGCTGCGCTTTCGACATCTGCTGTCAGTTCCGGGGATGATGCCACCAACCGGGTGAAAATCGAAGTTGCCCGCGAAATGGTGCGCCGCCTTGTCGGGATTACCGGCGCACGCACCCGCCTGTTTGCCACCAATGGCAATCTTTTGGCCGATAGCCGCAATATTCAGTCATTGGGCGCAGGCACCATTCAGGCCGAAGAACTGCCAGCACCTGGTGACGAAGACGCCTTTGCCGATATCATGCGCAAACTGACCGATGGCATTCTGACCCTGTTTGAGGGTGAGCAACCCTTGCCACTTTATGTCGATCCGCCGGTCGCCAGTGCGGCCGATTACCCGGAAGTGCGCGCCGCCCTGGCGGGCTATTCCCGCGGGGTTGTACGCGTGGACAGTCAGGGCAAACGGGTTTTGTCGGTGTCAGTGCCAGTCGCACGTTTCAAGCAGGTTCTGGCATCGGTGATGCTGACCAAAAGTGGCGAATCGATTGAAAACGCCCTGCATGCGGTGCGCCTTGATATCCTGAAAATCTTTGTCTTTGCCTTTGGCATTACGGTGTTGCTGTCGATTTATCTGGCTGGTGTGATTACCCGTCCGCTCAATCGACTGGCGCGCGCGGCCGAACGGGTCCGGCGCAGCAAAAATCGCCAGTTCGCCATTCCCGATCTGTCTGACCGGGGGGATGAAATCGGCGATTTGTCGACCACCCTTCGTGACATGACCGAAACCCTGTGGGATCGCATGGATGCGATTGAACGGTTTGCCGCCGACGTCGCCCATGAAATCAAAAACCCGCTGACATCGCTGCGGTCTGCGGTGGAAACGGCCACACGCCTTAAAGACCCGGAACGCCAGCGCCGCCTGATGGAAATCATCGCCGAAGATGTGCAGCGCCTTGATCGCCTGATCAGTGATATTTCCGATTATTCTCGCATGGATGCGGAACTGTCGCGTGCAGAAAGCGAAGAAGTCGATCTTGGCGTGCTGCTGACCACCTTGGGCGAGCTTTATAATGCTGATGTGGATGGCCCGCCGATCAAGGTTTCCGTGCCGGAGAACCTTAATGTCCCGGCCCTTGAAAGCCGCCTGACCCAGGTGTTCAGAAACCTGATTTCAAATGCGATCACCTTCACCCCGGACGGCGGCGACGTGCGTGTGCGTGCATGGCGTGAAAAGAATTGGGCGGTGATCACGATCGAGGATGACGGGCCGGGCATTCCGCCGGGCAAGGAAGAGGCAATCTTCAACCGGTTCTATACCGAGCGCCCCTCGACCGAGAAATTCGGTCAGCATTCGGGGCTGGGCCTGTCGATTTCCAAGCGGATTATTGCTGCCCATAACGGGGAACTTTCCGCACAGAATCGCATCGAGGAAGAGACTGTCAAAGGGGCTGTCTTTACCATTCGCCTGCCCCTTGATTAAGTTTTTTGCAGCGCGAACAGGCCAAATCCCTATGCGGGAGACTAAGTTCACAGTCTTTGGCGCGTTTGGGGTTTGACAAGATACCCTCTGCGAAGCATCGTTTTTCCATTATGTCCCAGCTTCATGCAAATTGCGTCCAGATTGGCGCCCACGCGATCTTGATTCGCGGGGCGTCCGGGTCTGGAAAATCCGGGCTTTCGCTGCGTCTGATAAAGGCGGGCGGCTTTCTTGTATCCGATGATCGAACAGACCTTGCGGCGCGTGACGGGCGACTGATCGCAACCGCACCCGCCCCCATTGCCGGATTGTGCGAGGTGCGCGGCATCGGGGTTGTGCGTGGATTGCCGGTCAAACCCGAAGGTGACGTTCGGGTTTTGATTGATTTGGAAACATCTGCGCGCGATATCGAACGCATGCCCGAACCCGACAGCGAAGAGATTTGTGGCATTGCCATTCCACGTTGGACATTATGTGCATCCGATCTGGCAATTGAGGCAAAGATTGGAGTAGCTTTGGCGCTCGCGACTGGTGAGATGACACTTGAACCGTAATCCACAGGGATCTGTTTTGCAGAAGACTTCCGGTAACAGTTCTAAAACGCGCAAAGACGCTCTTGGCGCATTTGACGGTAAAAGCGGGTTGGTTTTGGTGACCGGTGTATCCGGCGCCGGGCGGACCACGACGCTTAAGATTCTTGAAGATTTTGGCTTTGATGCGGTCGACAATCTGCCGCTGCGCATGTTGTCGGCACTCGTGCCCGGCGACTGCCGCCCGGAACAGCCGATTGCCATTGGCCTTGATATCCGGACGCGCGATTTCGGGATTGATCAGTTTGTCGATATTGTTGGCAAATTGCGCAAGCAGACCGGCATGGACCCGTTGATGATTTATGTCGACGCCGATACTGCCGTGCTGCAGCGCCGCTTTACCGAATCGCGGCGTCCGCATCCGTTAAACCATGACCGGCCCCTGGTCGATGCGATCGAACATGAAAAACGCCTGATGGCACCGATAGCCGCCACAGCCGATATGCGCATTGATACCTCGCGCCTGAAATCAGCCGAGCTTCGCAAAATTTTGCAGGATCAGTTTGATATTGGCGAAACCGAAGGCATGGGGGTTTTTGTCAAAAGCTTTTCATTCCGCCAGGGGGTGCCGGCCGAGGCCGATCTGGTTTTTGACGTTCGCTTTCTGCGCAACCCGCATTATGATCCCGAGCTTCGTTTGATGACGGGCATGAATGCGGCGGTGGGCGCCTATATAGAAGAGGACCCGGATTTTGCCGGGTTTATCACCCGTCTGAAGGCCATGCTGGAGCCGATTTTGCCGCGATATGCGCAGGAAGGTAAAAGCTATCTGACCATTGCGGTCGGATGCACAGGCGGTCAACACCGTTCGGTTTATACCGCGCGGTTACTCAATGACTGGATTGCTGATCTGGGGTATGACACCCATCTTAGTCATCGCGACAAGCCAGATGAGCCGACCTCGGGGGAGAGTTAAAATGGAGAAAACTGCATGATCGGGATGGTGCTGGTCACCCACGGCGATCTCGCCAAGGAATTCGTGTCTGCCCTGCAGCACGTCGTTGGCGAACAGGAAAATGTCGAAGCGGTCTGTATCGGACCCGATGACGACATGGAACAACGTCGCGCCGATATTCTTGCCAGTGTTGAAAAGGTCGACAGCGGCAAAGGTGTGGTGTTGCTGACCGACATGTTTGGCGGGACTCCGTCCAATCTGGCGATTTCCATTATGGAACAGGCAAATGTCGAAGTGATCGCAGGGGTTAATTTACCTTTGCTGATTAAGCTGGCATCTGTGCGCATTGACGGCACGCTGGCCGAGACGGTCAATGCGGCCCAGGATGCGGGGCGTAAATACATCAACGTTGCGTCGCGTCTTCTGAGCGGCGAGGAATAAGTCTGCAACAAAAAGAACAGAGGGCCCGGACATGCGGGGACAGTATGTCGGGCTTGCGGGGACATAAATGGCGCAGAAGGAAAAACGCACCTTAACAATCAGCAACCAGCGTGGATTGCACGCGCGGGCGGCGGCGAAATTTGTTAAACTGGCTGGTGAATTCCAGTCGAGCATCATGGTGCGCAACCGGGGTACTGAAGTCTCGGGGGTGTCGATCATGGGGTTGATGATGCTTGCGGCATCAATCGGCACCGAGATCGAGGTCGAGGCCACCGGACCCGATGCCAAAAAGGCGATTGATGCGCTGAACGTACTTGTAGACGACAAGTTCGACGAAGAATAATCACGTCTGCCCGATCTCGGGCGTCTGACTTTCGCTGCACCAAGAACGAGTTGGCAAAGGCTTTTAGAAGGCTTGAAAGTTCCTCCGACAGATCAAACCGTTTCAGTCGAACCCACCACTGGTACCCGCCGGGTCATCACCGGTTTGGGCGCATCGGGCGGGATCGTGATTGGTCGGGCCTTTGTTCTTGATCGTCAGATCATTCAAATCAGCCGTACCCCTGTTGCCGATGATGCGGTGCAAGCCGAATGCAAACGCCTGCATGATGGTGTTGCCGAAAGCATTGATCAGCTCAAACGGCTGAAATCCCAATCATCAAATGCCGACAGTGCCGCATCCGAGGAACTTGGCTTCCTGCTTGATGCCTATGTCCATATGCTGACCCAGTCGCGGCTGGTGCGCGGGGCAGAAGAACTGATTACATCGAAAAATTTTAATGCCGTTCATGCGGTCAGCGACGTGATTGATGCCATCGCCGATCAGTTTTCGGGCATGGAAGACAGCTATATCGCCGCACGTGCGACCGATATCCGTGAAGTTGGCCTGCGTTTGATGCGCTGTTTGATCGGGGAAACCGACCGGGCTGTGGATATGGCGCCCAAAGGATCCATCCTGATTGCCGAGGACGTCAGCCCGGCCGACATGGCCCGCTTTGAACCCGGCCAACTGACCGCCTTTGTCACCGCCCTTGGCGGGGCAGAGGGGCATACGGCGATCATGGCGCGTTCGTTGGGCATTCCTGCGGTTCTTGGCGCAGCCGATATCATCCGGGGCGTGCGCGGTGGTGATCAGATCATTGTCGATGGCGGGCGCGGTGAGGTGATCCTGTCACCGACCGAAGCCGATATTGAACATTACACCCAGCGTCGTTCCGACTGGCTGACGGCACGAGAAAAGCTGGCGTCCTTGCGCGATGTTCCGTCCGCAACACGCGATGGTGTAGATATCGATCTGCATGCCAACATCGAATTGCCGATCGAACTTTCCGCGGCCCTTGAAAACGGGGCGAGTGGCATCGGACTTCTGCGCAGCGAGTTCATGTTCATGAACAAGGACTATCTGCCGGGTGAAGACGAACAATATGAAGAACTTGCCGATATCGTAAAACGCATGGATGGCAAACCGGTCACCATCCGCACCCTTGATATCGGTGGTGAAAAGCTTGCCGTTGCGCTTCAGGATGAAATGGGGTCGGGGCCAAACCCGGCCTTGGGGTTGCGCGGGGTGCGTTTGTCGCTGCGCAAGCCGGAATTGCTGGAAACCCAGTTTGCCGCCATCCTGCGCGCATCCCTGCATGGGCCGATCCGGGTTTTGATCCCGATGGTGGTGGCCGTGCATGAAATGACTCGGGCGCGCCAGATCTACGAGGCGGTTGCGAAACGCCTGCGCAAGGAAGGCCATCCGATCCCCGAAATCTTGCCACCATTGGGGGCGATGATTGAAATTCCTGCTGCGGCGATTGCGGTCGATACATTGGCGCGTGACAGCGATTTCTTTGCGATTGGCACCAATGACCTGACGCAATATACGCTGGCGATTGACCGGACCGATGATCAGGTGGCGGGGCTTTTTGATCCGCTGCATCCGGCGGTATTGCGCCTGATCCGTGACGTGATCCGGGTGGCAGGTGAACGTGACATTCCGGTCAGTGTTTGTGGCGAGATGGCCGGTGATCCGCGCTATGTGCCGCTGTTCATCGGTTTTGGCTTGCGCAATCTGTCGATGTCGCCGGTGAATTTGCTGCTGGTCAAGCAGCGGTTGCGCCGGCTTGATAGCCGTAACTCCGAACATCAAGCCAACCGCGTGATGGAACAATGGGATTCCGCGCGGATTGCGATGATGCTGGATGATTTCAACGACCTTGCCTGAGCAGACCTTGCCTGGCGTAACGATTACCCCAACATAGGGGACAGTTTTGTCCGTGCCCGGAATTGCCGGGAACGCCGGAATTTCAGGGCTTTCGGGCGCTGAAAGAATGTTTGTGGTCTGCGCGATGCAAATTTGCGTAAAAAAGAACTTGAAAACAATATAAAGATATCTTTATATGTGCCCTATCGCGGCCAGACGAACGGCCGCAACAGAATTTATCGGCGTATCGGCAAGACAGAAGTCTTTGGCGGATGCGCCATTCCTGTTTGATTGGAGACGACATGTCGAACTTTACCGATTACAAGGTCGCTGACATCTCGCTGGCCGCTTGGGGCCGCAAGGAAATCGCGATTGCCGAAACCGAAATGCCGGGCCTGATGGCGCTGCGCGACGAATATGGTGCGGCAAAGCCGCTTGCAGGTGCACGCATCGTTGGTTGCCTGCACATGACCATTCAGACCGCAGTTCTGATTGAAACGCTGACGGCACTTGGTGCGGAAGTTCGCTGGTCTTCATGCAACATCTTCTCGACCCAGGATCAGGCTGCTGCGGCCATTGCCGAAACCGGTGTTCCTGTCTTTGCCTGGAAAGGCGAGACCGAGGAAGAATTCTGGTGGTGCATCGAGCAGACCATTTCCGGTCCGAACGGCTGGAAGCCGAACCTGATCCTTGATGATGGCGGCGACGTTACCCAGCTGATCCACGAAAAATATCCGGAACTTCTCGACGACATCAAAGGTCTGTCAGAAGAAACCACCACCGGTGTGCACCGCCTGTATGAAATGGCGAAAAAAGGCACGCTTAAGGTTCCGGCGATCAACGTCAATGACTCGGTCACCAAGTCGAAATTCGACAACCTGTATGGCTGCCGCGAAAGCCTTGTTGATGGCATCAAGCGCGCAACCGACGTGATGGTTGCCGGTAAAATCGCCGTTGTTGCCGGTTTCGGTGACGTTGGCAAAGGGTCGGCTGCCTCCATGCGCAGCCAGGGTGCCCGTGTTCTTGTGACCGAAATCGATCCGATCTGCGCCCTGCAGGCCGCGATGGAAGGTTACGAAGTCACCACCATGGAAGACGCAGCACCGGTTGGCGACATTTTCGTTACCACCACGGGCAACATCGACATCATCACGATTGACCACATGCGTGCGATGAAAGACCGTGCCATTGTTTGCAACATCGGTCACTTCGATTCCGAAATCCAGATTGGCTCGCTTAAGAACTACAAGTGGGACAACGTCAAGCCGCAGGTCGACGAAGTCGAATTCCCGGATGGCAAACGTCTGATCGTTCTGGCCGAAGGTCGCCTTGTGAACCTTGGTTGCGCAACCGGCCACCCGAGCTTCGTGATGTCGGCATCCTTCACCAACCAGGTGCTGGCACAGATCGAACTGTGGAAAAACTTCGCCAACTACAAAAACGAAGTTTATGTCCTGCCCAAACACCTTGACGAGAAAGTTGCAGCCCTGCATCTGGAACGTCTTGGCGTGAAACTCACCCAGCTTTCGTCCGAACAGGCCGAATACATCGGCGTTCCGCAGGCTGGTCCGTTCAAGCCGGATCACTACCGCTACTAATTGGCATCTGCCGATGTGCATTAAAGCCGGTCCGTTTGCGCGGGCCGGCTTTTTTTGTGCCAATTTTCCGATTTGCTGATAAAACCAGCGCGCTGCAACCAATCGGATCGTTCCATGCCCCAGCTTGAAATTGAATATTCCGCCAACCTGCCGATCAAGGATGAATTGTCCAAGCTGGCGGTTGATCTGCATTACGTCATCGCGCGCGAAGCCGATGCGGATCTCGACACCTTCAAGACCCGGATATCGCCGCTTGAAAATGTTGTGATTGCCGATGGCGGTGATCATCACGCCATGGTCCATCTTGATATCCGCCTCTTGTCAGGGCGGATGGATGCGGTGAAATTTGCAACGGGTGAAGCAGCCCTTGCGGCTTTGTGTGATCGGCTGGAATGGCTGGTTGGCGATTATGAAGTGCAGTTTACGGTTGAGGTCCGCGACCTTGATCGGCGGCACTACCACAAACATGTGACCAAAAGCCCCGGATCGCGGCGATAAACGGCGGCTTGGCCGTTACATCAAAAGCGCTTCGTGGATCGGATGATCGGGACCGTAACGGTCATTCAAAAGCGTGATCAGTTCGCGCGAGAAACCCTTGCCCGCATCGAGAAGCGAGCGGAGTTCGGCATCATTGCGATCATGTGGACCGACCCCGTCAAGGCGTGCACGTACATCCGGGTCAGAAAGTTCACGCAGGAAACGGTCATAAAGCTCAAGCGCAGCCGCACTTTTTGCCCCAAACACGGTTTGCAGACGCGTGATCGGTGGCAACTGCAAAAGTTCGGATAATTTTTCTCGTTTTCCGGCGTAATCACGGCCTGCTGTTTCGGCCGCTGCAATAATGCCGCCGAAATAAAGCATCTTGCGTGAGAAAACCAGTTTCAGTCGCCGGGGTGCCCAGGCCTTGCTGGCATCGCCTTCGCGGGTTTTGATTTCGAAATCAACGCTGATGGTGCGGTAATAGCGGATCACGTCATTGACCAGAAAACGCGCGATGGAATCGCGTGTGACCGAACTTGTGACGTAGTTGGCAATCAGGTCATCAAAGAATTTGCGTTTGCCCGCCTCGTTATAAAGCCATTCACATTCCAGCAAAAACAGCAATCGGCGCGTGGTGATCGAATTGGTATCGCCATCAAGACCAATGCGATTAACCAGTTCTTCGGCGGTGACATAGGACGAAAACGGGCCGTTAACTGCCGGTTTCTTGGTGACCATCTTGCCAAGGATGTCGGCGACCTGTTCGTGGGGGGCCTGGCTGCGTTCGGCTTCGCGGCCAATGATGAAGTAATCAAGATCAGATTGATCAGATGCTTCGTGCCGCCCATAGGACCCGGTGACCACCACGCAAAAAGTATCGCCCGACAGGCTTTTGCCCAATGCGTCGCGCATCTCGGCCAGACGGGTAGCAGAGTAATGCTGATTGGTTGCGATGGTTTGCGGTAACAAGATCGGAATGGTTCCTTCGTGCGACTCGTTAGTGGATCTGTCATTCCCTATAGCTTAAAGATTAAAAGGGCGTTTATCAGGCTCTGGTTGAGTATCGCGAGAATCCGCGCTTTGAGGCCATTCTGACCGAAGTTGGACGATGTTCAGACGGATATGGTCAGTCAAACAGGCTGGCTGCTGCGGCCTGTTGGGCCGGGTCGGTCAGGCTGCCGACACGCCGCAGGAACGAGTGTTTTTCCTCGTAATAGCGTTTTGACAGATCGGCAAAACAGCGCACGTCGACATCGGTGTTGATGTGAAATTCGCGGCGCGGGACCTTTGCTTCGTGCAGATCAAGGGTGCTGGCCGATGCACTGATTTGATGGTCAACGGCATCTGCAACCCCGTCCAGTTCAATACGGTTTTTAAGGCTGTGCAGGAATTTCTTGAACGCCGGGTGGCTGTTTAAAAACGCCTTTTCCGTCAGAAGGAAGTCATTTGCGGCAAAGTCCGGCGCGTTTTTGACAACGAACTCGCGGCACAGATGATCCGTGGCAAAGCACATCGGACCAAAGATGAAATTGCGATAGATGTCTTCCTTAAGCTGCCAGAACTTATCAAGACGTTTAAGCGATTCAGCGTCCAGTTTGACCGCAGCTTCAAGCAACAGGCGCGGATGACAATGCACATGGTTGGGATGGACATATGTCTTGGTGCGGCTGATGCCTTCAAGCGTGTCGATATTGACCGGGCCGGAAAACAGGCTGGCGTGTGGGTGGTCGGATTTTTTTGACAAAAGCGCAATCACTTCATCCGGATCGACGCCATGTTTGACCAGAAGATGATTGACCGACAAATCAAGTTCGACTTCGCCAGTGATGATTTTTTCGGTGAGTTGGTGGTGGTTCAGGTTAAACCGCCGGGCAAATTCCGGTTCCAGCGTATGGGAAAATGGCCCATGGCCGATATCGTGCAACAGGGCAGCCGCACCCAGCAAATCGCAATCGGCATCGGATAACCCCATCAAACGGCAATAGCGTTGCGACAGCAGGGCCACACCAATGGTGTGGTCATAGCGCGAATGACGGATATTGGCTGGGCGTCCATTGGGATGGAACAGATAGTCAATGGCCCCAAGGAACGAGATTTCGCGCAACCGTTCAAACGCAGGTGATGCGATCAGCTTTTTATGCAGCGGCCGGTCAAAGGCCGAGGCAATCTGGGCGCGTTTGAAATGATAGTTATACTGCGGCACATCGCGAAACAGCAGTTCCCATTCTGCAATGTCATCGGCATTGAAATTGGTATCAAACAGATCACCGATTTCCGGGGCCGGTTTTGCGGCCGCCTTGAGCGTGGCAGAGTCCTTTTGTGGTGCGGATGGCTTGGCCGCCGCGCGCGGTGCAAAAAGGTCTAGCTGCGGTTTAGGGCTCATATTGAATTATGAATACGTTTGATCTGTTAAGAATGTCGGTTCCGCAGACATAAACGGATTTCCCGGCTGTGTCATTGCGGTTTTTCCACATGGCTTTTCGATGAAATGCGCCATCAGACAAGGCTGTTGCCGCAATGATGCGAAACGGTGGTAAAAGGGCATCGTTTTCACCATAATAATAGCTCATAAACACAAACGGTTAACAACACGTGACACGGCAAGCATTCGAGCAAGCTTCCAAACAGGGTGGGGCACAAAAACAGGTGAGGGCATTTTTGCACCAATCGCCCAAATTGTCGCTTTCTGCGCTTTGGCAGCGCACAGGCATCATGCTTGCCGGGCTGGTTCTGTCCGTTGAGGCAACTGCTCAGGAAAAATTCCGTGTCACCGATCCGCAAAATTCTGTGTCAGATGGCGCAAATGCGCCTGCCGCCGATGGAATCGGCGCAACCATTTTTGGAAGTCTTGCGGGCTTGAGTGATCGTGACTGGCTGGTGGTTGGTCTGGCGGCTGTGGGCGGGGCGGCGATTGCCGGTTGGGTCGGCTGGCGATTGTCGTTGCGGATGCGCCGTCATCTCGAAGAAGTCGAAGACCACGAACACGAACTGGCTGGCGAGACCGAGCTTTTCACGCAGTTGCTGTTTGCCGGCCCTGACCCGGTGTATTACTGGAGCCATCAGGGATTCGCCGAAGGCGCCAGCCCGTCGCTCAAGCGGGCGTTCCAGCTTGGCCAGGATGGGCGTTTTCCCGATCTGCTTGATTTGTTGCGTGATGAAGATGCCGATGCACTGAAAGAACGTGTGCGCAACCTTAAAACCAGCCACGACCGGTTTGAACTTTGGGTCACCACCCTTGACGAGCGCAAATTCCATGTGGTGGGCATTACCGCACGCAAGGGCCGGTCATCGGAAGTTTTGGCGCATGGCCTGTGGTTCCATGATGAAACCCGCCATTCGCGTGAACGCGAACATCAGTTTGGCGATGTTCAGGCGCTTAAACACGAAGTTTCGGGTTTGCGCCTGTTGCTTGATAGTTTGCCCTTCCCGGTCTGGCGCCGTGACGGGGATCTTCGCCTGATTGACTGTAACGCGGCCTATGCCGATGCGGTTGAGCATGACAGCATCGAAGATGCGCTGGCGAGCCAATCCGAAATTGGTGCCGGGGTGATCCCCGATCATGGGCGTTCGCTCGCGGCATCGGTTCAGCGCAATGGCGAAAGTCTGACACGTGATTTCCATGTGGTCATTCGCGGGGATCGCAAATTGCTGCGCATCACCGAGATGCCATCAAGAAACATTGATGAACCCGATGGCCTGATCGGGTTTGCCATCGATTGCACCCCGGTCGAAGAATTGCAGTCTGATCTTTCGCGCCATATTCGCGCCCATGCCGAGGTGCTTGAAAATCTGGGCACGGCGATTGCGGTGTATGGCGGGGACAAGGGGCTTATTTTCTTTAACACCGCCTTCACCAAGCTTTGGGATCTTGATGATGAATGGCTGTGGACGGAGCCGACCCATGATGATGTCCTCCGAAGATTGCGCGATGAACGCAAACTGCCGGAAGTCACCGACTTCACCCAGTTCCGCAATACTGAAAATCAGCGTTTCACCGATCTTTTGAAGCCCGAAGAAGACCTGATGCATCTGCCAAACGGCATGACGCTAAGGCGCTTTATTTCGCCCCATCCGTTTGGCGGTTTGATGTTTGTCTATGAAGACGTCACGGACAAGTTGGTGCTTGAAAGTTCCTATAATACCCTGATCGCTGTTCAGCGCGAAACGCTTGAAAGCCTGCATGAAGCGGTGGGGGTCATCAGTGGCGATGGGCGTTTGCGCCTTTATAACCATGGTTTTGCCGATTTGTGGGGGCTGGAATCAACCTTCCTTGATGTTGCGCCGCACCTGGGCGATGTGGTCGAGAAATCCAAGGATTTCTGGCGCGAACGGGATGATTGGGACAAATTCAAAAGCCGCATGGTCGCACGCATCACCAACCATGAACCGATGAATGGCCGGTTGGAACGCGCTGATAATTCGATTGTTGATTTTGCCATTGTGCCGCTGCCCGACGGGGCGGTGATGATGTCCTATATCGATGTGACCGATACCATCCGGGTGGAACGTGCCCTTCGTGAACGTAACGAGGCCTTGCGTACTGCTGACCAGATGAAGTCGGACTTCATTTCGACGGTATCGCGCGAACTGACCAAGCCGCTGGATCATATCAATGGCGAATCAGACCGGTTGATCCCGCATCTGACCGGGAATGTCGCACGATCAGTTGAAACCATCCGCACCGAAGCACAAAGCATGCTGGCCCTTGTTGATGACATGCGCGATCTGGCGACCCTTGGGTCGGGGCAGGTCGCACTTGAGCTGGATACGGTTGATCCAAGACGTTTGCTGCGCTCGCTTGAGGCCCTGACACGGGCACGTTTGGCGGAACTTAATGTGTCGCTGCGCCTTTATTGTTCGCGTAACATTGGCTGGATGGTGGCCGATGAACGGCGCTTGAAACAGGCATTGTTCATTCTTGTGACCAATGTGTTGCGCACCGCCCCCGAAGGCAGCGAAGTTTCCGTGGTTGCGCGCCGACGCGGCGAGGATATCGAAATTTCGATCTCGCTCTCGGACGAAGCGCCGCAACCGATGCTGTTTGAAGGCCTGCGCGATGGTGAAAACCCGTCAGCCCGCCGTGCTCTTGGCATGGCGATGGTGCGTGCCGTGGTCGAAATTCATGGGGGTCGGGTCAAGATTAGCCGCGATGGCCGCGAAATCGCCTGCATCCTGCCTGCGGGCGAGGAAAGCGATTTGGGATAGATTGATCCCGGTGATTTGAACTTCCAGCGTATATGAGGTATATTGTAGCAGATTGCTACAGATTGATGTCTCGTTTTGGCAGGAGGTTTAAAACCTTGAGCAAAGCATCTTCTCCTATTCGACTGGAACGCGGCCTTATGGAGGCTGCCAAAGCAACCGGTGCACTATCGCATCGCAGTAGCGCAGAACAGATCGAATATTGGGCCGACCTGGGGCAAAAGGTATCGCATATCCTGAACCCTGAAGTGATTTTGGCCGTTAAGGCAGGATTTGCGGCACTCTCGGTTGAGCAGGTGAAACCAGCGGAAATAAACGTGGATGATGTTTTCGCCGGCTTGAAGCGTGACCGGGAAGGCGGGAACTTGTCCGGGAAAATTTCCGATGGAAATGTCCGCTTTCAGGCGTCAAAAAGCCATCCCGGTATGCTTGAACGCGTTTCACCCGATGGCAATGTTGAAATAGGTGAGTTCGTTGATGGCAGTTTTAAAGTCATTGCGCACCCATGAAGCAGCTTTGGGTCCTGGTCGGTGGGAACGGCTCGGGAAAAACAACCTTCTATGAAACCATCCTGAAACAACACGGATTGCCATTTATCAGTGCTGACCTGATCGCAAGGGAAGTCTTCCCTCAAGATCCGGAGGGTAACAGCTATGAAGCTGCCCGCTTGGCGGAAATGATGCGCGAGAGGCATATACAGCAGGGTACAAGTTTCTGTTATGAAACGGTATTTTCACACCCATCCAAGATTGATTTTCTCGCCCGTGCAAAAGCAAAAGGATATGAGATTGTCCTGATTGTTATCCATGTCGGGTCCACCGGTCTGAACCTGGCCCGAATTCGACAGCGGGTGGAAGAGGGCGGGCATAATGTTCCGAGCGACAAGGTCAAAACCCGTATTCCGCGTACTTTAAACAACGTGAAAAAAGCGATCCCGCTCTGTGATGACGTTCGGGTGCTTGATAACGCTAGTCTGGACACGCCGTTTCAGGAAGTTTTGACGATCAGGCAGGGCGTAATAACCGCGCACATTGATCCTTTACCAGACTGGGTGCGCGGTCTTTTGTGATTTGCGACAAAGCCTCTGAGCTCAGAATTATACCGTAAACGGCACGTCCTTGCCGGCGATAAAGGCATCGATGTTATCAAGCGCACGGAAACCCATGGCGTTGCGGGTTTCGACCGTGGCCGATCCCAGATGCGGCAGCAAGAACGTGTTGGGCAGGTCGCGATAGGCTGGTTCGATATTGGGTTCACCGGCATACACATCCAGCCCGGCCGAGGTCAGCTTGCCCGATTTAAGCGCCGCAATCAGATCATGGTCATTGACCACATCCCCGCGCGCGGTGTTCACGATGATGGCACCATCAGGCAGCTTGGAAATGAAATCTGCATTGACCATGCCGCGTGTTTCCGGCGTCGAGGGGCAATGAAGCGACAGGAAATCGCAATGCGGCAGAAGGGCATCGATGCTGTCGTGATAGGTCGCGCCCAGTTCCTGATCGGCGGGCAATTGGCGGCGATTGTAATAATGGATATCCATATCAAAGCCACGTGCGCGCTTGGCAACGGCCTGACCAATCCGGCCCATGCCAATGATGCCAAGTTTCTTGCCGGTGACTTGTGTGCCCATCAGATGGGTCGGACGCCAGCTTGACCAGGTGGCGTTGCGAACCTGTGCTTCGCCTTCGCTGGCGCGCCTTGCGGCACCAAGGATCAAAAGCCAGGCAATATCAGCGGTGGCATCGGTCAGAACACCCGGCGTATTGCCAATGATGACCCCCTTTTTCCTGGCGGCTTCCAGATCAATGTGATCGGTCCCGACCGAGAAGGTGGCAACGATTTTCACGCTGTCTGCCAGCTTGTCAAAGAACTCGGCATCAATCGGATCGCCGACCGAGACAAGGGCGGCATCCGCCCCGTGGCACAGTGCCAGAATTTCAGCACGTGTCAGGGGATCGTCGGTTTCCTGACGGCGAACATCATAGCTTTCTTCGGCGCGTTTCGCGACGGCATCGGGCAGTCGGCGGGTTACGGCAAGCACGGGTTTCATTGTGTGTTTCTCCCTGATGAGGATGGTTTTCTTATTGATAGAATTAGAATAGCTGTCCGACGGCAAGGCGGATACCAATCGATGTGATCACCATCGACAGCAGGAAATCAGCCATGACAATCGCCCCCGCCGTAGGGATTGGCACATCAAGTGTCAGCTTGGCGATATAGACGCCATATACCAGCGTCGCGATGATCGCGATAAACACAAATCCCCCGGCACCAAGGGACGGGAACAGCACACCAAGCATAAGGGCCGCAAGATAAAGCCCCATCTGCAGCACGCTGGCCCAGTTATACACGACGATAAAGTTGATATAGCGTTCCGCCCGCCCCAGCATGGGCAGGACGTGAAACATGATCAGCGGGAAGGCAACCCATTTGATGACATAGGAAATGACCTCAACCACCATATAGCGCATGGCGGGGAAATCGTCAGGCGCGTCAAACAGATCGTGCCAGCGCAAAAAGGCAAAGGCCGGAAAAACAATGACCGCCGCCAGAAACGAGCGCCAGAACCCGTTGATAGAGAAGTCAAAAAATTCAAGACCTTGTGCGTCGGCACGTGCAAGTCGCCATGTGCCGTATAGGGCGCGCAGGGTTTGGGTCGAAGTGCTCATTTAGGGTCCAAACTTATTCACATGATCGCCCCGGTCGCCCGGATTTGTACCGATAGGCAAAGCAAAATCGCAGGAAGATCGATATCTTTCAAGATTTTGCGAAAAAATAGCTCCTGCAGATCCGGATGATCCAAAGGACAACGGATATGAGAGAAAGCCTTTGCGTCAAATTCCGTGACCGGGGATGCCCCGACTTGGCGCGCTTTTCCTTGCTTTTTCTCTCATATCAGTTGCCGGGGTGGTGGTGGGAATGCGTTTAAACCCGGGGATTTTTCAGGGCTGCGGGACAAATCAGACAACCGCGTATCAAGATGTGTCTGGCTGTCTTTGGGCAACAGTCACTTAGCTTATCCCTGATTGCAGGTCGTTCACAAGATGACCTTTTCAAACGTCTTTTCTACACGCGGCCAATCGGGCCTGTGGCATGAAAAGAGGTGGCGGGATCAGGATGACGGACAATTCGGACGAATATGCGTTGCGCTTGTCCTATCTTGAACAGACCGATCCCAATTCGCTTGCGGTTGCGCGCCTGTATCTGGAAATGGCCAGCAATCAAACCCATCATGAACGCGCATATGCCTTGACGCTGTTTGATGCCGCGGATGCAATTTTTTCCCAATTTCTGCCAACCGCACGTGACGCAGCACTGGCCGGGCTTGCCTTAAGCTTAAACAATCGCGCCGCATTGGAGATCGAAGCCAAGCAATGGGATTGGGCGGTTGATGCCGCCAGTCAGGCCGTACAGTTGCGGTGGGACCGGTTGCGCAATTGTATCGGGCGCAAGGATGATCAGGAACGACTTGATCTTGGCTATTCATTGGCGGCACTGGTGTTGGCATTACGTGGCGCGGGCAAGTGCGATCTGGCGCGCGATGCGGCATGTGAAGGGATCGAAGTTCTTGGCAAATTCGCCGGACAACGCAATCAGGATGCCTTTGTGCTTCTGACCAAACTGATTTGCATTTACGCCGAATTGTGCTCTGTCACCGACCAACTGCCCGATGCCAGCATTTTGTTACCCTTGGCCAAGGCGTTTTACAGTTCACGCACGTAGCCCTGAGATACCTGAAAAATGGCCTGCGTTGAACAGAACGCAAAACGGCCACGGGAAAACTCCTGTGGCCGTCATGGTTGTTCAATTCAGTTGGGCAGATCAGCGCGTGCTGGCAACAGACCAGTTTACGGTGACTTCGTCATCAGCCGGGACTTCGATTTCCCAGGTGACCAGTCCGGGCTCTGGACGATCATGTTTATGACTTTGGGATGTGACTTCCCAGTCGGTGGGCAGGTTTTCGCGGATGGTGACGGTTTCTGCGCGATCGCTTGTGTTGGTGATGGTCCATGAAACGTCTGCGGTGACTTCATCGGGCAGGTTCGGGCGGGACTTGCGCGAAAAGGCGGTGACGTCGCGGGTGCCGGAAAGCTCGCTAGCCTTGCCCAGACGAAGCGTGGCATCGCGCCCGACCGGGGTAAGCGAAATATGGTCCTCGGACAAATACCCGGTGTCGCCGGCCGGTGTGTTGGCAAAGATGCGCACAGTACCATCAGGCCATGGAGTTTCTTCATCTGCGCCGCCGGTATTGGTGATCTTGATCTCAAGATTTGGGCGGATGAAACCCTGTCCGCCATTTTGCCCCATATTGTAAGGGTTGCTTGCGGCTTCAAAGATGGCGTGGCGTTCGGCCGTAAGGGTTTGCGCATCCATCAACGGCACAATGACCGTATCGCCATCCTTCATCGACAGACCACCAAATGGGCCATAGACATGCAGGTTTTCAAAGCTTTCCCGACCGGGGGCTTCTGCCGCCGATGCCGCACCATCGGCCATCGCCGACATCATCATTTCGGTGCGTGCGGACTTGACCATCGGCGGCTGTGAAACGCGATTGGGATCCCCCGCGACAAGGCGCAACTGGGCATCGTCAAAATCACTGCCCGATGCATTGATCACCTTGGCGATGGCCGCAAGGTTGAGGCTGTTTTCCGCACTGTTGTAATAGGCGACATAAGATGTGTTCCAGCCAATACCGCCCAGAAGATAGGCCATCGACACGTGATCAAGCGGATCTGTGGTGGCAATATCGGCATCAAGCGTTGGCGCAGCAGTAAATCCATCGGGCAGATCGGCAACGATCACCTGATCAAGGGGCACCTGTTCAACGCCAAGATCGGTCTGCACAAGGGCGATATGGCTCACCGCCAGAAGTGTCCCACCAATCAAGTCGTCGCCGCGTCGGATGGTTACGGTTTTGCCAACCTGATCGCGCAGCAAGCTATCGATTGAGTCTTTGCCGTTGACGCGGTTGCGTATAGACGTCCAGACAAGATCGCTGTCCATCGATGTGCCCAGCAGGAACGATTCATCCATAATCGTTTGCGGCAATCCGCCGATCCGCAAAAGATTTTGTCCTTCGGGGATGGTGGCGTTGCGTTGTTCGGCAATCAGCGAAAGATTGCCGGGATAAACGGTGAGTTGCAGCTTGGTACGATTGCTGGCCGGTATCGCGATGGACGGGGTGGTGGTTCTGGTATTTTCGGCTTCTGTTTGGGCCTGGGCGGTATGGATATCCGGTCCGAAAAAGACGGTTGATCCCAACAAGGCGGCCAGTGCAAAACGATTACGCAACGCTGCAGACATTCCCGATCCCCTACGTGATGGGTGTAATTACATAAGTATTCTCGATGCTACCTTTGCGTGAAAAGATGGCAGGATCAAGGACATGTCGGGACGATTTCAAGGGCACCATTGCGCACCGACCGCGCATGTAAATGCACGGTGCGTTCACCGATTGGATGGTTATGGTCGCTGAGTTTTAACCCTGGCCGCTAGCCCAGATCATGATGGAAGGAATAGCCACCCGCTTCGGGCAGATGATGCTGGAAAGCAGCCTGTCGCGCCGTATCAAGGATAATCGGGGCGCGCAGATTGACCGACATGCTGGCCGGGCCGTCATCAGGCTTGTGCAGGGTAACGATCAAAAGAACCGCACCGTCATCCTTTCCGATGCCATGGATGCGAAAGGCCTGTTCAAGATGGTCCGGCTGGATCGTTTTGCTTTGCAGGTTATAGGGCGCGATGATAAAGGCCAGTTCCGGTTCGGTCAGGCATTGCATCAAAAGAAAGGCGTTTCCTTCTTCGCCCGGGAAGCTGGCAAGGGCAAAGACATTGTGATCGGGAAAACCTTTGAGCCCGGCAGGGAAATAGATCGCCTTGTCCCAGGCAAATTCACGTTCGCCAAACAATGTGGTCAGCTTTACAGCGGACGGGACGGCATCCGTAGCCGTTGGGGTTGAGCCTGACGTGGTCTCCATCGCGTCCTCCTGCTGAACAATGTGTACGCCGCACCAAGAATGTAAAATCATTTTGGGCTTCTATGCCCAAGTTTCAAGGGCTTGGCAGGCGAAGAGCGATTTTACCACCGCTTCCTTTAGCAGATGTTAAAGTATGTTGCCTTTATCTCCGGCAAAATGGGGCAGATAAAGGCAACATACTTTAATTAAACAAAACCCCAACCGGTTCGCTAAATCCTTTGACCTGAATGGTTTGTGTCTGCTTGTAGCGGGCCAGAAGAACCGGGGCGGCAACGGGGCATTCGTCATGGAGTTTGGCGGCGAAATTTGTGCTCATGACCGTATCACTGCCAAGCTCGCGGGTGGCTTTTTCAAGGCGGGCGGCCAGATTGACGCTGGCCCCGATCACGGCCGATGTCATGGCCTCGCGTTGGCCGATATCGCCAACAACCGCAGGGCCAAAGTTCAGCCCGACACCGATTTCAAGCGGTTTGCCACCATCGGCAGGTTCCTGGCTTTGCCATTCCGCGACTTGGGCAATGATGGCCTGAGCCGCACAAAAGGCATGGGTTGCAGGACGATCGAGATCGTCAAAGGCGGCGAAACTCGCCATGACGGCATCGCCAATATATTTTTCGACAATCCCGCCATAGGCCCCGATTTGCGATGTTGCAATTTGATGGAACTGATTAAGGAAGCGCATGACTTCCTGGGGGTCGCGTTTTTCGGCAAAGCGTGAAAATCCGATGACATCGGCAAACAGAATGACACATTCGCGCCGTTCGCCCACCCGCACCGGTTCGTCGCGATCGGCCAGTTGATCGGCAAGCGCGGTCGGGAAATAACGCGCCAGATTGCCATGTGCGCGTTCGGATGCCGCCGACTGGTTGATCAGAACCCGAAGCCGCGAGACCATCACCGCACAGGCCAGCGTAAAGACAATGACGATAACGACCTGTTCGGCAAGGGCAGAGATATCAACAAATTCGGGCAGGTTATAGGTATCAATAATTTCCTGCTGGGTCGGGTTCCATTCATCGCCAAAATGCTGGGACACGATGACGCCGGGCCGGGTCATTAACCACCAGATCGCCCCGCACCATGAAACAAACAGCCAGAATCCAAACCACAAAATTAGGCGCGGGGAAAAAGTCATGATGATGATTGCCATCATGATCATCGAGAAGACCACCCCGCGGTCGCGCACAACAAACCCGTACAGCCATGCCGGTTGGTCAAGCAGCGGGTTCAGCGGATCGGGCACGACCGATACATAGACAATCAACCCGGCATCAATCACCGCCAGCAGATAGATCATCCAATAGGATTTATCCCCGCGAAAGGCGACAAACAGCTGCACAAACACGCCGGGAATGAACCAGGCGAGAACTTCAAGCAGGGTATAAAGCTTGCCAGTGGGGGAATCGGGCTTGCTGAACAACAAAAGGATAAAGGCCAGCAGACAAATACGCAGGAAGGCAACAAGGATCAGCCCGCGTTTTTCCTCGCGGGCGACAAGACGTTCAAAAAGGGAGTCCGATGGCTCAGTTTTTGACGGCATCAGCAAGAAGTTGTTTCAGCCCTTCGCTGTCCTTGATGACCAAACGGCCATCACGCCTAGTGATCATCCCCTGTTTTTCCAGCTCGCGCAGTTTTTTGTTCACCGCTTCGCGGGTAACGCCCAGCATCAGGCCAAGCTCCTGCTGCGACAGTGGCAGGGCAATACGAATGCCTTCGGGGTCCGGGCCGCCATGACGTTCGGCAAGCCACAGAATCCGTTTGATCAGACGGGCTGTCAGATCAAGGAAATTGGCGTCTTCCAAAAGGTCGCTGACCCAGCGCAGACGGCGGCACAAAAGGGCGGTGATATGGCGGCGCAGCGGGGCTTCGCGGTCAAAGATTTCAAAGAAGTCATCGCGCGAAATAAACAGGGTCCGGGTCGGGCCGACTGCCCGTGCGGTAGCCGTACGGGGTTCGCCGTCAAGAAGGGCGATCTCGCCAAATACAGCCCCCGGTGCGAGAACGTTCAAAACGATCTCCTTGCCGGTTTCCGATACCGAAGAAATGCGAACCTTGCCCGCCTCGACCGCATAAAGGCCATCGGCAGGTGCCCCTTTTTCAAACAGCAACTGACCGTCTTCGATCCTGCGTACGGTCGCCTGATTTGAAAGCTGCTCAAGCAGTTCGGGATCAAGATCCTCGAACAGGAAGCTGCCTGCCAAAATGCGGGAAGCGACTTTTGCAAGTTGCGGCGATTTGGGACCGTTTAAACTATTCACCGGGTTCACTTTGAAAATGGTTTCGTTTCAGGGGGCGAATCGAAAGATACAGCCTCAGGGCCTGACGACCAAAGTAGCACAATTACCCTATTTTACGGCAAGCTGTTTTACACGTGATGTGGGGCAAAGCCAACAGGGCAACGCCGTCTGTCTTTCCCTTGTGCGGTTGTATCGTGGGTGGGGCGGGCACCCAAACAAATTCTGGGATTTTTGAACGATCTACACCAGTCAATGCAGTTTGGATGATCGGTTTAAGGCATGAATTTGGAGCATAAAACTCAATTAACCGGGATCGGAATATGTAAAACCATGGCGTGAATGTCAGGTAAACTGCGACTTAAGGCTAAAACATAGAATGTTTGACAAAATCTCCTATATTTTTTAAATTGTCCCAATTCCGGGTTCGGGCTGTTTAAGAACAAGATTGTCAAAGCAATCACTGTCCGCGGGATTTCGTTCAATCGGGAGGAAGTAATGAAGATGATTTCCAAAGGTGCCCTGGTCGGTGCCGTATCAATTGCTGCTGCGTCATTTGGGTTCTCCGCGCAGGCGGCTGACGTCACCCTGAATTTTGCGCATGTTGATCCGGCAGAGTGGACCACCTCGAAAAAGGGTGCAGCGTCTCAGGTCTTTAAAAATATTGTTGAAGCAGAATCCGGTGGTCGTATTGAGGTCGGGTTGTTCCCGGCTGGTGCGCTGGGCGGTGAAACCGATCTGCTGCAGAACACCCAGGATGGCACGCTTGCCATGTCGATGGTTTCGGGACCGTTTTCGAAGGTCTGCCCGGAAGCAGCCGTACTTGATATCCCTTATGTTTTCCCCAATGCCAACGTCGCCTGGAGCGTCCTTGATGGTGATTTCGGGGATGAACTCGCGGCACACTGTCTGGAAAAAACTGGGCTGCGTACCCTGGCGTATGGTGAAACCGGTTTCCGTAACTTCACCAACTCTCAGCGCGCGGTGGCAGAACCGAAGGACATGGAAGGTCTTAAAATCCGTGTCATGACCGTTCCGCTGTTTGTTGAAATGGTCAAAGCCCTTGGGGGCGAGCCGACCCCGATTCCCTGGCCGGAAGTTCCGACCGCATTGACCACTGGTACTGTTGATGGTCAGGAAAATCCGATCAGTGTGATTTATGCCAACAAGTTCTATGAAATGCAGAAATACCTGACGCTTGACCGTCACGTATATGGCACCGACTTCATCGTGATCAACGAAGCAACCTATCAAAGCCTTTCGGGTGCGGATCAGGCGCTTCTGCGTCGCGCTGCGGGTGTTGCATCGAATGTTGGTCGGTCGATCCAGCAGTTCAATTCTGCCGAAGGCGTTGCCAAGCTGGCTGAAGAAGGCATGGAAGTCACCACGCCGAGCGCAGAACAGCTTAAGGCATTCCGCGATGCGGCACAGCCGGCGGTTATCGAATGGCTTTCGGGTCAGATTGATGCCGAGTGGATTGACAAACTGCAGGCAGCCGTTTCTGAAGCCGAAGCGTCGATGTAATTGGTTCTTGGCAGGCTGGGCGCTCCTCCTTGTGCCTGGCCTGCCCTTTTTTCCCGCCACCGTGCTTTAATACAAGCATCAGAAACTTCAGTGATCCGGGGGAACCCCATGCAACGCACCGAGAATGCGTTTAAGCGTTTGCTCGCCGGACTGTCGGGGATGAGTATCCTCGTTGTCTTTGGTGTTGTTTTTGCCGGCAGTATCAGCCGCTATCTGTTTTCTTCCCCGCTGCAATGGAGCGAAGAAGTCGCGAAATACGCGATGATTTATGGCTGCATGTTCGGTGTGGCCTATGCCTATCTGCAGGGAACCCAGATCACCTTTAGCATTGTGATTGATACCGTCTCCGCGCATCTGCGCCGTCGGATTGCCATTCTGGTTGATGCGGCAACGCTGGTTCTGGGCGGAATTCTGGTTCATGCGGGGCTAATTTTTGCGACCAAACGCGGGGGCATTGTCGCTTCCGGGCTCGGGATCGAGATGTTTTGGGCGCAGATCGCCATCATGATTGGTGGTGGGTGTCTGGTCATTGCAGCCGTCCTGCGCATCATTTCTTTCTTTATGGCAGGCCTTGGAGAGGGTGAAGACGCATGATTACCGGTGTAACCCTTCTTGTTCTGCTAGCGATTGGCGCACCTGTTGCCTTTGCGATTGCTCTGGCCATTGTGGCCTATATCGGGACGGGAACGTTTGGCATTGATCTGCTGCCCCAGCGTATTTTTGCCGGGCTGGACAGTTTTACCATTCTGGCCATTCCACTGTTCGTACTCGCCGGTGAGTTGATGAATGCTAGTGGGATCACGTCACGCGTGATCAATCTGGCCAATGCACTTGTCGGCCATGCCCGGGCCGGTCTGGCACAGGTTAATATCTGGTCATCGGTGATCTTTGCCGGTCTTTCCGGATCGGCGGTGGCCGATACATCCGCCATTGGCCGTATCTTTATTCCGTCGATGGAAAAAGAAGGCTACCCGCGTGATTTCGCTGCGGCCCTGACGGCGGCGTCCTCGGTGATCGGGCCGATCATTCCGCCCAGCATTCCGGTGATCATCTATGCCCTGATCACGACCAATGTGTCGGTGCCAGCCTTGTTTCTGGCGGGAATTGTGCCCGGTGTTCTGTTGGCTGTGGCGCTGTCGGTCTATGTGCGCTTCTTTGTAAAGGATTACGCCAAACCGCGTGCACGCATGAATATGGTCGAAAAGCTCAAGGCGGTGTGGAATGGTCTGATTCCGCTGTTCATGCCGGTCTTTGTCATTGGCTCGATCCTCGCGGGGATCGTTACCCCGACCGAGGCAGCAAGCTTTGCGGTGTTCTATGCGCTGATCGTCGGGTTGTTTGTTTTCCGGGAACTGAAACCGGCGGAACTGCCGGGTATCTTTTCTGGTGCGATGCGTGATTCTTCAAGTATTCTGATCATTATGGGAACGGTGGCTGCGGCCAACTGGTTTATGACATTTGCCGGTATCCCACAGGCGGTCAGCCAATTTGTTCTGGGCTATGTCGATAGCCCGGCCATGTTCCTGATCCTGATCAACATCATGTTGCTTGCAGTCGGGCTTGCTCTTGAAGGCATTGCCGCGATGCTGGTTCTCGTACCGATCCTGCATCCGATTGCGATCAGTCTTGGCATCGATCCTACCCACTTTGGCATCATTGTCATCTTTAACCTGATGATCGGCCTGATCACGCCGCCAATGGGGCTTTGTCTGTTTGTTGCGGATGCGGTCGCCGGTGTCGGGATGGCACGCATGATCCGGGCCATCATGCCGTTCTTTATTGTCGAACTTCTGGTGTTGCTGATCATCACCTTTGTTCCGGGCATCGTTACGTTCCTGCCCGAAATGTTTGGATTTTAGGATACCTGTCCATGTTGAAACTCGGTCTTATTGGTAAAGGCATTTCGCGCAGCCAGTCGGCACGACTGCACGTGTTGCTGGGCCGTATGTGCGGTATGGATGTCACGTACGACTACCTTGATAGCGATCAGATCAGGGATTTTGATCTGATCAAACAACTTACCGCCTGTGCGCAAACCGGCTATGCCGGGGTCAATGTCACCCATCCCTATAAAACCAGTGCGCGGACACTGATTACCCCGCGCAAACGCCTGCCCGGGGCACTTGGATCGGTTAATACGGTTGTCTTTCGTAAAGACGGCTGGCGGGGGGACAATACTGACTTTGTCGGTTTCATGCGCGGCTATCGCCAGCAATTTGGCGATGCAAATCCGGGTGAGGTGTTACAGCTTGGTGCAGGTGGTGTTGGTCTTGCGACCGCCTTTGGCCTGCGCGGCCTTGGGGTAGATAAAATCCTGATCCATGACAAGGATCCTGTCCGTGGTAAAGAACTGGTGGCAACTCTAGTGAGAGCCGATGCAAATGCGGTCTTTGTCGGTGAAGATGACCTGACGGACGCGGTGCGCGGTGCGGATGGGCTGATCAATTGCACGCCGATTGGCATGAACCAGTATCCCGGTTGTCCGTTCGATACCAAACTGTTTGGCGGGCAGAAATGGGCGTTTGATGCTGTTTACACACCGGTTGAAACCGCATTCCTGCGATCTGCTGTGAAATCGGGAATTGAAGTCATGACCGGCTTTGAACTCTTCTTCTTTCAGGGTATTGAAGCATTCGAGGTTTTCAGCGGAGCAGAAATCGATGCTGACGCTGCACGGGACGAATACTTCAATGCCTATCCCGGGGCATTGACAGGCTAGGGGACGAGACATGAGTACCAGCAGCACAGTTGCCGAGACGGTCTATAACGAAATTCGCGATGACATTCTGTATGGCGAATTGCAACCGGGCGTGAAGCTTAAGCTTGAGGCGCTCCGCGAACGTTATAACGTCGGCGTCAACACGCTGCGCGAGGTGCTCAACCGCCTTGTCGCATCTGGCTTCGTCTTTGTCGAAGGTCAGAAGGGGTTTCGCGTTGTTGAAACATCGCCTTCCAATTTCATGGAATTGACAGCGATGCGGCTTTTGCTGGAACGCGATGGTCTTGCGGCCTCGATCAAACATGGGGATGTGGAATGGGAAGCTCGTGTGGCTGCTGCCCATCACAAGCTTTCGGCGGTTGAAAAGCAGATGCTGGGCAAAGACAGCCGCGAATTGACGGTGCTTTGGAGCCAATATGACCGCGAATTTCATCAGGCGCTGATTTCGGCCTGCGGGTCGAATCTGCATATGCGCCTCCACCGCGAGATTTTTGATCAGTTCCGCCGCTATGTGGTGATTGAACTGAAAACGCATGGTTTCCGCGCACAGGAAATCATCGATGAACATCGTGAAATCTGTGATCTGTCTCTGGCACGGGACATGGATGGCGCGATTGAAAAACTGACCGACCATATCGAAACGTATCGGCGGCGTTCACAGCATTGATCTGCGTGCAGGTGTTTGAACCCGCGAAACGCAGCCTCCTTCTGTGAGTGCGCCGGTGCCCCACACGCATCCCGGAGGGATAAAATGCTGACCTCAATTGCCACAGTTTCACTGTCGGGCGATCTTCAGGAAAAACTCGACGCCATTGCCGCTGCCGGCTTTGACGGGGTGGAGATTTTTGAAAACGATCTTCTGTCTTTTGACGGGTCACCCGCCGACGTTGGCAAGACGATCCGTGAACTTGGCCTGAAACTTGTGACCTTTCAGCCGTTCCGAGACTTTGAAGGCATGCCGGAACCCCAGCGCACTCGCGTTTTTGAACGGGCTGAGCGCAAGTTTGACCTGATGGAAGAACTTGGCACCGATCTTTTGATGGTGTGTTCAAACGTATCACCACAATCTCTTGGCGGGCTTGGTCGTGCGGCCAAAGATCTGGCGGAGCTTGGCGACCGTGCAGCCAAACGCGGGCTGCGCGTCGCATTCGAAGCTCTGTCATGGGGCAAGCATATCAGCGACTATCGCGATAGCTGGGAAGTGGTGCGCCGTGCCAATCACCCGAATGTCGGTTTGGTACTCGATACTTTCCACATAATGGCGCGCAAGGTGCCGCTGGATGCGATTTCATCTATTCCGGGTGATAAGATTTTTCTGGTTCAGGTGGCAGATGCCCCGACGCTTGAAATGGATGCCTTGTCCTGGAGCCGTCATTTCCGCTGCTTTCCCGGGCAGGGGGACTTCCCGCTGGATGAATTCATGCGTAACCTTGCCCAGACTGGCTATGACGGGCCGCTCTCGCTTGAGATTTTCAACGATCAGTTCCGATCAAGCTCGACCAAAAGCGTTGCCAAGGATGGGCTGCGGTCCCTGATTTATCTGGGGGACGGTGTTGATGGTGTCAAAGTAGGTGAAAACGCCAAGGTGCTGCCGCCCAAGGCCCATGCGCAGGAAGTCTGCTTTGTCGAATTCGCGGTTGAAGAAGAAACCGCCGAAAAGCTTTCAACCCTGTTTGCCGGGCTTGGTTTTGAAAAGCGTGGCAGTCACAAATCCAAGGCTGTGACTTGGTGGAAACAGGGTAACATCAACCTTGTGATCAATTGCGACAAGGATGGCTTTGCCCATTCCTATAACATCGTGCATGGTCCGTCGGTCTGTGCGGTCGGGCTTAAGGTCAGGGATGCCAAGGCAACCATGGATCGGGCGCAATCGCTTTTGGCGGCCCCATTCAGTCAGGCGGTGGGCAAGGGTGAAATTGAAATGCCTGCCATTCGCGGTGTTGGCGGCAGTTTGGTCTATTTCCTTGATGATCACAGCGAACTGTCGCGCATCTGGGATGTTGAATTTGAACACGCCACGGACGCGCATGCAGATTCAGGCTCGGCAAAGCTTCGCAGTGTCGATCACGTTTCATACTCCATGCAGTATGAGGAAATGCTGACTTGGCTTTTGTATTTCACCTCGATTTTTGATCTGGGCAAGATGCCGACCCTTGATATCCCCGATCCGGGCGGGCTTGTGCAAAGTCAGGTGGTGCAAAGTGACGCGGTGCGGTTGATCCTTAATGGGTCGCAAAGCCCGCATACCCAGCATTCCCAGTTCCTCAACGAGTTCTTTGGCAGTGGGGTTCAGCATCTGGCATTTTCAAGCGATGATATCTTTGCATCTGTGGAATATTGCACAGCTCACGGGGTCGAAATTTTGCCGATTCCGGAAAATTATTATGACGACATCGAAGCGCGCTTTGGTCTGGCACCTGAACTGCTTGATAAGCTGCGTGCGAGTAATATTCTCTATGATCGTGATGATGAAGGTGAATATTATCAGGCCTATACGCGGACTTTCGCCAACCGATTCTTCTTTGAATTGGTGGAGCGTCGCGCGTATCGTGGGTTCGGGGCGGCAAATGCGCCGATTCGTCTTGCATCCCAGACGCGGATGAACCGTCGCACTGAAGTTGCCAACTAACCAGATGGCATGCAGCAGGGTGTTGATCTATGACAGCCTTGAGGGGGAATAAAAATATGAGCGTGCAGGAAATTCTTGTCATTAACGGACCGAACCTGAACCTGCTTGGGCAGCGTCAGCCGGAAATCTATGGGCATGACACGCTGGCATCGATCGAGGACAAATGCGCTGAACTGGCCAGGGAACTTGGTGTTTCGGTGCGCTTCGGGCAGTCCAACCACGAAGGTGCGATCATTGATCTGATCCACGAAGCCCGTGAAAAGTCAGCCGCGATCATCATCAATGCCGGGGCTTATACCCACACATCCATCGCAATCCACGATGCGCTTAAAACCTTTGATGGCTATATCATCGAACTGCATATTTCCAACCCGCATGCGCGCGAAGAATTCCGCCATGTCAGTTGGATCAGTTCGGTCGCAGATGCGGTGATGGCAGGGGCCGGGGCCTATGGCTATGAACTGGCAACCCGTCTGGCAGCTGAAAAAATCAAGGCGGATTGATCGCCTTAGTTTTAGGATCGTTATTGTAGATTGGCAAAAATTTCAGCGCAAAAATGGTTTGAATAATCACGACACAAACAAATATCGTCATTCCTGCGAAAGCGGGGATCCATTTTGCGTCAGCGCATATGGATTCCGGGTCTGCGCTGCGCTTCGCCCGGAATGACGGCCTATTTTGGGGCGTTAGACGGAACTGCGCGACCGCAAAGCTGCGGCCAGCGTGCCATCATCAAGGTAATCAAGCTCCCCGCCAACCGGCACACCATGGGCAAGGCGGGTGACCTTGACGCCGGTTTCCATCAGCCGTTCGGTGATGTAATGCGCGGTCGTCTGACCATCGACCGTGGCGTTGGTGGCAAGGATGACCTCAGCCACGCCATCATTGCGCACGCGATTGACCAATTGATCGATTTTAAGGTCATCCGGTCCAATGCCATCAAGCGGCGAAAGGGTGCCGCCCAGAACATGATATTGCCCCTTGAACGACGCGCCGCGTTCAAGCGCCCAAAGGTCCTGAACTTCTTCGACCACGCAGATGATATCAGACCCACGGTTGGGGTTGGCACAGATGTGGCAGGGGTCGGTCACATCGATGTTGCCGCAATTGGCGCAGTTGGTCATGGCCCTTGCGGTTTCATGTAATGAATCGGCCAACGGGATCATCAGGGTTTCGGGTTTTTTCAGCATCTGCAACACCGCACGCCGTGCCGACCGTGGCCCCAGACCCGGCAGGCGTGACAGCAGCTTGATCAGATTTTCAATTTCCCGTCCGGTCATGGAGACCCCGTGTTTGGTTTGAGCGTTCTGATAGCTTGTATCAAAAACAAAGGGCGGCGCAATGCCACCCTTTGTCGCGCACATGTATGGTGCGAAATTTGTTTGGCGTTTGATGCGGGCTCAGAACGGCAGTTTGAAGCCTTCTGGCAGGTTCATGCCGCCGGTAACGTCCTTCATCTTGTCCTGAACTGCGGCCTCGACCTTGACCTTGGCGTCGTTATAGGCAGCGACGATCAGGTCTTCGAGGACTTCGGTGTCTTCGGGGTCGACAATGCTTTTATCAAGCGAAAGGCCGCGCATTTCGCCTTTGCCATTTAGCATCACCTTGACCATGCCCGCACCGGACTGGCCTTCGATTTCGAGTTCAACCAGACCTTCCTGCATTTCCTGCATTTTGGACTGCATCTGCTGGGCCTGTTTGAGCATCCCTGCAAGGTTCTTCATAGCTCGTCGTCTCCTTCGAGATAAAACGCATCGTCATATACTGAACCGCTGTCGTCTTCTTCCCCCTCAGGGTTTTCCTGACCGGGTGGCAGATGGACGGCAACGATTTTGGCTTTGGGTAAACCATCAAGAATGGCCCTGACCAGCGGGTCTTGCGAGGCATCTGCCTTGCGCTGTTCAAGGTCTTCAAGTTCCTGTTCCTTTAGCGTCGGTGCCCCTTCTTCACGTTCGGACACACTGACCAGCCAGCGCTTGCCGGTCAGCCCGTTCAACGCCTTGATCAGTTTGGTCGAAAGATCGGAGCTGGCACCACGTGCCGGGCGGAATTCAATTCGGCCCGGTTCGAATTTCACAAGGTGCATATAATTTTTGACCTGCATGGCAAGACCGGTGGTTTCGCGGTCCTTGGCAAGAAGGTCGGCAACCTCGGCGAAGCTTTCGGGCATTTTGGCGTAAACAGGTTGTGCGACCTGTTCGGGTTCGCCAAGCGGATCCGGGCGCGATTGCGCAACGGCCGCTGCACCACGGCCACCACCGCCATTGACCACCTGCATGCGCGGGCCGGGGCCCCCAGCATTTCCGCCGCCGCCATTCCCACCGCCTTGCGGGGCATTGCCGCCCCCGGCATTGTTCATGTCCTGACGCAGTTTTTTGATCAAATCACCCGGTGGCGGCATTTCTGCCGCATAGGCCAGGCGGATCAGAATCATTTCAGCCGCCTGAATCGGCGATGGCGCAATGCGGGTTTCTTCAAGGCCCTTAAGCAGCATTTGCCAGGCACGGGTCAATTGCGGCATGGCAAGCTTGGCGGCAATTTCCTTGCCGCGTTCGCGTTCAATTTGCGAAACACCCGGATCATTGGCGGCATCGGGTGACAGCTTCACACGCGTCAGCCAATGGGTCAGATCGAGCATATCCTGCAGCATCACCGGCGGATCACCGCCAAGGGCATATTGCGCGCCGAGCAATTCAAGCGCCTCGTTGATTTCGCCCTTCATGGTGAAATCAAACAGATCGAAAATGCGCGACCGATCCGAAAGGCCAAGCATATCACGCACCTGCTGCGTGGTGACTTTGCCCGCGCCATGCGAAATCGCTTGATCAAGCAGGCTCATGCCATCGCGCACCGATCCATCGGCGGCCCGCGCAATCAGGGTGACGGCTTCTTCTTCGATCTCGGCCTTTTCCAGCCCGGCAATCCGGGTGTAGTGGGCGGCAAGTTCGTCGGTCTGCACACGACGCAGGTCAAAGCGCTGACAGCGCGACAGAACCGTGATCGGGATTTTGCGGATTTCGGTGGTGGCAAAGATGAATTTCACATGCTCTGGCGGCTCTTCAAGCGTCTTGAGCAGCGCGTTGAAAGCACTTTTCGACAGCATGTGCACTTCATCGATGATGTAGATCTTGTAGCGCGCGGATGTCGGGCGATAACGCACGCCTTCGATCAGTTCGCGAATGTCATCAACCCCGGTACGCGACGCGGCATCCATTTCCAGAACATCAACATGGCGGTCTTCGGCAATGGCCCGGCAATGTTCGCACACACCGCACGGCTCAATCGTGGCACCACCGTTGCCGTCTGCACCAATACAGTTCAGCGCACGGGCAATGATACGGGCCGTGGTGGTTTTACCAATCCCGCGCACACCGGTCAGGATAAAGGCATGCGCCAAGCGGCCACTTTCAAGCGCGTTTGACAGCGTCTTGACCATCGGCCCGTGGCCGATCAGCTCATCAAAGCTTTTCGGGCGGTATTTCCGCGCAAGAACCTGATATTCGCTTTTGGGTTCGTCGGCGTCGGCATCGGTTTGCGCGGGCACTGCTGGCGCATCCGCCGGTGCGGCGTCTGGCGCAGGGGCGGCAGTTGCGTCACCTTCGGGCGTGTCTTGGCTGGCGGTCTCGATCTGATCGCTCATTCATCCGGTCCGGAATGTTTTTAATCTTGTCTGGTTTTAGCAGTTTCCCATCCATATGGGAAAGGCCAAGTGGGAAATTTCCCACACAAATAAACCACATGTCCGATTACGTGCCGGGCAGGGTACAAACCAATGAAATGTTCGGGAAATAATGAAGGGTGAGAGACTGAACAGCGACCCGGAAAAACTCGTTACGGCTGCTACCTTCCGGTCCTGACCGGGTTGGCGAGCGGTCCGTCCACTGCCAGCCTCTCGCCCCCTATATCGCGCAAGGCGCGTTAAAACGCAAGCGTTGGCTGGGATTTTTTCTGTGTTCAAGCAATCGTTGCTTTTGACGGGCCCGCGTGCGCGTTAATGTCACCCTCCGTCACCACAGGAAATATCGTCTACCTCATGGGGTTGTCCGATATTTACCGCATCAGAATTTTGGGAAAATAACGACTATGCACAGGCTATTTTATGAGTCCGTTGATCTTGATCGCGACGCGGTTTTGCGCAAGCGCGATGACTGGCAACAGGTTCTCTTGGCCGAGGAGTCGTTGCGGATCCTGATTTGTCATGCGGGTGATCCGTTGTTTGCCTTTCCCGAAGATATGGACGCGCATGAACTGGTGGTACTTGGTGCGCCAGCCGTGCCCCACCTTGATGTCGATCTGCATGGCGGGGAATGGATTTATCTTGGTCGCGATGCAAACGGGCCGGTGATTGCGGTTGATATCGCCGTGGTGGTCAAAGACCGCGAAGACGCTGTGCGCAAGCTTGGCGGCGGGTTTGGGGATATGCGCACGCGCATGGCCTGTCTTTCGATTGACGAGGCCGGTCTTGCCGCACAAGCGCGTGCGATTTTTCATTGGCATCGCGGGCATCGGTTCTGCGGGGCCTGCGGGCACCCAAATGCAGTGGCAGAGGCGGGCTATCGCCTGCAATGCACCAACCCGAAATGTGGTAAGCCCCATTTCCCGCGCACCGACCCGGCCGTGATCATGTTGATCCATCATCAGGACCATGTGTTGCTGGCGCGGTCCCCACAATTTTTGCCCGGTATGGTGTCGGTTCTGGCTGGATTCGTTGAACCCGGTGAAACCCTGGAACAGGCGGTTGCGCGCGAAGTGCATGAAGAAGTCGGGGTGAAAATCAAACGCGCACAATATGTTGCATCTCAACCCTGGCCGTTTCCAGGGTCCTTGATGCTGGGGTTTGTCGCAGAGGCGGAAACCACCGAACTGACCCCCGATGATGATGAAATCGAGTTTGCAATGTGGGTGCATCGCGACGAGGTCGCAAACCTTCCGGCAAAGGGGATTAATCTGCCGCGCCCGATTTCAATTGCGCGCTACCTTCTGGAAAACTGGTGCGCAGGACGCATATAGTTAAGGTAAGGAAATTGTAAGCCGATGAAAAATCGGCGTTGTAATCGTCCGTTAAGTACGAGATGCAGGATAGAGTTGTGACCACAATTCGGTTCATTCGTGATGCGGTTCTGATGCCTGTGATTGTTGGCATCAGTGTGCTGGTTTGGGGGATGACGGGGGCCAAGGCACAAGGTGCGGTTACCGTCAAAGTGGGCGCATATGAATATGGTGTCGTCTATTATTACGAAGACGGGAAACCGGGCGGGATCGTGCCGGTCCTGATTCAGCGTCTGAACGATTTGCAGGACGATTATAAATTCGAACTGGTCGAGACATCGTCGCGGCGGCGCTATCAGGATGTGACCGATGCGACCGTCGATCTGATTTTGCTTGAAAGCGAGCGATGGGATTGGGGGGATTTTGATGTCACGTTTTCCGACCCCATCGTCACAGAAAGCGATTTGTATGTTGCTCTTGATACCCACCCCGACGTGCCGAGGTTATTTGCAAATGTGACCGATAGCCAGATGTTGTGCGTGCTTGGGTTCCATTACGGATTTGCCCAATACAACGCGGATCCGCAATATCTGCGCGACAACTTCGATGTGCTGTTGCGCTATAACGAAAAAGAAGTGCTGGAAGGGGTGCTGGCGCGTGAAGCCCCGATCGGCATTGTGTCTGTTGGCTTCCTCGCAAGCGAATATGCCAAACATCCCGGGTTGCAAAGCCGTCTGGCAATTGCTGATGCGCCCGACGCGACCTATGACCTGGTGTCGGTGCTTGGCAAAGATGCGCCCATTGCCCTTGATCAGTATAATGACTTGATTGGTCAGTTGCATGAAACCGGCGAGATCGCGCGCCTTTGGCAACAGCTTCATGATGGGGTATTAAACTAGGCCCTGATCCTGATCTTGGTCATGATCCCACAGGGGCCGGGCGCTTTATCGCGTTCAATCCAGCGGCGGAATCCGGGCGATGACATTGCGGCGCAGGCTGTCAGGCCGTTCGCGCCATGCGACAATCCCGCTTTCACTATCGGCATATTTCGATGCCAGTTCACAAAGGTCATCGACCATGCTCTCGGGGTCGACATTGCCATAAACATAGCCCCATTTCCCCGCCCCACTGAGTGCGATGGAACATCCTGATTTGCAATTGGTCAGGCATTCGGCAGGGTGCAGCTCAAAGGGCAGATCACGCGTGGTACAGATTTCCTGCATCTGTTCGAACAGCTTCTTGCCGTGACGCGGATCGGTTTGGCCATCGGCGTTTGATGCCGTGCAGGTGATGCAAATGTTCAGGCGGGACTTGGTGGTCATGGGATCAATCTTTGTTGGGGCTGTGGGATGCATGTGCGATATGCGGGGCGCGCATCCAATCAGCTTGCGGCCCGTTGGGTCAAGTCATCATCAAGGTGCTGGCTGACAAAATCCTGAATGTGACCTGCCAGTTGGCGCGATACCAACGGGTGCGAGTCTTCCTTGACCATCAGGGCAACACCAACTGCCGGAAGTGGGGGAAAGCCATCGCGCCCGTCAAGGATCTGAAATTCATCGGTGACACTTGCAGCCGCCAATGCGGCAACACCAAGCCCGTCGCGCACCAGATGCAAAAGCGATGCGGCCTGTCGGGTGGTGGCAACCAAAGTGAACGGCCGATCGGATTTCGAAATGGCGTCAATTGCCCATGCATGGAATTTGCAATCTTCAGCCGGCAGAACCAGTGGCATTGGATCACGCCTGTGTTGGTTATGAACCGGAGATGTCACCCAGACGCCCGGCTCATGGCGCAGGAAATAGCCTTCCTCACCCGTGGCCGATCGACTGACAAGGGATATATCAAGCTCCCCGTGATCAAGCTGGCGTTGAAGAATGATGGTCGGATTGACCGAAATAAAGAATTTGGCATCGGGAAGGGTGCTTTGAATGGCACGCAGTACCACAGGTAAAATTTTCTGGGCATAGTCATCCGGGCAGCCGATGCGAATCGGGCGTGTCGTCCCTTGTGCGCGCATTTTGCCCATGGCCTCGTCCGTCAGGCTAAGGATACGCCGCGCATAACCAACAAAGGTAATCCCGTCGTGGGTCAGCAAAACATTGCGGCCATCGCGTTCAAACAGCTTTTGATCCACCAGCTCTTCAAGCCGCTTCATCTGCATCGAAAAGGCCGATGGCGTGCGTCCGATCCGGTCTGCTGCGCGGTTAAAGCTACCGCATTCGGCAAAGGCGACAAAGCTTCTTAACAGGTCGGAATCCATTTTGGCTCCTTTGATCAGAATTTATGATCAATAAAGTTGAACAATCAGGTCAAAACTATTCGATTGTTTGACAGTGTTCCAGCGGCAAATATCAAACCCGGCCGGCCAATGCTGAAACGCGAATGTTTTTAACGCATGTGCCACAGGGAATTTTACGATGATTTTGAACGACTATTTGATGTCGGGGAACGGCTATAAAGTCCGTTTGCTGCTTTCGATGATGGGAACGCCTTTTGAGTATGTCGAACGCGACATCATGAAGGGTGAAACCCGCACGCCGGAATACCTTGAAAAGGTCAATCCAAATGGCAAAATTCCGGCCCTTGTGCTGGATGACGGGCGTGTTCTGACCGAAAGCAACGCCATTCTGACCTATCTGGGCGAGGGAACCCGTTTCATTCCCACCGATGCCTTTGCGCGTGCAGAAATGATGGGCTGGTTGTTCTTTGAACAATATGATCATGAACCCAACGTCGCGGTTCTGATTTCCTGGTATGACTTCAAAGGCCTGCCCGAACATGGCGATATTCTCGAACCGATGAAACAGGTCGGGGCCAAGCGTGCGCTTGATCTGATGGAAAAACGATTGTCAGGTCATGACTGGCTGGTGGGGGAGGCCCTATCAATCGCGGACATCGCGCTTTATGCCTATACCCATCGGGCGGAACTTGGAAAAATCAGTCTCGCACCCTATCCCGGCATTCGTGCCTGGCTTGATCGATTTACCGCCCTTCCGGGATATGTGCCAATTACCTGGACCCCTTAAACCAGTTAAAAAAGCAGCCACCACAAACAGGAGTTCCGCCATTTTCATGGTGGGGGATAGGGGAATCTGACCCCTGCCCGTGGTGGCTGAAGTGCCCTGACGTGATTAAGGGAAACGTCAGGGCGGCGGTTAAATGGCTCTTATGCCGATTTCTGAAGTTTTTCGGGCAAGATTGGATCGGTTTGTATGGCTGAACTTCTGGCTTTGAAGCGCTGAAAGGCATCATTGACATTGGGCACATCTGCCAGCATTTCCGGCCCGCCGGGCATGGCATGCAGGTAATGCAGCATCGGCATGATCAGCATGTCGGGGATGGTAAACCGTTGCCCGCAAATCCAGCCATCGCCATAGGCGGCATCAAGAACCGTCAGGTCATGACGGATGACATCGGCAATCTGGTTCATCTGGGTTACGAAGGCGGGATCATGACGTTTTTGGCTGTCGGCAAATACCATCGGGATCACAAAGTTCCGGATGATGTTCTGATCAAGCCGGGTCATCGCCAGACTGATCCATTGGTTCATGCGTGCAAGTTTGTCGGCGCGAACCGGACGCAACAACGGACCAGAAAACTTGTCATCGATGTAGCGGCAAATGGCTGCTGTTTCAAACAGAACAAAGGTGCCATCGACCAGTATTGGCACCTTGCCAAACGGATTGATTTGCACAACAGCCCGCGTGGGAGGCTGACCCGGGGTCTGCACGTTTTTGCTGCTGAATTCAAAAGGTACTTCCTTTTCAAGACAGACAATGCGGACACTGCGCGTCAAGTTGCTGCGCGGCATTCCGATGATGGTCAACGAAGACATGGCACGGTCCTTTGTTGTTCCTGCTGTGGGTAGGGGGTCGTTTGTAAACAGTGCTGACCACCAAACTTGCCAACAGGATTGCTGACCTCATAATATGTTCAAGAACATATTGTCGGGATGTGTCATGTTGGGTCTGTCGCCCAATCCAGTCATCCGATTACGTGGTGGAATTTGAAATGCCCTATGCGCCGACACATAAACCCAAGACCCGCATTCGCATCATCAATGCCGCAGTGGCCCTGTTTAAAAAGAACGGCTTTGAAAATGTCACGATTGATCAGGTGATGGCCGCAGCCGGGCTGACGCGCGGCGGGTTCTATACCCATTTCAGAAACAAGGAAGACCTGTTTGTCGCCTGTGTCGAAAGCGGCATGTCGCTTGTGACATCACCGGTTTTGGCGAAATTGCGCAAGGCAGAGATGCGCGGCAATGATTGGGTGACGTCGTTTGCTGAATTGTATTTGTCGCGCCTGCATATCGAAAACCCGGAAATGGGCTGTGCCTTGCCAACGCTTTCGACCGAAGTTTCGCGATCCGGTAATGAGGCGCGTACTGCCTTTTCCCGCGTGATCCGTCAGGCATCAGACATGCTTGCCTGGAAGTTGGCCAAGGAAGACCAGGTGCCCGGTGTCGATCCGGGCATCAATCTTGATGCTGTCGACACGGCGCGCAATGTGCCGCCGGAATATGAAGAAGAATCAACTGCCATGCTGGCAATGATGGTCGGTGCTGTCGTACTGAGTCGGGCGGTGGATGGCGAAACAGCCGACACCATTTTGGATCATACGCGCAACAAGATCGTGAACAGCCGCGCAAAGCGGACTGAGCGTGATCAGGAAAAAATCAGCTGATCAGTCGTAAAACCCTGACAGGACTTCGGCATAGATTTTTACTAGGTTTTCGATGTCATCGACCATGGCGTGCTCATCGACCTTATGCATGCTTTGCCCGACCAGACCGAATTCGGCCACTTCGGTGTATTTCTGGATAAAGCGCGCGTCCGATGTCCCGCCGGTGGTGCTCATTTCCGGGCGATGACCGGTGACTTTTTCCGATGCATCGGCAATCAGGCCCGCGAGTTTGCCGGGGTTGGACAAAAAGGCCTCGCCGGAAATCTTGACCTTAAGGTCATGGGCACCGGCATGTTCGGCACAGACATCCTCGATCCATTTTTTAAGATCGCTACCGGTGTGCTGGTCATTGAAACGGATGTTAAACGCCGCACTGACCTTGGCGGGAACAACGTTGGTTGCGGTATTTCCGGCATCAACCGTGGTGATTTCAAGGTTGCTGGGCTGGAAATGATCGGTGCCCTGATCGAGTTCGCGGGAATTTAAAACATCAAGCGTCTTGATCATACGCGGGACCGGGTTGTCGGCCAGATGCGGATAGGCAACATGGCCTTGTGAGCCATACACCGTCAGCCAGCCGGTGATCGATCCGCGACGGCCGACTTTCATCATCTGGCCCAGATATTTCGGGTTGGTCGGTTCCCCCACCAGACAGGCATCAAGTTTTTCGCCCTGCTGATCGCACCATTCGACCAGTTTCACCGTGCCATTGATCGCGTCTGCTTCTTCATCGCCGGTGATCAAAAAGCTGATTGTTTCATCGAAATCCGGGTTGGCGGCCAAAAAGGCATCCACGCCGCCGACAAAGCAGGCAATGCCGGTTTTCATATCCACAGCACCCCGGCCAAACAGGCGACCGTCTTTGACTTCGCCGCCAAACGGATCGACCGTCCACGCCGCACTGTCACCGGCGGGTACAACATCGGTATGGCCGGCAAAACAGAAATTGCGGCCCTTGCTGCCAAGCTTGGCATAAAGGTTATCAATGGCATCACTGCCATCACCGTCAAAAACCTTGCGCGTGCAGACAAAGCCCCGTGCCTCAAGCGCCTTTTGCAAAACATCAAGCGCGCCTTCATCTGCCGGGGTTACCGACGGGCAGCGGATCAGGGATTGTGCAAGTTCAAGGGCGGTGGACATTGGCACTCTCTTGGTCTTTGGGTGTTAGACGAATATAGGAATTTGAACCTATATTTTATGTTTCACATGAAACATATCAGGAACAAATATGCATTAAGGGGCGAAACAGCCATCCGTTTCGCCCCTTATATCAGATATCATAATCGCTTCGCGGGCTGAAAATCAGTCGCGCAGAAGTTCGTTGATCGAGGTTTTCGAACGGGTCTTTTCATCAACACGCTTGATGATGACCGCGCAATACAGGCTCGGCCCCGGGGTGCCATCCGGAAGCGGCTTGCCTGGAATGCTGCCCGGAACGACGACCGAATATGCCGGAACGCGACCGACAAAGGTCTCGCCGGTGGTGCGGTCGATGATTTTGGTCGATGCGCCGATGAAGACACCCATCGAAATAACCGCACCTTCTTCGACGATCACACCTTCGACGATTTCCGAACGTGCGCCGATGAAGGCATTGTCTTCGATGATGACCGGGCCGGCCTGAAGCGGCTCAAGCACGCCACCAATGCCCGCACCACCTGAAAGGTGAACGTTCTTGCCGATCTGCGCACAGGATCCAACAGTTGCCCAAGTATCGACCATGACACCGGTATCAACATAGGCGCCAAGGTTGACAAAGGACGGCATCAAAACGGTGCCCGGTGCGACATAGGCCGAACGGCGCACGATGCTGCCTGGCACTGCGCGGAAACCGGCAGATTTGAACTCGGCTTCGCCCCAACCTTCAAATTTCGACGGGACTTTGTCCCACCAGTTGGTGTTTTCGCCCGGACCGCCAGTGATGGTGGTCATGTCATTGAGACGGAAAGACAGCAGAACCGCCTTTTTGGCCCACTGATTGACGACCCATTTGCCGCCGGTTTTTTCGGCAACGCGCAGTTCGCCGGAATCCATGGCGTTCAACGCCTGTTCAACAGCCTTGCGGATTTCGCCCTGTGTGCCGGAGTTGATCTCGTCGCGGTTTTCCCAAGCGACGTTGATCACGCCTTCAAGCTCAGATTTGTTCATTTTCGAGGGTCCTTGCGGTCAGCCAAAATTTCGTTGGCGGAGAATGGTCAATGCGCGCGCGCAAGTCAACTCCGCCAGTTTACGTAGAAACGCCTGTTTCAGGCAGGTCTCCGTTCCTGATCCCTTTTTGCCCGTCTATCCCGTTCTGGGGCGCGATAGACATAGCCGATCACACCGATAAGCTCAATCCTGGAACCATGACAAATCATCCTGGCCACACATTTTGCACCGGCGGATTGTTACGGCGCCACTGACTTCACCGTCGTCATGATTACGACGTGCGCGAAAGATTGCGCAAAAACCCAACGATATCATTGGTGTGATGGTCGATACGCGGGTCGTCGCGGCCATTTTGCGCCCATTCGACATCGGTATCCACCCAAACGGTGGTCATGCCCATTTCTTTGGCAGGCAGCAGGTTTTTGGCCATGTCTTCGAAATAGACTGCCCGTGCCGGATCAATGCCATCGCGGGCAAGCAGCAGGTCATAGGGTTCCTGTTCCGGCTTGGGGATGTAATTGGCATCAACGATGTCAAAGATGGTTTCAAACCGATCGGCAATGCCCAGTCTGTCCATGACACGTTCGGCATGACCGCGCGATGCATTGGTGAAAATCAGTTTGCGGCCGGGCAGATCATCAAGGGCGGTCGCCAAATCCGGTGCCGGTGACACGACGGAGACATCAATGTCGTGCACCTTGGCCAGATAATCGGCCGGGTCAACTTCATGTTCGGTCATAAGCCCGCGCAACGTCGTGCCATAGCGGTGGAAATAGTCCTTTTGCACCCGATAGGCTTCATCCGCTTCAAGACTGAGCGCATCGCGCACATATTTCCCGATCAAGTCAGAAACCTGCGAAAACAGGTTGCATGCCGCCGGATAAAGCGTGTTGTCGAGATCAAAGATCAGAACGCTTTGATCATCAACACGGGGCAGTGCGGCTTTGGGCTTTGGGGCGTTGATCATGGTCGGGCCTTTCGGGGCGGGCTTAGCAGAACGGGCAATGTTGCCAAATGATATGTGCCAGATGTGATTTTCAGATGACCTTTGTAAGCGATCCATACGGACTTGCAAACCATGAGGATCACCCAAGAATGCAAGCGGTCAGATCGGCAGGCCCAAGCAGCACCGGGGCCTGCGAAAATCAGCCGCAGGGGTTTAAAAAATCATGCAAGACCAAACATGTACTGAGGTCTTTGGTCTGCCTTTGTAACTGCCTGGGTGTGTGCACGCCGTTGCGCCGTTTTAAGGTTCTGTAAAACCCTTGTTAAGGACAATGGGCTGATTATGACCAAAAGCCGCAAAGGCAAACAAGGCGATTTCCGTGTTCGGGGGAAGGGAAATTGTCTTTAGATCCGGGCAGCGTGAGAGGGTGCATTGGATAAGCTTGTTAAAACTCGAACGACCGAACTACGCAACGAACGCAACCGTTTTGCCGCATTGGCCTTTGTATGGGGCGATCTTCTTCTGGAGCTGGATGGGGATCTGCGCATCGTTTTTGCCTCTGGCGCATCGGATGGCATTCTGGGCCGCCGACCGCAGGATTTGGCCGGAAAGATGTTTACCGGTTTTCTGGCAAAGCAGTTTCAGCCGCTGGTGACAGAGATGCTCCAGGTTGCCCGTCGACGGGGGCGGATGGATAATATTCAGGTGCGGTTCACTCAACAGGATGATCTTCTAAGCCCGCCCGTATCCATGAGCGGCTATTTCCTGCCTGATCTTGGCGATCATTTCTTTGTCGCCCTGCGTGTGGCGATCAATTCGCTTTCCCCTGATGTTGCGGCTACCATCCAGCGCGACAATGCCACCGGGCTTTTGGATGAGGAAAGCCTTTCAAGGGTGGTTACAGAACGGCTTGTCGCGCAGCGTGAAACCGGGACTGAGCACCAGTTTACCCTTATGACGCTGAATGCTTTTGATCCGCTGTGTGCGCGGATGAAACAAATAGAACGTGCGGAGTTGCTTTCCAGTGTTGGTGCGTTTTTGCGGGCCCATTCTGTCGCCGGGGACACGGCCGGTCGGCTGGGGACAGAACAGTTTGGTATGCTGCACAGGTCTGACGTGCCGATTGGGGATCTGGAAAAGCGGATCGGTGAATGCATTCGCGATGCCGATCCTGCCGGGGTCGGGGTTGAGGTCAACTCAAACGTGACTGATTTCACCGCCGAGGTGATGCCACCGGGTGATCTTGCACGCGGTGTGCTTTATTCCATTCGGCGTTTTTGTGACCGTCAGGAACACAACTTTACCTTTTCGCGCCTGATGGGGCAGGCCGACAATCTGGTGAATAATACCTTTTCGGCCATGCAGGATTTTGGCATGCGGGTCGATCAGCTTAAATTTGATACGGTCTATCAGCCGATTGTGCGTTTGCCCAATGCGGAAATCCATCATTTCGAAGTGTTGGTCCGCTTCTATGACGATGACGGAAAACTGATCCCGACCCAAGAGCTGATCGCCTTTGCCGAGCAGGTCAATATGGTCCATCGACTTGATATCGCCATGTTGCGCCGAAACATCAAATGGATCAGATCGCAACTCGATCAGGGAATAACAGCACGGGTTGCTGTGAATATTTCCGGTCATTCGTTGGAAAATCCGGAATTTTGCCAGTCGGTGATTGCGCTGTTTGAACGCAACCGTGACGCGCTTGGTCAATTGATGCTTGAGATTACCGAAACGTCAGAAATCCATGACATTGAAACAGCATCAAGATGGATCAGCCGGTTCCGCGAATTCGGGGTGGAGATCTGCCTTGATGATTTCGGGACGGGGGCGTCCAACTTCCGGTATCTAAGTGCGATGGAAGTCGATTATGTGAAGATTGACGGTGAATCCATTCGGCAATCGATGAAGACAACAAAGGGGCTGGCGTTCCTGCGGTCGTTGGTCGAACTGTGCCATGAAATCAAGGTTGAAGTCGTCGCCGAGATGGTCGAGACCGAAAAAATGCGGGAACTGGTGACCAAGGCGAAATTCGATTACGCCCAAGGATATCTTTTCGGGAAACCCGAAGCCGACATCACACTTTATTGGCGTGATGCAATAACCTGGCAGTAACCCGCGACCATTCCCGCCAAGAATTCCGCGGTAACTTCAAACAGGATGATGCGGGGATGTTTGGCGACAGGTGGTCACTTGGGTTCCGGGCAGAAGGGGGCGAGGTGCCTATTCGCGTAAAATCGATGTGTCGGTATCACTAAGGCCGTATTTGTCCAGAATGGCGTCATACAGGCCATTTTCCCGAACGGTTGCAAGGCCCTTGTTGAGTTCGTCCATGATTGCATCGGCATTGTCGATTTTGCGTGTGATGCAGGAATAATAAGGGCTTTCGGAAATCAGTTTGGCGGCAATGTCGACCGTGTCGTTTTCCTGTTTGGCACGTTCGCTCAGCAAGTGGTCCATTGGTGCCTTAAAGGACAGCGCCACATCAATGCGCCGGGTTCGCAGCATATCGACCAACGTGGCCTCGCTGTTGGTTATCAGAACATCCAGTCCGGCTTTTTTGGCGGTTGCTTCAAGGCTGTAACCGTTAACAACCCCAACCGTCAGGTTTGAGGCATCTTCGATCGTCTCAATCCGCGCAAGCATTTCGGGCTGGGTCGCATAGAATGCGACGCGAACATAGCCAAGGGTATCGGAAAAGAGAAAATCCGCGTCGCGTTCTGGCAGGTAACTACAGGAGCACAAGCCATCGACCTGCCCGGTCCTGGCCAGAAAATAGGCTCGCCGCCAAGGATAGAACGGGGTAATGACCGTAATATTGCGTCCGGCAAAAGCCGCCCGGAGGACTTCAACGTCATAGCCCGGCATTGGGCGTTCGGAGGCAATTTTTGAAGGCGGGAAAGGGTTGCAGGCCAATGTGATTGTCGGCTGTTGACCAGCAGGCGAGATCGGCGAATTTTGCGCATTCCCATCCGCGCTTGAGGCAATCAGCCCAAATAGAAACAGGCCGGGCAGAAACAGAGCGGGCAGAACCGTTTTCAGCAGGTTGGGTTGTTGCGGGTCAGAAAGCTGTCCATTTTTGACAGGGTTTCCGACCGCAAGACAACGTGAAATTACGTTTGAAAACAGATCGACCATGCGCGTCATGATTTCGCTTTTACCAACGGCAATGTGAAGCGGGAACAGCACTCTATCACGGTTTTTCACGCATTGCGTGCTTTGAATAATGACATCCGACTTGGGGCTGAATATTTGGGGTAGGGCACTTGGGGTGGATTTTCATCGGACATAAAAAAAGAAGGCCGGTGTCAAACACCGGCCTTCTTTATGGGCAGTTACGCCATGTTTTATTCGGCAGCTTTGACTTCAGCGCTGCTGCGAATGGAAACTTCGCGAACGTCTTCGGTGACATGTTCTTCGAACTTGGTGAAGTTCTTTTCAAACAGGCTGGTCAGATTTGCAGCGGCCTTGTCATAGGCGGCTTTGTCTTTCCAACTGTCACGCGGGTTCAGAACGTCTGCCGGGATATCGCCGCATGCCGTCGGATATGACAGACCGAAGAACGGATCGGTCGCAAATTCGGCATTTTCCAGATCGCCATTCAGCGCAGCATTCAGAAGGCCACGAGTGTAGGCAATCTTCATGCGTGAACCCACACCATAGCCACCACCGGACCAGCCGGTGTTAACCAGCCAGCAATTGGCTTGGTGTTTTTCCATCATTTCACCAAGCAGCTTGGCGTAAACCGACGGATGACGCGGCATAAACGGCGCACCAAAGCAGGCAGAGAAGGCCGCAGTCGGTTCCTTGACACCTTTTTCGGTGCCGGCAACCTTGGCGGTGTAGCCCGACAGGAAGTGGTACATCGCCTGCGGGGAGGACAGTTTTGCGATCGGCGGCAGAACGCCAAACGCATCACAGGTCAGCATGATGATGTTTTTCGGATGGTTGCCACGACCGTCTTCGGATGCATTCGGAATGAATTCGATCGGATAGCTCGAGCGGGTATTTTCGGTGTGACGGGCATCGTCGAGATCAAGCTCGCGCGATTGCTTGTTCATCACAACGTTTTCAAGCACGGTGCCGAAACGCTCGGTGGTGGCGTGAATTTCCGGCTCTGCTTCCTTGGAAAGCTTGATGACCTTGGCATAGCAGCCGCCTTCGAAGTTAAAGACGCCGTCTTCGCCCCAACCATGTTCGTCATCGCCAATAAGCGTGCGCGATGCATCGGCCGAAAGGGTGGTTTTACCGGTGCCCGACAGGCCAAAGAAGATGGCGGTATCGCCGTCTTTGCCCATATTGGCCGAGCAATGCATGGGCATGACGCCCTTGGCTGGCAGGATGTGGTTCAGAACCGAGAAGATAGATTTCTTCATTTCGCCGGCATACCAGGTGCCGCCGATGATCACCATTTTGCGTTCGAAGCTGACCATCACAAAGACGTTGGAGCGGGTGCCATCGTCTTCCGGGTCGGCCTGAAGGCCCGGTGCATGCAGAATGGTGAATTCGGGGGAGAAATCACGCAGTTCTTCTTTTTGCGGCTGGATGAACATGTTGCGGGCAAAAAGGTTATGCCAGGCATTTTCGTTGATCACGCGTACCGGCAGGCGGAAACGCGGATCGGAACCGGCAAAGCAATCCTGAACGAACAGTTCGGTGCCCTGAAAATATGCGCGCACTTTCTGGTACAGGCGCTCAAATACTTCCGGGCTGACCGGGCGGTTTACATCGCCCCAATCAATATCTGCCTTGGTGCTTTCTTCTTCGACGATGAAGCGGTCAAGCGGGGAACGGCCGGTATGTTCGCCGGTCAGCGCAACAAATGCACCGCCCTTGGCGATTTTGCCTTCGTTGCGACGGATCGCATGTTCGTAAAGGCCGGCAGCGTCAAGGTTCCAGTGAACGGCGCCAAGGTTCTTGAGGCCATGAGTTTCAAGGCCTACACGGCTGACAACGGGTCCTGATTGCAGCACGAATCTCTCCTGGTGGGAATTAAAAGCTGGGGGTTAACGTCCTAATTCTACACAAGCAATTGTGGGAAACTGATTGCGTCGAGACATATTGTTACAAAGGTGTCTTAAAAGCAACCGCTCCTTTTGCTTAATACCTAGGAAACCGTAGAGTTTATTGCGTTTGTGAACATTTGGTTTTCAGGGTCGCGGGTAAAATGTTCGAAATGCAAATAGTCCGATTTATGCGCGCGAAATTTTGCACATTTTGACCAAAATCTCACGGGCTTCACCGGGGGTATGGATGGTGCCGGGGAAGTCGATTCTGATTGCCGCGTAATCCCCCTGATTACCCGTCAGAACCATCCCGTCACAATCAATCGTGTGCATCAGCCAGCCTGCGTTTGGATCATGATCCGTGTAATGCCCGGTGATATCAGCCAGGGCATCAAGATGGTCTTGGTTCATATGCGCAACGATATCATCGTGCGCAGTCATAAGCGGATGGCAACCGGCTTCGATGAATTGGGTGCCAGGCAGGCGGCGTTGCTTGCCAAATCCGCCAACCCAATAGATGGCATCGACGATAATGCGGTAAAATCCAAAATCAGCGAAATCGGCATATTGGGCCGCATCGGGATGGGCACGCAAATAGCAGGTGCGCAGAGACGGGGCATCATCGCGTATTGCGCGCCCAAACAGGGTCAGGCGTGCGCTGTCGGTTTCAATGGTGTCTTGCTGGCCGGTTGATGGGGAGGAAAACAGCAACGAAACCCGATTGTCTGCAGCGATATGGCGTGTGTGATCGGCCAGATCGGAAATCAAAAGGATCGGTGTGCCATCAACATCAATGGCGGGCACGACCATGGAAGTCACTGGCCAGCCGTCATCGACCTGTTTGTGCCCAGCGGCAATGGTTGCAAGCGCAGCGGTCTTTGATGTGCGGCATAGACGGCGTAAGTCCTGTGCCGATGGGGTGGCATGGGCGTCCGACATTTTGCTGCTCCTTCACGGTGAGGATATGTCGCAACTATATCCTATGCAGAAGCCTTGTGAGCGCTTTTGCTTTCTTTGCGCCGGTTTGGCAATTTGGAAAGGATGCGTTTTTTGGTGCCGTCGCTTAGTCCCATCCACGCGCCGATTTCATCGCCGGTGCGAAAACATCCCACGCAATAGCCTGATTTTGGATCAAGGACACAGGTGCCGATGCAGGGCGATTTAACGGGCATGGGATTCCAATGCGTATGGCGTAAACGATCAGGGGTAAAACTCATTCAAATCCGCGAGACCGGGTCGGTGATTTGAAAGAGTTTGAATTCTGGCCCATACAAAGCAGCTTCGCCCGCATCGATCAAGCCTGAAGCGATCGATGCGGGCGAAGGTTGTTGTGGTGGCGGGCTATGTACGTGAATTAAAGGGGGGCGCCTTTAAAGGCGCGAAAACCAGTTGCGAACCTGTCGGTCGGCTTCTTCGCGTTCGACGCCATAAGCTTCCTGGATCAGCCCCACCAGTTTGTCGCGCTGACCATCTACGGCACCGACATCGTCATCTGTCAGGCGGCCCCATTCATTCTTAACTTTGCCGCGAACCTGTTTCCAGCGTCCTTCGATTTGGTCCCAATTCATGTTTTTCTCCTGCAATTGTCACCGGTTTGCTCGTTTCGCTGGCTTTTCGCCATATCTGTAGAGTCAACGAAACAGCAATGTGGATGTTCCAAGTTCGGGCGTTATGCAGGGGGATATTCCGGCTGGTTTTCTTGCCATCTTGTGCGCAGGCGGGTATAGCCGCACCCAGTTTCTGTTTATGGAGTTGTTATCGCACCCGCCCGTTTTGGGTTTTGCGTGCGGCACGGAGGAAGATATGCGCGGCTATTTCGGGATTGGAATTGAAGGGGCAAGCAAGCCTTTGAATGTGGGCACCCTGTTTCGTTCCGCCCATGCCTTTGGCGCAAGCTTTGCGTTTACGGTTGATGCGGCGTTTCGTCAGGAACGCTCCAATATTACCGATACCTCAAAGTCGGGCGAACAGATGCCCTACTACCATTTTCCGAACCACGACAATCTTCTGCTGCCAACCGGGTGCCGTCTGGTCGGGATCGAACTGACACCTGATGCGATTGAACTGCCAAGCTTCAAGCATCCGTCTCAGGCGGCCTATATCTTGGGCCCGGAACGGGGAAATCTGTCCGATGAAATGCAGGAACAATGCGATTTCATCATCAAAATCCCGATGAGTTTCTGTGTGAATGTGGCGATTGCCGCCAACATCGTGATGTATGACCGGCTGATCAATCTGGGCCGGTTTGCACCGCGTCCGGTACGTGCCGGTGGCCCGACCGAACCCAAGCCCGAAGGGCAATATGGGGGGTGGATTTCACGCACGCGTGAAAAGCGCAAAGCAGACCCGGAACAATTCCGCCAAACCCCGCCGCCGGATTATTCGGTGATCGACGGCGCACTGGATGACGACGACGCGTAGGCGCGCTTTTGCGATGGCATTTATCAGGTAAACGGCAAGCGGTTGGCTTGTTCGAGCTGTTGATGTGCAAATCGGGCAGGTGGCTGTCCGACCCTGCGTGAGAAGGCGACACTAAACGCGCTGGTCGATCCATAGCCGATCTTTTCGGCAATTTCCGCAATACTATATTGCCGCTGCCGAAGCATGGATTTGGCCAGCGTTATCCGCCAATTGAGGATGTATTCCATCGGTGCCAAACCCAGTTTGCGATTGAACTTCGTGAAAAAGGCGGAACGCGACATCCCTGCGGCCCGTGCAAGATCGGCAACCGTCCAGGCGGTCTGTGGTGCGTCGTGGATTTGGCGCAGAGCGCGGGCAATTTTAGGATCTGAAAGCCCTTTAACCAGCCCTTTGCCGTCGCTGGTTTCACCGGCCGAGCGCACGGTTTCAATCAGCAACACCTGCAGCAGGTGATCGAGCACAACATCCCGTGCCGGGCGTTCTGACAAGGCTTCGTCGCGCACCAGTTTTGCAAGGTTTTCAAGGCGTCGTTCTTTGCGAACGACAAAAAAGTCCGGCAATAAAGAAATCAGCAATTCCGCATCTGGCGCACCAAAATGGCAATAGCCGATCAGAAGCCGGACGTCTGGTTCATCGGCAGCTTGCCCAAGGCGCACTGTGGCATCTGGTTGAAGGACCGGCTGCGTTTGCAGACCGTCAGGGGCGGGCGGGGTGCGGCTCGACATGGCAAAATCATAGGCCGCCGGAATAAGAACAAAATCCCCGTCACCAAGATCAATCGAGTCAGGACCATCGACGTCGAGTTTGCATTGTCCGGCAAGGACCATGCAGTAAAAAGCTTGGCCGACTTCACTTCGCTGGACGCGCCATACGCCAGATGCATTGACCTGTTTCGAATGGCGGGCACTTGGTTGAAGAAGTGCGATCATTTCGGCGAGCGGATCGGACAAACAGTACTCTGACTAAATTATAGTGGACTTCTGATTATAGTGCGTACAGATCTTGCCGTCTAGGATGTGCCCATTCCATTTACGAAAATGAGGCACCGATATGAATAGTGTGATGATCACCGGATGTTCTTCAGGGTTTGGGCATGCGATTGCGTGCGCCTTTCTAGACCGTGGCTGGCGGGTGGTTGCAACCATGCGCACCCCGCGTGAGGATATTTTTCCCACGTCAGATCACCTTCTTGTTTTACCCCTTGATGTGACGGACGAGGACAGCATCGGACGCGCCGTCGCAGCGGCGGGAAAGATTGATGTGCTGGTCAATAATGCAGGGATTGGGTGGCTTAATGCGCTGGAAGGGACGTCCGATGACGTCATCCGGACGATTTTTGAAACCAACACATTTGGCACAATGGCAATGACCCGCGAGGTCCTGCCGCAGTTTCGCGCCCGGGGATCGGGCGTGGTTATCAATGTGTCGTCGACAACCGCCTTGGTGCCGATGGACCTGCTGTCGATCTATGGGGCAAGCAAGGCAGCGGTAAATCATTTTACCGAGACACTGGCACTTGAACTTAAGCCGTTTGGTGTTCGCGCGCGGTTGGTCGTGCCGGGGCGTGCACCGGAAACACCGTTTGGTGCCACGGCGAAATCGCGCATTCAAAAAGAAGGTGGTTTTCCGGAAGCCTATCAGGACCACGTTACCAAGGTTTTTGCCAAGCTTGAGCAATCTTCGGATGGTTTGGTGACCAAAGTTGAAGATGTTGTTGATGCTGTCTGGCAGGCCGCAACCGATCCTGAAAGCCCCATCCGGATACTTGCCGGTGCGGATACCAAGGCACTCGTTGCCTGAGGGGTGTGTGACAGCCCAAAAAGAAAAGCAACGGCCGCGAGGGAGGGGCGCGGCCGTTGCTGTGTTTGATCTGTGCGTTGGTGCCGGTTTGCAGGGGGGGATTGGCACGGCACAGATCAGGGCGTGGTGTTTGTTACATTCAGGCGGCCTTTATGTCGGTTGGGCCGGTTGTGTCTTTGTCATCGGTCGCGTCGTCCTGGTCCGGGACGCGGCCATGCGGATTGCGCAAAAGGTTGGCGATCATGCGCATGCCGACGTCCCCTTGCAGGGTGAGCAAGCTTTCCGGATGGAATTGTACCGCACTGATCGGCAGACTGCTGTGACGAATGCCCATGATCACACCATCATCGCTGCGTGCGGTCACCTTGAGGTCAGCAGGCATTTCGGTGGCCTTGGCAAAAAGGGAATGATAGCGGCCAACAACAATGTCGCCCGGCAGGCCTTCAAACAGTGGGTCGGTTGTATCAAGTTTCACCTTTGACGGTTTGCCATGCATCGGTGTGACAAGCTGACCAAGCGATCCGCCGAAAAATTCAACAATCCCCTGCAAGCCCAGACAGACCCCGAATACGGGCAGTCCCGCGGCCAGCGCACGTTCGATGCTGTCGCGCAGGTGATAATCATCGGGGCGACCGGGACCGGGCGAGAGAAACACAAGATCAGGTTTGAAATCCTCAAGGGCTTCATCGGGGAAACCCGGACGGAGCGTCAGGGTTTCGGCCCCGGTTGCGCGGATGTAGCTGGCAAGGTTTTGCACAAAGCTGTCTTCGTGATCGATCAGAAGGACGCGTTTGCCCACCCCGGAGCTTGCCGGATCGATGGCAACATCATCCTTGGCATCGCGGGTGACGGCATCAATCATTGCCGATGCCTTCAGCACAGTTTCGGCTTCTTCGGCATCAGATTCGCTATCATAAAGAAGGGTTGCACCGGCGCGGACTTCGGCGACACCCTGTTTCAGGCGCACAGTGCGCAGGGTCAGGCCGGTATTGAGGTCGCCATTGCACAGAACCGCACCGATGGCCCCGCCATACCATGCACGGGAACTGCGTTCGACGGCCTCGATATGTTGCATGGCGGCCCGTTTGGGTGCGCCGGTGACCGTCACCGCCCAGCAATGGGTCAGAAAGGCATCCAGCGCATCAAATCCGTCGCGCAGGCGGCCTTCGACGTGATCGACCGTATGGATCAGGCGCGAATACATTTCGATCTGACGGCGGCCAAGAATGCGGATGCTGCCGGGTTTGCAAACGCGGGCCTTGTCGTTGCGATCGACATCGGTGCACATGGTCAGTTCCGACTCGTCCTTGGTTGAATTCAGAAGTGTGCGGATGTTTTCGGCGTCCTCGATGGCATCGCGCCCGCGCGCAATCGTTCCCGAGATCGGGCAGGTTTCAATGCGCTGTCCCTTGACCCGGACATACATTTCCGGTGATGCACCGATCAGATGTTCGCCATCGCCAAGGTTGATCAAAAAGCCATAAGGGGCCGGATTGCGGCGTTTCAGGCGGCGGAAAATTTCTGACGGGGCGGTGGCGCAAGGGGTGCGGAAAACGCGGCTGGGGACGACTTCAAACAGCTCGCCACGGGCAAAGCGCGGCTTGGTGTCTTCAACAATTTTGGCGTATTCGCCGGTGTTCATGTCGTTCTGCACAACGGCATTGTTGCCGCGTGACGGCGGGTGGGGCTGTGATACACGCTCCAGTCCAAGGGTGCTTTGGCCATCCTCGGTGGTGAATTCATATTCGATTTTGGTGGCAACGCGTGAGGCGTGATCGACTGTGACCAGTTGATCGGGCAGGAACAGATGGACGTCCTTATGGTCAGACGGGCGGTCCTGGGTCAGGCTGATTTGTTCAAAATGAAGGGCGATGTCATAGCCAAACGCGCCATACAGCCCAAGGCGTTCATCGCCGGTGTGCCCGAACAGATCGCGGAGCGCACGCACCACGGAAAACAGGCTGGGTTGTTGGCTGCGTTCCTCTTCGGGGAACCAGGAGGCGGGTTTTTTGACCACACCATAAAGCCCGTCTTCGCCGTCGGTCAGGCTTTCGACATGCGGGTGATTGCCCAGGGCATCGGAGATGGTATCCAGCAAGACCCGTCCGCGATCATTTAGCGCACGAACCGAGAAACCCCGTTCGCGTCCGACGATTTCAAGCGGCGGGGCATCAAACCCCATATCCCAACGTGAATAGCGACCCGGGAATTCATAGCTTGATGACAGCAAAACGCCCTTGGTCTGATCCAGGGCGTCGATCAGGCCTTCGGTGGCATCTTCATAGGCAATTTTCGACATGCGGCGAAAGACCGACACACCGCCATCGGTGGTGTAGCGATACTCGCTGATGTCTTCGGAAATGCCGGTTTGCTGATGTGGGGTCGTCACGTTTTTTACTCCTGTCTGGGGCCATTTGCCGCAGGAGCCATGTGATCATCAGGGGAAAGGAAAGTCTGAAAACACAAAGCCGCCTGCAAGAATGAGGCGGCCGGTATGTTTAGGGCATGATTTTGGCCGCCCGCTTAAGCGAGCCACCACCAACGATTGGAAATCCGGGTCGGGTTCATGCTGTGTGTTTTCATGCTCCAACCATGTGCGCAATAAAGACGGGCGTCAAGACTTTTGCGGCGGGGGTGTGGTTTCTGTATCGCGCAGTTCAAGATGAAGGGGCTGATTACAGTGCGGACAGGTCAGGACCTCGTCCCCGGCATTGCGATGAACGTCGCGAATGTCTTCGATGATCGATTGCGCCTGTTCTTCGCTGATGCCCAGTTCTTCCTGATGGGAGCGCAATTTGTGGCGCACCCGCTCGGTCAGGCGTTTGCCCAGAAGCTGGCGGGTTGCCTGATGACGATATTCGGATTCCCGGCGGCGCAGTTCGGCGTTAAAGGCCGATGCCAGAATACCGGCCGGAACCGCAACAATGCCAATACCGGTCAGCGAGATGACACTGGCCAAAAACTTGCCAAAGGGGGTGACGGGAACAACATCCCCATAGCCGACGGTGGCAAGGGTAATGACGCTCCAATACAGTGCATCCAACAGATTGCCGAATTTATCAGGTTGGGCTTCGTGTTCGGCGATATAAATTGCCCCGGCGCTGAATACCAGCATGCAGGCCAATGCCGCACTGGCCGCGCCAAAGACACCAAGTTGCTGACGAAAGACCATCAACATCAATTCGAGCCCGGTGGAATAACGGGTGAATTTCAAAAGACGCAGCAACCGGATGATCCGGATAAAGCGCAGATCAATGCTGGTGAAGAACCACAGGAAGATTGGCAGGATCGCAATCAGGTCGATCAGCGCCATGGGGGTCAGCATATAGCGCAGGCGTGAAAACCGGCCTTCGAAGCGCGGATCATCAGGGGCCGACCAAACACGCAGGCCGTACTCCACAGCGAAAATCAGGGTGCAGATGATCTCGATCGCGGCAAATATCAGATAATAGCGATCTGCAAGTGCCTCGACCGAATCGAAGATGACCGAGACAACATTGATGATGATGGTGCTGGCCAAAACCAGATGAACGAGAACGGAAAATCGTGACTCCCGGTCCACGCCGTGCAGAAGTTTCTGTGTTTTGGAACGCAGGGTCGGTTTCATGGCGTGGGTTCTCTGTCCGGGCAATGGAGCACACGATTGCCCGGAGAGTTTTACGCCAATCATTTCAGAAAAGGTTAAACCACGAGTGCCTCGTGGTCAGTAGCCTTTGGCTGCCTGAATGAAAGCGGCAATCTTGCGCGCATCCTTAACGCCCTTTGTGCGTTCGACACCCGAAGAAACATCGACCCATGGCGCGCCGGAAATTCTCGCCGCCTCGGCCACGTTTTCGGGATCAAGACCGCCTGCCAGCATCCAGTTGCTTTTGAAATTCTGGCCGGTCAGAAGCGTCCAGTCAAAGGACACGGCATTGCCGCCGGGCAGAATGCTGTCCTTGGGCGGTTTGGCATCAAACAGCAGGAAGTCAGCAATGCCATCGTAGTGCGCCTTGGCGTTTTCGATGTCGGTTGCGGTGCTGACCGAGATGGCCTTCATGACCTTCAGGCCAAAGCGTTCCTTGACCTCTGCCACGCGTTGGGGGCTTTCCTTGCCATGAAGCTGAATGACATCAAGGTTGCCGGCCTCAATCGCGTTTTCCAGTGCTTCGTCCCCGGCTTCGACGAAAAGCCCGACCTTATAGATGCTGTTGGGGACGCGTTCGGTCAGGGTTTTGGCCCCGTTGAGCGAAATGTGGCGCGGGCTGGGTGGGAAAAACACATAGCCAAGCGCATCTGCCCCGGCACTCATGGCGGCAATCATTGCATCTTCGCTGTTGATTCCACAAATTTTGACCATGCAGCTCATTGGGGCATCCTGTTCTTGTCGTCGCTCTAAGTTCGGCGACAAAGGTTTGTCGCGTCAGACTGACTTACCAGAAACTGTCCCTTTCCAACAGGATATTTGCGGTTTGTTGTGGCTTTCCACTGGCAGGATAACCATTGCTGCGCTATTTTCCCGGCCATGAGCAAGAATACAGACCCTGCCGCGGGCGAAAACGGCGAAAACACAACCCACTTCGGGTTTCGGGATGTTCCCGAAAGCCAGAAGGCATCCATGGTGCGCGAGGTTTTCGACACTGTCGCGTCCAAGTACGACCTGATGAATGACCTGATGAGCGGTGGTGTGCATCGCTTGTGGAAGGACAGCTTCATCAACGAGCTTAAACCACGTCCGGGCATGAAGTTGCTCGATGTGGCAGGCGGCACGGGCGACATTGCGTTTCGTTTTCTTAAAAACGGCGGCGGGTCGGTTACCGTCTGTGACATCAATTACGAAATGCTTCATGTCGGGCGTGATCGCGCAGCCGATCACGGGATTTTGCAAAACATCAACTGGACGGTCGGCGATGCGCAGAAATTGCCGCTGCCAGACCAGTCGGTTGATGCCTATACCATCGCCTTTGGCATCCGGAATGTGACGCGCATTGACGAGGCACTTTCCGAAGCATTCCGTGTATTGCGTCCGGGCGGGAAATTCCAGTGTCTTGAATTTTCCAAGGTCATCGTTCCGGGCTTTGACAAGCTTTACGATACCTATTCGTTCAAGCTGTTGCCGGAAATCGGCCGATTTATCGCCGGAAATCGCGAAGCGTATCAATATCTGGCCGAAAGCATTCGCCAGTTCCCCGATCAGGAAAAATTCGCATCCATGATCCGGACGGCCGGATTCGAGCGGGTGAAGTACCGCAATTTGTCGGGCGGGATTGCCGCTATCCATTCCGGTTGGCGGATTTGAGGGCGTTTGACGCATGATCCGGTTCGTTCGTAACAGCTTTCGTCTGCTTGCCATGGCGCGCACGCTTGCGCGGTATGATGCCCTGTTCCCGCTTGATCTTGTGCCAGGCGGCAAGCTTGTCGCGTTTCTGGCCCGCCTGACAGCGCCGTTTTCGCGCCGATCCGATTTGCCGCCGGGCAAACGCCTTGCGCGTGCGCTTGAGGAACTTGGACCAGCGTTTATCAAGCTGGGACAGACTTTGGCGACCCGATCCGATCTGATCGGCGATGATGTGGCAGCCGACCTGTCGTCGCTTCAGGACCGATTGCCGCCGTTTTCGGCGAAAATCGCCAAGCGCATCATTACCGAACAATTGGCCGAGCCGTTTGATGTGCTGTTTGACGTGTTCGATGAAGAACCGGTCGCGGCCGCATCCATCGCACAGGTGCATTTTGCCACCACGACCGATGGGCGCGAGGTCGCCGTCAAGGTGCTGCGCCCCGATATCAAGGTGCGCTTTGCACGTGATATGGATCTGTTTTACTGGATCGCCGAACTTGTCGAACTGACCCAGCCGCGCTTGCGTCGCCTAAAGCCGATTGAAACGGTCAAGGCGCTTGAAGACAGTGTTCATCTTGAGATGGATCTGCGTTTCGAAGCGGCAGCTGCATCGGAATTTCGCGATAATTTTGACAGTGACCCGACCTATTACATCCCGCAGATTGATTGGGAACGTACCGCCGAACACGTGATGACCATGGAACGGGTCAAGGGCGTTCGGATTGACAATGTCGAAGCGCTTGATCGCATGGGCATTGATCGGTCAGACCTGTTGTCCAAGGCGGCAGGCGCGTTTTTCCAGCAGGTTTTCCGCGACGGATTTTTCCATGCGGACATGCATCCGGGTAACCTTTTTGTTGATGAAACCGGGCGGGTCAGCCTGGTTGATTTTGGCATCATGGGGCGGGTGGATAAACAAACCCGTCTTTATCTGGCCGAGATGCTTTTGGGCTTTTTGACGCGTGATTATCACCGTGTTGCCGAAGTGCATTTTGAAGCCGGCTACGTTCCGCGCAACCAGTCGCTTGAAAACTTCCAACAGGCCTGCCGTTCGATTGGCGAACCGATTTTGGGCAAGGAATTGTCCGATATCTCGGTCGGGCGCCTTTTGGGGCAGTTGTTTCAGGTGACCGAACAATTCGGCATGGAAACCCAGCCGCAACTTTTGATGTTGCAAAAAACCATGATCGTTGCCGAGGGGCTTTCGCGCATTCTGAGCCCGAACGAAAATATGTGGGAATTGTCGCGTCCGCTGATCGAAGACTGGATGCGTGAAAACCTTGGTCCGGAAGCCAAGGTCAAGGAAGCCGCCCTTCAGGCAGGCACCATGTTGCGCCGTTTGCCCCGTGTTCTTGAGGCCGCCGAACAGGCATCATCGGTCCTGACCGATCAGGGCCTGCGTTTGCATCCCGATACAATCGCCGCCATGCGGGGAAAATCGGGCAATGGCCAAAGCAAGAAAGGCGTCATATCACGCCAGACGCTGGTTCTTTGGGTGGCGATTGCCGCCCTTGCGGTTGCGGTTTACCTGAAATAATCGGCTCATCTTGAGGGGGCTCAAGTGATGGATCGCGGTGATAAAGTCATTGAAATCAGTGCGGATCGGGCGCGGCTTGATCTTGATTACTGCTATGATTTTATTGCGCAGTCCTATTGGGCCGGTGGGCGCACGCGTGGCGAATTTGATCGTTCCGTCGAGATGTCCTTTCCGATTGGGGCCTATTGCGATGGGCGTCAGGTGGGTTTTGCACGTGTGGTCAGTGACCAGATTGCCATTGCCTATGTCGCAGATGTTTTTGTCGACCCGGCATATCGGCGTTTGGGTATTGCCGCCAAAATGCTGGATGCGCTTCATGCCCTGCCTGATTTGGGGCGCGTGAAACGCTGGCTTTTGGCAACCCATGACATGCAGCCCCTGTATCGCCAGCATGGATATACCGATCTTGATGATGTGATGATGATGCGTCTTGACGAAGATGCGCGAAATCGTGATCCGCTGGGCTAAAGCGTTCCGCACCGGAATTGACCGATCACGTCGTGCCTGTAACCACACCCGTTTCGTTGAAATCAAACCGGAAAATCCACTTATTGGTAGGGATTTTTTGATAATTCATACTAATATTCTTATGTAATCCACTGCCGACTCGGATGGTGGGGCGGTGTGGCACGCGCATGTGCCATGCGTCTGGTATGGTGATGGCCCCGGCTTGGTCGTGGCATGGGGCGGGGGAGCGGAATGGCGAAAGCTGCAACTACACGAAAAAAACGGGCAACAAAGAAAACGACAAAGTCTGCAGCGCGCGGCACATCAGCCAAGGCTGAGGCCGCGACAGATGCAAAAGCAGAAAAGGCATCCCCGAAAGCGTCATTAAAGACTGCTGACAAGACTGACGACCTGACGGTGTCGGCAGGCAGTGATGCGACGCGCCAATCGGCAGAAGCCATCGCGCAAAAGCGCAAAAGCGCGGTCAGTGATTTGTTCCAGCGCGGGCTTGCGGCCCATCAGGCGGGCCAGATTGATGATGCGGTACGTCTTTACAGCACTGCATTGCGCCAGAACCCGCAACAGCCAGATGTTTGGAACAATCTTGGCGTTGCGTTGCGCCGAAGCAAAAAATTCGATGCGGCCCTTGTTGCCTATCGCCGGGCGGCGGACCTTCGGCCGGATAATGCCGGGCTGTGGTCAAACATGGGCAATTGCCTGCGCGAAATGATGCGGTTTGACGAAGCATTGGTTGCGCATAAGAAGGCGCTTGAACTTGATGACACAATCAAATCACACACGTTTAATGCCGGGCTTGTTTACCGCGATATGAACCGCTTTGACGTCGCACTTGAATATTTTGAGCGCGCCCTTGCCATTGATCCCGATTATGTCGATGCCAATTGGGACAAGTCCCTGGCGAACCTTGCAATTGGTAATTATGCCGAGGGGTGGGCCGGATATGAGACGCGGCGCAAGCTTGCGGATAATCCGATACGCCCGCTTGAAAGCGCTCCGGAATGGGATGGCAAGGCCAGCCTGCGGGGGAAGCGGATTTTGCTGCGTGCCGAACAGGGGTTTGGCGACATGATCCAGTTCGCCCGTTTTGTGCCACTGGTTGCCAAACAGGCCGGGCATGTGATCCTTGAATGCCGCAAGGAGCTGATCCCGATCATGCGCACGGTTTCGGGCGCGGGCACGGTGATTGAAAAAGGCGGCCCGCTGCCGGAATTTGATGTGCATGTGCCACTTTTGAGCCTGCCTCATGTGATGGGCATCGGGGAAAAGGACCTGCATAAAATCTCGACCGAGCGCTATGTCTTCCCACCCGAAGGCAAAACCGCACGATTGGCCCCACCTCCGGGTACGGCGCTTAAGGTTGGGCTGATTTGGGCAGGCAAGCTTAATCCGCGTGACCGGTCCTGCCCGCTTGAGACACTTTTGCCGATTTTGTCTGCCAAGGGGGCGGCGTTTTACAGTTTCCAGGTTGATGATCGCCGGAGTGACATCGACAAGCTTGGTCTGCATGCCTTTGTGACGGATCTTGGAGATCACATTCATGATTTCGGGGACAGTGCCGCGCTGATGCAGGAGATGGATCTGGTGATCACAATCGACAGTTCGCCTGCGCATCTGGCTGGTGCATTGGGTGTGCCGGTCTGGATGTTGCAGCTTTACACGACCGATTGGCGCTGGATGGTTGAACGATCAGACAGCCCCTGGTACCCAACCATGCGGATTTATCGTCAGGAAAGTCCGGGGGATTGGTCAAAGCCGGTCAAGAAACTGGGCAGTGATTTTTCGACGTTGCTTCAGGCGCGGCTGAAGGCTGTGTGATGATCTGACCAGCGAAGGCTTGCCTTCGCGCCTGACTCGGCGTAGTTAAGCGGCTTGATTTTGTGGAATGCAGGTCTGGATTACGTCGTTTTGGTGATGTCCAGGCACATTCAATTTGGCGAACCGATCTGGCGCAGGAGAATTCTTGTGAGCGAAGCTGCTTATAACAAAGGTTTCCCGGTTTCCTGGGAACAGATGCATCGCGATGCACGTGCATTGGCATGGCGACTCTTGGAACAGGGGCCCTATAAGGGAATCGTGGCAATTACCCGTGGTGGTCTTGTGCCCGCGGCGATCATTGCGCGTGAACTTGATATTCGCCTGATTGATACTGTTTGTGTTCGCAGTTACTCTGATAAGGCACGCGGTGATCTGGAATGGCTCAAGGACATCGAAGGTGACGGCACCGATATGCTGATCATTGATGATCTGGTCGATACCGGCAAAACCGCCAAGGCCGTTCGTGAAAAGCTGCCGAAAGCCCATTTTGCAACGGTTTACGCCAAGCCGCTTGGTCGCGAGGTCGTTGACAGCTTTGTAACAGAAGTATCCCAGGATACGTGGATTTACTTCCCGTGGGATATGGAACTGTCTGTTAACGCACCCATTTCCGAACGCGCACGCTGATCGGCAAGGGACCCGTACCCGTATCCCTTGTATGAGCTTGCCCGCCAAACAAGGAGATCTCAGGATGCGTACATATTTTCGCCCGGACTTCCATCGCACACCGCAACGCGCGCGCCGATGGGCCGGGCGTTTGTGTTTGGGGCTTCTGTTTGGTGGCATGGCGGCGATGGCAAACCTGTCTGTCGCAGCACAAGATGTTTCTGAACGTGTTGCCCGCACGCAATCACTGCTAACGGCTGAAAGTGGCTATCAGCTTTCGGTATTTGCCGAAGTCCCCAATGCGCGGACTATTGCCGTTGCGCCGGAACTGGGTGGGGCATTTGTTGGCACGCGGGGGCCGAACCTTTATTTCGTTAGCGACAAGGACGGTGACGGCGTTGCCGAAGACGTCAAACGGGTCGCCGATGATTTCAAACTGGCCAACGGAATTGTCTATAAGCCCGGAACGCTTTTTGTTGCCGATCAGCACCGGATTGTTTCCTATGACCTTCGCGGTTTTGATGGTGAAAGCCTTGGCCGACCGCGCATTTTGTTTACCAACCTTCCAGATGAACGCCATCACGGCTGGCGCTATGCCACGCTGTCACCGGATGGGGATCGGCTGTTTGTCGCGGTCGGTGCGCCGTGCAATATCTGCAAGGTCAGTGGACTTGAAGGGACGATCATCTCGATCCCCGTCACCGGTGGCGCGCCCAAGGTTTATGCCAGTGGTATTCGCAATTCTGTCGGGCTGACCTTCCATCCGGAAACCAGGGAGCTTTGGTTTACCGATAACGGTGGGGATCACTTGGGCGATAACATTCCGCGCGAAGAGCTTAACCGTGCCAGTGCTTCCAGTCAGTTCTTTGGATATCCATGGTATGCGGGAAATGACACGCGCAGCCCGCAATTTTCCGATGAAAAAATCTCCGAACAGGTAACTTTCCCGGAATTTACCTTTAATGCCCATAATGCGCCGCTTGGCTTTGCCTTTGACGGCGGAGATGCGCTGGTTGCGTTGCACGGATCCTGGAACCGCACGGTTCCAGATGGCTATGAGGTCGTGCGTGTTGAATTCATGAATGGCAAGCCGGTGACATCCAATCCGTTCCTAAGCGGGTTTTTGCGCAACAATGGCGAAGTGATCGGGCGGCCGGTTGATGTGAAGCATTATATTGATGGATCAATCCTGATTTCCGATGACCATGCCAGCGCGATCTGGCGAATGGTGCCTGACAGCTAATTTGCGTGACAATAGTCGGTCGAATTAATTGATCGGGCGTGATGTGATCTGCTTGCGCTGCCCAAAAAAGCGGGCTATAAAACGCGCGCTTCGCGGGTGTAGTTCAATGGTAGAACAGCAGCTTCCCAAGCTGCATACGAGGGTTCGATTCCCTTCACCCGCTCCAAGCTTTTCCCCTAAAACCAATAGTGATCTCAACCAACACATCTGTCGGTAATGTACGCATTTATAAAATATTTGCGAATGATTATCAAAATCGTGTAAGAGGGGTCATTGAAGCTGTTGAGCAAACGAAATTTCCATCGGCAGCCTCAAACGGGGAATCATCGTGTCAGAATCAGCCGAGCAGGTTTCAACAAGTCTAGAATTGGTCGTCGAGAAATATTATGACGACTTGCTGCTTTTTATCGGAAAACGCTGCGGTTCCGAAGCTGTGGCCGAAGAAATTGTGCAAGAAACCTGGGTCCGAGCCAAAAGCGCAGTCGTGACTGTTCCGGAAAACCCGCGCGCTTATGTATTTCGAATTGCACGCAATCTTTTGGCGGATCATTATCGTCGGAGCTACAATTCTTCTGAACTTTTTGGGCGACGGCTTTTTCCTTTTGCGCGGTCCTCATATGCGGACGACGCGCCTGAGATTGTTGAAATCGATCAAGCACCATCACAAGAAGCTGTGGCGGCAGCCCACCAGGAGTTGCGCATCATTGCGCAGACCGTTGAAACCCTTCCGACGAAGTGTCGCCAGGTTTTTCTGATGTACCGTGGTGAAGAACTTTCGATGCGCGAGATATCTGAAAAGCTGGATGTATCCGTGAAGACAGTTGAAAATCATATTCGCAAGGCGATGCTGGAATGCCGTCGCAGTCTTCAAAAAGCACATACGGGAAGTTGAAAGTGTATCTTCGATTTTCGAAACCTGTAGGCTTTTGCAGTGTAAACAGGCTCATCTTCGTTATATTACATCGTAGTACAGCGTTGTTTGGATATCACGAATCTTTGGGTGCGATTGAATGACGGATCGCCAGAACATGTCACCTGAACCGGTTTCAGAGCAGTTATTTGACGAGGCCGTCGTTTGGCATACGCATGTGCGCGAAGCCAATGACGCTGCAAGTTCCGGTCAGCAGAGTGACCTGATCAAACAGTTTGAATTGTGGAAGGCACAATCACCTGACAACGCGCGTGCCTTTGCCGAAGTCGAGCTGCTGTGGGGCAGGTTGGCCTTGCCGGTAAAACGACAGGCGCAATTGTCGGGGCGCGACCAGCCCCTGACGCGCCAAACCGTTCGAAAACGACGTGGCTATATACGCCCGTCCCTGGTGGCAGCAATGGCGGCTTGTCTGTTGCTTTTCGTCGGGCTTGGACACAATAGCTACCCGACCATCATGGGCATGTTTGACGACAACTTCCTTCATGCGGAGCATTCGGTTCTGACCAGGTCTCTTTCCGATGGCACGGTCATAAAGCTGAATGCTGGAAGTACCGCATCGGTCGATTTCAGTGCAGAAACGCGGCGCGTGAATCTCGCGTCCGGTGAAGTCTGGTTTGATGTTGCTCATGACAAAGAACGTCCCTTTGTAGTGCATACCAAGTTTGGTGATGTCACGGCACTGGGCACGGCATTCAACATTCGTTCAGATGCGGAACGGGTTATCGTCAGTCTGGAGGAAGGCATGGTTGCCGTGAACTGGTCTGTCGACGGTTCCGGTGCGCATGGCGACAAAGCTGATCTGACCTTGGTCGCAGGAGAAGCCACGACGCTTTCTTCTGAGGGTGTTGGAACCAGTGTACGATTTGATCGCGTTGCAACGACGGCATGGCGCAAGGGCAAATTGGTTTTCTATCAGACTCCGCTTTCGGATGTGATTGACGTGATCAATAGTTACCATGCCGGACATATCATGGCCGTGAACCCCAAGCTGAATAACATGTCCGTCAGTGGGGTCTTCCGGACAGATGATATCGATCAGGTGATTGATGCGATTGAAGGCACATTGTCGGTAAGGGTCGTGAGACTAAGCAATTATATGATATTGCTAATTTAATTGCCGTAATGTGGGTTCCTGCCCCGAGAGCTGATTTCAGCAATTAAAAAAATTTTCCACAGACTTAGGGGACTTGTCGATCTCTTGCGTCTTTATATGCACGACGTCAATGCGACCTATTCGCATTTGTGTATTCGAAGACTTGGGGGACTGACGTGGTCAGCTTAAATAAAATGAAAATCGGGCGGCAATTGATGATTGGGGTATCGTTGCTGGCCTTTCAAAGTGCGTTTGTGCAAGGTTCTTTTGCGCAAGATGCCAATCAGCAAGCACAAAACCAAAGACTATTCCAATTCGATATTGCAGCGCAGCCATTGCCACAGGCTTTGACAGCATTTTCCGACGTTACCGGGATTCAGATTCTTTATACGGAACAATCGATCTATGAACACAATGCGCCAGCATTGAACGGTGAGTATACCGCAGATCAGGCGCTTGATGCGTTGCTTAAGGGCAGCAATGTCAATTTCAACTATACATCGGAAAATTCGATCACACTTCAGCGTGAGACGGCCAATGGCGATGAAAGTATTCTTACGTTGGACACCATCGAGGTGATTGGTACGCGGCAGTCGCGATATGACAGCCGACATGCAGAAACCGGTACCATGATCCCGAAGGATGTGACTGATATCCCTCGCACGGTCGAGGTCATCCCCGAGCAATTGCTGCTTGATCAGCATGCGCAAGAACTTGAGGAAGTGTACCGTTTGTCGCCAAACGTTGTGAATATGGACGGCTATGGCGGTAGCCGTGAGGATTTCCTTATCCGTGGTTTCCGTCGTCGTGACGATATTTATCGCAATGGTGTACGGCTTAAGACCAATGGTCGCATGAACCCGTCAACGGTTGACAATGTACAGATCGTCAAAGGGCCAGTGGCAGAAATTGGTCAGATGACTCCAGGTGGACTGGTCAATGTTATTACCAAAAAGCCGGGATATGAACAGCAGGCCCATGCCGTTGCGAATTTCAACGAGCATGGCCAGAAACAGGCGCTGGCCGATGTAACCGGGCCGCTTGGACAGAACAACGCGTTCGCATATCGTATCACGACCTCTGCCGAGGATAGTGAGAATTTCCGGGATGCGACCATCGAACGGCAGTTTTTAAACAGCTCTGTGTCGTGGATGGGCGATGATGGTTCACTGGTTGATTTCAGTTATGAATACACCCATGACGAGCGACCCGTTGACCGTGGTGTGGTGACGGTTCCGGGAAGCGGCACCAGTCGCGAGATTGCCAATGTGTCACTTGATACCCGGTTTGATCAGGCCAATCTGAACAACCGTGATGTGACCACACACATCTGGGAACTTGATAACTCTGTCCCGGTCTTTGATGACGACTGGTATCTCGAAAGCAAGCTGTTTTATGCCTATGAGCAGGTCGACGAGCTGCGCAACGAGGTGACGAATGTATCGCAAACGGGGGTACTGACACGTCGCGTACAGGGCAATGATGACCGCGAACTCAGCACGGCGTTCGGGCGTATGCAGCTTCGCGGCGAGGCAGAACTTTGGCGGCCTGTGGACCTGGTTTCCGGGGTTGAGTTGCGCCACCAGTACGAAACCTGGACCAACTTTTCCGGCCAGGATCAGGTAGGGGGGACAATTTCGAACCCGTCATCCTTTACGCTGATTGACAATACCTCTTCAAATCCGCGTTCCAGGCAATATACCGAAGTCGAGCAAATCTCATATGGCCCTTACGCACAGGGCGATCTTCATCTTACCGATGACGTTACGCTGACCCTTGGTGCACGCTATGAGGTCTTTGACAATGAATATAACGCCGAAAATAAATTGACCGGTGCCTTGTCGGGGGCGGACCCGAAACGCGACGGCAAATTGACAAAGTCTGCCGGCCTGTTGTGGAAGCCGGTTGATCAATTGTCGCTTTATGCATCCTTTGCGGAGACTTTCCAGTCGCAAAACATCTATACCGGCAATGAAACAACGACTGTATTTGCACCAGAAGAAGGGCGGCAGTATGAAATCGGTGCAAAATGGTCCGGGTTGAAGGACCGGTTGCTGCTGACCGCGTCCCTGTTCGATATCGAACAGGAAAATGTGGTGGAAACAGTAAATGGGACACCGCAATTGACCGGCGGTATTCGTTCGCGTGGTTTCGAAAGTTCTGTTACCGCGACGCCAGCCAAGGGGCTTAACCTGCGTGGCAGTGTTGGCTTTCTCAATGCAGAAATTGTCAGCGATAACGACAATAATGGCAACCGTCCCGCGAACACACCGGATATGACGGCAAGCTTTTGGGCCAGCTACGAGTTCCAGGATGCTGCCAGTGATTTTAAAGGTCTTGGTTTCGGCGGTGGTTTGACACATGTCGGCGATCGTTACGGCAACAATAGTCACACGTTCGAACTGGACGACTATACCGTTTATGATCTTGGGGTTTGGTATTACCTGCCGATTAAAAATGAGTCGCGTGTGCGTTTTGACCTTGGGGTGAAGAACGTCACCGACGAGGATTACTATGTTGCATCGGGCGGAACCTACCGCGTTAGCGTTGGTAATCCGCGGACCGTGTTTGGAAGCGTCAGAGTCGAGTTTTGATGCTGCGACATCTGAAAATGTCAGTAAAATTGCCAGTCAAACCTATCGGGTTTGACTGGCATAGCTGGATTGGTGTGTATCTGGGACTGATGTTGTTTTCCATCTGCTGGAGCGGATCTTTTGCAACGATGTCATCGGAAATCGATTGGCTTTTGATGGCAGAATCCCGGGTGAGCGCCGCAGACGAAAAATTCGACTTTTCGTCTGCTTTCCGGATTATGGAAAGCAGATATCCAAATGCCAAAATTGAACTGGGTGAAGCGCCGCCAAACCGGTTTTCTGCCGCAAGGTTTACAGTCAAGATGTCGGATGGTGGACGGCATTTTGTCTATCTGGATCCTGCGACACAGGAGGTCACCGGAAGCCAGTCGATATTTACGGTTCAAAGATTCTTTCGCGAGTTCCATGAGGCGTTTTTCGGGCTTTATGGCGTTGGAAAGTTTCTTGTTTGCCTGTTTGCCATCCCGTTGTTTCTGTCGATGTTATCGGCATTTTATTTCTATAAGCGGTGGTGGCAGCGTTTCTTCCAGCTACGTGTTGGTAAAACAAAAATCAGCCTTTGGAGCAGCCTGCACAAGCTTGCAGGTCTTTGGAGTCTTTGGTTCGTCCTGCTGATGGCGGTCACTGGTGCTTGGTATCTGTTTGAAGAAACGCGTTACAAACTGGGGGATGAAAAGTTTGCTCTGGTCGATGTCTATCCGTTGGCCGTTCATCAGATACCCGAACCAAGGGAAACGGGACAGCAGCGGTTGGCAGTCAGTGATCTGATTGAAATCGCACGGTCAGTACGCCCGGATATGAAGATCACAACGATCCAGCCTGATCGTGCGGGTTTTTTTTACGTTATCGGGCAATCTGATGATGTCCTGGTACGGGACCGCGCAAACAAATTGTTCATCAACCCGCATAGCGGCGCAATTGCCTTTGATCAGCATGCAGATGACCTAAGCGCGTACTGGCGGTGGTCTGAAACAGCTGACATCCTGCATTTTGGGGCCTTCGCTGGCCTTGCAAGCAAGATCATCTGGTTTGTGTTTGGCCTTATCTTGTCGGGACTGTCGCTTTCGGGGGCGTGGCTTTATGTACAAAAGCAACGCAACAAAAAGCGACCTAAATGGCCGCAGGCCGATCTTGCCGCAGGTATTGCGTTACTTGTTCCGGTTTCAGCATCGCCGATTGTCTGGGTTTATTTGCATCGTGTTGGCGGAAAAATCGATGGTCAATACAGGATGGCTGAACTGCCGGACGGGGTGGCAGCTTTTATTATCGGATGGGCTGTGGTGACCATGATCATCAAGTTGCTTTGGGTGATCGGTATTTTTTCGTTGCGGCGCAAGACGATTGTACAAAACTGCAAAGCTTGATCATGGGGCAGCATAAGGCTGTCCGACAGGCTGTTGCCGCGACAAGATTTTCTTAGACATCATGCAAGCTAACTTGAAGAAAATGCCGTCATTTCCGTGCGCGGCCCACAGCAGGTTGTATCGTCGGCTCTGTCGCCGTCACTGCCAAGTCTTTGGTGCGGACAGCAGGCAATCAACCGATTACGCAGACGGTTTCGGGCGCGTTGGACCCTTGATTTCACCGTCGGAAGTGCGATGACATTGCGGCTGGCAAAGTCTGTTTGGCGCGTGCCGTTCATATCGATTTCTTCAAGGATGTTTTGATCAGACGGACTTAGGCGCCCAATGAAGCTGATGATGCAGTCATGCAAGCCGGGTTGGTCGTGTTGTTGATCTTGGTCTGACAAAGTGGGGTCATTATTTAGTGCGTGGTGTAGCGTGCGTTCGCGCCCTCGGTGTCGATAAAAGTCTGCTACCTTGTTGCGGGCGATCGCGAAAATCCACGCAGACGGGTTTGCTGCATCACGCAATGAATCCCGGTTGCGGATGATGGTTTCAAGGATTTCGGAAACAACATCATCGGCGTCATCCTTGGGAACGCGGGACAGCACGAACCGATGCAGGCCCGTTTTCAGGGCCTGCCAGTCTGCGGTGGTTTGGGTTTTGGTGTTAAGCTTCATTTTGTTTTAAGCACAACATACCTGATCGGCGCTTGCGTCTTGGGCAGGGGTTTTGCCACAGCATACTCCTTGGGAACTCGTCGCATCCTGATTTTCCGGGGCGTCATCAAGAATATAATACCATTCCCAAGCAAGTCCGTCTGGCTGGGGAACCCAGAATTTTGACTGCTTTGCATGACAGCACCCGGTTTCAGCAACATCCCCGGTCGCAAGCGGGCTTTTGGTCAGGCGTTCGACGGCGGCATCAAACGTGCCTTCGTCCTGGCATTCGACACCAATGTGATTGAGGTTCTCATCAGCGTCGGGATGTTCAAATAAAACGAGCTTGAGCGGTGGTTCGGCAATTTCGAAGTTGGCATAGCCCGGGCGTTGCTTATGGGCGGGGCTTGCGAACATTTCGCTGTAAAACGCGATGGCCCGATCAAGATTTTTGACATTCAGGGCAAGCTGCAGGCGCATTTTCGTCTCCTTTGAAAACAAGTGATGTTCAAGAAGACGCAGCAACGGCGCAAAAGATGCAGGTGATCGAAATTTCTGTGCGGTTTATGGCCGGGTTTATTGTCGGAGTTATGGTGCCGGGGCGCGGTAGTTCAGCTCCATCGCGCGGGCGTCTTCGTCGCTGCAGATATTTTGGGTGTCTGTGCTTTCAGACGTTTCAAAGCGCGGATCAAGGGGGCTGATGTAATTGCCACTGCTATCTGAAACGAACAGGCATTTCCCGGCCTCTCCATCAAGGCGTTTGCCTTTGCGCCAGTCGGTTGGTAGCACCATGTCACTCCCGTGAATGCCGATGTTGGCATTGTCGGCTTCTGCCGACAGGCTGTCATAGCTGTGGGAGTAACCTTTGATTGGCAATGCTTCACCGTCGCTGATCATTGCGGCAGCCACGTCACGTTCGCCAATGCCGCATTCGACAGTCGGGAAACCACCGGATTTGGCAGTATGGGGCTGATCACCGGGCCAGCATTGCACATCGAACGGGGCCATGGCGAAATATTTGCGAAGCTGCAGGGCAGATGACATGCCGCAATCCTGAAAACTGTCGTTATGCCGACATTGCTGCCCAAGTTCGGGCGCATCCATCCCGGCGATATCAAAGACCTGACCGGCGATCATGATTGTGTCGCCATCAATGACGATGATGTCCCGGCCTTTGGCCTTGATCCCGTGGGCTTCTGCGGTTTCGTCTTGCGTTGCGATGTTTGGCTGGTTGGCGGCGGAAACAGGATTGCTGCGCCAATGCAGGCCAAGGGCAATCAGAAGCGGGATGGAAAGAAGGACGATCAGGCGGGAAAAACGGTTCAAGCTGGCCTCGATGGTCTTGGGCAGGATAGGGGGTGGAACATGACAAAACAATTATGGCACCAGAACACGCAAAAAGAACGGCAAAATCATGACACCGTCTTCGGCTAGCGGGTTTATGTTTCCCCGGCATCACGGGTGCCATGCACAATAACCGGATGCATTGAAAGGTGTTTGGCGCTACAAGCAGATTTGTCCTTCGCTGACAGGAAAGCTTGTTTGTTTCGTCTGCAACCCATCTTTTTCGTTGTTGGGGTTATGGTCATTATCATCGGCGTTTCGATGATGGTGCCTGCTGCCGTGGATCTTTATTACGGCAATCCTGACTGGAAAATCTTCGCTCAGGCCTCGATCACGACAATCGGGCTTGGCGGAATGGCGTGCCTTGCCTGCCGGTCTGAAATTGGACCGCGCGTGACTGCCCGACAGGGGTATGTCCTGACGGTTATGTCATGGATTGCGGTAAGCGCGACCGGGGCCCTTCCGCTTTGGTATTCATCCCTTGATATCAGTTTTTGCGATGCGGTTTTTGAAACCGTTTCGGGCCTGACCACGACAGGGTCAACCGTCCTTTCGGGGCTGGATCATATGCCGCCGGGATTGCTGATCTGGCGATCCATCATGCAGTGGCTGGGCGGGATCGGGATTATCGTTACCGCGCTGGCATTGTTGCCGATGATGCGGGTTGGCGGCATGCAGCTTTTCCAGATGGAAAGTTCGGATCGGTCGGAAAAGCTCAGCGGGCGTATGCGCGACATGTGCCTGCAGATCGTTCTGATCTATAGCGCACTGACATTTGTGTGCGTTGTGCTGTATCGGGTGTTTGGCATGAGCTGGTTTGATGCCATCAATCACGGCATGACCACCCTGGCCACCGGGGGATATTCAACGTCGGATTTGTCGTTTGCGAAGTTCGATTCCAGTCTTGCGCTGCATTGGGTGGCGATCCTGTTTATGTTTATCGGTGGCCTGCCCTTTACCGCCTATGCCATGCTGCTGCGCAAACGTGCGATCAAGGCCGTGGTGGGCAACCAGCAGATCAGGTTGTTTTGCCTGATCATTGCCGGGTTCACGCTTCTTTTGACGCTGCGCCTTGTTCAGGTTTCAGATGACAGCATCCTTCGGTCGCTGACCGTTGCGGCATTCAATCTTGTATCGGTGATTACGACAACGGGCTTTGCGTCGGGTGACTACCTGTTGTGGGGGTCCGGGGCGGTGATGTTGTTCTTCTTTGCGACATTTATCGGCGGCTGTTCAGGGTCGACTGCGGGCGGGTTCAAGATGTTTCGCCTGTATGTCGTTTTCACCGGGCTTCGCGCCCATTTCACGCGCTTGCGCAGCCCGTCTGCAGTGGTGGTCAGCCACATTGACCGGCATGAGATTACATCGGACATTTATAACGCTGTTACCGTTTATGTCTGCATGCTGACCATCAGCTATATCGCGGTGACCATCGCGCTTGGCCTGACGGGGCTTGATCTGATTACGGCCATGAGTGCGGCGGCGACATCGCTTGCCAATGTGGGGCCGGGGCTGGGCAACATTATTGGTCCGGCCGGGAATTTCCAGTCATTGCCCGATTCTGCCAAATGGATTCTGGATGTTGCGATGATCCTGGGGCGGTTGGAATTTGAAACCCTGCTGGTTCTTTTGATGCCGTCCTTCTGGCGCGACTGATTATCTGAAAATTTGTGTATGACTTTTTATGGACTGTGACGGTTGCCACAGACCATAGGCTTTGTTTGCGCCACCTTTGGGATCTGTATAGGGTTCAAGGTGCCAAAACCAATAATCAAATAAACACTGGATACGGACATGACACTGCAGAAAAAGATCGCAACCAGAACCGTTGGTATTCTTTCGGTGCTTTTCCTGACGGCGGCTGTTTCCGCATGCTCCCCCGAAGTGGGCAGCGAGGAATGGTGCAGAGACCTTAAGGAAAAACCAAAAGGCGACTGGACGGCAAACGAAGCAGCCGACTTTGCCAAGCATTGCCTGCTGTGACTTTGCGATAACCGCTTGGCGGTTTCTTTTTCAAATGTCTGGGTATGCCGCCCTTGTGGCGGTTAAATCCGCCCTTCGGCACCTGCTTGGCGGTAGTACAGCCGGAGGGCGGATTTTTGCGTTTGCGCCCTTGATTTCGACATGGAACATTCTTTGGGCGGTCACGTTAGATACATAACATTGCCGCGCATAAGTGCGATGCAGCAACGTCGATTTGCGTTGTTTCGATAAATCCCTATAATGCGCGGCCCGCGAATGATCGCGGCAGTCGAATACGACAGTAATTTTTATACGAGGTTAGACAATTATTATGAGTGCCGAAAATCTCCATGTCGGTGTGATCGGCGCAACCGGTGCGGTTGGCGTCGAGCTGATCAACGTTATGTTTGATCGCAAGTTCCCTGTGGGTGAACTCACCCTGTTCGCGTCCGAGCGTTCAGCGGGCAAGACCGTGGAGACTAAATTCGGCACTAAGACCGTTGCGCTGTTTTCTGTTGAAGAAGCCAAGCAGTGCGACATTGTCTTCCTTGCTGTTTCGGGCGACTTCGCCAAGGAATATGGCCCCAAGATCGCCGAAGGCGCTGTGGTCATTGATAATTCCTCGGCGTTCCGTCTGAATGATGATGTTCCGCTGATCGTGCCGGAAATCAATGGTGACCTTGCCAAGACCGCAAAACTGATCGCAAACCCGAACTGCACCACGGCAATTGCCGCAGTCGCACTTTGGCCGCTGCATCAGGCATTTGGCCTGAAGAAAGTCATCGTTTCGACCTATCAGGCAGCATCAGGTGCCGGTCAGCCGGGCATGAACGAGCTGCGCGAAGGTCTGGCAGCCGGTCTTGAAGGCAAGCCGGTCCCGGCAGAGGTGTTCTCATCCCCGCTGGCGTTTAACGTGATCCCGCATATCGATAGCTTCCAGGATAACGGTTATACCCGCGAGGAAATGAAGGTGACCTGGGAAACGCGCAAAATCTTTGGCGCGCCGGATCTTCCGATTTCCTGCACTGCGGTTCGTATCCCGACCGAGCGGACCCATTCCGAGGCCATCGTGGTTGAAACCAAAAAGGTTGTGACCCCGGATGCAGCCCGCGAAGTTCTGGCAAAGGCCAAGGGTGTGAAGCTTGTCGATGATCCGGCAAACAACAAATATCCGATGCCACTGACCGCGACCGAACAGTATGACGTTGAAGTCGGCCGTATCCGCACCAACCTGATCTTTGGGGATCATGGTCTGGAGCTGTTTGTTGCGGGCGACCAGTTGCTTAAGGGCGCGGCATTGAACGCAGTCCAGATTGCCGAGGCATCCATCGCCGACTAAGGCGAACAGGCAATCCACAGATAAAAAAACAGCCCCGACAGAATGTTCTGTCGGGGCTGTTTTGATTCTAACCGGAATGATCATTCAGGCAAGCGAGATACGGTCCCGCCCGGAGGCCTTGGCAGTGTAAAGTGCGTTATCAACCCGTGCCATCAGGGTATCAAGGTCTTCACCTTCGCGGTATTGCGTGACACCGGCACTGATCGTAATCGGAATGTGATCGCGCCCGAAGCGAACCGGGGCTTCGCGAACCTGATCGGCAAGATCACGCGCCTTGCTCAAGGCATTCTTGCGTTCCTTGTTCGGGAACAGAATGACAAATTCATCCCCGCCCCAGCGGCATATCACATCGGTTTCTTCAATGTGCTGACGGATCAGGGTCAAAACTTCGCGCAGGGTGGCATCCCCGCCCGGATGGCCATAGTTGTCGTTGATATCCTTAAACCCATCGAGGTCAAAGCACATGATCGACAATGGCGTTTTATGCCGGGTTGCTTTTTGCACCGACTGATCAAAGAGCATGTCAAAGACCTGTCGGTTAAACGTGCCGGTCAGTTTGTCGCGCGATGCCAATTCTTCGAGGCGGGTTTGATAATTGCGTACCGTCAGAAACGCGATCAGCCCGACAATGACCGTGATCAACAGCGAAATGGCGATATTGATGAACAGGGTGTTTTGCAGGCGTACGTCGGATGAATAATCGCTTTGTTCGACAATCAGCAGCCAATCAAATTCAGACACAAGGCGGCTGTTGACGAAATAGGTGTGCCCGCCGTCTTCATAACTGATGGAGGTGCCAGGCGACGTCAGGATTTTGGTGGCTTGCTGGCGCATGCCGGGGCGATCCTGCAGGGTCTGTGCATCGCCAAAGCCGCTGCCGCGCAGCGTGACATGGCCTTCCTTGTCGATGAAATAGATCGTTCGACCATAACGCGCCTGATAGGTTTCAATCAGGTTGGTAACAGCATTGACCGACAGGCCAACCCCGGTAATGCCAATGACATTGCCATTATAATCACGCACCTGATAATTCACGAAAATAGACATGCGTGACCGATCCACCGTGTCGTGGTCGATATTGATTTCATAGGGTTGCTTGCCATCACGGGCCCGAAAATACCATTCATCGGCCGGATCATTTTCATCAATCTGTTTGATTACGCCGGTCTGATGATAGTAGTTCCGGGTTTTCTCGGAGATGAAATAGGATGTGATGGTGTCGTAGCGCGACTGGATTTCAGCAAGATACTTGGTGATCTGTTCGCCGTTCTGTTCGCCCGAGAGCACCCAGTCGCGAAAGAACGTGTCATGGGCCATCAAGGATGAAATAAAGATCGGTCGCAGCAGATCGCGCTGAATTTCTGAATAGATATTGTCGCTTGTAAGCGGCAGGGTGCTTTCAGAGATTTGTTCTTCAAGTGAGTCGCGTGCAACGTAAAAGCTTACAAAGCTGGTGGTTAGAAAGCCCACCGCAAGCAAAACGCACAAAACAATCGCGAAATATAGTTTCTTTCCCCGCACGGGAAGCTCCCCAAAAGATAGTCAAGGCACGTACTGAATTTTGTTTTCAGCGTTTTAGAAGGGACTAACCTACGGGAAAGTTCCCCGTGTTGCACGGATCAAAATGCCGCCCAAACGGCGTGTGTCTTTTGACGTGTTTGATGGTGTGAGCAACAAAACTGCCAGTTACATTAAAGTGATTCCAAGGTGGTATCTATGTGCTAGCAAACAGTGCGTAAAACTGGGATATGTGCGCGTTAGAAGCATGGGATGCATCGCGACGTGCCGGTGTGAACAAGTTTGCAGGGCAGCCCGGTCGCGGGGTACGCCAAATGGTGTGATGGTATCCGGTCCATGATCGTTTTGCCTGGGGCAGGACCGGGTGTTTGGGGCGTGTTTTGGTCTGATACCCACAAACTGGACGATTGAAAAGGGCTGGACATTATTGCTGTGTGTGCCAAGAATTTCGCTGTTTGCGATGAATGGGGTACATATCAACAGTGTTTTCGGGTATGCAGTGTCCCCCAAGTACCAGAACATAAGACGCACCATATGCCGTTTGTCCGGGGGGATTTCGCGGTTTATGTGCCAAGAGGCGTTTCATTGATCGATTTCCGTCCCATTCTTTTCATCGTCGGCATTCTGCTGTGTACGTTGTCGGTTGGCATGTTCATACCGGCACTGGTTGATCTTTATTATGATCAAACCGATTGGGTCGTGTTTTCTGCGGCATCGCTTGTTTCGCTGTTTGTCGGCGGGGCGCTGGTCATGATGAACCGCATGGACAATCTTAAGATCAACTCACGCCAGGCATTCATCTTAACAACGCTGAGCTGGCTGGTATTGACCGCGGCATCAGCCCTGCCGTTTGCCTTTTCCGATCTCGATATGTCCTATACCGATGCGTTTTTTGAGGCGATGTCAGGTATTTCCACCACCGGATCGACAGTGATTGTCGGGCTTGATAGCGCCCCGCAGGGTATTTTGCTGTGGCGGGCGCTTTTGCAGTGGCTGGGCGGGATCGGGATCATTGTCATGGCGATTGCGGTCATGCCGATGCTGCGTGTTGGTGGTATGCAGCTTTTCCGGATGGAAAATTCCGATAAATCCGACAAGGCCTTTCCACGGGCAACCCAGATCGCCATGGGCATCGCAATGCTGTATCTGGGCTTTACGGCCCTGTGGGCGATCATGTTGTGGTGGGCTGGAATGCCGCCGTTTGATGCGATTGCCCATGCCATGACAACGATTGCGACCGGCGGTTTTTCGACCAAGGATGCATCGGTTGGCCATTTTGACAATGCGACGATTGATGTGATCATCACCCTTGGCATGGTGACCGGGGCGCTGCCGTTTATTCTGTATCTGCAGATGTTGCGCGGACGGGGACAGGCACTGTTTTGTGACAGTCAGGTGCGCTGGTTCCTGGCCATTGCCGTCACGATTGTTGTCGGTCTGGCCTATTGGCATTCGGAAACCAACAACGTCGGTTTCCTGACCGCGTTGCGCTATGCGTCGTTCAACATCATGTCGGTCATGACCGGAACGGGTTATGCCACCACTGATTACGGACTTTGGGGGCCGTTTGCGGTGACGGTGTTCTTCTTTGTCATGTTCATTGGGGGCTGTGCGGGATCGACGACCTGCGGGGTGAAGATCTTCCGGCTTCAGGTTCTCTATGAGATCGCCAAGATTCAGCTTTCGCATATGCTGCGCCCGCATGGGGTGTTCATTGCCTACTATAATGGCAAACCGCTGTCCGAAGATGTTACCGAATCCGTACTCAGCTTCTTTTTCCTGTTTGTGTTCTGCTTTGTCGTTCTGGCCGCAGGGCTTGGGGCGATGGGGCTTGATTTCATGACCGCTGTGTCAAGTGCCGGAACCGCGATCGCCAATGTCGGGCCGGGGCTTGGCCCGATTGTTGGTCCGTCGGGCAATTTTGCAACCCTGCCTGATGGGGCAAAATGGTTGATGTCCATCGGGATGCTGATTGGGCGGCTGGAAGTCTTTACGGTTTTGGTCCTGCTGTTCCCGGCCTTCTGGCGCGACTGATCTTTCGAAATTTACACATGCATTTTCCACCCTCTGCAAGCAGGCCTGCAGAGGGTTTTTTTGCGTATGTTGACAATTTAGGACGTTTGTCCTAGATTGAGATTAGGTCAATTGTCCTAACGGTGGGCTGATCAGCGTAACGGAGAGCGAAGTGGTGGCAGAAACACGTGAGCGTATTCTGGAGGCAGCGGACCTGCTGTTTTATCAGCGCGGGTTTGAGGCGACATCCTTTGCCGATATTGCCGGAAGTGTTGGCATATCGCGGGGCAATTTTTATCACCATTTCAAAACCAAGGACGACATCCTTGATGGGGTGATCAACCGGCGTTTGACAAATACCGAACAAATGCTGGACCGTTGGGAAGTGACCGGGGCAGACCCGGCTGAACGTATTCGTAGCTTTATCCACATCCTGATCGTCAACGGCGAGAAAATCCGAAAGTTCGGCTGTCCGGTCGGTACACTTTCATCGGAACTTGCGAAATTAAACCATGCTGCGCAAAGCGATGCGGCAGGGCTTTTTACCCTGTTTCGGAGCTGGTTGTGTCGCCAATTTGAACGGCTGGGCTTTGGGGAAGGCTCAGATGAGCTTGCGATGCATGTTCTGGGCCGCAGTCAGGGTGTTGCGACCCTTGCCAATGCCTTCGACGATGACGGTTTTTTGCATCGTGAAGTCGATTTGATGTGCGTCTGGCTTGATGATCAGATTGCACAGCTTGGTACATCTTGAACCTTCGCTCTGAACAGGGAATTGAACATGTTTGCCATCTTTTTGAAGTTTGCTGAAAACCGTGCAAAAGCCCCGGAATTCATGGACGCCCACAAGGCCTGGATCAAACAGGGGTTTGATGATGGGGTGTTTCTGATGGTCGGCAGCGTGCAGCCCAATATGGGGGGCGCGGTTCTGGCGCATGGGGTGTCGCGTGGGGAGATCGAAGCGCGCGTGAATGATGACCCGTTCGTAATTGAAGGGATTGTGACAGCAGAAATTCTTGAAATTTCGCCTGCGCGCGCCGATCCGCGTCTTGAATTTCTGATGGGGTGAAGAATGAGCAACACAATTATTGGGCGCGATGGAAAACGGCGTTGCTCATGGTGTAACGCAGCCCCGGAATTTGATGCCTATCACGATACCGAGTGGGGGTTTCCTGTTACCGATGATATTCGCCTGTTTGAGAAGATCTGTCTTGAAGGGTTTCAGTCGGGATTGAGTTGGCGCACCATTCTGGCAAAGCGCGAAAACTTCCGTGCAGCCTTTGCCGGGTTTGATTTTCGCAAGGTGGCATTGTTTGATGACGCAGATGTCGAGAGGTTGCTGGGCGATGCGGGCATTATCCGTCATCGTGGCAAGATCGAAGCGTCGATCAATAACGCCAAACGTGCCTGTGAAATGGTGGACCAGGAAGGATCGCTTGCGGCCTATTTCTGGCGGTTCGAACCCGATCCAGACGCACTTGGTGCGCCACAGACGATGTCGACTTCACCGGCCTCGGTTGCCCTTTCAAAGGACCTTAAGAAACGGGGATGGAAATTCCTTGGTCCGACGACAGTGTTTGCCTTCATGCAGGCCATGGGGCTGATCAATGATCACGCAGAAGAGTGTTTCTTGCGTGCGCAGATTGACGATATCCGTGCATCGACAGAGCGGCCAGCCTAGGGAAACCTGCAAAAAAGACACCCCTTGCCAGGGGAAATGGCAAGGGGATTTGAGGGTGGGGACAGATGAACGTCCCCAGAAGATAATCCGGCAAGGATTATGCTGTGTCGCCGTCATTCACATCAACCGCAAGGCGCATGACCGGTATATTGCCGATCAGCTGATCTTCTTGCAGACGTCATGAATTTGGCGGAAATCGGTTGGGCGATACCGAACCTTGGGTCAGGAGCGGATCGGGGATCGGGATTAGGTCCGGCATCGCCTGAACCCAAGGTGGCAAATATCGGCCGAAAGATAAAATCGAATATAAAATAAACATCGATAGTTTAAATCTATTTATTGAGTGCGCTGCGGTGGTGCGACGCGAAAGACTCAGGCTCCAAAAGGCAGCTTTACGCTGAAAACTGCGCCGTCTGGCCCTGTTGCATTGAGGCGAAGTTCCCCGTTATGGGTGCTGATCAATTCCCGTGCGATGGCAAGTCCAAGTCCGGTGCCGCCTTCGCGTCCGCTTCCGGCAAAGGGAACAAAAAGGTTCTTGATGGCTTTTTCCGGCAATCCGGGGCCGTTGTCGGTGATGAAAACTTCAATGAAACTGCGTGCCTTAGCCGATTCGTCTATTGTGTCGGCAACCATTCCGATTTTGTGGGTAATGGTGATTGCTGTTGCGCCAGCTTCAAGCGGGTTGCGGATCAGGTTGTTAAAGGCGCGAAACAGCATGTCATAGTCCGCTTCGAGCATGATGTCTTCTGGCAGGTCGATATCAATGCGCGCCAAACAGGGTTCTGCGTCGCCCGAACCATCGGTAATTGCGCCATCGATCAGCAGTTCGGATTTTTGAAGCAGGACATGTTCGCGGACTTCTTCAACCAGTTCGATCAGTGTGAAGGTCGCCAGATCACGTGGTGGCGGGGTTTCACGGGCAAATGACAGGGTTTGTTCGCTGATATAGACCGCACGTTCCATCGACGATAACAGGCGCGGGACAACTGCCCGGACCTCGTCATCTTCGCTTTTGGCGAGTTGTTCGGTCATGAGCATCGAGGTTGCCAGCGCATTGCGCAGATCATGGCTGATCTTGGTGGCTGCTGTGCCAAGGGCGGCCAGCCTGCGCCGCTGGTTGAGCATCGCCTGAATATCTTGTTGCATGATTGCCAGTTCCTGGCGCGCCACGCCGATTTCATCATCACGTTCGACCGGTGTGATGATTGCTGATGGATCCTGTGGATCTTCGCGAAAGCGGATCATGTCACGGGTCAGGATACGCATCGGGCGCACAAGCAATCGGTTGAGGGCGAAATACACCAATCCGGCGGTAAAGAACGAAATCATCAGCGACAGGCCAAACACACGCCAACCGAAATTGCGCATGGCATCTGTCAGGCTTTTTTCGTGAACAAGCACCTCGATCTCAAAATCCGGTGCCATGGAGGGCATACCAACAACACGCAAGACACGGTCGCCTGTTTGCAACAGGGTTGATAGCCCTTCCATCAAGGCCATCGGGATGGAAAAGTCGGTCAGGTGGATATCCTTGTCGACCTTGGCGGGCATGTCGTCACGCTGCAGCAACAGTTTGCGGTCTTCGCGGCGCAGGATGACGGCCTCAATCCCGGCATTGGACAGCAGTTCCTTTTCCAGATCATCGGGTATCATCTGATCGGGGGTGGCTTCCAAGGCAAGGGCAGCAAGGTAACCGGAATCAAGATGAGACTTCAGCCAGTCAATCCGAAAGCGCGCAACCGATGGGGCAAAGACGAAAATTTCCGCAAGCATGACAAAGCTGACCGTCAGCACCAAAAGGCGTGCCGAAAGCGACTTGGCCCACGGGGGCAATTTAAGATGCGGACGTTCCATCAGGTGATGTTAGGCCAAGAGCATGAAAAAAGTACAGCAATAGAGGTGCTTGACATAAGGCACGCCGAAGCTGCGATCGTTATCCCAGATTCAAAAGAAAGCGGACTATCTTGCGTGTTTTGGCGCTAAACAGGCTGGGCGTGTACCAGGCACCGGCAACACGTTTGGAAAGTTCGCCCAATGTGGGATAGGGCGCGATCATTCCGGCGATTGCCCCGATCTTCATCTTTTGCGAGATCGCCAGCGCCCAGACACCGATCAACTCACCGGCCTGACGCCCGACAATCCCGGCACCGAGTATCCTGCCCCTTCGGGTGGTGACGACCTTGATGAAGCCTGTTGTGTCGGCCTCGGCCCGGGCGCGGTCATTTTCGGCATAATCCCACGTGACAACGCGGATATCGTCACCAAATTTCTGCCGTGCGTCGGTTTCCGTCATGCCGACCTGTGCCAGTTCCGGGTGTGTATAGGTCACCCATGGAACCGCGCTGTGATCAATCTTGGCCGGAAGGCGGAACAATGCGTTACGGATTACGATGCCCGCGTCATAGCCCGCCATATGGGTAAATTGCAGCCCCCCGGTCACATCGCCAATGGCAAAGACCTTGCGGTTTGAACTGCGAAGGCGCGCATCCACAGAAATGCCACGCTGGTCATATTCAATGCCGGCGTTTGACAGACCCAGGTTTTCAACATTGGGTTTGCGCCCGGTTGCCAGCAAAAGATGACTGCCTTCAAGCGTGATTTCGATGCCGTCATGTTCGATGACAACACGGATGCGGTCGGCAACTTCAAGGATTTCCTTGGTTTTTGCTTGTTCATACAGGCTGATACCACTTGCCTTGATCTGTTCGCGCACGACGGAAACCAGATCAGGGTCATCCTTGGGCAGGATGTTCATCATTTCGATCACGGTGACCTTGGCGCCGAGTTGTTGATGGGCCTGGGCCATTTCAAGGCCAATTGGGCCGCCGCCAATAATGATCAGGTGGTCGGGGGAGCTCCGGTTTTCGAAAATGGTTTCGTTGGTGAAGTAGCCAACAGCCTCAAGCCCCGGGATCGGTGGCACTGCCGCGCGTGATCCGGTGGCGACAACGAACCGTTTGGCTTTGACGGTTTTATCACCGGCGATAACTTCACCCGGCCCGGTAAAGCGGGCCTCGGCCTGAATGACCGTGCAGCCAAGTTCTTCGAACCGTTCAACCGAATCATGGGGGGCAATCCCGGCAATGACGGAATGAACATGATCCATCGCCGCGCCAAAATCGACCTCTACCGGCCCGGTAGATACGCCAAAGTGCGATGCTGTTCTGGCGTTTTCTGCGGCATGTCCGGCGGCAAGCAATGCCTTGGACGGAACACAGCCGGTGTTCAGGCAATCGCCGCCCATTTTGCCCTTTTCAATCAGGACCACGTCGGCCCCCATTTGAACCGCACCTGCCGCAACCGACAGACCACCTGATCCGGCGCCAATAACGCAGATATCGGTTGTGATGACCTTATTCATTGATGGGGGCCTCGTTCTTTGGTTTGCGCAGTTTCTTGTAAGCAACCGGCAGCAGTGCCAGCACCGCCAACCCGACGATCGGTGTCAGGATGCGTGGTTCAAAGATGATGCCAAGATCAGGCGTCTTGCCCTGATCAAACAGCGCGCCCAACCCATCGCCGATGGAGGCATAGACAAATGACCCCGGAATAATGCCGGTCATGGTGCCCAGTACAAAGGAGCGCAGTTTTACCCCAATCAACGCCGGGACAAGGTTAACCAGCCAGAATGGAAAGATCGGGATCAGGCGCAAAACCATCAGATAGCTAAAGGCATTTTCAGCAAAGCCTTGTTCCATTTTGCGAACGGCGTTCCCCGCCTTGGCGCGCATCAGGTCATAGAACGCATAACGTGCCGCAAGATAAACAATCGTTGCCCCAATCGTTGCAGCAACCACAACATAGGTCGTGGCAAAAACCGATCCAAACAGGAAACCGCCTGTGATGGTCAAAACCGACCCGATCGGCAGCGACAGGGCAACCGAAACAATATAAAGCCCCATAAAGAACAGAACGCTCGAAAACGGATTGTCTGCGACAAAGCCCTGCAACAGGTCGCGATTTTCGCGCAATGTATCAAATGACAGCAGATCCAAAATCCCGCTTGCCCAGGCCACAGCCAGTCCTGCGACCAAAACCAGCACGGGCAAAAGTTTTCGCCAAAGCGGCTTTTGCTGCGGGGTTGTTTCTGGGGCGTTGTCTGATTTCTGATCGGGCAATTGTGACGCCATGAAGCTGGTCTTGGTCATTGATTTCAGTCTCTTGCAGGGTCTGTTTCCATGGGGCGAAATGCAGACCCTAGCAAACAGGATCGCATTATTTGCCCCAACATTAGAGAGAAAATTCAAAACTTGCTCATGAACTGCTTTCACCATTGCGTGAGGGGAATTTGTTCACAGCCGGGCTTGAGCCGATATTGAAATGCGTAAAAGTCCTGATGGCGAGGTGCTTGACGCAGGGGAAAACTGGACGTATCGTTTGCGCATCGTGGGATTTGTCGACCGGCTTGCGGCCACGTAAAAAATCGCTAAAGAGGGGTAGGAAGGCTTCAGCCCTGACCCATTCATGCCGGTCAGGGTTTTTTTTGTGTCCGGACCGCACCATATCCGGGCATGTAGGAGCAAGACGATGACGACCGAAAAAAAGGCTTCCGATAACTGGCGCGCGGCGACCCGATCTGTTCGGGGTGGTACGGCCCGCAGCGGCTTTTCCGAGACTTCAGAAGCCATCTATATGAATTCCGGATATGTGTATGACACCGCAGCAGAGGCCGAGGCGTCCTTTGATGGCAGCGGGCCGGAACGTTATGTTTACTCACGTTTTGCCAATCCGACCGTTGGCATGTTTGAAGAGCGGTTGGCGCTGATCGAAGGGGCGCAATATTGTCGGGCGACGGCATCGGGGATGTCGGCTGTCTGGAATGCGTTGGCGGCCTGTACAAAGGCCGGTGGTCGTGTTGTTGGATCGCGTGCGCTTTTTGGGTCATGCGAATTTATTCTGACCACCCTGTTGCCCCGGTTTGGTGTGGAGACGGAACTGGTGGACGGCACGGACCGGGCTGCTTGGGAACAGGCGCTGTCGAAACCGGCAGATGCGGTGTTTCTTGAAACTCCGTCCAACCCGACGCTTGAGGTTCTTGATATCCCGTTCATTGCGGATCTGGCGCATAAGGTTGGTGCAAAGGTCGTTGTTGATAACGTTTTTGCCACCCCGGTCCTGCAAAAGCCGATGGAGCTTGGGGCTGATATCGTTGTGTATTCCGCGACCAAGCATATTGATGGTCAGGGGCGCTGTCTTGGCGGGGCGATCCTGTTTAATGACAAGGAATGGCATGATGAACATCTGACCACCTTCCTGCGTCATACCGGCCCGACCATGAGCGCATTTAACGCGTGGGTTCTGCTTAAGGGGCTTGAAACCCTTAACCTGCGTGTAGACCAACATATCCGCAATGCATCGGCATTGGCCGAGTTTCTCTCGGAACAGCCGCAGGTGTCGCGCGTTCTGTATCCGGGACTGAAAAGTCACCCGCAGCATGAATTGGCCATGAAACAGATGTCTGGCCGTGGTGGTGGATTGATCGCGATTGAGCTTGCCGGTGGGAAGAAAGCGGCCTTCTCGCTTCTTGATAACCTTAAGCTGATTGATATTTCCAATAACCTTGGTGATGCGAAAAGCCTGGCGACCCATCCTTGGACGACGACCCACCAGCGTGTCCCGGCCGAGGATAAAATTGCGATGGGAATCACCGAAGGAATGCTGCGTCTTTCTGTCGGTCTTGAAGATGTTGATGACCTTAAGGAAGACCTGTTGGCTGCTCTTGCCGTTTAACGCAATGGCATGACAGTAATCCTGATATCGATCAGGCCCGTACAAAGTGCGGGCCTTTCGTTTACCGGCACTGGCAGTTTGGTGTCGGATTATCTACATAAAAGGTCCAACCATCGAAATCTTGGCTGACGCGCATTGAATTGAACACTATTGGCCCGGAGACGAGCATGTATTCGACCGTAACCCACGACATCAAGGTGTCGGTGCAACCGATGTTCCTTGAAGATGAGTCCGATCCGGACACCCATCGTTACATTTGGGCGTATCGGATCGAAATCGAGAATCTTGGATCAAAAACCGTTCAGTTGTTGAACCGGTTTTGGCAGATTACGGATTCGCGTGGCGAAACCCAGGAAGTAAAAGGCCCCGGCGTTGTTGGTGAACAACCTGTTCTGGCGTGCGGCGAAAGTTTCAATTACACAAGCGGCGCGCCACTCACCACGCCAAGCGGCTTTATGGTCGGGACTTTCGAGATGACAGACATGGATGGAAATCACTTTGATATTGCGATCCCGGCCTTTTCGCTCGACAGTCCGCATGGGCAACATACGGTGAATTGATTTAGCGCCGAATATTATCGATTGGTATCGCGGGTCAGGAGCCCCACCAAGGCGGGATAAAGCCCGCAAGGATATGACAAAAGGATTTGGTATGTGCAGCGAACATAACCCGGTGAAGCGTCCGACACGCGAAGAAGCAGAAGAAGCGGTCCGTACGCTTTTGCGTTGGGCAGGCGATGATCCCGAGCGCGAAGGTTTGCTTGGCACGCCTGATCGCGTTGTGCGTTCTTATGGTGAATTCTTTGCCGGCTATCAGCAGGACCCGGCCGAGATTCTGCGTCGTACCTTCGAAGAAACCGATGGCTATGACGAAATGGTGGTTTTGCGCGACATTCGCGTTGAGTCCTATTGCGAACATCACATGGTGCCGATCATCGGGGTGGCGCATGTCGCCTATTTGCCGCGTCGTCGCGTTGTTGGTATTTCCAAACTAGCCCGCGTGGTCGAAGTATATGCAAAACGCCTGCAAATTCAGGAAAAAATGACCGCACAGGTGGCCAACACCATCCAGGAAGAACTCGATCCGCTTGGTGTGGCTGTGGTGATTGATGCCAACCATCAGTGCATGAGCACACGCGGGATACATAAAACCGGCGTTTCGATGGTAACCAGCCGCATGCTGGGCGCGTTCCGCGATGATCCGATCACGCGCCGCGAATTCTTTGCCATGATCGGCCGCTGATCACGATCCGGTTTTGGATGAACAGTACCTAACGCAAAGGCCGCAGCTTTAAGCTGCGGCCTTTGTCTTGTGCGGGTTTTGGCCAAATGGCCGGACGTATTATTCGCGATAATCGCTGTGACACGACTTGCAGGTTTTCAGCATGGTGCCCAGTGCGGCCTTGAAGTCGCCTTCTGCCCCGCCGTTGGCCGCAACAGATTTTAGTGCTGCTGCCGTCGCGTTCAGTTCATCGGAGAGCGCCTTGAAGTCTGACCAGTCATCCCAAATGTCTGACAGGGCTTCGGAAGGGTGGCCGTTGCTTCCTTCCGGGAAAAGGGCGGTAAATGTTTCGCCGGAATGGCTTTCAATGATGCCGGCTGATTTTTCAACCTGCACCGGATCATAGGGGAGCGTCCCCTTAAGCATTGGCACCATGATTTTGACTTGCTGGCCAATCGACTTCATGCCTTCCATGCGTTCCTTGACCACACCGGTTGCACCTTCGTGGGCGATGGCGGCGATGCTACACCCCATGGTCAGTGCGATGGCCGCACCTGCGACAATTTTTCTCAACTCACTCGTCCCCTGTTTTACGTGGTTGTCTGATCGTCGATACGGGATTTCGACGGTTTATTGACCAAATCGGCTAAGGATATGGTCAATTGATCCAACATAAGACCCGCCAAACAGGCGAACGTGGACCAATAGCGGATAAAGATTATACAAATCGCGGCGTTCTTCAAAGAATCCCGATTGAATTGGCAGTATTTCATTATACCGGGCGAAAAAAATCCTGCGATAGATCGCCAAACAAGGTTCCGAAGGCCAATTCAATTTCGCGATCGCCATAATAAATTGCCGGATCGATCAGCCCGGCAAGCATGCCGTTCTGACACAGGATGTTGCCACCCCACAGATCACCATGCAGAAGCGACGCAGCCGGGGTGGTCGGCAAATATTGATCAAGTCGGTCAATCAGCCCGTCAATCCGCTTTGCAATGCTGGCCGGAAGCCGACCTTCGTGTGTTGCGGCCCTGGCCATATGGCGCAACCGATGTTCGCCAAAAAACGTGATCCAGTTTGTTTCGGATGTATTGGGTTGATGCAGCCCGCCAATCAGCGTGTCAAAGCCAAGCCCGAAGGCCTCGGATGTAACGTGATGCTGGGCGGCAAGCTTTGCAGCCAGATCACGTTGCACGCCTTGGTCCATGCGATTGTCATTGGCGATAAACGACATGATGAGGCAAGTGTCATCGGCATATAAAACATCAGGACAGGCAATCGGCGAATGGGCTTTGAAATAACGCAGCATCTCAGCCTCTATCACCAGGCCTGTGGCGTTATTGTTGCCTTGCTTGATGACCAGTTTCCGTCCGTCTTCAAGAATGGCTTGCACGACATTGGCAACGCATCCCCCCGCAAGGGGCGAGATGGCCTGAACATCCACGCCGGTAACCCTGTTGATCAGTGCGTTTATCTGGCTGCTGTGCATTGTTTTGTTTTTATCTGTGGGGTTCTTCAGAGGCCGTGTTAGATGCCGTGTTTTTGGCAAATATGGTCAAGCAGCCTGGCAGATGCTTCTTCGATCATGTCAAAGACATGCACAAACCCGTTGGCACCGCCGTAATAGGGGTCGGGCACGCTTTGGCCTGCCATGGTCGGATGATAATCAAGAAACAGTTCAATCCGGTTCTGTCGGGTGGACGGCGCCTGGCGGCGCATATCGCGCAGATGCCCGTCATCCATCGCCAAAATGTAGTCAAACTGGTCATAGTCGCCCGGTTTGATCTTGCGGGATCGAATATCTGTCAAATCGATGCCGCGACTTTCCGCCATTTCCCGTGATCGCGGGTCGGGCAATTCACCAACATGATAGGCCGACAGACCACAGCTATCGACGCTGATGTGGTCATCAAGTCCTTTGTTGCGAACCATCTTGCGAAACACGCCATCGGCGGTGGGAGAACGACAAATATTGCCGGTACAGACGAAAAGAACCTTGATCACGTTATCAATCCGCATTGTTTGGAAGTGCCAGGATGAATATTTTTAACACTGACATGCCCTGCACATCGGGGCAATACACCTGTGCAGGGGCAATTACGGGTGAGGTATCATGCGGTTAAGCTGGAAGATGATTGTAACAGCTTCGTGACATTTTGGATCGCCCACTGACAGCTTTGCCATTAGCTTGTATGATCGCGCCAACCTTCGATGTTTTGGCGTGCGTGAATGCAGGAATTCGTTTCATTTGGTTTGCAAGTTGCCCTGATCCGGCAACTTGCCTGGTTGCCGCGGGGCTATGACCTTGTTCCGGGCGGTACTGTTGTGACTTCTGCCAAGTTGCGCAGTATTATGCTGGCCTTGGAAGAGATCAACGGGCCTGCGGTTCTTGTGCGCTTGGGACGTCATCTTGCGGCCAAGGAACAGGAAGCGATCCTGACCATGCTGCGCCATTCGGCAACGCCATCCATGATTGCCGATCGTTGGCGTCGACTTGAGGGGTATTCACATGCCCGTGCGCGTAGTGAATTTACCGTCACCGGAAAATCAATGACCGTGCATCGCGGTGTCGTAAGGGGTCAACCAACGGCACGGGTTGAAAACCTGTTGTTGCACGGGTTCCTGATTGGATTGCTTGAAGCCGCCGGGGCGGAAAATATCGATGGCACGATCCTGCCAAGTCATGGGCCTGCAATACCGGTGATGCGCAATGGGCGGATCAGTGACACGCTGGCATTTTCCGGGCGGGGTCTTCGTTTCCGGATCAATTGGCGCAGTTTCGAGCCGGTTTCATCGGGATACCCGTTTATGGCCAATATGCCTGGCTCCGCCCCCTCAATTGGCGGGCAGCGACCAGTTGTGCAGCAGCTATGTACGATTCTTGAACAGGATATCGGTCGGAGCTGGACGATTGATGAGGTCGCGCAGTCTCTTGAAACATCGGGCAGAACCTTGCAACGTCGATTGCAGCAGGCAAACAGTCGGTTTTCCGACCTGCTGCGACTGGTTCGCGTACGTGAAGCCTGCCGTTTGCTTTCGGGCACAAGTATGTCGGTCGGTGAGATCGGCTTTTGGTGCGGTTTTACCGACAATGCCCATTTCTCGCGTGATTTCAGGCGTTTGATTTCCATGCCGCCGTCGGTATATCGCGAAGCCAGTATCGGCCATGCCGGTTTGACCCGCGCCTGATGGTACTGTGCGAACGAAGGTTGCTGAGATTCAAGCCCTTCATTTTTGCAATTTTGGCTTTTGGCAATACTGGGCCGTGCGATTGACCTGACAGGCCGGCTTGGGTATCAGCAGGACCATGCGCGATTTTATTCGTGCCCCATTCGCACCCAGAGGCTGCCATGACCGACGCCCCCAAAACCAATAACCAGTATTCCGGTTTCCTGCCGCCGCGTTATCGCAACCGGCCGGATGGGGATGACGTCATGATCAAGACCTGGGCGGTGGGCGATGCCTTGTCCGATCATTCCGTGCCGGAAATGCCATCTTCGCTTTCGCTGTTTTTTGATTTGGTGGCCCCGGCAGCCGGGCGGGCAGGGGCATGCGGTTTTGCCATGTTGTGGCTTGATCGTCACCCGCATGAACAACCTGGTTGGCGGCTCTCGATTGGTCATGTGGGATCGGTTGATGATCTGGAACGGGCAGTGGCAAAGCCGCTGGCGCGTTTGGTCGATGCAATGCCCTTGGCAACGTTTGAATGCGAAAACTGGCATGTGACCCGACCGCTTTGGCGCAAACGGGCAGAGCCGGTGAAACTGGTTTTCTGGGGCGATTTTGCCAAACATGCACGTGCCATTCTTGATCATGGGGATGGGGCTGCTTTTTATCAGCCACTTGGTGCGGGTTTGCGCTCTGATCATGTGGCTGCATCGCTGCCGTTGCTTGAAGACATGCTGGGGGATCCGTTCCTGATCGGGGGGATGGGATTTGAAGATGCCTTGCGCCTTGGGGTGTCGCTTGGGCGTGCGCATTTGATCGAAAGCTGGATCGAGGCAGGCGGTGCGGAAAAGGAACCTTATTTCCGCCCGATGCGACTGTGGCATCAGGCGTGGCTTGCCAATGCGCTGATTGATCCGGCGGTGGCAAGTCTTGCCATGTCGGGCATGCCGCCGATGCCCGCACTTGATTTTGCCTCTGATGGCACACCGGCTAACCGGCGTGCGGCTCTTGATGATGTGTCATCATGGTTGACCACTGTGTTCTTTGGCGATGCACACCCGGCCCTGCGCAATGCCTTTGTTGCCGGGGTGCAAAACGCGGTCTGGCTTGATAGCGATCTTCAACAATATCTGCAGGCGCAGCAGCGTTCCGAAATTCTCGAAGGTCTGATGCCCTATTGCCGCTGGTTCCTTGCCATGGCGCTTTATAACCATCTGGACAATCTTGCTAACGGCACCGCACGTGACGATCAGATCACCTTTTATGCAACCGTGGTCGATGCCTTGCCGGAATTGGCCCCGCTTGGTGAGCTTGCTACTCAACGCGATATCGAACAGCACATCATTCGCATTGATGCTGCGCGTGCGGCGTCTGCCTTTGATACGCTGGTGCTGCCGTTCTGCGATCTTTTGATGCCGCGCCGCCAATTTGACGCCGCGCGCTCCTAAGCGCCCACACAGTACTAAAATGAAAGAAGCGCCGTCGGATCGTTCCGGCGGCGCTTCTATATATATGTGCAGATCAGAAACAGGCGGGCGTCGCCTTAGGCCTGTTCCTTGAGTTCGGGGATTTCGCGTGAGGACACGATCAAAAACCGGATCGTCAAACCGCTCACGGCAACAAGGCTTGCAATCACGATCCCCCAGAACAAGCCGGGCACGCCCATTTCCCTGGTGAAGGTCAGATAGTAGCCGACAGGCACCATCACAAAGATATACGACACCAGATGCAATACCGTCGGCACCCATTTGTCCCCGGCACCGCGAAGCGCACTAATGGCAGCATTTTGCCCGCCATCGGTCGGGAAAATGATCGGCATCAGGATCAGAACCGACACCGTGGTCGCAATCACGCTGATATCCTGGGTAAACAGGTGGGTGACCGCGCTCGGAAACAGATAAAGCGGAATGCTAAGCGCAAACATGACAGCCATTGTGGTCAACAGCCCGATCCAGCCTGCAAGCGCCATATCCGGGCGGTCCCGCCTGCCATAGGCGATGCCGACCCGCACAGATGTTGCCGATGCCAATCCAAGGGCGACCATAAACATCAGGGCAAGCAGGGTCATGCTGATGCCATAGCTGGCCGCGGCCGTCACGCCAAGACGCCCGGCAAAAAGCTGCATGGCAGCAAAGGCCCCGGTTTCCATGCCCTGACTGGCCCCTGCGGCATAACCAAGATGGCGGGCGTTGCGGGACGCACGCCACCAGCCGGAAAAGCCATTGCGAATGCCATACAGGTGATGGCTTTTCATCAGAAGGATATAGCCAAGCAAACTAAGCGCCATGAACCAGCGAATGACGCTTGATGTCCATGCAGCCCCCTCCGCCCCGAGTTCGGGCAGGCCGAATGCGCCGTAAACCAGACCGTAATCAAGAACGAGGTTGATCAGATTGGCAACGATCATCATCACCATGCCCGGAAGCGGGCGCTGCAATCCCTCAAGGAAAAAAGCACAGGTAATATAGATCATTACAGCGGGCATGCCGATTGCCAGAATTCTGGCAAGTTGTCCGGCATTTTCCGCGATCTCTTGTGGTTGGCCGGTCACGGCAAACAGCCAGTCGGACTTTATCGTCAGGATGGTAAAGACAATGCTGACCAGAACGGCATAAGGCATCGCATTGCGCCACACAGCGCCTGCGGCCATCAGGTTGTCGCGCCCCTTGGCATGGGATGTCATGATCATGACACCGGTCAAAAGCCCGACACCTGTGACCATCAAGGAGGTGAACGGGGCATGGGCAACATTAAGGTATGCCAACCCCGCACTGTCATAATTGCCAACGACGATGGTATCGACGACGGCCATGATCAACATGCCCAAACGCGCAATCGTGACCGGCAGGGCCAGACGGAATAATTCGCTCAGATGGCGTTTTACCCGATTGTCGGGATAAAGCGGGGTCGGTGAGACATCCGGTTCTAGTGGCGGTGGACCCACTGCACCGTCTTGTGGGGCGATTGTCATTGGACTGTTTCCTGTCTTTTATTATCTCGACATCTGGTCAGGTGGTTTGGTGGCGTTCCAACCGTTATGTCGTTTTGCCCCTATGGGCATTTCTATCTGTTTGCGGCAAACGGACGACGCGGTATCGCCATCAGCAATTTGGCCGGATCATCGGTAATCACCGATGTCGCCCCCCAGGAGAACAGCTCCTTGGCCCGCTCGACATCATTAATGGTATAGCAAACCAGTGGGACCCCGGCATCGACAATCTCTGCGGCACTTACCGGGGTGAGTGCCTTGTGATCGATATGCAGGGCGGACGCACCAAGTCGGTCGTATTCGGCCTTCCAGTCCTTGGGCAGGGTTTCAAGCAGCCAGCCGCATGGCAGTTCAGGCATATGCTGGCGCATCTCTGCGACGGCCACATCATCAAAGCTTGAAATCAGGATCGATGGCAGGGTGCGCGATGCCTTTAGTTCGGCAATCACTTCCTGACACAGGCGCACCGGGTCGCACCCCGATGGTTTGATCTCAAGATTGGCACCCATTTCCATGAAATAGAGTGTTTCAAGCGTGTCTGACAGGGTCGGGATACGTTCCCCTATATATATGTCTGAAAACCATCCCCCGGCATCAAGGTTGCGCAAACTTGCAAGGTCGCTTTGGTGAATCGGGCCGGTGCCATTGGTGGTGCGTGCCAAAGTATCGTCATGGATCAGGACGCACTTATCGTCGGAACTCAGCGTGACATCACATTCAACCCATTTGGCGCCGCGTGCGCCTGCCACCCGGAATGCGGCAATGGTGTTTTCCGGTGCTTCAATCGAAGCGCCGCGGTGGGCGACAATATGCGGGATATCGATCACGGGCGTTGGCCTTTTGTTTGTAAGGGGCTGCAATAACGTTCATGCGATTCTCTTACGCCACTTGGTTTGTGTGAAAAAGCGAAAATCTTGTTGCGATTTGAACGGTTTCATTTTCGTTTTTGCCCCGAAGTCATTGGACTCCATATTGGATTTGATGCGTATAAGTCGAATTACCCCTTGGTTTTCCGTGTTATGCGCGGATGTGGGTCGTGCCATGCATTGGGGTGATTTCTACGTAAAACCCCCGAAAGCCAAGGGTTTGTGCGGGCCGTTTCGGGACTGCAAAAAACAATCGGTCAAAATCTCCAAGAATCTCGAAAAAAGGTGTTTACAGGTCGGAGTTAGGGCCCTATAACCCGCCTCCACCGACGCAGTGCGGCGCCAACGATTGGGCGACGCGGGGCGGCCGGGACGGGG
>NZ_JRJE01000031.1 GCF_000763295.1 Thalassospira australica | reverse complement strand
GCCGGGAACCACCTGATCCCTTCCCGAACTCAGAAGTGAAACCAGCCTGCGCCGATGGTACTTTGTCTTAAGGCACGGGAGAGTAGGTCACCGCCGGGCTTTCCAAATACAGCACCATATTCCCTATAAACACGTGACATCCTAGAAAACCCTCGACCTTCATTGGTCGGGGGTTTTGTCGTTTTGGCATATTTTCAGGCCATTAATCCCAGAAGGTCCCTCACGGCTTTGTGAGCACTTGGTCATGTAACCTCACGGCGCTTTGACAATGCGTGTGCGAATGGTGCAGTGACCGCAGTGCTTATCCCCCTTACGGTTAAATCATCACTTTGATGTGGTGTTCCGAATTTAACCGAAGGGAAACGACGATGAAAAAAGCAATGGTTCTGGGCGCAGCATTGAGTGCTGCTGTTTCAATGGCTGCTGTTGAGCAGGCGTCTGCAGATGGCGCAAAGGAAAAATGTTTTGGTGTATCACTTGCCGGTCAGAATGACTGTGCAGCAGGTCCGGGCACGACCTGTGCCGGGACGTCGACTGTCGATTATCAGGGCAATGCCTGGAAGCTGGTTCCGGCAGGCACCTGCGAAGATATGAGCTTCACCACGGCAGATGGCCGCGAAGTGATGGGCAGTCTTGATGCGCTTGAGCGCGATATTCCCCAGGGCTAAGTCCCTGACCCCTGAAGACGGTCAGTGCACGCCTCCCCCCAAGTTTGCCCCGGTGTGCTGACCGTCTTCCCCGATTTTCTTGATGTATGTTGGTCGATAAATGATGGATGAAGGTGCGGCTATGGAACAGGTTAGCAGGTTTTCCGAGCTTCCCGAAACGGCCGGTGTCGGTTTTAAGGCCGAACATGCTCAAGATGTGTTTGGCGGGGAGCCATCTGTCGGCTGGTTTGAAGTCCATCCGGAAAACTACATGGTTGCCGGTGGGCCACGTCTTGCCATGCTTGAAGAATTATGCGGACGCTATCCCGTTTCCATGCATGGGGTTGGATTATCCCTCGGCGGCGGAGAGAAGCTTAGTGAACGTCATTTGGCCGATCTCAAGCGTCTGGTGGATCGGTTCAATCCCGCGATGGTGTCCGAACATATTGCCTGGTCGTCGCACGAAGGCCTTTATATGGCAGACCTGCTGCCAACCCCGATGACCGAAACATCATTGGATCAATTGGTTGGCGCAATTGATCAGCTGCAGGATTATATTGGGCGACGGATTTTGATCGAAAACCCGACTTCTTATTTGGGGCTACCGCAAAATTCGATCCCTGAACTTGAATTTATCACCGAAGCTGCACGGCGTAGCGGGTGCGGTTTGTTGATTGATGTGAACAATGTTTACATCTCGGCTCATAATCTTGGTTTTGATGCTAATCGCTTCATGGATGCCGTGCCCGGCGATCTGGTGGGGGAAATCCATCTGGCCGGACATGAACAGGATGCCAACCCCGATGATGATGTTCTGATCGATACTCATTCACGCCCGGTCGCAGATCCGGTCTGGGCGCTTTTTGATCGCCTGATTGCGCGTATTGGTCCGCGTCCGACCCTGATTGAATGGGACAATGATGTGCCAAGCTGGGATGTTCTGGCCCGTGAGGCGGCACGCGCCGATCAGCATTTGGTCGCAATGTGCGAAAAACGTTTTGAGGCAGCGTCATGAATGACCTTAAGGCATTTTATGACGGGTTTTCTGATGCGTTGCGTCATCCTGATCCAACGGCATTGCCACAGGGAATGGAAGACAGAGCGGCACACCGGTTTGCAATTTACCGCAACAATGTTCATCGCGGACTGTATGACGCGCTTGGTGCGGCCTATCCCACGGTACGCAAACTTGTTGGCGAGGGTTTTTTTGGCAAACTTGCCCAGGGTTTTGTGCAAGGGGAAGCCAACCGCCCCGGATCGCTTGCCCTGTATGGGGATGGCTTTGCCGATTTTCTTGATGGGCATGCGGTCATTGATCGTTTGCCATATGTAGGCGATATCGCGCGGCTTGAGCGCGCAGGACTTGAGGCAAGCAACGCCCGTGATGCGCAGCCATTGATGGCAAATGCATTGGCAGGGATTGAAGATCAGCTTGAGCATATGATGCTTTTGGCCCATCCGGCTTGTCGTCTGGTCCGCTCAAGCCATCCGATTTTTGCCATTTGGCAGGCACAAAACAACGCCCCCGATGCGACGGGAAACAAAGTCAGTATCGTTCAGCGCCCCGAGGCGGTTTTAGTTGCCCGACCGGCGATGCAGGTGGAAATGCGGTTCCTTTCCCCCGGACAGGCAGCGTTTTTGGCGGGATTGGTCGAGGAGGGCCTGTGTCTTGCTAAGGCCTGTGCCAAGGCCATCCAGGCCGATCCCAACTTTGATGTGACACAGAGTTTTGCAGAATTATTGATGGCCGGTGCGTTTGATGCCCGCTTTGAAATTACGAAAGGACACGGGCATGACTGCGCGTAAACTGTTTGAGTGCTATGGCGTTGCCGAAGACAAACTTGATGCCCTTGCCCGGCGCGATTTTCTGGCGTTGGCCAGTCGGGCGATGTTTGTCGTTTTGTTGCTGCCGTATTATTTCAACAGTGCCCTTACGAAGCTTGATGGTTTTGGGCTGAGTGCCGGGGCCTTTGCACAGATCCTGCCGCCGATTGCCGAGCAGTATCTTTATGATACGTCCGCCATTCCGTTCTTCCCATGGCATCTGATTGTCTGGACCGGGACCCTTGGTGAGTTCATCTTGCCGATCCTGATCCTGATCGGGCTTTTCACCCGCGTGTCCGCCGTTGGCATGATTGGCTTTGTTGTGGTTCAGACAATTGTTGATGTCGCGTTTCATGGCGCGGCACTTGGCGCGCTTACCAATGGATTGCCGACCGAACTGATTGATCAGCGTTTGCTGTGGATCTTTGTACTTGGGCTTTTGATTTTCGCTGGCGGCGGGAAGCTGTCGGTCGATCGGCTCCTGTCGCGCCGATGGGCGTAGGCGCCTTTTAGTTCGGCCACAACATCGGCGCCATTGATCCAACCAAAAGCCCGGCCATGATGATGTTGAAAATGCGGGTTCGGTTGCCTTGGTTGATGAAGGACCGCATGGCCACCCCAAACATGGCCCAGCTTGAAATTGACGGAATATTGACCAGAGCAAATACCGCGATCATCGCCAAAAGCCCCGGTATGCCTGCGGACGGGACGGTATAAGTGACCGTGACGATCAGGGCGACAGTCCATGCCTTTGGGTTGAGCAGCTGTAACATCGCAGCCTGAACAAATCCGATGGGTTTTGCTGCCGCCGGATCGTTGCCTTCAAGCGATCTGATTTGCGATATCTTGTAGGCAAGCCACAGGATATAGCCAAAGCAGATAAAGCGCAGGGCGTCCTGCACGACCGGGAAACGTTCCAAAATCTCGCCAAGGCCCAAGCCAACCACGAACACCATCGACAGAAAACCACTGCTGATGCCAAGAATCAGTGGGATTGTGCGGGCAATGCCGAAATTGGCGCCTGACGCAAGAAGCAGGAAATTGCCAGGACCGGGCGAAACGGACATGACAAAGGCAAAGCCGATCAGGGCGGTAATGTTTTCGGGGCTCATGATTTCATCATCCATCTGAGGGTGTGTTTTGACGATCATTGATCATTCCCGACCGCACGTCTTTGCGATAAACTACCAATAATTTATCAGATCGTTCCAAATTGCCTTGGTGGATAAGGTGCAGCAAGATGTATTGAGTGACGTTTGTGCCGGATTGCGTTTACGCAGTGATCTCTATTTCACGGCGGAACTGGCAGATGATTTCAGTGTTCTTATTCCCGCTGACGGTGCGCGTATCCGGTTTCATCTGGTTTTGGCCGGCGGCTGCAAGCTTGTTCTGTCCGACGACGAACCGGCACTTGATCTTTGCCAAGGCGACCTTGTTTTGGTGCCAAATGGCCGTGGGCACATTCTGTGTGATGCACCGGGACGCGAAGCGGTAATGTTATCTGATGCGATGGCGGCCGGGTTTGACCCGGTTGCCGGGGTGTTGCGCAATCAGCCCGATGGTCGGGGTGATGTGCGTTTGTTGTGCGGGTTTTGTGCCTTTGACGACGATGTTCGTCATCCGGGCTTTGGTTTGATCGATGATCACGTAATCCTGCGTGCAGATAATGGCGGTGTCGATTTTGGACTGACTGCGCAATCATCCATCGTTGCGATGATCCAGACGCTTGCGCAAAACGCCGAACCTGGTTGGCGCAGTGCCTTGGCGCGTCTGATGGAGGTCCTTGTGATTGCGCTTATGGCAGCACAACTGCAACGCTCTGACATGCCACAAGGTTTCCTTGCCGGATTGGCCGATGCCAAAATTGCGCGGGCTTTATCAAGTATCCATGCCCAGCCGGAAGGTGATTGGACCTCGGACCTGCTCGCCCAACAGGCCGGCATGTCGCGGACGCGCTTTGTTGTGCGATTTGGCGACTGCGTCGGTGTTGCGCCCATGCAATATCTGCAAAATTGGCGCATGCGCCGGGCCAGGGCGCTTTTGCGCGATACCAATCTGTCGATGGATGAGATTGCCTTGCGGTGCGGCTATCAATCGATGCCGGCATTCTCGCGGCGGTTCAAAGCGCAATTTGGGGAAGGGCCAGGGGCATTCCGGCGTGGATTGCGAAAGCCCGAGGCGATGTCATAACCCCTGTGTCGAAACCTATTTTGCTGCGGCCCGGTCGTTTTGTGCACTTACGTCGCGCAGGCTTGCAAGGTATTCCTGGCTGATCTCATGCACCGCCATGATGTGCCCATACAACAGGTCTTCGGCTGCCTTGACGTCACCGCGCAGGATGGCATCGACAATGCCCTGATGTTCTTCGTGTGAGGACGCAAGGCGCGTAAGGCTTTGGAACTGCACACGGCGAAACGGGGCGACGCGCCGACGTACCGCAAGGGTCACATCCACCAGCACATCATTATGGGTGCCGCGATACAGCGTGTTGTGAAATGACCGGTTGAGGGTTTCATAATTGTCGCTATCGCCCAGGCGGACGGTTTCGGCCAGCTCGTGATGGAGCTTTTCAAGGTTGTGACGTTCACCACTGGTCATGCGCTTGGCGGCCAGGCGCCCGCACATGCCTTCTAGTTCTGCCATGCTTTCAAACATCGCGGTTAAACGTTCCGGGGTCGCAAGCGAGACATATACACCCCGGTTGGGGATCTTTTCCGCCAGTTCGGTTGCTGTAAGCAATTGTAAAGCTTCGCGAACAGGCGTGCGTGATACGCCAAACCGCTTGGCCAAAAGCGGTTCTTCAAGGCGTTTTCCCGGCGGAAGTTTGCCCTTCACGATGTCGTCTTCAAGCGCCTGACAAAGCTGCTGGGCAATGCCGATGGGTTCGGATTGCTGCGACGGGGTAGAGAGCGTTTGATGAAGCTCGATCATATGGCGTTTTGAACCCTTCTTGCGTGGTCTGAATGATCTCCTCTTATTCAGATGTATACACGATTTATCTGACCAAATCCAAGTATCCCGTTGGTTGTGGAGCGAGATGATTTTTTCACGCAAGAAACTGCCCATAATTTATGCGGTAAAAATGCGCATTGCCTTAATATGGTTAAATAATATGCATTGTGGTTTTCTGAAATTTTGTGAAAATCAATTAAGTTATTGAAAAACAATAAATGGCATGTGGGTTGCAAGATGTATACACATGGCGGAGTGGGTTCCGCTGGAGTTTCAGGCCCATTGATTGGGCGATCTCTATCAGGGAGACATCAATGACAAACGTTAAGCGACGTGATTTTCTTACCAAATCTGCGATCGGTGCTGCGGCGACCGGTGCTGGTGTGATTGCCGCCCCGAACATTGTTCGTGCGCAGGAAACCTTTAACTGGAAAATGACCAATGCCTATGGTCCGGGCTCGCCATTCTATGCCACGGGTCCGGGCAGCCCGGAAGATTTCTGCAAGCGGGTTAAGGAAATGTCGAATGGCCGTTTGAACATTCAGCATTTTGCCGCTGGTGAATTGATCCCGGCACTTGAAGGTTTCGACGCGGTTCAGGCCGGTACGGTCGAAATGAATGCCGCGAACGCCTATTTCTGGGCTGGTAAAATCTTTGCTGCACAGTATTTCACGACAGTGCCATTTGGCCTGAACTTCCAGGGTGTGAATGCCTGGCTGTATCATGGTGGCGGGCTTGAGCTGTGGCACGAAGTCTATCAGCCCTATGGTCTTGTTGCCTTCCCGATGGGCAATACCGGCGTTCAGATGACCGGCTGGTTCCGTGAGCCGATTGAAAGCCTGGATGATTTCAATGGCCTGAAAATGCGTATTCCGGGTCTGGCTGGCAAAGTTTATCAGCAGATCGGTGTTGAAGTGAAACTGCTTCCAGGCGGGGAAATCTTCCCGGCACTTGAGCGTGGTGTGATTGATGCCGCCGAGTTTGTTGGCCCGTATCAGGATCGCCGTTTGGGTCTGCAGAAAGCTGCGAAATACTATTACACCACCGGTTGGCATGAGCCGTCCAACGTGACCGAACTTCTGATCAATCAGAAAGCCTGGGAAAGCCTGCCGGCTGATCTTCAGGCGATTGTCAAGAATGCGGCACAGGCATGCAACCTTGATAGCCATTCATGGTGTGAGGCCAACAACGCAGCCGCCCTGCGTGATCTGGTCGAGAACTTTGGCGTTACCGCCCAGACCTTGCCCGACGATGTCGTTAACAAGCTTAAAGGCATTACCGCAGATACGCTTGAAGCCGAAGCCGCCAAGGACCCGGTCACCCAAAAGGTCCATGACAGCTTCATGGCATTCCGCGATACCCACCGTGAATGGGCCGCGATCAGTGAAAAACCCTATCACGGCATCGTTTCATCCAAAGGCGGGATGAGCTGATATGAAGTCGACCCGTATTAAACCGTTACCTGACCGTATGTTGGGTTGGGTTGTCGATACTGCCGGATGGGCTGCCGCGATCAGTGGTCTTGCCCTTGTTCTGGTGGTCGGCGGCAATGTTTTGCTGCGCTATCTGTTTAATTCCGGAAGCGTTGCGATGCAGGAACTTGAATGGCATCTGGTTTCACCAATTGCCCTGATGGGGATGGCTTACGGTATGCGCCATGGCGGTCATGTGCGGGTCGATTTTCTCTATGAACGTCTGGGCGTGCGCGCCCGGGCGATCATCGACCTGTTTTCTGCAGCCCTGATGGCGATTTTGGGTGGGGCGTTGATCTGGTTTTCGATCCCCTATGTCGAACAATCCATCATGATGGGCGAAGGCTCACCCGATCCGGGGGGCTTGCCGTATCGCTTTTTGCTTAAGGCCTTTATTCCCGTCGGGTTTGGTCTTTTGCTCGTTCAGGCCATTGCACAGGGCCTGATCAATTACCGAGAAATCATCGCTGGCAACGGCGATCCTGCCTTTGATGCATCTGCTGCGGTCACGCAAAACGGTGCAGGAGACTGATCAGATATGACCGGAAATGAATGGCTGGCCATCGGTATGGTCGGGGGCTTTTTTGGCTTCCTTGTACTCGGTGTGCCGGTGGCGATCTCGCTTGCGATTTCGGGATTTGCCTTTGGAATAATGGGTTTTGGCACAAATTTGTTCAACCTGTTGCCCGCACGCGTTTATGGCGTTGTGACCAACTATACGCTTCTTGCTCTGCCGCTTTTCATCTTTATGGGGGTGATGCTTGAAAAGTCCAAGCTGGCCGAGGAACTGATAGATGTCATCGGTCATGCCATGGGCCGTTTGCGCGGCGGCATGGGTCTTGCGATTGTGATTGTCGGCGTTCTGATGGGGGCGTCATCGGGGGTTGTGGGCGCGACCGTTGTTACGGTTGGCCTGTTGTCGCTGCAGCCGCTGATCAATCGCGGCTATGACAAGGGGGTCGCCAGTGGCGTGATTTGCGCATCGGGCACCCTGGGACAGATTATCCCGCCCAGTCTTGTGTTGATCCTTTTGGCCGATATTCTAGGTGGGTCTGTCGGTACGCTGTTTGCGGCGGCAATGGTGCCGGGGCTTATTCTGGCAGGGATGCTGGGGCTTTATCTGGTTTTGCTCGGGATTTTCAAGCCCGACATGGTGCCCGCCATCCCGCAAGATGAGCGCGACACCATGAGCACGCAGCAATTGCTGATCAAGATTGCCAAGGTGGTTGTGCCGCCGCTGGCGCTTGTGTTTGCTGTGCTTGGCTCCATCGTTGGCGGGGTTGCTGCCCCGACAGAGGCCGCATCAATGGGGGCACTCGGGGCGCTGATACTGGCGTTGATTTCCGGGCGGCTTAACTTTGGTGTGATGCGGGACGTCTTGCATGACACCCTGATCACCAGTGCGATGGTGTTCTTTATTCTGATCTGTGCGCAGCCCTTTGGTCTTGCGTTCCGTGGCTTGGGCGGAGAGGGGCTTGTACATGCCATGTTTGAATGGGTGCCCGGCGGCGATATGGGCAATCTTCTGTTCATGATGGCTGTGATCTTTGTGCTTGGCTTCTTCCTTGAATGGATCGAGATTTCCTACATCGCACTGCCGATGTTCCTGCCGGTCTTCCTTAATAGCGGGATTGATATGGCATGGCTTGCCATTCTGGTGGCGATGAACCTTCAGACAAGCTTCCTGACCCCGCCATTTGGCTGGGCGTTGTTCTTCCTGAAGGGGGTGGCGCCAAAATCGGTTTCAACAATGGATATTTATCGCGGGGTCATACCGTTTATCGGCATTCAGGCAATCGCCCTGATCCTGTTGTTCGTGTTCCCGGAACTGACAAGCTGGTTGCCAAACCTGATCGGCTGGTAGGCAGGGTTTCTACAATGTGAAAAGGCGCTGACCAGAAACGCAAAACAGCGCTATGACCAGATCAACCGGACATGCTGCAGTCAAGACGCAGCATGTCCGAAACGTTGCGGCAGGGAGGCCAAGGCAAGATGTTACGTTCAAGAACCGCTGTCGGGGGCATGGTTACAGCTCCTCATCATTTGGCTGCCCAGGCCGGGCGAGATGTACTGCGCGAAGGCGGCAACGCCGTTGAGGCAATGATTGCCGCAGCCGCGACCATTGCGGTTGTATATCCGCATATGAATGCGATTGGCGGTGATGGTTTTTGGCTGATAGCCGCGCCGGGCAAGGATCCGGTTGCCATTCGTGCTTGTGGTGGTGCGGCGGGGCTTGCGACCCCGGAATTTTACCGTGAGCAGGGCAAGGCTGCGATCCCGGCGCGCGGACCCCTTGCGGCGCTGACGGTCGCGGGGGCCATTGGCGGCTGGCAACGCGCCGCCGAAGTGGCAACGTCACTGGGCGATAACATCCCGATGACACGCCTGATGGCCGATGCCGTTCATCATGGCAAAACCGGGGTGCCGGTTACGAAATCCCAAGTGGCATTGACCACCAGCAAAATGGCGGAGCTTAAAGATTCTCCGGGCTATGTTGATACCTATGCCGCCGATGGCATTCCCGAAATTGGGGACGTGCTTAAGCAACCGGCCCTTGCGGGAACGCTTGAGCATCTTGGGCGCGTTGGCTTTGATGATTTCTATCGCGGCGATATTGCGCGCAGCAACGCGCAGGGGCTTGAGGCGATTGGTAGCCCGCTCAGGCTGGCAGATTTTGAGGGGTATGACGCCAAAATCATGCCGCCACTGTCTGTCAGGCTTTCGACCGGGACGGTGTTTAATATGGTGCCGCCAACCCAGGGTGTTGCATCGCTGATGATCCTTGGTCTGTTTGATCGCCTTGGTCTTGCGGGAGCAAAGCCCGATGAATTTGATCACATCCACGGATTGATCGAGGCCACCAAGCGCGCGTTCCTCAAGCGTGATGCCCATGTTGGCGATCCGGACCGCATGCGCATTGATCCGATGACGCTTCTGTCTGACGAAATGCTGGACAATGAGGCCGCCAAAATCGATATGAAAACAGCACTGCAATGGCCGCATGTGGCAAAGCCGGGTGATACCATCTGGATGGGGGCAGTCGATGCCAATGGCGTTGCGGTTAGCTACATCCAAAGCATTTTCTGGGAATTTGGTTCCGGCGTCGTCGTGCCCGAAACCGGGGTGCTGTGGCAAAATCGCGGTTCAAGCTTCACGCTGCATGACGGGCCCAATCAGTTGGGTGCAGGCCGCCTGCCGTTCCACACCCTCAACCCGGCCTTGGCGAAACTCAACGACGGATCGGTGCTGACCTATGGCACCATGGGCGGCGAGGGGCAGCCACAAACCCAATCGGCGGTCTTCACCCGCAATGTCCTCTATGGGCAGGACCTGCAAGAAGCGGTTAGCGCCCCGCGCTGGTTGCTGGGCAAAACCTGGGGTGAAGACACCACAACCCTTAAACTCGAAAATCGCTTTGACCCGGCCCTGATCGATCAACTGAAATCCGCCGGTCATGCGGTCGAACTCGTCGGCCCATATGAGGACATGATGGGCCATGCAGGTGGCATTCGCCTGAAACCCAATGGCGTTATGGAAGGGGCCACTGACCTGCGCGCCGATGGAAATATTGCTGCCCTATGATCGGTGCGCTATCGACTTAATGTATGGAGGGGGGGGGGCTTGAGAATGAGTTCCAAAATTATCCATTGTTTTAAATTAGATTTTTTTGTTTAATTGATTTTAAGAGGAAAATGTCAACATGAGAGCAATCTTAAGATGAGTATGTATTTTTGGCAATTTGTAGGTGCGTTCTTTGCATGTATGACCATATTTTATCATTGGGATAAGTATCAGCCTGATGATTCGAGAGATGAGATGTCCTCGTGGTTGGTAAATTCAAAGTGGAAAAATGCGTCGTGGATCGCATATTTTTTGAGGTTACTTTATTTTGTTTCAGGGGATAAATTCTTTTCATTGCGCCGTATGTTTGTTTTTTCTTTGTTGAGCGTAATTATCTCGGTATGTGTGTTTTATTTTGGATTTTTTGTCCAAAATGAAGTTTTTATCGGAATGGGTATTCTAGATTTTATTCTTAAGTTTGTTGCAAACGGAGGGTTTGTGATATTCTTGTTGGTGTATGTTGTTCTGAACTGTGCTTCCGATTTTGTGTCTTTTAGTTTAACCGTTTTTCTTTTCAGGCTGGTTGACGGTCTCAATATCGTGCATTCAGTTGTTGTATTATTTGTCGATATTTGTGTGACATTGGTCGTATGGCTTATTTTCTGTGTCAGTGCGTTGTATTTATCATACAAATTAATTGGATTGACTGTTGAAGAAGTCATGATCGCTTATGAAGGGTTCTTTAAACTGTTTCATCAGGTATTGAGTTATCCAATTGAAGATGTGATTTCCGGAAATTTAAATGGTTTGCAAATTGATGATGGCTTCTTGAAGTCGGATGGGGTTAGGATATATTTCTTTGTTGCCATGGTTGTATTGGCATCATTTTATACGAATTTTTTCGTGACCGTTACGTTGTGGGCATTTGCGCTTTCTTCAATATTTGTGTCTTGGTTGCTTCGATTTGGTGCAAGTCGATTTATCCGACGGTTTATTAATGTTGAGAAGCATCCGGTTATAGTTATCGGTGCAGTGTGTTCAATTGTACTTTCCACGATTTTTGTTACATTGAATGCACGAGGATATGCACTTTAGTTTACGCAATCAGTAAAACTCCCACTCGATCAAATGCCGGTAGGTTTCACCGGGTTTAAGCCAGGGTCTTGGAAAGTCCGGGCGGTTGGGGCTGTTGGGATAGGTTTGCGGTTCGAGCGCGATGCCGCCTGACGGGTGCAGGGACATGCCGTTTTCGGTTTTCATCGCGTCATTGAAATGCTGCGATAGATAGAATTGCAAACCAGCCTCGGTTGAAAACAGTTTCATCGATCGGCCACTCTCGGGATCTGAAAGTGTGGCGATTTGGCGCAATGTGCCGCGGTCGCCATTAAGGCAGAAATTATGATCAAAGCCCTGCGTCGCATTGGGCAGCATGTCCGCGACGCGCTGGGGGTTTCGGAAATCATAACCGGTGCCATTGACAGATTTGGGTTTATCAAGCGGGATCAGCTTGTCATCGACTGGAAGCCAGTGATCGGCATCAATCTGCAGAATATGATTGCTGGCCGTTTGATCGAACTTTCCAGTGAGGTTCCAATAGGCGTGGCTGGTCATATTGACAGGGCAGGCCTGATCGCAAGTAGCCGTTATTTCAAGGCGCAGGCGGTTTTCATCAACAATCGAATAGGTCGCAGTCGTGACCAGAGTGCCGGGATACCCCTGATCCCCGTCAGGCGAGGTCAGGGTGAAAGAAACGCTGCGTTCTGATTGTGCGGTGATGGCCCAAATGCGTTTGTCAAACCCGTCGATCCCGCCGTGCAGATGGGTTGTGCCTTCATTGGCGACAAGCCGGATTTCCGCGCCGCTTTCATCGCAATACCGGGAATTTTCAATCCGGTTGGCATATCGGCCGCAGACAGCGCCGATGTAGCTGTCCTGGGCCATATAGGCATCGTCATCTGACAGGCCAATGGCGATGTTTGTGCCGTTGGGGACTGAATCCTCATACAATTCAAGGGCGCACATACGCGCGCCAAGCGCAGAAACCGTAAGGCGAATCTGGGACGTGGTCAGGCGAATGCGTGGTGCATTTGTGCCCTTTTTGCGTGGGGCTGGCTGGGCTGTTTCCGCGTTGGGTTTGGCTGCGTTCATTGGTGTTTGTTCCTCCCGTAGGCTTTGATTTTTCTATGTTAATGCCAATCACGCAATCGCGAAAGGCGATGTGTTTCCTTGCCGTGCAACTATCTGGTTGAGTTCGCTCAACTCATATTGTAATACTATATGGCTTTTAAGCAATAAAACCACACATAGGGAGGAAATCGTGGTGAATTTTAAAAAGCTTGCAGTTTCAACTGCAGCGCTTGGTCTTGCACTTGGTCTTTCGGTTTCTGCGCATGCAGAAATGATGATTGGTTTCTCGCAGATTGGGTCGGAAAGTGGTTGGCGTACGTCGGAAACGGCGTCGATCAAGGCCGAAGCCGAAAAGCGCGGTATTGATCTCAAATTCTCTGATGCGCAGCAAAAGCAGGAAAACCAGATCAAGGCTGTCCGTTCCTTCATCGCGCAGGGTGTTGACGGTATTCTTCTGGCACCGGTTGTTGAAACCGGTTGGGATCAGGTTCTTAAAGAAGCAAAAGACGCCGGTATTCCGGTCGTTCTGGTGGACCGTGGTGTTGACGCCAGCGAAGACATGTATCTGACCAAGGTGGCATCCGATTTCGTGGTTGAAGGGGCACTTGCCGCAGCATGGCTTGCTGCTGAAACCAATGGTGTTTGCGATGTTGTTGAGCTGCAGGGAACCGTTGGTTCGTCTGCTGCCAATGACCGCAAGGAAGGGTTTGAATCCGTTGTTTCGAACTTCCCGGCGATCAACATCATCCGTTCGCAGTCCGGTGACTTCACCCGTTCGGGCGGGAAGGAAGTCATGGAAAGTTTCCTGAAAGCGGAAAACGGCGGCAAGGACATCTGCGCGGTTTATGCCCATAACGATGACATGGCACTGGGTGCCGTTCAGGCAATCAAGGAAGCCGGTCTCAATCCGGGGGAAGATATTCTGATCGTTTCAATCGATGCCGTGCCCGATATCTTCAAGGCCATGGCAGACGGTGACACCAATGCCACCATCGAATTGAACCCGCATTTGGGTGGTCCGTCCTTTGATGCGATCAAGGCATCGATGAATGGCGAAGAAGTGCCGAAATGGATCAAGGCCAATGGCCCGCTGTACCTGCCAGACACCGCAGCCGAAGAATATAAAATGCGCAGCAAGTAACACACGAGCCTCGGTGCTGTGACCTTCGGGTCACGGTGCCGGGTGTGTGGCTGAACATTAATACGGACGTACTCCGATTTTATCGGGGTGCGTCCGGCTGTATCGGCAATAAAAATCAAAGTTACAGGGAGAGGGTGAGACAATGTCAGACACCTCACTTTCTGCAGGTCCGCAGGACACAGTGCTTTCGGTGCGCGGTGCCGGAAAGTTCTTTCCCGGCGTGAAAGCCTTGCAGAATGTCGATTTCGACCTCAGACGCGGCGAAATTCATGCCCTTCTTGGGGAAAACGGGGCGGGTAAATCGACCCTGATCAAGGTGATTACCGGGGTACACCCCCGCGACGCCGGGACGGTATTGCTTGAAGGGACGGAAATTGATCCGCAGCATCCCGGTGATGCCCAGGGATTGGGGATTTCCACGGTTTATCAGGAAGTCAATCTGGTGCCGACGCTTTCGGTGGCTGAAAACCTGATGCTGGAACGTCAAACCCGCAAGTTTGGCCTTATTTCATGGAAAAAGACCGAGGCGGACGCAAAACAAGCGCTTGAAACGCTTGGTCTTGATATCGATGTCAACCGACCGCTTGGGTCCTATTCGGTTGCCATCCAGCAGCTTGTCGCCATTGCGCGCGCTGTTGCCCTTGATGCCAAAGTCCTGATTTTGGACGAACCTACTGCATCGCTTGACGGCGAAGAAATCCAGACGCTTTTCCGCATCATGCGCGCGTTGCGTGACAAGGGGTTGGGCATTGTTTTTGTTACCCACTTCCTTGATCAGGTCTATGCCGTAACTGACCGGATTACGGTTTTGCGCAATGGCCAGCTTGTCGGCACCTTTGTCACCAACGAACTTGAACAGATTGATCTGATCAATCACATGCTGGGCCGTGAATTGGCCGAGGTCAGTGCGCACCGTCATCAGGACGAGGGCAGCTACACCGGACCCAAACGCGAAATTCAGGTCAAAAACCTTGGCAAAAAACGTGTACTTGAACCGGTGTCACTTGATTTGCAAGCAGGCGAAATCGTTGGCCTTGCAGGGCTTTTGGGATCAGGGCGTACCGAACTTTCCGAACTGATCTTTGGCACGCAGCGCGCTGATAGTGGTCTGGTCTTTATTGATGGGGAACCGGTTTTGCTGCGCTCCCCGCGCCATGCGATCCGGGCCGGTTTTGGCCTATGCCCGGAAGACCGCAAACAGGATGGTATTGTCGCCGAACTGAGTGTGCGCGAAAACATCGTGCTGGCCCTTCAGGGACGCAAAGGATGGTTGCGGCCGATCCCGCGTGCCGAACAACAGCAATTTGCCGATGACATGATCAAGGCACTTGGCATTGCCACACCAGACAGCGAAAAGCCCGTCGGGCAGTTAAGTGGTGGCAATCAGCAAAAGGTCATTCTCGCACGCTGGCTGGTGTCCAAGCCGATCCTTCTGATCTTGGATGAACCGACGCGCGGCATCGATGTCGGGGCACATGCCGATATCATCAAGCTGATCAAGGAACTGTGTGACGAGGGGCTGGCATTGCTGGTGGCCTCATCCGAGCTTGAAGAAATCGTCGCCTTTGCTGACCGGGTTGCGGTCATGCGTGATCGCGTAAAGGTCTCCGAACTGGTGGGGGCCGATATCACCCAGGACAATATCATCGAGGCAATCGCCCGATGACCAGCTTGCAAGACAAAAAGAAATTACGGGAAAGCAGCGCAATGTCTGCATCTTCTTTGATAAGTCGGCCCTGGTTTGGCCCGGTCGCGGCACTGGTTTTGATCGTGCTGGGCATCGGGGTGATCTCGCCGGACTTCTTTAACATTCGTATCGTTGACGGGCATCTTTATGGATCGCTTGTCGATGTCGTGCATCGCGGGGCATCAACCGCCCTTGTTGCGGTGGGCATGGCGATTGTGATTGGGACACGCGGCATTGATTTGTCCGTGGGCTCGATCATTGCCATTTCCGGTGCGGTGATGGCCGTGCTGATCCGTGATACCGACCTGCATCCTGTCGTGATCATTCTGGCCGCCCTTGGGGCCGGGATCCTGTGCGGGCTTTGGAACGGTATTCTGGTGGCCTTTCTTGATATTCAACCGATCATCGCAACCCTGATCCTGATGGTGGCCGGGCGCGGGATTGCCCAGATGATTACGGGTGGTCAGATCGTGACTTTCCACGGTGAATTCTTTGAGGCAATCGGCAGTGGCTATTTGCTGGGCATACCGTGGCGGGTGATCATTGCCGCCGCCGTGATTGCCGCGATCTATGTCATCATGCGCCGAACTGCATTGGGCCTGTTTGTTGAATCCGTTGGTGGCAATGCGCGCGCCAGCCGGGTGGCAGGCATTGATGCGCGCGGCATCAAACTGATGGCGTACGGCGCATCCGGGCTTTGTTCGGCCTTTGCAGGGATCATCATTGCGGCCGATATTCGCGGGGCGGATGCCAACAATGCCGGCTTGTGGCTTGAACTTGATGCAATCCTTGCGGTGGTGATCGGTGGGGCGTCGCTGATGGGGGGCCGGTTCTTTATCGCCATGACCGTTATTGGTGTTCTGATCATTCAGGCCCTGACGACGGGGATATTGCTGTCGGGGCTTCCGTCGCAATACACGCTGATTGTCAAAGCGGCTGTGGTGATGGTTGTTTTGCTTGTGCAGGCACCAAAATCACGGGAACTGGTTGGGCAGGCCATGGCGCGCATGAAGCGGGGGAAATCAGATGAAAATTAATGAACGGTTTTATCCGATCCTTGCCACGATTGCGGTTCTGGTACTGCTGTATGGCTATGGGATATTCGAACATCGGGCCTTTTCCGATACCTATGTTCTGGGCGCGCTTCTGACCGATAACGCCTTTTTGATCATAACCGCCGTTGGCATGACTTTTGTTATTCTTTCAGGCGGGATTGATCTTTCGGTTGGCTCCATGATTGCCTTTATCGGGGTTTTGATGGCCGAACTTGTTACCGGCTTTGGCATGCACCCGATAACGGCTGCGGTGATTGCAATGATTGTCGGGTCGGCATTCGGCGCCTTTATGGGGGCGATGATCGCCAAGTTCGATATTCAACCCTTTATCATAACCTTGGCGGGCATGTTCTTTTTACGCGGGGTGTGTTTCCTGATTAATCTGGATTCCGTTCCGCTTGATCACAGCTTTGTCTCCGACTTTGCCGGGTTCAAGGTGCCTTTGCCCGGTCGCGGATGGCTAAGCGCATCGGCCTTGCTGATGCTGGCGACCGTGATTGGCGGGGTGATCATTGCCCATTTCACGTGCTTTGGGCGGAACGTCTATGCGATTGGCGGGGATCGCGCTTCGGCTGCGCTTCTGGGCATTCCGGTGCATAGCACCATCATTCGCGTTTACACCTTGTCTGGCTTCTTTAGTGCGCTTTCAGGCGTTGTCTTTGCCTTTTACACCGCATCGGCCTATCCGCTTGCAGCGGTCGGGGTGGAACTTGATGCGATTGCCGCAGTGGTGATTGGCGGAACGCTTCTGACCGGGGGGATGGGCTTTGTGATGGGAACGTTCTTTGGCGGGATCATCATGGGGGTTATTCAGACCCTGATTGCCTTTGACGGGTCGCTCAATAGCTGGTGGACCAAGATCATGATTGGCGCATTGCTGTTTGGCTTTATCGTTTTGCAGCGTCTGATCACCCGATCGTTCTCGGGCATGCGGGCCGGTGCGACATAAAGCCGGTATCTGAGTTTGAATTAACGAAGCAAGGGCGGCCAGATTTGGCCGCCCTTCATTGTTTTTGTGTTTTATGATCAGCAGCCAGAGCAAGTCTCGCCTTCGTCAGAGCAGACGTCGGCAATCTTGGCTTTCAGGTTGTTAGCCGATTGATCTGCTGCCTTGTAGCAGGCGCTGCCCGCTGTTCCGGTCTTGAGTTGATCGCCCTCGACAAAGTTATAGTGATTTGACCCGCTGCTATAGGTCAGGAAGTTTTTGCCGCAATGCAGATGCGGGTAAGTGTTGCCATCATCCGCACCGGAATCCGTGTAGTAGGTCTGATTGGAACAATAGTCCTTCTTGAGGTTCGCCTGCGCGGTTTGGGCCGTGACGGCAAGTGCGATCAGCGCACCAAGCACTGTCATAAGGTGTTTCATCACATACTCCTTCAAGATGAAGAAAACCGGCCAAAGGGCCGGTTTTGCGACGTCTCAGCGTATGTGTTGTGAGCAAATGCCTCTACAGCCCGATCTGGTCCCAGTCGTGTTCGACGGCCATGCCCAGTTGCTGGCGCAATTGGCGCATGGTTCGGCGCAGCAATTTATGCATGGTTGCGCGTGCTTCTTCCGGGTCACGATGGCTTATTGCGGCATAGACCGCCTGATGGTCGGGCAGGGATTGCACCTTGGCGGCAGGGCCGCCCGATGACAGGCGGAACGATCCGATCAGGGCGGTTTCGATCAACATGCCAAATGATTTCATGAAATCGTTGCCCGATGCATTGAGGATCCCCTGATGGAACTCAAGGTCGGTAAGATAGACCGCCTCTGTATCGGGTTCAGCCTTTTCCATCGCATCATAGGCATCACCAATCGCCTTGATTTCTTCTGGCGTGGCGCGGATGGCGGCCATGGCGGCTGTATTGGGTTCGATGATCAGGCGGGTTTCAAACAGCGCATACAGAAATTTCGGTTCCGGGTCCGGGAAGTGCCAGGACAGAACATCGGGATCAAGCAGATTCCAGCTTGACCGCGGCTTGACCCGTGTGCCGGTTTTCGGGCGCGATTCAATCAGGCCCTTGGCCGACAGGATCTTGATGGCCTCGCGCAATGCCGTGCGTGATACATCAAGGGAGTCGCTTAACGCCGCCTCTGTCGGAAGAACATCGCCCGGTGCCAGTTTGCCCGAAACAATCCGCGCGCCCAGATCGTGCGCAACAATGCTGTGCAGGCTGCGTTTGGCATAGGTTCTTGACATGGACGACATAGATTTCCTCCGGCGTGGCCCTGATTGGAATACAAAAGGTAAAAGGCCCGCTTTGATATTATTCATATAATATGAATTAATTCGCAGAGCAACTTATCTGGCCATCAATGGCTTGTATTGCAAAGTATATAATTATTTCGGGCAGGGTGCGGACAGTTGATGCGAACCCGAATGGGTTATTGCAAAGGTGATGATATCATAAACCAGTGGCGGACATATCCAAAGAACTCTGTTCGGGCGTTTGACGCTTGACAGGCCCGGATATCCTGATCATTAATGTTATTGTATGAAGAATTAAGAAGCGTAATTTCAGGAGGAAACATCAGGGCCATGGGCAGGCGCAACCATCCGGGCCATTAATCCGGTGGCTTGATCGAAATGTGCAGCGGGCCAACCTGTGCTTCAGGAATTTGGTTTTGATGCGCTGCTCAAGTCCTGAAATGATGCATCCTCTGAGAGTTGCGGATTGAAAATCGACCAGTTGCGGGGTGGAAACTCCGTGGTTGGTTGAGAACATAGAAACCACATAGAAATCACACGACGGGAGATGAAACGATCATGTCTGATCGCATGCCGACACATTACACAAGCCTTGAAGATAAATCGGTATTCATCACCGGTGGCGCATCTGGCATTGGCGAGGCGCTTGTGACTGCGTTTGTCGCGCAGGGGGCAAAGGTTGCCTTTGTTGACATCATGGAAGATGCCGGGAATGCCCTTGTTGAGAAACTGTCCAAGGGCGCGCGCAATGCGCCGGTCTTTATCAAATGCGACCTGACCGACATCAACGCTCTTCAGGGGGCTGTTGCCAAGGCAGCCGAAATCAATGGTCCGATCACGGGTTTGATGAACAATGCCGCCAATGACACCCGCCACAAATGGCAGGATGTTACACCGGAATACTGGGATGAACGCCAGGCGATCAATATCCGCCCGTCCTTCTTTGCCATTCAGGCCGTTGCGCCGATGATGCAAAAGGCCGGTGGCGGTGCGATTGTCAATTTTGGCTCCGTCAGCTGGATGATGGGGCAAGGTGGTATGCCCGGCTACACCACGGCAAAGGCCGCAACCCATGGCATGACGCGCGGCATGGCGCGTGATCTTGGCAAGGATCATATCCGTGTTAACACGCTTGTTCCGGGCTGGGTCATGACCCAGCGCCAGCTTGACCTTTGGGTCGATGAGGCCGCTGAACGCGAAATTGATGCGCGCCAGTGCCTTAAGAACCGGGTGATGCCGGACGACATCGCGCGCATGGCGCTGTTCCTGGTTTCCGATGAAAGCCGGATGGTCACAGCCCAGAACTTCATTGTTGATGGCGGCTGGGTCTGATCTGACGCCAAACGCATTTGTTTTCCGTACGTTTACTTACGATCGATCAGGACAGAATTTGATGAGACTGGTTCAATATAAGGATACCGCTGGCGCGCAGCATGTTGGCGTTGTCGAAGATCAGGCAACACTGGTGGCGCTTTCGGGCGTTTCGACCACCCGCGAACTTGCCGGCATTGCCATCGAGCAGGGCATCACCATGATCGCGGCCGCCAAGGCCCGCATGGGGGAGGAGCGCCTTGATTACAACGCGATTGCCGCCGAAGGCCGCCTGTTGCCGCCGATCACCCACGCCGATCCGGCGCACTTCCTTGTTACCGGAACCGGGTTGACCCATCTGGGGTCGGCATCGGCACGCGCAAACATGCATACGTCCAATAACAAGGCCGCCGACGAGACAGATTCCATGAAGATGTTTCGCATGGGTGTTGAGGGCGGCAAACCGGCCGCTGGCGAAACCGGTGTTCAGCCGGAATGGTTCTATAAGGGCGATGGCTCCATCGTTTCCAATCCGGGGGCAGACATCCCAAGCCCGTCCTTCGCCCTTGATGGCAGTGAAGAGCCGGAAATTGCCGCGGTCTATGTGATTGATCCGGATGGCAACCCGGTGCGCATCGGTTTTGCCATTGGTAACGAGTTTTCCGACCATGTCACCGAACGTCAGAATTACCTGTATCTGGCGCATTCAAAACTGCGTGCCTGTTCGATGGGGCCGGAATTGCTGCTGGGTGAATTGCCAAGCCATGTTGAGGGCACGTCACGTCTGTACCGGGATGGCAAAGTGATCTGGCAAAAACCGTTCCTGAGCGGCGAAGACAATATGTCGCACAGCCTTGCAAACCTGGAATATCACCACTTCAAATATGATCTGTTCTGCCGTCCGGGTGATGTGCATGCGCATTTCTTTGGCACCGCGACGCTGAGCTTTGCCGATGGTGTCACGACCCAGGATGGCGACGAGTTCGAAATTGAAGCAGCCCCCTTTGGTCGCGCACTGCGCAATCGCCTTTCGGTTCAGGCCGAACGCCCGGTTGTGGTTAAAACCATCTGATCATCCGGGGATTTTTGTAATCCAAAGGGGTGTTAAGCCCCGTCTCCCTCTGAACGACACGACTTCCCCGGCTCAAGTGATTGGGCCGGGTTCTTGTTTTTTATGGGCCAAGATAACGTTAATGGTCTTGGTGGAGTGCATGGTCAATTGTCCTTTGCCAAGAGGAGCCAGAAAGCGAAAAGCGGCGTCCGTCCCGCACGCATGGCGTGAAGAATGCCCGGCGGATTGTAGAAGGAGCCGCCGGGGCCCGGCTGGAACCAGGGTCCGTCATCTTGGCTGAAATCGCCGGGGGTCAGGACGAGGTAGGTTTCTTCCGGTGGGTGGGTGTGATCGGGATAGCGCACGCCGGGTGCTAACAGGGAGACGCCCAGCCAGACATCGCTGCGACGTTCGATCCCGCCGGGACCGATCAGGATGGCATTGGCATGGCCCGCCGCGAAATCAGCACTGGCATTGGCGGTCGCGCCGCTGCGCGGCTGCCAGCAAAGCTCGGTTTCCACGGCTAGGAAGGCGTCGGCCAGATGGCGCAAATCCCCCGTCAGCTCGGCCGAAGACAGGGCCTTGTCCAGCCAGAGGTCGCAGACCGGCAGGCGCACGGCATCCCGTCCGGAAGCGGGCCGGACCGTTTCCAGTGCTGCGAAGGCCCGTGCGATGCTGCGGCGCGAGGCCGCGTCGGCGGCATGGGTTGTGAAGGCCGCCTCGGCCGCCGTTACCAGGGTCTGAAGGGCAGGGGAGCGCATGTTGTCCGTGTCCTTTTGCGTTTCGATTACTGGACCTCGAAAAAAGGGGGTTGTCGCCTTTTTTGAACTTTAGTGGACATTTTAGACATTGCAAATGCGTTGAAAGGAAGGACAGCAGGAATATCTGCTGTCCTTGTGATGTCTTGCGGTGGTGACGCGAAAGGGGACTAGGTTTGTTCGCTCGCGACCGGCGCGGGGCGCAGCGCAATTGTCACAACAATCGATGCAACGACAAGCACAGCGCCGCCCACACCAAACACGCCAAGCGATCCGACGAAATCAAACAAAAGGCCACCAATCACCGCACCACTGGCAATCGCTGTCTGGAAACCGGCAACAACCAGGCCGCCGCCACTTTCCGCCTCATCAGGCACGGTGCGCGTGATCCAGGTTGACCAGGCGACGGGAACGCCGCCAAATGCCGCCCCCCAGATCGCGACAAGAACGATGGTCGGGTTAAGAGCGCCATTGGTCATGACCATGCCAAGGGTGGCAACGCCCATGACAAGTGGCATCAAGGCGATGGTCATGCGCAGCGACTTTGCGATCAAGGAGCCGGCCAGATGGGTGCCGATAAAATTGGCAATCCCAAAGCCCAGCAATACGCCAGAAACACCCGCTGTTGCCACGCCCGTCACGTTTTCAAGGAACGGGCGGACATAGGTAAACAAGGCAAAGTGACCGGTAATGATGATAACCAGTGAAAACAGGCCAAATTTCATTCCCGGACGCCGGGTGAGTTCAATCAGGGTGCCCAGTGAGGCCCGCCCGCGCGGCGGCAGGGACGGCAGGGTCGCGAGTTGCACAAGAAATGTGATCACGCCAATGCCAGCCGCAATCAGAAATACACTGCGCCAACTGATGATATCGCCAAGATAGCTGCCAAGCGGAGCGGCAAAGACGGTGGCCGCCGATACCCCGCTAAACAAGATTGCAAGCGCGCGGGGGACGTGATGTTCGGGGACCAGCCGCATGATGGTGGCTGCCGACATTGTCCAGAAACCGCCAAGGGCAATGCCCAGCAGGACCCGCCCAAACAGCAGAAAGGCAAAGTTTTCCGCCAAGGCAACCATCACGCTGGAAACGGCCAGCAAGGCTGAAAAGCTGAGCAGCACATTGCGCCGATCAAAGCGTCGGGTAAGGGTTGCGATCAAAAGGCTTGTGATCAGGGCCAGAACCGCAGTGGCCGAGACCGCCTGACCTGCCATGCCTTCGGTTACCGAAAGGTCGGCCGCCATGGGGGTGAGCAGGCTGACGGGTAGAAATTCAGCTGTCACAAGGCCAAAAACGCCAAGCGTCATGGCAATGACAGCCCCCCATGCAGCCTGCCCTTGTTCGGGCGGTGCGAGGGTTTTGGATTGGGGCGTACTCATGAAATGTCCTATGAATTGTTTTCGTGTGTTGGCGTTACCATAGGCTCGACTTCTCAGACGATCTATGCCAGTTTGTCCGAATTAAATGATCATTCGTCCGGAAAATCATGGCGCATACCCCTGAACCCGTATCACGTCGTCTTGCCGATCCTGTTGAAGGACAGGTCGGTCAGGCTTTGCAGAACGTTAATCACGACATGGTCAGTGAATTATTGTCGGGCGTGCGATTGCGCGGGCTGGACTACCGGCGCATTGAAATCAGCGCGCCGTTCGGTCTTCGGTTTGGCGAAGGGCAATGCACGACCCGTGCGTGGTTTCATTTTATTGGTCAGGGCACGGTGTATTTACGCACCAAAACCGGGGCAGAATATAAACTTGGTTGCGGGGATGCGGTCCTGATGCCTTGTGCCGGGGTACATCAGCTTTATAGTGCAGAGGGGGTTGCGATCCGTGATGTGGATGCCTTTCAGGCGTCCAGGCTGTGTGAAGTGGCAACCGAAATTCGCGCATGTGATGATGATGTATGCCGTACCGGGGATCGTTTGATTTTCAGTTGTGCGATGGAATTTGATCTGGGTTGGCTGCATCCGCTTGAGCACCTGAAACCCGAAGTGATGCTGATTGAAACGGTGCCTGACCATGATCCACAAATTCCGGCCATCCTTGATGTGATGACCGAAGAACTCAAGGCCCGGCGTTCGGGGTATGGTGTTATTTTAACGCGCCTTGCCGATGTGGTGGCTGCTGCGATCCTGAGAAGGTGGGTGGAAACCGGTGTTGATGTGTGTGGCTGGGTCGAAGCTATCCGTGATCCGAAACTGGGACGGGTTCTTGCTGCCCTGCATGACGATCCGGGGCGTCAGTGGTCGGTGGCGGATATGGCATCTGAAATGGGTGTTTCGCGGTCCGTCTTTGCCGAACGCTTTGCTGCAATGACGCAAAGTACGCCGCAACAATATCTGACCAACCTGCGCATGCGGATTGCCAGCCAATGGATCGGGCGTGACAACCTGACCCTTGATGATGTCGCCGACCGTTTGGGGTATGGTTCCGTTGCGGCGTTCAGCCGCGCATTCAAACGCACAACCGGGCAGTCCCCCGGTGCTGTGCGACGGACCGGTCAGGGCGCACTATAAATAACATCCTGTGCATTTTTTGCAGCTGTTTGCAGGTGGGCCAGAAACGCTTTGCGGTTCTGATCAAGGATGGCAGGTGATGCGCCAAATACCGAGAAGGCCGAAATCATTTTGCCGTGCGTGGTCGTGACCGGAACGGCGATGGCATAAATGTCATTTTCGCGTTCGCCATTATTGGTGGCAAAACCTTGATCGCGGATGGTTTCAAGTTCGGTTTTTAGGGCGGTGATATCGGTAACTGTTCGGTCCGTCATGCCGGTCAGCTCGGCATTTTTGAAATAACGGTCCTGTTCGGCGGTGGTCATATGCGCCAGCCAGAGTTTGCCATGGGCTGTGCAAAAGGCGTCAAGTTTCGACCCAATGCGGATATCAACATAAAGTGGCCGGTCAGGCAGGGCCTTGGCGATGCAGACAGCCATGTCGCGATCAAACCGTGTGGCCATGCAGGCCTCGCCGGTGTCAAGCGCAAGCTGATCAAGGATCGGTTGAAGCAGGGCGGGCAGATTGTCACCCTGTAAAACCCGTTCCCCCAGGTCGGCAAACATATATCCCAGACGAAACACACCACGAGAAGATGTGCGCAACGCCCCGGCATGCACCAGGGTATGCAGGAAACGGTGGGCGGTGATCATGTTGATGCCAAGGGCCTCGGTAGTTTCACTGGCGGTCAGTTCGGATTTTCCAGCTGCAAACAAATCCAGAATTTTAAACGCCTTAAGCACAGAGCCATTGAGCTGACTGGTCATCACATTTCATCCACATCGCTGTTGGCCGGTTGCCCTACTTGACGGCGACCGGATTTCGATAATATACTATATTATAAATAATATTTCAAATATAGAAATATCGAGCGATTAAAGCAAGAGGCGTCTGATGAAAAACGACAAGCGCGATCCCTCGGGGCAAATCACCCTGACTGCCGGTGGGGCTGTTCTGGCCCGGATGAAAGCCATCGGGATTGACTATATCTTTGCCAATTCCGGTACGGATTTTCCGCCAATCATCGAAGGCCTGGCCGAGGCCGCGGCAAAGGATATTGATCTTCCGCACGCGCTGATCATGCCCCATGAAAATGCTGCGATGGGGATGGCGCATGGTTATTACCTTGCGACCGGAAAAACACAGGCGGTTATGGCGCACACCAATGTCGGTCTTGCGAACTGCGCGATTGGCGCGATCAATGCTGCGACCGAACATGTGCCGGTCGTGCTCATGTCCGGCAGGACGCCGGTGATGGAAAAGGGTCGTCTTGGCGCGCGCACTGTCCCCATTGGCTGGGGACAGGAAATGCGCGATCAGGCCGCACTGGTGCGGGAATCCACCAAATGGGAATATGAGCTTAAATTCCCCGAACAGGTGCCCGATGTGGTGGATCGCGCCTATGCGATTGCGTCTTCTGTGCCCAAGGGGCCGACCTATGTCAGCCTGCCACGCGAAGTTCTGTGTGAGCCGTGCCCGGGGGATGAGATTGACGGGCCACTTCGCATGCAGCCGGTACCGGTTGCCCCGCCGCAAGCCAGTGTCGAGGAAGCCGCAGACATCCTTGCCAATGCCAGGAACCCGGTGATCATTGCCCAGCGCGGTACGGGTACGCTTGAGGCCTTTGGCTGCTTTGGCGATCTGGTTGATCAATGGGGCATTCCCGTCGTGCAATATTGGGCCATTCAATTGGCGATTGGCACGGAACATCCGATGTTTGCCGGGATGGACCCGGCCCCGTGGCTGGAAGACGCCGACGCGGTGGTGGTGGTTGATTGCCTGGCCCCCTGGTCGCCCGATATTCATGAGTTGCGCGCGGACTGCAAAGTTATCCAGATCGGCCAGAACCCGCTTTATTCCCGTTTTCCGGGGCGTAATTTTGCCGCCGATATCTCGCTTGTTGGCGAGACGGGGGATGTGATCATGATGCTGGCGGACGCCATGGATCGTCGACATTCCGATCATGCGTCCATGTGCGCAGACCGCCGTGAAAAGGTGGCGGCAACCAATGCCAAAACCCGCAAGAAGGCGTTGGCGATGGCCGATGCCGGTTCGGTTGATCCGATGACCAAGGCTTATGTCTCGCGCTGCCTTTCGAATGCGATTGCGGAACGTTCAGCCACGGTCTTCTCAGAACTTGGCTGTCCGTTGGAGCCATTGTCGCTGTCCGAACACAGCAGCTGGTATCAGGAACCGCATTCAGGCGGGCTGGGTTGGTCTTTCCCGGCATCGATGGGCTATCAACTGGCCGATAAGGACAAGCTGGTTGTCGCGACCATGGGCGATGGATCCTATATGTTTGCCAACCCGACGGCCTGCCATCAGATTGCCGAGGCTTTGGAACTGCCGATCCTGATCCTTGTTTTAAACAACAATGAATGGGGGGCGGTGCGCCAGTCGGTCACGGGTATGTACCCGGACGGCTATGCGGCGAAAACCAATGAAATGCCGCTAACAGCCCTTAAACCCAGTCCGGACTTCACCAAGGTTGCCGAAGCCAGCCGGGCGTGGGTCGCCAAGGCCAAGCGCGCCGAAGATCTTCCGGGGATTTTGCGCGATGCCATCAAGCATATCGACACCAACCGCACGCATGCGCTGGTCGAGGTGACGATTGCGCCTTAAAACGTCGTGGGCTGTGGATTTTTGACAGGGCGTCGGGAAAGCGACGGCCTAAGCCTTGAGAAAATCAGCTAAATTATTTTAGATTGCATGATCGTGGTGGTACGCAGAGGAGTAGTATGAAGTATGCAAGGCTGAGACAGTATGTTCGTTTCTTCCCTGTGAAAACCGTCAAATACGTAGGCATCATCGTGTTTCTCTGGCCGATAATTGGCGGATTTTTGATTTATAACCAATTATTGCCGAATTTGGATTGGTTGAACTTCAGTATTTATTCTGTCTTGCTGGTGATTTTTGCGGCTTCTCCACGTCGTCGGAAAAGTCTGCGCTCCATTGCTTATAAGGCGACCCTTTGGGGATGGAGGCGTCGTCCTCATCCGAAGCTGTACGTGATTGTGATGCATTTTGCGGGTCCACTATTCATGTTTGCGTATTCTGGTTTGTCGCAACATGATGCCCAATTTATTCTTCCGGCATTTGCATTAGTGGCCGTAATCGGCGTTTCCTTTCCCTTGTTATTCTGGCGCCCGCTCATTCTAAGGGTGCTGTTTGGGTTTGATAAACGAACTAAGGTGTTCGGTGTGCTGAAGTAGGGAGAAGTAAGTTCAACTGATCTATTGCAACTATTGCCGCTGATGCGCCTTCTTTACGCATGCCTGCTTTCTCAGCACATTGAAATGCCTGCTTGCATCGCAGGCAAATTCATTATTTCATTAAGCTAATCATTTGAATTGCCCGCCCGGAAGGAGCCAGTATGGATCGTGTTGTCGGAACCTCGGGGCGTATTGCGTTTGCCAGCGCGATGCGCAACCTTCTTGCGGATGTGTATCCCGAGCACGACCATGCCGAGCTGGTCCGTCGGGTGTTCGAGGTTCTGGGCCTGCCGATTGAAGGCGAGGGGCCGGAACCCTGCGAAGAATATTTGCGCAAATGGGATCAGCGCGATGCGTTTCTGATCACTTATGGCGACAGTATCCAGCAGGACGGCAAAAAGGGCCTGCAAAGCCTTGGTGCGTTTCATCGCAAATGGCTCAAAGACTGGCTTACGGGTATACACATCCTGCCGTTCCATCCTTTCACGTCCGATGACGGCTTTTCAGTCAGCGATTTTGACATGTTGCGGGCCGAGCTTGGCGATTGGAGCGATGTTGAGGAGCTGGCAAAGCATGGCACGGTGATGGCCGATTTGGTGGCCAACCATATTTCCGCATCGCACCCCTGGTATCAGCAGTTTCTGGCCGGTGAAAAACCCGGTGTCGATTATATCAAGACCGCAAGTCTTGAAGATGATTTGTCCGATGTGGTGCGTCCGCGCAGTCACGCGTTGCTGAATGACGTGATCACGGAAAACGGCGAACAGCATGTCTGGTGCACGTTCAGTTATGATCAGGTCGATCTGGATTATGGCAATCCGGAAGTGTTTTTCGAGATGCTCAAGGTCGTTCTGAACTACCTCAAGCACGGGGTTCGTGTGGTCAGGCTTGATGCCATCGGCTTTATCTGGAAAGAAGTCGGCACCACCTCGATCAATCTTGAACAGACGCACAAGCTGATCAAGGCGATGCGTCTGGCCTGTAATGCCGTGCATCCTGATGTGTTGTTTATTACCGAGACCAATTTGCCGCTTTTGGAAAACCTGTCTTACTTCGGCAATCAGGATGAAGCACATCTGATTTATAACTTCTCGCTGCCGCCAGTGATCATTCATGCGCTGCTCAGCGGTCGGTCGGACTATATCCGCAAATGCATCATGGCGATGCCACCGGCCCCGGCAGGCTGCACATTCTTTAACTTTACCGCCAGCCACGATGGCATCGGCCTGCGCCCGGCTGAAAACCTGATCCCGGATGATGACATTGACGGGTTGAAGGACCATGCGCTCAAGATGGGCGGGCAGGTCAGTTTCCGTGCGCTTAAGGGCGGTGGGCAGAAGCCTTATGAATTGAATGTCACGCTGTTTAGCATGCTGGCGGAAAACTTTGCCGGCGAGGCCACCATGGGGCTTGAACGGTTTGTCATGAGCCAGGCCATTGCCATGTCGCTGGAAGGCATTCCGGCGGTTTATGTTCAAACCATCCTTGCGACCGAAAACGATCAACATGCCTATGAGGAAACCGGCATTCCGCGCCGCCTGAACCGCAAGGTATGGCAGCTTGAGGATGCGGAGCGCGCCCTGTCAGAAGACGGGCCGGCAAAATCGGCCTTTGGTCAGTTGCGCGCGTTGATGTCGATCCGTCAGGGGCAACCGGCCTTCCACCCCAATGCGACGCAATATACGCTCAACCTTGGTCCGAACCTGTTGGGTGTTTGGCGGCAATCGCATTTGAACGAGCAGAGCATTTTTTGCGTGTTCAATCTGACCGAGACGGTTCAGGAGCTTGATCTGTCCCATATCAATCTGATTATGACCGAAGGCTGGCAGGATCTGATCACCCAGCAGGTGATCGAGGATTATGACGGTATCATGAAGTTGGCCCCGTATCAGATTGTCTGGATATCAAATCTGGATGGCCGTAACCGCACCGAAAGCCGTTTGTTGCAACGCTATCGCGATGCGATGCCGGTTTAAGCCTGTACCCCGGGGGGGGGTGGTTTCCCGATGATATCTGTTGCGCAGGTCTGAATTTCTGCGCTATCGGTCATAAAGAATGCAAAAACAAGAGGCATAAAGCGCAATGGCTTATGCGCAAGAAGTCCGAATTTCAGACTTGCCCAAGGATGCGGACCCGCGTGTTTTGACCTATGTTGACACATGGTGGGATGCGGCACGCGACGGACAGGTTCCCCATCGAAAATTCCTGAGTGGGGATGTTTTGTCGCGCTGGGTTGATGACATAAGCATTTACGAGTATTTGCCTGCAAAGCGCGATTTCGTCATTCGCATTGATGCCCCCAATATTATTGCTGCCAGTGGTGAGAGCTATCAGGGGTGCTCGCCGCGCCAGATCGATCTTGATTTTGGCACCACGGTCCATCCCACGCTGCTTGAGGTGATCGATCAGGGGGAACCCATGTTCCACCGGGTCGGGTACGAACGTTTGGTGTGGGAAGAGTGGTTGCGCCTGATGTTGCCTGTTCAGACGACAGATAAGGAAGGTCGTCCCGTTCAACAGGTATTTGTCAGTCATTTTCTGTATCGCGGGAATTAAATGCGCTTGCTGAGCCCGCTTGTTTCAAACGAGACGAACCCCATCTGAACATAAGGGAAATCTGTTTGGGGGACCCATGCCGGGCGTTTGTGAGCCTGAGCCCGCAGGATTTTCAGGCGTGGGTCTTTTCCGGACGACGATTTATGTGCAGTAAGGGGAACGGATGTCAGATTTTCCTGATTTACAGGTGAAGGAAATTTCAAGGCAAGCACTGGACGAAGATGCCCCGGCTGCTGCGCGCACATTGCTGGCATTTTGGCATGATCATGCACAGTCGGGGATTTTGCCTACGCGCGATGTCTTTTGTCCTGCCAAGCTGACGCCCTGGATCGATGATCTGAGCATTTATGAATACAAACCGGACAAGAATGATTTTCAGATACTGCTGGAAGGTGAAAATATCATCGCCATAACCGGAGAGGATTGGCGTGGCGCCTTCGCACGCGAGATTGATTGCCATTTTTCAACAAGTTTACATGCCGCCATGAGTATGGCGCGCGTAACCTGTGCGCCGCAAATCCATCATCTGCTGGTTTTTCAGAAAGACTGGCAGGAAGCCGTACGTTTGTTGCTGCCGATTTTGTTGCAAAAACCCGGGCGGGAAGATGCGCTGCAGGTTTTTCTGGCGATCTTTCCGTTGCCGCAAACGATCCTGTGAGTGGTGAACTGATCGTTCTGCCCCCTGACAAAAGGTGCTGCCCGCGGCGAGAACTATCAGAGGGGTCTTGCCGCGCCAGATCGATCTTGATTATGCTACCCCGATCTATCCCACGTTACTTGAAGTGATTGATCGGGAGATGCCCATGTTTCACCGGGGTGGCGACGCAGTTTGGTGTAGGAAAAGTGGTTGCGCCTGATGTTGCCTGTTCAGACGACAGATAAGGAAGGTCGTCCAGTCCAACAGATATTTGTCAGTCATTTTCTGTATCGTGGAAAAATTTTGTCGATTTGACCGACAAAGCTTGTTTCTGGAGCTAGTATTCCCAAGTGGATCATGGGAAGAATTTGGGAAATTCATCACCAGTGTTTGATGCGTCCAATATTGAAGCCTGTTTGCCGGCGCATACAATCTAACAGGGGGTATCAGTTTGAGCCCTTTGCCGTCCAAGAAAAAGAAATTACGCAAGACGCGATGGACGAATTGGTGCCCGCGAAAGCCCAAGAGCTGCTTGCATTTTGGAACAAGCATGCATCAAAACGACGCCTGCCGACACGCGATGAGTTTCGCCCGGAGAAACTAAGGGCATGGTTCGAAAACATCGCGATCTTTGAATATATCCCGGAAAAGGATGATTTTCAGGTTCTTCTGGAAGGCGAAAATATCGCGGTCCTGACCGGAGAAGACTGGCGCGGTGGGTTGGCCCGCGAGGTCGACAGTCAATTTTCATCGACCCTGCACGCTTCAATGACCGTTGTCCGAATGACAGGCGAGCCAACGATCCATCACTTGCAGGTTTATAAGAACGATTGGCAAAACGCGTGGCAAAACGCGATACGTATGCTCTTGCCAGTATTGCTTCAGAAGCCGGGCAAGGAAGACGTGCTGCAGGTCTTCCTTGCCATTTTTCCAATTGACGATTAGCCGCGCCCGTTCAGACGTCTACTCCTTGCCGATGTCCATGTCGTTTAGATCATCTTCGACAGCGGATGAAAGATGCTCAAAGATGTCGCCCATGGCACTTTCAACACGCTGCCAGCTTGGAATGAACGGGCTTTCCAGCGGATTTTCCAGATAATGTTGTCCGGCGCTGATGATCACTTCAGACAGTACCTCAACGCAGTTTTCTTCTTCGTCGCGGTTGATTTTAAGGCCGTTAAACAAGGCATCGGCACGGTACTGTTCAATCAGATCAAGAGCGACGCGATAATAGGTTGCTTTGAGTGTGCGGAAGGTTTCCGGGGTAAAGACCGTGCCCTGGGTTGCCAGTTTGCGGAACAGGGATTTGGCGATGTCGCTTGCCATGCGTGACAGGCCGTCATCTTTTTGGGCGGGATCAAATTCGCGGTGCTTGTGATCATAGATATCGGCGATATCGACCTGGGCCAGACGATGAACTGTGTGGTTGCGATACATTTCCGAGAGCATGGAAACTTCAAGCCCCCAGTCCGATGCGACGCGCAGGCCATAGGCCACATCGGTTCTGATCGCAATTTCACCTGACAGGGAATAACGGAATGAATCCAGATAGTTCAGGAAATCAGTCTTGCCGACAACCTGTTTAAGCGCCCGTATCAAGGGGGTGACAAACAGGCGACAAACGCGGCCTTTAAGGGTGCCATTGGCAACGCGCGCATAATAGCCCTTGGCGAAGGCAAAGTTGAAGGCCGGGTTGGCAATCGGATACATCAGCTTTGCCGGCAGGTCCGGCGTATAGGTTGCGATATCACAATCATGAATGCCGATCACCGAACTGCGCCCGGATGCCAATGTATAACCAAGGCAGTACCATACATTGCGGCCCTTTCCGGGTTCATAGCGGGCAAGATTGTTTTCCGCCAGTCGGTCATGCACGTTGCGCAGGCGCGGCCCATCATTCCACAGGATGCGCACATGTTGCGGCAGGTCCTTGAAAAACTCGCGCGCATGCAGGTATTGCTGCGCATCTGCCCGATCCAGCCCGACAACAATCTGATCAATATAGGTTGCCTGTTTGAGGCCTTCGACAATGGTTGTCATGGCCGGGGTTTCCAGTTCGGAATACAGGCACGGCAGGATCAGGGTTTGGCGGCGTTGACGCGCAAAGGCGCTTAGTTCGTAGGCGAGTTCTTCCGGGTTGCGGTCAAGAATGCGATGAAGGGTTGTAATCGGACCACCCTGATGGAAATCAGCCATGAAGTACCTCGCTGTTTTTATTGGTATTGATTATTTTGTCCAGAATGTCGTTGACCGCTTCGTTCCAGCCAGCAGGCCCCGGTTTGGGGGCGATGTGCAGGTTGGGATGATCGAGCAGTGGTAATGTCCGTTTGCCGCGCTTTGTCGGAATTTGAACGGCGTAGTCTGCCTCGGCCAGCATGGGGATGTCGTTTGGTGAATCCCCCAGTGCAATGGTTACAAAACGTTTCGCGGCTGCATCGGGGGTGTCCTGACGCCAGGTGACAGACAGGCGCTCGATCATGCGCTGCATGGCGTGTCCCTTGTTGGATAGGCCACAAAGCGTATGAAAGCGGCCGCCCTTGATCAGGTTAAGCGAAAACCGTTCGGCGATATCGCGTGCAATCGCGACGTCCTTGTCGGTCGGTTTCCAGATCAGCGGGTCCGAACAATGGCGCTGTCCAGCGCGCATGGCATCTTCAAGTGGCAAGCCTGTCTGGGCGGATATGATATCGGGTGTGACAGTCCTGAAGCTTTGGACGGGGATGTTTATCGCCGTTTGAATTTCTTGACGCGCGCGATCAATGGTTTCGGGCGACGGGCCAAAATGTTCGACATCGTTTCGAAGTGCGACAACGCTGCCATTTTCCCCAATCAGCCCGTCAAACAGATCGGCTGTCTGATTGAGATATTCAAGTTCGGCCAGCGTTTTGGAGGACACAGCAATAAGTGGAATGGATAGTTGTTTCAAACGATCCAGAGCCGGGCGCGCATCCGTCCAGCTATAGGTGTCATGATCAAGCAAGGTGCCGTCAAGATCGGTAAAAATTGCGATGGCGCGGCTTTGAGGCATCATCCCGTTCTGTCGCGGTTTTAAACGTTTTCAGGCCGCTTGTTTAGGCCCGAAGAAATAGCTTAGCACAGCAATCACGGATGATCGACAGTTCACGGGATGAATTTTTCATCACATTGAAAAGGTGATGAAATTCCAAGCGATTTTACCCGGTCCCATACACAAGGTTTTGACTTTTGGGGTATTTCCATCAAGCATGACAGTGGCCGTCTCGTCATGACGTGCCGAAAATTGCTGTTCATTGGCAGATGAAGTTGCCAGCCTTACATCGGCGTTGGAGACAAGCTGTTCATGGCAAAAGTGCGGAGCGTTCAGATTGTACGACCTTTTACCTCCGGACTGGCTTATGCCTGCGTACTGGCCATTGGCGTGTTCCTTGGGTTTGCGCTGTCCGTGCAGGCTGCTCCAAACCCGTTAAAAGCATCTGGTGGCGGCAAAGAGGTGCTGTTTGCTGTTGCAGAGTGGCCACCTTTGGTCACGGAAGACGTGGATAATTTCGGCAGATGGTCCGAAAGGGTTACCGAGATTTTTGCGCGCATGGGGTATGAGGCGCGGTTTGATTTTTTGTCCTGGCCACGCGCAATGGAGCTAACCCGCAGGGGCGAATATATTGCCACGTTCCCGTGGCTCAAGACCGAAGAAAGGGCCGAGGAATTTCACATTCCGCGCTACGCGATGGCGCGCGCCCTACATAAAGGGTTTTATAAGAAATCCCGGTTTCCGGATGGCCTTGATATCAATGGTTTTGACGATGTTGCCAAGCTGGGTTTGCATGCGGTCGGCATTGCCAGTTACTGGCATAAAGAAGAGTTCAATAAACACAACATCAATGGTGCGATCGTTGCAAACTCCGGCTCGGCCTGGCGATTTCTTGATGCCGGTCGGGCAGATATTTTGTTCGAAGAGGAAGAGGTTGGCTGGTTTGACCTGACCAACGTTTTGGGCGCAGAGGCGGCCGAAACCTATGCGACCACGGATGCCGTGCCCTCAAGCAGCATGTTCATATTGTTTTCACGCAATCACCCGGACGGCGAAATCCTGAAGGCCGCGTTTGATGACCTGATGGGGTCTGATCCTGGAAGGGAAATGTGTCAGGAATGGCTGACCTGTGATCGGGACCAACTGGCCCCGGAAAAGATTGAAGGCGATGTTTTGGATATGATTTCGGAAGGTGTGAACTGACCATCGTCGGCTATCAGGTAAAACCAGATCATCTCGCAACTATAACCAATCATCAATACATGTTCGATTTGTCCAATCATTATCCCGGTTTGTCCATTCTGTACTGGCGGTAACAGGCGTATTGTTTCCGCAATGGAACGCTTCTTGTTCCAATTCAAAAACAGAATCAAAAACCTTGATCTTGTGAGGAAACTATCATGCATGTCCCTGTCGTCATTATCGGTTCGGGCCCGGCGGGGCTGTTGCTGTCGCATCTTTTGCATGTGCAGGGGATCGATTCCGTTATCCTGGAACGCAAAAGCCGTGATTATGTCGAAGGCCGTGTGCGTGCAGGCGTTCTGGAAATGGGAACCGTCGGCCTTATGAAGCGTGTGGGGGTTGATGCCCGCATGAACAAGGAAGGCATCATTCATGGCGGTTTCTATATCAGCGTCAATGGCAAGCGCACCCATGTAAATATGGAAGAACTCACCGGCGGGTCGACGGTGATGATTTATGGCCAGACCGAGGTGACCAAAGACCTGATCCAGGCCCGCCTGGACCACGGTGGCGAGATCGTTTTCGAGGCCGAAGACGTCAGCCTGCATGACATCGAAGGTGACAAACCCCGCGTTCGATATGTCAAAGACGGCAACCCGGTTGAACTAAGCTGCGATTACATTGCTGCCTGTGATGGTTTCCATGGTGTCGGGCGCAAATCGCTTCCCGGTATTCAGGAATTTGAAAAAGTCTATCCGTTTGGCTGGCTGGGTGTTTTGGCCCATGCAAAGCCGGTGGCCGACGAGCTGATCTATGCCAAGCACGATCGCGGTTTTGCCCTGTGTTCGATGCGTTCAGACACAGTCGTGCGCCATTACGTTCAGGTGCCAAGTTCTGAAAAGATCGAAGATTGGTCTGATGATCGTTTCTGGGATGAATTGCGCACCCGCCTTGGCGAAGAAGATGCCGAACTTGTCAATGAAGGCGAAGTGTTTGAGAAAAGCATCGCCCCGCTGCGCAGCTTTGTTGCCGAACCGATGCAGCATGGCCGTCTGTTCCTTGCCGGTGATGCCGCCCATATTGTGCCGCCGACCGGGGCGAAGGGGCTTAACCTTGCGGCAAGTGACGTTCACTACCTGTCCGAAGCCCTGATTGCGAAATACAAATCCAACCGAGAAGAACTTCTGGCAAGCTATTCCGATACCGCACTTGCGCGCGTCTGGAAGGCAGAGCGGTTCTCTTGGTGGATGACATCCATGCTGCATACCTTTGGCGACCAGAATGAATTTGATGGCCGCATTCGAAATGCAGAACTGCAATATATCCTGTCTTCCAAGGCAGGTTTGACGAGCCTGTCGGAAAATTACGTCGGTTTGCCTTACTGATCGACGTATCGGGGATACCCACCCCCGAAGGAGAATTCCCGCTCTCCCTATCCGCCCAGAATTTCCGACAGGTTTTGAAACGGCCCGCAGCCCACGCGGGCCGTTTCTGTTTGTGCGTCCCGGGACTGTTTGCAGGTTATCTTCGGGGTCGCTTGGGGCGATGCCCAGAAATCATCACAATTGATCAGGGAACTTGTGGTGCCTGTGCACGTTGTCTGTGTGTTGCTGTTTTCAAATCAAAAGGAGAAAACCATGGCGACCAAGACCGAGACGACTGCTGATACTGCAAAATTGCAGGCCGACGTTGACGCACTTCGTGGCGACCTGGCGGAAGTGACCAAGACACTCAAGACAATGGGTGGCCAGACCGCTGAAAGCAAAACGCAGGCGGCGGCAGAACGCATTCGTGAAGTGTCCGGTCAGGCGCGTGAACAGATTGATCATGCGCGCGGCGTAGCCGTGGGACAGGTTCGCGAAAATCCATTGGCATCTGTTGCCGTGACCTTCGGTGTCGGCCTTCTTGTTGGCCGTCTGCTGCAGAAATGATCGAGCAACTGACAGATATCCTCGCTGATCAGGCAAAGGTCGCCGCACGCAAGTGTGCGGCCTTTGCCGCGATCGGTGTTGTGATGCTGATCGGTGCCGGTTTTCTGTTGGCGGCGATTTATATAGCAATTGCCGCGTCCTTTGGCGCAATTGCCGCTGCACTGGCGCTTGGCGGTACGCTTGTGACGCTGTCGCTGGTCGCACTTGCCATCATGCTGCAGCGTGACCCCGGTGAGGGAATTGATCAATCTGAGGCGCAGAGAAAAACGGCGCAAAACAGCAAGTCGGAAGACGACATGCTGTTTGACCTTCTGGTGCATTCAGCCATGACCGGCTATGCCACCGGGCAGGGCAACAAACCGCGCATGCAGGCGGGGTTTGACCAGATGATTGATGACCTCGGCGTATTGGGTGTGTTTGATCCGCCAGGAACGGGACCACAAGATGACGAACGGTCCGATACGCAAAACACGGATACAAAAATGGCGGGATAGCATCAGCATCCCGCCATTTGTTATTTCAGGTCGATGAGTGTTTATTCGCCGCGGAAATGCACCGTACCGATATAGGGCAGGTTACGGTTGTTCTGGGCGTAATCGATGCCATAGCCAACCACAAATTCGTCGGGAATGTCAAAGCCGCAGAAATCAATCGGAATTTCGACTTCGCGTCGGGACGGTTTGTTCAGAAGCGTGCAGATTTCCAAACGGTTCGGGTCGCGGGTCTTAAGCAACCGGACCACTTCCGACAGCGTATAGCCGGTGTCGATGATATCTTCGACCAGAACCACGTCCTTGCCGCGGATTTGACCATCAAGGTCTTTGACGATGCGCACATTGCGCGAGCTTTCCGTGGAATCGCCATAGCTTGACGCAACCATGAAATCGACTTCGACCGGGACGGTCAGTTTGCGTGCCAGATCGGCAATAAACACAAATGAGCCGCGCAGCAGGCCGACAACGATCAGCTTTTCAGTGTCTTTGAAGCTTTCATTGATCTCGGCGGCGAGTGCGTCGATCTTGGTGGCAATTTCGTCCGCCGTAATCAGCGGCTTGACATCATAATCGGCCATAAATTCTGGTCCTGAAGCGTTATGGTGTGATGCGTCGCTTGCTAGCACAAGCCGATCACGATGACCAGCCTGTGAATGGTAACTGAAGTATAATCCCGTAGAACGGAAAACCAAATATCGCACATTTGGCGAATAAATGCCCCGTCACCGCACGTTATGGTGATGGCATTTTGCCGATATAAGGACCCGTCATTTGGGGTGAAAGTCGATTTGTATCTTTGAAATTCTATGCGGCTTTGAAGATAACCGGTGCGTCGCCCTTGTGCCATTGATCATATTTCTTCATGGCGTGTTCAAAGAGATCGGATGCAAGGAAATCGGCAAGCCAGCGCTGCACATGGACAAAGGGCATGGCGTCAAATGCCTCTTTGTCGGTATTGGCAAATTGGCGCACAAACGGGGCGATGGCAAAATCAGCCAGTGCCGGGCGCGACCCAAACAGATATTTGCCAACGGCAAGCCGCCCATCAAGACGGTTGAGAATTTTTTCCGCATCCCGGCGATGTTCGGCCGGATCGACGTCTTCATAGCGGGTGTGATATTTATAGCGGTCGAGATGATGCTTGAAGGGCCCGTCGTTCTGCGCAATCAGGGCCAGCATGTCATCAAGTGTGCCGCTTTCTGGACTCAGCCATTCAAGCGGATCATTTTCCGCAAGCGCCCACACCATGATTTCAAGGCTTTCATCAATCACAGTGCCATCTGGCAGGACCAGAACCGGCACAGTTGCCTTAGGAGATGCGTCGATCATGCTTTGCGGTTTGTCGCGCAAGACGACCTCACGCAGTTCCACATCCAGGTTTGCCGCCAATAGCGCCATGCGCGCGCGCATCGCATAGGGGCAGCGGCGGAAACTATAAAGGATTGGTTGTGATTGCGCCGTGCAGTCGTCTTTGGTGTCCGCCGACGACTGGTCGTTTTGGGCGGTGACGGGCGTTTTGATATCGGTCTTAAGCTCAATCTCGGACATAAATTTGGATTAAACCGTGCATGAGCCGAATGCAATAGACATTCTGGCGCGCGCAGATACGAAAAACCCACCATTTGGCGATTTTTTTGGTCCAATGGGCTTGATTTCAAGGGCCGGTTTATGGAAGGACAGTGCACCAGATTTCGCAAGGGGACAGGAAAGAGGGCAGACGCAAAAGCGTGCATGCGATATCCTGTGATCCTGAAGATAACAGCCGTTGGAAAGAACAAGGGGCCAGTCCTATGACACCGTCAGAGATCGCACGCGTCGAAGATTACCTGCGTCGCACATTCGAGAACCCGAAAATTGCCGTTGATGTGCCCAAGAAAAAGGGCCATCCGATCGAAATGCGTGTTGGCGATGAATTCGTCGGTGTTGTCCACCGTGACGAAGATGAAGGCGAAGTCAGCTATTCGCTGAACCTTGTGATCCTTGAAGAGGATCTGCCGCCGGCAAAATAACCGCCGACCGCAACAGATCAAAAGCGCTGTGGCCCTAGGCTGCAGCGCTTTTTTTGTGCCTGAATGACCCCATCGTCGCAAATCTTCTCAACTCAGGAGGAAGTTTGCGGGGCGGCGTTCAGTTCGTTTGACAGCAATATGAACGCGGACCTACCGTTTTGATTGCACTGCGACACCTAACTATCGCGCGGTGATTTCAGTTCGGGCAGGGTCACGCTAGAAGAACTCGAAAACCCGGACATAAACAACAATCCTGAACTTCATATCAGGGAAGAGGAAACAGAATATGAGCAGTCCATCAAACCGTGGCGTTGTATTCAAAGGTCCGGGAGAAGTCGCAATCGAAAGCATTGCGTTTCCAGAACTCGCACTTGGCAATCGCAAATGCGATCATGGTGTGATCCTGAAAGTTATCACCACAAACATCTGCGGCAGCGATCAGCACATGGTCCGTGGCCGCACCACAGCCCCCGCAGGGCTTGTTCTTGGTCATGAAATTACCGGTGTCATTGTTGAAGCCGGTCGTGATGTTGAATTTCTGAACGTTGGTGACGTTTGCTCAGTACCGTTCAATATCGCGTGTGGCCGATGCCGCAATTGCAAATCCGGTTTGACCGGCATTTGCCTGAATGTAAACCCGGCGCGTCCGGGGGCTGCCTATGGCTATGTCGATATGGGTGGCTGGGTCGGCGGCCAGGCCGAATATGTCATGGTGCCTTATGCGGATTTCAACCTGTTGAAATTCCCTGACAAGGATCAGGCGATGGAGAAAATCCAGGACCTGACATTGCTGTCCGACATCTTCCCGACCGGGTTCCATGGCTGTGTCACCGCCGGTGTCGGTCCGGGGTCAACGGTTTATATCGCCGGTGCCGGTCCTGTTGGTCTGGCGGCCGCCGCATCGGCGCACCTTTTGGGTGCGGCCTGTGTGACTGTCGGGGATATGATTGATGACCGTCTTGCACAGGCACGAAGCTTTGGCTGTGAAACCATCGATCTTAAAAAAGATATGCCGATGGAAGACCAGCTTGAAGCCATTCTCAATGATCGCGAGGTTGATTGCTTCGTCGATTGCGTTGGCTTTGAAGCCCATGGCTGTGGCTGCAATCATAGCCACGAAGCCCCGGCAACGGTTCTGAATTCTGCCATGCAGGTCACCCGTGCGGGCGGTTCCATTGGCATTCCCGGCCTTTATGTGACCGAAGACCCCGGTGCGGTCGATGATGCGGCCAAAGTCGGGGCGCTGAGCATGCGGTTTGGTCTGGGCTGGGCGAAATCCCATTCGCTTCATACCGGTCAGTGCCCGGTGATGAAATATCATCGCAACCTGATGCAGGCGATCCTGTTTGAAAAGATCGACATCGCCAAGGCAGTCAATGTTCAGATGATCAATCTCGATCAGGCCCCACAGGGCTATGCCGATTTTGATGGCGGGGCGGCGAAGAAATTCGTCATTGACCCGCACGGATCTGTTGCCGCCTGATCCATCTGCCGCAAACGACAGATAAGTTGCATCGAACACCCCGGCATCTGCCGGGGTGTTTTGCGTTGAAACAAAACAGGTATCAGCACGTTAAACAGATGTTGCGCCGCCGACAGAGGCAGTGCGCGAGCCGAAGTTGTTCGTTCTGCAAGGGGTGCCAGATGCTTTCATGGATTGAACAGCATGCCACACTGCTTCAGGTCGGGGTCAGCATTGCCACCCTTTTGATCTGGATTTTCTATGCGCAATTGCTGTTTCTAAGCTATCGCCGGGTTCGTCGCCCGAAAATCGTCATCAACCAGATGCTTGGTAAATCCGACAAGGCGCGCTTTCTGATCAGTAATATGAGCCAGGAAGCCATTCATATCGACAAGGTGCTTGTCTGTATTGGCGATGACACACATCAGGTTTGCGAACAGGTCACAGATACCGATCCGGAAATCGATTTTAAAAATGACGAGGACCGCAAATCTGCCCATGTGGCACGCCTTGATGAACTCACCGTGCAAGGCCCGCTGGAATCAGGAAGCTGTATCGAGCTGGGCGCGCTGCAAAAACTTATGCGGCGCATTACGCAGCAGGCCCGTGCGAACGATCAACCTGATCCGGCAAATGAGCAAGGGCAGTGTCGCATCGAAATCATCGTTATTGCTGTCTATAGTTCGGAAAAGGGCGTGATTGGTGCTGGTCGGGCCTTTGTTTCCGACGATGACGGGCAGTTGCGCCCCGAACAGGTTCAGACAACCCAATATGCCGGATTTTTCGCGCGCAGACGCATGGCCCGCCTGCATGCGCAATATGCCTGATCCGGTCAATTGATCGCCAAAACGCATACGGGCCCCGCAATGGGGCCCGTGTTGTTTGTTCGATTGGCGCGATGCTATCAGGCAGCCGTTTTGGCATCCTCGGATTTGATGACCTTGTGATTGTCTTCGTTCATGCCAAGCTTCCAATAGCTTGAAATATAAAGATCATCCCGGCCAAGACCCCGGTCTTCACGGAAATAGCGGCGCAGTGCCTGCATGGATGTAAATTCGCAGGCGGTCCAAACCGATGCGCGGCCATCTTTCCAGGGGATGTTTTTCACAACGTCACTCAGTGCGGTATTGCGTTCGCCCGGATGCGGATTGATCACCCATTCAATCGTGATGTTGTCGGGCTTTTTCAAATCCTGCATGTCGCCTTCTGACTGGACCTCGATCACCGCATAGCCGTGCGCGTCAGATGGCAGGGTTTCCAGATTGACCGAAACCGCGGGAAGGGCGGTCATGTCGCCAACAATCAGGAACCAGTCGGCTGTTGGATCGACCAGTTTCTTCGGGCCGGGGCCACCAATGGTGATAACATCACCCGGCGCACAATTGACCGCCCAGTTCGAGGCCGGACCGCCATGATCATTGTCATCGGATCCATCGCCATGCATGACGAAATCGATATCGATCTCGCGGCCCTGATCGGTCATGCGGTCGTGACGCACGGTATAGGTCCGGCGCAAAACGCGGCCTTTTTCGTCACCTTCAATCGGGAAGATCAGTTTGACATAGGCGCTTGCCTGATCTTCGGGGAAATCCTTCATGCCATCCCCGCCAAGGGTGACGCGCAGCATGTTGGGGGTGACATGGCCTTTTCTGATCACGGTCAGATCGCGTGGGGCTGGTTTGTTCATTTGTTCACTCCTTGGTCCTCGGGATCGTTGTCCGCGAAGTCCAGTTTCTTGCATTTGTGGGTTTCCAGATTGTCCGACATCAGATTGGCGATCTCGACAAAATCATGGATCTGCTGAGGCGTGAGACCGCTTGTCATGCGTGATCGGACTTCTTTTTCAACAGCGCGGAAATCTTCCATTTTCGTGCTGCCCGCGGCCGTCAAATGCAGGGTTTGGCTGCGTCGATCTTCGGGGTGCGGGCGGCGTTCAATCAGCCCGCCATTTTCAAGTTCTTTTAAAAGCCGTGTGATCCGGCCTTTGTCCTGACCGGATTTTTCGGCCATTTGTTGGGCGGTGATGCCGGGAATGCGCATAATCCATTTCATCACCCGCTTGTGCGAGATCGGCATGGGCATGTCGGCTGCCTGCATGGCATGCATCAGTCTGCGCTTATAGGCATGGACCAGCCGATGCAGCGTTTCGCCCGGAACGTGGACCTGATCTTCGTCGATCATGGTTTTGTCTTTCATTCTCATACGTTTGCCGCAATCAATCCGGTGCGAAGGGCATGGCGGCGACCTTCGCAAATCAATGCTGCCAGAACGGCCGATCCACTGGCAACCCACAGGATGGTCTGCAGGTCAAATGTGCCGCTGGTGCCAATCAGGATGGCGGCCAGGGCTGCACCAATGGACTGACCTGTCAGGCGTGCGGTGGCCAGTAACCCGCTGGCACCCCCTGCGCGATCGCGCGGGGCACTGGTCAGCAACAGGCGGTTGTTGGGCGCCTGAAACAGCCCGAACCCGGCCCCGCACAGCGCAAGTGTGGCAACCGTTGCGCCGTATCCATCAATATTTGCGGCCAGCGTGATGCCATACAGCCCGGCGGCAAACAGGCCCATGCCGACCCCGGTCAAGTGCACCGGGGAATAGGCGTCAGAAAGTTTTCCGGCCAGCGGGGCGATAATTGCCGCTGCCACAGGCCATGGCGTCATCAAAAGGCCAGTCAGGGTCGGGCTATATCCCAATACATCGTGGAAATAGAACGGCAGGGTGACGAACGCAATCATCAGGGCGCAAAAACCGGTAACCGATGCTGCAATCGAACAGGCAAAGACCGGCAACCTTAACAGATCAAGCGGCAGCATCGGTCGGGTGCGCGTCAATTGACGGCGCACCAGAAACACCCCGGCAATCAGCGATGTCGCAAATTGTGCCGCAATCAGCACCGGATCGCTTTCAATGCCGATATTGCCAAGGGCGGCCACCAGCCCGCCAAAGGCAAGGACGTTAAGGATCGCACTGATGTAATCAAACCGTGCGCGGCTTGGCTCGGTAAATGGCAGGCTAAAGAAACCGATGACAATCGCCAGAACCGACAACGGCAAATTGATCAAAAACAGCCAGTGCCAGGTGCCGACCGCCAGAATGGCCGAGGCAATGGTGGGGCCGGCAGCAGCCGATACCGATACCGTCATGGCGATCCAGCCAATCGCCATTCCCAGTTTGGCCTGTGGGAAGATATGGCGCATCAGGGCGGGGTTGATGCTCATGATTGCGGCGGCACCAAGGCCCTGCAATACACGGGCTGCGGTCAGAAATTCAATATTTGGGGCCATGGCACACAGGGCCGATGACACACCAAAAAGACCAACCCCGACAAGATTGATCTTGCGAAAGCCAATCGCCTCGCCAAGGGCGGAAAGCGGCAAAAGTGCGACCACGATGGAAAGCTGATAGGCGGTTACCACCCAAATCGCATGGGCCGGGGAAACGCCCTGATCATTTGCAATGGTCGGCAACGCCACATTCATGATCGTACCATCAAGCACTGCCATCATGATCGTGACCAGAATGGCAAGGGATGCATAAAACCGCCGGGGTTTTGGCAATCCGTCAGGGTAAATTTCCGTTGATATACGAAACAGTCCGGGCATGGGGCAGGGGTGCTTTCGATCTGGGGCGCGTGGCGTTTAAAGGCGACGAAACCTCGCAGGGTGGCGCGAGGAGGGTTTTGAAACCGCCAACACAACAATCGACATCATCAAACGTGGGGCGTTTTGGCGAGTGTTGTGTTGGGCAATTGGTTGACACAATCAACTACAATGAGATAGTTGATTATGTCAACTATAAATTTGCGAATGGATCGCAATATTCTGACGGAGGTATGCGTTCAGGGATGATAAACCGGTCACAGGGGCTTTGACCGCGCGGGTCTATTTTACCCGAAAAACATCATAGAAAATGTGTTTCCTGTCGCCGAAATCTTCGTGGTTCGGCAGATAGGGCATGGGATCGGAATGGGAAATCAGGTCCCACTTTTTTGCGCGTGTGGTGGCCTGAATGGCCTTGATGAAGGCATCGTCATACAAATCGGTGCGCTGGGTAAAACAGACTATTCCACCCGGTTTGACCACGCGGCAGAACTCCGAAAACAGTTGCCTGGTTTCGCGCACATAGGTAAGCGTCCCGATGCATTGAACGGCAGCAAAACCATTGTCGCCAAAGGCCAGCGTCTTGTTCATGTCGCGCTTTTTAAGGTGGCGATAGACTTCCTTGTCCTCGGCGGTTTGCAGCGACTCAAGGGATAGATCAATACCGGTAATGTCGGTGTATCCGGCCTTGGCAAGCTCAAGCCCGGTCAGACCCGTGCCACATCCGGCATCCAAAATCGGCGCATCAAACGCAACACCCTGTTCGCGCATGATCTCTGCCGCCCGCTTGGGCGCATCATAGCCCATCTTTGGCAGGTCGGCGTCATAGCTTTGCGCCCACTTGTCGTAATAGTCCGCCAATGTATTTGCATCGGCATTGGTCATGCTGGTCAGATCGGTTGCGGTAGCGGAAATATCCGCCTTGCTGGAATTGCCATTACTGGCACCCGTCATGGTTCACCTCACTGTTTTTGCTTTTGGATTTTTAATTTTGGAGGTGGGTATTAAGGCACATGGGATGCATCAATGCAAATTGCGCCTGACCTTACGCGTAGTATCGCGCGATGGTTTTGATGCGTATCATCATGGAAATACTGGGGAGGACAGATGATGAAATTCACACTGATTTTGGGGATGAGCGCCCTGTTCGCGCTTGGTGCGGACGCCATGCCGGTCAACGCAGCGCAACCGTCCATCGTATTTGATCAGATGGTTGAACATGGCGGCGGATGCCGTAAAAGCTCCCCACCCGGTCAGTGTTGCCACATGGATAACAAGGCGGGGTCGGTGCATTGCCACTAAGCATCGCTTTGGATGCATCATGGAACGGGCCGGGAGGCGTTGTTGCGCCAGCCTTTTCAGTGTATAATCTGCTCTGTATTTCAAAGGGATCTACCCATGGTGACGAAACAGCAGATAGCGGATCGCAAACGTAACGTCGCAAGCGCGATTGCCAGCCAGCATCTTGAAAGCATCGCCCCGGATCGCGAGACACTGGCAGATTTGGAACGCTTTGCCCAAGGGAAGCTTGAGATTTCCGACGTTCTTGCACGCCTGCAACACAGGACAAAACGTGTCGAAGTACAGTCTTGACGATCATTATCTTGACCCCGTTTCCAATATCCTCAGAAACAGGCTTGGCCTGACCAAGCAGGCTGAACTTGATCAGGTCGAGGCCGCTTTTGTTGCGGCGCGGACGATTGAATTATCCGGCATGTCTGATCGGTTTGAAGGCGTGGTGCGGTTTTCGCTTGCGCATATGCAGGCCATTCACCGGCACTTGTTTGGCGATGTTTATGGCTGGGCTGGGGAATTGAGAACGGTCGACCTTGCCAAGGGCGCAACACGGTTTGCCAATTTCGGTTTTATTGCGCGTGAGGCCGATAAACTTGTTGCGGGGCTTGAGAAAGAAAATTTCTTGCTTGGTTCTGACCCGAAGACGTTCTGTGACCGTGCCGGGTATTACATGGGGGAATGGAACGTATTGCATCCGTTTCGCGACGGAAATGGGCGCACACTTCGGGAATATGTCGGTCAATTGGCATGGCGTGCCGGGCATGTTTTGCGGTGGGACAGAGTAGAGCGGACGGAACTCGTTGAGGCATCTATTGCCGCCTATAACGGCGATCACCTGCCTTTATCGGCGTTGCTGTATAGAAGCCTTGATAGCGTTGGCTTTCCTGCCGCCGTGATCCATCGCCTCAGTGCAGGCGAAAACCCGGTGCGGGTCTATCGCGAGCATTACGATATGACTCAGGACGCCTTGGGGGCGCAAGTTGGCGTGACCGGAACCTATATTGCTGCCATCGAACGTGGCGCTCGCCCGCTGTCAAAAAAACTGGCGACGAAAATTGCGTCCGTCTTCAAGGTGGATGCGGATGAATTGGAGGTTTGGTCGCAAGAGTGATCTTACTTGGTGAGTGGAAAATAAATCTGTCCCTTGCTCTTTATCCTTCATCTTTGGGTAGAAATAACACTCTTGTACTTTCTAGATAATTATCGAGCTATACGAAAGAGTCATTATGCAATTGAGAGAGATTGGAAAAATTACAAGCCTTGCTGACGCTGTGTCTGCGCGTGTAAAAATCAGTGATCACCCCAGGCAGTTCACAGCTTTCCGAGGTCAGGCCAACTATAGATGGAAACTTGAGCCAAAATTATTTCGGAGCTCAAGATGGAAGAGATATGAACACTCAATGATTAGGGATGTGATTTCTGCTCATCCACAAGAGTTTCATAATGATGAGACTATGTTAGATAAGTTGGTGAGGCTGCAGCACTATGGACTCCCTACGAGATTACTTGACGTAACGCTGAATTTTCTAATCGCTTTGTATTTTGCGTCCGAAGACCACCATGAAAAGCTACCAAATTCCAACCAAGCAGTCCCCCGGGATGGTGCATTGTTTGCAATGTCTGGATCAGACAAACTTGAAAAATACTATGATAGTGACAGTGTCAGTGTGCTGGCGAATTTGTCAAACTTAACTTCCTACAGAAAAGAGAACATAGTTACAGCTCTGGAAACATACTCAAAATCTGAACTTGAAGAATATCGAGAAGAACGAGATGTGGATCAGTTGGTTCAATTTATTAGAGCTGAGAAACCTTACTTCCGCAATCTCATCAATATGGATGACCTGACAAAAGCTTACTATGTAATCCCAAAGAAAAATAATCGGAGAATAATCGCGCAATCAGGGGGCTTTATAATTCTAGGGCTGAGCACAACAAATTTTAGTACTGTTTTCCCTAGAATGAAAACTGGCTTCTTTCGCATACCACATTCTAATAAAACCAAAATACGGGAGGATTTGGATAAGTTGGGAGTTAACGATGCTTTCTTGTTTCCGGAAATTGATAGAGCTGCTGCATTTGTTGCTGATCGATATAGAAAAAAATAGTTGTTCTTATCTACATGTTTTTAATAGACACCCACTTAACAAATACCCCCCCGTCGGCGCTTCCCAATCGACCATTTCGCCGAGGCAGTAGGTGCCCGGGCGTTTGATGAGTTGGAAATTCTCATCGAGTTCTTCCCAGGCGACACCGCCTGCGGTGCTGATGGCCTCGTCCAGTGGACGGGGCTTTTTGATTTGGAGTTCCAGGTTTTTGATGGCGGTGGCGAGTTGGGCCGGATCGTTCAGGGTTTCGCGCGGGGTGACTTCGAAAATAAGGGCCGTTTTGGTGGCATCAAGGCCTAGGGTTTTGCGGAGGTGATTGCCGAGTGAGTTTTTGCCGCGTGGCTTTGACAGGCGCTTGGTGACGTCTTCAAGTGTGCGGTCGGGGCAGAGGTCGAGGGTGAGGGTGCCGACACCGGTTTCAAGCCACTGGTCGCGGAGGGTTGCCGAGATGGCGTAGACCGCACTGCCTTCGATGCCGGTTTTGGAAATGACGAACTCGCCGCGCACGGTTTGGGTGCCACAGGCAAGCGTCACGGCCTTGACGGGTTGTCCGGCGCATTTATTGATCAGGTGGTCGGTCCAGTTAATCTCAAAGCCGCAATTGGCCGGTTTGAACGGGGTGCATTTGATCCCGGCATTGGTAAGGATTTCCATCCATTTGCCGTCTGAGCCCAGCCGTTTCCAGCTTCCGCCGCCCAAGGCCAGCACGGTGATGTTGGCGGTGGCGGTAATTTCGCCATCCGGGGTTTTGAAAACGGCCTGATCGGCGTCGTTCCAGCCGGTCCAGTAATGGCGGTAATGGATTTTACAGCCCAGATCATCAAGCCGCCTAAGCCAGGCGCGCAAAAGCGGGCTTGCCTTCATCGCGGTCGGAAATACCCGGCCCGATGATCCGACAAAGGTTTCCACGCCCAGCCCCGCGCACCATTGCCGGATTTGATCGGGGCCGAATTTGCGCAGGTGTGGTTCGAGGCGTGCGCGGGATGCGCCATAGCGCGTGAGAAACGTTTCCAGATCTTCGCTGTGCGTGATGTTGAGTCCCGATTTCCCGGCCATCAGGAACTTCCGCCCGGCACTTGGCATGCCTTCATAGATCGTCACCGCATATCCATCACCGGCAAGGCGTTCAGCCGCCATCAATCCGGCCGGACCCGCGCCGATCACCATGGCAGTTTTGCCATTGGGAGTGGGGCGGGCAGCAAGTGCGGCGGTGGTGTCTGCAGGGTGGGGCATGTTCGGCCTTGTGACGGGGTTAAGTTACTGTGGCGGTTTTATCGTGTTTCGCAGGGGGTGGCAATTTGTGCGGTGGTTTGCGGTGGAGGATGCCGCGCAAGGTCCCCGTACCCGCCTTCGCGGGCACAGGCTCTGCGCGGGGATGACGATGCGATCCGTTTGCCGTTTGGTTCCGTCATTCCCGCGAAAGCGGGGGGCTGGTGCCAAAGGTTCCACCAACAGGCGAAAGATCGTTTCGTGCTGTTTGCCTGTTTGGGGCAAAAGCCGCCAATCTGCGTGTGTTTGGCGCTAAACATTGGCAATTTGCAGGCAATTCGGCTACCAGATTGAGGAACAGATAATTGATCGAAAAAAAGACCCTGAGGAGGAAACATGCGTTCTTATGATCTGGTGACGGGGGCGGGCAAGGCTGCGCGTCGTTCGGTTCTGGCAATCGCGGTTGGCGCGGCTGTTTTTGGTGCGGGCGTTGCCCATGCGGCAGAGAAAATCAACATCGCCGCCCTGACATTCGTGTCAAGCTCCCCGCTGTTTATTGCCAAGGAAAAGGGATATTTCGAGGCCGAAGAGCTTGATGCGGAATTGACGTTTTTCCGTTCCGCACAGCCGGTCGCAGTGGCGATTGCATCGGGTGATGCCGATTTTGGCGTGACGGCCTTTACGGGTGGGTTCTTTAACCTTGCGGGTAAGGGCGCGCTTAAGGTGATTGGCGCGCAGCTTCATGAAGATGTCGGTTACGACGGTTCGGCGATTTTGGCATCGAACAAGGCATATGAAGCCGGTTTGACGTCGGTCGACAAGCTTGGCGGGCACAGCTTTGCGCTGTCGCAGGTGGGATCGAGCTTCCATTACATGATCGGCAATGTGGCCGAGAAAGCCGGTGTTGATATCGAAACAATGGAGCTGAAACCGCTTCAGTCGGTTCCCAACATGATCGGCGCGCTTAAAAGCGGGCAGGTCGATAGCATGATCATCGTCCCGCATATCGCCAAGCCGCTAAATAACGCGGGTGCCGCGCATATCATCGGCTGGGTCAAGGATTACGTGCCCTATCAGGTGGGTGGTTTGTTTACTTCAAGCCGCAATGTCGAAGAACGCCGCGATGTGGTCGAAAAATTCGTGCGCGCCTATCAAAAGGGTGTGGCCGATTACCGTGCGGCCCTGTTGGCAACCGATGGTGATGGCAATCTGATCGAAAGCGATACCACCGACGAAATTCTCGAGATCGTGCACAAATATGTCTACAGCGATCAGCCCGCCGAGAAGGCCTATCCGAAAATCCGCAATGGCGCGATGTTCATTACCGAAGAAGGCAAGCTTGATGTCGAAGACGTCAAGCAGCAGGTCAAATGGTATCAGGAACGCGGCTATGTTTCTGACAGTGCCAACCCGGATGACTTCATCGATACCAGCTTCATCGCCCCGCTGGGCCAATAAGCTGATGTGATTTTCCGACCGGGCCGAAAGACCGCCTTTCGGCCCGGTTGTCATTGATAAACTGTTTTCCCAAGCGCCCCGTATTTTTTAATTAATCAAGAGTTGGCCATGCGGCTTACCATTCAGAATGTCAGCCATCATTACGATCAGGTCGAGGCATTGCGCGACATTGATCTTGCAATTGAACCGGGCGAGGTCGTAGCCCTGATCGGGCCTTCGGGCTGTGGCAAATCCACGTTGTTGTCGATCATTGGCGGAATGCTTGCGCCCAGTCAGGGGGACGTCCTGATTGATGATCAGGCAAAGCCCGAAGGGTGCCTGAACCCGCTGACGTATGTGTTTCAGGATTTCGCATTGCTGCCCTGGCGCACGGTTGCAGGCAATATCAGCCTTGTTCTTGAAGACCATCCGCTGACCAAGGCCGAACGCGATGCCCGCATTGCCGAGGTGCTGGCGCAAACCAATCTTTCGGATTTTGCCAATGCCTATCCCAAACAATTGTCAGGTGGCATGAAACAGCGTGTTGGCATTGCGCGCGCGCTTGCGGTGCGTCCGGCCGTACTTTTGATGGATGAACCGTTATCGGCCCTTGATGCGCAGACACGCATTTTGCTTCTCGATGAATTTGCCGATCTGTTTGCACGCACCGGCATGACGGCGGTGTATGTGACTCATAACCTGAACGAAGCGGTGCGTCTGGCGCATCGGGTGGTGGCCTTGCGCCGTCGTCCGGGCACGATCAAGGAAATCCATAGCATCGATATCCCGATCAAGGATCGGGCTGAGGGCATGCCAGAACTTGTTGCCCACGAACAGGCCTTGTGGAACCTTATTCGTGATGAAGCGATTGCTGCGGACAAGGAGCTTGAAAATGTCGCGTGATGTTTCAAAAAATGCTCCGACCAATATGAAAAATCGGGAAAGCACGGAAAACACGGAAAATAAAGTCCGTTTCCGTGCCACGGGCTTTAACCCCAAGGCCAATCCGGTTGCCGCGTGGGGAAGCTTCATTGCCGTCATCGCGCTTTGGCAACTTGGATCGAGTACCGGATTTATTTCCGAACTCGCGATGCCAAGTCCGGTTGCGGTGGCCAAGGCGCTTTGGCAGTTGATTATATCGGGTGATCTTTGGCGTCATCTTGGCGCGTCGTTGCAGCGCCTTGTCGGCGGCTGGATTATGGGAACGGTCGCTGGTCTGATTGTTGGTTTTCTGGTTGGCATGTTTACCTGGGCGCGCTCGCCCGGTGTGGCATTGGTCTCGGCACTGTTCCCGATCCCGAAAATCGCACTCTTGCCGCTTTTCATCATCTGGTTTGGCATTGGCGAACCTTCCAAATTCGCCACCATTGCCTTTGGCGTATTCTTCCCGACCGTGATCAACACGTTTGGCGGGGTCGATAATGTCCAGCGCAACCTGATCCGCATGGGGCAAAGCTTTGACATGCCGATGACATCGGTTATTCGCAAAATCATCCTGCCCGGTGCGCTTCCAACCATCCTGTCGGGTTTTCGCATTTCGTCGTCTATTGCAATTATCCTGCTGATCGCTGCTGAAATGATCGGGGCGCAATATGGCATCGGCGCGCTGATCTTGGCCGCCGGGAACCTGTATCAGACCGATCAGTTGATTGCCGGTGTGGTGGTCTTGTCGCTTTTGGGCTTGTGTGTTTCGTGGCTTCTGGGGCGGCTGGATCGCTGGTTGCTGGCATGGCGATAAGAAGGCCAGCGATGATGAACGGAACCTGGGATATCCCGGCACAAGACGAACTGCCGCGCATCGTTGCGATGATGGAAGACGAGGCCTTCTATGACAAGATCGCGCGTGTGCCGGATGCGGATTTGGAGGCGGCCCTTGCCGGATCGCCGGATACGGCTCTTTGGGTGTTTCGGGTTGACGGGCGTGCTGTTGCGTATGCCTTTATGACCGAAATGGCGACCAAATACCCCAAACTTGATGAATTCGGTGTGTTTGAACGCGGGCGCGGATATGGCAAGGCGGCGCTTGATGCATTGGCAAGGAAATGTGCGAAAACGCCACGCTATGAAAAGCTTTGGCTGCATGTCGTTGATGGCAACGAGGCTGCGATGGCACTTTATCGCAGCCTTGGTTTCGGCGAGGAACTTTTCATTGCTAAGGGCTGGAAAACCCGGTCGGACAAGGTCGTTGATCAGGTGCGCATGTGGCTGAAGCTTGATCGCCTGCGCAGACCAGAGGACTAACGGTTGTCTTGTCTGAAGCGGGCCGGGGATATCCCGGTCTTTTTGGCAAAGAAACGTGAAAAATATCCGGCATCGCGAAAGCCCAGTTCATCGGCGATCTGTTGAATGGCGATGTCGGTATAGATCAGGGTGCGCTTGGCTTCCAGCATCAGGCGGTTTTGCACCACCTCGCTTGCGGTCATGCCATAGATGTCCTTGGCAATGCGGTTGAGCTGTGTGGTGGTCACACCAATTTCGCGGGCATAGAACTCAAGCGATTTATGCTGCTTGTAAAACGTTTCGACCAGCGTTTGAAACTTGCGGAATTTATCGGTTTTCCGTTCCTGGCGGGACAGACGCCCCGTCTTGCCCTGTGGGGCGCTGCGCCCGATATCGAGCAGCAACAATCCCAGAATATGACGCAGGGCAAACAGCCGCCCGGTATTGTGGCTGTAGTATTCCTGCACCAGTTGCGAAATCAGGAAATCGCCCGGATTGGGCGCGTCATCGCCGGGGTCGCCGGATGGGTGGCGCGTATCAACGCATATCGCGTGATCCAGACGGGCAAGCAATTTGGGCGCAGGTTCAAGAATTTCACGCAGGTGATGGTCGGTCAGCGATATCACCCAGCCATCAATATCATCACTGAACTTAAAACCGTGCACAGTGCCCGGTGGCACCGTGATCAATTGACCGGCCTGCATGGTCAGGTGTTGATCATCAAAGCTGATATCGGCCTGACCACGGGTGATATAAAGCAATTGAAACAGGTTGGTATGACGGTGCGGCTTGATATGCAAATCATGCAAGCGCGAGCGTTCCGGAATGCTTTCAAGATGGAAAAATTCCGGTTCGGTGACCGGTTGCGGGTCGGTGCCGGTCCGATCCCCCATCGCGGGCCGAAGGGCAGCGTCGCTTTCACCATAAAGCTTATAGATCGGGATGCTGTTGCGCATGGGCTTCTTGATATCGGGGTTTCGATTTGCGCAGTCTAGCGCGTTTGACAGGCGATCAAAAGAAAAGCCCGCCATCGGAGATGGCGGGCTTTGTCAATTGGCTGTTATGGGGCTAACCGCCCAATATCGATGGCACAAACAATGTGAGTATCGGGACAAAGATCAACAGCAGAATACGGACAATCTCGGCCCCGAAGAATGGCATGACACCCCGGAACGTCTGGCTCATCGGCACACCCTTGGCAAGGGCGTTGATGATAAAGACGTTCAGTCCCACCGGCGGCGTGATCAACCCTAACTCCACGACAATCAGGGCCAGGATACCAAACCAGATTTTAAGGTCTTCGGTCCCCATGCCATAGGCCGCTGTTGCTGCCGTTGCCCAGTCACCCCCATTGATATCAACAAGGGCCGGCCAGAAGAACGGGATCACCACCACGATCATCGACAGGCTTTCCATGAAGCAGCCCAAAAGGATCAGGGCGAGCAGCATCAGAACCATGATCAGCCAGGGATCAAGACCACTGGTCGCTGCGGCTTCTGCCATATAGGCCGGAAGGTTCGCACGGCTAAAGAAGCCTTTGAGGATTTCCGCACCCAAAAGGATGAAGAAAATCATCGAAGACGTAATCGCCGTGTCCTTGAGCGACCTGCGCAAACCCGACCATGTCAGGCCGCCTTTGCCTTTCCAGCGCATATAAGCGCCGTAAACCAGAATGGCGAACACGCCCACACCGGCAGCCGGGGTCGGGGTGAACAGGCCAGCCCCCAGACCAAGGATGATCGATCCAAAGATCACCATCACCGGGATCAGGCGCATCAATGCTTCCTTACGCTCGGCTGCGGGCATCGGTTCGGGTTTTGGCGCCAAGGACGGATTGAGGCGCACCTGAATGGCAATCACCCCCATAAAGAACACAACAGCAATCAGGCCAGGAATGATGGCCGCCTGAAACATCTGAATGATCGATGCTTCAACCGTGACCGCATAGATCACAAGCGCAACCGATGGCGGGATCAGAATGCCAAGCGTGCCGCCCGCAGCCAGCGTACCGGTGGCAAGGCGCGGCGAATATTTCAGGCGATCAAGTTCCGGCAGGGCCACCTTGCCCATGGTCGATGCGGTCGCAAGCGACGATCCGCAGACCGCGCCAAACCCGGCACAGGCGCCAATTGCGGCCATGGCAACACCACCACGAAAACGCCCGAGAAGGGCATTCACCCCCTGAAACAGATCGCGTGACAGATTGGCCTGACTGGCGAGATACCCCATCAGAACAAACAGCGGAACGACAGAGAGCTCATAGTTCGACACAATCCCGTAAAACAGGGATTTGAACTGCTGCAGATAGGGATCAAAGCGCAGGAACGGGAAGAAGATGCTCAGCACATAGTTGCCGCCGATCCCGACGCCAACCATGGCAAGGCCAACCGGCACGCGCAGTGCAAGAATAACAAAGAGAAGGGCAAGGCCACCAAGGCCGATCAATTCACGCTCAGACATCGGCCTCTCTTTCGAAAATCTGACTTCCGGCAATCGCAGCCCAGAGGAACATCGAAATGATGCCCGGAAGATAGAACGGCCAGATTTGCCAGCCGAGGATTGCGGAAAGGGTGTTGTCGCTTCGAACCTCGATCAGGCCATGAACCATCATGTAACCAAGGAACAGCGCCAAAGCAGTCATGCAAATGCCCGAAATCACATCAACCCAACGCGAAAACCACGCCGGAAACATTTTGATGAAGACATCTACCGCGACATGTCCGCGTTTTACCTGACAGTAGGGGAAGAACATCAGGGCAGCCGAACTTACGATCATGCTGACAAAGTCCTCATAGCCAATAATGGCCGGGACATTGGCGTCGAACAGTCGGGCAATCTTATCCAGGCCAAAGGCGGTAACGTTGACGATCGTTACAACGGCAATCAGCAGGGCAAGCATGCCACCGGCAACGGCGAGCCAGGATGCAGCCTTGTAGAGCACGTTTTTCATTTGTCTAACCTAGCGGGAAAAACAGGGTCACGTATCGGCATGATACGTGACCCTACAAGATTTACCAGTAACCTTGAAAAGTTACTTGGTGTGGGCCTGAACGGCTGCTTTGGCGTCTTCCACCAGTTTCGCACCGTCAATGCCGTTTGATTTGGATTCTTCGATCCAGCGATCAACAACCGATGCAGCTGCATCGTCGAAGGTTGCTTTTTCTTCAGCGGTGATCTGAACGACCTGGCCTTTGCCTTCGTTGACCATGCGCTTGCCGACTTCTTCAACACCGTTGAAAACATCGCCGATTTCTGCTGCGAAGTCCTGACCGGAGTTGCGGTCGATGATTTCTTTCAGGTCATCAGGCAGGCTCTCGTAACGATCCTTGTTCATTGCGAACAGGAAGGTCGAGGTGCCAAAGCGCGAATTTACGCCTTCGCCTTCAACAGAGTACGAAATCAGCTCAGCCAGTTTCAGCGGCGGAACAACTTCGAACGGCACCAGACCGCCGTCGACAACGCCAAGCGACATTGCCTGCGGCAGGGCCGGGACCGGCATGCCAACCGGCTCCGCGCCCCAGGATTCAATCACCCAGGAACCGGTACGGGTCGGGGTGCGCAGTTTCAGGCCTTTAACGTCATCCACGGTCCGGACTTCTTTTTCGGTCAGGTGGATTGCCTGACCGGCATGGACGTGAACCGCCAGCGGGTGGATGTCTTCAAGGTCTTCGGCGAATGCGTCTTTAAGGTCCCACATCGCAAGGTTGGTTGCGCGTGCATCACCAAGATGAACACCGGGAAGTTCAAAAACTTCGATACGCGGGAACACACCCGGGGTATAGCCCGGAAGGGTCCAGACAATGTCTGCCACGCCATCGCGGACCTGACGGTAAAGTTCCGGCGGATTGCCGCCAAGCGACATGGACGGGAAGATTTCAAACTTGATGCGACCGTTTGATTCTTCTTCGATTTTTTTCGCCCATGGTTCGATCATTTTCGACTGGGCCGGTGCTTTCGGGCCCAGGAAATGGTGAACGGTCAGGGTGACTTCCTGTGCATGTGCGCCAAACGACACCATCGTCGCAACAGCAGCACCCGCAAGCAATTTGGTGATATGTTTCATTCTTCCTCCTTTGAACGTCCTGTCGCGCTTTGTGCGCTTGCAAACGTTTCAGCCACGATCCCGTAACTAGCGTACGAAGTTTTCCAATAATTTTGTTATTGTTTTTGATCTTGTTTCTGGATCAGCCTGCGTTTAACGCAATCCTGCCATACCATATTGGAGTCAATCTAATCGGCATGAGATGGTTATGTATAATGATATGTAAGCACATATCCATAACCAAACGATTATGTTTTGACGCCAGAATGAGGGGCATGGTGATGTGTCGCTTCTTCGCGGACAGCATTGATCAGCATCTCTACCGGCGGGGATATGGGGGAATCAATCCGCGTCGTCAGGCCAACAGGGCCAAATGTGTCACTTGTATCAATTGGTAATTCGACAAGATGGCCTTCTGCGATGTCAGATGCAACGGCCCCGTTTGAGATGATCCAGATCGCATCTGTTTCGCGGGTAAAGGCACGGCCAAACGATGTCGATACCGTTTCGATCCGGTCGGGTAGGGCACCAATGCCGTGCGCAATCAGCATCTTGTCGACGGTTGGGTGAATGATGGCGTGTTTGGGCGGTACCAGCACCGTAAATTCACGAATACGAGTGATGTCCGGGTTCTTGTCTGCCAGCAACGGGTGACCCGGACGCGCGACCAGCGAAATATGTTCGGAATATAAATGTATAAAGGACAGGCCAGACATTTGATCAGGTTCGGCAAGCCGCCCGACGACCAGATCAAGCTCGCCCACACGTAATTGCCCCATCAGCATCACGTTTGGTCCGGCAACCACTTTTACAGTGGTGTCGGGACTGAGTGCCTTGAAACGGCGGATGGCACTTGGCATGACGCTGGCGGCAACCGTTGGCAAGACACCAAGGTTGATCGAAAGACCGCCCTGCATGCGGACCTGACTGATGCTATCAACACCCTGGCGCAGGGCTGTCACACTTGCCCCGGCATAGCGCAGAAAGACCTTGCCGAAATCGGTCAGGGTCACGCCGCGTTTTGATCGGTCAAACAGACGCGCATCGAGATGTTCTTCAAGTTCGCGAATGGTTTTGGAAACGGCGGGCTGGGTGATTGACAAGGTGTCGGCAGCTTTGACGACACTTCGTTGGCGCGCAACCTCAAGAAAACAGGTCAGATGGCGGAATTTGATGCGTTGATCAAGCATGCGTCCCTACGATGCAACGATGTAGAATAAAGCTTATGGGTCCTGATCTCAAATATAATTATACAGTTATGCGAAATACGCAATTCCTCATTTTACATAACCAAAAGCATCTGCGAATGTTTGGTTAAATAAGCAGGGTGGAAACGACATGAGTCTACAAGTCGCCCCGATCAACGGGACACATATCCATTACAGCCAGTCCGGCTCCAAAAAAGGTCCGGCATTGGTCTTTGCAAATTCGTTGGGAACGGATCTGCGCATCTGGGACGATGTTGTCAGTGCGCTTTCGTCACGATTCAATATCGTTACCTATGACAAGCGCGGCCATGGGCTGTCGGGTATTGGTGATGCGCCCTTTGATGTGTCGCTGCATGCCAATGATCTGATTGGATTGCTAGATTTCCTTGGTCTGAACGAGGTGATCCTGTGTGGCCTGTCTGTTGGCGGGTTGATCGCCCAAAAGGTTACAGAATTGGTGCCCGGACGTGTCCGTGGACTGATCCTGTGTGATACGGCTGCCAAGCTTGGTGACTACGAGGGCTGGAACACCCGGATCGAGGCAATCAAGGCTGACGGGATCGCATCGATGGGCGATGCGATCATGGAACGATGGTTGTCGCCAACATTCCGTGCCGAGCGGCCACTTGAAACCGCGATGTATCGCGACATGCTGGTGCGCACCACAGCCGAGGGGTATATCGGCACCTGCATTGCACTGCGCGATGGTGATCTGCGCGACGTGGCCGGAAAAATTGCTGTTCCGACATTATGTATTTGTGGATCCGAAGATCTTGCGACGCCGCCCGACGTGGTGCGTGAAACGGCAAGCATGATCCCCAATGCCGAATTCGAATTAATTGACGGGGTCGGGCATTTGCCTTGTATCGAAGCCCCGGAATTGCTGACCCGGTTGATCGACCGATTTACCAAGGAGAAGAACCTTGTCTGAGAGCCGGTATGACATTGGTATGAAAACCCGCCGTTCCGTTCTGGGCGATGCGCATGTGGATCGTGCATCGAAAAACGTTACGGAAATCGACGAAGGTTTTCAGCGCTATATCACCGAAAATGTCTGGAACGGTGTCTGGACGAGTGAAAAGTTCACCAAGCGTGAACGTTCGATTGTGACCATCGCGCTGCTTGCGGGCCTTGGTCACGAAGAAGAACTCGCCATGCATATCCGCGCCACTCTTAATACCGGGGCAACACGCGATGATATTCGTGAAACCCTGATGCATGTTGCGGTCTACGCCGGCGTTCCCGCCGCCAATACGGCATTCCGCATTGCCAAACAAACCTATGCCGAGATCGATGCGGCATCTTTGGGAGAGTAAGTCACATGTCCACCTTCAAGCCGCGTGACTGGGGTTCCCACGCCCCGTTTATCGCACCCGGTTACAAATCGACCATTTCGCGCGGTCCGTCCCGCCCCGCACTTGCCATCAAATCCGGCCTGACCGAGGGTACTGGCCCGCGCTTTGCTCCGGCAACTGTGCGTGAACTTGATTTCGATTTGACGAAGAACGGCATCACAAACGGAGAACCGCTTGGTGAACGCATTGTGGTGCATGGTCGTGTTCTTGATACCGATGGCCGCCCGCAGCCCAACATTCTTGTTGAAATCTGGCAGGCGAATGCGGCAGGTCGATATGTTCACAAGGTCGATCAGCACGAAGCGCCCCTTGATCCGAACTTTCGCGGGTCGGGCCGTTGCATGACCGATGAGAATGGCAATTACACATTCTATACCATCAAGCCGGGGGCCTACCCGTGGGGCAATCATTTCAATGCCTGGCGTCCGAACCATATTCATCTGTCGCTGTTTGGTCCGGGATTTGCCACCCGCCTGGTGACCCAGATGTATTTTCCGGGGGACCCGCTGCTTGAGCTTGACCCGATCTTCCTGGGGACAGAGGACCTGGTCGCCCGCGAACGGTTGATTGCCAAATTCTCGATCGACAAGACCGAAGAAGGCTTCGCGCTGGGTTATCAGTTCGACATTGTCCTGCGTGGACGCAACGGCACCCCGATGGAGAATTAAGTTATGGCATATGGTGAAACCCCCTCACAGACGGTTGGCCCGTATTTCGCCTATGGCTTGACCGCAGGCCAATACGCATATGACTTTACCGATATCGCTGATCCGACCGTTGCTGGCCCGGATGCTGCGGGCGAGCACATTCGCATTACCGGGACTGTTTTTGACGGTGAAGGCAATGCCGTCAATGACGCGATGATCGAAATCTGGCAGGCCGATGCCAATGGCGTTTACAACGACAAGCCTGTCGATGTCGCCGATACCGGTTTTCGTGGCCTTGGCCGTTGCGGAACAGGCACCGATGCCAAGAACCGGTTCTGGTTTGATACGGTCAAACCCGGCGTGGTCGAAGATGCCGGTGCACCCTTTGTGAATGTGATCGTCTTTATGCGCGGCATGTTGGTGCATGCCTTTACCCGTTTCTATTTTGACGACGAAGCCGAACAGAATGGCAAGGACGACGTCCTGCAGTCGGTTCCGGCAGATCGCCGCGACACCTTGATCGCCAAGCGTGTCGAAACCCCCACGGGGATTGAATACCGGATTGACATTCACATGCAGGGGGACGCGGAAACCGTGTTCTTTGACGTGTAAGTCGGTCTGGTCCGATGGCTGCGTCCGCTGCTTTGGGGAAAGCCGGCGGTCGCAGCCATCGATACTTTTTCCCGCGCTGTCGGGGCTGATGCCCCGCATTTTTAATCTTTTGGATTAATACCACAGGAGTTCACCGTGGTTGCACGTTTCATGTCGCTTAAAGAGGCGGTCGCATCCTGCGTCAAGGATGGCGACACCATTTCGATGGAAGGCTTCACTCATCTTATTCCGCATGCCGCCGGGCATGAGATCATCCGTCAGGGCATCAAGGATCTGACGCTTATCCGTATGACCCCGGATATGATCTATGATCAGCTTATCGGTGCAGGCTGTGCGAAAAAGCTTGTATTTTCCTGGGGTGGGAACCCCGGTGTCGGTTCGCTGCACCGTTTGCGCGATGCCTATGAAAAAGGCTGGCCGACCAAGCTTGAGATCGAAGAACACAGCCATGCGGCGATGGCAAATGCCTATGACGCCGGGGCGGCTGGCCTGCCTTGTGCGGTGTTTAAAGGTTATCGCGGGGCAGAATTGCCGCGTGTGAACCCGAACATCAAATTCATCGAATGCCCGTTTACTGGCGAAAGCCTGGCCGCGGTTCCGGCCATCCGCCCGGATGTCACCGTGGTCCACGCCCAAAAGGCCAACAAAAAGGGCGACATCCTGTTTGAAGGCATCGTTGGCGTTCAGAAAGAAGCCGTTCTGGCAGCGAAAAAATCCATCATCACCGTCGAAGAAATCGTCGATGATTTTGGTGATGTTTCGCCAAATGCTGTGATGCTACCGAACTGGGCCGTGACGGCGATTGTTGAGATTCCGGGCGGGGCGCATCCGTCCTACGCGCAAGGGTATTACAGCCGTGACAATGCATTCTATAAGGCGTGGGACCCGATTGCCCGCGATCGCGAAGCATTCCAGGCCTGGCTTGAAGAACATGTCATCAAAGGCGGTCCCGAAGATTTTGCCGCCAAACGTGACGCAAACAAAGGCTAAGCGGAGAAAAGATCATGGTTGAATATACCCCGACTGAAATGATGACGGTATCCGCTGCACGCGCGCTTAAAAACGACGATGTGTGCTTTGTTGGTATCGGTATGCCGTCAGCCGCCTGCAATCTGGCGCGCCTGACACATGCACCTGAGATCACCCTGATTTATGAAAGTGGCACGATTGGCACCAAGCCGGACGTTCTGCCGTTGTCGATCGGGGATGGCGAACTTTGCGAAACAGCTGTCAACACTGTGGCCGTGCCGGAAATGTTCCGCTACTGGCTGCAGGGCGGCAAGATTTCCGTTGGCTTCCTTGGTGCGGCCCAGCTTGATAAATATGGCAATATCAACACCACGGTGATTGGCGATTATGACAACCCCAAAGTCCGGCTTCCGGGCGGTGGCGGTGCGCCGGAAATCGCAACAAGCTGTGGTGAAGTTTTCCTTGTGATGAAACAAAGCAAACGTGGCTTTGTTAACAAGATCGATTTCGTGACATCGCTTGGTCATGGCAAGGGTGGCGAGGACCGCGCATCCTATGGTGTTGATACCAAAGGCCCATCGCGCCTGATCACCGATCTTTGCATCATGGAACCCCATCCGGTCGGCAAGCAATTTATTGTTACCTCGATCCATCCGGGGGTCACCCGCGAGGAAATCATCGAAAATACCGGTTGGGATGTTGAGTTTGCCGACGAAGTCGCAGAGACTGCGATCCCGTCCGAAGAGGAATTGAAAGTTCTTCGTGCATTGCACGAACGGACTGCCAAGGCCCACGGCGACCAGCAGTAAGCATAATTACAAGGACTTTGGAAATGGCTGACGCATATATTTGCGATTATATCCGTACCCCGATTGGCCGATTTGGTGGCAGCCTGTCGCAGGTGCGCGCCGATGATCTTGGTGCGGTGCCGCTCAAGGCGCTGATGGGGCGCAATCCGGATCTGGATTTTGCTGCTGTTGATGACATTATTTTTGGCTGTGCCAATCAGGCTGGCGAAGACAACCGCAACGTTGCACGTATGTCATCGCTTCTGGCCGGTCTGCCCGAAACCGTGACCGGCACGACGGTCAACCGCCTGTGCGGGTCGGGTATGGATGCGATCATTATTGCTGCTCGCGCCATCAAGTCGGGCGAAGCTGATGTGATGATTGCCGGTGGCGTTGAAAGCATGTCACGCGCACCGTTTGTCATGCCAAAGGCGACGTCGGCCTTTTCGCGCAATGCGGAAATCTATGACACCACGATTGGCTGGCGTTTTGTGAACCCGGTGATGAAAAAGCAGTACGGCGTGGATTCCATGCCCGAAACCGGCGAAAATGTTGCAGAAGATTTTAAAATCTCGCGCGAAGATCAAGATGCCTTTGCCGCCCGGTCCCAGGACAAGGCGGTTGCCGCACAGGAAAACGGTAATCTGGCCCAGGAAATCACCCCGGTTACCATTCCGCAGCGCAAAGGCGATGCCATTGTCGTGGACAAGGATGAACATCCGCGTCCGGGCACCACAGCCGAAAAACTTGCCAAACTGCCGACGCCGTTCCGCGAAGGCGGATCGGTGACGGCGGGGAACGCATCGGGTGTCAATGACGGAGCTGCTGCCCTGATCGTGGCATCCGAAGCCGCAGTCAAGAAATATGGCCTGACCCCGATTGCCAGGGTTGTCGGCGGGGCAACAGCAGGTGTTGCACCGCGCATCATGGGCTTTGGCCCGGCACCGGCAAGCAAAAAGCTGCTGGCACGTCTTGGCTGGTCAACCGAACAGCTTGATGTAATCGAACTGAACGAAGCATTCGCATCCCAAGGTCTGGCAACATTGCGTGATCTTGGCATTGCCGATGATGATGCACGCGTGAACCCGAATGGTGGCGCGATTGCCCTTGGACATCCGTTGGGCATGTCAGGCGCACGTATCGCCGGGACTGCAGCCCTTCAGCTTAAACGGACGGGTGGCAAACGTGCATTGGCAACCATGTGCATTGGTGTTGGTCAAGGCATCGCGATTGCGCTTGAAGCTGTTTGAGCCGGATGGCTGATTGATCTTTAAAAGGTGCCCCTGTGCCGATTGTCGGGCAGGGGCTTCTTTTTGCGTTATTGACCAACATGGTCGCTGGCGCGACACTAAGTTGATTGATTTTACACCTGTTTGAATGGTGGATGACGCCTTATGACCGTTTCGCCTTTTGATTCCGCTTTGCTTGGCAATTTGTTTTCCGATCCGGAAATTGCCGCCCTGTTTGATGACAAGGCGCAGATTGCCTCGATGCTTCTATTTGAATCGGCCCTTGCCGCGGCCGAGGCGAACGCAGGCGTCATCCCGAATGAAAGTGCCGTGCGCATTGCCGAAGTTTGCCGCGACTTTGCCCCCGATCCGGCAAGTCTTGCTGCGGGCACCGCAAGTGCGGGTGTCCCGGTTCCTGCACTGGTCAAGGCGCTTAAGGCGGAAATTGGCGGAGACGATGCACGTTTCGTACATTTCGGTGCGACCAGTCAGGATGTTATTGATACGGCACTGGTTTTGCGCCTGCGTGAAGCGATCAGCATCATACGCCGCCGCATTCGCAAGCTTGCAAAATCCTTGTCAGTACACGCCGATACACACCGTAAAACAGTGATGATCGGGCGGACACGCTCACAGCAGGCGGTGCCGACCACCTTTGGCCTGAAGGCTGCCGGGTGGCTTGCACCACTTGTGCGGATTGATCGCCGGATCGAAAACCTGTCGGCTGAACTATTGCGTGTTTCTTTTGGCGGTGCCGCAGGAACGCTTGCCTCCATCGGGGCCAAGGCAGCAGAGGTCGAAGGCAATCTGGCTGAGGAACTTGAACTTCCGTTGGCAGATATGCCCTGGCATACCCAGCGCGACGTTCTTGTTGACTTTGCAAGCCAGTTAACTGCCCTGACCGGGGCGCTTGGGAAAATGGGGCAGGATCTGGTGTTGCTGGCGCAATCGGAAATCGCCGAAGTTCAACCGGGTAAGGGCGGTGGTTCATCGACGATGCCGCATAAATCAAATCCGGTGCAGGCAGAAATGTTGGTGACCCTGGCCCGCTTTAACGCAGGACAGCTTGGCACATTCGCGCAGGCGCAATTACATGACCATGAACGCGATGGATCAAGTTGGCTTCTGGAATGGCTGACTTTGCCGCAGATCATCATGGCCGCAGGAACCGCATTGGCGCAGGCGGTTGATGTGGTGCCTGATCTCAAGATCAATACCGATCGGATGGCCCAAAACCTTGGACTGTCGCGTGGCGCGATGCTGGCTGAGGCGGCAACATTCGCACTGGCAGATCATGTTGGTCGGGATGATGCAGACAAATTGGTCAAGGACGCGGTGGCCAAATCGGCTGCGAACCATTCGAACCTTTTTGACGAATTGCCAAAATTGACCGATGCCCCTGTTGATTGGGAATATGTGCGTGACCCGGTCAATTATATCGGGCAGGCCGATGTCTTTGTTGACCGGGTTCTGGGCGCGGCAAAGCGCGGGTTGCGGGAATAATCATCAGCAAATCCGCAGTTGGGAAACCTTGGTTGCGGATGCGTCAACTTGCTTTGCGCAGGCGCTTTTCGACGGCAAAATTGTGGATCGGGACGCCATTGACTTCGAAATCGCGACGCTCGACCACCGAAAACCCCCGCTTGAGCAAGAAGGACTTGGCAAGCTCGCTGGCCTCGGAATAGAGCTTGGCGATATTTTTGGCCTTTGCCGCGTTCTCAAGGGCGTCATAAAGCTGCGCGACAACGCCGGTTCCGGCAATGTCGGGTGATGCATAAAGATATTCGATGTGACCATCGCACTCGATATCGCCAAATGCCATGACCTGATCTTGGTTATTGACGGCAACAAGGCAGTGGCGGCCGTCATTCATGACTTCGACAAGTCTTTCGGGGCTTGGCTTAAGGCTGGCCCAGACGGCGACCTGTTGCGGGCCATAGGCACGAGGCCCCAGTTCCGTGACGGAGCGACGATAAATATCTGACATTGACGCGGCATCCGGTGCGCGGAATGGGCGGATGGTGATCATTATTGTGCGCTCCATGCCGTATCAAAGAACATGACTTCAAGTTCTGTTGCACGTTTGAAATAGGACAGGCAGCTTTCGCGTTCGCGATCCGAAAGGTCGGGGCCGACCTGATCAAGTTGCCCATTGAGATAAGCGACGACACTTTCGAAATAGTCGCCGACATGCAGTTCAATCCATTCCCAATACCAGAAATCATCCGGACGCTTTGCAAGCCCACGATCAACCCTGTCCGCCCAGCCAAGATACGTCCCCTCGGCAACGGCCAGAACGGCAAGCATATCGGCATAGCTGTTGCCTTCGCTGGCGTCTTTCATCAACTGTTTGAATTTTGATGTGGCAGGCCAGTCGGGTTGATTGGAGCGCTCGGTTTCGCTGACTTCTAGTGCCGCAAAAGATCGTTCAAAATAGGTGTTCTCTGCACCGGTCAAAAGGGCCAGAAACTGACAACCGGGAATACGATCCTTTAGCGAAGGGGCCCGCGAAACCGCAGCGGCCAAAAGCGCAACAAACCGGTCAATAAACCGATGATCCTGAATAAGATAGTTTTCAAGATTACGTCTGGGCAAGGCAGCCTGTCCCCATGCATCGGTAAAGGGGTGATGGGTGACGCGATGCCAGTCGGCGGCAACACATGCCTTCAGCCAATCAGAAAACCCCCGGTCAGGATTGGATTGTTTCCATGCAGAAAAATCAGGGACAGGGTTTTGAATGTCAGTTGTCATGGCATGTTTCCTGATGTCTTTGATTTGCAGTCTTTTTACATGCGATCAGGACAAGGGCAAGAACCCATGTGCCGGTTTGAAAAATTGCAGTTCGATTGATGCTGATCAATTTAAAACAATAAATAATAATGTATTCATGTAATGTCTTCGTTGCAATTGCTCATGGAGGAAATCATGGCAAATGTCGGACTTGTTGATCGGATTTTTCGGGCGTGTGCCGGTGTTGTTTTGTTGGTTTTGCCTTTTGTAATGGCAATGCCCGAAGACGGTGCCATGGCATTTGGTGTCTATGGTTGGGTGATGCTTGTGGCCGGTGTTGTGATGCTTGCAACCGCAGCATTGCGGTTCTGTCCGCTTTATCACGTGTTCGGGATCCGGACCTGCCGGATTTCCAGGTAGGTTCTGAGGCACTCTAACGGCGTTTTGCGTGTGTACGCATTTTCGAAACGTTGTGCTGGTATCTGTCGCACTGTCGGCTATGGTGTGAATCCAAGCTGACACGTGCCCGCAAGGGTGCGGCAACTGGCAACGACCAACGGAACGGAAAAATGAAACGCCTGAGTGATGACATAACTGTATCGCCGCAATTACCACTTGATGCGATTGATGAAATTGCCAATGCCGGTTTCAAGACCATCATCTGCAATCGCCCGGATGACGAAGATCCCGGGCAGCCGTCCTTTTCGGAAATATCTGTAAAGGCCGAAGCCGCAGGCATGAAGGCCATCTTCCAGCCGGTCGCCAGCGGCAATGTATCGGATGCCGATGCGGATGCTTTTGCGGCCAATCTGGCAGGCGCGCCAAAGCCCGTCTTTGCCTATTGCCGCAGCGGAACGCGCTGCACGATCCTGTGGTCGCTGGCCAATGCCGGGCAAATGCCGGTGCAGGACATCATCAAGGCGGCCGCGGATGCAGGCTATGACATGGCACCGCTTTTGCCACGGATTGCAGCGCGCGGTTAACGCGTACCGACTTGTTCTTTATGCGATGGCGTGCTGTGCAAAAAAGACAGGGCGCATCGCATAAATTGCACTATTCCTTTTTCGCGTTTCATGACGATATATCCGTAACATGCCGCATGTGGCATGGCTTTATCATGTGATGGCGGTATGACGTCAAACGCGGGCATGGTCCCCAAGATTCATTTCCGACAGGCCCAGCCAGGCGATCTGGATGCGCTGTGTAATATCGAAAGCAGGTCTTTTGAAGATGACCAACTTTCCCGGCGTGCCATCAGGCGCTTTGTCGGTAGCAACACCGCGCGCCTGACAGTTGCCGAGACAAATGCGGGTGTTATTGGGTATGCACTGGTAATTTTTCGCCGGAATGTTGCCTTGGCGCGTTTGTATTCCATGGCGGTTTTGCCCGATATGCGCGGGCAGGGTGTTGGACGTGCGCTGATCAATCAGGCCGAAGAACAAAGCCTTGATTTCGGTGCGCCAATCCTGCGTCTTGAAGTCAGCCAGAAGAATGCGCGTGCGATCAAGATTTTTCAGGGTGTCGGATACCGGGAGTTCGCCCTTTACCCGGATTACTATCCGGACCACACAGATGCCCTGCGCATGGAAAAGGTCTTGGTGCCCAGTACCATGCGATTGCCATCGCCAATCCATTTTTACCATCAGACCCTGCCATTTACCTGCGGTCCAGCGGCCTTGATGATGGCGATGAATGCGCTTGATGCGGATGTGGCGCTTGACCGCACATTGGAAATCGCCCTTTGGCGCGAAGCCACCACGATCTTCATGACGTCTGGGCATGGCGGTTGCGGGCCATTGGGCCTTGCACTGGCTGCACACAAGCGCGGCTTTACTGCCGAGGTGCTGAGCAGCCGTGATGGTCCGCTTTTTGTCGATACGGTGCGCAAAATGGCCAATCGTGAAGTGGTCGAATTGGTCCATTACGATTTTGCCCAACAGGCCGACGATGCAGGTATCCCCGTCATCAGCGGCCCGTTTGGCCTGACCGAGATTGAAGATCGCACCAGACAGGGCAAAATGGCACTGGTTTTGATCAGTCAGTATCGGATTTACGGGGATAAAATCCCGCATTGGGTGGTGGTGTCGGGGTTTGATGACCGTTTCGTCTATGTCAGCGACCCGGACATTGGCGAATACCACGAACCATTCAATGGCAGTGATTGTTTGTCTGTTCCGATCTTGCGCCATGAGTTTGACCTGATGGCGCGCTATGGGCGCGATAAGCTGCAGGCTGCTGTTTTTATTGAAAAGAAGGCCGGGTAATCCCCGGCCTTGGTTCATTGCGCGATCACGTTATCGGGTGGGATCAGGGTCGGGCAATCTTGCCCAGAAGATGCGCGATGATCCGGCGATATAGCTCCATGCCGAGCACGGCGTCTTCAACGCCGGCATCGATATTGGGGTTGTCATTGACCTCGATGATCATCGGGCCATAGGGCGTTTCCTTGACGTCGACCCCATAAAGCCCATCCCCCATCAGGCGGGCGGCTGCAAGGGCGGTTGAGACGATATCATCCGGTGCGTCTTCAACGGCAACGGTTTCAAAGCCGCCTTCCTCAAAGCTTTTCCCGTCATCTTCATGCTTGACGATCTGCCAGTGGCCCGGCGCCATGAAATAGCGACTGGCAAAAATCGCCTCGCCACCCAGAACACCAATCCGCCAGTCAAAGGTGGTTTCGACATATTCCTGAATGACAAGAAGTTCGGAATTTTTGAACATCTCGCTGGCGATTTCCACCAGATGCTGCGGCGATTTTACCTTGCGCACCCCGCGTGAAAAGCAACCATCAGGAACCTTCAGCACAGATGGAAAACTGAACTGTTGCCCAATTTCGGAAATACGGCGTTTGTCAAAGATCGCACTTTTCGGTGCCGGGATGCGATGGGTGCGCAGCAATTCAGCCAGATAGACCTTATTGGTACAGCGCAACATCGAAACAGGATCGTCAATGACCGGAATGCCTTCTGATACTGCCCGCTTGGCAAAGCGGTAGGTGTGGTGATCAAGGGCGGTGGTTTCGCGGATCAAAAGCGCATCAAATTCTGAAAGATGGTGAAAATCCCTGGCCGTGATCAATTCGGCCTTGGCGCCAAGGTCGGCTGCAGCCTGTACAAAGTTGTCCAGTGCTTCCTTGTCTGAAGGTGGTAATACGGCATCGGGATCGTGCAGGATTGCGACAAGGGCGGTCGGTGGGGTGATGTTACCCTGTTTGCGGATACGCCCACGTAAATAGGCGCGCAAGGCCGCTTCGAACTCGGCAAGGTTGCTGTCGCCAAGCTGGCTAAGCGACGGGGCTTCGATCTCGCGCAGAATTCGGCGATCCCCCGCGTTAAGATGAAGACGCAGGATCGGGCAGCGGAACTGATCAAACGCACGTTCGCCGATTTGGCGAAACCGTTTATCAGCGGTGCGTCCGAAGTAGACATCAATGTGATCGGGAATGTGATCCGGGGCCTGTCCGGCGTTTTGTCCCGATTTTGCCAATGCATCAATGATCTGCGGGCTGAGTTCGGCGCGGGCGGATTTCTGAAGACGTTTCCAGTTCAGATCCAAAAGAACATCTGCTTCGGGAATGACGCGTTCTGCGCGTGCGGCGGCCAGCAGGCTGCAGTAATAACCGCGCGACAGGTATTCATAAGATTGGCACAGGTTGATCACACGGCGGTTACGGACCCCGTGATCAAGTGCCAGATAGTCACGTACACGCATGATGCGGGCGCCAGATACCGCAAAACGCAGGTCGGACAACCGATCGACAAGGATCAAGGGCGCGCCGGTTGCGACCGCGGGCGAGATATCGCTTTGTCCGTTATAAAGGACATGTTCAAGCCGAACGCCATCCCCGCCATCCTGATAATAGCCGGGAAGGTCGGCGATCTTGTGATATCCGTGGCGGATGTACAAATTGTGCGCAGGTTTATTGTCGGCGCGCACTTCAAGGCGCATGCGAACACACGTAGCATCTATCGCAAGGTTTTCAATCCCGGCCAGAAGCTGTGTTCCCAAGCCTTTCCCGCGCCAGTCTTGTGCGATTGCCAATGAATATATCCGCCCGATATCCGTATTGGCGTGCAATAACAAAAGGCCATAGCCGACAATATTTGGCTGATCAGCATCCCCGGCATCGGCAACAAGCAATCGTGCGGACGCCTGACGTAGGAACCTGGAAAAAGATGCGCGTGATATCAGGTCAGTTTGGAAATTCGCCGTCTCAAGGGCGCAAAGCCCGTCAAGGTCGGCGCGAACAGCATTGCGAATAATGACAGCATTGGTCGAAGACGAAGTCACGGGGTGGACCTCCTGCAATGGGGATGCGCACAGGTTGTGCTCAACTTGCGGTACGCCCAATCCAAATATTGCACAAGCGCGTTTATCGTTCACAGCCATGCCATTTTTTCATGGGATATGACACAGGACGTACTCGACCTGTGCGCAGAATAAAAATAAGGTATTTTCAATAGGCTGTTTTGAAACTTTTAGTCATCCTGAGCGTTGTGCGCTCGTATGATGTTGCTGGCCGAAAACAATAAAGTTCAGTCATGAACGGGCGTATGGGCGCAATGAACAAGGGCACGATGGGTTGAACACAAAAATCGCTTATAAATTTACCTCTTTTGGACGACGCGCTCGCATCGTTCCGCTTTTGCTTGCGGGAACGATGTTAACGGCATGTGCGTCCGATGATGGGTTGGGCGATATGCTTGGGTTTGGCACAGAGGCCAATGGTTCTGTGGCGCAAAACGATTTGCGATCAACCATCCCATACGACGTTGAAATCACCGGTATTGATCCGCAGGAAGAAAAGCTGATTGCAGCGCTTGATGGGGTCAGTACCGCGCGACGCCTGCAATCGCGTCCAACGGCATCGCGTGCGGGTCTTCAGCGCCGTGCAGAAGATGACGTTGAACGGTTTCAGGCGGTTTTGCGCTCAAACGGTTTTTATGATGGTCAGATCACTTTTGATATCCACGAACAGGAAAACGCCGGGACATCTGATGCCCCCCGTTCTGCGGATGAGCCTTCTGAAGATGATGAAAGTCAGGATGATGCGATTGAAGGGCAATCAGCCGAAGATGGCCTGACGCCGGAGACTGATCAGCCAAAGCCCCTCGTTCTGACATACAATATTGATGTCGGTACGCCTTATCTGATCGAGGCGGTCAATCTTGTGACCACTTATCCCGATAAGGTGATTGAACGTACGGCAACCGATCAGGAACTTGAAAAAACCCGCTTGCAGATTGGTCAACGTGCAACAGCCGAGCCGATCATTCTTGGCGAACAATATGGCGTCGATATCCTGCGCGAACGGGGATATCCGCTTGCCAAGGCAGGCAAGCGCACTGTTACGGCCAATACTGCGAAGAAAACGATCACGATCAACTATGCCTTCGAAGCCGGACCACCGGCAAAATTCGGGGATATTACGGTCAATGGCGCCAAGGAAGTCGATCCGGATTTTATTGCCGGTTACCACAGTTGGGAGCAGGGCGAACAATATCATCCCGATCAGGTGCGCACCACACGTCGCGATTTGGCGCAATCCAATTTGTTTGACAGCGTCATCGTCAAGGTGGCCGGACCAGTGAACGATAACGGTGAAATTCCTGTCGAAATTGACGTTGTTGAACGCAAGATGCGCTCTGTTGGCGGCGGGGTTGATTTTTCAACTGCGGACGGTCCCGGTGCAAGTGCGTTTTGGGAGCACCGAAACCTGTTTGGTGCAGGGGAAAAATTGCGACTGGGCACGGATGTTTCCAGCCTTGAACAAGGTGTTTCGGCCAGTTTCAAAAAGCCGCAATTTTTGGAACGTACCCAGTCCTTTGTTGCCGATGGCGAAGCCAAAAATAACGATACCGATGCTTATCAGGGTGAAACAGTTGACAGTTTCGTTGGTATTGAAAGGCCCCTTTGGGAAAACTGGTCGACCACCTTTGGTGTGACAGCGGAATATTCCGACCTGACCGGGTCAGATTCCCCGAACGAGGAATTCTATCTGGCGGGCTTGCGCGGTATTTTGCGCCATGACAATACCGATAACCCGCTGGACCCAACCAAAGGCACGCGATTTGAAATCAATGTGTCGCCCTATATGGGGCTGACGGACACGGATACCAATTTTACCTCTGTCTCGCTTGCCGGGTCGCAGTATCTGGCAATTGATGAGGATGGTGATTATGTCATGGCCGCACGGGCGCGGACCGGCACCATCATCGGCGAAGACCGTGGCAGTCTGCCGTCCAACAAACGTTATTATTCTGGTGGTGGCGGATCAATCCGTGGGTATGAATACCAAAAGGTCGGGCCGCTTGATGATGAAGATGATCCGCTTGGTGGTCGGGCGGTTCTTGAGCTTGGCTTTGAATTTCGCGCCCGCGTGACCGAAAGTCTTGGCATTGTGCCGTTTGTCGAAGGCGGGAACGTCTATGCTAGATCCGAACCCGAAGACATCGATCTTCTATGGGCGGCGGGTCTTGGATTCCGATATTACACGGCGGTCGGGCCGCTGCGGTTTGATGTCGCTGTCCCCATTGATAAGCGTGAAAATGTCGATGACGATTATCAATTCTATATCAGTCTGGGGCAGGCATTTTGACCGGGTCTGAGAATTCTCTACCAGTTAAGAGCAAACCAACCGGGCCCAAGCGTACAGCAAATAAATGGCTGCGCTATGGGGCCTATGGTCTTGGGGCGGTAACGTTTGGCCTTATTGGATTGGTGGCCCTTGCGGGCACCGGGCCAGTGCTGCGCATGGCGACACCGTTCATCAATGAAACCGTTTCTGCTGCGACCGACAGCCAGTTTGAAATTGGTCAGATTGAAGGCAGCCTGTGGACCGGACTGACACTTGACCGGCTTGCGATGGATCGCGCGTCAGATGGTTTTCATCTTGAACTTGGCAATGTTGAATTTGATTGGTCACCCTTGGCCCTTTTGGGTGGGCGTTTACAGATCAACCGGGTTGGTTTGGCAAGCACCAACGTCATTTTGCCGGATGGCACTGCCACGGAAACGGTCGAGCAGGAAGAAGATGACACAGGAGGCAGCTTTGCCTTGCCGTTGTCGGTATCGCTTGAGGCGCTTGAACTTGGTGAAATCGCCATTGTCGATCCGCTATCAGGCAACAGCTTTTTATACACGCTGAGTGGCAAGGCCAAGGTTGGCACAAACCTGTCCGCAACAGCGCTTGTTGATTTGCAGCCCCTTGATAGTGGGGCGGACCGGCTTAAGCTTGATCTTGCCTTTGACGGCGACGAACAGAAACTTTCGGCGGAAATCGATGGGGCGCTTGGCCGTGACGGGCTTGTGATGACGCTGGCGGATGTTGATCCGCAAACGGCAGCAGACATCACCATCGCATTGAACGGTGATGGTCCGGCTGATGACTGGAAAGGCAAGCTTGATCTCAAGGCTGCTGGCTACGGCGCGCTTTCAAGTGATGTCGGTGTACAGCTTTCATCAGATGTTCTGGCCTTTTCGCTGGATGGCGGGCTGACCCCGCAAGAGCGCATAACAGAACAACTGCCAAAACCTTTGCACAAGACGGTTGATGTTGGCATTGGCGGGGCGTTTGATCAGGCTAAACAAACCCTGTCATTTGATCGGATTGAGATCGCTGTTCCCGATGCGCTTTCTTTGGCGGGGACAACCACACTTGATCTTGAAGAAAACGACGTTGATGCAGACCTAAGTGCAAGTCTTGCCCCGAGCCTTTCGACGCTTTTTGAGGGGGCGGTATCCTGGGGGCAGCTTGATCTGTCGGTGACGGCAGACGGCAATATGGCGATGCCTGGTGTTGCTGTTGCGCTAAACGGGCAGAAAGTCACAACGCCGGTTTCCTCGATTGCGGATGTCACCCTGCGTGCTGATATGCCATCGCCCGAAGATGGTGATGAAACGGTTGCCGCGGCACTTGCGCTTTCGACATCCGGAACGCAGTGGAATGACGAAAACCTTGCGGCGGTTTTGGGCACAAAGCAGGACTTGTCGCTTGAGGCGATGATCGCGGCGGGATTTGGTGATATCGCTGTGCGCAACCTTGTCGTGAATGTGCCGGACATGGCTTTGCGCGGGCAGGCTGATATTGACGAAAACTTTTCCGTCTCAAACGCAAACCTTGTTGCTGATATTGCCGACCTTTCGATCTTTGCACCGATTTCCGGCCTTGATCTTAGCGGTCAGGGCAGGGTCAGTCTTGATGACCTGATGTGGTCAAGTAAAACGGGTTTGAAAACGGATCTGGGGATATCCACATCGCAGACCGGGTTCGGGATTGCTGATCTTGATCGTATCGTTGGCGCAAGCCCGGCTATCAATGGTGTGGTTACATTGTCACCCGATCTGGATTTGACTGTGGATGTGCCGGGCATTGAAACCGCCATGATCACAGGGCCGCTTACCGTCGACATCACCGATGATTTCGGGCAGCTTGCGGTCGGTGCTGATTTCGATCTTGCACCGGGTGTTGTGCCGCCCGGAATTGGCGTTGCCATGGCGCCCTCAAAACTGTCTGTCAGGCTTGATGGGGATATTGCCGCACCAACCGGAAAGATTGATTTGCGCGTGCCAAATCTTGAAGCCGGTGGGCAGCTGTTTGATGACATCTCGCTTGCTACGGAAATGAGGTGGTCAGATCAAAACGTCCTTTCCCTGATCAATCAGGGGCGGTTTGGACTTGGTGGCCGGGACTATGACCTGAGTGCCAATGTGATCTTGCCAAGTGATGGGCTTCGGGTTGAGGACATAACGCTTGAGGGGGATCACATCGCGCTGGCAGGGGATATCGGATTGCCCGGTTACAGCGTTCCGATGCGTGGTGCGCTTTCCTTGTCGCGCCTTGAGGCAGAGCTGCTTGGTGATTTTGCCGTGCCCTTTGCCAATGGGTCACTTTTGGCCGATGTTCGCTTTGAGCCCGACGGTGCCCGCCAAACCATTTCGGTGGCAGCAAAGGCCAAGGGACTTCGCATGGAGGGGGATGTCGAAGGCAACCCGACAATGATCGAAGACGTCACCCTTGATGCGACGGTTGCGGATGCTTTTGATGCACCGAACATCACAGCAAAGCTTGCGGCCATTGATATACTTGCGGGCAGCCTCGCGGTTAAGGATGTTGCACTTGGTGTCAAGGGCGGGCTGGATCAATTGGCGATTACCTTGGATGGATCGGGGCTTTATCAGGGCAATGTGCCACTAACCACAGATCTGGTGGCAGAGATTTCCCTCGGCACGGACATCCGTGTGTCGGCCAGCCAGTTTGATGCGGTTATCGGGGATCAGAAGATCGTGCTTCGCCAACCGCTGCAATTTGTAATGCGCGACAACGGCAGTCAGCAACTTGATGCGGATTTGACGGTGGGTACCGGCCAATTGACCGCCACCCTTAATCAGGAAGCCAATCTGCAATCCCTTGCAGGGGATGTGAAACTTAGCGGTGTTGATCTTGGGCCATGGGGCCGGATATCAGGTTTTGATGGGCTAAGTGGTACCGCAAACCTCGATGCCAGCTTGCGTGAAGAACGGGGCCGGTTGCCCACAGCACAGGTGAATGGGCAGATCACAGGTATTACCGCCAAGGCGGTCGAAGACCTGAAACCTTTTGAAATGCTTCTTGATATCTCGCTTAAAGACGGAACGCTTGAAGGGCAGGCAACGCTTGGTAATGGCGATGTTGAAACCGTATCGGCAAATGGTACTGTTCCGCTTGCGATATCGGTGCTTGAACAGCAATTCAGCCCCGATCTTGGGGCGCCGGTGTCTGCTGCCGTGCGACTGAATGGCGAAATTGCTGAATTCTGGCCTTATGTTCCCGCCCCCGATCATCAGCTTTCGGGCAAGATCGATCTTGCGGTGGATGTCGCAGGGACCCTTGATGACATCCGCTGGAACGGTGAAGTTTCCCTTACTGAAGGTCAATATGAGAACCTTGAATATGGCACCATTCTTGATCAGATGACGCTTGCCGGGACCTTTGATCAAAACGGTCTTTCGATACCGTCCTTCACGGCAACGGATGGTGGTAACGGCACGGTTAAATCATCGGTTGATCTGCGCATGCTTGATGGCGGGGAGGTTCGCTATGATGTCTCGGCCGATCTGCGCAATGTTGCCCTGTCACGTAAGGATGAGCTGCAATTCTGGGCCGATGTTCAAGCCAGTGTGACAGGATCACAATCAGAAGCCGATATCAAAAGCACGGTTTCAGTGCAGCGTGGCGAGGTCGATTTGACCTTGGCGCTGCCGGAATCAGTGCCAACCATCGAAATTGAAAACCTGCCCGATGCAACGCAAACAAAAGAAGCTGAAAAAAGTGAAGCGGACCAGGGCGGGTTTAGGGGCAACCTTGACGTCACCGTCGATATCCCCGGTCGTCTGTTTGTGCGCGGCAAGGGGCTTGATTCCGAATGGGGCGGGCGCCTGGAAGTTACCGGTACGACAGATGCTCCGCAAATCACCGGACAGTTGTCGGCTTTGCGCGGGCAGCTTGATGTCATTGGCAAAACATTCGTGATCAAGGATTCTTCGATTACGTTTGCCGGCGGATCGCCGCCAGACCCGATGCTTGATATCGAAGGGGTGTACACCACTGACGATCTCGAAGTGTCTGCAGGTTTCCAAGGACCATCAAGCGATCCGGAACTGGTTTTAACGTCCAATCCATCCCTGCCAGAAGACGAAATTCTGTCGCAGGTCCTGTTTGGCAAATCACAGGGCAGCTTGTCCGCGATTGAGGCCGTGCAGCTTGCCAGTGCGCTTAACGAATTGTCAGGTGGTGGCTCCGGGCTTGATGTGGTTGGGCAGGTGCGGCGCTTTATCGGCGCAGATGTCCTGCAGGTCGGCGGTGGCGAAAACGGCCCCGAAGTCAAGGTCGGCAAATACCTGACAGAAGGTGTCTATGTCGGCACTAAGGCTGGGTCCACGCCGGGCTCAAGCGGGGTCGAAGTGGAAATTGAGGTAACCCCTAATATCAGCGTGACCAGCGAAACCACGGAAATCGACAGCAAGGCTGGTGTGCAGTACCGCCTTGATTACTGATCAAGTGCAAGGTCGCTGATATCAACAAGTGCGCCGTGGCGACAAATCACCCGACCGGCAACCGTTTGTGCAATGTGCGGTTCAATCATTGTCGGTGAAAATACGCAAAAATCGGGCGGTTTACGTGAAGTGTTTGCAAACAGGGGAAAATTGAAGAAAGATCAATAACCGCATTTTGAACGTAAACAGATAAGACCCGTAAAAGCCGAGGTGCCGATGAGTTGGGGTGGTTTCACAGCAGCAGAATTGGAATGGCAATATAACCCGCGCGAAACCGTGCCGGAGTTCATGACCCATTTTGACCGGTTTGTGAAATTGTCTGACGAAACCCGCGCACAGCTTGGCGGCAAGCTTGATGTGCGGTTTGGTGATGGTCCCAAGGAAACCATGGATGTCTATATGGCCGCCGAGCCGGGCGCGCCGGTGCATGTGTTCTTTCATGGGGGATACTGGCGCAGTCAGGACAAAAAGGATTACGCCTTTGTCGCGCGTGACCTTGTTGCGGCCGGGTTTACGGTGATTTGCCCGAATTACGATTTGTGCCCGGATGTCACCGTTGCCGACATTACCGAAGAAGCCGTGCGGTGCATTACGCACGTCTATCAGAACATCGAAGATTTCAACGGTGACCGTGACCGTATTTCGATCTCCGGGCATTCGGCCGGTGGGCAGATTGTCGCCCGTCTTGCCACGCTGGATTGGTCGGACGTCCTAGGTGATGCCATGCCGTTTGAGGCAGTTGTCCCCATATCGGGTGTTTTTGATCTCGAACCGGTCCGCCATACGACGCTTAATGAGGACATCCGCCTTGATGAAGCATCGGCTGCGGATAATTCCCCCATGCTTGATGTTGTTCCGATCGGGGCGCGATTGCTGGTCGTGGTTGGCGGCAATGAAAGCCCGGAGTTCGTGCGTCAAAGTGATGCGTATGGGGCGTATTGTGGTAGTGCCGGGCTTAAGGTTTCTGTCTATAAGGCATGGGGCGCAAACCACTTTACCGTGCTTGAAGAACTGTTTTTGGGAACCGGGTCGTTGTTTGGCACTCTTAAGCGGTTTTTACTGCCGTAATCCTGTGTGATTTCTGCGGAAAACAGTACAAAAAACTATTGGTCTTCCTGTGACGTGAGCGGTGTGACGTGGTATAAAACATGACCGCTACCGCACTGAAATGAAAATAAATCTACAGGAAGGCTCATGCGTTTCATCTCTGCTGACGATATCGAAAAATTTGTATCGCCCCGTGATCTGGTTGAAGCCCTTCGCGACGGGTTTGAACACGGATGCGAAGCCCCGCTCCGCAGTCATTTCAACATGGAACGTAGTGCCGAGGATGACGCGACTTTCCTGATCATGCCCGCATGGCAAAAGGACGGGGCGGCAGGCGTGAAAATCGCTGCCGTGGTTCCGGGGAACTCTGCACGTAACCTGCCTGCTGTTTCGGGAACCTATGTTTTGCTTGATGCGCTATCAGGCCAACCGTCTGCTGTGATTGATGGCACCAAACTGACCACGCGCCGCACAGCCGCAGCATCGGCACTGGCGGCAGATTATCTGGCCCGGAAAGACACCCGCGACATGCTCATGGTCGGATCAGGTGCGATGGCACCGCAATTGATCAAGGCCCATGCGTCCGTGCGTCCGATCAAGAATGTCACCATCTGGAACCGCAATGCAGACAAGGCCGTCAAACTTGCCACCGAAATTGCTGAGCTTGGCTTTAACGCCAGAGGGACCGACGACCTTGAAGAGGCATGCAAAACTGCAGACCTGATTTCATGTGCAACGCTTTCAACCGAACCCTTGGTGCATGGCGATTGGCTGCGCGACGGCACGCACGTTGATCTGGTCGGCGCATTTAAACCAACCATGCGCGAAACCGACGACGCGGTGATGAAAAACTGCCGCATCTATGTTGATAGCTTCGAAGGTGCAAGTGCCGAAGGTGGCGACGTGGTTCAGGCGATGGACAGCGGCGCGATTGCCAAATCTGACATTATCGGTGATCTGTTCGGCCTGACGCGCGGGCAGGTCAAGGGCCGCGAAACGGACGGGGAATGCACGGTATTTAAATCTGTCGGGCATTCGCTTGAAGATTTCGTCGCGGCAGTTGCGGTCGTTAAGGCCGTCGAAAAATGATCAGCACCGATCTGTTTGCGCCCGAACCACTAGAAGGATTTCGGGGCCACATCAAACCCGAATGGATCGATTTCAACGGCCATATGAATGTAGGCTATTACGTGGTCGCGTTTGATCTGGGGTCGATGGCGTTTTTGGATGCTGTCGGGATGGGATATAGCTATCCCGAGCGGCGCGGTGGATCGACCTTCGGGCTTGAAATGCATGTGACCTATGATCGCGAAATTCATCAGGACGACCCGTATGTGATCTATACCCGTGTGCTTGATTGCGATGCCAAACGCATTCACATGTATCATGAAATGCGTCATGGCACAGAAGGGTGGCTGGCCTCGACCAACGAGATCATCACCATGCATATCGATATGGAAAAGCGCCGCTCAGCACCGTTTCCCGATGACATCATGGAAACGCTTAACAGGATCAAGACTGCCCATGCCGATTTGCCGATACCATCCGGTGTTGGACGCAAGATTGGCATTCGCCGCAAATAATCAAAAACCCCGCATCATCAGATCGCTGGGTTTTGTTTAGGTGTGCTGAATCTGGATTAGGGTCGCGTTGCCATATAAAGCCTGCACATCTCGCCGGTTTGATTGACGTCTTCGTCGCGCAAATAGGTTAGCCCCAGTTTTTCAAGCATCTTGACGGATGCAATGTTGTCTGGCTGGCAGTACCCATAGATCTTGTCATAGCCAAGCACGTTCCAGCCATGATCAATCAGGGCATGACAGACTTCAAAGGCATATCCTTTGCCCTGATGGTTTTCTGCCACGGCATAGCCGATATCAGGTGCATCAAGGGTGTCACGCTTTACAAAACCAATCAGGCCGATCGGTGTTTGGGTTTTCTGTTCAAACGCAATGCATATCCCAAACCCCAGCTTGGGATAAATTTCACGATGTCGCTGATCAATATATGCCCGTGTGGCATCAAGGTCGCGAATGTTGCGATCCCCGATAAACCGGAGCCAGCCGGGCTCGTTCAACAGCTGCAGTATGAAGGGGGCATCGTCATGGTGTGCATCTCGCAAAATCGTGCGTTTGGTTTGAAGAAACATCACTGAACTGTCCATGGTAATATGCTTTAGTGTGATCCTATCGGCCATTGCCGGAAAAGGCAGCATGATTTCACCCAGTAATCTTTTGAATGTTTTGGAGAAATGCGATGCCGGGAAAACCAATCAAACTTATGTTTGAAGGCAGCAATGGTGCGCAGCTTGCCGGTCGTCTTGAATTGCCAGCAGGGCCGGTCAAGGCCTATGCGCTGTTTGCCCATTGTTTTACCTGTACCAAGGACTTGACCGCCGCCCGCAAGATTGCCGAGGCACTCAATGTTCAGGGCATCGCCGTCTTGCGGTTTGATTTTACCGGTTTGGGCGGATCAGGCGGTGATTTCTCTTCAAGCAATTTCACCTCAAACCTTGAAGATATTGAACGGGCTGCGGATTTCCTGCGTAAAGAGTTCGAGGCGCCCAAACTTTTGATTGGGCATTCGCTTGGCGGGGCTGCTGTTCTTGCGGTGGCAAGCCGGATCAAGGAAGCAACGGCCGTGGCAACCATCGGTGCGCCCGCAGATGTCGAACATGTAACGCACAACTTTGCCACCCATCTTGATCAAATTAACAAAGACGGCGAAGCTGAAGTCAGTCTGGGGGGACGGCCATTTGTCATCCAAAAACAGTTCGTTGATGACTTGGCCAATCACGATTTGACCGAACAAGTCGCAACATTGAAAAAAGCACTTCTGGTGATGCATGCGCCGTTGGATCAAACGGTTGGTGTTGAAAATGCCGGGCGAATTTTTGATGCAGCGAAACATCCCAAAAGCTTCGTCTCCCTCGATCAGGCGGATCATCTTTTACGTAACCCCGACGATGCAAGCTATGCGGCATCGGTCATAGCAGCCTGGGCAAAACGCTATATTCCTGAAGAGGTTGGCAAACCTGCCGATATCGAAGAGGGTGTCATTGTCCGTGAAACCGGACTTGGAAAGTTTCAGGCTATGGTGCTTGCCGGGCGACATCGCCTGCTGGCCGATGAACCGGAAAAAGTCGGCGGTTTTGATAGCGGCCCGTCACCCTATGATTACCTGTCAGCTGCACTTGGCAGTTGCACTGTAATGACCATTCGCATGTATGCCGATCGCAAGGGTATCAACCTTGATGGCGTCAAAGTCGCGGTCATCCATGACAAGGTTCATATCGATGATTGCGATGAATGTCTGAAAAGCCACGCGCATAAACCCGATGGACGGGCTGGCAAGATCGACCGGTTCGAGCGCCGCATTCGCTTAAATGGTGACCTTGATGATGAAACCCGCGTACGGCTGATGGAAATTGCCGATAAGTGCCCGGTTCATAGAACGCTAGAGGCATCATCGCTTATCGTTACGCACGAAGACGTTGGCTAAGGCAGCCTTACTGCAAAGACAAAAACACCCGGCAGGATAAACTGCCGGGTGTTTTGGCGATCAGATGATCATTTTGTATTATGGCTTGGCTGCAACAACCATGAATTCAACCAGATAATCCGGGGTGGCAAGCTTTGCTTCGCCGCAGGCACGGGCCGGGGTGTGCCCCTGCGGGACCCATGCGTCCCATACGGTGTTCATCGCAGCAAAATCTTTCATGTCGGCAAGCCAGATGGTGGTCGACAGGATGTTTTCCTTGCTTGAGCCGCATTCGGCCAAAAGCGCATCGACCTTTGCCAGGCACTCCTTGGTCTGGTTGGTGATATCGCTGTCGGCATTGCCGACCTGACCGGCAAGATAGATGGTGTCGCCATGGACGACGGCCTGGCTCATACGCGGGCCGGTGTGAAGACGCTGGATGCTCATGAAACGCTCCTTGATATAAGCATTGGATACATTATTCGAACTGGGAATTTAGCTACCACGCTTTTGCACCCCGCACCAGTCGGCGATGAAGAGTGCAAGGACTTCGGTGACTTCCATTATGGAGGCAATCGAAACCCGTTCATCAATGCCATGAATGCGTTCGGCTTTGGGGCCATAACAGGTGGCCGGGATGTTGCCATAAATCTGGAAGAAACGGGCGTCCGTCGTGGCGGTGGAGGCATAGTTCTTGATGGTCTTGCCGGTGACTTCCTGATGGATATCGCCCATCATCGTCATCATCGGGTGGTTTTCATCCATTTCGCAGCCCTCAGCCTGAAAACCGCGATAGGTGATGTCGATTTTTGCCCCTTTGCAGGCCGGATGGTTGTCAACCGCACTTTGTTTGACGGCCTCAATGGTTTCGCGAACCTTTTCAAGTTCCATGCCGGGGTAAAACCCGACGCGCACATCCGCAGTACAAATCGGTGGCACGGTTGATGCCCATTCGCCGCCTTCAATCTTGCCCAGATTGAAATTCACCGGATGAACATGCGCGCCGTAGGCCGCATGACGATGCGTCGGGTGATTCCAGATTTCCTCGACTTCCTTAAGCGTTTCAAAGAAACCAAAGGCAGCTTCAATCGCGTTACTGCCCGCCGAGGTATCAAGAACATGTGCCGGGCTGCCTGATACGTTGATTTGGAACCACATGACACCAAGTTGCGCGGTCATCAGGGTTTGATTGAATGGTTCGGGAATGATCGCACAGTCGGCGGTGTAACCGGCATGAAGGCAGGCAAGGGCGCCGTTGCCGGTGCATTCTTCTTCGACCACCGATTGCAAGGTGATCGGGGCGGCCGGTTCAAGGCCGATATCATGCAGCGCTTGCAATGCGTGGCAATAGGCAATGATCCCGGCCTTCATGTCCCCGGCGCCGCGACCGTAAATCCAGTCATCCTCGACATAAGGGGTGAATGGCCCATGTCGCCATTGATCAACAGGCCCGGTTGGCACCACATCAATGTGCCCATTCAAAATCAGGCTGCGTCCGGTCGGCGTTTGCGGGCGGTGCAAGCCGATAATGTTTTCGCGCCCGTCATAATCATCGATCACGGGGGGGGAGAACCCCGGCTGATCCCGAAGGGCATCGACATCAATTTTTACCCGTTCGACATCAAGCCCCATTTCCGCAAATTGTTCAGCGACCCAGTCCTGAGCTGCGGCCTCGTTGCCAAGCAAACTGTCATGACGGACCAGCTCGCACAGGTCCCTAACCGCGTGTGATGTACGGTCCGAGACAGCCTTGCGCAGGGCTGCGCGATCAAAACTGGTCATGGATGCCTCCGTTCTGTCAGGGAACTGCTCATTGCAATTCCTGTTTGCCGCTTGCAAGTGTGGGCCGTGTGGCAGAAAGCGCGTCCTTGGTAATGCCAAGCTTTTCCATCTGTGGCGGAACATCGTTCCCGGTGATGATGCTTGCGGCATATTCGCCCATGGCTGGTGCGGTTTGGATGCCATACCCGCCTTGACCGGCCAGCCAATAGAAACTGTCATCAGCCGGGTCAAAGCTTGAAACCGGATCGCCATCGGCAAAGAAGCTGCGCAAACCGGCCCATGATTCACCCGGGCGGCGGACCTCGATGCTGGTTGTTGTCATCAGGCGGTCAATTGTGATGGCGATATCAAGTTCTTCGGGCTGCACATCATGGGGTTCGGTGGGCGTGGTATCAGCCGGTGACACCAACAAGCGCCCTGCGTCCTCCTTGAAATACAGTGTTTCATCGAGACAGGCGACCAACGGCCAGCCATGTGCATCAACATCAGCCGGCAGGTCAACCATCACCGCAGTACGGCGCTTGGGCACGATGCCAAGCGGGGGGATGCCGGCCTTGGTGGCGATGTCATCGGCCCATGCCCCCGCAGCGTTGACAACAATATCGCCATTGTACGACGCGCCATTTGAAAGGGACACGGTCCACACGCCGCTTTCCCTTGTGATAGCGCTAACATCTGCTTTGGTGACAAGCGTGCCACCCCGTGACTTGAACTGACGAATGAAGCCCCAATGCAGCGCATGAACATCAATATCCATGGCATCGGGTTCATAGGCGGCCTTGGCAATTTGGTCGGTATGCAGGACCGGAATGATTTCCTTCAGTTCTGCCGGGGTCAGTTCAACAAAGTTCGCGCCATTCGCACGGCCCTCAGACAGGATGGCATCAAGTTCGGCTTCTTCGCCCGGCTTTGCCGTCATGATAATGCCACGCGGGCTCAGGATCGGGTTTTCGCTAAACCCCTCGGGCGGGGTCAGGAAAAACGCCCGGCTGGCGGTTGACATCTTGCGGATGATTTTCGGGCCATAGGTCTCGCTATAAAGTGCTGCGGATCGGCCAGTGCTGTGATAGCCCGGTTGATCTTCGCGCTCCAAAACCGTGACGGATTTTCCCGCCTTTGCCAAAAAATATGCAGCCGACATTCCGGCAATGCCGCCGCCAATAATCAGGATGTCTGAATGGGTCATGTGGGGCCTTCTGATTATGAGCCTAGTTGGTGACGCCAAAGGCGCTTAGAAACTGATACAGGTTTTCTGCCAATGTTTCACTGACATAACCGCCTTCCTGAACGATTACGGTTGGGCGCGAAAGCGTGGCAATTTTGTCACCGATCCTGGCAAAACCATCCGGGCTGACGGTCAAGCCGCCAAACGGATCATCGCGCGATGCATCTAGGCCAAGGGCGATCACAACGGCGTCGGCGCCGAAATCGTCAATCGCGGACAATGCCCGATCAAGTGCGTCAAGAAAGACGCCATCGCCGCTGCCAAGGGGCAGGGGGTGATTATGGTTAAAGCCAAGCCCGTCCTTGTCGCCACGTTCTTCGGCGTGTCCCCAAAAGAACGGATAGAAATCATGCGGATCTGCATGGATCGACAGTGTCATGATATCTGCCCGGTCATAGAAAATATGTTGGGTGCCGTTACCGTGATGAAGGTCAACATCAAGGATGGCGACCTTGTCGTACTTTGTGCGGAGTTCCTGTGCGGCGATTGCACTGTTGTTTAAATAACAGAACCCACCGGCGATGTTGCTGCTGGCATGGTGCCCCGGCGGACGACAGAGCGCATAGGCACTTTGCGCGCCGTCATCACGGACATGGTGTGTGGCGGCAATCGCGGTTTGCGCACTGGCATAGGCCGACGGCCAAGTGGTGGCCGAGACAGGACAGGATGTATCGCCCAGATGAAATCCGGCCTTACCAGCGTGATGGCGCGGATAGGGGCCGTTGCGATCAAACGGATGGATGTTGGGGATCACCAGTTCTGATCCACCGGCTGCCTGCCATTGTTCATAAATCGTCTGCAGGAATGTCAGATATTGCGCATCGTGAATGGCCGCAATCGCCCCCATCCCGCTATCCTTTGGCGTTCTGACATCAAGTCCAAGGCGTGCTACCGCACGGCCCAGAATTTCAGCGCGTTCGGGTACTTCGGGGATCGGCTTTCTTTCGCCCGCGACAATGAATGTTTTGCCGTGATGGCGAAGCTGATCGTCTGAGAAATAGGCATGCATCATCGCTGCCGCCTTTCAGTTTGCGTGATCATTGGTGGCTGTTGTTTTTAATCTGGTGGGCTAGAAAGATACCTTGTCAGCACCTTTCAGCCCCAGTTGCGCACGGGCGTCATCCGGGGTTGCGATTTCAAGAGACAAACCGTCAAGCACCTCACGGATTTTGCGCACTTGTGATGCATTGTCCGGGGCCAGTTCGCCCTTGCGCAGATAAAGGTTATCTTCCAGCCCGACGCGCACATTTCCGCCCATGGCAGCCGCCATGCTGGCAAGCGGCATCTGATGGCGACCAGCCCCAAGGACAGAGAATTGATATTGATCGCCAAACAGCTTGTCTGCCGTGCGTTTGAGGTGTGCCAGATTGTCCGGGTCGGCACCGATGCCGCCCAGCACCCCCAGAACGAACTGAATGAATATTGGTCCCTTGATCAATCCGCGATCAACAAAATGGGCCAGCGTGTAAAGATGGCCGACGTCATAACATTCGAACTCGAACCGCGTGCCATTGGCATCGCCAAGGTCGGCAAGAATGGTCTCGATATCTGAAAACGTGTTTTTGAAAACAAAGTCGCGGCTGCTTTCAAGAAATTCAGGTTCCCAGCTATGTGTCCAGTCGTTCCGTCCGGCAAGGGCCGGGAACAAGCCGAAATTCATGGTGCCCATGTTAAGCGACGCCATCTCGGGTGCTGCTTCGCGGGCAGCACGGATACGGTCACGTACATTCATGTTCATGCCGCCACCGGTTGAAATATTGATCACGACATCGGTTGCGGCCCTGATTTTTGGCAGGAATTCCATGAACACATGCGGATCCGGGCTTGGGAAGCCGGTTTCCGGATCGCGGGCATGCAGATGCAATATCGAGGCACCGGCATTTGCCGCATCAATGGCCTGTTTGGCGATATCTTCGGGGGTTATCGGCAAATGCGGGCTCATGGACGGGGTATGCACCGATCCAGTAATCGCACAGGTGATGATGACTTTGCGGCTCATGAAAAGGCTCCTGCGACCAATAATTCGTCCTGCAAGGTGACAAATGCAGCACGCAAAGGATCAAGGATGTCGGCAAATTGATCCTGTTGAATTGTCATCGGTGGGCAAACCATCACATGGTCGCCACGATATCCGCCGCGTGTGCGTCGCCAATAGATGATCAGTCCCAGGTCATAGGCGATATCAACCAAACGGGCCGCTGCCATATGTTTGGGGTCGATCGGTTCCATGCTTGTGCGGTTTTTGACCAGTTCGATTGCCAGCAAAAGTCCCTTGCCCCGGACATCGCCAATCATGGTGAAATCATCGGCAAGCCCGCAAAGCGCGTCTTTCAGGGCCGCACCACTGTTGGCAGCATTTTCCAGAAGGTTGTTTTCATCGATGACGTCCAGAACGGCATTTCCCGCCGCACAGGCCAACGGGTTCCCGGCATAGGTGTAGCCGTGAATAAATCCACCGTGATCAAGAACCGGACCAACGATCCGGTCGGGCGCGATCATCGCACCCAGCGGTGCGTAACCGGCAGCCAAGCCTTTGGATACGGCCAGAATGTCGGGGGTGATGCCCCAGTGTTCGGCGGCAAAGTATGTGCCGGTGCGACCGGCACCGGTCATGACTTCATCATAGATCAGAAGGATGCCGTACTGATCGCAAATCTCACGGATGCGGGCGTAATAGCTGTCTGGTGCAACCAGCGCGCCTGTGGCGGCACCGCCAACCGGCTCCATGATGAAACCAAGAACGGTTTCCGGGCCTTGCTTGATGATTTCGGCTTCTAACATGTTGGCATATTTGAGGCCCCGGTCATGATCCGAAAGGTCATCGCGATCTAGATAGCAGGTAGGTGCGGGGATCTTCGGTTGATCGACCATCATGGGCGCAAATGGCGCATGCATCGGCGTATAGCCGGTGAGTGCCAGAGCCCCCAAAGTAGACCCATGATAACTTGGGAAACGGGAGATGACTTTGGTGCGCTGTGATTGGCCGATCGCCAGTGCATATTGCCGGGCAAGCTTGATGCAGCTTTCAACCGCCTCAGACCCGCCAGAGACAAAGAACACGCGCTCAAGATCGCCCGGTGCACGTTCGGCAAGGCGCCAGGCCAGGTTTTCTGCCGCATCATTTTCAAAATGCAGGCGATAGGCGAAGCTGGCCTTTTCAAGCTGGGCATTCATCGCGGCGATCACACGCGGGTCGCTATGGCCGATATTGCTGACCATCGCACCGCTTGATGCATCGATATAGCGTTTGCCATCAACGTCCCACATGTAAACGCCTTGGGCGCGCTCAATCAGCGGGCGGCGGGACCGGCTTTGATAAAACAGTCTGGACTCCCGGTTGTGGCCGGCCGGGCTTTTGTCATTATGCGTCATTTATGGTGGCTCTCCTGAACCGGCTGCATCTGGAACGCTTAATCCTGATGGCCGGGCAACAACACACAATTACGTGCCGCAATATGCATAAAGATATCGGCACCTTCCTGATGGGGGCGGGCATCAATCGGATTGATGACCTGCCAGTCGCGGCCATTGGCCTCGACAAAATAACGGGCTTGCTGACCCAGATAGTCAACGGTTTTGACCTTGCCCGGAATGGCAATAATACCGTCAGTTGCCTGATTTTGCTCTGACAGGTCGATTTTTTCAGCACGGATGACTGCGCGCACGTCTTTTGACCCTTTGGCCTTGGCCGTTTGTTCATCCATGGTCAGAAGCGTCTCGCCACTGTTTAAGCTGACACTTGTAAAGGCCGCGTCAGGGCTGCCAAGGTTTGCCGGAATGATGTTGGAATGACCGAGGAAGTCTGCAACAAAAGCCGAGTTCGGGTTGTTGTAAACCTCTTGGGGGGCGCCTTCCTGTTCGACGAAGCCATTGTTCATCACAACCAGCTTGTCAGACATGGCAAGCGCTTCGGACTGGTCATGGGTCACGAATACGGTGGCAACACCAAGTTCGCGCTGGATACGTTTTAGTTCCACACGCATTTCTTCGCGCAGATTGGCATCAAGGGCGGAAAGCGGCTCATCAAGCAGCAATACATCGGGTTCAATCACAATCGCGCGCGCCAGCGCAATACGCTGCTGCTGGCCACCGGAAAGCTGATTGGGATAGCGGTCTGCGACATGGGGCAGTTGCACCAGATCAAGTGCCTTGTTGACCTTGTCGCGGATGTCGGCCCTGGACACCTTGCGGTATTTCAGGCCAAAGGCGATGTTGTCAAAGATCGTCTTGTGCGGGAACAGGGCATAGTTTTGAAACACAAGGCCAAGATTGCGCTTGTGTATCGGCAGGCTGTTGACCCGTTTGCCGCGGATCTTCAAATCACCTTCGGTAATATCGGTCAGACCTGCAATCATGCGCAGCGTCGTGGTTTTGCCACAGCCCGACGGGCCAAGGAAAGTCACAAAGCTGTTGTCGGGCACGGTTAAATCCATGCGTTTCACTGCGGTGAATTCACCATACCGTTTAACGACATTTTGCAGTTCAACGGCGTTGTCGGTGTCTGCCATTGTTCAATACCCTGTCAGAATTACGCTGCACCCGGTTAAGGGGTGGCAAGGGTGTTCTGGCCGATTGTGCGTTTTCGGCCAGAACACAGTTTCAGGTGGGCAATCGGGCTTAGTAGCCGCGCTGCACACGCGAGAAGGTTTTTGACCAATCGGCTTCGTTTTCGTTCCAATACGCCGGATCAAAGAAGCTGAGCGACGCCAGCGTGCCACTTGGATCAAACGCCGGCAGGGTCGGAATGGTATCACCCAATTCGATCTTCTGTGGATCAAGGGCAGGCGGATAGCTCTGACCTTCGGCAACGGCAATGGCGACCTCTGGTTCAAGCATGAAGTTCAGAAGCTCTTCACAGGCGGCCATCGGGCTGCCACGCAGGACGAACAGGCATTCCTGCCAGCCAAGACCACCAGCCGGATCAAGATAGCCAATGTCATGGCCCTGATCCTGCAGCGCCTTGATGCGGCCCGACCAACCTTCGGTGACATAGATTTCTTCTTCTGCCAGAAGGCTCATCAGTTCCGCGCCCGAACTCCAATATTTCAACGCAAGATCACGGTGTGCACGGATCATGTCCCAAACCGCATCGATGTCCTTGATGCCATTCGGGTCCTGATCGGACTGAAGTGCGCCGTACCAGATACGGGTTTTCCATTCGCCCCAGCCGCCGATTTTGCCTTTGTAGGCCTCATCGACCATCAGTTTGGCACCCTTTGCCTTGGCTTCGTCATCGCTGATATATTTGCGGTTATAGGCAATGCCCGTGGTGCCATAGTCATAGGGCACCGCAGAAAGCGTCCCGCCTGTGATCTTGCGCAGCGGATCAATCAGGGTCGGGATGACGTTTTTCAGGTTCGGAATATTGGCTTCATTAAGTTCCGAGGTCAGTTCCAAACCGTGATACCGGGCATAGTCAAATACGCCTGACAGATGGGCAAGGTTGAATTCACCCGGCTGGCTGGCCTTGACGCGAGCAATATATTCGTCCGCGCCGCCAAAGGTGCCGGAAACCACATCGATGCCGGTTTTTTCGGTGTATGGGGCGAAGGCATATTTTTCAAATGCCTCGGACACAACGCCGCCCCAACCATCAAAGCGAACCTGTTCCGGGGTTGCAGCCATCGCCTTGCGTGCCAGCATGCCCATCGGGCCGCCGGTGATGCCGGCCGTGACACCTGCCGCACCCAGTGCCGTCAGGAAAGTACGGCGGCTGATGTCGCCGTCGCGAAAGCGGTTAAGTAGGCGTTCATAACGTTTGGTATCGTCCATTTAGGCCTCCTGATAAGGGATTTATCCGTTGATCGGTTTTGTTCTTGGTCGTGTTTTTTGTGGTCTTCTTGTTGGTTTTGGCGGTTGTCCGCGTTCTTTTAAAAAGTCTGTTCAGTGTTCCTGCATTATTTGGTCGTGCCGGTTTTGCGCATTGCCATAACCCGCGCAATAGATGCCGCCACCAGGGGCAGGGCGATGGTAAAGATCACCATCACTGCCCCCAGCGCGTTGATTTCCGGGCTGATGGAGTTGCGCAACATGGCAAAGATCTGGGTCGGAACGGTTTCAACACCGCCCGGCTTCCAGAACAGCGTGCCGGTGATGTCATCAAATGAAATCGTAAAGGCAAACAGCATCCCGGCCATGACAGCAGGCAACATCAGCGGCAGGGTCACTTCAAAGAAGGTTTGCACCGGTGTTGCGCCAAGGCTCATGGCGGCTTCTTCGACGTCGCGGCGGATCGACACAAGCCTTGCCTGAACCACCAGCACCACAAACGGCAGGGTAAAGACGACATGGCCCATCAACAGCAGGCCAAAGCTTTTGGGCATAGACAGGAACTGCAAAAACAGCAGGAGTGCCACAGCCAGAACGACTTCCGGGATCAGGATTGGGGCAACCAACAGTGTTGATATGGTCCGTTTTCCCGGAAAGTCGTATCTGACCATGGCAAGAGCTGCGAGCGTGCCAAGCGTTGTCGAAATTGCGGCTGTTAACAGACCCAGCAACAGCGACGTTTTAAAGGCACGCACAATCGCATCATTGTTCCAAAGCGCTTCAAACCAGCGCAGCGAGAACCCTTCGATCGGGAAACTGCCGAATTGATTGGCGTTAAAGGCCAACAGGATCACAACCGCAACCGGCGCAAACAGGAACAGATATACAAGGATCGTGGCAATTCGGATTACAGACCAACCGGACATCATTTCTGTTTCCCCTTATTTGAAGCTCTTGGCGATCTGATCGATGCCGAGATAGCGGGTGTAAATGACGACCAGTGCGCCCAGAAGGGCCAGCAGGACGAGCGATAATGCCGAACCAAGCGGCCAGTTCAGTTGTGTGACGATGGCTTCAAACACAAGGTTGGCAAACATTGCATCGCGTGGGCCACCCAGAACGATCGGGGTGATATAAGTGCCTGCTGCCAGTACAAAGCACAGCAACGATCCGGCAGCCAGACCGGGCATGGAAAGCGGCAGGGTCACTTCGCGGAAAGCCTGAAAACCGGTGCAGCCAAGGCTTTTGGCGGCTTCGGTCAGGTTCTTGTCAATGCCATCAAGGCTGACATAGACATTCAGGATCATGAAGGGCAGCAGATAGTGCACCAGCCCCAGAACAACGGTTTGCTGGTTATAAAGCATCTGGATCGGGTCATCGATGATGCCCATTGACAGAAACAGCGTGTTAAGCGCGCCCGACGTACCCAGAATGTTGATCCACGACATGGTGCGGATGATGTAGCTGATCCAGAACGGCAGCATCAAAAGCAACAGCAGAAATGCCTTTGATTTCATCCTTGTGTTGGCAACGAAATAAGCCGGGATATAGCCCACCAATGCGCAAATCACCGTGGTGTAAAAGGCAATCAAAAGGGTTTGAAACAGGATGTCGCGGTAAAAGCGGTCCCCAAGGACTTCAATCCAGTTATCAAAATAGAACCCGACCTGATCGGCCCCGGTTGCGGTACGCAGCCAGAAGGAATAAACGACGATAAACAGCATTGGCACAATCAGCAGAAGGCTGATGGTTGCCAGTGATGGTGATAACAGCATCCACGGAGTCCTGCGGGCTCCGGCGGCGTCTGCGGCCATTTATGCCTCCCGTTATTATCTGCGGTCATTGCCGCATGCGGTTATTTGGCCGTGAATATGTCTTTATGTCTTGGGGGTATTCCACCTCAGTCTTGGACATAGCGCAAATAGATAAGTAGAATAGAACCCATAGCCAATAACTATGCGTCTTACGAAGGCGGTGACGAATGGGGGATTTGTGATGAACGAATTGTTGCGGCGCCAGTTTGACTGGAACCTTCTGCATACCTTTACCGTCATCGTCGAAGAACGGTCCATTACCGGGGCCGCCAACCGGCTTTTGTTGCGCCAGCCAAGTGTCAGTAATGCTTTGAAAAGGCTGGAAGATCAAATCGGTGCGCGGTTGATTGACCGTGGACGTGGCCGGTTTGAAGTCACCGAGCAGGGGTTGGCGTTGTATCACGAATGCCGGGAAATTTGCGGGGCCATCGGCCGTCTGTCGGATGTGATGTCAGACAGCGGCAACCAGTTGACCGGGCATCTGCATTTATGGCTGGCCAGTCACGTGGTTTTCCCACCTCTTGATGATGCATTGTTTGATTTCAACCGATCGCACCCGGAAGTGACATATGAAATCAATGTTGCGACATCTAGCAACGTGATTGATCAGGTGTTGTCCCAACAGGCCAGTTTTGGCATTTGTCTGGTTAAGGATCAGCACCCCAGACTGGAATATCGGCGCCTGTACCGCGAACATTTCGGTTTCTTCTGCGGTCCGACACATCATTTGTTTGGCAAAGAGGATCTGACCCTTGCCGATCTCAGTCGAGAGGCCTTTGTATCCTTTTCCACCGACCAACTGACAGACGCATTGGCACCGGTTGCGGTCTTGCGTGCGCAAGAAGGGATGAAAGGCAAGGTAGTTGCCGTCAGCCCGCACCTTGAAGAAGTCCGGCGTCTGATCAATGCCGGGCTTGGCATCGGGCCCTTGCCGATCCATGTTGTACAAAGTGCAACGGACCGGGGGCAACTTTGGCGGTTGCCGCCCTATGATGCGCCGCCCGCAATTGATATTTATCTGGTAACCAACCCGCGCATGTCGCTGAGCCGGGCGGAACGGTTCTTTATTGATAACCTGACAGCCCGGCTTGACAGTGCGCCTGAGGGTTATTTTATTTATCCATAAGGTTTAATTTTCCCTGATAACGCCATTGGGACTTGTCTTCGGGGATGTGCTGCGCAAGCATGCCGGCAAATTGAAGTGTCAGGATTGAAGATGAAACTGATCTATTTTTCGTGGGTCAAGGACCGCATCGGTATGGCGGAAGAGGCAATTGATCTTCCAGACACCGTTAAAACGGTTGCCGACCTGCTGGCATGGCTGCCCGGCCGTGGCGAAAACTTTGCCGATGCCTTGGCAGACCCCGCGATCATTCGCGTCGCGGTGGATCAGGAATATGCCACACCCGAAACCGACGTCACCAAGGCCACAGAAATTGCCCTGTTTCCGCCGGTAACGGGTGGATAACCCGGACGCAGTTTGGGTATGACACCAAACCATACGGCGGCGTGAGACAAAAAAGGCGGCCCCAACAAGGGCCGCCTTTCCATTCGAGATTTAAGTCTGTTTCAGATTAGTCCGGAACAGACGCCGTCTGGGTCAGGCTGTCAAAGAATTCCTTGCGGCCCAATGTGCCCGATACCTTGCCATCGCGGGTCAGGATGACCGGGTTCTGGGTGATCGAACGAATGTCGATCAGATCCTTAAGCAGGACATCATCCTGGGCAACAAAGACGATGGAGTTGTCTGTTGCATCAAGATCGCTTGGCAGTGTGCCATCATAATTGATCAGTTTAAGCTCACCGCGTTCACCGTTGTTGGCTGAACGTACAACCCCATCCTCAAGCGTGATGCGAATGTTGGCATCTTCAAGTGTCAGCTCGGCACTGCCGGTTTTCTTGTCACGATCAATGCGGTGCATGATCGCACGACCACGCAGGATGTGAACCGGGTTCATGTGGGCAACAAAATCGGCGACATATTCGTTTGCCGGACGCAGTGCGATGTCTTCGGGCGTGCCATGCTGCACAACATAACCGCCTTCCATGATAGCAATCGAATTGCCAAGTTTCATGGCTTCATCAAGGTCATGGCTGACAAACAGGATGGTTTTGTTGAGTTTCTCCTGCAGATCAAGCAACTCGTCTTGCAAACGGTTACGGATCAATGGATCCAGGGCCGAGAACGGCTCATCCATCAGAAGGATCGGTGCATCGGTGGCAAAGGCACGCGCCAGGCCAACACGTTGCTGCATGCCGCCAGACAATTCATGGGCGTATTTATCTGCCCATTGGTCCAGGCCAACAAGGGCAAGCTTTTCATCAACGACGTCGCGACGTTCTTTCGGGTCCATGCCGCGCAACTCAAGGCCAAAGCCTACATTCTCGGCCACGGTGCGCCACGGCAGCAGTCCGAATTGCTGGAAGACCATGGCAACACATTCACGGCGCAGCTTGCGAAGGGTGGGGCCGTCACATTTCGTAACGTCAGCCATCCAGTCGCCGTCATGCACCCGAAGCGAACCGCGTGACACGGTGTTAAGGCCGTTCACACACCGCAGAAGCGATGATTTGCCCGATCCCGACAGACCCATCAGGACACAAATTTCGCCTTGCGGGACATTAAAGTTGACATCGGCAACGCCAAGAACGTTGTTGGTTGCCGCGGCAATTTCTTCGCGGGTTTTGCCTTCGTCAAGCAGCTTAAGGGATTCTGCCTGACGGTTGCCAAAGATCACGTCGATATTATCGAATTCAACAGCATTTGTCATGATCACTGCCCCGAAGTTTGGTTGTTTTCACGACGGCAGATGCGATCAAGCACGATGGCCAAAATCACAATTGCAAGCCCGGCTTCAAAGCCTTGCGCGATATTCACAGTGTTCAGGGCGCGCACAACCGGTTTGCCAAGGCCATCCGCGCCGACAAGGGCGGCAATCACCACCATTGAAAGTGACAGCATGATGCATTGGGTGAGCCCCGCCATGATTGATGGCATGGCTGATGGCAGTTCGACCTTGAACAACAACTGGCGCGGCGTGCAGCCAAAGCTTTCACCGGCTTCAAGCAGGGCTTTTGGCGTGCTTGAAATGCCAAGGTGGGTCAGGCGGATCGGGGCGGCGATGGCAAAGATCACCGTTGAAATCAAACCCGGTACCACACCCAGACCAAACAGGATCAGGGTCGGGATCAGATACACGAATGTCGGGATCGTTTGCATCAAATCAAGCACAGGGCGCATGGCCTGATACAGCCACGGACGGTGGGCTGACGCCACACCAAGCGGTACACCGATGACCATGCAGAACAACGACGCATAAAGCACCAGTGCCAGTGTTTCCATGGTTTCTTCCCAATAGCCAAGATTAACAATCAACAGCAGGGAAAGAACCGTAAAGGCCGTCAGTTTCCAGGATTTGTGCAGCACAAATGCCAGTATGCCGAAACCGGCAATAATTAAAAGGGCAGGGAGCCACACCAGAAAATCGATGGTGTTTTCAATAATGAACTCGAGGACATCCGATATGGTATAGAACACGAAATCGGCATGTTCGTTCAGCGCATCCATCAGGGACGATATCCACTGTCCCAGCGGAATTTTCGTTTCCGTGAGCCATTCCATGCGAAAATATCCGTTCAATGAGAATTAAAATAATGCGCCGATGCGCCCGCTTTTGCCATATCGGCAGTGGGCGCATCGGCAAGATCAAGCGGGCAGCTTAAAGACCAAGCGCGCCTTTAAGGGCTGACTTTGCATCGCCACCGTCAAAGGTGGTTACACCGTCAAGCCACGCATATGCAGTATCCGGGTTGGCTTTCAGCCATGCGGATGCGGCTTCTGCCGGATCGGTACCTTCATTCAAAATCGCATCCATGATTTCGTTTTCCATGGCGAGGCTGAATTTAAAGTTGGTAACAAGATTGCCGGCATTCGGGCATTCGTCGGTGTAGCCTGCGCGCAGGTTGGTATGAACCGTTGCACCACCAAAGTTCGGGCCAAATACGTCATCGCCACCATCAAGGTAAGCCATGTCATATTTTGCGTTCATCGGGTGTGGTTCCCAGCCAAGGAAGACAATGAACTGGTCGCGCGAAGATTTGCGCTTAACTTCAGCCAGCATGCCCTGCTCGGAGGATTCAACAAGTTCGAAACCGCCAAGGCCGAATTGATCGCCATCGATCATGTCCTGGATCAGGCGGTTGCCATCGTTGCCCGGCTCGATACCATAGATTTCGGCGTCCAGCTCATCTTTGAACTTGGCAATATCTGCGAAGTCTTTAAGACCAGCGTCAAAGGCGTTCTGGGTAACGGCCAGAGTGTATTTTGCACCTTCAAGGTTTGCACCGGTCGAAACAACGGTACCGGCATCAAGATACGGCTGAATGTCGGCTGCCATTGTCGGCATCCAGTTGCCAAGGAATACGTCAACATCGCCATTGGCAAGGCTGGTGTAGGTGACCGGAACGGACAGAAGTTCGGTTTCGGCGTCATAGCCCAGTGCTTCGAAGATAACCGATGCAGTTGCCGTGGTCGCGGTGATGTCGGTCCAGCCAACATCAGAGAATGTCACGGTTTTGCAGGCATCGCCATCTGCAGCTTTGGCACCAACTGCACCGAAAAGGGCGGTTGCAACGATGGTGCTGCCAAGCAGGCGGCCGAACGTGGAAAGATTGGTCATGTTTCTGGTTCTCCCTTGTGTAAACCTAATGTTACTGAGGACCGCAAAGCGCTGTCATCAGAAGACTCTCGGTTCCGGAGGCCAGACGAACATCAACGCAACAGTTATGTCGCCAATACTCGCCCAGAGCCATTAATCAGGTTCCCCCGAACGTGATTAATGGGCCGGAATAATCACAAAAACAGCCACAAAGCCGCGCAGCAAAGGATAAAGCCCCTGAGAAACGCGCCGCAAATGTCAGCGTGTTTTTATTGATTGATTGTTCAATTAAAATACAGCATATTCTGGTTACGTCAATTGCGAAGGATTAAAAACTGCGGCTTACGGCAGTGCAGTGGCGCTAAACCCTTCGCAACGCAATGGATTGGAAGAATTAATGCCCAAAGTTGGTATGCAGCCTGTCCGCCGCAGGCAGTTAATCGACGCAACGATTGAAACCATCCACCTGCATGGATTCGCGGATGCTACGATTGCTCGCATATCCAAGGCGGCGGGGATGTCGTCGGGTATTATTTCGCATTACTTCGGTGGCAAAAACGCCCTGCTCGAAGCCACCATGCGTTTTTTGATGCAGGAATTGCGTGATGATTACATGACGCGTTTGAAAACGGCGAAAACGCCGCTTGAACGCCTTGAAGCCATCGTTAGCACCAACTTCAACGAAGGGCAGTTCACCCAGCAGGTGACTGTCGCGTGGTTGTCTTTCTGGGCGCAGGTGCCATTTTCCAAGGATCTGCGACGCCTGAACGACATCTACTTCCATCGGCTGGAGTCCAATCTTCGGCACGAGTTGCGCCAACTGACAACGGATGAACGCGCCGAAGAAATCGCCGCTGTCATCGCCGCCATGGTCGATGGAATTTGGGTGGGGACGGGCCTGACGCGGGGGCGCTCCGATGTTGCGGGCGCACGCAAGATGGTCATGAACACCTTGCATCTTTATCTGGCGAATTCGCCAAGTCGCTAGATCAAGACCGCTAACATAATTCGAACCATACATACGATTACGGTCGCCCGAAACACAGGCGACCTGCAGGAGTTTAAGATGAGCCTTTATCAGATCCAGAATTTCATCAACGGCAAGAAAACTGCTGGCTCGGGCGCGGAAATGGTTACCCTTAACCCCGCGACCAACACTGTACTTGCCAAAGGCCACGAAAGCACGGCATCCGACGTTGATGCCGCGGTAAAGGCTGCGCGCGCCGGGTTTGAGGTTTGGAAAAACACACCGGCTGCCGAACGTGCCCGTGTGTTGTTCAAGGCCGCCCAGATTCTGCGCGACCGCAATGATGAATTGGCACTGGTGGAAACCCGTGACACCGGACGTGCCATTCAGGAAACCGAAATTGTCGATGTGATTTCCGGTGTCGAGTGCCTTGAATATTTCGCTGGTGTCGCTGGAAGCCTTGCGGGCGAGCACATCGATCTTGCGGGCAACTTTGCCTATACCCGCCGCGAAGCGGTTGGCGTATGTGGTGCCATCGGGGCATGGAACTATCCGATCCAGATCGCATGCTGGAAAGCTGCACCTGCGCTGGCATGTGGCAATGCCGTTGTTTACAAACCGTCCGAAACAACGCCGCTTTCGGCTATCGCGGTTGCCGAAGCACTTCAGGAAGCAGGCCTTCCTGATGGCGTTTATAATGTGGTTCAGGGCGCGCGCGAATGTGGTGCGTCGCTGGTTGATCACCCGGATGTTGATAAAATCTCGCTGACCGGCTCGGCTGCGACCGGGGCCAAGGTGGCCTCTGTTGCTGCGGGGGGCATGAAGGCGGTCACCATGGAACTTGGTGGCAAGTCGCCGATGATCGTGTTCGAAGATGCCGATCTTGATAACGCCGTATCTGGCGCGCAGATGGCGAACTTCTATTCATCGGGTCAGATTTGCTCGAACGGGACGCGTGTCTTCGTGCATGAAAGTGTTGTGGATGCCTTCATCGAAAAGCTGATTGCACGTTCTAAGGGGCTGGTTTTGGGGGATCCGGAAAAGCCGGAAACCCAGGTTGGCCCGATTGTGACAAAGACCCAGTTTGATCAGATCATGTCCTATATCGAAAAGGGCAAGCAGGAAGGGGCGAAATGTGTCCTTGGTGGCAATGCCGTGACCGATGGCATGCCCGAAGGGGGCCTGTTTGTTGAACCGACCGTGTTCACCGAGTGCACCGATGATATGTCCATCGTGCGTGAGGAAATCTTTGGTCCGGTGATGTCGGTTCTGACCTTTAGCGACGAAGAAGAAGCCATCAAGCGCGCCAATGACACGCAATATGGTCTTGCCGCAGGGGTCTTCACCAAGGATCTGTCGCGTGGTCACCGTGTTGTTGCCCGTCTTGAAGCCGGGACCTGCTGGATCAACACCTATAACATCACCCCGATCGAGATGCCATTTGGTGGCGTGAAGAAATCCGGTGTGGGTCGCGAAAACGGCCGTGCGGCGATTGAATATTATACCCGCATCAAATCTGTCTATGTCGAAACCGGCGATGTCGAGGCACCTTACTAAAGTAACGCGTTGCCTTTCGCTAAATCGTAACCGGCTGCCCCAAAGCGCGACCAGATACAAGGGATCAGATATGACGACCCCAACGACGACTGAAAAATATGATTATGTGATTGTTGGCTCCGGTTCTGCTGGGGCTGTGCTTGCCAACCGGTTGACCGAAGACTCCGAGGTAAAGGTGCTGGTTGTTGAAGCTGGCCCCAAGGATCATTGGTGGGATTGGCGTATTCATATGCCAACCGCACTTTCCTATCCGATGCAATCCGAAACCTATAACTGGGCCTATTGGACGACGCCGCAGGCAAACCTTAACAACCGCCGCATGGAAACACCGCGTGGGCGCGTTTACGGTGGGTCAAGCTCGATCAATGGCATGGCATATGTTCGCGGGCACGCGCTTGATTACAATCGCTGGGCCGAAGAAGACGCCGCCCTTAAGGAATGGGATTACGCGCGCTGCCTGCCATATTTCCGAAAGGCCGACACGCGTAACGAAGACACCGAAGGCGATGAATACCACGGCGGCGATGGCCCGCTTCATGTGACGACCGGGGCGTGCAAGAACGACTTGCACAAGGCATGGATCAAGGCCGGTCAACAGGCCGGTTACGAATTCACCCCCGATCAGAACGGCTATCGCCAGGAAGGTTTGGGGACCATGGATATGACGGTCTACAAGGGCCGTCGCTGGTCAACGGCGCAGGCCTATTTGCGCCCGGCAATGACACGCCCGAACCTGACCGTCTATCATAAGGCGTTCGCGCAGAGTGTTGTTTTCGAAGGAAAACGTGCCATTGGTTTGGACTTTTTCCATGAAGGTGAAAACAAGCGCGTGGTCGTGGATCGCGAAGTGATTATTTCGGCAGGTTCGATCAATTCACCAAAACTTTTGATGCTGTCGGGTATTGGTCCGGCGGCCCATCTTCGCGAGCATGGCATTGATGTTGTCCATGATTTGCCCGGTGTTGGCGAAAACCTGCAGGATCATCTGGAACTTTACGTTCAGATGGAATGCACTAAACCGGTCAGTCTGAACAGCAAACTTGATTGGTGGAGCAAGCTTAAGATTGGCGTTGAATGGTATCTGTTCAAAACCGGTTTGGGCGCGACCAACCATTTTGAAGCCGGTGGCTTTATTCGATCCAGGGCAGGCGTCAAACACCCGGACCTGCAATATCACTTCATGCCAGCGGCGATTAATTATAACGGGTCCAAGGCGGCAGAAGGCGATGGTTTCCAGGCCCATGTTGGTCCGATGCGGTCCAAATCGCGCGGCACCGTTCGGTTGGCCTCAGCCGATCCCAAAGATCGCCCGATCATTGATCCGAATTATATGAGCCACCCGGAAGACTGGGAAGAAATGCGCGCATCCGTGCGCCTGACCCGCGAGATTTTTGCTCAGGAAGCCTTTGCCGATTTGCGCGGTGGGGAAATCGCACCGGGTAAGGATATCCAGTCTGATGAAGAAATCGATGCATGGGTCGCTGATCACGCCGAAAGTGCCTATCACCCGTCCTGTTCATGCAAGATGGGCAGTGATGACATGGCGGTGGTTGACGAGAAAACCCGTGTTCACGGCATCGAAGGGCTGCGCGTTGTTGATAGCTCCATCATGCCGACGATTGCCACGGGAAATCTCAATGCGCCAACCATCATGATTGGTGAAAAGGCTGCCGATATCATCCGTGGTCGCCAGCCATTGGCACCGTCAAATGCCCCGTTCTTTGTGCATCCTGAATGGGAAACAAAGCAGCGCTAAGCCGCATTTGACTAACGTAGAAATTCTGAAATCCCCGGCCTGTCATTCTCAGGTCGGGGATTTTTGTTTTGATGCATTGTTATGCGTTTTGGGCGTGGCTTCGCGCAATCCTTTATCTTGTGGCGTGTCTGTTTTGGCATAATCGATGAAATGGGAAAATGACGGTCCAAATACGGCAGTTTTCCCTTGCGAGATGAAACTGTTCGGTCAGGATATGCTGACAACCAATAACGAAAATGAGACTTCCTCATGTTTACCCCTAACTTGCTAACCGCCAATGACAAGGTCGGTGCCTATCCCGCGTCCTATTACGCAGCAACAGCCAACGCCATTGCGTCATTTGCAAAGCTTCAAGGGGATCAAACCTGCGACATTGTCGTTATTGGCGGGGGCTTTACCGGGCTGTCATCGGCGCTGCATCTGGCCGAACGGGGATATGACGTTATTTTGCTTGAAGCCCACCGGGTTGGCTGGGGCGCATCCGGGCGCAACGGCGGGCAAGTCGGGTCAGGTCAGCGCCGCGAACAGGATGATCTGGAAAAGATGGTCGGGCGCGATGATGCCAAAAAGCTTTGGGATATCGCCGAACAATCCAAGGACATCGTCAAATCCCTGATCAAAAAGCATGACATCAAATGCGATTGGAAGCCTGGCATCCTGCATGCGGATCATCGTGCGCGGTTTGTCCCCGAAACCCATGAATACACAGAAAAACTGCAATCGGAATACGGTTACAGCGATATCCGAAATGTTGATCGCGCCGAAATGCGAGAGATGCTCGGATCCGAGTTCTACCACGGTGGGTCGCTTGATATGGGGGCCGGGCATATTCATCCGTTGAACTTTGCCTTGGGCGTGGCGGATGCTGCCCGTGATGCCGGGGCACGGATTTTTGAAAATTCTGTTGTCACATCCTATGAAAACCATGCTGGCAAGGTCACGGTAAAAACCAGTGATGGTGCGGTTGTTAGCGCTAACAAGCTTATCCTTGGCTGCAATGGCTATCTTGATGGGCTTGAAGACCGTGTGGCAAAGCGTGTCATGCCGATCAACAATTTCATCATTGCCACCGAGCCACTTGGCGATGATCTGGCGCGCGAATTGATCCGGGATGATGTCGCGGTCGCGGACTCAAAGTTTGTGATCAACTATTACCGTCTAAGTGCGGATAAACGCATGTTGTTTGGCGGTGGGGAAACCTATGGCTATAATTTCCCCAAGGACATCAAATCATTCGTGTTCCCGCATATGCTTGAAGTTTATCCGCAGCTTAAAGATGTGAATATTGACTATGGCTGGGGCGGGACGCTTGCGATCACAATGAACCGGATGCCGTTTTTCAGAAAGATAGAAGACAACGTCTATACCGCCACCGGCTATTCCGGGCATGGCGTTGCCATGGCGACCCTGGCCGGGCAGATCATGGCTGATGCGGTGGCAGGCACCATGGAACGGTTTGATGTGATGGCCAACGTCAAGACCCCGGTGTTCCCGGGGGGCAAGATGCTGCGTTTCCCGATGTTGGTAGCTGCGATGCTGTGGTACTCAATCCGCGACAAGCTTTAAGACCGTCCGGTTTGTTTGCTGATCCCGGCTGAAATCGAAACCCGCGTCAGGTGCCTGTGTTTTCGTGCGCCTGTTCCTGTTCCTGTTCCTGTTCCGTCTCGCCGCGATGATCTGGCGTGGCCGTCATGGTCAGGCCCTGGTCAAAGGCGCCGCGTGCCGTCAGGCTGGCCTTGGTTTTTTGCCAGCTGACGGGGTTCAGGGTAAGTGTTGTGGCGTCGCTAAAGGACACCTCATAGCCGCGATTAAGGGCGGCCTGAATGGTTGTTTTGACGCAAAAATCGCCATCCAGACCAACAATGATCAGCTTGCCGACTTTTTGACGGTCCAGAACGCGATCAAGTTCGGGTTCGCTGAAGGCGTCTGCGCGTGATTTGACGATGTCGTGGTCGATGTCGCCATTGATCCGCATGTCAAGATCAAGGCCACCGGATGTCGGATTTCCGCGCCCTTCATTCAACAGGTTGACAAGAAACTTGATATACCAGCCCCGAAAGGTCTGACGGATGGATATGACGGGCGATCCATTGGCATTGGCGGTTTTCACCAAGCCATTAATCGCGTTAATCAGCTTGTCGACCATTTCTGGTGCATAGGCGTTCTTGCCCGTCGCAGTGGTGAAATCTTCTTGCAGGTCAATGATCAGAAGCGCGCTGTTGGGGCGTTCGGCAAGATTGATCTTTTCGCCCTGACTTGGTGTCAAATGACGTCGATGACCATAAATCGTATAGGCCACGACAGCCATCAGCAACAAGGCAACAAGAATGATCACTGACCACATGTAGGGGCACTCCGTTTCGTTGTTCTTGATTTTACGATCGTGTTTTTACGCAAACGGGACATGTCCCTTGGGCCAGGCTGCGGTTCAGAAAACCCTGATGGATTGCATGTCAGGGGCAAAATCGCCGTAGCTTGTTGGGTGTCGTGAATAGTATTTGGTGTTTTGGTCGCCCCCAAGTTCCCCATAACCCAATGAAATCGCAATCGGTTCAGATTGTCAATGCGACTACCATCAGGACAGGGCGCGGGGCGTTATGGCTGTTCTTGATAACGTTCGGAAGTCAGCTTGGTTCCCAACTGGAAACCGGATCGTAACGTTCCCCCTTTGACAGGATCACGCCGTTATGGGCGGCAATGCCGATCTCAAAGCTTGAAGCGATGCGAAGTGCGCGTTCCATGAAATGCTTTGCCGCCGGTTCGTCGCAATATTCCGAAAGAGTCTGGGCAAAAAGTTGCAGCCAGCGATCAAAATGATGGCGGGTGATTTCAAGCGGCAGGTGTTTTTGCATCGGGCGGCCATCATAATTGCCGGTCGCAAGGGCAACCGATGACCAGAATATTACCATGCGATCAAGATGGTGGTCCCAGTTTTCGATCTTTTCATCAAACACCGGTCCGAGCAGGTCGTCTTCACGCACCTTGGCATAAAAGCCATGCACAATGTTCTTGATCATGTCAGTGTCAATGCCGGTATCTTCCTTGATACGGCGCGTGGCGATTTCGCGGCGTTCCTTGATTTCGGCAAGGGTCGGCTGTTTTTCAGACATGGGTTTTGGCCTGTTGTACTGCGCTTGGATCAGAAACTATTTTAATCGACAAAGCAATTGTCGCACATGACATATGTCACTTTTGGCGATGGCGCAAACCGGTCAGGCAAAACGATCCTTCAGCTCATAATATCCATAGGCAGCTGAACGTGCGACACGGCGCAAAGCAGGCAGCGGGAATTTATCCATCGGCGTGCTAAGAACCGATCCCAGATCCTGCGCATCGCGAATGCCAAGCATACGTTCCGCCAGAAGCTTTCCGCCCTGGCTTGCCATGGCAATGCCGCTGCCATGCCAGGCAAGTGCCGTCCAGACATCATGATGACCGGGAACGCGCCCGATATAGGGACGCCAGCTTTGTGACAGGCAGACAAGTCCGTTCCAGTGATGGGTAAGTTCAACATCACGCCATGCCGGGAACATGCGGTTGAAATGACCCAAAAGGGTGCGTTTGCCTTCTGCAAAGGCCTTTGGGGTTGCGGTAATGCCGCCGCGCCCGCCAAACAGGAACCGATTGTCGGGAAGTTTGCGGAAATAATGGAGCAAGATGCGACTGTCAAAAGCCATAAGGTCGCTGGTCCAGCCCTGTTGAGCCAATTCATCATCCGTCATCGGGCGTGTGATAACAATGCCGGAGAAAACCGGCATCAAGCGTCCGCCAAGCCAGTCGGGCAGATTTTCCGAGCTATAGCCATTGGTAGCAATCACGATTTTCCCTGCCGTGATTTGGGTGTCACCAGAATGCAGGCGATATCCTTCGCCGTTTTCGACAAATCGGTCGATTTTTGCCTGTTCGAATATCCGAACACCGGCTCGCGTACATTGTTCATGCAGGCCAGCCAGATACTTCATCGGGTTCAGGCCAAAACCCGCTTTGGTGTGAAGTCCGCCAAAGGTGTCCGCCGCATGGAGGCCGCGTTCCTTAAGGGCATCCTTGTCCAAAAATTCGGTCTTGATGGTGGTGAAATGTGCCAGTTCGTCGGCCTCCTGCTGAAGGGCAGCAAGCCGGTTTGGTTTGTGGGCCAAGACAAGTTCGCCATCCGAATGACGGTCGGCGTCAATGTTCCAGTCGTGCAAACGTTGACCGACCAGATCGATGGCATCAAGCTGAATGCGGGCGAACTGTTTGACAGCGTCGTCACCGAACTTTTTGGCAAGAACGCTGTAATCCTTGCCGGTGCCCCCCAGGCAACAAAAGCCGCCATTGCGCCCCGATGCGCCCCAACCACTGCGTCCGGCATCAAATACCGCGACGTCAGCACCACTCTTTGCCAGCTCCAATGCTGCAGACAGCCCGCAATATCCCCCGCCGATAATCGCAACATCGGCTTTCAGGGTTCCGCTCACCGGTAGCCTATCACATGCAGGCAGGGGGGATGCGCTTTCAACCCAGTAACTGTCGGGCAGGCTGTCGGTTTGATAGGCGGCAGGCTGATAGATGCGCTTTAACATGACAGGTCTCTTTGGGCGAATGGGAGGACAGTCGGCAGGGCAGCTTGGGGGCGGGAAACAAAATACCCGGCAATGATATTTCATGCCGGGTCTTTCGTTAAGCGATTATAATCAAAGATATTCCGCCTGCGGTTACATTTTGCCGATTTTCTTGGCGGTCTCATCAAAGGCAGCGCGCGCACGTTTGACAAGCTCGTCGATTTCGTCATGGGTAATGCAAAGAGGCGGGGACAGAACCATGCGATCCCCACAGGCGCGCATGATCACACCATTGGCCACACAGGCATCACGGCACATGGTGCCGACCGTGCCCGGCTTGTCGAACATCTTGCGAGTTTTCTTGTCATCTACAAGCGGCATGCCGGCAATCAGGCCGACCGTTTCAACCGCTCCGACCAACGGGTGATCTTCAAGGGTTTTAAGCGCCTTGGCAAAATAAGGACCGATATCGTCCTTGACGCGGTCGACCATCTTTTCTTCACGCAGGATGCGAATGTTTTCAAGGGCCACTGCTGCGGCTGCCGGGTGACCGGAATAGGTAAAGCCATGGGTGAATTCACCGCATTCATTGATCAGAACATCCGCCACCCGGTCGCCAACCATGACGGCCGAGATCGGCAAATAGCCCGAAGACATGCCCTTGGCCATCGGCATCAGGTCGGGCTTGATGTCAAAGGTGTCACAGCCAAACCATTCGCCGGTCCGGCCAAAGCCACAAATGACTTCATCGGCAATCAGAAGAATGTCGTATTTTTTGCAGATGCGCTGAATTTCCGGCCAGTAGGTTGACGGCGGAATGATCACACCACCGGCCCCCTGGATTGGCTCGCCAATAAAGGCACCAACGCGGTCTGCACCAAGTTCTTCGATCTTTTCTTCAAGCTTGCGCGCCGCAATCAGTCCAAATTCCTCGGGGGTGTGATCGCCGCCTTCGCCGTACCAATAGGGTTGGTCAATATGTACGATGTCACGTACCAGCGCACCGCCCTGCGAATGCATGCCAGACATCCCGCCAAGCGATGCACCGGCAACGGTGGAGCCGTGATAGGCGTTCTTGCGGCTGATGATGTGGGTGCGTTCAGGTTTGCCCTTAAGGTTCCAGTACTGATGCACCATCCGGACAACCGTGTCGTTCGCTTCTGACCCGGAGTTGGCGTAAAAAACGTGGTTCAGGCCTTCGGGGGTGATTTCCGCAAGAACTTTTGAAAGCTCAATCGCGGGCGAATTCGCACATTGGAAGAAGTTGTTGTAATAGGGCAGTTCAAGCATCTGCTTGTAGGCTGCTTCGGCAAGTTCCTTGCGGCCATAACCGATGTTTACGCACCACAGACCCGCCATGCCATCGAGATAGCGATTGCCGTTGGAATCTTCGATAAAGACACCATCAGCACGTGTGATAACCCGGGTGCCACGGTTGTTCAGATCCGCCGTATCGGTAAACGGGTGAATGTGGTGGGCTTGGTCAATGTCCTGCCAATAGGCGGTTTTGTCGAAATTATTCATAACGTCTCCTGACAGCTATGCTGGTCTGCTTTGTGCGATATGTTGAACATCTGCGGCCAGTGTTCGTTTTTTCGAACACCATTGCAAGAGGATTTTTCGACAAATTTTTCTGCGGTTCAGAGGTGTTTTTCGTTATCCAGTCTTTCCTGCAGCCTGTTCCTTGATGTGGAGTGAATTTAATCGACTGTTTTTTCTGCACTGCAGGATTTGCACGATATATCGAACGAAGGGGCTTGACCGGGACATTCCGGCACGGCACCATGCGTTCAGGGATAACCCCCTTAATACAAGGCTTTTCCGGGAGTATAAGACGATGAACAAGTCGTTCGTCGAAGACAGTAGGGCAGAAGCCCAACGATTCTTTGAAGAAAACCCTGATGTCGAACTTGTCGAACTGTTGATCCCAGATATCAATGGCGTGTTTCGTGGCAAGCGAATCAGCAAACAGAAATTCCTCAAAAGCTTTCAGGAAGGCATCAATCTGCCGGGATCCGTATGTCTTGTAGACATCACGGGTGATAACCCGGAAGGAACAGGGCTCCTTTGGTCGAGCGGTGACCAGGACAATCTGGCAAAACCGATCCCGGGAACCTTGTGCCGTGTGCCCTACGGCGAACTGCCGCTCGCACAGGTGATGATGAGCCTGTATAACCTTGATGGTTCAAGGTTTTTTGCCGATCCGCGTAATGTGCTTCAGGGTGTTGTGGATCGTATGGCAGCCGATGGGTTCTATCCAACGGTCGCTCTTGAACTTGAATTCTATCTTGCCGATCAGAACGAACAAACAGCAGAACCGCTGCCACCCCAACCGCTTGGCGGGGGAATCGCATCTGATGGCGTGCAGGTTTATGGCCTGCAGCAGATTGAGGACTTTGAAAAGGTTCTTCATGACGCAGTTGCCGAACTTAACCGTCAGGGCATTCCGGCCGATACCATCGTTGCCGAAGCGGGTCCGGGTCAGTTCGAAATCAATCTTGGTCATGTAACCGACCCGATGTTGGCGGCAGATCATGCCATGCAGCTCAAGCGCGTGGTTAAAGGGATTGCCTGGGATCACGGGGTCACCGCGACCTTCATGGCAAAGCCCTATTCCGATCAGGCGGGTAATGGCCTGCATGTTCATGTGTCCCTGCGTGACAAGGATGGCAACAACGTGCTGTCACCGGTTGGTGACGAGGAAGTCTCAGACAATCTGCGCTTTGCGATTGGCGGTCTGCAGGAAAGCATGTTTGAAAGCATGGCGATCTTTGCACCGAACCCCAATTCGTTCCGCCGGTTCCAGAACAAGGCCTATGCGCCGATGTCACCCAACTGGGGTTTGAACAACCGGACCGTGGCCCTGCGTATTCCGGCGGGTAGCCCCAAGGCCGCACGCGTGGAACACCGTGTTTCGGGTGCCGATGCCAACCCGTATCTGGTGCTGGCCTGTGTACTTGCAGGCATGCATCACGGCATGAAAAACAAACTTGACCCGGGTGAGCCGACCACTGGCAACGGTTATGAGCAGCATGGCGGCAAGATCGTCCCGCGCAGCATGATTTCAGCCCTCGACCGGTTTGTCGAAGGTGACATCGTCAAGGAATATCTCGGCGAACGGTTTGTCGATGTGTTCGATGTCTGCCGGCGTGCGGAATATGATGAATTCTTCTCCGAGGTCACCCAGCTTGAATATCGCTGGTATCTCGACGCTGTGTGATCGCACAAAACCATAAAAAACCTTCGATGGGGAACTACGGGAATGTCGCAAAAGGTAGGAGATCGTCTGAAAGCGGTGCGCAACATGTATGGGTTGTCGCAGCGCGAACTGGCGCGTCGTGCCGGTGTTACAAACAGTACGATTTCGACAATTGAACAGAACCGGGTCAGCCCGTCTGTGGACAGCCTCGCCAAGGTGTTGGCAGGCATTCCCATGAGCCTGATCGATTTCTTCACCATCGACCTCGATAACGGTGAAGAAATCTTCTTTAAAAAAGAAGAGCTTGTCGAACTTGCCGACGGGACGATGTCGATGCGTCTTGTTGGCGCCTCGCGCAAGGATCGTAACCTGCGCGTGCTGCATGAAACCTATCCTGCGGGCGGGGATACCGGTGACAACCTGATTGTCCAGAAGGGCGAGGAAGCCGGTGTTGTCGTCCGTGGAAAGCTTGAGGTAACAGTTGGGGAACGGGTCAAGGTTCTTGGCCCCGGTGATGCCTATTACTTTAATGCGGAAATTCCCCATCGTTTTCGCAATGTCGGAGACGGTGAGTGCGAAGTCGTCAGTGCCGCAACGCCACCGTCATATTGATGACAGATCATGCAGTCATCATGCCTGCATGCACCCTTCAAACTTAAACAAGAACCAAACGCGCCATCCGTCAGGAGACTTGCGATGACCAATCCGATGAATTTTGAACAACTGACCGCACAGGCTGCGGCCCTTGATATCCGCAACAAGGCGTTCATCAACGGGGCCTATGTCGATGCCGCATCCGGCAAGACATTTGATTGCATCAGCCCGCGTGACGGATCGGTTCTGACCAAGGTTGCCGAATGCGATGTCGAAGACGTCAACCGTGCGGTCGCATCGGCACGTGCAGTGTTTGAAAAAGGAAGCTGGTCGGAAGCCGCGCCTGCAAAACGCAAGGCGATCATGCTGCATTTCGCGGATCTTCTTGAAAAGAATGCGAGCGAACTGGCACTGCTTGAAAGCCTTGATATGGGCAAGCCGATCACGCTTGCTGCGCGTGATGACATTCCGCTGTCTTACAAGTGCATCCGTTGGTACGCCGAGGCGATTGACAAGATTTATGATGAAATAGCGCCGTCTGGCACCAGTGAAATCGGCATGATCACCCGCGAGCCGCTTGGCGTTGTTGCCGCTGTGGTGCCGTGGAACTTCCCGCTGATGATGGCTGTCTGGAAACTTGGACCGGCCTTGGCGATGGGCAATTCGATCATCCTGAAACCGGCCGAGCAGTCCCCGTTGACCGCCTTGCGTGTTGCGGAAATCGCGGTCGAGGCCGGCATCCCCGAAGGCGTTCTGAACGTTGTTCCGGGCTTTGGCCCGACGGCCGGCAAGGCGCTTGGCATGCATGATGATGTTGATTGCGTGACCTTTACCGGGTCGGGTGAAGTCGGCAAGCTGTTCTTGCAGTATTCCGGGCTTTCAAACATGAAGCGCGTCTGGCTGGAATGCGGGGGCAAAAGCCCGAACATCGTTCTGGCCGATTGCCCGGATATGGATGCGGCCGCCGCCGCAGCAGCGGGTGGTATTTTCTATAATCAGGGTGAGGTCTGCACAGCTGGTTCGCGCCTGATTGTCGAAGAAAGCATCAAGGATGAATTCATCGAAAAGGTCATCGCTGCGGGTGCGAAAATGCAGCCGGGCGATCCGCTTGATCCGAAAAGCCAAATGGGCGCGATCGTCGATGAAAACCAGATGAATCGGGTTCTGGGCTATATCGAAAAAGGGTCCAGCGAAGGCGGCGTTTTGCGGACCGGTGGCAAGCGGGTTCGCAGCGAATCTGGCGGCTATTATGTCGAGCCGACCGTCTTTGATGGCATCAAGAACGACATGACGATTGCCAGGGAAGAAATCTTTGGCCCGGTTCTGTCGGTTATTTCGGTCAAGGATTGGAAAGAAGCGGTTCAAACGGCAAATGACACGCCATACGGTTTGGCGGCTGCTGTCTGGACGCGCGATATCAACAAAGCGCACATGACGGCAAAGAAATTGCGTTCTGGCCTTGTTTGGGTGAACTGCTGGGACGGTGGATCGATCACCATGCCGTTTGGTGGGTACAAGCAGTCCGGCACCGGGCGTGACCGTTCCTTGCATGCACTTGACAAGTATTGTGAGATCAAGTCGACGTGGATTGCACTGGGTAACGCCTGAAAAATAGCTTCCCGTTGACCGCTGTTGTGCAGAAGGTCCGGGATGGTTTGGGAAATGGAAGTGAGAAGGATCAAGATATGAGCAGTACTGGGGTCATTGATACCAAGGGCGGCGATAACGCCTTTACGGCAAAATCCGTGCATCAGAACACCAGCGAACCGATGTATTCCGGGGCGCTGTCTTTCATGCGGCGTCGCTATTCCCGTGACCTGAACGGGATTGATGTCGCGGTGACGGGTATTCCCTATGATCTGGCGACATCAAGCCGTCCGGGTACGCGTCTTGGCCCGCAAGGGGTGCGTCGGGCATCGACCAATTTGGCATGGGCGCCGCATTTCCCGTCCGGGCGTGATATCTTTGCCGAACTGGCCGTGATTGATTATGGCGACATGGTCATTGATCCGGGCCATCCGGAAAAACTTCCGGAAATGATCGAAGACCACGCACGTGACATCGTGCAGACAGGTACCAAGATGCTCACAATCGGTGGCGATCACTTTATCACCTATCCGGTGCTAAAGGCGCATGCCGAAAAATACGGTGATGGTATTTCTCTGATCCAGTTCGATGCCCATTCAGATACCTGGGAAGATGATGGTGATCGTATTGATCACGGCACCATGTTCTGGCATGCCGCCCAAAAGGGAATTGTGAACCCGTCAAAATCCATTCAGGTCGGTATTCGCACTCATAATGAATCGACGCATGGGTTCAATATCCTCTATGGCCCGGATGTTCAGGCGATGTCGATTGACGCCATTGTCGAAAAGATCAAGGCGACTGTGGGCGACAATCCGGCCTATATCACCTTTGACATTGACGGGCTTGATCCGTGCTATGCGCCGGGCACCGGCACACCGGTTCTGGGCGGTTTGACCAGCCATCAGGCGGTCTCGATCCTGCGCCGGCTGGCAGGCCACGTGAACCTGATCGGCAGTGACGTGGTCGAAGTTTCCCCGCCTTATGATGTTTCAGACATCACATCGCTTGCCGGTGCGACCATGGCGTGGGAAATGCTGAATATTCATGCTGTTAACCGCGCAAAGTGATCCGCGACTTCAGCACGAAATAGAACAGGGCCGGTATCATTTAACGATACCGGCCCTTGTTTTTTCATTTTCCTGTGCTCTGATAGGGGCCAGAAAAAGAAACGCAGACAGGAGACCAAGGAAATGAAACCAATCGCACTTTCGCGCCTGACCATTTGCGGCATTGATGAGCTGCCCACCCATCGCAGCCATGGTGTCACCCATGTCCTGTCCGTTCTTGATCCCGAACGTGAAGATCCCGGTATTTTTGGAAGTTATACTCCCCACGAACGCACGGTCTTGCGGTTCCATGACGTAATCGAAGACAAGGAAGGCCGTCCGGCCCCGACCAGGGCCGATGTTGAAGCAATCCTTGCATATGGCGATGCCCTGAAAGATACGATGGCAGGCCGTCGTGATGGTCATTTGCTGGTGCATTGTCACATGGGTGTATCGCGCTCGACTGCGGCGATGATTACCTTGATGGCGCAATGCGAACCTGATCGCGATGAAGACAGCATTTTCACCACTATTCGTGAAATGCGCCCGATTGCATGGCCGAATTCGGTCATGATCGGGTTTGCCGATGACCTTCTTGGCCGTCAGGGGCGCCTGACCGCGGCCCTGCAACGCCATTATGCCATTCAACTGGAACGTGATGCGATGTTTGAACGCTGGATGACAGAACTTGAGCGCATGCGCGAGGTTGATTTTGGTCGGGCGCTAGGCGCGCAAAAAGTGTGATGATACGGGCGATCATTAATAGGTCCTGACCCTAAGCGGGTTTTGGTTTGCACGGGAAATTGAATCGATTTAAAAGACGGTGGGTCCCACAGGCCATATATAACTGATCCGCCTTTGTTGCGGATATTCCGAACGGAGAAACGTCATGACAGCCAAAGCTGTTTGTCTTGGGGAACTGCTGATTGATTTTGTTCCGACGGTGACCGGCACCGGTCTTGCCGATGCGCCGGCCTTTGCCAAGGCCGCAGGCGGCGCACCGGGGAATGCGGCTGTGGGACTGCAACGTCTGGGGATCGAAACCGGCTTTATCGGCAAGCTTGGTGATGATGCCTTTGGTCATTTTCTGGTTGATACCCTTAAGGCCGACAATGTCGATACATCGGGCATTGTGCTTACCAAAGAAGCGCTGACCGGGCTTGCCTTCGTGTCGCTGCGTGCGGACGGGGAACGTGAATTTTCATTCTATCGCAGCCCGTCGGCCGACATGCTGTTAAGCCCCGCAGACCTTGATCAGGACATGCTGAAATCAACCGATCTATTCCATTACGGAACCCTTTGCATGATCGATGATGATCCGCGTGCCGCAACGCTTGAGGCGATAAAGATTGCGCGTGAAAACGGCGCGATCATTTCATGTGATCCGAACCTGCGCTTGCCGCTGTGGCCGAGCGCGGAAAAGGCCCGTGAAATCCTGCGTCTCGCGATCAGTCAGGCCGATGTCGTCAAGATGTCGGACGAGGAAATCACCTTTGTCTCGGGTAAGGATGACCTTGAAGAAGGCATCAAGGATCTTTGGTGTGACCAATGGCGTGCGATGATCGTGACCTATGGTCCCAAGGGATCACGTTATATCACACCGGACTTTGATGGGTTTGTTCCGTCCTTTGAAATCACCGCTGTTGATGCAACTGGGGCAGGGGATGGCTGCACGGCAGGCTTCCTGTCGCGCTTGCTAAAAGACCCGGATATTCTGGGGGCCGAGGATAAGCTTAAAGCCGCATGTCGCTTTGCCAATGCGGTGGGCGCGATCACGGCGACCAAGCGCGGCGCAATCAATGCACTGCCGACCGAGCACGAAGTCGAAGCCTTTCTTTCGGCACATTAAGTTGCGAATAACAAGGATGTTGCGGCATCAGGACCACAAGGCCGCAACATTCTGCAAACTGTCCCACATATGGTTTGAAACGCGTGTTAGCCTGTTGGCAATAGCACCGTATTGTTGTGAATGAATTTGAATGGGCCGAGGGTGGTATGGCAGCTGACAAGATGACGGCAAGCTGGGAAAAGCTTGATCAACTGGGCGTGGACGTTTCCGAAAAACTCATTCTGCGGCAGGCCTTTGCCGATGATCCCGCACGGTTTGAACGCTATAGTGCGGCGCTTAATGATCTGTTTGTTGATTATTCCAAAAACCTGATCACCGATGATGTCATGGCGGCATTGGTTGATCTGGCTAAGGCGGCCAATGTCGAAAGTTGGCGCGACCGGATGTTTGCCGGTGATAAAATCAATGTCACCGAAAACCGTGCGGTGTTGCATACAGCCCTTCGCAATCTCGACGGTGGCCCGGTCGAGGTCGACGGCAAAGACGTCATGCCCGCCGTCAAGGATGTGTTGGCGCGTCTCAAAGCATTCGCAAAACGGGTTCATTCCGGCGAATGGAAAGGCCATACCGGCAAGAAAATCACCGATGTCGTCAATATCGGTATTGGCGGGTCTGACCTTGGCCCGGTGATGGTCAATGAGGCGCTGCGTCCCTATCATATTGATGGCATTCGCTGCCATTTCGTGTCCAATGTTGATGGCGCGCATATTGTCGATACGCTGAAATTCCTTGATGCTGAAACCACACTTTTCATCATCGCATCCAAGACCTTTACCACCGACGAGACACTGACCAATGCCTATTCGGCACGTGACTGGCTTGTCGGGATGCTTAAGGACGAGGCGGCTGTTGCCAAGCACTTCGTCGCCGTTTCAACTGCCCTTGATAAGGTCGCGGCCTTTGGCATTGATACCGACAATGCGTTTGGTTTCTGGGACTGGGTCGGCGGGCGTTACAGCCTGTGGTCAGCAATTGGATTGCCGATCATTCTGGCGGTGGGTTATGACAAGTTCGAAGAATTGCTGCGCGGTGCGCAGTCGATGGACAACCATTTCAAAACCGCACCGATTGAAACCAACATTCCGATGATCCTTGGTCTGATCGGGGTGTGGTATCGCAATGTGCTGGGCGCATCAAGCCAGGCTATCCTGCCGTATGATCAGCATCTTTCGCGCTTGTCGGCCTATTTGCAGCAGGCCGATATGGAAAGCAACGGCAAATCGGTTACGCGTGATGGCCAACCGATTGCCTATGAAACCGGCCCGATCATCTGGGGGGAGCCTGGCACGAACGGCCAGCATGCCTTTTATCAGCTGATCCATCAGGGCACTGAACTGATCCCGGTTGATTTCATTATGGCGGCCAATGCGCTGCATCCGCTGTCCAATCATCATGACAAGCTGGTTTCAAATTGCTTGGCACAGGCAGAAGCACTGATGCGTGGCAAGACCGAGGCCGAAGTGCGCGAAGAATTGGCTAACAGTGATTTAAGCCCGGCCGAGATCGATGTGCTGGCACCGCAAAAGGTGTTTGATGGCAACAAGCCCAGCACCATGATCCTTTATAAGCAGCTTGATCCCTTTACCTTGGGGCGATTGGTGGCGATGTATGAACATAAAATCTTTGTTCAGGGCATCATCTGGAACGTCAATTCCTATGACCAGTGGGGCGTTGAACTTGGCAAACAGCTTGCCAAGGAACTGCTTCCGATGGTCGAAGGCAAGGAAGATGCCGGGGCACGTGATGCCTCCACTGCCGGTCTGATCAAGCGGTTGCATGCGTTGCGAGGCTAAGGTCGATTAATTTTGGGCATCCGGGGCATCCGGATTACCCGGGGCGATACGCAATCGATAGTGACCCGAAGGGCGGTGTTGGCCATGGCTGATGCCGCCCTTTTCAAATACCAGTTTTCTCTCGGCGCAAAGTTGATCTGCCACCTGATGCACGCGCGGCATCAGGCTTCGCCAGTGCGAGCCAAATGACTTGGCAATTTCGGACGGGCAAATCGTTTTGTCTGCCCCGCGCCGTGTCGCCAGAGTAATCATTCGTTGGCGCAGAACCGCATAGGTCGGCTGGCCTTCATCGTGCGGATCAAACATCATGACCGATGGCCCGGTATGTCGAAGCTTGCGGATTTCTGCCTTGCCGGCGGCACCGCTCAGAGCAATAGCGCACGGTGTCCCAGCAATCCTTCCATTTGCGCCGCCAGTTAAACGAACGCGCACAGATCACGCAGGTTTTCTCTGGCAGGTTTGTTTTGCTGTGGCGATGTCCGTTGGCATTTTTGGGCATTGTGATGCGATCAGTTTTTCAAATTATCCAAGCAGGGTTTCGATCATGGCATGTGCGGCAGTCTGCCCGCTTCGCCATGCGGCCTCGACCCGTGCGCCAAGGCACCAGTCACCAGCCGCGATCACGCGCCCGTTCATGCCGTTAAGGTGGCTTTTGCCAAGGGGCACTTCGGTGCGGGCATGGCGCCAGCGATGCGCTTGCACGGAATGCAGTTCGGGCAGTTTGATGCCGCTGGCATTGCGAAGAGCCGCCAGGAGCTTTTCAATCACCCGGTCCTTGTCTTCCTCCAGGTGCGCACGTGACCATTCCGGGCTGGCGTGCAGAACCCATGGGTCCGGGGTGCGACGATGGAAAATATCGTTGTTTTGGGCTGTGCGCGCAGCCCAGCTGATTTCGGGGCTTGGGTAAAGCATGGCATCAAACCCGGTCGGAAATGGTTTTTCGAATGCCACCATTACCGACCAACACGGGGCCATGACCACGTCGGAAATCGGGGTGTAGCGTGACGAAAGTGGCTGCAAAAGTTGAACCGTTTGAGGGGCAGGGGCGGTGACGATTACACCGTCAAACGGACCAAATGCACCATCCAGATCATCATGAAGCATGAAGCTTCGCTGATTGAGCGGTTCAATCCGGGTAATGCGATGCTGCTTTTGGATGGTAAACGGCAAAACAAGTGGGCGGATCAATTTGTTCATCTGTGGTGCGCCTTGATACCACTGTTCAACAGCCAGGTTCCCGACATGGCGCGCAATCGGCGATAAGCCTGCATCCGCCGTTGCGTCGGCGCGAGTGCCCCGATGCAGATTGGGGGTCCAGTTCCGGGCGGCGTTAAATTCCGTCGCTTCCTGAAGGAAGGCATCAAATCCCGGATCTCGGGCCGTTACATATTGTGCGCCGTGATTGAAATGTCCGAATTCCGTGCGCCGGGAAGCCAGACGACCACCAAGACCGCGACTTTTTTCAAACACGGTGACGTTCATGCCGATGCTGTGCAGGGTGCTGGCAGCCTTGAGCCCCGCCATTCCGGCACCAATCACGGCAATATTGACTTTCGACATCTTTGGCATCGGAGCACTCCTGTTCGCAGACACCCCATGGCGTCGTGGTTCTGTCATTTTGGTACGGGAAATTCACCCGGTTGGAGCAGCGCCTGCCATAAGAAAATTATGAAACTGTCACCACCGGGTCATCAAACCGTTACAGCAAACCAGCAGGCTGCACACTTTGTTGAAGGTTATTCCAAGGGGGAAAACATGCGTTCTTCACTGATGGCGAGTGCTGCTGTTTCATTGCTTCTGAGTGCCTGTGCTGGCACGTCGTCCGATCATGCCATGATGGCGGATGACGTCATCAATGCAGGCGCGCATCCGATCACGATTGTACCGATGGGCGAATATCGCACAGGGATGCTTGACGAAAGTGCCGCAGAAATCCCGGCGTTCGATCCGGTGACAAAACGCATTTTTGTTGTCAATGGCGCGGACAAGGTGATCGATATTCTTGATATGTCAAACCCGTCCGAGCTGACCAAGGTTGGCGTGATCGATCTGTCGAGCTGGGGCAAGGGGGGCAACAGTGTTGCCGTGATGAATGGTGTTGTCGCCGTGGTGGTTGAAAATGCCGACAAACAGTCACCGGGTCAGGCTGTTTTCTTTGATACCGAAGGCACCTTTATCTCGGCTGTCACCGTCGGTGCGCTGCCCGACATGATCAAGTTTTCACCCGATGGCAAATATGTTCTGGTCGCAAACGAGGGCGAACCGAATGATGCCTTCACCATTGATCCGGAAGGAAGCGTTTCGATCATCTCCATGACTGGTGGCGCAGACAACGTGTCGGATGATGATGTTCGCACGGTTGATTTCAATTTCCTGAATGGCGGTAAACTGCCTTATGGCATGCGCACCTCGAACCCGGGGAGCTCAAGCGTCGCACAGGATGTAGAACCGGAATATATCGCTGTCTCCAAGGACAGCAAAACCGCTTATGTCTCGCTGCAGGAAAACAACGCGGTTGCCATCATCGATATCGAAACTGCGACGGTCAAACGCATAGCTGGCCTTGGTTTCAAGGACCATTCGGTTCATGCCTTTGACGCCAGCGACAAGGACGGCAAGATCAATATTCGCACTTGGCCGGTGATGGGCATGTATATGCCCGACACCATTGATGTGATCAATATTGATGGCAAGGAGTGGGTTTTGATCGCCAACGAAGGCGATGCACGTGATTATGACGGCTATAGCGAGGAAACCCGCGTTGGCAAACTGACCCTTGATCCGGTGGCATACCCGACGGCAAGCACCCTGCAGAAGGATGAAAACCTTGGTCGCCTGAAAACCACAACCGCCCAGGGCGATATCGACTTTGATGGCGATGTGGATGTGATTTATAGCTATGGCGCGCGGTCGTTCTCGGTCCTGAACGCGGACGGCGAGATGGTCTTTGACAGCGGTGACGCATTCGAGCAGATCCTTGCAGCAGACTACGCCAATGTTTTCAATTCCTCGGATACGGAAAACTATAGCCGCGACAACCGTTCTGATGACAAGGGCCCGGAACCCGAAGGCATCGCCAGTGGTTATGTCAATGGTACACCTTATGCATTCGTCGGCCTGGAACGTCAGGGTGGCTTCATGGTCTACGACCTGACCAACCCGACCAACCCGCAGTTCGTAACATATCACAGCGATCGTCGTTTCTCGGGCAATCCGGAAAACGATACTGCCGGTGAACTGGCGCCAGAAGGTCTGCAATTTGTTGACGCAAACGACAGCCCGACCGGCAATGCCATGTTGGTGGTGGCGTCCGAAGTATCGGGTAGCACCAAGGTTTATGACCTGAAGTAATCAACATTCCAGACAGATTTCGGATGTGGGAAAAGTCGGGAAATGGCCGGCTTTTTCCATTTTAAGTGCCAGATGGTAAAATGGTTCAAACTGTTGTCGATATAGACTAAACTCCGGCCACGGTCAGGCACATGACCGACGAAAATCAGGGGAGTTCGGGACACTGACGACGCGACGTGAACCACATATTCTGGTCGTTGATGACGATCAGGAAATCCAGAAGCTTTTGAAAAAGTTCCTTTTGCAGCATGGTTTTCGCATTACCACCGTTTCGGACGGTAATGAGATGCACCGTGCCCTGCGCGATTGGAAGATCGATCTGGTTATTCTTGATATCATGTTGCCGGGCGAGGACGGCTTTGCATTGTGCCGCGATGTCCGGCGTACTTCCAAGGTGCCGATTGTCATGCTGACGGCGGTGGGGGAGGACACGGATCGTATTTTGGGCCTTGAACTCGGCGCGGATGACTATCTGACCAAACCGTTCAATCCGCGTGAGTTGCTTGCACGTATTCGTGCCGTGTTTCGCCGGTTTGAAACTGGCGCAGTGGCCCCGGCGGATAACGAAATCACCCCGGCTCACAAAATCATTTTTGGCGAATGGACCCTGGATATTGGGTCACGCGAACTGCGCGACGCAGACAATGTTGCGGTTCATCTTTCGACAGGGGAATTTTCACTGCTTTTGGCATTGGTGAAAAACAACAAGCGCGCCCTGTCACGTGAACAGCTTGTTGACATCGTGCGCGGGCAAAGCTCATTGCCGTTTGACCGCAGCATCGACATCCAAATCAGCCGTTTGCGCCGCAAGATCGAAAAAGACGCCAAAAACCCGAAACTGATCAAAACTGTGCGCGGTATCGGGTATCAGTTCTGCGCTGATACCCAGACGCTTTAGGTCCGCAGATGGCCGATATGTTCGCCGATTTCAGCAATTATCTTCGTCGCTATAAGCCGCGGACGCTGGGTGGGCGTATCTTTATCCTGATGATGTTGGGCGGGCTGATCATTGCGGTTCTTAGTGCGATGGCATCCTATTATGTCATTGAACGGGACGGGCGCATTGGCCGTGCCTATACGCTGGGCTTTACCATTCGCGAACTGGTTCGGATCGCCGAGAACCCGGAGTTCGAAGAAAACATCATCGATATTGCCGCCCGTGACGGGATGGTGATGCGCATTCTGCCGCCAGATGATCTGGGCACCTTGTTGCTGTTTTCGCGCCCGGCTCAGCACATCGCGATGCCAGCACGACTGGCCAATACCGGCTGGCCGATATCGGTCAAAGTACATTTTGAACGTGGTCGGTTAAGTTCGGAACAACGTGCGACTATTGAGGCCACCGAAAACCCCAGTTTGTTTTTTGCGGAATTATCACGTGAAATTGCCCGTCTTGGACTTGAAGCACAGGTCGAAATCCTGATGCCATCGGGTAAACGGATTTTGGTGCAGCATGATGAACTCTGGGCCAGTTATTCTTCGCCATCGCTTGTGTTCTTGATGTTTCTGATTGGCGTGGTTGCGGTTCTTGCGGTGTTTGCGGCACTGGCGGACCTTTTGGCAGGGCCGTTTAAACGTCTGACAGGTGCGATCATCAATTATGGCGATGACGTCAGCAGCCCACCGGTTGAGGAGCGCGGCCCGACCGAGGCCCGGTCCATGGCCGCTGCCTATAACGATCTGCGCGAACGTATTTCCAGAATGCTGGGGGATCGCACCCGGATGCTGGCCGCGATTTCACATGATTTGCGCACACCAAGTACGCGCCTGCGCCTGCGGGCTGAATTCATTGAAAATGATGAATTGCGCGAAACGGTGCTGCGCGATCTTGATGAAATGGACAGTCTTTTGAACGATGCCCTCGATTTTCTGGGCGACTGGATTCAGAAAGAAGAGGAACGCACCGTTGATTTTGTCTCGGTGCTTGAGGCGATTTGTGATGATTACGCCGATCTTGGGCGGCCTGTTGCGTTTAATGGGCCGCAACCGCTGCAATTCAGTTCGGTGCATACGGTGTTTGGCGGCGGGGATGAACCGCATTCCTTCGATAGCAAACGCAGCATCCGGCTATCTTGCCGTCCGGGCACGTTAAAACGCGCCTTTACCAATCTGATTGAAAATGCCCTGAAATACGGCCATCGGGCTAAGGTAGACCTCGAAGCAACGGCCGATACGGTTCTGGTGACCATTCGCGATGATGGACCGGGGATACCGGTTGAACATCAGGACAAGGTCTTCTTGCCATTTTATCGCGTGGAAGGATCACGGGCACGTACCACGGGCGGCAGTGGCTTGGGCCTGTCGATTGTGAAGACCGTAATTGATGCCCACGATGGGCAGATACAGTTGCGCAACATGCCCGGTAAGGGACTTGAAGTGATTATTTCTCTGCCGCGCAAGGTATAAGGGCAGGGCGCAAAGTACCCCGGAAAAAAGAATGGCGGGTGGCCCCCAGAACCACCCGCCAGTCAGATCAGATCCGCAACTCGGTTTCCGGGTCAAACAGACTGATCTGAGACATATCGGCCGAGAACGTCATGCTCTCGCCCGGTGTTGGTGCGCGGTCCGGACGGACACGTGCGACGATTTCCTTACCGGCAATGTCGATCACGGTCATGGTATCCGCACCCGTGGGTTCGATGACTTCGACCTTGCTGTCAAAGTTGACATACTGGCTGCCTTGTTCATCGGAACCGGTACGCTTGTGGGTCAGGGCTTCTGGGCGGATGCCAAAGACAACCTTTTTACCCGCATAGGCCTTGTAGCTTTCCGGTGCCTCAAACAGCGGCAGCACAATCGTGGTGCCCTCACGCGCGATCGAAACCGCCAGATTGCCACCATCGTCAACCAGCGTCGCATCAATGAAGTTCATCGACGGTGACCCGATGAAGCCCGCAACAAACATGTTGTTTGGACGTTCATAGATGTTCTGTGGTGTATCGAACTGCTGCAGGATACCGTCTTTCATGACCGCGATGCGCGATGCCAGGGTCATGGCTTCGATCTGATCGTGGGTCACGTAAACGATGGTCGAACCAAGACGCTGATGCAGCTTCTTGATTTCGGTGCGCATGTCGACACGCAATTTCGCATCAAGGTTTGAAAGCGGTTCATCAAACAAGAAGATGTCCGGATCACGCACAAGCGCACGGCCCATGGCAACGCGCTGACGTTGACCACCCGAAAGCTGGGATGGTTTACGATCCAGAAGCGGTTCGATCTGAAGCAGTTTGGCGACATCGGCAACCGCCTTGTCGCGTTCCTGATTGGAGACACCACGGATTTCAAGACCAAAGGTGATGTTCTTGCGGACCGTCATGTTGGGATAAAGCGCATAGGACTGGAACACCATGGCGATGTTACGGTCCTTGGGATGCACGTCATTGATGACGCGATCGCCAATGCGGATTTCCCCGTCGGTCGAACTTTCCAAACCTGCAATCAGGTTAAGAAGGGTGGATTTGCCGCAACCTGACGGGCCAACAAGGACGAGAAACTCGCCATCATCAATTGCCAGATTGATTTCCTTGAGAACTTCAACAGGGCCAAATGCCTTGCGAACTTTATCGAGGGTGAGTGATGCCATTTACTTATCCCTTCACCGAACCGGCTGTCAGGCCGCGGACGAAGTATTTGCCTGCCAGGACATAAACCAGCAACGTCGGAAGACCGGTCAGCAAGGCTGCTGCCATATCCACGTTGTACTGTTTCACGCCGGTCGTGGTGTTGACGATATTGTTGAGTGCGACGGTCATGGGGGCGTTGGCGCCAGAAGCGAACGACGCGCCGAACAGGAAGTCATTCCAGATCTGGGTGAACTGCCAGATGACCGACACCACGATGATCGGGGTCGAGATCGGCAGGATGATGCGCCAGAAAATGGTGAAGAATCCTGCACCGTCGATGGTGGCTGCCTTGACCAGTTCATCCGGGATCGAAACGTAGTAGTTCCGGAAGAACAGGGTGGTGAAGCACAGGCCATAAACGACGTGGACCATAACAAGGCCTGCGGTCGAGCTGGCAAGACCAAGCTTGCCAAGAACCTGTGACATCGGCAGCAGAACGACCTGGAACGGAATGAAGCAACCAAACAGCAGCAGGGCAAAGACGATGTTCGCCCCCTTAAAACGCCATTTGGTCAGCGCATAACCGTTGATCGCACCAAGGAAGGTCGAAATCAGAACAGCGGGAACCGCCATTTTGACCGAGTTCCAGAAATAGATTTTGATCCCGGTACATTCCACACCAACGCAGGCTTCGTTCCATGCATAGTTCCATGCATCGAATGTCACCACACGTGGCAGCGAAATAAGCGACCCTTCACGGATTTCGTCCAAAGACTTCAACGAGGTCGAAATCATGACGATCAGCGGGAAAAGATAATAGGCCGCAAACAGGATCAGGACGAGGTAAAGCAACCCGCGCAGAACCGTATGTTTCCAGCCTGCGTCGTGGCTGTAGGTCTGAATATCAGCCATTTTTCTTGCCTCCGCGCAGTTCGGAATAAAGGTACGGCACAATGATTGCCATGACGGTCGCCAGCATCATCATCGCACTGGCAGCACCCACACCAAGCTGGTTACGCTGGAATGCCATCGTGTACATGAAGGTTGCCGGAAGATCCGATGAGTACCCCGGACCGCCGCCAGTAAGGGCGATAACAAGGTCAAAGCTTTTGACGGCCAAGTGGGCCAGAACGACAATCGCACTCAGGAAGACCGGGCGAATTGACGGAATGATAATGCCGAAATAGATACGGGGCAGGCTGGCACCGTCCATATAGGCTGCGCGAATGATGTCTTGATCAACGCCGCGCAATGCCGCAAGGAACATCGCCATCACAAAACCAGATGCCTGCCAGACAGCTGCGATTACAACCGTGTAGATCGCCATATCCGAATTGACCAGCCAGTCGAATTCAAAGCTCGTCCAGCCAAGGTCATGCATCATGCTTTCAAGGCCAAGGCCCGGATTAAGAAGCCATTTCCAAACAGTACCGGTCACAATGAAGGACAGGGCCATCGGATAAAGAAAGATCGTACGAAGCGCACCTTCGGCGCGAATACGCTGATCTAGAAGAACTGCCAAAAGGCACCCGATAACCAGGCAGGTCACAATAAACAGACCACCAAAGATCAGCAGGTTTTCAATGGCAACATGCCAGCGTTCCATCTGCCACAGGCGTTCATATTGTCGCAGGCCTGCCCAATCCCAAACAGGAAGCATGCGCGACTTTGAAAACGCCATATAGCCGGTCCACAGGATGAACCCGTAGACGAAAAACAGGGACGCAGCAAAGGACGGTGCAACAACGATCTTGGAAAGATGACGCTGGATGCCGGCCGTCAGGTTGCTTTCGGTGCTTTGAGAAGCCCCCATACCCTTTGCCTCAAAAGTTAAAGTAGTGGAAGTCAGGCCCCGGAATGTTCCGGGGCCTGCGCGTAATTCAGCCAGTCAAACTGTACTGATCAATCGAGATTAGTCTTTCGCCAGTTCAATGGCTTCGACCAGACGCGACACAGCTTCGTCAGACGACATGTCCGAGTTGAAGTGTGCGGTCACGACGTCAACGATCGCACCCGAAAGGTGACCGCGGAGCGCCATGCCATGTGCCATGGACGGAAGGAACCCACCCGCAGCCTGAGCAGCATTGAGGTCAGCTTCGGATTTCTTGGCGCAATCGTCGAAGTTATCAAGCGAAACGCCAGAACGTGCCGGGATCGAACCTTTGAGAAGGTTGAAGGTTTCCTGGAACTTCTCGCCAACGATAAGTTCGGCAAGCAGTTTCTGGCCTTCGACCTTGTCGTCACCCGAAACGTTGAACATTGCAAAGCTGTCAACGTTAAACAGATAGCCGTTTTCCGACGGGGTTGCGGCACAAATGAAGTCTTTGCCCGGAACTTTGCCCGCAGCAAGGAATTCGCCTTTGGCCCAGTCACCCATGATCTGCATGGCAGCTTCGCCATTCATAACCATTGCGGTTGCAAGGTTCCAGTCACGACCCGGGAAGTCGGCATCAACATAACCGCGGATTTTACGCATCTGGTCAAACACCGCTTTCATGGTGTCGGAATTCAGCGCGTCTTCGTCGAGGTCGATCAGGGCTTTCTGGAAGAATTCCGGACCGCCAAGACCAAGAACGACCGTTTCGAACACGGTTGCGTCCTGCCACGGCTGACCACCATGAGCAACCGGCGTGATGCCAGCAGCTTTGAGTTTGTCAGCAAGGGCGTTGAACTCGTCCCAGGTTTTCGGTGCTTCGGTGGCACCAACTTTTTCCAGAAGGGTCGGGTTTGCCCAGATCCAGTCAACGCGGTGAACGTTTACCGGAACTGCAACATAGTCGCCTTCATATTTCATGACATCCTGGATGGCGCCCGGGATAACGTCATCCCAACCTTCAGCAGCCGCAACGTCATTCAGATCAGCAAGGGCACCCTGTTCGGCCCATTCCTGAATGGCCGGACCTTTAAGCTGAACAGCAGCCGGTGCATCACCAGACAGAACGCGCGAACGCAGAACGGTCATGGCCGCATCGCCAGCACCACCAGCAACCGGGCTATCGACCCAGGTACCGCCGTTGGCTTCAAAATCTTCTTTAAGGGATGCGACAGCTTTTGCTTCGCCGCCCGACGTCCACCAGTGCAGAACTTCGGCAGTCGGTTCGGCATGTGCAAAGCTTGCAGTCGCAAGAGCAGATAACGCCACACCTGTGGCGAGGATGGTTTTGCGCAAGTACATTTAGGTTTCCTCCCTGGCTTTAAACCATTTACAGCGACAACATGCTGCGAGAGGAGGCTCAATGCATCCACAAAACTGTAACAGGGCGTTTCCAGAATGCGAACTGAAACAAAGTGTTACAAAAATAGTTATATAGACCACAAGTATATTGCAAAGCAGCAAAAACAATTAGAGCGCTTGTGTGCATTACAGATATGATCATTTGGCACAAATGAGCTCCAGCCAACAGAGATTGATGCGTTCTGGTGCGGTAATTTCTTTTGGGACCGGGACGGAGGCATCATGGCAGATGTTCGGGAACGGCAAAAATTACGCATCGCAACATCAGGCAGGCATAAAATTCAACTTTGTAATGCAGCCGAAATATGGACCATCGGCAACCAATCAAGCGTTATCGCAAAGCTATTGCGGACTATCTGTGAATAAATGGAATAGATGATGTGCAAAGTTTGGTGATTGAGGGTGCGAAGACATTTGGGCATATTGCAATGCGAAAGTACTACAGTGAATGCGCCAGACAGTTGGTGACTGAAACTTTTAAATGGTTTCCAAGGCGGCATTCATTTTTTGTAACCTAAAGGAGGTTCAACATGTTCCTGTCCAGTATTCTCGTTGCTGTTCGCCGTTGGGCCTATGCTCGCACCGTTGCGAACGAACTTTACGGTCTTGATAAGCGCGACCTTGATGATGTCGGGATTTCCCATTGGCAGATCAAAGACGTTGCACGTAAAGCCGCACACGACGCGATTGCATAACGCCAATGCGATTTAGGCGCCCGTTTATCGGGAACGCCAATGCTAAAGCCGGACACACGTCCGGCTTTTTGTGTTTCAGGGGCAAAAGCCTGATGGCAGGCCTGCGGGCACCGGGAAGGTACGATTAAGGCCGTATGTATATTGTGGCCTCTTGGCTATCGGGCTCAGAACAAGCTTGTCTGTGTCGGTTTGGCATTATCGCCTGAACCAAGGTTTCCGCCCTCAAGTTTGGTAAGAAATGCTTCTGCCTGTGAGATCAGGTCACGTTTGGTCTCATCTTTCATGCGAGCCCAGTTGCGATAAGGCATGCCAAGGCGCGGGTTTTTACCAAGTGTGTCGGCGTTGCGATCAAGAAAATGCCAGTAAAGCGCATTAAACGGACAGGCATCCGGGCCAGTGTTTTTGCGTGGGTTGAATTGGCATTCCTGACAATAATCAGACATACGGTCGATATATTTGCCACTGGCCGCATAGGGTTTGGATGCCATTTTGCCACCATCGGCATAAAGTGCCATCCCGAAGGTGTTGGGAAGCTCAACCCATTCAAACGCATCGATATAGACAGCCAGATACCATTCGCAGACTTCCCGCGGATCCAGGCCCGCCAACAGGGCGAAGTTGCCAATGACCATCAGGCGTTGGATATGATGGGCATAGGCATTGTCCAATGTTTCGCCTATTGCCTGTTTCAGGCAATTCATAGGAACGTTTGCATCCCAAAAGAACGCCGGTAAAGAACGTTTGGCATCGAAATGATTGCCATCGCCATAATCCGGACCAAGATACCAATAAAGGCCCCGGACGTATTCCCGCCAGCCAAGGATTTGGCGAATAAATCCTTCAACAGCATTCAATGGCGACTTGCCATCATAATATGCCTGTTCAGCGGCACGGCAGACCTCATCTGGTAACAGCAGGCCGATATTGATGTAGGGGCTGATCAGCGCGTGATAGACCGTTGCGCTTTTGACCGTCATGGCATCCTGATAGTCACCAAAGCTGGGCAGGCGATGCGCGATGAAATGATCAAGTGCAATCAAAGCCTCCTTTCGGGTGACAGCCCAGCCAAATGAGGCGATATCACCAACCGCACCCGGAAAAGCTTCGTTGGCCTGATCAAGAAGTTCCTGGGTAATCTGGTCCGGTGCAAAGGTTTTGGGTGTTGGCAGGCTTACGTCATCGGGAAGGCGTTTGCGATTATCGTGATCAAAATTCCATTGCCCGCCGACAGGTTTGCCATCGGGTTCCATCAGAATGCCGGTAGTCCTGCGCAGCCCACGATAGAAATATTCCATCCGCAATTCCTTGCGGTTTTGGGCAAATTCCGTAAACGCATCAAGCTCGGAAAAGAAACGGTCATCGGGACGCAAATCGACGTCGATACCAAGGTTTTCAGGCCACTTTTCGATTTCACGCAATACCCGCCATTCACCGGGGGCGGTGATCACCACCTGTTTGATGCCATATGATGCAATGGCGGATTTAAGCGCCTCGGTGAAGGATGTGGTCGGGCGATTTTCAAAGTCGTAATATTCGACCTGAAATCCCTGATCGCGCAGATCTGCCGCAAAATGGCGCATGGCGGACAGGATCAGAACGATCTTTTGACGGTGATGTGGGACGTATTGCAATTCATAGCGTGGCTCGGCCATGACGATAAGATCACGGTCAGGGTCTGCGTCCGTCAGACTGGAAAGCCCATGGGAAAGTTGATCACCAAGAATGAAACGAATGGTCTGATATCGGGGCTTCATGTTTTGCTTCAATTATTTGCATGACAGTTACGACTCGTACGCTCCAGATACCCCAAAAGATCGCCGGCAAAACGAATTCCACCTGAAGCGATTTTCATTCTCAGTCAGATTTGTGCGAATGATTTTTAGTCAATCAGTGTAAGTGGCTATTTTCTGAAAAATCCTCTAAATTGTTGATAATGGTAATCAAAGACGCGTTTTTCCCTTGAAACGGGCAGGGCGGATTCCCACTATCTGCTTAGCCCAACCATCAGGAGAGCCATGATGAAAGGTGATCCCAAGATCATCACATACCTTAATCGCATTTTGACCAACCAGTTGACCGCGATTAACCAGTATTTCCTGCATGCCAGAATGCTGCGGGACTGGGGTGTCGAAGAAATGGGCGAGTATGAGTACAAGCTCTCGATCAAGGAAATGAAACGCGCCGACGACACGATCGAGCGCATCCTGTTCCTTGAAGGCCTTCCAAACCTTCAGAACCTCAACAAACTGATGATCGGCGAAAATGTCGAAGAAATCATCAGCTGTGACATGAAGTTTGAATTGGCGTCTCTGCCGCTGTTGCGCGAAGCGATCACGGCCTGTGAAAAGGCCGAAGATTTTGTCACCCGCGATTTGCTCGTGAAATTCCTTGAAGATCAGGAAGAGCATGTCGATTGGCTTGAGACCGAAGAATGGCAGCTCGAAAACATCGGGATTGCAAACTTTATTCAGAGCCGTTCAGGCGACGGCGATTAATCAGATCAGGAGCATTACACCATGAAGGGTAGTAAAAAGGTCATCGCCGCGCTGAATAAGCAGCTTACAGCGGAACTCTCGGCGGCGGATCAGTATAACACGCACGCCGAAATGTACGCCGATTGGGGCCTGCATTCGCTTTATGAGCGCATGCACCACGAAAAGGACGAGGAACTCGAACACGCAAAGCGTCTGATCGAGCGTATCCTGTTCCTTGAAGGTGTGCCCGATACCGCCTCGCGCGAGCCGATCAAGATCGGCAAAACCGTGCCCGAGATGATGAAAAATGATCTCGAACACGAATATCACGTTATCAACCTTCTGAAAAAGGCGATCAAAATCGCCGAGGCAGAAGACGATTTCCAGACCCGCCAGATGCTGGTCGGTCTGCTTGATGACAGTGAAGAAGATCATGCTTACTGGATCGAACAACAGATCCGCCTGATCGAAATGATGGGTCTGCCGAACTATATCCAGTTCCGCGCTGCCGGTGAACCAAACCCGCACGGCTAAACGCGACCCTCAATTAAATCAAAAGCCCCGGATTGATGTCCGGGGCTTTTTTGTTTGGCGCAAACCAAGGAATATCGTCGCTTTGCGAAAGCGGCGTTTAATTCGCTTGACCTTCCAGTTGCTGAAACCTCTATGGTCGCCCATATTCAATAGGCAACCTGCTTTGAGGTAACGTGATATGGACAGCCGGACCGAACAATTTGACGCCCCGTCAGGCGGTGCTATTGGCACAAGCGGCGCACTTGCGGCGAATGACGATGATGTCAGTTTCCAGATCGAAGGCATGTCTTGTGCAAACTGTGCCGGGCGCGTCGAAAAGGCACTTTCCGCACTTGATGGCGTGTCCGATGCATCGGTGAATTTTGCCCTGAACTCGGCAAATGTACATTTTGACAGCAGCAAGACCGATACCGCGACCATCGCAAAGGCCGTGAATGATGCAGGATATAGCGTCGTGGAAGAACAGCTATCATTTGATGTCGATGGCATGTCGTGCGCGAATTGCGCGCTGCGGGTTGAAAAGGCGCTTGCGGCCTTGCCGGGGGTTTCCACAGCCAGTGTGAATTTCGCCCTGGAACGCGCCGATGTATTGGCCTTTTCAGATGCCGTTAACGATGCCCGCGTGATCAAGGCCGTCGAAGATGCCGGGTATCACGCAACATCGCGCAACGGGGCGTCGTCCGACGCGGCAGAAGATGACGGTGTTGACGTTAAAGATAAAAAGAAAACAGATAAATCCCTGATCCTGCTGGCAGTTTCTGCATTGCTGACAGCGCCACTGGTTTTGCAGATGGTGTGGATGAACCTTGGGGTGTCCTATCACCTGCCGGCCTGGATCGAATTGGTGCTGGCGACACCGGTGCAATTTTATATCGGTGCGCGGTTTTACAAGGGCGCGTTTGCGGCACTTCGTCATCGCAGTGCCAATATGGATGTGCTGGTCGCCCTTGGGACGTCAGCGGCCTATTTCTTAAGTGTTTATAACATGCTTACGGCCAATGACGGGCAGGCCCCTCTTTATTTCGAGGCCTCAGCCGCGATTGTGACATTGATCCTTGCTGGCAAGATCATGGAAGACCGTGCCAAGCGTGGTGCATCTGCCGCCATCCGCGAATTGATGGCGCTCCGCCCACGTCGGGCACGTAAACTGGTCGAAGGTAAAGGCGAACAGGATGTCGCGGTCGAAAGCCTGTCGGTCGGCGATATTGTTCGTGTCTTGCCAGGTGAACGTCTGCCCGTGGATGGCACTGTGCGTGCTGGCGACAGCGAACTCGATGAAAGCCTGATCACCGGCGAAACGCGTCCGGTTGCCCGTCAACCCGGCGATAATGTTGTCGGGGGTGCCGTCAATGGCACTGGACGTCTTGATATTGAAGTCGGGGCAGTTGGCGATGACACGACGCTTTCACGCATCATTCGTCTGGTCGAGCGGGCCCAGACGGGCAAGGCCCCGGTTCAGAAGCTTGTCGACCGTGTTTCTGCGGTGTTTGTGCCGGTTGTCGTCGGTATCGCGCTGCTGACGTTGGCTGCGTGGCTGTTTACCGGCTTTGGCGCAGAGGCCTCCATCGTTGCTGCTGTATCCGTTCTGGTGATTGCCTGCCCCTGTGCGCTTGGACTTGCAACACCAACTGCCCTTGTCGCGGGGACTGGTAGTGCCGCACGTAATGGTATTTTGATCCGCAATTTCGAGGCACTTGAGCAGGCCCACAATGTCGACACCATCATTTTTGACAAGACCGGAACCCTCACAGAAGGCACACCGGCAGTCCATGATGTATGTCCGGTTGATGGTGTGGACCGCAATGAATTGCTTAGCCTGACGGCAGGTGTTCAGGCCGCAAGCGAGCATCCCCTGGCACGTGCCGTTGTGTCGTTTGCTCGCGACGCGGGGCTGAATATTCCCGAAATTGACAACTTCAAAGGCAAAACCGGTGCAGGTGTCATGGCACAGGTTGACGGCCGCAAGGTCGCGATTGGCAGCGAATCCCTGCTGACAGATCAAGGAATTGATCATCCGGCCGAAGATGTTGCCAAAGCCATCCAAAAACATGAAAGCGAGGGTCGGACGGTTATCCTGATCGCCATTGATGGTGTCTTTGCCGGTTACATGACGCTTGAGGATCGTATTCGCGAAGGTGCGAAACAGGCGATTGCGGACCTCAAGGCGCGCGGTATTTCATCCATCATGCTTTCGGGCGACAGTCAGGACGTTGCAAGCCACGTCGCCCGCGAACTTGGGCTTGAACGCGGCGAGGGACGTATTCGCCCGCAAGACAAGGCACGTGAAGTCGAAAAACTGCGCAAGCAGGGACGACGCGTCGCAATGGTTGGTGATGGCATCAATGATGCACCGGCACTGGCTGCTGCGGATGTGGGGATTGCCATGGGCGGTGGGACCGATGTTGCGATGGAAACTGCCGGAATTACGCTGATGCGCTCTGACCCGGCACTTGTATCTGCAGCGATTGATATTTCCATCGCGACCCGGCGCAAGATCGCCCAGAACCTGTTTTGGGCTTTTGCCTATAACGTGGTGGGTGTCCCGTTGGCTGCATTTGGTATCCTTAGTCCGGCAATAGCCGGGGCGGCCATGGCGCTTAGCTCCGTGTCGGTTGTTGGTAACTCGCTGACGTTGCGGCGCTGGACAGCGAAGGGGCAGAAATAACGCCATGAATATTTCTGATGCTGCAAAAGAATGCAGTCTGCCTACCAAGACCATCCGTTATTACGAGGAAATCGGTCTTGTTTCGCCGGGCAGACTTGCCAACGGGTACCGCGACTACGATGAGGATGATTTGCACAAGTTGCGCTTTTTGCAACGTGCCCGTGGACTTGGTTTCTCGGTCGAGGATTGCCGTGTGTTGCTGTCTCTTTACGAGGACCGCAACCGCGCATCTTCAGACGTAAAAAAGATCGCCAAGTCCCATCTGGTCGAAATTGAACGCAAGATTTCAGAACTTCAAAGCCTTCGGGACACGCTGTCTGAACTTGTGCAGTCCTGCCACGGTGATGATCGCCCGAACTGTCCGATCATCAACGATCTGGCACGCTAGCGTCGTCACCAAGACCGATAGATACATCAGTAAGAGAGAGAATAGTGAAGAACAAAGGTGTGATAGCGCTTGGTGCGCTTGTTGGTGCTGCGATCCTGTATGGCATCGTCTTCTACTTCGGTCCTGAAACAACGCCGGACCAAAAGGCAGAGCTGCGCCCGGATGACTTGCAGCTGGTTGCGATGGGCAAGAAGGTTTATGACGCCAATTGTGCCTCCTGCCACGGCGTGAAACTTGAAGGAGAGGCGAACTGGCGCGAACGTGGCCCCGATGGGTTGCTTCCCGCACCACCCCATGATGAGACCGGTCATACATGGCATCACCCCGATGCTGTGTTGTTTGCATTGACCAAATATGGGCCATCAGTCATGGCCGGGGGTGACTATCAGTCGGCAATGCCGGGCTTTGAAGATGTTCTAAGTGACGAGGAAATCCTTGCCAGTCTGTCCTACATCAAAAGCCGATGGTCTGATGAGGTCAGGCAGCGGCACGACCAGATCAATCAGTCGGCCAAGCAGTAAGGACCGTATTGCAAGGGCATAAAGATAAAAAAGACCCGTATCGGAAACGCCGATGCGGGTCTTTGTGCAAGAGTAGCCAGGCAACAGTTCAGGTGCGTGGCAATGTGATGCGCACGGTTGTGCCCTTGCCGAGGTCACTTTCGATGCTAAGCCGTCCACCATGCAGCTCCACAAGCAATTTTGCCAACGGCAGGCCAAGGCCGGTGCCAACACTTTCCTTGACCCCGGATGGATGAAGCTGTGAGAAGCGCGCAAGGGCACGTGGAATGTCATTTGGGCTCATGCCCACACCGTTATCTTCCACGGCAAATGTGATTTCATTATCGCTAACAGATAGCCCAAGACTGATCTTTCCGTGATCCGGGGTAAACTTGGCCGCGTTACTGAGGATATTGATCAATATCTGCTTGAGTTTGAGTTTGTCACACAGCATCAAAACCGGCTGGTCTGGCAAATCCAGGGTCAGGATGTGATCCCGGCGCGAGATATCCCCTCCGACAAGCCGGGCGACATCATGCATCATTGCCCCAAGTTCGGCATTCTCAAGCTGCAACGTCATGGAACCGGCCGAAAGCTTGGATACATCCAGAACGTTGTTGACCAGTTCCAGCAGGTGCTTGCCGGCTTCATAAACATCCCGACCACAATCGCGATAGCCGTCAGACAAATCCCCCAGAACGCCTTGGGCGATCAGTTCGGAATTGCCAATGATCGCATTGAGCGGCGTACGCAATTCATGGCCCATATTGGCGATGAAGTCTGATTTGGACGCATTGGCGTCTGACTGGCTGCGGTTTTGCTCCATCAGCGTACGTTCCGCCTGATTCTGGCGGTCATTTTCAAGCAACGTCATCAAGACGGCCGTGCGTGTTTCATTGTTCTGGAAATATTCAAGCGGGGCAATCGACAGATCACAGACATGGTTTTCCTTGGCAGCGCCCACCAGAATGATATCTCCGCGCCAGGTGCGGCCAGACGAGAACACATCTTCGATATCGTTCATCAGACCCTTGGAGATGAAACCAGCCTTGCGCCCGATCATGCGATCCCGGGAAACCCCAATCATCTGCGAGATGGCGTCGTTACATTGCATGACAATGCCATTGCGATCACAGATGACAGCGGCATAGGGCAGGGCATTAAGTACGACTTCGTCGGCCAATGGCGTGCCGGTCGTACGAATCTGTGTGTTGTTGGTCATCTCAGTCCCTGGTCCCATGATATGCCGGTCGCCCGTTAGAAGCGTGCGCACTCCAGCCCCTTCAGCGAGATGTCAGGAACTTTGTTGCTGATGATGTCGGCAATTGCTTTTGCCGAGCCGCAACTCATTGTCCACCCCAACGTCCCATGCCCCGAATTGACGTATAGATTATCATACTTTGTGCCCCCAATAATAGGGGCGGAATCGGGGGTTACAGGCCGCAAACCCGACCAGAATTCAATTTTAGACCGTTCACCAGAATTCGGGAATAATTCTAAGGCTTTATTGACGATTAACTGTTGTCGGCGGGGTGACATCCGCAGGTTATATCCGTCAAGTTCTGCGGTTCCTGCAACCCTAAGCTGTTCTCCAAGTCGCGAGTACACCATTTTGACGCTGTCATCGATCAGTGCGGTGGTTGGCGCGCCTGTTTGGCCGGTTGTATCGATGCTGATGGAGTAGCCCTTGCACGGATAAATCGGCAGTTTAATACCAAGGGGCTTGAGCAAGAGCGGACTGTAACTTCCAAGGCAGGCCAAAAAGGCATCGGCACGAATGTCGCCCTTGTCGGTCTGGACGAATTCAATCTTGCCTTGGTTGTGGGTTATGCCTGTGATCCGGGTATTGAATTTAAACGACGCACCCTTGGCGCTGCAATGCGTTGCCAGATTCTGTGTGAACTTGCGGGCATCGCCGCTTTCATCATCCGGGGTATAGCTGCCACCAATGATTGGCACGTTGCTGTCACGCAGGGCAGGTTCGATTGCAAGGCACTCATCTGTGCTGACGGTTTTTCGGTCCAGCCCAAATTCGCGCATCTGATGGGTTGCCTTCTCCACGGCTTCCATGTCCTGATCTGAGCGACAAATGTGCAGGATGCCGCGCTCGCTATGGTCATAGTCGATGTCAAGGTCTTCGCGCAGCGTTCGCAAACAATCACGGCTATAAAGTGCAAGGCGAAGCGCCTTTTCAAGATTGATCCGGGCGCGCGCATCAGTGCAATTGCGCAAGAACCTTAGGCCCCATGCAAAAAGCTGTGGATCAAACCGCATGCGCACCAAAAGCGGCGCTTCTTCGCGGCCCAGCCATTTCAGGATTTGTTTGGGGGTCGCGGCATTGGCCCATGGGGTGGCATGGCACGCGGAAATCTGGCCGCCATTGGCAAAGCTTGTTTCTTGCGCGCTGGCATGCTGACGGTCGATGACCGTGACCTCATGGCCATTTTGCAAAAGATACCAGGCCGCCGTTGTCCCGATGACACCGGCGCCCATGACGACAACATGCATGCGGGCAAAGCCTTGTTGCGGAAAGTATGGGCGTACGCGCCAGAAAAGTAAGACAATTAACCCACTATCTGACTTGCGAATTTGCCTGCAATATAGTGGGGTGAATTTTAAATGGCTACAGCCGACTGATGCTGTTTTAAATGCTGCTACACTACAGTTTGATATGGATGGCAATCTGACCGGCCAAGATAAGGATGACGGGGTGAAATGTTTGAAATCCTGACAACTGATCAAATGTACCAAGCTGATCGCAAAGCGATTCAAGGTGGTATCCCCGGAGATATCCTGATGGAGAATGCCGGGCGCGCTGTATTTGAGGAAATCGTGCGCCATTGGTCGCCGCGATCCGTCTCTGTTTTGTGTGGTCCGGGCAACAATGGCGGGGACGGCTTTGTCATTGCCAAACTTCTGCGCGATGAAGGATGGTCAGTACGTTTGGGACTGTTGGGCGACAGTGACGCGCTCAAGGGGGATGCCGCACACCATGCTGCACGTTGGGAAGGGGCAACTGAACGGTTATCCCCGGCCCTTGTTGTTGGGGCCGATCTGGTTGTGGATTGCATTTTCGGGGCTGGCCTTGCGCGCGACATCACCGGCGAACTGGCCGAACTTGTAACAACAATAAACTCAAGCCCGTGTGGCGTGGTTTCGGTCGATGTGCCATCAGGGGTTGATGGTAATACCGGCATGGTTCTGGGATGCGGGGTCAAGGCCGACCTGACGGTGACCTTTTGTCGGGCCAAACCGGGGCATTATCTTTTGCCAGGTCGGCTGATGTGTGGCGAACTGGTTATTCGCGATATTGGCATTTCTGATCAAACCGTTGCGGACATCTGCCCGGCCTGCTGGCGCAATGACCCGATCTTGTGGCGCGCAGGCATCCATTGGCCGGGGCTGGATGGGCATAAATATCATCGCGGCCATCTTTTGGCCTTTGGCGGAAGTAGCATGACCGGGGCAACACGGTTGGTCGCACGTGCTGCGCGCCGGTCCGGTGTTGGGCTTCTGACCATTGTCGCAGAGCCGGGCGCACTTCCGATATATGGTGCTGATGCGCCGGGAAATATGACCGCCCCGATGAGCGCGCTGGACACACTTGTTAACGATTGCCGTCACAATGCCTTTGTGGTTGGGCCGGGATTTGGCGTTGGCGATGATACCCGCGCGCTGGTTCTGAAGCTTTTGCATTTATGTCGGGCTACCGTTCTGGATGCGGATGCGCTGACAAGTTTTGCCGAAGATCCATCAACACTGTGTTTTGCGGTTCAGGGGCCGACGGTCCTTACGCCGCACGAAGGTGAGTTCGCCCGACTGTTTCCCGACATCAAGGGCGATAAGCTCAGCCGGGCACGCGCCGCAGCCAAAAGATGCAGCGCCACTGTTCTGATCAAAGGGGCCGATACTGTCATTGCTGCCCCGGATGGGCGGGCCGTGATCAGTGCCGTGGATGTGCCTTGGCTGGCGACCGCCGGCTCAGGTGATGTGCTTGCAGGGATTATTGGCGGGTTGATGGCGCAAGGCATGGATATGTTTGATGCCGCCTGCATGGGCGTCTGGCTGCATGGGCGAAGCGGTGCTGATATCGGCCCCGGCCTGATTGCCGAGGATATCCCCGAACATTTACCCGCTGTTTTGCGTGAACTGTGGCTGGCGTCGCGCAAAAAGGGTGCGTGATCTGTTGGAAAGTGGATCAGCAATCGAAAGAAAAATGTCTGACAGCAGTCATTTTCGATGATGGTGAACGATCTTCATGGCCTGTCCACGGTCGAAAAAAATCATCAAAATGATGTCGGGCAGATAAAAATTGCTGTTTTGGGAACAGTAAGGCGCTTGCTGCGTTCGTTTTCAGATCGACAGAAACCCTTGGGCTGATCGGTATTTTGGCCATGTTTGCCCGTTATTTTCGACAAGATTACGATTGTCGAAAAGGCGATGCTTGCATGAGGGGATCGAAGTTTGTATTAAGGCGCACTCATTCCGGTCCAACCGGAGTGATATGCTTGCTTGTGTGCGGGCGTGGCGGAACTGGTAGACGCGCTGGATTTAGGTTCCAGTGGAGCAATCCGTGGGGGTTCGAGTCCCTTCGCCCGTACCACTTGCAGGCCGATTATATAGATCGGGTTTTATATTCGTTTAGTCATTTTGACTTTCTGACGTCCGGACTGCGTCGCGTAACGGACATTATTCGAACCAAGCAAAAGAGTTATCTATGCAGGTTACTGAAACCAAAAACGAAGGCCTGGCGCGCGAGTTCAAAGTCGTCGTGCCCGCCGCACAAATCGAAGAAAAAGTTGTCGCCAAGCTGGACGAAATCAAGGATCAGGTTCGCCTTCCGGGCTTCCGTCCTGGTAAAATCCCGGCGAAACTTCTGCGTCAGCGTTATGGCCAGGCAGTCATGGGTGAAATCCTTGAAGCGGCTGTAAACGAAAACACCGGCAAGGTTCTGGCAGACAATGAACTGCGCCCGGCCGTTCAGCCGAAAATCGAAGTCACCAAATTCGATGAAGGCGGGGACCTTGAGTTCGACATCGCTGTTGAAGTTATTCCGGCGATCGAAGCCATGGACTTCAAAAAGCTGAAGCTGACCCGTGAAGTTGTTGAACTTGACGACAGCAAGGTTAATGAAACCCTTGAGCGCATCGCAAGCGCACAGGGCACGACCGAGCCGCTCAAGCGTAAGCGCAAGTCCAAAGCCGGTGACGTTGTTGTCATTGACTTCCTTGGCAAAATTGATGGCGAAGCATTCGAAGGCGGTAAAGCCGAAGATTACGAACTGGAACTCGGTTCCGGTTCCTTCATCGAAGGTTTCGAAGATCAGCTTACCGGCGTGAATGCTGGTGACGAACTTGTTGTTAAAGTTAAGTTCCCGGATGAATACGGTGCAGCAGAACTCGCAGGCAAAGATGCCGAGTTCGACGTTACCGTTAAGGAAATCAAGGAAAAGAAAGCCGCTGAGCTTGATGATGAACTGGCCAAGAAACTTGGTCAGGACAGCCTTGATGCCCTGAAAGAAGCAATTCGCACCGACTATGGCCGTGAATACGAATCGGTTGCGCGCCAGAAAATGAAGCGCCAGCTTCTTGATGCGCTTGCTGAAAACCACAGCTTCGATCTGCCGGTATCGCTGGTGGATAACGAACTTGAAGGCATCATTGGTCAGATCAAACAGGCCCGTGAAGCTGGTCAGGAAGACGAAGAAACCAAAGGCAAGTCCGAAGAAGAACTGACCGAAGAGTTCCGCGAAATCGCAGAACGTCGCGTTCTTCTGGGTCTTCTGCTTGCTGAAGTCGGCCGTGAAAACGACATTCAGGTCACGCAGGAAGACGTCAACAAGGCGCTGGTTACCGAAGCCCAGAAATATCCGGGGCAGGAACAGCAGGTTATTGAATTCTATAAAAATAACCCGCAGGCCTTGCAGGGACTTCAAGGCCCTGTATATGAAGACAAGGTCGTTGATTACATCGTCGAACTCGCAAAGGTGGAAGACAAAACCGTAACGGTTGAAGAACTTCTGAAGCCGGAAGAGGAAGACGAAGCTCCGAAGAAGAAATCGGCTGCCAAAAAGGCACCGGCGAAAAAGGACGCAGAGAAAAAGGCTCCGGCTAAAAAAGCCCCGGCCAAGAAAGCTGCAGCCAAAAAGCCGGCCGCTAAAAAAGCTGCTGACAAATCCGAAGAGAAGTAATCCGGCCGGAAACGGTTTAGGATCATGCAGGGAGATTGCAGTTGATGATTGAAGAACAGATGAATTCGCTTGTGCCGATGGTGGTCGAACAGACCAGTCGTGGCGAGCGTGCCTATGACATCTTTTCGCGTTTGCTCAAGGAACGCATCGTTTTCATCAACGGCCAGGTCCATGACGGCATGTCGTCACTGATCTGTGCGCAGTTGCTGCATCTCGAATCGGAAAATCCGGACAAGGATATCTCGCTTTACATCAACTCTCCGGGCGGTGTTGTGACCTCGGGTCTCGCCATCTATGACACCATGCAGTACATCCGTTGTGATGTATCGACGGTGTGCATGGGGCAGGCGGCATCCATGGGCTCGCTGCTTTTGATGGCCGGTGCAAAGGGCAAGCGTTACTGCCTGCCAAATGCACGTGTCATGATCCACCAGCCGTCCGGCGGCTTTCAGGGTCAGGCATCGGACATCGAAATTCATGCCCGCGAAATTCTGGCTCTGCGTCAGCGTCTTAACGAGATCTATGTCGAACATACCGGCCGGGATCTCAAGACCATCGAAGACGCAATGGAACGTGACAACTTCCTGACACCCGATCAGGCCAAGGAATTTGGTTTGATCGACGAAGTGGTAACGTCACGTCCGAAGCCGGAAACTGATGAAAAGAAAGACTGATCACTTAGGTGGGATTAGTGAAAACGCCCCGGTGAACTGCCGGGGCGTTTTTTTATGTCTTGCCTCATGGCAGTTTTAAGTCATAGACAAGTGTATGTGCTGGCTTTGGCATATTTGTTTGGAACTTGCTGCCTACCCGAACGTTTAGGTGATTAAGGCAAGGGGTTTCGCAACCACGGTGGCGAACCCATATCAAACTTGAGGCCATTAAAGCCGAAAAGCGCAGATTAAACGTTGAGATCGGTATCGTTTACCGGCTAACATGGCGATAAAAGATAACGTCAAACGTAATTGGGGTTTGTATGAGCAAATCGAATAGCGGGGACTCCAAGAACACTCTGTACTGTTCTTTCTGTGGAAAGAGCCAGCACGAGGTTCGCAAGCTCATCGCCGGTCCAACCGTGTTCATCTGTGATGAATGCGTAGAGCTTTGCATGGACATCATCCGCGAAGAGCATAAAACCCATCTCGTCAAATCGGCAGACGGGGTGCCTTCTCCGCAAGAGATTTGCAAGGTCCTTGATGATTATGTCATCGGTCAGGGCCATGCGAAAAAAGTTCTCTCTGTAGCGGTTCACAACCATTACAAACGCCTGCATCATTCCAGCAAGAATGAAGACATCGAGCTGGCAAAATCAAACATCATGCTGGTCGGGCCAACCGGTTGCGGTAAGACGCTTCTGGCTCAGACTTTGGCCCGCATTCTTGATGTGCCGTTCACCATGGCAGATGCCACCACACTGACCGAAGCCGGTTATGTGGGCGAAGATGTTGAAAACATCATTCTGAAACTGCTGCAGGCGGCAGACTATAATGTCGAGCGTGCACAGCGCGGCATCGTCTATATTGACGAAGTCGACAAGATTTCGCGCAAGTCCGACAACCCGTCGATCACACGTGATGTGTCGGGTGAGGGCGTCCAGCAGGCATTGCTCAAGATCATGGAGGGCACTGTTGCCTCGGTTCCGCCTCAGGGCGGGCGTAAACATCCGCAACAGGAATTCCTACAGGTCGATACCACCAACATCCTCTTTATCGTTGGCGGTGCGTTCGCGGGCCTCGACAAAGTGATTTCCCAGCGTGGCCGCGGCAGCGCAATCGGCTTTGGTGCCGATGTGCGCGGTCCTGAAGACCGCCAGACGGGCGATGTTTTGCGCGAAGTCGAACCGGAAGACCTTCTGAAATTCGGTCTTATTCCGGAATTCATTGGGCGTCTGCCGGTTCTGGCAACGCTTGAGGACCTCGACAATGATGCGTTGGTTCAGATCCTGACCGAACCGAAAAACGCACTGATCAAGCAGTATCAGCGTCTGTTCGATATGGAAGATGTCAAACTCACCTTCCAGCCGGATGCGCTTAAGGCAATTGCCGACAAAGCGATTGAACGCAAGACCGGTGCACGTGGTTTGCGTTCGATCATGGAAGGCATTCTGCTTGAAACCATGTTCGATCTTCCGACCATGGAAAGCGTCGAGGAAATTGTGATCAATGCTGACGTTGTTGAAGGAAAGGCAAAACCGTTGCTGATCCATGCCGAACGTCGTGAAGGTGTTGAAAACACTGCCTGAACCTAATTCCCGCACCGGCATCCATTGCGGTGCGGGAAATTCAGATTATCTATCCAATGTTCGCGTTGCTGGCGGGGCCTATGGAAGGACCGCAGTAACGTTTTTGGCTCAGAGTAGGGAATAGAACATAATGGTCGAATTGGCGCGTGGCGAAATATACCCGGTGCTGCCGTTGCGTGACATTGTCGTGTTCCCGCACATGATTGTTCCGCTGTTTGTCGGACGTGAAAAATCGGTGCGTGCACTTGAAGATGTGATGCGCGAAGACAAGCAGATCCTGCTTGTTACTCAAAAAGACGCGGGTCTTGATGATCCTGCTGTCGAAGATCTCTATGAAATTGGTACTGTTGCAACTGTTTTGCAGCTTCTCAAGCTACCGGACGGAACTGTTAAGGTATTGGTCGAAGGCGGGAAACGTGCCGAAATTACCGGTTATGTTGATAATCCCGAATTCTTCCAGGCCTATGGTGCGGTTCGCGAAGATTCCGACGAAGACGATAACGAGCTCGAAGCGCTTGCGCGTTCGGTCGTGACCCAGTTCGAACAGTACATCAAGCTAAACAAGAAAATTCCGCCAGAAGTTCTGGTTTCGGTCAATCAGATCGAAGAGCCGGCGAAGCTTGCCGATACGGTGGCGTCTCACCTGTCGCTCAAGATTTCCGAAAAGCAGGAATTGCTGGAAACCAAACTTGTCGGTGACCGTCTGGAACGTATTTTCGGTTTCATGGAATCCGAAATCGGCGTGTTGCAGGTTGAAAAGAAGATCCGCAACCGTGTCAAACGCCAGATGGAGAAAACCCAGCGCGAGTATTATCTGAATGAGCAGCTTAAAGCCATTCAGAAGGAACTCGGCGAGGGCGAAGACGGCAAGGATGAGGCGTCAGAGCTTGAAGAGAAGCTGAACAAGGCCCGAATGCCCAAAGAGGCAAAGGAAAAGGCCCAGGCAGAACTCAAGAAACTGCGCAATATGAGCCCGATGTCGGCAGAAGCCACCGTGGTGCGCAACTATCTTGACTGGATGGTGTCTATTCCGTGGAACAAGCGTTCGCGTGTATCGCACGACCTGAAAAAGGCCAAGAAGGTTCTTGATAAAGAACATTACGGTCTGGAGAAGGTCAAGGAACGCATCCTTGAATATCTTGCTGTTCAGGCACGTACCAAAAAGGTCAAAGGCCCGATCCTGTGCCTTGTTGGCCCTCCGGGTGTTGGTAAGACATCCCTTGGTAAATCGATGGCCAATGCCACCGGGCGTAGCTTCGTGCGTATGTCGCTTGGCGGCGTTCGTGACGAATCTGAAGTTCGTGGTCACCGTCGAACCTATATCGGCTCCATGCCGGGCAAGATTGTCCAGGGCATGAAAAAGGCCAAGCATTCCAACCCGCTTTTCCTTCTCGACGAGATTGAAAAAATGGGTTCGGATTTCCGTGGTGATCCTGCCTCAGCCCTGCTTGAGGTGCTGGACCCGGAACAGAATTCGACCTTTAACGATCACTATCTTGAAGTAGATTACGATCTTTCGGATGTGATGTTTGTGACGACGGCGAATTCACTTCGTATGCAGCAACCGCTGCTGGACCGTATGGAAATCATCCGGATTTCCGGTTACACCGAAGATGAAAAAGTCGAGATCGCCAAACGTCACCTCATTCCCAAGCAGGTCAAGGACAACGGCCTGAAGAAAGGGGAATGGAGCATCTCGGACGACGCGCTTCGTGATCTGGTTCGCTACTACACCCGTGAAGCAGGTGTGCGTAACCTTGAACGTGAACTGGCCAAGCTGGCGCGTAAGGCAACCAAACGCATCATGCTTGAAAACGTCAAGACCGTGCGCGTTACGCCGCGAACCCTTGGCAAATATGCTGGTGTTCGCAAGTTCCGCTATGGCGAGACTGAGGGCGAAGATCAGGTCGGTGTTGTTACCGGTCTTGCCTACACCGAATTTGGTGGTGATCTGTTGCAGATTGAATCTGTGACGGTTCCGGGCAAGGGCAACATGAAAACCACCGGTAAACTCGGTGAAGTCATGACGGAATCAATTCAGGCAGCGACATCATTTGTTCGTTCGCGTGCGGTTGATTTCGGGATCAAGCCGACCCTGTTCCAGAAACGTGACATTCACGTGCACGTACCCGAAGGTGCCACCCCGAAAGACGGTCCGTCCGCCGGTGTTGGCATGGTGACCTCAGTCGTTTCTGTCCTGACCGGGAACCCGGTGCGCAAGGACGTTGCGATGACGGGCGAGGTTACGCTGCGTGGTCGCGTGCTTGCGATTGGTGGTCTGAAAGAAAAACTTCTGGCGGCATTGCGCGGCGGCGTGAAGACCGTTCTGATCCCGCAGGAAAACGAAAAGGATCTCGAAGAGATTCCTGACAACGTTAAGCGCGGTATGGAAATCATTCCGGTATCTCACGTTGATGAGGTTCTCAGCCATGCGCTTGCCAATCCCCTTGTCCCGATTGAATGGGAAGAAGAAGTGGATGATGTCAGCGTTAAGTCCAAGGACGGTGAAGAATCGGATATTGGCGGTGTGACTACGCACTAGAGTAGGGCACAACGGCAGAAATCAAGGGGAGCGGCATGGTCGCTCCCCTTTTTCTGTGGATAACTTTGCCCAAGAATCGGCACAGGAACATGTCGGGATTGCTGTAAAGGGCAAAAAATCGAAAAAAACGTCAAAAACCGCAGAAAACTGCGTCTCTCGCATTGACGAGATGTTTGCTACCTGCTTACACTGCCCATGCAACAGGTTTGGGGCAAACCAAATTTCCTCATAACTCCGAACGTCCAAACAAGGGGGCCAGGAAGTGAATAAAAACGATCTCGTTGGAAGTGTAGCTGCTAAAGCTGATCTGTCCAAAGCTGACGCTGCAAAAGCGGTTGACGCTGTTTTCGATTCCATCACCGATTCTCTTAAATCCGGCGACGAAGTTCGTCTGGTTGGTTTCGGTACCTTCGCTGTCGCTGCTCGCGCTGCTTCAAAAGGTCGCAACCCGCGCACCGGTGAAGAAATCGACATTCCGGCATCGAAACAGCCGAAGTTCAAGGCTGGTAAAGGCCTGAAGGATGCCGTCAACTAAGTTTGACGACCTTCTTTGAAAAAATGCCGGTGACAAGCGTCACCGGCATTGCTTTTTGGGGAAAGCGTGCTATGTTCCGCTCCGCTTTGGAGTATACCACGTCCAAGGCAACGGGTGATTAGCTCAGCTGGTTAGAGCATCTCGTTTACACCGAGAGGGTCGGGAGTTCGAATCTCTCATCACCCACCAATTTCGCGATAATAGTCATTGTTCTCAATGGCTTAGCGACAGAAGAAGGCTCCTGAAATGGTTACATGTGTACCATCTCTGGGGCTTTTTTTATGTCCTTACGTACAAACGTTGTAAGAATCGGTTCCCGTTACTATTATCGTCAGAGAATACCAGCCGATTTAAGGGTTTATGGTGGCCCTGAAGCTATCAAGATGGCCTTGGGTACTGCTAACCCCTTAGAGGCTCGTGAGAGGGCTTTAGAGGCTGCTTTGGCTGTTGCTAGTTTTTTCAGGAACTTGAGAATGTCAAAATCAGAAGACGACAACGAAATCATCACAATGACAAAAGCTCAGTTTCTGAATTTTAAATCAGAAATAAGACAAATGTACATGGAGGAAGTGGGGAATACAGTAAAGCAGGCAAAAAAATCTAGAGAAAAAGACAAAATCATTCAGGAAGAACGAAATACATTCACAAGAATGTTGGGTAATAATTCTTATCAAAATTCTCAAGAAAATTTGAATATTAATAAAATATTTTCCGATTTCATGGTGGAAAAAGAAAAAACTATTGCCCCAAAATATTACAATTTCCACATGTTAGTTTTGGATATTTTTCTAAAAATATGTGGGGATAAATCTGTTTCTGAATACAAAAGAAAAGATATGGTTAATTTTAGGGGCGCGATAATAAGTTTACCGATTCGTCCCGACCGTTATCTCAAAAATTATGAAACTGATAATCCCGTTGAAGTTTTGAAAAAACTGAAAGGGAATGAAAGTTTAATATCAAAAGAAACTTATAATGGAAAATATCATGCCGTTATGAGTTCATTTTTCAATTACTGTGTTGAACAGGAATATCTCAAGGTTAATCCCTTCAAAAATGGAAAATTCTCATTCTCAAATCAGGAACAGATCCAAAAACTGGAGGATGAAAGACAACCCTATTCAACTGATGAATTGAACGCCATTTTTCAGTCTGAAAAGTTTGTTAACAGACATCGGGACAAAACATTTTTTTGTCCGCTTATCGCCTTATTTTCAGGTATGAGACTAGGCGAAATAGCCCAGTTAAGACCCAAGGATATTATTGAGCATAATGGTATGCTTAACTTCAATTTGTTTCACTCAAAAACAAAAATCAAAACGATATCTGGATATCGGATTGTTCCAATCCATCATGAGTTAATCAAACTTGGTTTGTTGGATTATATAGAAGAACAGAAAAAGCGTCATAAAACGGATGATAAGTTCATTTTTGACATTCGATATAATGAAAAAATGAAAGAGTTTGATGGAAGATTTTGGGGGCGGTTTTTAAAGCCATTTAAGGATAATGGGACTGTAAGGGGACAAGTAGTGTTTCACTCGTTCCGTTCCAATTTCAGGGATGGTTTGGAGAGCCTTGGTGCCAAAGACAGCACCATTGACCAAATCATAGGCCATAGTTCGTCTAAGCAAAAATTAACCAGAAGATACTCAGATAAAAAACTGAAACAGATACAATCTGACTTGGTTCAGAAAGTCAGTTTTTCAGGGTTGGACTTGTCCCATTTATATAAATAAGGGAATGATATGAGAACGAGTTTTCTGTTCCTCATTTCATTACAATTTAATAGAACTTGTGGAGATTATATTCTCTTTGGGTTGATTGGGGTGGTTATGAAATCTCGTTGGACGAAAGATGATTTCAAGCAAGTCACTGTTTTAACATTAGGAAACGGTATTTGGCTTAGTGCAATAAGTTGGCTAGTGCTTGGTTATTGGCTTGAATATTTTAGTTTTTTTGCATGTGTATCCATATCGATAGTATTCTCTTGGATTGTTGCAATATGGAGAACGGCAAAGAATATCTTGAGGAGAGAAGAAGACCCATTCTACGAAATGAAAAGAATTGAAGACGAATGGAAAGGGAGACAATAATATTATTGACTAATTCAGAATATTATAATATAAAAAAAGAGTTAAAATAATCTTTGGGAGATTCTCTAACTCTAATTTCTAAAACTAAATGCGGAAAACATTTAAAACAACAAATATGATAATATATTAATTTAGAAATAAGTCAAGTTAAAAAATGTCTCCCAACAAAAAAAGTTGAAGGGACATTTTTTATGACAAATTTAGATTTTAAAACCTACTTAAATACCAAGACTCAACTTGTTTCTGACAATATAAAATCAACATCAAAAAACAAAGCATCTTGGGTAGAACCCACTGGATATGCAGAAGACAGAAAATATGTGTCTTTAAATCCTGGTCATTGCAAGAAAGTGAGATTCCTCACAATAGATTGCGACCATGATAGATATGACGAATTTCCAGGCTCGTTCCCAAAGCCCTTGTGTACAGTCATAAATCGTAAAAATGAAAGACATCATCATGTCTTTGAATTGGCAACACCTGTGCTGACTGATGTTACTGCTCGATGGAAACCAAAAGTGTTATTGGCTGTGGTTGAACAAGGCTTCATACAGCAGCTTGATGGAGATGATGGGTACACAAATACATTGACCAAGAACCCTTGGAACAAAGAGGCTTGGTCAACAATTTGGTGGCCTGATTTCAAGCCCATTGAGCTTAAAGATTGCACAGTTTGGTATGATGAAGAAGAAACAAAACCAGCTAATGACAATGCCAAATTTGTTTCCATCAAAAGCGTCGGACACGGCCGACGTGTAAACTTATTCAATCATGTCAGGCATTTGGCATATCAAAATTATTTCAGGTCATGGAATGGAGAGGATTCAGCCGTCTATAGTGCTGCATATGCATTAAATGCAACATTCCACAGGCCGTTACCTGATTGTGATATTAGATCCACCTGCAAATCTATTATTAAATTTATGAATGAGAGATACATAGGCGGAACAGGAACGCCCTATGAAAGAAAGACCCCAAAAGTTTCAGATAAGTTGGAAATCCTTAAAGATGCTATCAAAGACGTACAGTCCCAAGGTGAACTATACAACGCTACTTACCTAGCGGAAATGACGGGTTTTCCAACAAGAACAGTTTCAAGGTTGCTCAAAAAAATCTGATGCAACTTGTTATTTGTCAACATGTTGCAAACAATTGGCCACTTTTCTGACATCAGGTATTACCCTGTTAGGAAACCTAATAATTAAACTTGATGGGCCACCTGATTTAATGGTCAGGGTATCTAATAGGTTTGGTAGGCCACGGGGTGCTACCTCACGATTTTAATATTAAAATATTTTTATATATAATCAGGATACCTATTCTCATCCTTTAAACAGAATCCCAAAAGTCTCAATACCCTACTGCAATGTTGGCATTATGTTGTCACCTAATATACTTGAGCGGGAAACCGTATTTAAATCTGATAGTCCTGTCATCTTTGTGCCAAACCAATCTTTGATTTGGAGAGTACCCTTTCCTGGGAGAGGGTACGATGTGATGCTCTGGGAGAGGGGAATTATTAGGGAAACTTTTTTATATAAATGAGTAAAGTTATCAACAGCAATTCCATTCACCTGACTCTTGGATGGTCTGTTCATTTCATTACTATTGATAACTTTACAGATAACTTGATTATTATTTTAGTTTATTGTATCATTACTTGACATTTTCCTAATTTATTCTTAGTATTAGTTATCCATTTATTTAGCCAGTCATGTCTCATGTCCTGCGGACACTCAACAACTGGCAAAGGGGCTTTGCCCCTGTTGAACCCCATTTGGATAACCAAAAATAATAAGAAGAAGGAAACCCAATAATGAAAAACAAAACAATTCGTTTCCGCATATCAGACGAGCAGTACGGCGAAATCCTTAAATCTGCATCCAACAGTGACAAAAACCTCTCGGACTGGATAAGGGAATCCCTGAAAATTTCTTCTGATAAAAACTTGGTTGAAAAGAAACTTTTATGGATTGCTGAAGTTCAGAAACTCACAAGGGAAATTTCCAAAATTGGAAATAATATTAATCAGATATCGAAGTTTGCAAACAGCCAAAGGCAGTTTCAGGAGATTGAGAGTTTTATGGATGTAATGGATGATATTAGGGAGAAGGTTCACGAATTGAGATGATAATTAAGTCTACCAGAGTTCAAACAAAATCGGGAGTTTCTAACCTTTCAAACCATTTGCTTAACAAGCTGGAAGAGAATGAGAAAATCATTCTTTTGGAGGGTTTTAAGTCAGATTTTGATGATTTCCACAAAGAAGCAGTTTTAGACGGTAGTAAGTTTGCTTTTAGGCACTTCTCAATCAATCCAGGCACCAACTGGACTTATGAGCAGCAACTGGCAACAGTTGATAAAATCAAGTCAGAATATGGTGCGGAGGATAGGCCGCATTTGCTCGTCAGTCATAGCAAGAGGCTATCTGATGGCGCTCAGAATGAGCACTTGCACCTTGTCCTTCCAGAAAGATTTAATGGCAAAACTCTAAGCTCAAGCTGGAATTTTGCAAGAAACGAAAAGATATGTCGTGAGTGTGAATTTGAGTTTGGACATCAAATCATCACAGGAAAACACAACAAATCTGCATCTCATTTCGTGTCTGACGAGAAGTTGAAAAACATTCTCCTAAAGAACTCACAGAAACAGATGCCCAAGGCTGCGTTTAGCTCGATACAGCACCAAAAATCGAAGCGAGAAGGGTTAAGCCTTCCAGCAATCAAAAATCTTATTAAAGAACTTTATAGCGAAAGTGATGGATGGAAGGCTTTCAATGCTGCTTTGTTCGAGAATGGTTTTGTTGTCAAAAAGGGCAGAAAAACAGCCATTGTTGAGATGGATGGACATTTTATTGGTTCATTGAACCGTTTGGTAGGAATGAGCAAAAAAGATTTTTTATATAAAATAAAGGGAGAAAAAATTGAGAAAGGTATTTCAGAAAAACACAGTCGAAAAACCCAAAAGGAAAGTGTCAGAAGTGTTGTTTCTATTGGGGAGAAAAACCAAGGGGAACACGGACGAAATTCTCGAACTTCTGAACCAAGAGGGAGAGTCGAAAATAGACCAAGTGATAGAAATTCTGGCGGAAATCGTAGTGAACCAGAAGAAGCAAGAGGCAATGCTGTTGAAAATTTTAAACTCGAAGCAGGTCTAAAAAATCCTGATAGGTCTGCAAAAATTGATAATATTCTTAATGAAATTAAAAGCTTGAATAATCAACGTTCTAAAAATGTAGAACCTGATTTAAAACAAATTGAACCAAGTTTTAAAATATCTTCATCGACCAGAAGGGCATTGCTTAATGGAATTAGGAGTGCTCGAAAATCTGCCTCTGGAATGACTTCAGGGGCTTCTGGCGACATAGGTACTCCAATTACATCAGAGGACAATCTCAGGCAAATAAGAGCTGCGCCGAAGCCTTTTTAAGTCAGTGTGATATAATCGTCTTCCTGTGTGATTGTGCCATTTTCTTCTAAGAATTCTAAATACTTGTTTAGTATAATTATTGGAGGCTGAAATCTTGAGTATTCTTCTCGTATGATATCTAGAGCTGTATCCGATATATGTACGAGAAAATCTCTACATATATATTGAGATAAGAACCTATAAACTTTCTCTTTATGAATCTTACAGCCAAATCCATTCAGGATTATCATGTTGTATATTAATGATGATTGCCAATGTTCGTACCCAACTTTGAAAAAATAATCGCTGTGTATGTTTTTGTTGAATAGTTTAGAATAACCTTTTTCAATGCATACTCGTTGAAAATAATTAAATCCATAGAACTTTCCATATACTCTTCTAGTAAGTGTTTCTGTGTTTTCTTTTGTGAATCCAATATGTATTTTTAGTTTAATGTCATTTGCGTTTTTTATGGATTCTTCTAGATTTTTCTTTTCAAATTCATCATCAATTTTTCTGATGAATTCAGGTATTTTTGAGTTGTGAATCCAAGCTCTTGGAGCAGCATGTAATATATATGAGGTGATGGTGTTAATATTCGACCCAAGAGGAGCGTTTGATATATCAATCTCTAACGTGCTTACGTTCTTTGACGTTAAGTATTGTCTTTTTTCATCCTCAACAGCATGAGTGTAGAAGAACTCCACCATTAAAGGATTAGTGTCCTTCCTGCCAATTGCATCTATCCTAAATTTCCCAAAATTTACCTCTAGTGCCACACTGTCGAAGTTGACAATTTTTTCTGATATATTTTTTGTATGACCTTTGTAATTTATTGCAAGTTTTGGTGTTTTTATTACTTTCTTTCGGAAAAATATATTCTTCGCAAATAGATGTAAAACTGACTCATTTTCAATGCCGCAATCTTTTCGGCCATCATGAGAAAAATGGTGCTGTCTGATTTTGCCTTTTTTGGCAAGTAATGCCGAACCACATTGAGGACAGATACAGTTGCAGCCTTTCCCAGATGGGACTTCACTTATATGCATAATTTGGGAATTTGATGGGGCTTTCCCGAATACCAACTTAAGCTCAGTTGTTGCCATTTTTCCAACGCTCTTCAGATTTCTGAGTTTTTAAGTCCGCTTGTTCGAAGTGGTTAACAGGCATCATAGTCATGGCGCAATTCGTTGACAAATGCGGTTGTTGTGTGTCCTAACTGTGTGTACCAGTTCATAACTGGTAGTTGGTGGTTTTCGTTTAAAAACATACACTTGTAAACTTTTTGGACGAGCCTTCGAATCTCTCATCACCCACCATGAAAAAGGCAGCCCTAAAGGCTGCCTTTTTGCATTTCTGGTTTTGACGAATCACTTCGTTGTACTCGCACCGCAAGAAACGCGATCACCAGAAATGCAAACAGATCAAATCCAGGCGTGAAACGGCCCGAAATAGTGGGTTTTGGTTGATCCTTGGTCGAAGATAAATAGCCTTGAAATAGAAGTTTCATTTTTATGCAAAGTGGGCATTGCTTTTTCAGAAAAGCATGGTAAGTTCCGCCCGCTTCCGCAGAACAGCGCGGTTTGGCATCGGGTGATTAGCTCAGCTGGTTAGAGCATCTCGTTTACACCGAGAGGGTCGGGAGTTCGAATCTCTCATCACCCACCACGATAAAGGCAGCCCTAAAGGCTGCCTTTTTCTTTGCCTGAATTTTCCTTGCCAATTGTTGATCATGACAAGCGCGCTGCGTTGCGGGATGTCCCCTGTGAATGAACAGCAACGGGCCGCGCTATGCAAAGCTATAAGCGCCTTGGCGCGCTTTATGGCAAAATGCTGCGTGCGCGGGCAAAGACACCCTGGCGGGCAGAAAATGGCTTCTGATGAGCGTCATGCTTGGGGCGTGCATTTTCCGGTTCTGTTGCGGCGCGGGTTGCGTGGGATAACAGCCTGTAAAAGTTGACGCTTGTTAAGCAGGCAGGCACTGTTGATGCCATCCTCATAAGAATCGGAACCCTAACGATGAAAACTCATCCGGCCAGGCTGTTATCAGATCCATCAAGTATAGTATGGAGCGCAATCTATTGCATAGCTTTGTCGGCTGGGCAGCGGTCCGTGCGATGGGGACGACATTGTCTGGTTGTTCTGGTTTTGCCGATGCTGCTTGCAAGCTGTTATCTGCCAGAAGCCTTCACGATTGATTTGTCGATGGAACGAAACGGCGACTATCGACTGAGCTATCGCGGATTATTGGTGCAGCCGAACCTTACTCAGGGGCTTTTAGACAACAGTGTTGGCCCCGAGGAGGAGCAAGAAAGAGTCGAAAAGGTTCTGGCTGATCTCAAACGCGATTCGTCGGTGCGTCAGCTCACCTATGCCGGGCGTGGTGTTTTTAATCTTGTCTATGAAAAACGCGGTAACATCATGCGTGAGAAAAGCTTTGTCTTTGTCCGTCGCCAGTCGCGCATATTGGAAATGTTCTTTCATAAGGACCGAAACATCGTTGAGATCCGGGGCGGTTTTGTGCCGGACCAGTATCAGGACCGTCTGACGGCTTTGGGCTACCAGATGACGGGCAATATCGAAGTCCGCACAACAGCCGGCGTGCGCAGCCATAACGCTGCAGAATTTCGCGAAATTAGCGGCCAAAACCGTCTGCGCTGGGAAATCAAGTCGATCACAGACCCAGTGCCCAATGTGATCCTGGGGTAGGGCAGGGTAAGGCTTGCTGCTTGGAACGATAAAAGGGACAGCAAGATGCTGTCCCTTTGGTGTGTATAATATGCCCTGAGGTTTGCAGCCTAATAGACCATCTCGTCTTCGCCGCCACCCTCTGTGATAACGATCTGGCCCTGAGCGGCCAATTCCTTGGCCAGCTGCACGATCATCATCTGTGATTCTTCCACATCCGACAGGCGCACAGGACCCAGTGCATCCATGTCTTCCTTCATCATCTTGCCGGCACGTTCGGACATGTTCTTGAAGAACAGGTCGCGCATCTGATCGGTTGAACCTTTCAGTGCCAGTGCAAGCTTGTCTTTCTCGACCTGACGCAGAAGCGTCTGAACACCGTTGTTGTCGAGGCGGGCCAGATCTTCGAAGGTGAACATAAGCGCCTTGATCTTCTCGGCCGAATCACGGTTGCGTTCTTCAAGCGCAGTAAGGAAACGATCCTGACTTTGTCGATCCAGGCTGTTGAAGATATCCGCCATAAGTTCGTGGTTGTCGCCGCGCGATCCGCGCGCAAGGTTGGACATGAACTCGGTGCGGAGTGTTTTTTCAATGTTATCGAGAACTTCTTTTTGTACCGCTTCCATGCGCAGCATACGCATGATGACTTCCATCGAGAAGTTTTCCGGCAAAAGCGACAGAACAGACGCAGAATGCCCGGGTTTGAGCTTTGAAAGCACAACACCAACGGTTTGCGGGTATTCGTTCTTCAAGTAGTTGGCCAGAACCGCTTCGTTCACGTTGTTGAGCTTGTCCCACATGGTGCGGCCTGCCGGGCCGCGGATCTCTTCCATGATGCCGTTAACACGGTCTTCGGACAGAACCTTCGACAGCAGGCGTTCGGTGGTGTCAAACGACCCCACAAGCGAACCTGTCGAGGAAAGCTGATCGGCAAACTCGACAAACAGGCGTTCCACGATGTTGGAGTTGATCGTGCCAAGGCTCGACATGGTTTGGGAAATCTCTTTGATTTCCTCATCATCCATCATGCTGAACATCTTGGTTGCGTGCTCTTCCCCAAGAGCAAGCATGAGAATCGCTGCCTTTTCAGGTCCGGCCAGTGATCTGTATTCTTCTTTAACGCGCCCCACGGCTGGTCTTCTCCGTCGTAATGACTCTGCTCGGTGTTGGAACCTGAATCCCCGAACCTGCCTCTATCGCACCGTAAAATAGGGGGTATTTGTCAACAATTCTATAAAAGCCGACGCCCCATTGCAAAGCCCCAGACGTATAAACCACCCAAAATGTACAGATTTGATTAATGCGATGCAATTTCAGGGCAAAATTGCCATGCCAAGGGTGATGTTTGCGGGCGCAATTGTCGAATGGGTTGAAAACGTTGCTAGCTGCTTGACTTGGTTTGGGGGGTGGTCTAACAAAGGCGCGCCGATTGATGGTCATTTTGCGGGCGTAGCTCAGTTGGTTAGAGCGCCGGCCTGTCACGCCGGAGGCCGCGAGTTCAAGTCTCGTCGCTCGCGCCATGACCCATCATCTGTTGTCTTTTATTGGGCGGTTTGTCTTTTCCGCGATCGCCATTTCTTATGTCGCTTTTGCTGCTTCGTACGTTTTGGTCTTGATCATCTCGACGTCCAGCCCGATATCGGACGATAGTAAACGGTAGAAAAGTTTAGAAAGTTTCCGGTCTTAGAGCATGTTAAAACCTGCTTCGGGGCTGGAACTTGTGCGGTGCATACGTTATGGTGCGCCGTAATGGACCAGGTGGGGACCTGGTCGGGTCACAAGGCCTGTTCTTGAGAGGTCAGAGAGATGCAAGAGCTTCTTTCGGAATATCTTCCGATCCTGGTGTTCATCGGGATCGCCGTCGGTCTTTCGGCGGTAATCATCATCGCGTCACTGGTTCTTGCCAAGCAGGCACCGGATGTTGAAAAGCTGTCCGCATACGAGTGCGGCTTTGCGCCGTTTGAAGATGCGCGTATCAAATTCGACGTCCGGTTCTATCTGGTCGCAATCTTGTTCATTATTTTCGATCTCGAAGTCGCCTTCCTGTTCCCGTGGGCTGTTACCCTCGGTGATATCGGGACGTTTGGCTTTGTCTCGATGGTGATCTTCCTGGCTGTTCTGACGGTCGGATTTATCTACGAATGGAAGAAGGGAGCTTTGGAATGGGAGTGAGCACCAACACAGGCGCACCCCTGGCACCCGGTACGGATCAGGATGCAATGCTCAAGGGCGTGTTTGACGAGATGAACGACAAGGGCTTTGTCCTTGCCAATCTCGATAAGCTCGCAAGCTGGGCAAGCACCGGTTCCCTGTGGCCGATGACGTTCGGCCTGGCCTGCTGTGCTGTTGAGATGATGCATTCTGCTGCGTCGCGGTATGACCTTGATCGTTATGGTCTGGTGTTCCGTCCAAGCCCGCGTCAGTCAGACGTGATGATCGTTGCTGGTACGCTGACCAATAAAATGGCCCCGGCACTGCGTAAGGTCTATGACCAGATGGCAGAGCCGCGCTGGGTTATTTCGATGGGGTCGTGCGCCAATGGCGGCGGTTACTATCACTATTCCTATTCGGTGGTGCGCGGTTGTGATCGCGTTGTTCCTGTGGACGTATATGTTCCCGGGTGTCCGCCGACAGCCGAAGCGCTGATTTACGGCGTGATGCAGTTGCAAAAGAAAATTCGCCGTACCGGTGTTCTGACACGCTGATCCGTAATAGGGGGCTTGCATGAGCGACTTGCTCAGCGATAACAGCGCCGCATTGAATGATCTTAAAGATCTTGTGGCGTCCCAGCTTGCCAACGAACTTCTCGAAAGCGAGATTCGTTACGGCGAGTTGACCATCGTCGCCAAGCGCGATGATATCCTTAAAGTTCTGACTTTCCTTCGGGATGATACCGGCTGCTTGTTCAAGCAGCTTATCGATGTTTGTGGTGCAGATTATCCGGAACGTGCAGAACGTTTCGATGTGGTCTACCACCTGCTGTCACTGAAGCATAACCTGCGCATTCGTGTGAAGGTCCGAACCGACGAAGAAACTCCGGTACCAAGCTGTGTTTCGCTTTTCAGCGCCGCCGACTGGTTCGAGCGCGAAGCGTGGGACATGTATGGCATCTTCTTTGCCGGGCATCCCGATCCTCGCCGTATTCTGACCGATTATGGTTTCGAAGGTCATCCGTTGCGCAAGGACTTCCCGCTGACCGGGTATGTTGAAGTGCGCTACGACGATGAACAAAAGCGTGTTGTCTATGAACCGGTCAAACTGGTTCAGGATTTCCGTAATTTCGATTTCGAAAGCCCATGGGAAGGCATCCAGCATGTTCTTCCGGGTGATGAAAAGGCGGAGGGCAACGCCTGATGTCCGAACAAAAAATCAAAAACATGACCATGAACTTCGGCCCGCAGCACCCTGCGGCGCACGGTGTTCTGCGTTTGGTTCTGGAAATGGACGGCGAAGTCGTCGAACGTTCTGACCCGCATATCGGTCTTTTGCATCGTGGTACGGAAAAGCTGATTGAATATAAGACCTATATTCAGGCCACCCCGTATTTCGACCGTCTCGACTATGTCGCACCGATGAACCAGGAACATGCATATTGCCTGGCCATCGAAAAGCTGATGGGGATCGAAGTTCCCAAGCGTGCGCAGTATATCCGCGTCCTGTATGCGGAAATCGGTCGTATTTTGAACCACATTCTGAACCTGACCGCGTTCGCACTGGACGTTGGTGCGATGACCCCGCTTCTTTGGGGCTTTGAAGAACGCGAAAAGCTCATGGAATTCTATGAGCGTGCCTGTGGCGCGCGTCTTCACGCCAACTATTTCCGTCCGGGCGGCGTTGCGGCCGATCTTCCGGCTGGTCTTCTTGATGATATTGATGCCTGGGCTGACCAGTACGAAGTCTTCATGAAGGACTTTGACCGTGTTCTGACCGGCAACCGTATCTTCAAACAGCGTACGGTTGATATCGGGACTGTGACGGCGGAAGAGGCCCTTGACTGGGGCTTCACCGGACCGAACATTCGTGCATCGGGTTTTGCATGGGATCTGCGTAAATCGCAGCCTTATGACTCATACGAAGATTTCGACTTCGACATTCCTGTCGGCAAGAACGGCGATTGCTATGATCGCTTCCTGGTCCGCTTTGAAGAAATGTGGCAGTCGCTGAAAATCATCAAGCAGGCCATCAAGAATATGCCCGATGGTCCTGTTATTGTTGAAAACAACAAAGTGGCACCGCCGTCGCGCGCCGATATGAAGCGTTCGATGGAAGCCCTTATTCACCACTTCAAACTCTTTACCGAAGGTTTCCACGTTCCGGCAGGCGAATGCTACGCCGCGGTTGAGGCACCGAAGGGCGAGTTTGGTGTGTATCTTGTTTCGGATGGCTCGAACCGTCCGTATCGCTGCAAAATCCGCGCCCCGGGGTTCCCGCACCTTCAAGGCCTCGACTTTATGTCCAAAGGTCACATGTTGGCCGACGTCGTTGCCAATATCGGGTCGCTAGATATCGTGTTCGGTGAGATTGACCGATGAGCCATGTAAGAAGACCAGCTCCAAAAGAGCTACAGCCAACCAGCTTTGCTTTCACACCGGAAAATCTGGAGAAAGCAAACAAGATCATCGCCAAGTATCCGGAAGGCCGCCAACAAAGCGCAGTCATGCCGTTGCTTGATCTGGCACAGCGTCAGACCGAAGGGAACTGGGTTCCGACTGTCGCAATGGATTACATTGCCGACATGCTCGAAATGCCCGCCATTCGTGTCTATGAGGTCGCGACTTTCTACACGATGTATAACCTTGCCCCGGTGGGTAAGAACTTCATCCAGGTCTGCACCACAACGCCGTGCTGGCTTCGTGGGTCCGGCGACGTTGTCGATACCTGTAAAAAGGAACTCGGCATTGACGTTGGTGAAACCACTGAAGACGGTCAATTCACCATGATCGAAGTTGAATGCCTTGGTGCGTGCGTTAACGCACCGATGATGCAGATCAACGATGATTATTACGAAGACCTGACGGCAGACACGACCAAGGCCATCCTCGATGCCCTGAAAAAGGGTGAAAAGCCAAAAGCGGGTCCGCAAAGCGGCCGCAAAGGCTGCGAACCGATTGATGGTCCGAAGGTTCTGAAGGCTTTCTGTGGCTGCGGTGCAGCCCCGCAGGATGCTGATGCAAGCGAAGGGGACGCCTGATATGCTGCAGGATAAGGATCGTATTTTTACCAACCTGTATGGTTTCCAGGATTTCGGCCTTAAGGGCGCGCAATCCCGTGGCAACTGGGATGGTACCAAGGCATTGATCGAAAAAGGCCGTGACTGGATCATCGATGAGATGAAATCATCCGGTATGCGTGGTCGCGGGGGCGCAGGTTTCCCGACGGGCCTTAAATGGTCGTTCATGCCCAAGGAATCCGATGGTCGTCCGAGCTACCTTGTCGTCAACGCGGACGAGGGCGAACCGGGCACCTGTAAAGACCGCGAAATCATGCGCAATGATCCGCACACCCTGATTGAAGGGTGTCTTCTGGCCAGTTTCGCCATGAATGCGCATGCGGCCTATATCTATATTCGTGGCGAGTTCTATCACGAAGCATCCAACCTGCAGATTGCCATTGATCAGGCATATGAAGCCGGTCTGGTTGGCAAGAATGCCTGCGGGTCTGGTTGGGACTTTGACATTTACCTGCACCTTGGTGCCGGGGCTTATATCTGCGGCGAAGAAACCGCACTGATCGAAAGCCTTGAAGGTAAAAAAGGTCAACCGCGCCTCAAGCCGCCGTTCCCGGCGAATGCAGGCCTTTATGGTTGCCCGACCACGGTGAATAACGTCGAATCAATTGCTGCGGTTCCGACCATTCTGCGTCGTGGCGGCTCGTGGTTCTCAAGCTTTGGCCGTGAAAACAACCATGGAACCAAGCTGTTTGCCATTTCCGGTCACGTTGAAAAGCCGTGCACCGTTGAAGAAGCCATGAGCATTCCGCTTAAGGAACTGATCGAAAAGCATTGCGGCGGCGTTCGTGGCGGTTGGGATAACCTCCTTGCGGTTATCCCGGGCGGGTCTTCGGTTCCGCTGATGCCAAAAGACGTCTGCGATGACGTGCTGATGGATTTCGATGGTCTGCGTGAAGTGGGCTCGGGTCTTGGAACTGCGGCTGTGATCGTCATGGACAAGTCAACCGACATTGTCTACGCGATTGCGCGCCTGTCGGAATTCTACAAGCATGAAAGCTGTGGTCAGTGCACGCCGTGCCGTGAAGGTACCGGTTGGATGATGCGCATGATGACGCGCATGGTTCGCGGCGAAGCCACGCTTGATGAAATTGATCTGTTGTGGGACGTGACCAAACAGGTCGAAGGCCACACCATTTGTGCGCTTGGCGATGCTGCTGCATGGCCAATTCAGGGTCTTATCCGTCACTTCCGTCCCGAAATGGAACGTCGGATCAAGGAATATCGCGCACGGATCGCGGCCTGAGAGAGGCCTGTTGAGAGGGATTGAGACATGCCGAAACTAACAGTTGACGGTATTGAAGTTGAAGTAGAAGCAGGGGCAACAGTCCTTCAGGCTTGTGAAGAGGCTGGCAAGGAAATCCCGCGTTTCTGCTATCACGAACGCCTGTCAATCGCCGGCAACTGCCGTATGTGTCTGGTGGAAATGGAACGTGCGCCGAAACCGGTCGCATCCTGTGCCATGCCTGCGGCAGATGGAATGGTGATCAAAACCGATTCCGATCTGGTCAAAAAAGCACGCAACGGCGTGATGGAATTCCTGCTGATTAACCATCCGCTGGATTGCCCGATTTGTGACCAGGGTGGGGAATGTGACCTTCAGGACCAGGCCATGGCTTATGGTTTTGATGCATCACGTTACGCTGAGAAAAAACGCGCAGTGAAGGACAAGGAACTGGGCCCGATCGTCAAAACGATCATGACCCGTTGCATCCACTGCACCCGCTGCGTTCGCTTCTCCGAAGAAGTCGCCGGTGTCGGCACCATGGGTGCCGTTTACCGTGGCGAAGACACCGAGGTCGGACCTTATATCGAAGCATCGATCAACTCCGAACTGTCAGGCAACCTGGTTGACCTGTGCCCGGTGGGCGCTCTGACGTCGAAGCCCTATGCGTTTACCGCACGTCCGTGGGAGCTTAAGAAAACCGATAGCGTCGATGTCATGGATGCGGTTGGTTCGAACATTCGTATCGATGCCCGTACCGGTGAAGTCATGCGCGTTCTGCCGCGCACGCACGAAGACATCAATGAAGAATGGATTTCGGATAAAACCCGTTATGCCATCGATGGCCTGAAACGTCAGCGCCTTGACCGTCCGTATGTTCGCGTAAATGGCAAGCTCCAGCCTGCAAGCTGGGACGAAGCATTTGCCGCGATCAAGGCAAAGGTTGCCGGGCTTGATGGCAAAAAAATTGCCGCCATTGCCGGTGACACGGTCGATTGTGAATCCATGACCGCGCTCAAGGATCTGATGGGCAAGCTTGGTTCTGCGAACCTTGATTGCCGTCAGGACGGATCAAAAATTGGCGGGCCGCGTGCTTCCTATATCTTCAACAGCACGATTGCCGGTATTGACGAGGCAGATGCCTGCCTGATCGTCGGTGCCAATGTCCGTGCCGAAGCGCCGATCATTAACTCCCGCCTGCGTAAGCGCTGGCGTTCGACCGCTGGTGATTTCAAAGTTGGCATCATCGGCGAGAAATGGGACCCGACCTACAAGAACGATTATCTTGGTGCCGGCCCGGACACGCTTTCTGAAATTCTTGAAGGCAAGAACGACTTCGCCAAGGTGCTTGAAGCAGCCGAAAAACCGATGATCATCGTCGGCATGGGTGCGCTCAACCGCGAAGATGGCGATGCTGTTCTGGCAGCGACCCGCGCCATTGCTGAGAAATACGGCATGGTTGCTGGTGAATGGAACGGTTTCAACGTTCTGCATACTGCCGCATCACGTGTTGGCGGCCTTGATCTTGGCTTTGTACCGGGTGAGGGCGGTTTGGCGACCAACGACATTCTTGATGGTGCTGCCAAAGGCGATGTCGAGGTTGTCTATCTGCTTGGGGCTGACGAAATCGACACCAGCAAACTGGAAAAGGCATTTGTCATTTACCAGGGTGCGATGGGGGATGCCGGTGCACAGGCAGCCGACGTGATCCTGCCAGGTGCGGCCTATACCGAAAAGAACGGCACGTATGTCAACACCGAAGGCCGTGCACAGCAGGGCTGGCGGGCGATCTTCCCGCTTGGTGACGCACGTGAGGATTGGGCGATTGTTCGTGCACTTTCCGGTGCCCTCGATATGACCCTGCCATACAACAACATCGACGCTGTTCGCGCCCGCATGGTGGAACTCAGCCCGACCTTTACGTCGCTGAATGTTCCAACCAAGGCCGAATGGTCCGATTTTGGTAAAGCAGGTGACATGAAGCCGGAAGGCTTTGTTTCGCCGGTTCGCAATTTCTATATGACCGACCCGATCAGCCGTGCATCGGTGACGATGGCCAAATGTACTGAGGCCTTTGTCAAGGATGCGGCTGCCGAGAAGGTTGCCTGAGTAAGGGGAGCGACGATCTGATCGTCGCTCATCCCGCAAGGGGGTGTCCCAATTTTGGGACGAAACGCAAAAGATACGGTTTGACCGATGGAACTTCTTTGGGACGGATATATTGAACCGCTGGTCTGGATCGTTGCCAAGATTTTGGCGATTGTCCTTCCGCTGCTGGGCGCTGTCGCCTATCTGACCTATGCGGAGCGTAAGGTTATCGGTGCGATCCAGCTCCGTAAGGGCCCGAACGTTGTGGGGCCGTTTGGCCTTTTGCAGCCGCTTGCTGATGGTTTGAAACTGTTTCTGAAAGAAACAATCATTCCGAGCAGTGCGAACAAGGGCGTGTTCATTATCGCTCCGATGCTGACATTCATCCTGGCCATCATTGCCTGGGCGGTTATTCCGTTCGACGAAGGCATGGTTTTGGCGGATCTGAACGTTGGTATTCTTTATATCTTCGCGATTTCATCGCTGGGTGTGTACGGCATCGTGATGGCCGGTTGGGCGTCGAACTCCAAATACGCTTTCCTTGGTGCGCTACGTTCCGGCGCCCAGATGGTTTCGTATGAGATTTCGATTGGCCTGATCATCATTTCGGTTCTGCTGACGACCGGTTCGCTGAATCTTAGCGATATTGTCCGTGGACAGATTGGCGGTATCTGGGAGTGGAACTTCGTTTATCACTTCCCGATGTTCATCGTCTTCATCGTATCCATTCTGGCAGAAACCAACCGCGCCCCGTTTGACCTTCCCGAAGCGGAAGCAGAACTGGTTTCGGGTTACAACGTCGATTATTCGGCAATGACCTTTGCGCTGTTCTTCCTTGGTGAATACGCGAACATGATCCTGATGAGTGGCCTGTGCGCCATTCTGTTCCTGGGGGGCTGGAGCGCGCCGTTGCCGTTCCTTGACTTCATCCCGGGCGCGATCTGGTTCATCGTCAAGATCTGTTTCGTTCTGTTCATCTTCCTTTGGGTTCGTGCAACATTCCCGCGTTACCGCTATGACCAACTGATGCGTCTGGGCTGGAAAATCTTCCTGCCGCTGTCATTTGCATGGGTCATGCTGGTTGCCACGTTCCTGGTTGTTTTTGACAAGGTCCCGGCCTGATCGCCGCGCATCGGAAAGAGAGAGGTAAACGATGTCATTTATAGATCGGACGGCCCGGAGCTTCCTGCTCGCGGAACTCGTTTCGGGAATGGCGCTCACCTTGAAGTATATGTTCAAGCCCAAGGTGACGATCAACTATCCCTACGAAAAAGGCCCGCTGAGCCCGCGTTTCCGTGGTGAACATGCGCTGCGCCGCTATCCGAACGGGGAAGAACGCTGCATTGCTTGCAAGCTTTGCGAAGCGATCTGCCCGGCGCAGGCCATTACCATCGAGGTAGAGCCGCGCGATGATGGTTCACGTCGTACCACGCGTTACGACATTGATATGACGAAATGCATTTACTGTGGTTTCTGCGAAGAAGCCTGCCCGGTGGATGCAATCGTCGAAGGTCCGAACTTCGAGTTCGCAACCGAAAACCGCGAGGAGCTGTTCTATGACAAGGACAAGCTGCTCGAAAATGGCGAGCGTTGGGAAGCCGAGCTTGCTGCACGATTGGAGGCAGACGCACCTTATCGGTAAGTGTCGCGTCTGATCGTTAGAAAGAGAGTTCATGGACCGTTGTCAGCCATTGGGGCAACAACGGTTCGCCAAGGGGGTACCTTATGGTCGTACAGGCTTTGGCTTTTTACCTGTTTGCTACCGTCGCGGTTTTGTCCGCGACTGCGGTTGTGACCGTTCGCAACCCGGTGCATTCGGTACTGTTGCTGATCTTGACATTCTTTAACGCAGCGGGACTTTTCGTCCTGCTGGGTGCCGAGTTTCTCGCCATGCTGCTTGTCGTCGTTTATGTCGGCGCGGTTGCAGTCCTGTTCCTGTTCGTTGTCATGATGCTCGACATTAACTTTGTCGAGATGCGTCAGGGCTTCTTGAACTACCTGCCGATCGGGGTTTTGATCGCGGTTGTTCTGTTTGTTGAACTGGCACTGGTTGGCGCAGGTTGGACCCTTACCGACGAGGCGGTCGCGGTTCTCGCGCAGCCGACACCGGCGGGGCTGACCAACGTCGAGGCACTCGGTCAACTGATTTACACCGATTACGTATACATCTTCCAGGCAGCTGGTCTGGTTCTGCTTGTTGCGATGATCGGGGCAATTGTCCTGACACTGCGTCACCGTGAAGGTGTTCGCCGTCAAAAAATCTCCGAGCAGGTCAAGCGCACGCGCTCTGATACGCTTGAAGTCAAAAAAGTTCCGGTCGGAAGGGGGATCTGATGGAAATCGGTCTTGCACATTATCTGACCGTCGCGGCGATCCTTTTCACACTCGGGATCTTCGGCATCTTCATGAACCGCAAGAACGTCATCATCATCATGATGTCGATCGAGCTGATGCTGCTGGCGGTCAATATCAATCTGGTCGCGTTTTCGTCGTTCCTCGGCGACCTCGTCGGACAGGTCTTTACCATCTTCGTCCTGACAGTTGCTGCTGCTGAAGCAGCCATCGGTCTGGCGATCCTGGTCGTCTATTTCCGTAACCGCGGCACCATCGCGGTTGAAGACATCAACATGATGAAGGGGTAAGGCAGATATGTATCCGTTGATTGTATTCCTGCCCCTGATCGCGGCAGTCATTGCCGGGACCATTACGCTGGTCGGCGCCATGTCGACTGCCAAAGAGGCCCCGCATGACGCGCATGGTCATCACCATCATGGTGCGTCTTCGGCTGATCGCGTGGCACAGCTTGTAACTGTTGCCGGTGTTGTGATTGCCTTTATCATTTCGATCTTTGCCTTTGTCGATGTTGCTCTTGGTGGCAACCCGGTTGTGATCGAACTGTTTACCTGGATTTCTTCGGGCAACTTCGATGCATCCTGGGCATTGCGTATTGATACGCTGACCTGCGTGATGCTGATTGTTGTCACCGGTGTGTCCTCGATGGTTCACATCTATTCCATCGGCTATATGTCGCATGACCCGGACAAGCCGCGCTTCATGGCGTATCTCAGCCTGTTCACCTTTGCGATGCTGATGCTGATTACCGCTGACAACCTGATCCAGCTGTTCTTTGGTTGGGAAGGCGTTGGTCTGGCGTCCTATCTGTTGATTGGTTTCTGGTACTCCAAACCGTCCGCATCGGCTGCTGCCATCAAGGCGTTCCTTGTGAACCGTGTTGGTGACTTTGGCTTTGCGCTGGGTATCTTTGCGGTCTATGTGCTGTTTGACAGCGTTCAGTTCGACGTCATCTTTGGCGACGCCGAAGAAGTCGCTGGTACGACGCTGATGTTCCTTGGCTATGAATTCTCGGCTTTGGAAATTACCTGCTTCCTGCTGTTCATCGGCGCGATGGGTAAATCGGCACAGCTTGGTCTGCACACCTGGCTTCCCGACGCAATGGAAGGCCCGACCCCGGTTTCCGCCCTTATTCACGCGGCAACCATGGTGACGGCCGGTGTGTTCATGGTCGCGCGCCTGTCGCCGATCTTTGAATATGCCGAAACCACGCTGATGATCGTGACCATTGTCGGGGCCTCGACGGCATTCTTTGCCGCGACCATCGGCTGTGTTCAGAACGACATCAAACGCGTGATCGCCTATTCAACCTGTTCGCAGCTGGGCTATATGTTCTTTGCCTGCGGCGTGTCGGCCTATTCGGCGGGCGTCTTCCACCTGATGACGCACGGTTTCTTCAAGGCGCTTCTGTTCCTTGGTGCCGGTTCGGTCATTCATGCGATGTCTGATGAACAGGACATGCGCAAGATGGGCGGTATTGCCAAAATGGTCCCGCTGACCTTTGCGGTCATGTTGATTGGTACGCTGGCGATTACCGGTGTTCCGGGCTTTGCGGGTTACTATTCCAAGGACCTTATCCTTGAAAGTGCATATGCGGCCCATACCGGTGTTGGCATGTACGCTTTCTGGGCGGGTATCCTGGCGGCTTTGATGACCTCGTTCTATAGCTGGCGTTTGATCTTCCTGACCTTCTTTGGCGCACCGCGCGCGGATGAACGGACCATGGCACACGTGCATGAAAGCCCGGCTGTCATGACGGGGCCGTTACTGTTCCTGACGGTTGGTGCCGTCTTTGCAGGCTGGTTCGCCAAGGACTGGTTCGGTGGTGGCAATTATGAAGAAATGCTGTCGTTCTGGAATGGCGCGCTCTTCATGGCCGAAGGTCATCAGGCTCTTGAACATGCACATCATGTTCCGGGCTGGGTGAAATGGGCACCGTTCTTTGCCATGATCACCGGTCTGTCGCTTGCGATTGTCATGTACAAACTGGTTCCGACGCTTCCGCGCACTTTGGCGAATACCTTCAATGGTCTGTATCGCTTCGTGCTGAACAAATGGTACTTCGACGAACTCTATGACAAGATTTTCGTGAAGCCGGCCTTCGCACTTGGCTATGGTTTCTGGAAATCAGGGGATGGTGCCATCATTGATGGGTGCGGTCCGGATGGTGTTGCTGCGGTTTGCCGTAACATCGCACGTCGCGTCAGCGCCATTCAGAGTGGTTTCGTTTATCACTATGCATTTGCGATGCTGATTGGCATTGCGGCGCTGGTCTCCTACACAATTTGGAAGATGGGTTAACGGGCGATGAGTGATTGGCCAATTCTTTCGATCGTCACTTTCCTGCCGCTGGTCGGTGCAGCACTGCTGCTCTTGATCAACGGTGAAGAGGCGACTGTTGCCCGCAATTCCCGTTGGGTTGCGCTTTGGACCTCGGGGTTCACGTTCCTCGTATCCCTGATGCTGTGGGTAAACTTCGATGCAACGACCGCAGACTTCCAGTTCGTCGAACAGGCGGACTGGATGCCGGGTCTGAACATTTCCTATCACATGGGCGTGGACGGTATTTCCGTTCTGTTCGTCCTGCTGGCAACCTTCCTGACGCCGATTTGTATCCTGTCGGCATGGGAAGCGATCCAAAAGCGCGTGAAGGAATACATGATCGCCTTCCTCGTTCTGGAAACGATGATGGTCGGTATGTTCAGCGCGCTTGACGGTCTGCTGTTCTATCTGTTCTTCGAAGGCGTTCTGATCCCGATGTTCATCATCATCGGTGTCTGGGGCGGTCAGCGTCGCGTTTACGCGGCCTTCAAGCTGTTCCTCTATACGCTTCTTGGTTCGGTCCTGATGCTGGTGGCACTGCTTGCGATGTATTTCGAAGCGGGCACCACCGATATCCCGACCCTGATGGAATACGGCTTTGACTATAATATGCAGCTATGGCTGTGGCTGGCCTTCTTTGCATCGTTTGCCGTCAAGGTACCGATGTGGCCGGTCCATACCTGGTTGCCCGATGCCCACGTTGAGGCACCAACAGCTGGCTCTGTGATCCTGGCTGGCGTGCTGTTGAAAATGGGTGGTTATGGTTTCCTGCGTTTCTCGCTGCCGATGATGCCGCTGGCGTCTGAAACCTTCGCACCGCTTGTCTTCACGCTGTCGATTGTTGCAATCATCTATACGTCCCTGGTCGCGCTTGCCCAGCAGGACATGAAAAAGCTGATTGCCTATTCTTCGGTTGCGCATATGGGGATTGTTACCATCGGTGCTTTCACCTTCAATCAGCATGGTATCGAAGGTTCGATCTTCCAGATGCTCAGCCACGGTGTGGTTTCCGGTGCACTCTTCCTGTGTGTCGGTGTGGTTTATGACCGCATCCATACCCGCGAAATCGACGCTTATGGCGGACTGGTTCATCGCATGCCGGGGTATGCGCTGATCTTCATGTTCTTTACCATGGCATCGGTTGGTCTGCCGGGCACAGGCGGGTTCATTGGCGAAATCCTGACTTTGTTGGGCGCGTTTGAAGCCAACACCTGGGTCGCATTCTTTGCTGCGACCGGTCTGATCCTTGGTGCGGCCTATGCGCTTTATCTTTATCGCCGGATTGTTTTCGGGGCACTCACCAAAGAGAACCTCAAAACCATTCTCGATATGAGCCCGCGTGAATGGATTATCTTTGCTCCGTTGGTGATCATCGTTCTGTGGATGGGGGTTTATCCGGTCTCCTTCCTCGACATCATGCATGTCTCGGTTGAAAACCTCGTCAATCAGGTCGAAACGGCCCAGGCTGCAGCGGCAAATGCCGCCCAGCTGGCTGCGAATTGAGGGGAATGAACATGGGAGTTTCTATGCTCAACCTCGGGGCCGCGTTGCCCGAAATGTTTATGGCAGTTTCTGCCTTGGCGTTGTTGATGCTTGGGGTTTTCGCAGGCAAGGACAAATCGTTCCGTATGGTTTCCTGGCTGGCTGTTGCCGCACAGGTCGTTGCCATCGTCCTTGTGGTGATGGGGGATGGCGGTTCGGCCTTCTTTGGCCAGTTCAGTGCGGATCCCTTTGCCAAGTTCTGCAAGGTTCTGATCCTGATTGGTTCAGCAACCGGCATCATCATGACCATGAACTTCGCCGAGCGTGAAAACATGGCACGCTTTGAGTTCCCGATCCTGATCTCGCTTGCCACGCTTGGCATGATGGCGATGGTTTCGGCGAATGATATGCTGTCGCTGTATCTTGGTCTCGAACTGCAGTCGCTTGCACTTTATGTTGTTGCTGCGATCCGCCGCGACACGGTGCGTTCGACGGAATCGGGCCTGAAATACTTCATCCTCGGTTCGATTGCCTCGGGCATTCTGCTGTATGGCATGTCGATGGTTTACGGCTTTACCGGCACCACGAACTTCACCGTTCTGGGTGATACCCTTGTCGGTGGTGAACTGCCGCTGGGCGCGCTGGTTGGTTTGGCATTCATCTTTGCCGGTCTGTGCTTCAAGGTTTCCGCCGTTCCGTTCCACATGTGGACCCCGGACGTCTATGAAGGTGCGCCGACCCCGGTGACCTCCTTCTTTGCCGTTGCACCGAAGATTGCCGGTCTTGCTTTGTTCATCCGCGTTGCCGTCGGCCCGTTCGGTGGTGCTGTTGAAGACTGGCAGCAGATCATTGTCCTGATCTCCATCCTGTCGATGGCGGTTGGGTCCTTTGCCGCACTCCGTCAGGAAAACATCAAACGTCTGATGGCCTATTCATCCATCGGTCACGTTGGCTTCGCGCTTGTCGGTTTGGCCGCAGGCACACAAGACGGTGTGACGGGTGTTCTGGTTTATCTTGGCATTTACCTTGTCATGAACCTCGGCACCTTTGCGGTTATCCTTTGCATGCGTCGTAATGATCGCATGAACGAGGAAATCACCGACCTTGCCGGTTTGGCCAAAACCAAACCGCTGATGGCTGCAATCACTGCGATCTTCATGTTCTCGATGGCTGGTATCCCGCCGCTGGCTGGCTTCTTTGGCAAGTTCTATGTCTTTAAGGCCGCCGTTGATGCCGGGCTTGTGACGCTTGCAGTTATTGGTTTGGTGACCTCGGTCGTCAGTGCCTATTACTATCTGCGGATCATCAAGGTCATGTACTTTGACGAACCGGTCGAAGGGTTCGATCGCAATGGCACAGAGATGAATGTCATCATGGCTGTTGCCACGATCATCATTTTGGCCTTCGTCTTCTTCCCGAACCCGCTGATGGATAGCGCAGCTGTTGCTGCGGCCTCTCTGTTTGGGATGTAAGAATGGCATTGCAAACGATCCGTCTTCCCGAAGGCTTTTACCTTCATGAACTGGAAGCGGTCGACAGCACGAATGAAGAGGCCAAACGCCTCGCTGACAAGGGCGCCCAAAGTGGCGCCCTTGTTTTAGCCCGGACCCAAACTGCCGGTCGTGGTCGCCGTGGCCGTGCCTGGTCATCACCCATCGGCAATATGTTTTCATCTTTGCTGTTGCGTCCGACCTGTTCACTGGCAGAAGCCGCCCGGCTGACATTCCTGATTGCTGTCGCCCTGGCAGAAGCCGTTGAAACCGTCACTGGCGGGCAGGTGCGTCCGGATTGCAAATGGCCCAATGATCTTATGGTCAATGGCCGCAAAATTTCCGGTATCTTGCTTGAAAGTGCATCGAACAAGGGATCCGAAACGGATTATCTTGTGATTGGGGCAGGGGTGAATGTTGCCTTTTTCCCCGACGATGCCGAACGCCCGACAACTTCGCTTGCTGCACTTGGTGCACCGGTAGCGGTTGATGATTTGGTGGCATGCTATGTTGCGCGGGTCGCACACTGGTTGCCGATTTGGGAAAAAGACGGCTTTGCCCCCATCCGGGATGCGTGGTTAATGCGCGGATATGGGCTTGGAAAGCCGATTGTCGCCCGTTTGACGGACCGCGAACTTGAAGGAACGTTTGTCGGGCTTGATGATGATGGCTCACTTATCCTAAGAGAAAACAGCGGTTTCGAACACCGCATTGGGGCAGGTGAGGTTTTCTTTGCCACCTGATCTAATGATAACTTTGCTTTGAAGCGGAGGCCTGTAAGCATCATGTTGCTTGCGATTGACGCCGGGAACACCAACATTGTCTTTGCTGTATTTGATGGCGATACCATCAAGGGGCAATGGCGCTGTTCAACAACCACCGAACGCACCGCCGACGAGCTGGGCGTATGGTTGCATCACCTGTTTACATTGTCTGATGTTCCGGTTGATGCGATCACCGGTGCAATCATTGCGACGGTGGTGCCGGCTGCTGAATTCAGCTTGAAGACCTTGTGCCGCACTTATTTCAACGTAGAACCAATGGTGGTCGGGGATCCTGCGGTTGATCTTGATATGCAAATCATCATGGACCGTCCCAGCGAAGTGGGTGCAGACCGACTAGTCAACGCAATCGCGGCCCATGAATTGTTTGGTGGTCCGCTGGTGGTTCTAGATTTCGGGACTGCAACGACCTTTGACGTTGTTGATGGCAATGGTGATTATCTTGGTGGTGTGATTGCACCGGGTGTGAACCTGTCGATCAAGGCATTGCACATGGCCGCAGCGCAGCTTCCGATGGTGGCGATTGAAGCCCCGCGCAATGTGATTGGTAAAAGCACGGTCGAAGCGATGCAGTCCGGGGTCTATTGGGGCTATGTTTCAATGATAGAGGGGTTGCTTGCCCGTATTCGTGCGCAGCAAAATCTTGACCATATAAAGGTTGTCGCAACAGGGGGGCTGGCGCCGCTCTTTACCAAGGCGGTCAATGAAATCGAACACCTTCATGGCGATCTGACCATGCTTGGATTGTTGATGATTTACCGCCGCAACAACCATAAGACGGCTTAACAGGCCTGATAAAAATCTTACGTCGGGCAGGGGAAACATTTACCCCGTGCCTGGTCAACGTGCCGAAGATAAAGGATGTCCTCAGTGGATTTGTATTTGCCAAAAGACGACGTGCTGTTCGTGCCACTCGGTGGTTCCGGCGAAATTGGCATGAACCTGAACCTTTATGGCTATAACGATCAGTGGTTGATGGTCGATATGGGTGTTTCCTTTGGTGAAGAAGGATTGCCCGGTGTCGATGTTGTCATGCCTGATCCGGCGTTCATCGAGGAACGCAAAGACAAGCTGCTTGGGCTTGTTCTGACCCATGCACACGAAGATCACCTTGGCGCCGTGCCATATCTTTGGCCGCGCCTGAAATGCCCGATTTATGCAACGCCGTTTGCCGCCGAATTTCTAAAGGCCAAACTGGCCGAAACGGATTTCGCCGATCAGGTGCCAATCCATGTGATTGAGCTTGGCGGTCGGTTTGAACTTGGCTGCTTTGACATCGAATTCATCACCATGACGCATTCGATCCTGGAACCGAATGCCCTTGCCATTCGAACCCCCAAGGGGCTGATTGTTCATACCGGTGACTGGAAATTTGATCCGGAACCGCAGATCGGCGAAGCCTCGGACGTCAAGAAGCTTGAAGCGCTTGGCGATGAAGGTGTGATGGCGCTGGTTTGTGATTCGACCAATGTGTTTTCCGAAGGCAAAACCGGATCAGAAGGTGATGTCGCCAAAAACCTTTCGACCCTGTTTGCCGAACATCCGCAAGGGCGCATTGCAGTTGCCTGTTTTGCCACCAATGTTGCGCGTGTGCAGTCGGTGATCGAGGCCGCTCATGAAAACGGGCGCTGTGTCGGGCTCGCCGGTCGGTCGCTGAACCGCGTGACAGAAGCCGCCCGCGAAGTTGGCTATCTTAAAGGCTATCCCAATCTTCTGAGCGACGAAGACGCGATGGAAGTTCCCAAGGATCAGGTGCTTTTGCTTTGCACAGGATCACAAGGGGAACCACGCGCAGCCCTTTCGCGGATCGCCAAGGGGGATCACCCGAAGGTGGAACTCGATCCGGGGGATACGGTTGTATTCTCTGCGCGTGAAATACCGGGCAATGAAAAATCGATCGGCTATATCCAGAACCTTTTGATCCGTCGTGGGATCAAGGTGATCACCGCGCGTGACGAACCGGTTCATGTTTCCGGTCATCCGGGGCGCGAAGACCTGACGCGCATGTATCAGCTGACCCGACCGAAAATTCTGGTGCCGGTACACGGCGAAACCCGCCATTTGTGCGAACAGGCGGCATTGGGTGCGGAATGCCAGATTCCCGAACAGGTCATTCCCCATGATGGCACGGTCATCCGGCTTTCGCCGGGGGAGGCACATGTCATTGGCGTTGCTGATGCCGGCATTCTTGCCCTTGACGGGGGGCGGTTGCTCAAACGTGATTCTGATACTTTCCGCAACCGTAATCGCATCGTCTGGAACGGCGTGATGTTTGTCACCGTGGTGCTCAACCAGTTTGGTGAAATGGTCAATGATCCGATGATCACGGCCCCAAGTCTGTTTGACGAACCGGGCGAAGAAACCCGTCTTGATCATTTCGCCGCCGAGATTGGCAACCGTATTGATCAATTGAACGATGAAGAAGTTCTTGATGACTCTGCCGTGATTTTGGCCGTGCGACAGGCCCTTCGGCGTCCTGTGCGTCAGCGCCTTGGCAAGCGTCCCTTGATCGAAGTGCATCTGGTCCGCGTAAGCGAACAGGGGTAAATGCCTACCGCGCCATTCGACGAAATGGGGCATTGTCAGTTGGCTGACCTCTGGCCTATTTTGTCGGTGATCGGGCAGATCACATACGCAGGAGTAAGATCATGATTGGACGGCTAAACCACGTCGCGATTGCGGTGCCGGACCTCGAAGCCGGGATTGCGCAATACCGTGATGTTCTGGGAGCCAAGGTTTCCGAACCGCAAGACGAACCCGATCACGGTGTCACGGTCGTTTTTGTTGAATTGCCCAACACAAAGATCGAACTTCTTTATCCGTTGGGGGAAAACTCCCCGATTCAGGGGTTCCTTGATAAGAATACGTCGGGGGGGATTCATCACGTTTGCTATGAAGTGGATGATATTCTTGCCGCACGCGACAAACTTCAGGCAAGCGGTGCGCGTGTTCTTGGCGATGGCGAACCTAAAATCGGGGCCCATGGCAAACCTGTGCTGTTCTTGCATCCCAAGGATTTCAACGGGACACTGGTTGAACTCGAACAGGTTTGATTTTGCCGAGATCAGCTTCACAGCGCCTGGACTTGCCAAACAGACTGGGCGTTTTTATCTTCCGTCACGCTGATCAATTACATTCCAACAGTTAAGAGACATACATGAACTGGTTTTCCGGAATACTCGTTTACATCGTTATCTGGTGGCTGGTTTTGTTTATGGTTCTGCCGGTCGGTGTGAAACGCGTCGAGAATGTCGAGGCCGGCCATGACAGTGGTGCACCCGAAAAACCGTATATGTGGAAAAAGATGCTGGCAACCAGTGGTATTTCCGCAATTCTGTGGGGTGTAGCGTGGTTTGTAATTACAAGCGGCATGATCGAAGTACGTCCGCCGCAATAAGTTTGTCAAAAGCTGCTTAAACATAAAACCCCGCACGAAATGCTGCGGGGTTTTGTCGTTTTCAGGGGCGTATAAAAAGGGCGGGTCAGGAATTTGGACAAAAAAAAGCAAGATCACAAGGATCTTGCTAAGAAGCTATTTTTATAGCTGTTTTCCCGTAATCTTTTTATACTTCCTCCTCAAGACCTGGGCACTTGGCACAGGTTTTAATTCGACGTCGCGCCAGCTTCTTGTATGCTTATTGGCAAGAAAGCCTCCCGCAATTTTATGAGCGGCTGCGATACGCCGTCCGCAACGATCTTACGCCGTTAGCGGATGACTAAAAAGCCACATGTTTCAGTTTTATGCAAGATGTTTTGACCAAACGTCACAAATGAATCAATGCTGCACCGCACATAGATAGGGTGAGCCTAAAATATGCATAGTTTTTCGTTGGTTAAATCTATTTTAAGCCGGGTATCTAGTATGAAAATCAGACTATTGGCTGTTTTTTCCGCGTTTCTGGTCGCATCCGCATTTCCGCCGGTGGCAAGCGCACAGGACGAATCCCCGTTTCCATCTACTCAGGACGGGGGCCAGCAATCCGGACAAAACACACAAGGTCCAGATACATCCGAAACTGCCACGCCGAACATCACCGTTTCACGATCAGCCTGCAAGGCGTTGGTAAAACACGTTCCTGATGACGATGTGGCTTATACGCCAGGTGTTGATGTGCGCGGCAACAAGGTGGTGGGGGCTGATCTGAATGGCGGCAGTAACATTTTGAAATCGCTGCCCAAGGAAATCGAATTTCCGGTCACCATCGATTTCTTTGAATATGCAGGCATTTCCGTGCCCGATGGGGTCAGTGGGGATCAAAGCATTGGCAAAATCACCTATCGCAATGGGCGTGTTTATTTCAATGACCAGCAACTTGGCGATGAAGCCTATAGCGCGGAATTGATTGAAGCCTGCCGCAAGGCGGGCTTCAGGTAAGCGTGCTCGGGCTTGTCAGGAAATCCATCGCAGTTTTGCCATCATTGAACCCTAACCACTGTCAGATGACATAACGCAAGTTCCGGCTTGCGTTTCGGGCTGCTCTGTCGCATTTTCCGGGCAAGGTAAATGAAACGTCCAAATATTCAGATTTGATCATCACGAGGCATTGATGCGTCTTTCCCAGTTCTTCCTGCCGACCTTGAAGGAAACCCCGTCGGAAGCACAGATTGCTTCCCATCGTCTGATGCTGCGTGCCGGTATGGTGCGCCAGCTCACCGCAGGGATCTATTCTTGGCTGCCACTTGGTCACCGTGTTCTTAAAAAGATCGAACAGATCGTTCGTGAAGAACAGGACAGGATCGGCTTTAACGAGCTTCTGATGCCAACCATTCAACCTGCCGAGCTGTGGCAGGAAAGTGGGCGTTATGATGATTATGGTCTTGAGATGCTGCGCATCACGGACCGTCATGATCGCAAGATGCTGTTTGGCCCGACCAACGAAGAAGCCATCACCGATATCTTCCGCAAGGATGTGCGCTCCTACAAACAGTTGCCGCAGTTGCTTTATCATATTCAGTGGAAGTTTCGTGACGAAATCCGCCCGCGTTTTGGCGTGATGCGCGGTCGCGAATTTTATATGAAAGACGCTTATTCGTTCGACATTGATTACGAAAGCGCGCGTCACACCTATAACAAGATTTTCCTGGCCTATTGCCGGACTTTCACCCGTTTGGGTGTCAAGGCTATCCCGATGGTGGCCGATACCGGCCCGATTGGCGGCGACCTTAGCCATGAGTTCATTGTTTTGGCCGAAACCGGCGAAAGCGAAGTCTTCTGCGACAAGAAGTGGCTTGAAAAGGATCTGACCGGCAAGGGTGTTGATCTGAATGATCGCACCGGTCTTGAAAACTGGGTGCAGAGTACGTTGGAAGACTACGCTGCGACCGAAGAAATGCATGACGCCAGCAACGACACCGTCACCGCGCTTGGTGATGATTTGGTCACCACCCGTGGCATCGAAGTCGGGCATATCTTCCACTTTGGTGCCAAATATTCCGAACCGATGGGCGCGACCGTCCTTGGCCCGGATGGCACCGAAGTTCCGGTACAGATGGGGTCCTATGGCATTGGTGTGTCACGCCTTGTCGGCGCATTGATCGAAGCATCGCACGACGAAAACGGCATCATCTGGCCCGAAGCTGTTGCCCCCTATAAGGTGGGGCTGATCAACCTGCGTACCGGGGATGATGCCTGTGATGCGGCCTGTGAAGATGCCTATAACAAGCTTAACAATGCCGGTATCGAGGTTCTCTATGACGACCGCGATATGCGCGCAGGTGGCAAGTTTGCCGATATGGATCTGATCGGTCTGCCTTGGCAGATCGTTATTGGTCCGAAGGGGCTTAAAAACGGCGTGGTTGAGTTGAAAAACCGTAAAACGGGCGAGAAAACAGAAGTCACGTTTGAAGCTGCGCTTAATCAGCTCGGTGCCTGATAGATAATACGACGCAGGGCAGCCATGGCTGCCCTGTTGCCATTCTCGGTCTTGATAAGACACGCTATCGCCAAGGCCGTTTCCTGACCCGCTTCCACAAGGATCGATTGCCCATGTTCAGTCCGTTCGAGCGTATGGTGGCCTTCCGCTACCTGCGTCCACGTCGGCAGGAAGGCTTTGTTTCCGTCATCGCCATCTTTTCGTTGCTTGGCATTATGCTGGGTGTTGCAACACTGATCATTGTCATGTCGGTGATGAATGGTTTCCGTGCGGAACTTCTTGGTCGAATTCTGGGGCTGAATGGGCATATTTCAGTTTATGCGCAAGGCAACGGCGGGATTGGTGATTACGCCAAGATCGAAGATGAGATTGCCAAGAACGGCAACGTTATGCTGAACGTGCCTGTTGTTGAAGGGCAGGTCATGGCATCAAAAAATGGTCGCGCCTCTGGCGCAATCGTGCGCGGCATGCGCCCGGAAGACGTCAAAAAACGTGAAACCATTGCTGATAACATCATTTTCGGATCGCTTGATGACTTCAAGGGCGACGATACAGTGATCATGGGCGCGCGCCTTGCCATGAAACTTGGCGTCGGGGTTGGCGATACTGTCAATCTGATCTCGCCCAAGGGGAATGTAACGGCATTTGGTTCGGTGCCGCGTGTGCGTGCCTATACAGTCGCCGGGCTGTTTGATATCGGCATGTATGAATATGACAGCGGCTTTATCTTCATGCCGTTATCTGCCGCCCAGGTCTATTTCCGTCTGCCCGAACAGATCACCCATTTTGAAGTGATGCTGAATGATATCTCGTCACTTGATGACACCATGGATGAGCTGCTTGGCGCATTGTCAGAACATCCGCTGCGTCTGGTGAATTGGCAGCAGTCAAATGCCGGGTTCTTCAATGCGCTTCAGGTCGAACGCAATGTCATGTTCCTGATCTTGACCCTGATCATTCTGGTGGCGGCCTTTAACATTATTTCCGGCATGGTGATGCTGGTTAAGGACAAGGGACGCGATATCGCAATCCTGCGCACCATGGGGGCGACCCGTCAGTCGATCATGAAGGTGTTCTTCCTGGCTGGTGCATCCATCGGGGTGCTGGGCACGATCAGTGGCCTGATCATCGGGGTTCTGTTCTGTCTGAATATCGAAAACATCCGACAGTTCATCCAAACACTGACGGGGACTGACCTGTTTAATGCCGAGATTTATTTCCTCTCGCAACTTCCCGCCGACATGGATGTCAGCGAAGTGGTCATGGTTTGCATCATGTCCTTGACCTTGTCGTTCCTTGCCACGGTATATCCTGCGTGGCGGGCATCGCGCCTCGATCCGGTGGAGGCATTGCGTTATGAGTGATGTGATGAAAACCACAGCAGAGCAACGCTCGCGCAATGTCGTGCTGCGTCTCGACAAGATTGACCGCGTCTTTAATCAGGGGCCGGATCAACTTGAAATCCTGAAATCGGTTAACCTTGAAATTCATCAGGGTGAAATCGTTGCTCTTGTCGGTCCATCGGGGGCGGGCAAGTCGACGTTGTTGCAGATTGCCGGATTGCTTGAAAAACCTGATGGCGGTTTGGTGTCGATTGGTGGCAAGCGCAGCACAGATTTGTCTGATCTGGCGCGTACTGAAATGCGCCGCAGCCATATCGGGTTTGTCTATCAGTATCATCATCTTCTGCCGGAATTCTCAGCCATTGAAAATGTCGTGATGCCGCAAATGATCAACGGCTTGAAACGATCAGACGCCGAAGAACGGGCCCTTGAATTGCTGCGCTGCCTTGGTCTGGAAAACCGCGCTGAACATCGCCCGGCACGTTTGTCCGGCGGGGAACAGCAGCGTGTGGCGATTGCCCGTGCGCTTGCCAATGTGCCGGACGTTTTGTTTGCGGATGAACCGACCGGTAACCTTGATCCCCATACCGCAGATACGGTGTTTGGCATGTTGATGACGCTGGTGCGTGAAACCGGTCTGGCATCGCTGATTGCGACCCATAACCCGGAACTCGCCCGCCAGATGGACCGGGTGGTAACGCTGCGCGATGGTCATTTGATCGAACTTGATCCGGCTGATCTTTCCTAAGCGATCAAAATTCTTTAAGCTGGCAATCTGCTGTCTATCACGGCTGCAGATTGCCAGCATTTTTATTATATTTCAGAGGTCTAGCTCCGATGGAAAATGGTTTCGTCCATCTTCGTGTTCACACCAACTATTCGCTTGCCGAAGGTGCCATCACGACCAAGGAGCTGGCCAAACTCTGTGCTGATGACGGCCAGCCTGCCGTTGCCATGACCGATACCGACAATATGTTTGGTGCGCTGGATTTTGCCGGCGTTCTGAGTGGTGCCGGTGTGCAGCCGATTTTGGGTGTGCAGATGGGCATCGAACGGTTTGGCGATAAGCCGGTCGTTGGCAAGATCGCCCGTGAACCGATGCCGGATCGATTGGTGCTGATCGCGCAAAACAAGGAGGGTTACTTCAACCTTCTGAAAATTGTTTCTCGTGCGCACATGACATCCGAAGCCGGGAGCGAACCAAAGGCGCTTTACGACCATATTCGCGAACATGGTGAACATATCATTTGTTTGACCGGTGGTCCGACCGGGCCGCTTGCGCGTTTGTTGGGGGATGAACAGGTTGAAAAGGCCGAAAGCTGCCTGTCCGAGCTCAAGAACATTTTTGGCAACCGCCTTTACATTGAACTGCAGCGCCACGGCGAACCTTTGGAAGAATTGGTTGAGCCAGGCCTGGTCAAGCTTGCCTATGACCATGATGTGCCGTTGGTTGCGACCAATAACTGCTATTTCCCCACGGTTGATATGTATGAAGCGCACGACGTGTTTATCTGTGTCGGGCAGGGGGCGGTTGTTGGTCAGGAAGACCGTTGGAAACTGACACCCGATCACCGTTTCAAGACCGCGGCCGAAATGCGCGAATTGTTCGCCGACATTCCCGAGGCCTGCGATAATACGGTTTTGATAGCCAAACGCTGCTCCTGGCATGTTGAAAAGATCGACCCGATCTTGCCGCCCTTTGATTGTGGCGAAGGCCGTACCGAAGTCGATGAATTGCGTCACATGTCCGAAGAGGGGCTGAAAGCCCGTCTTGAGAAATATGTTTATACTGACGATATGTCTGACGCCGACAGGGAAGAGATCGCCAAACCATACTGGGAACGTCTTGATTATGAGCTTGGCATCATCAATCAGATGGGATTCCCCGGTTACTTCCTGATCGTTGCCGATTTTATCCAGTGGGCCAAGGATCACGAAATTCCCGTTGGGCCAGGCCGTGGTTCCGGTGCGGGCTCGCTTGTGGCTTATGCGCTGTTGATCACGGATCTTGATCCGTTGCGATTCTCGCTGCTGTTCGAACGTTTCCTTAATCCGGAACGTGTGTCCATGCCTGACTTTGACGTCGATTTCTGTCAGGATCGGCGCGGTGAGGTGATCGAATATGTGCAGAAAAAATACGGTCATGACCGCGTCGCACAGATCATTACCTTTGGTAAACTGCAGGCCAAGGCGGCCGTGCGTGACGTCGGGCGTGTGCTGAGCATCCCTTACGGCTATGTCGATAAAATCTGTAAAATGATCCCGGGCGATCCGGCAAAGCCGATCCCGCTGAAAGAAGCCATTGATATGGAACCGGACCTTCGCCGCATCGCGCGCGAAGACCCGGATATTGATCGTTTGCTGTCGATCGCCATGCAGATCGAGGGCCTTTACCGTAACTCATCGACCCACGCGGCGGGGGTTGTGATCGGCGACCGTGACCTTGATGAGCTGGTCCCGATTTATCGTGATCCGCGCTCTGATATGCCGGTGACCCAGTTCAACATGAAATATGTTGAAAATGCCGGTCTGGTGAAGTTTGACTTCCTTGGCTTGAAAACGCTGACGGTGATTATCGAGGCCATCAAGTTGATGCGCCAACGTAAAGACGTCCCGCAAGATTTTGATATCAGTGCAATTCCGCTTGATGACAGGCCTTCGTTCAAATTGCTTTCTGCGGCTGAAACAGTCGGGGTGTTCCAGCTTGAATCCCAAGGTATGCAGGACGTATTGCGCGGCCTGAAGCCTGATACCCTTGAAGATATTATCGCTGTTGTGGCGCTGTATCGTCCTGGGCCGATGGATAATATTCCCCATTACATCGCGCGTAAGCACGGTCAGGAAGAACCTGATTACATGCACCCGATGTTGCAGCCGATCCTCGAAGAAACCTATGGCATCATGATCTATCAGGAACAGGTCATGCAGCTTGCCCAGATCATGGCGGGTTATTCGCTTGGCGGTGCTGACCTGTTGCGCCGCGCCATGGGTAAAAAGATCGCCGAGGAAATGGAAAAGCAGCGTAGCCTGTTTGTTGACGGTTCGGAAAAGAACGGTGTCGACCGGGCGCAGGCATCTGACATTTTTGATCAGGTTGCCAAATTCGCGTCTTACGGTTTTAACAAATCACACGCGGCTGCCTACGCGCTTGTTGCCTATCAAACGGCATATCTCAAGGCGAACTATCCCGTCGAGTTCATGGCTGCCCTCATGACGCTTGATATGCATAACACCGAAAAGCTCGCGGTGTTCAAGCAAGAAGTCGAACGTCTGGAAATTGAAATTCTGCCGCCGTGCGTGAACAACTCGCAAGTGACGTTTTCGGTGGAAAACCATGATGGTGTGGGCAAAATCCGTTATGCGCTGGCGGCAGTTCGAAATGTGGGTGACGCGGCGATGGAAAGTCTGGTCGCCGAACGCGAAGCAAACGGACCGTTTAAAGACATCACAGATTTTGCATCGCGCATTGACAGCCGCGCGGTCAATAAACGTCTGCTTGAAAACCTTGTGCGGGCAGGGGCGCTGGATTGCCTGGCTGGTAACCGTAAGGTCATGTTTGAGAACGTCGACAAGGTGATTGCCGTTGCCCAACGCGAGATGCATGCGCGCAACGACGATCAGATTTCGATGTTTGGTGATAGCAGCGGCTTTGGCAAAGACAAGATCCGTTTGCCCGATGACCGTGATTGGGTGCCGATGGAAAAACTGACCGAGGAATTTTCGGCCATTGGTTTTTATCTCTCGGCCCATCCGCTTGATACGTTTGGCAAAAGCCTCCAGCGCATCGGTATTGCCCCGATCAAGGAATTGCCCGCCCGTATGCGTGCATCGAACAAGGGGGCCATTCGTTTGGCAGGGACGCTGATCAATGCGCGTGAAATGATCTCGAAGAAAAACGGATCAAAGTTCGCCTTTGTCATGTTCTCGGACCCGACCGGCAGTTTCGAAGTCGCCTTTTGGGCAGAAGCATGGGCGGCTTATAAGGAAATCATCAATGCGGGGCGTCCGGTTTTGCTGATCGTCTCTGCGGAGATGCGCGAAGGACAATTGCGCATTCAGGGACAGCGGGTCGAAGACCTTGAACACGCTGTATCCGGCGCTGCAGAAGGGATACGTATTCGACTGAACCGTCCCGACCCGGTTCCTGAAATTTGTCAATTGCTTGAAAAAGCGGGTAAGGGCCGAGGGCTTGTTACCCTGTCGTCTGTGTGTGATGACGGACGTATGGCCGAGATCGAACTTGAAGATAACTACAAGGTCGGGCCGTCTTTGATTGGGGCAATTGGCTCTATTCCCGGTGTGGAATTTGCCGAAGAAATCTGATGATTTCATCTGGTTGCATCGTTCTATCCCGGCGGTGCAGGCAAAACCGCGCATTTGTGCGCATTTTAGGGGTTGCATTCTTTGCGGGACGGGATTAAAACCCGCCCGAACATCGCACGCGAAAGAGCGGCGACTGCCGTCATATGGCAACTCGTCCATCCGGTGTTTCATGCAGTCGGCATGAAATTCCCTTTCGCGGAGGTATTAACCGGAAAAAGGTAGGAATTATCATGGCTTTGCCAACCTTTACCATGCGCCAGCTCATGGAAGCTGGTGTCCACTTTGGTCACCACACCCGCCGTTGGAACCCGAAGATGAAACAGTACATCTTTGGTGCCCGCAACGACATCCACATCCTGAACCTGCAGGAAACCGTCCCGATGCTGCATCGTGCGATGCAGGCTGTTCGTGACGTAACCGCGTCAGGTGGTCGTGTTCTCTTCGTCGGTACCAAGCGTCAGGCTTCCCCGATCATTGCAGACGCTGCAAAGCGTTGCGGTCAGTACTATGTGAACCATCGCTGGCTCGGCGGCATGCTGACCAACTGGAACACTGTTTCCAACTCGATCAAACGCCTCAAAGAACAGGAAGAAATCCTGTCTTCGGGTGCAGAAGGTCTGACCAAAAAAGAAATCCTGAACCTGACCCGTTCGCGCGACAAGCTTGAGCGCGCGCTTGGCGGTATTAAGGACATGGGTGGTCTTCCTGACATCATCGTCGTGGTCGACACCAACAAAGAATCCCTTGCTATTCAGGATGCCAAAAACCTGAACATCCCGGTTGTTGCGATCCTCGACTCGAACTCCGATCCGGCAAACATCCAGTTCCCGGTTCCGGGCAACGATGACGCGATTCGTGCAATTCAGCTGTATTGCGATCTGTTCGTTGGTTCTGTTCTGGACGGCATCCAGGAAGAAATGACTGCTTCAGGCGCAGACCTCGGCGAAGCCGAAGATGTCCCGGCCGAAGCAGCAGCTGCTTCCGAAGCTGCAGAAGAAGCTTCCGCATAAGTTTCATTTTGTACCTGATGAAACGGCGGCTAGCATGCCGCCGTTTTGTTAGGTGTTAACCTGATCGCGTACTTAGGGGCTTTAAAAATGGCTATTACCGCTGCTCTCGTTAAAGAGCTTCGCGAAACCACCGGCGCTGGCATGATGGATTGCAAAAAAGCGCTTTCCGAAACCGATGGTAACCTTGATGCAGCTGTTGACTGGCTGCGTACCAAAGGTCTTGCTGCTGCTGCCAAAAAAGCTGGCCGCGTTGCTGCAGAAGGCCTGGTTTCCGTTTCTGTTGACGGCACCAAAGGTGCAGTTGTCGAGCTGAACGCTGAAACCGACTTCGTTTCGCGTAACGAAGACTTCCAGAAATTTGTTAGCGAAATCGCCAATCAGGCTGTGGCTGCAAACGGCGACCTCGATACCCTCAAAGCTGCTGCTTTCCCGGGTACTTCGCGTAACGTCGAAGAGCAGGTCACCCACATGATCGCCACCATCGGCGAAAACATGACCCTGCGTCGTTCTGCTGGTCTTTCGGTCGAAAAAGGGGCAATCACCTCTTATGTCCATTCGGCAATTGCACCGGATCTTGGTAAGATCGGTGTTCTGGTTGCTCTGGAATCCGAAGCAGATGCTGGCGTTCTCGAAGGCTTGGGTAAACAGATCGCAATGCACATTGCTGCAACCAACCCGGCTTCGGCAACGATTGAAGATCTTGACCCGGAACTGGTCGAACGCGAAAAAACTGTTCTGACCGAACAGGCCAAAGAATCCGGTCGTCCGCCAGAGATCATCGAAAAGATGATCGAAGGTCGTATCCGTAAATATTACGAACAGGTTGTGCTGGTTGAGCAGACCTTCGTGATTGACGGCGAAAACAAAGTCAAAACCGTGATTGAAAACGCTGCCAAAGAAGCTGGCAAGCCGATCACCCTTAAAGGTTTTGTCCGCTTTGAACTCGGTGAAGGCATCGAGAAAGAAGACAAAGACTTTGCTGCCGAAGTTGCTGAGCAGCTGAACAAATAAAACATCTGTTCGGAATGGTGCGTTTGCCATCATTTCGTGTATGATCCAGACCGGCGAGGTCCACAGCGCATATCCGCCCTGTTGCTCGCCGGTCTTTTTATATCTGAATTTTGCATTTTCCGAATTAGGGCAATGCGTTACATCGGCATTTAAGAGGCATTACGATATGGCAGAAAACGGCCAACTGAAATTTCGTCGCGTCCTTTTGAAGCTCTCGGGTGAGGGGCTTTTGGGCAAACAGCAATACGGTATTGATCCTGAGACGGTTGACCGGATTGCCAGCGAAATCAAAGCCGTTCATGACATGGGTGCCGAAGTTTGCATGGTGATTGGCGGGGGAAATATCTTCCGCGGGGTCAAGGGTGCTTCTCAGGGCATGGAACGTGCTACAGCCGACTACATGGGCATGCTCGCGACCATCATGAATGCGCTCGCGGTTCAAAACGCGCTTGAGCGCCACGGTGTTCAGACCCGTGTTCAATCTGCAATCCCGATGTCCTCTGTTTGTGAACCCTATATCCGACGCCGCGCTGTGCGCCACATGGAAAAAGGGCGGGTTGTTATCTTTGCGGCCGGAACGGGCAATCCGTTCTTCACGACCGATACGGCCGCTGCTTTGCGCGCGGTCGAAATGGGCTGCGATGCCCTGCTCAAGGGAACGCAGGTTGATGGTGTTTACACTGCCGACCCGAAAACCGACCCGACGGCAGAGCGTTATGATGCACTGACCTATATGGAAGTTTTGTCCAAAGATTTGCGTGTTATGGACGCATCGGCTATTTCTTTGGCACGCGAAAATGATATTCCGGTTATCGTATTTTCTTTGCATAATCCGGGTGCCTTTGCAGACGTTGTTTCTGCGAAGGGGACGTTTACGATTATTTCGAATGGAGACTGAACGTGTCTGACGTTGCTGGCCTAAAAAAAGACCTGTCCCGCCGTATGGAAGGGGCTGTCGAAGTATTGCACAAGGAATTTACCGGTCTGCGCACCGGGCGCGCCAGTGTAAGCCTTCTTGAGCCGGTCATGGTTGAAGCTTATGGCGTCCCGACCCCGCTTAACCAGGTGGCTTCGGTAAGCGTTCCGGAATCCCGCATGCTCTCGGTTCAGGTTTGGGACAAAACGATGGTTAAGGCCGTCGAGAAAGCCATTCGTGAAGCCGGCCTGGGGTTGAACCCGGCTGCTGACGGCACGCTTGTTCGTGTTCCGATCCCGGCGCTGAATGAAGAACGCCGTGCCGAGCTTTCCAAGGTTGCCGGTAAATACGCCGAACAAGCCAAGGTTTCAGTGCGCAACGTTCGTCGCGACGGTATGGATCAGCTCAAGAAGTGGGAAAAGGATGGTGACATCTCCAAAGACGAGATGCACAACGAAGAAAAAGAAGTGCAAAAGCTGACCGACAAAGTCATCGGCGAGATCGATGAGACGCTTGCGCATAAAGAACAGGAAATCATGCAAGTCTGATTATGGCTGTGCTTTCTTCACAAACCCAACCTTCAGAGACACCATGCGTGCCGCGCCACGTTGCCATCATCATGGATGGCAACGGGCGCTGGGCCCGTGGTCGTGGGCGACCACGTACGATGGGTCATCGTGCCGGTGTGGATGCTGTGCGGCGAACAATTGAAGCTGCCGGCGCACTCGGAATCGAATATCTGACACTTTATGGGTTTTCGACCGAAAACTGGAAGAGACCGGAAAGTGAAGTCAGCGATCTGATGGGGCTTTTGCGCCTGTTTGTTAAGCGCGAACTTTCCACACTTCGCAAGAACGGTGTGAAAATCCGTATTATCGGTGATCGCACCCGTTTTGCAGATGATATTCGCGAACTGCTGACAAAGGCCGAAGAAGAAACGCGAAACAACACGCGTCTCAACCTGACGATTGCGCTGAGTTATGGCGCACGGGCTGAGATCACGCATGCGATGCACGAAATCGCGCTTAAGGTTGCAGCCGGTGAACTGTCACCGTCCGATATTTCCGAAGAACTGATTGAACAGAACTTGTCGACATCAGGAATTCCTGATCCGGATCTTCTCATCCGGACCAGCGGAGAACAGCGGATAAGCAACTTCTTGCTGTGGCAATCTGCCTATACTGAATTTGTCTTTGAAGACGTTCTTTGGCCGGACTTTGATCGCAGCCATTTGGAAAAAGCTATCGATAACTTTGCCGGGCGGGAGCGGCGTTTTGGTGCCGTCATCTGAGACCGAACCTCAAAAAGACACTAATTCCGGACTGATGCCGCGCATCTTATCCGCGATGGTAATGGCCCCTGTGGCTGTTGCTGCGGTTTGGTTCGGCTCCCCTTATTTTGATATCTTGTTGTTTGTATTTTCTGCCGGGATGATGTGGGAATGGTCTCGTATGTCCGCGCCCGGGCATTATACCGCAATTTCCGTGGTGAACGCCGTGGCACTTGGTGTTGCCATGTTGATGTATCAAACCGGGCAGGCAGAATACATCATGATGCCACTGGCTATCAGTGCCATCATTGCAGCCGCACGATCAGGCGCGAATTGGCTCATTGCCGGATTTGGCGTCCTGTACGTCTCGCTTGGGGCACTTGCCGCCCTTTGGCTGCGAACGCATGACGCAGATGGCTTGTTGATCATCATGTGGCTGTTTTTCCTTGTTTGGGCGACAGACACGGGCGGATATGCATTTGGCAAGATCATTGGCGGTCCAAAACTCGCACCGCGTTTCAGTCCCAAGAAAACCTGGGCCGGGTTGCTCGGTGGCATGGCCTGTGCTGGGGTTATCGGTGGATTGGTGACCTATTTCAGTTCAGGTACCGTTGACTGGATAATTATAGCAGTCAGCATGATCCTGGCTGTTGTGGCGCAAATTGGTGATCTTGGTGAATCCGCGCTTAAACGCCGGTTTAAGGTGAAAGACAGCAGCAACCTGATCCCGGGACATGGTGGTTTGCTTGATCGTGCTGACGGGATGTTATCGGTGTTTCCGGTTGCATTTGTTATTATCTGTTTCGCAGGGCTTGCTCTGCGATAAGGCAACCGGTCTTTCGGTTGCTTTCCTCACAGGTGTTTGATGATTTTGAAGAAGTCCGTCAGTGTTTTTGGTGTTACTGGCTCCATCGGGGCGAGTACCGTCGATATATTGAAAGCCCACGCTGACAAATACAGTGTCGAAGCCGTGACTGCGCATCGCAATGTTCACGCGCTTGCCAAGGTCGCACGAGAACTTGGTGCCAAATGCGCGGTGATTGGCGATCCGACCTGTTTCGAAGACCTGCGCGACGCCTTGGAAGGTTCCAATATCGAGGCCTCAGCAGGTGAAAACGCTTTGATCGAGGCGGCCGAACGTCCCTCTGACATCGTTATCGCGGCAATTGTCGGTGCCGCAGGGCTCAAGCCAACTTTGGCTGCTATTCGGCGTGGGGCACGTGTCGGGCTTGCAAACAAGGAAACACTTGTGTGTGCAGGCCCGCTCATGACGGCAGAAGTGCGCAAGCATAATGCGACCCTTATCCCTGTTGATTCTGAACACAGCGCGATCTTTCAGGTTCTTGAAGAACGGGAAGAAGATCGCATCGACCGGATTCTTCTGACAGCGTCTGGCGGGCCGTTCCGTGAATGGCCATTGGCGGATATGCGTTCTGTTACCCGTGCGCAAGCATTGGCACACCCCAATTGGGAAATGGGCGCAAAGATATCCATCGATTCTGCGACCATGATGAACAAGGGCCTTGAACTGATTGAAGCATGGCATCTGTTCCCTGTGGCGGAAGAACAGATTGAAATCGTTGTTCATCCCCAGTCGGTTGTTCACAGTATGGTGGAATATTCAGACGGTTCTGTTCTTGCTCAGCTTGGGTCACCAGACATGCGCACACCAATTGCATATGCGCTGTCCTGGCCTGATCGGATCAGGGTCGATGCACCGCGTCTTGATTTTGCCACGATCGGCAGCTTGAACTTCCAGTCACCGGACACGGAACGTTTTCCGGCCCTGCGTTTGGCGCGACAGGCCTTGCAGGAAGGCGGTACGCTGCCTACTGTTCTGAACGGCGCAAACGAAGTTGCGGTTGCCGCGTTTTTGAAAGACCAGATCGGTTTTCTTGAAATCGCCAATACCGTTGAAAAAATGATGTCAAAGATTGGAAGCGAAAAGCTCACCAGTCTCGATCAGGTGTTTGAATCAGATGCAATGGTTCGTCGGGAAACGATGGACTGCCTGGCATCTGTTTAGGTTAAAATTGCCGGTTTGCCCGGCTTAGGGAATTCTTGATGGAAACCTTGCTTGCTTTTCTTTTTGTGCTGTCTGTTCTCGTATTTGTTCATGAATACGGTCACTACTGGGTCGCGATCAAAAACGGCGTGAAAGTCGAAGCTTTTTCAATCGGTTTCGGACCGGAACTGTTTGGCTGGCAGGATAAGAAAGGCACACGCTGGAAGGTCAGCCTGATCCCGCTCGGCGGCTATGTGAAGATGTTCGGCGATATGAACCCCGCCAGTGCCGGTCATCGTGACGACATCGACGACGAAGAGGCAAAATACGCCTTTCATCACAAAGGTGTAGCAGCACGTGCGGCAATTGTTTTTGCCGGGCCTTTGGCCAATTTCATTTTTGCAATCATTGTTTTCACGTTTCTGTTTGCGGCAGTTGGCCAACAACGTGCGTTGCCGGTTGTCGGCGATGTTCTTGATGACAGTCCGGCATCTGTTGCCGGTTTTGTGACCGATGACCGGGTTGCGGCAATTAATGGCGAATCTGTTGAATGGTTCTCTGATCTTTCCGATATTGTGCGCGCACACCCCGCGCAGGAGATCTCGGTCACTGTTCTGCGGGATGGTCAAACCGTCGATCTTGCCGTAACGCCCGAAGCGCTCGAAGTCGAAGAGGGCGGCGTAAGCAAAACTGTCGGTCGCCTTGGGATTACGGCCGGTGCGTTTGAGACCAGCCGTACGGGCGTCATTGAATCGGTTGGCCGTGCGTTTGAAACAACATACTCGCTGACCACGCAAACCTTTGCGGCACTTGGTGAAATGATCAGCGGTGATCGCGACAGTTCTGAACTTGGCGGCCCGATCCGGATCGCACAAATGTCAGGGCAGGTGGCAGAAGGGGGACTTGCACCGCTTTTGTTCTTTATGGGCTATCTGTCTATCAGCCTTGGGTTGATCAACCTGATGCCGGTTCCGGTTCTGGATGGTGGACACCTTGTGTTCTATGCCATCGAAGCAATTCGCGGTAAGCCATTGGGAGCAAAAGCACAAGAATATGGTTTCCGTATTGGTGCGGGTTTGGTATTCAGCTTAATAATTTTTGCAACCTGGAACGATCTGACGCAATTGGGTGTCTTTAGTTTCCTCAAAGGACTTGCTGGCTAATGGGTGACGGCATCAGGGGGGTTAACTTGCTGCGCAAGGTAAAGGCGGCTGTACTGGTTACAGCCTTGCTTGGCGGAACGGCGCCATTAATTGTTCCGACGGCTGTATATGCTCAAAGTTCCGGTTTGATCCGTGACATCGAAGTTGAAGGCAACAACCGCATCGAAAGTGCGACTGTGAACGCCTATCTGACTGTTGCACCCGGCGATTCTTACGATGTGCAGAAGGTTAACAGCTCTCTCAAGGCGCTTTTCTCGACAGGCTTGTTCGCCGATGTGTCCTTCTCCTTTAATCAAGGGATTTTGAAGGTCAATGTTGTCGAGAACCCGATCATCAACCGGATTGCCTTTGAAGGTAACCAGAAGCTTGATGATGAAGTTCTGGGGGCAGAGTTGCAGTTGCGTCCGCGTGTTGTGTATACGCGCACCAAGGTCCAGGCTGATGTGCAGCGTGTTCTTGAGCTCTATCGTCGAAGTGGTCGTTTTGCCGCAACTGTCGAACCAAAAGTCATTCAGCTTGACCAGAATCGCGTCGATCTGGCCTTTGAAATTGATGAAGGCGATGCGACCGGCATTCGGAAAATCAACTTTGTTGGCAACAAGGCCTTTGATGATGGCGAACTTTCCGACGTTATTCGCACGACCGAAAGCGCCTGGTGGAAGATCCTGACGGCTGACGACAATTATGACCCGGACCGTGTCACCTTTGACCGCGAATTGCTGCGTCGCTTCTATCTTGCTGCGGGGTATGCCGATTTTCAGGTTCTGTCTTCGGTTGCAGAATTGACACCTGATCGCTCGGACTTTTTTGTGACTTACACGGTAAGCGAAGGCGAACGTTACCGGTTTGGTGATATCAATGTGGTTTCCCAGATCGACAAAATTGATCCTGAGACGCTTATGCCGCTCATCGAAATCGAAAGTGGCGAATGGTATAATGCCAATCTTGTCGATGACGCCGTGGATGCGCTTACCGACAGTGTTGGTGATCAGGGATATGCCTTCATCGATATTCGCCCGAAAGTGGAGCGAAACCGCGAAAAAGGTACGATCGACCTGACCTTCACCATTGCCGAAGGGCCAAAGGTCTATGTCGAACGCATCAATGTTGTTGGCAATGTCCGGACATTGGACGAAGTCATTCGACGGGAATTTCGACTGGTTGAGGGCGATGCCTTTAGCAGCTCAAAGATGCAGCGTTCCAAACAACGTATCGAAAACCTGAACTTCTTTAAGTCGGTCGATGTCAAAACACTGCCTGGTGCAACGCCGGATCAGACGGTGATTGAAGTCGATATCGAAGAAAAGTCGACAGGTGAATTTTCAATCGGTGCCGGTTATGGCACGGATGACGGGGCATTTGGTCAGCTTGGTATTCGGGAACGAAACCTGCTTGGTAAAGGGCAGGATTTGCGACTGAACTTCACCATTGGGTCGTCTGACCAGCAAATCGACCTGTCGTTTACGGAACCATACTTCCTTGATCGGGAAATTGCCGCTGGCTTTGATCTGTATCGCCGTGAAGAAGACAATCAGGACGAAAGCTCTTATGACGAAGAGCAGACGGGTGGTCGCCTGCGTACCGGTTTCAAATACAGTGAAGAACTGTCCCATTCTCTGCGCTATACGCTGGAACAGAACAGCTACTCCGATATTGACGAAGACGATGCTTCGCGCCTTCTGCTTGCAGAAGAGAACGAGTTCGTTGAATCCGCGGTTGGTCATACCCTGACCTATGACAAACGCGATAGCAGCATCTCGCCGACAGAAGGCTATTTTGGCCGACTATCCAATGATTTTGCAGGCCTTGGTGGCGATGAGACCTATTTGCGGACACGTGTAGAGGGGGGCTATTACTATCCCCTGGACCGTGAACACGAATGGATCCTTTCGACCCGTGGGGCGACCGGATATATATTCGGGATCGGTGACGATACCCGTATTTCCCAGCGCTTTATGGTCGGTGGTTCAAACCTTCGTGGTTTCGAGGCTGCTGGTATTGGCCCACGTGATATTGCCACTGGGGATGCATTGGGCGGCAAAATGTATTACACCGGCACAGTCCAGATGGACTTTCCGCTTGGATTGCCATCAGAGTTTGCCCTGACGGGGCGTGTGTTCAGTGATTTCGGCTCTTCCGAGGGGGTTGACGGCGCGCGCGCAGGCGAGATCTATGATACAGGCTCCATCCGTAGCTCCGTCGGTGTTGGTGTTGGCTGGGAATCCCCGTTTGGTCCAATCGGTGTCGATATTTCTCAGGCCGTCACGAAAGAAGATCACGACAAAGAGGAAGTGTTCCGACTAAACTTCGGGACCAGATTCTAATGAATATGATCAAATCTCTACGTAAACTGTTTGTCTTGCTTGCAATGGTCGGCGTTTATGCAGTCGCCCCGGTTGCGCATGCACAGGAACCCGACCCGGAAACAGTGGCATCGGTAATGGTTGTGGATGTCGCGGGCATTATGCGCGAAGCATCGGCAATGCAGGATGCAAAAAAGCAAATTCGCGAGCGTCAGGTCGCCTATCAGCAGGAAATCGAGACGCGGGAACAGGGGCTGCGCGAAGAGGAAAAACAACTCGCGCAGCAACGCACTTTGCTGGCCGCAGACGTCTATCAGGGCAAGCAGAAAGAATTTCAGCAGAAAGTGGCTGAGTTCCAAAAGTTTGCCCAGGCGCGTAGCCGCATTCTGGACCAGGCCCTGGCAGAAGCGCAGTCAAAGTTTTCTCAGGCACTGAACGGCATCATCGGTGAGGTTGCAGGCGAACGCAACGCAAGCCTGGTCCTGCACAAGCAGCAGGTTGTGTTGTTTGCAAAATCAATGGATGCGAGTCAGGAAGTCTTTGATCGCGTTAACAAGGAAATCCCGACCATCACGGTTGAATTCAAGGAAGGTTCCTGATGGCGGATGCGCGTTTCTTTAGCCGCAAGGGCCCATTTACCGTAGCAGAAATCGCCAGTCTTACTGGTGCAACCCCGGTAAACGCGCCTGATGAAACGCGGGAATTTATGGATGTATCGCCTTTGCAGAATGCTGATGGCAATATCCTGAGTTTCTTCGACAACCGCAAATATATCGACGCCTTTACCAACAGCAAGGCTGGTGCCTGCTTTGTGCGGCCGGAGTTTGCGGATCGTGCACCGGAAGGTATGGTGTTGTTTACCACCGATGACCCTTACCGTGCATATGCAAAGGCCGCGACAGCGTTCTATCCGTTCGAGACCGGAAACGGACAGATTTCCGATCATGCCGTGATTGACCCGACCGCCACGCTTGCCAAAGGTGTGCAGGTCGATGCGGGTGCCGTGATTGGTGCAAACTGCGAGATTGGCGAAGGCACGATCATCGCATCAAACGCGGTCATCGGAGACGGTGTCGTGATTGGTGCTGGTTGCAAGGTGGGGGCAAATGCCTCTATCAGCCACAGCCTGATTGGCAATCTTTGCCTGATCTATCCGGGGGCGCGCATTGGTCAGGATGGCTTCGGCTTTGCCATGGGGCCACAAGGGCACGCAAAAGTCCCGCAGTTGGGCCGTGTTGTCATTGGCAATGATGTTGAAGTCGGATCAAACAGCACGATCGACCGTGGCGCCGGGCCGGACACCGTGATCGGCAATGGCTGCCGTATCGACAATCTGGTTCAGATCGGACATAACGTTGAACTTGGCATGGGATGCGTCGTTGTCTCGCAAGTCGGGATTTCGGGGTCGACCAAGCTTGGTAATTTTGTCGTGCTTGCAGGGCAAGCGGGCATTACAGGGCACCTCGAAATTGGTGATGGCGCAAAAGTCGCCGCACAATCGGGTGTCATGAAAAATATCGGACCGGGGGAAACCGTGGGCGGCAGCCCGGCGGTTCCGGTTATGGAATATCATAAACAGACGGTGGCCTTGTCGCGTCTGATACGAAAAAAGAAATAAGGGCTACACACATGACCGAACTGGTAAATGTTGATATTCAGCGCATTCTGGAAATGATTCCGCATCGCTATCCGTTTTTGCTGATCGACAAGGTTGTCGATATCAATGTTGGTGAGTCCGCGACGGGCATCAAAAATGTCACCATGAATGAGCCGCAGTTTACCGGGCATTTCCCGCAACAGCCAATCATGCCTGGTGTCCTGATCGTCGAAAGCATGGCGCAAACAGCCGCAATCCTGGTTGTGCAGACGCTTGGCGAAGATGCAGAAGGAAAACTGGTCTATTTCATGAGCATCGACAACGCACGCTTCCGCAAGCCGGTGACGCCGGGCGATGTCATGCATATTCATGTGACCAAAAAACAAAGCCGCGGCCCGGTCTGGAAGTTCGAAAGCCAGGTCAAAGTAGATGACCAGGTAGTTGCCGAGGCCACCATTGCCGCGATGATCCGGGATAACTGATAATGTCAAAAGTACATCCAACCGCCGTCGTCGAAGATGGCGCGCAGATTGGTCAGGATGTCGAAATCGGGCCTTACAGCGTTGTTGGCCCGAATGTTGTCTTGGGTGATGGCGTGAAACTGCACAGCCATGTGGCGGTCGCAGGGCACACCACACTTGGCGATCAGTGCGAGGTCTATCCATTTGCATCCGTTGGTCACGCACCGCAGGACTTAAAGTTCAAGGGTGAAAATAGCCGCCTGATCGTCGGGAAGCGCACCAAAATTCGCGAAGGCGCAACGCTTAATCCCGGCACCGAAGGTGGCGGGATGGAAACAACCATCGGTGACGACTGTCTTTTGATGACAGGCGCACATGTTGGCCATGACTGTCACGTTGGCAACCACTGCATTCTGGTCAATAACGGCACGTTGGCCGGCCACGTTCTTGTCGAGGACTTTGCGATTGTCGGTGGCCTTTCTGCGGTGCATCAGTTCGTACGTATTGGCAAGCATGCGATGATTGGCGGAATGACGGGCGTTGAAAGCGACATTATTCCCTATGGTTCGGTCATCGGTAACCGGGCGTATTTGTCTGGTCTGAACATCATTGGCCTGAAACGTCGTGGGTTTGATCGTGAAACCATCCATTCCCTGCGCAAGGCCTATCGATTGCTGTTTGCCCAGGAGGGCACCCTTGCCGAGCGCGTCGCAGAAGTCGCAACAGACTTCGAGGGTGTTGGACCGGTAATGGAAATCATCGACTTCCTTCAAGCCGAAAGCATGCGATCCGTATGCACGCCGAAATATGACAGCTCTGCAGGATAATCCGCAGCCGAAATTGGGGATTATTGCCGGGGGTGGTGCACTTCCGGCCCGTTTGGCTGTTGCTGCCAAAGGCGCGGGGCGTGATGTCTGCATTGTGAAGCTTGATGGCTATGCAGATGATCCTGCGCTTGATGACTATCCTCATGTGACGGTACGTCTTGGCGCTGCTGCCAAGATACTTGATGCGATGCGTGACCATGCCTGTCAGGACGTCGTGCTGGCAGGCAAAGTCGCGCGTCCCAGTCTGTCGTCAATCCGACCTGATTGGCGTGCGGCTAAGCTTTTGATGAAAGTCGGCACCAAGGCACTTGGCGATGACGGTTTGTTGCAACTTGTTGGCAAGGAACTTGAACGCGAAGGGTTTAGGCTGCTTGGTGCACATGAAATCCTGGGTGATTTGGCTGTCAACGAAGGTGTCTTGGGGGCAATTCAGCCCGACGAACAGGCCCTAAGCGACGCGCGTCACGGGCTTTGGGTTGCGCGAACACTGGGGCAGGCGGATGTCGGACAGGGCTGCGTTGTCCAGCAGGGGCTTGTTTTGGCGCTCGAAGCCATCGAGGGCACAGACGAAATGATCCGCCGGTCGGTAAACTATCGGCGCGAAGGCGTTGGGGGCGTTCTTGTGAAATCCGCCAAGCCCCAGCAGGATAAACGCCTTGATCTGCCTGCAATCGGCATGACAACCATCGAAGAAGCCCACAAGGCTGGTTTGCGCGGCATCGCGTTGCTGGCGGGCGGAACCATGATCATCGATCGTGCGCCGGTGATTGCCCGTGCTGATGCACTGGGCCTGTTTGTTGTTGGTTTGTCGCTGACGGACGGAGAACGCGACAATGACGGATGACGTCGCACCCCTCGGCCCGAAGATCATGCTTGTGGCCGGTGAGGCATCCGGCGATCAACTGGGCGGCCGACTGATGGCGGCACTTAAGGCCAAACAGGATGATATTCGCTTCATCGGTGTCGGTGGCCCGCGTATGGAACGCGAAGGGCTCAAAAGCCTGTTTCCGATGAATGAAATGTCGGTGATGGGCCTGACAGAGGTTCTCCCCCATATTCCGCATCTGCTTAAACGCATTTCCCAAACGGCTGACTTTGCCAAATCCGAACGACCCGATGTCGTCATCACCATTGATGCGCCGGATTTCAGCTTTCGGGTTGGTAAAAAGCTTAAGGGCAAGGGCATCCCGCTGGTGCATTATGTCGCGCCGTCTGTCTGGGCATGGCGCAAAGGCCGGGCAAAGAAAATTGCCGGTTTTCTTGACCATCTTCTGGCCCTGTTGCCGTTTGAGCCGCCTTATTTTGAAAAAGAAGGCCTGCCAACCACCTTTATCGGCCACTCAGCGGTCGAAGAACGCCATGACGGGGATCGGGAACGGTTTCGGGCCGAGCACGATCTGAAAGCCGATCAAAAGCTTCTGGCTGTCCTGCCCGGAAGCCGCAATTCAGAAGTCAAACGCCTCTTGCCGGTATTTCGCAAAGTCATTGACGAACTGGCGATCAAATATCCCGATGCCCGCATTGTCGTGCCAACAGTCAGCAAGGTGGCAGACACTGTTACCGAAGAAATGAAATCATGGCCGCTTGATCCGATTGTCGTTGCAACCGATCAGGAACGCCATGATGCGTTTTCAGCAGCCAACTGCGCGCTTGCGGCTTCCGGTACGGTATCGCTTGAACTGGCAATTGCCGGTGTGCCGCATGTCATTGCCTATCAGGTCAATGCGATTACAGGCTGGATTGCAAAACGACTGATCAGGATTGACACCGTAACCATTGTTAATCTGGTTCTTGGTAAAAAGCTGATCCCGGAATTTTTGCAGGAAAACTGCACAGCCCGGAACATAACACCGGTCCTTGACGCCTTGATGGCCGATGGCCCGCAACGACGGGATCAAATCGCCGGTTTTGATCAAGCCTGCACAATGCTGGGATTTGGCGATACGCCGCCCAGCGAAAAGGCCGCCGCGCAAATCTTGAAAATCATCGCGAAAAAATAACCGGTTACGGGTGGCATCAAAAAGCCATTCCAATTAGGTTCTTCGCATTGCAATTCATAACGGAGACAATGTTATGCGCTATCTGCACACGATGGTACGCGTTGAAAATATTGATGAGTCGATGAAGTTCTATTGCGACCTTCTTGGCATGACAGAGACCCGCCGCATCGAAAGCGAGAAGGGCCGTTTCACGCTGATCTATCTTGCGCCGCCCGCCGATGTTCAAAGTGCAAAGGCCAACAAGGCACCGGAACTTGAGCTTACCTATAATTGGGATCCGGAAAGCTATTCTGGCGGTCGTAACTTTGGTCACCTGGCTTATGAGGTCGATGACATCTATGCGCTTTGCCAAAAGCTGATGGATGCCGGTGTCACCATCAACCGTCCGCCGCGTGACGGTCATATGGCGTTTGTCCGTTCACCAGACGGTATTTCTATCGAATTCCTGCAAAAGGGTGAATCTCTGGCGCCGGCAGAACCGTGGGCCAGCATGGAAAACACCGGCAGCTGGTAAGCAAACCTGTTGTCCGGGGCAGGGGAAGCCTGCCCATCGATACAAAAAAGGCCCGGAAAACTCCGGGCCTTTTTCTTGTCAATAGATCGTAGGCGCTTAACGCTTTTCGACCGGAACAAACGGACGTTCTTCGATGCCGGTAAACAGCTGACGCGGACGACCGATTTTCTGCGACGGATCTTCGATCATCTCTTTCCACTGCGAAATCCAGCCGACGGTACGCGCAACCGCGAACAGCACGGTAAACATGCTGACCGGAATGCCCATCGCCTTGAAGATGATGCCCGAATAGAAGTCGACGTTCGGATAGAGTTTCTTCTCGATGAAGTACTCGTCTTCACGTGCGATACGCTCAAGTTCCTGGGCAACGTCAAGCAGCGGATCCTGAATGTTGAGTTCCTTAAGAACTTCGTGACAGGTTTCCTGCATGACTTTGGCGCGCGGATCGTAGTTTTTGTAAACACGATGGCCAAAGCCCATCAGACGGAACGGATCGTTCTTGTCTTTTGCTTTTGCGACGAATTCCGGAATGTTTTTCACATCGCCGATTTCGTTCAGCATTTTCAGAACGGCTTCGTTCGCGCCACCATGTGCCGGACCCCAAAGGGATGCGATACCAGCAGCAATACATGCAAACGGGTTTGCGCCCGAAGAACCAGCCAGACGAACGGTCGAGGTCGACGCATTCTGTTCGTGGTCAGCATGCAGGATCAGGATGCGATCCATTGCTTTGGCCAGAACCGGATTGACTTCATAGTCTTCGCACGGGTTACCAAACATCATCTGCAGGAAGTTTTCTGCATAGCCAAGCTTGTTGTTCGGATAACGGAACGGCTGACCGATGGAATATTTGTATGCCATCGCTGCAATGGTCGGCATTTTCGCAATAAGGCGATATGCCGAAATCAGGCGCTGCTGCGGGTCATTGATGTCGGTGCTGTCATGATAGAAAGCAGACATTGCACCAATAACACCAACCATGATGGCCATCGGATGCGCGTCACGGCGGAAACCGTTATAGAAATTGCGCATCTGTTCGTGGACCATGGTGTGCATGGTGATATCGTTTTCGAACTGGCTTTTCTCGGTGGCATTGGGCAGCTCACCATAAAGCAGCAGGTGGCAGACTTCGAGGAAGTCGGCGTTTTCTGCAAGTTCGTCAATTGCATAACCGCGGTGACGCAGAATGCCAACGTCGCCATCAATATAGGTCAGTTCGGACTGGCAGGAGCCGGTCGAAGTGAAGCCCGGATCATAGGTGAAATATCCGGTTTCAGAATACAGCTTGCGAATGTCGATGACAGACGGGCCTACACTACCCTCAAGCACCGGCATCTCGAACGACTTGCCAGTGGCATTGTCGGTCAGTGTCACGGTGTGGGAAGTCTTGGAATTAGAAGCCATGACTATTTTTCCTTCCCTGTTTGAACGAACACGGTTTCAAGTTTGGTGCAGCATAATGCTGCGGCGCACCAAGCGCAAACGGGTTATTAGTTTTTCTTTATTCGCTGTTGTTAGGCATCAAAATGGCGAATGCGTTTCAGCGTTTGTGTTTTGCCAAGCACGATCATTACTTCAAATATGCCTGGTGAAGAGTTGGAGCCGGTAAGCACCGCCCGCAAGGGCTGCGCAACTTTGCCAAGTTTCAGATCGAATTTTTCGGCAATGGCACGAACACTTGCGTCAACGTCCTCTTCGGTCCAGCTATCAAGTGCTTCAAGATTGTTGGCCAGTTCCTTGAACAGGCCTTCAGGTGCACCGTCAATCAGGGACTGGGCTTTCTCGTTAAATGACGTAACGCCATCGGTAACGTAGAAGGCCGAAGAGTCGGCGAGCTCAAGAAGAGTCTTGGCTCTTTCTTTAAGGCCTGACATGCCGTTGATCAAGATTTCTTTTTGCGATGCATCAATTGCATCGACGCCAATCTTCTTGGCAATCAGCGGTGCGATCTCGTCAACAAGGCGCTGATCTTCTGCCTGACGCAGATAGATCCCATTCAGGTTGGTCAGCTTTGCAACGTCGAAACGTGCAGCACCTTTGCCGACATCCTTGATGTCGAACCATTCAATGGCCTGCTCGGTCGAAATGATTTCATCGTCGCCATGGCCCCAGCCAAGACGCAGAAGATAATTGTTGATGGCTTCGGGCAAGAAGCCCATTTCGTCGCGATAAGCATCAACACCAAGCGCACCATGACGTTTGGAAAGCTTGGCACCATCCGGACCGTGGATCAGCGGAATATGGGCAAAGGTCGGAACATCCCAACCCATTGCGTCATAAATCACCTTTTGGCGGAACGCATTGGTCAGGTGATCGTCCCCGCGGATAACGTTGGTCACACCCATGTCATGGTCATCAACCACAACCGACAGCATATAGGTCGGCGTCCCGTCACCGCGCAGAATGACATAATCGTCAAGCTGCTCGTTGCCGACACGAACTTCACCCTGAACCTGATCACTGATCACCGCATCGCCTTCTTGCGGTGCTTTCACACGCACAACAGGCTTTACCCCTTCGGGGGCCTCGGACGGATCGCGATCGCGCCAGGTGCCGTCATATTTCATCGGGCGGCCTTCCGCGCGGGCTTTTTCGCGCATGGCCGTCAGTTCGTCTTGCGAGCAATAGCAATAATACGCCTTACCGGCATCAAGGAGCTGTTGGGCGACCTCTGCGTGGCGGTCGCGACGAGAAAACTGGAAAGTCGGTTCTTCGTCTGCGGTCAGGCCAAGCCAGTTCAAGCCGTCAAAGATCGCATCAACGGCCTCGGGCGTTGAACGTTCACGGTCGGTATCCTCGATCCGGAGCAAGAACTTGCCACCGGTATGTTTGGCATAAAGCCAATTATAAAGAGCGGTGCGTGCGCCGCCGATATGTAGAAACCCGGTCGGGGACGGGGCAAAACGGGTAACAACCGTCATTCAATCTATCCGTTATTTGGATGTTGTCGCTTGTCCTGTGGACTTTTGGGGTGCAGGCTATAACACAAATGACACGCTGTTGCACCACAGCGGATGTTAGATAGAAACAATGCGGCAGGCGGGCTATTGGACATTCGTCGTATAATGACGTCTAAAATTAAATCAAAACAATCTATTACGAGTGTTTTTTCACAAATTGATTTTGTTGTTACAAGCCAAAGAAATAAGTGGTTCCTTTCATCGGTTATCTTCTTTGGGTTGGGATGCGGGGTGTATTTTTTGCTTCCTGCGCGAATTGGGCTCAGTCAAATTGGCCTGGTTGTGATTCTTTTATGCTGCGGGTTTTGGATGTCCCGGCGCGTTGCGATCATCGCCTTTGGGTTTCAGTTGGCGGCAAGCATGGCATTTGGTGGTTTGATTGCCGCCCTTCATACAGAGTTGGGACCAACTCACATTCCAACCAAAACGCTTTACAGTACCGAAGTCACGGGCACGGTGATTGGGCTTGAGCCACGCGGCAGTCGTATCCGGGTAACCTTGCAGCCATCCAAAATTGAAGGTCTGCCAGATGACCAAATCGATTGGAAAATACGGCTAAGCTTCCTTGGTGACAGTACTTTGGCCATTGGTGATCAGCTATGGGCCCGGGCAAGGCTTTTTCCGTTGCGACCTCCGTCTGTACCGGGTGACCCGGATTTTGCCCGCAACCTTTACTTCAGTGGTATCGGCGCTTCAGGGTTTGTCTTTGGGCGTCAATTCGAAGTGATTGGAAATGATACATCTATAGATAACAGTTATTTATCGAATGTTGTTGAGGGTGCACGTCAAAATGTATCTGAGGTCATCGGCAGTAATATCGCAGGCCCCGAGGCCGGAATAGCCAAGGCACTGATCATCGGTGAAAGGGGGGCGGTTTTGCCTGTTATTGCTGATAATTTGCGCAAGTCTGGGCTCGCACATCTTCTTGCGATTTCCGGTCTGCATATGGGGCTGCTATGTGGAACCGTGTTCTTTCTGATCCGGTTTGGTTTGGCGGCGGTTCCGCCGATTGCCCTGCGTTACCCGATCAAGAAGTGGGCGGCCATGGCTGCGATGCTTTCTGGTTTGGTGTATCTGGGGCTGTCGGGCGCGACAATTCCGACCCAGCGCGCCTTTGTGATGTTGCTTGTGGTTTGGGTTGCTCTGTTGCTTGATCGACGTGCGATTTCGCTGCGTCTTGTCGGGGTGGCAGCCATTGTTGTCCTGGTGCTGCGGCCAGACGCGGTCTTGGGGGCCAGTTTCCAGTTGTCCTTTGCCGCGGTCGGGGCACTGGTTGCTTTTTACAACGGGCCGGGCCGGACATGGCTCGATCGGCAGGGAATGCTGTCATGGTATGAGCGCGGTGCGCTTTATCTTGTTGGCTTGCTGATCACAAGTCTGATCGTGACCGCAGTGACGGCGCCGATCATCGGGTATCATTTTGGTCGTATTTCGATGTTGGGCATTCTGGCCAATCTGGTCGCGATACCGGTTATGGCCTTTTGGGTGATGCCGTGGATTGTTGTGACCCTTGCACTGACTCCAATCGGACTTGCGTCGCTGCCTTTGGCGGCGATGAAGCCGGGATTAACCATATTGCTTGAAACAGCAGACCTCGTCGCAGCTCAGGACTGGGGGCTTTGGTATGTCACGGGTCTGAACATGTTTACCGTTGCGTCAGCGTTGCTTGTATTGGCCTGGGTGGTTGTGTGGCGCGACAAGCGACTTGTCATTCCGGTGATCCCGATCATTATCGCTGCCATTGGGGTTCAGATCATGCACAGGGCCCCGGAAATCCTGATTTCGGGGGATCGTGAAGGTTGGGCGGTGTATGATTCTGAAACGGAAATCCTTCATGTTTCAGGCGGATTAAGCCGTTTTCAGCAACAGATCTGGATGGGCCGTTTTGGCGTGCGGCCGGAACAACAGGAAGATCGTGTTCAGGTTTGTCAAGGCGACCCATGCCATTTGAATATTACGTCGGGCGACACAACGGCACGGATTGTCTTGGCAAGTCAGATCGGCAATCCGTTTTACGCCTGTCGAAATGCCGATATCGTTGTTAATCAACAAACGGATTTGCCCGCCAATTGCCAAAAGGCGGGGAGGGGCGTTGTCATTGATGATGACGTGCTGTGGTGGCAGGGCGGTGTCGCGGTCACACTGGCCGCAGATGAAACTGACAAACCCCAAATCAAGACCGTGCGTGACAAAACGGGCAATTGGCCCTGGATCATCATTGGCGGGAAAGCCGGGCGTTAGCAACCATCAACGACCATATGGGCACCACGCAAAAACACCCGGGCACGGCGCGCCGGGTGTTTTGACGGTTTGGGTTTGGGCTGGATCGGCGATGGGGCGACTAGTATTGGCGCAGCAGGCCGACCAAACGTCCCTGAATGCGGACACGGTCAGGTGTCAAAGACCGCGTTTCATAGCGTGCATTGGCAGGTTCCAGTAAAACTTCATTGCGGCCGCGTTTCAGACGCTTCAGGGTCGCTTCACTGTCATCGACAAGGGCGACAACGATCGTGCCATCATGGGCCTGTTCGCACCGCTGGATCAGAACGGTGTCGCCATCCAGAATTCCTGCCTCAACCATTGAATCGCCCGATACCTCAAGCGCGTAATGATCACCGCTGCCAAGAAGGTTAGCCGGGACTTGCACCATGGTGCTTTGATCCCGAAGCGCTTCAATCGGCGTACCTGCAGCAATCCGGCCATAAAGCGGCAATCCGATTGACTCGCTGGCTTCCGAAAAGGCCGATGACACGGTTGCCGGGCGGTGCGGTGCCTTTCGTGCGCTGGCAATGGAGGTCACATTATTTGGCGTTTCCGCTGCGTCATCATCACTGTTTTCAGGCAGGCGGACAACTTCAAGTGCGCGCGCACGATGGGCGAGGCGGCGGATAAACCCGCGTTCCTCAAGCCCGGTGATCAGGCGATGAATGCCGGATTTGGATTTAAGGTTCAGGGCCTCTTTCATTTCATCGAAAGACGGCGAAATCCCGTGGTCGCGAAGGTAATTGTCTATATAGACCAGCAACTCATATTGCTTGCGCGTCAGCATGATTTTTCCCGAACCAGTAAAAAGAACAAAAAGGATACATAAGTGTTCTACTTTAGTTCTTTTAGCCGGTCAAGCATGCCGATCTGATTGAACAAAATGATCGAACAATCGGGCTGACTTTTCAAAAAATATGAATAATGGTGCAGAAGGCAAAATGCGGATCAGTCCGCAACAAAGGTGCCCGACTTGCCACCTTCTTTCCGGGTGACGCGCAAATCGGTAATCCTCATACCTTTATCAACCGCCTTGCACATGTCAAAAACCGTGAGGGCTGCAACCGAAGCCGCAGTCAAGGCTTCCATCTCGACACCGGTCTTGCCAGTCGTCTTGCAGGTCGCGGTGATATCAACTGCATCAACGTCACCGGCCAGTTCCAGATCCACCGTAACAGATGTCAGGGGCAGGGGGTGACACAGCGGGATCAGATCGGGGGTCTTTTTTGCCCCCATGATCCCGGCAAGCTGGGCGATGCCAAGAACATCCCCCTTTTTATGGCCGCGCTCCGCGATCAGTTTCGCGGTTTCGGCTGACATCAGAACCCGCGCCTTGGCAATGGCGATGCGCGCGGTTTCCGCCTTGGCCGAAATATCGACCATCACCGCATTGCCACCGGCATCAATATGGGAAAGCTTGTCTGCCATGTGTTTGTGCCAATCAGGCCGCAAGGCCAAGAAGATTGCGGGTGGCGGTTGTGACGTCGTCCTGGCGCATCAGGCTTTCGCCGATCAGGAAGCATTGCGCACCGACCTTTGCCATCCGCGACAGATCATCTGGCGTAAACAGGCCACTTTCTGCCACCAACAGGCGGTCACCACCGACCATGCCGGCCAGTTCTTCGGTCGTGGTCAGGGATATTTCCATGGTCTTGAGGTTACGGTTGTTCACCCCGACCAAGCGTGATTTCAGCTTAAGTGCGCGTTCAAGTTCCGGCGCATTGTGAACTTCGATCAAAACATCCATGCCAAGCGAATGGGCGGCATCTTCAAGGTCGGCCGCCAGTTCATCGTCGAGGGCCGCCATGATCAACAGGATGCAATCCGCGCCAAGTGCGCGGGCCTCGGTCACCTGATAGGGATCGACCATGAAATCCTTGCGAAGGGCCGGAAGGTCGACCGCCGCACGGGCGGCAACAAGGTAGCTGTCATCACCTTGAAAATAGGGAACATCTGTCAGAACCGAAAGGCAGCTTGCGCCCCCCGCCTGATAAGATTTTGCCAGTTCCGGCGGATTGAAATCCGGGCGGATCAGCCCCTTGGACGGAGAGGCCTTTTTGATTTCGGCAATCAGACCATACCGACCCTCAGCAACGCTGGTTTCAAGCGCCTTGATAAAGCCGCGCGGTGCCGACTGTGCTTTGGCTTCTGCTTCCAGCGTGCCGAGTGTCTTGCGGGCCTTGCAGGCCGCGACATGATCCCGTTTGTCATTGCAGATTTTTTCAAGAACGTCGCTCACGCTGCGTTTCCTTCGTTGGTGATGCTTACAAGACCCTGAAGCGTTTCTGCGGCTGCACCGCTATCGATTGCCGCAGATGCCTTGCCAATGCCATCGGCAAGATCGCGGGCAACACCGGTTACGACCAAAGCTGCACCTGCATTCATCAGGACAATATCGCGATAGGGGCTTTTCTTGGCCGACAGAAGATCAAGAATGGCCTTTGCGTTCATATCGGCATCGCCGCCCTTAAGATCATCAAGGCTTGCTGTTTCCAAACCAAAATCACCGGGCGTGATTTCAAAGGTTGTCACGGTGCCGTCTTTGACCTCGGCAACAAAAGTCGGTCCCGTGGTAGATATTTCGTCAAGGCCACTATGACCATGAACAACCCAGGCGTGAACCGACCCAAGCCGGTTGAGAACATGTGCAATCGGTTCGACCCATTGCTTGTCAAAGACACCAAGAACCTGACGTTTGGTCTTTGCCGGGTTGGCAAGTGGACCGAGCAGGTTAAAGATGGTGCGTGTGCCCATTTCAACACGGGTCGGCATGACATGACGCATCGCCGAATGATGACGGGTTGCCATCATGAAGCACAGATTGATGTCGCGAAGCGCCTTTTCCAGAAGCTTCATATCTGCATCAAGATTAACACCAAGCGCCATCAAAACATCCGCCGAACCGGACTTTGACGATGCCGCGCGGTTGCCGTGCTTGGCAACGGTGGCACCCGCAGCCGCCGCAACAATCGCAGCCCCGGTCGAAATATTGTATGTGCCGCTGCCATCACCACCTGTGCCACAGGTATCAACCGCATTTTCCGGTGCAACGATCCCGGTTGCCTTTTCGCGCATCACCCGTGCGGCGCCTGTGATTTCGTCAATGGTTTCACCGCGAAGACGCAACCCCATCAGGAAAGCCCCCATCTGCGATGGCGTTGCCTGACCGGACATCAGCACGTTAAAGGCCGCTTCGGCCATGCTTTCGGTCAGTTTTTCGCCATCTGCGACTTTGGCCAGAATTGGCTTCATATCATGATCAGTCGACATCGGGTTTTCCTTGGTTTGCGATCCGGTGCAGGCTCATGCACCGGTATAGTCGATAAAATTCTTAAGCAGGGCGTGGCCATGTTCCGAGGCAATGCTTTCGGGATGGAACTGCACACCATGAATTTGATGGGTTTTGTGACGCACGCCCATAATCAGACCATCTCCGCTTTGGGCGGTGATTTCAAGACTGTCGGGCAAAGTTTCGCGTTCAATCACCAGCGAATGATACCGGGTGGCTTCAAACGGGCTGGGCAGGCCTGCAAAAACGCTTGCGCCAGCATGTTTCATCGCATCGGTCTTGCCATGCATGCATTCGGGCGCACGGATCACCTTGCCGCCAAAGGCCTGACCGATGGATTGATGGCCAAGGCACACGCCAAGCAATTTGACCTTGCCTGCGGCGGCCTTGATCAGATCAAGGCAGATACCGGCCCGTTCCGGGTCACAAGGGCCCGGTGAAATCACAATGCCTTCGGGATTGAGTGCCATGGCCTCATTTACCGTGATTTCATCGTTACGGCGCACTTCGACCTCGGGGCCGAGTTCGCGCAGATAGTGCCACAGATTGAATGTGAAACTGTCGTAATTGTCGATGAGGAGATACATAAAAAGCGGGCTCACGCACATTAAGATCGGCAGAGAATAAACGCCATTGTCGCTACGTCAAGCAGAAGCAGAACAAGGGGTTTTCGCGATATAAATACCGTTGCCACCTGATCGTCAAAGTTCTTTAACCGGGCGCTAACCAGAACCGTTTTAAAAAGATCAAAAGAACCGCCGACAGGATCGGTGTATAATCACCATATGGGAAGGGGCTGTCTTAGGATAAAAGCAGCCGCTACGAGCACCCAGCCAACGAATACTGGAGACCACAGCGTGGCACGCCGGGCAACCCGGGCAACAACCGCCAAACGTAAAAAGGCGGCACCCAAGAAATCCAACCGTAAAAAGACTGCCCCGAAAAAGAAATCGGGTGGCATTGGTCGCCTGATGTTGGGCGGGGCCTTTGTTGCGGGCACACTTTCGGCCATCATTGCCGTTGGCAGCATGCTTGAACTTGACCGGGCATCTGATGAGCTTGGTCGCGCTGCTGACCAAAAGGCCCCCAATTATGATTTGGCCGAGCCCGAGCCAACCCCGATGTTGCGCAAGGATTACAAGCTGTCGGAAGAAAGCACAATCTCCGAGCGCGGGCGCACGGGTTATCTTGTTGGCGGCACTAACGCAGAGAAAGAGGACAGGGCACCAGTTAAACAGAGGTTATCTGATGTTGCGCCCATGCCGTCACAAGCAAAGCCGTCGCAAAACAGCGATATTTTGCCCGGGGACAGTGGCAGCGATACCGCGACGTCTGTGGTCGGGCCATATGATGGCGATATGCCGTGGCGTAAATTTGCGGCCCTGACACCCGATGCCGGGGATAGGCCCGTCATTGCGATTGTGATTGATGACGCAGGCCTTGATCAACCTCGAACCGCCCGCACGGTTGAACTGCCGGGACAAATCACGATTGCGTATTTGCCCTATGCGCGCGACCTGCAGTCGCAGGTGAACGCAGCGCGCAGCGCAGGTCATGAAGTTATGCTTCATATGCCGATGGAGCCGTCATCAAGTTCAATTGATCCGGGGCCGCATGCGTTATTGGCAAGCTATGACCGCAAGACGATCCTGAATGAAATGAACTGGATGCTTGATCGTTTCGACGGCTATGTCGGGGTGAATAATCACATGGGCAGCAAATTCACCGCGGATTCCGAACGTATGCAGATCGTTATGGAGGTCATGAAGGCACGCGGGTTGATGTTCCTGGATTCCCGCACCAGTGCGCAGTCCGTGGCCTATTCAACCGCGGGCAGTTTTGGTGTTCCGGCACTGACGCGTGATATCTTTATTGATGACGCCGATGACGCAACCAAAATCGCCGAGATGCTTGCCCGTACCGAACGTGTTGCCAAGCAACAGGGCTATGCGATTGCAATTGGGCATCCACGTGATCTGACGCTTGGCGCGCTTGCGAAATGGATTCCCGAAATTCAGGCCAAGGGATTTGCGTTGGTGCCGATTAGCGATGTCCTGCGCCGGTCGATGCAGAGTGTGACGGGGTAGGCGAACCCGCAAACCGCAAAAAATCGTCATTCCCGCGAAGGCGGGAATCTGTTGTGCGGAGCGAGATGGATTCCGGGTCTACGCGTTGCTTCGCACGGAATGACGATTTTCGTATCTGTTATGGTTTGTTGCTATCAGGAAAACCGATGGGCTTCGCGGGCGGCGGCCATAAGGGCGCCGGCCTTGTTCTGGCATTCCTTGTGTTCAAGTTCCGGTTGGCTGTCGACAACGACACCGGCACCGGCCTGAATGTGGATTTTCTCGTCCTTGATGACGGCGGTGCGCAGCGCGATGCAGGTATCCATCGAGCCATCGGCCGAGATATAGCCGATACATCCAGCATAGATGCCGCGTCGAACCGATTCCAGTTCATCAATGATTTCCATGGCGCGGACTTTGGGCGCACCCGAAACGGTGCCGGCCGGGAAGCCGGCCTTGAGCGCATCCATGGCATCGTATTTGGTTTCGTCAATTTGGCCGACGACGTTTGAGACGATGTGCATGACGTGGGAATAATATTCGATCTGTTCGCGGTCGGTGACGCGGACCGTGCCCGGTTTGGACACGCGCCCGACATCATTGCGGCCCAGATCAAGCAGCATCAGATGTTCCGAGCGTTCCTTGGGATCATCGAGCAGGTCTTGCGCCATGACCTTATCGTCTTCGGGTGTTTTGCCGCGCCTGCGCGTTCCGGCAATCGGGCGAATGGTGACTTCGCCGTCGCGGAGCCGCACGAGGATTTCCGGGCTGGCGCCGACGACCTGAAACCCGCCGATATCAAGATAGAACATAAACGGCGACGGGTTGATGCGCCGCAATGCGCGGTAAAAGGCAAAGGGCGGGAGCTGATAGGGCAGCGTATAGCGTTGTGACAGCACCACCTGAAAGATATCACCGGCGCGGATATAATCCTTGGCCTTTTCAACCATGTCGTGGAACCCGGCCTCGGTGACGCTGACCGTTGGATCGGGCAGGGTGTCGGGCACGGATTTGGAGCGACGGTCGATAAACAGGTTGCGCTGGAACTGCTGGACCACGTCATTAAGCCGCGCACAGGCCAGATCGTAGGCCGCATCGGCAGAGATGCCGTTTTCAGGGCGGACCGGCGAGACAACGGTAACGGTGTCTTCGATGGTATCAAAACTTGCCGTGACGGTCGGGCGGATGAAGATGCCGTCGGGGACGTCGAGTTCATCCTTGTTGCTATCGGGCAGCTTTTCCATCAGACGGACGGTGTCATAGCCCATATAGCCAACCAGACCGGCACTCATGGGCGGCAGGTTATCAGGCAGTTCGATATAGCTTTCGGCAATCAGTTTCTTGAGGCTATCAAGCGGGGCGTCGGCCTCGGCGACAAAGGCATCCGCATCGGCCATCGCACGACGATTGAGTTCGGCCTTGTCGCCAAAGCAGCGCCAGATCAGATCGGGCTTGAGACCAAGGAAGGAATAACGTCCGCGAACCGATCCGCCTTCAACAGATTCAAGCAAATAGGTGTTTGGCATGCCTTCGGCGATCTTGAGAAAGGCCGAAACCGGCGTATCAAGGTCGGCCGTCAAGGAGGTCCAAAGAACCTGTGAAATGCCGTTATCGTAATTTTGCTTGAAACTGGTGAAATCCGGTTTGATTTCCATGGCTTGTCCGATGTCGGGGGGCGGTGTGGGAATTGGGCTGCGTAACAGAAAAGGGCGACCGGATTTTCCGGTCGCCCTTGGGTGCGGATCAGTTTGCAGCGGCGGGCATATAAAGCTCGTTGATCACGCTGTTGTTTACGCTGACCGAGATTTCCTCGTTCAGGTGATTGAGATATTGGGCCAGGATGTCCTCGTTCAGGGCTTCCTTGAGTTCATCATTCACCGGTGCGGCATCTGCGGTGTTGATGTCGGCGGCCTGAATTTCATCAAGCTTGACGACGACCACGTCTGCACCGGTTTGAACGGCTTTGGCCTTGCCGTCTTCAAGGGTGAACAGCGCAGCAGCAACAGCCGGGTTGATGTCATCAGCAAGACCCTGTCCGGTACGGCGGGTCATGCCGGTTTCACGAACACTTGCACCGTTTTCAGAAGCCAGCGTTGCGATATCGGCACCGGAATTATTGATGTTGCCAGCCAGTTCTTCGGCCTTTTCCATCATCAGGCGCTGACGTTCTTCGGCGGTCCATGCTGCGACAACGTCTTCACGAACCTCGTCAAACGGGCGAAGTGCAGAAGGGGTCACGTTTTCGATGCGGACAACATAACGGGTGCCGGTTGCAGTTTCTTCTAGGAAGCTTTCCTCGCCGTTTTCGAGTTCGAAGATCTTGGCGTTGATTTCATCTGCGCCATCAACATTCTGACCGGCAAGACCTTCGCCGCGAACAACGCCGTCAAGCTTGTAGGTGCGCGCACCTACATCACGTGCCGCGTCTTCAATCGGGGTGCCAGCACCAAGTTCTTCGTCAAAGCTTGCGGCCAGATCGTAGATGGCGTCTTCGGCTTTGAACTGCTTTAGATCTTCGACGATGATGTCACGCACTTCGTCAAGAGTTTGCGTACTGCCCGGGGTGATCGACGGAACACGAATGATGTGCCAGCCAAGCGCGGTTTCAACCGGCTCGGAGATGCCGCCTTCTTCAAGTGTGAAGGTTGCTTCGCTCAGATCCGGCAAAATGTCATTTGCTGTGAATTCACCGAGTTTGACCATGGCTTCGTCCATGCCGGCGTCTTTGGCAACAGCCATGAAGTCGGCACCTTCCGTCAGTCGGTTGTATGCCTCGCGGGCAGACTGTTCTTCATTTGGGGAAAACAGAATCTGTTCGACAGCACGTTTTTCCGGGGTCTGGAATTCCGCTTCACGCTGAGCATAGGATTCAGCAATTTCGTCTTCGGTGAGCGTGATGGTCGGGATCAGGTCGGCCGCACTTAATGTTGCCAGGGTTACGTCCCGGCTTTCCGGTGCGGTAAACTGTGCGGCATTATCTTCGTGATAGGTGCGAAGTGTTGCATCATCGGCAACCGCGATATCCGCAAATTCTGCCGCATTTAGCGCGAAGAAGGAACCGCTGCGCTGTTCATTGCGATAGGCAACGATCTGACGCGCCATGATGTCGGGAACGCTTGCGGTGCCCGTCAGGCTGCCAACGACCTGCTGGCTCATCATGTCGCCACGTACACCATTGATGAATTCCTGTTCGGTATAGCCCGCCTGATAGAGTGCCTGCATGAAACGATCACGGCTGAACTGGCCGGTGGTCGGGTCCTTGAAGCTGTCAGACGAGAAAATCTGGTCGCGAACTTTTTCATCGCTGATGCCGATACCGATGTTCCTGGCATCTTCACGCAGGACCTTTTGCGATACGAGCGACTGCACCGTATTGTTCAGAAGGCCCATTTGAATGGCCTGCTGCTGGTTGAAGTTCGGACCGAACATGTTTCGCATATTCTGAACGCTGCGCTGGAAAGCGCGGTCCAGTTCGACCGGGGTGATCTTCTGGCTGCCGATTTCGGCAACTTCACGTGACGTGCCAAGATTAAGCATCGACGCGTTCAGGCCCCAGATCACGAAGCTCAGTGCAATCACGCCAAAGATAATCTTGGCAAAGATTGATTTCGAAAATGTGCGAATGCCAGCAAGCATATGATAAGCCTAACAATCCGTGGTTTGACATCGACAAGGTATGTCGATGACGTTTAATTATGGTCGTGCGGGCGATGAACCCGACGAAATTTGCCGGGCATCTTAATGGCGAGAGGTAAGGGCGGCAACAGGCGATTGCATCGAAGATTGCGCCACCTTGGCATTAAATACATCAACCAGCGTTTTCGGGGACTTGGCCCGGGTGGGATGACATGCTAAAACCCGCGTCGAACCTGATCTTGTAACAAACCGTAACGACCGCAACGGGGTGCTTGCGGGTTTTGTTACAAGGACAAAAATCTGAAATTGATCAGCACGAGGTATCCTTCAATGACCCAACGCCGTCCCCTGATTGCCGGAAACTGGAAAATGAACTGTTTGCGTGCAGATGGTCTTGCGCTGGCATCCGGACTTGCGGCAAAGGCTGCTGAAAAAGGGTCCCTTGGTTGTGATGTTCTTGTTTGCCCGCCTGCAACGCTTCTGTCAGAGGCGGTTGGCGTTACCAAGGGCAGTGCTGTTTCGATTGGTGGTCAGGATTGCCATGCGGCAATGTCGGGCGCGCATACCGGTGATCTTGCCGCGACGATGCTTGCTGATATTGGCGCAGAATATGTTCTGGTTGGTCATTCCGAACGTCGCGCCGATCATGGTGAAAGTTCTACCGATATTCGTAAAAAGGCACTGAGCGCACACGATGCGGGCCTTGTTGCGGTGGTTTGCGTTGGCGAAACCGAAGAAGAACGTGATCTTGGTGCGACGCTTCCGGTTGTAAACGGGCAGGTGGCGGTTTCGTTGCCGGACGGGGCAACCGCGAAGAATACAGTCGTGGCATATGAGCCTGTCTGGGCGATTGGTACCGGACGCACCGCAAGCGTTGAGGAAGTGGCAGAAGTACATTCGGCCATTCGTGCCGAGCTTGTTGCACGGTTTGACGATGGCGATCAGTTCCGGATTCTTTATGGCGGTTCGGTCAAGCCATCCAACGCTGCAGAATTGCTGGGGCTTGCCGATGTTGATGGTGCCCTTGTCGGCGGGGCGAGCCTCAAGGTTGAAGATTTCTGGCAAATTATTGAATCCTGCGCTTAACCGACAGTGGTGCAGATTTAATTCAATATGCTCTAGCCAACAGCCATAAAACGCGTTAAATACGCATCAAATTTATGCCCGATCCGGGGCAAACTGCGTTCGGATCGGAAGATTTAGGACAAGAGTTTCGAGACCATGCAAACAGTCATTCTGGTAATCCACCTTCTTCTTGCGCTCGGCCTGATCGCCGTGATTCTCGTGCAGCGCAGCGAGGGCGGTGGGCTTGGTATCGGTGGCAATAGTGGCGGCGGCGGAGGCGGCGGAGGCTTCGGCGTGATGAGTTCACGCGGCGCTGCAAATCTACTGACCCGTACCACAGCGATTCTGGCCGGTGCATTTATGATCACCAGCATCATTCTTGCCCTTCAGTCCAACACCCATACCCAATCAACCTCGATCCTTGATCAGGCGCCGGAGCAAGCACCGGCGGTCACTGAACCGGCCGAGGAAAGCGGGCCCGCGGCCCCGACCCGATAAACAAATTAACCGACGACCCGAGGCGGCAAACTAGCCGCCTCAATTTTTGATTGTTGTATTTCCCGGTTCGTGATGCACTAAATGGCATTGAACCGAGGCTTTGTGCTTTGAGATGAGGCAAAGAAATGACTCGTTATATCTTTATCACCGGTGGCGTTGTTTCTTCGTTGGGCAAAGGCCTGGCGTCCGCTGCTTTGGGTGCTTCGTTACAGGCACGTGGCTTTACAGTTCGTCTGCGCAAGCTTGATCCCTATATCAACGTCGATCCGGGCACCATGAGCCCGTATCAGCATGGCGAATGCTATGTTACCGAAGATGGTGCGGAGACCGACCTTGATCTTGGTCACTATGAACGCTTTACCGGCGTATCATCGCGCCGTTCTGATAACGTCACCACTGGACGTATTTATTCCAACGTGATCGCACGTGAGCGCCGCGGGGATTACCTTGGCGGGACGGTTCAGGTCATTCCGCACATCACCGATGCGATCAAGGAATTCGTGATGTCTGATGCGACCGAGGACTTTGTCCTTGTCGAGATCGGCGGGACGGTTGGCGATATTGAAAGCCTGCCATTCCTTGAAGCGATCCGTCAGATGGGCAATGACCTTGGTGACGGTCGTGCGTTGTTCATGCATTTGACGCTTATTCCGTATATCTCTTCGGCAGGTGAGCTTAAAACCAAGCCGACCCAGCACTCGGTCAAGGAATTGCAGAGTGTCGGTATTCAGCCAGACATTCTTCTGTGCCGTTGCGATCGTGAAATTCCGATCAATGAACGCCGCAAGATCGCGCGTTTCTGTAACGTGCGCGAAGCGGCTGTTATTCCGGCCTATGATGTTGATAACATCTATCAGGTGCCGATCAGCTATCATCAGTATGGTCTCGATAACGAAGTGCTTCATCATTTCGGCCTGCAGGCGCAGGAACCTGATCTGCAGCCGTGGGAAGATATCTGCAACACCATCCGAAATCCGGAAGGTCAAGTAACGATTGGTATTGTCGGCAAATACATCCAGCTGCCCGATGCCTATAAATCCCTGACCGAAGCGCTGACCCATGGCGGTATTGCCAACAAGGTACGTGTCAATCTGGAATGGATTGCATCCGACGCGCTGGAAAAAGAAGACAACGTCAGCGAAATTCTGTCCAAGCTTGATGCGATCATGGTGCCGGGTGGCTTTGGTGAACGTGGCACAGAAGGCAAAATTGCCGCAGCACGCTATGCCCGTGAAAACAAGGTCCCGTATTTCGGTATTTGCTTTGGCATGCAGATGGCGGTTCTTGAAGCCGCGCGTAATCTTGCGGGTATCAAGGATGCGTCCTCGTCCGAATTTGGCCCGACCAAAACACCGCTTGTTGGTCTGATGACCGAATGGGCGAAAGATGGCGGCTCGGTCGAACGTCGTTCGGATGACGATGATCTGGGCGGCACCATGCGGTTGGGCAACTATGAGTGCAAACTTGTTGAAGGCACGCATGCGCGCGAGATCTATGGCAACGAAACCGTCCTTGAGCGTCACCGCCATCGTTATGAGGTGAACGTCAACTTCATGCCGCAGCTTGAAGAGAACGGGCTTAAATTCTCGGGATTGTCGCCGGATGGTCGTTTGCCGGAAATCGTCGAATACCCGGATCATCCGTGGTTTATTGGCGTTCAGTTCCACCCGGAACTGCGGTCGCGTCCGCTTGATCCGCATCCGCTGTTTGTATCCTATATCAAGGCCGCCAAAGAGCGCAGCCGTCTGGTGTAACCAAGCGGCAGTCTGACTGCCTGACAGCATAAGTGATCGACTGAAAGTCATTGCAATGACCGAAATTAAAACCGTCAAGGTCGGGAATATCGACATCGCCAACGACAAGCCTTTTGCTGTTTTGGCGGGGCCGTGCGCGATTGAAAGCCGCCAACACGCTTTGGAAATGTCCCAAGCGCTCAAGGAACTGTCTGAAGGGCTTGGCATCGGGCTTGTTTATAAAAGCTCGTTTGACAAGGCCAACCGGACCAGCACCACGTCAAAGCGCGGCGTTGGCCTGCGTGAGGGGCTTGATATTCTTGCTGAGGTCAAGGAAACCACAGGCCTTCCGATTGTAACGGACGTGCATTTGCCTGATCAGTGTGATGCCGTTGCCGAAGTGGCCGACATTCTTCAGATTCCGGCGTTCCTGTGCCGTCAGGCAGATCTGTTGGAGGCGGCGGGCAAGACCGGACGTGTGGTTAATGTCAAAAAGGGTCAGTTCCTGGCCCCTTGGGACATGGCCAATGTTGCCAACAATCTGGCCGCAACCGGCAATGAAAATATTATGCTCTGTGACCGTGGAACCAGCTTTGGCTATAACACGCTTGTCACGGACTTCCGTGGACTTCCCACCATGGCCCAGCAGGGCTACCCAGTTGTCTTCGATGCCACCCATTCGGTACAGCAGCCCGGAGGGCAGGGCACCACGTCTGGTGGTCAGCGCCAGTTCGCGCCTGTTCTGGCCCGTGCCGCCGTGTCGGTTGGTATCGCAGCACTGTTTATCGAAACCCACGACAACCCGGCGACGGCCATTTCCGATGGCCCGAACCAAATCCCGTTGAACAAATTGCCCGAAGTTCTTTCGGTCCTGATGGAGCTGGACAAAGTGGCAAAAGCCAATCCGGTTCGTCTGGATATGTTCGACGCATGATTATCAGATGCCGCCAGTCAGTGATTGGCGGCATTCTTTTTTACTGTAACCTGCATGCCTGATGTTCAGGTATGGTTCCTACCAGTGAGGAGAACGTTTCTGTCATGACCGCTATTATTGATATTCGCGGCCGCGAAATCCTTGACAGCCGTGGTAACCCGACGGTCGAAGTAGATGTCACCCTGGAAAATGGCGCCTTTGGTCGTGCTGCCGTTCCGTCGGGTGCATCGACCGGTGCGCATGAAGCTGTCGAGCTGCGTGACAAGGAAGAGCGCTACCTTGGCAAGGGTGTGACCAAGGCGGTCGCATCTGTGAATGGTGAAATTTTCGAAGCGCTGGCTGGCATGGATGCCGAAGACCAGTTGGCTGTTGATAACATCATGATTGATCTTGATGGCACCGAAAACAAAGGCCGTCTGGGCGCAAACGCCATTCTTGGTGTGTCGCTTGCAACCGCCAAGGCCGCAGCCGAAGACGCAGGTCTGCCGTTGTACCGTTATGTTGGCGGGTCCTTTGCCCGCACGCTGCCGGTACCGATGATGAACATCATCAACGGCGGTGAACATGCCGATAACCCGATCGATGTGCAGGAATTCATGGTTGTGCCGGTCTCGGCAGAAACCGGTTCGGATGCCATCCGCATGGGTGCAGAAATCTTCCACAACCTGAAAAAGGCACTGTCGGCAGATGGTCTGAACACCAATGTTGGTGACGAAGGTGGCTTTGCCCCGAACATCGCATCAACGGAAGCGGCAATTGGCTATATCATGAAGTCAATCGAAGCTGCTGGTTACCGCCCGGAAGAAGACGTGGTGCTGGCACTTGATGCCGCATCGACCGAATTCTACAAGGATGGCAAATACGTTCTGGCAGGCGAGGGCAAGACCCTTGATTCCAGCGGCATGGTCAAATACTGGGCCGATCTCGTCAGCAAATACCCGATCTTCTCCATCGAAGACGGCATGGCCGAAGATGACTGGGATGGCTGGGCAGAGCTGACTTCTGCCATTGGTGCAAAAACCCAGCTTGTCGGGGATGATCTGTTTGTGACCAACCCGAAACGTCTTGCTGACGGTATCAAAAAGGGCGTTGCCAACTCGATCCTTGTTAAGGTCAACCAGATCGGCACGCTTTCTGAAACCCTTGAAGCTGTCGAGATGGCGCACCGTGCCGGTTACACGGCAGTGATGTCGCACCGTTCGGGCGAAACCGAAGATTCGACCATCGCAGACCTGGCAGTTGCCACCAACTGTGGTCAGATCAAAACCGGTTCGCTGTCGCGTTCGGACCGCATGGCGAAATACAATCAGCTTATCCGTATTGAAGAGCTGCTTGATGCCGGTGCATACTTCCCGGGGCGTTCGATCCTGAAGTAACTGCGCAACAGCATCCACAAACCATTTTGCAGGCCACACCGCGTTAAGGTGTGGCCTGTTTTCGTTTGTGAGGTCGACAGCCGTGTGTTGAGCCGAAGTAGAAAACTTGAATATCAGGATTAGTGCATTGACCGTAAATCTGCGACTTTGCGATGGATGCTTAACCCTATTTTTACTCACTTCTGCGTAGGTTAAAGGGTAATTTACTGGGTTTTCGCCCTTTGATTGATGGCAGTTGCTTGATAATCAAGGGAAATAACGCATGTTGTTTTAATGTTGTCCGCCCGGAATGATTTGTTTCGTCGCCAAAGTCGTGCGTATGCGCAAGGGGCATAAGGTAAATGTCATCAAACTCACCGGTTCTTCGCCGCCTAAAGCAGGCCGTTGCCCCGGTAATTGCATTTACCGTGATGGCGTATTTTATCTTTCATAGTGTCGAAGGCGAGCGCGGCTTGCTGACATACTGGTCCATGCAGGACCGGGTGACTGAAATCGCTACCGTCCTTGATGAAACCACCGAGCGCCGCAAGGCGCTTGAGCAGCATGTATTGTCACTGCGCGCAACCCACCTTGATCCCGACCTGCTGGACGAGCGCGCACGCGCCATGCTCAATGCGGCCCATCCTGATGACCTGATCATTTTTCACCACGATGGCTACAGCGACGTCATTACCGCTTCGATAGATGCCAAATAACGGGCTGGCAACGTCCATCACCTGATTGACGTCAACAGACAGAATCCGGTGTTATCGAATTTCCATTTTATCCTGTGATCGGCCTGTGTAGCTGCAAGGAATGGCGTGCAAAACACGAATTCCCGGTTGTGAATTATGTTCAGCAATAAGCGCAGCAGGCTAAGTCATTGCTTAAACTGACTTATGGTTTAAATCGGGTTTTGACCTGGTTCGGTAGAGGTCCTTGATATTCAACATGTTCCTATGGTTGTTTCCAAGCATGCGCTGCTATGCGGTATTATCCTCGTAATCGCATAGCATTTGTGACGCACGGGAATGAACGAATTTCAAAGCATTGCTCCAAGTTGCTGAAAACCAAGCAACTCTGGAAAATGGAGGAATAATAAATATTAACCATATATCGGTTTATTTGTGATTGTGCGTTGCAAAACAACGATTTACTCGGTGTTAGATTGCTTGCTCTTGCGGTCTGTTTTCGGTAGTCATTTCGGTGGTCCAGTACCGAATTAAGCGCTCATACATGATGCTTAAGCGACAGCCATCCACCGGGAGGAAACATGGCGACCACAAAACGCAAACGCGCCACGACGCGCGCCGACAATCAGGCGAGCAGTGACGATCTCCTCAAATATTACCGTGAAATGCTTCTGATCCGCCGCTTTGAAGAAAAAGCAGGCCAGTTGTATGGCATGGGTCTCATTGGTGGTTTCTGCCACCTTTATATCGGACAGGAAGCTGTCGTTGTTGGCATGCAAGCCGCAGCGTCGGACGAAGATGGTGTTATCACCAGTTATCGCGATCATGGGCACATGCTTGCGACGGGCATGGATCCCGCTGGCGTGATGGCCGAGCTGACAGGCCGCGAAGGCGGTTATTCCCAAGGTAAGGGCGGCTCGATGCATATGTTCTCCAAGGAAAAGAATTTCTATGGTGGACACGGCATCGTGGGTGCCCAGGTGCCATTGGGCACCGGGATTGCCTTTAGCTATAAATACCGTGAAGAAAACAAGGTCTGCATGACCTATCTTGGTGACGGTGCCGTCAACCAGGGGCAGGTCTATGAAGCCTTTAACATGGCAGCCCTTTGGCAGCTTCCGGTGATCTACTGCATCGAGAACAACCAGTATGCGATGGGCACCTCGACCCAGCGTCACTCATCCAGTCCTGACCTTTATGAGCGCGGCAAGGCCTATGGTATCCCGGGCGAACAGGTTGATGGCATGGATGTTCTGGCGGTGAAAGCAGCTGGTGAACGTGCGGTTGCGCATTGCCGTGAAGGCAAGGGCCCATACATTCTTGAACTGAAGACCTATCGCTATCGCGGACATTCCATGTCCGACCCGGCGAAATACCGTACCAAGGACGAGCTCGACAAGATGCGTAAAGAGCACGATCCGATTGATATGGTCAAAAAGCTCCTGATCGACGGCAACATCGTGGATGAAGCCGGTCTTAAAGACATCGACAAGGAAGTTAAAGCCGAAGTCGCAAAAGCGGCCGAGTTCGCGCAAAACAGCCCGGAACCAGATGTTTCCGAACTGTTTACCGACATTCTGATCGACGCGTGATCGCACACCCTGCGAACCGCTTTTGAACGATATTTCCCGGGAGAGAGGGAACAATGCCGATTGAAGTTTTGATGCCGGCCCTGTCGCCGACCATGACCGAAGGCACACTTGCCAAATGGAACGTTAAGGAAGGCGACGAAGTCGCATCCGGAGACGTGATCGCAGAAATCGAAACCGACAAAGCCACGATGGAAGTCGAGGCTGTTGACGAAGGCAAAATTGGTAAGCTTATCGTCGATGCCGGTACCGAGAACGTCGCGGTCAATCAAGTGATTGCCTATATCCTTGAAGAAGACGAAGACGCATCTGCACTTGATAACGTGTCTGCGTCAGCTGCACCCAAAGCAGAAGAAGCGCCTGCGGAATCTGCTTCGGAGGAGGCACCTGCTGCCGGCTCTTCGAATGCCGCACCGGTTGCTGCCAGTGGGGCAATTGAACGTTCCGACGCCGAGCCGCGCGCCATGAGCGTCATGAACGCGACGCAAGACGAAAAAACCTATACCAGCTTTAAAACCCAGACCGTGCGTGAAGCCCTGCGTGATGCAATGGCCGAAGAAATGCGCAGCGACGACCAAGTGTTTGTCATGGGTGAAGAAGTTGCGCAGTACGAGGGTGCTTATAAAGTCACCCAGGGGCTGCTGGATGAATTCGGTGACAAGCGTGTGATCGATACGCCAATTACCGAGCATGGCTTTACCGGTCTGGCAACGGGTTCTGCCTTCATGGGCCTGAAGCCGGTTCTTGAGTTCATGACCTTTAACTTCGCAATGCAGGCGATTGACCAGATCATCAACTCTGCTGCGAAGACGCTGTATATGTCTGGTGGCCAGCTTGGTTGCCCGATCGTGTTCCGTGGCCCGAACGGTGCCGCGTCGCGTGTGGGTGCCCAGCATTCGCAGTGCTATGCATCCTGGTATGCGCATTGCCCGGGGTTGAAGGTTGTTGCCCCGTGGTCGGCAGCCGATGCCAAAGGCCTGCTCAAGGCCGCCATTCGCGACCCGAACCCGATTGTCTTCCTTGAAAACGAAATCATGTATGGTCAGAGCTTCGAAGTGCCTGATGATGATGATTTCGTCCTGCCGATTGGTCAGGCCAAGATCGAACGCGAAGGGACCGATGTCACCATCGTTGCTTTCTCGATCATGGTTGGCAAGGCGCTTAAAGCGGCCGAGCAACTGGCAGAGCAGGGCATCTCGGCAGAAGTCATCAACCTGCGCACCATCCGTCCGCTGGATGTGAACACCATCGTGCGTTCGGTCATGAAGACCAACCGTCTGGTGACGGTCGAGGAAGGCTGGCACTTCTCGGGGATTGGTGCGGAAATCGCATCTGTGGCAATGGAGCACGCATTCGATTACCTCGATGCACCGGTTGCCCGTGTCACCGGCGAAGACGTTCCGATGCCGTATGCTGCCAACCTGGAAAAGCTTGCGCTTGCGCAGGACAGTCACATCGTCGCCGCGGCCAAGGCCGTTTGCTATCGCTAAGTAAGACGGACAGGGGCAGGTGCGGGTTGAACCGCGCCGCCCCGTTACCGGGAGATTGCGTTCATGCCTGTAAAAGTATTGATGCCGGCCTTGTCGCCGACCATGACCGAAGGCACCTTGGCGAAATGGCACGTCAAGGAAGGTGATACCGTTGAATCGGGTGATGTCATCGCCGAAATCGAAACCGATAAAGCCACGATGGAAGTCGAAGCCGTCGACGAAGGCAAAATCGGGAAAATCCTTGTTTCCGAAGGCAGTGAAAACGTTGCGGTAAACGAAGTTATCGCCCTGCTGTTGGAAGAAGACGAAGACGAAAGTGCACTTGAAGGTGCGGATACCTCGGCGGCAAGCACGGGCGGCGGTGAAAGCGCACCGGCCAATGACGACGCCAAAGAGGACAAAGCACCAGCCGCAGCCGAAAAACCGGCAGCATCGGGCGGTGACAAGCCGGCCCCGGCTGCACCGGTTTCTGGTGGAGAGCGCATCAAGGCAAGCCCGCTTGCGCGCCGTATTGCGGCCAATGAAGGTGTCGAGCTTTCCGGTGTTTCCGGTTCCGGTCCGCGTGGGCGTATCGTCAAGCGTGATGTTGAAGCGGCCCTGTCGTCCAAACCGGCCGAAAAAGCGGCCGCGTCAGAGGACAAAAAATCCGCAGATGCACCAGCAGCCGCTGCACCGGCCGCATCGGGCTGGAACCCGGATCTTACGGGACTTCCGGAATACGAAGAAATTCCGAACAGCGGCATGCGCAAGACCATCGCGCGTCGCCTGACCGAGTCCAAGCAGCAGGTTCCGCATTTCTATCTGACGGTGGATTGCGAACTCGACAATTTGTTGGCAACCCGCAAGCAACTGAATGAAAAGGCGGGCGAGGGTGTCAAGATTTCGGTCAATGATTTCATCATCCGTGCGGTTTCGCTGGCGCTGAAAAAGGTTCCGGCGGCGAACTCCATCTGGACTGACAAAGCCACCCTGCAGTGCAAGCAGCAGGACATTTCGGTGGCGGTTGCCATCGAAGGCGGCCTGATTACGCCTGTGGTCCGTGATGCCGGTTCGAAAGGTCTTGCTGAAATCTCGACCGAGATGAAAGCATTGGCTGGCAAGGCACGTGATGGCAAACTGATGCCGGAAGATTATCAGGGTGGTACGTTCTCTGTATCGAACCTTGGCATGTTTGGCATCAAGGACTTCTCCGCGATTATCAACCCGCCGCAGGGCTGCATTCTTGCCGTTGGTGCGGGTGAACAGCGCCCGGTCGTCAAGGATGGTGCGCTGGCAATCGCAACGGTTATGAGCTGCACGCTTTCTGTTGACCACCGTGCGGTTGACGGTGCGGTCGGTGCTCAGTTCATGGCCGAATTCAAAAAGCTTATTGAAGATCCGCTGAGCATGTTGCTTTAAGGGTCCAAAGTTGCGCGGGGACTTGAACAAGTCCCCGCAAGCATTTGAATTTAAAGACCTGTAGCCGTTATCGGGCAGGCGAAGGAGATCCTACGATGGCAGATAGCAATTTCGACGTAATCGTGGTTGGTGCAGGTCCGGGTGGTTATGTAACCGCAATCCGGGCGGCACAGCTTGGTCTGAAAACGGCTGTTGTTGAACGTGAACATCTTGGTGGCATTTGCCTGAACTGGGGTTGTATCCCGACCAAGGCGCTGCTGCGTTCGGCCGAAGTTTATCGCAACATGCATCATGCAAAGGAATATGGTCTTTCGTGTGAAAAGCCGTCCTTTGATCTTGATGCGGTGATCCAGCGGTCGCGCGGTGTGTCCAAACAGCTTTCGGGCGGTGTTGGTCATTTGCTGAAAAAGAACAAGGTGACGGTGATTAACGGCGAAGCCAAGTTCGATGGCCCGAAAAAGATCGTGGTCGAAGGCAAGGACAAGGGCACCTATACCGCCAAGAACTATATCATCGCGACCGGTGCACGGGCGCGTGCACTTCCGGGGCTTGAAGCCGACGGCAAGGTTGTCTGGGATTACAAGAAGGCAATGACGCCTGATAAAATGCCCAAAAGCCTTGTTGTGGTTGGTTCCGGTGCTATCGGGATCGAATTCGCCAGCTTCTATCACACCATGGGTGCTGATGTGACGGTGGTTGAAATCATGCCGCAGATCATGCCAGTCGAAGACAAGGAAGTGGCGGGGCTTGCACAAAAAATGATGACCAAGGACGGGATGAAAATCCTGACCGAAGCCAAGGTCGCCAACCTTAAGCGTAACGCCGACAATGTTGTGGTTACGGTCGAAACCAAAGACGGCAAGAAACAGGAACTCACCGTTGATCGCGTGATTTCTGCTGTTGGTGTGATCGGTAATACCGAAGGTCTTGGTCTTGAAACCACCAAGGTCAAGATTGACCGCAATGTGATTGGGACGGATGAATATTCGGCAACGGCAGAACCGGGCATCTATGCCATCGGTGACGTCGCCGGTCCGCCGATGCTGGCGCACAAGGCAGAACACGAAGGTGTTGTCTGCATTGAAAAGATTGCCGGTGTCAAAGGCGTACATCCGCTTGATCCGCGCAAGATCCCGGGATGCACCTATTGCCATCCGCAGGTCGCAAGTGTTGGCCTGACCGAGGCCAAGGCCAAAGAAGCCGGTTATGAGGTCAAGGTCGGCAAGTTCCCGTTCATCGGCAATGGCAAGGCCGTTGCCCTTGGCGAGGCCGAGGGTCTTGTGAAGACCGTGTTTGATGCCAAGACCGGTGAATTGCTTGGTGCGCACATGGTCGGGGCCGAAGTGACCGAGCTGATTCAGGGCTTTGTGGTTGCGATGGGGCTGGAAACGACCGAGGAAGACCTGATGCATACGGTCTTCCCGCATCCAACACTTTCGGAAATGATGCATGAGTCGGTCCTTGACGCCTATGGGCGTGCGATCCACTTCTAAAACAATGGGTTTTACCGGGAACACATGCCCGGTATGACCGTTTTGAACGAATGTCGGTTTGACAAATGCATGGCGGGGCGGCAAATTGCCGCCGGTCCAACCCTTCGGAGGTAACTCTATGTCGACGGCGCCCAGCGAACAGAAAGTAGTTCGTCATCCGGAAAAACAGAAACGGCCAGATCGACCATCCGGTCGCAAGCCATCCTGGATTCGCGTCAAGGCGCCAACCTCCAAGGGGTATCAGGAGACCCGCGAACTTGCGCGTGGTCTGAACCTGCATACTGTTTGCGAAGAAGCTGCATGCCCGAATATCGGCGAATGCTGGCAGAAAAAGCACGCATCCTTCATGATCATGGGCGATACGTGTACGCGTGCTTGTTCGTTCTGCAATGTGAAAACCGGGATGCCCAACGCGCTTGATCCGTTCGAGCCGGAAAACCTGGCGATGGCGGTTGCCGACATGCAGCTCAAGCATGTTGTGATCACTTCTGTCGACCGTGATGACCTTGCCGATGGCGGGGCAGCACATTTTGCCCGTGTGATCGAAGCCATCCGTCATAAATCGCCAGAAACCACGATTGAAATCCTGACCCCGGATTTCCGTGACAAGCCGGGTGCGGTTGAAATCGTTGCCAAGGCCCGCCCTGATGTGTTCAACCACAATCTTGAAACGGTTCCGAGGCTTTATACCAACATCCGTCCGGGGGCTCGGTACTATCAATCGCTGCGCATTCTTGACCGGGTTAAGCAGATTGACCCGACGATCTTTACCAAATCTGGCCTGATGGTCGGTTTGGGCGAGGAACGCCAGGAACTGGCACAGGTTATGGATGACCTGCGTGTTGCAGACGTGGATTTCCTGACTGTTGGCCAGTATTTGCAGCCGACCCTCAAACATGAGCCTGTCCACAAGTTTGTCACGCCTGATGAGTTTAACGACTATGCCTCTATGGCGCGAGGCAAAGGGTTCTTGATGGTATCGGCAACGCCATTGACCCGCTCAAGCTATCACGCGGACCGTGACTTCGAATTGCTGCGTGAAGCCCGCGAGAAAAAGCTGGCTGCCGCCGAAGAAGCGAAAGCCAAAGCGGAAAAAGCCGTTACGGCTGCTCAGTAACACCGAGACGAAACGCGCGACGATCAGGGGAGATATCGGGTGCCGACGCATGCAGAGCGCAGGAAACTGCCCTATACGCCGGAACAACTCTTTGAGCTCGTCGCGGATATCGATTCCTATTCCGAGTTTCTCCCGTGGTGTGTCGCCTCACGCGTACGCAAACGCGATGGGAATGTGCTTAAAGCGGATTTGGTGATCGGCTTTAAAATGTTTCGGGAAAAATACACCTCGAAAGTAACCCTGCAGCGCCCGGATCGGGTCGACGTTGAATATCTGCAGGGGCCGTTCAAGTACCTTAACAATCACTGGGTATTTGAAGAGGATGAAGACGGTGGCACTTCGCTTGATTTCTTCGTGGATTTCGAGTTTCGGTCAGCCCTGTTGCAGAAAATGATCGGCGTTGTCTTTAACGAGGCCGTCAAGATGATGGTTGGTGCGTTTGAAACCCGGGCACGTGAAGTGTATGGGGAGCCGAAACTCCCGCCTGCCGATAGCCAGGCTTAATTAACCAAGCATCTCATCGATCAGGGAAAATGCCCGAAGAACCGTCGCCTTGCGCACAGCATGCCGGTCACCGGGGAAAACTTCATGGGTGGTGATTGTTGCGTGGTCTTTGGCAGAACAGCCAAAATGCACCAGCCCAACCGGTTTTGTATCGGTTCCACCGCCCGGGCCTGCAATTCCGGTGACAGAGACTGCAATTGTTGCATTTGGTGCCCGTTTCAATGCGCCTTCGGACATGGCGCGTGCGACCGGTTCTGATACGGCCCCGAATTCGGCCAACAAATCCTCGCCAACCCCGAGCAGATCCCGCTTGGCTTCGTTGGAATAGGTGACGAAACCGCAATCAACGACCGAAGAACTGCCATCAACCCCGGTTAGTGAGCCTGTAATCAGGCCGCCGGTACAGGATTCAGCGGTTGCGATCATCACGCCTTTGGCCTTGCAGCGTGCGATCAGTGCGCTTGCTTTTTCTAGAATATCCTGGTCGGTCATCATGGGTGTCATCCGCCAATCAAGTGAACGAATACCGCGAGTGTGATCATGGCAAAGGCCGCGGCAAGCACATCATCAAACATGATGCCGAAACCGCCGCCAACGCGCCGATCTACCCAGCGTATCGGCCAGGGCTTGATAATGTCAAAGAACCGAAATGCAACGAAGGCCGCCAACATCCAAAGAATATCGATCCATCCGCCACCTAGCGGGATCACCAGCAGGCACATCCACTGTCCGACAACCTCATCAATGACGATCTCACCCGCGTCATGAATGCCCAGAAGGTGGCTGTATTGGTGGGCGACCCACACACCGATGGCAAAAATCAAAATGCTGGCGACAATAAGAATGCTGTCTCCGCCATACATCCAGATCGCCCAGCCAAAGGGCAGGGCGGCGAATGACCCGGCAGTGCCCGGTGCCTTTGGACTTTTGCCGCTATAGAACCAGGTTGCGGCAAAAGTTATTAGAAAACGGGAAAAAGACATTGTCGCTTTACGTATGAGAGATGTGAAAGATGGCCATAGGTAACACAGCATGGGTATCGAACGGGGAAAATTTTACGGTTAAGGATGTGTTAACAGGCTTGCTTGCGAGGCGACTTACAGGTAGCGTAAAGAAAAAGACAAGAAGACTCAGGTGGGGCAATATAAACTCGACGTAACCGGGGAATATCCGGACGTGATTACGGGCAACTAGGGGTTAGACACTGAATATGTCGGCGTTTGAAGGCATTCGTCGCTTGGTGGATAAATGGTTTCCGGAACGGCAATTGCTTGTCCGGTCCAATGATTCTGTTTACCAGCTTCGGCTTGGAAAATTTGGGCAGTTGGCGTTGGCCTCTTTTGGGGCAGCGGTCATCACCTGGACCGTCGGGGTTACAGGATACAGTTGGTATCTTGATCAACGCCTGACCCTGCGTGAGGAACAACTTTTCCGCAGCGAGCTGTCCTATAACCGGCTGATTGCACGCGTCACTGAAAGTCAGCGGCGTTTTGGCGAAATTACCGCCCAAATGGAAGACACCCATCGCAATCTGTTGTCGATGGCAGAACATAACCTGCAGCTTCAAGCGCGGGTACAGGACTATACCTCCAAGCTTGAGAGTAGCGAGAAGGAAAAGGTCCGGATTTCTGCCCTTCGAACATCGATGGATAACCAAATGAATGCGCTGCAGGGGCAAATCGACGGTATTACCAACCGAAACCTTGCCCTGCGTGATGAGTTGGAAACCGTTGAAACGGTTATGTCGCGCGTGATGCGCGAACGTGATCAGGCGTTGCAGCGTTCCAAAAAGCTTCAGGGCGAACTGAGTGACGCCCGCCAACGTATTGCTGATCTTCATTCGATCCAGCAACAGGCGATGCAACGTGTTGCCCAGACGGCGGATACGACCATTCTTGAACTTGAGAATGTCCTGGAAATGACCGGGCTTAGTCCCGAAACCTTTATCCTGCCCCCCATGAAGCCGCAGGAACCGGGGGTTGGTGGTCCGTTCGTGGCGTTTGAACCCGAACACCCGCAGGACGAAGAATTTGTGAATGTGGCATTGGCATTGAATGACCGTATGGATCATCTTTCCAGCCTGCATGACAGACTGAAAAAGACGCCGATTGGGGAGCCAGCCGCGTCTTATTACTTATCGAGCTCGTTCGGTAAACGAAAAGACCCGATCAATGGTCGCTGGGCTTTTCATTCCGGTGTAGATCTTGCCGGACCGATCAAGACACCAATTCTTGCAACAGCACCAGGAAAAGTGGTGCATGCGGGATGGAGTGGCAAATACGGGAAGATGGTCGAAATTGATCATGGAAACGGCGTTCGAACCCGTTATGGCCACCTATACAAGGTCCTCGTAAAGAAGGGCGACGAAGTGCGTTACCAGGACCACATAGCCTTGATGGGCAGTACTGGCCGCAGTACAGGCAGCCACGTCCATTACGAGGTTTTGGTTCATGACAAGCCGGTCAATCCTATAAAATTTATTGAGGCGGGACGTTATGTTTTCAAAAGCGAGCAAGACGAAACAAACAACGACTAAAAACGGCAGCGCAACTGCTGAGAAAAAAGGTGGCCTTTCGGTCATCAATGCTGATCTTCGGGTAACCGGTGATCTGATTTCTGAATCCGATGTTCAGGTGGATGGTTCGGTTAATGGCGATATCCGCACCCGGACTTTGACAATTGGTCAAAATGGCGAAGTACGCGGCGAAATCGTCGCAGAGAAAATCCGCATTTGTGGCACCGTTGTTGGTCAGGTCCGCGCGCGTGATGTTTCTTTGGCAGATACCGCACGTATGATTGGGGACATTCTTCACGAAAGCCTTTCGATCGAACCCGGTGCCCATATCGAAGGACATTGCCGTCGCATCGAAGGCGTGTCGGACGAAGGCGGTTTGACCGTTATTCAGGCGGGGCAGGTAGTTGCTGCCAACGTGAAGAAAGAAAACAAATAATCGCATAAGCGATCTTTATCAGTCCTAAGGCGACGGGTCCGGTCACCTTTGCGACGGGTAAAACAGATAAAAGGCAGGTTCCGGTTTCGGACCTGCCTTTTTGTGTTTTGATGTGATGCTTTCCTGTCAGGCTTTCTGCTCAGGCCTTCTGCGGTTCGCCCACCAGAGGTAGCAGTTCATCAAGGCCGTTCAGAACGACATCGGCTTCATGTGACAGCCGTTCAGCCGGGGTGTGCGCACGATTGATCCATGCGGTGCGGAAGCCGAAATGACCGGCCCCGGCAATATCCCAGCCATTCGATGACTGGAACGAAATTTCTGCGGCTTCGACTTCCAGCTTGTCGACGGCAAGCTGATAAACATCCGGGTGGGGTTTGTATGTTTTGAGTTCATCAACACAGATGATCTGATCAAACAGGGAAAGAATGCCCGACGATTTCGCCGCCGAGATCAGCATATGTTTTGCCCCGTTCGACAGGATGGCAAGTTTGTGCCCCTGTGCTTTTAAGGTGTTAAGGGTTTCCACGACTTCGGGGAATGTATCAAGTGACAGGTAGGTTTCCATCAGTTTGGCCCGCAGCACCGGATCCTTCTTGCCGATCTGATCAAGGGCAAAGTCAAGCGCATCACCCGTGACCGTCCAGAAATCAGCAAACTCACCCATCAGGCTGCGAAGCCAGGTATATTCAAGCTGTTTTTGACGCCAGATTGATGAGAGGCGGTCTGATTCGTCACCGATGCTGTCGCGAAACTTGGCGACAGCCGATCCAACGTCAAACAGGGTACCATACGCATCAAAAACAAAAGCGCGGCAAGAAGACAGTGCATTATCGGACATGTTGCTGACCTTTTCTGACAAGCAGTATTGATCAAATATGGGCGATTTGGCCAGAAGCACAAATCAGGGCTTTGGGCCCTTACTCCGCATCAGTCTGGCCCATTGCGATCTCATCGCGGGCAAAACGCCGACGATAGACATAAGTTCCTTCCATCACGCGCTGAACGTAATTTCGGGTTTCGCTATAGGGGATCATTTCGATCCAGTCGACCAGATCAACGTCAGGGTCTCTTGGGTCACCATATTCGTTGATCCATTGGCGCACACGGGTTGGCCCGGCATTGTAACTGGCAATCGTCAGCACTTCCTGACCGTCCCAACGGTCAAGCAGCCGTTCAAGATAGGCACGGCCAACCGCGATATTAAATGACGGGTCTTCGGTCAAGCGGTCGGTATCGTAGTCGAGATCAAGGTTTTTAGCCATGCGTTTGGCTGTGGCAGGCATCAGTTGCATCAGACCACGGGCCCCGGCAGATGACACCGCCTGGGCGTTAAACAGGCTTTCCTGTCGCATTATGGCATGAACCAATGCCGGGTCCGGTGCCCGACCAAGCGGGACCTGTTCATGGATCGGATATGCCGCATCCAGATAGCCACTGCCGGTTCGAATGCTGCGTTTTGCCGCCAGGATGCCAAGGTCCGTTCGGCCATATTCGCGGGCGAGGTCGGTCGCCATTGCCAGATATTCCGGTTCATCATGTTCGTACACCAGCGCCATGATGAAGGGGCGGATGATGTTGCCAAGACCCATCTCGCCCAGTTTGCGGACAACCTGGGTCAATTCCTGTGCTTCGAATGCGGCGCGTTGTTCCGGGCTTGGGACAGGTTGTTCAACCGAATAGCTCGGCTTGGTGCCCAATTCATCAATCGCAAGCTGACCATAAAACGTGTGGGCATGCTCGGCTGCGATAGCAAACCATTCCTTTGCACGCTTGGTATCGCCAAGTTTTGCATTGGCACGCCCAGCCCAGTAGGAACCGCGTGCGAGGCTGATCGGATACTGCACAACGTCATACAGGTTCTGGAAATGTGTCAGTGCGATATCGGCATCGCCCAGAAATTCAAGTGCGATCCATCCGGCATACCATTCGGCCTCGGCAATATCACCGGCATCAACTTGTCCATGATTGGCAACAAGGCGATAGGCGTCGGTGATGTGACCCTTTTGCAGAGCGCGCCGTGCAAGGATCGCCTTTTCCAGCCACCAGTATTGCGGGCGGATCGAGATGTATGCCAAATCATTGGCCTGCGACAACAAAAGGTCGCGGGCATCCTGATCACGGTCTTTCTTGCGGCGCCAGCGCACGCGTTCGTAAATCAGGCCGGGATCATCACGGTATTTTTCGGGAACGCGATTGATCGCGCCATCGACACCACCGCGCATTGCCCTTAAGGCGGCGCGCGCTTCTGCCAGACGGCGGTAATCATCACTGACATGTTTCATCATGCGCGCTGCCGTCGTCAGGCGACCTTCCCATAACAAGCGATCAAGACGCTGTTCATGGGTTTCCTGATCAATGTATTTGCCATAACGATCAAGGAAACGGCGTTCCTGGCCGCTGCCGAAATTTTCGTTGATCCAGCTGTGACGTACCAAGGCAATGGCGGCAGATTCCTGACCAGCCCCCAAAAGCGCCTTGATCTGACGTGTCGCACCATCTGCAGTGACGGGCGCGGATCGTTTGAACCAAGCCAGGATTGCTTCATCTGGCACGGCATCGGTCATGGCTTCTTCGGCGCGTTGGCGCAGCAGTGCCTGACTTGGCCATTTGGGATGGGCATCTATGAAGGTGGTGATTTCTTCGAAGCTGTGACCCGAATTCGGCGCGGTCAAAAGCATCCATTCCGCTGCCTTTTGCAGCAGAGGATCATCAAAATTTGTCAGGAGCCGTTCGAAAACCTCTGTCTTGCCGTCTTCAACGGCATCCAGAAAGGCGTTTAGACGCGCCCGGCTAACAGAAGAATAAAGCGGCGAGGGCGGTTGCGTGTGAAGAATACTGTCTTCGTTCGTCGCGGCCCGTAACTGATGATTCTCTGGTATCAGGATCGATAAGCCCAGTGCCATTGCGCAGATCGAGATCTTGCGGAAAGACGCTTGCGCCATGTGATGTTCCCCTTGTGCCTTACGGCAACGAATGCGCTCTCAAGGTCGGCATTATGGCAGTGAAATCGCCAAAAGCCAAACAGTCCTGACGGGAATTTTTCAGTCTGATGATCGATAGTTGGGAATATTGGATACAGTGCTTGCGGGAAACCCCAACAGCGGCTATTTTCGCGACCGCTTTCAATAAATAAATCCCGGATTTGGAGATCTCTATGTTTAAGGGTTCAATCACAGCTTTGATCACACCATTCACGCAAGATGGTGCGATTGATGAAAAGGCGTTCCAGTCTTTTGTGGATTGGCAACTTAAACAGGGCACGACAGGTGTTGTGCCTGTCGGAACCACGGGTGAATCTCCGACGCTGAGCCACGCCGAACATCACCGCGTTGTTGAACTGGCACTTGAAGTTGCCAAGGGCCGCGGTCCGGTGATTGCCGGGACAGGGTCAAACTCGACCGCAGAAGCTGTTTCATTGACCCGCCATGCGCAAAATGCCGGTGCGGATGCAGCGCTTGTTGTCACACCGTATTACAACAAGCCGACCCAGAAAGGCCTGTATGCGCATTTCAAGGCGGTGCATGACGCGACCGATATCCCGATTGTGATTTACAACATTCCGGGGCGCTCGATCGTCGATATGAATGTCGATACCATGGCCGAACTGGCAAAATTGCCGCGCATTGTCGGGGTAAAGGATGCAACCAGTGATCTGGAACGTCCGGCACTGACCCGTCTGGCTGCTGGCGCTGATTTCTGTCAGCTGTCGGGTGAGGATGGTACGATTGTGCCATTCCTTGTACAGGGTGGGCATGGCTGTATTTCGGTGACCTCAAACATTGCCCCGAAATTGTGTGCGGATTTGCATGCCGCGTGGGCGGAGGGGAACATTTCCAAGGTTCAGGAGTTGAACTATCGTCTGATGCCGGTGCACAAGGCGATGTTCTGTGAATCAAGCCCGGGGCCGGTGAAATATGCTGCCGAACTTCTCGGCCTTTGTGAAAGCCATATGCGTTTGCCGATGGTCGAGATTGCCGAAGAAACCAAAAGCAGGGTCGAAACCGCATTGAAGAATGCTGGTATTCTTGGCCAGTAAACGATAACAAGCGTCTTATGGCACCCAAGAAAGAAACAGATAATAACAAGGTCGTCGCGCAAAACAGGCGGGCCCGCTTTGACTTTTTCCTGACGGAAACGTTTGAAGCCGGGATTGCCTTGCGCGGTACCGAGGTCAAATCACTTCGCGATGGCAAGGGAAACATTCAGGAATCCTATGCCGAAGCAAAGAACGGCGAAGTGTGGCTGATCAACGCGTATATTCCTGAATATCAAAGCAAAATGCCGTTCGGCCATGAAGAGCGCCGTCCGCGCAAATTGCTTTTGCATAAACGTGAAATCACGAAAATGCATGACGCGCTCAACAAGAAGGGCTTCACCCTTGTTCCGGTAAAGCTGTACTTCAATGAACGCGGGATCGCGAAGCTTGAAGTTGCCATCGCCGAAGGTAAGAAAAAGGCTGATAAGCGCGAGGCTGTCAAAGAACGTGATTGGCAGCGCGACAAGGCGCGTCTGATGCGTGATTTTGGCTGATTGATGCTTTCAGGTCGCAAGTCGTTGACTTGTGCAGGCGCAAAGAGACTGTATCTAATAATGGTGCTGACAATGTGAACGTGTCAGCACCATTTTTCGTATCAGCTTTCATGAGTAAGAAAAACGCGATGACCGGGAACTTTACAGGCAAGATCAAGGAAAAGCTGGTGGCAGCCAAGCGTAAATGGGCATCTGATGGCCGTTTGCTGACCGGTATCACTGATCCTGATCGTGCGAACCGCCTGCCGCCGGGCCAGCGCCTTGTAACAGACTGGCCTGTTCTGGATATTGGCATTACGCCACATGTCGCGCCCGAAGACTATCAGCTTGAAATCAATGGTCAGGTTAGAACACCGATGTCGCTGAGCTTTGGCGATTTGCTTGACCTGCCACATGTAACAGCGAAAAACGATATTCACTGTGTGACGAGCTGGTCACGATACGACAATCATTGGCAAGGTATTCTGGCAACGACATTGGCTGAAATGGCAGGTCCACTGCCTGCTGCCCGTCATGTTCTGTTTACCGCACATGACGGGTATACGACCAACGTTAGGATTGACCAGTTTCTTGATGACGATGTTCTTCTGGCCCATCATTGGGAAGGAGAGCCACTAAGCGAGGAACACGGCGGCCCCGTTCGCGTGGTTATTCCAAAATTGTACTTCTGGAAAAGTGCGAAATGGGTCCGTAAAATCACCTTTGCGCGTGATGATAAGCCCGGTTTCTGGGAAGAACGTGGATATCACAATAACGCTGACCCTTGGACGGAGCAGCGCTATGACAACGATTGAACCTCTGATTGGTAAATGGCGTCAGATCGTTGTATTCTTTGCCTTCACGGTTTTTGTTACGTCTTTGTCCTGGAGGGAGACAATGGCATCGGATGATGCGCTTTCGGCTTATGATTTTTCATTCCCGGCAATTGATGCCGGTGAAATTCACCTGTCAGAGTATGAAGGCAAGACAATCTTGCTGGTAAATACCGCCTCAATGTGTGGCTTCACCCCGCAGTATGACGGTTTGCAAAAATTATGGGAAACCTATCGGGATGACGGTTTGGTCGTTCTGGGGGTGCCGTCAGCCGACTTTGGTGGTCAGGAATACAGCGAGGATGCTGACATTCTTGATTTCTGTGAGGTTAATTTCGACGTCGATTTCCCGCTGAGTTCAAAGGCAACGGTTAAAGGCCCGGACGCCCATCCGTTCTATAAATGGGCCGAACAGGAAATGGGGGCAGATAACGCCCCGCAATGGAATTTCCATAAGTATCTGATCGGGCGCGATGGCAAACTGGTCGCAAGCTTTGACAGTCGCACCAAACCCGATGACGCCAAGATCGTTGATGCCATCCGGGACAACTTGTCTGCTGGTGGGTAACCCGGTTTATTGCAGCCGGATGATTTTGTGAAAATTGGATGGTGCGGGGTCAGCGTCGCCCATCCATCACATCAAGAAATACCAGTCCATACTGATCAAGCTTTTTGACGCCAACCCCATTGATCGAAGTCATGTCTTCTAGTGTTCTGGGCTTGAAGCGCACCATTTCCCACAATGTACGGTCGCTGAATATCACATAGGGCGGGACGTTCTGGCTGGTTGCCAGTTGGCGCCGAAGTGTGCGCAAGCGTTCCCAAAGGTCACGGTCTTCTTCGTTTTCAAACTCGGTATCGAAATCGCGCAAGCGTCGGGTCATGGCGCGTTTGGTTTCACCGGGGTCTTTGCGCATTTCAACGACTTTTTCACCGCGCAAGACCGGCCGGGACTCTTCTGTCAGATAGACACCACCATGACCTTCGACATCAACCTGCAAATAACCCATGGCAAGCAACTGGCGAAAAACGGATCGCCATTGCGGTTGCGCGATGTCTTTGCCGATAGCATAGACTGAAAGTTTGTCATGGCCGTTTTGGCGGATTTTCTCGGTTTTACGCCCCATCAGGACTTCGATGACGTGAGCCGGGCCAAACCGTTGCCCGGTTCGATAGACCGCCGAAAGGGCTTTGCGCGATGCATCGGTTGCATCCCATGTCTCTACCGGCTCCAGGCAGGTATCGCAGTTGCCGCAGGGTTGATGCTGGTTTTCGCCGAAGTAGGACAGGATAACCTGACGACGGCACTTCGTGGTTTCAGCCAAACCAACCAGCGCATCGAGTTTGCGCGATTCAATGCGTTTTTGCGCTTCGGGTGCTTCGGAGCCTGCGACCATGCTTCGGATCGACACAATATCGGACAGATCGTAATTCATCCAGGCATTGGCTGGAAGGCCATCGCGCCCGGCACGTCCGGTTTCCTGATAATAGGCTTCCATGCTTTTGGGCAGGTTCAAATGCGCCACAAAACGGACATTGGGTTTGTCGATGCCCATGCCAAACGCCACTGTCGCGCAGATGATCAGGCCATCTTCGCGCAGGAATCGGTCCTGATGAAGTTGGCGCGTTTCCTGTGTCAGGCCGGCGTGATAGGGAAGGGCGGCACGGCCATTTTCACTAAGCCACTGGGCTACATCTTCGGTCTTGCGCCGGGAGAGGCAATAAACAATCCCGGCATCCTCGGCATGTTCGCGGTTCAGAAACGACAGCAAGCGTTGTTTGGCATTGCCCTTGGTTTCAATCCGATAGGTGATGTTTGGCCGGTCAAACCCGGTGATAAAGCACTGGGCCTGTGTCAGGTGCAGGTTTTCGGCAATATCTTTTCGGGTTGGGGTATCTGCCGTGGCTGTCAATGCGATGCGCGGAACGTGCGAAAAACGCGTGGGCAGAAGATCAAGCCTGCGGTATTCCGGGCGGAAATCGTGGCCCCATTGCGATACGCAGTGGGCTTCGTCAATTGCAAACAGCGAAATGCTGATCCGGTCCAGAAGGCTTAAGAAACGATCAGAGGCAAAGCGTTCCGGTGCGACATATAAGAGGTCGATATCGCCATCAATCGCACGGGTTTCAATTTCACGTGCGGCATCAGGTGCCATGCTTGAATTGATAAAGGCAGCTTTGACACCAAGCTGATTAAGGGCATCAACCTGATCCTTCATCAATGCGATCAGCGGCGATACAACCACAGCAGTCCCCGGTCGGCAAAGAGCCGGTACTTGATAGCACAGTGATTTACCACCACCTGTCGGCATCAGAACGAGCGCATCGTTCCCTGCGATAACATGATCAATGATTTCAGCTTGTTGGCCGCGAAAGCTGTCATAGCCGAACACTTCGCGCAGCACATCAATCGGCAGACGTTGTGCAGGGCGGTCGAGCAGGTCGGACATGGGCTCGTGCATAGGCGATGTATCGGGCAAATTAACCGTCCAGATGTGCGCGGATGTCGGCAAAGACGTTTTCGAACATCTCTGGCGTCAGGCGATAGGTCTGGGTGTTGTAGCGCGAACAGTGGTAGCTATCAAACAATGTGATGCCATTTTCCATCTTGTGTGACGCACGATGGGCAAATTTCAGGGATGACAGCTTAAGCCCGAAGGTGCGCAGCATTGCCTGATGGGCCACTTGACCAAGGCAGAGGATGGCGGACAGGTTTTTCATCGCGTCAAATTCGCTGATCAGAAACGGGCGGCAGGTGTTGGCTTCCGGCCCGGTGGGCTTGTTTTCCGGCGGCACGCATTTGACGGCATTGGTGATCCGGCAATCCAGCAGCTCAAGGCCATCATCGGGGCGTTTGTCATAGGTGCCCTTGGCAAAGCCGAATTTCTTGAGCGTGTCATACAAAAGGTCACCGGCATAATCGCCCGTGAAGGGGCGCCCGGTGGCATTTGCCCCCTTAAGTCCCGGTGCCAGTCCAACGATCAAAAGTCTGGCATTAAGCGGGCCGAATGGGCGGACCGGGCCATTGTGGAATTCAGGAAATTTATCCTGATTTTTGCGCCGAAATTCGACGAGACGCGGGCAAAGTTGGCAATCGATGTCGGGCTGTTGATAGGCAGTCATGGCATATCTGACTTTTTGCCGGTTACGGTTGCCCGTAACCGGTGGTGATCAGGATGGGGCGGGAAATGGTTTCGATCAGCACTCAATCGTAATCGAATTCATCAAGTTCCGGGTGGTCGGGATGATCATCGATTTCCGGGTGATCATCATCGCGACGTTGTTGAACCTTGCGTGCGATTGTGCCTTCAAGATCCGTCAATTCGATAAAGTTATCGGCCTGACGGCGCAATTCATCGGCAACCATCGGCGGATTGGATTTGACTGTCGATACGACCGTCACGCGAACGCCCTTGCGCTGTACGGCATCGACCAAACGCCGGAAATCACCATCGCCTGAGAAAATGACAACATGATCAAGGTGTTGCGCCATTTCCATAACGTCAATTGCCAACTCGATGTCCATGTTGCCCTTGATCTTGCGACGTCCGGCCGCATCGGTGAACTCCTTGGTCGGTTTGGTGACCATGGTGTAGCCGTTATAATCAAGCCAGTCGACGAGTGGGCGGATAGGGGAGTATTCCTGATCTTCGATCAGAGCTGTGTAGTAAAAGGCTCTGATCAGCTGCCCTTTCTGGGCAAACAGGTCCAAAAGGCGTTTGTAATCGATATCAAAACCAAGTGCCCGTGCCGCAGCATATAGATTGGAGCCATCAATGAACAACCCGATGCGTTCCTGCGGGTAAAAAATCATACTAAAATTCCTCAAACATCAAATTTAATTATGCAGTTCCTAAAAATACGGAACCATTAATTTGTACAGGGGTGACCGGGACAAAGAAAGGCGAAAATATCGTAGACAGAGCATTGTGGCTCCCGTAGACATGCGCTCTTTCGTGATACAAGATCGTCCGTACTTCACCGAACTGAAAGCCTGCCTTGTGAGCATGTTGACTTCGTCAGACACCAACGCTTCGTCAGATGACGCCATTATGATTGCCTTTGGAGCAAACCTGCCTACTGAGGAATATGGTGCGCCTGCGCAGACATTGAAGGCCGCGTTGCAACGTTTGGCCAAAGATGGCGATATTTCAATTGATTTGGTGTCATCCTTTTATGAAACCGCCCCGGTGCCAATTTCGGACCAGCCTTGGTATGTGAACGGTGTAGCGCGCTTGTCGACGGACATGTCGGCCCATGATCTTTTGGCGCGCCTTCATGAAGTTGAGGCCGAATTTGGCCGTGTGCGACGTGAACGCAATGCAGCCCGTGTCATCGACCTTGATCTGATTGCCTATGGGCGGGATCTGGTGCAGGAGGAAGGCGGGATTTGTGTGCCGCACCCAAGGATGGCGGAACGTGCCTTTGTGTTGCTGCCGTTGCGGGATGTTGCTTCTGATTGGGTTCATCCGGTTTCCGGACAAAGCATTAACGAGCTGATTTCGAAACTGCCGGCAGATCAGCAGATTCGCAAACAGGCCGAGAGCTGAAAAAGCATATGAAAACCTGACTGCAAGAGTGGTTTCGCTGTTGCAACACAATTGATCCGGCGCTATAAAGCTCGGTCAGAACACCCCAAAAGTATTGCTGGAGACATTTATGGCGCGCGTTACCGTCGAAGATTGCGTTGACAAGATCCCAAACCGCTTTGAGCTTGTAATGCTTGCAGCTCAGCGTGCACGCAACATCTCGGCCGGTGCAGAACTGACCATTGATCGTGACAACGATAAAAATCCGGTTGTTGCACTGCGCGAAATCGCCGAAGTAAAGGTTGATTTTGACGATCTGCGCAATGGCATGGTTCAAGGTCTGCAGCGGCATGTTGAAACCGACGAGCCGGAAGAAGCCGAAGACGATTTCGGTCCGAAACTGGTCGCAGATGCAGTTGAAGATGCATCTGTCGGCGTTGTTGCTCCGTCGGAAGAAGAATAATCAGATTGGTTTTGATCTGATCTGATTCGATTCGATTCCAAAAGAAGAGCCACGGTTTTTATCTTCCGTGGCTTTTTTTTGTCCAAATCGTACTATCTTAAGTGAGGGATGAAATAATTCCCCCTGGATAATTGCGGAGATGCCCCTGAATGATGCGTCAATACGAACTTGTTGAACGGGTTAAGGCATATGACCCCGATGCGTGCGAAACCACGTTGAACCGGGCCTATGTCTATGCGACCCAGAAGCACGGTTCGCAAAAACGCGCATCGGGCGATCCGTATTTTTCCCACCCGATCGAAGTCGCGGGCATTCTGACCAACTACAAGCTCGACTGCGACACGATCATTACAGCGTTGCTGCACGACACCATCGAAGACACCGATGCGACGCCCAAAGAGATCACAAAGCTTTTTGGCAACAACATCATGAAGCTGGTCGATGGTGTGACCAAGCTGACGCAGATTGAGCTGAAATCAGCTGATTCCAAACAGGCCGAGAACTTCCGCAAGCTGCTGCTGGCAATGTCAGAAGACATTCGTGTCTTGCTGGTCAAACTGGCAGACCGGCTGCATAACATGCGGACCCTGCATTACATTTCCAAGCCGGAAAAACGCGTGCGTATTGCCGCGGAAACGCTTGAGATTTATGCCCCGCTTGCCGAACGCATCGGTATGCACGACATCAAGGAAGAGCTCGAAGACCTTGCCTTCCAGCATATCAATCCTGAAGCCCGTGATTCGATACTGGCGCGCCTGGAATTTCTGCGGGCAAAAGACGACAACGTCGTTAACCGCATCGTTTCAGAGTTGCAGGATGTTGTCGGTCGTCAGGGACTGAAGGTCGATATTTATGGCCGTGAAAAACGCCCATATTCGATCTGGCAGAAGATGCAGCGCAAGAACATCACCTTTGGTGAGCTGTCGGACATCATGGCTTTTCGTGTTCTCGTAAGCGAGATGCCTGAATGCTATGAAGTTCTTGGCTATTTGCATGCCAATTACAAGGTCGTACCGGGCCGGTTCAAGGATTATATCTCCACACCGAAGCCCAACGGATACCGTTCCATTCATACAACGGTGCTTGGTCCGGAAAACCATCGGATCGAGGTGCAAATTCGCACCCGTCACATGCACGAGGTCAACGAAAACGGTGTGGCGGCCCACTGGGCATATAAACAGGAAAAGCCGACGGGCGATCAGAAAGAAGGCGTTCAGTATCGCTGGTTGCGTGACCTGCTTGATATTCTTGAACACGCTTCTGAGCCGGAAGAGTTCCTTGAGCACACCAAGCTCGCGATGTTCCAGGATCAGGTGTTCTGCTTTAGTCCGAAGGGCGATGTGATTGCGCTTCCTGCACGCGCAACACCTGTTGATTTCGCCTATATGATCCATACCCACATTGGCGATACCTGTGTCGGCGCCAAGGTTAATGGCGCGATGGTTCCGCTGCGCACGGTGCTTTATAACGGTGATCAGGTCGAGATCGTAACATCGAAGGCGCAAACGCCGAATCCGACTTGGGAACGCTTTGTTGTTACCGGCAAGGCGCGCGCACGTATTCGCCGCTTCATTCGCCAACAGCAGGAAGATCAATACAAGGATCTTGGCAAGGCGATCTTGCAAAAGGCATTTCGTCAGGAAGGCTACGATTATTCCGACAAGGCTCTTGATGGTGTTCTGAAGATCTTCAAGCAGCCGTCGGTCGATGCGCTTTTGACGCAGGTGGGTGCGGGGCATCACACCGGGCGCGAGATCGTTCATGCGGTATTCCCCGGAACCAAGGACAAGGAAACGGCGCGGAAGGTCGTGCCGCTTGAGAAGGTCCGGGCGCGCAAACATGACCATGCCATTCCAATCAAGGGGCTTATCCCGGGCATGGCTGTGCATTATGCCGGGTGCTGCCATCCGCTGCCGGGGGACAGGATTGTCGGGATTGTTACAACCGGCAAGGGCGTTACCATCCATACGATTGATTGTGATACGCTTGAAACCTTTACCGAGCAGCCCGAACGTTGGCTTGATGTTGGCTGGGACAATGAAGGCGAACCGGAACACTTCATCGGGCGGCTGGGCCTGACTGTTGGCCATGAGCAGGGGGCGCTTAGTTCGATCACCAGTGTGATTGCCAAAAACCATGGCAACATTACCAATTTGCGCTTCACCAACCGCACGACCGACTTCTTTGAAATGTTGATTGATATTGATGTTGTCGACGTCAAGCATCTGACCAACATCATCGCTGCCTTGCGGGCGACACCTGTGGTGAATGCCGTGGAACGTGCGCGTGGATAAAGGTTAATTGTAAACAGCTTCACCTTTTGGGGGAATTTGGCGCAAAAGCCTTGCCAATCTTGCAGTCAGCACTTACGCATATGCCTCAAGTTTTTATAGCGTTACCTGAGTTATTCCAGAACTGATCCCGTATGTTTCGGCGCCGCATCAAACCTTCATCCTTTCAACGTGTACGCAACGTGGTTTGGCCGCGTGGCGGATGGCGTCGTTCATCGCAGTATTTTGCTCATCGTGTGGCGCGCCTGCCGGGGTCGCCCTATAGCATTGCTTCGGGTTTTGCGATTGGGGCGGCGGTTTCATTCTCGCCATTCATCGGCTTTCATTTTGTGCTGGCGACGTTGCTCAGTCTCTTGACCCGCAGCAATTTGGTGGCGTCACTTCTTGGTACGGTTGTTGGCAACCCCTGGACATTTCCCTTCATCTGGTTATGGCTTTATACCTGCGGGAACTGGATACTTGGGGAGCATACAAGCACTTCAACAGTCCACTTCGATATGGCTGTGCTGTGGGAGTTCGTTGTTCTTGGGCTGAACTATGTTGGCGGCGGTCTGATTTTCGGGAACTGGGATGTTTCCGATCACACCGCACTGGCAGAACTTTGGGCAAGTATTGTTGATATCATCTGGCCGATGGTGATTGGCTGTATCCCGACGACAATCGTGGTGTGGATGCTATTTTACTTTCCGATCCGCCGCGCTGTTGTGATTTATCGTCACAACCGTATCTTGCGTCGTATGAAAAAGACCGAACGCCATGGTCTTGGGCCGATGCTTGAAAGTGCGAAAGAAAAGCTTGGAACGGCTGCGAAGCATGCCACCAAAAGGCAGGATTAAACATCATGAGTGCGAAACTCCGGCTTGGGGTCAATATCGACCACGTTGCAACCATTCGAAATGCCCGGGGCGGCAGTATGCCTGATCCCGTGCGTGCGGCAGCACTTGCAAAAGCAGCAGGCGCAGACGGCATCACCGCGCATTTGCGCGAAGATCGACGCCACATCCGTGATGACGACATGAAACGGCTGCGTGAAGAAGTTGATCTGCCCTTGAATTTCGAGATGGCCGCAACTGACGAAATGCTGGCAATTGCGCTTGAGACCAAGCCGCATGCGGTATGCCTTGTGCCCGAAAAACGTGAAGAACGCACAACCGAGGGCGGACTGGACGCCGCAGGCGGGCACAATCACCTGAAACGCTTTGTCGCCGAGTTGGGGGATGCGGGCATTCGGGTTTCGCTGTTTATCGAGGCATCCAAAGCGCAACTTGACGCAGCAAAAAGCCTTGGGGCGCCGGTGGTGGAAATTCATACAGGTGCCTATTGCGATGCCGAGAATGCAGAGGATCGTGACCGCGAACTGGACCGCATTCGCAGTGCCGTGCAATATGGGGCAGGGATCGGACTTGAAGTGCATGCCGGGCATGGCTTGAACTTCGAAACAGTCAAGCCAATTGCCGCCATGCCGGAAATTGCAGAACTCAATATTGGCCATTTCCTGATTGGCGAAGCCGTGTTTGTCGGGCTTGAAGCCGCCATTGCCGAAATGCGCCGTTTAATGGACGAAGCGCGTGCGCAGACAGGTTATGCATAAATGATTATTGGGATTGGTACGGATTTGTGCGATATCCGTCGTATTGAGGCCGCGCTTGAACGTCATGGTGAACGTTTCATGCAGCGGGTATATACCGATATCGAGATTGCGCGCGCAACGCGCAAGCCGCACCGGACTGCGTCATCTCTTGCCATGGCGTTTGCCGCCAAGGAAGCCTGTTCAAAGGCGCTTGGTACAGGGTTCCGACGAGGTGTTTATCACAACACCATGGGGGTGGTACATCAACCCAGTGGGAAGCCTGATATGGTCCTGACGGATGGCGCGTTGAAAAGACTTAATGAATTGACCCCGGATGGGAAAACTGCATCTGTATATGTAACCCTGACGGACGAATATCCGATGGCCAATGCGGTCGTGGTGATTTCGGCAGATTAAAATTTAAAGTGATTGGTTGAACACGGAATGGAAAAGCTTGTGCAGAAAAAGAAAACGGGTGGCTTGCTCGATACCTTGAAAACCGTTTTCTGGGCCATCCTGATTGCACTTATGGTTCGAACATTTGCGTTTGAACCGTTCAATATTCCATCCGGATCCATGATCCCGACCTTGCTGGTGGGGGACTATCTGTTCGTATCGAAGTTTTCTTACGGGTATTCGAAGCACAGCATGCCGTTCAGCCTGCCGATCATTCCGGGCCGTGTGTTTGAAAGCGAACCGGAGCGCGGCGATGTGGTGGTGTTCAAGCTGCCGTCCGACACCACGCAGGATTACATCAAACGCGTGATCGGACTGCCAGGTGATACCGTTCAGGTCAAGGAAGGCCGTCTTTACCTCAATAATACCCTGATCGAACGTGAACGGATCGAAGATTACATCCTGACCGATGGCAGCGGCCGTTCTGCAGCAGTAGCGCAATACATTGAAACGCTGCCCAACGGGAAAGTGCACCGGATACTTGAAATGTTTGGCGATCAGGGGCCAAGCGACAACACCGAAGCTTATACAGTTCCGGAAGGTCACTATTTCATGATGGGCGATAACCGCGACAATTCTGCTGACAGTCGTGCGTTCCCGTCACGCTTCCGTTTTGTGCCGATTGAAAATCTGGTTGGCCGGGCAGAATTCCTGTTTTACTCCAAGGATAGCTCCCAGCCGATTTATGATCTTGGCAGCATCCGCTACGACCGCCTGTTTCAGGGGGTTAACTGATGAGCGACAGCGCGCCGGTGATCACCGAAATTGATCACGGTTTTGCCAACCCTGACCTGCTGCGTGTTGCGCTGACGCATCGCAGTGCGGCCAAGGGCAAGGATATGCTGAGCGGCGGGAATGAGCGCCTTGAATTCCTGGGTGATCGGGTGCTGGGCCTTGTCGTGGCAGAAATGCTCTATACCCGGTTTGGCCGGGAACGAGAAGGCGCGATGGCAAAACGTTTTGTCGCGCTGGTTCGCCGTGAGACCTTGGCAAAGGTTGCAGAACAAATTGGTCTGGGTGAACATATCCAGATGGCAAAGGGCGAACGTGCGGCTGGTGCCGATTCCAATCCTGCAATTTTATCTGATTGCATGGAGGCGGTGATTGCCGCACTCTATCTGGACGGCGGGCTTGAACCGGCACGGCGTTTCATTGAAAAATTATGGACGCCGCTTCTGGACGAAGCCAACAAGCCGCCGCAGGATGCGAAAACGCAGTTGCAGGAATGGCTTCAAGGGCGGGGTAAACCGCTGCCGAAATACGAAATGGTCGGACGAGAAGGTCCGGCGCACGCGCCAGTATTTACCATTGAACTGACCACCGATGATGGTGAAAGTGTCAGTGCAGAGGGCAAATCGAAACGCGAGGCGGAGCAACTCGCCGCCAAATTAATGTTGGATAAACTTAGTGATGAATGAGGTTCCCACAGCGGTGGCCGAAGACAGATTACCTTATCAGCAACGTTGTGGCTTTGTTGCCCTCGTTGGTGCACCAAACGCGGGCAAGTCAACGTTGCTCAACCAGTTGGTCGGCACGAAAGTGTCCATTGTCTCGCCAAAGGTCCAAACAACACGTACCCGTGTGCGTGGCATTGTGATGACCGAAGACGCGCAGATTGTTTTCATTGATACGCCGGGTATCTTTGCACCCAAGCGCCGTCTTGATCGGGCGATGGTAAAGGCCGCTTGGAATGGTGCGGATGATGCCGATCTTGTTGTTTTGGTGATTGATGCCGGGACGGGTATCACCGACGAAGATCAGGCGATTATCAATCAGCTTAAAGATCAGAATCGCAAGGCTATTCTGGCGCTTAACAAGGTCGACAAGGTTGCGGACAAGGAAAAGCTCCTGCGCCTGTCTCAAGACCTGTTTGCGCATGATGTGTTTACCGACGTCTTCATGATTTCGGCCAAAAAGGGCGCAGGCACACAGGATCTGGTGAATTTCCTGGCTGCAAAAATGCCTGACGGGCCGTGGATGTTCCCCGAAGACGATGTTTCGGACATGCCGCTTCGTTTGCTGGCCGCAGAAATCACCCGTGAGAAGCTTTATTATCAGCTTCAGCAGGAACTTCCGTACTCGGCAACGGTTGAGACCGAGCTTTGGGAAGAACGCAAGGATGGGTCGGTCAAGCTTGAACAAACCATCTTTGTCGAACGCGAAGGTCAGAAAGCCATCATTCTTGGCAAGGGCGGCAAGCGTATCAAGGCATTGGGAAGTGATGCACGCAAGGAACTCGAAGCCATTTTCGAGCGCCGTGTGCATTTGTTCCTGTTTGTCAAAGTCCGCGAAAACTGGGGCGATGATCCCAACCGCTTTGCAATGTGGGGACTTGACCCCAACGCGTGATGTCTCAGCTCGCAGTGTTGGGCCGTCAATCAATTGTCGGGTAGATAATGGAAATCGGATCAGTCTGGGGAATTGTCATGATCGTTGTCGGCGCTGCTGCCGCAATGATTGTTGCGCGCGTCGCCAGACGTCCTTTCCGCAACCGCAACAGAAGCACAACTTTTCAACGCGAAAAGTCATATCTGAACAAACCGCTTAACCTGATTGCGCTGCTGACAGCGATTGTCATATTTGGCCTTGGCCTTTTCTGGCGCATCACGGGCGGAGGACCCAATTAATGACCACAGATCCGATTACGCAAACCATCAAAGACGTGGAACACCGTCCCGTCCTGCGCAAGGTGGTGTTCGGGGTTGCCTTGTTCTGTCTGGCGTCCTGTTTGCTGGGTTTCTTTTTCCTTGTGACCCGTTTGATTGTGCCCAGCGGGTTTTTCTAAAGGTCGCATATGGATTGGCGTGATGACGGCATTGTTCTTTCGACCCGCAAGCTGGGTGAAAACGCGGTGCGTCTATCCGTCCTGACCCGTGATTACGGTCGCCATGCAGGTATGGTGCGCGGTGCCACAAGCAAATCCATGCGCGGAACCCTGGAGCCCGGCAACGAAGTGCGGGTAGGGTGGTCTGCCCGACTGGCAGAGCATCTTGGTCAGTTTCGCTGCGAATTGACCGGTGCGCATGCTGCAGACCTGTTGTTGCAGGCCGGGCCGCTGATGGCGATGAGTTCGGCCTGTGCCATGCTTGATGCCACCTTGCCCGAACGTGAAGCCCATCCCGACCTTTATCACGGTACCGTTGCGTTACTTGGCGCCCTTAAATCAGACCAATGGTTGCCTGCCTATATCCGCTGGGAAGTCGGGCTGCTTGAAGAATTGGGGTATGGATTGGTACTCGATCGGTGTGCAGCAACGAATGAGACGGAAAACCTTGCCTTCGTCTCCCCCAAAAGTGGTCGTGCAGTCGGCGAGGCGTCCGGGCATGCCTATCGTGACCGGTTGTTGCCGCTGCCAGCCTTTTTGGCGTCGGGCCGGGCGGCACAATCACGTAAAAACATGTCTCTTCCCGAACAGTTTCGCGATGGCGTGAAGTTGACCGGTTTCTTTATTCACCGTGATATCTTTGAGGCAAAAGGCATCAAGCCGGTTGCGGCGCGGGATCGCCTTGTCAGTTACATCTGGCGTGCGGATGTCGGCACAGAAAAATAAATTTGGCAAATTGCGCGCCATATGTTGACCAAGACCATGCCCGGCGTAGTATGTTGCCAACACTGCAAGCTGTTCGGGATCGAACCCACTTGCACATGTCCATTTTGACAAGCAACAAGAAAAATCGTTCATGAGCACCAAGACTTCCGATCCGGCCGGTGCCGGTCAAATCAGGGAAACCCGCCTTGCTGACGCGCTAAGCGAACGATATCTCGCCTATGCGATGTCGACAATCATGTCGCGTTCCCTGCCTGATGTGCGAGATGGCCTGAAGCCTGTACATCGGCGTCTTCTTTATGCGATGCGGCAGCTTAAACTGAACCCGGAGCAGGGGTTCAAGAAATGCGCCCGTGTGGTCGGTGACGTGATCGGTAAATATCACCCGCATGGTGACCAGTCGGTGTATGACGCGCTTGTCCGTCTTGCACAGGACTTTGCCGTGCGCTATCCGCTGGTTGATGGTCAGGGTAATTTTGGCAACATCGATGGCGATAACGCCGCTGCGATGCGTTACACCGAAGCCCGGATGACTGCCATTGCCGCAGCCCTGATGGACGGGCTTGATGAAGACTCGGTTGATTTTCGCCCGACGTATGATGGCGAGGAACAGGAACCGATTGTCATGCCGGCGGCCTTCCCGAACCTTCTGGCCAACGGTGCGGCCGGTATTGCTGTTGGTATGGCGACCAACATTCCGCCGCATAATGCCGGCGAATTGTGTGCGGGACTGATCAAACTGATCGATGATCCGGAAACTTCGATTGCGCAACTGGTGCGTTGTGTGCCGGGGCCGGACTTCCCGACCGGTGGCGTTCTGGTTGAACCGCGCGAAAACATTCTGGAAGCCTATGCAACCGGGCGCGGGTCATTCCGCTTGCGGGCGAAATGGGAAGTCGAGAAGCTGAGCCACGGCCTGTATCAGGTTGTGATCACCGAAATTCCCTATCAGGTTCAGAAAGCCAAGCTGGTTGAGCGCATCGCCGATTTGATGGTGGCAAAGAAGTTGCCGCTTTTAAATGACGTGCGCGATGAGTCGACCGATATTATCCGGCTTGTGCTTGAGCCGCGAACCCGTGCGGTTGAACCTGAACATTTGATGGAAATGCTGTTTAAGAATACCGAACTGGAAATCCGGTTTGGCTTGAACATGAACGTTCTGGATGCCGACAACACCCCACGGGTGATGAACCTGCGCGAAGTGCTGCGTGCATTCCTGGCCCACCGTCAGGAAGTTCTGATCCGTCGTTCCAATCATCGACTGGCCAAGATCAATCATCGTCTTGAGGTGTTGGAAGGCTATCTTGTTGCCTATCTCAACCTTGATGAAGTGATCCGGATTATCCGTTTCGAGGATGAACCGAAAAACGCACTGATGAAAGCGTTTGACCTGACCGAAGTGCAGGCTGATGCGATCCTGAATATGCGTTTGCGGTCTTTGCGCAAGCTCGAAGAGATGGAAATCAAGAACGAGCACACCAAACTGACTGAAGAAAAAGAAGGTCTTGAAGCGCTTCTGGCCAGTGAACCCATGCGTTGGGAAAAAATTCGCGATGAAATCGAAACCATGCGCGAAAACTTTGGCAAGAAGACCGCGATTGGTAAACGCCGCACCGAAATCGGTGATGCCCCTGAAGAAATCGAAGTGCCGCTTGAAGCGTTGATTGAACGTGAGCCGATCACTGTGATCTGTTCGAAAATGGGCTGGGTGCGTGCGCTTAAGGGCCATGTTGCCGATATCAGTGATCTTAAGTTCAAGGATGGAGATGAACATCGCTTTGCGTTGAAAGCCTTCACCACGGACAAGCTCCTGATCCTGTCGACGGCAGGGCGCTGTTACACCATGTCATGTGACAAGCTTCCGGGCGGTCGTGGCCATGGTGAACCAATCCGTCTGTCTATCGATTTGCCACAGGAACATGACATCGTTTCGATGGTCGTTCACAAGGATGGGCGTAATCTTCTGGTCGCGAGTTCCGGCGGTCGTGGTTTCCAGGTCGCTGAAAAAGAGGTCGTTGCACAGACCAAGAACGGCAAGCAGGTCCTGAACCTTGGTACGGGCGAGGTCGCAAAGATCTTCCTGCCGGTTGAGAAGGATCATGTTGCTGTTTTGGGCGATAACCGCAAACTTCTGATTTATCCGATTGCGGAAATTCCGGAAATGACCCGTGGCCGGGGCGTGATCCTGCAGAAGTATCGTCAGGGCGGCCTTTCGGATCTGGTTATGTTTAACCTTGAAGACGGGCTGAGCTGGACCATGGGCGGCAGCGAAGGACGCACGCGTAATGTGACCGAACTGACAGAATGGATTGGCAAACGTGCAGGTGCCGGGCGTTTGCCGCCAAACGGCTTCCCGCGTTCCAACAAGTTTGAATAGCGGTCCTTGACCAGTAACCTGTTCAAAAAGCCGGATGGTGCATTGCCATCCGGCTTTTTTCGTTCTTCTGGCCGTCTGGTTTTGGTTCGGGAGTTTGGATTGTTACATTTCCCGGCAGAAATGGCGGCGAATTGGTGCAAAAGATATAGCGTTTTGGGTGGTTAATATGTAACTTCCCAACCTGATTATCAGGATGCCCGCAATATTCCTGTGAGATTCAAAAAGGGCTTGGGAGTGAAAAGTGAGATTTCTCGGAAATTTCGTCCGTTTGATCGACGGTCTTAACGACTGGATCGGTCGCGGAGTGGCCTGGCTTGTGATGCCGATGGTTGTAATCACCTTTTTGGTGGCGACCTTGCGTTACGGCTTTTCGATTGGCTGGGTGTCGATGCAGGAAAGCTATATGTGGCTTTATGGCATCGTTTTCATGGTGGGTGCCGGTTACACGCTTTTGCATGGCGGTCACGTTCGTGTTGACGTGTTCTATCGTCCGGCATCTGCGCGCTATAAGGCATGGGTTGACCTGTTCGGGTCGCTGTTCCTTTTGGCACCCGTAATCATCATGATGTTGATGTACAGCTATCCATATATTGCGACGAGCTGGGAACGTCTTGAGGGGTCGCATCAGACTGGCGGTCTTCCGGGCCTGTTCCTGTATAAGTCCGTGATTTTGGTATTTTGTGTGCTGATGCTGCTGCAGGGGCTTTCACTTGCTGCCCGCAGTGTTCTGGTGCTGACCGGTCACAAAGAATTTGAAATTCAAGAAGAAGAACACGAGGGCGTTTGATGTCAGGGGAAATTCTTAGCCTGGTGATGTTCGCCGTAGCTTGCGGCGTGCTTCTTCTTGGTTTTCCGGTTGCTTTCTCGCTTGCGGGCACCGGTCTTGCTTTTGCGCTTATCGGCAATTCGATGGGCGTTTTTGATATGCCGCTTCTGGGCTCCTTGCCGTCACGCTATTTCGGTGTGATGACCAACGAGCTGTATGTGGCCATTCCGCTGTTCGTGTTCATGGGTGTCATGCTTGAACGTGCGCGGATTGCTGAAAAACTTCTGACGACCATGGGCATGCTGTTTGGCACCATGCGCGGCGGTCTTGGTATTTCGGTTGTTATTGTCGGCATGTTGCTTGCTGCATCGACCGGCATTGTTGGCGCGACCGTGGTGACCATGGGCTTGCTCAGCCTGCCGGCGATGCAGAAAGCCGGATATGACCCGAAACTGTCGACCGGTGTTATTTGTGCATCGGGCACATTGGGCCAGATCATTCCGCCGTCCATCGTTCTGGTTCTGCTGGGCGATATTCTGCAGGGGGCCTATGCCGAAGCACAGCGGTCGCTGGGCAACTGGGCGCCTGAGCCGATTTCGGTGATGGATCTGTTTGCCGGTGCATTCATTCCGGGCATCATGCTGGTCGGTCTTTATATCGGTTGGATCATCATCAAATCGCTGATCGATCCGGACTCTGCCCCGGCTCTTGTTGAAGGCAAACGTCCGGAAGGCCTGTGGGGTGAGGTGTTGCGTGCATTGCTGCCGCCAGCCCTTTTGATTGTTGCGGTTCTGGGGTCGATCCTGACAGGTATTGCAACGCCAACGGAATCAGCTGCGTTCGGTTCCATCGGTGCGATGATTTTGGCTGCGTTCTACAAACGCCTTGATATGGCGGTTCTGCGCCATGTTGTGCGTCAGACGGTTCAGGTCAGTGCGATGGTGTTTGTCATCCTGCTCGGCGCGTCGGTGTTCTCACTGGTGTTCCGTGGTCTTGGTGGTGATCATCTTGTCGAGGAACTTCTGCATAATCTGCCTGGTGGAGTGTTTAGTGCCATGCTGGTTGTGATGTTGCTGATGTTCTTCATGGGCTTCTTCCTTGATTTTATCGAGATCGTGTTTGTTGTGATCCCGATTGTCGGTCCGATCCTGCTGAAGCTTGATATTGATCCGGTCTGGTTGGGTGTGATGATTGCAATCAACCTTCAGACCAGCTTCCTGACACCGCCGTTTGGCTTTGCGCTGTTTTATCTGCGCGGCGTTGCACCAGCGGCAATCAAGACGCTTGATATCTATCGCGGCATCATCCCGTTTGTGGCGATCCAGATGCTGGGATTGTGCCTTGTGGCAGCCTTCCCATGGCTTGCAACCTGGTTGCCAAGCGTTCTGTTCTAAACAGACATCACAGCATTGAATCTATCGAAAGGCACCCGGTTGGGTGCCTTTTTGCTTTTTGATATTACGTTCGGCGGCGCGTGATTTCGGCAAATAAAAAGGGCTGGCAAATGCCAGCCCTTTGTCGTCTTCCGTGAAGCGGAGGACTTAGTATTTGAATGGCAGGATACGTGCCTGAGCGAATGCCGATTCCGAGAATTTCGACCATGCGATCGACTGGGTACGGAACTCGATAAGGCTTTCGAACACTTTCTGAGACAGCGGGTTCGAAGAAACCAGATCACGCAGAACTTCACCCGACAGTTTGCCCAGGTTGGTCAGGATGTCGTCAGAGAACGGACGAACATCAACGCCATGCTTGTTGCGCAGGGTATCAAGCGCCTGAACGTTACGCGCGGTGAACTCTGACAGAACCATCTGGTTCACTGCACGGTTGGCCTGCTCGACGATTGCTTTCAGATCATCTGGGAGTGCATTCCATGCATCCAGGTTGATGAAGTTATCAAGAACGGTCGCCGGCTCGTGCCAACCCGGGTAGTAGTAGTATTTCGCCGATTTATAGAGGCCAAATGCCAGATCGTTGTAAGGGCCAACCCACTCGGTTGCATCAATTGCGCCCGACTGCAGTGCCGGCGGAATTTCACCACCCGGAAGGTTCACAACATTGGCACCCGCAGCTTTGACAACTTCGCCACCAAGGCCCGGAATACGCATTTTCAGACCTTTATAGTCGTCAATGGTGTTCATTTCCTTGTTGAACCAACCACCCATCTGGGTGCCGGTGTTGCCGGACGGGAAGAACTTACAATTCAGTTCAGCATAGACTTCGTCAGCAAGTTCCTGACCGCCGCCCCATTGGAACCAAGCGTTCTGTTCCTGAGCATTCAGACCAAACGGCATTGCCGCGATATACTGGGTCGCGTCAACTTTACCTTTCCAGTAGTAAGGTGCGCCGTGACCCATTTCGACGGTGCCGCTACCGACAGCGTCGATGGCTTCGAATGCCGGAACGATTTCGCCAGCACCAAAAACGGTGACTTTCAGGCGGCCTTCGGATGCCTTGGTGATGTATTCTGCAAGCAGGTTTGCACCGGTGCCAAGGCCCGGAAAGTTTTTCGGCCAGGTGGTGACAAGGCGCCATTCACGGACGTCCTGTGCAATTGCCGGTTTTGCGAAAGTAGATGCGGCAGCGGCTGTTGCGCCCGCTACGGCTGCGCCGGAAAGAAATTGGCGACGTTTCATTGGTTACAACCTCCCAAAGATGCAAGCTCATGATTTATCTGCAAAAGCCGTTTAATCGACTTTGAAACAAAGCTTATATGCGTCTGCAAAAGCAGGCAACTGGGGATCGAGTTGTTTCTTAGGACTTTAGTCTAATATGGATGGGGGAGATCGAGTTATTCGCCCAGAACGGCCTTGGACGTCGGCTCTTTCGGCACTTCATCATCCTGCATTGCTACCCATTCGCCGCCCCGGAAACCTTCAAGCGGCTGGAAGCGCATTTTATATGACATTTTGCGGCAATCGCCGATCCAATAGCCAAGATAGACGTGAGGCAGGCAAAGTACGCGGGCTTCCTCGATCAGGTCGAGGACGATGTATGTACCTAAACCGCGCCGATGTTCTGCCGGGTCAAAAAAGCTGTAAACAGCGGATAAACCGTCAGCGAGGGTGTCGACCAGTGCCACTGCAATCAAGCTGTTGTCAGGGCGGCGATATTCAAAGACAGACGACTCAACCGTGCTGTCTTCGATCATTGCACGGTAATCACGGGCATCCATCCGGGCCATGTCACCATTGCCATGGCGGGCATCCTGATAGCTGTTAAATAGCTGGTATTGTTCCTGTGTTGCCGTCGGGGGCAATTCCGAACGTACAAGATCGCTGTTTTTGCCCAGAATACGGCGAAATGATCGGCTAGGGCGGAATTCCTGGCTGCGGACGCGGACCGGAATGCAGGCATTGCAATCGCTGCAGGCTGGAAGATAGGCAATTGAATGACTGCGTCGAAAACCCGCGCGGGACAGAAGATCGTGGACATTGTTGGCTTCGGGGCCGCGTAACTCTGTTACCAGCTTGCGCTCAAACCGGCCGGGCAAGTAGGGGCACGGCATTGGGGCGGTCATGAAATAGTGCTGGGTAAGGCGCCGCTGATTGACTGTCATTTGGTAAGCTAAATCCCGATCACATCCGAGAATGTCTATCTTATGAGATTAGGTGTTATTTGTGACAGTTTAAAGGTTATGTTGCCAAAAGGACGTTCAAAAGTTTTGTTTACGTCTGCTTATGGCTGCGAGGGAACCCCGAACGTCGGGCGACGTTGACCATTATCGGGTGCCTGTGGCTGGTCCGGTTCTGCTGATCCGTTCGTTCCTTGCTGTCCGCCGTTGCCAAGCGCAGAACGTTCACCCGTTCCACGCAACAAGGTGATGCTTATGCGACGGTTGCTTTCATTTTCGGGTGTTTCCGGAAGCAGCGGATCTGTGTCCGAAAGACCGGCAACCTTAGCAAAACGAGCTGTTTCAAGGCCAAGGTCTTCAAGTGTGCGGCGCGTTGCCAGGGCGCGATCAGCCGACAATTCCCAGTTGGAATAGCCATCTGTGCGGTTAAACGGAATGGAATCCGTATGGCCCTCGATCGAGACGTCCTGCGGCATGTTTGCGATGACGCTTGCAACTTGTTGCAGCAACAGTTTGGTATGTTCAGCCATGCTTGCACTGCCGCTGGGGAACATTGCCGTACCATCTTCGTCAAGGATCTGGATGCGCAGGCCTTCGTCGGATTCTTCGATGCGGATGTTCTTTTCAAGCCCCTGAAGTTCTTCGTTGCTTTCAATTGCTTTGAGAAGTTCTTCCTGGGCGTCGTTGAATTCCTGTGCTTCCATTTGCGCGACACGGATGGCTTCGCGGTCGTCAGGTGACTGAACAGGGGGGATATCCATGCTGACGCTTGGCGATCCAAATTCGGAGCGCGATGCACCTTCTTCGGCAAGACTTGTGCCGCCCAAAAGACCGCCCGATCCAGACTCATTCTGAGAGATGGTCTCAGGCGTGAAGTAATTGGAAACACCTTGCAACTGTTCCTCTGTCGCGCTTGAAAGCAGCCAGAGCAACAGGAAGAACGCCATCATCGCCGTCACAAAGTCAGCGTAGGCAACTTTCCACGCGCCGCCATGGTGGCCATGACCACCTTTCTTGATTTTCTTTATGACGATATCGGGCATGCGTGGCGGTTCCCTGAACCTGATCGGTCAATCAAACATCAAGCTGTTGGCGCGTCTTGCAAGGCTTCATCAAGTTCCTTGAAACTCGGGCGAAGGTCATGCGGTAGGGTCTTTCGGGCAAATTCGACCGAAACCTGCGGTGCATAGCCCTGCATATGTCCGATCAATGCGGCTTTGATGCAGCTATAATACTTTGAATCTGCATCGACAGTCGTCTTGATAATCGAAGCTGTCGGGGCGACAAAACCATAGGCACCGAGAATACCAAGAAAGGTCCCGACAAGTGCCGCAGCAATCAGGCCGCCAAGAATTTCCGGAGGTTCGGTCACCGAGCTCATGGTCACGATCACGCCCAAAACGGCTGCGACAATGCCAAGTGCAGGAAGACCGTCGCCCACAGTTTGAACTGCGTCGGAAACAGCATGTTCTTCTTCGTGATGGGCTTCAAGTTCCTGATCCATCACTGCTTCCAGTTCATAGGCATTGGTGGTGCCAAGGGTCAGCAGTCGAAGATAGTCACACATGAATTCCAATGCGTGATGGTCTTTCATAAGCAATGGAAAATTGGAAAACAGGCTGGAGCTTTCAGGGTTTTCGACGTGGCTTTCGAGTGCAAGGTCACCCTTTGATTTTGCCAGACGAAATACAGCATAAAGGCAAAGCAGGAGTTCCTGATAGGCGGCTTTTTTCTTGGGGCCTTTCATGGCACGCAAGGTGTATGCGAATGATCGCTTTACAACGCTTAGCGGGTTGGCTGTCAGGAATGCGCCAAATGCTGCCCCGAAAATAATCAAAACTTCAAGCGGTTGAACAAGAATGCCAAATTCCCCGTGTGGCAAGTAGCCACCCAGGACAGAGCCGATTACGATGATATAACCGATTATCAAGAACATTCTTTTTCTTCCCCGCTACCCAAGACCGCTACCACAACAAACATCCTTGGCCTTTGGAATCACAAATCCTTCGTGTTTCCTCAGAAGTTCAATCAGGTATCTATATGGTCCTATTAACTTTCAATGTTATTAACATCACGTTTAAATTAGAGACGAGTTAGGTTTGACAGGGCAGGCTTTAGGCGGCATTTTCCCCATGCCCCAAAGAAACGGGGAACGTCATCCTTAATGTAGTCATCAAGAGCATTTTTTTAATATGTCTTTCTCTCCCCGTGATTTTCGCGACTGTCTTGGACAGTTCACAACAGGTGTTGCCGTTGTGACCACACGCGCACAGGACGGTACAAAAGCGGGTATTACGATAAACAGTTTTGCTTCAGTTTCGCTTGATCCGGCATTGGTTCTGTTCTCTGTTGATCAACGTGCCGCGACACACGCACTCTTTGCGGGTGATGCAACGCGCTTTTGCATCAATATCCTCAGTCAGGATCAGCGAGAAGTTTCTGAGCTGTTTTCTGCGCCGGGGCAGGACGGGTGGCACAATATTGCCTACGAAGATGATGGCCATGGAATGCCACGATTAACCGGAAGCGTTGCAGCATTTAGCTGCGAACGCCATGCCCTGTATGAGGGGGGCGACCACAGCATCATTGTGGGGCAGGTCAAAGACCTTGTTATGGGCGAAACAGGCGCACCCTTGTTGTATTACGGCGGGCGTTATCGTTCTTTGGCCGACTGACCAAGTGGTGCTGTTTTTATCCGTCCGTTGGTCAAGAAAAAGGGCCGTGGCATTTCTGCCTGCGGCCCTTGTTTTTTTCAGCGGGGAAAAGTTGGGTGGAATGATGTTCTACATCGCCCTTGCGCGGTGTAACTCACCAAGATTTGTGGCACGCCACCCAAAAGCGATGCGCACTAAACGGAACAGACTTCAAGGTTAATCAAGGGATGTGTTGCCAAGCAACCTGCCGCCAAAGCCTTCCTTGATCAGCCGGTCAATGACCTCTTGCGCATGGCCGGTGTCGCGGACTTCAAGCACCATATCAACGTCAGTTTGCTTGGCGGGTACGTCATAGAAGTGCCGCTGGTGATAAACTTCAATGATGTTGGCTTCTTCTTCGCCAATAAGCTGGCTGATGGTTGCAAGCGCGCCTGGAACATCGGGGATTTCAATACGCACCCGAACCAGGCGCCCTTGTCGTGCCATGCCACGCATTAGAACCTGTGCCAGAAGTCGGGTATCTATATTCCCGCCACTGACAATCAGGCAAACCTTCTTGCCCTTGAACCGTTCCGGATGATCTAGCAGGGCGGCAAGGGTGGCAGCACCTGCACCTTCAACCACGCTTTTTTCAATCTCGATCAGCATCTGGATCGAACGTTCAATCGAACTTTCATCGACCAGAACGACTTCATCGAGTTTTTCCTTGCAGATTTCAAGCGTCAGGCCACCGGGTTGTTTGACGGCAATGCCTTCGGCAATGGTCACGCCACCACCGGTAAACGCATCCCCGCGCATGCCTTCATACATGGAAGGATAAAGCTTGGTCTCAACGCCAACGACTTCGATGTCGGGTCTGCGTGCCTTGATTGCTGTTGCGATACCTGAAGCCAAACCCCCGCCGCCGATCGGAACCACAATCGTGTCCAGATCGACACTTTCATTGAGGATCTCCAACCCTACCGTGCCTTGTCCGGCGACAATATGCGCATCATCAAACGGGTGAACAAAGGTCAGGCCGCGTTCGTGCTGTATTTTGCCTGCGGCCTCCAGGCTTTCGGCAAAGACGTTGCCGGTCAGGACCACTTCTGCACCGTGTGAACGTGTGTGATGAACTTTGGTGTAGGGGGTGTTTTTGGGCATCACAATGGTTGCGGGAATGCCCAGCCGTTTGGCGTTATAGGCAACACCTTGGGCGTGATTTCCTGCGGAGACGGCAATAACGCCTTTTTCGCGTTCTTCGGGGGTGAGGCTTGCCAATTTGACATAGGCGCCACGTTCCTTGAAGGAAGCCGTATATTGCTGGTTTTCAAGTTTAAGATAAACTTCTGCCTGGCAAATATCTGAAAGTGTTAATGATTTTACCAAAGGTGTTTTGGCGACAATGCCTTCCAGTAAACCGGATGCGCGTACAATGTCGTGATAGGAAACAGTCATTATTTCCGTACTCCTGCGGCCATCAACTGGGTGATGCGATGGCAATAATATCATGTGTTGAGAGAGAGCGGTATTTAACCGGACCTGTCATCCGCAGATGACAGGGATCACATTCGCAGGTCGGAAATACCCATAATCATGGCCATCGCACCGGCACGAACTGTCGGACGGGAATGCGATGCGAGGATGTCAGTATATGCAGACATAGCCATGTACTTTCTGGGTCAAGGATGCGTTTTCGTTTCGCAGCTTTGCGGATTGAGTTCCGCAGGTCAAGAGGATCAAAAGAAAAACCGGGTTGCGTTTACTGCAACCCGGCGGAGTTGAACGCCTGGTATGTGGGGATCAGGCGTTATTCCATATTCAGAATAACGGTTTTCTTGTAGGTGAAATGTTCCAGCATGCTTTCAAGCGATGCTTCCTTGCCAAGGCCGGAAAGCTTGATCCCGCCATAAGACAAGTTGGGCTGCACAACAAGGTTCTGGTTAACCTGAACAAATCCTGCCTCAAGACGCTTTGTCGCGACCAGTGCGGTTTTCAGGTCAGTTGTCCAGACAGTTGCGGCCAAGCCAAAATCGCTGTCATTGGCCAGTTCAAGTGCCTCTTCAAAGGTCTTGAACTTGAACACACATGCGACGGGGCCAAAGATCTCTTCACGTGCGATCCGGGCGTCGGGATCGACATCTGTAAAGATAACCGGACGCACGAACGTGCCATCTGAAAGTGCAGGGTCATCTGGAAGCGCGCTTAGTTCGTTTTTGGTTGCGCCTTCCTGTTCGCCTGTTGCGATGTAACCACAAACCTTGTCGAATTGCTTGCGGTTGATGATGGTGCCGATGTCGGTTTCCTCGTCAAGAGGGTCACCCATTTTGAGGGTGTTGACCTTATCAATCAACCGTTTGACGAATTCGTCATGCAGGCTTTCGTGCACCAGCATACGTGACGCTGCCGTGCAGCTTTGCCCCTGACGGGTAAAGCGCATGCCGCCAATCGCACCTGCGATCGCCTTGTCGAGGTCGGCGTCACCCATCACGATCATCGGTGATTTGCCGCCAAGCTCCAGGGTTACCGGAATAAGTTTTTCAGCAGCCGCGCGATAAACGGTACGGCCGGTTTCAACCGAACCGGTGAAGGAGACTTTCTTGACATCCTTGTGTTCGACCAAAGGGCCGCCACATGAAGGGCCAAAGCCAGACAGGATGTTAAAGACACCAGCCGGAAGAACTTCCTGCATGATCTGACAGACACGCAGCACTGCAAGCGGTGTGTCTTCTGCGGATTTTACGACAACCGCGTTGCCCGCAACCAGTGCCGGGGCAACCTTGATCGCCATCAGCATCATCGGCACGTTCCATGGAATGATTGCCCCAACCACGCCGACAGCTTCACGGGTGGTTACAGTCATCATGTTCGGGTTAAACGGTACGGTTTCACCCTTGAGCTCGGAGGCGAGCCCGCCAAAGAAGACGAACATGTCGGCAAGAACCGATGCCTCGACCCGGCTTTCGGTGCGCAGGGCCTTGCCCGATTCCAGCGCCACCAAACGGCCGAGTTCTTCGGTGTGGGACATCAGGATGCGACCGCATTCAGCCAAAAGCTTGCCGCGTTCGCGCGCCGGGCGTTCTGCCCAGTCCTTTTGGGCTGCTTTGGCGGCGGCGACGGCAATCGCAACATCATCGGCATCACCATCAGCAGCCTGACCGATCACCTTGCCCGTTGCAGGGTTGAGAACATCAAAAGTCTTGCCGTGTTTGGCGGCGACAAGTTTGCCGTTAATCAGATGATAGCCAGACAGTTCCTTGGCCAAAAGGGTCGGATCAAGGATCGGATCGATGGGCATTTCAGGCTCCCTGTGGTTTGACGTGCAGGTGCGGTAAACCGCGTGGGGCGCACGATATTGGTTATTCGGTATTGGTTTACCAAATTATCGGCAGAAGGGAGCAATATCAAGCGCAATTCGTGTTCCAATCAAACCACGATGCTTGCAAGGTGCATGACAGGGTGTCAAAGGGCTGGTACGCTAATTTAGGGTCTAAACTCATTCACATGACCGCCCTTGCAACTGATATTGGAGAAAAAGCAAGGAAAAGACCGCTAAGTGGGGTAATCCCCGGTCAAGGGATTTGACGCAGAGGATTTCTGTCATATCAGTTGTCCTTCGGATCCCCCGGATTTGCACGGGCTATTTTGTCGCACAATCTTGAAAGATGTGGATGTTTCTACGATTTCGCTCGGCATATCCGCACAAATCCGGGAGACCAGAGCGATTATGTGAATGAGTTTAGACCCTAGCTAAAAGGCCAGCCCGGCGGCGGTACGTGTCTGGGCGCCTGATATTCGTAAACGATGGAGTATATTGTGCCACGTCATTTCGATACGACGTTCGATGTTGTTAAGGAACTCAAACCTTCCTATCCGGTCTATTGCCTCAGACCCAATATTCTTCGAGAAACAGCGCAGCGCTTTGTCGAAATGTTCCCTGGCGATGTTCTTTATGCGGTTAAATGCAACCCGCATCCAGAAGTCATGCGATACCTGCATGAAGGGGGCGTTCGGCATTTCGATACAGCCTCACCTGAGGAAATATCGCTTGTACGTCGCCAATTCCCGGGCATGAAGGCGTACTTCATGCATCCGGTCAAAAGTCGTGACGCCATTCGCAACGCGCATCGGGTGTTTGGCATTGATCACTATGTGATCGATACGGAAGAAGAACTTGAAAAAATCCGTGAGGAAACTGAAGGCGACAAGAACCTGGTAATTCATGTGCGCCTTGCAACACCGCCAGCCGGTGCTGCCTATAACCTGTCAGCCAAGTTCGGAGCGCGCCCGATGGTCGCCGCTGAACTGCTTAAGAAGGTTGATGAATATGGATATGACAGTGGGCTTTGTTTCCACGTTGGATCGCAGTGTACAACACCGACCGGTTATCGAATTGCCGTCGAATTGATCCGTCAGGTTGTCGATTTTTCTGGCGTTCAGGTGAAACATATTGATGTAGGGGGCGGCTTCCCGGGGCAGTACATGAACCAGCGTGGCGCCAGCCTTGAAGAGTTCATGGATGAAATCAAGGACTGTATCCGGTGGCTTGATATGCCTGAGACAACGTTTATGTGCGAACCGGGCCGGGCTTTGGTTTCAAGCGGTGTTTCGCTGATCACGCAGATTCACCTGCGCAAGGAAGATACGCTTTTCATCAATGACGGTGTATATGGCAGCCTTTCGGAGACCGTGACCGGTCAACTTCGTTATCCGGTCCGTCCGATGCGCATTACAGGTGATTTCGACCAGGAAGAAACCCTTGAATTCACGATCTATGGCCCGACCTGTGACAACATGGATGTGTTACCAGCCACCGTGTCGCTGCCTGCGGATATCCGCGAGGGGGACTGGATCGAGTTTGGCCATATAGGCGCATACAGCAATGCCTTGGCGACGCACTTTAATGGTTTTTACCCTGATGTGCAGGTCACAGTCGGCGAAGCTTTCCCATATGTTGACGGAGAATTTCCGTCAGTCGGATAATCTCTATGTCTGACCGGCCTTATCCAAGTGATAGGGACCGGTCAGACTCTATGAAATGACTGATTACGGTAAAAACGTACTTGTTTACCTATAAGGGTTGATTGCACTATGCTGCCGGCACAAAAGACCGAAAGGGGTTCTTATCGGTCCAACGTTATTCATCGGGGAAGCAGTAAAGTGACCAACAGCCTATTCTTGCGCATTCAGAACCGTTTTCCGGCGGACCTGTCTTCGATCTTGATCGAGACACCGACAGGGCAAACCTACAGCTATGGCGATGCCGATGCCTGTTCTGCGCAAATTGCCGGACTTCTGACGTCACTTGGCGCAAAGAAAGGTGATCGGGTCGCGGTTCAGGTCGATAAATCCCCGGAGGCACTGTTTCTGTATCTTGGCTGTATCCGTGCGGGCCTTGTCTATTTGCCGCTTAATACGGCTTATCAGGCGGGCGAGCTTTCCTATTTTATGGAAAACGCATCACCGGTTATCTTTGTGTGTCAGCCTCACCGGGAGGCCGAAGTCAAGGCGATCGCAGATGCGCAGGGTGTTGCCCAGGTGTTGACGTTGGGTATGGAGGCTGATGGCAGTCTGATGGCCGATGCTGCATCGCGACCCACAGCGTTTGAACCGGTTGATTGTGCTGATGATGATTTAGCAGCCATTCTTTATACATCCGGCACGACAGGGAAACCCAAAGGTGCGATGATGACGCAGATGAACCTGTGGTCCAATGCATCCACCCTTGAAAAGCTTTGGGGTTTTACGAGCGAAGATACATTGCTGCATGCGCTTCCGATCTTTCATACGCACGGGCTGTTCATTGCTTGCCATTGTGTAATGCTGTCTGGGTCAAAGATGTTCTTCCTGCCGAAGTTTGACCGCGATCAGGTCATGAGTCTGTTGCCCAGAAGTACCGTGATGATGGGGGTTCCCACCTTTTATGTGCGCCTTCTTTCGGGGGATGATTTCACAGCCGATGTGACGTCAAACATGCGGTTGTTTATTTCCGGTTCGGCGCCGCTTCTGCCTGAAACCTTTACCGCGTTCAAAGAGCGCACTGGCAAGGCGCTGTTGGAGCGTTACGGAATGACAGAAATGGGCATGGCGACCTCCAATCCGCTGGAGGGGGAGCGTATTGTTCATACTGTTGGCCCCGCACTTCCGGATGTGGATGTACGTGTTTGTGATGAGGATGGCACTGTTTTGGGAACGGATGAAATTGGCGTTCTTGAAGCACGCGGTCCAAATGTGTTCGCCGGATACTGGAAAATGCCCGAGAAAACGGCAGAGGAATTCCGCCAGGACGGTTTCTTCATTACCGGCGACATCGCCAAAATTGATGCCAAGGGATATGTCCATATTGTCGGGCGGTCAAAGGATCTGGTCATTTCCGGCGGGTTCAATATTTATCCCAAGGAAGTTGAAACCCTGATCGACAAGATGGATGGGGTTGTAGAGAGTGCAGTGATTGGTGTTGGACACCCTGATTTCGGTGAGGCGGTTGTTGCCGTTATCGTCGCGGAACAAAAAGACGCGCTTAGTGAAGATGCCGTCATCACTGACATCAAGTCACAGCTTGCGAATTTCAAGGTCCCCAAGCGGGTCTTCTTTGTCGATGAACTGCCGCGCAATGCCATGGGCAAGGTACAAAAGAATGTTCTGCGCGAAGAATACAAGGCGCTATTTGCCAACTAGGCTAGGTCAGTGAAGGCGGGGCAGGGCAACCTGCGTGAGTTTTGGGATGCAGACAAAGAAAAACCCCGGCAGGAAACCTGCCGGGGTTTTTCAAGGACGCTACGGTCGTGGCTTAGCGACCGAACGCAACACGATGTGCTACATCGTCGATCATGTCGCGGTTCAGACCGATGTCAGCAAGTTCGCGCGGATCAAGCTGGCGCAGCGCACTTTGGGTCTGGTACTGAACGCGCAGAGCACGAAGAAAAGCAAAGATTTTAGTTACGATCATTTCATCACCTATTTCAAACCGGCCGATTGTTCGGCATCTGTTTTCAGCTAACCGGCATGTTCTCACCGAGAGTATTCCGTGTCGGAATAGATAACTGGTTTGACGTGTCGGTTTGTTTGGACTGTATCGAGTGATCTTCTGCACGGTGGCGCAATTGTCAGTCGATGCGTCCTATTCATTTCGTGAGGGCAATCTACGTAGAATTGCGTGTTTAATCCAATGCGTTTTTTGCATGGCAGGGGCTTGAAAAGCGCAGAAAGTCGCTGAATTGTCATGAATCCACCATAATTGGCGTTTGGGGCGACACTTTTACTGCTTTTGTTGTTATGCTATTAACGCATAGCTAGTGACATTGCGTGATGACCTTTGGTTGAGTTCCTGCAAATCTTGAAGCGGGAAAAATTTGAGGTGTATTTGTTGCACTAATCAGATTGAATATGCAGGGATTTTCCCAAACCTTTGCAAGCAGGAGAGACGACCATGAGCATCAATCGGCTGCGATTGAATTTTGCGCAGGCCATTGAAGCCTATCTGCAATACGCGCCGCGTCTGCCACAAGTGCCCAACGACGCAGTCCCGCAGACAACTGACTATGTCGATAATCTTCTGGCGATTGCAGATCAGTTCGACCTGATTGTGTTTGATGCTTTTGGGGTGCTCAATAGCGGCCCAAACGCAATACCCGGGGCGGTCAAGGCAGTTGGCACCTTGCAAGGTATGGGAAAAAAGCTGGCGGTGGTCACCAACGATGCGTCGAGTTCGGCTGAGGCGATCCTTGCGCGCCATCGTAACCGCGGCTTTGATTTTACCAAGCATAACCTGATCAGCAGCCAGCAATTCATCGCCCCGATGATGAATGCCCATGTCGATATCAACCATTGGGGGGCGATGGCGCCAACCCATTGGCCGTTTGATGTGTTACCAGATCATGTCGAGCCACTTGGCGCCGATCGCGCATTATATGACGCGGTTGGTGGTTTTTTGCTGATTGATTCGGAAAATTGGACAGATGCTCAGCAAGCAATGCTGGAAAAAAGCCTTGCCGACAATCCGCGACCGATCCTTGTCGGAAATCCGGATATCTGTGCGCCGATGGGGGATTTTCTGTCGGTTGAGTCCGGTTACTTTGCCCATTTGGCAGCAGATGTATCCGGCGTAACGCCACAATGCGTTGGCAAGCCATATCATCATGTGTTCGAGGAAGTCCTGCGCCGTCACCCTGATGTTGAGCGTGATCGCGTGCTTATGGTTGGCGATACGGTTCACACAGATGTTCTGGGTGGGTTGGCATCAGGCATAAAAACGCTGCTGGTGCATCAGGGTGGTTTCCTTGACGGCCAGGATATCGAAGATGTCTTCGCCCGTTCCGGTCTGCGCCCGCATTTTTGTGCACGTGCCATTGGTCATGGCATTTCTGACGATCAGGATGCGTCTGGTGAACCTGCATGCTGTGACGCTTGATTACATCATCAGATCGGTGAACACGAAAAAGGGCCTCACGTGAGGCCCTTTGATCTATCCGGTGGCAGGGATTGGTTGGTTTTGAGGGAATTATCCCTCAAGCGCTTCGGCAACTTCGATGGCGCTATAGGTAAGCACGCCAGATGCCCCGGCGCGTTTGAAGCATGACAGCGTTTCGATGGCGCATCCGATATAATCAAGCCATCCGTTTTGCCCGCCAGCACGCAACATCGCGTATTCCCCCGATACTTGATAGGCAAAGACCGGTACGCCAAATTCCTGACGCACACGCTGGAGAACGTCAAGATATGGCAAGCCGGGTTTGACAATAACGGAATCGGCGCCTTCATTAAGGTCATAGGCGACTTCGCGCATGGCCTCGTCGGTGTTGGCCGGATCAAGTTGATAGGTTTTCTTGTCCGCCTTCCCAAGTGCGCTGGCCGACCCAATCGCATCGCGGAACGGGCCGTAAAATGACGACGCATATTTCGCGGAATAGGACATGATCTGAACGTTGATAAGGTTTTCACCTTCAAGCGTTTTGCGGATTGCGCCGATGCGGCCATCCATCATGTCAGACGGTGCGACAACATCGCACCCGGCCTGTGCCTGTACCAGTGCCTGACGCACAAGGGCCTCGGTTGTTTCGTCATTCAGGATCTGTCCATCAACGACAATCCCGTCCTGCCCGTCGGCATTGAACGGGTCAAGGGCAACATCGGTAATTACACCCAGATTGGGGCAGGCGTCCTTGATTGCCTTTGTCGCACGACAGACGACGTTGTCAGGGTTATATGCTTCGCGCGCATCCTTGGTCTTAAGGCTGGCGTCGATATAGGGAAACAGGGCCAATGCAGGTATGCCAAGTTTTTCGGCATGTTTGGCGGTTTCAACCAGCACATCAACGGATTGGCGTTCGACCCCGGGCATGGACGGGATTGGAGAACGTTCATTGCTGCCATCGATGACAAAAACCGGCAGGATCAGATCATGAGCGGTCAAACGGGTTTCCGCGACCATGCGCCGTGACCAATCGGTCATGCGGTTGCGACGCTGGCGGGTGGTGGGAAATGTCCCATAGGCGAATTTGTTGGCCATGATCTGTTCTCTGTATTGTGAGGCTGGGCAATTTATGGGGCAGATTTCGCCTTTGTTCAACCATTCCCCGCAATTTGCAAGCGGCCACGCATGGTTAGAAGGTAAACAGGAATAATCATACCAAGGAAAGTCGCGGTAAAGGCAAAGGCCGTGACGAGCCCCGCGGCTTCGCCAATCGCACCAATAACAGGTGGCCCGGCCATAATGGCCGAATAGCCGGTTGCAGCAATGGTCGATACAACAGAACCTCCACCTTTGCCGGTTGCCTTGGATGCTGCGGAAAGTAACAGCGGAAGGATCACGGCAAGCCCCATTCCTGCAACGCCACAGCCAATCCAGGCGACCATATAGTGCGGCGCAAAGGTGATAATGAACGTTCCAAGAGATGCCAAAACCGAACTTGTCAGCAAAACATTTACGCGGCCAAACCGTGTGACCAGCGCATCGCCCGAAAGGCGGGTTGCAGCCATGGCAAAGGAATAGATCGCAAAGCCAACGGCAGCCATGGTGGGGCCGGATGAAAGTTCGGAGTTCAAAAAGACGGTGGCCCAATCGGTGATGACGCCTTCGCCAAACTGACCGATAAATGCACAGACGCCAAAAGGTAGCAGGACAAGAAACATATGGCGTTCCTTGATCTTTGCTGAGCCGGATTGTGTTTCGTTGATTTTGGTTTTGCCTTCGCGACCAATTGCCCTTGCTGCTGCCTGATCTGTCAGAAGACCTGCTTGGGCGATGATATGCGCAATGAGGAACAGTGTCAGAACAAAGGGCAAGTGATAATTGTTGCTGATGGGAAGCGCGAACCATGCCGCGGCAATGCCGGCCCCGGCAAAGCCACCGAGACTCCAGAAACCATGCAATCCGGACATGATGCTTCGGCCTTTGACCCGTTCCACATGGAGCCCATTGGCATTCATCGAAACATCAAGAAACGCACCGGAGAAACCAAGGGCAAACATGGCAATGGAAATGCTGAAGTAGCTTGGCATGAATGCCGGGATGCCAACCGCGATGAAATAGAAAAGTCCGGAATAACGCACCACGCGCTCACTGCCAAACCGATCCGCCAGACGCCCCGCGATCGGCATGACCGCAAGGACACCGATAGCTGCTGCCAGCAGGATACCGCCAAGCGCGTCATGACCAAGACCGAGACGTTCCTGAACCAGTGGAATATGGGGCACCCAACTTGAAAAAGCAGCGCCATGTAAAAAGAAGATCGCGCGCACCCGATTATGGGCAATGGAATAAGGCTGCATTTAATTGGGGCTCCAAAGCATCGTGTTTCAGGCGTTATCAAATTCAAGCCTGAACAATATTGATCCCGCGACGGGAATAGTTGGCAAGATAACCCGATGACAATTTACGACCGGTGACAAGGTGTGAAATCGCATCAATGTCACAAACCCGATAGGGCAGGCTGGTTTCAAGCTTGTCTGCTGTCGTCACGGCGATGACCTCGGCCGATTGGGCGATCATGGCGGCTTTTGATGCCCGTTCTTCCGTGCTGCTGGTCGATAAACCGGCCTCTGGGTGCAGGGCGCAGGTACCCAGCAGTGCAAGGTCGGCGTTATATTTGCGGATTTCGTCAATGGTCGTCGGGCCGCATACCGCCATTTCAGTTTTACGCAAAGTACCGCCCAGCATGATAACGTTGGCGTTTGGGTGATCGGCCAGTTCAGCCGCAACCATCGGATTTACGGTAATAATCGTGCCGCGAAAAGATGGTTTCAGATGGCGGGCAACTTCACAGACGGTCGTGCCGCTGTCAAAAAACAGGACACCGTCATCGGGGATAAGGTCACGTGCGGTCTTTTGCGCAATCATCGCCCGTTCGGGCTGTAATTCCTGAGCACGTTCTACATATGTGTCCGACGCCTTATTGGGAAGAACCGCACCGCCGTGGATGCGGCGCAAATATCCGTCTTCTTCCATCTGACGCAAATCACGCCGGATGGTATCAAGAGATGCATGGAACAGGGCGGCCAGATCATGGATATGCACCGTGCCGTTGCGCCGCAAAAGTTTCTGGATTTCGTCTTGTCGTGTTGTAACGCTCGACATTTGTGTGCCTGTTTTGCATGTTATGCGTATTTTGCCGATATTTGTTTAGGGGCGGCCCTGTCATGCGTCAACAAAAAACCGACCGGACATGTGTCCGGCCGGTTTAGGAAATCATTCGAAAACGGACTGGTCGTCAGGCTTTTTCAAGTGCCTGAGTCAGATCTGCCAGAATGTCATCAATATGTTCGATTCCGATCGACAGGCGAACGTAGCCGTCGGTCACACCTGATGACAGGCGGTCTTCTTCGGACAATTGGCTATGGGTCGTCGTTGCCGGGTGAATGGCAAGCGATCGCGTATCCCCGATGTTGGCCACGTGGTAAAGCAGCTCCAGCGAATTGATGAATTTCTCGCCGGCATCTTTGCCGCCTGCCAGTTCAAAGCCCATCAAGGCACCGAAACCACCTTTGAGATAGGTATCGGCGCGACGGCGGCTTTCGCCGTCCTGTTTGCTGGGGTGAATGACCTTGGTGACTTTCGGATGAGACGCCAGGAAGTCGGCAACCTTGTTGGCGTTTTCGCAATGGCGTTCCATCCGTAGCGGCAGGGTTTCCATGCCCTGAATGGTCTGGAAGGAATTGAACGGCGATGCAGCCGCACCCATATCGCGCAGCACTGTGCAGCGCAGTTTGATCGCATAGGCCACCGGGCCAATCGGTTTGACGGCCTCGGTCCAGACAGCACCGTGATAGCTTGGGTCCGGTTCGTTCAGAAGCGGGAAGCGTTTTGCATGCTTTTCCCAGTCAAACTTGCCGGAATCGACAACAACCCCGCCAACCGATGTGCCGTGACCGGCAATGAATTTGGTCGTCGAATACATCACGATGCTGGCACCATGGTCGATCGGTTTGCAAATCACCGGTGCAGACGTGTTGTCAACAATCAGCGGAATGCCAAGATCATCGCCAATATCGGCCACTTCGCGGATCGGGAACACCTGAAGTTTCGGGTTGGGCAGGGTTTCGGCATAAAACGCACGGGTTTTGTCATCGGCGAGACGGCGGAAGTTTTCCGGATCAGACGGATCGGCAAAACGCACCTCGATCCCCATCTGCTTGAAGGTGTTGGCAAACAGGTTCCAGGTGCCACCGTAAAGATCGGTCGAGCTGACAATATTGTCGCCGGCCTGGGCGATATTGAGAATGGCGAAAGTCGATGCTGCCTGTCCCGATCCAAGTGCGACCGCTGCGGCACCGCCATCAAGTGCGGCAATGCGCTGTTCGAGCACATCATTGGTGGGGTTCATCAGGCGGGTATAGATATTGCCGAGTTCCTTAAGCGCAAAAAGATCTGCTGCATGCTGGGTGTCGCGGAACTGATAGCTGGTTGTTTGATAGAGCGGCACAGCAACGGAACCGGTTGTCGGTTCGGCGCGATAGCCAGCATGTAGGACAATGGTTTCCGGTTTGGTCGAAGACATAATGAATGTTTCCCTGATGGATCGTTTTTTCAGACGTGAGGAGGGTATGCGTAGCAACCGGGTGTCTGCAAGAAACAATTGCAGCAAAGGCTTGTGCGTATTCATCGGCGGGTTGATTTTTCTTAAATAGCGATAATTCGGTACGATTATACCGAATGAATTGACAAAACCGGGATTTCACGTTTACGTAAAGGGAAAATAGAAATGTAAAAGAGGCGGCGATCCAATGGAGTTCAACCTGTCTGACGATCAGCAGGCATTTGCCGAGGCTGCGCGCGATTTCGCACAGAATGAAATGGCCCCGCATGCCGGGGAATGGGATGCAAACCATATTTTTCCCGAAGAAACCCTGCGCAAGGCAGCCGAACTTGGTTTTGCCGCGATCTACACCGGCGAGGAATATGGTGGCACGGGGCTTGGTCGCCTTGATGCTGCGGTGATCTTCGAAGAACTTGCTGCGGCCTGTCCGTCCACTGCGGCCTATATTTCGATCCACAACATGGCCTGCTGGATGATCGATACGTTTGGCAATGACGCGCAGCGCGCGAAATTTTTGCCCAAACTGGTGACCATGGAACATTTCGCCAGCTACTGTCTGACCGAGCCAGGGGCAGGTTCAGATGCCGGGGCGCTTCGAACCCGCGCAGAGCGTAATGGTGATCATTACATCCTGAATGGTGAGAAGGCCTTTATTTCCGGCGGATCGCGCAGCGATGTTTATGTGGTCATGGCGCGCACTGGCGATGACAGCCCGAAAGGTATTTCGACGTTCATCGTGCCAAAGGATGCCGAGGGGCTGTCATTTGGCAAGTTGGAAGAAAAAATGGGCTGGAACAGTCAGCCGACCGCAGCCGTTATCTTTAGCAACTGCAAGGTGTCGGCCGAAAACCGTCTGGGTGAAGAGGGCGAAGGGTTTAAATTCGCCATGAAGGGCCTTGATGGTGGTCGATTGAATATCGCGGCCTGTTCGGTCGGCGGGGCACGTGCGGCTATGGAACATGCACGCGACCATATGAAGGTGCGCAAGCAGTTTGGCAAAAGCCTTGATCAGTTTCAGGCGCTGCAATTCAAATTCGCCGATATGGTCACCGAACTCGAAGCTGCGCGCCTGATGCTTCACAAAGGGGCCTGGAAGCTGGATCACAAAACTGATGATGCGACGCAGTTTTGTGCGATGGCCAAACGGTTTGCGACCGACGTCGGGTTTAATGTGTGTAATGAAGCGCTGCAGCTTCACGGTGGATATGGCTATATTCGCGAATACCCGATTGAACGGCTGTTGCGTGATCTGCGTGTCCATCAAATCCTTGAAGGTACAAACGAAATCATGCGCCTGATCATCTCGCGCGCGGCCCTGAAGGACTGACACATGACTACTGATTCAAAGTCGACAAATGACGCCATAGAAGCCCCGGTCCTGTTTTCACAGGAAGGTAGTTCTGGTCGTATTGTTCTTAACCGTCCACGGGCGTTGAATGCGCTTGATTTGGAAATGGTTGATATGATGATGGCGCAGCTCAAATCCTGGGAACAGGATGTGTCGATCAAGGTCGTTATCATCGAGGGTGCTGGCGAAAAGGCATTCTGCGCTGGCGGAGATATCCGGGGCCTTTATGATGCGCGCCAGGTTGACGATGAAGAAATACTCGATGCGTTTTATCGGCGCGAGTATCACTTGAACCATTATATCGCCAATTACCCGAAGCCTTATGTTGCCATGATGGATGGGATCACGATGGGTGGAGGTGTTGGTGTTTCGATCCATGGGCGTTTCCGGGTGGTGACGGAACGGACGTTATTTGCCATGCCCGAAACTGGTATCGGATTCTTTCCCGATGTTGGTGGGGGATACTTCCTGCCGCGCTGCCCCGGAATGATTGGCATGTACCTTGGATTGACCGGTGCCCGGATAAAAGCGGCGGACTGTCTTTATGCCGGACTGGCAACCCATGGGGCACAAAGTGATGGCATCAATCAGATTTGTGCTGATTTGGCAGCGGCGTCCTATGATGGTGATAGCTTCGCGGTGGTGTCAGCCGTTCTTGATAAACACGCCAAATCATTCGACAACGCCCCGCTTGCCGAAATTCGCGAGCCAATTGACCGCACCTTTTCGGGTGAGAGTGTGGCGGCGATTTTCGCTGCTCTTGAGCATGAAGAAACTGAATTTGGCACCAAAACCCTTGAAATGTTGGCGGGAAAATCACCAACAGCGCTTTGCGTTAGCTATGAACAAATCCGTCAGGGGAGCGATATGTCACTCGCAGGTGTTTTAAATATGGAATACCGCTTGTCGCAGCGCATGGTCTGTAAGCCCGACCTTTTTGAAGGTGTGCGGGCAGTGATCCTTGATAAGGACCATGCCCCCAAATGGCAGCATGGTGATATCGGACAGGTCGACCCGAGCGAGGTGGCCGAATATTTCGAGCTGTTGCCAGAAAACAAAGAACTTAATCTTTAAAATGTGTCGGGGCGATCTTCTGCCCAAAAAACACACGAAAAACAGACCAAAAAGCCCCGAGACGGGTATCAGAGGAGACTTCAAATGGCGAATATCGGTTTTATTGGTTTGGGCAATATGGGTGGGCCGATGGCGGCCAACCTGGTCAAGGCCGGACACATGGTCAAGGTTTTCGACCTGTCCGATGATGCGGTGGCCAACGCTGTTGAAGGTGGTGCACATAAGGCCGCTTCGGTCGGGGCGGCTGCGGCCGATGTTGACTTCGTTGTGACGGTGCTGCCAGCGGGAAAACATGTTCTGGCCGTCTATGACGGACTGGACGGTGTCATTGCCCATGCCAAGCCGGGGACGGTCCTGATCGACAGTTCGACCATTGATGTGGATTCGGCCCGCAAGGCATCTGAACTTGCCAAGGCTGCCGGGCTTGGTGTTGTTGATGCCCCGATTTCGGGCGGAACAGCCGGTGCCGCGGCTGGAACCCTGACCTTCATGGTTGGGGGGGCTGATGCCGATTTCGCCAGTGCAGAACCCATCCTGGCAGCGATGGGCAGCAATATTGTTCATGCCGGTGATAGTGGTGCAGGGCAGGCAGCCAAGATTTGCAACAATATGGTGTTGGGTGTGAGCATGATTGCCGTTTCCGAGGCCTTCATGCTGGCAAAGCGCCTTGGGCTTGATGCCCAGAAACTGTTTGAGGTTTCATCAAAGGCATCTGGTCAGTGTTGGGCGTTGACCAGCTATTGCCCGGTTCCCGGACCGGTTCCGACATCACCGGCCAATCGCGATTACCAGCCGGGCTTTGCGGTGGATATGATGCTGAAGGACCTGAAACTTGCCCAGCAGGCGTCAGCAGAATCAGGGGCAACCACCCCGATGGGCGCGCTGGCTGAAAGCCTTTATGCGCTTTATTCCAATGGCGGCAATGGGGACATGGATTTCTCGGCCATAGTCAAAATGCTTGACGGTGAAAAATAAGCCTCGGACTTTGAAGAACAATAAAAACGGGTCCGGGAAACCAGGCCCGTTTTTTGTTATCTGTTGCGTTGTTGGAAAATGCGAGCAAAATGATCAAAGCAAGTTTTGACAGGCAACAGTGTATTTATGACGACACGCAACAATACCCCCAGAGAAATCTATTTTGAGCTTCGCCAGGTCGGGACCTATCTTCGCTGTACAGCGATTGATGGAAAAACCGGCGTCGAGGTCACAGTTGCGGGGCCGGTAAGCCGTAATGCGGAGCAACTGAAACGGGTTGCCGCACAAAAACTTGAATACGTTCTCAATAAGGGATGATGCCTGCGCCACGAAGCGTCGGTTTCTTTGTTGTTCCGGTGTCTGCACTGAGCACAACAAAAAACGCCACCCCATAAAAAGGGCGGCGTTTTTTGTTTGTAACTTCGCAGTTCTTGTCTGATCGGCGTTATTTCGCCTTGCGACCCAGACCGATTTGCTTGGCAAATTGGGAACGCTGTTTTGCATAGTTTGGTGCGACCATCGGGTAATCGGACGGAAGGCCCCATTTTGCACGGTATTCTTCCGGTGTCAGATTATAGGTCGTGCGAAGGTGACGTTTGAGCATTTTAAGCTTTTTGCCATCTTCGAGGCAGACGATGAAGTCATCACCAATGGATTTTTTGATCGGAACGGCCGGTTTCAGCGGTTCCTGAACTGGTTCTTTGTCAACTTCGTGTATTTCATCAAGCGATGAAAATACGGTCGAAATCAGTTCCGGAATCTGCGCCGCTGCGAGAGCATTGTTGCTTACATAGGCAGAAACGATATCGACGGTCATCTGCAATAGTTCGTCGCGATCAAGCACGCTGGTCTCTTGTTCAGACATAATTAAAGTAATCCTTTGTGTATCAACTGAGTTTAATCTTAATGCACTATTTATCCGATATAATCAAACCACAGAAAAAGACAAGTCAATTTGTCATTTATGATGTGTAAAAATGGATTTTTATGGCCATTATAACTTTAGGTATCAGATTTTTTGTTATGTCAGGAAATGCTTGTAAAGCAGTCGCGATACACGTTTAACGCGAATGCGCAATGCTACTGTTTAAATGGCATGATCGTACTGTACGACATTAGCCTGCCTCTGATACTCCGCTTGATCTTGTAGACGGTGCAAAACCGTACATAGGTCGTAAGTGCATAAAGCCGTTCGACCCTGTTGGTTTGTTGTATAATTCTGTTTGGAAAACTTGCTGTTTTGGGTGAGCTCCGCGTTGGCAGGCCCAATGCTATATGCTACAAGGCGCTCAATTTTAGTATTCTGCTTTTGGATGAAGGCAAGCCTATGACTGTCAAGACCCTTGCTATTGCTGCCGATCATGGTGGTGTCGAGCTTAAATCGGCTATCATTGATACCTTGAAAAAGCGCGGAGTAGAAGTGCTTGACCTTGGCACGGATGGCTCCGCATCGGTGGATTATCCGGACTTTGCGCAGGCCGTTGCCAAAACGATTATCGATGGCAAGGCCGAGGCGGGCATTCTCGTCTGTGGTTCTGGCATCGGTATGAGCATGGCCGCAAACCGATACCCGCAAATTCGTGCGGCTCTGGTGCATGACCGGCTTTCTGCGGAATTGTGCCGCCAACATAACAACGCAAACGTTTTGTGCCTTGGTGCACGCCTGTTGGGTGATGCTACGGCACTCGATTGTGTGGATGCATTTATGTCGACCGAGTTTGAAGGTGGTCGTCACGAAGGTCGCGTCGCAAAAATGTCTTGCTCTGTCTGATTTTACCGCCATCTGGCATCAACCGGAACGGGCAGGCGGTCTGTTTGGATCGTTGACCCGTCACATCGTATTGAAAGAGGCCCCTGTATGTCGTTCAAAGGCTTTTTCACCACCAGCTTGTCCGAAGCTGATCCGGCACTGTTCAAATCGGTTACTGACGAACTTGATCGTCAGCAGAACCAGATCGAAATGATTGCTTCGGAGAATATCGTCTCCAAAGCGGTTATTGATGCACAGGGTACCGTTCTGACCAACAAATATGCCGAAGGCTATCCTTCGCGCCGCTATTACGGTGGTTGTGAATTCGTTGATGTTGCCGAGGCACTGGCAATTGAACGCGCCAAGGAAATCTTTGGCTGCGAATTCGTCAACGTGCAGCCGCATTCCGGCGCACAGGCAAACGGTGCTGTCATGCTGGCCCTTTGCAAGCCGGGCGACACCATTTTGGGCATGTCGCTTGATGCCGGTGGTCACCTGACGCATGGCGCACGCCCTGCTTTGTCGGGCAAATGGTTCAATGCCGTTCAGTACGGGGTTCGTGAAGACGACCTGACCCTTGATTACGATCAGGTCGAAGCCCTTGCGGTCGAGCACAAACCAGCCCTGATTATTGCTGGTGGTTCTGCGATCCCGCGTCAGATCGATTTCAAGCGTTTCCGCGAAATCGCTGACAAAGTTGGAGCATTGCTGATGGTGGATATGGCGCACTTTGCCGGCCTTGTTGCCGGTGGCGTTCATCCGAGCCCGCTTCCTTATGCCGATGTTGTCACCACCACGACGCACAAAACCCTTCGTGGCCCGCGTGGCGGCATGATCCTGTCGAACAACCTCGATATCGGCAAAAAGATCAATTCGGCGGTGTTCCCTGGTCTGCAGGGTGGTCCGTTGATGCATGTGATTGCAGCCAAGGCTGTTGCCTTTGGCGAAGCGCTGCGCCCGGAATTCAAAGACTATGCGCAGCAGGTTGTCGATAATGCCAAAGCCCTGGCCGAAGTTCTGGTCAAGCGCGGCTTTGATATTGTTACCGGTGGCACCGATACGCACCTGATGCTTGTTGACCTGCGCCCGAAGGGCCTTAAGGGCAACACCGCAGAAGTCGCGCTTGAACGTGCTGGGATTACCTGCAACAAAAACGGCATTCCGTTCGATACCGAGAAACCGACCGTGACCTCGGGTGTGCGTCTTGGCACCCCGGCCGGTACTACGCGCGGTTTTGGTGTTGCTGAATTCCAGCAGATTGGCGAACTGATCGGTGACGTTCTTGACGCCATGGTCGATAGCCCGGAAGGCAATGCCGAAGTCGAAGCCGCTGTCCGTGCAAAGGTCGAAGACCTGTGCAAACGCTTCCCGATCTATTCCTGATCGAACTGAACTGAGTAAAACATAATGCGTTGCCCGTTTTGCGGACATACCGATACCCAGGTTAAGGACTCCCGTCCGACCGAAGAGCATCATGCCATTCGCCGTCGCCGGTTCTGTCCTGCCTGCGGATCGCGCTTTACGACATTTGAACGTGTTCAATTGCGTGAACTGATGGTTGTCAAGACAGACGGGCAACGCGAATTGTTCGACCGCGACAAACTGGCGCGGTCGATCTTTCTTGCGTGTCGCAAACGCCCGATCGAAGACGAGCGGGTTGAAAAGGCCCTTAATGGCATTCAACGCCGTCTTGAAAGCAGCGGTGAAAGCGATATTTCCACCGATACCATTGGCGAAATGGTGATGGAGGCGCTTAATGCCCTCGATCAGGTGGCCTATGTGCGCTACGCTTCGGTCTATAAGAACTTCCGCGAAGCGCGGGACTTCGAACAATTCGTCGAAAAAATGCATGATGGGGAAGAAGAGGCGGACGCAGAGTAATGACAGCCCCCGCGTTTAGCGAAGACGACCGGCATTTCATGCGGGTCGCATTGAGCCTGTCAAAACGCGGTTTGGGAAACGTCTGGCCGAACCCGGCCGTTGGCTGTGTCCTTGTGTCTTCTGACGGAACCATCGTCGGGCGTGGTCATACCCAACCCGGCGGGCGTCCTCATGCCGAACGTGTTGCTCTTGATATCGCAGGTGATCTTGCACGTGGGGCAACGGCCTATGTCACACTTGAACCTTGCAGTCATTTTGGCAAAACACCGCCCTGTGCGGTCGGCCTGATTGACGCGGGGGTAACGCGGGTGGTCTGTGCGCTGGTCGATCCTGATCCGCGTGTGTCGGGCAGGGGGCATGAGATGCTCCGCAAGGCGGGTATTCAGGCTGATGTTGGTTTGTTTGCCGATGACGCACGCAGGATCAACGAAGGTTTTCTGTCAAAAGTTGAACGTGGCCGTCCTTTCGTGACACTTAAGCTTGCCTCGACAATCGATGCGCGTTCAGCGACGTCTTCGGGTGAAAGCCAGTGGATCACGGGACAACAAGCGCGCGACGAAGGCCACCTGATGCGGGCCACACATGATGCCATCTTGGTCGGTGCCCAAACTGTCCTTGCTGATGACCCAACTCTCACCTGCCGTTTGGCGGGGCGGTCAGATCAATCACCTGTCCGTGTTATCCTTGATCGTTCTGGCACGGTGCCGGTTACGACGAAACTTGCCCAAACGGCGTCTGATGTGCCGACCTGGCTTGTCACTGCCGAGAAGAATTTCACCAAACTACTGGAGAAATTTGAAAAAACTTCGGTAAAAGTGATTGCTGCCCGATGCACTGCCGGGCATTTGGACCTACATGACGTTCTAGGAAAGCTGGCGGGCGAAGGTCTGACCCGCGTTCTTGTCGAAAGCGGCGGTAATTTGGCTGCCGGTTTGATCAAGAGTGGGGTGGTAGACCGGATTGTTCATTTCGTCGCGCCGTCGATGATTGGTGCAGATGGCAAGGCAATGATTGCCGATTTAGGTGTTGATAAGCTTGAAAATGCACCGCAATTCAAACGCTCTTCTGTTCGTTCAGTTGGTCAAGACATTGCGATAACATACGAAAATAAAACGGATTAATTGATGTTCACTGGTATTATCACCGATATTGCAACTGTCCGTGCGATTGAAAAAACCGGCGACACCCGGTTTGAATTCACGACTGCTTTCGACACGTCAAAGATTGTTTTGGGCGCCTCCATTGCGTGTAATGGTGCCTGCATGACGGTGGTTGAGACCGGTAGTGACTGGTTTGCGATTGATGCGTCGGCTGAAAGCCTGTCGCGCACGACACTTGGTGATCTGAAGGTTGGCTCGAAGGTCAATCTGGAGCAGGCGACCCGTGTTGGCGATGAACTTGGTGGCCATATCGTTTCGGGCCATGTGGATGGTGTCGCCATCCTGACAAAACGCGTCCCCGAGGGGGATTCTTTACGCCTGACCTTTGAAGTGCCCGAAAGTTTTGCAAAATACATTGCATCAAAGGGGTCTGTGACCCTTGAAGGTGTGTCCTTGACCGTGAACGAGGTTGACGGAAACACTTTCGGTATCAATCTGATACCCCATACTCAGACAGAGACCACGCTGGGCTCAAAACAGCCGGGTGACCGGATCAATTTCGAAATCGACATGCTTGCACGCTATGTTGCGCGCATGCTTGGCAAGGACTGATTGATAATGCCCAACAACTATCTTTCGCCGATTGAAGACGTCATCGAAGAAGCCCGCAATGGCCGAATGTTTATTCTTGTCGATGACGAAGATCGTGAAAACGAAGGCGATTTGGTCATTCCGGCCCAGATGGCAACACCTGATGCCATCAACTTCATGGCGACCCATGGACGCGGCCTGATTTGCCTGACCCTTGAGTCGGAACGCTGTGACGAACTTGGGCTGACCATGATGAGTGCCCATAACGGCACCCGCCATGAAACAGCATTCACCGTCTCGATCGAAGCCAAAACCGGGGTTACCACCGGCATTTCGGCTCCGGATCGGGCGCGCACAGTCGCCGTTGCAATCGACCCGAATGCCGGACGCCACGATATCGTCACGCCGGGGCATGTGTTCCCGTTGCGTGCCCGTCCGGGTGGGGTTTTGGTGCGTGCAGGTCATACCGAAGCATCGGTGGATATCGCGCGTCTTGCCGGATTGAACCCGTCTGGTGTGATCTGCGAAATCATGAGTGATTCCGGGGAAATGGCGCGGCTTCCGGAACTTGTTGAATTTGCCAAGAAACATGACCTCAAAATCGCGCAGATTGCCGATCTGATCCGCTATCGCCGCAAGCACGAAAAAGTGGTTCAGCGCAAGGCAACCACTAAGATCCAAAGCGTCAATGGCGGCGAGTTTGACATGCATCTGTATGTTAATAACGTTACCTACGCAGAACATATTGCGCTGGTGAAAGGGGACATCAGTGATGATGCACCTGTGCTGACACGTGTGCATGCCCTTAACGTGATCGAAGATGTGCTTGGTGATACCCAGAACGGACATGAGGGCCAACTGGCGGCAGCCATGCGCCAAATCGGAGAAGAAGGCCGTGGTGTCGTGGTCTTGATCCGTGAACCACGCCCGAACACCTTGTCATCGTCTGTCGCCAAACTTATAGAGATCAATGGCGGTGACGGCGATGCCTTGCGTCAGGAACTTGCCGACCAAAGCGGTGATGCCGACTTGCGCGATTACGGTGTTGGTGCGCAAATCTTGCATGATCTTGGTATTCGCGACATGATTCTGCTTTCAAATACAAAACGCCACATTGTAGGACTTGACGGCTTCGGTCTAAATCTGGTTGATCAGCGTCCGCTTGTCGTCTCGGAGGAATAAAACCATGAGCAACGCCCCCCACATTCTCATTGTGGATGCGCCATATTACACGCATATCGTCGAAGACCTTGTCAAAGGGGCTGCTTCGACTCTGGAAGCCGGTGGCGCAACGTGGGACCGTATTTCGGTGTCAGGTGCGTTCGAGGTGCCGATCACCATTCGATATGCGGTGCAGTCAATGAAAGAATTGGCCACTGGACCACGCTATGATGGCTATCTCGCGCTTGGGTGTGTTATCCGTGGCGAAACCACGCACTATGATCACATCTGCGAAGAAGCCAACCGTGCGTTGATGCAGCTATGTCTTGAATACAAACTTGCCATCGGCAACGGCATTCTGACTGTCGAAAACGAGGCACAGGCGCTTGCACGGGCAAAGGCTGACGAAAAGAACAAGGGTGGCGAAGCTGCCAAGGCTGTTCTGCGTCAGATCGAAGTTCAAAACCATTTTGGAATACATCACAAGTAATGACCGAAAAATCAAAGGCATCAGCCGCACAGCGGCGCAGTGCGGCGCGTTTTGCCGCCATTCAGGCGCTCTATCAGGCAGAACTGTCACAGCTTTCTGCCAGTGATATCGTGCGCGAATACTCCGACTTCCGCCTTGATGGTGAAGGCGGTCGCGACCTTGATATCCCCAACGAGGACTTGATTGACCCGGATCGTGGTTTCTTTGCTGATCTGGTCCAGGGTGTCGCTGCGCGCATGGTCGATATCGACGGTATGATCAATGGCGCCCTTGAAAAGGGCTGGACCACCCAGCGTTTGGAAACGGTTCTGCGGAGCATCCTGCGTGCAGGAACCTATGAATTGATCGCGCGCGAAGATGTTCCAATGCGGGTTGTCATTACCGAATATGTTGATGCAGCCCATTCGTTCTTTGACGAGAACGAACCCAAGCTTGTAAATGCCGTTCTTGACCGCATTGGGAAAACGCTGCGTCCCGGTGAAAACGGACAAAATTGATATGGCTGCGCGATCTGGTGAGTTTGAACTGATCGCGCGCCATTTCGCGCCCATTGCCGGGCGTGATCCGGCTGCATTGTCGCTTCGGGATGATGCGGCTGTGTTTTCTTCTCCTGCCGGGTGCGAGGTCGTGGTCACCACCGACGCGCTGGTGGCAGGTGTGCATTTCCGGGGCATTGATGCGCCGGAAAAGGTCGCCAAAAAAGTTCTGCGTGTGAACCTGTCAGACCTTGCCGCGATGGGGGCCAGGGCAGGTGGTGTGGTTTTGACCACCGGGTATAATCGTGATCTTTCCGAAGAATGGATCGAACGATTTGCCAAAGGGTTTGGCGAAGACTGCGCAGCGCATGACGTTGCCCTGCTGGGGGGGGATACAGTCAGTACTCCTGGTCCAAGTTTCTTTAGCCTGACCGCCTTTGGATATGTTCCAACGGGCAGGGCACTTCGCCGGGATCAGGCCCGTCCGGGGGATATTCTGGCTGTAACAGGAACGCTTGGCGATTCTGCGCTTGGATTAGAAGTGTTGAACGGCAATCTCTCCGTTCGTGATGCCGAAGATGCAGATTTTCTCAAGAACCGTTATTGGTTGCCACAGCCCCGCATAAAGGCGGGTTTGGCCTGTGTGGATCTTAATGCCCGTATCGCGGCGATGGATATCTCAGACGGACTATCTGGTGATTGCCGCAAAATCTGCATTGCTTCGGGCGTTGGCATGGAAATCACCCGTGACGCCATCCCGCTGTCACCTGCGGCGAAGGCGGTTGTTGATCTTGAGCCGGGGAAGTGGGAACGTATTTTGGCCGGTGGGGATGATTACGAGCTTCTGATCGCAGGACAAGCCCAAGATATCAAGGCCTTGGGCGAGACAGTTACCGTGATCGGCAAGGTAACAGATGAAGTTGGAACTGTGTCGTTACTTGGACCAGATGGAAAAATGGCCGAACTCGCAGAAGGCGGGTTCGACCATTTTCGATAACGTATTTAGCATTCGGTCAATTGCGAATTAGATCTTATTGACCTTCGCTGAACCGGCCAAGGTTGCCAAAAAGCTGTTGCAGGATCGTCAATTCACGTCCGGCTGTTGGCGTTACACGGTTCGTCGGGATGACGGGTTTGCCGTCTTCCAGATCATATTCGCTCAGGATTTCGACGCGATTGGCGGAATCGAAGCTGATCAAAACGACTTTCTGTTCCACCGTTTCCGGTTCAAAGAATGCAACTGTTTCGGTGACTCTGGAAATATACAGCCAGACGTTTTCGTCAAAGGCAGCGATGGTGGAAGGTGAGCCCAAAATATCGGTCACATCACCTTTGGTCGATTCTCCAACCGATATCTGTTCAAGCTGTTCTGGTTCCGGTGCGTTGCCACGTGAGGCAATTGTCGGGCTACATGCAGAGACAAAGGCAATAGCCAGTCCTGCCAGCATGATCAGGGGAATGCGGGTAGTTTTATTATGCATGAAGCTCACCTGAGCGACCCTCTTGTTGAAGCCAAACCGGAATTGCCTTGAGTTTCTGCGCTAGGCGCATGATATTGCCGGGCAATGACTGGGGCAGGGTTGCCCCAATGGAATTTACGGCATTCTGCGTGCCATGGCAGGAATGTCAACGAAGGAGTGTTACTGTTGTTTGGATGGCTGAAGAAAAAAGACCGCAAGCAAACCGCAGCGTTCGAGCTTTACACGGCAATGGTAACCCAGGCGCGTCAACCGGACTTCTACGCGAAGGTCGGTGTGCCCGATACAATGGAAGGTCGTTTTGACCTTATTCTGGTGCATGCGTTCATCCTGTTTCGCCGCCTTAAGGCAGATGACGGAGACCGTGATCTCGCGCAATATATTTTTGACGTGATGTTTGCCGACCTTGACCAGAATATGCGTGAAATGGGGATTGGTGATGTTGGGATCCTGAAACGGATCCGCAAAATGTCGGAATCCTATCACGGGCGTATTGTGGCCTATGAAGAAGGTGTTCAGTCAGGCGCAGCCGAGCTTGCAGCCGCATTAGACCGGAATCTTTTTGCTGATTGCGAGATCAGCAATGAACAACTGATGGCGATGGTCGGATATGTGCATGACGCATTGGCCGCGCTTGAAAATCAAACCATTTTGCAAATGCAGAACGGTGCCGTGCATTTTCCCGATGTACCACGTGTCGCCGTCTCTGACCCGCAATAGAAAGAATGAACTGATGTCTGATAAATTTACTCCTGAGTTTTCCCGCATCGTCAAAACTGACGAGCAGGTAAAAACCAAAGAAAAACTTGTTATCGAAGCGAACGAAGCAGAACGCGCAGGATTGGCCAAACGTTTTGAGCTTGTTTCCATCGATAGCTTGAAAGCCGAACTTGAAATTAAAACGGCTTCGAATGGCGAAGTTACCGTACGCGGGCCAATGAACGCGCAAATCGTTCAGCGCTGTGTGGCAACGCTTGAGCCGGTTCCCGAGGTTATCGAAGATACGGTCGAGGTTCTCTTCTCTCCGCATGTGTCAGAAGCAGACATGCCGTCAAACCCCGATGATCTTGAAGATCTGTCTGAAGAAGAGTTAATGGCGTTGCTTGATCAGCCAGAACCGCTGGTGGATGGCATGATTGATGTCGGCGAGGTTGTCGCGCAGTTTCTTGCTGTTGCGATGGACCCATATCCGCGCAAAGATGATGCGGAACTGCCGGACTCGATCCAGTCCGAAGAAGATGCCCAAGAAGATAAACCCAACCCGTTCGCACAGCTTGCAGGCCTTAAAGAGCAGCTTGAAAAGAAAAAATAGTAGCTGTAATCGTCGCAAGAGCGGATGATTAGGCACTATGAATATGCCGGTGTTAACCAGCATTGCACTTTTATAAGTCATAGTATCGGTGGTTCAACTGCTGTGCGATTGGTCATCAGTTTCGGCTTTGCCTTGTATCTGGTTGAGAATTCCGGTAATTACGGGCGTTCCGGCCAGTTGATGATGGACGAGACCTTTTGGTCAGTCTGCCGGGTATCCGGTTCAGAGATTTTAGAACAACCATAAGAGAAGACTTTGCCTGAACAGGTTTGCATATCACTTGACGCGATGGGAGGAGACCACGCGCCAGACATGGTCGTGGCGGGTGCTGAAATTGCACTCAAACGACTTCCCCATCTCAAGTTTCTGATGTTTGGTGATGAAGCGCAGTTAAAGCCGCTGCTTGCCAAATATCCTACCTTGGAAGCTGTGAGTGAAATTCGCCACGCGACGCAGGAAGTTTCGATGGAAGACAAGCCTTCCGTTGCCCTGCGTCAGCGCCGTGATTCCAGCATGCGTCTTGCGATCAACGCCGTCAAAGAGGGCGATGCGCAAGGTGTTGTATCTGCTGGTAATACTGGTGCCCTTATGGCAATGGCGAAGTTTGTTCTGAAAACGGTGCGCGGAATCGATCGCCCGGCCATTGCGACCTATATGCCCACACAGCGTGGCGAGACGGTCATGCTTGATTTAGGGGCAAACATCGAGTGCGACGAACATAATCTGGTTCAATTTGCGCTGATGGGTGAAGTCTTTGCACGCATCCTGTTCGGACTTGAAAAACCGTCGGTCGGTTTGCTCAATGTCGGGATCGAGGAACTCAAGGGCAATGAGTCGGTCAAGAAGGCCTCGGCAATCTTGCGCGATATTGATCTGCCAATCCGTTTCGAAGGTTTTGTTGAGGGGGATGATCTTGCCAAAGGGACCGTCGATGTCATTGTGACGGATGGCTTTACTGGTAACGTTGCCCTGAAAACCGCAGAGGGGACAGCCCGTCTTTTGGTGCATTTCCTGCGAGAAACCTTCAAAAGCTCTTTCTTTGCCAAAATCGGTTACCTTCTTGCGCGTCGTTCGCTGCAGCGTTTCCGGGATCGCATGGATCCGCGCCGTTATAACGGTGCGATGTTGCTTGGTCTCAATGGTATTGCTGTTAAAAGCCATGGCGGCACAGACGCACTTGGTTTTTCCAACGCCATCGGGGTTTGCCACGACTTGATCGTCAATAACCTAAATGACACCATCAAAAGTGAACTTGCCATTTTTGAGCAGTCCATGAGCGGTTTGGAAAAAGCTCAGGAAGAAGTTGCCGTTCCTGTTGGTCAAGCCAACTGATCAACCCATCAACACAATAGAAAGCTGGCGGTCCCCAAGTCATGACAATTCGTTCTCGCATTATTGGTTGCGGTTCATATCTACCTGCAAACGTCGTAACCAATGATGATTTGTCCAAGCGCGTCGATACATCTGATGAATGGATCGTTGCGCGGACAGGCATTCGCCAGCGCCATATCGCGGCCGAGGATGAAACGACCAGTGATCTTGCCTGTGCCGCGGCAAATAAGGCGATGGAACATGCAGGTGTTACTGCTGATGATATCGACCTGATTATCGTTGCAACGGCAACACCTGATAATACGTTCCCGGCAACGGCGACCAAGGTGCAGAACCGTCTTGGTATAAAAGGTTTCGCATTTGATGTGCAGGCGGTGTGTTCGGGCTTTATTTACGCCCTGACGACAGCAGACATGTACATCCGAAACGGGCAGGCCAAAACAGCACTGGTTATTGGTGCGGAAACATTTTCGCGTATCCTTGACTGGGAAGACCGTCGAACCTGTGTGTTGTTTGGTGATGGGGCAGGCGCAGTCGTTGTTCAGGCAACTGAAGGCAACGGTTCAACTGACGACTACGGTATTCTTGCAAGTCGCCTGCATTCGGACGGCAGCAAATACGAACTTCTTTATGTCGATGGCGGGCCATCGGCAACCCAAACGGTTGGGCATTTGCGCATGGAAGGTCAGGAAGTCTTCCGCCATGCGGTGACCAACCTTGCCAGCGTTATTCGCGAAGTTCTTGGCGATACCGGGCTTGACCCGGATGATATCGACTGGCTTGTGCCCCATCAGGCCAACCAGCGTATCCTTGATAGCACTGCGCGCAAGTTTGGCATTTCCAAAGACAAGGTTGTTGTGACCGTTGATCGTCACGCCAATACGTCGGCAGCGTCTATACCATTGGCATTGGCCGAAGCGGTCCATGACGGGCGCGTTCAACGCGGCGATATTGTGGTTCTCGAAGCGATGGGCGGCGGATTTACCTGGGGCGCTTCACTTGTTCGTTGGTAACAGCGGCTTGGAAAGTGGCAGAAGTCCTCAAAAACACGTGAAAATCTTAAAAATCGCAACATTCCGCCTTAAAGCAGTGTATCCTGTTGATATTGACTGATTTCGCTACCAGATATAACCTTGTGTATAATGTCCCGAAATAAGGAGGCGGCCTGTCATGTCGGAAACAACGATTACCCGTGCGGATCTCGCTGAAGCCGTTTACCAGGAAGTAGGTCTGTCGCGGAACGAGTCCGCCCAGCTGCTTGAAACTGTGCTTGATGAAATTTCGACTGCGTTGATCAAGGATGAGGTCGTAAAGATTTCTTCCTTTGGAAGTTTTTCTGTTCGTCAGAAAGGCCAACGCATCGGACGCAACCCGAAAACGGGGGAAGAAGTGCCAATTCTTCCGCGTAAGGTGCTTGTCTTCCGGCCGTCACAGGTCCTGAAAGCCCGAATTAACGCTTAAGAAAAAGAACTCATGAAAACGAACTTGGGGGCTGCGGCGGGACCTTCCCGCCGGACAGCAAAGTCTGACTCTGCTTTTCGAACAATTAGCGAGGCTGCAAAGGAGCTTGGTCTTCCGCAGCACGTTCTAAGGTTCTGGGAATCGAAGTTTCCCCAGATTCAACCGATGAAACGGGCCGGTGGGCGGCGTTACTACCGCCCCGAAGATATCGAATTCCTCGGCAAAATCCGCGCTCTTTTGCACGACCAGGGTTTTACGATCAAAGGGGTTCAAAAGCTTCTTGATCAGAACAAGGGCAAGCTGCCCTCGGAAATTTCCGTGTCTGCGCAGGATGTAGACCAGGCCAAACCCGCATCGGTTCAGATTGCGGCTGTTTCAGAGCCAGATCGTTCAGCGAGTATGGATAAAACAGCGCTTCGAACCGTTTTAAGCGAACTTGAAGACCTTCAATCCATCCTGCGGTCGAGCCTGCAGAATATCAAAAAAAATCCGTAAAAATCATTTGCGTCTTTGGCGCGGCACCGCTATTTATCGAGCCGCGCCAAACGGCGCATCTACGGTCGGAGCGTGGCGCAGCCTGGTAGCGCACCTGCATGGGGTGCAGGGGGTCGGAGGTTCGAATCCTCTCGCTCCGACCAATTATTTTCCCCCTTTTAATACCCTCAAGCCAAAAACGTCTGTTCGTTCAGGGCATAATGCGCCCCAGCACTTCGACGTCATTGCCGTTGTTGTTCAGACGGAACAGAATAATTTCGCCTGAGCGCGGGAAGATATCTGTGAGGGCGGTAATGTTCACCTGATGCGTCACCAGCACTACCTTTTGCCCGTCAGGAATCTCTACAAGCCGTTGTTTAATCTGTTCGGTTTGTTGAGTGCGGGTACTTCGATCCTGAAAGAACGAATTTAGGGCGGGTTCTTCGGTGGGGGATCCAAGGTCAAGCAGTTGTGCTGTTTCCAAACACCGACACCATTGGCTTGTGAGGATGGTATCGACCTTTATGCCCATTTCGCGAATGCGATCACCTGCCTGGCGCGCTTGATCTTGCCCGGTTGCATCAAGATTGCGCTGTGTTGTGCAATCCCCAAGTGTGAAATTGGCTGGATCACCGGTGCCCGGTGCGATCGCGTGGCGCATCAGTGCGTGCACACCGTCTGATTGCCAGATTTTCCATGCATCATCAGGCTCTGTGGCAATGGCAGGGGGATGTGCTGCCGCAAAGAGCAACGCAACACAGATAAACAGCGATCTAAGCATCCAAGGCATCATCAATCCCCATCTTGTTGGTAGCGGGAAGGTTACCTTTGATACTTGTTATCGCGGCGTGTGGATCAAAATTGAGAATGCATTGGGGGTGAGGTTGATCTTAATCCGCGAGACAAGCGGATATTATTTTCCCGCAGCTGTGCTGGCGATCCGGCGGCCTTCATCTGTAAGCTTGCAGATCAGCCAGTCGGGTTTGACCGGGTTATCAAACCATGGTGCTGCCCATCCGTGCTCAATGCAGCTCCGGACGGTTTTTTCGCTGATTTGTTTTCCGTTGCCATCAAACAGCGGCAGTTTGCCACCCGGTTGGCTTAGGCCACGGCGCAGCCATTCAAGTTGAACATCAGTGGGTTTCGAATGTTTTTTCCCCGTCATCGGTACTCCCCGCACCGTTATGATATGATGGACCCTAACCATAAGATGTCTTTCAGTGTGACGGATTATCAACCACGGAGCAATCTCAATGACACCGGACGAGTTTCAGCAAAGCGAAATGTCTTTTTTGTATGTCACCGTTCCGGATATGGACACGGCACGGACGATTGCCGGAGGCGCGATTAAGGAAAAGCTGGCGGCGTGCGCAAATGTCTTGCCGCAGATGACGGCCATTTATGAGTGGGATGGTGATGTTGAAGAAGAAAACGAAATGATCGTGATCCTTAAAACATCACGCACAACGGCGACAGATCTGGCGCAATGGATCGATGAACATCACCCATATGAAGTCCCCTGTATCCTTGAAGTTCCATTGGGGCGGGGCAACCATGACTATGTTTCATGGCTGCAAACGCAATTGGGATCAAGATCACGGTTGATGTGATTGCATCTGTGTCCTTTGGCCCCTAGGATGGCGCAAATTTATTCATTGGGATTTATGATTTAATGAGCCAACTGACCAAAATGGCCCTCGAGATGGGGCCATTGATTTTGTTCTTTGCTGTTAATGCCACCACAAACCTGATGACAGCAACCGCTGTTTTTGTGGCGGCGACGGTCATTGCCCTGATCACATCCTACATGATTGCGCGAACCATTCCGGTTATGCCCTTGATTGGTGGGGCTTTTGTTGTCGTGTTTGGCGGTCTGACGCTGTATCTCGATGATGAATTGTTCATCAAGATCAAGCCGACCATCGTGAACCTGCTGTTTGCTGCCATCCTTTTTGGCGGGCTGCTGGCACGCAAACTGTTTCTCAAGCTGGTGCTTGAAAGCGCGTTTAAGGCAACCGATGAAGGTTGGCGGATACTTACGTGGCGCTGGGCTTTCTTTTTCGTCTTCCTGGCTGTGGTCAATGAAATTGTCTGGCGCAACTTTTCGACCGATACCTGGGTTGCCTTCAAGGTGTGGGGCATCATGCCCATCACCATGATCTTTGGAATGGCGCAGGTTCCGGTTCTGATGAAGCATCAATTACCCGAGGATGACGGCGAAGAAGCCGCGTCCTGAGCCTCTATGCGCAGCCTGGTCAAACATAAAAGGGCAGGATCATCATGATCCTGCCCTTTGTTATTAAAGCTGCCTAAGGCCTTCAGGAGGTCGGTAGCGCAACGCTAACGGCTGCCTGGGCTGCAATGCCTTCTTCACGACCGGTAAAGCCCAGACGTTCGGTTGTCGTGGCTTTGACATTGACCCGATCAACTTCGATGTCGAGAATTTCGGCAACCTTTTCACGCATCGTCGGCGTATGTGGGCCGATCTTGGGGCGTTCACAAATCAGCGTGACATCCACGTTTACAATCCGCCCGCCACGTTTGCGAACAAGGTCGGCGGCATGTTTCAGGAAGATATCTGAAGCAGCACCTTTCCATTGCATGTCACTTGGCGGGAAATGCTGACCGATATCACCCGCACCAATCGCGCCCAATATGGCATCTGTCAGGGTATGTAGACCGACATCTGCGTCAGAATGCCCGTCAAGCCGGGCGGAATGGGGAACCTTGACACCGCACAGTATGCAGTGATCACCCGGTGCGAACCGATGGACATCAAAGCCGGTTCCGGCACGGTATTCTTCCAATGGCATGCGCGACATATCCTTTTTTTCGCTCTCAGCCCAGCTCAGGGCACGGCCGAAGTCGTCCTGATGGGTGATTTTGTCGTTGTTTGTAGTGCCTTCAACGCAAATCGCATCAAGGCCGAGTGCTTCAAACAAGGCTGCGTCGTCAGTGAATTCCAGACCTTCAAATTTCTGATGGGCGTCCAAAATGGTTTTGAAGTCAAACCCTTGAGGTGTTTGGGCGCGGTGCAGGCTTTCACGCGGAATTGTGCGGGCAATAACCCCGGTATCAGTGGTCTGTTTTATGGTGTCAGCCACAGGAAGCGTAGGGATCGCCCCGGCATGCGATTGAAGGGCGGTAATCACGCGTTCGATTACGTCGTCTGAAATGCCCGGTCGGGCAGCGTCATGGATCAATACAATATCCGGGGCGTGGGGCTCAAGCGCACGCAAACCGTTCAGAACCGACTGTTGACGCGTTATCCCACCTTTGACTGGCTGCGGAAGTTGGTCGCGACCGTTTGCATTTTCGATCGCGCGGTCAAACCATTGCTGGTGATCGGGATTGTAGACCACCTGAATAAACTCGGGCGTGGTGTGTCGCACAAAGCAGTCGATGCAATGCGCAAGGATGCTTTTGCCACCAAGCATGTGATATTGTTTTGGTATTGGGTCGCCAAATCTGCTACCGCTGCCTGCTGCAACGATGACAACCCCGATTTTTTTGGTCATAAACTTAATGCCATGGCTTGTCTGAAGTGCGCCGCAGGCTATCTTCCTGCGAAGGTTTTGCCAAGTCGCCAAATCGACTGTCGAAATAAGAAGTCGTCCCGGATACAGAAATGGACCAATAGATGCTCGCTGCATATATCCATATCCTGGCTTTGTTGCCGCTTACAGCGCAAATCATGCGACCGGAACCCAAGCGTGACACTTGGTTGTATGCATCCATTTGTTTGGCTGCGGCCGGGACGATGGCGTTGCTTGGTCTGACGGGGGAGGAAATCCAGTCGCGCGGCTTTGCAGCGGCCTTGCATTGGTCTGAACTGACGGTGATCATGATCTTTGGCGGGCTTGTGATCTGCAAGGGCCCGCATCAGGTTTGGCGTTTGGCAGGTTATGTTGGCGGTTATTTGCTGTTGTTTGCCATTTTGGCTGCTGTTTTTAGCCTGCTTATCCCTCACGAACCGGAGACGGTCACAGGACCAGCGCTTTATTCCGGGTGGCTTTGGGCGCATATTGGCAGTTCGTTGATTACATATGCGCTGGTTACCTTGGCGGCTATTGCGGCGATGGCGTATGTCGTTCAGGAATATGCGCTGAAAAAGCGTAAACCAACACGCTGGAGCCGCCGTCTTCCGCCTTTGCGTGACAGTGAATACATGCTTGTCGGCTTTTTGAAATGGTCGGCGTGGGTTCTTGCGATTGGCATCATTTCAGGGTTTGCCTTGCGCTATGTCGAAGGCAGTAGCCTTTGGGCCATTGATCACAAGATGCTGCTGACCCTTTTGGGGTTTGTGATCATCTGCATTCTGATCTTTATCCATGAACGATCGACGCTTCGAGGCCGTATGGCTGTTCGGTTCGTGCTTGGGGCCTGGTTATTGCTGACGCTTGCATTTCCTGGGGTGCGATTGGTTACGGGCTATATCGTCAGCTAAGCTATTTGGCGATATATGCAGCAGAACTGCCCAATTTTTACAATCTCGCCTTATCCTTATGCATAATTGGTAATCATTGCCCTGAGGTACGTGCTCATATCCACGGGCATACTCGTGTTGAGCCTTTGTGTGACGCAGGATACATGCGTCGGATTTTCAGCCAAGGCAGAACGATATTTGCAATAACGCGCTTAGAGTTGTTGCATGTCGTAGTCAGTTTTATTAATCTGCCCAAGATTTAGGCAAACGGAAATTCTTCATGTCATTACAGATCGGTTCTGTACATGTGCCAGAGACAGTTGTGCTGGCACCGATGTCAGGTGTGACTGACCTTCCTTTTCGGCAACAGGTTCGCCAATTTGGCGGGCATCTTGTTGTGTCGGAAATGATTGCGTCTGATGCCATGACCCGCATCCAGCGACATGAAAAGGAAGTGCGCAAGATGCATGGTGACTGCGCTGCGGAAAGTCCACTTTCCGTTCAGCTTGCAGGTACAGAACCCGAGGAAATGGCCGAAGCGGCAAAAATGAACGAAGCCCGCGGCGCCATGATCATCGATATCAACATGGGCTGTCCGGCCAAGAAAGTCACCAAGGGCTATGCCGGGTCCGCATTGATGCGTGATGAACGGCTGGCTGCCGATATTATCAAGGCGACTGTTGACGCCGTTTCTGTGCCCGTCACGCTTAAAATGCGTCTTGGTTGGGATGATGACAATCGTAATGCGCCGCGTCTTGCGCGCATTGCCGAGGACCTTGGCATTACCATGCTGACCATCCATGGCCGTACACGCTGTCAGTTCTACAAGGGGGATGCCGATTGGGATGCGATTGCATTGGTCAAGCAGGCCGTCTCAATCCCTGTAATCGGTAATGGTGACGTTACCAGCGAAGAAGACGCCAAAGAGCTTCTGAAGCGTTCCGGGGCGGATGGCGTGATGGTGGGCCGTGGTGCGCAGGGGCGTCCGTGGTTCCTGGCCCAGGTATCGCATTACCTTAAGACGGGTGAAAAACTGGCCGCGCCCAGCTTGGAAATTCAGTTGCAAACAATCCTGCGTCACTATGATGCAATGATCGACCATCATGGTCGACAGGGTGTGCGTATCGCACGCAAACATCTAGCCTGGTATTGCAACAGCTTGCGCAATGCGACGGAATTTCGTCGTGTTGTCAATGTGTTGGATGATCCGATTGAGGTCAAAGATCAAATACGGGCGTTTTACGAACCCTTGATCGAAAACAAAATCAAATTTGATCAGCAAGCAGCCTGATCACTTCATAACAACAATAATATGGCGACGGCATAGCAGGCCGCGTCGGGGAAAATATGTATGAGACTGGGATTTGGAAAAGGCAATGGGGTTGACCCGACTGGCGTGCTCAATGCGATTGCGAGCGCCGTTGTCGTTGCCAATCGGGACGGAAAGATCAAATTCGTCAATCAGGCAACCGAACAACTGTTCAACACAAGCGCAAGCGTGCTGTGTCGCGGCAATCTGACAGATTTTATCCCCGCTGACAGTCCGGTCTTCTCATTGATCAAGCAGGCAGTTGACGAGGCAACCCTTGTTGCCGACCACAATCTGTTGATCGAAAGCCCCAAGATTGGCAAGCACACCGTCAACCTGACTGTCGGTTCCATGCCCGATGATAGTGACTGTGCGGTTCTGACGTTTGAGCCACGTTCAATTGCGCAAAAGATCGATAACCAGTTGCTCAGCCGCAATTCGGCGCGTTCGGTAAGTGCGATGGCCGCAATCCTTGCCCATGAAATCAAAAATCCGCTTTCGGGTATCCGTGGGGCGGCTCAATTGCTTGAGCAGACCAGCAACGAAGATGACCGGGTGCTGACCCGCCTGATTTGCGACGAAGCGGACCGCATTGTCGAGCTTGTCGACCGGATGGAGATTTTCTCGGACAAACCGCTTGAACGTGGCGCGGTCAATATTCACACCGTGCTGGAACATGTGCGTCGTTTGGCGGAAAACGGATTTGGCAAACACCTGACGTTCGAGGAAATCTATGATCCGTCCTTGCCGCCGGTATTTGGCAATCGTGATCAACTGATTCAGGTGTTTTTGAACCTGATCAAAAACGCGGGTGAGGCGGTTGATCCACAGGATGGCGAGATTACCATCTCGACGCGCTATCAGCATGGCATCCGTCTGGCTGTTGCGGGCGGTGATGCGCGTGTGCATCTGCCACTTGTTGTGTCTGTTCGTGATAATGGCCCTGGCATTCCGCAAGACATGCGCGAAAGCCTGTTTGATCCATTTGTCACGACCAAGCCAACCGGATCGGGGCTTGGCCTTGCACTGGTTGCGAAAATAATCAATGACCATGGTGGTGTGATCGAAGTTAAAGATGTACCGGGGGGAGGTGCAGAATTTCAGATCATGCTGCCAATCTACAATCGTGCGCTGGCCGAAGGTGCAAGCGAAGCGATCATAATCAATAACAGGGAAGAAACGGCATGAGTACGAGCCCTGCCAGAATTCTGGTTGCCGACGATGATCGGGCCATTCGCACAGTTTTGACACAGGCGCTGTCACGTCAGGGACATGAGGTGCGCAGCACCGGTCATGGACGCACGTTGTGGGACTGGATCGCCGACGGGGACGGTGATCTGGTTATTACCGATGTCATGATGCCTGACGAGAACGGGTTGGATATGGTGCCGCGCATTCGCAAATTGCGCCCCGATCTTCGTGTTATCGTCATGAGTGCCCAGAATACCCTGATGACGGCCGTCAAGGCTGCCCAGCGTGGAGCGTTTGAATATCTGCCAAAACCCTTTGATTTGAATGAATTGATGGGGATTGTTGATCGGGCGCTTGAAACGCCGCAGGAAAGTGAAACGGGCACGGTAGAGGATGAAGAAGGCGATGGTCGCCTGCCTCTGATCGGGCGTTCGTCGGCGATGCAGGAAATTTACCGTGCACTTGCCCGTCTGATGAATACCGACCTGACGGTGATGGTGACCGGCGAAAGCGGCACTGGTAAAGAGCTTGTCGCGCGTGCCCTGCATGAATATGGCGGGCGCCGCCACGGACCATTTGTTGCGATTAACATGGCAGCAATCCCGCGTGAGCTTATAGAAAGCGAGCTGTTCGGTCATGAAAAAGGCGCCTTTACCGGTGCGAACGAACGCAAGGTCGGCCGCTTTGAACAAGCCGAGGGGGGCACGCTGTTTCTGGATGAAATCGGTGATATGCCGCTAGAGGCACAAACCCGTTTACTGCGAGTGTTGCAGGAAGGCGAATATACCCGCGTCGGCGGACGAACACCGATCCGCGTCAATGTCCGTATTGTGGCCGCAACCCACCGCGATCTGCGCAAACTGATCCGCGAAGGCACATTCCGCGAAGATTTGTTCTATCGTCTTAATGTGGTGCCCATCCGTCTTCCGTCGCTGCGCGAACGTCTTGAAGATATTCCTGAACTTGTGAACCACTTCCTGTTGCAGGCAAGTGAAGAGGGGCTTCCGCGCAAAAACCTTTCCGCGGAGGCAATGGCGCGCCTTAAGGCGCATCGCTGGCCCGGCAACATCCGTGAACTGGAAAACATGGTACGGCGCCTGACCGCGCTATATTCACATGATGTGATCGGTGTTGACGTTATCGAGACCGAGTTCTCCGAAAATAATATCAGCGAAGCTGCGCCAAGTGCCGAACCTCAGTCTCTTTCTGAGTCGATCGAACGCCATGTGCGTGAGTATTTCGATGCGCATGATGAAGATCTGCCAGCAAACGGCTTGTATGACCGCATCTTGCGTGAAATGGAACGCCCGCTGCTAAACGTTACGCTTGAAGCAACGCGCGGCAATCAGGTCAAGGCCGCTGAGGTGCTTGGCCTTAACCGTAATACTCTGCGCAAGAAGATCCGTGACCTTGGTCTTGAAGTCGTCAGGGGCACGAAATGAACAATACCGACCGTTCGATCTCCAACCGGTTTTTGCGGTCGGGCTTTGTGCGGTTTCTTGGGCGGTTGGGCCAGTCGCGTCGCTTTGCATTCGGACTGGTTTCAGCAGCCCTTGTATCGGTGGTTGCGACCTATCTCGTGATGACGGGCACCGCACCGTTTCGCCCTGATCCACGACTGATTCTGTTATTGCTGAATATCGACCTTGTACTTGTCCTGCTTTTGGCAACGCTGGTTGCGCGCAAGCTTGTGCAGATTTGGGTGGAACGACGGCGCGGGGTTGCCGGGGCCAAACTTCACACCCGTATGGTTTTGATGTTTTCGCTGGTGGCGGTTACCCCGGCGATTATCGTTGCGATCTTTTCTGCATTGTTTCTGCATTTCGGTATTCAGGGCTGGTTCAGTGATCGCATCAGAACGGCCGTTGAAGAAAGTATGGTCATTGCAGATGCCTACCTGCGTGAACATCAGGAGCTGATCCGGGCTGATGTGTTGGCGACGGCCAACGACCTGCAACGCTTTGGTGTTAATTTTTCAACCAGTCCGGAACGTATTTCCAGTCTGTTAACGGATCAGGCACTTGCACGAGGATTGCCGGAAGTCATGATGATTGACGGTACCGGGGAAATTATTGCGCAGTCGGAGTATAGTTTTTCCTACGATACCAACCAGGCATCGGTGCCGGCGGAAGTCTTTGATGACGCGCGGGAAAAAGACGTCGTTTTGATGGTTGGTTCAAGTGACAACCGCATTCGCGCCATTGCCAAAGTCCCTACTTTTATTGACGCGTTTTTGCTGGTTGGGCGATTTGTTGACCCGAACGTTCTGGATCGTATTGACAAGGCGCGCCGTGCTGTTGACGCCTATCAAAGCCTTGAGGGCGAACGTTCCGGGATCGTGATCACGTTTGTGATGATCTTTGTTTTGATCTCTGTTGTGTTGTTGCTTGCGTCGGTAACTCTTGGCCTGATGGTGGCGACACGTCTTGTCCAGCCGGTTTCGCAACTGATCACCGGGGCCGAACGTGTGCGTGACGGGGATTTGTCATTCCGTGTACCGCTGGATGGGCAGGGCGATGAACTTGAAGCCCTAAGCCGCGCCTTTAACCGGATGACTGCACAACTTGAAACCCAGCGAAACGAACTGATTGCGGCAAACCGTCTTAATGATGAACGCCGCCGCTTTACCGAGGCCATCCTTGGTGGTGTGACAGCAGGCGTGATTGGTCTGGACCCGGAACGCAAAATCGATCTTCCAAACAGTAGTGCTTCGAACCTGCTTGGTCTGGACCTTGATGGGCATATTGCACAAGAATTGACGGAAGTAATTCCGGAATTCCAGCCGTTGTTCGATGATTTTGGCCGGGATGGTGATCGCAGCAAACCGCGCCAGATCGAAATCCGCCGCGATGGTGTTAATCTGACACTTCTGGCGCGTGTGACGGCCGAATGGGCCGATGATGGTACGGTGTTTGGTTACGTCGTGACATTTGATGACGTAACAGAACTTCAAACAGCACAGCGGATGGCAGCATGGGCGGATGTTGCGCGACGGATTGCGCACGAAATCAAGAACCCTCTTACCCCGATCCAGCTTTCGGCAGAACGTTTGAAGCGCCGCTACCTCAAGCAAATTGATGATGATCAGGAAGTGTTCAAGACCTGCACGGATACGATTATCCGTCAGGTTTCCGATATCGGACGCATGGTTGACGAATTTTCGAGCTTCGCCCGTATGCCATCGCCGACCATGCGGTCGGAAAATATCGGTGAGTTGGTAAAAAGTGCGGTATTCCTGCAAAAACAGGCGCACACCGATATCACCTATGATTTCGATCGTGAAGGTGTTGCAAACCTGCAGATTTCGTGTGACGCGCACCAAGTAAACCAGTGCCTGATCAACACGTTAAAGAATGCGGCCGAAGCCATTGAAGGCCGCGAAAAACCATCAGATGGGGAATTGCCACCCGGCAAGATCGAAATTTCCGTTGCAAAATCCCCGGACAATCAGCGTGTGTTTGTTGCCGTTTCTGATAACGGCAAGGGGCTTCCGGCAGAACATCGTGAACGTCTGACTGAACCCTATGTCACGACCCGATCAAAGGGAACCGGACTGGGATTGGCGATCGTAAAGAAAATCATGGAAGACCATGGCGGAGAGCTTATACTCTCCGACGGCGTTGAAAGTGGTGCAACGATTACGCTATCTTTCCCCAAAGTCATCGAAGCCGAAACAGCTAGTGTGGCGCGGGATACACATTCCTCAGACAATTGATTGATTGTCAAAATCGCAACAAAACAAAGATTGATTTGGTCATAAAATGGCGCACGACATTCTTATTGTCGACGATGAAGAAGATATTCGGGCTTTGATATCGGGTATTCTCGAAGACGAGGGCTACACAACACGTCAGGCTGGATCAAGTCAGGGGGCTTTGTCCGAAGTGGCGGCACGTCGGCCAAGCCTTGTTGTTCTCGATATCTGGATGGATCAAAGTGATCATGATGGCATTGAGACGCTCAAACTGATCAAGCGCGAACACAGCGAAGTCCCCGTTGTTATGATTTCGGGGCACGGCAATATTGAAACCGCGCTTGAGGCATCGCGTATCGGGGCCTACGACTTCATAGAAAAACCGTTCAATACGGATCGCCTATTGATGGTTGTGGAACGTGCCATTGATGATGCGCGTCTGCGGCGTGAAAATCGTGAGCTGACCCTGCGCGCCGGCGGCGATACCGAATTGGTTGGCAATTCTTCGATGATTAATAATCTGCGTCAATCGGCCGAGCGGGTTGCCAGAACCGGCAGTCGTGTCCTGATCCATGGACCGGCCGGGTCGGGCAAGGAAGTTGTCGCGCGCCTTATTCATCAAAAATCTGCCCGCGCTGAAGCACCTTTTGTGGTTCTGAATTGTGCGAACATCTCGCCGGATACCATGGAAGAAAACCTGTTTGGTGCGGTCGCGACGGCAGAGCGCGAAGCGCGTACTGGTGTTCTCGAGCTAGCGCATGGCGGTACGCTTTTACTTGATGAAGTGGCTGATATGCCGCTGGAAACACAAGGCAAGATCGTGCGCGTTCTTCAAGACCAGACGTTTGAGCGTGTAGGGGGATCGGTCCCGGTTAACGTCGATGTACGCGTCATCGCGACAACGGCGCGTGACCTTGAACAGCGCATATCCGAACAGCTGTTCAGACAGGATCTGTATTACCGCCTGAATGTGGTGCCGCTTGAAGTGCCGCCCTTGCAGCAGCGACGTGATGATATTCCGACGCTGGCGGAGACATTTCTTGATCGCTATGCCGATGCAACCGGTCTTCCAAAACGAAAACTCTCGCCCGAAGCCATGGCAACACTGCATGCCTATGACTGGCCCGGAAATGTACGTCAGTTGCGCAATGTGATCGAAAGATTGATGATCATGGCGCCAGATGATGAAGACAAGGTCGATCTGATCAGCGGCAAGATGCTGCCATCAGAGCTGTTTTCTGATATGCCAACGTCACTTAGTTTTGACAAAACCAGTGAAATCATGGCATTGCCGCTGCGCGAAGCACGAGAGATGTTTGAAAAAGAGTATCTCCAGACGCAGATTGACCGATTTGGCGGCAATATCTCTAAAACGGCCAGTTTTGTCGGAATGGAACGTTCAGCATTGCACCGCAAGCTGAAAAGCCTTGGTGTTAGCGGCCAATAGGCCCACCATTACCTTGGGCTGTTGTGAACGGGAGAATACAACATGAAGGTCATCATTTGCGGCGCCGGGCAGGTGGGTTTCCACATTGCCAAATACCTGGCTGCGGAAAACAATGATGTAACCGTGATCGACCAATCCGAAGAACTGGTGCGCAAGATTTCCGATACACTGGAAGTCAAAGGTATCATCGGGTTTGGTTCGCATCCTGACGTGTTGCAGCAGGCAGGCGCGGAAGAAGCGGACATGCTCATTGCCGTGACATTTGCCGATGAAGTCAACATGACGGCCTGTCAGGTGGCGCATTCGCTGTTTAATGTGCCAACCAAAATTGCCCGTATCCGCAGTCAGACGTACTTGCAGCCTGAATGGGCCAGTTTGTTCGGTCGTGAAAAACTGCCGATTGATGTTGTGATTTCGCCTGAGATGGAAGTTGCACGTGCGGTTGCACGTCGTCTTCAGGCACCCGGCGCGTTTGACATGATCCCGTTTGCCGATGACAAGGTTAAAATCCTTGGTATTCGATGCAGCGACGACTGCCCGGTGATCAACACGCCGCTGCGCCAGTTGCACCAACTGTTCCCGGATCTGAATATTTCGATCCTTGGGATGATCCGTGGCGATAAGGCGGTCTACCCTAAAGGGGATGATCAGATGTTGGCCGGGGATCTTGTGTATCTTGCAGTATCCAGCGATCAGGTTGATCGGGCGATGTCGGCCTTTGGTCACGAAGATCCCGAAGCGCGCCGCATCGTGATTTTCGGTGGCGGTAACATCGCATTGTTCCTTGCCGAGGAAATCAATCGGAACTTCCCGGGGGTGACAACCCGCCTGGTCGAGGAAGACCCGGAAAGGGCACGCTTTGTCGCGCAGAAACTGCCCAAGAAAAGCGTGGTGCTTCGCGGGGACGTGCTTGATCCGGAACTTCTTGAAGAAGCCAATGTCGGGAATGCCGAAGCCGTCGTGGCGCTGACCAATGACGATGAAACCAACATTCTGGCGTCTCTTCTGGCGAAACGCTATGGCTGCCCGCGTGCTCTCACGCTAATCAACAAAAGCACCTATAACTCGCTGGTGTCTGAGCTGGGCGTCGATGTTGTGATCAGTCCACGCATGACAACGGTTTCGACGATCCTTCATCACGTTCGCCGCGGGCGTATCCGCGCCGTTCACAGCCTGTCTGAAGGATTTGGCGAGGTGCTTGAAGCCGAAGCCCTTGAGACAGCGCCAATCGTTGGCAAGGCGATCAAGGATATCTCGATGCCGGCCGGTGTGGTGTTTGGTGCGATCCTGCGTAATGGTGAGGTTGTCATGCCGCGTGCCGCCACCGTGATTGAGGCCAATGACCGTATCGTTGTATTTGCCGGATCAGAGCAGATCAAAAAGGTTGAAAAGATGTTTGCTGTCCGGCTGGAATATTTCTGATCAGGCAGGCGTTCTTTATCCTCACACAAATAACTGCCCACCAAGCCACCGGAAATTCAAATGTCTGACAAATTGCCCCGACCGCCAAATGCCGTCATTTTTGACTGGGATAACACCCTTGTCGATAGCTGGGGCACCATTCAGGCAGCTTTGAATATGACGCTTGAGGAATTTGGCAAGGATCCCTGGTCACTTGAGGAAACCAAACAGCGGGTTGCGCGATCAATGCGTGACAGTTTTCCGATCCTGTTTGGGGAAGATAAATGGTTGGCTGCCAAAGACAGCTTTTATGGCCATTTCCAGTCCATCCATCTTCAAACGCTGACGCCACTTGCCGGTGCGCATGATTTGTTGTGTGCACTGCGCGATAACGGAACCTATATCGGGATTGTCAGTAACAAAAATGGCGACTTCTTGCGCAAGGAAGCCGATCACCTTGAATGGACCCCGTTTTTTGGCAAAATTGTTGGTGCAACAGATGCTGCCAACGACAAACCGGCACCCGATCCGGTCCATCTGGCGATGGGCGACTCTTCGGCGTCGCAATATGAGAATCTGTGGTTTGTTGGTGATAGTGTGGTCGATATTCAATGTGCACGCAATGTCGGAGCCACGGCAATCCTGATCGGGGACGAAATAACCGGTGACAGTGACACGCAGAATTCCGCGACTCTCAGCCCTGATTGGCATTTCGCTGATTGCGAGGCGCTTGTAAGGGTTGTAAAAAGCTTCTCGAAAGTCTTATAGTTCGTACAGGTCATTAAAAATGGGGCCGGAATCGTGACAGACCTGTACGTCGACGGTTCCACATTTTCCTTGGCCGCCCGAAACCAAAAAAACGCTCATAAAAGAAGGCTAGGTCTAACCAATGGCGGAAAAATCACAAAATGTTCAGGACGTATTCCTGAATTATTGCCGTAAAAACAAAACGCCGGTTACCGTGTTTCTGGTCAACGGAGTCAAATTGCAGGGCATCATCACCTGGTTTGACAATTTCTCTGTTTTGCTGCGGCGCGATGCTCATACTCAGCTCGTGTACAAACACGCGATTTCGACGGTAATGCCAACAACCCCGATCAAGTTGTTTGATCCGAGCCAGCCTGCGACGGAAGAAGAAAATAGCTGACGAGTCTCTGACTTCGGGGGGCGGCGATGCGCCTTATTCCCCCCGGGTCCTGGTTTTCCATCCGGAACTAAAACGCGCAGATCCAACCGGGAGCTGGCGCGACGCTTCGTCACGTCTGGAAGAAGCGATCAGTTTGACGGGTGCATTGGATTTTGAAGTGGTGGGCGCAGATATTGTGCCCATTGCAAAGTTGCGTCCTTCGACCTTGTTTGGCAAGGGCGTTACTGAACGGCTTGGCCTGCAAATCAAGGCCGAAGAAGCTGACATTGTCATGATCAATGGCATTCTGACACCGATCCAGCAGCGTAATCTGGAACGGGAGTGGAAATGCAAGGTCATTGACCGTACCGGTTTGATTCTTGAAATCTTTGCCGACCGTGCGCGTACTCGTGAAGGTCGTTTGCAGGTCCAGCTGGCGTTGCTGAGTTATCAGCGCTCGCGTCTTGTTCGGACCTGGACGCACCTTGAACGTCAGCGTGGTGGTCGCGGGTTCCTTGCCGGACCGGGTGAAAGACAGATCGAGATTGACCGTCGTTTGATTGGCGACAAGCTTGCCAAACTTCGCCGTGAACTGGAAGAAGTCAAACGGACGCGCGAACTTCATCGTGAAGCCCGCCGCCGGGTGCCTTATCCGATTGTCGCTTTGGTGGGATACACCAACGCCGGAAAATCAACGTTGTTTAATCAGCTGACGTTGTCGGAAGTCTTCGCCGAGGACATGCTGTTTGCGACGCTTGATCCGACAATGCGCGGGCTTGTTCTGCCCAGCGGCCGCAAGGTTATCCTGTCAGACACGGTTGGATTTGTGTCCGACCTGCCGCACGATCTTGTCGCGGCCTTCCGTGCGACACTTGAAGAAGTGCTTGAAGCAGATTTGATTGTTCATGTCCGCGACGCATCTTCGCCCGAAACCGAAGAGCAAAAGCTGGATGTTCTTGAAGTTCTAAAAGAACTGGGACTGCAAAAGGCGATCGACGGTGAAGAATTGGTCGAGGCCCTTAACAAAATTGACCAACTCGAAGGCGATGATCTGCAGGCTGTGTCAGAATATGCCGCACGCCACGACAACACCATTGCGATTTCTGCGGTTAAGGGCACGAACTGCAATGCGTTGCTTGATCTGATCGAAGACCGGCTCACCGAAGATATGCCGATCTTTGAGCTTTGCGTGCCATATGCGGACGGAAAGTCGCTTGCAAAGCTTTATGAGCAGGGTGAAGTCCTTAAGCGCAACGAAGGTGCTGATGGCATTGCCGTTCAAGTACGTGTGGATACCACCCGTGTCGGGCGCTTCGAGGATTGGTGTGCGAAGTCCGGGCTGGAAATACACTTGGTCTAGAACCAACAAGGAGAGAGCGTGTGACGATTAAAGTCGATATGGATAAGGTAACGGAGATCATCCGGGAAGTGTCGGCTGCCGAAATCGCACCGCGTTTTGGTCAGTTGGACGATGCCGATATCGATACCAAGACTCATGCGCTTGATCTTGTCACCATTGCCGATACCGAAGCGGAGCGCGTTCTGACACGTCGCCTGACGGATCTTCTGCCGGGCAGTCGAGCGTTGGGCGAAGAAGCCGCTCATGCGGACCCGAAGCTTCAAGACCGTGTGTTTTCTGGTGATGAGCCCTTTTGGATCATTGATCCGGTGGATGGCACGAAAAACTTTGCCAATCATCGGCAGCCGTTTCGATGCATGGTCGGTCTTTATGCTGGCGGTGAAACCGTCGCAGCATGGATCATTGATCCGATCGAGGGCGCGGCGACTGTGGCAGAGAAGGGGGCAGGCACGCGCTATCAGGGCGAGCCTGTTTCGGTGCGTTCAAATATCATGAAGCCAGCGGATGCGAAGGGATTTCTGATCTCTTATGCCCGCGACCGTATCCGCAAGCATTACGGGCATCTCGATTTCTTTGCCGATGTTGCGCATTATTCGTGTTGCGGGGCGGAATACGAAGAAGTGGCGCGCGGTGCATATGATTTTTGTGCCTACCGTACGCTCAAACCTTGGGACCATGCGCCGGGAACCTTGCTGGTGCGTGAAGCGGGGGGATATGCCCGCTACATCACATCTGATCGCGATAATGAATATAATGCCAATGCGATGGCACCGGGGTTACTGTGCGCCAGTTCCGAGGAGCTCTGGGCAGAGATCAATGAAATCCTGATGCCGCTATTTAGCTAAGCTGGCTCAAACCTGGCCGCGCTCTGTCTTTTTTGCCAAATTCCAAAGATCATCCATTTCCGCAAGGTTTGAGCCCTTGGCTGTTTTGCCATCGCGGGCCAGCGCATCCTCGATGAAATGAAAACGTCTGGTGAATTTGTGATTGGCACCGCGAAGGGCAACTTCAGGATCAACACCGATTTTACGCGCCAGATTTGCCATCACAAACAGCATATCGCCAAGTTCGTCCTGCAGGCGCGCAGGGTCCGGGTTTTCCGTCATTTCGGCTTTAAGTTCGTCTATCTCTTCATGCAGCTTGTCAAAGACTTCGTCTGTGCTCGGCCAGTCAAAGCCAACACGGGCCGCACGTTTGGTAAGCTTTTCTGCGCGCATCAATGCCGGAAGTGCGCTTGCGACCCCATCAAGGGCGCTGTGGCGTTCGTGGCCTTTGTCCTCGGCCTTCCGGGCGCGTTCGGTGGCCTTGATCTTTTCCCAAGTCTGATTGACGCCATCGGTCGTCGTAGCATCCCCGTCACCAAATACGTGCGGATGGCGGTTGATCATTTTTGAAACGATGCTGTTGGCGACGTCTTCAAATTCGAAATGGCCTGCTTCCTTTGCCATTTGCGCGTGGAAAACCACCTGTAGGAGCAGATCGCCAAGTTCATTGCAAAGTTCGGGCATGTCGTTGTCAGCAATGGCATCGGCTACTTCGTAGGCTTCTTCGATCGTGTAGGGGGCAATGGTTGAGAAATCCTGCTCCAAATCCCACGGGCAGCCACCATCGGGATCACGAAGTTTTGCCATGACTTCAAGAAGTTCATTGATGGCTTTGCTGTTATTGGTCGTCATGTGGTCGGTCCCGTTTGTTGGTTGCCCTGAAATAAGTCCTATCGCGCTGCACCACCACTGACAAGGATATGATTTTTGCAAAACAAAACCCGCAAGACCAAAATGGCACTTGCGGGTTTCGATGTGATGTTCGGATGCCCTTACGGCTTATGCAGCCTTAAGCTTTTCCTGTTTCGAAGCGCTATCATTGTTGTTTTTATTTGATGATGCGCTTTCTTCTTTTTTGCCTTCGACGAGACCACGGTGCAGGGCGACGATCGCGCTGTTGAAGTCGCTTTCGGCAACAACGAACTGCAGATCAACACGGCGGCTCGGATAGTGCGATGCCACCAGCTCGACGCCTGCATCATCAAGGATCGATACGGCACGGGCAAACAGGCCAGGCTGTTCGATGTTCGCACCAATCACCGAGACAATTGCGACCTTGCGGGTCTGAACGGTTGCTTCGGGCTGGTTTTCCTCGATCTCGTCAACGCAACGGCGGATCTGCTTGAGCGGCGCGGCCACATAGTGCGTGATCGTATTGGCATTGAGGTTCTTGGTAACGGTCGGAACCTTGTAACGTTTAAGGACGCTCAGGATCGCTTCTTCGCCACCTGGAACACCAACCATATCCTGATTGAATACTTCAATCTCGAACGCGGTCGGGACGCCGGTCACGATCTCAACACGGCTGTTTTCCGGCTCCCAGTGATCATCAATAACCGTACCGGGATGTTCCGGCTCAAAGGTATTGGCGATCCGAAGCGGAATGTCGTGCTGACGCAGGCCTTTTGCTGCGCGCGGGTGGATGGCTTCCATGCCCATGTTCGACAATTGGTCAGCCACGTCGTAGCTGGTGCGGCCAATCGGACGCACAGCATCTTCACCAACGATGCGCGGGTCGGCACTAGACAGATGGAATTCCTTGTGAATGATCGCCTCGCGCGCCTGAGTCAGGCACGCAATACGCGAGAAGGTCACTTCACTGTAGCCACGACCATAGATGCTCATCAAACCTTCGCTGCATTGGGCATAGCCCGTTGCAATCGCAAGCTGGTTTGGCAGATCAATATCTTCAAACACCTTGTTGATGCGACCATCAAGGCTGGAGGCCTCTGGCTCACGCCAGCCTGATAGATCTGCAAACACGGCGTTCACGCCCTTGGCGCGAAGCAGCAACATGGTGTTGTGCGCACTATGGGCTTCACCAATGGCCGAAAGCATTTCACGAACGGTCAGAAGATGCTTTTCGAGTTTGAAATGACCGAAGCTGCACAGACGATGGAGGTCCATCAGGCAACTACGCGTGCCTTCAATACGTTCCTGTACAAAGGCATTCGCCAATTTCAATTCAGGTGCGTCGCCAAAGATTTCTTCGTTGATCGCACACATTTTCTCGGAAACCTTGGTCAGGGCATCGCCCCAGGCCCAGTCGGTCTCGGAACCGGCATAAAGCTGATAAACGCCTGCCTCGCCGGTCTTTTTGTTTTCCAGCAAAAGGTCGGTGAACCCACCGTATGCTGAAACGACAAAGACCCGGTTGTACAGTTCTTTTTCGCTGCGGTTGCCGACCAGAATGTTGTCCATGACCGCATCAACCTGGGTCATCGACGTACCACCGATCTTGTGAACGCTATGCCCAGCGTCCGTTTTATTCTGGGCTGAAAGCATGTTGCCTCCTTTGGGGGCGTATCCTTGAAAATATATGCTCGTGTGCGTTGGGGGTGGTCGAGTTCCGCCGTCCCGAACGCAAGAGTCTTACTTAGCTGGCGAGTGCATCACCATCGAGCGGGTATACCCCGTTCTCGTCATGTACTTCGCGACCATTGAGCGGCGGGTTAAAGGCACATGCGACAACCATGTCTTCGGTACCACCACGCAGGTAGTGACGGTCATGTTTGTCGAGGATGTAAACCGTACCCGGCTCGATCTTGTATTTTTTGCCATCCGCAAGCGTTTCGACTTCGCCATTACCCGAGATGCAATAAACCGTCTCGAAATGGTTCGCGTAGCAGATCTCGGTTTCGGTGCCGGCATAAATGGTCGTGATGTGGAACGAGAAACCCATACCGTCTTCGGCAAGCGACAGACGGGTGCTTTCCCAGTTATCCGAAACCACGCGACGACCGGATGCTTCACATTCTTTCAGAGTACGAACAATCATTATTAACTCTTTGATCTCATTAAGTTGTGGGGCAGGGCGGCACCCGTGGCGCCGCCCAAACTATTACTCAGCAGCAGCTTTGGTCGGGATAACTTCCTTGCCCATGGCTTTGGCGGTTGCCAGTTCAAGGATTTCCAGACCATGTGCCAAATCCTGCTTTGAGATGATCAAAGGCACAAGGCATTTAACCACTTCATCTTCGGGACCACTGGTTTCGATGACCAGATTGTGCTTGAAGCATTCCTTGGTGACTTTCGAGGCCAGTTCACCGCTTTCAAAGCAGATGCCCTGCATCAGGCCGCGGCCTTTGCGATAAAGTTTGCCGTCGCCATAACGTTCGGCAATCTCTTCGAGGCGGTTGCCAAGGAATTCGGCCTTGTCACGCACATCGGCTGCGAATTTGTCATCCGACCAGAAATGGTCCAGGGCGGCAGCGGCAGTCACAAACGCGTGGTTGTTACCACGGAAGGTGCCGTTATGTTCACCCGGGTGCCAGACATCAAATTCCGGTTTCATCAGGACCACAGCAAGCGGAAGACCATATGCCGAAAGCGACTTCGACAGGGTGATCATGTCCGGCTTGATGCCAGCAGGCTCGAAGCTAAAGAACGTCCCGGTACGACCACAACCAGCCTGAATGTCATCAACAATCAGGAGGATGTCGTGTTTACGGCAGACTTTCTCAAGGTTCTTGAGCCAGCCAAAGTCAGCAGCATTCAGGCCGCCTTCACCCTGAAGGGTTTCGACAATCACGGCAGCGGGCAGGGCCACGCCACTTGAGTTGTCTGACAGAACGCGATCCAGATATTCGGTGGTATCAGCGCCGTCGCCCATGTAACCGTCAAACGGAACCGCAACAGCGTTATCAAGCGATACGCCAGCAGCGCCACGGTGATGTTCGTTACCCGTAATGGCAAGCGAACCCAGCGTGCAGCCATGGAAACCGTTGGTAAACGAAATAACAGTTTCGCGACCTTTGACACGACGGGCGAGCTTCAAGGCAGCTTCGACTGCATTGGTGCCGGTCGGACCGGTAAACTGCACTTTGTATTCCATGTCACGCGGCTTGAGAATTTTGCTTTCAAGCGCGGTCAAGAATGCTTCTTTGGCCTTGGTGTGCATGTCCAGGCCATGGGTGATGCCATTTGATTTGATGTAATCAATCAATTTTTCCTGAAGGACCGGGTGGTTATGGCCATAGTTCAGGCTGCCGGCACCAGCAAGGAAGTCAAGATAGCGGTTACCGTCAAGGTCCGTAAGCCAGGCGCCCTCGGCATTGTCAAAAGTAACGGGGAAGGAGCGTGCATAGCTCTGAACTTCCGATTCAAGGCGATCAAATACAGTCATGGTTCCCTCTTTCAGATTGGGAAAAAATCAAAGTCCACCTGTCATGCCAAACGTTCCGGCGGGCCGGATGTTCCACTGCGACCAAGGCCGCTTGTTACAATCAAGGTGGTGAAAATTCAGGCAGCCGGATCAGGCGGCAACGCGTTCGACGTCTTCACGTTCAAACGGGCCGATCTGCCAAAGAATCTCGCTGGCAGCAGCGCCTTCGAAGTGGGTTTCACGTTCGAACTGAACTTTACGCTTCACATCCGCACCCAGTTCGCGGGCGACAGAGCGGAATACACCCTGAGACGGAGCGTTGGTCGACGTGATCGTCGTGTTCAGTTGCGAAACGTCATGGCACGACGGGCGATCCAGAATATCAAGGATCAGGCGTTTTGCCAGACGCAGGCCACGGGCCTTTGGTGAAACCGCGACTTGCCAGATGAAAAGTTGGTCTGGGGTGCTTGGTACGATGTAACCGGAAACAAAGCCGACAGCTTCGCCGTTCAGTTCGGCAATCGCGCATGTGTCTGAAAAGTGTGAACACTGCAGCAGATTGCAATACATCGAATTCTCGTCCAATGGCTTGCAGTCGGCGATCAGGCTGTTCACAGCCGCGCCGTCCGTTGCCTTGGGTTTTCGGATAATCAGGTTGGCTTTCTGGCCGGTATTGCCGTTTGTGTTGGCAATTTTCATCGGTCTGCCTGCTCTGTTATTTCGATACACGATCATTTATGTCGCGGGAGATATATAGAACAGCGATACAAATTGATCAACCCCCTGACTATGACTTTCCTGTGAAGATGTGTAAGTCATTGATAAACATAAAAAGAAAGATTTATCGGTTTTCGATAGGGATATTATTCTCTTCATAAATCATTGTTTCAAAAATTAAACGGTTTTCGATGAAATTAAATATCGAAAGTCTATGTAAAAATGTCTTAAATCGTTGCACAGCGCGGGTTCAGCGGGTAAAACAGCGTTTCCTGCATAAAAACAAACCTTGCCTGGAAACCTACAATGGACAAATTGCATGAAGCGCTGATCTCTATTCGCCGTATTCTGCGCGCGAGTGATATTCACGCCAAAAAGCTTGGCAAGGTGACCGGGCTTAAAACTTCCCAGCTACTGGTTTTGCAGTCCCTTGAAGAGTTCGGTGAGATGACCGTGGGCCAGATTGCAGCCAAAGTGAATTTGGCGCAGGCATCAACCACAGCGCTGGTCGACAAACTTCAAGCCATGCATCTTGTGACGCGTGAACGCGGCGATACAGACAAACGCAAGGTCTTTGTCCGACTGACAGAGCAGGGGCGTACGATCCTTGACCGTGCACCAATGGCGCTTCATGACCGGTTCTCGGACAATTTCAACAGTCTGGAAGAATGGGAACAAACGTTCCTGATTGCTGCGTTGCAGCGTGTGTCCGGGATGATGGATGCCAGCGAGATCGACGTGGCGCCGGTCCTTGACCATGGCGTTATTGTTGAAAAGCGCGATTAGGCATCACTGATTCTTTGCCAGAGCAACAGTTTAGCAATCAAACAGCATGGCAAATGTGATTTTGCAGCGGGCAGGGGCAACCTTGCCCGTTAAATTTTTGATGTGTTTTTGCGTTTCATGTGGTTTTGAAACCATTTGGCCATCAGCGGTGCAAGAAGAACGATCTCGAAAATCCGCACAATATGATGGAACGCGACAAAACTCGGTTCGACATCAAGTGCCAGGGCGATCAACGACATTTCAGCAACGCCGCCCGGTGCAAAGGCCAGAAGCACGGCAATAAAGTCCAGATCAAGCCACTGTGCGACAAACCAGGCGACGCCGCCGGTAAAGGCCAGAACAACAAGTGTTGCAAGAACGGAATATCCCGCAAGCCTTGCCAACACGGAAAGCTTGACGCCGGAAAAACGACTGCCAATAGCAGAGCCCAGAATAAGCAGGCTACCGGCAAGCAGCCAATCCGGAAGGTTTCCTTCAACAATACCGGTTACATGCAGCACCATGCTTGCGGCCATGGCCCCCGTCATGTAACTGGCAGGGACACCGATCTTACGAAACACAAGCACCGTGACGAGGGCGCAAACCCCGGTCAGAAGGCCTTCGTTCAGCGTCATCTGGACGGCATGGCTGTCCCCGTGGCCGTTTGCGACGACCCCGGTGATCATCAGCGCAAACACCGGTGCGGACATCACAAGCAACAGGACGCGCAAACCTTGGGTAAGGGCGATCTCCTGTTCATTGCCACCGGCAGCCGCACCAAGGACAATCATGGGCGTCAAGCCGCCTGGTGTCGCGGAAAACAGGGCGGTTGCCGGATCGAGGCGCGCAATCTTGGTATAGAACCATGTAATGATAACGGTAATGACCGGAACATAAATCAACACAGCGATCATGCTGATTGGCCATTTCGCGGCCTGATCAAATGTTTCCGGGGTGAAAGATGCGCCAAGAAACACCCCGATCACACCAAGAATGATCGAGCGGAACTGCATCGGCACGGCCATGGGCACGCGCATGAGGCTTACCACAAATGTTGCCAGCATCGGCCCCATCATCCATGCCAAGGGCATATTGATGGAATGGGCCAGTCCCCCGCCGATCAAACCAATGCCCAGTGCAATGGAAAGGTTTCTGAAGAAACGTCGTGTCAGAACATTAGACAGGCGATTGATCCCGCGGTTTCTTAGTGGATCGCCCGGTTGTTCTTGCATCAAGCTTCGGCCTTGTTTTTGTTGATCTGTTCAAGGAAGCCATCGATTGCGTCGCGCAGACGGCCTGCTTCGGTATTTAGCGTGCTTGTGGCGCGGGTTACATTTTCTGATCCGTGATGAACGCGCGCGGTTTCGTTATCAAGGGCGCCTACCGCCTCGGCAACGGTGCGCATCCCGCCATTGGCATCCTGAATGCTGTCTGAAATGCCCGCTGTTGATGCCTGCTGTTCCTCAACGGCTGCAGCAATGGCTGCTGCTGATTGGTCAACTTCGCCGATGACATCGGCAACACTATGAAGGGCTGAAACCACATTATCGGTCAAGCCGCGGATTTCGTCGACCTGATTGGCGATATCTTCGGTGGCGCGCGCAGTTTGCGATGCAAGGTTTTTAACTTCACCGGCGACCACGGCAAAGCCTTTGCCCGCATCACCAGCACGCGCGGCTTCGATTGTTGCGTTCAGGGCCAAAAGGTTGGTTTGGCTTGCGATATCTTCGATCAGACTGACGATATCGCCGATGCGCTGGGTGGCATTCGTCAACTGTTCAAACAGTTGACGAGACTGTTCGCTTTCGGAACGTGCGCGACCGGCGACTTCGGCGGAATGTTGCGCCTGCTGGCCGATTTCGGCAATCGCGTCGGACAGGCTTGCTGTCGTGTGTGACACTGCTTCGATGTGATGGAGAACCTGTTCGGAATGTTGGTTGGCGTCGGCTGATTGGGAACTGGCCGCTGTTGCGATCTGTTCCATATCATTTGCCGATCCGTTCAGAGATCCAAATTCACGATCAAAGCCAGACAGGGCATCTTGCACTGTGCGCTGAAAATGTTCGGTGGCCTCTATCAGGTTTTGCTGACGGCTGGTTTCGAGTTCGCGAACGCGTTCACGTTCCAAGCGCAGGAGTTCAGCTTCTTTTGACTGATCGCGAAGGACGGTGACGGATCTTGCGACGGTTCCGATTTCATCGCCACGCTGTTCGCCGCGAATATTGACTTGGAGATCCCCGTTGGAAATCTGTTCAATCAGTTGGGCGAGATCCGTCATCGGGCGTGAAATGCGCCGGGAAACAAAGACGGAAACGATACCTGCAATCAGCACCACGAGAACGGCAACTATCACGAAAACACGCTGCAATGCTTCTGCTTGGTTTGAGGCGGCAGCAAATGACGTGGTTGCAATTTCATGAGACCTGACAAGGATTTCATTAAGTGGCACCTGAAGAGCCTGAAAAGTTTCATCAGCTTGGGCGATGACTTCGAGCGCGCCATAGATGTTCATTTCACTTTCAACAAGGAACTGCGCGACCTGTTCGATGTATTTTGCGTAATTTTCTCGGAAGGCATCACCGCCGACAGCTGAAAGACGTTCGGCAAGGGGGGCGAGTTCCGTTTCGAGCTTGCTAACCTTTTCGCGCAAATCAGGGACGACGGCGGCATTGATCCCGTTTGAATCCCACGTCAGAATTCGAAACAGCGATCCATGAGCCTCGTTTAGCGCATTGCTAAGTTCCAGCGCATCGGATCGCCGCTCGTATGCTTCGACGCGAAGGCTGGTAAGCGTCTTTTTCTCGCTTTCGAGGGCGGCAACAGCTGCGACCCCCATCGCGATAATAACGATCATCAGAAAAACCGGAACCAAAAGGGTTTTGGGGCCGATCGACAAATTATCGAGAAAACGCATAACCATTAACCTTCGCGCCTGTTGGGCCGAGAACCTTAAAGTTCACCATCATTCGGCACAGCTTTTCGGTTACGCATCCACGTACGGAAGTTGCCAATAAGCGGTGCAGCAAGGAAAAGAATGCTGAGCGAAAGGATCACAAGTGTGATCGGGCGTTCCCAAAGGAAGGAAATCGATCCGTCACTGATTGCCAGAGCACGACGGAGGTTTTCTTCCATCATCTTGCCAAGAATGAAACCAAGCAGCATTGGCGCCATCGGATAATTCAGAAGCCGCAGGCCGATCGCAATTGCAGCAGCAATCACCATCATGTGGATGTCCATGGTGTTAAAGGTCACCAGATAGACACCAACCAGCGAGAAGAACAGAACGAACGGCACCAGAAGCTGCTGGGGCAGGGCCAGAAGACGCGAGATATACGGGATCAGCGGCAGGTTCAGAACCAGAAGAACCACGTTACCAATATACATCGAGATGATGACAGACCAGAACACTTCGGGTTGTTCAACAAACAACCGCGGTCCAGGTTGCACACCATAGGAAATCAGCGCGCCCATCATAACGGCCGTTGTCCCGGAGCCCGGAATACCAAGGGTCAGGAGCGGCACGAACGACCCGGAACAAGCAGCATTGTTTGCCGTTTCAGGTGCAGACAGGCCACGGATGGACCCTTTGCCAAAGCCAAGTTTTTCCTTGGCTGATGCAAGATTGCGTTCCATGCCATAGGCAAGGAACGAGGCAATGGTTGCACCGGCACCTGGCAGAACACCGGTAAAGAAACCCAGAACCGAAGAACGGCCAATGACCGGAATCATTGTTTTGACTTCTTCACGCGACAGCTTCATCGAGCCAAGGCTTTTTAGCGCCTTTTGTTCATCAGAGCGCGTGTCCTTGGTCGGGCGCAGGATCGACAACAGCGCTTCGGACAGGGCAAAAGTCGACATGGCAAGCAACAGGAAGCTGATGCCATCCACAAGATCCATACTGCCAAAGGTAAAGCGCGCAACACCTGCGGCCGGATCCGTCCCGATGGTTGAGAGCATGATGCCAAATAGCGTCATGGTGACCGCTTTAAGCACCTGACCCTTGCCCGCAAAGGCAGAGACCGCGGTTAAACCAAGTACCATCAGGGCGAAATAGTCACCGGACTGGAATGACAGCGAGACGGACGCCAGTGCAGGGGCCGCGACCAACAGGAAGACTGCAGCAATTGTGCCGCCCGAGAATGACGAGATGGCCGCAATTGCCAGCGCCTTGCCAGCTTGACCCTTTTGCGCCATCGGGTAGCCGTCAAACGCGGTTGCTACCGTGCCTGCGACGCCAGGAGCATTGATCAGAATAGATGATGTGGAGCCACCAAAAATCGCACCATAATAAACACCAGCCATCAGGATCAAACCTGTGGAGGGATCAAACCCGTAGGTGATCGGGATCATAAGGGCGATGGCAGTGATTGGGCCAAGACCGGGCAGCATCCCGATAAAGGTGCCTGCGAAGCAGCCGACCGCAACCATCAACAGATTGATCGGCAAAACAGCGGTCGAAAGACCGGAGAAAATTCCCTCAAGCATCGTTTGACATCCAACCGAGATAGTAGAAGAAATCGCCCGGCGTGAGGTAGATGCCCATCATGTAAAGCAAACCCCAGAACGCCAGCGTGACAAGAACAGCCGTCAGAATAAGAACATGCGGACGACGTTCGCCAAGGGTGTAGAAACCGCCCATCAGGAACAGCGATGTAGAAATCGGAAAGCCAATCTGGCGGATTGTCAGGCCATACAGCACCATCAGAACTGCAAGGACGACAACACGCCCCCATTTCAGGCCACGGAATGCCGCAGAAAGGGTGCCTGCCTCCTTGTTGGTCGGCAGTACCAGTTGAATGAAGGAAACCACACCCAGTATCCATGCAAGGGCGTTGGGAAGGGTTCTGGCATTGAACGGAGCATCCTCGTCACCAAACAGCAGCGGGATGTCATCGACATAGGAGCCATATATCAGCGCAAGGCAAAGAAATATCAGTGCGCCGAACTTGTCGCGATTGATGGACATGGCGTGGTTTCCTTCGAAGGTCTTTTTACTTTTATTTTAACGGCTTATTTCAAGAAGCCGAGTTCGCGCATCAGGTCGCCAACGACCTTTTCCTGGTTTTCCATGAAGGCGGAAAACTCAGCACGGCCTTTGTAGATTTTTTCCCAGCCGTTACGCGTGCGAACGGTTTCCCATTCCGGGGTTGCCTGAACATCTTTGAGCAGAGCTGCATATGCATCAGCCTTGTCTGCCGAAAGAGCCGGGGAACCGAAGTAACCACGCCAGTTGACGAATTCGGCATCAATGCCCAGTTCACCAAGCGACGGGACGTCCGGAGCTGCTTCAACACGTTCTGTGGAGGTCACAGCAAGGATGCGGACCTGACCTGCTTTGGCGAGTTCAAGAAGTTCACCAAGACCGGTCGAAAGAACTTCGGTTTCGCCCGACAGAAGACCAGCAATGGCTTTGCCACCGGCATCATAGGGGATGTATTTGACCTGTTTTGCATTGCCGCCACCTTTCTGGACAGCATAGGCAGCAACAATGTGGTCCATACCACCACGGACCGAACCACCACCGAACTTGACCGAATTCGGGTCCGCTTTAACAGCGTCGACAACATCGGTGAAGGACTGGAATTTGCTGTCAGCCGGAACGGCGAAAGCAGCATATTCAGCAACAACAGCAGCAATCGGGGTCAGATCACGAAATGACTGCGGGAAGACACCCGTAAGGGAACGAACGATGATCGGGGTGGAGTTGACCATCAGGGTATTATCAAGGCGATCAGCTGCTTCGATCATGTAGGCAATGGCTTTACCGCCGCCGCCACCAGACATGTTTTCATAAGAAGCAGTGCCCACAAGACCGGATTTGGTCAGGGCTTCACCGGTGCCGCGTGCGGTACCGTCCCAGCCACCGCCGGCACCACCGGGAATGACGAAGTGAAGTTCGTCCATTTCTGCGGCTTTGGCATCCATTGCACCGAATGCAGCAGTCGAAACAGCAACAGCCGTGGCTGCGGCAATAAATCCGCGACGTGAGAACATCGTCAGCTTGTTCATCAGGGTCTCCTCCAGACACTAAAGCATTTTCCCAAGCCACCCGTGTGGTGGCGGCCGATCGCCAGGAACAAAACTTCAACAAGGGATGTCGGGAACCGACCCGCAGATGCTTTGATCGCATCTGCCTACGGCTTGTTTTTAATGACCTCCCTTGCCGATATTCTTTTTGTTTGTTCCGGGGTCACTTTGTGACTCTCGGATCGGCAGTGGGAGGGACGTTAGCAGGCCAACCTGTCACCAACCTGTCATTGCGCCAAATTGGATGAAAAAAGTTCACATCATTTATGACAGCAACGCACAGGTGGTGACTGATCGCCAATTATGGCGACAAGTTTGACCCACATCTACGCGCATGTTGTTGTAGTGAGTTCAATAAGTTAAGGCGATTTTCTTCACTAAAACGGCTTTTGGGACCAGATAGCGTTAGAACGCCAAGAAGATTGTTTTGTCGATCCAGTACCGGGACCGCGATTGCCGAAATATCGGGATCGCGTTCTCCTTCGCTTTGGGCGAACCTGTCATTAAGAACATCAAGTGCACGGTCATCAATACCATTGCCCCAGGCACGAATTACGTGGCCGGCTGCGCCGCAGCCGCACGGCAATATCGCGCCTTCTTCCAGATGATGACGCAGGCTGCTTGGTGAATTTTCCCGAAACAGGCACAGGCGGTTTGAACCCTCTGGGACATAAAAGGACGCGGTTTCACCACTTTCCTGAACAAGGTCCGAAAGGTGCGGGCGGACAATGTCATCCATTCGGTAAGACCGACGATAAATCGACCCCAACCGCCACAGTGCTGGCCCCAATCGATATCGTCCGCGCCCCGAAAGCATCAGGAATCCGCAAGTTTCCAGTGTTCCTGCCAGGCGAGAGATCGTACTTTTGTACATTCCTGTACGTTCAGAAATCTCCTTGAGCGATAAATCAGAGTCCTGATCTGTAAAGACATCAAGAATATTCAGGGCGCGTTCGACGGCGCTAACATTTTGTTCTGGCATGAAAATTCTGCTCTTGGACGTGGTCATGAACGCAATGCAATGCGGTTTGCATTTCGTGGAAGATCGAAATTCTATATAATAGAACACAATTCTACCAGGCAGAATTTAGGTGTTTTATGAATAACGGATCAAACCCGCTTTCCGGGATTACGGTGTTGGACTTGACCAATGTGCTGGCCGGGCCGTTTTGCTGCCATCAACTGGCCCATATGGGGGCTGATGTGATCAAGGTTGAAGCACCCGGGCGTGGTGATCTCGCCCGGCAGCTTGGTGCGGACATGGAACTGAATGAAAAGCTGATGGGCGTTTCGTTCATGGCACAAAATGCCGGAAAACGTTCGATCACGCTTAATCTCAAAGAACCGCGTGGCAAAGAAATCCTCAAGAAGCTGGTGGCGAAGGCCGATGTGCTGGTCGAGAATTTCCGTCCCGGTGTGATGGATCGACTGGGACTTGGTTACGATGTGCTAAGCGACGTCAATCCGGCCCTGATTTACTGCGCGATCTCGGGCTTTGGTCAGTCTGGGCCGATGAAAAGGCTGCCTGCCTATGACCAGATCGTGCAGGGGCTTTCGGGCATCATGACCATCACCGGCGAAGAAGATAAGGGAACCTATCGCGTCGGATATCCGATGGCCGATACCATTGGCGGCATGACGGCTGCATTCGCCATCAGTTCGGCATTGGCTGGGCGCACGATGGGGAACAAAAACGCCAAAGGCAGCTTTATCGATATTTCGATGCTGGAATCAGTCATAGCCACCATGGGTTGGGTTGTGTCGAACTATCTGATTGCGGGCAAGGAACCAACGGCCAATGGCAATGACAACTTCACATCGTCACCATCGGGCGCGTTTGCCACAGCAGATGGTCAACTCAACATCGCGGCAAACAAACAGGAACAATTTGAAGCCCTTTGCGATGTTCTTGGACTGGAATCCCTGATCAAAGACCCGCGATTTGTCTCGCGCAAGGAACGGCTTGAAAACCGGTCGGCTTTGACCGCGCTGCTTGAAGCAGTGCTTGTGACAAAGGAAACGGATCACTGGGTTGAAAAGCTCAATGTTGTTGGTGTTCCGGCCGGTGCGGTTCTGACCGTGCCACAGGCATTGGCGCTGCCGCAGATTGCTGAGCGTGGGATGATGGCATCCTTTGAAAATGTACCGGGTGCTGATCGCGATATCCGTATCCTGCGCACGGGTATCAAGATGGATGGCGCTGCACCGTCCGTGAATACACCGCCGCCCGAACTGGGACAGGATAACCAGGACATTCTGTCGTCGCTGGGCTTTTCCTGTGACGAGATCGATAACCTTGCCAAAGAGGGCGTGCTATGAGTACGAAAACCGTGGAAGACGTCGAAAACGAAGTACGCGACTGGTGGAAAACCGACATCATCGATATGGAACCGGGCAAAATCCATTATAGTGGCTATGCGATTGAAGATTTGATCGGGAATATCAGTTTCCCGACGATGATCTGGTTGATGACGCGCGGTGATTTACCATCAGTACCGCAGGCCAAACTTCTTGAGGCAGCACTTGTTTCCGCAGTCGACCATGGGCCGCAAGCCCCCAGTATTGCCATTGCACGGATGGCTGCGACCTGTGGGGTTGGTCTGAATAACGCAATGGCCAGTGCCGTTAATGTGTTGGGCGATGTGCATGGCGGTGCTGGTGAACAGGCGGTCGCGCTGTATCATGATATCGCCGCACGGATGGATGCCGGGCAGGAATTGGTTGCGGCGGTTTCTGACGGCCTGGATAACCAGATTGCCGAACATGGCAAACATGTTCCGGGCTTTGGTCATCGTTTCCATCCGGTGGACCCGCGCGCGCCGAGGCTGCTGGAACTTGTGAATGAAGCAGCAGAGCAAAACGCAATTTCCGGACGGTTTGGAAAAATCGCCAGCGCCATCGAAAGCGAATTGTTGGCCCGCAAAAGCAAACCAATTCCGCTGAATATTGATGGCGCAACGGCCGTGATTTATGCCGAGCTTGGCTTTGCACCAGAACTTGCACGTGGATTGTTCTGTTTGTCGCGTTCTGTGGGTATTCTCGCCCATGCGTGGGAGCAAACCCAGCAAGGTGGCCGAAACAAAGGACCCATTCCAAGACGGATGATCTGGAATTATACCGGACCGAAGAACCGCGCTGTCCCGAATGAAAATCTATCGGAATAGAAGTACGGCGATATTGAAAGCGTCGGGCAGGGGGACTTAGCGCCGATTGAGCAAAGAGTCCTGCCAGCGACGGATGAACCGTTGTCGTTTGGCCTGATCAAGATAGACCAGAAGTCCTGGCCCCACCGGGAAGGAACGCACCCGCTCGCCATAGCGATCAAAAATCAAGGATGAAAAGGTACTTGGTGGAATGTCGTCGCGTACCGGGTTGAAATTGCCATCATTTTGCAAAACGGTTTGCCCGCGAACTGACAACATGAAATCAAGAAAGCGTGCGCCTAGGTCCGGGTTGCGCGCTGCCCGCGGGATGATGGCAATCCGCGAATAAACCACAATGAAATCTTCGGGCAGGATCACACCAAGGTTCTGGTTTCGGCGACTGAATGTTTCGGCATATGACCCCAGAAGGTTATATCCGAGCACAACCTGACCATCGGCAATTTTTTCAAGCATGGGAGACGTGTTGGAGTAAAGCTTTACCTTTGATTGCCCCAATGTTCGTACAAAATCCCAAATGCCCGCGAAAAATCGTTCGTCACGGGCAAGAAACAGAAAACCAACACCGCTTCGCTCGATGTCATATGTCGTGACCTTCTCGCTGAAAAGGTCGTCATGATTGGTCAAAAGTGCGATGAAATCTTCGCGTGTTTTCGGCGGTTCAAGGTCATGCTCGCGGAAGAAAGCCCGATTATAAGCAATAACAGCAGGTTCCTGCGTGACGGCAAAGGCTTCATTGCGCCAACGTGCCCAGTTTGGCAATGCCTGTGTTTCTGTACTTTGGTGTGAAATGGCGTAGCCGTCATTGGCAAGCTTCATCTGCAGGTCCATTGACGAACTTATGATCAGATCAGCATTGGCTTCAGCGTTTTCACGCTGCATCAATGTCATGTCATACATTTCAAGGGTCTGGAGCTGATGATATTCAACACCAACAAGCGGGTTTTCTTCCTGAAAAGCCTTGATCACAGGGCTAAAGGCTTCAATGTCGGCTGACCCGTAAATGACAGCTTTTGGGATGCCCGTCGAAAGCAGGGATCGTTCCGGGTCTGATACTTGAGCCAGGCGCAGCGGTTCGTAGCTAAACACCTCTGCCATTGCAGAAGTTGCTTGCATCACAAGGACGATGACACATAAACGAATACAGGTACGGCCCAAAGTCATGTTGAAATACTCTTGATCGCAATCAGCCGTTCATGAGGTGGATATCATGAACATGGGATGTCACTATGGCGTTTTATGGGCGTATCATGGTTGGTAAACCACTTATGATAAACACCACCTGCCGGTTTATCAGGGAAGAGAAGCACAAACAATGAGAGTCCTTGTCGTTGAAGATCATGCCGCACTGGCGGACGGGATTGCACGGTCTTTAAGGCATTCTGGCTATGCGGTTGATGTAATTGCCGATGGCGAGGAAGCAGATGACATCCTGCGCACGCAGGAATACGGGCTTGTGGTGCTTGATCTGAATTTGCCGAAACTTGATGGGTTGGAAATTCTCAGGCGGATGCGTCATCGCGGCGCTGAAAGTGCTGTACTGATCCTGACCGCACGGGGCGACATCGAAGATCGGGTCAAGGGATTAGACCTTGGTGCGGATGATTATCTGGCAAAGCCATTTGAACTGGTCGAACTTGAAGCGCGGGTGAGGGCGCTGATGCGCCGCAATGCCGGCACCCACAACACCCAGATCAAATGCGGGCAGCTTGTATTTGATACGGTGGCACGGCGTGTAACAATTGACGGTCATGACGTTGATATTCCGCGCCGGGAACTCAACATCCTTGAAATCCTGTTGCTGCGCATTGGGCACGTTCTGAGCAAGGAACAGATAGCTGATCAGCTTGCCGGGTTTGAAGACGATATAAGCGCAAATGCGGTTGAGCTTTACATCAGCCGTTTGCGAAAACGTGTTGAACTTGCAGACATCAAAATTCAGACCGTGCGAGGTCTTGGCTATTTGTTGAAAAAAGCATGAAATGGCGTAACGGATCGCTCAGACGCAGGCTTGTTATATGGTTGCTGGTGCCACTTTTGGTAATCAGTTCATTGATGTTACTTGAAGTGCGTAGCAATGCAGTTCGCTCGACAAATCAGGCCTTTGACCGCGCACTTTTAAGCTCGGCCCTGGCAATTGCTGATCGAGTGGTTCTGATCGGTGGTCAGATTGAGGTCGATGTACCTTATGTGGCGCTTGAGATGTTAACAAGTGCAGCAGAAGACCGGGTTTTCTATCAGGTCAGCACCGGGCAGGGCGCGTTTATTACAGGTTACGAAGACCTGCCGCCGGTTCCCGAGAAACTCAGACCGCTTCGTGAAGAACCCGTGTTTTATGACGCGGTTTACAATGGTGAAAACGTAAGGATTGGTGCGCTGTCGCGTTATGTTGCCAGCGCCAGAAAAGCGACACGTTTTCAGGTGCTTGTCGCTGAAACCATGGGAACAAGATTAAGTTTAAGCGAAGACATTATCGCAAGTGCTGCTGCGCGCCAGATCGCCCTGATTGCAATTGCCGCGGTAATCGTATGGTTTGGGATTGGACAGGGTCTGAAACCGCTCACCAGACTGGAAGAGGCACTTAATCGACGTTCCCCAACCGATCTTCGACCGATCTTGCATGATGTTCCGACCGAAGTACGGCACCTTGTCGGGGCAATTAATCACCTGTTTCAACGGCTTGAAAACAGCCTTAAAACCATGCAGCGGTTTACCGCAGATGCCGCACACCAGTTGCGGACACCCTTGGCCGCATTGCGCACCCAAGCCGAACTTGGGCAGCGCGAACAAGATCCACAAAAAATACGCCAGATAGTGGAAACAATCGCGGCCTCAACCCGCCAGACGTCGCATCTTGCTAATCAGTTGCTGGCGTCGGCACGTGCGGCACCAGAAGGATTGGCCGGCAGATCATTTGAGAAGATTGATCTGTGCGAGATCACCCGTGCCGTGACCGGATCGAAGGTTCCTGTTGCGCTGGAGCGCGGTATTGACCTTGGATATGAAGGACTTACTGAGCCGACCTTCATCAAGGGTGATGCAACGTTGATTGAAGAACTGCTTAAAAACCTGGTGCATAATGCGTTGTGCTATTGCCCCGATGGCAGTGCGGTCACTGTACGCCTTGATCGAGAGATCACCGCACATGACCAGCATGTGGTTCTAACCGTCGAAGACAATGGACCGGGTATTCCCGTTGAACATCATAAAGATGTCTTCAAGCGGTTTTATCGGATGAATGGTACTGGGCAGGAAGAAGGGTGCGGACTTGGCCTTTCGATCGTCAAGGAAATTGCCATACGCCATGACACGACGATCAAACTGACACAGCCAGATGATCATAGCGGCTGCGTCTTTAGTGTGCGTTTTGAAGTGTTGGCATAACCCGTGACGCGAGCATTAATTGCAAGTATGTGATCTAACATATTGGAATAGAACTATATTGATCTTGGATCGCGAGAGTCATTATTTGTCATAATATATATTATCGAACACATGTGTAGCTTCGATAGTGTTGCGCAAATATCGATGAACTGCCCCTTTTTTACATGTACAGAAATCGTACACTCCGGCCTGTCGTGTGCATAGCTTCGCCCGTTTAATGAGGAGATGTTCCACGGTGATGGACGTTGTTGGGAATCTTCTATGAGCATTCCCGCTTCCTAATCATCTCGACAATCAGTTCTTTGGGAAACGGCGATAGCTTATTGGTCTGCCTGTCGCCTACTGCACCGCGCGATCACGTCAGGATGACTGGTTGCCTCGAAAATGCTGGCAGAACCCATTCCCGATCAAAGATTTCACTCCACCTAAGTCAGTCCAGTTGCAACCTGATCAGGAACCGGTCGGAACGCATCATCTTGATGAAATGAAATTCCTGGCTGTTTTTTCATTTGCATCCGTGAAATTTTCATCTACTTTTTCATAAGCGCAATTCTGAAGTCGGTAGCGGCTAAACGTATCAGTTGGATTTGGGGGGACGAATGCCAGAGAAAAGTCAGATTGGTCCCGACATCCGTGCATTGCGGCTCGCCCGTAAGATGACGCTCGAAGACCTTGCGCGGGCTCTCGACAAATCCGTTGGATGGCTTTCTCAAGTTGAGCGAAACTTATCCGTGCCAACTGTTGATGATCTACATAGCATCGCCCGTGTTCTAGAAGCGCCCGTCTCCATATTCTTTGGCATCGCGGATGCCCCGGAAGACGAACGTGGTCTTGTCGTCAGGGCGTCGGCACGCCGCGAGATTGGCGAGCGCGATAGCGGTTTGTTGGAGGCCCTGGTGTCTCCCGATCTGACAGACGACTTTGAAGTCATTCATTCTACTTTTCTTCCCGGTTCAGCGCTCAAAAAGCCTCGTCAACGCGCGACCAAGGAAGTTGTCTATCTTGTTTCTGGCAAACTTGATGTTTGGATTGGGGGGCAAAAGTTTACGATTTCAACCGGCGACAGTTTCCGTATCAAAGGTTCTGAATATCGCTGGGCCAATCCCTATGACGATCCCGCAATCGCGATATGGGTCATTTCCCCACCCGTCTATTGAGGCTTGCAGATGTCCCTTCCCTCCTAAGTTTGAGTAGTCATCATTTGCGGCCGCACAATTGATTGTGACGTTTATGGCGAACCCCACACCGCCACGTTTTCGCGAAACCAGCTCCCTGTCGGGGCACAGATAACGCCCGAATTCGCGCGTAACCCTTTAGAAGGATGTAAAAATGGCAATTCCACCAAATAGCGCCCGCGTTGTGATTGTCGGCGGCGGTGTGATCGGGTGTTCGGTCGCTTATCACCTGACAAAGTTGGGCTGGAAAGATGTTGTCCTTTTAGAACGCAAGCAGCTTTGCTGCGGCACCACCTGGCATGCCGCAGGCCTAATCGCCCAGTTGCGTGCTACCCAGAATATGACCCGGCTGGCGAAATACAGTCAGGAACTCTATGGCAATCTTGAGGCTGAAACCGGCTTGTCTACCGGTTTCAGGCGCGTGGGATCCATCACGGCTGCGCTCACGGATGAACGTCAGGAAGAACTGATGCGCCAGGCATCGATGGCCCGCGCCTTTGGTGTTGAAGTGGAGGCGATTTCTCCGTCTGAAATCAAAGCCAAATACGAACATCTTAACTGCGATGATGTGGTCGGCGGCGTTTATCTGCCGCTTGACGGTCAGGGTGATCCGTCCAATATCGCGCACGCACTGGCGAAAGGTGCCAAACTTCGTGGCGCCAAGGTTCTTGAACGCACCAAGGTCATCGGATTTGTCAAAGACGGTCGCCGCATTACTGGCGTTGAATGGGAAAACGAAGAAGGTGCAGGAACAATCACGTGTGATCACGTGGTAAACTGTTCTGGCATGTGGGGCCATGAGGTCGGCCGTCAAATGGGTACCAATGTGCCCCTTCATGCCTGTGAGCATTTCTATATCGTCTCGGAAAAAATCCCCGGCCTTCAACAATTGCCGGTGCTACGTGTGCCCGACGAATGCGCCTATTACAAGGAAGACGCTGGTAGCATCATGCTCGGTGCCTTCGAACCGGAAGCAAAACCCTGGGGCATGAAAGGTATTCCGGAGGATTTCGAATTCGACCAATTGCCCGAAGACTTCGATCATTTCGAACCAATTCTCGAAAAGGCAGTCAACCGACTACCGCTTCTGGCGGAAACGGGAATCCAAACTTTCTTTAACGGCCCGGAAAGCTTCACCCCGGACGACGCATACCACTTGGGTCTGGCGCCCGACATGGACAATGTTTGGGTTGCTGCTGGCTTCAACTCCGTCGGGATCCAATCTGCTGGTGGTGCAGGCATGGCGCTGGCGGAGTGGATGAACAGCGGTGAGAAGCCGTTCGACCTTGGTGATGTCGACATTTCCCGCATGCAGCCCTTCCAAGGCAACCAGACCTATCTGTTCGAGCGATCCAAGGAAACCTTGGGCCTGCTCTATTCAGACCACTTTCCCTATCGCCAGAAAGCCACAGCACGCGGTATTCGGCGGTCACCACTGCACAACGCTCTTATCGCGGAAGGCGCTGTCATGGGAGAGCTTTCAGGCTGGGAACGGGCAAACTGGTTTGCTGATCCAGGCCAGACACCCGAATATCAGTATTCCTGGAAGCGGCAAAACTGGTTTGAAAATTCAGCAAGGGAACACAAGGCCGTTCGTGAAAATGTCGGTATCTACGACATGTCGTCCTTCGGGAAGATTCGCGTAGAGGGGCCAGATGCCGAAGCTTTCCTGAACCGGGTTGCTGCGAGCAATCTTTCCGTGCCTGTCGGCAAGATCGTCTACAGCCAGTTTCTGAACACCCGTGGCGGTATCGAGGCAGATGTAACGATCACACGTCTTTCCGAAACCGCCTACCTTGTGGTGACCCCGGCCGCAACACGCCTTGCCGATCAGACCTGGATGCAGCGTCAGATTTTGGATGACCGTGTCGTGCTGACCGATATCACCGCAGCAGAGGCCGTCATCTGCGTGATGGGTCCGAATGCCCGGCAGTTGATGCAAATGGTTTCGCCGAATGATTTCACCAACGATGTAAACCCTTTCGGGACTTGGCAGGACATCGAAATCGGCATGGGCCTTGCCCGGGCGCACCGGGTTACATATGTCGGAGAACTGGGTTGGGAGCTTTACGTCTCTGCCGACATGGCAGCACATGTTTTTGAGGTGCTGTGGGCTGCCGGACGAGAACTTGATGCCAAACTGTGCGGTTTGCACATGATGGACAGTTGCCGGATCGAAAAAGGCTTTCGCCATTTCGGCCATGACATTTCAAGCGAGGACCACATTCTTGAGGCTGGGCTTGGATTTGCGGTCAAGAAAACGGACGTCGCATATATTGGTCGGGATGCAGTTTTGAAAAAGCGCGAGGAAGGCCTGCAAAGACGCATGGTCCAATTCCTGCTCAGCGATCCGGAGCCCCTGCTCTATCACGCTGAACCTATCGTCCGGGACGGCGAGATCGTTGGGTACCTCAGCTCCGGAAACTACGGTCATACGCTTGGTGGTGCTGTCGGTATGGGCTATGTGCCGTGTGCTGGCGAGACGGCACAGGACGTCCTTTCCTCAAAATTTGAGATCGAGGTTGCTGGTGAAAGGATTTCGGCGATGCCTTCTCTCAAGCCCCTCTACGACCCGAAATCCGCAAGGGTGAAGGTCTAAATGCGTGGGTGTAAGGCAATCGCTTAACCTGCGAGGGTCGTCGCTAAGGAACGAAGAGATTATAGAGCGTCTTGACTGAACTGAGATCGCGGTGTTTTGGAGGCCCAATAAGCCGGTAGAAAACCTTAACCAGCTCGCTTCAATAGGTTTGTGACTCGGGTTTTGGAGCGCAAAGCCTAGTTCACGTTAATCACTAACCCGTCGTATGCCGGTTCAACATGATCCGGTGTATCAGCCATTGCCTGGGCGTAATCGAACTGGATGCTCATATGGGTCATATAGACCTGTTTGGGTTTGTATTCTTCAACCCAGCCCAACAGCTTTTCCAGGTGGGCATGTGTGTTGTGAGGCCGATGTCGCAGGCAATCAACGACCCAAACGTCAAGATCATACAGATGTTGTTTGGACTCTTCGGGAAACTCAACAACGTCTGTCGAATAGGCAAATTTGCCAATTTTAAAGCCAAGCGTCTCGCCATAGCCGTGGTCTTGCGAGAATACGGTTATTGGCACCCCTGCTGCCTCAAACGACGGACCTGTAATCACATGCGGGACCAGGACCGGTTTGAAAAAGAACTCAACCCCCTCCGGCAACGGTGTGAAGACATAGTTGAAGCGGTGATCGATATCCGAGATCGTTTGTGCATTGGCGTAGATATCAATTGGCCGTTCCATGGCAACATTTAGCCAGCGGACATCATCAATTCCGTGCACATGATCTGCATGCGAATGGGTAAACAGGATCGCATCAACGTGATCAATATTATGGTCCAAGGCCTGCTGACGAAAATCCGGCGTGACGTCCACAAGGATCTTCTTGCCGGCTTCTTCAATCAGGATTGAGCTGCGAAGACGCCGGTTTCGCGCATTCCAAGGATCACATTTGCCCCATCCAAGGCCGACGGATGGTACGCCATTTGAAGAGCCGCAGCCGAGAATGGTTACTTTGGTCACTGGGTGCCGTCTCCTGGCACGATGAGGTGTTTTCGATCTGCTTTTGTGAACAGTCTAAAGAAGTTATCCGTGGTAATTCGGGTGATTTCTTCGGTGCTGACATCTTTGATTTCGGCAAGTTTTGCTGCCGTATGGGCAACGTAGCTCGGCTCGTTTGGTTTGCCACGCTTGGGAACCGGCGCCAAGTAGGGGGCATCGGTTTCAACCAATAAACGGTCCAGCGGGACGTCTTCAAGAGCGGCACGGATTTCCTTGGCGGAATTGAACGTAATGATACCCGAACAGGAAATATAAAACCCGATCTTAAGTGCGCGCTGTGCAAGTACGGCCGAGCTTGAGAAGCAATGAATAACGCCCGGAAACGGCCCTTGTTCATATTCTTCTTCGAGGATATCCATCGTGTCATCATCCGCATCACGGGTATGCACGATCAATGGCAGCCCGGTTTCGCGGCACGCTGCAATATGGGCACGAAAGCTTTCCTGCTGTGCGTCGCGCGGGGCGTTGTCATAGAAGTAATCAAGTCCGCTTTCACCAATGCCGATGATCTTTGGGTCAGATGCCTTTTCGATCAGTGCGGCGGGGCTTGTAAGCCCCTCCTCGCCGGCTTCGTGTGGATGGACGCCGATCGTGCAATAGATATGATCTGCCTGCTCTGCGACTGCGCGCACCTGATCAAAGGTCGTCAATTTGACACCAATGCTGACCATCATGCCGACACCAGCATTTTTCGCACGTGCGATGGTCCCGCTTAGGTCATCGGAGAACTGCGGGTAGTCCAGATGGCAGTGGCTGTCGACAAGGGCGACATTCATGCCTTCTCTCCTTCCTCTTCAACATAGCGCGGGAACACACCAGCCGGTTTCGGAATTTCAGAACCCGGTTTCAGGGCGTGATCGGGCCCAAGGCATTCGTAGCCCCGCTGATCGTCGGAAAGGACCAGTTGATCAAGAATTTTGGCCGCAGATCCCGGCATGATCGGCTGCACAAGAATGCCCACATGGCGAATGACTTCAGCCAGAACATAAAGAACCGTTTCCATACGCGCCGGATCGGTCTTTTTCAGACCCCAAGGCGCCATTTCATCGACATAGCGGTTGGCATCACCCACAAGGCTCCAGATCGCTTCAAGCCCCTTGTTAAAGGCCTGTTCGTCAAACAGCGGACGCACGGTTTCAAGCATACCATGGGCTTTGGCAAGAATTTCCGTATCTGCCTCGGTAAACGTACCCGGTGTTGGCACGGCAGCATTGCAGTTCTTGTGGATCATTGACAGAACGCGCTGACACATGTTGCCAAGATCATTGGCAAGTTCACTGTTCATGCGGTTGATCATCGACCGATGGGAAAAATCGCCATCATTGCCAAATGGCACCTCACGCATCAGGAAGTAACGCGTCTGATCCAGACCGTATTTGTCGGTAAGGTCATACGGATCAATGACGTTGCCAATCGATTTGGAGATCTTCTGACCTTCGTTGGTCCACCAGCCATGAGCAAAAACGCGTTTGGGCGGCGTGATGCCAGCAGCCAGCAGGAATGCAGGCCAGTAAACAGCATGGAACCGCAGGATATCCTTGCCGACCATATGCAGATCAGCAGGCCAGAACTTTTCAAGTTTCGCCGGGTCTGCATCGGGATAGCCAATTGCGGTCAGGTAATTGGTCAGAGCATCAAGCCATACGTACATGACATGGTCTTCATCACCTGGGACCGGCACCCCCCATTTAAAGCTGGTACGCGATACCGAAAGATCATGCATGCCACCTTTGACAAAGCTGATCACTTCGTTGCGACGTGACTGCGGCGCAATGAAATCCGGGTTTTGGTCATAAAATTCCAAAAGACGCTCGCCCCAGGCCGAAAGCTTGAAGAAATAGCTTGGCTCTGACACCCACTCTACCGGTGCGCCGGTCGGTGCAAGTTTCTCGCCGTCTTTTTCAATAAGTTCTTTTTCGCCGTAGAACGCTTCATCACGGACCGAATACCAGCCGTCATAGGAACCAAGATAAATCTCGCCCTTTTCAAGCAACGTATTCCAAAGTGCCTGACAGGCCTTTTTGTGACGTTCTTCGGTTGTGCGAATGAAATCGTCGTTGGAAAAGTTCATGTGAACCGCAAGGTCGCGGAAATTCTGTGACACCTGGTCGGTAAAGGTTTGCGGATCAATACCCTTGGCCGCGGCCGATTTGTCGACCTTCTGACCGTGTTCGTCCGTTCCGGTCAGGAACATCACGTTATAACCGTCCAGGCGCTTGAAGCGGGCCAGAACGTCACAGGCAAGCGTCGTATAGGCATGGCCAATATGAGGCTTGTCGTTGACGTAATAGATCGGTGTCGTGATGTAATAGGGCTGTTTGTGCCCGGTCATGGCCGCAAATCCTTCGCGCAAGTCGTGAAACAAAACGGCCCGAAATGGGCCGTTATGGTCAAAATTTCGGTGTGTGGGCAGTGATGTCAGGTTCGCATGCATTCTTCAAGCATGAAGAATGCATTGAGCAAGGCTTGCTTGCGATCAAGATGCAAACCGCGGGTCGCGCCCATCAATTCGGTGATCTTTTCCCATACCTCCAGCCATTGATCAAGCGGTTGCGCGGCTGCCATGCGTTGCATGGCTGGCAATTCACCGTCAACGACTTCTCTGGGGGCTTGTCCGGTGGCGGCAAAACGGATCATGCGTGCCAGCCACCAGTGCAGAAGTTCTGTGATCGTGGCAAAGGCAGCATCCTTGTCTGCAGGCGAAAAACGCTCAGCAAACTTGTGCTGGGCTGCGACATCCGCATTGGGCAACGCAGATATAATATTCACAAGATCTGTATACAGCTCAAGGCCACCGACTTCATGTAGTTGAAGCGCCCTGCCAATACTGCCCTCGCCCAGTCCGGAAAGTGCGTCACGCGCCCCAAGATCCATATCTGGACAATACCGCCCGAGTAGGTCAACCACCTGATGGTCTTCAAGCGGCCCAAGATTAAGACGACGACAGCGCGATCGAATGGTCGGCAACAATCGCCCCGGATGATGGGCAATCAAAATCATCATGGCGTTGGCCGGCGGTTCCTCAAGAACCTTTAGAATGGCGTTTGCAGCATTGCGGTTTAGTTCATCTGCCGCATCCACGATTACAATTCGCCACCCGCCTTCTGCGGATGTCTTGGACATGAAGTTGCCGACAGTTCGCACACTGGCAACTGTAATTTCGCCCTGCAGACGCTTTTTCTTTTCGTCATATTGGCGTTCAATGACTTTGAGGTCACCGTGACCGCCACCGGCAATTCGGCGCGCTACCGGGTTGTCTGGATCGACATAAAGCCCTTCGGGTTGATCGCCAAACAGGCCTGCACCGCCATTGTCACCGCCGCCAGAAAGAATGAAACGTGCCATTCGATAGGCCAATGTTGCCTTGCCGACACCACGGGGCCCACAGAGAAGCCACGCGTGATGCATACGTTTACTGTTCCAGGCATCAAGAATGGTTTTTTCGGCTGCTTCGTGACCAAGAAGCGCATCGTTTCGGCGCGGATCAAAGGGGTTTTCGTCTTCGACAATGTCAGTTGCTGCCATGGGTCAGCCCCCCTGCCCGGCAAGATGACCCTGAACAACGGAAACAACACGTTCTGTTACTGTTTCAAGATCACCGCTGGCATCGATGACTTTGCAACGGTCCTTCTGGTTTCCAGCAATTTCCTTGAAACCGTCGCGCAGGCGCTGATGAAATTCTAGTCCCATGCGTTCAAAACGGTCTTCCGCAGCACTGACATTGGCAAACCGTGTCCCGGCCCTTTCAAGACCAAGCTCGATCGGCAAATCAAAAATAAGCGTCAGGTCGGGCTTGAAGTCGCCGATCGCCAGTTTCCAAAGATTGCGAATATAGTCTGCGCCCAGTCCGTGACCATATCCCTGATAGGCCACAGATGAGTCGGCAAAACGATCACATAAAACGACTTTCCCGTTTGCAAGCGCAGGGCGAATGGTGCGTTCAACATGATCGCGGCGCGATGCAAACATCAGCAGTGCCTCTGTCACCGCATCCCAACGGCCTGGATCACCTGTTAGCAGCAGGTTGCGTATTTCTTCTGCCCCGGGCGACCCGCCCGGTTCACGCGTTACGACAACATCTTTGCCCTGATCCCGGAACCATTTTTCAAGACAGCGTATCTGGGTTGACTTTCCGCTGCCTTCTCCGCCCTCAAAACTGATGAACAAACCGGGCTTATGGTTCACCCGTTCGCCCCCCAAAGCAGGTATTTGATGGCAGCGCCGATCCGGCCAACAAAGCCAAGACGGCCGACATCATGGGCGGCATAAAGCGGAAATTCGATGACATCCTGATCCGGGACTTCGACTTTCAGGGTTGCAATTTGATCGCCCTGGCTGATCGGGGCAGGAATTGGTCCATCATAAACAACCGAAACCTTCATATCCCGGCTTGCACTGCGTGGCAGGGTCAGAAGAACTTCCTTGTCGGCGACAAGATCAACTTTGGTTTCTGATCCCAACCATACATTGGCAGAGCTTACTGTTTCGCCATCAGCAAACAGGTCATAGTTGTCGAACTCACGGAAACCCCAATCCAGAAGTTTTTGGGATTCTGTGCGACGTTCACGAACCGACCCCAGGCCATTTACAACGATGATCAAACGGCGGCCATCGCGTTCAGCCGATGCGGTCAGGCCATAGCCTGCTGCTTCTGTATGCCCGGTTTTAAGGCCATCGACACCGGCACTGGTACCCAGCAGCGGATTGCGGTTTGGCTGACGAATGCCGTTGTAGGTGAATTCCTTGACGGAATAGAGTTCGTAAAGTTCCGGGAAATTACGAATGGTATCGCGCGCAAGGACCGCAAGATCACGCACGGTAACAAGGTGTCCTTCAGCCGGCCAACCCGTCGCGTTTTTAAATACAGACTTTGTCATGCCGATATTGCGCGCTTCCTGGGTCATGGCTTCGGCAAAGGCTTCTTCGGTGCCAGACAATCCTTCTGCAACAACAATTGCTGCGTCATTGCCCGACTGCACGATGATGCCGTGAAGAAGGTCGGAGACCGAAACGTTGGAGTTTACCTCGACAAACATTTTCGACCCGCCTTTGCGCCAGGCTTTCTCGCTGACGTGGAAGGTATCGTCCATGGAAACCCGACCATCCTTGAGATACTTGAAAAGCATGTGGACGGTCATCATTTTGGTCATCGATGCAGGCTCGGTCAGGGTATCCCCTTCTTTGTCGAGCAACACGGCACCGGTATCAAAATCCATGATAAAAGCTTCGCGCGCATTGGTTTCAATTGCCTGCGCACTGGTCATCGACATTGCCATGACAGACCCAAGGATAAAGGCCCCGGCCACTACCCGGTTCAGACTGTTTTTGAACGGAATTGGTGGCATGAAAGTCATAGCGTCCTAACCCTGTAATAATAATTCTGTAACCACCGGGAACCGGTGTATTCGCTGCATTGCCTATGTCGCAAATTGGGCGAAATTGTGCAAGACCTGCGCGGTCGAGTTTTCAAATCGGTAGCATAGTGATCGATTTTTGATCAACAACCTGATGTTGCCGCTCCACCATCGGCGCATTCCACAACAACTTTCGCCCCGTTTTGCCCGGTTGCAATCACGCGTTCCAGCAAGATATCGGCTTCCGGAACTGTTTCCAATGGACCAAGACGCACCCGGTAAAAGGTTGTGCCTTTGACCTCTATCGGTTCGATTTTGCTCGGCGCGAGTTCATATAGCCGATTACGAAGGTTAAGCGCGTTGTCATAGATTGAAAAGGCACCCGCTTGAACATAGATCGATGACGGGGCAACTGGCGTTACTTCGACAACAGCCGCCTCCTCAACCACACCATCAAGCGGCTCTGCCTTGACACTGGCTGAAGATGAGGGTGGTGCTAGCTTGACCTGCGAGGTTGTTGGTGTGCTACTTTCGGTCGGGGGTGCATCATCGAGACGAACCGTTTCAACGACATCACGCGGTGCGGCACTGACCGTGTTTTGTTCCGCAACAGTTACTGCCGGTGCGGCCTTGCCCTGAGCGATAGCGGCAATCTGGCGACTTTCGGCCTCAATAACTTCGACCAGAACCTTGGCGGTTCCTTTGCGTTCAAACCCTAAAAGCTGAGCTGCACGGCGTGACATATCGATGATACGGCCATGTGCAAATGGTCCACGATCATTGACGCGGACCTTAAGCGATTTGCCATTTTCCAGATTGGTTACCCGAACGATGCTGGGCAGTGGCAAGGTACGGTGCGCCGCAGATACTTCATACTGGTCGAAAATCTCGCCATTTGCGGTTTTCTTGCCGTGGAACTTCGGACCATACCAAGACGCGATGCCGGTTTCGGTATATTCGTAATCGACCGCCGGGTAATACCACTGACCGGCGATTTCGTATGGATTGCCGATCTTGTAGTTTCCGATTTGGGTCGGCTGGGCCTGACCGCCCAGCCGTTTAACGCCATGGACTGCAAGCTGCGTTTCCGCACAACCCGCCAGCAGCAACCCCAAGGTTGCGACCACCATTGCAAGGCGACCTTTGGTCTGCAAATGTGCGAACGCACTTTTTCGTGGTTTGGGCATCAAGGTGTCCCCGTTGCTAGATGCTCTGTCCATGCCGGTTCAGGTTAACGGACCCTTTCCGAACTTTCTTGTTTAACGGCCCGCAATCGCATCTGCCAGTGTGCCAACGGCAATCGCGAAATAGGTCGACCGGTTCCAATGCATGATGGTGTGGAAGTTCTTATAAACCATATACGCAGGACCTTCACCGTCATTTACGATGACAATTGATGCATCCATATCAGCCGATGGCAAATCAGCACCGTTTGGCATCCGAATACCAATCTTTTGCCATTCAGAGATTGGTTTGCGGATATCGCGACCTTCCAGTTCGGAGTCAAACCCATCCGGAAGGCTGACTTTGCGGCCCCAACGCTCATCCGCATGCCACCCAACGGAGGACAGATAATTTGCCGCGGATGCAAACACGTCTTCCTTAGCCCCCCACAGGTCAATTTTACCGTCGCCATTCCCATCGTGGGCATAATTCAGGAAAGTGGACGGCATAAATTGCGCTTGTCCCATTGCCCCGGCCCAGGACCCGGACATCTTTTCCGGCGCAATATGACCGGCATCAATAATGGTCAACGCGTTCATCAGCTCTTTGCGGAAATATTCTGCGCGGCGGCCCTCAAATGCCAGGGTGGCCAGCGAATCAACAACGGAATAGCCGCCGGTAAAGCGGCCAAATCCGGTTTCAATCCCCCAGAAAGCTGTCAGATAGTGGCCGGGCACACCGAACTTCTTGGCCGCCGCGTCGATGATGTCGCGGTTTTCAGCGTATTTGCGGCGACCCTCATTGATGCGTGATTGCGGAACAACACGCTGCAGGTATTCCTCAAAGGTCAGTTTGAATTCTGGTTGGCTGCGATCGTATTCGATGACCTTCGGGATGGGTTTTGTATTGGCAAAGGCAACGTCCAGCGTTGCTTCGGAAATGCCTTTGGTTGCGGCTTCTTTCTTGAATTCAACGAGCCATTCGTCAAACCCTTCAGTCGTGAACTCTGGAAGTTTCTCGTCAGTTTGGGCGAAGGCCGGTGCATTTGCCGACATCACGGCAACTACAGAGGCAGCGGCAAGCAATTTCCAGAATTTCATCAAAGCCTCATCCAATTAACTATTCAATTTTCAGTCCCCGGCGCACTTGGCCCAGGAAACCATGCATCTGTTCGGCCAGTCCAATAATAGGCTGTCAAACCAACCCATTCTCGCAAAGCACGACCTAAACCTTTGATACCGCCAGAGACGTTAAGACTTGCTAAATGGAGGGTGTCTCGGGTGAATCTGTCGACAGGATATGGAACCACATTCCAGCCCGCTTGTCGGAAAGCGCCAACGGCGCGTGGCATATGATGGGCAGAAGTGATTAGAACCCAAGGCTTTTGTGCAAGAGCAGGCCAATCACGATAGACCATCTCCATCGACTTGACGGCATTCTCGTGCGTGTTGCGTGATGCCTTCTCGAAATACATATTCGACGTTAGAAGGGCCGAATCGTTAAGCCATTCTTCCAGAACGGCGGCTTCGCTAAAACCGCGTTCAGTCAAATTGCCATCTCCGCCAGTGAAAAGAACCGGTTTTTCTGGGAATTTGTTGGCAAAACTTAGCATCGTGAAGATCCTGTCAGCTGATGCGCCAACATGCATTTCACCCCGTTTCAGGTAACTGTAGGGATCAAGGCTGCCCGCCAAGGTCACTGCACCAACAAATTCTGTGATATCAAGGTCCGGTTTCTCAAATCGGGTTTCAAGTGTTTGGGACAGCATCGCACCCACCGGAACGACCGTTATCAACAGGGATGCAGCAGTTACAAATACAAGTCCGCCCAGCGCGAATTTACGTGTCCTTTTCAGAATCAGCAGCCCAAACAGGATTGCAAGAAGAAGGCCATGCATGAAAGCTGTATTGATCAGAACGCCAAGTGTTTTTGATAAAAAATAGAACACGCTTGAAATGCCCGAAAATGAGAGAAACTGTGACTGTCATAACCATACTGAATTCACTTAAATTCACCAGCATTCACTGAGATAGTGGATTGCCCTATTGACAGGTTGTCATCGCCAATTTATTGAAGGCGCCCAGAGCAAAGAGCTCCAACCACATTTGCGGAGAGGTGGCAGAGTGGTTGAATGCAACGGTCTTGAAAACCGTCGTGCCTTTACGGGTACCGTGGGTTCGAATCCCACCCTCTCCGCCACGCCTTCTTATCATCACAGCAGCCGTTCTATTCTCGCGAATTAGCCTGATTGTGGCGCGTAAATCGTATCCGCTGTGAGCTATCAATTCGCAGAAAGAACCGTGATATGAGCGAACTACCGCCTTGCCCCAAATGTGAATCGCCCTATAGCTACGAAGATGGTGAATTGTTGATTTGCCCGGAATGTGCACACGAATGGTCTCCTTCGGGAAATCAATCGGATGAACGCACCATCTGCGATTCCAATGGCACGCCTCTTTCTGATGGCGACACGGTTTCTGTGATCAAGGACCTTAAGGTCAAAGGATCATCGTCAGTAGTAAAAGTGGGAACCAAGGTCAAAGGCATTCGCCTTGTTGACAGCGATCACGATATTGATTGTAAAATCCCCGGCATTGGTCAAATGGGCCTCAAATCCGAGTTTGTTAAAAAGGTTGCTGAATAAGCAACCGGACTAACGATGGAAAAGAAAAAAGCGCACCAGATCAGATCGGTGCGCTTTTGTCATTTCGGGTCTGCGAGGTACGCTTAGTCAGCGCCCCCGGTACGGAAGGTTGATCCCGGCTTAGGTTTAAGGACGCGTTGGATAAACAGCGTACCAACCGCGACGCCAATGCCGATCAAATCGGTAATCAGCCCGCCAGAGATCATGAACAGGGCCGCAACGATTAGCAAAGCGCGCAGGAACCAGACAGCCGCACGGCCAAGGAACCAGCCCTGTACGCCCGATGAAAGCAGGAATACCCCGACAACCGCTGTGACAAGTGCCTGTCCAATCTGCAGATATGTCCCATCCATCAAGATGGAAGAATTGTAGAAGAACATGAATGGCACGATGAAGGCTGCAATCCCGATTTTGAACGATGCAACCGATGTTTCCATCGGGTTGGCCCCGGAAATCCCGGCAGCGGCATATGATGCCAGTGCCACCGGCGGTGTGATCGCCGAAACAACGGCAAAGTAAAACACGAAGAAGTGGGCCGTAAGCGGTTCAATTCCAAGGTCAATCAGACCCGGCGCAACCACAGACGCCGCTACGGCGTAAGCTGCGGTCGTTGGCATCCCCATCCCCAGAAGGATGGCAATCAACATCGCAAAGACCAGTGCAAGAAGTTGCGATGCCTCTGCCAGTCCCAACAGCAAGTTGGAGAAACGAGCACCTACGCCGGTCAATGCAATCACACCAACAATAATGCCGGCACAGGCACAGACCGCGATAATCTGGATCGACATGCCACCGGCCAGTTCAAATGCCTTGGCAACCGAACGCGCCCCAACACGGTTGGGGGTTAGCCAGCTGACGACAACGGCAGCGACCGTTGCAAGCGTCCCGGCGCGGATCACAGAATAGCCCATGAACAGCGCAATGATCAGAATGATGATCGGTAAAAACAGGAAAACCTTTTTGATCATCACATCAAAGCGCGGCAGTTCATCTTCGCGCATGCCGCGCATACCAAGTTTTGCCGCTTCGAAATCAACCATGAAATAGATCGATACGAAATACAGGATCGCCGGAATAACGGCCGCAATCGCAATATCGGTATAAGGAATGCCTGTGATTTCAGCCATGATGAAGGCACCCGCCCCCATGATCGGCGGCATGATCTGACCACCCGTGGACGCTGCAGCTTCAATCGCGCCGGCAGTTTTTTTGTGATAGCCAACCTTTTTCATCAGTGGAATGGTCAGCGACCCGGTGGCAACAACGTTGCCTGCCGAGGTGCCATTAATCATGCCCATCAGGCCGGATGCGAAAATCGCCACCTTTGCCGGCCCGCCGCGGGCACGGCCTGCGACCGAGAAGGCAAAGTTAACAAAATAATCGCCAACTTTTGAAGCCTGCAGGAAGGCTGCGAAAATGATGAACAGGATGATATAGGTCGAGGATACGGCCGTCGTCGGGCCGAGGATACCGGCATCGGTGTAAACTTGGCTAAAGAAGCGCTGCCAGGTGATGGCCGGTGACTGAAGGAATCCTGGCAGGAATTCACCAACGAAGACATAAATGAGAAAGATCGTTGCGATGATAACCAGTGCCAAGCCTGCGACCCTGCGGGTCAATTCCATGATCAGCAAAGTACCGGCAACGGCGGCAATCGAAATCCCGATCGGCGCAAACGGCGTCCCGGTTGAGTTGCGCATCAGTGTGCCGTAAATCGTGATCAGATAGACCGCAACCGCAAAGCCGCACACGCAAAGGACAAAGTCCGGGGCGGAATATTGATTGCGCGCCGTCTTGTGGAACCAGGACAGGACGATACCGCCAACGGTCGCGACCATAAGCGGTGCACCAAACAGCCAAGTTTCATTGAACTTCATGGTGGCATCAATGCCGTTCCACATGACACCGCCCTGGATGTCAAAGGCAAAGCTGATCGCCATGCCCGTTGCGACAAAGGCCGGAACCAGAAGGATATAAGACAGATACCCAAGGAGCGGTGTTGCCGTACCGGGTTCATCGTTAAATTTATTGGCCGAATACCACAAAAAACCAAGTGCAAGCGCACCTGCAACGTGGACAATTCGGAAGTTCCAGGTTTCGAGCGGAAAGTCAGGGAGAAGCGGCAGATCAACGATCCCGAACGTCATGCCCGACAGGGAAACACCATTGAGTGCCAGCATATGGAAGGCTGCGTAAATTGCCGCAGAAATTGTGATGAAGGTCAGTCCCCTGCCCTCAAACATGCGCCGGTTATGTTCGACGGGTTCTTCGTCGACACCATCGGCAATAAGGTGTGCGTCTTCCACCTGGCTCTTATCGGTCATGTTTTTCCCCACACTCACGCAAGTTTGTTATTGGCCTTATTAGGGTCAGTTTATAAGCAAGCTGGCAATCAAAATATGGCGGATCGTCCATAAGAACGATCCGCCCTCTTGGATTTTTTGCAGAACGATATTAGTTGATCATGTCTGCCGGAATGGATGCACCATTCTCGTTAAACCATTTGGCAGCACCCGGGTGCCACTTCATGACTTTGTTCTTGTCCCAGTTTGCCGGAACAGTCGAACGTGCTGCACGATGGATCGAAACCATCCGGTCATTGTCAGACATCACAACATCGGTCGCTGCGTAGACAAAGCTTTCGGGCAGATCACAGTTGGCAATAGCGAAGTTCCACATCGAAACCGAACGCGCCGGTTCCGTCAGCGTGGTGTATGTGTCGGCCGCAATGTCAAACTGGGATACCGGGAAGGCATCCATGATTTGCGCCTGCTCTTCTTCGGTAAACTCGATGATGTTCACGTCAGTCTGGACTTCAAGCTGGCTAACAGCGGGAACCGGAACACCTGCTGCGAAGGCAATAACGTCAAGCAAGCCGTCCTGCAACTGACCACCAAGGTCGGACCAACCACCGTTACGACGTTCAAAATCGACACCGAGCTCTTCAAGCATACGCGGGAAGTAGGTATCGGACGTTGAACCTGCCGGGCCAAAGCCGATTTTGGCACCAGCTGGAATGTCAGCAACAGAACCGATGCCCGAAGACGACAGCGCCGTGATCGAGAACGGCGTCTGATACATCGGGAACATTGCACAGGCATTGGTCATTTGAAGACCCGGTGCAATCGGGTTTGTCCCAGCAAGGGATTCCGCAGCCGGACCCATTGTGGTCATGCCAAAGGCAGCTTCACCCGTGTGAACGAGTGCCATGTTCTGCATCGGGCCACCGGTGACTTCGCCGCCGCCCGAAATGCCAAGTTCTTCAGCAACAAGGTTTGCCCAGCCTGAACCGTATGCGAAATAGGTGCCGCCCTGTGATGCCGTGCCAACGGTGAAGCTTTCCGGCCAACCGCTGCGATCCTGTGCTACAGCAGCCGTGCTCCCAAACGCGAACGCGACAGCCATCCCTGCAAATAATGCACGTTTCATCAATTTCCTCCGTTTATCGGTATTTTGAGAATTCGCCACAAATTCTTCCCTCATATGGGAAAAGTAGAGGTTGATGGCAATGTGGTACTTAATCAATAGCGAAAACGGAAATAAATCATAGTGATGTCGTTCTCTTATGTTCTTCAACTTTAGTTGTAGTGCGTGCAGAAATATTCCGTTTGGAAATGCTTGGTTGTACCGTAAGCCACTTATCGACAAGGCCAATCAAGTAACGGGTTGTAAAAGCCGAAATGGAACACACTTGTAATAGTTAGTTCATTGTTTTCGGGGGGATGCGTGGATGTCGTTGAATATCGGTAGTCGGATACTGCTTGCTGCGGCAATGATCGTTGTCGCAACTTTTTTAGCTTTCATCTTGTATTTTGATTTTCAACAGCGGAACTCAATCCAATCGGCCCTGCAGTCAAAGTTGACAGAAAGCGGGGCTCTTGCCACAGCCGGGATTTCCAACTGGCTTGACGGTCGCCGCCTTTTGGTCGAGAGCCTGGCAAACAACATCGCACGCGACAGTTCACCAGCCACTGTTGCTGAAGTGGCAAGCGGCGAAGCTTTGGCTGAGTCATTCATCTTCTCGTATTTTGGCAGTGCTGACGGCGTGATGACGATGTATCCGTCAGAAGAGCTTCCGGCAGACTACGATCCACGCAAACGCCCATGGTATTCTGATGCCGTATCAGTTGGCGATAGCACGCTGACTGAACCATATACCGATGCATCCACCGGCCAACTGATCGTCACCGCGACCACACCTGTTTTTGATGGTTCAAACCTTCTTGGCGTTGTTGGGGGCGATATCGACATCGGTATTCTGGGCGATCTTGTACGCAGTATTGATCTTGGCGGCATCGGGTACGGTTTTCTTGTGAATGATCAAGGGACTGTCCTTATTCATCCAAATGCCGACTTCACCCTGAAGCCCATGGCAGAAGTTTTTCCTGACAACACACCAACCGTTGCCGAAGGCATGGAAAATGTAATGTCAGGTGATGGTGAGCAGCTCTTTACCTTCTTTAAGGTGAACGGCCTGCCTTCCGTTAACTGGTATCTGGGATTTGCGCTTGATCGGGATGCGGCCTACGCATCCCTTAGCGAATTTCGTTATACCGCGATCATTACGGCAGTGATCGCTGTATTGGCGATTATGGGGTTAATGGGAATTCTGGTTCGGACGTGGGTTTCCCGCCCTGTTTTGAGCATGACATCGGCAATGACGCGCCTTGCCAAGGGTGAGAAAGACGTCGAAGTCCCGGGCACAGAACTTAAGGACGAAATTGGTTCAATGGCAGCGGCAGTGTTGGTGTTTAAAAACAATGCAGCTGAGGTCGACCGACTTGCCCGCGAAAACGAGGAAGCGACAAAACGCGCCGCCGATGAACGCAAACACGCGCTGGATCAGATGGCCGATAACTTTGAAAAAAGTGTCCTGTCGATTGTAGAAACCGTTGCCGACGCTGCTGAAAAAACGCAGACAGTTGCAACACAGCTCTCGGCCAATGCCGAAGAATCAACGACCCGTGCGGCGGCCGTTTCTAGTGCTGCCAACCTGACGACAGAGAACGTACAAGCCGTTGCCTCCGCGACTGAGGAGCTTTCTGCGGCAATTCGTGAAATCGGCGCGCAAGTCACGCAATCCATCGAAGTTGCCACCGAGGCAGTTGACGGTGTCAACAATACAACCGCCACTGTTACCGAGCTTGCAGAAGCCGCAGAACGGATTGGAAAGGTCGTTGGTCTTATTCAGGATATCGCCGGGCAAACAAACCTTTTGGCCCTGAACGCTACCATCGAAGCCGCCCGTGCAGGCGATGCCGGTAAAGGCTTTGCTGTGGTGGCAGGCGAAGTAAAGTCACTTGCCAACCAGACAGACAAGGCAACGGGCGATATTCAGATTCAGGTAGACGGCATTCAGGGATCATCAACCCGTTCCGTTTCGGAAATAGGGTCGATCTCCGGCACGATCGAACGGATCAATGAGTTCTGCAATGCGATTGCAGCGGCCGTTGAGCAACAAGGTGCTGCAACACAGGAAATTGCAGACAGCGTTCAACGCGCCGCATCAGGAACCCAGGAAGTGTCCCAAAACGTTTCAGCTGTTTCGGATGCTTCCAACATGGTCAGTCAAGAAGCCAATTCACTTTTGACGTCATCGCGTGAAATGCGGGAACTTGCACAACGCCTTCGTGAGGAGGTGTTGGGCTTCCTGAGATCCGTGCGCGATAACGATTAACCGTCCATAAGAATGCAGGGCAAAGCCAAAATTGGCGACGCCCTGCACTGCTTTGGAGGGAATCAGAAATACGTCTGAACCAGTCCTGTGTCGGTATTTCGTAAATACCGAAATTTCCAAGTAGTTTTTTATTGCGTAAAATCCCTTACTGCTGCACGATTTGTGCGATGCGGTCGCAAACGATGACGTGTAACCACCTGAAACCGCAGGTTTCTTCATAAAACTGCAAAATATCAGTGGAAATACTCCTGTTTGACAGGCAATTATTGACGCCATGAGAGGCGCTTTCGGCGTGTCTTGTGGGGGAGCATTCACATTTTGGATGCTAAGGCGAAGAAAAGTTACTGACTCTCAACAGGGAAATTTTTAACTCGATATGAGCAAAAACATACCCGCCCTGGAAGTCGAAGGGATGTTCAAAAGCTTTGGGGATCATGAAGTCCTCAAAGGCATTGATCTTACGGCGAATACCGGGGACGTTATTTCGATTATTGGCTCGTCCGGTTCTGGTAAGAGTACGTTTCTGAGATGTATCAACCTGCTTGAAACGCCAAACGCAGGAAAAGTTCACGTCAAGGGTGAGCTTATCAAGATGCAGACGCTTAAGGACGGATCACAAGAACCTGCTGACAAAAAGCAACTGCGGCGGATCCGAACCAAACTGGCCATGGTTTTTCAGAGCTTCAATCTCTGGAGCCATCTGACCATTCTGGAAAACGTCATTGAAGCGCCGATCCATGTTCTTGGTGTTCCCAGGAAAGAGGCGATAGAGCGCGCAGACGCATTGCTGCAAAAAGTCGGCATGTTTGAAAGACGGGATTATTACCCCGGTCATGTATCCGGAGGACAGCAACAGCGTGCTGCGATCGCCCGGGCGCTTGCGATTGAGCCGGATGTTCTTTTGTTCGACGAACCGACTTCAGCACTGGACCCGGAATTGGTCGGTGAAGTGCTTAAAGTGATGACAGACCTTGCAGAAGAAGGTCGCACGATGCTGGTGGTGACCCACGAAATGGGATTCGCCAAGGGCGTATCAAGCCACGTAATGTATTTGCATCAGGGCCGGGTTGAGGAATTTGGCAATCCGACTGATGTATTTGAGAATCCAAAATCGGATCGTATGAAGCAATTTCTTCAGCGCGATTTCTGATTTCGGCAGATCAGGGCGTGGTGTGTCCTGATCGCAAGAATGGCAGCACGTCGTTGCTCGCCATTCCAATCAACAAGGGAGACTATGAATGAAAAACTGGATCAAGGTTGCATCTGCCGCAGCAGTTGGCATTGCACTGAGCGCATCGGCAGCAAATGCTGCATGGGATAAAGTTGTTATTGCGACCGAAGGCGCCTACCCTCCGTTTAACGAAATTGATGCCAATGGCAACCCTGTCGGGTTTGACGTTGATATCGCAAATGCGCTTTGCGAAACGGCGGAATTGAACTGCGAAATCGTTACACAAGACTGGGATGGCATGATTCCGGGTCTTCTGGCGAAGAAATATGATGCGATCATCGCCCAGATGTCGATCACCGAAGAACGCAAACGCTCCATCGACTTCACCAATTATTACAGCGCAAGCCCGGCCGTCTTCGTCGGCAAGGAAGGCATGGAAGTAAGCGCCTATTCCGATGGCGAAGTTGTTGATGGTGCCCTTGATGGCATGGTTGTTGGTGTTCAACGTTCGACCACGCACTCTTCGTTCCTTGAAGATAACTTTATGGACACCGAAATCCGTCTTTATGACACCCAGGACAATGCACTTCTTGACCTGGTTGCTGGTCGTATCGACGTAACGCTTGCTGATTCCGGCGTTTTGCTGAAATGGGTTCAGTCGGAAGACGGCAAAGGCTTTGCTTTCGTATCTGACGCATTCGCTCCGGAAGAATGGTTCGGTGCAGGCGAAGGTATTGGTATTCGTCAGGAAGATCAGGACCTTAAAGAAATCTTGAATACGGCGCTGGCAGAAATCATTGCCAATGGCACCTATGAAGAGATCAATAAAAAGTACTTCCCGACCATTGATCTGCATTCGCGTTGATCAAAGTGCTTTCGGGGGCGGCATTTGGTTGCCGCCCCTTCCTTTTTCTGCTGGTCCCGGTCATGGCATCACGGAATGCGAATGACCTAAAGGCTTGCTGGAGACACCATGTTTGATTTGTATGGTCGCGGTTGGCAAATGCTTGAAGGCGGACTGGTTACAATCCAGCTTTGCCTGACCGTTCTGCCGTTGATGATTGTTATCGGGCTTTTGGGGGCATCGGCGAAATTATCGCAGTTCCGCAGCCTTAGAATTATTGGGGAAAGCTATACGGTTATCATCCGTGGCATTCCCGAACTTTTGATTATTTTGTTGATCTATTTTGGCGGCACGATAGCCGTGCAGAACTTTGTGAGCTGGTTTTCCGGCGAAGAAGTGCGTGTCGATATTCCAGCCTTCTGGTCTGGTGTTGCTGCCCTTGCACTCGTTCAGGGGGCGTTTGCGTCAGAAGTATTCCGGGCTGCAATGCAATCCATCCCGGTTGGTCAGATTGAAGCCGCAACAGCTTGCGGTATGACACCCGCCCAGATTTTCTTGCGCATTAAATTGCCGCAGCTTTGGCGTTTTGCACTGCCGGGGCTGAACAACCTGTTTCAGGTTCTGATCAAGGATACGGCACTTATTTCTGTCGTCGGTGTTGAGGAAATCATGCGTAAAGCAGCCATTGGTGCAGGGACCGAGAAGGCACCGTTTACCTTCTATCTGGTTGCGATGCTGATGTTCCTTGCGTTTACCACGGTCTCTCTTTTTGTGTTCAACCGGTTGGAAAAGCGGGCAGCCCGCGGGATCGCGAGGGCATAAAACATGTTTGAAGATTTCATCTATGTCCTGACAAAATACGACGTGTGGCTGTGGCGTGGTTTTCTTTTGACCATACAGCTTCTGGCGATATCGGTTGTGCTTGGCACGATACTGGCTATCCCGCTTGCTGTGGCCCGTGTTTCTAAAAATGTCTGGGTGCAAGCCGTTCCCTTTGGTTTTATCTATCTTTTTCGTGGAACGCCGCTGATCGGCCAGCTGTTCATGATGTACTATGGTGTTGGTCAACTTGTTGCCGATATTGATGGTATTCAAGATCACTGGTCTTGGGCATATCTGCGCGACCCATATTGGTATTGTCTTTTAACGTTTGTTTTGAACACCGCGGCCTATGTTGCTGAAATCATGCGAGGTGGCATTCAGAACGTTCCAAATGGCGAAGTGGAAGCCGCACGCGCATGCGGCATGAGCCCGTTTACGACATATCGCAGGATCATTTTCCCGCGCATGTGGCAAATGATCTGGCCTGCGTATACCAACGATGTCATTTTCACACTCAAGGCAACATCGCTTGCATCGACCGTAACCTTGATTGAATTGACCGGCGCAGCCCGCAAAATTGTCGCAAGAACCGCCCTGCCCTATGAAGCCTTCATCTCGGCGGCAGTGATTTATCTGATCATTGTCTACAGCCTGACACTGGCCTTCAAGGCAATCGAAAAGTACCTTCGTCGAAGCGACAAGCGTGCTGACAACGTGCAAACAAAGGCCAAACCTGTTGTTCCCTGACCCGCGAAAAATTCCATAGACGACAAATTGGGGAATGGTGCCGCGACCAAAACACACGGTTGCAAGCAACAGTCCGTTTGGAAGTTTCCATATTCTGATTGAAACTGTGTTTTGAGACGGATCGATTGATTGCGGGAACAAGGTTGGATACCTTTCTGTGCGATTGATTGATCCGTTTTATTTTCAGTGCCACTTGTTGTCACCGCATTGGCTTGATGACCTACCGACCCTAACTGCGCACCGCGCATTGCAAGGAATGCTTGATGTTTGATCCGAAATCCGTCTCCGAGATTATTTCTGCTGCCAAGGATAAGGCTGTGGCAGATGCGGATACCGCGCGCCGCGCCATTTCTGTTCTGGATTTGACCAGTTTGAACGATGATGACACGCAAGAGGTCATTGAAGCCCTTTGCAAGCGGGCACAAACCCCGGCGGGAAACACTGCTGCTGTATGTGTTTATGGCCCGTTCATTGAAACGTCCTGGCGTGCGCTTGGGCAATCGGGCGTGAAGACGGCGACGGTCGTGAACTTCCCTGACGGTGGCACGAACGCGCAGCGTGTTGGTGACGAGACCGCCAACTTCGTCTCCAAAGGTGCTGATGAGATTGACGTTGTTTTGCCCTACAAGGATTTTATTGCTGGTGACACGGCCATCGCAGCAGACGTTCTGGACGCCACGCGTATGGCATGTGGTTCAATGACCACCATGAAAGTAATCCTTGAAAGTGGCGCGTTTGATGATCTGACAAAGGTTTATGAAGCTGCCCGCCTTGCCATCAAACATGGTGCGAACTTTGTGAAGACATCGACAGGAAAAGTTCCCGTCGGCGCGACACCGGAAGCCGCCGTTGCAATGTTAACCGCCATTCGCGACGCACGCGATGAAGATGGCATTGAGGCCGGGTTCAAGGCATCGGGCGGCGTTAAAACCACCGAAGATGCGGCCCTGTATATCGCACTTGCCGACCACATCATGGGTGATGGCTGGGCCAAACCGGAAACCTTCCGCTTTGGCGCAAGTGGTGTTTTGACAGCATTGCTTGAAACATGCGGTGTTTCATCTGATGGCACTGCCGGTCCGACTGGCAACTACTAGAATTTGTGACTATCTGCGGGTAAGGCGAGTACCCGAGATCAGGTTTGAAGGATTACATTAATGGCACGTGCCATCATCATCGTTGCAGACAGTTTTGGAATTGGATCGGCACCGGATGCCGCGAAGTTTGGCGATCAGGGTTCAGATACACTGGGCCATATCGCGGAGCATTGCGCGAAGGGATTGGCGGATAGCGATATACGCAGCGGGCCGCTTAATGTGCCGAACATGGTCGCACTTGGCCTAGGCGAAGCTGCAAGGGATGCAACGGGGCGTGTCCCACCCGGGCTTGATCACGGCGGGGCAATGGTCGGTGCATTCGGCCATGCCAAGGAGATATCGCGCGGCAAGGACACCCCAAGCGGCCATTGGGAAATTGCTGGTGTGCCGGTTGATTTCGATTGGGGATATTTTCCTCAGACCGTGCCAACCTTCCCGGCAGAACTCACCGATGCCCTGATTGAACAGGCCAAATTGCCCGGTATCCTGGCCAACTGTCACGCATCAGGTACAACGATCATTGCTGAGCTTGGGGAAGAACATATCAAAACCGGCAAGCCGATTTGCTATACCTCGGCCGACAGCGTTTTTCAGATTGCTGCACACGAAGAACATTTTGGGCTGGATCGACTTTACGAGGTTTGCGAGATCGCCTTCAAACTGGTTGAGCCATACAATATCGGTCGCGTGATTGCCCGTCCATTTGTGGGTGAAACCCCTGCTGAGTTCAAACGGACGTCCAACCGGCGCGATATTGCCGTTCCGCCGCATAAACCAACGCTGCTTGATCAGTTTAGCGGAGCCGGCGGTACTGTGATTTCTGTTGGTAAGATTGCAGATATCTATGCCCATCGCGGGATCGCAAAAAAGGTCAAGGCATCTGGTAACATGGCGTTATTTGACGCGATGATGAACGAAATCGCCGAAGCACCTGATAACAGTATTGTGTTCACCAACCTGGTGGACTTCGACATGGAATACGGTCACCGTCGTGATGTCGTTGGTTATGCCAATGCGCTTGAGGAATTCGACAAACGTATCCCCGAGTTGCGCGAAGCACTTAAACCCGGTGATCTGGTGATTATCACTGCTGATCACGGGTGTGATCCAACTTGGCGCGGGAATGACCATACGCGCGAGTTCGTGCCCATTCTCGCCTTTGGGCCGGCGATTGCGCCGGGCCCGTTTGGTTTGCGTGATACCTTTGCCGATATCGGACAAACGGTTGCCGATCACCTTGGGATCGTGCCATTGGCAGTTGGTACGTCTTTTTTGAATGGATAATCGAATGAATTGGCCGTTAGGACAAAGTGAACCTTCCATGTCCCCCATCAGGATCGAGGCAATCGTCGATACGATTTGTCCGTGGTGCTATATCGGCAAGAAGCGGCTGGAAAAGGCTTTGTCGCGCGAAAAGCTCGACAACATGATCATCCATTGGCGCCCGTTCCTGCTGAACCCCGATATGCCCAGTGGCGGTATTGACCGCAAATTGTATCTGTCAGCCAAGTTCGGTGGATCAGAAAGTGCTGAGCGGGTCTACAAGGCCATTGAAGACGCGGGTGCGGCTGTTGGCATTCCGTTTAAGTTCGATCAGATCAAGGTTACACCGGATTCAACTGACTCACATCGGTTGATCTATAAGGTTTGTGCGGAGCGCCCGGCTGTTGGCAACGCATTGGTTGAAGATTTGTTTGTTGCCTACTTCCTTGAAGGTCAGGATATCGGCGACTTGGAACTTCTGGCTGAAATTGCTGTGCGGCACGGAGAAGACCGAACCGAAATTCTTGAATATCTGGCCGGTGATATGGACCGTGATTTTGTCGGACAGGAAAACCGTGTTGCTCATCAGATGGGTGTTACCGGTGTGCCGTGCTTCCTGTTTAACAGTCGTCATGCCCTGTCGGGGGCGCAGGAACCTGATATTTTACAACGCATGATCCGTCTTGCACGGCAGGAAGAAACTCCGGCTTGATCTGCGATGCATGGGAATCCAAAAAAGGCGGGATAACAATTTGTTACCCGCCTTTTCTTTATGTTTTGACTGCAATATCAGACAGTCTTTTTATAAGCCGCTTAAGCCCTTCAAGACGGTCTGTTGGGCCATCCCAGCCTGCAGCATAGACGATTTTGTGATCCGGGCGCAGGCGGGCCACGCCAACCTGTTGCTGGATAAATCCGATCAAGCCTCCCGGGTTCGGAAACTCGTTGTTTCGAAGCGTAATCAGCGCACCTTTCGGTCCGGCATCAAGCTTCTCGATATTGGCGACACGACACCATTGTTTGATCGTGACCACATCAAGCAGGTTTTCAACTTCCTTGGGTAGCTTGCCAAACCGGTCAATCATTTCAGCGGCAAACTGGTCAACTTCTTCGCGCGATCGCAATTCGGAAATACGGCGATACAGGCCAAGGCGCACCCCAAGATCAGGCACATAACGATCCGGAATCAAAACCGGCATGCCAATATTAATTTGCGGAACGAAGCTTGCTTCTTCAGATGCATCGATTTCGCCTTTGGCTTCTGCCACGGCCTCTTCGATCATCTGTTGATACAGTTCAATCCCGACTTCCTTGATATGGCCTGATTGCTCTTCACCCAGCAGATTGCCTGCCCCGCGAATATCAAGATCATGACTGGCAAGATTGAACCCGGCGCCAAGACTGTCGAGTGTCTGCATGACTTCAAGGCGCTTGAGCGCGGTTGCCGTCAATTTCTTGCCGTTCGGCAACGTCATATAAGCATAGGCGCGCTGCTTTGACCGCCCGATACGACCGCGCAACTGATAAAGCTGCGCCAAACCAAACATATCGGCACGGTGAATGATCATTGTATTGGCATTGGGTACATCGATACCCGATTCAATGATGTTCGTCGCCAGCAACAGGTCAAACTTGCGATCGGTAAAGTCAGTCATCACCTGTTCAAGGTCACGCGCACCCATTTGACCGTGTGCCACGTCAAACTTGATTTCCGGCACAAGCGCTTCGAGTTCTTTGGCAACCCGGCCAAGTTCATTGACACGTGGGCAGACATAGAAAATCTGTCCGCCACGATGGCGTTCGCGCAAAATGGCTTCGCGGACAACAACCGGATCATATGGCGTGATGTAGGTGCGCACGGCCAAACGGTCGACCGGCGGTGTCGCAATGATCGACAGTTCCTTGACCCCGGTCAGCGCCAGTTGCAACGTTCGTGGGATCGGCGTGGCGGTCAGGGTCAAGACGTGAACGTCTGATTTCAGCTCTTTCAAACGTTCCTTGTGTTTGACGCCGAAATGCTGCTCTTCATCAACAATCAGCAGGCCCAGATCCTTGAAATGGACCCCGTTCCCCAGAAGCGCATGCGTGCCACAAACGATATCAACATGACCGCTTTCAATGTTCTCTTTTACCAGCTTGGCATTCTTGCCCGTCACCAGACGTGACAATTGTTCAACCCGAACTGGCAAACCTTCAAACCGTTCCTTGAAATTCAGGTAATGCTGGCGGCACAACAATGTGGTTGGCGCAACAACAGCCACCTGTTTGCCCGACATCACGGCAGCAAAGGCCGCCCGCATGGCGACTTCAGTCTTGCCAAACCCGACATCACCGCAAACAAGCCGATCCATTGGCTTGCCTGCTGCCAAATCATCAAGCGTGTCACGAATGGCACGTGCCTGGTCCTCTGTCTCGGCGAATGGGAAACCGGCGCAGAATTCATCATAGCTGCCTTCCGGTGCCTGAAGCGTAGCACCTTTGCGTAAGTGACGCTGGGCGGCAACCTTGATCAGCTTGCCTGCCATATCGCGGATACGTTCACGCAGCTTGGCCTTCCGGGCCTGCCAGGCAACACCGCCAAGCTTATCAAGGATCGATATGCCCTCGTCCGAGCCATAGCGCGACAGAACTTCAATATTCTCGACTGGAACAAACAGTTTGTCACCGCCGTCATATTCAAGTTCAAGGCAGTCATGGGGCGCATCCCCGGCGGTCACCGTTTTCAGGCCCAGATAACGGCCAATCCCATGTTCCAGATGAACGACAAGATCGCCGTCAGAAATTTCGGATGCTTCGCGCAGGAAATTATCCGCCTTGCGGCGGCGTCCACCCGGGCGGCTCATCCGGTCGCCGAGAATATCCTGTTCAGTAACGAACCAAAGACCTTCGCGGCGAAAGCCACGTTCGATGTCAAGGATAACGACACCGACATGCTGATGGGTCAGGTCATCAGTGATGTCTTCCCAACATTCACAGGTAACGACCTTGCCAACGCCATGTTCACGCAGAAGCGATACCATCCGGTCACGAGATCCATCGGAATAGGCCGCAATGACGACCTGGTTTTCCTTGCCACGCTGGGTCGTGATGAAATCGCGTAATTCTTCGTAAAGGTTGGTGTCAGCCCGTGCACGCACATCGCCAAAATCACGCCCTGCCCGCGCCCCAAGATCATAAATCCCGCGTTCCGGGTTCTCGTCATCATAATAGGGCGAGAATTCCAGAACCGGTCGGTCTGACAACATGCGGTCAAATTCCGCTTGATCCAGATAAAGCCGCTCCGGTGGGACCGGCTTATAAACGTTGTCGCCGGAAAGCCCGCCACCCTTGATATTAAGGCGCGCCTGATAGTAATCGTCGATCATCTCAAGACGATTTTCAATCACCTCGCCATATTGATGATCAAGACTGACCACGGTTTCCGGCAAATAGGCAAAGATCGTATCAAGCCCGTCATGGAACAAGGGCAACCAATGTTCCATGCCACCATATTTCAGGCCGTTCGAGATCGACTCATAAAGCGGATCAGTTTGCGACACTGCGCCAAACAGTTCACGGTAACTGCCGCGGAACCGCGAAATGCTGTCCGGATCCAGATAGACTTCCCCCACCGGCAGAAGGGAGATTTCCTTTACCTTGCCGACCGTGCGCTGGGTTTCGACATCAAAACGGCGGATGCTTTCGATTTCGTCACCAAAGAAGTCAAGCCTGACAGGCTCTTTCATGCCCGGCGCAAAGATATCAACGATATCGCCCCGCACCGCGTAGTCACCCGGTTCCATAACCTGTTCAGCACGGTTATAACCCATGCGCTCAAAATACGCGGTCAGGTCTGCACGGTCGTATTCGCTACCGGCTTTGAACGCCAGTTTCCCTTTGCGCATGACCTCGACTGTTGGCACACGCTGCATCGCCGCCGCGGCAGTCGTCAGAACAATCCGGCCGTTTCCGAGGCGTGAGTCTTTACCATCTGCCAACGTCGTCAGCGTTTCAACGCGACGGGACGTGACTTCTGTAATTGGCGAGACCCGGTCATACGGAAGGCAATCCCACGCAGGCAGGGTGAGGACTTCTATTTCACCTGCAAAGAATTGCAGAGCCTCGGCAAGTTGTGCCATGCGCTTGTCATCACGTGCGATATGCAGCACGGTCTGGTTTTTACCAGCGGCTTCGAGAAGTTCACGTAAAATAAGCGCATCTGCCCCTTCCGGAACACCGCCGACCCGTTTTCGACCATTGGTCGATATGATTGTTTTGATTTTGTTCAATGTCTTATCAGGCGTTGCTGAGTTCCCGGATCATGCGCAGAACGTCACTGTCATACTGCGCAGGCGCGGCTTCCTTACCCGTTGCCCATTTAAAGAAATCGGCATCAGGCACTTCGTTGATAAGGGTTTCGAATGTATCAAGCTGTTCTTCGGTCAGGGTTGCCAGATGCTTGTCCATGAAGCGGCCCATCAGGATATCATTTTCCTTTGTGCCACGATGACTGCCGCGGAAAAGCAGTTTCTTGCGGCGCATTTCAATATCCGAAGGTGTATCGGTCATTCTACGATCTCCTGACTTCCTTTGCAGCACCCGGCGGGATGGGTGCAACAGCCTGTTCTGTGGCATGGTTTGTACGGCAAAACACCTTACGGGTCCATGATGTGATCGGGTCATTTTGCATCAAATGATGACTTGATGGTTGTCGCACGATACTTTTGTTGTATACCCACGCCATAAACGCAATTGTTCTATTAACGTTCTCATCAAAAGTTTCAACGAAAACCGACATGCGCCCGGAAATCCTGTTCCCGCTTTTTGCTGAAATTGATACTTTGACCGGCATCGGACCGCGTTTAAAGCCGCTGGTTGCGCGTCTGATCGGTGGCGAACATGTTGCGGATCTGCTGTGGCATTTGCCATCCGGCATCATCGACCGCCGCTTTTCGCCCGATCTTTCGGAAACCATTGATGGATCTGTCGTGACGATGGATGTCTGGGTCGAACGACACGATCCGCCTCCAAATCGCCGGCGACCCTATCGCGTAGTCTGTAAAACGGAAAGTGGGACGCTTGTGCTGGCGTTTTTCAATGCGCGCGCCAAATACCTTAATGATGTTCTGCCGGTTGGCGAGAAGCGCATTGTTTCAGGCAAGATTGATCATTATCGCGGCGAATATCAGATCACCCATCCTGATCGCATCGGCACAGAGGCGGAACGCACAGAAATCCAAACAGTTGAGCCGATCTATCCCATGTCGGCCGGTGTCACCGGCAAGACATTGACCAAGGCAACGCGCGCAGCCCTTGCGACACTTCCGGACCTGCCGGAATGGCATGACCCTGCCCTGATGGCGCGCCATAAATGGCCCAGTCTTTCCCAAGCTCTGCACACAGTTCACAACCCACAAGATGAAGCTGACCTGTCACCGGATCATCCGGCACGCAAACGGCTTGCATATGATGAACTTCTTGCCAATCAGCTTGCCCTGACATTGATACGCGCCAAAGTGCGCACGCTTGGGGGGCGCATTACACAGGGTGACGGACACCTTCGCAAAGCATTGGCCGCAAACCTGCCCTTTGCCATGACAGGGGCACAGGAACGCGCACTTTCTGAAATCTATGACGATATGGCCAGCGAAGGTCGGATGCTGCGCCTGCTGCAAGGCGATGTCGGATCGGGCAAAACCGTTGTGGCCTTGATGGCGATGCTTAATGCCATTGAATGCGGTCGTCAGGCGGCCTTGATGGCGCCAACCGAAATCTTGGCCCGGCAGCATTTTGAAACCATTTCCCCACTGTTGGAACAGATCGGCATTAGTTGCGCGATCCTGACTGGCCGGGACAAGGGCAAGTCACGCAAAACGGCCCTTGAAGGTTTTGCCAGTGGCGAAATTCAAATCGCGGTAGGCACCCATGCGCTGTTTCAGGATGATGTCGTCTTCAAGGACCTTGCCTTTGCCGTTGTTGACGAACAGCACCGTTTTGGCGTGCACCAAAGATTGATGTTGGCGGGCAAAGGTCAGGCTGTTGATGTGCTGGTGATGACAGCAACCCCTATTCCACGCACACTGACACTGACAGCATTCGGGGATATGGAAGTTTCCCGCCTTGATGAAAAGCCACCCGGTCGTAAACCTGTCGATACCCGCGTTCTCCCGATCGACAAGGTAGATGATGTCATTTCAGGCATTGGTCGCGCGATGCGCAGCGGCACCAAGATTTATTGGGTTTGTCCGCTGGTCGAAGATTCCGAAGTTCTTGATCTGCAAGCCGCCGAGGAACGCTATCGCGTGCTGGTCGAATTGTTCGGCGATGCCCGCGTTGGCCTTGTTCATGGCAAGATGAAGGGCAAGGAAAAAGACGACGTCATGGAAAAGTTCGCCCATGGTGACACGTCGATCCTTGTCGCAACCACGGTGATCGAGGTTGGCGTGAACGTGCCAGAAGCCACCATTATGGTGATCGAACATTCCGAACGGTTTGGATTGGCTCAACTTCACCAGCTCCGCGGCAGGATCGGCCGGGGGGACGCTGCTTCGACCTGTTTGCTGTTATACGGCAATCCGCTTGGGCAGATATCAAAAGCCCGCCTTAAAATCATGCGTGAAACCGAAGACGGGTTCGTGATTGCAGAAGAAGACCTGAAGCTGCGCGGTGCCGGCGAAGTTCTTGGCACGCGTCAAAGTGGCCTTCAGGAATACCGGCTGGCCAACCTTGAACTACACGGCGATTTGCTTGCGATTGCCCGTGATGATGCGCGCCTGATCGTGGAACGTGACCCGGACCTTAGAAAGGCGCGCGGGGATGCCTTGCGATTATTGCTTTATCTTTTTGAACGCGATGAAGCGGTTCGCTATTTCCGATCAGGATAAACAACCAAGGGCGCACCATAATGATGCGCCCTTTTTATCTGCGGGATCACGAAGACGATAACGCTTATGCGTCTTCGTGTGCTTTGCCGTCTTTTTCCTGTGGATCTGTCGGCTCCATACGTGCCGGAATGTCGCGCGAAACAAGGATCGGTACGTTTTCCTTTTCACGCAGCGTATCGACGTCTTCGTAAGTTTTTGCAGAAACCTTTGGCTGCTTCTGTTCCTCGACCGGGCGACGATCCGGTGGCGTCACAATACCGCCTGACATCACCATCTTGATCGCTTCCTCGACGGTCATATCAAGGATCACCAGGTCCCGTCGGGGAACAAACAGCAAAAATCCCGATGTTGGGTTTGGCGTTGTTGGCAGGAAGATATTGATCACCGTATCTTCGGTAAGATGTTGAACTTCACCTTTTGTATCACCGGTGATAAAGCCGATCGCCCACATCCCGCGGCGCGGATATTCCAGTAATACAGCCTGACGAAAGGCATTTGACTGATTGGCCAGGACGGTCTCAAGAATTTGCTTGATAGCGCTATAGATGCTGCGAACCGCCGGAATGCGACCCAGAATGCGTTCATAAAGCTTGATCAGCGCACGGCCGGCAAAGTTGGTTGTAAACCAGCCAACAATGGTGATGAAGACAAGCACAACCAAAAGACCAAATCCCGGTATGCCATACTCTTCATAACCGACCGGGAGATAGGATTCCGGGTTGTAATGAGCCGGTATCAGCGGGATGACCTTGCTGTCGACAAAATCGATGAACCACCAAGCGAGGCCGAATGTGATGGCAAGAGGCGCACTGACAAGCACGCCGGTCAGAAAATAGGCTCGCGTGCGGGCAAAAAGGCCCGGTTTTGATATTACGTGGCTCGAACCCTGGTCTTCCGAATTATCGCTGTCGTCGCGCTTGGCGTTCATTGATCACCTGTGTTGAAAAACCATATCTCAAAGCCATTGCATATTATTAGGCTTTAGCTTTTAGTCATTGTACGTGAGAATATGGCAAAGCTGGGACTTAAGGTTGGGTTCTTTCCCCTGGTCAAAGTGATAGCAGCATTCAAGTTTGCGGTGCAACCAACAAACCGTAATTCGCAAATTCGAATTAGTTTGGAGATGTTTTGCAGGTCTGGATTGTTGAATATATCTACGATGATGATGGCTCTGTCGGAATTAAGACCGCCAAAGTCCGTGCACCGGATTATGAGACCGCGCGTCAGTTTGCAATCGGTGATGCGCCAAGCAGTGATTTTGTAATGTCATTGCATCCCGAATCTGAAGATCAGTTTCTAGGAACGCCAAGTATTCGCGCCCGTGAAATGACCGGCAAGGTTGTTCATGACGTCCCCGACCCCGATGATGATTTGGAAAATGATGATGACGATATCTGAACTTGACGAACGAAGCTTCCTGCCACGACCACTTGTTGGCGTGGGGGCTGTTGTTTGGCATACGGATCATGTTCTTTTGATCCAACGGGGCAAGGAACCACATGCAGGCAGCTGGAGCTTGCCCGGCGGTGCACAGGAACTTGGTGAAACCGTTCGCGAAGCGGTCTGCCGGGAGGTCCTTGAAGAAACCGGGGTGAAAATTTCAAGCCCGATCCTTGTCGATACCGTGGACATGATTTCCAGGACTGAAGATGACAAGGTCGAATACCACTACACCCTGATCGATTTTGTTGCCGTCGCCCTTAATCCCGACATTACGCTTGGTGGTGATGCGGCTGATGCCAAATGGGTAAATGTCAAGGAAGTCACGCAATACAACCTTTGGAATAAAACGGTCGAGATGATCGCCAAGTCACGGGATGTTTTGGCAAAAACCTAAGTTCCTGACCAACATTGCAGAATCCAAAAAGGCGGCCCGCATGGAGCCGCCTTTTCATTTGGTGGATTAAAGCGTGTCAAGCCGCAGAATGTTGGGTCAGGACGCTTTCCTGAATTTTCTTGAACGCACGGGCTTCAAGCTGACGAACACGTTCACGACTGACACCAAAACGCTCGCCCAGTTTTTCAAGCGTAATCGGGTCATCGCTCAGGAAGCGGGCCTTGATGATTTCCTGTTCGCGTTCTGGTAGTTCACCCAAAGCGTTTTTCAGCATACCATTGTGCAAGACACGTTCTTCCGCATCGGCAACAAGTGCTTCCGGGCTTGGCGCCTCGGACGACAGGGTATCAAGATATTCCATCCCATCGTCTTTTGGCATCGGTGTGTTGAGCGAAAAATCACGCGCTGCAAGGCGACGGTTCATTTCAAGCGCTTCCCGGCCGGTTACACCAAGCTTCTCGGCAACCTGATCAGCTTCATCTGGCGATAGTTCGCCATTGTCATAAATATTAAGCTGACGCTTGGCTTTGCGCAGGCTGAAGAAAAGCTTCTTCTGTGCTGCCATCGTGCCAAGTTTGACCATCGACCAGCTTTGCAGAATGTATTCCGTAACAGCTGCACGGATCCACCACATTGCATAGGTCGACAGACGGAATCCGCGTTCAGGGTCAAATTTCTGTACCGCACGCATCAAACCCGTATTGCCCTCGGCAACAAGGTCCGCCATCGGCAGGCCGTAGCCGCGATAACCAAATGCAATCTTTGCAACGAGGCGCAAGTGGCTGGTAACGAGTTTATGGGCTGCCGCAGTGTCATCATGATCCTGATAACGGTGGGCAAGCATGTATTCCTCATCCGCTGTAAGCATGGGGAATTTCCAGACTTCACGGAGATAGCCGGAAAAGCCTTCTTCCTGGGAAACAGCAGGTAATTTAATGGCGCTCATTTCATGTCCTCCTGAGAGGTCTACGCGTGGACATCTGATGTTGGTACGGAGTCCGTCACAGAACAGATGACGCGCAAACACTATCGGTTGTGAATTAATTCACTGGACGACCGGAACCCTTCCGGAGAAGCAATTGAATTCCGGTCGTATCTCGTTCCAAAGTCACCTATGGAAGAGGACAGCAGACGCTAATAAGAAGTTCATTCATGGTGTCTCATCCTTACATGAAGCAAATCGACAATTTACATGTCCGCCAATTGGCCGGACGTTGATCCGGCGGTGCCTTTGGGCCCCCACCCGCATTTATTAATATATCTAAACCCGACCAAATTCGTCAAGAACTTCTGACCCGTGTTTCAGTTATATTAATCTTCCAGCATCAGCATTTTACAAAGCATAGCCGACAAAAACAGTCAGGTACTCCAAATGCTGATAATTCACGCTAAAATCGATATGCGGCAAAACAAAGGCAGCTCAACCATTTTGGGGAATTTTGATGACTAAAGGTCATATAGGCGCAGCCAAGGTGCGGAAAAGGTATCTGTCAACGGTCGCAAGATGGCATCCGCAAAGGGTATGCTATATGTTCACTCCATTCTGACAATTGATTGAAGTAACCATGACTGCCGTGACTGCACCTGCAACATCCCCCTGCCCATGTGGCAGCAGCAATACCTATCATACCTGTTGTGGAAAATATCATTCCGGCACAGCACACGCCGAAACGGCCGAAAAGCTGATGCGTTCGCGGTATTGTGCCTTTGTGTTGCGAGATAGCGCTTATTTGACGACAACACTCGCAGAAGAGAAGCGCATCGAATTTAACGCAGAAAGCATTTCGAGCGATCCAACGGAGTGGACGGGGCTTGAAATCGTCGAATGCGTTGCTGGTGGTGTTCTTGATCAAACCGGCAAGGTCGAGTTTATCGCGCGCTTCATCGAAAATGGTGAAACACATCAACTCCATGAGCGATCAAACTTTGAACGCCGGAATGGAAAATGGGTCTATGTCGATGGGGTGTTTCCCGGATCGAAGCATTCCACGTCTTCCGCCCGAAATGATAGCAAAGAACACATCGCGGTGGTCAAGGTCGGCAGAAACGATCCCTGCCCTTGCGGATCGGGGAAGAAATTCAAGAAGTGTTGCGGTTAATTAGCGGACGAATTCAAGCGCCCAGCGATGAAACTGTCGCAAGAGGCTGTTGTGGGCTTCATCAAGCGGGATCCAGATCAGTTCATGATCATCGTCAATTGGTGGGCCCAGTTTTTCGGTCAACTCGCAGGCAAAGAAGGTCGCACGTTTCAGGCGATAGCGCCCTTTGACAGCATTATTCACATACTGCGAAGCAAAACCAAGACGTGACAGGATACGCGCCTGATAACCAGATTCTTCATAGGTTTCACGGTATAGGGCATCACGTTCGCTTTCGCCATCTTCAACGCCACCACCAAGCAACACGATTCCCTTTGGCGTGCGCGCGACCGCGACCTTGCCATCTTTGCGTTTTATGACGGCATAAACGCAATCCTGAACGTTGTAGCTTTGCCCCATCCGCGGGGTTCCAAATATTGGACCGACCAAGTGGCCTCCCTAGGCTGCGGGTAGTACCCTGCGTATCTTAAAGCAGATTTTACCATGTATTTATAGTGTCATAGAGCCAATTACGCTGACTTCGGGTGAATCTTTGTCCGAGCTACCAATCTCACACCATCCAGATACAAAAACACCCCGAAACATAAATAATGTTCCGGGGTGTTGCTTTTGATGGGGTGTTCTTTGGATCAGAACGGGATTTCATCATCAAGGTCTGGTGCCCCGGACGGAGCCGATCCGCCACCTGACGAACCACCATTGCCCCAGCCCGCGTCAGAGCCGCCGCCGAAGCCGCCGCCACTATCCTGTCCGCCGCCATAGCCGCCACCAGAGGATGAACCACCACCCATACCGCCGCCATCGCCGCCGCGACTATCAAGCATGGTCAGGTTGGAGTTGAATCCTTCAAGCACAACTTCGGTCGTGTAGTTGTCCTTGCCGTCCTGCCCCTGCCATTTGCGCGTACGCAGCTGACCTTCGATGTAAAGTTTGCTGCCTTTTTTGACAAAGCGCTCAACCACATCTGCAAGGCCTTCGTTGAAAACAACGATGCGGTGCCATTCGGTACGCTCGCGGCGCTCACCAGACTGACGGTCACGCCACTGTTCGGAGGTTGCAATGCTGAAATTGGCGATTTTTTTACCAGCCTGGGTAAACCGGATTTCAGGGTCGCGACCGAGGTTCCCGACGAGAATGACTTTATTGACACTGCCAGCCATGGGTTATCTTCCAAAGTTTGTGTTGTCCGCTGCCCCGATATATCGGGACTTGTGGGTTATCATTGCGCAAAAATGCGCTGCATTAAAGTTTCAAGTGCAATGCGATCCGTTTCATCGAACGAATTTGGCTCGACACTATCGACGTCGAGCACCGCAATCAACTGTCCATCCGCATTGATTACTGGCACGACGATTTCCGAATTGGTTCGGCTGTCACAGGCAATATGGCCCGGAAACGCATGAACATCTTCGACGACCTGCGTTTCACGTGTTGACGCAGCCGTTCCGCATACACCACGCCCAAACGGGATGCGAAGGCAGCCCAATGTGCCCTGATACGGGCCGACAACCAATTCATTTTCCTTTGTTGGATCAACATTATAGAAACCGGTCCAGAAGTAATAGTCGAACTTTTGTGCCAAGATGCAAGAAACGGTCGCCATCAGGGCGGTCACATTCGTCTCGCCTTCGGTGATGCTGATCAGTTCTTTTTCCGCTTCTTCGTACAGCGCTTTTTTCTGGTCGGTCTGCATGTTGAACTCCTTAACTTTCGCGCATAGGAACTACCGCGTTCGCAACGTTCGAGACAAGCGTAAAGTGCCCGTAACCACAAACAAAAAACGCCTCTGACAAGATCAGCCTGTCAGAGGCGTTTGAAAGTCGGGTTATCTTTTGAGATCAGAGACGCTTGCCGCTTTCGATATCAAACAGATGAATTTTGTCGACCGGTACCGAAAGGCTGAGTTTTTCGCCTTTTTTGAACTGATGGGTTCCCTGCAGACGCAAGGTCACATTGTCTGCATTTGCGCCGAAATCAAGGTAGGCCAGGGTTTCGGCACCAAGTGATTCCACCATGCGAACCCCTGCATTGATGCGCCCTTCGCCGTCCTTGAGAAGCTCCAGATGTTCCGGGCGAATACCTACCGTAACGTCACGTCCGGCCTCTATGTCATGATCAAGGTCAAGCATGACGCCATCGCCAACCGTGACATGCTTTTTATCGTCAGAAACCTTGCCTTTAAGGAAGTTCATTGCCGGCGACCCGATGAAGCCAGCGACAAACTGGCTTGCCGGTTTTTCATAGATATCGATCGGAGTGCCGATCTGTTCTGCGACACCCCCGTTCATAACGATCAAACGGTCGGCAAGCGTCATGGCTTCGACCTGGTCATGGGTAACATAGACCGAGGTGATCCCAAGACGTTGCTGCAGGTTCTTGATTTCAAGGCGCATGTCAACACGTAGCTTGGCATCAAGGTTCGACAACGGTTCATCAAACAAAAAGACTTTTGGCTGACGAACGATGGCCCGTCCCATGGCAACACGCTGGCGCTGCCCGCCGGAAAGTTGGCGTGGTTTGCGGTCAAGGTGATCTTCAAGCTGAAGAATACGGGCCGCCTCGCGGACCTTGGTGTCAATCTCGGCCTTGCTATAACCGCGGTTCTTAAGGCCATAGGCCATATTGTCGTAATTATTCATATGCGGATAAAGCGCATAGTTCTGGAACACCATCGCGATATCACGATCAGCAGGTGCGACCTTGTTGACGACCTTGTCATCAATGCTTATTTCACCGTCGGTGATGCTTTCAAGCCCCGCAATCATGCGCAGCAATGTGGATTTACCACAGCCCGACGGCCCGACAAGAACAGTGAACTCGCCATCTTCGATTTTAAGGTCAATACCATGAATGGCCTTAAAGCCGTTGGTGTAGGTTTTCTGGGCCTGATTAAGCGTTACAGTTGCCATCTTAGTATCCTGTATGCGGATCGGTTGTTTTCAATTCAGCGGGTGAGGGAGACGGCATCATTTCTCCGTCTCGACCAGGCCCTTGACAAACATGCGCTGGAAGATCACCACCACCAGAACCGGCGGGATGGTTGCCATGATTGTCAGTGCGAATGCCTTAGGGAATTGCGGGATCTGCCCGCCTTCATAAAGCGAGTTATAAACCTGCTTGATCCCGATCACGATGGTATAGAGCTGATCATCTGTGGTCATAAGAAGCGGCCAGAGATACTGGTTCCAACCGACCACGAACATGATGATGAAGATCGCGGCAATCATCGTGACCGACAGTGGCACAAGGATATCGATGAAGAAACGAATTGGCCCTGCCCCATCCAGACGCGCAGCTTCAAGCAACTCATCCGGGACCGATCGATAAAACTGCCGGAAGAAGAAAGTGCCCGTGGCTGATGCAATCAGCGGCAAGATCAAACCGGTATAGGTATTGAGCAGACCAAGGTTTGCAACCACTTCGTAGGATGGCACGATACGCACTTCAAGCGGCAACAACAGGGTTGCAAAAATCACCCAGAAAAGCGGCACGGCCAGCTTGAAGCGGAAATAAACAATCGCATAGGCCGCCATCATCGAAATGATGACTTTGCCAATGGCAAAACCAAGGCCAAGGACCATGCTGTTAAACAGCATCTCGATGGCGGTCACCCTGCCCTTTGTTGCCGACGCATCAAACAGGATCGCGCCATAATTTTGGAAAAACTCTGCGCCCGGCCAGAACTGCAAACCGTTCTGGAAGACGTATTCGCGGGTATGGGTAGATGACGCAAAAGCAATCCAGACAGGCAGGATCATAAACAATGCGCCAAGAATCAGAATGGTATGATTGGAAAATACACGCCACTTCGATTGATACATGATGACGTCCCCCTAGTAATGCACTTTGCGTTCGATGAAGCGGAACTGGAACACGGTCAAAACACTGACCATGATCATCAGAAGGACCGACTGGGCCGCACTACCGCCCATATCCGCACCAAGGAAACCATCGACGTAAACCTTGTAGACAAGTGTTGCTGTCGATCCGCCCGGTGCGCCCTTGGTCGAGACGTCGATGATCCCGAACGTTTCAAAGAAGGCATAGGTCAGGTTGATTACCAGCAGGAAGAAGGTTGTCGGTGCGAGCAACGGGAATGTGATGGTCCAGAACCGGCGTTCGGGGCTTTTGCAGTCAAGCGTTGCAGCTTCCTGAACTGATTTCGGAATGCCCTGAAGGCCCGACAGGAAGAAAATAAAGTTCACACTGACCTGTTTCCAGACCGCAATCAGGATGACGACAAAGGCCGCGTCATTCGCATTCTGGATGTGGTTGAATTCAAACCCGAAGCTGTTGAAGGCCATGTAAAGGTCGCCCATCAGCGGGTTGAACATCATGTTGCCAAGCAGGCCTGCGACCGGCGGAGCAACGGCGTACCCCCACATCAGCAATGTCTTGTAGGACTTTGCCCCACGGATCACTTCATCTGCGCGCACAGCAAGAAACAATGAAATCGCGATGGAAAGGACCGAAACCAGGACAGAAAATACAACGGTGAAGATTGCAGACCGTGTCCAGGAACTGCTCGACAGGACGTCTTCAAAATTGCGGAACCAGACAAACTGCGAAGACAGCCCAAAAGCGTCCTCCAGCAGGAACGACTGATACAGCGCCTGTGCCGCCGGCCACAGGAAGAATATGGAAATAATCAGAATTTGCGGTGCGATGAAAAGATAAGGCACCGCGCTGTGTTCAAATTGTACGCGCTTCATTGTGAACGCAACCTCAAGGCAAAACCGAAAAATGCAAAACAGGGCGACCAAGGATTTGGCCGCCCTACTTTTGCGAAAAGCAGATTAGTTCGAATAGGTATCGTTGAAGCGTTTCAGAAGACCGTTTGCTTCTTCTTCGATCGTTGCGAAAGCAGCATCAACGGTTTCTTCGCCGTTCATGATCTTGTCGACTTCACGATAGATGACTTCACGGATCTGAACGTAGAAGCCAAGGCGATAACCTTTGGTCCACTCGCCACCTTCTTCGGAAAGCTGCGTAATACCAACTTCGGCATCCGGGCTTTCGTTGTAGTAGCCATCTTTTTTGGCAAGGTCATAGGCCGCATTGGTGATCGGCACATAACCGGTTTCTTTGTGCCAGTAGTACTGGGTTTCCGGTTTGGTCAGGAATTTGAAGAATTCCGCAACGCCGGCATCCTGTTCAGCATCATGACCGGCAAAAGCGAACAATGCCGCACCACCGATGAAGGTTGATTTCGGGGCATCACCAACGTTTTCCCAATACGGGAGTGTCGAGGTGCCGAAGTCAAACTGAGCTGATTTACGAAGACCGCCGAACGAACCGGATGAACCGATCCACATGGCAACCTGCTGCTGAACAAATGCGTCCTGGTTTGCACCCCATGCACGGCCATAATAACCGTAGTAGCCCGCATCTTTCCAATCCTTGACGTGCTGCCAGTGATCTTTCAGCGCGTCGTTGTTGTAAAGGATTTCTGCATCGGTGCTGTCATAGCCGTTGTTGGCGGTTGCCATCTGCAGGTTGTGACGGGACATGAAGTTTTCAAAGAAAATCCACGGGCTGTGCGACTGTGCAAGCGCGGTGTAGCCAGCTTCTTTGAGCTTCGGTGCAGCGGCTTCGAAATCCTGCCAGGTTTTCGGAACGTCAACACCGGCTTTGTCGAGAGCTTCTTTGTTGTAGTAAAGAAGCGGGGTCGAGCTATTGAACGGCATGCCGATCATTTTGCCGTCTGAGTCGGCATAGAAGTAACGCACACCCGGGATATAATCATTGATGTCAAATTTGACGTCATTGGCTTCAAGCAGGTCCTGAACCGGCTTTACAGCACCCTTTGCGTTAATGATGGTCGCTGCGCCAGCATCGAAGATCTGAATGATGTTTGGCTGGTTGTTCGCGCGAAACGCAGCGATACCCGCAGTCATTGTGTCTTCGTAGCCACCTTTGTTGACGGATACGAGTTTATATTCGTCCTGGCTTGCGTTGAAGTCTTCGGTGATCTGGTTAACAACGTCACCAAGTGCGCCATCCATTGCATGCCACCAGGTGATTTCAGTTGCAGCTTCTGCGGTGTTGCCCATGGCAAACATGGCAGCAGCAGCCATCAGTGTTTTACGGAACATGGTTGAGTAACTCCCTATTGAAAACTTGGCCCGGAACACCGCCTGCAGATCGGTGGCCGGCTAGCCATAGGTTTTCATGTCGGGAGGTGTTTTTCTCAAGTGACAGTTTTCGGAAATTTACTTTTTGAGCGTATAAATGATCAATATCGCAACGTTATTCGCGGTATTTAGTATCGATATGACGTGTGAAAATATTCATATGAACACCACGAAAACTACATATTGAGCATATTTCAAGTAGAGCCCGCTTTTCATGTTCCATAAATTTCGCAGGACAACTTTCTGATAAGTATTACATTTGTGTGTCTATTATGTTTCAATGCCATATTTACGTAATGACTAGTGGAAGCATGTTTCTGAGCTAAAATCAAAAAGGGCGGCACGAATGCCGCCCTTTTCATATTGTTCATTTACGAAGTGTTTTGCTTTGATCAACTTTTCTTGTCGCGTTGGACAAATACCGACAGCAACGCCAACCCGCCCGATACCAACATCAAAAGCAATGACAGCGCATTCAGCACTGGCGTTGACCCCTGTTTCAATCGATCAAACATCGCGATGGTTAAAGGGGCATCCGATCCAACCAACATCAGGGTCGTATTGAAGTTTTCAAAGGACATTAAAAAGGCAACGATCCCCGCCCCGATCAATGCGGGCTTCAGGAAGGGAATCGTGATGGTCCAGAGTGCCGCCCGGCGCGTTGCTCCCAGGTTCAAGGCGGCCTCTTCCAGACTTACATCAAATTTCCGAAGCCGCGCGGATATCACAAGCGTTGTAATCGTCGTGATAAAGGCAAATTGGCCAATGATCACCAGAAACAGCCCCGGACGCAGGAATTCAAGATCCCAGCCAATAGCTTCTTCAACACCGTTGGCGATGAAATTTGAAAATACCAGGATCGAAATACCCAGGATCACACCAGGGATCACCAAAGGCGACAGCGAAACGATGTAAAGAAAGTTCTTTCCCGGGAACTGGCTGCGTTCAAACAAAAACGCGTTGCAGGTTCCGACCGTTACCGACAGGACCGTTACCCAAAAGGCGACAAAGGCCGAGACCCCGACACTTTCCAGAAGCTTGCTGTCGTTGAAAATCCCGATATAGGGATCGCTGTCACCAAAGAACCAAGCCAGCGTGCCGCCTTCCCATGGCATGGATGGGAAGAGACTGTCATTGAAGGCAAACACACTGACCACAATTAATGGTGCGCTGAGATAGATGAAAAACAGTGCGATATAGCCCGCATAAAGGTGCTTGTAGAATTTGGGCTGTGGAATACTTGGAATCATGATCTCCCCCTATCCCACCGTTTGCGAAAGTGTTTGCTTGCTGAGCTTAAGACCAACCCAGACAATCACAGATGACAAAACCAGCAATAGGAAACCAAAGGCCGAGCCTGACTCCCAGTTGAAACGGGTAATGAACTGGGTATAGATCTGCTCAGTGAACCACAAACTGTCTTTGCCGCCCAAAAGGTTCGGCGTCAGATAGTTGCCAAGTGTCAGCATAAAGACAACGATACAGCCGGAGGCAATACCGGGCATGGCATGTGGAACAACGATATCGCGTGTAATCGTAAAGGCATTGCCACCCAGATCGTAGCCCGCCTCAATCAAGCTGTCATCGAGGCTATCAAGAACAGAGACCAGCGGCACGACCATGAACAGCATTGATGTATAAACAAGGCCGACCATGATTGCGGCATCGTTATACAGCATCTCAACGGGACCATCAGCAACACCAATCCACTGCAAAAGGTTGCTGATCACACCACTTTCACGCAGCAGGATCATCCAGCCAAAGGTGCGCACCAGTTCTGATACCCAAAACGGGATCAAACACATCAGGAACAGGGCATTCTTGCCCTTTCCGCGTATGACCTTGGCAATATAGTACGAGACGGGGAAACCGATAATCAGTGTCAACACCGTGGCAAAGATCGACATCACTGCCGTGCGGACATAGGTGTTCCAGTAAAGCGGTTCGGTGAAGAATTCGACATAGTTAATCAGGCTGAATTCATACTTCCCGTAGGAAATCCGTTCACGCAACGAAACCAACAGCAGATCGATATGCGGCAAGATCACCAGCAGGAACAGCCAAAGCAGCAATGGCAATGCCAGCAACAGCAATCCAAGCCGAAATCCGCCGCTTTTCACAGCAGCCGAGTTGCTCATACCCCTGCTCCATTCCCGTTGGACGCAAAGCAGCGAGTTTGTTCAACACTCCAGCCAAGATTAATCTCATCGCCCTCGCGAACAGAAGCAAACGCCCCCGTCTGAGGCAAGGCCACTGTCATTTCATGACCGGTCAGGCTTTCTCGAACCTGAAGGCTGCTCGCAGCACCGTTAAACAGAACGTTTTCGACCTTGGCCGAAAGTTTATTTTCAAACGAGCCGGCGTCATTGATCTCAATTGCTTCGGGGCGCACAAACACGTCAACCGACTGACCATCGGTAATGTGGTTGTTCGCGTCGCGTTTTGCGAAAACCCTACTGCCACTGGCAAGTTTGATTTCGACTTGCTGATCATTGCCGCCATTGACAATGCCGGTCCAGCGGTTGCTTTCGCCGACAAAACCGGCAACGAAAGAAGTCTGTGGATTATAGTAAAGGTCTTGCGGGGCGCCGACCTGCTCAAACCGTCCGGAATTCATCACCGCAACCTGATCAGACATCACCAAGGCTTCGGATTGGTCATGGGTGATATAGACAAACGTGGTGCCGATTTCGTGCTGCAGCTGCTTGAGTTCGACCTTCATATGCTCTCGAAGCTTAAGATCAAGCGCACCAAGCGGCTCATCAAGCAGCAGGACGGTCGGATCAAGTACGAGGCAGCGGGCAATAGCAATGCGCTGTTTTTGCCCGCCTGAAAGCTGGCTGATCTGCTTTGGACCAGAATCGGGCAAACCTACACGCGCAAGCGTTTCATTGACCTTTTTGGTGATGGTTGCCTTGTCAACGCCGCGGCGCTTAAGGCCATAGGCAACGTTTTCGGCAACATTCATCATCGGGAACAAAGCCAGATGCTGGAACACCATATTCACCGGACGGCGGTTTGGCGGAACCCCCAAAACCGAGTTCCCCTTGATCAGAATGTCGCCTGATGTCGGTGCCTGAAATCCCGCAAGCATACGCAACAATGTGGTTTTGCCACAGCCACTTGGTCCAAGTATGGAAAAAAACGATCCCTTTGGAATGGCCAGTGAAATGTCATTCACGGCAACAAATTGATCAAAGGTTTTGACCACGTTCCGGCATTCAAGGTCAAATTGGTCAGCCATGTGCGCCCTGTTCACTTAATTCTTTGTTGGTGGAGCTGATTGAACGAACGTCGCCGTTCTAAAAAAGCAGAATGTCCCCGGCACAAACCAGCGCCGGGGACAGAATATCTGGAAACCAAGGTGTTCCTTAGTTCGACTGTGCGGCTTTCACACGGTCAAGGGTCTTGCCTTCAAGAACTTCAAGGCCAGCCGGAACGGTCGGATACCATTTGATGTTATCAAGATCTGCCGGCGGGAAGCTGCCCTGGAACTGCGCTTTGAGCGTGTCATCGGCGAACTCGTCCGCACCTTTTGACGCGGTGAAGTTACCTGCGTTTGCGGTGATCTTTGCTGCGATTTCCGGCTGCATTACGAAGTTGATCCACTTGTAGGCGGCATCATCATTCTTGGATTTACGCGGAAGAACAAAGGTATCGATCCAGCCGAGCGCACCGGATTTCGGCGCAACAAAGGTAATGTCAGCATTATCATTGTTAAGCTTCCAGCCGCCGGTATCCCATGCCATCGCGGCAACAACTTCACCCGAACGTACCAGGTTCAGAAGCGCATCACCGCCTTCCCAATAGGTTTTGACGTTGGATTTACAATCGATCAGCTTGGCTTCAACCGCATCAAGGATTTCCTGGTACTTGGCTTCGTCGCCATATGCTGCGAACGGATCAAGCCCCATGGAATATGCAAAACCGATCAGAGTCGGGCGTTTCAGACGGTAAGAGACCTTACCGGCAACTTCCGGCTCACAAAGGTCAGTATAGTCAGCAACGTTCGGGGCCTTGGTCTTGTCAACGATCAGGCCACTGGTGCCCCAAACGTGCGGGACTGCATAAACTTCGCCGTCAACGGTCGTATTTACTTTGGTAGACTCAAGCATTGATGCGATGAACTTGTCACCATCAATCTTCGAAAGATCGATCGGCTTGTAAATACCGTACTCAAGCTGTGCACCGGCGATACGGTCCTGAGACGGCTGTGCAAGGTCAAACCCGCCGCCACCGGTAGCCCGGAGCTTGGAAATCATGTCTTCGTTGTTCGACAACGTCACTTCAACATCGATGCCGGTTTCTTTTTCAAACAGCTCGACAACTTCGTCCGGAGCGTAGCCGCCCCAGGTCAACAGGCGAAGCTCTTCAGCCTGAGCGGCCGAAACAATCGAGACCATTCCTGCAATTGCCGTAAGGCCGAGCAAGGAACCACGCAGTGCGCCGTGTTTCTTAGACATTTTGAATCCTCTTATAAACGTGATGGCTTTTCCCTGTGTCCGGATTGATGCTTTAGGCATTTTGTCAGCTTCCGGCACAGGCAGTATCGCAAACTTCGGTGTTGATACGAAAGGAAAAACGAACATTTTTTTTTCTTTCGAAAACATCGAGGTTATTTTTGCGCCAGCCCCTGCCAAGGACAAGTTAAAGTTCTGCAACAGTTTTCTGATCGTGCAGGGACGCATCACACATAAAATCAAAAAGGCGCCGCAAAGGGCGCCTCTTCTGAAGTTTATCATGTGCTGAGGGTGGGTTTATTTATTCCTCTGCACTGAATTCAGCAGGGTAATCGACCTTCACAAAGGCCTTGCCATCGCCATCAAACAGATGCGCAGCCCCTGCCGGAGCGGATGCGGTAACCATATCACCAATTTTGATCCGGCTATGCCCAGGTGCGCGAACCGTCACACGGTCCCCATTGGCAAGCTTGATATAGAGATATGTCGAGTCACCAAGCTTCTCGACCACGTCGACTTCACCATTGACGCTTAGGGTTTCCTCATCCCCCGGAGCCAAATGTTCCGGGCGGATGCCAAGTTCGACTATTTTTCCAACTTCGGACTGTGGCACTTCAAATGGCAACACCGATTTAATGCCACCAGGCGCGGAAACGGTTACTTTGCCCGGCGCGACGGCATCAATCCTGACATTGGTGAAATTCATCGCTGGCGAGCCAATAAAGCCTGCAACAAAACGGGTTTCAGGATGATGGTAAAGTTGCATCGGTGAACCGACCTGCTCAACATTGCCACCGTTCATGACCACGATCTTGTCAGCCAGTGTCATGGCTTCCACCTGATCGTGAGTGACATAGACGATGGTGGATTTCAGGTCCTGATGCAGCTTGGCGATCTCAAGCCGTGTTTGCACACGAAGAGCTGCATCCAGATTGGAAAGCGGTTCATCAAACAAGAACACCTTCGGCTGGCGCACGATCGCACGGCCAATCGCAACACGTTGGCGCTGACCACCGGAAAGTTCGGACGGACGACGGTCCAGCAATTGATCAAGTTGCAGGATGCGGGCGGCTTCACGTACACGCGCATCAATCGCAGACTTGTCTTGCTTGTCGAGCTTCAAGCCAAAGGCCATGTTCTTGTAAACAGTCATATGCGGGTAAAGCGCATAGGACTGGAATACCATCGCAATACCTCGGTCCCGTGGGCTTTTGGTATTGACCACATCACCATCAATCATCAATTCGCCGCCGGTAATTTCTTCCAGACCGGCAATGATGCGCAGCAATGTCGATTTGCCACAGCCTGACGGGCCGACAAACACAACGAACTCGCCATCCTTTACATCCAGATCGATACCATGCAGCACATCTACCGCCCCATAGCGTTTGCGGATCTGGTCAAGTTTCAAGTCAGCCATTTATTCAAGCTCCTATCAGCCAACAGTTACTTCACCGCGCCAGACGTCAGGCCGCGAATGAGTTGTCGGGAGAAAATCAGATAAAGGATCAGAATCGGAATGATCGCCAGGCTCAGCGAAGCCAGAACGGCGTTCCAGTCCGTAACGTATTGTCCAATGAACTGTTGCACACCCAGTGTGATGGTTTGCTTGCCATCACCGGGGGCCAGGATCAGCGGGAACCAAAGATCATTCCAGATCGGGATCATGGTAAACACCGCAACCGTTGCCACGGCAGGCCGGATCAACGGCAAAATGATCGCAAAGAAGATTTTGAATTCCCCGACCCCGTCACAGCGTGCTGCTTCTTTCAGATCCTTGGGGATTTGATGCATGAACTCGGTCAGGATAAAGATCGCCAGCGGAAGTCCCTGCGCGACATAGACCAGAACCAGTGCGGTCAAGGTGTTGACCAAGCCCAAATCAACAATCAGGTTCAGGATTGACACCGACCCGAGACGGATCGGGACCATGATCCCAATCGCCAGGTAAAGCGCCAGTGCGGTATTACCGGGGAATTTGTATTCCGACAGGGCCCATGCGGCCATTGACGCCAAAAGAAGGACAATCACGATGGTTACAATGGTGACCGTGAAGCTGTTATAGAAAAACAGTTCGAAATTGGATTTTGCCAGAACTTTAGTGAAACCCTCGATACTGAAGGTTTCAGCGTTGGGCAGCCCCATCGGATCACGGAAGATCCCCTTGCGGGTCTTGAAGGCATTGATCACGATCAAAAATATCGGATACAGCGCAACCAAGGTGTAGGTCAGCAGGATCGCATGCACGATAACGGCGCGGCTGGCGTCTTCCCTGCGAATATTTGAAAAACTCATGTTCGCCCCCGACTACATCTGATAGCGCGCCAAGCGGCGCTGAATGGCAAACAGATAGAACAGAACACCGCCCAGAATGATCAGGAACATCAGGGACGCAACTGTGGCCCCCAGATGCGGATTACCGAGCTGCAACTGATAGCCAAAGAATGTGCGATAGAACAACGTCCCCATGATATCGGTGGAGAAATTCGGCCCTGCGAGCGCACCCTTTACGGCATATATCAGGTCGAATGCATTGAAATTACCGACAAATGTCAGGATCGACACCATCGCCACGGTCGGTAAAACCAATGGCAATTTGATGTGGATGAAGACTTCAAAATGCGTAGCACCGTCGACAACGGCGGCATCAACCAGATCATCGGGGATCGCCAGAAGTGCTGCATAGATCAGCATCAACGGAATGCCTACCCACTGCCACACAGAGATAAAGGACAGCGTGATTAGCGCGCTAGCTTCCTTGCCAAGCCACGGCCCGAACAGCGACTTAAGACCGACAATATCAAGCAGGTCTGCACCAACACCCCAAACCGGGCTCAGGATCAACTGCCAGATGAAACCAACGATCACGACTGAAAGCATGGTCGGCATGATCATCATGGTGCGATAGGTATTGCGGAAACGAAGCTGTGGCAGGCTCAGAATACCGGCCAGTGCAATCCCGATCGGGTTTTGCACCAACATGTGGACAGCAAAGAACTTCATGTTGTTCCAGAAGCTGTTCCAGAAGACAGAAGCCCAATCCGGATCGGCCAGAATGGTTCGGTAATTATCCAGGCCGACAAAGGCCGCCTCGCCGCCACTTGGCGTCGCATAAAAACTGAGACGGATGGAATCGAGCAACGGATAGATCATGAACAATGTGTAGATGATCGTCGCTGGAGCCAGAAAGGCAATCACAGGCAGTTTTGCCTTGCGCCAATCGGTCATGGGGCCGGAATGCGCCATACCATGTCCTGTATTTCCAAGATTAAAGACTGAAGGTCACGTAAGCCTTCGAATGTTATCGACCGCGTATTTATCTGGCGATCAGCAGGGAACCTGTTGGCTACAAACCGTGCCCCTGTCAGGCAATTGAATAAGGATGGCAGAAACCAGACGCTCCTGCCATCCTTTCAATGTCTTATTGATGCGGTGCATACCACTTGGCTAGACCGGCTTCAGCTGCGCTGGCAGCTTCTTCCGGGGACAGCGTCTCGTTGATGACCTGAGCCGAAAGGTTCCACAGTTCATTTTCAAGGTTTGGCGTGCCACGCGAAAGGATCTGATACGAGTTACGAATGGTAGACTCGCATTCCTGACGCCAGCTTACGAACTCGCTTGCGACCGGGTCGGTGACTTCGACCTTATGGTTCGAAAGCGAGAAGAACCCAGGCAACGCGTTGGAATAAAGTTCAGCGAACTCGGAACCCGTCATCCATTCGAGGAACAGCTTGGCTTCTGCGGCATTCTCGGAGTTCGCATTCAGGCCAAGGGCAATATCCGTGTGGTCACTGATGTAGCAGGTGTCCGCACCTGCTGCCGCGGGCGGTGGGAATGCACCGAACTCAAAATCTGCCTGATTGTTAAACAGGGAAATATCCCATGAACCAGCCGGGTAAACAGCGGCACGTCCCAAGGAGAACAGGTTCTGCGCATCCGGATAGGAAATGGCTTCAAAGCCACTTGGCAGATAGTTCTTCCAAGTTGCCAGTTCCTTGAAGGTATCGACATAGGCGGCATCGGTGAATTTACCGCTGCCGTCAATCAACGCCTTGCGACCAGCTTCGCCGTTCCAGTAGTTTGGGCCAATGTTCTGGAAGCCCATGGTTGCTGCTTCCCACTGATCAGCAGTCCCCATCGCCATCGGAATGTAGCTACCGTCTTCCTTGATCTTATCCAGTGCCGCATAGAATTCTTCACGCGTGTTCGGAACATCAACGCCGACTTCCTCGAAAGCTTCCTTGTTATAAATGAAGCCGTGGATAACCGATGCCATCGGAAGGCAGAAAGTTGCCGAACCATCGTCAGTCTGCCAGGCAGATTTGGCAACGTCAGAGAAATTATCCATCCCGTTGAGGTCATCAAGCGGCGCGAGGTTGCCTTGCTTGAAAAGCTCAAGCGATGCGTCAAACGGACGGCAGGTAATCAGGTCACCTGCGGTGCCGCCAGCAAGCTTGGCATTGACCGATGCATTGTACTCGGTTGGTGGGGTCGGTTTGAACGACACCTTGATGTCGGGATGTTCTTCGTTAAATGCCGGAATGATTTTATCGTTCCAGATATCAATATCATCGTTACGCCAGCTCTCGATTACGAGTTCACCGGCAGATGCCAGCATCGGAACCAGGGCGACACTTGCCGCCAGGGCCCCGGCCAGGCCTTTTGCTAAGACTTTATTCGACATTTATGCCTCCTCTGATCAATGTCGGCGGACCGGCATCCTTGGATGATGTCAGTCCCTGTACTCCAGCGCTGCCCGGAGATTTCCATTAGACAGTGCAAGAATTTCCTGTGCCCGCGCCGGCGCGTGGCCCTTGACCACCAAAACGGCCGAGCGAATATCAAATTTTGATTTTTCAAGTGCTGCTTTGGCCTGTGCTTCGTCGCAGGATGCAATATGCACCACGATGCGGATTGCACGTTCATGCAGCTTGATGTTTTCGGCGCGCATTCCAACCATCAGGTTATCAAACAGGCGCCCAAGCTTGTTCATCACAAGCGTAGAAAGGATATTAAGCGCAGATTTTTGGGCGGTCCCTGCTCCCATTCGGGTCGAACCCGCAACGACTTCAGGTGCGCTTTCAAGATAGATTCCGCATTCTGCAATATCCAAAATCTTGCCGTCCGGATTGTTGCAAATGCCAACCGTATATGCGCCGCGTTCACGTGCCTTTTCTATCGCGCACACTGTATATGGTGTTGCGCCGCTCGCCGCCATCCCGATAACCGCATCTTGTTCAGTGATATTGTGCTGGGCAATCTCGTCGCTTGCGAGGTCGGCGTCGTCTTCTGCACCATTGAAGTCTTTTGGTTTGCTTTGCAGGCCACCGGCAAGCATTACGATTGTATGCTCTTCAGGCCAGCCAAAGGTACCGCCGAGCTCCTTGGCGTCCTGCCATGCAACAGTACCAGACGTCCCAGCGCCGACATAAACGAGACGCCCGCCGCCAGCAAGGCGACGCGCTATCCCGTTTGCCGCTGTAGCCAGATCCCCCAGGACCGGACCAACCGAGGCCACAGCGCGCATCTGACCTTCCCACAAGGCCATAAGGAAGTCGTCGTCGGACCATTGATCCAACCCGGCAAATCGCGAATCAAATTCTTCTGTGCGTGATGCCATTTTTCGTCTCCCTCTTCAAATTAAATACCATTGTGATACCAGCGACGCAAGCCACTTGATGAACATTTTACTGAAATGCCCCATTAAAACCCATAAAATGCCGATAAATCAATTAGTTAATAGATATTTTTCTCTGCTCTTTATGGCTTTATGTAAACTTACTGACACCAAACACAGACCATTTTCGGATTCATTGGAATTATATTGGTATTGCTTTTTAAGATACCACTCTGCTATGCTTCTTCCATAAACAGGAAGGCGGTTATCCAGATATGACAGACGAGCGGCTTTATCTTGGTGTCGACGGTGGCGGAACGCGTAGCCGTGTACGGATTGCGACAGAGTCCGGCAAGGTATTGGGCGAAGCTGTCCGTGGGGGTGCCAATACCCGATTAGGGATGGATCATATCTTTGGTGAAATAACCGCTGCTGCTGTTCAGGCGCTGATCGAAGCAGGCCTTGACGAGTCCCGAATTGGCGACCTGCATGCCGGCCTCGGTCTTGCAGGGTTGCCGCTTGAACGCGAGCGCAAGCTGATCGAAGCCTATCCTCACCCGTTTGCCAGTATTTGCTTTGCAACCGATGCCTACACCGCATGCCTTGGTGCACACAATGGTGAGAACGGCGCAATTCTCATTGTTGGTACTGGCACCTGTGGGCAGGCAATTATCGACGGCAAGGAGTTGTCGGTCGCGGGCTGGGGCTTTGAAATCTCAGATATAGGCAGCGGCGGCCGAATTGGGCGCGCCGCGATTGAAGCCGCCCTGCTCGCCCATGACGACTTGGCAGAGCAAACAGATCTTACCCGTTCTGTCATGGCGAAATTCGAACATAACCCTGAAAACATTGTTACCTTCGCCGAAACGGCGCGTCCGGCCGAGTATGGCGCGTTTTGCCCTATGGTCTTTGAGGCCGAGGCAAATGGAGATGTGGTAGCGACCAGCATCATCAATCATGCAGTCGCAGCAAACCTGAAGATTTTGCGCAAACTTGTGGCATTCGGGGCGCAACGCGTGTCGTTGATGGGCGGGCTTAGCGAACAAATGACCAGACGCATGCCAACTGACATTCAGAATCTGATTGTGCCTGCGAAATTTGATGCAATGCATGGCGCCATCCTGATGGCAAAGAATCACGAAAGAAATGCAACATGACAGCCACTCAGGACGTTATTGCAAATCTTAAAATACGTGACATTGAAAACACCGGAAACGGCCCCCTTTACCGTCGCCTGCAAACGGCATTAAAGGCCGTTATCGATGATGGCATTCTTCAGGTTGATGATGCCTTGCCCAGTGAACGTGATCTGGCTAATGAACTGGGTATTTCGCGTGTGACTGTGCGCAACGCCATGCGATCACTTGTTGAAGAAGGCGTTCTTGTTCAACGCCATGGCGCGGGAACATTTGTTGCTCCGCGTGTTGAACAGGCATTATCCAGGCTGACATCGTTTACCGAAGACATGATCACGCGCGGCATGGACCCGGGTGCAGTTTGGCTTGAAAAAACACTGGGTCATGCATCTCCGGAAGAAGCCATGGCACTTAACCTGTCGCCAGGAACAGAAGTCACCCGGCTTAGGCGTTTGCGCACAGCCAACGATAAACCAATGGCGCTTGAATATGCTGTGATCCCGCGTGCGTTCTTACCCAGCCCCGATGACGTTGACAAATCACTGTATGACGCGCTGGCCAAATACAACAAGAAACCTGATCGCGCCCTGCAGCGCTTACGCGCAGAACTTTTTGATGGCGAAACCGCCAAAATACTTGGCGTACCCGATGGCAGTGCCGCGCTTTATATCGAGCGCCGATCATTTCTGGCCAATGGGACACCCGTCGAATTCACCCGGTCTTATTACCGTGGTGACAGTTATGACTTTATTGCCGAAATGCAGGTCGATGCCCGCTGACGGCACCAGCGGGTACAAGTAAAAACTGAGGGAACACTGGACATGACAACAACTTGGCGCCCGAAAACACAGATGGGCCGCGAACTGGCGGAATCCCCGAAAGTTGTTGCGACACAACTGGACACCAACAGGGATGCGATCACCAAACTTGCTGAGGACCTTCGCGCCAACCCGCCAAAGTTCGTTGTAACCTGTGGCCGTGGCAGCTCTGACCACGCGACGCTTTATGCCAAATACCTGATTGAAAGCCAGCTTGGCATTCCGGTTGTCTCTTGCGCCCCGTCTATTGTGTCGATCTACAACCGCTCAATTGCGACCAGAGATGCACTTTTCATTGCCGTTTCCCAATCGGGAAAAAGTCCTGATCTGGTGGTCAATGCAGAAGCGGCACGCGACGCAGGCGCGCGCACTGTGGCCCTGGTCAATGTGGTGGACTCTCCGCTGGCTGACACCGTTGATCATGTCATCCCGCTGATGGCAGGTCCGGAAACGAGTGTTGCCGCAACCAAATCCTATATCGCGACCCTGACAGCCATCGCGCAGATCGTTGGTGCATGGACAGGCGATACGGCATTTAATGACGGCATTGCTCAACTTCCCCAATCATTGGCAGCAGCCCTTGATCAAGACTGGATGGGCGCGACTGAAACCATTGCCAAGTCAAGAGGGCTTTATGTTATTGGTCGTGGCCCGGCATTTGCGATTGCTCAGGAAGCGGCACTTAAATTTAAAGAAACCAGCAGCTTGCACGCCGAAGCTTTCAGCGCGGCTGAAGTAAAGCACGGACCAATGGCGCTTGTGACGCCGACGTTTCCGATGCTGGTGTTTTCCCAACAGGATGCTTCACGCGATAGCGTCGAAGGGTTTCTAAGCGACATGCGTGCAAAAACAGACAATCTGCTCGCCGCAGAAACAGGGTTTGCCGATATAAAGGGCCACCTTCCGGTGGTCGAGGATATCCACCCGCTTCTTGCCCCCATCGCGATGATCCTGACATTCTACACTCTGGCTGAAAGTGTTGCTTTGGCCCGTGGCTGCAACCCGGATGCGCCACCACACCTTTCGAAAGTCACGGAGACCCGCTAAATGTCTGCTTTTGCCATTACAAACGCCCGTCTTTTCGACGGAACAAATTTTCAGGAAGGCAAAGCCGTTGTCGTTCGCGATGGCAAGATCGACGCGATCTGCAACGCAAGCACCCTGCCCGATGATATTGAAGTAATTGATGGCATGGGCCAAACACTGGCGCCTGGCCTGATTGATGTTCAGGTCAATGGCGGTGGTGGCATATTGCTTAATGATCGGCCTGATATTGATGGCATACAGGCCATTATGGCAGCCCATCGCAAATTTGGCACGACGGCAATGCTGCCAACCTTGATCACGGATTACCGTGACAAGATGGAATCTGCCATCAATGCTGTCCAACAGGCAATCGACGCAGGTGTGCCCGGCATTGTCGGCATTCACCTTGAAGGTCCGTACCTGAACACCGAACGCAAGGGGGTGCATTCGGCTGACATCATCCGCCCAATGGAAGATGACGCGATAAACCTTCTGACCCGCCTGTCAAATGGGCGGGTTTTGGTGACGATGGCACCGGAAAGGGCCGCAAAAGGCACGATCCAATCACTAGCGGACAAAGACGTTCTGGTGTGCGCTGGTCATACTGCAGGCACCTATGACGACATTCAGGCTGCTATTGGTGAAGGCATGCGGGGTTTCACCCACCTGTTTAACGCCATGAGCCCCATGACACATCGTGAGCCGGGTGTTGCCGGGGCTGCGATGGCTGATGACAACACATGGTGCGGCCTGATTGTTGACGGCTATCACGTGCATCCGGCTGCTTTGAAAATTGCAATAAACGCCAAGGCAAGCGGCAAGATTATGCTGGTGACCGATGCCATGCCAACTGTCGGTGCAGCTAATAAACGCTTTACCCTTGGTGGTGAGGAAATCGTCGCAACAGATGGTCGTTGCGCCCTTGCCGACGGTACGCTGGCCGGTTCGGATTTGGACATGATCTCTGCGGTCAAGAACTGTGTCGAAATGGTGGGCATCGAACTTGGCGAAGCGCTGCGCATGGCGTCACTTTATCCGGCAACGTTTCTTAGGCTTGATGATCAGATGGGCCGGATCGCTCCGGGGTATAATGCCGATATCATCTTGTTTGATGGTGCATATAATGTGACACGCAGCTGGATCAACGGCGCGGAATAACAAACACAATCAATTATTTATCAGAATTTCAGGAGGCACCTAATGAAGCCGGTTCGTATTCTAGTCGTTGGCTTGGGCAATATGGGATTGTCCCACGCAAAAGCCTATCATGCGCTTGATGGATACGAGATCGTTGGTATTTGCGCCAGATCCCCCATTCCGGCCGAACGACTTCCTGATGGCTTTAGCGATTATCCACAGTTCACCGATTATTTTACCGCACTCGCGGAAACCAAGCCGGATGCGGTTTCGATCAATACCTACACCGAAACCCATGCTGAATTTGCGATTGCAGCGTTCGAAGCCGGGGCGCACGTCTTTATTGAGAAACCTCTTGCAGCCACGGTTGAAGATGCCGAACGGGTTGTCTCCGCCGCAAAGAAGCATGACCGTAAACTCGTCATTGGCTATATCCTGCGTCATCACCCGTCTTGGGAAAAATTTGTCGAAATCGCCAAGACGCTTGGCAAACCGCTTGTCATGCGCATGAACCTGAACCAGCAAAGCAGTGGTGCCTTCTGGGAAACCCATAAACGCTTGCTCAACAGTGTTTCACCAATTGTCGATTGCGGGGTTCACTATCTTGACATTATGTGCCTGATGACAGGTGCCAAACCGGTTTCAGTCAATGCGATGGGGGTTCGCCTGTCAGACGATGTTGCCCCGGACATGTATAACTACGGTCAACTTCAGGTCCGTTTTGATGATGGATCGATTGGCTGGTACGAAGCTGGCTGGGGGCCAATGATCAGTGAAACAGCGTTCTTTGTTAAAGATGTGATTGGCCCAAAAGGCAGTGTTTCAATTACCGATGTTGAAGAAAAAGGCGCTGGTTCGGCCGATATCGACACTCACACCAAAACAAACGCGCTAAAACTTCACCATGCTGCCACAAACAGCGCCGGAGAATTTTCACATTCTGACGAGATCATTCGTACGGACGATGAGCCCGATCATGACGCCCTGTGTCTGCGCGAACAGCAATTTTTCCTAAAGTCTATAACAGAAGAACTTGACCTGACGCAGCATATGGAAGATGCATTGGGCTCTTTGCGGATTGCCCTTGCCGCGGACCAATCGGTTCGCACGGGGGTACCTGTTTTACTCTGACCCCCAGGAGGAGTACCCACATGCCTTCCGTTAAACCCGGTGTTGTTACCGGTGCTGCCTATCGTGAACTCGTCGCTGCCTGTAAGCAGGACGGTTACGCCCTCCCCGCTGTGAACATCACATCGTCAAGCACGATGAATGCCGCACTTGAAGCCGCTGCAAATGCCGGTTCTGACATTATCATTCAGCTTTCGAATGGTGGCGCACAGTTCTTTGCCGGCAAGGGCATCAAGGACGCCGCTGCTGCCCGCGTTTTGGGCGCTGTTTCGGCTGCACGCCATGCTCAGCTTCTTGCTGAACATTATGGTGTGGCTGTTGTCATGCATACCGACCATGCGAACCGTAAGTTCGTGCCTTGGGTCGATGAAATGCTGAAATGGAGCGAAAAGGCCTATGCCGAGACTGGCAAGGCGCTTTACAGCTCTCACATGCTTGATCTTTCCGAAGAGTCCGTTGAAGACAACCTTGCAACTTGCGAGACTTTCCTGAAACGGATGTCTGCCATTGAGATGAGCCTGGAGATCGAACTGGGCGTCACCGGCGGCGAAGAAGACGGTATTGGTCAGGAACTTGATACCTCGGTCGAGGAAATTGATCCGCGCCTCTACACCCGTCCGGAAGAAGTTGAAGAAGCCTATCGTCGCCTCTCCCCGTTGGGACATTTCTCAGTCGCAGCAGCGTTTGGTAACGTTCACGGCGTCTATAAGCCGGGCAACGTCAAACTTCGCCCGGAAATTCTTCTGGAAAGCCAAAAATACGTTGCCGAGAAACATGGTCTTGAAGGCCGTCCGCTCGACTTCGTATTCCATGGCGGCTCGGGGTCGGAAAAAGAGAAAATCGAAGAAGCCGTCAGTTATGGCTGCTTCAAGATGAACATCGACACAGACACCCAGTTCGCCTACGCCCGACCAGTTGGTGAATATGTCGAAGCAAACGATCGTGCCTTCAAGTATCAGGTCGATCCGGAAACCGACAAACCGTATAAAAAACAATACGATCCGCGTGTCTGGATCCGTGAGGCAGAATTGTCCATGGCAACCCGCCTGGAAGAGGCCTTTAAAGACCTTGGCGCAACGGGACGTTCCGTCACCAAAGGTTAAGACTGGACTGGGTTATCTGACCCTGACAGTCAAAAGATTTATGAAGCCCGCCGGACTTGTTCGGCGGGTTTTTTCGTGGCTCCATCTCCGACGGGATTGAGAAATGACGGTCTCCTGACAAATACTGACAGGAACTGTCAGGGGGTTGCTTGCGTATATGGTATTGCTCCTCTATACAGACTTCGAACAATTCAGGAACAAAAGGCCCGACATGCTGACGAAAATCACCGTTCACGGCGCAAAAGAACATAATCTTCAGAACATCAATGTTGAGCTGCCGCGCGATTCCCTTGTGGTGATTACCGGGCTGTCTGGGTCTGGCAAAAGTTCGCTGGCATTTGATACAATCTATGCCGAAGGCCAGCGCCGCTATGTCGAAAGCCTGTCGGCTTATGCCCGCCAGTTCCTTGAGTTGATGCAAAAGCCAGATGTCGAATATATCGACGGCCTGTCTCCGGCAATCTCGATCGAGCAAAAAACCACGTCACGCAATCCGCGCTCGACCGTCGGCACCGTCACCGAGATTTATGACTATATGCGTCTGTTGTGGGCGCGCGTTGGCATCCCCTATTCGCCTGCCACAGGTCTTCCGATTGTCAGTCAGACTGTTTCGCAGATGGTTGACCGTGTGATGGAGATGGAAGAAGGTACGCGTCTTTACCTTCTGGCGCCGATCGTGCGTGGCCGGAAAGGCGAGTACAAAAAGGAATTGCGTGAACTCCGTGCGCGCGGCTTCCAGCGTGTCAAAATAGATGGCGAAATGTATGACATCGACGAAGCACCGGAGCTGAATAAAAAATTGAAACACGACATATCGGTCGTGGTTGATCGACTGATCGTCAAGGATGGCATTACCACACGCTTGGCCGATAGTTTTGAAACCGCCCTTGAACTGACCGATGGCATTGTGCTGACCGAAGATGCCAAAACCGGTGACACCACCGTGTTTTCAGCAAAGTTCGCCTGCCCTGTTTCGGGTTTCACGATTGAAGAAATCGAACCGCGCCTGTTTTCGTTCAACAATCCGTTTGGCGCCTGCCCGGCCTGTGACGGCCTTGGAACCCAGATGGAGTTCGATCCCATGCTGGTTGTGCCTGATGAAAGCAAGACGCTGGAAGACGGGGCCGTTGCACCATGGGCCAGCACCACGTCAAAATACTATCTGCAAACCCTGAAATCGGTCGCAAAACACTTTGGGTTCAAAACCAATGTCGCTTGGGGAAAGCTGCCCAAGAAAGCACAGGACATCATCCTGCATGGCTCTGGCGAGGAAGAAGTCACCGTCACCTATGATGACGGTTCACGCAGTTATAAGGTGTCGCGCCCGTTCGAAGGCGTCATTCCCAATATGTCACGTCGCTGGCGCGAAACCGACAGCCAGTGGGCCCGTGACGAACTTTCCAAATACCAGATGGTATCAAATTGCCCAACCTGTTCTGGCAAACGGTTGAAACCCGAAGCATTGGCCGTCAAAGTTGATAATTGCGACATTTCGCAGATCACGAACCTGTCGATTGCCAAAGCGGGTGACTGGTTCCTGGCACTCGAAGAGAAACTCAGCGCCAAAGAAACCGAAATCGCCCGGCGCATCCTGCGCGAAATCAATGATCGCTTACGCTTTCTGCGTGATGTCGGGCTGGATTATCTTTCAATGTCTCGGACCTCAGGCACCCTGTCGGGTGGCGAAAGCCAGCGTATTCGTCTCGCGTCCCAAATAGGGTCTGGCCTGACCGGGGTCCTGTATGTGCTTGATGAACCGTCTATTGGTCTGCATCAGCGTGATAATGACCGGCTGCTTGAAACACTGAAACGTCTGCGCGACCTCGGCAACACGGTCCTTGTCGTTGAACATGACGAGGACGCCATTCGCGCGGCCGATTATGTTGTTGATATGGGCCCGGGTGCCGGTATTCATGGCGGCCGCATCGTTGCCGAAGGCACCCCCGATCAGATTCAGCAAAACCCAGACAGCCTGACCGGAAAATACCTTGTTGGTGTTGAACAGATTGCTGTGCCAAAGGAACGCCGCAAGGGCAATGGCAAAGCGATTTCCATCAAGGGGGCCACGGCCAACAACCTTCAGGGGGTTGATGTTGATTTCCCGCTGGGCAAGTTCATCTGCGTAACCGGGGTTTCAGGTGGCGGCAAATCAAGCCTTGTGATTGAAACGCTCTATAAGGCGCTTGCCAAGCGTATGCATAATGCCCGCCATCACCCGGGTGCGCATGATGAGATCACCGGTGTCGAGTTAATCGACAAAATTATTGACATCGACCAAAGCCCGATTGGCAGAACGCCACGTTCCAACCCGGTCACCTATACCGGGGCCTTCACGCCGATCCGTGAATGGTTCGCACAATTGCCCGAAGCAAAGACACGCGGATACAAGCCGGGCCGTTTCTCATTCAACGTCAAAGGCGGGCGTTGTGAAGCATGTCAGGGCGATGGTGTGATCAAGATCGAAATGCACTTCCTGCCAGACGTTTACGTCGAGTGCGATCAGTGCAAAGGTCATCGCTACAACCGTGAGACGCTTGAAATATCTTTTAAAGGCAAATCGATATCCGACGTTCTTGACATGACAGTCGAGGAAGGCGCCGACTTCTTTAAGGCAGTTCCTTCGATCCGCGACAAGATGGAAACACTAAAACAGGTTGGTCTGTCCTATATCCATCTGGGGCAGCAGGCCACGACCCTTTCGGGTGGCGAAGCCCAGCGCGTCAAGCTTGCCAAGGAACTGTCTAAACGTGCGACAGGCCGGACGATTTATATCCTTGATGAACCCACGACGGGTTTGCATTTCCACGATATTCGCAAATTGCTTGAGGTGCTTCATACCCTTGTCGATCAGGGCAATACGGTCGTCGTGATTGAACATAATCTTGATGTCATCAAAACCGCTGACTGGATCCTTGATATTGGCCCTGAGGGGGGTGACGGCGGTGGTCAATTGGTTGGCACAGGCACGCCCGAAGACCTAATGGCCAATGAACGCAGCTATACCGGCCGGTATCTTAAGCGCCATCTTGGTCTGGAATAGACGCCAAAAGGGCAGCATCACGCTGCTCTTTTATTTCTTGCTTTGTCTCGTCCTGAAATACGTTGTCACCTACAGGAGCTGACAATGTCGACTTCAGGAACAGCGCGCCGTAAGCGCACGCAACGTGATTACAATATGGGCTTTAAACTGGCTGTCGTGGATCAGGTCGAAAAAGGCGAGATGACCTGCAAGCAGGCACAATCGCGCTATGGCATTCAGGGACGCAGTACAGTCCTGAACTGGTTGCGCAAACATGGTAAGCTCGATTGGTCCATAACGAGGCAACCAACCATGTCCCCATTGAAAGAAACACCTGAACAGAAGATCAAGCGCCTTGAAAGGGAGCTTGAAGACGAACGGATCCGCGTCATGGTGATGGATGGCATGATCACCATCATGGATGAGGAATATGGAGCGGGCCTGCGAAAAAAGTACTTATCCGAACTGCGAGAACATTACAGGCGCAAGGGCAAGTCAGTCTGAGCCGGATCTGTCGCTGTTTTGGCCTTTCCAGGCAATCGGTTTACCAGTTGCTGCAACGTCGTCGCCTGCGGAAAGAACAGCTCGCACCACTTTATGATTGTGTCATGCGCCTGCGCCAGCACATGCCCCGGATTGGCGGGCGTAAACTCTATCATTTACTGCAAGAGGATTTGCACCGTCTTGGCATCAAAATGGGGCGAGACCGGCTGTTTGACTGGCTCAGGGAATACCGTCTTCTGGTGCGGCCACGAAAGAACTATACCAAAACCACCTATAGCAAACACTGGATGAGAAAGCATCCGAACCTGTTGGCAGGGTACAAGCCAAGCCGTCCCGAGCAAGTGTTTGTCAGCGACATCACCTATGTCGAAAGTGATGAAGGTGTGCATTATCTGTCAATGGTGACAGACGCCTTCTCGCGCAAGATCATGGGGCATGTGTTGAGCTACAGCATGGCCGCTTCTGAGGTTGTCGGAGCCTTGAAGCAAGCAATCAAAAACCGGATCACCAAAGAGCCGCTGATCCATCATTCTGATCGGGGGCTCCAATATTGTTCAGGCTGCTATCAGAAGGTTCTAAGAAAACATCAAATCACACCGTCAATGACCGATGGCTATGATTGTTATCAGAATGCCTTGGCCGAGCGCATGAACGGTATTCTTAAGCAGGAGTTCCTCTTGCATCGGTGCAAAACCTTCGAGGATCTCCGCAAACTGGTCAAGGAGGCCATCGATACTTACAATACCATGCGACCGCACATCGCTTTGGGGATGCAAACACCAGAAAATGTGCATCAAAAAGCCAGCGGATGATCATCCGCTGGCTCACTGAAAACCGTCAACCTATTTTAGGACGGCACACTTGTCGTCACCCGGGGCTGCTTACCCTGTCCTCTACCCGCTTGACCAATGCGGTACTCAGCCGTTCGCTAAACCCGGACAGGAACGCGAAGACCAGCACGATCGAGATTTGTTGACCTGCCGCTGCGGAGTTGCCGATTTGATCAAGGTCATCGAGCTTATGCAGCTCATCAAGTGGAATTGGCAGAATACCTGCACGTAGTGCTAATAAAACCAGCAACGCAAAACAGAACCCCATGCAAGGTCGGAACAGGAAATTAAAGAATACGGATGCGGGTTCCATTTCGTTCCAAGGGATATCCTTGCCCAATCGCATCATCATGCTGGTCAAGGCACCAATGGCACCAAAACTGCCGACAACAAACAGAAGGTCGTAACTGAACCCGAACAGCTTGCCGCTGCCGGTACTGATAATGTTGTCGACCTGGATAAACAATAAAACAGAGAAGATCAGAACGATTGGCGATAACGCCAGTGCCAACGCAGCGATGCGAAGGCTTTTGTTAAACGCCTTCTCGACCGGATTAGTTTCAGGTAACAGCTTTGGGCGTTCTTTCTGATCGTGCCTGATGTCGTGAAGGTATCCTTGCACAAATCCGTCTCGCCCTTGATTAAGGGCTAACAACATGATCACGGCATCTGATTTCTTGCGCTCGAGAAACACTTCGGCCTGTGGATTGTTCGTCGGGTGGGCCAGATCTTCACGCCACCATCGCAAGAAAGACCGCATAACCAGCGATGATCGCCATCCCTGACGGGTGGCAACGACATACTCGATCATGCTTTCGATATCTGCAGGGCTAGACGCCCCCTCACCCAAACCGCCAAAGGGAAAACCGAGGCGACGCTCCTTGATTTCCGCCTGATTTTCAGACACCTCGGAATAATCGACTTCCCTGTCCTTCCTGCACTCAGGCTCAGACACGTGCCGCCTGCGTGGCACAAGTGAAATCACCGGACAGTGCGTAGGATCGTAACCATAGGGATGATGCGGGTAACTCATGGGGTGCCATCTTCGCGTTATCGGGACAGAACGGCTCTGGCCTTTAAGACGTTGTGGATGTGGCGATGTGAAAAATTTGCTTCATGATCATTGTCCTAACTCTGCGCATGCGCAATTGACTTGAAATCTGCCCCCTTGCACCGCTATGTGTGTGCCAAGTTTTCAAATCCTATTTGGCGAGGAGTTCGCACACGTGAGTACGGTCAAGCCTGTTCATATTATTGGCGCCGGTCTGGCTGGCAGTGAAGCCGCTTGGCAACTGGCAGAGGCTGGCGTTCCTGTCATCATCCATGAAATGCGCCCGTTTCGTCCGACAGATGCCCATCACACGGATAAATGTGCCGAGCTGGTTTGTTCGAACTCATTCCGTTCGGATGACAAGGAATACAACGCGGTTGGCCTGATTCACGATGAAATGCGTCGTGCCGGGTCAATCATCATGCGTTGCGCCGATCAGCACAAGGTGCCCGCAGGCGGTGCACTTGCAGTTGACCGCGAAGGGTTTTCCCAAGCCGTGACCGAAGCGTTGGAAAATCACCCTTTGATAACGCTGGAACGTGGGGAAATTGACGGCCTTCCGCCGCAAGAATGGGGAAACACCATTATTGCTACCGGACCTCTGACATCCGGCCCCCTCGCCGAAGCCATTCGGGCAGCAACCGGTGAAGAAAGCCTTGCCTTCTTCGATGCCATTGCGCCGATTGTCTATAAAGACAGCATTGATTTCGATAAGGCTTGGTTCCAGTCACGTTACGACAAGGGTGACGGGAAGGATTACATCAACTGCCCGATGTATGAGGCAGAATACAACCGCTTTATTGATGCCCTGATCGAAGGCGAGAAAACCGAATTCAAGGATTGGGAAAAAGACACCCCTTACTTTGACGGATGCCTTCCAATCGAGGTTATGGCAGAACGCGGTCGCGAAACCCTGCGTCACGGGCCAATGAAGCCGGTTGGCCTGACGAACCCGCACAATCCGACTGAAAAACCGCGTGCGATTGTCCAATTGCGTCAGGATAATGCCCTTGGCACGCTTTACAACATGGTCGGCTTCCAGACCAAACTGAAGTATGGCGCCCAAGTCGAGGTATTCCGTACCATTCCGGGGCTTGAAAACGCTGAATTTGCGCGCCTTGGCGGCATTCACCGAAACACGTTCCTGAATTCCCCACGCCTGCTTGATGGGACATTGCGCCTTAAATCACGCCCGGACATTCGCTTTGCCGGGCAAATCACCGGATGCGAGGGTTATGTCGAAAGTGCTGCTGTCGGCTTGATGGTTGGACGTTTTACTGCTGCTGAGAAAGCAGACAAGACACTGCCGATGCCACCCCTGGCGACAGCTATGGGGGCGCTTCTTAATCACATCACCGGGGGTGCTGATGAAAGCACGTTCCAGCCGATGAATGTGAATTTTGGGTTATTCCCTGATCTTGAACTCACCAAACGGGTCAAAGGCCGCGATCGCAAAAAACTTTATACAGACCGTGCGATCCCGCTGTTTGATGAATGGCTAAGCGAAATATCTGCTGCCTGAACACGACAAAAGCCGCATATCAAATGCGGCTTTTGTCGAATGGTGGACTATTTAAATGATCAGTAGCGGTCGGGTTGCCGGCTTAGTTTCCCGGTAACGTCACGAATTTGTTTGCCATCACGGAACCGGCTAAACACAAGATTGAGGTCGCCGTTTTCGTCAAGCGTACGCTCATAGACCTGCATTTCGTAGCCGCCGACGTCATTGATATAAAGGGCATTGATGGTCAGGGTTTTGTCTACAATTCGCGCCCAAAAGAACGGCTCCCCCTTTAGCGGATCATTTGGGATGCGCTTTCCAAATAGCCCCGAACGCATGGCACTGCCATAGATATCCTGGCGTTCCGTGGCATAGAATTCCACAGCAAGCGAAACCGCCTTTTCACGACCATCGGACTTGTGAATAACCGTCGACCAATCGATGACGAAACCGCGATCCGTTTTCTTGATGACAACATCAAGGTCACGTGCCTGCAGCTCGTTCTCAGCGTGTTCGATTGTGGTCCCGTGATAGGAACCAACAAAGGGGTCGATGTTTGCTGCTTGCGCTTGGAATGCCGCCAACAGGCATACTACACAAAGCACCCCGACGAGCATCAAGGTATTCTGCAAGAGCTTGCAAGAGATCGAAGTCGAATTTGTCATCGGTCCTCATCTCGGGCCTAATGCCCATCACGCACCAAGCATCAAATCGTTATCAACGCTAACACGGCCCTGTCTAAACTGTCCTGACCTTTATCATCTTATTTAAGTGATATTTCCGCAAATTGCATGTGGGAAACCACAGCGGATCAATATCTCTTGAATAAACCATTTAATGTCAAACGCCCACTCGCGGGTCTTGCCAATCCAAAAGTGGCTGAAAACGGATCAAATTCAGCCTTTTGCAATTTTCCAAGGTACCCATCCGCAAGAACCACAGGAAGCGCAGCTGCATGCGCACGTTTGGGTAACGCTTTGCGGTGCTTGCGTGCTTCTTTGATTCGCGCACGGGCCAGTGTTGCCATTTCGTGGATAAGGTCGCGAATTTCAGGCTTGTTGCGATACTCAAATACGTCACCCTGTGCGACGCTGAAATGGGCCATCCTGTCTTTGGGGAGGTAAAGGCGTTTGGAACGCCCATGAAAAACAATCGCCCGCATAATTCCGACAAGTCCATAAGCATTACCGGCAAGGCGTGCGGCATTCTCGGCATCTTCGCCTGATGCCCCCAGCAATCTGGCAGATGACACAGCAAGTTGGCCTGATGTCTGATCAATATATCGGTCGAGTTCACCCTGATTTTCGGGCTGGCGATCCTCGAGGTCAAACTCGCGTGCGACAATGATCGCTTCAAGCTCCTGGATACTCAAAAGTCCCTGTTGCACGAGTTCAGCCAGCGGTTCGACCACTTCGTGCTTTCGAACCTCGCCCTTGCCAATCTCGTTTAGGGTATCGCGCCACCACTGCAACCGGATATGGCCCAGCATGACTTCGCTGACCATTTCACGGGTTTTTGAGACTTCCTGATTGAAGGCGTACAGCGTAAAGAGCGCTTCACGCCGTTCTGGTGCAGCAAACAAGGCACACAGGAAACGGTCGCGGTCATGACGCCTGACATAGTCGGCACAATGGGAAAGCTTGGGAGTATCGGTCATTTATCCTATCCGATCTTACGTTCGGAACGCTGATCGTTTTTTGGGGTGGCAGTAATTTCAGGCATGCTTTCAACATAAAGTGACTGCGACGGGAAGGCGAAAGCAGCGCCCTCTTCTTCGACAATGCGTTTGAAGGCGATGATGTGTCGATTTCGGATATCACGCCATGTCACCCAATCCGTAGTGTTGGTGAAGTAATAAAGATCAATATTGATCGAACTGGCGCCAAAGTCGGAAAGATGGACCATCTGTGCGACATCCGTCTGTGCGACATCGTCATCGTTTTTCAGAAAATCACGCAGCTTTTCAACGATCGCTTCCATCTGTTTGGCTGTTGTTCTGTATTCCAGACCGATTGCCATCTTGATTCGCCGATGGGTCATGCGCGACCAGTTGATCACAGGAGAATCAACGATCTGTGCATTGGGCATTGTTACCAATGCCTTGGCGAAGGTACGCACCTTGGTCGCCCGCAGGCCAACCACTTCAACAGTTCCTTCCAGATCCGGCGTTTCGATCCAGTCGCCACGCTTATAAAGGTTGTCGGCAAAGATCGTCAGGCCGCCAAAGATGTTGGCGACTGAATCCTTGGCCGCCAATGCAACCGCCATCCCTGCCAAACCAAGGCCACCGAGGAACGCTGAAACATCAATCCCCCAGTTTTCCAGAATGATAACGCCGCCAATAACGACTATCAGTGTCTTCACACCACGAATAAAGAACTGGCGCAGATCATCACCCAGTCCAGCGCCAAAACGGCCAACCAGACGGTTAAGCGATACACCCAACGGCTCAACGGCCCTAAATAGCGCCCAGAAAACACAAAAAGCTGCGGCTACAGAAATTGCCTCGACTGCAACAACTTCGAATTCTTGGGGCAGCGACAGAACTTCAGTCGCGAAATAAGCGCCAAGCAGCATAAACAGCGCTTGCAGCGGCAGCGCAAAGGCGTCCAGCACATTCGCCATCATGCTTTCCGAGCGCTGCTGTGCGATGCGGCGCAATACGCCAAGGGCGCCTCGCACCAAAACACGCTTGAAGATAAAGAAGACAAGCAACACCAAGAGTGCGCCGATCAGTCTTCCCATCTCCCCGCCACCAAGCATGTCGACCCACGAATTCATGTGGCCGATGACCTCATCATTCAGGTTGTCCAGTTCGGTCGTAATTTCATCCATGGCTAGTAAGCTGTTCTGATGTTAAGGTTATTAAGACTTAATGACTGGAACGGACGCGTAACACCTCGTTCACTGGCCTTTGTATAACAACTAAATTGGCTCAGGCATATGCCATCATTTACGTCAGGATACCTACACGTTATTGGCGGCGGTCTTGCCGGGGCGGCTCTTGCCACGCGCATGGCAGAAGACGGATATAACGTAACGCTCTATGACGAGGGCGAGCCATTCGAAAGCCGCTGGACGCGTGGCATGCAAACAGCGCCCGAAAGTCATAAGACTGCAGAACCCGAAATATTTTATGACCCATTGGGTCAGGTCGCGGATTATTTCGCGCGCTACCCTGAGGTTCCCCAAAAACTGATCAGACCAGCCCATTGCGTGATGGGGTTAAAACGCGGGCGCAGAAAACCGGCAATCGTTTCGCTTGATCACGGCATTTCCAGAACCCTGATATCACGCAGGATCGGCGTTATTGCACGTGCCTACACGGCCCTTTCTTTGTGGCAACAACGGTATGCCAGCGAGGAAAATCGTGTTGAAAGCACCTTGTCATCAAACGCATTCGACTCCGATGACAAAGCATATCAACCTGGCACCTATCACCGTGATGCCCTGTCGGTTTTGGCAGAAGTGCTTTTCTCCATGCCTGCACACCGCTGTTCCAAAGCATTGTTGGGACGCATACTTGTGCCCAAGTTACGCAGCATACTGGCCAAAAATCACGAACCCGTCTTTTCTGCCATTGATCCCATCATTCTAAACGACATCGCCTTACCCGCCCTGCGCGAGCGATTTGTCGCAGCGGGCGGCGTCATCAAAGCGCACACCAGACTGGGCGACATTGACAGCACTTCTGAATATGCGACCGACCTTTTGTTTGAAGATGACAGTCAAGTGATCCTGAAACCCAATGATGCGGTTGTACTGGCGTTGCACCCCAAACCCTTGTGTGATGCCGTTCCTGACTTGGGCATCATGCCTGCCCCGGCACGTCGGCGGACCATGGCATTTGAATTGCGCCGACCATTTGCAGAGCCGCGCGCCCTTCTCGTAAGCGATGATATTGTGCGTGCCATCTATTGTAACCGACGGCACCTGCAGGTCAGTCTCAATAATGGTTTACATGTCCCTGATGACAGGGAAGCAGATCAGTTCGCCCACCTAGTTTGGCAGCGTTGTGTCTGGCTCTGCGACCAATACCTGAACCTTGATCTTGAAGCGCGGGCCGAAAATGCAACTGCCACGCAGCACCCCAAACATCTGTTTGTCGATGCAGAAGCCCCGTTCCCGGAACTCACCCCGGGACAGGCAGCGATCCGTCAACATCTAAGTCCGCCCTGGAAAAACCTGTTTCTCTGTGGGGATTCTTTCCCGCAAGATCAGGCACCTGGGCCTGCGGCCTTGTTTTTAAGCGTGCAGGATACCCGCCGCCAACTGCACAGCTTTTTTACCTAGGTTCAGGCATCGTGAATGCGCGTCAGACCGCGATCATTGCGGCCGCAACACGCCGCGCCTCAGCGACCAAAACATTGTAGGTCCGGCAAGCTGCGCCCGTATCCATCGGTTCGATGACAATGCCATGCTCTTTCAGGGCCTGCCGCCATGCCAGAGGCACCGGCGTTAATTGCGACCCCATTCCCAGCAGAAGGATATCAATCTCTTCGGCATTCTCGATGATGCGGGAAAAAGATTGCGGGGTGATATCCTCGGTCGAGGTCACACCCCATGAATACACTGCTTCTGGAAACAACAGGATCGATCCGGTTACGGTTTCTTCGCCAAAGCGAAATAACCCATCGCCATAACTCGTAACCAGTTTGCGGCCTTCGGCAACAAGTGGGCTGACTTCTAGCGACATCTCGGACCTCGTATCGACTGAAATAAAAAAGGCCGGGGCGTTTTCGCACATCCCCGGCCTTCTTGCAATTTCTGTTCGCGATTAAGCCGCTCAGGCGTTGGCTTCCTGGCCTTCTTCGGCTTCGGGAATTTTACGCTTGAGACGCAATACAACCAGCAGCGGTGATGCAACACAGATCGACGAATACGTCCCGATCACGACACCAAAGATCAACGCCATGGTGAACCCGCGTATGGCTTCGCCACCAAATACGAACAAGGCGATCAAGGCCAGCAAAGTGGTCAAGGACGTCATGGTCGTACGCGAAAGGGTCGAATTGATCGACAGATCAAGCAAGTCCGGAATTTCCATCTTGCGGAACTTGCGCAGGTATTCTCGGATACGGTCAAAGACAACAACCGTGTCGTTGATTGAATAACCCGCAACTGTCAAAACGGCCGCCAAAGTCGCCAGATCAAACTGAACGCCCGTGATCACGAAGAAACCAATCGTAATCAGAACGTCATGGAGCAATGCGGCAACAGATGCCACGGCGAACTGCCATTCGAACCGAATCCAGATATAAACCATGATCAGGAACAACGAGATCACGACCGAATAGAACCCGGCTTCTTTCAGTTCTCCGCCAACTTTTGGCCCGACAAGCTCGCTACGACGGATCGTGACATTTTCACCGAGTGCCTCGGTTACAGTCGCCAATGCGGTCATCTGAGCCTGTTCATCGCCATCCTGACGTTGCAACTGGATCAGAACATCATCTGGTGCGCCAAATTCCTGGATGGAAACATCACCAAGACCAAGACTTCCCAGATTGTCACGCAAGACGTTGATATCCGCCGGACCATCGGTTTTGATTTCAACCAGAATCCCGCCACGAAAATCGATGCCGAAATTCAGGCCCTTGGTGAAGAACATGCCAACTGACGCCAGCACCATCACCAAGGAAATGATATAAAAGACTTTCCGGAATTTGAGGAACGGGACGTTCACGTCATCCGGGATAAGATGTAAAGGTTTCATATCTTCCCTGTTCCCTTCCTCAAAGTACCAGCTCAGTCGGACGACTGCGCTTGACCCAGGTTGCAATCAACAAACGGGTCAACCAGATCGCCGAGAACATCGACGTGATAATCCCGATTGCCAGTGTAACGGCAAAGCCCTTGATCGGGCCGGAGCCGAAGCTAAACAGCACAAGGGCTGCAATCAATGTCGTGATGTTGGCATCAAGAATGGTCGACATTGCACTGCGATACCCGGCATCAATCGCATTGATGATTGATCGCCCGTTCCGTCTTTCCTCGCGGATACGTTCAAAGATCAGCACGTTGGCATCGACGGCCATGCCAACCGTTAGAACGATACCGGCAATCCCCGGAAGCGTCAGCGTCGCCTGCAAGACAGACATCACCGCCAGAACGAGGATCAGGTTCATCATCAGCGCAACGTCGGCATATACGCCAAACCGCCCATAACTGATCGCCATAAAGGCAATAACAAAAACCAGGCCAAGGATGGCGGCAAATTCACCTGCCTCGACCGAGTCCTGTCCAAGACCGGGACCAACAGAACGTTCTTCAAGGATCTGCATCGGCGCGGGCAAGGCACCTGCACGCAGAAGCAGGGAAAGATCGTTGGCTTCCTGAACGCTGAACTGGCCGGTAATGATGCCATTACCACCAAGGATCGGTTCATTGATACGCGGGGCTGAAATCACCTCGCCATCAAGCACAATCGCAAGACCACGTCCGGCATTTTTACTGGTGATGTCGCCAAAACGTGCGCCCCCTGCCGCATCAAAGCGGAACGAAACGACTGGGCGACCGTCACTGAAGGTCGGCTGGGAATCAACAAGATTATCGCCCGACACCACAATGCGACGGTCGATCAGATATTCACGAATACCCGCAGCCTGATCTTCTGCATCAGCCGACGGCAGGATCATGGTTCCCGGCGGAAGGCCGGATGAACGTGCCTCGGCAGCCGTCTTTTCAGTGTTTACGAGGTGGAAATTCATCTTCGCGGTACGGCCAAGAATGGCACGCAAACGCGATGGATCATCAAGGCCCGGAACCTGAACAACAATACGGTTTTCACCCTGTCGCTGAATAGATGGTTCTGTTGTACCCAGTTCATCCACACGACGGCGAACAACTTCAAGGGACTGCGCAATGGCGCGGTCAATCAATTCTTTAAGAGCCAGTTCGTTATAGGAAACAACAATGTTGTTCCCCTCGCCGGCAAGCTCGGTATTCGGCTCAGCGGTGCGGGCGATTTCCCGGGCCTTTTCCAAGTCTTCTGCACGAAGGATGGTAATCTCGGCACCGTTCTCGGTTGCTTCGCGCGGGCGATTGCGGATCTGTTCCTGACGTAGTTCTGTACGGATCGCATCAGCCAGGGCGTCATAGCGTTCGCGCAAGACACTGTCGGTGTCGACTTCAAGCAACATGTGCGAGCCGCCGCGAAGGTCAAGGCCGAGGTTGATTTGCTTGCCCGGCAAATAGCTGGTTTCGTTCGGGAGCATGCCCGACGGCAGGAAGTTCGGCGTAGCGTAGATTACGCCCAAAGCACACACCAGAAGGACCAGTGCCGCTTTCCATTTGGTAAAATAAAGCATGTGTTTGTGACCGGATCTGTCAGGGTCAAACCTTGGTCTGGTTCCAAGGCTCTTGGAACAACGGGTATTTTGTACCGCTTCAGGCCACCGGCAAAAAACAAGAAGGCGGAGCCAATTGCCCCGCCTTGCTTGATACGAAGAGATTAGTCTTTCTTGGTCTCTTCAGCTTTTTCTTCTTTTTCTTCTTTGTCGTCGCCTTTGGCCGGTTCAGTTTTCGAAAGAACCGTCGAAACCATGCCACGTGCAACTTTGACTTTTACGCCATCAGCGATCTCGACTGACAGTTCATCGTCGCCAACAACCTTGGCAACGGTACCAATCAGGCCACCGGCGGTAACAATTTTATCGCCGCGACGGATGGCCCCGAGCATTGCTTTATGCTCTTTCTGCTTTTTCTGCTGAGGACGAATAAGCAGGAAATAGAAAACAACAAAAATCAGGATAAGCGGCGCGAATTGCATCAGTGCACCAGCACCACCTGCATCACCAGCGGCCTGAGCGTAAGCCGTCGAAATAAACATCAGGAACTCCTAATTCCTCAGAACAAAAAATATCAACTGCCGGAATATAACGGCGTGTTGCGCCAAAGCAAGGAAGAACCGGTTTTTAACCGGTAAAATCAGCACTTGTGTGGTTTTGTTCACCTTGCGTTGCCAGGAAATAGCCACACAAAAACTTCCATTACCGCGCTGATATGCTAGCTTGCCTGCCAACAATAAACGTCACCACATAAAGAAACACCCAAGAGGCCCCGATGAGTAGCGATTTCGACCAGCTTTTGCCGACCCTTGACAGAATTGCAACAGCGCTGGAGCGCTTGGCTCCCCCTGCACGATCCGAAAGCGACCTTAGTGCGGCCGATGCCTTCGTCTGGCAGGCGCAAAGCGGTTATCTGCAACCTGTGCGCAACGTGAACCGGGTCGATATCAAACTGCTTCAGGGCATCGGCCAGCAAAAAGAAATCCTTTATAACAACACCAAGCGGTTTGCTGATGGTTTGCCCGCCAATAATGCGCTGCTTTGGGGCGCACGCGGAACGGGGAAAAGCTCCATCGTTAAAGCAATGCATGCCCAAATCAACGCTGAAAATCCTGCATCACTTGCATTGGTTGAAATCCATCGTGAAGATATACCGACCCTGCCCGACCTGCTGCATATTCTGAAAAATAGCGGTCGTTACACTGTGCTGTTCTGTGATGACCTGTCCTTTGACATGCATGATGAAAGCTACAAATCGCTCAAGGCGGTTCTTGATGGCGGGATCGAAGGTCGTCCAAAGAATGTGATTTTTTATGCCACCTCCAACCGTCGTCATCTGATGGCGCGTGACATGATCGAGAACGAACGATCAACGGCGATCAACCCATCCGAAGCGGTTGAGGAAAAAGTATCACTGTCGGATCGCTTTGGCTTGTGGCTTGGCTTCCACAATATTTCGCAAGACGTCTACTTCGAAATCATCGAGGGATATGCCAAGGAATTCAATCTGGACATTCCACGTGACGAGCTTCACGCACGTGCCAAGGAATGGACAGTCACGCGCGGAAGTCGATCCGGTCGTGTGGCATGGCAATTCATTCAGGAAGTTGCTGGTGAACTTGGCAAGTCGATAGACTAACAACACAAAATTTGGCTGATCGCGCGCAGTACCCGGACAATTGTCTGGGTACTTTTTAGCGCGATACCATCACACTGGGCAGGAACTTCATCGGATCAGATGATTTCCGTCCGCGGCGCACTTCAAAATGAAGTTGCGGGAAGGTCACAGCCCCAGTGGTGCCGACACTCGAGATTTTTTGCCCCCGTGTCACGACATCGCCGCGCGCGACCAACGGATTTTCCGTATGGGCATAGGCTGTCACGAAGTTATCTGCATGCTTGATCAGGATAAGATTGCCAAACCCGCGCAGCTCATTGCCAACATAGGTTACAACACCATTTTCAGCGGCTAAAATAGGTGTCCCACGGTCGGCCTGAATGTTGATGCCATCATTAAACAGCCCACCTGTACTTGCACCGTATTTCAGAACCACCTTGCCCTGAACCGGCCATATAAAGCCTTTGCGCGCAGTAGGTTCTGACAGAACCACATCCTGGCGAACATTGCTGCCCTGCCCGGCAACCGGTGTTGATTTACTGTCGGATTTCCAACTGCGTGATGACGCCATTTTACGTTCAGCGGCCGCGGCGTAATCACGCGGCTTGATGCCCGGTGTCGGGATGGAGCCACCATTGCGTGGAATTACACGCGCGACCGTGGTGCTTGGGCGATTGGCCGAAGGCGTTGTTGTCTTTTGAATTGGAAGGCTTACAACCTGACGCTTGCCACCAATCGTGACGGATTTCGTCTTGGTCGATGTGCTAGCCGTTGCAACGGCATCTGGTGGCATGCTGTCGTAATTCGGGCTCCAGGGTGGTAAAACAAGCCGCTGCCCCGGATAAATCACATAGGGTTTACGAAGATCATTGCGCTTTGTGAACTCGGTGAAATCCATATGATAGCGCACTGCCAGTTGCGAGACGGTATCGCCCGGCGCAACCGTGATAACCCGTTCACCGTTTTTGAGCTTGGGCATACTGTACGGGCTGTAGCTTGCCCCGTCGCCATACACCACCGGCACCGGAACAGAATTAAGCAAACAGCCGCCAAGGACCGCACTTGCCGCGCAGACAACCAGCAGTCGTTTTCCTTGATAAACAGCGCGTTTGACACAATTTTCCATCATGATTTCGATTGTCAACGATCAGCCGTTAACAATCGGTAAGCGATCCGTCGCTTCTGATGGATTTTTTAGGTAGCCCGATGATCAGAATTCTTCGGTACCTGGCAGCATCGGCACAAAACGAACAGGCATCAATTCAGTCACTTCGACACCGCTTGGCGTACGCAGGACCCGCAGCAACAATTGCGTGTGAGACACTTCCCCCACAGGCACGACCATGATCCCGCCAACCGCAAGCTGATCGACAAGAACCGGTGGCACATCCTGTGCGGCAGCAGTAACGATGATGCGATCAAATGGTGCTTGCGCTTTCCACCCCAAGCCACCATCCCCATGCAGGGTTGAAATCGTATGCAGGCCAAGTTCGCGGAACTTTTCCTCGGCTTCACGTAGCAGTGGCTTGTGCCGCTCAAGCGTGTAAACACGACGCGCAAGCTTGGCCAGGATCGCCGCCTGATAACCAGATCCCGTACCAACTTCAAGGACCTTCATCCGGTCGTTGAGTTCCAGCGCCTGCGTCATAAGCGCCACGATGTAAGGCTGCGAAATCGTCTGCCCCTTACTAATGGGCAAGGCGACATTTTCCCATGCACGGTTAACAAACGGCTCGGCAACAAATGATTCCCGCGGAATATCTGCCAATGCACTCAGAACCGCCTCGTCATGAATACCATCATCACGAAGGATTTGAAGCAGATTGGCTATGTCGGTATCACGCGTAATCACCGGCTCGTTCACGGAAAGGCCTTCGTCAGTTTGTCAAACGTTTCGTAATGGGTGAAATCAAGGCTGATCGGCGTGACAGAGATATTCCCCTGCTCAATCACCCTAAGATCCGCCCGTTTATCATCAGGAAGTTCCGACAGGATCGCCCCAACCCAGTAATATGGTTCACCACGCAGATCAAGACGCTCTGCGACATGGTCGCCAATTTTGCGCTGTCCCTGTTTGGAGATTTGCACTTGCGCGCCGCCAGTGGCTTCATGATCAGGGAAATTGACGTTGATCAGAACCCCTTTGGGCCAGGTTGTCGTCACCAAAGTCGACAAGACATCCTTCAGGTATTTTTCAGCGATTGTCCAATCGATCATATCGCCGGAGAAATACTGAGAAAAGGCAACAGCAGGCACGTTAAGAAGCGTTGCTTCCATTGCCGCAGCGACGGTGCCTGAATAGGTAACATCTTCGCCAAGGTTGCCGCCACGGTTGATGCCCGACAAAACAATATCCGGCGGAGCGTCGCGCATAACTTGCTGCAGTCCCAGCAAGACACAGTCGGTTGGTGTACCATCGACTGCAAAATGACGTTCGTCACGTTTGTGGATGCGCAATGGCCGGCGCAGGGTCAATGAATGCCCTGCCCCGCTTTGTTCCATTGAAGGGGCAATGACCCAGACATCATCGGAAAACTCACGTGCAAGCTGCTCAAGCAACTTGATCCCCGGCGCGTCAATGCCGTCATCATTACTGATCAGGATGCGTGCGTTGGAGAGATCAATCATGCCTGTTCTTGGTCCTAGCGCGCCGAGATAACCTCAAGCCCACCCATATAGGGTTTGAGCACGTCCGGGACACGGATCGAACCATCAGCTTTCTGATAGTTTTCCATCACCGCAATCAGACAACGTCCAACGGCAAGGCCGGACCCGTTAAGAGTATGAACAAAATGGGTCTTTTTCTCGCCTGCGGCACGATATCGTGCATTCATCCGCCGTGCCTGGAAATCACGCGTGTTCGAGCAGGAAGAAATTTCACGATACTTGCCCTGACCCGGTAACCAGACCTCGATGTCATAGGTTTTTGCGGCCGAGAACCCGATATCACCAGTGCAAAGGATGACCGTACGATACGGCAAACCAAGACGTTCAAGGATGGTTTCAGCACAGCGGGTTTTGCGCGTTAGTTCCTCGTCAGATTTTTCGGCTTCAACGACCGAGACCATCTCAACCTTGGAAAACTGATGCTGACGGATCATGCCGCGTGTGTCGCGTCCGGCTGACCCCGCTTCTGATCGGAAGCATTGTGTCAGCGCGGTGTAGCGCAGCGGAAGCTTTGCCTGATCAACGATGTCGCCCGCAACCTGATTGGTCAGGGTTACTTCCGACGTCGGGATCAACCAGTAATCATTGGTGGTTTTAAACGAATCTTCGGCGAATTTCGGCAACTGGCCGGTACCGTACATGGCATCATCACGCACCAGCATCGGAGTGATGGTTTCTTCGTAGCCATGTTCATTGGTGTGGGTATCAAGCATGAACTGCGCAAGTGCGCGTTCAAGCTTTGCCAAACCACCACGCAGAACCACAAAACGCGACCCCGAAAGCTTGGCCGCCGTTTCAAAGTCCATCATGCCGAGCTTTTCACCGATCTCGAAATGTTCAAGCGGCGTAAAGTCATACTCGCCCGGTGTTCCCCAGCGATTAACTTCGACATTGTCGTTTTCGTCTTCGCCAACAGGGACTTCGGGATCAATAATATTCGGGAACGAAGACAACAACAGATCAAGCTGATCATTCAAGGATGCTTGACCGTCTTCAGCCTCCTTGATCTTGTCCTTGAGCTGGCCCATTTCGGCCATCAAGTCGTCTGCGTTTTCGCCGTTTTTGCGCAGTTTCCCGATTTCACCAGAAATCGTCTTGCGACGGGCAAGCATCTCCTGATGCTCCGTCATCAATTTCCGGCGTTCAACATCGATATCGATCAGACGCTGTGCGGTTACGTCCTGTTTGCGCGCAGTCATTGCTGCGTCAAAAGCCTCGGGATTATCCCGAATCCATTTAATGTCGTGCATCGAACAGCACCCTGTCAGTCTAACTATTTGTGGCTTTATACGATGGGGTGGACACAAGGTCCACCCCATCAAATCGGACGGTTTCAGTCAGGGATTTCAATCAACGGGCGTTGTTGAAATCATCCTCGCCATCATCGTTATTCGACGGTCCGGAAAGCTTCGGCGCGTCATCCTCATCCGTTGATCGCGTCAAAGACGTCTGACCATCATCGTAGGACGCAGCAGCGGCTCCCTGTTCGTCCACGTTGTCATCAGTTGTAGCAACGCTTGATCCGACTTCGGCTTCTTCATCTTCTGAATCATCTTCATCATCACTTTCAGCGGCCTGTTTTGCACGCTTGCGCTCAGACAGGCGCGCCATGATGATAGAAATTTCATAAAGAATGATGATTGGAATGCCCAAGCCAACCTGAGAAATCAAATCAGGCGGAGTCAGGACGGCGGCAAAGCCAAAGGCAATGACAATCGCGTACTTACGGCGACGGGCAAGACCATCTGCTGTGACAATACCCGCACGTGCCATTAGCGTCAGCAAAACCGGTAGCTGGAAACACAGACCGAAGGCAAAGATCAGCTTCATCACCAGCGACAGATACTCGCCAACCTTGGCTTCAAGCTGGATCGCCAGATTGGCTGCCCCGCCTGCCTGCTCAAAGCTCAGGAAAAACTTCCAGGCCAACGGCATGATCAGGTAGTAAACCAGCGCGCCCCCCATCAGAAACAGGATCGGGGTCGCACACAGGAACGGCATGAAGGCCGAACGTTCATTCTTGTAAAGACCCGGGGCGACGAACGCCCAAAGCTGTCCAAGGAACACCGGGGCTGACACAAAGCAGGCCGCAAAGAACGAAACCTTGACGTAGGTGAAGAATACCTCGGTCAAGGCGGTATAGATCATGCGGCGATCCGGTCCCATGATGTCGGCCAGCGGTCGCACGAGGAACCCATAGATATCCTCGACGAAATAATAACAGACAGCGAAAGTAATAAACAGAGCAAGAACCGCCCAGGTCAGGCGGTTTCTCAGCTCTATCAGATGCTCCATGATGGGCATCTGCCTGTCATGCGATTGCATGTTCACGCCTGGCTCTCCGGGTGGTCTTTCTTTTTGCTCTCAGCAGCGGATGCGCCAGTCTTTGCTTTTTCCGATTTCACCGTCTTTTCCGCCTTGTCTGCGGGCTTTTCGGTGCTCGGTTTGGGCTCGGCTTTTGCGTCGTCGCTTTTCGGGCTTGTGATCTTGTTTTCTACAAACTCGGTCGGGTTGCTGTGCGCACTGCTGACCTGCTTGCGCAAATCATTCAGTTCCGCTTCGCGGATGATGTCATCAATTCCGCTTTGGAACTCGCGCGCCATTCCGCGCACTTTTTTCCAATACCCCGCCAACTTGTAAAGCAGATGCGGCAACTCTTTGGGGCCGACGACAAAAAGTGCGACGACGGCCACAAGAGCCAATTCGGTCCAGCCGATATCAAACATATGACACGCCTATCTGAAGGAAATCCGACAGACGATCAGGATTTCACAGAATCCTTCTCATTGTCTTTGCTTTCGGAAGAAACCGATGCAGAGGTCGTGCTTTCGATGGTTTTGGCCGAAGCAGCTGCATCCTGTTCTTCTTTTTCGTTGATACCCGCTTTGAAGCTCTTGATGCCTTTGCCCATGTCACCCATCACTTTCGGCAGCTTACCTGCACCAAAGATGATCAGGACAATCGCAAGAATCAGAACGATTTGCCAAACGCCAATACCCATAACTTCAATCTCCAAAGATCCATTCTGCCTTCCGGCAACGTGCCCGGATAATGGCAGAAAGCCCCCTACTGTGCAATGCGACGTTGGTTAATACTCACCGCCTGCAAGACACCTGTTAATCATGCGTAGTTTGCAACGATAATCGCGACCGAAATCAGACTGTTGCACTACATTAGGATATAGGAAACACGAAGGTCATCTCGGGATCAAGCGTAATAGCAACTGATTGCCGATTATTCGCTGAAAAGCGCCGTGGTACACGTGCGTGGATATGAGAGCCCGACTCAAGCGTTAAATGAAGGAGGTTAACTTCGCCCAAAACGCGAACTGCATCGACATGGGCAAGAATATCATGTCCGTTAACGGCGTCACCAATATGAAGACCTTCCGGGCGAATCAAAACTTCAACCGCAGTCCCGTTTTCAAGCCCGGTCTCCTTGATATCGCCAACCGGGGTCACGACCCGGCCATTGTCAACCGTCCCCGAGAAACGGTTCACCTCACCAAAGAACGACGCTACAAATCGATTGTCCGGCTTGAAATAAAGGGTTTCCGGGGTGCCATCCTGCATGATCTGACCTTCATTCATGATGATGATCCGATCAGCCATATACATCGCTTCTTGCGGATCGTGCGTCACCATAACGGTTGCGATCCCTGCGTCCTTCAGCACATGCAACGTCGTATCGCGCAGATCAGCACGACGGGCCACATCAAGACCGGAAAACGGCTCGTCGAGCAACATGATCCGTGGCTTTGGCGCCAATGCACGCGCAAGTGCAATTCGTTGCTGCTGACCACCAGAAAGTTCATGCGGATACGCATTCAGGTACTCAAGCATCCCAACTTGTTTGAGTGCCGCCTTGATGGCGTCATCACGGTCACGTTCCTGAAAATGGCGCAGCCCGAACCCGATATTTTTCGCAACATTCAGATGCGGAAACAACGCATAGTCCTGAAAAACCATGCCAACGCCGCGCTTTTCCGGTTCGACATATCCCCCCGGCTGCGCGACGATCATGTCATTGACCGAAATTTCGCCAATCTGCAATTTTTCCAAGCCGGCTGCCAGACGCAGCGCAGTGGTCTTGCCACAACCCGATGGCCCCAACAAACACACCAGTTCACCCGGTGCGACATCGAAGCTGATATCGCACAAAACACGGTTTTCACCGAACATATGCGATACGTGCGACATCTTGAGGCCGTCGGTCATCGATAAACTCTTCTCACAACAGGGATCACGCACATGAAGGTGCGACTGATTGGCGATATCTTTCGTGGAACTTAAGGTCCCGGCAGCTCCGATGCAAGAAGATGGATCAACTCATTTGTTCATCGGCACTGGATGAATTGGCCTCTTGCGCGCCATCGGGGTTCTTGTCCTTGCCATCGTCAAGGTTGGGGTTGTCTGAATAGATGGTTTCGTCAAGATCTTCGAGGTTGCGCGTGGTTAATGCCTCTTCGACCACAGAATCGGCCACCTCGCCATCATCAACAAGATCAGGCAATGCTTCGTCATCTGAATTCGCGCCATAACGCCCCATGCCCGGACGGCTATCAAGTAGTCCAGCAGCTTTAAGGTCAGCAAGTCCCGGCAGGTCATCACGGCTTTCAAGGCCGAAATGATCAAGGAAGTCATCTGTGGTGGCCCAAAGAACAGGTCGCCCAGGTACCCGTTTGCGCCCGCGTGGCCTGATCCACTTGGCTTCCAGTAGGATATCAAGCGTTCCTTTTGAAAGCGCCACACCACGGATTTCCTCGACTTCCGAGCGCGTAACGGGCTCGTGGTAGGCAATGATGGCAAGCGTCTCAAGCGTTGCCTTGGTCAACTTCTTGGCTTTTTCGACTTCGATATGAAGATCACCAGCCAAATCAACGGCGGTTCTGAATGCCCATTTTTCGCCAACCCGGTTCAAGTTCACCCCGCGTGGCGCATAAGTTTCGGCAAGGGCAGCCATAATGGCGCCGATATCGGTGCCTTCGGGCAGGCGCGCGGCAATAACCCGTTCACTGACAGGCTCCGCAGAGGCAAACAGCACAGCTTCCACGATGCGAATATGCTGAAAATCGATATTCGGGGCGGATTCGACGCCTTCCATTTCAAGCTGCGAGTCTTTGCTCATTGGTTCCCCCTGCCCACCTTATTCATCGAACGAACCCGCGTCGTATGCTTGGTCGCGCGGTGTATCCCCGGTCCGCAGCGTTTGCGGCGACCGCAACATAATTGGTCCAAACGTTTCTTCCTGCGAGATTTCAAGTTCTCCGTCACGGCACATTTCAAGGCTTGCGACAAAATGTGCGGCCAAGGCGGATCGGGCCTTTAATGGTGTGCCAAGACCGCGCGGCATGAATTCAAGAAGCTTGGTCCATGTTGGAACAACGCGACGGCCAAACAGATCACGTAAACGCTGGATGGCATCGTCCATGGCGTACAGGTCAAATGCCTCGATCTCAAGCGTCTTGCTTTCAGATGTCAGCATGATCTGTGCGTATGATTTCAAAAGATCATAAAGTGATGCGTCGTAAACGGACGCGGTTGTCACCCGAACTTCTTCCGGATCCCCGCGACCAAAGAAATCGCGCCCCAGATTTGGCCGTTCAAGAAGCTTGTCGCCAGCTGCCTTCATCGCCTCAAGACGCTTAAGCTGGAAGGCAAGCATTTCTGCCATTTCCTCAGCGCTGAGCTCTTCTTCGTCGTTTTCCTGCTTGGGCAACAAGAGGCGCGACTTCAAATAGGCAAGCCACGCGGCCATCACCAAATAATCCGCGGCAAGCTCCAGACGCAAGCCCTGAGCGGTGCTAATAAATTCCAGGTACTGCTCAGACAGATCAAGAATGGATATCTTGATGATATCGACCTTTTGATCCCGCGCGAGTTCAAGCAGAACATCAAGCGGGCCTTCGAACCCGTCAAGATCCAGGATCAAACGTTCGGCAAGGCTCGGTTCGTCATCGACCGGCTTTTTGTCAAACACCTCGTCTGGAATCTCGAATTCGAATTGATCTGCCATCTATCCCTGACTTCCCCCATCGCCTGTCGACATTCAGGCAAAGATATCTGCCAGAAGCCGCACCAGTGCATTCGCCGGTTCAAGAACCAACCACTGGAAGATCGGCAAGTCTATTCCAAGTTGCGTCGTGACATATGGCAACAGAAAAACCAAACCGATCAATATGATCATGCCGGTTTTTTCCATACGCGCCAAGACCCGTGCAATCGGCAAAGGTGAAATAGCCGTCAGGACACGCCCACCATCAAGCGGCGGGATTGGCAGCATGTTAAACACCGCAAGAATGCAATTCAGCCAGATCGACTGATTAAGCATGGTTCCAAGCCAGTCATTCACCGCCGGCGAAAAGCTTGGCAGCCAGACAAAAAGCAGAATCGAAGCAATCGCGAGTGCAACATTTGTTGCAGGCCCGGCAACAGCAACGCCAATAACGCCAAGGCGCTGAGGATGCAATCGATGAAAGGCAACCGGAACCGGTTTTGCATAGCCAAACAGAAATGGCGCGCCCGTGACCAATAACAGCCCAGGGATCAGGACCGTCCCTACCGGATCAACATGACGGATCGGGTTCAAGCTCAGACGCCCAAGACGTTGAGCCGTGTCATCGCCAAACAGCTTGGCGGCAAAGCCATGTGCAGCTTCATGCAAGGTGACCGCCAACAGAACCGGAATGACCCAGGTCGATGCCGAAACAATCAGATCAAGGATGTCGCTCACTTCGGCGGTTCCTCCGCCGACCAAACCGGTGCAAGCAACTCGGAAAGGCGCGATTGCCAATCTGCCAACTGGCTGGCATTCGGCGCATCGGTCTTGAATGTCGCGATCTGGTTGCTGAAATTCTGGGACCGTAGCAAGGCACTTCCCGTCAGAAGGGGCGCCATTGAAACCACTTCTTCCATTTCGGTGCGTTTGCCGTTGCAATGCAGGGCGATATCGCACCCGGCATACAGGCATTCATGCGTTCGGCTGGCGATTGATCCCCCCAATGCTTCCATTGACAGATCGTCGCTAATCAAAAGGTTATCGAAACCGATTTCACCACGAATTATATCCTGAATGACGACAGGTGACACGGTACCGGGCCGCTGATCATCAATCGCAGTAAACAGCAAGTGTGCTGACATCGCCGCCAGAACATCTTTCATCTGTGCGAATGGTGCGAAATCAAGCTCGGACAGCTCTGCATGCGGCACGGTTACAACCGGCAAGTCCTTGTGGCTGTCAACCGTTGCACGACCATGGCCCGGAATATGCTTGATGATCGGTGCAATGCCGCCATCAAGAAAACCGGCAGCAACGGCACTGGCCAGCATCACAACCTTGCCAATCTCAGCGCCATAGGACCGGTCACCTATAACGTCGCTCATGCCCGGCATTCGCAAATCAAGAACCGGTGCGCACGTGGTGTTAAACCCGGCTTCACGCAGGTCCACGGCCATCAGACGGGCATTGGTATATGCTGCTTCACGGGCATCATCGGCGTTGCGGTCAAACAGATCGCCAAAGACACCAGCCGCAGGAATTTTTCGCCAATGCGGCGGTTTCAGGCGCATGACACGCCCACCTTCCTGATCAACCAGGATGGGAACATTGCTGTTGCCAACCGCGTCTCGCAACGAATTGGTCAGGGTACGCACCTGTTCGCGGTTTTCGACGTTGCGCGCAAACAAAATGAACCCAAACGGATCAGATTCCCGAAAGAACCCCTTTTCCCAATTGCTAAGTTCCGTACCGCCAACACCCAGAATACAGGCACGTGGCTTTTTAACTTCAAGGCCGGACAATGAGGCACCCCACACTGCGTTCTTTCAAATCGGCACAAAGCTTTTCTGCCACGCCCGCATCAGCAAGTGGCCCTGCCTGCAAGCGATAGAATATGCCTTTGCCGTCGATCTCGATACGCTGCACAAACATTTGAAGATTATCAAGCAAGTCTTTGTTTTTTGAAGATAACCTTTTCCATTCAGACGCCGCACCACTTTCGTCACGTACCGATGCGAGTTGAATCCGATAGTCATTTTGCGAAACGGTTTTGCTATCGCTCTTTACTGCGGGTGCAGTCTTGGTTTCTTCGGGACTCTGTTCAACCACGGTGTCATTGGCACGATTCTGTGCCGCCTCGACAGCCTTTTGGGCATCGGTTAGCTCAGGCGCGCTAATTTCGGGTGCCTCGACCGTGGCCTCTGGTTTTGGCGCCGGTGTCAGCGCAGTATCTGCATCCGTTTGTTTTTCTCCGGGCGCGATTTCTGCATCAGAATTCTGAGTTTCTGCTTGGTCCGCGGCAGGTTGTTCGCTTTCGGATATTACTGGCGCAGCAGTTACTTCAGGTGCCCGCGGCATATCGGGCAGTTCCTGAAGAACGACGTTGGCGTCCGGGTCAACGTCGCTTAGCTGGTCATAAACGGTTGTTTCGCGATGAGGGACTTCCATTCCACCGGGATCTTCCGGGCGGATTTTAATCGGTGACGGGTCCGGCAGCAGGATCGGCAAATTGCCATCGTCCTGAATTGGTTGTCCCTGATTATAAAACCAGTACCCCGCCCCGCCGAGTGCACCACCAATCACGGCAAGCCCGAAGAACACAGTGATAACCCCTTTGAACATGCTTTTGTTGGCGGGTTTTTCTGATCCGTAGTGGTCAGCACGCTCTGCATGAAGGTCGGAACCGTGTTCTTCGTTCATATTTTACATCTCCTCGACAGGCTCAACGCCCAGCACCTCAAGACCGGAAGCAATAACCGTTGCGACCGCGCGAATCATCGCAAGACGCGCCATTGTCGCAGCAAGATCATCGGCAATAATGAAACGCAGCGCGGTATTGTCACGTCCCTTGTTCCACAATGCATGGAATTCTGCGGCAATTTCTGTCAGGAAAAAGGCAATTCGATGAGGTTCATGCGCAGTTGCGGCCTGCTCGACAATACGTGGCCATTCCGCCATGCGACGCACCAGAAGCTTTTCTTCTTCCGTTCCAAGCAAGGACAAATCCGCATCGGCAAGCGCCTGTTGCGACAAGTCCTGATCCGGGAATGCTTCGGCAGCCTGACGGAACACGGAATTGACGCGTGCGTGGGCGTACTGAACGTAAAATACCGGATTGTCCTTGGACTGTTCGGTTACCTTGGCAAAATCGAACTCAAGCGACGCATCGTTTTTGCGCGTCAGCATGATGAAACGCACAACATCCTTGCCAACACGTTCGACCACGTCGCGCAGTGTTACAAACGTACCTGCCCGCTTGGACATCTTCACCGGTTCGCCGTTGTCAAACAGACTGACGAGCTGGCAAAGCTTAACGTCAAGGTCCCCTTCACCGCCGGTGATGGCCTTGGTCGCCGCTTTCATTCGCTTGACATAACCCCCGTGATCGGCACCAAAGATATCAATCATCAGATTGAATCCGCGCTCATACTTGTCAAAGTGATAGGCGATGTCGGATGCAAAATAAGTCCATGTGCCATCGGACTTTTTCAGCGGACGGTCAACATCATCGCCAAAATCGGTCGCCCGGAAAAGCGTCTGTGGCCGCGGCTCCCAATCATCGGGCTTTTTGCCTTTTGGCGGTTCCAGAACGCCAACATAGATATCACCCTTTTTCTCAAGGTGATCAAAGGCCGCCTGCACCTTACCTGCCTTGACCAAGCCATCTTCAGACGTAAACACATCGTGTGAAACGCCCAAAAGACGAAGATCTTCCTTGATCAGCGCCATCATTTCTACAATCGCAAAACCACGGAACTCCGAAAGCCATTCGTCTTCCGGGGCATTTTGCCATTTGTCCCCGTCCCGCTCGGCCATTTTTTTGCCCGGCTCAACAAGGTAGTCACCCGGATACAGGCCCTGGGGAATTTCACCAATATCTTCGCCAAGCGCTTCGCGATAACGCATGTGAAGCGACCGGGCAAGAACGTCAACCTGTGCACCGGCGTCGTTGGTGTAATATTCCTTGGTGACGGCGTAGCCTGCCTTTGCCAGCAGATTGGCTAGAACATCACCAACCACGGCACCACGGCAATGACCGACATGCATCGGGCCGGTTGGGTTCGCCGACACATATTCGACGTTGATGTTCGCACCTTTGCCAAGATCACTGTTGCCATAGTCGGTACCGACCTCAAGCACCTTGGCGACCTGTGACAACCAGAATTGATCTGCCATCCGCAGATTAATGAATCCGGGTCCGGCTATCTCGACATGTTCAATATGGTCAAGTTCGCGCAGTTTTTCGGCCAGTTTTTCGGCCAGATCGCGCGGTTTCATACCTGCGGCCTTTGAAAGCAACATGGCCGCATTGGTTGCAGCATCCCCATGAGACGAATCACGTGGCGGCTCAACCGTCACACGCGTCGTGTCACTTCCGGCAGGAAGAACACCATCTTTTTCAAGGGCGAGAATCTGGTTCTCGATATCGCTTTTCAACAGGCTGAAAACATTCATGACTTGGAACTTTGCATTTTCTGGTTCTGGCCGGGACGGCCAATAGACTGGCGCATGTTTTGAGCCATTTCACATCAAAACGCAAGTCACCCTTGATGGAGTTCGGCCCCTGGACTGATTACAGGTTTTGACATTTCAGCCATGCACGCTAAATAGTGACTTAAATACTGCGTTCCGAACATGCTATTATGCATTCATGGATCGTAACGACACCTGCCAGCCGTCTGGCAGGTTTGGGATCAAGGAGTGTTGGATGACCGAATCTTCTCGGCAAGTTCAAATGACTGAAAGTGCTGCGAAACGCATTCAGGAGCTAATCACAATCGAAGGTGCCGCAAACACGATGCTGCGTCTTCAGGTCTCTGGTGGCGGATGCAGCGGGTTCCAATACGAGTTCTCACTGGACTCAGACACCACAGACGAAGACCTGGTCTTTGAAAATCACGGTGCGAAAATGGTCATTGATGAAGTATCACTGGACCTTCTTGGCGGTGCCGAAATCGACTTCGTACGTGAAATGGTTGGTTCCGCGTTTCGCGTGAACAATCCGAATGCAACCTCTTCATGTGGTTGCGGGTCAAGTTTCTCAATTTGATCCGGATTGACAAACCGATTTATAAAACGGGGTTCGTAAAATGCGAACCCCGTTTTATTTTATCAATTATTCCCAAAAGCCGAGGCCTGAATGAAAATCGCCACCTGGAATGTCAACTCGATCAAGGCGCGTCTGCCAAACATTCTTGACTGGCTGCAGGAAGGGAAACCTGATGTGGTCCTTTTGCAAGAAACCAAAACGGTTGATGATGCGTTTCCAGCAATGGAAATCGAGGATCTTGGCTACAACATCGCCGTTCACGGACAAAAGACCTATAACGGTGTTGCGATCCTGTCGAAATTTCCCATTGAAGATGTTGAACGCGGCCTTCCGGGCAATGATGACGATGAACAGGCCCGTTACATCGAAGGCACCATCAGTTCCCCTCACCCGGTTCGCGTTGCTTCTATTTACGTTCCGATGGGCACGGCCGTCGGCGACCCGAAGTTTGACTACAAACTGAACTTCCTTGATCGCCTGATTACGCGCTTTGAAAAAATCCGTGCCCGTGGCGAGGCAGCGGTCATGGGCGGCGATTACAATATCGCGCCAGATGACATGGACGTTTACGACCCGGCTAAACTCCACGAAACCGTCCTGTGCACCACAACCGAACGTAAACGCCTGCGCACCATGATGAATATGGGCTACACCGATGCCTTCCGGACCTTTAACCCCAAGGGCCATCAATATAGCTGGTGGGACTATCGTGCAGGTGCATGGAACAAGGATAATGGGCTTCGCATCGACCATCTTTTGCTAACACCGGCAGCGGCAGATCGCCTTAGTGCTTCAGATACCGACCGCGATCCGCGCGGCAAGGAAAAGGCGTCTGACCATACTCCGGTGTGGTGCATGATTGACGATTGATCTGTTCTGGTCACGAAAATAGAAAAAGGGCCACATCCTGGCAGGTGTGGCCCTTTTTGTGTTCATAAGGCCGGCCGATGCTTATTCGGCCGCCTGCTGCATCGCGCTACGATAAGCGACGATATCCTCGATGCTGATCACAACCAGATCATGGGCGTGCGCATATTCGATCAGTTCCGGCAATCGTGCCATGGTGCCATCCGAATTTGTGACTTCGCACAGCACACCAGCAGGTTTGAAACCGGCAAGACGCATCAAATCCACCGTGCCTTCTGTATGGCCACGACGTTCAAGAACACCGCCCGGGCGGGCACGTAATGGGAACACATGACCAGGACGTGCCAGATCAGATGGCCTGGTTTCATCAGAAATGGCCGTTTTCACCGTGGTTACACGGTCTGCCGCAGACACGCCGGTCGTAACACCAACCTTTGCCTCAATCGTAACGGTAAAACCGGTTCCCATGCTTGATGAGTTGTCAGTCACCATCGGTGGCAGATCAAGCTCGTTGGCTTTTTCGTCAGTTAAACAAAGGCAGACAATTCCGCTACAATCGCGGATCAGCATTGCCATTTGTTCATTGGTCAGGTTTTCTGCGGAAAAGATCAGATCGCCTTCGTTTTCGCGATCTTCATCGTCAACAACCAGAACGCCTTTACCTTTGCGCAAATCGGCAAGTGCACGTTCCATACGCGCATGCGGATCGCCAAAGATCGACAGATCGGATTGTGGTTCAATACTCTGATTCATAACCGTCCTCTACGGATGGGGCTTACGAACCAGGGCAACAAAGAAAGGCCCGCTTGGTGACAAGTTTGTCACTTCGCGGTCGTAGGCAGACAGTAATACAGTCCCGCAATTGCGGCCCTGCCAATCCTGTCACGCTTTATCCTCTCCCATCCGGACTATTACCGTCGGCTCCGGATTTACACCGGATCTGCTGACCCCAAAAGACATAAGATAAACATATGGCTCTTGGGCGCTCGCGGGCTTTCCGAATTTCTCCGGATTACCGCCGGTCAGGAATTACACCCTGCCCTGAGAATAAGCGCCGTGTTTCAACGACAAACACTGATCACGATTGATCAGCCGGCGCACTTTAAAAAAGCGCATCTGCGTTGTCAAACACCTTAGCGGCCTGCCCCTAAAAGCACTGGAAGTTTACGGCTTAAATTTCGGCAAGAAGCTTGCCTGCACGAAAATGGAATTCACACCCATTTTTACGTGCCTCACGCGGTGCCCATTGGCAAACGGCACATCTTCTGTCTGATGAACGGCGCTTTGATTTGCATTCCCGGTGCAGATACGGCCCCATCATCGCGTCAATGTAGCTTCCTTCGAATATGTCGACACCCAGACTACGCCCCATCCGCAATGCCGTGCGACTGTCACACCGTGTCATGATCAGGCTATGGTCTGAAAACACGCTGGCAAATTCGCGTAAACGTTCTGCCACTTCAGAACGTCGTGATCCAATGATATTGGGATCCCAAACGACCTTGATGAAATCAACGTTCAGTTTACGTGGGGACAGGAATTGCAAGGCTGGCAACGTGATGCGGTCAAGGCCCGCCTTGATACCCAATGTATGGAGAAATTCGCACGCATCCTCAAACTCCCACCAATTGGCAATCGCGTTCTCCATCGAAAATTCAATAGCCATATTTTCAATCAGCTTGCCATCCAACTGCTCAACAAATTCACTAAACTTTTCGCTTTGAACTGTTTGGACCTGCATATTCAGATGCAGCTTGTCTGGCAGAAGTGAGGATCCGATTGACGCAGTGACCTCCATGACTTTCTCATCGAGGATACGTGACAAAATCTCGATCTCGCCGGGACCTTCAAGAAGGAAGCTCGCAAGATGGTTCTGGCGCAGGTAATCCAGTGAACAATAGATTTCATGACCGACAATCTCGCGACGGCTGTCGTCAAAACAGACCATGGCCTGGCGTCGGCAAGAATCAAAGATTGCATCGGTGGTGATGGCCCCTCGAAGCATCTCGGACATGTCAAAGCGTTCCCACACCTCACCGGACAGTCCATCGGTCAGTGAGATATCCAGCAAACGACCAAGTTTTTCCTGATCTTCAGGCCATTGAAACCGATGCCAAAGATCGTCCGGGATGTGCCCCAGGCCATTTCGGTCAATCACCTCGCTGAGGATTTCGCGGATATGTTCGACAAAGGTACTGTCATCATTGCTCCACGCACCACCACGGACAAAAGCAACCATGCCATTCTCAAGGCGATGAACTCGGGTGTTGTCCGGAAGGTTGTGAAACGCGTCACGCGTAATCGCCTGATAATCCTCAGCCCCCAGCCGAAGGTTGGCCGGAATGTTCAAAATGCCCAAGGAAGGCTTTTTCCCGTTCGCAGCGTTCTTGCGCAGGCTTTGGACAAATCGGTTTATGGTTAAGGCGGGTTTGGTGGTCTGGGCAGCCATGAGCATTCCTGTATGAAGTCAGCCGCCAACTATGCCAGAAATATCGTTAATTTACACTAAATACCTATACCATTGCATAGCGACAACTCCACCGTTTGAGCAAGTTTATTAAAGAAGGTTTTCGCCGGTACACCCACGACATAACCGTCAATCCGGTCAACCACGCGCAACCCTTGAAGCGCATTGGCGGTAAATACCGCGTCGAATTCTCTCAACTCTTCGGGAGTTTTGGGATCAACGCTGATCTCAAGTTCGGATTCTTCTGCCCATTGCAACACGCTGTCGCGCGCCAAACCGCAGAGTATCCCGGTATCCTCATCAGGTGTCCACAAGGTATCACCTTGAATGCCAAAGATGTTCGCGACACTGGTTTCGGCAACAGTTCCCTCTGCTGACAAGATGATCGCGTCATCTGCACCGATTTTCTGCACTTCCTGTTTAGCTGCAATATTATCAAGATAATTGGTGCTTTTAATCCCGCCAGCGACTGAATGCGGGTTGCGACGAACCTTCTGCGACGTCGCCAGTTTCAAGCCAATATTCGGATCAACAGGATCAAACGGGGCAGCCGTGATCAGGATGGTTGGGTCAGGCGTTTCAGGCGGCAGCAAACCCCGGTCGCCAGTGCCACGAGAAACTGTCAATCGCACAACGGCATCCTTGCGGTGCACCTGCTCAAACAGGGTTGCGACAACGCTTTCGACCTCTTCCGTCTCAGGCAACAGATCAAGCGGGAATTCGATCAGCTCTGCATGATAGTCAAGGCGTTCCATATGTGCATCAAGCCAGGCAATCTTGCCTTCATGGGCACGCATGGTTTCAAAAAAACCGTCGCCAAGAAGAAAACCACGATCCGTTACCGGAATGGATGCTTCGTCAAGATCACAAAACCTGCCATTCATCCAAACCTGCATAATCCCGTCCCTCTTAGGCTGTTTTGGCCTCCTGTGCAGAAGCCAGTTTTAGAAAATTCGCCAACAACGCGTGGCCTTGCTCTGTCAGAACAGCTTCCGGATGGAACTGTACCCCATAAATTGGCAGGTCCCTATGGGCGAATGCCATGACTTCGCCGTCCGGGCCGGTAGCTGTTTCAACCAAGCTGCCATCATTTGGCAAATCAACGATTAACGAGTGATAGCGCGTTACTTGCAAAGGATTGCTTAAACCGGCGAACACCCCTTTTTCGTTATGTCGGATCCGGGATGTCATGCCATGAACTGGCCTTGCCGCGCGTTTGACTGTCCCGCCAAACGCCTGCGCGATTGATTGATGACCAAGGCACACTCCAAGCATCGGGAATTCTGATTTCAATGCATCAATTGCCGCAAGACTGATACCCGCGTCATCGGGGCCGCATGGGCCTGGCGAAAACACAATTGCTTCAGGTGCAAGGTCGCGAATCTCATCAACAGAAATCCGGTCGTTACGAACAACCTTCACATCGCGGCCAAGTTCCTTAAGGTAACGCGCCAGGTTGAAGACAAACGAGTCATAGTTATCGATGAGCAGGATCATGCCAATTCCTCGACATCTATCCCGAAAAGCTCAAACATCTTGGCCGCCTTGACCAATGTTTCGTCATATTCCATGGCTGGATCGCTATCTGCGACAATACCGCCCCCCACATTAAAGGCCATTTTCCCCGCATTCACGCACAAGGTTCGGATCGCGATGTTTGTATCCATCGTCCCATCAAACCCGATATAGCCGATGGCACCGCAATATGCGCCGCGCGTGGTATTCTCCAGTTCGGTTATGATTTCCATGGCACGAATTTTGGGTGCACCTGTGATTGATCCGCCCGGGAAACACGCCCGCAAGGCATCAATCGGGGTTTTGCCGTCCATAAGTTCACCCGTCACAGTCGACACCAGGTGATGAACGTTGGCATAGCTTTCAAGCGCACAGATCGCGGGCGTCTGCACAGTGTGAGCTTTACTCACTTTTGAGATGTCATTTCGCAAAAGATCAACAATCATAATGTTTTCTGAGCGATCTTTTGCAGATAACATTAATTCTTGAGCCAGTTCGGCATCGCTTAATGGTGTCTCGCCGCGTGGTCTTGTACCTTTGATCGGTTTTGTCTCAATGTGAGAATTACTCACTTTCAGGAACCGTTCAGGCGAATTTGATAACACCGCGACGTTGCCAAAGTTCAGGAATGCCCCGAATGGTGCCGGGCTGATATCGCGCAAACGCCGATACAACCCAAAGCGTTCGGGTATTGAATCGTTTCGATATTCCGCCCGAAATCGCTGAGACAAATTGGCCTGAAAAATATCCCCGGCATAGATGTAGTCGATGACTTTCTGCACAGACTCTTCATAGCCCGCCCGATCAAAATTTGATTTCCATCCAGCCACCTCAGGCCGATGCGGCGCATTCGGAAAATCTGTAAGTGGACGCGCAAGGCGCAGGTATTTTTTAACCAGAGCAAGGCGATCTTGCGCACGCTGTTTACGTGCAGGTCCGGTTTTCTCAGGCAATCCCGTCGATACCAACCACATGCGTCGTTCTTGCTGATCAAAGGCAATCACCAGATCATAGATCCCCACAGCCATATCAGGCATCGACAACCAGTCGTTGTCTGCACGTGGTAATTCTTCGGTTTGATGCGCCAGCTCATAACCAAAATATCCCACTGCCCCGCCCTGAAATGGTGGCAGATCACTATGGGTTTCCTGCACATAACGCGCCATTAGATCGGCCAGAACAGCAAACGGATTTCCCGGCACGGCAAACCCGTCGAGTTCAACCTGACCATTTTTTGCTGTCAGCTTATGAAAAGGTGACACGACGATATAGGAAAACCGATCCCGATCACCGGAATCAAGAAAATGGCTGTCAGCAAATGACGCAAATGCACCATAGGCATCAACAGGTTCAATATAGGGGCATTCTTCGATCAACATTGGGCAGGCGCATTCTTGCGAGAAATTCGGGTCAGAGCCACCAAACAGGTTCGCTTTGCTTGCCCCGCATCAGCGGGCGTCGCCAATCTAAGCGATTCTGTTGTAATCTGGCGAAGGTTTTTATCGCTTATTTCTTATCCATCCTGCGAAAAAGAAAAGGCCAACCGAAAACGGTTGGCCTTTGGTTCGTGGCTTTATGAAAAGCGCAAATTACATCGCAGCGATGCGTTCGAACGCTTCATTAAGCTTTGAAAGCGTATCACGCGCTTCTTCAAGCTTTGCCTTCTCGGCGGTGACAATGTGTTCAGGTGCGCGGCTAACGAACTTTTCGTTCGAAAGCTTGCCTTCCTGTGCCTTGATATATTTGGTCTTGTCCTGAATTTCCTTTTCAAGACGCGCCTTTTCCGCCGCAACATCAATGAAGTCTGCAACAGAAACAAAGACCGTTACACCATCTACCACAGTCTGGATTGCACCTTTGGCGATCGCCTCAATGTCGGCCTGTTCCTTGAAGGCAACATCAGCGACACGAGCCAGACGTTTGACCTGTGCTTCCTGTGCGGAAACGGCCGCTTTCATTGCATCCGTAGCATCAACCAGATAGATCGGGACTTCAGCGCCCGGCGGCACATTCATTTCTGAACGCACACCACGGATATTGCCAATCAAACGAATAGCCAGATCAACCTCGGCCTCGGCGGCACGATCAATCAACGCTTCGTCAAATTTCGGGTAACCTTCTGAAATCAGCATTTTGGCGCGGCTGTCAGAAGTCTTTTCCCATAGTTCCTCGGTGATAAACGGCATCACCGGATGCAGGATCAGAAGAATCTGGTCGAGAACCCAAGCGGTTACAGCACGGATTTCAGCCTTTTCTTCTTCATCGTCCCCCATCAGAACCGGTTTGGCCAATTCCAGATACCAGTCGCAGAACGCCCCCCAAACGAATTGATAGGCGCTGCTTGCTGCCTCGTTAAAGCGATAGGATTCGATGCCATCGCCGACCGACTTGGCTGCTTCGACCGTCTTGCCAACGATCCAGCGGCCAAGCGTCGATTTAACATTCGCCGGATCAAAGCCATCGACAGGCTTGCATTCATTCATTTCTGCAAAGCGCGCCGCATTCCAAAGCTTGGTCGCAAAGTTGCGATAACCTTCGACGCGTGAGGCGGCAAGCTTGATATCGCGTCCCTGTGCCGCAAGTGCCGTCAGGGTGAAACGCAGTGCGTCACAGCCATACTCGTCAATGATTTCGAGCGGATCGATTACATTGCCTTTGGATTTCGACATTTTCTGGCCGTTTTCGTCACGCACCAGCGCATGGATATAGACATCCCTGAACGGTACTTTTCCGTCCATGAAATACATGCTCATCATAATCATCCGGGCAACCCAGAAGAAGATGATGTCAAAACCGGTGACCAGAACATCACCCGGATAATACTTATCAAGCTCCGGCGTTTTATCTGGCCAGCCAAGGGTGGAATACGGCCAAAGGCCCGACGAGAACCAGGTATCCAGAACATCGGTTTCCTGGGTTAGTTCAACATCCTTGCCGTAATGGGCCTTGGCTGCAGCTTTGGCTTCTTCTTCGGTTTCTTCGACAAAGAATTCACCGTCCGGGCCAAACCATGCCGGAATACGATGCCCCCACCAAAGTTGGCGAGAAATACACCACGGCTGGATGTTACGCATCCATTCAAAATAGGTGTTCTCCCAGTTTTTCGGCACAAACCGGATGCGACCATCTTCGACCGCCTCGGTAGCAGGTTTGGCAAGAACTTCTGCGTTCACGAACCACTGATCGGTCAGGTACGGTTCGATGACAACGTTCGATCGGTCGCCATAAGGCACCATATGAACGGTATCTTCGATCTTCTCGAGCAGACCCAGCTCGTCCATCTTGGCGACGATCTGCTTGCGGGCCTCAAAGCGGTCCAGACCACGATATTCCTCGGGTGCATTTTCATTAATGCATGCGTGGTCATCGATGATGTTGATTTTCTCAAGGCCTGCACGTTTGCCAACTTCAAAGTCATTGAAGTCATGTGCCGGTGTGATCTTGACGGCACCCGATCCTTTTTCCGGATCGGCATATTCATCCGCAACAATTTTAATGCGGCGTCCGACAATCGGCAGGATGCAATATTTGCCAACCAGGTCCTTATAGCGTTCATCATCGGGATGAACCGCAACACCTGTATCCCCCAGCATGGTTTCCGGACGTGTCGTTGCCACCGTGATGAATTCGCCATCACGGCCTTCGATCGGGTATTTGAAGTGCCAGTAATGGCCTTTAACTTCTTTTTGAACGACTTCAAGATCGGAAATCGCAGTCAGAAGTTTCGGATCCCAGTTTACCAGACGTTTGTCGCGATAAATCAGTCCATCCTTGTGCAACTTGACGAACACTTTGCGCACAGCAGCAGACAGACCGTCGTCCATGGTGAAACGTTCACGCGGCCAATCCGGCGACGCGCCAAGACGACGCAGTTGGTTGGTGATCGTACCGCCGGACTTTTCTTTCCATTCCCAAACCTTTTCGACGAACTTTTCGCGTCCAAGGTCATGGCGGGTCACATTCTGTTCGCCAAGCTGGCGTTCAACGACCATTTGGGTCGCGATGCCGGCATGGTCCGTACCGGGTTGCCACAGGGTGTCTTTACCCTGCATACGGTTATAGCGGACAAGGATGTCCTGAAGGGTAAAGGTCAGCGCATGCCCCATATGGAGGCTGCCGGTCACGTTGGGCGGCGGCATCATAATGACATAGGGGTCAGCACTTGATGCCGGATCAGCGGCAAATGTCCCTGACTTTTCCCATTTATCGTAAAGTCTGCCTTCAACATCGGCCGGGTTGTAGGTCTTCTCCAACATGGTCTTTTGATCCGCTGCGGGTTTCATCATTCATACAAAGAAAAAGCGGCGCACCGTTGGCGCGCCGCTCAAATGTCAATTTCGGCTCGCCTACAGGTCTTCGGCGCGGTCTACAATCCGCTCGATTTCCTTTTTCACAAGGCGTTCGATCATATAGGGAAGGTTTTCGTCAAGCCATTCCTTAAGCAACGGGCGCAGCATATCGCGCACCAAATCCTCAAGAGTGGCATGACCGGCATTCACACCAAGTGCAACTGCGCGTTTCTTTGCAACGGCTTGCGCCAATTCCGAGATGGTGCCCGTCGCTGTCGATTCCGTCATATTCGAAATCAGCGGCTCGTCATCTTCATCGTCGTCATATAGCGCAGGCATCGCCGGTTCTGGTTCCGGCTCGTCAAATTCTTCTTCAAGCGGTGCCGGATCTTCTTCGAGCGGGGTCTCGTCGAAGTCGAGCATATCGTCGAGATCAAGTTCTTCCGCTTCTTCCGGCTCGTCAAGTTCGAGCTCTTCTGGTTCTTCGTCGAATTCCAGTTCTTCCGGTTCTTCGTCGAGAACAAGTTCGTCGATTTCTTCTTCGGGTTCGGGTTCCGGCTCAGGTGCCGGTTCGGGCTCCGGCTCGGGTTCTGGCTCTGGTTCCGGCGTCGGTTCGGGTTCAGGAGCAGCTTCCTGTTTTTCTTCATCCCCCTCATCAGCAAGAATCTTGCGGATGGACTGGAGGATATCCTCCATGGAAGGTTCTTGTTGCCCGTCACTCATAATTAAACTTCCGCACTAGTGTCATCTAACCAGACCGATCCGAACCAAAGTCAAAGGCAGGGGTTTGCACCCTGCCCTGACGGTCAGCAAATCAATCCGTTCCCCACCACTGGTCCTTGACTTTGTTATAATTGGACTCAGTATCATAAACTTCGACTGGCAGACCAAGAACCTGCGCACTCAACGCACCCATGGCTGCCTTAACCTGGAATTCTGCAACGGCGGCATCACGACGCGACCCGACAAGATCCACACGTGCCTGCAGCAGTTCCTGTTCCTGATCAAGCACGTCAAGAACCGTACGCGACCCGACAGATGCTTCACGCTGCACACCATCAAGGGCAACCTCAGCTGAGGAAACCTGTGCTTGCTGCGATTCGATGCTTGCGCGCGCGGTTACAAGAGTTTCCCAAGCACTGGTCGCGTTTTCAATCACAGCACGACGGGCTTCATCAATTTGAATGCGGGCCTGTCCGGCGGTCTGTTTTGCAGAACGCACACCAGAGAACACCGCACCTTGCTGATAAAGCGGGATCGAAACAGATGCGATAATGTCGGCACTATCGGCGGTGAAATCCTCGGTCGAGGCTTCATGCGCCCGTTCAACACCGGCAGACAGATTTACTTCCGGATACAAGGAACCTTCGCTCAGACGGATGTCTGATTGCGCAGCTTCCTCAGTATAAACAGCCTGCAAAACGTCGGGATGTTGTCCCTGAGCAATCGACAAGACATCGGAAATGCTGGTTGGCAAACCGGCAAGCGGGTTTGGAATTTCAAGATCGCTGGGAGGATTACCAACAAGACGCTCGTACTGAGCACGCGTGTTGGCCAAGGCACCTTGTGCGGAAATCAGGTCTGCTTTTGAACCAGCAAGACGGGCTTCTGCCTGAGATACGTCCGTACGGGTGACTTCACCAACGGCAAAACGATCCCGGGTCGCTTCAAGCTGACGTTCAAGCACACGGACGTTGTTCTGATTAAGCTCCACAACCGCAGTATCTCGCAACACATTAAAATATGCGGTTGCGACCTGAAGCATGACATCTTGCTCTGTCGAACGCAGCGACGCACGTGCTGCCTTGATTCGCGCTTCGGCACGCTCCGTTTCTGCGGTGGTCCGACCACCACGATAAAGCGGCTGGGTCAAATCCAGACCAACTGTGTATGGCGTCAGGCTGCTGTCAGTCGTCGTTCCACTGACTTCACTTTCATAGTCACGAACGCCCGCACTTCCCGAGAGGCTGACACTTGGTCGCCAGTTGGACAGTGCAGTAGAAATTTCTTCATCTGTCGAGCGCAGCGATGCGCGCCCGGCTTCGAGTGTCGGGTTGCTCTGATATGCCTTGATGAGAGCGTCCTCAAGACTTTCTGCAGATGCTTCACCAGCGATGATACCGCCAGTGGCCAGAATACTGCAGGTCAGCAAGAACCGTTTTATCATTTATCTACCCTTGTAAAATCCTACACCAAGTCCCGACCCCGGCGCAGTTTCACGTATGGTAACGACGTAAAGAAAATTTTCCAAGAAAAGAGGCAGTTGGAATGAAAAAAAGTCTCTTGCCCCGTCTCCCCCGTCATTTACACCATCAATCGTAGCGGTTCATATCAGGCTGTATTTCTACCGCCCATACATCTATACCGCCGCGAACATTAAAAACCTCTTTAAATCCACGTTCCTCAAGGAACATGCCAGCATGGCGACTGCGCACACCATGATGGCATATGATCGCAAGCGGCATGTCGGGCGACAGTTCATCAACCCTGCCCGGCAATTCCGAAAGCGGAATATGCCAGGAGCCCGAGATCATGCAAATCTCAACTTCCCAATCTTCACGCACGTCAAGCAAAGCTAGCGCCTGCGGGCCCTCAAGGCGTTTTTGCAGTTCGTTGCAATTGATATCCTGCACTCTTAAACCTCGCCTGTTTGACGTGGCAAAAATTCCGATACCAACGGCAAATCAACCGCGCTGTCGCAGATCAAAAGACAAAGCTTTCGGCCGGCTCAAACCCCGGAAGATAAGGAATATTCGCATCAAACAGGTCACGGTGCCCAACAACGCCGTTTTCACGTTCATAAAGACGTGCGACACCAACTTTCCCGGGTTCACGCACAACCGCAAGCAAGCGACCGCCTTCGGACACCTGATCAAGAATTGCGCTCGGAACCTCGGCAACGGCACCATCGAAAACGATGACGTTATAAGGCGCCTGTTTGGCATATCCTGCTGCCAGGTCACCTTCGACGACGATGACGTTGTCATAGTTCTGTTGCTGGAAGGTGGCTTCTGCAGCAGCAGCCATATCCTTATCGCTTTCAACCGACACAACGGTTTCTGCAACCCGTGACATCAATGCACTTGAGTAGCCATAGCCCGCACCGATCACCAGTGCGATATCGGTTTCAGCGATTTCGGCACATTGCATAAGACGCGCAATGACCATCGGCTCCATCGCAAAACGACCGCCGCCAACTGCTATATCTTCATCGGTATAGGCAACACCACGCATGCCTTCTGGCAGGAACAGTTCACGCGGAACCCCCTCCATCGCAGCAATGACCAGCGGATCGGTAACCTTGTTGGTCCGAACCTGATTTTCAACCATGTTATGGCGCGCGACTTGGTAATCCATGATTATCTGACCTGAAAATTCTCGCGAGAAACAGACCGCAACCGGCTTTATTGTCCCCAAAACCGATTTCGGTATTTGCCTGTTTATAGTCAGCACATAAGCAACTGACAACATCGGATCAATGTATGGGCCTGATTTTAACGTGCTGAGCGCATTAAAAGTTTGATCGACGTGCCCCTCTTTACATTGCTGGTTCTGATATTGCCGAAGACTGCAAGGGAAGGACTTCAGCGAAAGTATTTCCGAACTCCCAAAAATCCTGTTCGGATCAAAACAGCTTAACAACGGACTCTTTTGCGTTATCGGATATAACATTCCACACATGCAGCAGCCGTTTTCGTAAGGCTTTTCGTTATAAAAACTCCGTCGTTCGAAAAATGTAAAATTGGGTGCTTGACGGGTTATGTTTGTTGAGGCTATACACCGCTCCAGCCAACGCGAAGGCGCGATGGCGGAGTGGTTACGCAGAGGACTGCAAATCCTTGCACGCCGGTTCGATTCCGGCTCGCGCCTCCACTGATCCGGCATAGCTCAGTTGGTAGAGCAAATGACTGTTAATCATTGGGTCGCAGGTTCGAGTCCTGCTGCCGGAGCCATAAACCCCTGGAACGCTGTTCCGGGGGTTTTTGCTTTTACGGCCCCTGTCCTGCGCCAGCCGAAGCAATTAGCAAATACCGATGATTTTTCCGTCAATTCAACCCCGTCGGGAGTTGCCTTCGCCCGGAGGCTACCCCTGCGGCAATCTGTGTTCGCGACTTTGAAAAAAGAGACATTTTTGGTCAAAATTTCGCAAAAAGGTCTTGCGGCACTCAGGCTGTTTGATTATACACCTGCCACGCGCATCGAAAGACGCGCCACGCCTGATCCGGCATAGCTCAGTTGGTAGAGCAAATGACTGTTAATCATTGGGTCGCAGGTTCGAGTCCTGCTGCCGGAGCCAATTAAAAAGGGGCCGAACGTAATGTTCGGTCCCTTTTGCTTTTGCGTCTCAAAAAATAGATGATAAAGCCATGAAAACAGTCAAAATAGATCTGCGTGAAGTCAACCTTGCAACGCTTTCCGGGTCAACCCGGGGATGGCTCATCATCGGTGAAGATGGCGCCATTCACGGAATGGTTCATCCGATTGATGGCGAGCTGTTTACAATCTCGTCAACGACCGACCCCCGCATTCAGGCCTTTGGCTGGTGCCCGATGTTTGACAGCCTTGCTCATGTTCAGGGCGATCTTGAAATTGCACTTGGAATGTCATCACAGGCAGAAGTCGAAGCATGGCTTGAAGAATCCGAGCGTTTTGACGATGGCAATGATCACGGACACTTACATTAACCCCCACCCTGGCCACCCTGTATTGGTGCGTCGACCCTGCCCTACAACGCCATGCCATAAAAAGTTCGTTCCCGCAGTGCTTTATTGATTCACAGCAAATCAATATACTGTTTCCGGTCATAGACTACCGCATCGCATCATCGACGATGTGTTGTCGGAACATTGCACGCTCCCGACACCCGGAATGACCCACAGCACAAGGCGAAACCTGGCGATGAGCACCATCAATCTCGATCATCTGTTCAAACCTAAATCGGTCGCTGTTATCGGTGCCTCCAACCGCCCGCACTCGGTCGGTAGTGTCCTGATGAAAAACCTGCTTGCCGGTGGTTTTGACGGACCGATTATGCCGGTTAACCCGCGCAGTCAGTCGATTGGCGGGGTTTTGGCCTATCCTGATGTCGAAAGCCTGCCTGTTGTTCCTGAACTCGCCGTGATCTGCGTCCCGCCCAAGGGGGTTGTCGCGGTAATGGAAAGCCTTGCCGAAAAAGGCTGCCTTGCGGCAATCGTTCTCACGGCAGGCCTGGGCTCCGAACAACATGATGAGAAACGCACAATCAAGCAGGCAATGCTTGACATCGCCGCGACGAAAAAAGTTCGCCTTCTTGGGCCGAATTGCCTTGGCCTGATGGTGCCGGGCATTGGCTTGAACGCCAGTTTCAGCCACCAAAGTATTGGCAGCGGCAAGATTGCCTTCGTTTCACAGTCCGGCGCCCTTTGCACCGCTGTTCTTGATTGGGCCGTCGCACGTGGCATCGGGTTTTCGCACTTTGTATCACTTGGCGAATGCGATGATGTCGATTTTGGCGATGTTATCGACTACCTCGGCTCTGATCCCGAAACGCGTGCGATCATGCTTTATATTGAATCTATCCATGAACGCAGAAGCTTTATTTCCGCCGCACGTGCCGCGTCACGCAACAAACCGATACTATGCATTAAATCGGGCCGTTTTGCCGAAGGTGCAGCAGCCGCAGCATCGCATACTGGTGCGCTTGCCGGGGCAGATGACGTCTTTGACGCCGCGATCAAACGTGCAGGCGTTTTGCGCGTCTATACCGTCAGCGAGATGTTCTCGGCAGCTGAGACGTTATCGCGGATGCGCCCCTTCCGCGGCGACAAGCTTGGAATCGTAACCAATGGTGGCGGGATCGGGGTTTTGGCGGTTGATGCCCTGATCGAACGCAAGGGACACCTCGCACAGCTTGAAGACACAACCATCACAGCACTGGATTCTGTCTTGCCGCCAACCTGGTCGCATGCCAACCCGGTCGACATTATCGGTGACGCGCCCGGTGAACGCTACGCCAAGACGATTGATGCCGTCCTTAAGGACAAAAACATCGACAGTCTCCTGGTGATGCACGCACCAACGGCGATTACCGATCCGGTCGAAGTCGCGCAAGGCGTGATCGATACCATCAAGGGCAGCAAGAAAAACATCCTGACCAACTGGGTTGGTGAAGCAACGGTGGCTGAAGCACGCAATATGTTCTATGCGGCAGGTATTCCCACCTATCGCACGCCGGAAAACGCCGTTGCAGCCTTTCAGCACATGGTGAATTTCCGCAAGCTGCAAGAACTTTTGATGGAAACCCCACCATCTGTTCCCCACGATTTCACACCCGATACAGACAAGGCACGTAGCATCATTCATGCCGCAATTCATGCCGGACGTGACATGCTGACCGAACCGGAAGCGAAATCCGTTCTCGAGTGTTTTGGCATCAATACGGTCAAAACCTTTGCCGCCCCCAATACCGAGGACGCGGTCACCAAAGCCGAGGAGATCGGACGTCCTGTGGCGTTAAAAATTCTGTCAGACGATATCAGCCACAAATCCGATGTCGGCGGCGTTGTCCTGAACCTTGAAAACGGTGTGGAGGTTCGGGCTGCTGCGGAAAAAATGCAGCGCATCATCAGCCAAAAGTTTCCGGATGCCCGCTTGCGGGGCTTTACCGTGCAGGAAATGGTCAAAAGAGCTGGTGCCAAAGAATTGATTGTTGGCATGACCACCGATCCGATCTTTGGGCCCGTTATTCTGTTTGGTCATGGCGGCGTTGAGGTCGAAGTCGTCCGTGATCGTGCGATGGCCTTGCCGCCCCTGAACATGAAGCTGGCGCGCGAACTGGTGGAAGGAACGCGCATTCACAAACTTCTGCAGGGCTATCGCGATGTGCCTGCAGTCAATCTTGAAGAGCTGTATATGACGCTTGTGCGTCTGTCGCAGTTGGTTGTGCAGTTGGGCGAAGTTGTCGAACTTGATATGAACCCGCTCCTGGCCGACCGTGAAGGCGTGATTGCGCTTGATGCCCGCATCAAGGTGACCCCAAAAGTCGCAAGCGACGAGAACCGCTTGGCCATTCATCCCTACCCGCGCCATCTGAAGCAGAACGTTACAATGGATGATGGCACAGTTTATCTGTTGCGTCCGATCAAGCCTGAAGACGAACCCGCACACTATGAGTTCATGTCACGCCTAACCCCGGAAGACATCCACTTCAGGTTCTTTGGTTCTGTACGCGAACTGCCTCATTCCGAGATGGCCCGTCAGACCCAACTTGATTACGACCGCGACATGGCATTTTTGGCAATTGTTCCTGACGGGGACGGCGAAGGTGAAATTCACGGCATTGTTCAGGTCGTGATTGACCCAAACAATGAAACCGCCGAATACGCCATTATGGTGCGCTCAGACATCAAGGGCCGCGGCCTTGGCCGTATCCTGATGGAACAAATGATCGAATTTTGCCGCCGCAAGGGCACTGAAACCTTTATTGGTCAGGTTCTGCCAAACAACCGCAGAATGCTTACGCTATGCGAGAACCTTGGTTTTAGCCGCAAGTTCATCGCCGAAGAGGAAGTATTTGAGGTCACCCTGCCCTTGCAGCGCCCCTCCGAATAACACAGACCACCAAAAAACGAACAAAAGCCCGGCACTTTGCTGGCCGGGCTTTTGATTGTTCTGGCAGTTAATCGCACATGCTTCAGGCAGTTTCGGCCATCAGCTTGGCCTTGATCTCTGCAACTGCCTTTTCCGGATCTATGCCCTTTTCACGCAAGCTATCAACCGCCTCATTTTCAATAACGCGAAGTTCCTGCAGCGTGGTTTGGACGTCTTCCAGTTGCTGTTCAAGTTCCTCAATCCGGCGACGCCCGACCAGCATCAAATGGGCAAGCTGCTCCGTGCGGCTACGATCTGCATCGTAAAGATCAATATATTCCTTAATGTCTTCGAGCGAAAATCCAAGACGCTTGCCACGTAGAACAAGCATCAGTCGGGCCCGGTCACGATAGTTATAAACACGGGTTGCCCCGGCGCGCTGAGGTGCGAGCAATTTTTTCGTTTCGTAAAAACGGATTGCACGCGGGGTAATGTCAAACTCTTCAGCCAGCTCGGTAATACTATAAAGCTTGTCGTTCATGATTTTTCTTGTTTGTTAAAAGCAATACGGCACCATCGCAACAATCTGACAAGCCAGTCAACATAATTACGCATACGTAATCAGAAAACACCGGGTGTGGTGCATTACGATGACGTCGCCTTAACCCTCGCCCTTCGCCTTGGGTATAGGCAATGATCGGATATAGGCAAGATCGACCGGAACATACTCAGGACCGGAAAACAGTTTTGTATCGGTCATTGCGCCGGGCCAGAAACCACCATCGCATAACCACGTATCGCCATCGGGCATCGGTATTTCAAACGGTGCCTCATAGCCGTCTTGATATTCTGCCCGAAGATCAAAGCATCCACCCAGTCCATCTTCGAACAAGGCATGATCGGCGGGGCGTGGGTCACTTAAAACCCCATCGTAAGGATCAAACACCGCCGGATATGTCGGGTGGTTTGCCAAATCACCGGAAAAGCTGACCGGCAACGGACCAACGCCTGAAAATGTCAGTTTGTCGGCCGGGCCAAAGAAGGTCTGATCCAATGGCATCAAATCAACAGGAAGCTTTGTCGGGTCCGCATGTTCAATGGCGTTTCGGGCATTAATCAAACCGCGGGTCGTTCCCTTTTTGATGTATTTCTGGCGCAGAAAGAAGCTGTTATGGAAACATGCCGAAACGTAATCGGGTTGCGCAACCGACCCGCCCTTGCCCAGCTTGAACACAGCGCCCCCATTGTTTTCGTCGCCCTCAGGTCCGGGCCGGCTGTCAAACCAGCAAATATTGCCGAAATAGTACCAGAACCCGCCGCGAACACCGTCCTGTGAAAACAGTTTGTGGCAATTGTAAAACCGGTTGCGACCAATCCACCAGCCAACAGCCGTGGCTTCCGGTTCGATCGGGTTATCGCGAATATATCTGAACTGATTATCAAAAATCCGAACATCGCGGTTGAATCTCCCGACAGGGGCATCAAGGTTCTCGTTCGAAACATCCATCCGAATGCCGTTGTAACAGTCACAGATATCGTTTCGGCTGATCTCAACGTCACCGGCAATATCATCGGCACCAAAGAAAGCCCCGTTCAGATAACGGTATGCGACCTCGATCACATTGCCGTTCGCATCCTTGCCGTCGTGAATTTCATCCCAGCGGATTTGCCGCCAGATGTCCGGGTCCTGCACCCAGCGACAATTCGTGATCGAAATCGCCTTGGTGTGCGGTCCATTGGCATAAAACGCATATGTACCATCGCAGATATCAAGACTGCGAAAGGCAAGGTTGTGACTGTTTTCGATATAGACCGTACTTGGCCAGGCCTCTTTTACGGTGAAAAGCTCCAAACGGATATGGGCGACCTCGATAAACTGAAAAACCGCATACCCTTCCCGACCGGGATTGCTGGCCGATACCGACCGGTCCGGGCACCTGCCGGCATTGATCACCGCACCGGGCTCGCCGCGGACAATGATTGGTTGTTTCGCCGTCCCGCTATGGGGAAAACGCAAGGGTTCGTTAAAGCAATAATCACCGGCAATCATCCGGATCAACTGCCCAGGCTGACTTTGCGCAATCGCCTGATCAAGGGTTATGGTCGGACGTAATTTCGCATCAATCCAATGGGTACATCCGTCATCTGATACATAAACAACCTGCATATCCCACCCCCATAAAAAAAGATTGCAAAACCATAATACAAAACAACCTTTGCTGAAATTAGTTGTTTTTCTCCTGAGATGCCAATGCGTTTGATGGGTGGGTAGATTTTGAAGTTCATACCTTTTGATTTTTTGTATGAATTGTTTTAAATCATAATGATGTCGCCGATCTTTCCGGCGGTTATTTAAACAATCACCCACCAAAGGACCATTTCATGTCCCTCGCTTCCGGCCTGTTTTCCAAGCTGTCCCTGTCATTGGTCATCGCATCTGCAAGCACTGGTGTGGCGCATGCGCACTTCCAGAAGATGATACCGTCAACCAATGTGGTTGATCAGGAAACCGGTCGCACGGTCACATTCGATCTGACCTTCACCCACCCGATGACCAACGGCCCCGCAATGGAAATGCAAAAGCCGCTGCAATTCGGGATGCAACTCAAGGGCAACAAGACCGATATGCGCGACAGCCTGACAGCAAAGAACGTGGATGGCATGACCGCCTTTGATGCTGAGGCCCAGATAAAAGCCCCGGGGGGATATGCCTTTTATCTTGAACCGGTTCCATATTACGAACCGGCCGAAGGCAAGTTCATTGTTCAGTATACAAAAACGATCATTGATGCCTATGACGCGGGCGAAGACTGGGACCAGATGGTCGGTTTTCCGGTCGAGATCGAACCACTGACCCGCCCCTATGGCATTTGGACCGGCAATGTCTTTTCCGGCATGGTTCGCCACAATGGCGAACCCGTCCCCTTTGCCGAGGTCGAAGTCGAATATGCCAATGATGGCAGTATCGATCTGCCCAACGCGACTTTCGCAACCCAGGTGATCAAGACCGATGCCAACGGCGTATTTCACTATGCCATGCCCAAAGATGGCTGGTGGGTGTTCGCCGCCCTGATCGAAGATGGTACCATGGCTGCCCCCGACAGCGACCAGCAGGTCCCGGTCGAACGTGGTGGCGTCCTTTGGGTCAAAACGGACGCAATGGATTGATTTTCTTCGGGCAGGTGACCTTCACCGTCACCTGCCAGTTTTCGTGAAACATCCCAACGTTTACATGGGTTTGAATATGACACTCCTTCGCCGCCTGTTCTTGTTGATCCTGTTTGCATTAGCTGTGCCGTTTGGCACTGCACAGGCACATAACCTGAATGTGTTTGCCATAAGCACCGGCGACACCATCGAAGGATATGTTTATTTTACCGGCGGCACACGCGCACAACAGGCCCAGATTGAACTGCGCGACGCGGCAAAGAACGTTCTGTTCACCACAACAACCGATCATGAAGGCAGTTTCGCCTTACAGGTCAGCCATCGCAGTGAGTACACGATTTTGACCAATACCGGTGACGGCCATGTCGCCACTTTTGATCTGTATGCCGATGAATTTGCGCAACATCTGCCTGTTGCCTCGGAAAAGGTCAATGTGATCGTGCGCAATATCCGCGCGTCTCTAACTGCTGACTCAGCGGACAAACGCGGTGATCCCGGGAACAAACCCGAATATGAGCAATCCTCACATTCTGCAGCATCCGGTCTGAGCGCCCTGTCCCATGATGAACTTGGCCTTCTGATCAATCAGGCAGTTGCCCGCCAGATCGGCCCGCTCCGCGCAGAGGTCAATGCCTATCGTAATGATGTGCGCCTGTCTGATATTCTGGGCGGCATTGGGGTGATTATCGGTATTTTCGGGGTATCGGCCTGGGGGATGGCACGTTACCAAACCCGAAAGTGAGGTTTCCTCATTTTCGGTGAAGTTCCGGCAAGGCCTAGACCCGATCGCCGCTTTCCATCGGCCATCTTGTATGATGGCTGTCGATTACAAAGCGATGTTTGTGCGTGACCGGCGGGTGATAGTGTCGATGGCGGTGCTTTTCGCCATCGGCGGCGGCATCATGAACATGGACGTGATGCGGATCGTTATGATCGTGCGGATGTTCATGCCAGAAACCGGGATGACTGTGGCGGATTTCCAGCCGGTCTTCCTTTGGCCACAGAAGGATCGCGGCAATGGTTGCGGAAAAGGCCAAGCCGCCAGAGGCCAGAAACGCGACAGACAGATCAGTCAAACTTCCAAGCCATCCAATGATGCCATAGGCAAACAGCCACCCGCCATGTGAAAGCGCGAAATTGGCAGCAAAGAACGCTGACCGATCCCCGTCAGCAGCGGACCGCTGGACCAACCGACCACCGGGTGTTTGCGCAAATGTAGTCCCGGCCCCGGCAATCCCCCACAAAACAGCAAACGCGATAACGTACGCACCACCGGCAATCATCAAAGCGCCACCAAGCAGCATTGCAATTGCCGCACCGACAATGCCTGAAAGCATCAAGCCACGTTCCCCCAGCCGCTCGATCAAACTGGGGATCAAAAAGGCCGCCATCATGGATCCGCCGCCGGCACAGGCAAGAAAACCAGTGGTAAGGATTTCGCTCCCGCCAAGGGCACCACGGGTTAGCACCACCGTATTGACGATGATCATCGCGCCGATTGATGAAACAGCAAAGTAAACCGCCAAGAGGCCGCGCAAACGCGGTGTTTTCAAATAGGCCGTAATCCCGAAAATCGTATTGGCGTAAATGCCGCCGGTCCGATCCGTTGCCGCGGCTTGTGGAATGTGGGTTGTCATGATCAACAATGCGGAGATCGCAAATGTCAGGCTATTGGCCATGAACAGGCTGTCAAAGGACCAGATCACCAAAAGTGCGGCGGCCAATGCCGGACTTGCCAGATTTTCAAGATCATAGGCCAGCCGGGCATAAGACAGCCCTTTGGTGTATGCCTTTTCATCGGGAAGGATTTCCGGAATGATGGCCTGAAACACCGGGGTAAAGGCGGCAGAAGCCGCATTGACCACAAACACCAGGACAAAAATCTGCCAGACCTGATCAACAAAGGGCAGACATAGCACAATCACCGCGCGCAGAATATCAAGCCCGACCAGCCAGTAGCGACGTGGCAACACGTGCGCCATCCCGCCCGCAATCGGGGCGATGACAAGATACGCCACCATCTTTAGAACCAAGATGGAACCAAGTACGCGCCCCGCATCATCCCCGGCAAGATCATAGGCCAACAGCGACAGCGCTACCGTCGTCAACCCCGTTCCGATCAGGGATGTAATCTGGGCGGCGAACAGATGACGAAAGGCCGGTTGGGAAAACGGGGATATACGTGACGTCATGGCAATCCTTTATTAGGGCGTCTTCAGGATGCGTTTTCTGCCTGTTGGGCGCGTTGACCGGCCGTGCATTTCTTTTCCGGCAGATTAAGCGAATTGCCGGTTCGCACATCGATAATCCGGGTGGCAAGTTTACGCCGGAAATGCGGATCATGCGATACAAGGATCATCGCTTGGGGCAGATCCAGCAGGATTTCTTCAAGCCGGCGCATGTTTTCTTCATCAAGCGCGTTGGTTGGTTCATCAAGGAGCAATACATCAGGCTTCATCGCCAACACCGCCGCCACCGATACCAGCCGCTTTTCCCCGCCGGAAAGCTCGTGGGTGATCCGTTCACGCAAGTGTTTAAGATGCAATTGGTCAAGGACTTCGTCGACGATCGCAAGGGCTTCGTCGCGGCTGGCACCAAGGTTTAGCGGACCAAAGGCGATATCCTCGATCACGGTGGGGCAAAAAAGCTGATCATCGGGGTCCTGAACGATAAAACCGACGCGGCAGCGCAAATCGTGGAATTCCCCATCGGTGACACGCGGGGTGCCAAAGGCGCGAATTTCGCCCCCGTGCGGTTTGATCAGCCCGACAAGGATACGCAACAGCGTGCTTTTACCTGCCCCGTTTGGTCCGGTAAGAAACAGACGCTCGCCCGCATCAAGGGTGAGGCTCACACGATCCAGAACGTTCTGGCCGGCACGGTAGCCAAAGGAAATATCGTTCAGTTCAATAAGCGAAGACATACATTCGATCCAAAAGCACCAAGGCGGAAATCATGACAAGGAACAAAACGGCAAATATGCCATCGCGCCGCCGAAACGCCATATCGTCAATCATCGGGAAATGACCACTAAACCCCCGACATTTCATGGCTTCAAGCACGCGTTCAGCCCGTTCGAGTGACCGCACCACCAACATGCCAAACAGATACCCGAAAGACCGGTATGTGTGGGCATTGTTACGGGCCTTGAACCCGCGCAATTTCATCGCCATCCGCAGACGGTGATATTCGTCATGCAAGACCGAGATATAGCGCACCGTGAACATCATCAGATGCACAAGCACCGGCGGGCATTTCAAACGATACAGCGTGTGGCCCAATGCGACCGGCGTCATGCCCGAGAGCAGGCTTAGCATCATCAAGACAACCGCATTGGCCCGAATTCCAACCAGGATGGCATGCATCAGGCCTTCTTTGCTGGCCTCGGCCCCAAGGACGGAGAACATCGGCGTTCCGGGCGTAGTGAAAGGCAACATCACCAACATGACAATGATGAAACCATCCATTGCTGCCATGCGTTTCAAGGTCACCCGCAAGGGCAAGTCGGTCAGGCCCATGGTGATGGCAGCAAGAGCCAGCGCGCCCAGCGCAAATTCGATCTGTTGCAGGGCAACAACGACAATCGCAAAAAGGCAGGCCGCGACCACCCGCACCCTCGGATCAAACATTCCAACGAATGAGGGTGTTTTCCCGCCATCCGCCTGAACGTTCAAGGGTTGGTCATGTCCGAAAAGGTGGCTCATGCTTTATGCTTTTGCCCTTAGTCGTCGCGCTGCGATGTAATAAATGATCCCGAAGGCACCGAATATATAGCCAATCCCTCCGAGAATCGATTGAAGATCGTTCTTTTCCTTATAAGCCGTGATTTCGCGGCGCAAGGGGCGCAACTCATCGCGCACGATGGTGGCGATAATCTGTTCCTGTTCCGGGGTAATTGCAGGCGTATCTGACCGTGAACCCACATCCACAGCAACAGGTTGTGACAAGGCTGCTCGCGTGTTCGCCTCCATCAACCCCGAAAGATCGGCAATATCAAATGTCGCTTCTGCGATATGCCCTGCGCCAAGGTCGGCTCTGAAACGCAAATCAACGTTTTTCTGCGGGGTATAGACGAAGAAACCATCAGCATCGGTTTTGATTTCGTCTATTTTCTCGCCCTGCAAATCAAAGACTTCAACGATGGTATCGGCTGCCATATCACCGTTGGAAAATCCGATTTCCCCTTCAATTTCCGATCCACTCGGAAAGACCGACGCGATCACCTTATGTGCATGCGCCGGTGAAAACATTGTAACGATCATTATAAATGTCGCGGCAAACAAGGTGACGCACCTACCCATTTTGCACCTCACGCGCCTGTTTGGTGCGCTGGGCAGCTACCTGCATACGAAGTGCCGTTTCTTCATGATCAGATTGCAGTAAAGCGGGCTTGACCTTGGAAATCAGGTACACGGCCGCAGCAGACACGAAGCCTTCAATCGCCATGATCGGAATATGGGCGAAGAAAACAAGCTTGGCCGCAGGGACAAAACCCTCGCCACTTAAGCCAAGCGAAATGGCGACAAATATCGTGGTCAGTGCAATGGACAACGCACCGGCAAATCCGCCCCAAATCGCGGCACCAACTGGATTACTGCGCGCGATGACAGCGCGGAACATCAGACCAGCCACCACAGCGGGAAACGCGATATTGACCGTATTTACACCCAGTACGGTAAGCCCGCCGAACCCAAAAAAGACTGCCTGGAGCAAAAGACCGACAAAAAGCGCAGGAAACGCGGTCCAGCCAAGAACAATCCCGGCAAGACCGCTCATGATCAGATGCACACTCGATGGGCCGACTGGCACATGAATAAGCGACGCAACAAAGAATGTTGCCGACAGCACCCCGGTCGCAGGAATTTTGTCGATTGGCAGTTTGCGCAAGCCAAGGGCAAGCCCCGACACGGCAAGAATGCCGCCACCAATCAAAACTTCAGGTGCCAACGCACCATCAACGATATGCATCTAATCTGTCCCCTCGCCTATTTCACATCATAGGCGCGAACCCACAGGACTGCATCCTGTGAAAGCTCTTTACCCTGAAATTCTTTTTCAGGACCACTGCCGAGTGCTGCAAAGCCCCAAAAACCGGACTTGGGAATTCCAAAGGTGAAGTACCCGTTTTCGTCAGAAATTGCCACGATTGCGCCACCAGGCATCGGTGATGCGGTTGGCGCCTTTGGCGAATTGGTCGCCATGTCCGGCTCTGCCGCCATATATTCGATTTCGACTTCAACGCCTGGAACCGGTTTGCCTTCGCTAAGAACCCGCCCGGTGAACGTCGAACCGGCCACGACATTGGTCGGGCGGTTAAGTGGCAGAATTTCCGTTGCCAGCCCTTGCGGCTCCGTCCAATCGGTTGGGATTTCATTACGGTTCACATAGGATTTTGTGAGCTGCTGAATATAGATGTCTTCGCTTTCTTCATAGTACGGCTCTGGCACCACAACCATGACGTAATCACCGCTGCGTTTAAGCAGGAGGGAACCATCATAGGCCACTGCAGAGTTCGCAGTCCCCGCGAAGGAAAACTCAGAAAGCGTTGATTTCAAATCAATATTCTCACCACGATGCATCACATAAAATTCGCGCGGTGTGCCCATATCCATTACATGGCCGTTCTCGAACGGATGCCAGAATATAAGCTTCACGGGAATTTCGCCCGCCTTGGTGATGTTTACATCAGGGGTATACACCAATTGAAAATGCGCCTGTGCCGGCATGGACGCGGCAACAAGGCAGGAACTTGCAAACGCAAGTTTACGGAGGGTCTTCAACATATAATCGTCTCTTTCGCAAACAATGCACGCAGGAAAAAAGCCCAACGCACAGGGTTAGGATAAAGAACGATAGGATGGCTGGAAGCAAGATTGCGGCATCATCAAGAGACCGTATGTACCCCTGCAACCTGACGCTCACCCCGGCGTCCAACAGTTTCAATACCAAGCAAAACGCACTTGGCAGTCAAAGGCAGGTCTCCTGGCTCGCGGTTTTAAAAGCACTACGCCTTCCCGGTTTTCACCAGTGGCATATGTAGTGCCCGGACCGCTTACAGTTGCGGGGGCAGCCGTGGCTTGATCGTACTTGACGCACCACGTTCCCTTTTAAGCCGATTCATTTAAATCGACACCCAAGACGACTTCATATTCCATGCGCCACCATTCCCTGTCAACTATTTGACCGGATGGCTGACGATTATCTTTTCGGGCGATTGCTTGACCTGCGCACAAAGCACAGCAAAGATGATCGGCAAGTTTACCGACAGGCAACAACACATCATTTCAGATGGGCGGAAACATTATGACACCAGAAACCGTACTTGTGTTTTGGTTTAAGGAACTCGAGCAAAAACAGTGGTTTATCAAAGATACCACCCTTGACCGGCACATTACCGAACGTTTTTCTGATTTCCATGCAGCAGCATCTGCGGGTGAACTTTATATGTGGCGTAAAACTGCCCACGGGCGCTTGGCCGAGATCATTGTTCTCGATCAGTTTTCCCGCAACATGTATCGCGATATGCCGCAGTCATTTGCAAGTGACACTATGGCCCTTGTACTTGCACAGGAAGCGGTGTCATTGGGTATGGACAAAAAACTGGTCACCCCCCAGGAACAAGCGTTTCTTTATATGCCCTACATGCATTCCGAGTCAGAGATCATCCACGAAATTGCCGTTGATCTGTTTGCTCAGCCCGGGCTTGATCATAACTACGAATTCGAACTCAAACACAAAAAGATCATAGACCGGTTTGGTCGCTACCCTCACCGCAATGATATTGTGGGTCGCCAATCCACACCCGACGAAATCGCGTTTCTCAAAGAACCCGGATCGTCATTTTAAACATAAAAAAAGGGACGAATTTGCGTCCCTTTTTAAATACATGATCACGATCAAATTGATGGCCTAACCGACATCACGGTCGCGATTTTCCCACCAACCTTCAACCAGACTTTCTGCCTCGTCGATATAATCGGCTTTGCCTGCAAGGAAGGCTGCCATGGCAGCGCTGCCCTTGATCTTGGCTTCGCCAAGCGCGTCTTCGGCCTCCCCGCGCCAAACGGCAAGGAAATGCTTAAGTGTCACTGGACTTTGGTCTTCAAGGTCCTTTTCGCCTTTGGACAACAGAGCCGGCCAACGAACATCATTAAGTTCCCCGTCATCAAGCATGCGTAAGTCCACATGTTTGAACGGGGTTCTTTCCGCTTCGCCGCCACCGCCCTTGATGACGCCAATACGCGGCAGTTCAAGCAATTTGCCGGTTTCTCGATGGACATCAAGAAACGCCGGATGAAATACACCCAAAAAGGCTGCCCGCGCCTGTAGCGGATTAAGCAAGCGCAGCAACGTATTAACCGGACTGCGCAATCCCAAAAGCGGACGCAAACCGATCAGTTCCTGAAGTTTGGGGTGCATATGCCGCAGCGGCAGATAGGCAAATCCCTTTGCCGCGATGTCGGATCTGGCTTCTTCTGCAGACATGGCGATTGGCAACTTTAGCGCCTTGATCGCTGTTTCAGTGCCAACACCGTTCACAAGATGGGAATTATAGCCATGCATCAAGACCGGCACGTCGTTCTGAGACAACAAAAGTGCAGACAGCACAAACCACGGCAACCCGCGTGTTCGACCTGCGGCATAGGATGGCCAGTCAAGCATCGGCCGCCCATCTGTTTCTGCCTCCGAATCCTCTTCAGGTTCAAGACGCGCTGCCTTGCGAACAGCCTCTATCATGCCAGCCAGTTCTTCCGGGGTTTCGGCCCGATAGCGCAACATCAGGAGGAAAGCCCCAAGTTGGATTGGCTCCACCTCATCGCGCAAGATCATGGAGAAGGCATCAAAAGCTTCTTCACGCGTCAAACTGCGCGAACGGCCCGGTCCACGAAAGAACGTGCGCAAATACCCCGAAAACGGATGCGCTTCGGGTAGGATATTCTCTTCCTCGAGCTGTTCAAGATGCTCGTCGGTCATAGAGTTCACCGAAATTGTTATCGTTACTGGTCGTGAACGCGAGTGAACACCCACTCGGTCTCGGTCGACAGGTCGCTCTGATAGTTGTACCCGTCGATATTGAATTTCTTGAGGTCTTGCGGGTCTTCGAGGCGATTGTCAATCATGTAACGTGCCATCATGCCACGTGCACGCTTCGCAGAAAAGCCAACAACCTTCGCCGCCCCGCCTTTGACTTCCTTAAAGATCGGTGTAACCACCGGGCCATCCAGCAGCTTGGTTTGTACCGATTTGAAATACTCGTTTGACGCAAGATTGATCAGGCTACGGTCTTTGTGGCCATCGGTGATTGTGTTGATTTCATTAGAGATTTTGTCACCCCAGAACGCATAAAGATCCTTGCCCCGCGGATTGGCAAGCCGGGTGCCCATTTCAAGACGATAAGGCTGCATCAGATCACGCGGTCTTAGCAACCCGTAAAGGCCCGACAACATCCGGAAATGATTTTCGGCCCAATCAATGTCATCTGCCTTCATGGTATCGGCATCAAGGCCGACATAGGTGTCGCCACGAAATGCAAAAACTGCAGGCTTGGCATTGGATCGGTCAAATGGCTGTGAGAAATGCTGAAAACGTTGGTAGTTCAAATCGGCCAGATTTTCACTGATCCCCATTAGCTTCATCAAATCGCTGCGGCTTTTTTTCCGCGCAACTTCAATAAGTTCTTTGGTGTCTTCCAGAAATGCAGGTTGAGAAACGGCCATTTCTGGCGCGTCCGTTTCAAAATCCAGTTTCTTGGCCGGGGACACAACAGCAAGCATCAATCTGCCTCTTCTCTTTCATCTCGGATCATTTTGTCGTAACAAGCCACAAGGCATGGACAATGTCTAGGGCCCAAGCCCATGTACAGGAGTATACGTCTGTACATGGGTTTGGACCCTTGGCGTTACCCATAAACTTCCAATCTTGCAGAAAATCCGTCACGCGCAAGTGCTGACGGAGGAAAGGACCAGTAATGAGTGAACAAGTTCGCGCATCGCACATTCTTCTGATGTATGCCGGTTCGGCACGTTCGACCGCCACCCGTACCAAAGAAGAAGCTTTGACTGAAATCAATGCCCTGAAAGAACAGGTCGCAAACGGTTCCGATTTCGCAGAACTGGCAAAAGCCAACTCTGATTGCCCGTCGGGCCAGCAGGGCGGCGATCTTGGATTCTTTGGCCGTGGCATGATGGTTCCGGAATTTGATGCTGCTGCGTTCAACATGGACGTCGGGGCGACCTCTGACGTGGTTGAGACCGATTTCGGTTACCACCTGCTGCAGCGCACCGCGTAATCTGACGCTCGCGCATACCGCAGACGATTAAAGGCTGGCACATTGTTGCCAGCCTTTTTCTTTGCGAGCGTTGTTATAAGAATCGTCTAAAAATCGACAACCGGTGCATCAAGCTCATACTGGGATTTATGGTCTTCGATCTCCAGTACCCAGACATCGGGATCAAACCCGACCTGTTTTCGCCAGTATTCATCACAGGCAAATTCGGTTTCCCGGCCGCCATCCGCCCCCCCTGCAACAAGCATCCAGCCAAGATCTCCATCAAGGGTCGTTACGCGGGAATAGACAAAACATCCCGCGCCAAACCGGTTGAGCTTCAATAGAACGGCCCCCGCATCTTCATTACCCTTGTGCGCGACCATTGCCGTGATCAGATTGGACTGGCAGATGGCAATCTGCCCACGCACCCACAGACCAGCTTTCAAGCGAGGTTGCATTCAGCCCCCTTTCCGACTTGCGGCGACATTTTCTGGCATTTGCAGGATCAGGTTCGGGTCAGGACAGATGCTTGTCCAGATATCCCACTCAGACGGTTTTGCTGCCCCGAAATAGTCCCCTTCTCTGCCCAGCATGTCGAAAATGATCTGGAAATGCAGATGCGGGATCCAATCACCGTTGATTGGGAAATCGCCAAACTGACACAGTAAATCACCGGCTTTGACCTCTTTGCCCTTATATAGGTTATCCAGCGACTGGCGGCTCAGATGACCATATAACGTGAAGAAGCGAATATTGGGTGCCGGATCATGCTGCAAAATGATCGTCGGTCCGTAATCCAGATGAAGGTTGTTGTCAGCAAAGCTATGAACCACACCGTCAAGCGGCGCAAATACCGGCGTATATGCCGGGGCAAACAGATCAATGCCAAGATGCTGGCTTCTGGCTTCACCATCATTCTTGAATTGATCAGACTGATAGCAAACACGGTCTTCGCGATATCGACCAACCCCGACCGGGGCATTAGCGTCTGCCAACTGCTGCCACATGATTTCCGTCTGTCGTGCCGGATCACTGGTGCCGCCAATAACGACATCGCCATCGGCTGAAAAGTCATAAACGATCTTTGGACATGTCTTTAGATCGCATTCCATAACCGATTTAAAGCTATCTGCATAATCAGTGAGCCATTGACGAAGAGCGATTGCCTGTTCCACCGGCTCAAGCCCCTGTTGATGGCGTTCATGGTAGGTCTGAAGTCGTTTGATCGCATTGGTTGGCATCATGGCAGTCACGGCGCTGGCTCCGAAACAGAAAAAGGCAGGGATCAATAACCCTGCCTTTTACCTAAATGATATTCTGCACGATCGGCAAGCTTTGGCTTACCAGTTGGTGACTTCGTACTCGCACGACACATCGTTATCATCGGTATCGGTCAATGCGACCGTAAGACGGCGCATCTGCGGGTTGAAGCGTTTGATGAAGTTCAAAAGCAGAAGCGCTTCTTCGGAAAGTTCGCCTGCATCGTCGTCATCTTCATCAAGTTCGCACAGCTCAACCAGCTCAAGGAACAGCGCGCCAAGTGCACGTTTGACGTCTTCGCCACCTTTGAGGCCGCCGGTCAGCTCGCCAAGTGGACCAAGATCAATTTCTATCTTGCGCAGGTTTGCGCTCATTTGGTCAATGGCGTCTTCATCCAGGACCATTTCGGCAGCAATCATGTGGGTGCCGACTTCATTGAGGTTCATGAAACCAATGAACTCGAACAGATCGTCTTTGGTCCGACCCTCCGCCAGTAGTTTTTCAGTGTGCGCTTCGAATTCTGCGAAATCGATATCTTCGCCGAGATCGTTCTCTAGATCGCTCATGTCGCTCTCCAATCAAAATTTGCGCTGCTGATACTCTGGATTTCGGGAAAACTCAACCCGGACTGCTAACATGGCCATCTGCTATGCATACACAACATCACCAAAACGCACCTAACCAAAGAAGATTGCGAAGCATAGTGCAATGTCACTAGGATTAGAAGAATACAGCACAACCGGCTTTGGATGGATCAGTTATGCCCGCCTTTTCGCTTCTTGATGTTACTGCAATTTGTTGGGCGTTTGCCTGGTGGGTTGGTTATACGCTGTTTGCCGATGCCAGTTCACGGCGGCGTAATTCCATTTCCGCCCATATGGCGCGCAATCGTCATCGCTGGATGGAACAGATGCTTAAACGTGACATTCGGATGGTCGATACTGCCATCGCCGGCAACCTGATTACCGGGATCAGTTTCTTTTCATCGACCACCATACTGGTGCTGATCGGTCTGGTGGCGCTTTTGGGATATACCGACAAGGCAATTGAAACCGTCGCAACCCTGCCCTTTGCCGCCGTGACCACAGCGGGTGTGTGGGAATGCAAGGTCGTATTGTTGATCGTGATCTTTATTTATGCGTTCTTTAAATTCACATGGGCCTTCAGGTTGTCAAATTATTGTTCGATCCTGATCGGTGCTGCACCAGAAGCAACTGCACCAGAGGCCGCCCGCGCAGCCGCCCGCGCGTCGCGTATGAGCATGATGTCGGCACATAATTTCAACCGCGGCATTCGGGCCTATTTCTTCGCGCTGTCAGCATTGGCATGGTTCTATCACCCGGTTGCATTCATCATCTGCGCAACCTGGGTGACGCTGGTTCTTTACAATCGGGAATTCAGATCACACGCTCTGGATATTCTGAGCGGTCATCATTGATCTGAATTAACTTCGAAACACAAAAAGGGCCGCAGAATCGGCCCTTTTTCGATATCAGTGCTACTGTGTACGATCAGGCGGCCAATGTTCTGCGGCGAATTGCGAACGTCGCAACAATCAGCAACACCAGGGCAACTGGTAATGCTGCACTGTAAAGCAATATCTCCCAGCCCGAGCCAGCATAGATCGTACCTGCCGAAAGTGACGCCATCGCAACCGTACCAAAGACCGCGAACTCATTAATCGCCTGCACGCGGGCCTGCTCGGAAGAACGGTAGTTTTCCGTCAGAAACGTCGTTGCGCCAACGAACATGAAGTTCCAGCCAACACCCAGCAAGACCAGCGACACCCAGAAGTTCCCCATAAGGTCCTGCCCGGATAGCCCAACAGCAAGGCAGACAAAGTTCAACAAGGCCCCTGCTTGAATGATTTTAAGAGCGCCAAAACGCTTGATCAGATTGCCGGTAAAGAACCCTGGCGCATACATGCCGACCACATGCCACTGGATGATGAAGGCAGCATCGCCAAACGCGTAATCACAATCAAGAATTGCCAAGGGGGTTGCCGTCATCACAAAGCTCATGACTGCATATCCAAGCGCCCCGGCAATGATTGCAACAATCACAGCAGGCTGACCCATTACTGTTTTTAGCGGGCGCGCGGGTTCTGCGTGTTTGTGCCCGCGCATGTCAGGCAAGCGGAGCTGACCAATTGCAATGATCAACAAGACCTGCAAGCCAATCAGCGCAACGAAGGTTCCAAGGAACGGCACCGTTTCAAACCAGTCACGGGCAAAACTTGCCAAATTGGGACCGATAAAGGCCGAGGCCAGACCACCAAGCATTGTGTAGGAAATCGCACGTGCACGAAATTCCGGTGGTGCAGCCTCTGCCGCAGCAAAGCGGTACTGCATGGCAATGGCATTGCCCGCCCCGATACAGGCGCAAGCAGCACACAGAAGCCAGAAATTGCTGTAATACACCGCACCCATGCCCGACACCGCCCCCATCATCGCGATGCAGGCACCCGTCCAGAATCCGAATTTCCGGCCCATTTTCGCCATGATAAGCGCCGAAGGTGCCGTCATCGCCATCATGGCAATCATCATGCAGGCAACAGGTAGTGTTGAGAGAGACTTATCAACTGCCAACGAATAGCCGATCACGGCGGCGACCGTAAAAATCAAGGACATAGCACTTGCAGAAAGTGCGACGCACAGGCTTAAGAACATTATGTTCCGGCGGACTTCCGGACTGGACATGTGGGGCTCCCGTAAGATGGCGGTGGTGGCGCCGAATTGATTTGGGCTTGTATCTTGCTCTACAAGTTTCTCTTGTTATATTGGTTGTTCACATATCGGGATAGTATCAATGCACGGCATTGCCGACAAAATGTTGAATATCACACAGGTCGCTGCGCGCTCGAACAGCAGCGCGGGCAAATGTGCTGTCCCGAAAGTCGCTTTTTTCAAAGAGCGAACTTGACCTCATCCTGAAATTCCTTTTCTTGTGCATTTACCCCGCGTAAACATGCGGGTCTTATATGTGCATTACCGAATTGTGCCCGCAGTTAAAGCAGAGTTGAACCAACCATGATTGCCCTGACCCTTCCCGATGGCGCCGTACGCGAATTCGACGGCCCCGTATCGGGTTTCGATGTCGCCAAAAGCATCAGTTCTTCGCTGGCAAAGAAATCCTTTGCCATCATCGTCAACGGTGAAGTGCGCGACCTTGCGCGTGAAATTGACACTGACGCGACTATCGAAATCGTGACAAAGGGCCATCAAGAGGTTCTGCCGCTGATCCGTCACGACTGCGCACACGTCATGGCAGAAGCCGTGCAAGAGCTTTATCCCGATACGCAGGTCACGATTGGCCCGTCGATCGAAAACGGCTTCTATTATGACTTTGCCCGTGAAACGCCGTTCACGCCGGACGATCTGGTCAAGATCGAAAAGCAGATGCACAAGATCATCGAACGCAACGAACCGATTGTGCGCGAAGTCTGGGATCGCAACGAAGCCATCAAGTTCTTCCTTGAGAAGGGCGAAAAATACAAAGCTGAGATCATCGAAGACCTGCCGGAAACGGAAACCATCACCTGCTATCGCCAGGGCGATTTCATTGACCTGTGCCGTGGCCCGCATGCGCCGTCCACCGGCAAGATTGGCAAGGCCTTTAAATTGATGAAGGTGGCTGGTGCCTATTGGCGCGGCAATTCCGACAATGAGATGCTGCAGCGGATTTATGGCACGTGCTGGGAGAACAAGGACGACCTTGATGCCTATCTGCATATGCTTGAAGAAGCAGAAAAGCGTGATCACCGTCGCCTCGGCCGTGAAATGGACCTGTTCCACATGCAGGAAGAGGCCCAAGGGTCGGTCTTCTGGCATGACAAGGGCCTGAAGCTGTATCGCAAGGTTGAGACCTATATCCGTGATCGTTTGGATGATGCCGGGTATCAGGAAGTCCGCACGCCACAGCTTGTGGACCGTGTACTTTGGGAAAAATCGGGTCACTGGGAAAAGTTCCGCGAGAACATGTTCACCACCACCCCGGATGACGACGATCCGGAAAAGGTTCTGGCCCTTAAGCCGATGAACTGTCCGTGTCACGTGCAGATTTTCCGTCTCGGCAGCAAATCATACCGTGATCTGCCGCTTCGTATGGCCGAATTTGGCTGCTGTCACCGCAATGAACCGTCGGGTGGTTTACATGGCATCATGCGTGTCCGTCAGTTCATTCAGGATGATGCGCATATCTTCTGCACCGAAGACCAGATCGTTTCGGAAACCAAGATTTTCTGCGATCTTTTGAAATCGGTTTATAAGGACTTTGGCTTCACCGACATCCTTGTCAAATTCTCCGACCGCCCGGAAGTCCGAGCCGGATCGGATGAGATTTGGGACAAAGCTGAAACCGCGCTTCGCGAAGCCGCCGAAGAAGCTGGTCTCGCACTGGAAGTCAATCCGGGTGAAGGGGCATTCTATGGCCCGAAACTTGAATTCGTTTTGCGTGACGCGATTGGCCGTGACTGGCAGTGTGGTACGCTTCAGGCCGACTTTGTTCTGCCGGAACGTCTGGATGCGTCCTATATGGGTGAAGACGGCGAAAAGCATCGCCCGGTTATGCTGCACCGTGCGATCCTTGGATCACTGGAACGTTTCATCGGCATTCTGATTGAAAACTATGCTGGCCGCCTGCCGCTTTGGCTGTCGCCTGTTCATGCGGTCGTCTGCACGATCACCAATGAGGCCGACGATTACGCCAAAGAGGTCAAGGCCGCGCTGGAAGCCAAAGGCCTGACGGTTGAGCTTGATACCCGTAACGAGAAAATCAACTACAAGGTCCGAGAACATAGCCACGCCAAGGTTCCGATGATCCTTGCCCTTGGCAAACGCGAAGCCGAAGAAAAAACCGCTTCTGTGCGCCGCATCGGCTTCAAGCATCAGAAAACCTTTGGCATCGAAGAACTCGGCGACGCAATGGTCACCGAGATCCGTGATCGGGTGATCGAAGCAGACTTCTGATCAATTCGACACCTCACCAAACGGCCAAAGCCCGCAAGTCAAATGCTTGCGGGCTTTGGCTTTTGTGCGTTTAACGCGGAGGCAACTTGGGATCACTTCCTGGCAAAGAGGATTGCTGATCCACCCCGCTTAAACTGATTTTGTCAGTATTGCTGCCCCGGGTCGGGTCATAACCCGCCCCTTGATAGGCTTTGGCCTGCCCATAGGCCGCCGCCGGATGACGGGCATTGCCAAACACCTGCCCGATAAAACGCCAGATTTTGGGCACCAGCCACACCAACAACAGAATAAAGAGCGCAAACAGCACGAAAAACACCACCGGATGAAACACGACAGTGTAAAGCGCACCAAAGACAGCCACATCCTCTGCCACGGAAGCAATGCTGTTGGTGACGGGTTCTGGTGATGTATTGATCGCAGCACGGCTTCCGGCCTTGGTGAAATGACTGCCCGCAGCAATTGTCCCTCCAACAAGCAATCCGATTGCCGTTTGAACTTCGTCGCCCAACCCGGCATCAAGGCCACCCATTGCGCCCGCTGCAAGCAATGCGCCTGCAGGAATGCGGATGAATGTGTGAATGCCATCCCAAATGCTGTCGACGATGGGAATTTTGTCCGCAACGAATTCGATCAAATACAAAAACATTGCCAGTGCAAGCACCCACCAACTGGTAAGTATTTGAAGTTCTGGTGGTAAATCCAGCAGGCCAAAATTGTCCATCATGCCAAGAATAACCACGGTACCATAAAGGTTTACCCCGCTGGCCCAGGCACCGCCCATCCCCAATGCAAGTGTCTCGATTACTCCCAAGGAAAATGCCCTTTCATTGACATGTTTTTCACCAACAAGTGACTAGGAAAACCTTTCAGTTGTGATAAATCACACATTCAGATTTTCCCAACGCACGTACTATTGGCATGTGACGATCAAGGAAAGGTACGACGATGACCCTCACTGGTGAAACCCCAAAATTGATCAAGGCTTTCGCAGTCCTGATGTTTCTTGCCAGCCCTATGGTTGCGACCAATGCGCTGGCAATGGGAAGTTCAGATACCTGGAGTTCCGATGGCACCGACCTTTCCGCCGTATCCGAACTGGTTGATACCGGCATGTATGACATGGCGATCGACAAGGTCGAAAACATGCTGAAAGACGATCCAGACAATGCGGATCTCTATAACTATCTTGCCTATAGCCAACGGAAACTTGGCGATTTTGACAGTGCCGCACAGAACTATGAACGCGCGTTGATGATCAATCCGGAACATTTGGGGGCGCTGGAGTATCAGGGTGAACTGTTCCTCCAAACCGGCAAACCGGAAATGGCCCGGGAAAATCTGGCGCGATTGGCGCAGGTATGTGGCACCGACTGTGACGAGTACAAAGAACTTTCAGGTAAAATCACCAACTGACTCCTCAGCGAACCAAACAGCATAGAAAAATATTCGTCAGAATAGGTTTTCAAATTCGCACAATAGCGCCATATGTCTGCGGCAGGTAATTTGGAACTGGGATGAGTTATGTCTGACGCGATCATGAAAAAGAGCTACACCGTGATGTGTGTACGCTCCACCGGTCAGCAAATGGAACTGGAAACGGTGTCGGACTATGCCGCCGCTGTTAATTCCGCGAAAGAGGCTCTTACCAACGCCAAGAACACCGAAATCCGGGTGATCGAAAACAAATATGATCAGGCAACCCGCAAAGACAAAAAGCAGGTTGTCAAAATCCTTACCCGTGAAAGCACGCAAGGCGCGTCTGGTAGCGGTAGCAGTGGTGCACGCCGTGGCCCCAAAAAACCGGCGGTGACACGTGAAGTTGCAAATCAGGCAACCAAAGGCATTATCAACATTGTTATTGCGATCACCGTGCTGGTTCTTCTGGCGGGGATTATGGTCCCGTTGATCATGCGCTAATCCCGGGTTGCGTCGCCCAAACGCCCGCCGTGCGAGTTCCGCCAAACAGTCCCCGGTTTGCTTATCTCTCTGATATTTGAGTGTGCTTGACAGTATCCCAACTGCTTGCAACAGTTGTTTTTGTGTCTTGGCGCAGATATAACTTCCGCTTAAATAACGATAATCAGGTGAAGCGTGAAAATCAGGTTTGCGACAACCAAAAGAAACCCCCGATCCAAACGGGTATGGTTAACTGCCGCAGCTATCCTGCCGCTTCTTACGGCCTGTAGCACGGATGATTTGTCGGGTCTCTGGTTTGGAAATTCATCAGGCGCGCAAGAACCCACTTCCGTTGCCAATACCGCACAAAGTGCCGCCGACAAGGCTAATTTTGACAAAGCAGCGTGTGGACTGTTTTTCGGACAACACAGCCAGTATTCAGAGGACAACAAACAGTCCGGCGATACACCTGTTGATGCGATTTCGTTAGAAGGAACGCCGCAGGAAAACTTACTTCAAGCCATTACGTATGACATGAACGGCGACTACGCTCATGCGCGCAAACTTTATGTATGGCTTACGGCAACACCACCGGACTTAAAGATTAACCTTGATTGCGGACAAGGTGTGAAATTATCGGGCAGTATCAATAGCTTGGCCCAACGCCGCCTTGTCGCGCTTGATACCGCCTCACCTGAATTTGCACGATCCGCCGAAATCGACAGCGTTGTCGCGTCAGCGACCGTCGCACCCGGTCCTGAATTACCAGACCCGCCGCAAGTTGAACGTGATCGTCGTTTTTATGAATCTGGCGGCGTGGTAGAGGCTGACCCTGAAGACAGTACAAGTCCAATTGTCCGCATGGAAATGGAAGTCAGCGAGAATACCGCAACACTCACAAGCGTTGATCGCCGCACGGTCGCTACCGGGACTGCTGCAACGGCTGCGGCATCGCAACCTTCTGCCCGCCAAAAAGACAACGCTCTGTTACCAAACACCGCTTCGGTGCCTGACGAAGCCCCTGCACCTGTCCCAGTCCCACACGCGGAGCCGACACGTCCGGCTCTGACGGCAGAAGTTGCGACCATTTCAGGTGATTCTGCCTCGTCTGAACATAGTGGTACGATTGTAGATGCAAACTCACGGCCCATTGAACAGGGCAACCTGGACATCAAGGACCCTGCCCCTACGCAGCCCATGATCGAGTTACCGATTACATCCACGTCGGGTGCTTCCAACCCGACCACACCTAAACCCGCAAATTCAATGCCAGCACCACCAGTTGCCGAGACGTCACCATCGGCCCAAACAGGCGCACCCTATTATGCGGTGCAACTTGCCGCATACCGCTCACGCGGACGCGCAGAAGGTGCATGGGGAAAGTTCCAGTCTGCTTCTGGCGGAATACTGGATTCCGCCTCTCACGAAGTGGTCAGCATTGCGATTGAAGGAAAGGGTCTGTTCTTCCGCCTACTGACGGGGAACTATGGTTCGTCTGCTGAGGCAACCCGGGCCTGCAATGCGCTGAAAGCGGCTGGCACAGATTGTTTGGTCCGACGCGTTACCCCTTAAGCCGGTTTCTGTTCGATGTCGCCATTTTGTGCGAACGCATCAATCCTTCCGGACGTGTTTTTTGCCCATGCCGGCGCACGAACCCGGGCATCTTTGCCAAAAGGTATTCTATTCTGGCGTTGTGACGATAATAGCGCCAACGCAGATGCTGAATGAAGCGCCGCGTTCTTTTTGATCCTGCCGCAAGCAGCGGGACGCCAATTGCGATAAACACCATTCCAAAGAATGGCGGCGGCAACGGCAAGAACATCAATCCAACGAGCAGACAGATTGCCCCTGACACCATCAGCATGATTGATTTCAAATGCCTTAGCTTGCGCAACGCCATGCCTATTGACCGGTTAAACCGAACTTTGATGCCAATTATCCGGTGTCCTTTCGGCGCTGCCAAAAGAATGTTCAAAGACATTTGATCAACACGGGAATTGATATTGTGCGTGTCTGGAGTACATTGCACTCAAGAACACAACATATCGCAGGAATTACCCATGTTCTCCGTGCTGAAATCCGACAAACCAAAGATGCCGACAGCAGACACCGCCCTCCCCGGACGGGATGAAGCGATTCCCGTTGCTGATGTCAATATCGTGACCGGTAATCCCATGACCGGCCCCTTCCCTGAAAATCTGGAAGTTGCCGTGTTTGGCATGGGATGTTTTTGGGGGGCAGAACGCCTGTTCTGGCAAGCAAACGGCGTCTACACCACTGCTGTTGGCTATGCTGGCGGACACACCAAGAACCCGACTTATCGTGAGGTTTGCAGTGGCATGACCGGCCATGCCGAAGTCGTTCTGGTCGTTTATGATCCGAAAGTAACTACCTATTCGGCACTATTGAAGCTGTTTTGGGAAAGTCACGACCCGACCCAGGGCATGCGTCAGGGCAATGATGTCGGCACTCAATACCGGTCGGCCATCTACACCTATGACACCCAGCAGCTTGAAACGGCGACCAAATCACGCGATGAATATAATGCCGCGCTGAAAGCCGCTGGTCAGGGTGACGTAACGACCACAATCACTGAAGCACCAACCTTCTTTTATGCTGAAGATTTCCATCAGCAGTATTTGCACAAAAATCCCGACGGATATTGTGGCTTGGGCGGTACTGGTGTTTCCTGCCCGGGAATGTAAGGCCTTTGTGATCAGCGTGACCAAGACACGCTGATCACCCGAATACCCGAGCACATTATCATACAGGCTTGCCGCCATATTCACGGCTAAGATCGGCACAGACCCGACGCACTTTTAGGCCAAGCTGTTCAATCTGATCATTTGGAATGCGTGCAGCCGGCCCCGAAAGGGACAAAGCCGCAATGGGCGCGCCTGTTTCATCACGCACAACACCCGCAACACATCGCAAACCAACGGCATGCTCTTCATCGTCAAGGGCATAACCGCGTTGGCGTGATCGTTCCAGATCCTTTGACAGTGCATTTTCGGTTGTCAGCGTACGATCCGTTATCTTTGGCAGTCCATGCTGCGTTACGACGGAATGCAATTCTTCTTCTGGCAAAAACGCCAGTAACGCCTTGCCAACACCGGAACAATGCATCAAGGCCCGACGTCCCGGTGTAACCAATGCACGCATCATCTTGCGGCATTCGACCTGTGACAGGAAAATCACTTCCCCGCCGTCTGCAACAGCCAGATTAACCGTTTCACCACTGTCTTCCATCAGTGCGCGCATATAGGGACGCGCAATCTGACTGAGGTTACGATTTTTGGTAAAGGCGTTTCCGACGCTAAATGCCTGCACACCGACGAACCAAAGAGTGCGTTCGCCGTCAAACGAGACATAGCGTTCATGTTGCATGGTGGTCAGCAACCTGTGCGCCGTCGATGGCGGCAATTTCACCTGTTGGGAAATTTCGGTCAGAGTCATCCCGTCGTCGCTTTCGGCGAGTGCGTTCAGAATGCTAAGAGCCCTGACCAGTGACTGGACTTGCTGCATGCAGCTACTTCTCCCTGAAGATGGTCAACGTGGTCGACCATTATGTTCTGTTGTAACTGAATGTTAGGAGATCAACCGTCTGCTTGCACGGACTTTTGGCGCATCCAGACCAAAGTGGAATAACTGACCAGATAAACAGTTGCGGCCCCAAAGGCACAAAGCGTCCCCCAACCAAGGCCAAGAACGGGATAACCAAGGGTCACTGCAAGTATGTAAACCCATAATGCCCCCATCCCGCGTGGAAAGTTTCTGATCAGGGTGTGAACAGGTTCTGCCCCGTAGGTGAAATGCAAGATCAGCATCATCGGATACAGCGTGACTGGGAAACCAGATAGCAGCCCCGACCAGCGTGGACCGATCCAGGCAGCCAAACCACTAATGACTAGAACAATGACCGCAGCAAGGGCAGCACGCAGCATTACCACCCACTTGGTCAGCCGCACACGGTTAAGAATGCGCACATTCTCGATTTTACGAAACAGAACAAGTGCTACAAAAATCGCGATCAACAAAACGACTGCTGCTATCGGCAAACTTAAGGCAGCCAGCTGGAACACCCAGGATACAGCCAAAAACCCGGTAAATGCGCCGCATGAGCTCAGAATGATTTGAACAAGAACCGGCAAACTGACGGATATTTTCGACACCAGAAAATAGACGTACAAAAATGTAAGCGTCGCGATCAATCCCGGAAGCGCGTATACCGCGCTCTCGCTGGCAAAGGTGATGCCCTGCTCGATCGCGATGAAATACAGCAAGATGGCGGTCCCCAGAGGATATCCCGACAACACCCCGGCTACACGTGGTCCTGCGCGCTCGGCCAAGACCGAAAGCCCCAACACTGTCGCGATAGAGACGGCAATCTTCGCGAGTATCAATTCCATCCAGCCAGCCTCCCCAAGCAAACGCCACACACAATGACATTTTACCAACAAAATGATTGCACAACTAAAGGGTTTACAATGAATGGACAAGCACGAACCACCTTGCAGTGGTTCACATAAGCAGAACGGGCACCGTTGCGGTGCCCGTTACGTTTGCGATCTTGTATTGTGTCTGAATACTATACAGCAACCCTTTGTCGCTGAAACAGGTCTTCGGCCCGCTGAACAGTCGCCCGATTGCCGACATTTGCAAGACGTGATGCAGGTTTTTGAATGATTACACCGCGCCAGCCTAGCCCGGCATATGTTTCGTAGCCAGGGGTGAGTGCATGGGCAACGATTGTCTCATCTTCCAGAAGATAAGCGCCCTTTTCCTCTTTGTCATGACGAAGCGCCATATATTCCCCCAAACGTACCATGCGATCCGATGAAGCAATAATCTTGAAGTCACGATCGACGATCATAATCGTTGTCCGTTCGCGCTCTTCGGGCGGCAGGCTGATGGAGTTAACCACGGACTCTGCCTGATCTTCCCAATCAAAGAAGATCCCCATCGCCCCGACGATCTCGCCGTCCTCTTCCCCACCGGCCCGTACCGCCGTGGCATAGGTCGCAACCGACTTTCCGCCCAAAGCATCATTGATTTCGATATCCGCGACGGCATATTCGCCACCGTTTCGAGTTGCCATTGCCTGACGGAACCATTCCTTTTGGCTGACATCTGAACCAATTGCGCTGTAACGGTCCGGACGGCCATTGGCAATAACTCGACCGTTCTTGTCAGCCACCCAAAGGTCGAGATAAACGGTGTAGGAATCAAGTATCACGCCAAGGCGTTTGCACGCAAAGTTACGTGCCGTTTCGTCAGCAAGCGCATCACAGCCCTGCACGACCGCACTATCTGTCGCCCACCAGCGAACATCACAACTTCGCTCATAGAGGTTACGGTCGATCAACTCGATGACATATAAAGCAAGATCAGAAAGCCTTGAGCCGCGTACAGTTTGTGCTGTTGTGCGAAGCTCGGCCACTTCATCAACAAACAGGTCCTGCAGTTCGTTGGCAATTGATGTGATTTTCTGGGAAATATTGGTGACTTCATTTGCAACGACGGCGAAACCCCGTCCTGCCTCCCCGGCGCGCGAGGCTTCAATCAAGGCGTTCATTGCAAGCATTTTGGCGGTTTTGGTAACATTCTGAATTTCGTTAACTTTGGCTGTCGTTAAGTCCGACATGTTCGTAGCAGCGTTCAGAATTCTCTCAGGCATGTTGGCTGTCCTCTTTTTTTATCCCTCAGCCAAATCGTGGTCGCCTGCCCGCCTTAAATCATTAGTTATTTTTAATGAACATACATATTAGTGTTATATTAAATGACAAAGAAACCAATACGTTAGGTTAGTTTATCGAAATAGAATAGGTATTATTCCAGAATAGAACAAATCTCTTAAGTAGAACAACTTACTACTTTAGTTCAGTTCGTCACACCCTTTTGTATATATACTGCGTATATTAGACGCCGACTTAAATCATTTCTTCTCGAAAATATTTTCTGGAAAACAGAATATTATGCGATTCGAAGCCGCAATTTCCGGGTCGCCGGTTCTGTTTTGTCGATTTTCGGCACGTATTTTGGCAGATTATTCGCCTGACCCCGAACACGCTGTTTGCGCATCAACCAGTGACAAACAATGTGACTGCATCAAACAACAGCTTAACCCCGGTTATAAATAGAAGCACATAACATACCCGGTAGAACCAGGCTTCACTGACCTTGTCATGGGCCCACAAACCAAGCCACGTGCCAAACAGCGCAAGCGGAACGAACAACAGCGATGTTCCAAGATTTGATGCATCAAACTGCCCAAGCATCGCATAAGGGATCAGTTTGACGTAATTTACGACAATGAAAAACATGACAGTCGTTCCAACAAAGATCGACTTGTCTAATTTCTGCGGCAGCAAATACACGGAAACCGGTGGCCCCCCGGCATGCGCCACAAAGCTGGTGAAACCTGCCAAAGCACCAAGCACTGTTCCCTTGCCTATTTTTCCCGGCCCAGGATCACCGGCCGCCTTTCGGCCACGCAGCCAATGGTCGAGGGTGAATATGATCGCGATCAAGGCAATGATCAGTTTCACGGCTGCTTCATTAAGGTAACTAAACGAAACCGTTCCCACCAGAATGCCAAGCAAGGCAGCAGGAACCAGGATTTTCATGTTTCGACGATCCCAGCGTTTGCGATACGCCCAAACATTTGCAATATCCATCAGGCAAAGGATCGGCAACATGATCGCCGCTGCCGCCTGCGGCGAAACGGCCAATGCCATCAACGGGACAGCAACGACACCTAGTCCGCCACCAAAACCGCTTTTTGATACCCCGGCAATCAGTACAGCCGGAATGGCAACAGCATAGAAAAACGGATCCGAAATAAACTCCATCGGATTTTCTTATCCTTTTAGACGAGGGACAGGGTTGGGCGGATCGAACCGGACGCGTGAAGTCAGGTTTCAAGAAGCCGTGGCATCAGTTCGACAAAATTGCACGGACGATGACGAATATCGAGTTGATATTGCAGGATTTCATCCCAGGCATCCTTGCACGCACCTGTCGAGCCGGGAAGCGCAAACATATAGGTTCCCTGACACACACCTGCTGTCGCACGTGACTGAACAGTAGATGTGCCGATTTTCTCATACGAGATCCACCGGAACAATTCCCCAAAACCGGGAATTTCCTTTTCATAAAGCATGCGGTGTGCCTCAACCGTCACGTCGCGCCCGGTGACACCTGTTCCGCCTGTGGTAATGATCACGTCGACATTTGGATCGGCACACCATGCCCCGAGCTGTTTGCGCAGGGCGGCCTGGTCATCAGGAAGGATTTGTCGTTCAAAAACCCGGTGGCCCTTCTCAACGATCCGTTCGGCAAGAACCTCACCAGAGGTATCATTATGCATATCACGGGTGTCACTTACGGTCAGGACCGCAATGTTGATTGCGACAAACGGCTTGCTTTCATCAATCCCCGCCAAGACGGCCTCCAGATCATTTCAAGGTGATGCAACAAACTAGTATGGCTTCAAGAAGGTGCAAGCGTTTAATATGTTTTGCGGTATTAACCACGGACAATCCGAATCATGAACAATCAAAAACTGGACCATTTTTGATATTTTATTAGCAGAAACCTCTAGCAACAGCCTTCACAAACCCAATAATTTTTTCTCATATCCGTTACCAATTTTATCACTATAAAACAGTATATTACATTTGTTATTTAAACTTATTTGGAAATAAATTTTGCTCAATTGGTATTACCAATAATGCACTTCACCGTCTCTTCACTTGCCGGTGTTTATTTTTGCCCTTAGAAAAATGGTAGAGAAATACCAAATTGGCACCCGCGCAAATGAGGTGCTGGCTCTGATCATTACATTTGGCAGGAAACGAAGGACCCATCATGAGCGACTTGCTTTGGCAACCGACGAAGGAACGTGTTGAAAATGCAAATGTCACCCGCTTTCGCGAGTGGGTAAACGCAAAGTACAGCCTGAACCTTCAGAGCTTTACGGCGCTCTATGACTGGTCTGTTTCAGACATTGAACGCTTTTGGCCAGCAATCATCGAATATACCGATCTGAAAGCAGAAACCTGGGGAGATCGCGTACTTGTCGATGGCACGAAAATGCCAGGTGCTCAGTTCTTTCCCGACGCCCGCCTGAACTTTGCGGAAAACCTGTTGGTTCGCGATGATGATTCTGATGCCCTCATCTTCTGGGGCGAGGACAAGGTCAAGAACCGTCTTTCGTGGGCAGAGCTAAACATCGCAGTTTCCAAGTTCTCGCAAGCGCTGCGCGCCGAAGGCGTTGGCAAAGGTGACCGGGTATGTGGCTACATGCCTAATATGAACGAAACCGTCATCGCGATGCTTGCCACGGCGGCAATTGGGGCGGCCTGGTCTTCCGCCTCCCCCGACTTTGGCGTTCAGGGCGTTGTCGATCGCTTTGGGCAGATTGAACCGTCGGTCATGATTACGGTCGACGGATATCACTACAATGGCAAACAACATGACATCCGTGAAAAAGTCCGTGATGTCGTTGAGCGTATCGATAGCCTCAAAAGGGTTGTGATCGTCAAATATGCCTTTGACGGGGCAAACACTACCGACATCAGAAACGCGGTAGGATATGACGATTTCCTTACCCCGTTCCGGACCGAAAAAATTGCCTTCGAGCAGGTCGAATTCAATCACCCGCTTTATGTGATGTTTTCGTCGGGAACGACTGGCAAACCGAAATGCATCGTTCACGGTACTGGCGGGACGTTACTTAAACAGGTTTCAGAGCACGTTCTGCATTGTGACGTCGCCCACGGCGATAGAGTATTTTACTTCACCACCTGTGGCTGGATGATGTGGAATTGGCTGATGGCCGGGTTGGCGACAGGCGCGACCCTGATGCTTTATGACGGATCCCCGTTCTATCCCAATGGCAACATCCTGTTTGATTACGCCGATGCCGAAGGCATGACCCTGTTTGGGACATCCGCAAAATATATCGATGCCTTGGCGAAAGCTGAACTCAAACCGCGCGAAACTCACAACCTGTCAACGGTCCGTGCGATGACCTCGACCGGATCACCATTGGCGCCGGAAAGCTTTGATTACGTCTATCGTGACATTAAGGAAGACATCCATCTGGCATCAATTTCCGGTGGGACCGATATCCTTGGGTGTTTTGTTTTGGCATCCCCTGTTCTGCCGGTTAAACGTGGCGTCATCCAGACCCGCGCCCTTGGCGTTGCTGTTGACGTTTTTGATGACGACGGCAACCCTGTGCGCAACGAGAAAGGCGAGCTGGTTTGCACCAAGCCCTTCCCGTCCATGCCTGTTGGGTTCTGGAATGACCCTGACGGATCCCGATACCACAGCGCCTACTTCGATCGGTTCGATAACATCTGGTGCCATGGTGATTATGTTGAGCTTGATGATGACGGCGGCATGGTGATCTATGGCCGATCAGACGCAACGCTTAACCCGGGTGGTGTGCGCATCGGCACGGCAGAGATTTACCGACAAGTTGAAAAACTGCCCGAAATTCAGGAATCGATTGTTATTGGTCAGGACTGGGATAATGACGTCCGGGTGATCCTGTTTGTTGTGCTACGCGAAAATTACACATTGGATACCGCGCTTGTCGACAAGATCAAGAAGCAGATCAGAAGCAACTGCACCCCGCGCCATGTGCCGGCAAAAGTCATTGCGGTTGCCGATATCCCACGCACCAAATCTGGTAAAATCACCGAACTCGCCGTCCGAGACGTTGTACATGACCGACCTGTTAAAAATCAGGAAGCACTTGCGAACCCGACGGCACTTGAACTCTTTTCCAACCTTGCCGAACTGAAAAGCTGATCTTTGAATACCCCGCCTGAACTGGCGGGGTATTTGTTTTGATGCGCGCCCATCACGATAGATTGCGATGAACCGATTCCGAACAGCGATTCCGATTCCGCATTGCAGCGATGATTGAATTTTGCACAGTGCAAACATATGCATATTTTTTCACCACACAGCCAGTTTAGGCGAAAAAAAGTTCGTGCAAACTCAAACCTCAAACCTGCTCGGCAAAGGAATACCGGTACCCAATTGAATATAAACAATAAAACTCACATTGTATAAAATATTTAAGTGCCGATTTGATGGCTATAAACTTAGAAAAAAGCTTAATTTTCTGCCGATTTGACCTGCACGGGCATTGCCCAAAATTTTTCACACTTGACACATGGTGGCCTAAAATTTCTTAATTTGACGGTCCGATCTCGGTTGGACGAAATAGATATGCGTGTGTGCATATCTAGGGTGGCACAAAAGCTAAAAACAATGCTTTGCTAATAAGGGAGCTCATCTTATGAAAATCCAAACGATCCTTGCCGCTGGCGCAATGACGGTTGCTGCCGTTGCCGCACAGAACGCACAGGCTGGTGCTGTGCTTGACGGCATCAAGGCCAAAGGTTTCGTTCAGTGTGGTGTGAACACCGGTCTTCCGGGTTTCTCTGCAGCCAATGCAGAAGGCCAGTGGGAAGGTATTGACGTTGATGTTTGCCGTGCGACTGCTGCTGCACTGCTCGGCGACGCAAACAGCGTTCAGTACACCCCGTTGACCGCCGCACAGCGCTTCACGGCCCTGCAGTCAGGTGAAATCGACATTCTGTCGCGTAACACCACTGCAACCACCACCCGTGACGCAAAACTCGGTCTGACTTTCGTTGGCATCAACTATTATGACGGTCAGGGCTTCCTGATCCCGAAAGCTTTGGGCGTTTCCAGCGCAACCGAGCTTGACGGTGCGACCGTTTGCGTTGAGCCGGGCACCACGACCGAGCTGAACCTTGCTGATTACTTCCGCGCCAAAGGCATGTCCTTCGAGCCGGTCGTTATCGAAAACATCAACGAAGCAACTGCCGCCTTCTTCTCTGGCCGTTGTGACGTGTACACCACCGATGCTTCGGGTCTTGCTTCCATCCGTACGCAGATGGCTGAAAACCCGGATGACTATGCAATTCTGCCGGAAATCATTTCCAAAGAGCCGCTTGGCCCGGTTGTCGCCCAGGGTGACGAGCAGTGGTCGGACGTTGTTCGTTGGGCTTTCACCGCGATGATTGAAGCAGAAGAGTATGGCGTCACCATGGAAAATGTTGACGACATGAAAGCAAACAGCACCAACCCGGGCATCCAGCGTTTGCTGGGCGTAACCCCGGGCATGGGCGAAGCGCTTGGTCTCGATGAAGCTTGGGCATACAACATCATCAAGCAGGTTGGTAACTATGGCGAAAGCTATGAGAAAAACGTTACCGCAAAGCTGGGCCTTGAGCGTGGTCTGAACGCTCTGTGGACCGATGGTGGCCTGCAGTATGCATGGCCGGTTCGCTAATCACTAGCTAGCCGATAGCCAAAACCTACGAAGCTCCGCCCCACTGCCTGAACGCATGGGCGGAGCTTTTCGTTAGGTGCTTGCTGATTTTGGATACAATCTACACCTGAGGGTCATATGAGTAAGCCTCAAAATGTCCCGGGGAATGTTCGTTCCAAGGGCCTCGTCGATTACCTGAATGACGAAAATGTTCGTGCGGTACTTTACCAAATTGTCGCGATCGGACTGATCATTCTTGCGGGCTGGTACCTGGTGTCCAACACCTTGTACAACCTTGAACAACAGAACATTTCTACCGGTTACGGTTTCCTCGATCTCGAAGCTTCTTTCGAGATTAGTGAAACCATGATCGACTACAGTGCCAAGAGCGATTACGCCACGGCACTTTTGGTTGGTCTCCTGAACACTGTGAAGGTGTCCTTCCTTGGTATCGTCCTTTGTACGATTATCGGGATCATTTTCGGCATCGCACGCCTGTCGTCGAACTGGATCGTTCGTAAACTGGCCACTGTTTATGTCGAAACCTTCCGTAACATTCCGGTTCTTCTGCAGCTATTCTTCTGGTACGCGCTGATTCCCGGAGCATTTCCGCATCCACGTGACGCGCTTGAACCGTTGCCTGGTGTATTGCTGACATCGCGCGGCATGTACCTTCCCGTTCCAATGGCTGATACTGCTTTCACCATGATGGGGATTGCTGCAGTCATCGCCTGCGTTGTAATCTATTTCGTCAAGAAATGGGCCAAGAAACGTCAGGATGCGACAGGCCAGCCTTTCCCGATGTTCCTTGCCGGGCTTGGCATTTTCGTTGGTTTGGTCTTGCTGGCGTATCTTGCTGGTGGCGCCCCGACCGACATGAGCATGCCGGAACTCAAGGGCTTCAACATTCGTGGTGGCTATAACATCTCGCCAGAGTTCATGGCCGTTCTTATCGGCCTTACGGTTTATACCTCGACCTATGTTGCCGAGGTTGTTCGTTCTGGTATTCAGGCTGTTCCAAATGGCCAGTGGGAAGCTGCAGACAGCCTTGGCATCCGGCGCACGGTTGCACTTCGCAAGGTTATCCTGCCGCAATCGATGCGCGTTGCAATTCCGCCACTCACCAACCAGTACCTTAATCTGACCAAAAACAGCTCGCTTGCAGTTGCGGTCGGCTATCCGGATCTGGTTTCTGTTTCCAACACAACCATGAACCAGACAGGTCAGGCGATTGAGGCGATCTCGATCTTCATGTCGATCTATCTTGGTTTGTCCTTGTTGACCTCGCTCTTTATGAATTGGTTCAACAAGAAAATGGCATTGGTGGAGAGGTAACATGTCAGAAAACGCAAAATCACCTCCTCTTCCAACCGGCACCTTTATGGAACGTGCCGTCACCTGGTCGAAAAAGAACCTGTTTGACGGATGGTTCAATACCATCCTGACGCTTGGTTCAATCGCGTTCATCCTTTGGCTGGTGCCGCCGCTGGTTGAATGGGGCATCGTGAATGCGACGCTTGCACCATCCATCGAAAGCTGTAAAGAGGCCACAGGCGCATGCTGGGGCTTTGTAAATGCCAATTTGCGGCTGATCCTGTTTGGGACCTATCCGTTTGATGAACAGTGGCGTCCGCTTCTGGCCATGATCATTCTGATGGGCATCATTTGCGGCAGTCTTGGCGGCGTTAAATACGCCGGCGTGCGTAAATGGATCATCCCGATGTGGGTCATCGGTGTTCCGATTATCTGTATCTTGATGTGGGGCGGTATTTTTGGTCTTACCTATGTGCAGAACAGCTATTGGGGCGGTCTTCCGCTGACGCTGATCCTGTCTTCTATCGGTGTGATCTTTGCCTTCCCGTTCGGGTTGCTTCTTGCCCTTGGTCGTCAGTCCAACATGCCGGCAATTAAAACCGTCTCGGTGGTTTACATCGAAGTTATCCGTGGTGTTCCGCTGATTACGGTTCTGTTCATGGCATCTGTGATGTTCCCGCTGTTCCTGCCGGATGGCGTGACCATTGATAAACTGTTGCGTGCACAGATCGGCATCATCCTGTTTACAGCTGCTTACCTTGCCGAGGTATTCCGTGGCGGTCTTCAGGCAGTACCACGTGGTCAGTTTGAAGCAGGCGACAGCCTTGCACTGTCTTATTGGCAGTCAATGCGGCTGATCGTTCTGCCACAAGCACTGCGCCTAGTGATTCCGCCAACTGTGAACAGCTTTATCTCCATGTTCAAGGACACCACGCTGGTCGTTATTATCGGCCTGTTTGACTTCCTTGGCACGGTGAAGCTGGCACTTCGTAGTGACCCGGCCTGGACCAAGTATTATGTCGAGGGCTATGCCTTCGCCGCGGCAATATTCTTCCTGATCTGTTTCTCGATGGCGAAATACTCCGCCTATCTGGAAAAAGAGCTTCGCAAAGGCGAACAAAGGTAAGGAGTGAGGATTTACAATGACTGTAGCAACTGAAACCACTACCGGCGCTGTGCCCTCTCCTTCCGAGGAAGACGTCATCGTCGTTAACAAGATGAACAAATGGTACGGCAATTTTCATGTCCTTCAGGACATTGATCTTACTGTACGCAAAGGTGAACGGATCGTGATTTGTGGCCCGTCAGGCTCTGGCAAATCGACCTTGATCCGTACGCTCAATCGCCTTGAAACCTATCAAAGTGGTGAAATCACCGTAAATGACATCCTGCTTGGCGATGATATTAAGAATATCGAAGCCGTTCGCCGCGATGTCTGCATGGTGTTCCAGCACTTTAACCTGTTCCCGCACATGACTGTGCTTGAAAACCTGACTTTGGCGCCGATCTGGGTTCGCAAGATGCCCAAGAAAGAAGCCAAGGATCTGGCTATGCACTATCTTGAACGTGTGCGGATTGCGGAACAGGCCCTCAAGTTCCCCGGCCAGCTTTCCGGTGGTCAGCAGCAGCGTGTGGCAATTGCCCGCTCGCTCTGCATGCAGCCGAAAATCATGCTGTTCGATGAGCCGACCTCGGCACTTGACCCGGAAATGGTCAAGGAAGTTCTCGACGTGATGGTCGAACTTGCCAAGGAAGGCATGACAATGCTTTGCGTAACCCACGAAATGGGCTTCGCCAAAGAGGTTGCTGACCGCGTGATCTTCATGGATGCAGGTCAGATCGTCGAGATGGCAGGTCCGCAGGAATTCTTTGATAACCCGAAAAGCGACCGTACAAAGCTGTTCCTCAGCCAGATTCTGTCGCACTAAACGATTATCAATCTATCAGACTTGTGCAAAACGGCCCCATTTACGGGGCCGTTTTCTTTTTTGTGAAAATGATCCTTGCCCCGGATCAATCAATTGCCGAAACTCAGCCAAACCCGCTTATAAACCGGAATGCAAATGACCGCGCCCTTATCCCGTTCTGATACCCACCCCGCCTTTATTTCTGTTGAGAACCTCAGCAAACGGTTTGGTGACAAATACGTCCTTGAGGACGTCAACCTGCACCTGCCCAAGGGTGAGACTATGGCAATTATCGGCCCCTCGGCCGCCGGGAAAAGTGTTCTGATGAAATGTCTGGTCGGGATTTATGGTGCGGATTCCGGGCACATATTCCTTGAGGGTGACGATGTCAGTCAAACCAACGCACCTAAAAGGTTCGAATGGGCCGAACGTATTGGCATGCTGTTTCAACATAATGCGCTGTTTGACAGCCTCAAGGTTTGGGAGAATATCTGTTTTCGCCAAATTGAGCTTGGCACCATGTCGCGTAAAGCAGCCAAGGAACACGCAATTGATTTACTCGGTCTTGTTGGATTAGCAACGGAAAGTGCCGACCTTACGCCCAATGACCTTTCTGGCGGGATGCAAAAACGCGTTGGGGTGGCACGGGCGATCTCGACCGATCCATCTGTTCTGTTGCTGGACAATCCAACAGCAGGCTTGGACCCGGTGCTTTCCAACCATATCGAACGCATAATCGGCAAAATTGCTGAGCAGCGCGGAACCACCGTCATTTCGATCACCAATGACATGCAGATCGCCAGAACCCGTTATCAAAATCTGATGATGATGCATGACGGCAAGGTATATTGGTCAGGAAAAACGGCAGATATTGATGAAACGCACAACGCACATCTGACGCAGATGCTAAATGGTTCTTCGCACGGTCCAATTACGATGCGAACCGGCAAACGCGAAGACCACGTCTATAGCTAGAACGCAGTCGGGTCACCCCCTGCCCCTATCCAATCTTGAGGCCGCTTAGTTGGCGGTATAGACCGAGACGTCCGCATCGCGAATAACATCTGACCATACCGGACCTGGATGACGATCGGTAAACAGGGCATCGATTTCAGAAAGATGACCAAGGCGCACCATCGCCCGGCGGCCGAATTTCGACGCATCCGTACACAGGAAGGTTTGGCGCGCATTGGAAATGATCGCGCGCGCAACACGGACTTCGCGATAATCGAAATCCATCAGACTGCCATCTTCATCCACCCCGGAAATCCCGACAATCGCATAATCAACCTTGAACTGGTTGATGAAATCGATGGTTGCTTCGCCAATCACGCCAAAGTCGCGCTGTCGGACGACACCCCCGGCAATGATGACTTCAAACCCCTGATTTGCGGCACAAATTTCGGCGACATGCAGGTTGTTTGTGATGATCTTCAGGCTTTTATGCCCCAACAGAGCGTGGGCAACTTCCTCATTGGTGGTGCCGATATTGATAAAAAGGGATGCGCCTTCGGGAATATGTTCTGCAACCAGTTTTGCGATCTCGCGCTTACTGCCAAGGTTTAAAACCTGACGGTCGGTATAGGCGGTGTTTTCAGTGGTCGAAACACTGGCTGCGCCACCGTGATAGCGGGCAATCAGCCCCTCTTCGGCCATTTCATTGATATCGCGTCGAATGGTTTGCGGCGTTACAGAAAAATGTTCGGCAAGGGTATCGATGGTCATAAAGCTGTTGGACGCCACAAGTTCCAAAATCTCGCGACGGCGTCGATCCAGTTTACCCATGCCTCTCTCCTTCTGCGGTCTATTTTCATCTTGTCTAAAAAATTTTCATTACCGATCAAAATGCTTTCTATTGGTTCGTTTGGCAACCCTTGTCCAAAGAAATAACCACCGTCATCATCACAATCATCAAGGTGGCCGTTTAAAAAGCAAAAAGCCGGGAAATCCCGGCTTTTTAGTTTAGTGACTGTTGGTGCATACGTGATCAGGCCTTACCTGCCACCACCCGTTCGCGAACGGCCGGCTCTGTTCCGGTTGGCTCAACATCGCCATCTCCAATCACAATGGCGTCGCGCAGCAAGGTGGTAACTTCGTCAAGTTGTGCCTGGTCGCGGGTATGGGCCATACAAAGCGGTGTTTCCGCCGAAACCGGCTGTCCCACCTTGATGAAATCAGTGAAGCCAACGGCAAAGTCGATCTTTTGATCGGCACGTGTACGCCCCCCCTTAAGCGAGACCAGCGCCAAGCCAACCTTACGAGCATCCATAGAAAGCACACGCCCCGTCTTTGCTGCCGAAACCGCGTTCGTCATTGGCGCCGCTTCAAGATAGTCCGCGTTCTTTTCTACGAAATCGCTCGGGCCACCAAGGCTTGAAACCATTTTGGCAAAGACTTCCGCAGCCTTGCCGCTATCAAGGGCCTCTGTTGCCATACGCAAACCATCCGAGACATCCGCAGCAACGCCGCTGACTGCGAGCATTTCAGCAGCCAGTGCCATGGTGACGTCATAGACTCGTTGTTCCTGATGTTTGCCTGCCAGGAAATCAATCGCTTCCTGCATCTCAAGCGCATTCCCGACCGTGTCGCCAAGAACCTGTTCCATATCCGTCAAAAGTGCGACAGTCGGCACGCCATTACGTGTTGCCACTTCTGTGATGCTTTCGGCAAGTTCGCGGGCGCGTTCATATTCGCTCATGAAGGCACCGGAACCGAATTTCACATCCATCACAAGTGAATCCAGCCCTGCTGCTAATTTCTTCGAAAGAATCGATGCCGTAATCAGTGGAATGCTTTCAACCGTCGCTGTGACATCACGAATGCCATAGAAACGCTTGTCCGCAGGAGCCAGGTCAGATGTTTGTCCAATGATTGCACATCCGACATCACGGGTGACTTTGGCAAATTCCTCAAGCGTCGGTGTGGTGCGATAGCCCGGAATAGAGTCAAATTTATCAAGCGTTCCGCCTGTATGACCAAGGCCGCGCCCAGAAATCATCGGCACGAATGCGCCACAAGCGCCAACAATCGGGCCCAGCATGAGGCTGACTTTATCGCCAACACCACCCGTAGAGTGTTTATCGACAATTGGTCCATCAAGGCCAAGCGCCTTCCAATCCAGAACAGTGCCGCTATCGCGCATATTGCGCGTCAAGGCCGCCCGCTCGTCCATTGTCATCCCATTGAAGAAGACAGACATCGCAAGGGCTGCGACCTGCCCCTCGCTGATGGTGTTATCAGTGATGCCCTTAACGAAAAAGGCAATCTCTGCATCGGTGAGTACTTCGCCTTCGCGTTTGCGGCGAATGATTTCTTGGGGCAGCATATGCTGTCTCCTGAGCGCTAGTCGTTTAACTTAATCTGGTGGAAATGGCTTTTCCGGCCTCAGGCAGAACCTGAAAAATACTGCAGCAATATCTTGATAAGATTGGCAGAACCGGTTTTTGACATTTCAAGTGTCTGTTCGTGGCTAAGCGGTGTTGCGCTCATCCCTGCAGCCAGATTGGTAATATTCGAAACGGCGGCAACCTTAAATCCAAGACGCCGCGCAAGAATGTTTTCCGGCACCGTTGACATCCCGACAGCATCAGCGCCCAAAGTCTTCAGTGCACGGATTTCCGCAGGTGTTTCAAAGCTCGGCCCGGTACACCAGCAATAGGTGCCCTCAAACAGTTTGATCCCGAGTTTGGCTGCCGTATCATGAAGTCCCGATCCAATATCAGGATCATATGGCACGTCCATGCCAACAAATCGGTCTTCGCCGTGATATCCGATCAAGGGGTTGGGACCAAACAGGCTCATGTGATCGGTAATCAGCATCAGGCTGCCGGGGACGGCATCTGGCATAAGCGATCCTGCCGCATTTGTCAGGATCAGGCGTTCGGCCCCCAACGCATGCAGAGTTTCCAATGGCTCTGCCATGAGATCGGAGCGGCCATGTTCATAATAATGCGCACGCCCCTGCATTACCGCGACCGATACACCACCGATGCGCCCAAGAACAAGCGTGCCGCCATGCCCGACCACGGTCGGCTTTGGGAACCCCGGCAGGTCTTCATAGGAAATGCTGATCGCGTCGCTAACAGCTTCAACCACACCTCCAAGACCGCTGCCCAAAACCATCGCGACTTCGGCCTTAAAGCCCGGTGCCTTGGCTTCAAGGATATCGAGCGCTGCTTTTACATTGCTCATTTCAAATTCTCCGGCCCAAAGGAATGCGGAATAAGTTCTTCACGCGACAAGGTCAGCAACGTTTCGCCGGACTCATTGATGATGTAGATGGTCGCGTCCGGCCCGGTAAATTCACGGATTTTCTGACGGCACCCACCACAAGGCGTGCAGGCCACATCCCCAAGTCCGACCACGGCAATCTCGTCAAACTTCGTTTCACCAGACAAAACCATAGATGATATTGCGCCTGCCTCGGCGCAAACACCTTCAGGATATGCCGCGTTTTCGACATTACACCCCGAAATGACCTTGCCCCCGGCCGTCCGCAGAGCCGCACCAACAAAGAAGTTCGAGTACGGCGCATACGCCTTGTCACGCGCCATCAATGCCGCATCAATGAGATCGCGCGGGGCTTGTTTACCAACAACCATATCTGGATCCTGTTTCGATTACCTATCGCGCCTGTTAACACACAGACGAGGGGAAATTTGTGGTTCGGGCCGGAGCAAATGATGCGCCCAAGACCCGAACCATCGATCAATCAGCGTTCCTTGACGTAGGCACGACCAAGCGCCTTTGGCGGGATCGCCCGACCAATAAATCCGGCAAGGAGAATGACTGTCAAAATATATGGCAATGCCTGAACCAATTGCACCGGCACTTCGCCAATACCAGGCAGAACAACGCCCTGCAACCGTGTGGCGGCAGCATCAAGGAAGCCAAACAAAAGACATGCGGCCAATGCCGGAAACGGACGCCATTTGCCAAACACCATCGCGGCAAGCGCGATATAGCCTTTGCCGGCCGTCATGTCCTGCAGGAATGATGCGCCCTGCGCTGTTGAAAGATATGCACCAGACATCCCGACAAGAACGCCGCTGCAGATCACGGCACGGTAACGCATGGCAACAACGCCAATCCCCGCCGTATCAACCGCACCCGGATTTTCCCCGACGGCACGCAAACGCAGGCCAAAGCGGGTCCGATACATCACCCACCATGCAGCCGGAACGGCAAGGAACGCGATATAGACCAGAATGTTATGGCCGCTCAGCAATTCGGAATAGATCGGGCCAAGCACCGGCACGTCGCGGAAAGATTCTGCGCCCGGAAAAGTAATCGGCTGGAAACGCGATGCCTTGTCAAGGGCGGGCGTTTTACCGCCCTGCGCAAACAGGGCAATACCAACGAGGGCAGTCAAGCCAGACATCAGGATATTAATCGCCATGCCCGAGACAACCTGATTGCCCTTATGGGTAATACAGGCAAAGCCGTGCAACAACGAAAGACCGATCGTGGTCGCAATTGCAGCCAAAAGGCCAACCCATGGGCTACCGACATAAAATGCAACCGCAGCGGCCGAAAACGCCCCGCCCAACATCATGCCTTCAAGTGCAAGGTTTATGGTGCCGGATCGCTCGGAAAACATACCCGCAAGGGCAGCAAGAATAAGCGGCGTTGAGGTCCGCAGCGTTGCATCAAGCAACAGAATGATCAGCTCAAAATTTTCCATCACACTGCCTCCTGCGCATCACGGCGCAAGCGCCAAGCGGTGTAAATCTTCGTCGCACGTGGTCGGAACATATGTTCCATCGCACCAGTAAACAAAATGACGAGGCCCTGAATAACCACAACCATATCATTTGAAATGGTTGGGATTTCAAAGGAAAGCTCTGCCCCACCCTGATACAGCATGCCAAACAGCAATGCAGCCAGGAATATCCCAAACGGATGATTGCGGCCCATCAGCGCCACAGCAATGCCGACAAAGCCATAACCTGCGGTGAAGTCAATCAACAGGCGGTGCTGAACACCCATGACTTCATTTAGCGCCATAAACGATGACAGCGCGCCGGAAATCATCATCGCAATAATGATGAACCTGCCTGGTTCAAGTCCTGCATATGTCGCGGCAACTGCATTGGCGCCAACCGTACGAATGGCGTAGCCCCAACGCGTATGCCAGATGAACAGCCAGATCATGACACTGATAACAATCGCATAGACGAACGAAAGATTAAGCGGGCTTGAAGCCATCTCAATCCCAAGTGCGCCTGCAATGTCATGGATGAAAGGCAAACGCAGATGTTCAGCGATCTGTTCACTTTCCGGGGTCATTGATCCTTGCGGGCGCAGAACATTCACCAGCAAATACACCATCAACGACGATGCAATAAAGTTGAACATGATCGTTGTAATCACGACGTGAGAGCCGCGACGCGCCTGCAGATAGGCCGGAATATATGCCCAAGCCGCACCAAAAATCATCGCCGCCAACATTGACACAACCAGCATGATCGGGAACGGCAGGAAGTCGAGGTAAAGTGCGGCCAGCGTTACGCCAAGGCCACCAACATAGGCCTGTCCCTCTGCGCCGATGTTAAACAGCCCGCAATGAAACGCCACGGCAAAGGCAAGACCGGTGAAAATGAAGTTGGTGGTGTAATAAAGCGTATAGCCCCACGCTTCTTCGTAGCCAAAAGCACCAAACAGCAGGATTTCAACAACTTCGACCGGGTTTTCCCCAATTGCCAGAACCAAAAGTGCTGAAACAACGAGCGCAAGCAACAGGTTCAAAAGCGGCAATACGCCGACATCAATCCAGCGAGGGAGTTCGACAGCCTTGCTCATGCTTGCCCCTCCACTGCCTTGGCTTCCTTCGGATCAACACCTGCCATCATCAGACCAAGTACACGTTCATTGGCCTCTGCAGCAGAAACTTCACCGATGATGGAACCATCGCACATCACAAGAATTCGGTCGGCAAGCGACATAATTTCGTCAAGCTCCACTGACACCAACAGGACAGCCTTACCAGCATCCCGCATGGCGACAATACGTTTATGAATGAACTCGATGGCACCGATATCGACGCCACGCGTTGGTTGACCGACCAGAAGCAGTTCCGGGTCACGCATGATTTCACGTGCCAATACAAGTTTCTGCTGGTTCCCGCCCGAAAAGTTTGCCGCTTTCAAATCAGGGTTATTCGGACGCACGTCGAATTCCGCCATCATATTGGCTGTGGCCTTTGAAATCGCGTCCCAGTCCAGAAGCGCGCCTTTCTGGTAGGTATTGTCATCCTCATACCCAAGGATCGCTGCCTCTTTTGCCGTAAAGGCAGTGACCATTGCCATGCGATGGCGGTCTTCCGGCACGTGTGCAACGCCCCGTCGGCGCAGTTCTGCGGCATCAACACCCTTGCCGGGCGTCACATCTTGTCCGCTCAGTTCAACCGACCCTTCGGCTGCGGATCGAATTCCACCCAGCGCTTCAAGCAATTCACTTTGGCCGTTGCCGGAAACACCGGCAACACCAACAATTTCACCCGCACGCACCGTGAATGTCGCATTCTTGACCTTACGCACACCCTGGGCGTTATCGACACAAAGGTTATCGACTTTCAAAACGGTGTCAGCCGGATTTGCTTTGCCTTTTTCCAGGCGCAACAACACTTTACGACCAACCATTAACTCGGAAAGTTCTTCCGGGCTGGTTTCGGCTGTTTTGCGATGCGCCACCATTTCGCCTTGGCGCATGACAGACACATTGTCCGTTGCAGCCATGATCTCGCGCAATTTGTGGGTAATCAGAACAACCGTTTTCCCCTGTTCCTTGAGCGTCTCAAGGATACGGAAAAGATGATCAGCCTCCTGCGGCGTCAAAACACCGGTTGGCTCATCCAGAATAAGGATTTCTGCACCACGATAGAGTGCTTTCAGGATTTCGACACGTTGTTGAAGTCCGACCGAAAGGTCGCCGACAATCGCATCCGGATCGATATTGAGCGAATATTCGCGCTCCAGACGTTCCAGTTCTTCGCGGGCTTTGGAAACCCCATCGCGCAGAACCGCTCCGCCTTCGACACCAAGGATAACGTTTTCAAGCACCGAGAATGTCTCAACCAGCATGAAGTGCTGATGCACCATACCAATGCCGACCGAGATCGCGTCGTCTGATCCTTTGATATCGCAGAGCTCGCCATCAACGTGGATGGTCCCCCCATCGGCTTGATAAAAGCCGTACAGGATGCTCATCAGGGTCGACTTACCAGCCCCATTCTCCCCCACGATCCCATGAATCGTGCCTTTGTCGACTTTTAGGTCGATTTCTTTGTTCGCGTGTACCGCTCCGAACCGCTTGTCAATTCCACGCAGTTCGATAGCGGGGTGCACGGCACCGTTTTCCCCGGTGCCGTGCATTTGATGCATCGTATCCGACACGACAAATCCCCGTTTTGCTAAACGACTGCCTTACATCGGGCAGGCGCTGTCGCTCATGTAATCGTGTACTTCAAGGTTGCCGGAAATGATTTCTTCCTTGGCCTTGGCAACGGCTGCTTTCATTTCTGCGGTGATCAGGCTTTCGTTGTTCTCGTCAAGAGCCCAATCAACACCGCCCTCGGCAAGACCAAGTACGGTCAGGCCCGGTGCCCAAGTGTCATTTGCAGCAGCATCGAATGCTTCGTAAACAGCAACGTCAACGCGCTTGAGCATGGAGGTCAGAACCGAGCCCGGGTGCATCCCGTTCTGGTTTGAGTCAACACCAATACCCAGTTTACCCGCATCAGCAGCGGCCTGAAGCACACCAACACCTGTACCACCAGCAGCGTGGTAGACAACATCGGCGCCACGGTCAAACTGCGATTTCGCAAGTTCACCGCCCTTGACCGGGTCATTCCATGCCGACGGCGTGGTACCCGTCATATTCTGGAAGATTTCCGCATCGCTGTTGGCATATTTAACGCCCTGTGCATAGCCACAGGAGAATTTGCTGATGAGCGGAATATCCATACCACCGATGAAGCCAACTTTGCCGGTTTCAGAAGCCATTGCCGCAAGGACACCAACCAGGAAAGAGCCTTCGTGCTCTTTAAACACGACCGACTGAACGTTCGGCAGGTCAACAACCATGTCAACAATGGTGAACTTGGTGTCGGGGAATTCTTTGGCAACTTTCTCAAGTGCGGACGCCTGGTTGAAACCAATTGCAACGATCGGGTTCATGCCACGGCGTGCAAAGTTGCGCATTGCCTGCTCACGCTGTGAGTCGTTCTGAATTTCGAAGTCACGATAGGAAGTACCGGTATCTTCCTTGTACTTCTCAGCGCCGGTATAAGCCGCCTGGTTAAAGGAACGGTCGAAACGCCCGCCCATATCATAAATTACTGCCGGTTTGATTTCTGCAGCCGAAGCAACACCTGCATAGCAGGCGACAGCCGCGACCACCGAGGTCAGAAGCTTTTTCATTCCGATGCCCTTCATTGTTTGAATTCTGATTATTCTACCCACCGATGCACTTTGTCGGCGGGGCTCCCTCATCGAAAACATGCGTTCCGCGTAATCTCATGCGTCCGGTCCCTCAACCGGAGAAGCAATTTGATCAGCGTGTGAACGTCAATGGTAACTACAAAATATAGTGCCCTGTAAATAGCCGAACACGCAAGGAGTTCTCTAAACCTGTCCATTCGGTCAGAAATACATCTGCGATCTGCAGATACCTTGAGGTGGATCAGACTTTGATTTCTCTTGGTTTGGCGGTGTTTTGCGGCGTATGCGTGCAAAACGCAATGCAAAAAACTTTCCAGATAAACTTGATAATGATTCAATTGGCATTTCAGGGTCGAGTTCCGCTTTTACGTATGCCAATGGACAACCCGATTCTTAAAACTGCATCAAAAATCACTTTAAACAGATGAAACCTCATCAACAGGTGGTCGCCATGGTCACCAACCGTAAGAGCCACGCTGGTGGCTTTCGATGCGAACATCTTTCAGGGGACATTTTTCCACGTCTGTGGGAACAGAATGGCGATGAAAACCGACCTGTTGGAAATTTAGGCCGCAAGAAGGAAGCATATCGGGCGACCGCACTTTTTGTTTTACTTGCCTTGCAATAGTAACGGGGATTATGAACCTCGTTTAACAAAGCGCTGCGCGCGACACCTTTAACGCCCCACCACAAAGAGCATTTATCCGTGATTACGCCCTCTGCGAACATTCTCTGCTTTGGCGCTGCCCATTTCGACCGGACCCTGCAATGCACCGAGGATTTCGTTCCCGCTGCATCCAATCCGGTTCGAACACTTCATCGCAAGCCCGGCGGAGTCAGCCGCAACATCGCTGTTCATCTGCGTCTGTTGGGCAACACTGTCGCGATGCTTGGTGCGGTTGGTGACGATGGTGATGGCGACCAGGTGATTGAGGCGCTATCAAACGTCGGGATTGATACGCGCCTCCTGATGAAACTTTCTGGCATGACCACTGCGGGATACACCGCCCTTCTTGATGAAACGGGCGAACTCGCACTGGGGATGATGAATGCCGAAGTTTATGACCAGTTGACCATTGCACGGCTTGAACCGGCATTGACCAGTCTTCAGGCATGGCCGTGGTGGCTGATTGATGCAAATTTGCCATCAGATACAATTTCATGGCTGGCTGAAAACAAGGGCCAAACCAAATTTTGTGCCGCAACCGTTTCGCCAAGCAAAGCGGCCCGATTTGCCCCTGCATTGGATAAAATTGATCTTTTAATCGCAAACCGCGCCGAGACCCGGGTTTTGACAGGTATTGAAGTCAACGAACTCGACCAGGCAAAAACCGCGATTGAAATTCTGCGGGCAAAAGGCATCCCCGACGTGGTTATTACGCTGGGTGCGCAAGGTGTTGTTTCCTCGTCGAAAACAGGCACAGCATTCTGGCAACCGCTTCCGACCCGCTTAAAAGACGTCAATGGTGCGGGTGATGCGTTCTATGCAGGTTTTCTTTCGACCTATTCACAGCCAGGAACAAGCTTTGACGATGCCATGGCATCGGGCCTTGCACTGGCAAGCCTGACGGCAGAAACCGACGGGACGACAGTTTGGGATTTAACGCAGAAAGCAGTTAATGACCGCGCTGCTCAAGCCAAGTCCAGCCTGCTTTAACATCCAGTGATGAGCGCAATCATGCTTGACGATTGCAAGCCTGATCCAAGGCAGGTAGCCTGTCATGAATTCAACTTCAAACCGGAGCCATTCCGATGCATCCATTTTTCATCTTTGTAAAATGTGAACTGGGCAAAGCCTACGACGTAGCAGCCGACCTCGTTGAAGAAGTCGAAGGTGTGTCGGAAGTGTACTCGATCTCAGGCCCGTTTGAGCTGCTAGTCAAGGTGTATGTCGAAGACGAACAGGATATCGGGCGCTATGTGAACGAACAGATTCACAAGTTGCCAAATATCAAGGACACACAGACCATCATTACATTCAACGCCTTCACCTGATCTGTATTACCAGTCAAAATGCAAAAACGCGGCCTTCAACAAGTGCCGCGTTTTTCTTTGTCATAGACTCCAAAAGAAAAAAGCACCCTTTTGGGGTGCTTTGATCAATGGCGGGCAAGGAGGGATTCGAACCCTCGATAGGGCTTGTCACCCTATACTCCCTTAGCAGGGGAGCGCCTTCAGCCACTCGGCCACTTGCCCTCTATGTCCTTGGTGTTCCCTGCGGAACGACGCCTTTCTTAAACATCGCCATGGCCCATGTCAATGCCCGAAACCGGCGTTAAGGAGGTTTTCTTTTTAACAGTCCTGCCAAATAAAACCAGCAGCTTTTTCTGTGCTTGCCTCATCACATTTTCCAGTTGAACGACAAAAGAGTCTTCAAACCATCACACAGCTGTCATCGCATCGAAAAAAACACCTGTCATAAAGCGATTGTCGATTGGTTTTTAACCGTCAAATGACGTAATTGCTGGTTGGAGAAAGATGCGTACGATCTATCAGAGCACCGACGATTTCGGTCACACCCTTCGCGCCCTGAAACTGACCAAGGAAGGTCATAACGACCCGGTTTATATGGGATTGGTTATTCAGGACCGCGAAGTCCTGTTTCGCACCCGTGAAAACAACTCACGCGATTTCGTGTTGCAAAAGATCAAGGAATTCGTCGCGGGTAACGCGACGGCGTTGGCATCCCAACCGGCCTGATGGCCGGTTTTTTTATTGCCCGAACATAAGTCCGGAAATCAGCGGACTTTATCTGGCAGGGAATATGGTTTTCAAAATCGCGCCGGGCGACACTCCCCGTTTCGCCCAGCAACTTCACCGCCGGTCAGACTGACCGGCGGTTTCTTTTATCATGCTTTGGCTTCGACCTGTGTTGCGACATATCCCCGCCACATCAAAAACATCGCGCCCATCACAACCGGCACCACCCCATAGTTCACCAAGTTCCACCCTGCCCCGGCGATCAGGACCCCGCTCAGCGCAGATGCCACAGCTGCGGTGATACTGTTGCCCAGTTCCATTAAACTTTGCGCATGGCCACGCTCGGCATCATCATGTCCTTCTCCCAGCAATGTCGTGCCTGCCAGCAACATCATATTCCAACCGATCCCCAGTAGAAATGAACTGACCAGAAATGCACTGATGGATATCCCGGTAACAGCAACACACACACTTGCGATCAAAATCACACCGCCAACCAGGGCGATACGTCGTGGACCAAAATGATCAATCAATGGACCAGCGACAAAAGCAGGTAAAAACATCCCAACCAGATGCCAGCGAATGACGTTGGCCGACACATCCACATCATACCCGCAATATTTCATGGCAAGTGGTGTTGCTGTCATTACCAGGATCATGATCCCCTGCCCAGCTGCACTGATGGCAACCGCCCCACGGATCGCTGGCCGGCGTAAAAGATTGACCATAACAGCCCGCCCCGTCTCACCACGGAGCGGAATGGTGCCATCTGGCAACATTGCCATCAAAAGTGCACCAACGGCTGCCAACCCGGCCAGCGCAATATAAGCTCCTCCAAACGGAACAGGTAGCATATCCCGGCTGGTGGATGCTATTTCCGGTGCGACCAATGCCGCGAGAACCCCACCACCAACAACCAATGCCGATGCCCGGCCCTTTTGCGTCGCATCAACCGCTTCAAGCGCGGCATAGCGATAATACATCGCCGATGCCTGATAGGAGCCAATCATTGCCGGTGCCACGACAACAAGCCAGAATTGTCCAATATAAATCCCCGCCGCCAAGCCCCCCCCACCGGCCACACCAAAAAGCGCACCGATAAACAGCCCGGCACGCCGGCCGCGCCGCTGCATCAACATTGCCAGTGGATGCACCGATATCAAATTGCCAAGCATCAAGACCCCTAGTGGCAAAGTTGCCAGTGCCGGTGTTGGCGCCAACGACACACCAATGATTGATGTCAGGGTGATCCCGATCAGTGAACAGGACCAATACAACGCTTGTGCGACAAATAGCAGACGCACTGATCCATTGGTCAGTAACAACATGTTCCCAACTCCGACATTTAAAAACTGTAATGAGGTATCTTGTTATGCGTCAGCCGACGCTTGCGGCACCTTTACGGCAAAACGTTCGGCATATTCCTGAGGACTAACTGACAGGTGGCGTTGAAAAGCACGCCGCAGTGTTTCCGGGTGACGAAATCCGCAAATCGCCGCCACACGAGAAATCGGAAGACTGTTATCCTGAAGCAGGGCGCGTGCTGCTTCGACCCGCACACGTTCGATGTAGCGTGCCGGGCTCATGCCAAGATCACGGGTAAACACACGTGAAAATGTGCGCGCAGACATGCCTGCACGGTCTGCAAGCCGTTCAAGCGAAAGATCAGCATCAAGGTTTTCTGGCAACCATTCCAGAAGACGCGACAGCCTTTCTGTCGAACCATATTCAGGGGTTAGATACGCACTAAATTGCGCCTGCCCGCCGGGACGCTTAAGAAACATCACCAAACGCCGCGCCACGGACAATGCCAAGGTTCGGCCAAGGTCCGCCTCGACAATCGCCAGTGCCAGATCAATGCCTGCAGTCACCCCGGCCGAGGTAAAAACACGCGGGTCTCCATCCTGCCCACTTGGGTCATAGCTGTGCAGGCGGTCACCCATCATATGAACTGCGGGAAACTCACGCTCCATCTGTGCGCAGCGTGACCAGTGGGTTGTTGCCATGCGCCCATCAAGGACCCCTGCCTCTGCCAGCAGCAGTGCGCCGGAGCATACAGAACCAAGGCGGGCGACATGTTGTTCAGCAGATTTGATCCAATTGATCAGTTTGGTGTTTTTACGTAACTCACAAATCCCATCTCCGCCGGGAACCAGCAAAGTATCAACGACACCAAAATCCAGATCACTTGCAGCAACATCTGCATATAACCGAACACCACAGGATGTCTGGATCGGTCCTTGCATTTCTGCAACGACAACCACGTCATAAGCTTTGGGGCGTCCCATTCTGACCAGTTCGTCATTGGCGGATGCAAAGACCTGCAGGGGGCCAACAATGTCGAGGCTCATCACCCCTTCATAGGCATAACAGGCGATCAATTTCTGATCTGGTACAAATTTGGACATGACAACGGCTCCTTGCGATTTCGACAGGATGCCGCAGTCGGGTTTTGGCTACAATGACAAACACCCCACGAATTTTGCCATATGGCTTCGCGGGGTGCATGCAATCTTCGAATGTTAAAAAGCTGGTCTTTAGAAACCGCTTCGCTGTAGCAGCGCATAAAAGTCGCGGATCGTACCTTCCTTGGTGGTCATGTCCTTAATGTCATCGACCAATTTGTCGGTAAAGTTCGGCTGTTTGAGGTAACCCACCACCCTTTTTCGGGCCATGGCCGCCGATTTTCCTTCGATCAGGACGCCGCTTGAGCAGAACTGAACAAGCATATAGGCGCGCTTGCGCAGATGGAGTGCCGGGTTATCGATCCGTTCAATGACTTTTTCGCGCACAAGATATTCCGCCAAACCGTCATCAAGCTTTTCAGCAATTTCGGCCTTTTCTTGTTCCGGCAATGAGGATTGACCAAGCATATCGCTCATCTGCTTAACCGTTGCCATCTTATCGCGTGGTTTTGATTCCGGATCACAGAACGCACGCAATGCACGCATGTCCTTAACCGCATCTCGCATCATATCGAGAAGCTCATCCTCGAAATCTTCGACGACGCCACTATTGGCAACGGCAATCAACCAGGTCAATTTTCGATAGTTTGGAATAAGACGGGCGTTGATTTCCGATACGCCTTCAATCAAGGCACGCGGTCCGCCAACATTACGTAAACGTGCGCCGCGTTCTGCGATGGCTTCCACCATCGGACGTCCATAAATCACCCCTTGTTCGGTAATCAGGCGTTCAAGAATTCCAACAAGCGGATCCGGATCACTTTCATGGCGGGTCAAACTGTTTGCGCTGCGCAATTCGCGGGTGATGTAATCGAACATCGCTTCCTGGCTGTTGGCCAGCAAACCAGATCCAAACAGCGGGTTCAGAAGCTCAAGGATATCATCGGCAGCACCACGGTTACCCTTTGCCCGGCCAAGCGCAAGATCAATATGCATTGTGACCGCTTCACCGAAGCTTCGCGAACTTCCCAAAAGTTCTTTCAAGGCAACCGGTGACCCAAGAATGTCGGCGATCACATCGTCAATCATCTTGCGGGCGGCTTCGTCTTTTTCATCCCCCTTGACCTTTAGCGCAAGGTCAAGTTTGCCGACCCAGTTGCGCGTTGAAGACAACACCCGCGTTAGCGCAACCATGGTCAGGAAGTCTGTGTCTTCGGCAAGATTGAGGCGGCGAATTTCGTCGCGCACTTCTGAAATTGTGGCGTCTTCAAATGCCGGGAGATCAACCTTTTCCACTTCGCGGGCGCGCGCAGACAATTGCTCAATTGCGCCATGAAGGTTGTTCATCGCCTCGATATGATCGCCTTCGGTAGCCTTGGCATGCAGCCCGGCAACCTTGTCGACAGCAGTCGGCATCAAGGTGTCATGAAACATCAGCTTGCGAAGGTTCTGGTAATTATACATTACCTCGCAAGGTGTCAGAATTTCCTGTTCAAAATATTTGCGCAGCAATCGGTTGATGGTCGCGCGGCTTTCCTTCTGCAAAAGATCATTGTCATTTTCGCACAACGGTGCGTCGTCGATGGCAGAAACGCGAACGTCTTCTTCCTCGTTATCGCCGGCACCTTCTTTTTCCAGAAGTACTTTTTCGATATGTCGACCGTCGCCGCGTTCCCAGTTGCGGACAACGCGTACGGCAGTGATTTTGGTTTTCACAAGCTTTTCAGCTTCTGAAACCGCTTCCTTTTCGACATCGAACGTCGAATGGATAATCCAGCGATCCCCACGCTGGACCATAACTTCAAATGTCGTATCCGACATAACGCGCTCTGGCTCCCTAACTTCCTGTTTGGGCGGCAAATGTTTGCCATCTACTCAGTCAGGCGCGTGTCCCAAATTTTATATTTATACTTCTTTATATGACCAAATGGGGCATGAAACAATAGCTGGATTGCCCTATTCATACAACTTTCGACTGTTCTTCAAGTTTCCTGCACCATTTTTCTCAGCTCAACTCTGCAGAGATTACCGGCCACCATGAATCAATCAAACGCAGAGTGCGGCGCATCCGCTCAGCGGACTTGGATCGCAATTTCAGACGTCAAATCCGCTAGCAAGGTGCTCATGGCGACAACCGTATTTTCAATCGTTCCATCAACCGGTGTGCTGACCTTGCTGTATTTGGCTGCTTTTGCAATTTTGCCACTTTCAAAAGAGACAAGTTTCCAGCGCGCCGTCAGAATGACTTTGCCATCGGCCTGGCGTTCAAAGCGGTCGATATCGAGAACAATTTGCCAATCAACCTGATCACGCGATGTCCACGGGAACACCTCAAGCCGGGACGCGATACCGGTCTGATCCAGATTATCCATCAGAACCCGATTGATATTCTCGCCCAATGGTTCCGCCCATCGATGCCCGGAATTGACGACGGGACGATTTGCACTGCTGCGTGTAACAATGGTGGAACGGTCGAGATAACTTGGAATGCTCACGGGCCCCACCCCGACGACCGGCTGCGCAGAAGTCGGGTTTCCCGATGCCTGAACGATGGGTGAAAGCAAATAGTAACTGTCGGGCACAGAGGGTGATGCACATGCCACCAAAAGGAACGAAACCGTCAGCAAGGCGCTTTTAAGGAAAAGCTTTCGGATATTGTATCGCATTATTCGTTCTCCTGCGGACCGCTTTTGCCAAGAATCAGGGCATTAGGGTTCTGTTCAAGGAACTCGGTTAATTCCCGCAACGAACGTGCTGTTGCACTTAGTTCCTTTAAGGCCTGTTCAAGATTGTAACGCACAGGCGAGGTTGCCGACGTGACATCGCGGACGCCTCCCAAGGCTTCACGCGCAGCATCCAATGCCGTCTGGGTTGCCGGTAGCACGCTGGCATCAAGATTGGTTACAAGCGAACTAATTCCGGCCGCCGCCTGTTGCAAGCTCACCATCCCGTCGTTCAGTGCAGGTGATGTCACAATATTTTCCATGCCTTCGACAGTTCCCAACAAACGAATGCCAATTTCTTCAAGCGGGAAGGTTTCGACCTTTTCAAGCAGGCTGGTCAGCGAATTTGCAATTTCATCAAGTTTCTGCGGCAACGTCGGCAATTCCGGGATATTTCCCTGCCCGTTCCCCAAATACCGGGCGGGTGACACCGGCTGCATGGACAGGTCAACAAACAACTGACCTGTGATAAAACTTCCGGTCTTCAAACGTGCCCGAAGGCCATTATCAACCAGGGTTTCTATGGTTTCAGTGGGATCAACGTCGCCAAGACGGCCACCAACAAGCTGAACTCTTTCAGGTTCAAGTGTCACTTCGACCGGAACACGGAACGATCGCTGATTTACAACATATTCAAGGTCAACGCTATCAACGGTGCCAACACGAATACCGTTGAACTCGACCGGGGCTCCGCGTGACAGGCCGCGCACCGAGGAGTCAAAATAAAGGATAAACTGCTGGCTATGGCCCTCGGTGAGAAGCTCTGCCTTTTCAAGACTTTCATGGAGCCGAAATACGGTATCGGCTTCGGCCATATCTTCGTCTTCATGTCCATCTGGCGTATAGAAATTTATACCACCGGCAAGAACGGAACGCACTGACTGAGCCCGCACCGAAAACCCCTGTGCATTCAGGTCAAGAGCAATGCCACTGGAATCCCAGAACCGCGTTTCGCGTTTAACAAGCGTATCAAACGGTTTGCGTACGAATATCGGAATTGAAACGCCGTCAGCGCTTTCCTTGAGCTCGGTTTCAAGAACTTCACCCACCTCAATGCCACGCAGCAAAACCGGTGTTCCCTCCCCAAGTGATCCAACTTCGGAGGCATTCAGAACGAACCGTGTTCCGTCTTCTTCGCTGGGAATGAATTGCGGCTCTTCTTCGCCAACAAACGTGTTTACACGAGCACCTGAATTATTAGGTGATACTTCAATATAGGCGCCGGAAACAATTGTTTCCAAACCAGAAATCCCCCTTGCACTAACCCTTGGACGAACGACCCAAAACTGGGAGCGATCTGTCAGGTATTCCTTGAAATTCGCGTTCATCCGAATAGTGAGCTGAACATGACCAAGGTCTTGTGCAAGGTTAATTTCGGTTACCTGACCAACATCGACGTCACGATAACGCACGGCGGTTTTACCCGCGGTCAGACCTTCGGCCGATTCAAAGGTTACTGTGATCTCTGGGCCTTTGGAAACGATGTCGCGCCAAAGCAACCAACCGCCGACGATCAATGCCACCAGTGGTACCAGCCAGATGATGGAAAAGCGTCCCCAACCTTTTCTGACGGTCGGCGTTTCCGGTTGCGGATCGGATGAAGAACTTCGTTCGTCAATCATGACGTAGCCCCCTGACTTCCAACTTGGTCTTGGCGATTGTTTGCGGGTTCTTGTGTTCTGGATTTCCGCAGCCCTGCGCGATCCCAAATCAAGCGCGGATCAAACGCCATTGCAGACAACATGGTCAGGATAACAACCCCACAAAATGCAACTGCGCCAAAGCCCGGTTGAATCGAGGCAATGTTGCCAAGCTTCACCAAAGCCGCAAGGATTGACACCATAAACACATCAACCATTGACCAACGCCCCACCAGTTCGGTGACGCGATACACCAGTGTCCGTTCACGCAGCGGGCCAGAAAGCTCCAATTGCGTTGCTAAATACACCCAGCTCAAAAGAACGATTTTTATGATTGGAACCAAAATGCTTGCCGCGAAAACCACGATTGCAATCGGCCATTCCCCGGCATGCACCAGCGCACTTACCCCCGACAGGATCGTATCTGCTTGTGTCCGACCCAGATATGTCACAGTCATAATTGGAAATACATTGGCAGGCACATACAAGATGATTGCAGCCAACAACAGTGCCCATGCACGTGACAGGCTTCTTGGTTTGCGGTGATGCACTTTATCACCACAACGCGGGCATCGAAGATGGTCACGCCCATCCCCTGCCACAACCATATGACAGGTGTGGCACGTCAGAAATTCATGCCCAAGGCTATCGCTGTTATGCGGCCCCACGATATCTGCGGAAGTTGGATAGACCAGATTTGAAGGCGCCAATCTTCGCCAAACATATCCTGGATCAAGCGTGACATTCATCAACAGAACAATCGGGATTAAACAACAGATGGCGAAGAACGCCGGTCCGGCAATGACTTCGGCGACTTCTGTCAGTTTGGTCAATGCAACCAACAAGCCAATCAGAAAGACATCAAGCATCGACCATGGCCGGACAACGGCCAGCACCCGCCAAACTTGCTGCATTCCCGGAACCTGCAGATTGAACGTGATCGGAAGCAACACATAGATATGAGCCACAATCAAACACAAAGGCGCGATCACCGATGTCAGCGCGACCATAATTGCAAGGAACGGAAATCCTTCTTGCCAAAATGTCAAAACGCCACTGGCCAATGTGTTGGTTTCAACGCGGCCTTCCATCGCAAACGTCAAAACCGGAAAACTGTTGGCTATCATGAACAAGACAAGTGCAGTCACGGCAAAGGCCAACGGCTTGTCAAAGCGCACCTGAGCAGCACCATACAACAGTGATCCACAGCGAACACAATATGCAACGTTCCCTGTCGGAATCTCTTTCTCGACATGGAGATAATCACAATGCTCACAGGCGATCAGTCGATGTGACATGGTTATCCTGCTTTAACAAACCGTTATCCGCAGAGGTTCGCGTTCCGAAGTAAGCGATACTTTTGCCTGCAAGTCAAATTACACGGGGTTTCTTGGTCCAGAGCACGGACCGCTTGGGCAAGATACACCATGTCGTCAATCGTGTACCCCGGTCGGTATTTCCGGTAGATGACGTCGTGCTTCGGACAGCACAATCTCGTTAACCAGATCAAGCAATCGGCTGTTGATCGTTTTATGATGCCAATAAAGCGGGCGATCAATCTCAAACGGACAAGGACGAACCAGCTTACCAGACTGCAGCCCCTCTTCTGCCTGATGTTGTTCGACAACGGCATAGGCAATGCCCTGCTCGGCCAGGGTCACGAAACCTTGCGAGCTTGGAACGGTATGAGCGGGAAATTCACCAGGATTCAAACCAAAATATTGATGCAGGAACTGGTTTTGCAATTCGTCATGTTCAGAAAAATTCACCGCCGGACAGGCCCGCAATGCATCCGCCGTAACGCCATCTTTAAAATAACGCGCGTTAAATGCCGGTGACACCACCATGCAATATCGCATCACCCCCAAGGGGCGCACGCGGCACCCTTGAATGGGACTGTTCCGCAGACTGACCGCGCCAAGCGCATTTCCTTCTTGCAGGGTGTTATGATTAAGCGATTCATCCTCGACCATCAAATGCACCAACACCCCCAACCGTTCAAACAAAAGCTTTGGGACGTCAACGAACCAGGTCGCAAGACTATCGGCATTAACCGCAAGCGTAACCTGCCCAAAACCACCGTCAGGTTGCAGTTCCGGTAGTTCATGCCCAAGATCCTGCTCAAGCAGGCGCACACTTTGATAGTGCGACAGCAACCTTTGGCCAGCCGATGTGGCGAAAATCGGTTTTGCCCGCACAATAAGTGGCTGACCCAAACGCTCCTCAAGCAGTTTCACACGCTGCGACACGGCCGATTGGGTCAGGCCCAGCGCCCGTGCAGCCTTTTCAAAGCTGCCATAGTGAATGACTTCTGCGCAGGCCTGAACCAGTTTGTAATCTAACATGAACAATCATCAATTTTTCTAATGATGATTAAGTATAATTCTATTTTTTTAATCAATAAAGCTGATATCACTGGCGAACCTAAACCACAGGAACGTCAGAGAATGCTGTTAACCTTTGCAACCGGATTTGGCCTTGGCGGCGGATTGATTATTGCGATTGGGGCGCAAAACGCCTTTGTTCTGGGCCAAGGATTGCGCCGCAATCATCCCATCATGGTGGCTTTTGTCTGTGCCCTGTGTGATGCGATTTTGATTGCTGCGGGCGTTGCAGGCTTGGGCACGTTGATTGCCGCCTACCCACTTCTGACGAAGATCGCAGCCTGGGGCGGTTCCGCATTTCTGATCTGGTATGGCTTGGGTGCACTTCGACGAGTGTTTGACACCGAAACATTGTCGGAAGACGCAATATCAAAAACGGGATGGAAAGCGGTTCTGACCACCACCCTGGCGGTCACACTTTTAAATCCGCATGTCTATCTTGATACGGTCGTCATGCTTGGCGGTATTGGCGGCCAATACCCGGCAGATTCGCGGCTTACATTTGCGTTGGGCGCAATGACGGCCAGTTTTGTCTGGTTCTTTGGCATCGCTCTTGGGGCAGCATGGCTGGCACCATATGTCGCACGTCCGATCACATGGAAGATCGTTGACGGAGTGACCTGTGCTGTCATGTTGTTGGTGGCCTACAGCCTGATTGCGCCTGAAATTGCCGCACTCATGAATTAAGCTGAGGACGGAACGCCTTATTCGCCCATCGCATCCTTGAAATGACGGCGGCAGACCGGGACATACCGGTCGTTGCCACCGATTTCAACCTGGGCACCTTCAAGGACAGGATCGCCGTTTTCATCGACACGCAGTACCATGCCTGCCTTGCGCCCACAGTGACAGATGGTTTTAAGCTCATTTAGCTTGTCAGCCCAGGCAAGAAGCCATTTGGATCCTTCGAAAAGCTCGCCCTGAAAATCGGTTCGAATACCATAACACAGCACCGGTATCCCGTGTTTATCGGCAATATCGGAAAGTTGCCAGACCTGCTGTTTTGACAGGAATTGCGCCTCATCAATCAGAACGCAATCCACTTTGCCCTTTTCAACTTGTGCAAGGATCAGGGCGCACATATCGGTTTTGGCATCAAACAGAAGTGCCGGGGCTTCGAGACCAATGCGCGACGCAATTTTGCCCTCACCAAAGCGGTCATCAAACGCAACCGTCAACAGAAGCGTTTCCATACCGCGTTCACGGTAATTAAAGCTCGCCTGAAGCAGCGTGGTTGACTTACCCGCATTCATCGATGAGTAGTAAAAGAACAGATTGGCCATGGATCCCCCGAAAGACGTCAAAAGGGGAATAGCCGATCAATCACGTTTGATCAATATTGCTATCGCCATCCAAGCCGTCATTTCGGGAAATATCGATACCGCGCAAATCATGGCGCATGTATTCCAACAATGATTTTATTTTTGCACTGCGTGACACCCCGGCAGCAAAAACAGCATATATTTCAAGGTCATTCAGACGGTAATCTGGCAAAACCCGGATAAGCTCACCCGATTGCAATTCCCCCTGAACGTCGCACAAGGGAACGACCGCCAAACCGTGGCCGCCACGCAAAAACTGCAAACGTGCAGTTGCATTGTCGACCCGCACATTGCCCGAAACCCGAACCTGCTTTTCCTGACCGTTGCAGACAAGCTTGAGCGTTTCGGGCACACGGCTATACATCACCCAATCATGGTCAACGAGGTCTTCTGGTGTTGTCGGTTGATCAACGCGGTTGAAATATCCGGAACTGGCAACGATGACGCGATGCGTTTGATAAAGTTTCAGACTTTTCAGTTCAGAATCTTTGAGTGGTCCTGAGCGAATAGCAATATCAATGCCTTGCCCGATGACATCAACAACTTCGTCTGTCAAATGCACATCAAGCGCAATATTCGGGTAAGCCTGTCGAAAACGATCAAGGATTGGCACAATCCGTAAATTACCCAGATGGATTGAACAAGTCACCGACACCCTGCCTACAGGTTCGTCACGCAACTCTTCAACCCGTTTGCGCGCGGCTTCTGCCTCAATCGCGATTGTACGGCAACTGTCATAGTACCGCGTGCCTGCATCAGTAAGGCTGAAGTTCCGTGTACTCCTGCGCAACAAGGGAACGCCAAGTTTTGCTTCAAGCTGTCTGATTTGATGTGAAATGGCAGCCCGGCTTAGCCCCATCGTACGTGCCGCGGCTGAAAACCCACCTTCTTCGACCACACGGGCGAACACCATCATTGCCCTGACTTCATCCAATGCCGACATGTGTTCCGCTCAATTAATTTGACAAACTGTTTCTTTATTCGATCTTTCGCAAATTTTGTCAGCCAATTACGTTTAATTCAAATGAAATCAACGCAGGAGGATCTAATGCGCATTCTGATGATTGTGACGTCCCATGACGAGATGGGTGACACCGGCCATAAAACCGGCATTTGGCTCGAAGAATTTGCAGCCCCTTATTATCGTTTTCTTGATGCGGGCGCAGAGATAACCATCGCATCCCCCAAAGGCGGACAACCGCCGCTAGACCCGAACAGTCAGGTACCAGATGCCCTGACCGATGCGACCAAACGCTTTGAAAAAGATACCGATGCGCAAAAGGCATTTGCCAATACGGTCACGCTTGATGGTCTTAAGTCCGATGACTTTGACGCCCTGTTCTATCCGGGTGGTCATGGCCCGCTTTGGGATCTTGCCACCGATGCAAAATCCATTGCCCTGATCGAAGCGTTCACAGCACAGGATAAGCCAGTTGCAGCTGTTTGCCATGGTCCGGCAGCCCTTGTAAGCGCGAAAGACATCAACGGCAAACCGCTGGTGTCTGGCAAAAAGGTCACGAGCTTCACCAACACCGAAGAAAAGGCTGTTGGGCTTGAAAACGTCGTTCCATTGTCGATTGAAGATGAATTCGAGAAGCACGGCGCACACTTCGAGCGCGGTGACGACTGGGCTTCATTTGCCGTCGTCGATGACAAGCTCGTCACCGGGCAAAACCCGGCTTCCAGCGAACAAACGGCCGACGCAGTATTAAAACTACTGTCAGCCTGAATATAAGAAAGCCGCCCGTTAATTTTTAACGGGCGGCTTTTTCTTTGATCAGATAACGACACTTATCCGAGGATTTTGTCGCGCAGGAGCTTGTTGACCATGCCAGGGTTGGCTTTGCCGCCTGTACCCTTCATGACCTGACCAACAAACCAGCCCAGCATCTTTTCCTTACCATCGCGGATTTCCTGAACCTTGTCCGGGTTCGCGGCAATCACTTCGTCGATGGCACTTTCGATTGCGCCGGTATCGGTAATCTGCTTCAGACCTTTTTCCTCGACGATTTTCTCCGGGTCACCACCGGTTTCAATCATGATTTCGAAGACATCCTTGGCAATACGGCCAGAAATGGTGTCATTGGAAATAAGGTCGATCAGCTTGCCAAGGTTTTCGGCTGATACCGGGCTATCGGCAATGCCGACTTCTGCCTTGTTTAGCGCGCCAAACAGATTGGTGATCACCCAATTCGCTGCCAGTTTGCCATCACGGCCCTTGGCAACGACTTCGTAGTAATCAGCCTTTTCCTTTTCCGCGACAAGAACACCGGCATCATATGCCGACAGACCGTTTTCACGCATGAAACGAGCTTTTTTCTCGTCCGGAAGTTCCGGCAGGGTCTTTTCGATTTCCGATACAAAGGCGTCATCGAACACCAGTGGAAGCAGATCCGGATCCGGGAAATAGCGATAATCGTGTGCCATTTCCTTAGAACGCATCGCACGGGTTTCCCCAAGACGCTGATCAAACAGACGGGTCTGCTGAATAATTTCGCCGCCACCTTCGATGACTTCGACCTGGCGTTTTGCTTCGATCTCGATTGCCTGCATCACGAAACGAATGGAGTTGACGTTCTTGATCTCGCAACGCGTGCCAAACGGCTCACCCGGACGACGCACAGATACGTTGGCATCACACCGCATGGAACCTTCGTTCATGTTGCCATCGCACGTCCCAAGATAACGTACAATCGCACGCAATTTGGTCAGATAGGCGCCGGCTTCTTCCGGAGAGCGAATGTCAGGGTCCGAAACGATTTCCATCAGGGCAACACCCGAACGGTTCAAATCGATATGGGAGTATTTCGGGTCCTGATCGTGCATTGATTTACCCGCATCCTGTTCAAGGTGCAGGCGTTCAATACCAACCGACTTGGTCGAACCATCCGGCATATCAAGGATGATCGTTCCCTTGCCGACAATTGGCTTGTCGAACTGGGAAATCTGATATCCCTGCGGCAAATCGGCGTAGAAATAGTTCTTACGCGAAAAGACGCTTTCCTTGTTGATCTTGGCCTTAAGGCCCAGACCCGTTTTAACCGCCTGACGGACGCATTCTTCGTTAATTACCGGCAACATGCCCGGCATGGCGGCATCAACGAGACTGACATTGCTGTTGGCTTCGTTACCGAACGTGGTTGATGCACCCGAAAACAGTTTGGAATTGGAAACCACCTGACAGTGGACTTCCAGACCAACAACGATTTCCCACGGGCCGGTTGAACCTTCAATCACATAAGTCATGGATTACCCCTCCTGCCCGGCCGGTTTTGCGGTAAAGTTGGCTGCACTTTCAAGTACACCGCCAACGCGCAGAACGGTTTCTTCATCGAACGGCTTGCCAATCAACTGCAAACCAAGCGGAAGCCCTTCGGACGAAAGGCCGGTCGGAAGCGAAAGCCCCGGAAGACCTGCAAGGCTAGCTGGCACCGTAAAGACGTCATTGAGATACATCTTCACCGGATCGCCTTCGTTTTCGCCAATCGCAAAAGCAGCTGACGGTGCGGTCGGTGCCAAAATTGCATCAACCGTCCCAAACGCGGTTGCGAAATCTTCATAGATGCGGCGACGCACTTTGAGCGCCTTGTTGTAATAAGCGTCATAGTAGCCAGCCGACAGCACGTAAGTTCCGATCATGATGCGGCGCTGAACTTCCTTGCCAAAGCCTGCAGCACGTGACTTCATATACATGTCATCAAGGCTGTCGCCTTCATCCATGACGCGCTGGCCATATCGCAAACCGTCGTATCGTGCGAGGTTCGAAGATGCCTCTGCCGGTGCAACAATGTAATAGGTTCCAAGCGCGTATTTGGTATGCGGCAGGGTCACATCGACCACTTCTGCACCTGCATCACGCAGCATGGCGACACCTTCATCCCAAAGCTTGCTGATTTCTTCCGGCATACCATCGACACGGTATTCTTTTGGAATACCGATTTTCATGCCACGAATATCACCACTCAGCGCCGCCTCGAAGTCAGGAACGGCCATCGGTGCTGATGTGCTGTCTTTGGCATCATGCCCAGCCATCGAACCCAGCATGATGGCCGCGTCGCGAACGGTTTTGGTCATCGGACCAGCCTGATCAAGCGAGCTTGCAAAGGCAACAATGCCCCAGCGTGAGCAACGACCATAGGTCGGTTTCATACCAACAATACCGCAATAGGATGCGGGCTGACGGATCGATCCGCCGGTATCAGTACCAGTGGCTGCAAGTGCCATGTTTGCAGCAACAGCCGCAGCCGAACCACCAGATGAACCACCCGGAACCAGATCCTTGCCGGTTTTATCTTTCCACGGGTTGATCACGTTGCCGTAATACGAAGACGTATTCGACGATCCCATGGCGAATTCATCAAGGTTCGCCTTACCCAGCATCACTGCACCATTATCAAACAGTTTGCTGGTGACCGTGGATTCATATTCCGGCTTGAAACCTTCGAGGATGTGCGATGCTGCCGTTGTCTGCACGCCTTCGGTGCAGAACAGGTCTTTGACCGCAATCGGCAAGCCTTCCATCTTGCCAGCTTCGCCCTTGGCGCGCTTGGCATCGGAGGCCTTGGCCATTTCAATGGCCTTTTCCGGGGTTTCGGTGATGTACGCATTCAGGTTGCGATGTGCGTCCATCGATTTCAGGTGCGCTTCGGTCAGCTCGACCGAGGTATAGTCACCTTTCGCAAGCCCATCGCGGGCTTCTGCAAGAGTAAGCTTTGTCAGATCAGTCATTATTCAACCACCTTGGGCACAACAAAACAGCCAGCATCGGTCATCGGCGCGTTTGACAGCACTTTTTGCTGGATGTTGCCATCGGTGACTTCGTCCTTGCGCAGCGGCAGGGTCAGATCGGCAACAGACGTCAACGGCTCGCAGCCTTCGACATCAACTTCTTGCAGTTCCTCGACGAAATCGAGGATACGGGTCAGATCTCCCGCCAGTTCGGAAAGGCCTTCTTCGGACACGTTGATACGTGAAAGATGAGCGATACGGCGAACTGTTTCCTTATCCAAAGACGACATGGATGAAAGTCTCTCTTAAGGAATGACAAAAACCCGGCAGATATGCATCTGCCGGAACGTGAATTACAGCGCGGAAACTAGCACCCCGGTGCCCCCGCCGCAAGACTTGGAAATGACGTTATCCGCACGACGCCCCTCTGCTTTACATTTTGTGGATCACTGCATCCTGTCGCACAAGATGACAATCGCCCAAAGAAGCAAACAGGCCGGTCGCAAATAAATGCGACCGGCCTGTTTTGTGTCTTGCCCTCCCCATATCTAACGGAGGGCTTATACCGTTAAGTTAGCTTGGGCTCATACCGCGCAGACGTTCAGAACGACGACGCAATAGCTCTACAGTCAGGAGCAACAGGATCGAGACAGAAACCAGGATCGTTGCCGCCGCCAGAATGGTCGGAGAAATCTGCTCACGCAGGCCGGTATACATCTGCCATGGCAAGGTTTGCTGTCGCGCAGAGCCGACAAACAGAACCACAACCACTTCATCAAACGATGTGATGAAAGCAAACAAACCACCCGAAATCACGCCCGGCAGGATCAGAGGCATCTGAACCTTAAAGAACGTGGTGACCGGATTGGCCCCCATGTTCGCCGCAGCACGGGTCAAGGACTTGTCAAAGCCGACCAGGGTGGCGGTTACGGTAATGATCACAAACGGAATGCCAAGCACGGCATGGGCCAGGATCACTTTTACATATCCAACGAAGGCCTGATTGAGCCCCAGATTGACTTCAAGCCAGTTGCCAAGCGGTGCATAGAAGAAGAACATGCCGGTCGCTGAAATGATCAGCGGCACGATCATCGGTGAGATCAGAACGGCCATCATGGCCTGACGTCCCGGAACGTGCGACTGGCTAAGGCCAATTGCCGCAAGAGTTCCGAGCGAGACCGAAATGAGCGTCGCAATCGGTGCGATGATCAACGAGTTCTTCAACGGCACCATCCATTCATCAGTACCCAGAAAATCACGATAGTGCTTAAGGCTGTAACCTTCTGCCTTAAAGCTCAGCATTTCCGGGGTAAAGGTAAAGAAGTTCTCGGCATTGAAGCTGAGCCACACAACCGGAAGCAATGGTGCGATCAAGAAGAACAACACGAACGCACAGATAAACAGGAACGTGTTGTGCCAAAGCACCTGACCGGAGGTGTAATAGATCGGCACGCCGGCGCGGTATTTTCCACTACCGATCCAGTTACCGAACCAGCCCATCGAAACACCGATGATTGCACCGCCGAAAAGCCCACCAAGACCACCGAAGACAAAGCCAACCGCGCCAAAAATGACGGCAGAAGCTAAAATCTTCTTTTTTGATTTGATGGTGGTCACTTTGGACAGGATGCCTGCAACAGCAGCACCGATAATGGCCCCGGCAACGAAGCCGATCCACGGGCTGCCATAGATGTTTCCGGTTATAAACCCGAACATTGCCCCCAAAACAGCCACGACAGGCATCGTGAAGGTAATCAGGTCGGGTCGTTTGGTATGTACGATCACTTCATTCATGCTCTTAGCCCCCCAACTTCACGTTATCGATGCCCACAATCTTGTCGTAGCACCAGTACAGGCCAAGAACGACGACCAGAAGGATGGACCCGAGTGCGGCCGCAAGGCCCCAGTTGAGTGAACTTGAAATGTGATAGGCAATTCGGTTGGAAATAAAGACACCATCCGTACCACCAACAATTTCCGGCGTGATGTAGTAACCGATCGCAAGAATAAACACGAGGATCGACCCGGCACCAATGCCCGGAACGGACTGCGGGAAATAGACGCGCCAGAAGGCTGTCCAATTCGTCGCACCAAGCGACTTTGCCGCACGCTGATAACTTGGCGGAATGGTTTTCATCACCGAATAAAGCGGCAGAACCATGAACGGCAACAGAATATGCGTCATGGCAATAACGGTACCGGTCGCATTATTCATCAGAATAAGGCGGTCAGCGTCATTCACAAAACCAAGCCAGACAAGAATTTCGTTGATCACGCCTTGCTGCTGCAAAAGCACCTTCCAGGCAGATGTACGAACAAGAAGCGATGTCCAGAACGGCAGCAAAACAAGGATCATCAGCAGACTTGACGTACGCATCGGCAAGTTGGACAGAAGCCACGCAACCGGATATCCAAGCACGATACAGCTTGCCGTGATGATCAAAGCCATCACCAGTGTACGAATGAAAAGCTTGGTATAAATCTGCTCGTTGGCCGGTTTGGTTTCAATCCCTTCCGGCGTAAGCTGAAGATCGACCGAATTCAGGAAGTAACCCGGTGTCATGTTCGGAGAATAAAGCTTGATGGTCCCCCAAATGTCAGAAGAACCCCAGTCATCGTCTTCCGCGACAAAGGCTTCTCGGAAACCTTCTTGTGGTAGCTGATCAATATTTTCTGCAGCGGCCTTAAGCGCATTTGCCCCCGGGCCGCCGTAGCTATTGATGGCAGAAATTGTTTCCGGGTTGGTCAAATCCATCCCGAGTGCGCCATATACGGACTCCCACGGATCTTCTTCAGATACCGTGTCCTTGTCCTGAATTGCCGCCCAGATTGCGAAATCGGTATAGGCACGCGCCGTCCATGGCAGCATCTCGACAATTTGCTGCGACGGTACGAAACCGACATCGCCAGTCATCTCTTCGCCAGACATGGCCGCCATAAGGCCGCGACGCTGTTCCAGCAGGCCTTCGCCACCGGATCCAGACATCATTTCATACCAGAAGGCACCATCTTCGAACGCAGGGTCAATATCCTCAAGCGGGTCCTGCCAAAGTTCACCAATGCCGTCCAGAGAACGCCCGGTGGTACGGAACAACGACGACAATCCGGACTGCTCATAATTCAGGCGAGACCCAAGGCGGGTATGCTGCTTGGCTTCTTCGGCCTTGAACAAGTCAATGAAAAGATTTCGGTAAACGTCTTCGTGCGGCGGTTCACCGGTTGAACCATCCCATTCGGAAAGTTCAATGACCGTCCCCGGAATCGTGTTTGCCACGATATCGTTTTCAACGGACCGGAAAAGCATCGACAGGATCGGCACAATAAATGTGACGATCACAAAGATCAGAAGTGGCGCAACCAGCATGACCGCGCGCATTTTCTGCCGCATCAATGCCCGTCGCAAACTTTGTTTTAGCGGTCTGCCATCAGCAGCCAGCACAACTTCTTGTGTTGAATCACCCATTACGCCCCCGTAAGCCTGCCCAGATGTTTTCGGTCTATTATGTGTATTGGTAACTTATTCTGAACCAAATCAGTCGGCAAAAGGGGGCCGTGAACGGCCCCCTTCCCTTAGCTCTTATTGAGCCAACCAAGCCTGGAACTTGGCATCGATATCATCACGGTAATCAGCCCAGAACTCGTAGTTATACAGGAACGTGTTCTTGGCGTTTTCCGGGTCGGTCGGCATGTGCGGAGCCATGTCGACGCCCAGTTCAGCGTGTTTACCAACCATCGGTGCGGAAGACGCTCGTGCCGGGCCATACGAGATGTATTTAGCCTGGTCTGCAAGACGCTGGGTATCGGTCGCGAACTTGACGAAGTCTTTCACACGCGCAAGACGCTCTTCCGGAAGACCTGCCGGAATAATCCAGCCGTCAAGGTCAAACACCTGTGCATCCCAAAGCATGGAAATCGGCTGATCCTGTTCAACAATTGCGGAGAACAGACGACCGTTGTAGGTCGAGCCCATGAAGACTTCACCGTCAGCCAGAAGCTGCGGGGTGTCTGCACCAGCACTCCACCAAATCACACTGTCTTTGATGGTTGCCAGCTTATCAAGCGCCTGCTGCTGACCTTCCGGAGTTTCCAGAACGTCGTAAACGTCGCCCTTGGCAACACCGTCGCAGAGCAGAGCCCATTCCATGTTGTTGATCGGACGTTTTTCAAGTGAACGCATGCCCGGATAGGTTTCGGTATCGAACAGCGCACAGATGTCGGTCGGCTCCGGGGTTCCATCAGGAACCATGTCGTTACGATAGCCGAAGGTGGTCGAGTAAACGATCTGCGGAATGAAGCAATCGCTTACGAGCAGATCACCGAAGTCGTCTTCAGCAGAGGTGCCATCCGGCGCTGCTGCAAGATCTTCGTCGGCGTCGATTTCCATGGCGAGGCCTTCATCGCAAAGGCGCATCGCATCAGCTGCGACAACGTCAACCAGGTCCCAGGTAACGTTGTTGGCTTCATTCATGGCACGCAGTTTTGCAACCGCTTCAGCCGAACTTTCATCCCAGGTGATCGAAACACCCGGATTGTTTGCAACATAAGGCTCTGCGTAAGCTTTGACCTGACTGTTCTGATAAGCACCACCCCAGCTGACCAGTGTCATGTCTGACGCCATGTGATCATCAGCAAAAGCTGCACCACTTGCAACTACGAGCAAAGCTGTAGAAGCTGTAAGGGTTTTAATGAGTTGCATTAATAGACTCCCTGATTGTTTCCCGGACTATTCGCTGAGGACCTGCACCCGGGCGTACCTGTCCTATCTCTATTTGACATCAAGACCGGATTTTTACGCGTCAAGCGCGCGGCAATCCTCTGCAAGCCAACCGATTTCAATCTGTTGGCCCGGCTTCAGGCGCACCTGATCAGGTGCATTCCTCGTCTTGATGACAAATTCGTCGTTGCCTGCAACACGTAGACGAGTGCGGAAAATATCACCCATATAGATGAATTCCAGCACCTCAGCCTTGAGCGTGTGCGCGTCTTCATGCAGACGTTCGCGGTTATATTCGACACGTTCCGGACGGATCGAAACGCGGGTGCGCTCGCCGACTTGGCTTACGTTGACCGGCACGGCATCAATCACTTCGCCATCATCAAGCTGAACAACACATGTGTTGCCCTTGATTTCCTTGATGACACCTTCAAGCGTATTGTTTTCACCAATGAACTGGGCAACAAAACTGTTTTCCGGCGCTTCATAAAGCTGGTCCGGTGCCGCAAGCTGCTGAATACGGCCATCGTCAAACACGGCAACCCTGTCTGACATGGTCAGTGCCTCGGTCTGATCGTGCGTCACGTAAACAGTCGTAATGCCAAGCTGGTGAGCAAGATACGTGATCTCGAACTGCATCTTTTCACGCAACTGTTTATCAAGTGCACCAAGCGGTTCATCCATAAGAACCAGTTCCGGCTCAAACACCAAAGCGCGCGCCAAAGCCACACGTTGCTGCTGACCACCGGAAAGCTGTGCCGGACGTCGACCACCAAAACTTCCCATTTCGACCATGTCGAGTGCGCGCTTAACCTTTTCTTCCTGTTCCGCTTTGCCCATTTTACGAACTTCAAGCGGGAAAGCGAGGTTTTCGGCAATCGTCATGTGCGGGAAAAGTGCGTAATTCTGGAACACCATACCAATACCACGCTTGTGCGGCGGGATATCGTTGATCGAAACACCCCCCAGACGAATATCGCCATGGGTTGCCGTCTCAAAACCAGCAAGCATCATAAGGCAAGTCGTCTTGCCCGACCCGGACGGTCCAAGCATGGTCAGAAACTCGCCTTTTGGCATGGTTAGATTGAGGTCTTTGACAACGAGTGATTCGCCATCATAACTCTTTTGTACGCGCTCAAACTCAACGAACGCCTCATTCGATGCACCGTCTGCCAAACCCTATACCCCCTGATATGTCATTGTTTGTTCAGTGTTTTCGCTTTTGGTGATTTTTGTATGCGTTAATTCACCGGACCCTACCCAGTATGTAGGGCCCAGAACCAGAAGTATAGTAGCATTGCGACACCATTGCGCAATAGGTGCGCATCGAGCGCTCTTGTCTTCTTTCCGGGTATTTTACGCATCCAGTTTGGTTCATTTGCCCTGCATTTTCGATTTCTCTTAAATTCTGCAGTGCGTCATTAAAACAAACATGATCAAGCACTTCAACCCCACGGCCCCATAAAGATGATTTCCCTCATTTTTTGGATAATCACCGAACAATCTGCGCATTTGACTGCCTGAAATGCCTAAATACACACGGAGCCATGCAGTCAAAGACCGCCCCCATGACGCCTTTGCACTGGAACTTTTTGATCAACAAACCTATAAGGTCGCCATGATTTGCAATGATACACAGGAATTGCTGCGGTTCTTGGCACCGGCAGCACGTGTTTTGGGGCTGGACCTTGGCACCAAGACTATTGGCGTGGCCCTTTCAGATGTCGGGCTGCAGATTGCTTCACCTTACGAGTTGATCTCGCGCAAGAAGTTTAGCCGCGACATGACACAGCTTTCATCCATCATCGACAAGCAAAATGTCGGCGGGATTATTATCGGCTTCCCGCGTGAGCTTGACGGTTCGATTGGCAAGGCTTGCCATCGCGTTTATGCCTTCATCGATGAAATGGAAAAGCACATAGACCTACCGGTCCTGATGTGGGATGAACGCCTGTCGACCAACGCAGTCGAACGTATTCTGATTGAAGAAGTTGACATGACGCGTAAACGGCGCGCTGAAGTCGTCGATAAAACGGCTGCTGCCTATATTCTTCAGGGGGCACTTGATCACCTTAATCGTCATACCGATCCCGGCGAGAATGCCGCGCCGGATGAAAACGATATGGATGATGAAGAAGCCTAAGCCATTTGGGCAATCAAATGGTCTGTGATGATCTATCTAAAGCTGCCTGATGTTTCAGGCGGCTTTTTTATTTGGGTTTGATCACAACCATCACGCCAAAGAACCTCGATGGTGGCAAAATCAGATAACCGTTGCAGTCAACAGCACCCAAAGATTTTGCAGCCCCGGAAATCTTTTCCATATCATCAACGATCAGTTCAAAGCCTGCAAACCCGTCAGACGGAAATGCCGAATCTTCAAGACCGTACTGATTGACCAATTCGTCGCCATGCAGCGCATCTACGATACCATCCACACCGATTGCTTCGTAAAAGTCCCGTACCGCATCCGCGGCCCAATGATCAATCAACACCTTACCAAGTGTGAGTGCACCGTTTGCATGGGTCTGATAGGCCGGGAAGTAGAAGTTCTGCACCGGATGGCGATGCTGACACACAAATGTTACCGCGTGACGCAATAATGGGTGATTGGCATAAGCCAATGAAAACGCAACACCAACTTTATCGCCATCAGGCGTCATGGCGTCCCGCTCGAAATGAAATACCGGCGGCACGGCTGCGCCTGCGGCCGCAAAATCTAGTCGGTCTTGCTCCGCATCATCTGATTGCAGGGCAAGCATGGACATGCCTTCGCGATGACGCAGATAATCACGATTGTAAATCGGAAACGAAAACGGTTGTGCCAGATCGGATTCAGGAATCTTGTCAGAATCAACCACGGCAAGCAATTCGATATACATGCCATCAAGCTGAATAAGCGCATTTCCGGTCCCAAAGGGATGCTCGGCACGTGGGGTAACCGTGAAGCCCAGACGGGAATAGGCCGAGATCGCCGCATCAAGATCATTCACACACAAGACAAGATGATCAATCGCGCGTGGCATAGCGTCCCTTTTTTCCTGAATACGCGTCAATGCGGACAACTTTAACTTGCCGTTAGTCTATCGACACCATGAAGCATTGGCTGTGCTGGTTATCACATCGCCAACATCAGGGTAAAGAACTACCCTCCGATAACTGAATTTTAGTCATCAAATTCGCCTTCTGCACGCCGAACGTGTTTTCGCAGAAAGACAATGGTGCTAACACTATTGCCTGCCCCGTTGCAGATCATGTCCCACCGTTAGACGCCAGCCGCTGAAAGCCGCACGATGATTGCCATTCTTTCCGCTTTGCTTCCGACATTTGCCTTGATTGTTCTGGGGTATATTTTACGTCAGCGGAAATTCCTGCCCGATACCTTTTGGCCCGGTGCCGAGAAGCTTACCTATTTCGTCACATTCCCGGCCCTGTTGTTTTCCAATACTGCCAAGGCAGACCTTGGCGACCTCCCACTCATTGGTATTGCATCGGCAATGCTGGGAACAATTGGCATCTGCACGGCCCTGATCATTGCAATCAAACCGATCCTGAAACAGTCACCTGCGACATTTTCATCCCTTGTGCAGGGTGCCATACGCCCGAACACCTATATCGGCCTTGCGGTTGCCGCAGCCCTTCTTGGTCCCCAAGGTGTCACGGTGACGGCACTTTGCGTGGCTTTGGTTGTCCCCACAGTCAATGTCATATCGGTTCTGGCCTGCATCCATTGGGGGGACAATGACCGCAAACCCGGATTAGTATCGCTGCTGCGCGATGTTCTTAAAAACCCGCTTCTCATGGCATGCGTGTTGGGCATCCTGTTTAACGTTTCTGACATTGGATTACCGCCGATTGCGGGCCCGTTCCTTGAGGTGCTTGGTCGTGCAGCCTTGCCGATTGGTCTGCTTGCCGTCGGAGCAGGCCTTGATTTAACTGCTGCGCGGCGCGCTGGTTTGCCAGTCGGGGTTTCAAGTTTTGGCAAATTGGTCATAAGTCCGGCGGTTGCAGCAGGTCTGTGCCTTGCTCTGGGGCTGCCCAGCATTGAGTTCGCAGCGGTCGTTTTGTATGCCGCACTCCCCTGTTCTGCCAGTGCCTATGTTCTAGCGCGCCTGATGGGGGGCGATGCGCAGATGATGGCAAGCGTGATCACGGTTCATACGCTTCTTGCCATTATTGTCATGCCGATCATTGCCATTCTAATACATGCAGTTTGACAGCACGCTGGCGACCTTTAGCCATCTTGAAACCTGACCGACTGGTCAGAAAAACATGTTTCATTGCAAAGGTATTGCCCCAACGGTTCAGCCAAACATTTAACTTTTCGTGACAGGGGCAATTCGTTATGCTCCGCGCGAATTTATCAAAGACTACACCAAGGGAATTGTGCAACGCCATGAGCGTCATGGGACCAGCGGCGGATCACTATCCGCACCCACACCTCCTCGGTATTGAGGGTTTAACCCCCGGGGAAATCACCCTTATTCTTGATCGGGCCCAGCATTACGCGGAAAAAAACCGCTCTGCGGACAAAACCAGCAATATTCTGTCCGGTGCCACGGTCGTTAATCTGTTTTACGAGAATTCCACCCGTACGCTGACATCGTTCGAACTTGCGGCAAAACGCCTGGGGGCCGATGTCATCAACATGACGGTCGGGACAAGTTCGGTCAAAAAAGGCGAAACCCTGATTGATACGGCGATGACGCTTAATGCCATGAACCCGGATGCCCTGGTTGTTCGTCATGGTGACAGCGGCGCGGTCAAACTGCTCAGCGAAAAGGTCAATTGCGCGGTTTTGAATGCCGGCGATGGACGCCACGAGCACCCGACACAGGCGTTGCTTGACGCGTTAACCATCCGTCGACACAAAGGCCGCCTACACCGCCTTACCGTGGCGATTTGCGGTGATATCGCCCATTCACGTGTGGCGCGCTCAAACATCCTGCTTTTGAACACAATGGGGTCACGTGTGCGCCTTGTCGCGCCGCCAACCCTGATCCCGTCAAAGATCGACCGCATGGGTGTCGAGATTTTCCACGACATGGAAGAAGGCCTTAAGGATTGCGACATTGTCATGATGCTCCGCCTGCAGCTTGAGCGCATGGAAGGCAGCTTTATTCCGTCTGTCCGCGAATACTTCCACTTTCATGGCCTGGACCGCGCCAAGCTTGCCAACGCCAAGCCGGACGCCTTGATCATGCATCCCGGCCCAATGAACCGTGGCGTTGAGATCGACAGTGAAGTCGCCGATGACGTTGAACGTTCCGTTATCCGCGAACAGGTCGAAATGGGAGTTGCTGTACGCATGGCCGCACTTGAATTGCTCGTGCAAAACCACAGGAAGACGGGAGGTCAGCCATGAGCCCCGCCATCCGCGCCAAGGGTGCAGGCAAAAAAGCCTTCATCAATGCCCGCTTGCTTGATCCGGTCAAACAGACCGATAAAACCGGTGGCCTTCTGATTGAAGACGACACCATTATAAAAAGCGGCGCAGACGTAACAGAAATGTCCGTCCCTGAGGGTTTTGAAATCACCGACCTGAATGGCGCCTGTCTTGCCCCGGGGCTTGTCGACATGCGTGCCCAACTCCGTGAGCCTGGTTTTGAGCATCAGGAAACTATTGAAACGGCAGGTAAATCCGCAGCCATTGGCGGTGTTACAACCATCATTGCCCTGCCCAACACAGATCCTGTGATTGACGATGTAGCAGGCGTCGAGTTCATTGCACGACGCGCCCGCAAAGTAGGCTTAGCCAAGGTGTTTGTTTACGGCGCTGTTTCCAAAGGCATCGAAGGCCGCGAAATCACAGAAATGGGTCTGTTGCATCAGGCTGGTGCTGTTGCCTTCTGTGATGGTGTCAAAACCATTTCAAGTGCGCGGCTTTTGCGCCAGGCGCTTTCGTACTCTGCGTTCTTTGATGGCATGATTGTTCAGCATCCCGAAGAGCCCGAACTTTCAAAGGGCGCCTCGATGAACAGTGGCGAGCTTGCCACGCGCCTCGGACTGTCCGGCGTTTCACCGCTGGCAGAAGTGATCCAGATTGAACGTGACCTGCGTCTTGTTGAAATGACCGGTGGGCGCCTGCATTTTGCCCACATCTCGACCGGGGAATCGGTTGAAGTCATCCGCAAGGCCAAAAAACGTGGATTGAAAGTCACCTGCGATACTGCACCGCCCTATTTCGCACTCAATGAAAATGCGGTCTCGGATTATCGTACATTTGCCAAACTGTCGCCGCCGCTTCGATCCGAAGATGATCGACAGGCAATTGTCGCAGGCCTCGCCGACGGAACGATTGACGCAATTGCGTCAGACCATAATCCACAGGATGCGGATTCAAAACGCCTGCCCTTTGCCCAAGCGGCTGCCGGTGCTGTCGGCTTTGAAACGCTTTTGCCGATTGCGCTGGAACTTTATCATAATGAACATATGTCTTTGCTTGAGGTCATCACCAAATTGACGCGCACGCCAGCCGAGCTTCTGCGTTTCAAGGGTGCGGGCACCCTCAATGAGGGGACTGCGGCAGATATTGTGATTTTCGATCCGGATCGTCCGTGGAAAATTGATCCTTACCAATTCCATTCGAAATCCAAGAACTCTCCCTTTGATGGCCGCCTGACACAGGGGCGCGTGCTGCGCACCCTGATTGACGGTCGCGAAATCTTTACGGAAGGTGCCTGATATGGAGCTTGATGAAGGCTATAAAGCAATGCTGATGTCCCTGCAGATTGCGACAGTCTGCGGGTACTTGCTGGGCTCTATTCCGTTTGGTCTTGTCTTGACTCGCATGGCAGGCCTTGGTGATATCCGCAAGATCGGTTCAGGTAACATCGGCGCGACGAACGTTTTACGCACCGGTCGTAAAGGCCTTGCGTTCCTCACCCTGATTGGCGACGCGGGCAAAGGAGCATTTGCCGCCCTGCTGTTAACCCATTTGTCTGGCGCTGAAGCCGGCATTTTTGCCGGTGGCGCGGCCGTGATCGGGCATATGTTCCCCATCTGGCTGCGATTTAAGGGGGGCAAGGGCGTTGCAACCACACTTGGTACCTTGGCAGCGGTAAATTGGATCATGGGGCTATGTGCCGCCCTGACATGGCTTGTCATGGCATTGATATTCCGCATTTCTTCGCTTTCGGCGCTGATCGCCATGATCGCCGCCCCGCTTGGGGCATTTTTCATTGCCAATGATGCGGGTGCAGGTTGGCTGGGGGTATTTCTTGCCGTCATTGTTTGGCTTGCCCATCACGCCAATATTGGTCGTCTGCTGCGCGGTGAGGAACCAAGGATCGGCCAAAAGAAAAAACAGGCAAAAGAAGAAACACCGGCACCGTAAGGACGATCTGCTCCTTCGAATAGCTTGACGAATTAACGCCCGGATGACCACAATCCGGGCGTTATGCATTTAAACACCCGGCAACCACAGCGATTAACACAGTCAGAACGTCTGGCGCGTATGCGACTGGCGCGAAGCAGCAATATTGGCCCTGTTACCTTTCGCAAAATGCTAGATCGCTTCGGCTCTGCCCGCGCCGCGATTGAAGCGCTTCCTGACATCATCGCGCATAGCAAAGCAACGCGAAAAATCATTCTCGCAAACCGCGAAGATACTGTGGCTGAAATCGAAACCGCCAAAGCCTGCAATGCAAAACCGATAATCTTTGGCGATCCTGAGTATCCCCATTTACTGGCCCGCATCGAAGACGCACCACCCTATTTTTACGCTATTGGTAAAACAGAACTGCTGGGCAAGACATCTATCGGAATTGTCGGTGCACGCAATGCATCGGCAAACGGATGTGGGTTTGCACGAAAACTTAGTCACGAGATCACTTCTGCCGGCTATGTCGTCGTGTCCGGCATGGCCCGTGGCATTGATGGTGCGGCCCATAGCGCAGCTATACAAGGAACGTCGCTGAACGCCGGAGGCACGATTGCAGTTTTAGGAGGCGGCGTGGATGTTATTTATCCGCGTGAACATCAGGAACTATACGAACAGCTATGTGACCAAGGCTGCGTTATTTCGGAAATGCCGCCCGGCCTGAAACCACAGGCAAGACACTTTCCGCGCCGAAACCGCATTATTTCAGGCCTGTCTTTGGGCACTGTCGTTATTGAGGCCGGCCGCAATTCCGGATCCCTGATCACGGCGCGGTTTGCCGCAGAACAAGGCCGTGATGTTTTTGCAGTTCCCGGTTCCCCAACCGATCCCCGCGCGGCTGGCCCCAACAGCTTGATCCGCGATGGCGCTATTTTGTGCGACTCTGCCGACGTCATTCTTGATGCCATTCGCTCCGCAGAACAAAATGCGCAGCTTTTTGAAGAATTTCATCCATTCAACACAAACGCCCGAAAATCGAGTGCGGACACCACACTTTCCCCCTATGACGAGATATTCGCATCACTTGATCAAGATGCTGCCATCCGTAACGATAAAAATAACACACAACTCGTTGAAAAAAATGAACTATCACAGAAAATCTCAGAGCCTGACCTCGCCTTGAAAACCACCGAAAGATTGTATGAATTACTGTCGTCTTCCCCACTGCTTATTGATGAACTTATCCGTACGTCGGACTTGCCTGCCGAGCAGGTTTCGACAATTTTGATTGAACTAGAACTTGCAGGAAGGGTTGAACGTCACCCCGGAAATAGGGTATCGCGTATCGCCAAATGAGAGTCGCGTCACATTCAGGCGTGACAAATATTGTTGTGATTTGCGGCAATTTGCGCAATCTGATCTGAAATACAGACACACTATATATATGTGTGCCGCTCATTCGGGTTATACGAAGCACAGCATAATAACCGCCCTTGGGCGCAAGAACCGGACACGAAAAACGTAATGAATCTTGTCATCGTCGAATCCCCGGCCAAAGCCAAGACGATCAACAAATATCTCGGTGACGACTATAAGGTGCTGGCCTCATTCGGTCACATCCGCGACCTCCCATCCAAGGATGGCTCGGTCGATACCGACAACGACTTTTCGATGATCTGGGAAACGGACGGACGATCTGAAAAACAGATCCGTGAAATCGCGTCCGCAGCCCGAGACTCCGACACCATCTACCTCGCGACTGACCCGGATCGCGAAGGAGAAGCCATTTCTTGGCACATTCTTGAAGTTCTCGAGCAGAAAAAACTGCTCCGCGGTCGCGATGTTCATCGCGTCGTGTTCCACGAGATTACCAAGAAGGCCGTTACCGAAGCCATCGCCAACCCGCGTGAACTTAATCAGGAACTGGTTGATGCCTATCTGGCACGCCGTGCACTGGACTATCTTGTTGGCTTTAACCTGTCGCCGGTTTTGTGGCGCAAACTTCCCGGTTCGCGCTCTGCAGGTCGCGTGCAGTCTGTGGCCCTTCGCCTGATTTGCGAGCGTGAAATTGAGATCGAGGCCTTTAATCCTGATGAATACTGGTCGCTTGAGGCCGGATTCGCAGTCCCGGAGGGCAAGTTTTCTGCACGTCTGACACATCTTAATGGTGAAAAGCTTGATAAACTGGCACTGGGCAACGAAGACGCTGGCAAAGTTGCTAAGGAAAAGGTTGAAAGCAGAAGTTACACGGTCTCAAAGGTTGAGCGCAAAGACGTCAAGCGACGTCCGCAGCCACCTTTCACCACGTCAACCCTGCAGCAGGAAGCATCGCGTAAGCTTGGCTTTGGTGCAAAGCGCACCATGCAGCTTGCCCAGCGCTTGTATGAAGGTATCGACATTGGTGGCGAGACTGTCGGTTTGATCACCTATATGCGTACGGATGCCGTGGTTTTGTCACAAGAAGCATTGGCAGCAGCACGCCGGCTAATTGGCAAGGATTACGGTGAAAACTATCTTCCGGCCAATGCGCGAAGCTTTGCCAACAAGGCCAAAAACGCACAGGAAGCCCACGAAGCCGTCCGTCCGACCGATCTGTTCCGTCGCCCGGATCAGGTTTCACGTCATCTTGATAAAGACCAGCTCGCGCTTTACACGCTGATCTGGAAGCGTACGGTTGCCTGTCAGATGGAAGACGCACGCTTTGATCAGGTGGCCGTTGATCTGTCCTCGAATGACAATCATGTTGTTTTGCGCGCCAATGGTTCGGTCGTGAAGTTTGATGGCTTCCTGAAACTGTATCAGGAAGGCAAGGATGACGATTCTGATGACGAAAAAGATCGTCGCCTGCCGCCTTTGAAAGAAGGCCAGAAACCCGATCTCGGCACCGTCAGTATTGATCAACACTTCACCCAGCCCCCGCCCCGCTATACCGAGGCGAGTCTGGTCAAGAAGATGGAAGAACTCGGTATTGGCCGTCCGTCAACCTATGCATCAATCATTTCGGTTCTTCAGGATCGCAACTATGTCCTGCTTGAGCGCCGCCGTTTTGTTGCACAGGATCGCGGGCGCCTTGTAACGGCTTTCCTGTCGAAGTTCTTTGAACGTTATGTCCAATACAACTTCACAGCCGATCTGGAAAACCAGCTTGATGAAATCTCGATGGGTAAACTGGCTTGGAAAGAGGTTCTCAAGGATTTCTGGAAGTCGTTCAAAGGCAATGTCGACGAAGCCAAGGAACTGAAAATCACCGATGTGCTGGATGCACTTCAGGTGATGCTTGAAAACTATCTGTTCCCGACCCGCGAAGACGGGACAGACCCGCATAAATGCCCGAAATGCACCGATGGTCAGCTCAGCCTGAAGCTTGGCAAGTTTGGGGCATTCCTTGGCTGTTCAAACTACCCGGAATGTAATTTCACCCGTCCGTTGGTCGCCAACGAAAATGGTGCGGATTCCGAACTTGATGCTGGACCAAAGGTTCTTGGCATCGATAAGGAAACCGGTAAGGAAATCACGCTTCGCAAGGGCCCGTACGGTGTTTACGTTCAGCTAGGCGAAGAAGAGGAAGTCGAAGGCAAAAACGGCAAGCCCAAAAAGGTGAAGCCAAAACGCACCTCCCTTCCAAAAGGACTGGAACCATCGGTTGTTGACCTGTCGAAAGCAGAAGAACTTCTGACATTGCCCCGTCTGGTCGGGATTTACCCGGAAACCGGCGAGGAAATGAAAGCCAACATTGGCCGGTTTGGTCCTTATGTTCAGGCCGGAAGCATCTTTGCATCGCTTAAAGCTGATGACGACGTTCTGACCATTGGTGAAAATCGTGCCATTACGCTGATCGCGGATAAGCGCGAAAAAGCAGGCAAGGAAATTGGCAAACACCCGGATGACAATGAACCGATCTTTGTAGCGGTTGGTCGCTGGGGGCCGTTTGTGAAACACAAGAAAACCATTGCCAACATCCGCGACGTCGAACGTGATGATATCACGCTGGAAATGGCCATAAAGGCGATCAAGGACAAGGAAGCCAAGTCGGGCAAAACATCCAAAGCCACGACGAAGAAAACGGCGACCAAAAATACAGCGGCGAAAAAAGCTCCCGCAAAGAATAAAACGGCTGCAAAGAAACCTGCAGCGAAGAAGACAACCAAGAAAAAGGCGGCGGCAGATTAACTGCCGCCTTCCTTTTCTATGGAATACCCATGAAAGGACGCCGCAACGTTGGCGAACGACACAGAAGACAAAAAACACTTCCCCACCAAGGAAGAGATTATCGAGTTCATCGATATGAGCCCCACCCCTGTAGGCAAACGCGAAATCGCTCGTGCCTTTAACATCAAGGGTGCGGCCAAGATCGAACTTAAAAAGATCCTGAAAGACCTTAAAATTGGCGGCGATGTCGTCAAGGGGCGCAAGCGGTTTGACAAACCGGACCGCCTGCCCCCGGTTGAGGTTCTTGAGATTACCGGCATTGACGATGACGGCGAAGTTCTTGCCAAACCAAATGTTTGGAAACATGACTACGATCCACCGTTGATCGTAGTGAAATCGATCCGTCGTGGCGGCCCGAGTGCGCCAGGCATCGGCGACAAGATTTTAGCCAAGCTGCGCTACACCGGTAAGCAGACCTACGAAGCCAGCATCATGAAGGTCCTTGGAAGCGGCCCACAGCGCGTTCTGGGCCTTTACCGCCCCAATGAACGCGAAGGCCGCGTTGTGCCCACCGACCGCAAGGATAGCGGCGAGATCGCCGTCCCGCTTGATGATCATCCCGATCTTGAAAGCGGCGCATTGGTGCTGACCGAGATTCTGCCGGGTAAACATTTCGGGTTGCGCAAAGGCCGAATTACCGAAGTTCTTGGCAACATCAACGAACCAAAATCGATCAGCCTGGTGTCGATCCACGCGCGCGGTATTCCGTTTGAATTCCCCCCGGAAGTCGAACTGCAGGCACGTGAGTCCAAGGCAACTCCAATGGGCAAGCGAACTGATCTGCGCGATATCCCACTGGTCACGATTGATGGCGCGGATGCGCGTGACTTTGATGACGCGGTTTGGGCAGAACCAGATCCGGACCCGGAAAATGAAGGCGGCTGGCACCTCATGGTGGCGATTGCCGATGTTTCTTGGTATGTGCGACCGGGCGATGCCCTTGATCGCGAAGCGGTAAAGCGTGGCAACAGCTGCTATTTCCCGGATCGCGTCGTACCGATGCTGCCGTTTGAGCTGTCAAACGGTTGGTGTTCGCTTGTGCCACACGAAGACCGTGGCTGTATGGCCGTTGAAATGTGGCTTGATAAGCATGGACACAAACTGCGTCACAAGTTCTGTCGTGGTATGATGCGATCTGCTGCGCGCCTGACTTATGATCAGGTACAGCGCGCGATGGATGGTCATCCGGATGAGACCACCGGCCCTCTGGTCGATACGATCATCAAACCGCTCTATGGCGCGTTTGGCGCATTCCTTGAGGCACGCAAGAAACGTGGCGTGCTTGAGCTGGACGTACCTGAACGCAAGATTGAGCTTAACGAACAGGGCCAGATTGTCGCCATCGCAGCGCGTGCGCGCTTTGATAGTCACAAACTGATCGAAGAATTCATGATTGCGGCCAACGTTTGTGCCGCCGAGGAACTGGAACGTATCAAGCAGCCCTGCATGTATCGTATTCACGATGCACCAAGCGAGGAAAAGCTTGAAGCACTCCGCGAGTTTCTTGAAGGCGCTGGATACAAGCTTAATAAAGCGGCTGTCCTGCGTCCGCGTGATTTCAACCATATCCTTGAAATGGCCAAGGACACCGCAGAGGCCGAACTGATCAATACGGTCGTTCTGCGCAGTCAGTCTCAGGCAATGTATAGCCCGGACAATATTGGTCACTTTGGCCTCGCGCTTAAGAAATACGGTCATTTCACGTCGCCGATCCGCCGTTATGCCGACCTTTTGGTCCATCGCGCGTTGATCGCTGGCCTGAAGTTGGGCGAAGGCGGCCTGCCCCCCGAAGAAGGTGAACGGTTCGAACAAATTGGTGAAGATATCTCCGGTACCGAACGGCGCGCGGCCATGGCTGAACGCGATGCGGTTGACCGCTATGTCGCGGCCTATATGTCAGACAAGGTCGGTGCCGAGTTCCCGGGCAAGATTTCAGGTGTGACCCACTTCGGGCTGTTTGTATCGCTAAATGAAACCGGTGCAGACGGTCTTGTACCGATTTCCACCCTGCCTGATGACTATTACGTCCATGATGCGGCAAGCCATGCGCTTGTCGGGCAGAACCGGGGCAAGAAATTCCAACTGGGTGACACGGTTGTTGTTCGTATTGCCGACGCGGATGCTGCAACTGGATCTTTGGCACTGCGTCTGGCCGAACATGCTGATATTACCGCACGTGATCTGGTCGAACGTCCTCGCGGACGTCGTGGCCAGAACAAACGACGGGGCGGCAGCCCGGGCGATCGTAGCCATCGTCACGGCAGCAAGCCCGGTTTCCGATCCGGCCCGAAGGCCGGAAAAGGACCTGACGGCACGTCTGCAACCAAGTCCAAGAGTAAAGCAGGCGGCAAAAAGAAAACAACACCGAAAAAACAACGCAAACTGGTCGCATCCAACCGCGCATCGCGCACTGCGGCCAAAGGTGGTTCCAAACCGCAATAGCCCATCTTTCCCAGCCGAACATCAAAGGCGGCCAAACATGGCCGCCTTTTCCTTTGAAGCCCGGGTGGAAGACACTTTGATTAGATCATGGTTTCGATGAACTGTTTCAGATGTTCAGACGTCTGCTTACCCCGGTTGCTGATGATTGCGACATTTGCGGGTAACCCTTCAAGGTCAGGGTGAGACGCATCAAAACTTGTCAGCAAACCAAGCTTTTTATCTTCAAGGGTTTTCATTGCTGCCAACGCACGAACGAGTTCAATACCGCTCAGCCCATCCAGGACAGCTGCAGTAATAACGGCATCGGGGCGCGACTGAACGACTGTTTCAAATGCTTCTACTGCGGTGCGCGCCGTGATGGTCCGAAATCCTTTTTCGCGCAGTTCACGCTGCAAAAAATGCGCCTGAACGGCCGTTGCCGTGACCAGAAGGATTTCTTTGTCCTGTGCAACGGAAAGCTGTGATTTCTCATCCTTCTCGTCAACCTTGGCACTGCGTGTTGGCAAGGAGCGGAGGATACGGGTTTCTTCTTCGGCTGGCGGGTTGGTACCACTTTCTATGATCTCGCGCGTCCAACTGGTGAAATCGACCAGCGATGCCGCTTCAAGATCATCGATCTCGGTCAAGTCGGCGATATAATCTTCCAGACGGTGGGCAATAGCCCCTACCAGCGGGAAACCAAAAGAACCGGCAAGGCCTTTTACAGTGTGGGCTTCGCGCCGAAGTTCAGCAATACCTGCTGACGCCTCATCCATCCCCCCGGCAACACGATCAATCGTCGTTTCGATACGATCAATCCGTTCCAGTGTGTCCTCAATGAAGTCTTGTTTCAGACCAGCGACTATCGCGTCTGCATTGCCCATTGGGTCACTCCTTTGTCGGCTGTGCGATCAAACAAACATACTTCAATGTATCCGTATGCGCCCCAGAGGTGAATTGGGTGGGTCGATTTTGCTTGCTCAGGCGATCGAACATGTTGATGATGCTTCACCGTCTCAATGCCCGTTTTCGCCCCCTGAATCAAGTGCGCGCTGAGACGTTACAGGAGAATAGCTTTCTATGAACGCCCCACAAAATGTTTCCCCAGAAATACAGCCTGACAGCTCGAAAAGTACCGGAAACAAGCTTTTGACCGGATTGCGTCGCGGGTTCTGCCGCAAATGCCCTAACTGTGGGCATGGTTTTGCATTTGGCGGTTACCTTAAGCTGCGCCACGAATGTGATGTCTGCAGCCATCCGATCGGCGAGTATCGTTGCGATGATGCTCCACCCTATTTCACAATCTTCCTTGTGGGACATATCGTTGTTCCCGGCGCCTTGATGATGGAACAAAACCTGAGCCCGTCGCTTACGCTACAACTTGCGATCTGGCTGCCGGCCACTGTGGCTTTGTGCCTGAGCTTCTTGCCCTTTATCAAGGGCGCTGTTCTTGGCACCCAATGGGCGATGGGTATCAAAGGATAACCATTGTCTAAACGCTGATTTTTGCATTAGAATTTGCGCGTTACTACCCAGTGTTAAACGGATTGTTTCGTTGGTCGCATTAGGCGTCTCCATTGTCAGCTATCAAAATCCGGATCGCAATTTGCGTGGTTTGCGGCGTATCTTGGCTGCGGTCGGACTTTGTGCTTTGCAAGCCGCCTGCACGACGTCCAATAGTGTCGGGATTACTTCGCCTGATGATCTCCGCACCCGCGACCTGATGACCCAAACAATTGAATTGGTCGCAACCCGTTATATTGATCCGATCAGCCGGGAACAAATTTTGGTCAACACGCTTGATGGTTTGTCATCGATTGATGAAGACATCCGCGTAGATATCACGCCAGACAATCTGGTCTTGCAATATCGCGATCAGAATATCGACACCATCCCATTCCCTGCTTTGTCCGACGACGATACCGGTTCAGACAATATGCAGGTTTGGGCGGAAATGACGCTTCATGGCCTGGCTAGCTATCGTGTGTATTCGTGGAAGTTGCGAAACAGCTCGACCAAAGATGTGGAATCGGCACTGATCAGCGGTGCCATCCGAAATCTGGACCGCTATAGCCGTTATGAAAGCCCCGAACGCGCTGAAAACGCGCGCAACCGCCGTGATGGATATATCGGGGTCGGTGTTCGGGTTGTTGGTGGCACTGGCTACCCCGTCATCAAGATTGTTCATCCGGAAAGCCCTGCGTTCAAGGCGGGATTGCACCCGGGCGATCAAATACTAACGGTCGATGGCGAAGACATGTATGGCAAAGCCAGCCGCTATACCGCCGATCTGTTGCATGGCGAAGAAGGCAGTTCTGTCATGGTTGAAATTAACCCTGCCGGCAGTAAAGCCATCACCCCGGTCGAAATCATGCGGGAGCGTGTTATTGACCGCACCGTTTTCACCGAAATCCGCGATAATGTTCTGATTGCCCGAATTAGCAGCTTCAATTCTGCAACGGCAACGACACTTGCCGACAGCATCCGCAAGGCAAAACTGTTTGATGGCGGCCTGCAGGGCGTCATTCTGGATCTTCGTGGCAATCGCGGTGGATTGCTGCAACAAGGTGTCTCGGTTGCTGACCTGTTTTTGGCCAATGGGCCAATCGGCAAGACCTATTCACGTGTGATCGTTGCCCGTCATACCTTCAAGGCCGAAACAAAAGATCTAAGTGAAGGTGCCCCGCTTGTAATCCTGATTGACGGCCGCACAGCGTCTTCAGCAGAGTTGGTGGCTGCTGCCCTTCAGGATCGCAATCGTGCGGTGTTGATCGGATCTACGAGCTTCGGCAAAGGGTCCGTACAGGCCATCAACGACCTGCCCAATGACGGTACGCTGACATTTACCTGGTCACGCCTGACCGCCCCTTCGGGATATACGTTTGACAGAATTGGGCTTTTCCCAGCCATCTGCACGCAGCCAAACACCAATACCAGCGCAGTCCATCAAGTCGCACAGGCGCTATCAGAGCGTGATCAAATCGCGTCTGTCATGATGAAATGGCGTAGCCTTGATTATCAGGACGAAAAAAGCCGCCGGGAACTTCGGAATGTCTGCCCGGCACAGCCAAACGACGAAAAAATCGACATTGAAATTGCGTTGGAACTTATAAAAAACCGCAGTGAATACAAGAATCTCGCCTATGCCGGACAAGAGGAAATCGCCGATACTTTTGCAGGGCAATAATTTTGCATTCTTTTTCGTCAAAATGGCTTGACAGTCTGCTGATAACCTTTATGTTCCGCGGCCTGAGATACACCTGAACACAGGATGCAGAGACATGGCGAAGCCCGCTTCGATCCTCGTAAAGTTGGTAAGCACCGCAGATACCGGTTACTTCTATGTTGTTAAGAAGAACCCGCGGAATACCACCGAGAAATTCCAGTTTCGCAAGTACGACCCGGTCGTGCGTAAGCACGTCGTGTTCAAAGAAGCGAAAATGAAGTAATTCGGTTTTTCGGAACCTTATTGCAAAAGATACAAAAAAGATGTGTCCTTCGGGGCACGTCTTTTTTGTTATTTATCTGTCTTTAGCCAACCGCGCCGCCATCAGCCAAATCGGCGAAACCCCGCTGCTGCCAGCAACAGCCAACCACCGATGAATGCGAACCCGCCAACAGGTGCGACAGCCCCCAGTACCGATGCACCGCCAAACGCAATGGCATACAAAGACCCGCAAAAGAAAAAAATACCCGCAAGCATGGCATAGGCCGCAATGCGCAAAATCTTTTCATCAGGCACGTGATGCACAAGAGCGGCAATCACACCAAGGGCAACGGCATGTACCAACTGGTAATGAGCGCCCTTTTCCACCAGGCCACGGGCATAGTCCATCTCACTGCCCGACATGCCATGTGCAGCGAACGCACCAAGACCAACCGCCATTGCCCCATTAAGGCCTGCCATAACCACAGAAATACGCATCGGATCTCCTTGCTGTGCGATTGGGTGAGATAGAAGAACACACTCGCATTAAGTTCACCATGCTTTAGCCAGCCACGCCCCCAATTGCCATACGAAAACGCAAAAAAAATGGCCGTACATAAATGTACGGCCAGTAACTCTCTTGGGGGAGATGTGCCGGACCATCTAAATGTCCGTCACACCCATATGAATACCCACTGTTTGCGCCCTACTCTGTGACAGCCATCACATAAGAGCACAATTTTATTCAAATATTGTCTAGTGAATTGATTCACTTAGAAATTCTTCAAGTTTTCGAACATCCGGTACAAACAGCCCACTGTCCACCTTGGTCACCAGGTTTCTGCGTCCCAAACTGCCCATAACGCGTGCGACTGTTTCACGCGACGTGCTGACGCGGCCGGCAACTTCGGAATGCACAGGCACGGGCGACAACAAAGCCGCACCATTTTCATCACACACATTGGTCGCACGACGTAAAATTTCGGCAATGACGCGTTCATTCGCGCCAAGAGTGCTGACATCGACAATTCGACGGGTCGAAGTCCGAACAATTCTGGCAAGTTCACCGATGACATTCCAGGCAACCGAAGGGTGGCGTTTAACTACCTTTTCGAAGTTTGTCGGGCTTAGGATGCCGACATTGGTGTCATCAACCGCTATCACGCAGGCCGAACGTGGTTCGCCGTCAATGGCCGACAATTGGCCAACACAGCCTCCTGCCCCAATTTCCTCAAGCGTAATTTCACGACCAGAAAGCGAATAGTTCACAATGCGCACGCGCCCTGAAAGGATCAGATAGACATCCGAACTGTCAGACTCTGGTTCGATAATTTGCGAACCGGCCGTAAAAGTTTTCCGGTTTATGTGGCGTTCGACATCCGCTATCGCGCTCTCGTCGAGATCCGCGAAAATGCCAACCACAGATAATTTGACCATATCCCCCAAGCTTTTCAACAAGGTGTTGTTTTTATCAGGACAGCAGGGTTTCTGCGTCCTGTCACATATTTCCTTTGTCCCTTGAGGCAATCATAAGCAAACAACACCGGACTGACAATCATTGCTAGAGCAAAGCCGGGTTCCTACATGACAATGGACAAAAACATGCTGCATATGCGAACATGGTTCACACCATTTCAACCATGGCATTAAATCGCATTTATCCCGCTTCGCGAGGAGATCGGACATGAGCCAGGAACTTGAAATCTTTCGCCGCAGCCCCGTCGGCAAGCCCAAAAGCAAACACCCGCTTGTTTTTGTCCATGGTGCTTACACCGGGGCCTGGTGCTGGAACGAACATTTCTTGACATGGTTTGCCGATCGCGGCTTTGAAACAGTGGCCTTTTCCCTGCGCGGACATGGCGGAAGTGGTGGTCGCGAACTTCGTAGCCTCGCATCTATTGATGACTACGTAGAGGACCTTGAGGAAGTTGTTGAAACCCTCGGCAAAAAACCTGTTCTGATCGGCCATTCAATGGGAGGGTACATCGTTCAGAAATATCTTGAACGCCATACCGCCGAGGCCGCTGTTCTGATGGCATCAGTTCCCCCCGAAGGGCTTATTGCCAGCAACACCATGATGGCTCTTGCCCAGCCCGATTTGTATTTCCAGTTGTTCTGGCTTCAGGCCATCGGCCCGCATACGATGCTTCGCGAACGCCTTGGCCGGGCGATGCTGTCGCCTGATATCGCCGAAGATGAAGGCATGATCTATTTCGGCCGACTTGAAACCGAAAGTCAGCGCGCGATTACCGATATGATGGGCAGCAATCCCGTTTTCCTGACCAAAGACAATGTCCCACCGATGTTGGTGATGGGGGCACGCGATGATGAAATCATCCAAAGTGAGCTTACCCGCCATACAGCCAATCGATATGGTGCAGACTATGCTTTGATCGACGACATCCATCACGCCATGATGCTTGATAAAAACTGGGTAGAGGTAGCGGAAACGATGTTGGCATGGCTTGAGGTCAATCTTGTCACCCAACAGCGTAAAAAAGGGAACAAAACGGCAGCCTGACCTTTATGAGCAATCAACGATTGCTTTCATTTGTCAGAAATTTCTGGAACCATGGCCAACCCGAACCCAAATGCGAGGTTGGTAGCATGTCCCACAAGGTCACGATTTCCCGAAATTTTGTAGCATTTGCCACCCTTGCGGTTTCAGGCATCATTGCGATCACCGCCGGTTCCGCCAACGCACAACAAGCAGCCGATACATTTGCCCCTGAAAGCGGTGTATCAAGCGCCGGTCACGGTCAGTCGGTTACAGCAAAAAACTGGATAATCTCTGCTGCCAATCCCCACGCCGCCAAGGCCGGGGCAGATGTTTTGCGTCAAGGGGGCAATGCAATTGATGCAATGGTTGCCGTCCAAGCGATGCTTGGCCTGGTCGAGCCGCAATCTTCGGGCCTTGGTGGCGGTGCCTTCCTTGTTTATTACGACGCACGCACGGGCCAACTGACCACCCTTGATGGTCGTGAAACAACGCCGATGGCAGCAACCCCGACCCTTTTTCAAGACGAGAACGGCGAACCGTTGAAATTCTATGATGCCGTAGTCGGCGGGCGATCCGTCGGAACACCCGGCACACCGGCACTTTTGAAAACTGCCCATGAAAAATGGGGTCAGCTGGAATGGCCGGCCCTCCTTGCCGCGGCAACAAACACGGCCGATCATGGCTTTGAGGTTTCCGAACGTCTTGCGTCACTGATTGCTGCTGATCAGGAAAACCTGTTGCGTGACCCGGTCGCCAAAAACTATTTCCTTGATCCTAATGGCGCACCGCTTTCATCGGGCACGTTGCTTCAAAACCCGGAATATGCGGCAACACTGCGCGACTTGGCTCAAAATGGAACTGAAAACTTTTATTTCGGGACCATTGCCCGTGATATCGTCGAGAAAGTCCAGTCCGCGTCGTGGAACCCAGGGGTTCTGACGTTGCGTGACTTTGCCAATTACGAAGTCAAAGAACGCGCCCCTGTTTGTGCAGAATATCGCGGATATGATGTCTGTGGGATGGGGCCACCATCATCAGGCGGACTTACCGTCGGGCAGATTCTGGGAATGGTTGAACCGTTTGATCTTTCCAGCCTTGGTCCGGATGCGCCTGAAACCTGGCGCCTGATCGGGGATGCATCACGTCTGGCTTTTGCCGATCGCGGGCGTTACATGGCCGACACAGATTATGTACCGATGCCCATAAACGGATTGCTTGATCAAGACTATCTGGCCAGCCGGGCAAAGATCCTTGAACGTGATGACGCGCTTGATGAAGTATCCCCCGGGCATCCATCCTTTAGCCACGCCATGCATCTTGCAGATGACGACGCCATCGAATTCCCAAGCACCAGTCATTTTTCAATTGTCGACAGCTTTGGTAATGTCGTGTCGATGACCACGACCATTGAAAATGGTTTCGGTTCACGTCTGATGGTGAATGGCTTTTTGTTAAATAACGAACTGACCGATTTTTCGTTCCGAACACACAAGGACGGGGTCCCGATTGCCAACCGTTTGGAACCGGGCAAACGTCCGCGTTCTTCAATGGCCCCGACCATTGTCATGAAGGATAACAAGCCTTTTATTGCCACAGGATCACCAGGCGGTTCGCGCATTATCGGGTATGTTGCTCAATCCATTATCGCGATGATTGACTGGCAAAAACACCCGCAGGCCGCAATCGACATGCCCCATCTGGTCAATCGGTTTGGAACCTATGACATTGAAGCCAACACATCGGCAGAGGCACTGAGCGTCCCGCTTGAGGCGCTTGGTTTTAAAACCAACATCCGTGATCTCAATTCCGGCATTCATGCGATCATGGTGACCGATGACGGCTTGATTGGTGGCGCGGATGCGCGTCGTGAAGGCATCGTGATCGGTGAATAACCTTAACTGGCACAAAAAACGGGGCCAGCTGCAACAGTGACCCGTTTTTTGAACTCCGGCATAAACCGTTCAGACCTATAGCCAGCTTTCCAAAAGCCCCAGCAAATCCTTGTGGTCCTGTGCAATATAATGTGCCCCGGCATCCCGCAGAAGTTCTTCTGGCGTGATATCAACAAGGCCTATGGTCGTTGCCCCGGATGCAACACCGGCGCGCACGCCACTTTGGCTGTCATCAATCACCACGCATTGATTGATTGGCACGTCAATTTTTCCGGCAGCAAGCAAGTAAACATCCGGATGGGGTTTGGGGTTTTCAACATCATGCGCCGAACAAATCCGGCCCTGGAAACGGTCACGCAAGCCGACCTTGGCCAATGATACATCCATCTTTTCATGCGGGCCATTACTGCCGATCGCCATGGGAATGGCATGACGGTCAAGCAGATCAAGTATCTGATCAAGATCATCAAAGGGTTTCAGATCGTTTCGGAATGCCTCGAAAGTGCGCTGATAACATTCCTCAATCCAGTTATCAGGCAAGGTCACACCAAACTTTTGCGCCATCGTGGGCCCGACGGATGCAAGCGTTCCACCAATGAAGAAATCATGGGTTTGTTTGGAATCCATCGCACAACCGTAATCGCACAACAAATCCGTCAGGACTTCATTGGCAAGGCTTTCGGAATCAACCAACACGCCATCGCAATCAAAGATGACGCCGTGAACAACAGGTTTTGTCATAAATACTGTCCCTAAACGCCTGCCAGTTCCGACCAACGTGTCTCGTCATAGGCAACTATTCGGGTTGATCCGAAATCAACAACCGGTCGCTTGATCACAGTCGGGTTGGTTGCCAGAACTTCAGAGGCCTTAGGCCCGCCCTGTTCAAGCGTTGCCTTGTCCTCGTCGCTCAGGTTGCGATAGCTTGGCCCGCGTTTGTTGATCAGAGTTTTACCACCAACCTCGTGAAGCCAGCCTTCGATTGTCTTGGCATCGATCCCGTCTGCACGAAAATCATGAAGTTTGTTTTCAATGCCTTTGGCATCAAACCATTTCAGTGTTTTTCGGACCGTATCGCAGTTCTTGATGCCGTAAATCGTAACCATATCAAATCCTGTGCTTTCATGTCATCGGGATGCAGCCATGCATCACGCAAACGGTTTTGACCCTAAATCCCGGAACCTATATAAAGACCGCGCTTGTAATACAGCAACCCTCTTCACCCCGCTTTGATAAGAAACGGTAGGCAAATGACTGTTAATCGGCGTATTTCCGTCGCCCCGATGATGGATTGGACGGACCGGCATGATCGCTACTTCCTGCGGCAGATCAGTCGCCATACGTTGCTTTATACCGAAATGGTCACAACCGGTGCCATCATTCATGGCGGGGTTGACCGGCATCTGCGTTATAATGATGCGGAACATCCGGTCGCACTTCAACTTGGAGGTAGCGATCCGGATGATTTGGCGCGTGCCTGTGACATTGCCAATGAATACGACTATGACGAGATCAACCTGAACTGTGGTTGCCCGTCTGACCGGGTGCAAAACGGCGCATTTGGCGCGTGCCTGATGGCGACACCTGATATCGTTGCGACTTGCGTGAAATCGATGATTTCGGCCAGCGACGCCCCGGTCACGGTTAAAAACCGCATCGGCATTGATGACCAGGAAGACTACCCTTCGCTTAAACACTTTACCGAAACGGTTGCCGAGGCCGGCTGCAAAACCTTTATCGTCCATGCCCGCAAGGCATGGCTCAAGGGCCTGTCGCCAAAGGAAAACCGCGAAGTTCCCCCTTTGGAATACGAGCTGGTCTATCAGCTCAAACAGGAATTCCCGGAACTTGAAATCCTGATCAACGGCGGCATCAAGACACTTGATGAAACCGAACAACATCTTGCACATGTTGACGGTGTGATGATCGGGCGCGAGGCCTATCAGAATCCCTACATCCTTGCTGATGTCGACCGCCGGTTCTATGGCGATGATACAAGGCCACGCACCCGCCATCAGGTCGTTGAGGCCATGTTGCCCTATATTGAACAACACCTGAACGAGGAACATGGAACCATTGGCCATGTCACCCGTCATATGTTGGGCATTTTCCAACAAATGCGTGGTGCCAAACAATGGCGCAGATATCTTAGCGAGAACGCACATCGCAAGGGTGCCGGGATTGAGGTCGTCCGCGAAGCATTGGCGCTTGTCCCGGAACAGGATAACGAGGCCCTGTCTGCATGACAGCAGAGCAAAGCCAAAACACGCCATCCAAAAAACAACAAAAACCCGGTGCGATCATCTGGCACGATGGCGATGTGCCATACTCCCCGCATTTTGGCGATGTTTACTACAACCCAAAAGATGGTCTTGCAGAAACACGCTATGTGTTTCTTGATGGCAACAACCTGCCTGATGCATGGCAAACAGTCGAAAATTTCACCATTGGCGAAACAGGATTTGGCACCGGATTGAACTTTCTCGCAGCATGGCAATGTTGGGACAATGACCCAAATCGTTCGCATCGCTTGCATTTTGTTTCGGTCGAAAAATTTCCCCTCTCACGCGATGAAATAATCCGTGCTCATCAAAGTTGGCCGGAACTAGCCGACTATTCCATCCAACTTGCTGATGTTTGGCCGCATGAGACCATGTTGCCCGGCGTGCATCGCTTTTCACTGGCAGACGGCGCCATCACCCTCACCCTTTTGATCGGTGATGCCATTGAATGCTGGTCGGAATATGCAGGCAATATTGACTGTTGGTTTCTTGATGGATTTGCCCCGTCCCGAAATCCGGATATGTGGCACGCATCCCTGTTTCAGGCACTTGCCAGGGCCTCCGCCCCCAGCGGGGCAAGCCTTGCAACATTTACCGCTGCACGTATTGCCCGTGATGGTTTGGAAAGTGCCGGTTTTGAAATCAGCAAGCGCAAAGGGTTTGGCTACAAACGTGACATGATCACAGCGACCCTGCCCGCCAGCACACAATTAACGGATGAACCACGCAAATTTACGCTGACCGATGCACCTTGGTTTAACCTGCCAAAAGCAGGCAACGTAAAATCGGTCGCAATCATTGGGGGCGGTCTTGCCGGTGCTTCCTGTGCAGAGGCACTAAAAAAACGCGGATGCAGCACAACCATTTTCGAAAAGGCTGATCAGCTTGCAAACGCAGCATCGGGCAATCCGGTTGGAATGCTTGAACCTTACCTAACGGCTGATAACGCCATCATGGGGCGATTTTACGAGGCTGGATATCGATTTAGCCATCGCAAAATCAAACGCCTTGCCGATACCGGGCAAGTAGACGCCGCATTTTGCGGTGTCATTGATCTTGCCACCAGCGCACGCAAACGCGGACGACTTGATGGTCTGATCGCGCGCCTTGCCGACAAATCCGACATTGCCGAACCTTTAACTGCACAGCAGGCCTCAAAACGGTTCGGGCTGCCCTTGTCGTTTGGCGGTGTGTTTTATCCCTCTGCCGGGTGGGTCAATCCGCCATCGCTGGTGAGAGCGCTTTCAACGGGCATTGAGACCCGACTGTCGACGTCAATCAAAAGCATCCTCGAGACACAGGACGGCAATATCCTGACGGACGACGATGACAAACAATATGGCCCGTTTGACGCGGTAATTGTTGCTGGTGCCTATGAGTCCCGATTACTTGAACAAACCCGCTGGCTTTCAGATCATCTTTGTCCCGTGCGCGGCCAAATCAGTTACATACCTGAAAACGTAATCGCAGAACCGGGCGACGGCGCGACAATATCATGCGTGCTTAGTCACAAGGGTTACATCGCACCGGCCCGAAATGGCGTGCATATATTTGGGGCAACTTTCGAGCGCGGTGACGAGAAGACGGATGTTCGCGAAGGTGATCACGCGTTAAATATTGCCCAATTAGCACGTGCCCTGCCCGATGTTGCTGCCAAGCTTAAACCTGCCGTGCTTGAAGGTCGTGCGTCGCTACGCACGACAACCACAGATCACTTGCCACTAATCGGACCCGCACCGAATTTTGAACGATATCTTGCAGCTTATCACGACATAGACAAGGGGAAGAAAGGTGCGCGATATATCGGTGCGCCTTGCCATAAAGGCGTGTATATCTGTACCGGATTTGGGGCCCGCGGATTGATCGCCACCCCAATCGCGGCCGAAATCCTTGCCAGTGAGATTTGCGATATGCCCCTGCCTTTGGAACAAACGCTATTGCATGCCATCCACCCGGCGCGGTTCCTTGTTCGTGGTCTTAAACGTCGACAGGTTACGGCATGAATACAACAATCCCCACACCATCCCCAATCAAAGATCCCGACCGAATGAGAACTGCGACCATTCTGGCGCTGTTTTTTTCAGGGCTGTTTTTGATCCAGGGCGTATTCCTGCCCTATTGGCCGGTTTGGCTTAAGGCACAGGGGTTGTCTGCAGCGGAAATCGGAATCCTGTTGTCATTGCCAAACTGGGTGCGGGTTTTTGCCGATCCACTGATCGCCCAACGGGCGGATCGCACAGGCAACCGTAAAACGCCGATGCTGTGGTTTGCCGGGATATATGTCCTGTCGATCCTCGCCTTCCCGGTTTCCAGCAACTTTTGGTGGCTTGCCGGGCTTTCGGTGGTCATTGGATTTACCTTCTCGCCGTTATTGCCGCTTGGCACCACCATCACGATCCATGAATGCAAGGCACGTGAACTTGATTACGGGCGGGTTCGGCTTTGGGGGTCCCTTGCCTTTATATTGGCATCCTATGGTGCGGGTTGGGTTTTGGACGGGACGTCCACCGAATGGATCGTCTGGATGTTGTTCATTGCAGGAATTGTGAACTTCGCCATCACCACCCGCATGCCGGACCCACAAACGGATCGGCCATTGCGGTCAGGTTCTTCGCTGGTGTATCTGCTGCGCAAACCGGTTTTCCTGATTTATTTGGCCTGCATCGGATTTGCCCAGGGTGCCCACGGCACTTATTACGCCTTTGCGTCGGTACACTGGGAATCGGTTGGTTATTCCCATGAGATGATCGGTGTTTTCTGGTCTATTGGCGTGATCGCCGAAATCGCATTGTTTGCCGTTGCGGGACGGTTTGTACGCGGAAGACATCCGGGAATGTTGTTCGCACTTGGTGCCATATGCGGCGTTATCCGCTGGATTGTCTTAGGGACCAGCGACAATTTGTGGCTGATTATTCTGGTGCAACCGCTTCATGCAATGACCTTTGGCATCACTCACCTTGCGGCTGTCAGCTTCATTGCCCGGGCCATACCGCAACAATTGGCAACATCTGCGCAAAGCTTGATGGCGACACTGTCGATGGGTGTCTTTTTGGGCACCAGCATTTGGATATCCGGGCCGCTTTATGATCAATTCGGCGCACAAACCTATTACCTGATGGCACTGTTCTCGTTGATTGCCTTGATGTTTGCTATTTGGCTGATCCGCCGTTGGCGTGGCGAAGATCAGACCTTCTGCGACTGATGGCATGAACAATGAAAAAGATTGCGAAAGCAAAACCTAACTCAAAGGGGCCGTAATATGACCTCCATGCCGTTCTCTCGCAGAATGCGCCGTTGGAAATTTGGTTTGAAAACATTGTTCGGCAGTTCCCCCGCCGGATATTTCATCCCCTACCGCTATGCCAGCGAGACAGCGACCGCCGTAGGACGCCCAAAGTACCCGGCGATCGAAACCATGATGGATCATGCCGCGCCAACAATGAAGGCGTGGTTGACCAAGGCCGGCCAGTATCCGGAAGCATTTGCAAGTTTTGGCAATGCCACCCCGCCCGATCCGCGCTGGCAACAAAGCTGGTTTCCACGTCTGGATGGCATGATGGCCTATGTCTTCACCCGTGAATTTCGCCCAGACAAGATTATCGAAATCGGATCAGGCCATTCGACACGTTTCTATTACCGGGCGATCAAGGATGCTGAACTGAACACAGCCTTTCATGCAATTGATCCGGCTCCGCGTGCAGATATCGCCAAGCTCCCGATTACGGTTGAACGCACCATCGTCCAAAAGGCCGATCCATTGGTTTTTGCCCACCTAACAGGCGGGGATATCCTGTCGATCGATTCAAGCCACATCCTGATGCCGGGCACCGATGTTGACCTGCTGTTTTCATCCGTGATCCCCACCCTGCCAAGCGGGACGATCCTTCATATCCATGACATCACCCTGCCTGATGACTACCCGGAAATCTGGCAATGGCGCGGATATAATGAACAACAAGGTGTAGCGGCGCTTCTGGCCAGTGGCGGGTTCGAGATTTTGTGGTCAAGCGCCTATGCTACAACACGCATGATCGATGAAGTTGAACAATCAATTGCCAACGGCATCCACTTGCCCAACGGTGCGCATGAAACAAGTCTGTGGCTGCGTAAGAAGTAACTCGCGTCAGGCCACGGGATGGCGGAAAACAAGATCATCCGAGTCAGGCCGCAATGCACCGTGATCCAGCACAGCACCTAGGCGCTGTGCCAGTTTGATTGACCGTTCGTTTGCCGGAGAAATGTAACTGACCAATGTTTCCAGGCCCCGCACATTGAATGCCCAATCACGCGTAGTCATGGCGGCCTCGTACGCGATCCCCTTGCCTTCGGCCGCCTCATACAACATCCAGCCCAATTCGTACTCGGGGAACAATGGTCCGGAATTGATACCGACCTGTCCGACGCACAGGCCCGTGGATTTTTCATCAATCATCAATGAGCCCAAACCAAACAAACTCCACTGGGCGATATCGCGGCAAAAAAGACTCCACGCATCAGCCGTATCGAATGGCCCTCCCATATGCTTTGCGCGACTTGAAGAAAGCATTATGACATAATCCGGCCAGTCATCCATCGACATGGAGCGAAGAACAAGGTGCTCAGTCTCGATCCTTGGGGCCTTATACGACATTACAGCCTCAGTTCTTGTAGGGATCTGCCGCATCACGCAGACCATCGCCAAGGAAGTTAAACGCAAGCACGACAATCACCACAGGCACGACAGGCAGCATTAGCCAGGGATAGACTGCGACTGCATTGATGTTTTGTGCCTCGTTTAGCAAAACACCCCAGCTTGTCACCGGCGCACGTAGACCAAGCCCAAGGAAACTGAGTGCTGTTTCCCCAAGGATCATATTCGGGATCGAAAGTGTAACGGACGCTATCAGGTGGCTGGCGAAGTTTGGCAGTAAGTGGCGACCGATAATGCGTTTTGGCTTCGCCCCCATCAGACGGGCCGCAAGTGCATAATCCTCTTCACGCAGGGCCAGAAGTTTTGATCGCACGGCACGGGCAAGCCCGGTCCAGTCAATCAGACCCAGAATAATCGTGATACCGAAATAAATCAGTATTGGGCTCCAGGTCACCGGTAAGGCCGCCGACAGCGCCATCCAAAGCGGAATTTCCGGCAAAGACCGGATGACTTCAATTGCGCGCTGTGCTGTTGAATCTACCCAACCGCCGTAATACCCGGCCGCCCCCCCGATCAGAATGCCCAACAGGAAGCTAACGGAAATCCCGACCAGACCAATGGTCAAAGAAACCCGTGCGCCATAAATAATGCGCGAGAACATATCGCGCCCAAGCCGGTCGGTGCCAAACAGGAACAAGGTACCGTTTTCTGGCGGACAGACGAAATGGAAATCCATTCCAACCATGCCCCAGAATTCATATTCATCGCCGGAACAGAAGAACCGCAATGGTTCCACCCGATCCGGGTTCACCGTATAGATCGGCTTTAGCGTTTCCATATCCACAGAGAATTCAGTGCCATAGGTAAACGGCCCGACAAACGCGCCCTCATGGAACAGGTGTACGCCTTGGGGCGGGTGATGGATGAATTCGGAGTTCCGCGTTTCCTGTGCATAAGGTGCGATGAATTCAACAATAAAGACCGATGCATACATGATCGCCAGAATGATCAGCGAAAAATATGCAAGCCTGTGACGTTTCAAACGCCACCACATCAATTGCCACTGAGACGCCAGAAAGTACTTTTCCTGTTCTGGCGTCAGTTCTTCCCGATCCCATGGATCAAATGGAGCGGTATCGACAAAATGTTCGTTGCGCTTATCGCGTTCAATGCTCATTGACCGACCCCTCCCTGCAGACGAATTCGGGGATCAAGCCAAGCCAGCAACACATCGGAAACGAACATGCCGACCACTGTCAGCAATGCGAGGAACATCAGGAATGACCCTGCAAGATACATATCCTGACTTTGCAGTGCCGTAAGCAGCATAGGACCTGTTGTAGGCAACGACATCACAACAGACACCAGAACAGACCCAGATACGACTTGGGGCAGGATGTTACCGATATCGGCGATAAACGGGTTAAGCGCCATGCGCAGCGGATATTTAAACAGCACCTTCTTGGGTGAAAGCCCCTTGGCATGTGCAGTTACGACATATTGCTTGCTGAGTTCATCAAGCAGGTTGGCGCGCAGACGCCGGATCATGGATGCAGTCCCCGATGTCCCGATTACAAGAACCGGGGCCCAAAGGTGCTCGACAACTGACATCACCTTGCCAAATGACCATCCCTGATTGATGTATTCCGGGTCCATCAGGCCACCGATTGACGTCCCAAACACAACGTTCGCGTAATACAAAAGGATCAGCGCGAACAAGAAGTTCGGCATGGCAAGCCCAAGGAAACCAACAAAAGTAAAACCGTAGTCCCCCCAGCTGTACTGGCGGGTAGCAGAATAAATTCCGATCGGGAAGCTTACAATATAAATGAACAATACCGTGCTGAAGTTCAGCACCAGTGACAGCCAAAGCCGATCTCCGACCACTTCCCTCACAGGAAGGTTGTATTCGAACGAGAACCCAAGATCCCCGTGCAGCAAGCCCCACGCCCACTCGGCGTATTGAACATATATCGGTTGATCCAGACCATATTGCTGCTTGAGAAATTCAATCTTGGCCGGATCGACGGCCTCACCCTGCGCCTGAAGTTCATTCAGATAGGTGGTCAGAAAATCCCCAGGGGGAAGCTGGATGATCACGAAAACCAGCACGCTGATCATGATCAACGTGGGTACCATCACAAAAAGCCGTCTTGCCAGATAGGTTAGCATCGGCGCTATCGCTCCCCCGAGGTTGTTTCATCACCTTCCCTCGTGGCAATGAAACAACACGTTTTATCGTTTAAGTGTTTATCTGTCCCACCAGAAAGTATCAGGGCGGTATATCCCAAAGAATGCCCCGGGCTCCCAGCTATGAATGCCTTTTTCCGGCACGTTGCGCAGGTCTTTGTCGACCACAACCGGTTGCGGTACATTCCCGATCAAACCGATCGAGAACATGTTTTCCGAATTGATATCCAGAATTTCCTGCCAGGCTTCTTTGCGGCCTGTTTCGTTACTGGATTGCCATTTGTCGTACAAATCCATCAATTTCTCGGCTGCTGGCATATCCGGCGCTTCACCAGCCTCACCATCGGTTTGATAGTATTGGCCCCATTTCGGCCACTGCAGGCTGTCTTGCTGAACCGGGACGAATTCGGATGGCACAGAATTCGGTGTCGCCAACCCATTGTCGACACCGTTGAAGATCGACATGATGGTCTCACCGGCATAGGCGCGGCTGCGCATTACTTCACGCTGCAGACCTTTGACGAACATCTTGATGCCCGCCTGACGCCAGCTGTCACCAATCAGTTCAAGCATATCGTCATGTTCAGGGTTTTCACCGGACGTCTCGACAATGATCTCCATCGTGCGACCATCCGGCAACAGGCGGATACCATCGCTATTGCGCTCATCAAGCCCCATTTCATCAAGCAACCTGTTTGCGACCTTGATGTCGAAATCAGTATAGCTATCGCGATATTCCGATTTGAAAAGCGGGCTTTTCGGCAAGACCGTATTGTTTGTCGGCTTTGCCAAACCAAAGAACAGCACCCGATTAATTTCCGTACGGTTAATGGCCAAGGATAACGCGCGACGGAACCGCACATCGCGAATGACATCGCGCCAGACCGGATCACTCGCGGTCAGGTTGGGATAAATGGCTGCGTAAGACCCCGCACCAACGTCCCACAGGCGCACCTGATAGTTTTGCTTGGCTTCAGACTGCTTTAAGAACGTGTAATCCTTAAGTGTCAAAATCCGGCTTTGCAAATCGACTTCGCCCGCACCGACTTTGGCCGGAACAAGTTTGGCGTTTGAGATATTGAAAATCATCCGGTCGATATAGGGAAGCTGATTACCTTCCGGGTCGACGCGGTGATAATATGGGTTGCGTACATAAACGAACCGGTCAGATGGTTCTTCGGTGGTAATCAGCCATGGTTCAAGCGACGGACGTTGAATATTGGACAGTTTATAGGGGCGGTCCATATCCGTGTGTAAAACCGCCCAATTGCGAAGTCCCCGTTCGCTGACCATCGCATCAAGTTCTGCCGGGTCGCGGTAGTCTTCGTGAAACTGTTTCAGGTAATGCGCTGGTCGATAAATAAATGGTGGGCGCGTTCCCGCCAATTCGGTCAGGAAGAACGGGTTTGGCCGCGACCAACTGTAACGCACTGTATATTCATCAAGGATTTCAAAAGTTGCCGGCTCATCTCCGACAAACAGGAAACGTGGCGGGCCAACCGGGAACAATTCATCGTTATTGACGATGTCTTCCCAGTAATAGCGAAAATCCTCAGCGGTGAACGGGGTTCCATCAGACCATTTGTGTCCTTTGCGGATATGCAACGTAAACACGTTGCCTTCCTCGTTAACATCAAGGGCTTCAAGAATATCGGCCTGAAGGTTCAGATCCTGATCGTAGCCAATCAAGCGCGCATAACCATATACAACCGCCATGCGGATGTCTTTTGACCGACCCATAATGGTGACAAATTCACCACCGTATTTACCAATCGCTTTGCCTTCCGCCCCAAAGTCAATCACATGCGGGTGTTCGGGCAATCTTTCGTTCATTGTCGGCAAGGTTCCCTTTGCAACAGCATCTGCAAAATAGGGAACCTCTGCGTGCCCCGTCGTCGGGCTTATGCCTGCCCACAGGACCCCGGTCGACAGCAAACACCCGCCAATCACGCGACACATATACGATACTCTGGGATGCGAGAGGCTGATCATATTGCGACCTCCGTAAAATCGGCACGCTCAGCACGAACAAAATGATCCTCGGCAAACTGCATCATCTTAGGTGCACTGTTCTGATTGATTGTAAAGGGTGCAGGCCAGCGCGTTGGATCTGATGCCTTGCCATCAACAATTTTGTCGAAATCAAGCAAGTGATCAAGATCAGCAAACGGCACCGCATGCAGCAAGGCCTGCGTATAGGGATGCACCGGATTTCTAAACAACTGTTCACGCGGCGCAGATTCCACAATACGTCCGGCACACATCACGGCAATCCGGTCTGCAACATAATCGACGACGGCCAAATTGTGCGAAATAAACAGATACGTCAAATTAAGGTTGCGCTGTAAATCCTTCAAAAGATTTAGAATTTGCGCCTGAACCGATACATCAAGCGCAGATGTCGGCTCATCAAAAATCAACAGATCAGGTTTTAGTCCAAGCGCACGCGCGATGCCAATACGCTGACGCTGCCCACCAGAAAAACTATGTGGGTATCGATTTAGAAAACGCGGATCAAGCCCGACCAAATCCATCAGTTCAAGTACCATTTTACGCCGATATTCCCCATCCCCAACCCCATGAATAAGCATTGGTTCAGCAACAATATCCTGCACCGTCATTCTTGGGTTCAAAGATCCGAAAGGATCCTGAAAAACGAATTGTATCCGTTTTCGATATGGATTTAGCTGATCTTCATCAAGTCCGACCAATTCGGTCATCTGTCCGCTTTCGCCGCGAAACAGAATGGAACCATCGTCCGGGTTCATGGCACGCATGATCAGTTTGGAAAGTGTCGTTTTCCCACACCCACTTTCGCCGACCAGCCCAACGCATTCGCCGCGATTAACTGTGAGCGACACGTCGGAAACTGCCGGAATGCGCTGTTCTTCGGATTTGAACCAGTTACCCTTACGCGTGCTGAAACTTTTGCTGATGTGTCGGACTGCCAAAACCGGTTCACTTGCCATGGTCGGATGCAGCGCAAGAGACGCTGGGACTTCAGTGTTCTCGCGCTGGGCTTCGGCGTTGCCTACCTCGGCAAGCAAGCTTCCTGTCTTTGGCTTGATTTCTCGCAATGGACGTAAACGTTCATCTGGCCCCATATTAAAATGCGGAACCGCCGCCAAAAGAGACCGCGTATAGGCATGGCCGGGATTTATGAAAACCTCTTGGGTTTGGCCTGCCTCGACAACGCGGCCATCATAAACCACAACCATCCGGTCAGCCATGTTTGCCACCACGCCAAGATCATGCGTGATCAGCAACAAAGACATCTGCAGTTCGGACTGAACCTCCCGGATCAGGCGCAGGATTTGCGCCTGAATTGTAACATCAAGTGCTGTTGTTGGTTCATCTGCAACCAACAGTGCCGGACGGCAAACAAGCGCCATGGCGATCATGGCGCGTTGACGAAGCCCGCCGGAAAGCTCGAACGGATATGTTTTCAGCGCCCTTTTGGGTTGAGGAAAACCAACAAGCGTCAACATTTCCACAGCAAGTTCGCGCGCTTCACGCCCCCTCACCTTACGGTGCAGACGAACGGCTTCGCAAATCTGATCCCCAATCGTGTGAAGCGGTGACAAGGAACTCATAGGTTCCTGAAAAATCATCGAAATGCGCCCACCACGGATGGCGCGCATTTCCTTTCCCGCGCGGTCAAGCATTGAAATATCAACGCGGGTTCCGGGCTTTTTCGGGTCGGCAAAGATGATTGATCCATTGGTAATCTGAGCCGATTTGGGCAACAGCCCCATAATCGCTTGAGAAATCGTACTTTTGCCAGATCCGGACTCACCAACCAGGGCGACGGTTTCCTGCGCACCGATACGAAAGCTTACATTCTCGACGGCCTTAACACGCATGTGCGGCAAGACGAATTCAACTTTCAGATTCTTGATGCGCAGAATATCGGTCATTTCTAGCTGCTACCACCCTGTATGCGCTCTGATGCGGCGGCCTTAACCAAAGTTTGGGCCTCATCCATGCGCATCAAGTTCGTTCGTGTGACGTCATCCACAAGCAATTGGTTATCTTTCGCCCAATCACGAGAAATTTCAAGGAGATCATCAAATCCGTCCAGTGTTGATTCTGCGACAATTTTTGCGTCACCAGCATGCAACGTAAGTTCGAACCATCCCTTGTTCCCATCACGCTTGGTACTGAAGTAACGTAAACGGAATTTGGAAAGTTCCGGCCATGCGAAGGCTGTACCACCGCGGATACTGGAAAGACGAATGCCGTATTCAGATACAAAGATCTTTGATTGGAACCGTATGATGGTACGTGCAAAATAAAACACAAACAGCAACGCCAAACCTGCGGCGGTCCATTGGATGATTTCAAGCATGTCCGGGATCAGCGCCATCACACCGCAAATCAACAACCCAACAACCGATTTTGCCAAATCCGGGGCCATCAGTTTTGCCGGATAGGCCATCGTCTGGACTTCACTATCACCGACACCCACTGGCTTCACCGGGTCTGGCGCACCTGGTGCACTTGGCGACCCGGTCATTTCTTCCGGTTCCAGATGTTCTTTCGGACTTACTGCCATGGAAATACTCCGGGAATTCTCAGCCAGTTCAAAGCTGAATGATCCATAGAAAACAAATTATCCAGAAACTTCGTCGTTCCTGCATCATGTACTAGATGATGGGTCAAAATGCCGGTGGGTTCATCGGAGTCAACCTGACCTGTCCTGCGTGCAGCAAGATGTGCAACCATCGCCCCCAATACCGCATCTTCGCCCGCAAAGCCGCGCGTTCCTCGCCAGTCAATAACGTCCACGTGCGTATTGACCTGTACCAGCCCTTGATATGGCTCTGCCATTTTGCGCGGATTAAACGTGCTGATCCCGTAAAACCCCAACGAACTCAATGCAGCAACAACATCGTCTGCCACCCGGTTCCACGGCGGCACAAGAACTGGCAAGAAACGGTTTCCAAACCGTGCTTGCATAACTGAAAAGCCCTTGCGCAAATCAGTGATCACATCTCCGATATCGCGAACGTCATCAAGTTCCTGCTTCTTGCGCCCGTCCGGCATGTGATTTTGGTGCGACCATCCGTGCTGAAGCACACGGGTATCAAGGGTTTCCACCAAACGCTCCGGAAGATCATCCTGCAAGCATGCCGGAATGACCGCAAGGGCCAGCGGAACTTTATAGTCTTGTTCAAAGGAAAGGATCGTTTCGAGTGCTGGCGTCACCGTGACCGCGTCATCATCGCGCCACCAGGCTGTGGCAATCCGGTTTTCGGACTGCCACAGATCAAGTTCCGTGCGCAAATGATCCCAACTGCTCATGCCGTACCCTTAATCTTGTCTGCGATGATTTCCGCAGTTTTTATTGCGCCATCCAGTGCAATTTGGATCCTTTGCGGCTGTCTGGCATTATCTATTTGTTTTGCTAATGATTGCGCAGACAGGCCATCAAGATCAAGCAGTGATATAACACCTTCTTCTGAAAGAATTTCTGCCCGCTCTGTTTGTTCGCTTTCACCGCCTTCGGCAAAGGGCACCATGACCGCAGGTGTCCCGGTGGCAAGAACGTCCATTAAGGTGTTGTAACCCGCCTGCGATACGGAAACTGCCGCATGGGACATCCTGTCACGGAAATCGGGCAAAAAACGATGTAAAACAATATCATCGGTCGGAATTTGATGACGCAGACTTTCATACTGATCATCGGGAAAATGCGGCCCAGCAACGATATCCCAGATTGCGTCTTTGTATTTCTCCGAATAACGACGGGCTTTGATTGCAAGTTTGATCAACGTTGCCCCAACGGCACCACCACCCGCTGAAACCAGCACCCCTTGGCGATGCAAATTGTCCGGTTTGACCGTTCGATCCACATCGGGCGCAACATACCCCGTATGAACAATCAGATCGGAAAGGTCATTGGCAAATTCAAAGCTGTGATCAAACCCAAACAGGTTCGGGTCACCATGCACCAAAACACAATCAAGGTATTTGCGCGCTGTATCGCGCATCCATTCGGTTTTTCGAATGTCTGTTTTGCGCACCAGAAGGTCTCTTACGGAACAGACGATTGGGATGCCTGCTTCTTTGGCCGCATCAAACAATGGGATCAGTTCAAACCGAAACCCACGTCGACCAAATGGAAACATTTCGATCAAAAGCAGCTTTGGCGACATTGCCTGAAAAGCGGCAAGCAGTTCCTTCTTGCGCGTTTCCTTCCAATCATCACCCAACGTTTTTCCGTTAGGATCAACGAGTGCTGAAAAATCGCTGTCTGCCGTCTTGCATGGGGATAACTGAAACACGTGGTCTGCTGCGAAATCAAGATTGGCATCCGGGATGCCGCCACTTGCAACAGCAACCGTCATTCCCTTATCGCGTAGCGCCTGATTGATCAGGGCCATGCGGCGCACATGCCCGATCCCCAGCAAATGCTGCACATAGACCATGACGTCTGTCATCACCCGTCCTCCCCAGCAACAACCAACGGCACATTCAACCTTTCAATTGCTAATCCATCATCGTGAGACCAATTGAAGATGTGCAAACATTCCCAATCCAGTTTGTCCGGGATTTTGCCCATCATATCCCAACCACGCGCAGCAGCATAAACCGCACGAATAACACCCTTATGGGTCACGCCGCCAAATTCTGCGATATCACATCGTTCCAGGAACGCTGTCACGCGCCCGAGAACTTCGCGCGGGCTTTCCCCACCATCCGGACGCAAATCCCATCCACGATCTTCATTTTCCTGTATGGCGCTGCCAAATTCAGCCCGAAGATCAGGAAGTGTTTTACCTTCCCATGTGCCCCAGTCCATCTCGACAAGGGCTGGAACAGATGTGATCGGCGAAATCCCCAGGGCACCTGCTGTCTCGCGCGTTCGGGACAAGGGGGAATAAAGCCAAGGCACGTCACGCCAATCATCAGGGAGACAAAGGCGGCGGTACTGTGCGACAGTCGCGGCACTTAGCGAAATATCTGTCCGGCCTTGAATGCGTTTCTCGGCATTCCAATCCGTCACACCATGACGCAACAATGCAAAGCGGATGTTACTCATGTACGCCCCTATCTTGCGCGTCAGGAGCAGGAGCATGACCATGGTCGGCAACAAGCTTGCTTAATGTTCCAGATAACACCTTGGCGGCAGCCTCAACTGTGTGATGTTGCTTAGTTTTCGATGCGGCGGCACGTCCTATGCCCCTTAGCATGTCAACATCAGACTGAACACAATGTGACAAACGATCTGTAAAGGCATCAACATCACCAACCGGCACAAGCCAGCCTGTCACGCCGGGTGAAACAATTCCGGAAACCCCGCCTGTGTCTCCGGCCAGAACCGGAAGTCCCGCTGCCTGTGCTTCAAGCAATGCCATGCCAAATGCTTCGTTGATGGCAGGCCAAACAAAAAGGTCCGAACTTGCAAGAATATCCTTGGTTTGTTCGGGCAAGGTAAGCCCGGCGAACGATACTACACTTCCTCTGATACCGTGTGCTTGAAACAGTTTTTCGACCTTTTGGCGCGCTGGACCATCCCCAATCACGGTTAGATGCCAATTATCAACGCCACGGTGGATCAATCTTCCCAATGATTCCACCAAAAGCCCATAGGATTTCAGTTTGTCACCATCGCGCATCATGGCTGTCGTCACCAATCGGACACAATCAGACTCGATCTCTTTGCGGTTCGTTACCATCCAGTCGGAAATGCGGGTGAAGGGTGGTAGAAAATGTAGACGATCCTTCGCACACACGTCTGCCAAACATTCCATATCAACCCGGTTCAGGGAAAAAACCGCATCGGCTGCACGCAAGGCCGTTTCAACAGCCTTGTGGCTTTGAGCCCATGGCCCAGTCGCACGCTTTGGCGCAAAAGACGCTTCTGCAACGACATAGGGAATATCAAGCGCACTGGCGACAATCGGGCCAATCCAATCAGGTGCCTTGTAATACAGGTGATAGGTGAACCAGACATCCGGTTTGGGACGAACCCCGGATTTGTATTGTCGCAGCAATCGCCCCGCAAGCTTGGTTCCCAGCGCTGCCAATTGAGCCTGTCTTAAGATATTACCGTCCGCAACCCGACTGCGAAGCCGCGCAGCGATATCAACATTCATACCCGCAGCCTGCATTGCTTCACACAGCATCCGGGCAATCAACCGGTCACCGGATGGTACCGGATGGTCGATGGGCTTTAAGGGGGCGTAAAAGGCAACCTGCAAAAGTGTGCCTCCTACTCAGCGGCAGATTGTTGAGCCGTGCTATTTTCTTCTGCGTTTGGCGACGAAGGAGCGCCGAAACGCACTGCCAAATCTTTCATGCCACGATGGAACGAAAAGTCACGGCGCACAATTTCATTCCCTTTGCGTCCCATTTCATTGCGGACCTTGGGATTAGAAATCATCGTTTCGAGGGCAGCGGAAAGTGCCGCGGGATCACGTTCCGGTACAAGCTTGCCATTCACCCCGTCTTCGATCAGCTCAGGAATAGCTGAAATCGCAGTCGAAACCGCCGACAGGCCACAAAGCTGGGCTTCCATCAGGACATTTGGCAAACCATCACGGTCACCATCCTTCTCGATGCGGCTGGCCAGAACGAAAAAATCTGATGACTGGCAGGCTGCGATCACTTCTTTCTGATCCCGCGCACCTTGCCAATCACAGCGATCTTCAATGCCAAGATCAGCAGCAAGTTTTCGATATTTTTCGCCGTTTCCACCGCCGATATGAACAAAACGCCAGTGCAACCGATCTGGCAATTTTGCCAAGGCACGCAATAAATCGTCATAGCCCTTCTTGCCAACCAAACGTCCGACCGAAAGAATGGTTACGGGATTGCTTGCGTCGCTACCATCTCTAAGGGGACGGTCCGGAAGCTCTTCGGGAAAACGCGAAAAATCCAACCCATGATACAGCAAGTAGACCTTATCCGGATCCTCGGCCAGTGTTTGCAGATAATCGACGTTGGCCTTGGTGCAGGTCACCAGCCAGTCCATATCACGCAACTTCTCGCGCATATCCCAGTCCTGACTGGTATAGATATCCTTGGCGTGTGCAGAACACGACCACGGCAGCCCGCGAATAAGCGCGCAATATCGCGCAACCGAGGCCGGGGTATGCAGGAAATGGGCATAGATACGGGTTATATCCTCAGGAAGTTCGGCTGCCATCACCAATGCCTGGGCAAAACGCCGGGCACGATTTGAAGTCCGGTCACGACGATAGTCCTGCCACCAGATATTGAAGGCCCGACGATAGCCGGGAAACGTGCGCGCCTTAAACCACCCGCACAGCACGCGAAGTGGTTCCTGATAGACGTATTCCGGAAGATAATCGACAGAGCCTGTAATGCGTTCGTTGATTGGGTGGCGTTTTTTATCTGTTGGATGACGAAGCGACACAATGCGATAGGGAATGCCTGTTTGCTGAATTCCCAGAATTTCCTGCGCTATAAAGGTTTCCGACAATCGCGGATACCCCTTGACCACGATTGCCAGATTGTCGCGTGTCATCAATGTTATTCCCGATGCGTTTATTCTGCAGCCATTTGCGGCGGAAGCCAGCGATCAACAAGTTCGCCAACCCGATCCAGCCCGCCCATCAAATTGGGTACCGTCACATGTGACGGTTTTGGCTGATCAATCAAACCATGAAGCACATTTGCCATTTCGCGCGGATCGCGCCCACCATCTTCGGTCAGCATCTTGATCAGACCAAGCTTTTCCGCCGCTGCTGCACGGACATATTGCTCAAGGCGCGGCACCGTGCGCGGTACAATCACAGCAGGCTTATCGAAAGACAGGATTTCACAAAACGTATTATACCCACCCATGCCGATAACCCCGGCAGAGTTATGCATCAGCATCTCAACATTGGCGTCAAACGTAATGACCGAGACTTTATCAAGCTTTTCAGCCCGTTTCATAAAAGCGTTCTGTTGGGCTGGCCCCATGAACGGCCCAAGCACAATAAGCGACGGAACAGGAATGTCCGGGTCGGCTTCATAGGCACTGATTACCCAATCAACCAGATTAACGCCGTCGCCACCGCCCCCCGTCGTAACAAGATAATACGGTTCTTCAAGACCAAGTGCGCCATGTTCCGGTGCCGGACGTCGCGTCGCGGTACGTGGCAAATATCCCGTGTAAGACATCTTGTTTTCAACACCCGGCGGCAAATCAATGCCTTCCAACGGATTGCAGATTTCCTGAAGACCATACACCCAGATTTCGTCATACAAATCTGCAAGTGCCGGCACGCACTTTTTGCGATCCCATTCTTCGCGCAGGTTTACCGGATCATCCATCACATCGCGAAGGCCCATCACAAGTCGTGTACGCCGATGGCGCAACATCCGAAGCGTGGACTCGACCTCGCCGCGCAAACCAAGCGGCTCCTTGTCGACAATAAACATGTCCGGATTAAAAACATCAGCCGTATGCTGAATGATGGATTCCCGCATTGCCAAAATCTGATCGACATCGATATTAAGGTTCAGCGACGTATATTCGCCGTTCGACAGCTTGATGACGCCCGGAATACGAACGAAATCTACCCTTGACCTGAATTCAAAACTACCAATGATTGGCGATCCGGACAGGATCAGAACTGACACATCATCACGTTGCGAGACCAACGCATGCGCAATCGTCCGGCAACGGCGCAAATGCCCGAGCCCAAATGTATCATGGCTGTAAATAAGAACCCGATATCCGGTGTTCCCTACGATTGACATATGTTCGCCCGTCTGCGTAGTGATCCCATGAGCCTGCACAACCTACTATCAGGTTGACAGGTTCTCGTGCTTTGGCAAGTAAATCCGTGACGCCTTGTTATAGCCTATTTTGGCCGCCGGGTAATTGCTCTCACACTGGACCGATATTGCGCAAGACTTTTTCGAGCAACTCCTGCCTTTCGCCTGCAGTTTTCAGAGAACGCAGCTTTTCCGAAAGTGATGTCACTGTTTGCGCATAGAGATTGTGCCAGTCCTCGCGCGACAATTCCTCCCCCGAAAGCCGCGCTTGCAATGCTTCGGGTTTCGTCTTTCCTTTCACCAATGTCACGGTATCATCAAGCATCGGCATGGCTATCAATTTTGCGTCAATTCCCTGCCCGATCAAAACTTCACGAAATGCCGCCCGTGCCCCTTCTTCACCATGGGTAAGAAAAATGCGATGTGATACGGGTAGTCTATCCTGCGTCCAGCGAAGCAGCATGTCCTGATCAGCATGGCCGGAATACACATCCAGGGTTCGGATACGTGCCCGCACTTCAATTTCTTCTCCATGAATACGGACATGTTTGGCGCCCCTCTGCAGAACACGGCCAAACGATCCCGCCGCCTGGAACCCCACCAGAAGCACCGTGCTGTTTGACTTCCACAGATTGTTTTTCAGGTGATGACGAATACGCCCGGCATCACACATGCCACTGGCTGAAATAATGATCGCCCCGCTGCTTACCTGGGCAAGTTGCTTGCTGGCCTGAACGTCAGGAACCATGTGAAATTTTGGATGAGCAAGGGCCTGAGCATCATGACGATCGAGGTGTCTTGCAAAAACATCGGTCGCGCGCTGGGCCAACGGGCTATCGACAAACACATTTGCTGGCGGCAGTTCCCCGCGATTAAACAAATGCGCCAAATCGACAAGAAGTTCCTGTGTCCGCGCAACGGCAAAGCTTGGAATAACAAGGTTGCCACCGGCTTTGAGGGCTTCACGCACTTCTGTCGCCAACAATGCCCGCCGTTCTTCATCATCAATATCGCGTCGAATACGGTCACCGTAAGTCGTTTCAACAAACAGATAATCAATATCCTTGGGGGCCTCAGGTGCTGCATTGAACACAGCTTCTCCTGTGCCGACATCACCGGAGAAAAGCAAACGCGTCGGTTTGCCTTGTTGGGCCGCATCGTCAACTTCAATCTCAATCGATGCAGATCCCAGCAAATGTCCTGCATCCCAGAAACGCGCACGCACGCCGTCAAACACATTGATCCAATGGTGATATTCCACCTTCTTTAGCTGCAGAAGTGTGTTTTCAGCATCTTCGCGGGTATAGATCGGTGTTACTTCTGGTCGACCGCGACGCGCATTGCGGCGGTTCAGACGTTCAACTTCGCTTTCCTGAATATATCCGGAGTCCGGCAACATATAGGTCAGGAGATCGCATGTCGGCTCTGTGGCATAGACCGGGCCGCCATAGCCTGCCTTAACCAGTTTGGGGACAAGGCCGGTATGATCAATATGCGCATGGGTCAGCAGAACGGCAGAAATACGCCCAACATCGAACGGGAATGGGTTGTAGTTAAGTTCGCGAACGGTCTTGCTGCCCTGAAACATCCCGCAATCGACAAGGAAGTTTCCCGTGTCGGACTGAATTAAATAGCAGGATCCTGTAACCCCGCCTGCCGCACCACAAAACGTCACCGATATCGTCATTGGGCACCCTCGCACGAATTGGAACGGCTCTAACAATTCGTCAAAACGACTTTCCGCGCAATGATCCAGATCAGTATCAACGGGTTTTATTGCAGCCCACGAAGGGGCAGATACAGCACTTCATCGCCCCTTTTGACCTGTCCGCAATTTTCCGGCAGCTCGATCAACCCATCCGCCCAAACCATCGAAGACAGCATTCCCGAACTTGTCGATGCAAAGGCAATCGCTTCAAACGCGCCGTCATCGTTCTGGACCAGCCGTGCACGCAGCCATTCACGACGCCCGGTCATACGCGTAAAATCAAATCCGGCGCGTACCGGCATACGCGTCGGTTCAAGCTGCGCATGATTTGCCCCCATGGCATGACGCAACAGTGGCGCTACATACAATAATCCCGATACCAATACCGAAACCGGATTTCCAGGCAGACCGATCACAAGACAATCGCCAATCTTGCCACGCATCAATGGCTTGCCCGGTTTGATGGCAAGCTTCCATGCGGTGATCTCGCCCAACTGTTCTACAACCGGTTTTAACACGTCCGCTTTACCGACAGAAACACCACCCGATGTCATTAACACGTCATGATCTTTTGCCGCAGATGCCAAGGCGTTTTGCAAAACATCAAAATCATCAGCCAACAGTCCAAGATCGGTTACGGAGCATCCGATATCGCGCAGCATCCCAATCATCGCAAAACGGTTGGAATCATATATTCCGCCTGGTGGCAACGGATCCCCAGGCTTGGACAATTCATCCCCGGTCGAAAAAACTGCAACCCTTAGCGGTTTTGCAACCTTAAGCGTGCCGCGCCCCTGCCCGGCAACAACGGCAATGTCCTGCGGGCGCAAGACCGTCCCTGCTCGCAAAACAACGTCACCTGTTTTGATGTCTTCGCCAGCCCAGCGGATGTTTTGGTATACTGCAGTTCGATCAAGCACATCCTGTTTGATCACAATTACCGTTTCATCACTGTTTACCGTTACATTTTCCTGAATAACCACGCAGTCAGCGCCTTCGGGGATTGCGGCCCCCGTCGCAATCCGCACCGCCGCCCCTTTGGGAAGCGTGCCTGCATATGGATGCCCCGCAAGTGACACGCCCACAACCGGCACTGATCTGTCAAGCGATCCAAGATCGCTATGACGCAGGGCATAGCCATCCATGGCCGAATTATCAACCGATGGCACAGCAACCCCGGCGACAACGTCTTCGCGCAAGACCGCGCCGAAACAATCACTTATCAGTCGTTCTTCTGTTTTGGCCATGATGGCGACATCCGAAAACGCGATGGCCAATGCATCAGAAAGCGTTGTCAGTCCCGGTTTGATATTTTGCATCTGTTGAACTGCCTGCCTGCGTTGGGTTGTGACCGTACCGGATGATGTGTCATGAGCTTAGCCTGAACATCACCCTCGATCATCAGGATTGTCCACTATGTCCCGGACGGGATTTTGATATCGCACGGCTAAGCATGACAACCGGAATGACGCCGACCAAAACAATCGTCAGTGCACCAAGTGCGGCCTGTTCGATCATCTCATCCTTGGCGAATTGATAGACATGGGTCGCCAGCGTATCAAAATTGAAGGGGCGCAGAATCAGTGTTGCCGGAAGTTCCTTCATGCCATCGACAAACACCAGAACCGATGCCGCAAGAATGCCACCACGAACCATCGGGAAATGAATACGTTTTAGTGTGCCCCACGGGCTTTCACCAAGGGTACGCGCTGCATCATCCATGCTTGGCCGCACCTTACCCAGGGCGGCCTCAATCGAGCCATATGACACCGCCATGAACCGCACGGCATAGGCAAACACCAGCGCAAACACCGTCCCGCTTAAAAGCAGCCCCGTCGATATGCCAAACGTTTCGCGCATTACCGCATCAAGTGCATTGTCAAAACGTGCAAACGGGATCAGCACCCCAATCGCAAGCACGGCACCGGGCACGGCATAGCCAACCGATGATAAACGTACACACACCTTCAAAAGCGGTTGTGGAAACAGGCGCAGTGCATAAGCCATAAAGATCGCACAGCCCACGGCAACCAATGTTGCCAACCCCGACACCAAAAGGCTGTTGCCCGCAAATTCAAAGAAGTCCGCTGTCCAGCTTTGATCAAAATAACCAATGGAATAATAAATCAAAACCAACGACGGAATCATAAATCCCAGTGCAATCGGCAAAATGCAGACCGCAAGCGCCCCGATCTTTGCCAATGGCGCCAGATCATAGCCCGGCAACTCCTGAAAACGGCTGGTGGTGTCGTGGAAACGTTGGCGGCGACGTGAATAGCGCTCGATCACCATGAGCGCAATCACAACAGCCAGCATCGTCAGCGCTATCTGTGCGGCCCCGCCAGCATTCCCCATGCCGAGCCAGACGTTGAAAATGCCCGCCGTCAGGGTATGTACTGCAAAGAAATCAATGGTGCCAAAGTCATTTAACGTTTCCATCAGCGCAATCACAACGCCAACCACGATGGCCGGGCGCGCCAACGGCAAGGCCACAGTCGCAAACGAACTCCAGGCACTGCGCCCAAGAATGCGGGCCGCTTCAATGGCGCAGATCGATTGCGACAGAAACGCAGCACGGGCCAGCATATAAACATAGGGATAAAGCGTAAGGCTGAGCACGATAATCGCCCCGCCCTTGGTGCGGATATCAGGAAACCAGTAGTCGGCCGCCGATTGCCAGCCAAATATATCACGCAGCACGCCCTGAACCGGACCGGCATATTCCAGAAGATCGGTATAAACGTAAGCCACGATATAAGCTGGAACCGCCATCGGCAGCAGCATCGCCCATTCAAAGAACCGCTTGGCCGGCAAACGGCACATGGTCACCACCCACGCCGACGATACCCCGATCAGGGTCACGCCAACCCCGACGCCAAACATCAGGATGCCAGTATTTTTGAGGTATCTTGGCAACATGGTCGATGCCAAATGCGGCCAGATATTTTCTGTTGGAAACAGGGCAATCCAAGCTACGGCAACTATCGGGGCCGCAACCATCAAGGCGACAATAAATGCGCCAATCAGCCAGAACGCAGTCTGCCCGCGCGGCAACCAACGCATCGCCATGCGCCCCCTGGGCGCACGCATCGGATCAAGGGCTTCTGTAATGGCGGCCGGACGAATGTCATCATCCTTTGGCGTCTGACAAGCGTTGTTCAAGCTGGTATCCGTTTTCAGTCGTCGAAGCCCACGTCGTCAAGAAGGCGTCTTGCATGGTCCTGATAGCCTGCAATAACGGTCAAAGGCAAATATTCATGCTCTAGTTTCCCCAATAGCCCAGCAATCCCGGCCAAAGCCCCTATTCGTTAAATCCGACTTCATCAATCAGACGAATTGCAGCAACACGATTGGCCGCAACAACGTTGAGGGCCAATTCATCATGGGTGAACCGGCCCCAGGACCGCACCCGATCAGACCAGGCAACTCCGGGTTTGACAGGATATTCGAAATTGATGTCAGCATACATATGCTGCGCTTCATCCCCTGACAGGAACTCGATCAATTTGATCGCGTTGGCTTTATTTGGTGCATGCTTCATCAGCGCCACACCGGAAATATTAACATGTGTGCCACGGTCGCCCTGATTGGGAAAGACAATGCGCACCTGCTTGGCTGCGGGGGCCTTATTCGGGTCATCAAGCATTTTGCCGTAATAGTAGGAATTGCCAATCGCAACATCACACACGCCCTGTGACACCGCTTCGATCTGATCGGTATCCCCGCCTTGCGGTTTGCGCGCAAGATTGTCTTTCACAGCTGTCAGCCATGTTTTGGTGTATTCTTCACCATGATGGGCAATCATCGAGGCAATCAATGCAATGTTATAAACATGCATGGCCGAACGGACACAAATGCGCCCTTCCCACTTTGGGTCTGCCAAACTTTCATAGGTCGTAATCGCGTCCGGCGCGACACGATCAAACGACGTATAAAGCACACGCGCACGCGTGGTCATACCAACCCAAAGCTTGTTCTCATCACGGAATTGGGCCGGGATATTGGCCTCAAGAACAGCACTTTCGATCGGCTGGGCAATATCAGCATCCACCGCATCCTGAATACGCCCGATATCGACGGTAAGCAGAAGGTCCGCAGGGGTATTGCGGCCTTCGTGCTTTATGCGTTCTACCAAACCATTTTGTGAGAACAGCGTATTGACGCGAATGCCGGTTTCCTCGGTAAAGCGCTTGAACATCGGTTCGATCAGATAAGACTGGCGCAGCGAGTAGACATTGACCTCCTCTGCAGCCTGCGCAGACGTTAGGGCCGAAAGCCCGATCGCCGCGACAACAACACCGAAGACTGTTTTGCGCAGAGAAACCATGAATACCCCATTGGTAAAAATTAACTGTGTGGTAGCACAGCAATTAGGAATGATTTGTATTTGCCATTGGGGAAATTAAAGGTCTCTGCGCTTGGATTGCAAGCCAGAAAACCACTTATAGTCCTCATTCTCGCGATGATGTGACAGTAAGTCCGTGTTTTTGTGGATGTGACATCCCCACCGCCACAACGAAAAAGGGATGGCGCATTGCCATCCCTTCGAAAAGTCCACGTGATGTTAGAGCGTTTGGTTACTCATTATAACCAATCTCATCGACCATCTTGATTGCATCCGGGCTAAGCCGTGCAATTTCCGCCAGCGAGAGATTATCGGCCTTGAACGTGCCCCAAGCCTTGATGTTTTCGGCGAACTCAACACCCGGCTTGACCGGATATTCATAATTCACATCGGCATAGATGCTTTGGGCTTCGTCGCTGGTCAGGAATTCCATCAGCTTGATGGCATTGTCACGATTCGGCGCATCGGCAATCAGGCTCATGCCCGAAATATTCATCGACATGCCACGGCCATCCTGGTTCGGGAAAACAAGGTTCACAGCGTCGGCCCAAGCGCGCTGGTCCGGATTATCGAGCATCTTGCCATAATAGTAGGTGTTACCGATCGACAGATCGCAAACGCCTTCCTTGATCGCCTTAACCTGTGCGCGATCATTGCCCTGCGGCTTGCGTGCGAGGTTGTTCTTAAGACCCTGGAGCCATTCCTTGGCTTTTTCTTCACCATGAACGGAAATCATCGAGGCAAAAAGAGCGACGTTATAAACATGCGTACCCGAGCGGGTGCAAATGCGGCCTTCCCATTTCGGGTCGGCAAGGTCTTCATATGACGTGATCTCGCCTTCTGCCACACGGTCCTTGGAAGCATAAATCGCACGACCACGCTGGGTCAGGGCAAACCAGTGCCCTTCGGGATCGCGCAGATGGGATGGGATATTTTCAGCAAGGGTACCGTTGGAAACGGCTTCGGTCACACCGGCATCGACGGCCTGCTGAATGCGGCTGATATCCACGGTCATCAAAATGTCGGCCGGGCTGTTGGCCCCTTCCTGCTTGATACGTTCCACCAAGCCTTTTTCCGCAAAGATCACATTGACGTCGATCCCGGTTTCGGCAGTGAATTTTTCAAACAGTGGTTCGACCAGAAAAGCCTGACGCAGTGAATAGACATTCACTTCTTGCGCGCTGGCAGCGGTTGCGGCGAATGCCGTCGCGCCAAACACAGCACCACCGACAAGTTTTTTGATATCCATTTGAACGATCCCTGTTGAACTTTAAATGCGTTTAATGCTCATGACTGTGCAACTCAGTTGCATCTACCCATGCAATTAAGATCAACTCGCATTTAATTCAATAAGGATTCACCAAAACAAGTCGGAAAGTGTGATCAACTTCACTTATGTAGTTGTCGTTTCACCCCAATGCTTCCGCGCTCAAAGCACGTTAAACGACCCGTCACTGGAAACCCGCCAGGCATCCAGAAATTCCTGATAAGCCGGAATGTCGGCTGCCCGTTCTTCCAGCCAGCCGACCGTCAGGTTGATCGCATGGTTATAGCTATCGTGATCGGTCAATCCGGTATGAAGCGCATGGCGCAAATACAGCAAATAGGTATTCAGAACATCTGTCTCGCAATAGCGGCGAATGCCGTCAATCTCGCCATTGTCATACATGTCGGAAACCTTGCTGCCATCGACCCCGGTCTTACCCGGCAGATCAAGGGCCGCACAGACCTCGTTCATCTTGGTCCGGGCCGATGCGCCGTAGTCAGACAGGACTTCCGCCAGATCACAGTGCCAATGCGGTGCATAGCGCGCGGTGTAGTTTTCCCATTTGTTGGAGGCCTGATGCAGCCAGCGGGCCGAAACCCCGTGCTTCATCGCGCGGTATTTCAGAACCGGCAGATCAAAACCACGTCCATTGAAACTAACCAGTCTTGGATAAAGCTTACCGCAATAGGCAAAGAAGCCATTCACAAGGTCCTTCTCATCGGATGACAGCTCACCACCCGATCGCAGTTCATCAATCTCATACATTTCAAGATCACCGTCACGCTGAATGGTGGCGCGCAGGAAACTGATCGCCACAACCTTGTGAAATGGTTGGCGCGGGAACCCATTACGGCCATTGGTGATTTCAAGATGATAGTCTTCAAGCATCTTGCGCCCGGTTTCCGGATCAGGCGCGGTTTCATCGGTCAATTGCGGCAAGACATCAATATCGGGCACGGTTTCGATATCAAAAACGAACAGACTGGAATGCATCATGGCGGCCCCCGGTTTTGCGTTGCCCAATGTTTTGTTTGCCCAACATAACGCCAAGTACCGACAAATTCACGAACGGATTGGCAGCGTCTTATAGGGCACCTTCAAATCACATTACCTGACATCTCCTGCCAGCCCTGTCAGGAGCATTCTGCAATTATAGCAGCATCCAAACGACATCACGTCGCCGTTATAATCCATACCCGGGGTTGCGCCCATTCAACTGCCATGTCTAGAATTGGCGCACCTGTATCAGGGGCACGGTCATGTTCACCAAAGGATCAAGTCTGATCCGAACCGTTGCGGCACTTGCTGCAAAGACCATGCATTTGATGCGATTCCGGACCGCAACAACGAAGGGACAGAAGGATGAAAACCCTGCCTACCGGAGCCGCAATGCTGATGGCCGCTGGCCTCGCATTTACCCAAATTCCGTCAAGTGCAAACGCGCAAGACGCATCCTGCGAGATTGATCGTCCGGTGATGTTTGCCGGGCTCAATTACGACAGCGCACTTTTCCATAACGCAGTAGCGCGTTTCATCATTGAAAAGGGTTATGGCTGTCAAACCGATGCCCTGCCCGGTGATGTCATTCCGCTTCTGACCGGCACTGGCAAGGGTGACATCGATGTCGTGATGGAAATCTGGCGCGACAATGTTGCCGAAGCCTGGACCAAGGCCGAAGAGGCCGGCAATGTCAGCCAGATCGGGGTTAACTTTGATGACGCTGTCGAAGGCTGGTTCGTGCCAAGCTTTGTTATCGAAGGCGATGCAGATCGCGGGATCGAACCGATGGCGCCTGATCTGAAATCGGTGGATGATCTGGCAAAATATACCGAACTATTCGAAGACCCGGAAGAACCCGGCAAGGGCCGCTTCTATAACTGCCCGTCAGGTTGGGTCTGCGAAAAGGTTAATTCGGCTAAACTTGGCGCCTATGGGCTTGATGACAGCTTCACCAACTTCCGCCCCGGCACCGGTGCGGCCCTTTCGGCTGCCATCGCATCGGCGCATAAACGCGGAAAACCGGCCCTTTATTACTATTGGGGTCCGACATGGGTGATGGGTCTTTACGACAGCACGCGTCTTGAAGAACCCGCCTATGACAAGACGATCTTTGATGCGCTTAAAACCGATGAAAACCCGACCAAGGCAACCGCCTACCCACAAAGTACGATCACGATTGGTGTGAATAACGAGTTTAAAGCCGCCGCACCAACCCTGATCACCTTCCTGACCAATTATGAAACCAGTAACGCATTGGTTTCGGAAATGCTGGCCTACATGCAGGAAAACAACGAAAAGCCCGACGGGGCCGCTATGCATTTCCTCAAGCAAAAGCCGGGCATCTGGAAATCCTGGGTATCGGATGAGGTCGCCGCACGGGTTGAAAGCGCGCTGTAACCTCGACACGACAATCTAATGCAAAAACCCCGCAGGAGGTATCTTGCGGGGTGTTCTTTTAGTCTAGGATACAACTTCGATAGCAACCAGCCCAACCTATCGTTCAATCTCAAGCGTCCTGCTATGCTCCACGCGTTGACGCAAGCTGGCAATGGGTAAGACGCTTAAAACGCCACTTCCCAAATGCCCGATACACAACATGTGCGATCTGGTGGATGATGGGCAATGCGACGATGGCACCCAGAAGGCGCCATCGCCTAAGTTGACGCCATATTAAAATGAAGGCATCAACGCCGACATGCAGCTGACCACTGGCATCTTTGGCATGCAATTGCTGCAGCCCATCAGCAACGGATACGCCCTGTTTTTCAAGGTCATTTGCGTGTTCTGTCACATCCCGCCAGTCAAAGATGCCTTCAGATGCGATCTTTCTGTAATGATTGATTTCGCGCGAACATAGTCCGCATTTTCCATCATAGAACACCGTGATCATCGAACCCTCGCAAACGGTAGCGTTTCAATTTTCAATACGATGTCCCCTGCCCTTCAGATTAGAATCCAAATGGGTCGGATCATGTGCGATTAACGGTCGCGCGCGGGAAGTGATCTTGTTAGGCTGTTACGCTCATTGATTTTTTGAGCAGATCGGGCCAATCGCGCCATGTTTCCAGAACAGTTGAATGTGCCTTTGGGCAAGTGGGTCAATCAGTTTGTTGATTGGCTGGTGATCAATTATGGCGCGGCGTTTGAGGCCTTTGCCGACAGTTTGCTGACGGTTCTGGTCGCGCTGGAGCAGGTTTTGCGTGGTGCACCCTGGTGGGTGGTCCTGATCGCCATTGCAGCCATCACCTGGCATGCCAGCAAGAACTGGAAGCTTGTGGTCGGGCTGGTCGTGGCGATGTTTATCATTGGCACGCTGGGCCTGTGGGACAAGGCGATGCAGACCTTGGCCCTGATGATTGTTGCCACATCGCTTTCGGTTCTGATCGGCATTCCGGTCGGCATTGCCATGGCGATGTCCAATCGCCTGCGGGCCATCATGTTGCCGATCCTTGATACCATGCAGACCATGCCAAGTTTCGTCTATCTGATCCCTGCCCTGATGCTGTTTGGCTTGGGCAAGGTTCCGGCAATCTTGGCCACGGTGATTTATGCCGCCCCGCCCGTTATGCGATTGACCGATCTTGGCATCCGGCTTGTTGATCAGGAAGTGCTTGAGGCATCGCGGTCGTTTGGGGCCAGCCGCAAGCAAATCCTGTTTGGCGTGCAGTTGCCACTGGCGCTTCCCAACATCATGGCCGGGATCAACCAGACGACGATGATGTCAATCTCGATGGTGGTGATTGCCTCCATGATTGGCGCGCGCGGGCTTGGTGAGCAGGTCCTGATGGGCATTCAACGTCTGGACGTTGGGGCTGGCATGGAAGCCGGCATTGCGATTGTCCTTTTGGCTGTGGTGTTTGACCGGATCGGTCAGGCCTATGGCAAGCGATCCCAGCGCAAGCCCCATGCGGAGGACGCGTGATGAGCTATATCGAAATCCGCAATATTTTCAAAATCTTCGGCCCCGATCCAAAGTCTGCACTTGAACTGGCAAAGGGTGGCGCGGACAAGGATGAAATCCTGGCCAAAACCGGAAACACGGTCGGCCTGCATGATGTATCCCTGTCGATTGAACAGGGTGAAACCTTTGTGGTTATGGGGCTTTCGGGATCGGGGAAGTCAACCCTGATCCGACACCTTAATCGCCTGATCGATCCGACCGCAGGCAGCATTTCGTTTGGCGGTGAAGACATTCTTGCAATGGATATCCAGACCCTGAATGCCTTTCGCCGCAAGCGGCTTGGCATGGTGTTTCAACGCTTTGGCCTGCTGCCCCATCGCAATGTGATGGATAACGTGGCCTATGGACTGGAAATCCAGGGCACGGCACGCAAGGAGCGCGAAGCCGCCGCATCGAAATGGATCGAGCGGGTTGGTCTTGCCGGGTATGAAACCAAATTCCCCGATCAGCTATCGGGTGGCATGCAGCAGCGCGTCGGCCTTGCCCGCGCATTGACGACCGATCCAGAAGTTCTTTTGATGGACGAGGCGTTCTCGGCCCTTGATCCGCTGATCCGGTCTGACATGCAGGATGAACTGATGAAGCTTCAGGCGGAGCTTCACAAGACGATTGTCTTCATCACCCATGATCTGGACGAGGCCCTAAAGATCGGGGACCGGATCGCAATCCTGAAAGACGGCAAGCTTGTGCAGGTTGGTCGACCGGAAGAAATCGTACTTAAGCCTGCTGATGATTATGTTCAGGCATTCACCCGCGATGTTAACCGCGCACGTGTTTTACGTGCACGTTCCATAATGCAAGACCCTGCCAACCAAAAAATAATCGATCAGGAACACCCCGTCGTATCCGATGACACAAGACTTGAGGACATTCTTCCGATTATACTTGCCACAGGAAAAGACATCTCAGTAATTGACGAGCGTGAAAACTTGGTTGGCATTATAACCAAAGAACAAATTGTCCAATCTCTGTCCTTGTAACAGGATCAAGTTAAACCAACTGATAAATTAGACGACTCTTTTTTGCCCAAGACCTGCCCCACTTCAACACAGACGTGAACCGTGACAGAACACCAGAACAACATAATCCACATCCTGTATGATGGCGAAAGCCCGGGACGTTTTCCGACGGCATTGATGGGCTTTGCCGTCAGGATTCTTGATCCCAAAAAACCAATCCCTGCCGACATCATGCTTTTGATGGTCGATGTTGATTTACGTGATCCTGATATGATTTCCCGCCTGCAGGCATTTCGCAAGGTATCGCAACGTGGTGCCGAACAAATCTTCGCGATCGGCAAAAATGATCTGCAGGATGAATTACAGGCAACGGCACTGGGCGCGCGTAAAACAATCATCAAGCCTCTTACGGAAAAGGCAGTTGCACAGTACATCCTAGAATGCCGTGAAACACTTGGAATACATGGGGAAACGGCCGTTAAATCCGTTCAGGGCGGCGCAGACGCCATTCAAAACAGTCTCGACAGACTTCAAGATGGTCTTCCTGTTGATATCGACAAGATCGCAGAGGCCGGAAGTAATATAGCCACCTCGATTGCTGATCTTGGAATCGCCGAATGGCTTAGCACAGTCAGAGTTTATCACCAGTCGACATTTCAGCATATCCTGCTGGTTACCGGTATTGCCTGTGCATTTGGGCAACATACCGGAATGAGCAAAGCAGATATTGCCAAACTGACGCAGGCCGGACTGTTGCATGACATCGGCAAGGTATGGATTTCCGACGCTATTCTCGATAAACCGGGAAAACTCAGTGACGAGGAATTCACCATCATCAAAAGGCATCCCGTTGACGGCTTTAACAAGCTCATGGAACAGGGAAATGTCAGTCCAGATATCCTTCACGGGGTTAAACACCACCATGAATACCTTGATGGCAGTGGCTACCCCGATGGCCTAATGGCACAGGATATCCCCGACCTAACCCGCATACTGACGATCTGCGATATCATGGGCGCACTGCTTGAAGAACGCTCCTACAAGCCGCCATTTAGCGCCGAAAAGTCGATATCCATTCTCAAGGGTATGGGCAAGGAAGGGAAAATTGAACTGGCTCTTGTACTGGCGCTTGAGTCAATGATGAAGCATCAGGTTCCCAAGGCACATGTGCCATCAACGCCACCACAAAGCCAAAGCGCCTAGGGGTCAGGACGCATCACTGACCAGCTTGCACTTGCGGAAATAACGCGCAACTGCGCCTTGTGTCTCTTCCTGATCCTGGTGGCGGTGAATGGCGCGATACATCCCGCTTGCAAGCGCACCGGAATGAGCCGTTGCGATAACCAACCACAAAAACCCGTCTTCATCAGCCCGTTCGCAATCCTTGGGCGATGGCAGGGCCTTGCCATTGGGATGTGAATGAAAACACCCCACGACCAGCTCGCCCCTCTCACGGGCGGAACGGTGGGTATTGATCAGGGTTTGCGGATCAATTTCGAACGTTGTCTGTGGGTGTTCTGAAATGTTTTTGGCAAATACAACCCGGAGGATCCGGTTTGGGTTCAGTTGATCAGCAACAAGCAGGCCACAGGCTTCCTCGGGCCATTGCAAGGCAGCAAAGTCGCAAATCTCCGTATGCAGATCATCAGCAAGCATGACATGGGCAACTTCCCCAGAGGCCGAAGTTGATGTGTGCCCCCGTCGCTGCCCATTCTCCATGATCGGTATTTCCCTCAAAGGATCAATTTTATTGGTTTGCGTGTTTAAGGATAATGCGCCCAAGGACTGTTTTTTTGCCAAGAGAAACAATAATCAGACGCGCACCATTTCCGTTCGCACCTTCGATGTGCAAGGTTACCTGATCCCCCTGCACTGTATATCCGACCAACCGTTCATCATCTTTAACGTCAAGGACGATATCACCAAATTCAGCCAGGGTGTCATATTCATCAGCGTTTGCTGAACCGGAAACAGGCACAGACGGCTTGGTAACATTGGGGGCTGTTTCTGTATCCGTTGCGTTCTTGTCCAGCGACAGACCATAGGCAACAAGCCCAATGCCCACCACGATCAAAACGCCCATAAACGCAACCAAAGCCTTAACTACACGCATCGTATTTCCAACTGACAAAGCTTGATGAAACCCGCATGCTCGCCCAAGAGCGATCACACAAAACACTCTCCAACGCCATAGCGACAAGCACGATCAAATGCAAGGTAACAACACATCACACCGCGGTTTGACCACAGGTATGAAATGAACCATTGTCGCAATTCGTTGCAATCGCCGGTCAAAACGCTAAAAACTGCCAACACACAGCGCAATTTCCGAATTCACAGTGACCAATATAGAAAAGACACCAACAGCGGCCAATGTCTGACAGTCTGACCTACAAAGCGACAAACGATGATGAAGGAGCCCGCCTTGACAAGGTGCTGGCGGGCGCCTGGCCCGATCAGTCGCGCTCACGCATCAAGGCATTGATTGAAGACGGGCAACTAACGCTTAACGGGCTGCCAGCGCGCAAGATGTCGGCAAAGGTACGGGAAGGCGATATTTTTCACCTAATCGTCCCCCCACCCGAAGAAGCCGAACCAACCCCGGAAGACATCAAGCTTGATGTGCTCTACGAGGATGACGACCTTCTTGTGATCAACAAGCCTGCCGGCATGGTTGTTCATCCCGCCGCAGGCAATGAAAGCGGAACACTGGTGAATGCGCTTCTGGCCCATTGTGGTAGCAGCCTGTCGGGCATTGGTGGTGTGAAACGCCCGGGAATTGTCCATCGGCTTGATAAGGATACCAGTGGCGCCATGGTGGTTGCCAAGAATGACACCGCCCATCGTGCCCTTTCAAATCTGTTTTCCGAGGATAAGGAAAATATTGATCGTGCATACCTTGCGGTTGTGTGGGGAACCCCGCGCCCCCTTGTCGGTGATATTGAGGGAAATATCGGCCGCAGCCCAAGCAACCGCAAGAAGATGACAGTTCTAAAAAATACCGGAAAATACGCACTAACCCACTATAAAACACTCAAGACTCGCGACGACTCGTTGGCATCTCTTGTCGAATGTCGCCTTGCAACCGGCAGGACGCACCAAATCCGCGTTCATATGCACCATATCGGCCATTCAATTGTGTGTGATCCAGTTTACGGTCGCAATAAAGCTGTCCTAAAGTGCAACCATAAGGCGCAAGCAGTTTTGAATGAATTCACCAAACAGGCGCTACATGCCAGAACTCTGGGTTTTTTACACCCTCGCACGGGTGCATACATATCGACCGAGGCACCGATTCCAGATGACCTGGCTGAGGTCATAAGCGCCCTAAACCTATACCTATGAATAGTTAACACTAGACATATAGTATACTTTTTCATTGACGACCTCTAATACCCCCGTATAAGATTTTTGAAAGTGCAAGGGGATACATGCACTTTTTGAAAGCAATACGGGAGGCTTCAATGAAACAGGGAAATGCTCTTCCAGTCATCTCCAAAGATGGTTTAACTGTGTACCTTCAGCGTATACGCCGTTACCCGATGCTTACCCCCGAACAAGAAGTCCAATATGCCTGTGACTTCCGGGACAAGGATTGTGACAAATCTGCCGAGAAACTGATTACCAGCCATTTGCGTCTGGTTGCCAAGATCGCGATGAGCTACCGCGGTTATGGTCTGCCCATTAATGAACTGATTTCCGAGGGCAATGTCGGCCTGCTGCAGTCTGTTAAACGATTTGACCCCGACAAGGGCTTCCGGCTTGCCACATACGCCATGTGGTGGATCCGTGCCGCCATCCAGGAATATATCCTTCATTCCTGGTCACTCGTGAAAATGGGCACAACGGCAGCTCAGAAAAAGCTTTTCTTTAACCTTCGCAAACTCAAAAGCCAGATGCAGGCGATTGACGAAGGTGACCTGCAGCCAGAACAGGTCGAACTGATCGCAACCAAGCTTAACGTCTCCGAAGACGACGTGATCATGATGAACCGCCGTCTTGCAGGCCCGGACCATTCGCTCAATGCCCCTGTGCGCGTTGACGGCGATGGCGAATGGGTAGACTGGCTTGAAAGCGACGAAGAAGATCAGGAATCACTGTTTGGCAAACGCGAAGAATTCCTGCAGCGGATGGGTATGTTGAAGAATGCGATGTCGCACCTAAATGAGCGCGAGCGCGACATTCTCACACAGCGCCGCCTGCTTGAAAGCCCGGTGACACTTGAAAATCTTAGTGTTGCCTATGGCATCTCACGCGAACGTATTCGTCAGATTGAAGTTCGCGCCTTTGAGAAAGTCCGGAAATCCATTCACACGGATCTTCCCCATTAACCAGAACACTGTCGTCTTTTTCCCCCTTTGTAACGACTAACGGCGGACATTTGTCCGCCGCTTTTTTTTTGATTTCGTTGTAAATTAAAATCGGATCGGAACCCTGTTCAGTTGCCCGAACGGTCGACTTCCTTGATCAGACTATCGCCCCAGGTTTTTATCAAACCACGCTGTTTCTTGCGCAGTTCACTTACGCGGCGCTGTGCCGACAGGTTCAGCACATTTGCAACAATCGGTGGCATCGCAAGATACAGCAACCAGCCAAGCCCCGCTGCGCCATACATGATCGACAATGCAAGGGGTTGGAAAATTTGCTGGGTTGCGCTGCCAACCGTTTGAGACGGCACCTGCCATAACTCAAGAATATAGGGCGCCACACCGGAAAAGTTCAGACCAAACACACAGCGTGCCATCGTTCTGCCCGGGCTTCGATCAAAGATGAAGGCCGCCATAGATGGCAACAGCCCGACCGTCAGCGTAATGAAGGTGGGTAATGCGACCATAAACAACAGCACAGCGGATGCGACAACCGACAAACCGGAAAATGCGCTGCGACCGCCTTTTGCACCTTTACCCTTACCTTTTGCCATGCTGATACCTTAAAAAATATACATCAAGAACAGTGCTGAAACCGTCAGCAACGCAATCATGGTCGATGCGAATGCTGCCGCCTGCTGGCCGACTTTTTCTGCCATTTCAAGGCGTGCAGGTCCTGACGATTCCAAATCAAACACTTCGCTTTCGGCTTCGGAATATTCTGCAACAGCGTCAACAAATTCCGATTGGTCCTTGCGACGTTCCTGTTCGTCATTGATCAGGTTGTACAGCTCAACCAGATTGCCGCGTTTCGCCAATTTGGGAATTTCTGTCTCAACCCGCTCTCGGCGCGCTTTGCTGTGAAACACCTTGATCGCCGGCTCCATTAGGCGCGACACCCAGTGCGACAGGTTTTGCAGATTATCCGGCCCATGACGCCATTGAACGATGGCCAACATACTGATGATGGCGCGGCTATATTCCACTTCATCTGACGGATTTTGCATCGCCATCAGTTGGCCTTCAACGTCGTCTTCCAGACGGGTTGCAATGAAGGCCGCGATATGGCGGTCCACCGGCCAGCTTTCTTCCGATGCTGTTTCTGCCGCTTTTTCCAGCGCGGGCATTAGTTCGCCAATATCCACAACATATTCCTGCTCCACGAGCGGGCTCAGGCAATGCTGGTTGCGCACAGTTGCATAAAGACAGCGTTCGTAACCATAACCGGCGCTTTGTTGCTGAATGTAATAGCGTAAATTTTTGTAGAGTTGCTGATGCTTTTGAACTTCTGGGCTGTACCCTTCCTGCCGGGCGAACCAGAAGGACGGAATATCGCGCACGATAACATCGGCAAAACGTTGCGGCCCGCGACCATGCTGAACATCATAGGACAGCATAAAGCCAAGGCCGTCGATCATCGCCGAAAAGCCCTTGAACCGAATCGGTCCCGACGGGTCCAAAATCAGAATGGACCGGGCAATCAAAACATCTTCGGCTGATCTCTTGTCGGTTCCCGCCCACTGTAGTTGTCGCATGGCATCAGACATGGCCTTTGCCCGATCATTGTCACCCAGCCCGCGACGCAGCCAAATTTCGACCGTACTGTCACGCAAGGGCACAAGGGCTGTGACCCAGTTCGTGGCGATGCCCTGTGCCAGCGCACGTACCGTGTAATAATCCCGCCCGGCCAGGTTCTGCGAACGTGCCGCACGTTTTTCCGTATTAGCCTGCACGGGCTTGGTTCGCCGTCCATCAAGCCAGGCATTCAGTTCGGCCAAACCCCAACGTTCTTCAGGGTCATCACACAATAGCCCCCTTACCGGCTCGATCAGAACAAGTGGTAACTTTTCCTGCGAGGCAATGGCCTGAAACGATCCCTTGGACAGCTTCAGGTCCATGACCTCCTGATCGCTCAGTTTCTTGAGCGGCAGTCGGCCAATTCCCAATTCCGCAAGTGTCATACCCAGCGCATAGAAGTCATCTTCTGTCGTGCCCGACCCGCGACCTGCGGGTTCTGCGCTCATGCGGGCTGTCGTTTCATAGACAAGTGGCTGGTCATAACCGGGCGGACCACTGGCGCAATCACCAAGAACGACCTTCTCGCGCGATGCATCAGCAAAGAACAGGTTGTCTGCCCGGATGTTTCGGTGTGCCAGCCCCTTTTCACCAAAGGCCTGAATAACACTCATCAACGGTTCAACCACAACGGTCGCGATGTCGTGCTCATCAATGGGAAGCTTCTTATTGTCCTTGGCGGATACTTTTCCACCTGCAGGCTTCTCATAGAACAGCACCATGGTTCGGCGACCAAATGGCGGCCAATAGGCGATCTCATAGTCAAGAAGATCAATCTGACCCGCCATATGCATGCCGGTCAGGAAATTGATATGGTCCTGGCGGGTTGGCAAAACCGGATCAGACACAATCGCAAAGGCACTGCCCTCGTCGCGGCGCAGGTTATCAGCAGAATAGGCTTTGCAATGCCCCATATCGAATTCGGGCATCCGCAAGTCCATGAAAACACGGAAATTGCCGATCTCGACACTTTTTCCGCCAGTACTGACCTCAACCTCTTCTTCAGATGGTACTTCAGATTCTGCAGGCGCAGGTGCGCCGCCGCCCGGTGCATCCATCACCGATTCTGTCGCAGCACCGTTCGAAACGTCCTGTTCCTGATCTTCAGCTTGCTCTGCCATGATCCTGATATTTCTTTATGCGTTATCATCCCTGAGTGACGCGTGATCAATCTGATCGACAGTCCTCCTGACATATCAATCCGTACGCTATCCTCCAAAGGTTGATAAAACGATACTTGCGATGCCCCTCAGGGGCAAGCGGTTATCCGCCCCGAGCAGTTTCACACACCGGACAAACCATTCATTTGAAACTAAAAAAGCCACCGGTCGGAACCGGTGGCTTTTGAAATCACGCATATGGATGGCCTTTAGCCGCTGAACGGGTCATGAACCAGAATGGTGTCATCACGTTCCGGACTGGTCGAAAGCAGCGCAACCGGTGCTTCGATCAGTTCTTCAATACGGCGCACATATTTGATGGCAGCAGCCGGAAGATCGGCCCAGCTGCGTGCGCCCATTGTCGTGTCCGACCATCCTTCGATGGTTTCATAAACCGGCTTGGCTTTGGCCTGAAGACGCTGGTTTGCCGGCAGGTGGTCATAAACTTCACCGTCGATGTCATAACCGGTGCAAATTTTGATTTCATCAAACCCATCAAGGACATCAAGCTTGGTCAGCGCAATACCGGTAATGCCGTTGACCTTTACGGACTGGCGAACAAGAGCGGCATCGAACCAGCCACAGCGGCGCTTACGCCCAGTGACAACACCGAATTCATGACCGCGTTCACCAAGTCGGGTGCCATCTTCGTCAAACAGTTCGGACGGGAACGGGCCTTCGCCAACGCGCGTGGTGTAGGCCTTGGTGATGCCCAGAACATAACCGACACCCGACGGGCCCATACCGGAACCGGCAGCGGCCTGTCCCGATACGGTGTTCGAGGATGTCACAAACGGGTATGTGCCATGATCGATATCAAGCATCGTGCCCTGCGCACCTTCAAACAGGATACGCTTGCCAGCTTCCTTGAACTGATTAAGCGACTTCCAAACCGTATCGGAAAACGGCAGGATTTTCGGTGCGATTTCCTTGAGCTGCGCAAGAAGCTCAGAACCTTCGACTTCAGGCTGTCCAAGGCCGCGCAGCAGCGCGTTATGATGGGTCAGAAGGTTTTCGACTTTGGCTTCGAGAAGATCGGTATCGGCAAGATCACCAACACGGATCGCACGGCGACCAACGCGGTCCTCATAGGCCGGGCCGATACCACGACCGGTGGTGCCAATCTTGTTGTCACCAGATGCTGCGGCTTCGCGTGCACGGTCAAGGTTGCCATGCAGCGGAAGGATAAGGCAGGCATTTTCGGCCAGACGCAGGTTTTCCGGCGTGATGTTCACCCCCTGCTCTTTCAGGCGGTCAATCTCGGCCAGCAGCGCCCACGGATCAACAACAACGCCGTTGCCGATAACCGAAAGTTTATTCTGGCGCACGATGCCTGATGGCAGCAGGCTCAGCTTATAAGTCGTCCCGTCGATCACCAAAGTATGACCGGCATTATGACCACCCTGGAAACGTACAACGACGTCTGCCCGTTCGGACAGCCAGTCAACGATCTTGCCTTTACCTTCGTCCCCCCACTGGGAACCGATCACGGCAACATTGGTCATCGCAAAACTCCTTGCGCGATAGAAATTACGTTTGATTACGCGCTCAGCGGTACAACCTGACCGCCAAGGTAAATATGATTGCAGCCCATGCTGCGTGCTTCAACGCGCGCGGCCGCTTCGGTTTTGGCTTCCGCCGCACCTTCAAGTGCGGCAACCGTGTAATGGCCTTCTGCACGCAACTGTCGTGCTTCACGCTGTGGTGTGCCAAGCGGAAGGTAAACACGGTCAAGCACCTCTGCCCCCGGAAGTCCGCGCAAAATGCTATCCATATAAAGTGACATGCCTGTTGCGGCTTCACCTGATGCACCACCGGCACGATAACGCCCTCCACGGCCAATCTCGCCACGGACATTACGCGCAAACAGCGTAAAGCTGACGCCCGTTTGATAGCGGAAACCAGCCATTTCAACAGGATCAATCGTCAGGGCGGCATCAAGGCCTGATGCCAAAACGCGCTCTGCCACATCAATCAGGCGATATAATTCTTCAGATGCGCCCAGCGGCAGCTCAAGCTTTTTGAGTTTCGGCAGCGCGGTTTGTGCTGGTCCGGCAGCTTCAAGCAGTGCAACCAGAACACCCGTGACCTTGCCGTCGGCAGCACGAATGGCCGCGACATCGCGGCGTTCAAGCGCCTCGGTCAGGGCTTCGCGTTCATCGCCCGACACACCAAAGGCATCAAACAGGCGCACCGGAAGGGTCGGCAAATTAAGATCAACAGAAACGTCGGCCAACCCGATGCTATCAAGCGCTTCAAGCGCAAGCAGGACAATTTCGGTATCTGCAGCGGCACTGGAAACACCGATCAACTCGGCACCGACCTGGGCAAACTGGCGTTCCGGGCGCAAATGCGATCCCTTGATGCGCAGAACGTCACCGGAATAGGAAAGACGCAAGGGGCGCGGCGCATCAACCAATCGGGTTGCAGCAATTCGGCCGACCTGCGGGGTCATATCCGAACGCAATCCCATCATGCGGCGCGATTCAGGGTCCATCAGACGAAATGTCTGAGTCGCCAATTCGGGGGCCGCCCCTTCAAGCAGGCTTTCTTCAAACTCGACCAAAGGCGTTTTCACGCGGTCATAGCCTGCATGTGCCAGACTGGCCATCAGCTTTTCACGGATTTCAGCTTCCCGTGCGGCGGTTCCTGGCAGGACATCCTGCAGGCCGGCGGGCAATAGAGCTTTCCTGGCGAGTTCGGTCATTATGTGTGCTTTCCCGGACGAGGCGCGCGAATTCAAATTGATAATTTCCTGAGTCTGGCTCAGGGCTCACTATCCGGTAGCGGTTACTACCGTGTTGTGCCGGACAGGGCAACGGGGAAAACCCCTAAAACGCAAATAATACGTAAGAAATACGCGTTATCCAGCGTCAAATTCCGCTTTTACCGTCGCATAAGCCCAATCCAGCCACGGCAATAGCGCCTTGATATCACTGGGTTCCACGGTTGCACCGCCCCAAATTCTCAGGCCCGCAGGCGCATCGCGATATCCATTGATATCAAGTGCAACATTTTCAGCTTCAAGAAGCTGGGAAATCTTTTTCGGTAGTGCGGCCTGCTGATCCGCACTCAATGCCAGTGCCCATGGGTCAATGATCTTGATGCACATTGACGTGTTTGATGCCGTTGCAGGATCTTCGGCAAGATCAGCCGCCCAGTCACTTTTGGCAAGCCACGCATCAAGATGAGCCCGGCTTGCACGCGTCCGTTTGAGCAAACCTTCAAGACCGCCAATGTCCTCGGCCCATTTCAGTGTATCAATCGCATCTTCGACCACCAGCATGGACGGGGTATTGATGGTTTCACCACGGAAAATACCATCAATTAACTTTCCGCCCTTGGTCATGCGGAAGATTTTTGGCAGCGGCCAAGTTGGCGTATAGCTTTCAAGACGCTCGACCGCGCGCGGGCTCAGGATGATGACGCCATGACCGCCCTCGCCGCCCAGAACTTTCTGCCAGCTATAAGTCACCACATCGAGTTTTTCCCATGGCAATTCCATGGCAAAAATCGCCGAGGTGGCATCGCAAACGGTAAGGCCCTTGCGATCATCGGCAATCCAGTCGCCATTAGGCACCCGTACACCGGCGGTTGTCCCGTTCCAGGTAAAGACAACGTCGCGATCAAAATCAACCGCACCCAGATCAGGAAGTTTTCCATAATCGCCTTCAAGGGTACGCACGTCGTCAAGTTTAAGTTGCTTGATCACATCCGTGACCCACGTCGCACCGAAGCTTTCCCACGCCAGCATATCAACACCGCGTGCGCCCAGCATCGACCAAAGCGCCATTTCCACCGCACCGGTATCAGAAGCCGGAACAACACCCAGCAGATAATCATCGGGAAGGTTTAGAATGGCGCGCGAGCGGTCAATCACCTCCTCCAGGCGCTGTTTACCCAGTTTTGATCTATGCGAACGACCAAGGACTTCCGTCTGCAATGCTTCTGCTGACCACCCCGGGCGTTTTTTGCACGGGCCCGACGAGAAATTCGGGCTGGCTGGACGAAGTGTCGGCTTGGCAAGTGTGGCAGTCTGTGCCATCGGCATATTCCTGAGCAAAAAGAAAGACCCCCGCGGGTCATTCAAGATCAATTTAGGGAGCTGATCCTATTGTGAGCAAGGCAAAAGTCAAACGCCTTCCACACAAACGCGCCAGCCAAATTTGCATGGCTGAATTGGTGGGTTATTCCCATGTTTCAATTGGGGTTTAACCAGATCAAAACGGGATATCGTAATACCATGGCGCGAACAGGCTAAACGCAATCCAGAGCACAATAATCAAAGGCGTTCCCGCCTTCAGGAAGTCAATAAAGCGATAATGCCCCGGCCCCATGACAAGAAGGTTGGTTTGATAGCCCACAGGCGACGCAAACGAACAGTTTGCCGCCATCACCACCGCTATTGCAAAGACATGCGGCTCGACACCAAGTTGCTGTGCCATGCCGATCCCGATTGGCGTGAAAAGAACCGCACAGGCATTGTTTGACAGAACATTGGTAAATCCGGCCACAATCAGGAAGAACAACGACAGGATTACCGGTGCTGGCGCGCCATCCGTCACAGCAAGCAACTGATCAGCTACGAACTCTGCCCCACCGGTTAACTGCAGGGCGTTACCCAATGCAAGTGCGGCCGCAACCAGCAGGACAATCTTGCGATCAATAGCACGCGATGCCTGGCGCAAGTTAAGCGCGCCAGACGCAATCATTAAACCAGCGCCGATAAAGCTTGATACCACAATCGGCACAACACCGGTGGCTGCCAACGCGATGACACCAAGGAAAATTGCCGCCGCCCGACGCGCATGGAACGGTCGGGGCAAAGTACGTGTTGACCATTCCAGCAACACCACATCACGAATAGTCCGAAGCGCTTCGACATCTTCAGAACGCCCCTGCACCAGCAACACATCCCCGGCTTCAAGCCGGATTTCTGTCATCTGGGTGCGGATCATCCGTGATCGGCGCTGGATACCCAAAACCAGGCATTTGTACTGATATCGGAAACCGATCTGCTCAAGATTAAACCCAATCAGACGAGATCCCGGCGGCAACATGACCTCTGCCAGAAGCTGTGTTGATTTCTGCGGAACTTCGTCCCCGTCGGTCACTGCTGCGGCATCCGAATGCAGCAATCCGGGATCTTTCTGCAAGGCCTCAGTAAGCGCCTTTCGGGTTGCGGCCACAACAAGGACATCGCCCGCCTGAATTTCCATATCATCTTCAAAGGGCGGCAGTTCGGCATGTTCGCGCCGGACAATCATCTGAATGGTGATGTTTGGCAAATTCTTGAAGAAACCGGCAACCGGTTTGGTGCCGATCATGTTGGCTGCCGGACCAACTGTGATCTGGGCGATGAATTGTTTGCCACTGCTATCGGGGTTCGCAAGCTTGCTGCGCATGGATGCAAGTGCCGGAAGAAAACGCGGCGCAATCAGCAAAACATATACAAACCCCGTAAGCGCAAGCACACTGCCAATTGTTGTGAACTCAAAAAACTCAAGTCCCGGCATGCCAAGCTCGATCAACGAGCTTGAAACCAAAAGGTTGGTCGAGGACCCTATCAACGTCGTCATCCCGCCAAGAATCGCCGCGTAGGAAAGCGGGATCATCAGGGATGATGGGGATCGTTCAATACGTTCGGCAAGCGCCTGAATAATAGGGATAAAAATAACAACGACCGGCGTGTTGTTCAGGAAGGCAGACATCACCATCACAACAAACAGGCCGATGAAAATCGCAACAGATGGTTTCTTGCCGCCGTGTTCGGTAATCAGACCAGCGATATAACTGACACCACCTGTCAGAACCATTCCCTGCCCGACAACCAGTAACGACAGAACCGTCAACAATGCCGGATTGGCAAAGCCGGACATGATTGTCCCAGCACCCAGAAGGTTATCGCCATCCGCATCAAGCAGCGGGAAGAACTCAAAGAACAGCAAAAGGGTCGCGATCAGCGCCATGCTGGTCAGCTCAAGAGAAATGCGCTCCAGCCCATACAAGATGAGCGATCCGGCAACGAGTGCAAGAACCACCCACATCTGCATCGGCGTCGCAGAACTGGCGACAACACTTTCGAGCACGATCAATCTACCCCTGTGAAACCTTCATTATTGCGGTTAACGCCACTTTTGCGTAAGCGCGACGTGCCCACAATCTTTGTATTTTGCCTTTTACTTAGACGAAAGCCCCGTAGCCCGGTCAATAAAAAAAACAAAGCAAATCAGCATCAATGCGGATTAATGGGTAGACGCCGTCACCCCATCCAAGGGCCTTTTAAGACTAAAATGGCGGGCAACTGTGATGCTGCCCGCCAAAAATATCAAAACCAAAAACATGCGGCACATGGTTACAAAGGGGTCGTAATTTCACCCTTCAGATACAGGATTACCTTGCCTTTCAGATGGACACGACCCCCATCGATTTTGCACGCGACCACACCACCGCGTGCGGAGGCCTGATAGCCAACAACCTCACTCTGCCCCAGTTTTTCCGCCCAATAGGGCGCGACTACGCAATGCATGTAACCTGTCACCGGATCTTCATCGATGCCAAGAGCTGGCAGGAAATAACGCGACACCATATCAAGTCCGGTTTTATCCCCCGGCGCACTCACGATCACACCGCGCCCAGAAAGTTTGCCAAGGGCAGACATATCAGGGCGCATAGCCCGAACGATACTGGCATCACGATAAATCGCAACGATGTCAGTATCACGACTGACAACGCCAAAGGTTTCAATTGGCGCCTCCCCCCCAAGGGCATCGACGACTTTCTGGTCAATGGGATCTGGTTTGATCGGCTGTCTGGGGAAATTCAGAACGATCGCATCACCGTCACGCACCGCACTGAGGATGCCGCTTTTGCTCTGCAACCTGATCATTTCGCCATCAAATCCAAGATGATTGAAAATGACAAACGCGCTGGCAAGCGTCGCATGCCCGCAAAGCGGCACCTCGACCGTTGGCGTAAACCAGCGAATATGGAAGTCGACATCATCATCTGCGGCGCAGGGGACAAAAAACGCCGTTTCAGACAGATTGTTTTCCATCGCGATCTTTTGCAGCACATCATCGGGCAACCATTGTACCAGCGGAACAACAGCAGCCGGGTTACCGGCAAACAATACATCGGTGAACGCATCGACTTGGTAGATCGGCAGCGTATTTGACAGACTATGAGGCGTCATTACGGTTCCTTGAAGTCAGCATATTTTCAAAGTGCGCTTAAGTTAGCTTTGCAGACATGTTTCTTATCGGTGATTGATCCCGATTTCTAAAGGGCGGCTTCAATGGCCTGCTTGATGACCACAAGATCATCCGTGCAGGTCCGCCAATTGCTAAATGCAGCGCGAAACCCAAATCGCCCACCATAGATCGTTGGGGTCAAAAACACTTTCCCGGTGGCGTTGATCCGATCAAGCAGCGCCCGATTGTCATCGTCACTGCCACGCGACGCAAACATCGTCACATTGAGTTTAGGTTCACGCAAAAGGTAAAGTTTTTCATCACCTCGCACCCACTCTGCAAGATCAGCAGCCTGATCGCAATTTGTCCGGATGATTGATGCAAAACCATCCCGGCCATAGGCCTTCAATGCCATCCAAAGCGGCAGCGCGCGAAACCGTCGGGAATTTTCAACCCCGCGGTTGATGTAACTATTCCCGTCTGCCTTGGTGTCAAGGTATGGCGCAAAGGCCCGGCAACAGGTTTCAAGTACCGACACATGGCGGGTAAAGAATATGCCACAATCATAAGGAACATTTAGCCACTTATGACCATCGGATGTAATGGAGTCCGCGCGTTCAATCCCCTTAAGGAAATGCGCGCGACGATCATCAAGTGCGGCAAACAACCCAAACGCTGCATCAACATGCAACCATGCACCATAAGCTGCACACAGATCTGCAATCGCTTCAAGGTTATCGAAATCCGTCGCATTGACGGTCCCTGCCGATGCGATGACGATCTTGCCCCGTGCATCACTGGCATCAAGTTTGGATTTCAAATCATCAACATCGGTTTCTTCCGATCCCGGCAACGTTGCGACCTTGGTAAAGGCACTTCGACCAATCCCGGCAATCGACAAGTCCTTGACCATGCTGGCATGTGGACTTGCAGCAAAAATCGCAAGATCAGGCAACACACCTGCACCATCAAGATCAACATTTACCCCGATCCGTTCACCGCACCATTGCCGGCCTGTAACCAGACCAAGCAAGTTTGAAACGGTGGCACCGGTGGTCAGAACACCGTCAAAGCGATCAGATGGCAATCCACCGAAATCGCAAAGCCAGTTGATCACCTGTTCTTCAACAGCCGCATTGACTGATCCTTCGGGGCCGGTTGCATTTTGGTCAACAGCACTTGCCAACCAATCCCCCACAAGGGCTGCCGGTGTCGTTCCACCGGTCACAAATCCGAGATACCGTGGGCCGATTGATGCGGCGAGCAGCGGCAGAATTTCCTCCTTCGCTGCCCGCAACGCATCAAGTGTACCGCTTCCCTGCCCTGATAAGGGGCGCGAGGGGTCAAAGGCAGAGATATCGCGGCAAGTTACATCCATGTCATCTGCGCCCTGAATAAAGCCATGTGCGACATCCCCTGTTTCGACAAGGATACGCCCAAGCTTTTCAAGGTCATCAAACATGAGATGACGTCCATCAACAGTGGGGCTGTCAGACGAACGATTTGAAACCCGGTTCATTTATTTTCTCCTGAAAGGATGCAGGCATAATCAGTTCGATCAGTATTTGCGCCGGTCAGGATCAGGGCAACTTTCTTGCCGATATTGCTTTCACGCTGCGCAATTGCCGCCGCCAAAGGCACAGCCCCTGCACCTTCGGCAAGGGCATGGCAAGAACTGAAATACAAGCGCATGGCGTCTTTGATTTGATCATCGCTGACCGCAACAATATCGGTGGCACCGCGTTTGATGATATCAAAGGCAGCCGGATCGGGGCTTCGACATGCCACACCATCGGCAAAGGTATCAGCCGTTGGTGCGCAGACCACCTCGCCGGTCAGGAACGACTGACGGACCGCATCCGCGCCGCTTGCCACCACACCAACAATTTCTGTCTTTAAACCAAGCGCATCCCGCGCTGTGATCAGCGAACAAATCCCCGATCCCATGCCAACCGGTACATAAACCCGATCAAGCCCGAGAATAGCATCAAACAGCTCAAGCCCATAACTGGCCACACCACGCACAATTTCGCGATGAAATGCGGGCACCATGACAAGGTCTTCTTGGGCGGCAAGCGCCTTGGCGTGTTCAGCGGCCTCCTGAAAATCGTGACCATGTTCGATCACCTCGGCGCCCCAGGCACGCATGGCGGCATTCTTTTCAACGGAATTCCCATATGGGACAATAATGGTTGCGGACATTCCGAACCGACTGGCCGCATGCGCAAGGCTTTGTCCGTGATTTCCCCGCGTTGCCGAGATAATGCCACGGTTCACATCAACCGATTTCGCAACATATCGACAAAAGGTCACACCTCCCCTGATCTTGAACGCACCAAGCCGGGTATGGTTTTCATGCTTCACATGCAGGGACAAGCCCGTTGCGCGGTCTAGCAGCGGCCATTGAATGGTCGGGGTCGGCGCAACATATTGATGCACAAAATCAGCCGCCTCGCGCAATTCGGTCAGATTGAACATTGTAATTGTATCCCTGATGGCCTGAAAATTGTGACAATAAACAATTGAAGGATCCCTCCACCGAACGGAGGCACAATGGGAGCAAAGTGCCTCCGTCATACGCGGCGGTGGCTAGCCGCGTCGGGGGAAGTCCGACAGGAACGGCTTTGCCAATTCCTGATCAATATCAGCACGCGTCACACCGATATCCCGAAGAGCCCGATCATCAAGCATTTTCAATGCAGACCGATCACGCGCACGGGCTTGAAGCAACGCAAGATGCTCAACCGCAGAGATCACCACACCAGCAATCGCCGCACGCCAGGTCACAGGTTTTTTACCCTGTGCACCGTTCATTACTGCGCGATCATTGACACGGATGCCCGGAATCTGGATTGTATCGTTACAATTCACCATTTCCATCTCCTTTTGGTTAATTGTCTCGATATTGTTTTGTCATTGACATCGTCATTGTGTCAATTTAAACATTGTCACCATGACAATATGGTTTCCAAAACTCGACGACGCTGGCGGACCTGTTTATAGACAGATCGCCCAAGCCATTCGCACCGCAGTCAAAGACGGTTCTCTTAAACCAGGAGACCGACTGCCAACTCACCGTGACCTTGCCTACCAACTTGGTGTGACGGTGGGGACTATCACGCGTTCATACCGCGAGGCAGAACGACTGGGACTTGTTGCCGGTGAAGTCGGACGTGGGACCTATGTTCTTGATAATATTCAGTCCGAACTGGATATGGCGGCCACCGCCCCCATCCCGCTTGCCTTTACCAACAATCTGAGCCAGATGGGGCGCCCGCCTGCGCGCGCACCTTCAACACCAGAAGGCAGCGACGGTGACGACACCGGCCCGATTAATTTTCGAATGAATTGCCCATTACCCCCGAAGGAAGGGCAAATTCGTCAAACCCTGCTTGATATCGCGCGCACCATGTCCGTCGATGATATGGTGTCCTATAAATCGGAATATGGTGTTGCCCACCAAAGAGAAGCACTGGCAAGTGCCGCAGGGCGACTGGGTCTGGATGACAATCCTGAACGGGTTTTACCAACCGCTGGCGTTCAGCACGGCATGACTGTTTCCCTGCTTGCAACCGTGCGCCCCGGTGATCTTGTTCTATGTGAAGAACTTACCTACCCAAACCTTCGCAGCCTTGCCAATCTTTTGCAGTTTCGCTTGCGCGGTATCACCATGGATGACGAGGGCATTATTCCTGACGCACTGGAAAACATGTGCCGGACACAAAGCCCACGCGCCATTTACCTGATGCCAACACTGCATAATCCGCTCTGCACGACCATGAGCCAGCAACGCCGCATCGAAATCGCTGAAATCCTGCGCAAGTACGATCTGACATTGATCGAAGACGGCATTTACCATTTCCTTGACCCGGATGCCCCGCCCCCCTTGTCCTGCTTTGCGCCAGAACGCAGCATTTATCTTGATGGGGTCTCCAAAAGCATCGGCGGTGGTTTGCGTGTCGGCTATATTCATGCCCCTGGTGAAATGATCGGCAAACTTGCCAGCGCCATCCGATCCACCTGCTGGATGGTATCAACCATCAACCTCGAACTCGTCACCCGCATGATCAACGACGGCAGCCTCGGGCAATACGAAGCATGGCACCGCGAAGAAGCAGCCCAGCGACTGGCTATTATTCTGGGCACACTTAAGGGATATGACGTTCGCTTCCATCCGACCAACTATCACGTTTGGCTGGAACTGCCCGATCATATTGATACTGGCGAACTTGTCATGAATGCAGCCAATAGCGGTGTTCTTTTGACAGCTGCACAGCAGTTCTCGGTTGGGCCTGTGCCGCGCGGGCTTCGCCTTTGCTTCGGCGCAGAACGGTCCATTGAACGTCTGCGCCGTGGCGTGCAAACGGTGGATCGCCTTCTAAAAAGCAGTGATTTCGGTGATGCTGTTGTCATGTAAGGCGGCAAATTCGCCGGTTCCCTGCATGTTATAAATCACGCAGGAAAGCTTGCTTCTTATTGGCATTTCAATAATTTCCGCAAGCAACGCTTGACCCCATGATTGCGTTGCTTCCAAGATATGCTGCAGGGGCAAAATCCCCTGTGTGATTTCTTCATCTTGGGCAGCAGAAAGTCATCAGATGCCAGTTTCCCGCCTTGACGCAGAAGATTGCGGCTTCCCGCATTTCCGTATTCGCAGCCCTCAAAAAGACCAACAGCCGAAGATCTTTGATTTTTCTTCACATTACCGCGCGGCAGAGGCCCTCAAATTCGGGCTTTCGATGTCCGAGCCGGGCTTCAATATCTTTGTTTTGGGTCTGGATCGCGCCGGTCGGATGACCGCGACGCTTGACTATCTGAACAAGGCCATGGAAGAGCGCGACGCACCAGACGACTGGGTGTATCTGAATAATTTCTCACGCACCAACCGGCCACGTCCATATGCCCTGCCCGCAGGTCAGGGCCACAAGCTGATGTCGGCAATGGAAACGCTGATCACGCACCTGCGTGAGGCTTTTGCATCCGCCTTCAACGCCCCTGCACATCTGACCGAAACCCAAACCCAGACCGAAGAAGCCCGCGCCCAGCTGCGGGAAAAGTTCGATGCCCTTCGTGAATATGCACGCGAAAAGGGACTGGACGTTCAGGAAAACGAAAAAGGCGTCATGATCGTTGCAATTAACGATGAGGGCGAACCGGTATCACTTGACGAAATCCCCAAGGAACGCCGCAATGAGGCAGAAGATGCCTTTGAAGATGTTGCCGAAGAAGCCCGTAAAACGCTTCTTTCAACACGCGACCTTGAAGAACAGATTGCCGATACGCTTGATAGCCTGCGTCGCGGAGCCGCCAAGGTTGTTCTGAAGCCACGCATCAAGAAACTGCGCGACAAATTCACAAGCCCCGGCCTTAAAGCCTGGTTCGACGCGCTCGAAAAAGACATTCTCGACAACATTGACGCGTTCGAGGAAGCAAGCGACCAACCCGCCATCGAAAGTGGTGATGGCAAAATTCCGGAAACCGTTGATGACCGCTATGCTGTCAATCTGTTGATTGATCATTCCCGTGACAATCATCCGGATGTCGTGCTGGAACCAAGCCCAAGTTACGACAATCTGTTCGGGCAAATTCAGTACCGACCAATTGGGGGCGGCATGCATCCGCATTTCAGCCTGATCAAGCCGGGGGCACTTCACCGTGCCAATGGCGGGGTATTGGTTTTGCGTGCAGAATCGCTGCTGGAACATGAAGAATGCTGGGGCTACCTGAAGGCCGCCTTGCGGGACCGCGAAATTCGCATCGAGGAAACCCACAAGGGCGGAGCGCCAACCGCTGGCGCGCCGGAGCCCCGCCCGATTCCGCTTGACCTTAAGGTCGTGATCGTTGGTGCGCCAAAGTTCTACTACACGTTCTTTTCGCTCGACGTTGATTTCCGCAATCACTTCCGCGTAAAGGCGGACATTGATGCCGACATGCCCGCACAAGGCCGCAATATTTCAATCTATACCGGCCTGCTGCGCGCGTCCGCCCTGTCACGATCGGGCATCCCGGTTGATAATGGTGCGATCCGTCAGCTGCTTGGTCAGGCGGCGCGCTGGGCCGGGGAACGTGACAAACTGACCGCCCAGATCGAACGCGTTGAAGACGTCGCAATCGAAGCCGGTGCACTCAGCAAGGCTGACGGTCGCGAAAACATCCGGGCTGCTGATGTCAGGCGCGCCATCGAGGAACGCCGTCATCGCAACTCCCGCCTTGAAGACAAATCCCACGAACGGGTTCAACGGCGTGAAATCCTGATCGACAGCTTTGGTGCCGTCGTTGGGCAGGTAAACGCCCTAACCGTTCTTGATTACGGCGATCATGCCTTTGGCTTGCCTGCGCGTGTCTCGGCGCGATCCTATGTTGGCAGCCTTGGGGTTCTGAACATTGAACGCATGGTCGATATGTCTGGCCCCTTGCAGCAAAAGTCGGTCATGATCATCGAAGGCTTTTTGAAATCACGTTTTGCGCAGGATTTTCCGCTTTCATTCGCCTGTAATGTCACGTTTGAACAGAACTATGGCGGGATCGAAGGGGATTCGGCATCGATGGCGGAACTCTGCGCAATCATTTCAGCAGTTGCCAATATCCCGATGCGTCAAAATGTTGGCGTTACCGGGTCAATGAACCAGTTCGGTCAGGCGCAACCGGTTGGCGGCATATCGCACAAAATCGAAGGATTCTATCGCATTTGCGCAGACCAGGGCTTTACTGGCGACCAGGGGGTAATTATCCCGCAGGCCAACGCTGAAAACGTTGTTCTGCGCGAAGAAGTCGTTCAGGCGATCCGTCAAGGAAAGTTCAACATCTGGACGGTTGAGCACGTGAATGACGCCATTGAACTGCTCACGACCATGCCGACCGGTGATCGCGCGGATGGCCAATATCCCACTGACAGCGTCTACGGCAAGGCGATGGAACGCCTGCGCAACAATGATCAGATCTTGCGCGAACGTCACGCCTATCTTCCGCGGACGGAGATGTAAGAATGTTTCGGCCACCTCGTGATCGCCAACAATGTCCGACGGTATCGTCGCCATTCGTAAGCGCATCAATCAAACGGGGTGGTCGCTTCTTTTTTGTTGTTACGGCATTTGCCATCGCGTCGGTTTTACCAAACCACGCCACACCCCAAACAGCAAACGGGCCCATCCCCACCGGCACGGCGATCATTCCAACAGACCTGCCCGCCCGCGCATCAACAGCGCAAACTGGCAATGGCCCTGTCAGCCTGCTACCCGGTACAATTCCGGCAAGAGATACAATCGGCGAAGAACCCGAAATACCATCGCTTGCAACACAATATCACCAGACTTTGACCGGCGCCCCTGTGCGCCCCCGGCCAACCAAACCGGCACCAGCAGCTCCGCAAGGCCTGCCAACAACAAACGACTTGTCTGCAACCGTGGTCGTCACTTCGAAACCGAAACCTGCGGCCAAAATGACCGCACCTGTCGAGACCGCATTACCAGCCACATCGGGCCACCATTTAATTCAACTCGGTGCATTTCGTGATGTGATTACGGCGGAGACTTACTGGGCCAGTTTCCGCATTCGTTATCCCGAACTTGCCAAGTCCTATGAAAAGAAGATCATCGCTGCCGACCTTGGCAGCCAAGGCATTTATCACCGTCTTCAACTCACTGGCTTTGTCAGCCCCGATATCGCCAAACAACAATGCCGCCAGCTTCAAGCTGACGGCACCGATTGTTTTGCTGCAAATTAACGCAAATAGGGCTTTTCGTTACTTCCCCGGCGCAAGCAGCGCAATCTTGTCAACGATCAGGGTTGTTGCCTCTGTGCAGGTCGTCATCAACGCCAGATGACCGGTTATACGCACCGTATCACCAGGACGGAAACGACTTGCCTTGCTGGCCAACGCATAAAGCGTCCCGTCATCGGCACGGAAGGTCACACATTCCTGCCCGTGATCTGTAATTTTTCCGTCAACCGTGAAGCTCTCCTTTTGCAGGAATGAACAGCCAGCCAGCGCAAAGACAACGCCAACAATTGCAATTTTCTGCGTTATTCCAACCATATAACAGTTTTTCATTGGTCGTTCTCCTTTGCGTGAACGATTCTATTCTGACACAAACTCTTTCGTGCCACGTTAAGGTTCTTGTAACGCGATGGACGGTACAAGATTACGTATCCTTTTAAGGGTTCCACCATCTGATGTCATTGATTACAAGACACGACATGGAAAAGACGCAAATCGATTTACTCATGAAACTTGCTGCTGAATTTCAGCAGCATACGGCGATCAACAATCGCGCCACTGAGGAAACCGAACAGCGTAATGCATTGTCAACACTGGTTGATCTGGCCCGTGACATGCAATCCCGTCTTGATCAGCAACAAAACCGTATCCGCCAACTTGAACTCATGGTCGAAACCGATGAGTTAACCGGCCTTTACAATCGCCGCGGATTCATGCGCCGAACACGTGAGGCAATCGCGCGTTCCGCACGCACGGAAGAGGCAGGCTTGCTGGTCATTGCCGATCTTGATGGCTTCAAACAAATTAATGACAAACATGGCCATGCCGCAGGGGATGCCGTTCTGCGTCACTTTGGGCAGAACCTTCGCACACATACCCGTTCAGATGATTTTGTTGCCCGCTTTGGCGGGGACGAATTTGCCATCTTGATGAGCGGCAGCGCCCCGGATGCCGCTGAAAAACGGATACTACAGCTACAAAAAGCCATCGCCCGCTTTCCGCTGATCTGGCAGGGCAAGGCATTGGCAATCAAGGCAAGCTTTGGTCACACGATCTATGACGCCAAATGTGATATTGCCGATCTGATTCGGAGCGCTGACGAAGAAATGTATGCGCAAAAACATGCCAAGCGAAACGTCAGTGAAAACAAAACAAAAGATCACGACGCTGCCTGAGCTTAAATCAAAAGCGTATTGGCCTAACTTTCTTCATCGATAATAAATTCCGCAGCCCGCAGGCCCGTCATATAGGCGCCATGCGTTGTTCCTGCGTAATCGAAAATCGTATGTTCACCAGCAAGAATTAGCCGACCATCAATCGGGTCGCCCAAATCATCGAAATCCGATTTGCTATTTCCCGGCTGCGGGAAGGAATAGGCACCAAGCGTTTCCGGATCTGTCGCCCAATGCGTTGCCTGTATCTGAATGGGTTCTCCCACCTCATCTTCCCAGACATTCCACAGGACGTCCAAGGCATCTTCGACCATTTCCTCATCCGACATACGGTCGGCTTTGAGCGCATAGTCGCCAACACTTAGGCCCAACAGAATGTTCTCGTCGGAAAATGTTCGATAATTCAGCCAGTAGTTCCACCGCCCTTTCGGCTCTGTCGTGATCCCGAAATATTGGGTCTCGATATCCCAAAACGGCTCGTCGAATTTTAGCGCCAGTTTTGTCACACTGCCAAATCCAAGCGCTTCTATCGCGTTGCGATAGTCTTTTGGAAGTTCGGGGCTGAACTTGATCTTGTTCGCCTTAAGCACACCAAGAGGAACCGAACAAATACAGTAATCACCCGTAAATGTGCCTTTGTCTGTCGTGACAACAACACCTTCTTTGGCGCTGTAATCTATCGATAAAACAGTTTGGGAAAGCTTGATATCCAGCCCGTCGGCAAGGGGTTTAAGTATTTCGTCATACCCCGATGTGACAACAACGTCCGCCCCTTCAAAGGCATCGTCCCAGTTAAACAACGGCGCAGAAAGTTTCTCAATCGCGCCCCCCTTTGAAAACTCGGTAAAGGCAGAAAACGCCCACATGATCCCCGGATCATTTAAATATGCCGGACGGTAATCCTTGATGGCCTGAAGCAGACTACGGGGGTCATTCACTTCATAAGTGTTGTCGATATGATCCAGAACACCTTCCCAAGCATCGATAATCCGCTCGACCTCATCTTCGTCATATTCGTAACCTTCAACATCAAAATAAACCGCGTTTTCGTCATCGGTTACAGCATATTTGGCACCGACAGCCTCTGCGAGTTGCTTTGTCGGGTTGTCAGAAGATGGTCCATGGATCCAACCTGCCCCGACCTCAAAAGGGGCCCCCATTGACCAATCGGTTAATAATCTTCCGCCAATATGCGGTTTGGCTTCCACAACAGTTACGCTTGCGCCTTGTTTGCCCAATAGATTGGCGGCCCCAAGCCCTGCAATCCCGGCACCAACGATCACGACCGATGTGCCCTCCAAAGCATGTGCATTTGTCACGCCCAAACGGGTGGCCACAGCCACAACGCCGCTGGTCAAAAGAACTGACTTGATAAATCGACGGCGGTTGATGTTTCGATTGAGCACAGCGGCCTCGTGAAGTTTGTGATTTCAACGGGAATCAGGTGGATGGCCCAACGAACAAGAACCAACCCAAAGTTGATCGTGAAACCACAACAACATCAAGCTTTATTAACACATCACCCCATCGCCCTATCGCGCACCTGTTTGTCCAGAAGCCCGCAAAAAGCATCATCTGATGCGTGTTTCAAAAGCCGCTTGATCGAATTGACCCAGTGCAAATCCATCACGAGCCCGTGTCGAACAGGCATGGCATTTTATTTTTTGGCATATGAAGTGCAAATCCTTCATATCCTTAGTAAGATCGCTATTTAATGTAGACTGCGCGACCAACAGCGCATCAATATCAGGCGGCTATGATGACGGTTCGCATATGACAGATAATAACGATTACTCTGCGGAAACAAACGATCAGGATCTTTTGGCGGCAATGGCCTTCTGCTGGGCGGATATGCTCCTTGAGGTCGATGAAAACGGCTATATCCTGTTTGTTGCCGGGGCTACAGAGAGTCTGTTGGGCTGCATGCCGGATCGTCTGATCGGTGAAGCATTCGAAAAAATTGTCGTGAAATCCGAACGCCCATTGCTGCGCGCCTATCTTCACAGTGGAAGCGGCCTTAAACGCCTTGAAGAGCTCGATCTTGATTTTCAGCTTTGCGATTCTGACGGAACCCCGGTACAGGAATCCGTGCCGCTCTCACTAAGCGGTTACATGCTTTCAGATCCGTCCAGCCGCTATTACATCGCAGCACGTCATCGCGCTATTCGTCCACGTGCCCGGTCGGGCATTGATCGTATCATTCTGCAAAATGCCGTCATCCGCCAGAATATCAGCGCGGAAACACACAATAGCGCGGCACTCAACGAGATTTCGACGCAGAGCTACCATAGCGAAGCGCTGGTCGTGCTTGAAAATCTAGCGGCATCGCGGTCGCAAGCTGAAACAGCGGCAACAAATGAACTGGCCCGTCTGATCGGAATTGGTGCGAAACAGTTTAGCTCTTCAGCGCCCAAAGACGCGCCTGCCCCCGAAAAGACGAGCAAAATCCATCCTGTTGACGAACCAATGATCGAACTGGAACGCAGGATTGTTGCTTATGCCAGTGCCTTGCGGGCCGATCTCGAAGACATCAAGGCCCCCACACCAATTGATGGCATTGATAGTCTGGTATCCCTGACAAATGGTCCCGACACCGACGATAAATCGGCAAAACCTTCAAAGACAGCCGACCTGTTTGGCAATGACTACGAAAGTGCGCGCAACATCCATCACTTTGACAATGAGACGGATGACAATGACCGCGACACGAATCTGACGCGCGCCGTCGCCTATGCCCTGAACCGCATGCAGCGTAAAGCTCAGAACGATGTCAGCGCCGCCCGCCTTTCTGCCAGCCTTCCGCACCTGATCAATGAAACGCTGAAATCGGTACGCGCCTTCCGAGAGATCGTTGAAAACGGTTCGTTTGCCGTCGCACTGCAACCGATTGTTCAGCTTGGCAGCCAGGAAATGCACCATTTTGAAGCACTTGCGCGCTTTAACATCGGTGAAAGCCCGCTGGCTGTTGATCAAATCATTCACTTTGCCGAAGGCACAGGCCTTATCACTGAATTCGATCTGGCGATGTGCAGCAAGGTTCTGGATCACCTGCGCGACAATCCCGATAGCATCCCCTATCCCGTTGCAGTTAACCTTTCAGGGCATTCACTTGAACAGGCCGGTTTTATGCCGGCCCTGATCGCGCTGCTCGACAACTATGACATCGCATCACATCACATTTTGTTTGAGGTGACCGAAACATCACGTATCCGCGGTTTGGCAGACGTAAACAATGGGTTGCAGATGCTGCGCGAACGCGGCCATGAAATTTGTCTGGACGATTTTGGCGCGGGCGCTGCGAACTTTGAATACCTCAGCGCGCTTGATGTCGATATTATCAAGTTTGACGGTGGCGCAATGCGCACGGCCCTTGCCAATCCCAAAGGGCGCGCTTTTCTTAAGGCAACCGCGCTTTTGTGCCGCGACCTTGGCATTCATACCATTGCTGAAATGATCCATGATCAGGCCAGTTACGAACTCGTGCGTGATCTCGGAATTGATTACGGTCAGGGCTATCATCTGGGGCCACCGGTAACGATTGGCAGCGAAGACGCCTATCACCGAACCAACATTGCATCCCCCAACGGGACCGAAACCAATGACCAAAATGCGTCAACCATCACAGGAGGACGCGTATGACTTCCCGTCCACCGGCAAATACCCGCGAGCATAATGCCGACATGATTGATGATCTGACAAATTACGACGCAGATGTCTTTACGCTTGACCCCAAAGTCATGGCTGAGGCAGAGGCCCCTGTTATCGTGATGGATGCCCATGGCATGCCGCTGTTTGCCAACAAGAATGCAATCGGGTTTGCAAGTGGCATCCGCGATGGTCTGTTTCCCGAAATTTATCAACTGATCCGCCGCGCTCTGACCACACCGGGCGGTGTTGTTGAAATGATGACCTTTGAAGTGCAGCGCGGGACCGCAACGCTGGAACTCACAGCCCTGCCAACCACGAAAAATCAGGTCATGATCCTGCCGCGTGATGTCAGCATGGACCGTAACCTGCGCGAAGCGTTAATTGATTCGCGCCAACGTTACCGCGATATCGTTGAAGTCTCGTCTGCCTTTGCTTGGGAAACCGACGCAAACGGCAAATTCATCTTTGTCTCGCCGCGCGGTGCACTTGGATATCGTGCAGATGACATTGTCGGCCGTGCGCCGGGAAGCTTCCTGCTTGATACCGCAGATCAGGATAGCGAACATGTTTTTCGAAGCCAAAAAGCTGTACGCGATGTGCCGATCTGGTTCCGTCGTTCGAACGGGCGCGATGCATGTCTTTCTGTCTCCTCTACACCGGTTTATTCGCGTGACGGTACCTGGGTTGGGACCCGTGGTCTTGCCCATGACATCACCGAACAGCGTCGCCGCGAAAGCGAAGTCGCCACGGCACGAAACCGTGACCGGTTGATGACCTATATCGTGCGTTCCATGCGTGATGAAATTAATCCGTTGAAGGTACTTAAGGGCGCATCAGAAGCAAGTACGCGTGCGCTGGCCTGTTCTCATTGCATTATCTTTAAACGCAATGACGAAACCGACGCGCTGGAATTGGCTGCTGGCAACGATGACGAACAGGCAAACGATGTAGCACAACAGGCACTTGATCGTTTGCAGACTACAGAGGAAACCTTCGAAGCCCAGATTGGACAACATCGCGTTCTGGCTCTGCGCTGCCATTACCATCAGCGCAACAATGGTGCGGTGGTTTTCGTGTTTGATGCCGATCACCCGGCACCAACGGATGGCGAACGCGCCATCATGTCCGAAGTCTCTGATCAGGTTGGCATCGCCATCGAACAAGCCATCCAGCACGAACGTATTCTGACCTTGTCACGTACCGATGGCATGACCGGGCTTTTGAACCGCCGGGCATTCTTTGAGGAACTAAAACGCCGTCATAGTCGCCTGCGCCGTGAAAATGCACCCGCTGCATTGATGTATGTCGATATGGACAACTTCAAACTGGTCAATGATATCCACGGCCATCAGGCCGGTGATGACGCCATTCTTGCTCTGACCCAGGTATTGCAGGAAAACGTTCGCCCGGCCGATCTGGTTGCGCGCCTTGGCGGTGATGAATTTGTGCTGTGGCTGGAAGGTGCAGATATTTCAGCAGCCTCGGGACGCGCCAAGACGCTGATGAAGGAAAGCGCGGTTCTAGGCAAGTATTCCGGTGATGCAGATCATCCGTTGGGCATCTCTGTTGGCATCGCGGTTCACGAACCCGATTCACAAGAAACGCTTGAACAACTTGTACAACGAGCAGATCAGACCATGTATCAGGTCAAGAAACTCGGCAAAGGCCGTTTTGGCATCGCTGCCGCACCCGGATCGAAAGATTCGGCAAAGATAGAAAATTAGGAGGAATACCCGATGAAGGGTTTTTTGCAGCGGGTATTTACCAAGCGAAGCGAAACACCAATCACCTATGACGAAGCCAAGCAAATGGCGGCCAGCCCGGATGCCAACGTCCGGGGGAAGCTTGCGCAACGTCACGACACCAAGCCCGAAATCCTGTATTTCCTGGCGACCGATCAGGACTCATCGGTGCGCCGGCACATTGCAGCCAACGAAGCAACGCCGGTTCAGGCCGATGTTCTTCTGACCGATGATGCCGATGACGGTGTACGTGGCAGTCTGGCCGAAAAAATCGCAAACCTTTCTGCTGGTCTGACCGCCAACGAAACAGACAAGTTGCGTCGCATGACCTTTGAGGCGCTTGATAAACTCGCGCGCGATCAGGCCGTGCATGTACGTCAGGTAATTTCCGAAACTCTCAAGGATATCGCTGACGCCCCGCAACCGATCATTCAGCAACTCGCACGTGATACCGAAAGTGTCGTTTGTGGTCCGGTTCTGCAATATTCGCCGGTTCTGAACGAAGATGACTTGCTTGAAATAATTGAAAGCAGTTCTGGTCGCGGCGCGCTGAGCTTCGTTTCCCGACGCCGAAATGTTGGCGAAAAACTTGCCGATGCCATTGCCGCAAGCAGCGACAAGGATGCAATTTCCCATCTGCTTGGCAACAAATCAGCACAGATTCGCGAAGAGACACTCGATCAGTTGATCGACCGTGCCCCGGATTATCCGGAATGGCACGAATCACTGGTCGAACGCCCACAACTGCCACCAACAGCAGCAGGAAAACTTGCACGCTTTGTCGCTGAAAACCTGATCAGCGTACTTGAGCGACGCAAGGACCTTAAAAAAGATCAGCTCGACGCGGTCCGCGAAGTCGTCCAACGCCGGATCGCGTCGGGTGAATTTGAAAAGCGCGACGAAGTTGCCACTGACGCCAAAACGATCAAGGGCGAAAAGGACAAGAAGAAAGCCGCCAAACCAGACGAAAAAGCCGAACCGAAACCCGGTGCCCAGGGGATTGTTGGCGAAGAGGAAGAAGAGGAAGGCGAGTCCGCCTTTGAAAAGGCACTTGCCCTGCATGCCAAAAAGAAACTGACGGCCAAGGAAGTCGCAAAGGCACTTGCCGCCAATGATGTGAAATTTGCGCGCGCCTCGCTTGCAGTTCTTTCGGGCATTGCGCCGGACGCTGTGTCAAAGGTTCTCAACACCCATTCCGCCAAGGGTGTCGTCTCTTTAACGTGGAAAGCAGGGCTTCCGGCTGATTTGGCTGTTAAAATTCAGGTCAAACTCGGGCATGTCCCCCCAAGCCAAACCCTGAACCCACGCAATGGAAACCAATATCCACTGAGCGAAGATGACATGAATTGGCAGCTTGAATTCTTCACAGGCATGACGACAAACGGCCCACGTTAACGGGGCCATTTGTCGTTATCCGGCCCGGTTATGCCGGTCGTTCCATGCTGATATGGGGAATTCCGTCTTCTTCATACTCATCCCCAAACTGCACAAACCCAAGGCTTTCATAAAAACTGCGAAGATACAGCTGTGCATTGAGGTAAATCGGTTTCCCAGCGAACTGGTGCCCGCAAGACTCGATTGCCCGGATCATCAGTTTTCGGCCAATCCCCTGCCCGCGCAATTTTTCGCTCGTAACGACACGCCCGATTGCAGGCCTGTCACCCTGTTCCAGGTGATTAGGGTCAATTCCGGGTGCCACAATGCGCACTGCGGCCAGAACATCGTCATCATCACATGTCAAAATGTGCTGACATACCGGGTCAAGCCCGTCGATATCCGGATAGATACAATCCTGTTCTATGATGAATATCTGTTGGCGCAGCTTGAACAGGCCATGTACTTGGCACGGCGACAGCTCGTCAAACCGGCACTCAATCCAGGTCAAATTGCGTGGGGCATCCGCCATTTGGGGGGCTTTCATTCTAGGGGCAGGACGTAAGCAGGTTTGTTTCCGGGGCCGTGCTTATGTAGCAGTTTTTTCGATATGATAAACGAAAACATCCCCGTCTTGATCTGATAAAATCAGGCGGTTTCCTGTCATTTCGCAGAAAGATTTCATATCTGCAACCGAGCCCGGATCCGTTGCCAACACCTTAAGGGTTCCGCCATCAGGCACATTACGCAGCGCCTTTTTCGCCTTGAGAACCGGCATCGGACAAATCAGTCCACGTGCATCAAGAAGTGCATCATAAATATCGCTTGAAGAAGACGTCATCAGAACCCTTGTTTAAAAAAGCTGGTAGCCACCCTATATAGCGGTAATTGGCGATTGTTGCATTTGCACAATATGTTAGACTGAAGAACAACAATCAATCAAACGCTGTTAGCCCACCCACGATGCAAATCTATCTCCCGATTGCCGAGATATCGGTAAATATATTCCTTATTCTGGGACTGGGCGGCGGGGTCGGCTTTTTGTCTGGCCTGTTTGGCGTCGGTGGGGGCTTTCTGATTACCCCGCTTTTGATTTTTTACGGTATTCCCCCGGCAGTATCGGTGGCGACAGCAGCCAACCAGATCGTTGCATCATCGGTATCTGGAGTCTTTGCCCATTGGAAACGTGGCAATGTCGATCTCAAGATGGGCCTTGTTCTGTTGGGTGGCGGTATTGTTGGCTCCACGGTTGGTGTTTGGGTCTTTGCCTGGTTACGGTCCCTTGGTCAGATCGATCTTGTGATTTCGCTATGCTATGTGATCTTTCTTGGAATCATTGGCGGCATGATGCTGTTTGAGGCGACCCGGGCGATTTTCCGCACCCGGCGCAGAGGTGGCCCGATCCGCCGGTCAAAGAAACATCAACACAGCTTCATTCACGGCCTGCCATTCAAGATGCGTTTTTATCGCTCCGGGCTTTACATCAGCGCGCTGCTTCCCCTTGCCATCGGGTTCTTCGTTGGCATGTTGACCGCCCTGATGGGGGTTGGCGGCGGATTTGTTATGGTTCCTGCCATGATTTATTTGCTGGGCATGCCAACCGGTGTCGTGATTGGGACGTCGCTGTTTCAAATCATCTTTGTTACAGCCAACGTCACCTTCCTTCAATCGGTGCAAACGCAAACCGTTGATGTGGCTCTTGCTATCCTGTTGCTTATCGGCGGGGTAATCGGTGCGCAGTTTGGCGCACAATTTGGCTCCCGACTTAAGGCGGAACATCTGCGTGCTCTGCTGGGCCTCTTGGTCCTGTCTGTGTGCTTGAAGCTGTTGTTTGATTTGGTGATTGAACCCAAAGACCTTTACTCGATCATGCCGGGGGACCTGTGATGTCGGTTTCCATGCGCATTCTTATGGCACCCATCCTGCTTGTCGCCCTGACTTTGGCCTTGCCGATTCTTGCATTGGGCATCACCGCAAAAAAGGCATCGGCCGACCCACTTGTTGTCGACCTGTCAAATCATCTGGTGGCCATCACCACGGGGTTTACCGGCACGAAGGTGTTGCTGTTTGGTGCAGTTGAAAACGAAGGCGACGTTATTGTCACCGTTCGCGGGCCGGATCAGGACATGGTCGTACGCCGCAAAGAGCGCAAAATCGGCATCTGGGTCAACAGCGAAAGTGCGCGTTACAAAAATGTCCCGTCCTATTATGCCAGTGCGTCAAACCGTCCAATTGACACAATTGCGCCGCAAGACGTCTTGATCGACTATCGCATCGGACTGCAGAACCAGCGCTTCGTCGCCGAAAGCGACCTCACCGACGACGATCATAACGTCTATCGTGAGGCACTGGTACGCAACATGCAGACAGCGGGATTGTTTGGCGAACGTCCGGCAAAAATCAGCTTTCTTTCCAATCAGTTATTTCGAACCGACATCCACTTTCCGGCCAACACACCAACCGGCACATACACCATCAATGTGTATCTTGTGCGCTCTGGGAAAATTGTTGGTGTGAAAACCACGCCACTGGTGGTTTCCAAAACCGGCATCAGCGCAGAAGTCTATGAATTCGCCCATCGTTACTCGGCGTTGTATGGGATAATTGCCGTCATTATTGCGGTGATTGCAGGCTGGATTGCCAGCGTCGCATTCCGCAAACGCTAACAGCGCTTTACACCGGTTTCCTCTCACCGAGCGGCCTTTTGGTCCTTGTGATTTCGCAAATGCGGCATTATTTCCTGACAGTGTGCAACGGATAAATCTCTGCCGTTTCAGGAAAAATGGCTTGGAAACGGGCATTGAGTTGCGGCACACTTTAACGGTCCGCTCGTAACAACAGTCCCACATCTGTTCAGTATCGTAGCGGTTTCGTGAAACTGTTCAGAGAACCCATATGCCTTCATACGATGCCGATCAGGAACTCCGCGCCTCTTCCAACAGAACATTTCTTGTTGTCGTTGATGACAGCGATGAAATGACAAAAGCGCTCCGCTATGCCTGCCGTCGTGCACAACATACCGGTGGTCGCGTGGCCCTTCTGAGCGTCATTGAACCTGCTGAATTCCAGCACTGGATGGCCGTTGGTGACCTAATGCAGGAAGAAGCCCGCGATGAGGCTGAATCCCGCGTGCACGAACTTGCCGCATACGTCCACGAACAAACCGGCAGCATGCCACTTCTTTTCATTCGCGAAGGTCGACTTAAGGATGAACTGTTAACCCTGCTTGATGAAGAAGAACAAATCTCGATCCTTGTTCTTGCCGCAGGTACCACAACCGAAGGCCCCGGCCCCCTGATTACAGCCCTGACCAAAAGCGATACGGTTGGTCAGCTCCGCCTGCCGTTAACCATCGTTCCGGCCGCCTTGTCCGACGCTGATATTGACGCGCTTAGCTGATCAACGCGACGTTCGCAGAAGATCACATCACCTTGTCTGCGGGTACGGAGATGCAGTTTTCAAGAAACTGCATATAGGCATCAAAGGATGACTTCTGTCCGAACAGAATATGTGAACGGCTTTTAATCGCGTGGGACACCACAGATCGACGGCGCTTGTCTGTTGCCAAAGTAAGAGCTGTATCGACAAAATCGGCAGAATGATACGCAACACAATCAAAGACTGAAATCTGGCGATAACAGGTATGACTGCGCCGCGATCTTGCGGCATTCCCCGGCAACGTCACAAGCGGCACACCAAGCCCAAGGCAATCAAATGCCAACATCGCATCATTCCAGGCCGGGCTTTCAAGCACCACATCCACAGCACATAGCAGCGACAGCAAATCTGCGCGGTTGCGCACGTTAACAAACCGCATCCGACCTGCGACATCAGCATGATTAACGGCAAACCGCCGTCCCCACGCAGCATCCCAACTGTCACGTTCCGGTGCAATCAGCAGAAGTTCCGCTGTTTCATCCAGGCGCAGGATTTCGGCGATCAATGGATCAAATTCCGCGGTCAGCACATCCAGCGGCTGCGGACACAAATATGTATTGCGATCCTGCGCCAGTCGCCAGCGGCGTTGCAAATCTGTCGCCGACATCTCTACGGCTTCTGGCGGGCTTGCATTTACAAACAGCCCCGGAAGACGGATGAGCTTCTCGCTAAAGCGTTTTTCACCGCCTGCGGTTTCCCAATCTTCGGCAATGAAATGATAGTCGATATTGGAAAGTCCGCTGGTTGCTGCGATCCCGCCACCGGAAACCTGAAGCGGTGCCAAGCGCCAGCTTGCCAGCAACATGGTATAGGCATCCGCCTGCGGGTCGATGTAATGCAACACATCAAGGCCAAGGCCCGAAATCACGCGCGCAGAATGCAATGGATCAAGCGGCAGAGGCACGACAAGATCGGCATGTTGATCAATGCGCACGGTAATATCATCTTCGCCTGTTGGCGGGCGGATGACGGTGATATCAAACCGGTCACGATCAATCGCCTCAGCAAGGCCAACAATCCATCGGCCAATGCCGTTGTCGCACATATTGGCCGACACAATACCGATCCGGATCTTGCCACCATTGCGTGATGGTTCGGAACTGACTTCAGGCACGTCATAGCCCGACACCAGCCGTTCCCAGTAATGCCCGACCGCGCGCAACTGCTTGTCGCCTTCCGGGCGCAAGGCCGCGCGCCACACCGGCGGGAAACGCGTTAGCACAATCGGGTCAATCGGTTCGGTACCAACAAATTCCAGATCAGGCTCCAACGCATCGTCATCAAGCGTATCATCAAGAAGGTCGCGTACGACTTCATCGTTCTGGGCTGCCAGATCTGTCGGAACCGGTGCAAACAGCAACCTGCGCGCTGTTCTGAACAGGATGGTATTTTCGCCCGAGGCAATCTTGCGATCGATACCGTTCTGCAGCACCGATTGCGCGGAACCTGTGTCACCTTCTTCGGCCAATTCAACAGCAAGGCGGAAAACAGCGTCATCACCGCCACCCGCCCCGATGGCTGCGCCAAATCGCTCAACGGCTTCGCTGTGACGACCAACAAGACTAAGCGCCTCACCCATCATCAGAAGCAATTGCGGATCATCGGGATTTTCCGCCACAAGCGGTTCTAACGCACCGATGGCCTCTGTGCCCTGCCCAACCCGCAAATTAAGCAACGCAAGTGTTCGGCGTGCCTTGGCATCATCGGGATCAAGCGCCAGAACCTGACGCAAACAGTGTTGCGCCCCGGCGAACTGACCAAGCCGGAAAAGCGCATCGCCATAGGCGGTCAATGCCCGTGGGTTCCCCGGCTCGATTGAAAGGGCACGACGCAGCGGCTCGCTGGCGGACACGGTGCGTCCCTGGTCAAGACGAATAAGACCAATCAACACCAGCGCATTGACGATATCGTCCTGTAACTTAAGAGCCGTCAAACAGGATTTTTCCGCACCAGAAATATCCCCCATCGCATATTGGCAAGCTGCGAAATTGGCATGGATCTCGGCGATATCAGGGGCCAGTTCCAGCGCCTGTTTATAGTTCTGATGCGCGTTTTCAAGGTCATCAAGCTGGCGATAGGTGTTGGCAATATTGCAATAAAGTGCCGGTGCGTCCGGACACAAACGAATGGCCCGTTTGAAGGCACCAATGGCGTCGCGTAATTTGCCAATCGCCTTTAGTGCCTGTGCGTGATCGTGTTGAATTTCAGCACTGTTGGCATCAGCAATTGCTGCCCTGCCCATCCGTTCTGCCGCCAGCCCCTGATTGCCATGACGCATGGCGACAAGGCCTGCCAGATGCATGGCTTCAGCCGCCTGCGGAAATGAACGGATGATCCGCTGGCAGGATTCTTCTGCTTCCGTGTAACGGCCTGTCTCATACAGGTTCAAAGCAGAACGGTAGATGTCAGCAAAATCAGACAAGAAATACCTATTACCCAAGAGGAACCTATGATCTGACCATAAAGTTCAAGCGTTAACAAACCACGTCTTTGCCATAATTTTTTGGCAAAAACCAACTCATCTTGCACATGATCTAAATTATAAAACACGACCTCCCCCAAGCTTCACAAACAACACCAAAAATCAACGACAACCAATTGAATAAAATGAAAACCCCTCAGATTTCTCCAAGGGGTTTTGCTTCGTCGCGACAGCCAATTACTGCCGTGCAAGCGTTCCGGGGTCAGGTTTCCTGCCCGAAATAGCGCCCAAACCGGTTGGCCAGAAACGCGTCCAACGGGATTTCTTCCTGTCGGACATAACCTTTGGTGGGCAGCTTACCGGTCATCACCATATCCATCGCCGCGCACAGCCCGGCCGATGTCGTAATCTGAATTGCAGACCAGTCCTGACCACCGACACTGGCGCCATGTACCTTGCGAATGACGCTTTCTTCGCACAGCTCGCCCCGTCGTGTACCAACGGCAGCGGCAAAAATTACGATAACATCCTGCTTGGTCAGAGGCAGTGCGTTTTCAAAAATTTCCTTCATCATTTCGGGGCGTTCGCCAAGCTTGAGATCCTCAATCAGGATTTTCAGAATTTCCTGATGTCCCGGATAACGCACTGTTTTGTAATCAAGGTTATCCACCTTGCCTTCAAGCATGTCACACAACGCACCGACACCACCGGATGTATTGAATGCTTCATATTCCGTTCCATCGATCGTGAAACGCTCATAACCTTCAAGCGGCAACACCTCGACACGTTTACCATTCAGGATGGCTTCGCACGGGTTCAGATATTCGTTGATCAAACCATCGGTCGACCAGGTCAGATTATATTTCAAACGGTTGGTGGGGTTTTGCGGCAAGGCACCAACGCGCAGACGCAATTTATTTACGTGGTCAAACCGTTTAAACAGATCATGTGCCGCAACAGAGATGAACCCCGGCGCCAAACCGCATTGGGGCACAAACGCCCCATCGGCATCCTTGGAAATCTCGCGAATGGCGCGCGTGGTTTCAACATCTTCGGTAACGTCGAAATAGGATGCACCGACCGCACGTGCCACACGGGCAATCGCAACATTAAGGAAAAATGGGCAGGTCGAAATGATCGCATCATGCCCCTTGGCCACATCCATCAATGCGTCTTTATCGGAAACATCAACCCGAACAAGGGTCCCTGCGTCATCCGGGGCGCACAACTCCAGCATTTCCCCACTGGAATCGGCCAAGGTCACTGCATAGTCGCCGCTTTCATTTAGCATTACCGCAGCAATTCGACCGATTTTCCCAGCACCAAGCACCAAGATCTTTTTCATTTTTGTAGCTCCCATTTAGTCAGACAAGATCACAGTGAACCGTGAACGCCTGTCCGCCCTGATAGTGTTTTGATATTACCTGTTTATCGTCCGCCGCTGGACTCACGCTTGCAACCCGGCGATACTGTCAAAAGGAAATAAAAACCCATCATTTTAATGGGTAGAACCGATGAAACGTCAGCTTGATGAAATTGATCGCTGCCTGATTGCGCGATTGCTTGAAAATGCCCGAATTCCGACCGCCGCGCTTGCGCGCGATGTGGGCCTGTCTCGCAGCGCCGTTCAGGAACGTTTGGAAAGACTTGAGAAATCCCACATCATCAAGGGTTACACCGTTCAATTGGGTGACGATGCCCGCCCGGTTCTGGTGGCCGAAGTGATGATCCAGCTCGAACAAAAGCAATCAGCCGGTGTTGTCGGGGCCCTGCAAAAAATCCCGCACTGCATTCGCTGTTTGGCCGTCTCGGGGGAATATGATCTGATTGCCGAAGTTGCCGCCAACACGCCCGAGGAACTTGACGGCGTTCTTGACCGTATCGGGGAAATGACCGGCATAAAACGAACATCAAGTTCAATCATCCTTTCAACCAAGTTCGATCGCCGCTAAGATGTTCTCGAGGTTGGGGGGAACCTCTTTTTTTCTGGAAGAATCCCGAGTGACATCAAAACGCAGATATTCTGTTCTTTCTGTCCTGCTTGCCGGCTTCATTGCGACCAGCTCTTTTGGAGTGGGTCTTTCATTATATGTCGGCCTTGGCACCGCCTATGAAAACACCCGCAATCTTTGGGTCATGCTGGCCGATATCGACCTGACATCGGTGCAACGCACCATGAGCGAGCGCATGCTTGAGGTCGAACAGCGTTCAGACTGGGTGTCTGAGCAGGTGTCCAGTGGCGCGCTGGACCCTAGCTTTCAGTACGGCTGGACGAACGCAATGCGCGCTCTTGCAGCAGCAGATATGGATGTCATGGCTTATGGCCTTGTCACTGACGAACGCCAGTTTATTGGCTTCAACCCGGAAGATATGAGCTCGATCCGCCGAACCCTTCCCATTGATGACATCCTGTTTTCCGAACTGGCCCATATTAGGGGGCCGATCAAAAATGACACCACCTATCCGCGTTGGGACCCACATTTTAACCGCACAGTTCTGACGAATTGGGTGCCACTGTTTTATGAGGGTCGCTATCTGGGAACCTTTGTCCAGTACCTGTCGCTTTCCAGCCTGTCGGAAAGCCTGATACGCGGACGCGAAGATCTTCCGGGCACGCCCTTCATTCTGATCGGTGGCAATCGTGTTATGGCCCATCCACGTTTACGTGACTGGGGGGAAACAAAGGCAAATGCGCTTGTAAACGGCGCAAACATCGCGCGCAGCCCCATACCACTTCCGACCATTCATGATATTGGCGACCCCATACTGGCCAACCTTGGCAAATCCGAAAACATACAGCTTGATCCGAATGACGAGCGCCAAAGCAGCGGCATCAAACTGGCAGGCCTTGACCTTGACGACCAATATCACCTGATTGTCACACGTCAGGTTCTGGACGCCGCGATTTCGCCGGTCATCATTGGCATGCATTTCGACGAAGAGCTTTTTGACGATGAATGGAACCGACTTGTTCTGGCATCCATTCTGGGTGGCGGGGTTTTCGTTCTGTCGGTCATCGTTGCAGTTATTCTGTCCCGACAGTTCACCAAACCCATTCGTCGGTTTGCCAGCGCAGCACGCGCCTTTGAGGACGAAGACATCGCATCGATTGATGTCCCGCAGCTCGAAGGCAGCCTGATTAGGGAATATGACGATGCTGCGCGGTCATTTAATCACATGATGATGGCGGTTCACGACCGCGAACGTATCACCAGTCTGTTTGGTAAATTCGTTCCGCAATCCATCGCCAAGAAGCTTCTGGCATCAGGAAATGATTCCGGAGTCCTTCCACCACAACAGTCCGAGGCCACGGTACTGTTTGTCGATATCGCCGGCTTCACATCCATGTGCGAGGCCCTTGATCCGGAACAGATCATCGCAATGCTCAATGACTATTTCGATTGTGCAACCCACATTATTGAAAGCAGCGGCGGAATCATCACACAATTCCAGGGCGACGCAATCCTTGCGGTTTATAACGTGTTCAACGACCTGGACAATCATGCCGACGCGGCACTTGACAGTGCCATTGCCTTGCAACAACAAGTCAAAAACAGAACATTCCAGGGACTTGACCTGAAAGTTCGCTGCGGGGTCAACACCGGTTCAATGGTTGCCGGGAACGTCGGGGCAAAGGCACGCCTGTCCTTTACTGTCCATGGGGATGCCGTCAATACGGCGTCGCGTCTGGAACAGGAAAACAAGGTCCTTGGCACCGACATCCTGATTTCTGAAAGCACACGTAACCTGTTGACAACCCCGGATAGAGCGACGAAAGCAGGCGAAGTACTCTTGCGCGGTCGTCACGTATCGACCGCACTTTATACGGTTCCACCAGAACTTAGGGGCAGGACCTAAAGTCAAAACAGACAGAAACACCGAAATTCTTTCAACGAACAGTTTCATCCAATAGGCTGCAACACGGTGGTGTTTCGATATGCACTGCCAAATTGACGCATACTTGGATTTTAGAAAGACATTAGATGCAAAGAAGCAGTCAGCGCTTTTCCATTTTTGTCGTTTTGCTCGCCGGTTTGATCATAACCAGCGTGTCGGGTGTTGGGGTGGCTGTTTATTTTGGCCTGAAAACAGCCCAGGATAACACACTCGACCTTTGGATATCGATGAGCCGCGACGACCTTGCCGATGCCCAGCGCGCGGTTGACACGCGCATGAACAGACTGGCACAGCGCAACAACCACATTATCGAGAAAGTCGCAAAGAACCAGCTTGATCTTCGTGATGCACGGTTTTGGCAAAACGATGCAACAGCATATATCGCCGGTGAAAGTGATATCGCAGCAATTGGGTTTGCATCGCCCGAAGGCACCTTTTTGGGGTACAATCCACAAACAAAAAAGCTGATAAAAGGCCCTGCGGACCTTATAGAAACACGTCTGGTGGAACAGCTACCGCTCGCAGGGCCCGCAACTAGTCAGGCCATTTTCCCCTTCTGGCATAATCAGCTCAAACAGGTTGTGATCGGCGAAGCATCCCCGGTTTATCAAAATGGCCAGTATCTTGGCTTACTGATGCAGTACCTGACTTTGCCCGGACTTTCGCACGAACTCGACACCCGCAATACCGGCGACGGCCGCACAGGATTCATCATGATTGGTGACCGGCTTATCGCCCACCCGGGGCTGATTGCCTGGCAAAACACCCGGACAGGTAACGACAGCCCCCCGTTTGTCGCCAAAACCCTTGAAGAGGCACTCAGCGCCCTGCCAAGCGCAAGCGACATAAATGATCCTGTTCTTGCCAAGTTAGACCTATGGAATGAAATTGATTTTGGCCGGGAAATGCAAAGCCCGGACGACCGGCCGATTGTCATTCATCACGTTAAAGTCGACGACCGGGATCATTTCATCATTACGCAGCCAGCAGACAAGTTTGCAAGCACCCCCATCACCATGGGCATGCATTTTTCGCCGTCGATCTTTGCCGACGGAATTCAACGATTGGATCAGCTTGGGGTCATTGGAATAGTTGTTCTGATCAGCGCGATCATCGCAGCGGCTGTCATTGCCCTTCTCTTCTCCCGGCCACTAAAACGAATATCGCGAGCCAACCGCCAACTCGGAACCGAAGACATCAATGACCTGCCGTCTCTTCCCGGCAACCTGATCCGCGAATTCGATGACGCATCAAACTCGTTCAATCAAATGGTTGCAACCATAAAGGACCGCGAACGTATCGGGCGTCTATTTGGCAAGTTTCTGCCAACGCCCATCGCCCAGACACTTTTGCAATCAACTGATGACACAGGCGCCATTCCATCGCGCAAATGCATCGCCAGCATTCTGTTTGTTGATTTGCAGGGCTTCACCAGCATGTGCGAGAACGCCGACCCGCAAAACGTCGTGGATGTTTTGAATGCCTATTTCGCCAAGACAACCGCGATCATCGAAACGAACAAAGGCATCATCACCCAATTTCAGGGTGATGCTGTTCTTGCTGTCTTTAACGCCGTCGATGATCAGCCGAACCACGCGGACCTTGCCGTAAAGTCCGCCATAGAGATTCAGCAACTTGCACATAGCCAGACGTTTCTTGGCCAGTCTCTGACGTGCCGCTGTGGTGTGAACACGGGCGAATTGGTTGCTGGCAATGTTGGCGCACCAGATCGCCTCACATTCACGGTGAATGGTGACGCTGTTAACAGTGCCGCCCGCCTTGAGGCGATGAACAAGGAACTGGGTACCAAAATCCTCATCGGGGAAACCACCCGCGAACAGATGTCAAATCCCGAGGAAACCATTCTGGTCAAGGAAGTCATGCTGCGTGGCCGCAGCACGCCGTCATCGGTTTACACCGTTCCCATTGATGGCGTGGAGCTTAACCTGCCAAAACCCGCAGACCAGGCCTAATAGAGCGCGTCGCGCTCTAAAGCAAAACGCCGCATTGGGTGAACCAATGCGGCGTTTTGTAAACCTTTGAGAACAAGGTACCGGGAATTAACCCTGGCGCGCCTTGAAACGCGGGTTCTTTTTATTGATCACGTATACGCGGCCACGGCGGCGCACGATACGGCAGCCTTTTTCCCGCAGCTTCGCGGATTTCAATGAGTTCCGGATCTTCATAATCTTAAACCTTAGAAACTTGGCCCCTTCGAGGAAGCCGGAAAATAGAAGTACGACATGCCCCTGTCAACACCTAAAACAGGTTGCGGCGACAGAAATTGGAACAAACCTCTTCCACCTCGCCCGCAGCAGTCTGAAACTTGAGCAATCAGTTGATTGTTGCGTAGAACCGATAAAAGGCTAGCGATCCATTTTCAAGCATTTTCACACGATTCATCCACATTTCCATCTCTGGAACCAGATAATCCATGATATCGGGGTCCAAACCGGACTTCTGAATGTCCGAAAGCAGAGTCATCCAAGACAATTTGATATGTTTCAGATGCGTTTCCGACTCATCTTTGGCAATGCGGATATCAAATTTAAGCTGCCCCAGATGCGTTTTGTATTCCTGTGCCGTCCAAGGATGAAGATCCTCGTCTTCAAGTTTGGACCATGCCGCTATTTCATTTTCATCAAGATCGCGCGTCAGAACATAATCGGTTAGCAAAATCTGCCCATGTTCTCGCAAGGTACCTGCCAACGCCTCAAGAAAGGCTTCTTTGCCAGGGACTTTGAACAGCTCCCCGAACGAATAGACGACATTGAAATATCCCTTGCGAAGGTCTGGCTGCGCGGGATCAAATGTCTGTACAGGGACTTTCTTTTGAGCACCTGCCTGTACCGACCGCTCCATCCCCAGAAGTGCCAATTCCCCATCAGCTTCATAGGCCGTAACCCAAACGCCCAGCCGGTCAGCCAAAACGCGTGCTACCCCCCCTAGTCGTGCACCGATTTCAAGACAACTGAGCGTTTCGTCCAGCGCAAGCGGCTTGGCCAGTTCAAGCGCATACTCATGTCCGCCCGGGATCATGATGCCGTGATCAAACAGCTTGTCGTAAAGGCGAATACGTTCGGGCGGCCATCGCCCGATCTCATCATCAAGATCAAGTTCGCCAAGTTCCGGTTCCACCGGACGGGCCAACCAAAGACGCATTTTGCGCAGCCAATCGGCATAGGCATCGATTTCAAGCTGAAGCAGATAATACTCGACGGGGTCGTCATACCCTTCCCACTTGGCACGCAACCGTGTCCCCAGGCTCAGATGATGGCCGGGCGGCATTTGGAATTCCGGGGCCTCTTCTTCGGACACGCCAGCGGACATGTCGTCCTCTTCGGACATTTCATCGACCGCATCGGACTTACGTTGCCAAAATTTGAGTTTCAATCCGTCTACCCGTCTGTTCGCAATTCGCGCCAAGTGATCCTTGCAAAATATGGCAATTAGTCAAAAGTGACAACGTGTTAAGATTTCAATCATATGATTGCCTTGTTAATTGCCAGTGATAAAACCGATATATGCCTGTTTCCCGCGCCGGGAAGCATGTCTTGACAGGAATTTTCTTTACTCATGAGTACCGACCGCCTCGGCGTTTATTATCGCATGCTGAACATTGCGCCGGGTGCAAGCGCAAAGGAGATCAAACTCGCCTACCGCAAACTGGCATTTGAACATCATCCTGATCGCAATACGGACCCGGACTCGGAAGACAAATTCAAGGACATTACCGAGGCCTATGAAATCCTGATCGGTGAACGCAAACCACCTCCACAGGCTGGTGGCGGTGCGACCAACAACAAAGCACGCAACAATGATGGCACAGCCCGGTCAACCGCCAAGGGCTATGGCCACAATGCGGCGGGGGCCCAAAATGCCAACCGCACCAAACAGGGCTTCGCAGGATCTGGACGCAAACAGGAAAAGGCAAAGGAAAGCCCCGAGGAAAAAGTTGCCCGCGCCAATCAGGCCTATCGCGAGCAACAGGCAAAAAACAACGCGCGCAAAAGCAACATCCCCCCGGGTGCACGCCGTCATCATCACAAAAAAACCGAACCCAATGCCCAAGGATTCATACAATGCGCCGTCACCGGCGTTGTTTCCGCCCAACCCCGACAAGTTGAATTCAAAATAGTCCGTGGCTTTTTGAACAAATGCCGCACTGAAACCGTCACGGCCAATCTTGCGCCCAAAGGGGCCAAAAGGATGGCACTTCGGGCCAGTTTCAAAACCTGGCTTCGGGGATTTTGGGGCTGGAAAAGTTTCATTCCGGCCTGGAAAGCCATTCTTGGCAATATGCGCGGCGGCACCTTCCCGCCTGAAGGCAACTCAAGGATGCTGTTTCATCAGGCGAATGCTTTTGAGCGCTCCGGCAACAAACCACTCGCACGTGCGGTCTTGATGCAGGCCCTTGATTTTGTTGGCGCCAATCGATCCGCTCTTGCCGAACAAATTCGTGCGAACCTGCGCCGACTGGACGACGGCACCCAACCACGGCGCGTTCGCGACGAATGGAAACGTGCGGGAATGCTGGATGCATTGATGCATCTAAGCCCGCTTTTCGTCCTGATTTTTGCTGCCCTTGTTGCCTTTGGTCCCGGACAGGGCTTTGTCACCCGCGACATCCCCGATATTGTTGCCCGTCAGGGCAGTGAAATCACCCGTCAGGTCAAGGATTTGATCGGCGAGGAACGCGATCCCTATTATGTGGACCGGGAACTTTTGAACCTGCGCGACGGCCCGAGTGTCAATGACACCATCATTCGCCGCCTGACACGGTTTGAAACCGTATATGTCGCCGGTGACAGTCAGGGCTTCTGGATCGAGATAGAAACCAGCATAGGTGAAAACGGGTTTGTGAACCTTGATGCACTTGTTCCCGGCAATGGTGCAGAAGCCCGCGATGCCTGGTGCGCCCAAAACAAATGCGACTGACCAAAATAATCGGTCAGTCGCACATATCACGTCTTACGATTGAACTTTCCGGATTTAACCCTTGGTCGGAATCGCCTTAAGCGCCGCCAGAAGATAATCCCAGAAACGCGCAACACTTGGCACATGAACACATTCATCCGGGCTATGTGCACGTTTGATGGTCGGGCCAAATGACACCATATCCCAATGCGGATATTTTGATCCCAGAACGCCGCATTCAAGACCGGCGTGAATCACGCGAATTTCCGGCTCCTTGCCAAATATCTCGCGGTGAACGGACTTCATCAGTTCAACCACTTCGCTGTTGGCATCGGGTTTCCACCCAGGATAGGCATCCCCCCACGCGACCGATGCACCGATATTTTCAAACACGGCGGTTGCTGCTTCTCGGATGGTATCTCGCGCAGAATTGATCGAACTGCGTGCCGACAGCGTAACGTCCGCCTTGCCGTTAGCAAGTTTGATAATTGCAAGGTTGATGGATGTTTCGACAACACCTTCGACCGAGGTGCTCATGGCCTGGACACCGTTTGGCGCACCAACACATGCATTGTTGAAATCCCTGGAATCCTTACTGCTCATAGCTGTTGCCGGAACATCAATGGCTTTGGCGCTGATCGCAAAGTTCGGTTCAATCGCACCGATTTCGCCTTTGACGTCTTTGGAAAACGCTGCAAGTGCCTCATCAAATCCTGCGACCTTTCCTTCCGGCAGAACCACAGTGGCAAAGGATTCTCGCGGAATGGCATTACGTGCCGTACCTGCATTGATCGTGACAATACGCGCATCAAAATCGCGCACGGCCGTGCGCAGGAAGCGTGCCATCAGTTTGTTGGCATTACCAAGACCAAGGATGATGTCGATGCCCGAATGACCACCCTTAAGGCCGGTCAGTGCAATTTCGCGGGCAGTCTGCCCGGCACCGACATCCTCCGGATTGTAGTTAAAGGTCGCAACAAGATCACCACCACCTGCACACCCGACGCACAGTTCGTATTCATCTTCGGTATCAAGGTTCAGCAGGATTTCACCCTGCAGGCGTCCCGGCTCAAGGTTCATTGCTCCCGTCAGGCCGCGTTCTTCATCAACCGTAAACAGAAGCTCCAGCGGCCCATGCTCAAGCCCCTCTTCGGTCATGAAACCCATCATGGCAGCAGCGCCAATGCCGTTATCGGCGCCAAGGGTGGTGTTATCAGCCGTGATCCATTCACCGTCCATAACCATGCGGATGGGGTCGGTGTCAAAATTGTGGGTCGAACCGGAATTGGCCTGCGTCACCATATCGACATGCGCCTGCAGGATCGTCATTTTACGATCCTCAAAACCAGGCGTTGCCGGAACGGTAATCACAAGGTTTTCGCCGCTATCGCGGAAATGCGCAAAGCCCTTGTCATCCGCCATTTCCTCCAGAAGCTTAAGAACAGCTTCCTCCTTGTTCGACGGACGTGGGGTATCGCAAAGTTTCTGGAAATTTTCCCAAATGGCGACGGGGGCGATTTTGCTAATTTCGTTCACGGTGGGGCTCTCCTGCTGATGATTTTTATCTGCGGCTTGTCTGTGCTCAGGACCTGTTAATTACCTTATTGCAGGACGAATTTAAAGCGCATCTAAGTGTTTTTACGTAAAGCACGGATAAATACGAATTTGCTGCGCAATCCTTGCACCCACCCGCTCAAATGGGAACGAATACGCAAGAATCTGCCACGCTACTCAACACCAACAACAGTGCTACGGCGCTGTAAAAGCATCACATCACGCCATTGTCCTGCCAAGGGCCCATATGTCATGCGGCCAAGCCCGCGCTTTCGCCCAACAGTTTCAAAGCCAAGACTATGATGCAGGGCAATACTGGCCTCGTTTTCGGGGAAGATACCGGCTTCCAACGACCAGATGCCGCTTTCCTCACTCGTCTTGATCAATTCGGCAAGCAGCATTTTGCCAATCCCCTGACCTTGACAGTCGGGGTCGACATAAACCGATATTTCAGCAATTCCACTATAGACGCAACGGTTGGAGACACCGGATAATCCGGCCCAACCGACAACCCGACCATCCCCGTCACACGCAACCAAGCGACACTCCGCCAGATGCCCTGCATCCCAGCTTTCCCATGTTCCCGGTTCGCTTTGGAATGTCGCATGGCCGGAGGTCATGGCACGTCCATAAATATCAATAACACGCGCGGCGTCGTCCACAGTCATGGGGCGGATGATCATTTGAATGCCTCACCATAAAACGGGTATCTCCAGCAGCCAATGCTGTCAGGAAATCGGAAATATGTCAGGTAGAATAATGGAAAAGCTGCCAATCAGCTATTGGCTTCGGGATCGCCAACCATGAAAATCATCTGATCACGTCCGGCCTCTTTTGCGGCATACATTGCCGCGTCGGCAATTTTCATCGCTTCTGAAAGTTCGATGAACTTTTGGCGTCCTTCACCCCCGACCGTCGCACCGAAGCTTGCAGTAATCTTGACGTTTTCCTTGCCTGACTTGTCTGTCGGCACTTCGATATCGCGGATCATATTGGCCAACCGTTCACCAATGCGTTTGGTCACAGACGCCGTTGCCGAGGGCAGTAAAACAGCAAATTCCTCGCCGCCAAGACGCACCACAAGATCATCGTCACGCAATGCCTGACGCAATGTATCGGCAACCTTTTCAAGAACCCTGTCCCCGATCGCATGACCATAGGTGTCATTGACCGTCTTGAAATGATCAAGATCAAGAACAATCAGACCAAAGATCCAGCTTTTATCCTTAAGATGGCGAATTTCGCGAAGCCTGCTAACCGCACTTTCAAAGCCGCGCCGATTTAAGGCACGGGTTAGTGCATCCGTAGATGCAAGGGTATCAAGCAGTTGTTCCTTGTTTTTGTGGTCGGTAATGTCACTTGCTGACACCATGACACCACCACCTTCCATCATATTCATGCGAATATCAGCCATCCGGCCCGAAGGTGTTTTCATTTCATCAAGCGTGGCATGGCCGTGACCATTCATTTTCATTGTCTCACAGCACTCTTGAAGTGCCGAGATATCAAATGTCTGCTCTCCATCATCGGATTTTCCATCCCCGAAAAGGCGCGCAAACTCATGATTGTAATGAATAACGTCAAGATCGCCATCAAGCATCGCAACCGCAGAGGGCACCATCCTGATCACTTCAGTTACAGCCTGCTCAAGACTGGCTTTCGCACTGACCAGTTGCTGGTTCATTTCGACTTCATCACGCACGTCATGTGCCGTTGTCAAAATTGCTGGTTTGCCATCATGCCAAAGAATGCGCTCGTCGGTCAGGTCGCGCCAGACTGAGCTTCCATCATCTAAAATATCGCGTACCCGATGGCGGTCTCCCCGGCGCTCCCCACTCAGGATCGCTGCGACATGCCTGATCGCCCTAGGACGGCTCTCCTCGGGGATAAAGCGCAAAATATTGGGGTTTTCCATGAACGCGCTGGCACCTTCCGCCCCCATCAGCCTTGCGAAACTTTCATTGACATAAAGGGCAGACATATTGCGATGAACCATCACGCCGATGAATGACCGGCCAAGCATATGGTCGACCTGCATCGCCGTTGTACCGTTATCGATCACCTGGGCCGTAGTCAGAACAGCATTGCCATCTTGCCATTCAACTGTTTCATCGCTGATTTCCATCCAGACAGGAGTACCGTCTGTTCGGATGTTATAAACCTTCTTCCAGCCATGAAAACCGCTGGATTTCTGATAGTTTTGGGAAAGCTTGGCTGCCTCGTGGTGAAAGCTTGGCGGAATGTATTGATGCATGTCAGGATAACTCATGAAATCCTTCACATCACGACGTCCAACCATCTTCGCATAGGCATCATTGACATACACGGCTTCCAAATCCTTGTGTACGACAACTCCTACGCGTGACCGCCCATACAGACGTGCGATTTCCGTTGGCTCAAACCGCATCAACGTCCCGCATCCCCCAAGACACCAGCTCCATGAACAACGCTTAACTGTAGGCTACTTTTGTAAGCGTTTTCATGTCCAAAAGTTTACAACAGTTTCGTTACGATTGAAACCTAACGATCATAAATCCACCGATGCCAGAGAACCCACGCAGCAACGCCAAACGACTTTTATCGACCGAAAGATTTGAACGATCTTACATAAGTATTATAAGATATTCTGATTAACAAGCACCCAACACAACAGAAACCCAAATGCCATTCTAGAACGCGAAATTCCTGAGCCTGGTCACCTTTTCGCTGTTCTGCCCGATGAACCAATTTGCGATGAATCTGTCCTAATTGCATAATTTCGTCCCATGACCATATCGGTAAAAGGCCGAAGTCCGAACACATCGGTCTAGGTAACGTGGATGCGACAAATGCGGATGACACGACACACACCGTCTTACAGAGAAAGGTGAAAATATTCGCATCCTTTTGCTGCCAGTGCAGAGTTGCTTTGCCATGTTGCAAAAAAGACAAGTCTGCAATGCAATCACCAAACGTGCCGCATGAGGCTTGATGCTTAATCGCGATCGAATTCGGCGGAATTCAGGCTCTTAGCCCACTTCATGTTGAAGTGCCGAGAACCGATAATCACACAAACTTTACGTGATATATTTTAAACTGCCTTGACTTTTGTGTGCAAACCGATCAATCAACAACCAATCAAATTTTAAATTCACCATGTTTGGAGTCTGTCATGGACATTCGCAATGGCACGATCGAAGCCATTGGCCGCACCCCGCTTGTGAAGCTTAAAAAGGTTTCCGAACTGACGGGCTGCACCATTCTTGGCAAGGCGGAATACGCAAACCCGGGCGGGTCGGTCAAGGACCGTGCTGCGCTTGCCATCATTCGTGACGCCGAGGCACGCGGCCTTCTTAAACCCGGCGGCGTGATTGTCGAAGGGACCGCAGGCAACACCGGCATTGGTCTTGCCACTGTCGGCAACGCGCTTGGCTACCGTACCGTAATTGTCATTCCGGAAACTCAAAGTCAGGAAAAGAAAGACCTTCTGCGTCTTCTCGGGGCTGATTTGCGTGAAGTGCCGGCTGTGCCCTATCGCAATGAAAACAACTATGTGCACGTTTCACGCCGTCTGGCCGAAGAACTGGCACAAAGCGAACCGAATGGTGCCATTTGGGCCAATCAGTTTGACAATGTTGCCAACCGTCAGGGCCACATTGACACCACCGCCCCGGAAATCTGGGAACAGACCGACGGCAAGGTTGACGGCTTTATCTGTGCTGTTGGCACTGGCGGCACGCTTGCCGGTGTGTCCCTCGCCCTTAAGGAACGCAATAAAGACATCCAGATTGGTCTTGCCGATCCGATGGGGGCTGCCCTTTACAGCCACTATAAATTCGGCGAACTGAAATCCGAAGGCAGCTCGATCTCCGAAGGCATTGGCCAGGGCCGCATCACGGCCAATCTCGAAGGTGTGGAAATCGACCATCCGTTCCAGATTTCGGACGAAGAAATGCTGCCGATCGTCTTTGACCTGCTTAAGGAAGAGGGCCTGTGCATGGGCGGCTCAACCGGGATTAACATTGCCGGTGCCGTTCGCCTTGCGCGCGAACTGGGACCGGGCAAAACCATCGTCACCATCCTCTGTGACCTTGGCACCCGTTATCAGAGCAAGCTCTGGAACCCGGAATTCCTGAAAGAAAAAGGTCTTCCGACGCCAGATTGGCTCTAAACCAAACAGATCACTCAATCCCCAAAACCCCTGTCAGATTCTGGCGGGGGTTTTGCTTTATGTGCTTGACGTTACCCCCAGCCAAACGCTCTGAAATGCCAAACGGATCACAGTCGGGACTGGCATGGTTCTGATTTCAGGCTAAATTGATCTCAACTGTGAAATCCAGCGCCCCGTCAATCTCTGAACGACGCGATGTGCGCGCCAATCCGAAAGTCTGGCTATGTCCCGATACTCTCTTCTTGATCTTTGCCCGGTAAATGCGGGCGAACATCCATCTGATGCGTTGCGCAACACACTTAATCTTGCCCAGCATGCCGAAAAACTCGGTTTTCATCGCTACTGGCTTGCCGAACACCACAACATGCCCGGTATTGCCAGTGCGGCAACGTCCGTTGTCATGGCCCATGTGGCGGCCGGAACAAAGACCATTCGGGTTGGGTCCGGGGGCGTCATGCTGCCCAACCACGCCCCGCTTGTGATTGCCGAACAGTTCGGCACACTTGAAGCCCTTCATCCCGGTCGCATTGATCTTGGGATCGGTCGCGCGCCGGGAACAGACCAACGCACCGCCGCTGCGCTCCGCCGTGACATGCATGGCTCCGAAGAACGCTTTATCCAGGATGTGCTGCAGGTTCAGGCCTTCCTTGCCCCGCTTGAGGGAAACCCGCCGATCCGTGCCGTTCCGGGCTATGGGGCACAGGTGCCGATGTGGCTTTTGGGCAGCAGCCTGTTTTCAGCCGACCTTGCCGCAAGACTGGGCCTGCCCTTTGCCTTTGCTTCCCATTTCGCCCCGGACATGCTGATGGATGCGCTTTCGCTTTATCGCAGCCGGTTTGAACCAAGCGAACAACTGGATAAACCCTATGCGATTGCCGCGATGGGCTTCTTTGCCGCCGACACCGACGAAGAAGGTGAATATCTGGCAACCTCGATGCAGCAGCAGTTTCTTAATCTGCGGCGCGGGACGCCGGGACAACTGCCCAAACCGGTCAAGGATATGGACACGATCTGGAACCGGGTCGAAAAGGCCGGGGTCGATCACGCCATGCGCTATGCCGCCGTTGGCGGCCGTGACACTGTTCGTAAAAAGCTGCGTGAATTTGCCTATATGACCAAGGCAGACGAAATCATGATAACGGCCAATATCTATGATCAGGATGCGCGCCTGAAATCCTTTAAAATTGCCGCCGAGCTGTTTGCCGAAATGAACGAAAAGTCTGCTGACAAAGACTGCGCATAAGCTACGGGCCTAGCCTAATTAATCGGTTCTGACCCTTGGCAAACAACACGTTTTTCACAAATGCCGGGTTCTTCGTGAACCCGGCATTTGCATTTCATCATACGAAATACCAAAACACACCACTTGCGCTTGTATCTTCGGTCGGACAATATTCGCCCTGCGTTGAATTCTTCAACATTAGCCCCACGTTTCAAAAGGTTATGGTGCCACCTTCATGACCGACTTCCTGCTGGCAGCAGTGCCAATCGCAACCATTCTGTTTTTGATGATCAAAGCCAATTGGGGCGCTGCGCGTGCCGGTGCCGCCGCATGGTTCGTCACCGTTATCATCGCGGTATTTTTCTTTGGCGCACCGACCGACATGCTGATCATCGCCCAGGCCAAGGGCGTGATGCTGGCCCTTTATATTCTGTATATCGTCTGGGCCGCCTTGATCCTGTATTTCGCTGCCGAAGAAGCCGGCGCGATCAAAACCATCGGGCGTGCCATTCGTTCGCTGACCGATGACCGCCCGCTGCAGCTTCTTATTCTTGGTTACGTCTTTGCCAGCTTCCTTCAGGGTGTGGCCGGTTTCGGCGTCCCGATTGCCGTGGTCGCGCCGATCTTGCTTGGCATGGGGTTCTCGCCGGTTCTGGCGGTTGCAGCCCCGATGATCGGGCATAGCTGGTCAGTTCTGTTTGGCAATATGGCGACCTCGTTTGAAGCCCTGATCGGTGTGACCGGCATTCCCGGCACTGAACTGACCCACTATTCCGCGATCCTTTTGGGGCTGTCCGGCTTTATGTGCGGGGCTGCAGTCCTTTGGCTTGATGGCGGGCTTCGCACCATTCGCCGCCGCATTGTACCACTGGTTCTGATTTCGGGCGTAATGGGTGTTACTCAATACTGCATGGCAAATTACGGCGTCTGGACCCTGGGCGGTCTGACTGCAGGGATTGCCGGATTGGCGACATCCATCATCGTCACCCGGTTCTGGCAACCCCACCCCGATGACGTTGCCCCACAGGAAACTGAAGACCATCCCCACATGCCGCTCCTTGAAGCGCTGACGCCCTATTTGGTGTTCATTGTTCTGGTGACATTGGCGACCTTTGTTCCCGCAATCGAGATGCTGTTGAACAAGGTCCGCTTCACGCTTGATTTCCCGGAAACGGCAACCGCAACCGGCTGGGTGATCGAAGCTGAAAACGCGAAAGCCATCGCCATCTTTGGTCATCCGGGGGCATTGTTACTTTATACGTCTGCCATCAGTTTTGCCTTCTTCAAACTGCGTGGTCACTATGATGACGGGATTGGCAAACGTATCTGGCAACGCACGCTTAAAAGCGGCCTTCCGACCAGTATTGGTATGGTGCCCGTGATTGGCCTTGCCATCATCATGGATCATGCCGGCATGACCTATGCCCTTGCCGAAGGGGGGGCTGCTGTCTTTTCCGGTGCCTTTGCCGTTGCCTATCCGGTGATTTCACCAGCAATTGGCGCACTGGGGGCCTTTATGACCGGCAGTACAAATAATTCCAACGTTGTGTTTGGCATGTTCCAGCGTCACACAGCGGAGCTTTCCGGTCTTTCGACCGCGCTTATTCTTGCCGCACAGGCCACGGGTGCATCCCTTGGCAGCATGCTGGCCCCGTCAAAAATTCTGGTGGGCTGTTCGACCGTTGGCCTGTCGGGCAAGGAAGGCCCAGTTTTGTCCGTTGTTCTGAAAACCGGTGTAATCCTGACGGCACTTTGTGGCCTTATGGCACTGGGCATATTGCTGATCATGACCATTAACGGAAGCGCGTAAGATGAAACAGAAACTGTTTAATCCGGTGTTTCTGGTTCTGGCATCGATCATCCTGCCAATTGCCGCGTTCGAGGCATTTGTCACAGGCAACATCGCAATAAGCGACATTCTGTTTGCCCTGTTTTGCGCTACAATGGTGCTGATTGTTGTGCGCAAATAACCAAACGCCGTGCGACAATCGCACGGCATTTTCAAACCTTGCGGAAACCACCCCTTATGGGCGGAGTGCTGCCAGTTTGATACCAAAGGCAATAAAGACGGCCCCCGTCGTTGCCTTAAGCACACGCTGGAAACGCCCGCTTCCGGCAAATCGCGTCAAACGCGCCAACAACATGATCATCGCGGCAAACCAAAGCGCGTTGATCAGGGCGTGCAGACAGATCAGCATAAAGGCAGATGTTACCGCCCCCTCACCCACGGGGATGAATTGCGGGAATGCTGCCAGATAAAAAAGCGAAACTTTCGGGTTAAGAGCATTGGTTAAAAGCCCCTCGCCATAGGCAACAAGCAATGTGCGCTTGCGCTTTGCCGGGTTGACTTCCGTAACGGTTTTCACCCCGCGCCAGGCATCACGCAATGCCTTGAAGCCAATCCAGCACAGATATGCCGCCCCCAGAAACTTCACGACCGTAAAAGCCTGCGCGGACTGCACAAGGATTACGGAAATGCCAAGAACCGAAAGCGCACCGTGCAGGTAAAACGCCGTGATAAAACCAGCGACATTGGCAATTCCGGCCGCGCGACCAGATGTCGGCACAGTCTTGGCAATCAGGATACCATTTGGTCCCGGCGACATCACCAGCAGCGACGCTACCAGCGCAAAACTCAAAACCTGTGTCCAGTCCATCGGCTGCCCTTTCTGGCTTTTGCACCGCTCATATCATCTGAACTATAGGTTGCCCGGGCTTTTCGGCAAGAAAACAATTGTACCGATACACTTGCATGTCCGGAACCACATCGCACGCCTTTCCGCGTGCGCGGAAAATGATAACTTCCGCCAAAATGATAAGGAATAGAAGTAGCTGCAAGCACCCGGCGGCATTACGATTTTGGCAAATAACACACTGAAGTGACGGAAAAGTCACTCAGTACCGGGGCACAAATCCCCCACGCGCAAACAAAACCAGAATCCATGTCCAACACCTCGGCAATCCGTTGTTGGGCGACCAACACTGCTGACCGGATTTATTATGCCCATCACCCAAACCAGCCGACTTGTTCAGGTCATCGTTTCCGTTGGCGCGCTTCTTTGCACGTCAAACCATGCGCGCGCTGAAGCGTCGTCACAGCCTGAAAAATGGACCGGTCATATCGACCTTGAAGGCAAGGCCGGAACGGACAGAAACCTTGGCGAGACGGATTTGTTCATCCCCCTTTGGCAGGATGACGACACGCTGACCTTTACCAGCCTGCGTGCGCGAATGGATGACAATAACAGTCACGAAGGCAATTTTGGCCTTGGCATCCGCCAGATGCTTGACAATGGGTGGAACATTGGTGGCTATGGATATTTTGACCGTCGCCACAGTCCTTATGGCAATAAATTCAATCAGATCACCGTCGGGGTCGAGGCCCTGTCTATGAATTGGGACCTGCGTGCCAATGGCAATGTTCCAATTGGCACCACCAACTATGTGGAAGACAACCTTAGTAGCGTTGATTTCTCGGGCACGTCGATCATGTACTCCCAAGGCGAGGAACGCGCACTTCGCGGTTTTGATGGTGAAATTGGCTGGCGTGTTCCGCTGTTTGATACCGATGCCGGACAACAGCTACGTGCCTATGCCGGTGGATATCGCTTCACTGGCAGCAACGCCGATACTGTGCAAGGTCCGCGCGGGCGCATTGACCTGACCTTTGATGAAATCCCCTTCCTGTGGGCAGGATCTCGTTTTTCGTTGGGCGCAGAAATCCAGCATGACGACCCACGCGGCAGCCAGGGTTTTGCCAGTTTCCGCCTGCGTATTCCGTTACAGGGGCTTGGTGACACCCCAAAACCCAAACTGACTGCGATGGAACGGCGTATGACCGACCCGATCATCCGCGACATTGATATCGTCAATCAGGCTGGTACTTTTACCACCGCCGAGGAAATCACCGAAACCGCCGATGGTAAAACCATCACCCTGCTTAATAGCGACACAACAACCGGTGCGAATTTGGCAACCGCGATTGCCAATGCCGGGGTCAACTCCACCATTGTGCTGAATGGAGACTATACCGGCGTCAACAGTGTTGCGACCGTTCAGGACGGACAGACGATCATTGGTGGCGGCGCACTGGACATCAAAACCCCATCCGGGCGTTCTATCGCCGTTGCCATCCCGAATGCCTCCCTTTCCGGGTCAGGCAGTAACGGCGGCGGAGGTTCCAGTCGATTTTTTGACATGGCTGACAACAGTAGCCTGATTGGCGTAACGGCTTCCATCACAAGTACACTCAGTGCCACCATCGCCAAAATTGACGGCAAACAGAATGTTACCATCAAAGACAGCCCCCTCAAGGTAACATCCAACTCCACCGCATCCGGTATTCAGATTTCTGGCAGCAGCGATGTAAAGATCGATAACAACAATATAACCGTCGTTTCCAATGGCGCGAACAGTCAGTTCGCAACATTCCAGGGTACGAATGCCAATATCGCCATAGATGACAACACAGTTTCAATGACTGCTGCCACCAGTAATTACTATCTCTTGTTTGCTGGCGGGGCCGAGGTCAGCAACTTTTCGGGCACCGGAAACACATCCAATGACACATCATGCCATGACGGCTCTGCCGGCCCGATTACCGGATCGGTCACAACAAACGGCATCACATGCCCTTGATATAGGAATAGCTTAAATCTGGCCTTAGTGTATTTCGCTTGAATGTTCTTCTTTTGTTCTATACTTTGAACATATGCAAAACATCATCGAACCATCACTCGATCCAACAGAGCATACATTAACTGGCGAAAGCCGGACCAACCCGGGTTTTGATCCGGACCTGCTGCCTGCACGCAAACAAAAGGGCCGCGGGGCCGTATCAAATGTTGATGGCCGGTTTGAACGCCATATCCATCAGGCTGTTGATGACGGATGGATCAATCAACTCCTTGACGACGAACCGCCACGCGTCAAAACCACACTGGGCATTGATGGTGCACGCAGTGTCATCACCCGCAATCAAAGCCCGGACGTCCCGTTTGATCGATCAATCAACCCCTATCGCGGTTGCGAGCATGGCTGTGTCTATTGCTTCGCACGCCCGACACATGCCTATCTTGGTCTGTCGCCGGGGCTTGACTTTGAAACAAGGTTGTTCTGGAAACCCGATGCCGCACGCCTTTTGCGCAAACAACTGTCGAGTAAATCATACACCCCTGCCCCGATTGTGATCGGCACCAGCACCGACCCGTATCAGTCCGTGGATCGGGACAAACAACTGACCCGATCCATCATAAAGGTCCTGTCTGATTGTCAGCACCCCTTTTCGCTGATTACCAAAAGCGCGCTTGTAACCCGCGACATTGACCTGATTGCACCAATGGCGGCACAAAACCGGGCGTCGGCTGCGGTATCCGTCACAAGTCTCGATCACAGGCTTTCCAACCTTCTCGAACCACGTGCATCCGCCCCGCACCGCCGCCTTGATGCTATTCGCAAACTTTCTGATGCAGGCATTCCTGTCACTGTATTGTGTGCGCCTATCATTCCGGGCCTCAATGACATGGAAATAGAAAAGATCGTCGCCGCCTGCAAAGACGCCGGTGCAAGATCAATCAGCCATATCGTACTTCGGCTGCCGCTTGAAATCGCTGATCTGTTTGAAGAATGGCTTGAAGCGCACTACCCAAATCGCAAAGCCAAGATCATGTCGCTGATCCGCCAAATGCGCGACGGTGCAACTTACCAGTCACAATTTGGCACCCGCATGCGCGGCACCGGCCCGATTGCCGATTTGATTGCAACACGGTTCAAGGCAGCACGCAAAAAGCACAATCTGATCCCTCGTTCGCTTGATCTGGATTGTAGCGGCTTTAAACGGCCCAGCGCGAACGGGCAGATGTCGCTTTTTTAGCAGTGCCCGACGTGACCTGACACTGCTTAAAAGCGCCAATCGCACTTCTATCCGCCTAATCAGCACGGCGGATCAAAAGTGTGCTTTGCCCACCAACAGTCAACCTCAGAACTTCGCCATCATCGAATGCATAGCTTAGAATATGATGTTCGGGATCGTTGATCTGTTTGTCATCGATGCGAACCGCACCGCTTTGAACAAGATCACTGGCGGCAACACTGGTTTCAGCAAAGCCCGCCATCAGAATAAGCGACACCACCCCAACCCCGTCCTTTAGGGCATTGGGCGCGAAATCAAGTGTCGGCATACGATCAGCAATGGAGATATGGGTCATTTCCGGTTTCCTTCGTTGGTGAGGCCACCTCGGGCAAACCGGTTTATGGAAAAAACAAAGGCCGCCCTGGGGCAGCCGGTCTTGGTTCAAATCATAAACACATCAACAGGCGCCGCGCTATGTGCACGACGTAAAATAGGCGTTGAAATGTACAATCATGTTTTCCATGCCTTTTTGGATATGGCGAATTTTCACATCCGTCAAGCCTCTTTGCGCATCCATCTTTTCAAAAACCGAAAACATCCTGAACAAACGATCCCTCAAACACAAGAAGGCACCCGATGCAATTCGCAACGGATACCTTTGATTTTTAACGCAACAAGCTTTGCAGCAGCGCAAGGATCTAGCTTACCACGCGATAGCGTGCATGCGGGGCTGGCTCAGTGATCATTGCCGGGTCGATTACGGCATCGTCCCCCTCCAGGGGCTCAATGGCAGCAAGGCCTTCGCAGTTTTTCACGCTTAGATTACCGTTTTCCGAAAGCGCCGTGACACGCGCGTTTTCAAAGAAGCGCAGACCGCGTTTTTCCATCACATACAGGGTTTCACCGCCCCATTCCCCGGTCCAAACCAAACCGCCAAGGCCGTCCATTTCTTTTTCGATACGGGTTGGTGAAATCGGCATACCAAGGCAGGTCGTCAAAAGGAAGGAAAGCTCGGCCGCAGTCACGCCGTCTTCGCAGCATTCCTCTGCCAGAACGGACATGACAGCCATGGTTACAACCCGAAGCGAAACCTTGTCTGTCTCAAGCCCCGGGAAGCGGTTTTGCTGAAGTTCAACAATATCATTGGCGATGCGATCCACATCCCCCCGGATCACATAACGCCCACGCCATACACGGCAACTGGTTCTGACTTCCCATTCTTTCATGAATTTGTCCCCACCCGCTTGTTGTTTGTCCCTACTGAAGAACGATACATCATACATACATATCGTCAATCAATTTTTTGACTTTTTGTACTATTTTATACATTCCATCTGGAGCCACTGATAGCCAAGCGAAGACACCGCATATCCGCTGTCCTCTTCCACGGCCTCCAGATAGCCCCGTTCAACTGCTGTATGGAAATCACGGCTGAAATTACGCGGCATGCGCAGATGATCCTGCCGACGCAAAAGACGTCGAATATCATCACGGGTGACAAAGCTTCTGGCATCGCGATACTGCAACCAAACCGCTGCCAACAGGATCATTTCGGCAAATCCGCGCGGCTGCAAACGCCCGACCAAATCCCCAAAATCGCCGACAAAGGCTGTGATGAACATACCCGGATCGACAGAAGGTGAACCAACTGCATCTCCACCAGGTGCACCACCGCCCGCAGGATCGTCAGAAGGATTGCAAAGGTGATCATGGTCGATATGGTTGCGACCGGCTTGCTGCCCGGCGGCAACACCTTTTGCGCCCGCCACCCCTGTCATCCCCGGAACCGGTTGCACCTGACCAAACAGGGCGGCCATGACCACAGGCAAACGTGCCGGCGGAATGGCACATTCAAGATCGACAGGACCGAAGTCCCCTTCGCCTGACAGTTTGACATGGATTATGGCTGGCACGGTTGCTTTTCCCTGAATCACGCAGCACAAATACCATACATTTTGTATTTTTTTCAACACTATTTTACAATTTATGTACACCAATATACAAACCATATATTTCATGCGTTGAAATTTTGCCCTCGACAACACGCATGATCCCGCCACACGATAATGCCAAAAACAAAAGCCTCTCACCCGGTCGAAAACTGTCCGCCCGGCGTAAGCCACCCCAATGCTTGCAATACAGAGGACAAACCAAAAGAACGCCACCAACAGGAAGGACCAACAAGATGACACGCCTTTTGTTTCGCGAAGACGCATACGCCAAAACCTGCAGCGCAACGGTGACAGCCATCTCCGAGCGCGGTGTAGAACTGGATCAAACAGTGTTTTACCCAACCGCAGGCGGCCAGTCGGGTGATATCGGTACATTGACGATGGCCAATGGCACTGCCCTTCCGGTTGCCACCACTGTGAAGGACCGCGAAACAGGCCGCACCCTGCATATAATCGCCGAAGACCATCCGCTTCCGACCATTGGCGACAGCGTTACAGCCGAACTTGACTGGGACAATCGCCACAAACTGATGCGCTTTCACACCTGCCTGCATCTTCTGTGCGCGGTGATTGAGGGCGATGTAACTGGCGGCAACATCGCAGCCCACAAGGCACGGCTTGATTTCAATCTGCCGGACGCGGTCCTTGATAAAGATGAAATCAGCGACAAGCTCAACGCCCTGATCGAACGGAACGCCGATGTCTATGACGGCGAAATCACGGTGGCAGAACTCAAAGCAAACCCGGAACTGGTTCGCACCATGTCCGTGCAGCCGCCGATGGATGGTCATTCCATCCGCACCGTGACCATCGAAGGCATTGATTTTCAGCCCTGTGGCGGCACCCATGTGCAAAAAACCGGCGAGATCGGCAAGGTCATGGTTTCCAAAATCGAAAAGAAGGGCCGCCAGAACCGCCGGATCAACATCGTGTTTGCCGACTAAGCCAGCCCTTCTCAACCGGGCTGGCAGACCACGTCACAATTTGAACAGGAAACCCCACCTCTTGTATTCACTGCTGGTTGCCAGTCCAGGGCTGTACCGTTACAAATTCTATAAACATCAGGATCACCACATAAAGAGCCCGGAGCCAACCGGGATCACGCAATACCCACCATTGCCAATCGGAGCTTGTCCATGACCAACCCACTTTCCGACGCCCTTGTTTCCACCGAGTGGCTGGCGGACCATATTGACGCACCGGACGTACGCGTCGTCGATGCAAGCTGGTATATGCCCGCTGACAACAAAAATGCCCGCGAAATTTATGATGCAGAACACATCCCGGGTGCCGTGTTTTTCGACATTGACGACATCGCAGCAGACAACAGTGCGCCCCTGCCGCACATGATGCCTGATGCGATCAAGTTTTCTGCCAAGGTTCGCAAACTTGGTTTGGGCGACGGCGTTCGGATCGTGGTTTATGGCCAAACCGGCTCGGCCCTTGCTGCCTGCCGTGCGTGGTGGATGCTTCGCCACTTTGGCCACAATGATGTCGTGGTCCTTGATGGCGGCTTGCCCAAATGGCGTGCAGAAAACCGCCCGGTGACCGATGCGCCGACGCCACCGCGCGAACGCCATTTCACGGCGCGTGCCAACAGCTTCCTGCTGCGCGAATTTGATCAGGTTCTTTCAAACGTTAAAACCAAACGCGAACAGCTTGTCGACGCCCGTGCAGGTGAACGCTTCCGCGGCGAAGTTGATGATCCCTGGGGCAAGTCCGGCCACGTTCCGGGTTCCTATAACCTGCCCTTTACCGAACTGCTCAATTCAGATGGCACCTTCAAGACAGCCGATGAAATCAAAACCGCGTTTAACACTGCAGGTCTTGACCTGCACAAACCGATTGTCGCCAGTTGCGGCTCGGGGGTGACTGCCTGCGTTCTGGCAATGGGTGCCTATATTTCCGGCCATAAACAAGTCGCGGTTTATGACGGCTCCTGGGCGGAGTGGGCAACAACCAAGGACAGCCCCGTCGATACCGGCCCCGCCTGAAACGTCGCCTAACGAAAAAATCAGCCCACAAGTGAGCATCCCAATGCCCGTTCCATCCCCTTTTGGTTCCGACAAGACCAACGGTGACGCCGATGGGGCGGGCATTGTGCTTGAACAGTTAAAACAGCCTTCAGCCGAAGATATCACCGCAATCACCCGACTGTGGATTTCCACCGGATTGATCCCCGCCATTCGCGATGCCCGGCAGGATATCGAAAATTGTATCTCGGCCCAACATGGCAGCCTGATTATCGCCCGCCACCCCGGTGATGATCAGATCGTCGCAACCATGATGACCGGGCATGATGATATATTTGGCTGGATCCACTATTTGGCCATCGCCGAACATGCGCAGGGCATGGGCATTGGTCGCGAACTGGTAAGACTGGCCGAAGATATCCTGCGGACCTCAGGGTTACGCGAAATCCGGATCACCGTTGAAAATGCGACAGCGGGTGATTTTTACGCCAATCTGGGCTATGAGCGGGTTGGAAGCGCCCCCGATCAGACACCGCCTGAGTCGCACCAGAACACATTAATGTGCAAGAGTTTAATCCAATGACCCCATCCAATCCGCGCAAACTGGAAGTTGTCGTCAGCTTCCTTGAAATGCAAAGCCCGCCGGATCGCGTTCCGGCCATCGTCCCACCGGGAAAGGTTGCGATCATTCGCGCCGAAGACCCGACTTTGTCATTCTATCGCTACTTATATAATACGGTTGGCGAACCATGGCTTTGGTGGCAGCGTCGCCTGATGGGTGATGATGAACTGGCCCCGATCCTGGCAAAACCTGAGACACATGTTTATGTGCTTTATGTTGCCGGTGTCCCGGCAGGCTTTGCCGAACTGGACCTTTCGGACCTTGAATCTGATCGCGTGATTGACCTGCATTACATGGGCTTGATACCGGAATTCATCGGCAAGGGCTTTGGCAAATACCTGCTGAACTGGGCGATTGACACCGCCTGGAGCTTTAAGCCAACCCGTGTAACGGTAAATACCTGCACTTTGGACCATCCAAGTGCATTGGGGGCTTACCAAAAGGCAGGCTTTGCTATATATGATCAGCGAACGGACATTGTTGATGATCCGCGCGACACCGGGCTGATCCCCCATATTGATCATCATGTTGATCATGATGGCCATGCGGGCGGCAACGTCCCGGAACGCGAAAGTGGGAAGGAAAATGCAAATAATGCAGATTCCGACACTTTGATCGTTGACTTTCCCGACCGCGCACGGTAACAAGCGCGCCTGAGTTTACCCAAGCCAGAGGATGATGACCCATGGCAGTGCCAAAGAAAAAAGTGACCAAGTCCCGTCAGGGCATGCGTCGCTCGCATGACAAGCTCGCCAAGGGCTCGTACCGCGAAGACAAAGAAACCGGCGAACTGCATCGCCCGCACCACATTGATCCGAACACCGGTATGTACCGTGGTCGTCAGGTGGTCGAGCCGAAGATGTAATTCCGCTCCGGAGGGCTTTGGCTCTTTGGCGGTTTGCGACGCTATATAATTCCGCGCCAGTCCAATTGGGCTGGCGTCTGGTTTAAAAAGGGATGAAACCGTTTGGTTTCATCCCTTTTTATTTGCCCCCACACAGGCCAGACCCAAACAAACAAAAAGAGGGCCAAGCCCCCTTTTCATTCATCACCATACGTTTTGCCAGACCAGATAACTCCTTACTGGATACCGTCGGTTCCCGTACCACAGATAATCACGCCAACCCGGCCGGGATCAGTGACACCAAGGCGATCGGTCATGATGGCAGCAATCCCGGCTGCGGCCGATAGCTCGACCGAAATTCCAAGTTCCTTCCAAAGCCAGCTTGCCGCCTTTTTCATTTCTTCATCGCCAACAAGTGCAATACGATCAACATTCTTGCCAATCAGATCGACATTAAGAGCCGATGATTGACGCGGCGCCAAACTTGTCGCGGCTGTATTCACACTTGGCAGCGTCACAACTTCATTTGCCTTAAGGCTTTCAAACAGGGTCGCGGCCCCGGTGGGCTCAACACCAATCACCCGGATCGACGGGCGCAACAGGCGGGCTGCGGTTGCCACACCCGATATCAGCCCGCCACCACCAATGGCGACAACCAGCGTATCAAGGTCGGGTTGCTGCTCAAGCAGCTCAAGCGCAATGGTGCCCTGCCCGGCAATCACCTTGGGATCGGCAAAGGGATGAATGTAGGCCATGCCGCTTTCACGTGCATGTTCCATGGCTGCCCTATTGGCGTCATCCCACACAGCCCCGATCAACGCAACATCAACACCCTGCACACGCAACTTTTCGACCTTTGGCTTTGGCGTATTTGTCGGCAAAAAGATTTTGACCGGCACACCAAGGGTCCGCGCGGCATAAATAACCCCCATGCCATGATTGCCCCCCGATGCTGTGCACAACCCGGCAGTGCGCTTGTCTTCATCAAGCGCAAGGGCAGCATTCATGGCACCACGCGCCTTGAACGATCCGGTAACCTGCATGTTTTCAAGCTTAAGATACATTTCCGGAATGCTATTAAGGGCCGCAAACCCCGACAAGTCATTCAGGTTGCTGGCTTTGATCACCGGCGTCTGGCGCATATGGTTTGAAATGGCGCGACGCGCGGTTCGGAAATCCTGAAGTTCGATCACAAGGCCCCCTTGATATGATTGGTCAGTGTTGGCACCCGATAGAAATAACCTGATGATATAAATTCACAATGGCTTTTACGCAAAAACTCTTGAATGCCTGCCGCCAAGGTGGTTTGTCTTTGAGATGGAATACGTTGCGCCAAGGAGAACTGCCAGATATGTCGCCCAAAAGCCCCAAACACACCGAAACCAGACTGGTTCATGCCGGTCGTCGCTCCAGCCAGTATCACGGCGTGGTCAACCCGCCGGTTTTTCACGCCTCGACCATCCTGTTTGACAGTCTGGCCGAACTTGAAAAAGCAGGTGCATCCAAACCCGGCAAGGTGACCTATGGCCGCCACGGAACGCCGACACGCTTTTTGCTTGAAGAAGCCGTTGCCGACCTTGAAGGCGGTTACGGAACCCTTTGTGTGTCGTCTGGCGCGGCCGCGATCACCAATGCGATCCTGGCTTATGTCAAACCGGGCGATCATATTCTGGTGACCGACAGCACCTATTTCCCGACCCGCAACCTGTGCAATACCTTCCTTAAGAAGTTCGGGATCGAGACGGAATACTACGATCCAACCATTGGTGGCGACATCGCCGGTCTGATCCGCGATAACACTGCCCTTGTCTGGTGTGAAAGTCCGGGCTCGCTGACCTTTGAAATGCAGGATATCCCGGCAATTTCCAATGCCGCTCATGCGCGCGGGGTCAAGGTTTTGCTTGATAACACCTGGGCCTCTCCGATCCTGTGCCGTCCGTTTGAACTGGGTGTGGATGTATCGGTACAGGCGGGCACCAAATATATTGTTGGTCACTCCGATGTCATGCTGGGTTCCATCACAACCAAGACCGAAGAAGACCTTCTGACCGTCAAAAAACAAATCCTGATTGCCGGGGATGCGGTTGGCCCTGATGATTGCTACCTTGCCCAGCGCGGGATGCGCACCCTTGCCGTCCGGCTAAAACAGCATCATGAAAGCGGCCTTAAGGTCGCAAACTGGCTTCTGACCCGTCCGGAAGTCAAACGCGTTCTTCATCCTGCCCTGCCCGATGATCCGGGTCATGCGATCTGGAAACGCGACTTTTCCGGTGCGAGCGGCCTGTTCTCCTTTGTCATGGAGCCGGTCGAAAAACCGCAACTCGCCAACATGCTAGATAACATGGAACTGTTTGGCATGGGCTTTAGCTGGGGCGGCTTTGAAAGCCTGATCCTGCCATCCGATCCAACCAAAATCCGCACCGCCACCAAATGGGACGAAAACGGCATTTTGATCCGCCTTCATATTGGCCTTGAGGATCCTGACGACCTGATTGCCGATCTTGACGCGGGGTTTGAGCGTCTGAAAACCGCTTAGCTTGCCCACAATCGATGTGCACAACAACAAAGGGGTGTTCTTGATTGGGCGCCCCTTTCGCTTGAACGGCTATCTTTGCCCCTATAACCAGGAAAATAACAGCGATGCGACGACAATCGAAGTCAGGATCACGCGCAGATTGCCATACCAACCCGGGAAGTGGCTGGCGCGAACCGCATTCAGGTCAATCATCAACATCCCGGCAAAGCTTGCAGCCAGTGCCGGCAAGGCAACATTGCTGGACACCAAAAGCCCGAACCAGCCAATCAGCGACGGCACGACACTGACACCAAGGGCCATCCAGAGCCCGGTGCGTCTGCCCGGATCATTAAGCCATTCGGTGATGGCCCGCCCCCAATGCACCCCGCCCAGAAACGACAAGATCACCGCCCCATAGGCCACCAGCACATAATGGGCATAGGATTGATGATCGAGCGACATAAACGCACTGCCGACGCCAAGCCCCAAAAATGGTATCGCCCCGGTCAGGCCAAACCATCGCGCAGCAAGCGGTATGTCGGCGAAAAACCGACCGCCACCGGCGTTGCCGGCGGTACCTTGATCAGAACCTGAGACTGGGTGCTCGGACATGGCCATCTTCCCTGTGATAAAACATGTTTGACGTACGAATTGTCACGCCCAGCTGATCACTTGGCCGACACACGCTATCCAGGTAACGGACAGCGAAATTTAAAACAGCATCCATCCCCCTAGAACGCCGCCTTCAGAACAATCCACGGCACCAGATTAAAAAAGATAATCAGAAGTTTGTACTGCGCGATAAACCCGACATAGCGCGGCATAAGTTCATCGGACGAAACACCAAACAACGCACCATGAAGGCGTAATATCGGTGCGCGAAATACCGTCAGGAAGACTAAGCTGAACATCAACAAACCGATATTGATCAGCGTCGACCAGCCCAGAAAAACAGTGATCTGTTCCATAGCACGCACCTTTGATGGATAGTGTTTCCCCAGCAAAAGGATACCACAGCACACTATCCAGCGCGCTTAAATACCGGTGACAATCCTGCTGTCAGAACAAACAGTCCGGCCGCCGAAATCACGATACTCGGCCCCGCTGGCGTATCAACATGCCAGGACAGCGCAATTCCCGCCAAAACCGATGCAGCGCCAAACAATCCGGCACCAATCGCCATTTGTTCGGGCGTTCTGGCAAAAAACCGCGCGCTGGCTGCAGGCACGATCAAAAGGGCCGTGATCAAAAGAACCCCGACAATCTTGATCGCCATGCCGATCACAAGTGCCATCAGCAACATGAAGATCAGGCGCAAACGCTCTACCGGAATATTTTCCGCTGCGGCAATCTCGGGACTGACGGTAAGCGCCAACAGCGGTCGCCACATCCAGACCAGAACCGCAATGGCAAAGGTACCTCCCCCGGCCAGAAGCCAGATATCGCCCATGGTGACTGCAAGAATATCGCCAAACAGATACGCCATGATATCGACCGCCACACCCTGCACAAAGGCCAGTGCCACCATGCCAAGGGCCAGTGTGGAATGGGCCAGCATCCCCAAAACCGTATCATTGCCAATCCGCGATTGCCGCTGCCCAAAGGCAAGGATCAGGGCGGCAGCCAAGCAAGTCGCAATCATGCCAATGCGAACATCAACCCCGATCAAAAGACCAAGTGCAACCCCCAGCAAAGCGGAATGCGACAACATGTCACCGAAGAACGCCATACGCCGCCAAACGATGAATGCCCCGAACGGCCCGCAAACAAGCGCCAGCAACACCCCGCCCAGCACTGCCCGCATCAGGAAATCATCGATCATTTATCGGCTCCCGCAACGGCATTGGTGGTGTGTTCGTAATTGTTGCTGTGTGTATGGTGATGATGGCCGTCATGGTCATGGGAATGATCATGCCCACAGCCCCCGACAACATGGCCGGAAAGATCATGTTCATGATCATGTTCGTGGGTGTAAATGCCAATCGCGTCTGCCTCACGCACGCCAAACAAGGATCGGTATTCGGGATGCTGGCGCACGGTTTCGGGCTGTCCCGAACAACACACATGACGGTTAAAACATACCACCTTGTTGGTCTTTGCCATCACCAGATGCAAATCATGTGAAATCATCAGAACCGCACAATTCAGTTCGCCGCGAATGTTATCAATCAGGCGATAAAGTTCCGCCTGCCCGCTGACATCCACCCCCTGCGTCGGCTCATCAAGCACAAGTAGATTGGGGCGTAGCAAAAGCGCGCGCGCAAGCATGACGCGCTGTGTTTCACCACCTGAAAGCTGCCCCATCTGGGCATCAATGACATGGGCTGCCCCAACCTCGGTCAAGACATGAGCACACTCTGACCGCCTGGCCGAACGCGTCAGCGTCAAAAACCGCTTTACCGTCATCGGCAAGACCTGATCAATTGCCAATTTCTGGGGTACGTACCCGATGCGAAGTCCGCTTTTGCGTACAACGTTACCGCTATCTGGCTTTTGCAATCCCAGAAGCGTTTTAACAAGCGTCGATTTACCCGCCCCATTCGGCCCGATCAGGGTGATGATTTCACCGGCACGGATGGAAATGGAAACCTGATCAAGCACACGCTCGCTGCCAAATGACAAGATCAGGTCACGGCCCTCAATGAGTGGCGCAGTCATGGCACAGCCCCTTGATCTCGACCGTGGTCGCCTGAATGGTAAATCCAACACTGCGTGCAGCCTTGCGCACCGCATTGCTCATATCTTCATTAACGGCTTCTGCAACACGACCGCAATCGGTGCAGATAAAATACTGCCCCAGATGTTCGCAATCGGGGCGATCACACCCGAAATAGGCATTCAGCGACTCAACCCGGTGTACCAGACCAAGTTCCGTCAGGAATTCCAAGGCACGATACACCGTGGGAGGCTGCACGCGCAGCCCGTCGGCGGTCAGCGCATCCAGCAATTCATAGGCCGTCACCGCCTTGTGCGATTGCCAAATCAGGGTAAAGACCTTGCGGCGCATATCGGTAAAGCGCGCATTTTCGACGTCACAGACTTTCTCTGCTTGCGCAAGTGCGCTATGCACACATCTGTCGTGATCGTGACCCTTTTGTGGGAATAAATCGCTCATGATTGTCTGTCTCATATCACCGGTTTGCGAGATCGGACGCACCGATTTTCAAAAAGCCGTGGCATCTGATGAAATGTTATAATATATCATTTTCTGACGCGCCGAACCTGAAAAGTCAACCACCATCGACCGGAGTTCTCCCATGACGGGCTCAAACACACTGATTGCCGACAAACTGAAATTCAATCAAGACGGCCTGATACCGGCAATCGCGCAACAACATGACAGCGGCGAAGTCCTGATGATGGCGTGGATGAATCGCGACGCGGTGCTTGAAACCCTTGAAACCGGTCGTGTGTGCTATTTTTCACGCTCACGTGCGAAGCTCTGGCGTAAGGGTGAAAGCTCCGGCCAGGTGCAGAAACTGGTCGATTTCCGTTATGACTGCGATATGGATACCATTCTGGTTGAGGTCGATCAGACCGGAGTTGCCTGCCACACCGGACGACGCAACTGTTTCTATTTCGCTGCCCGTGATGGTCAGGAAGTCGTGATTTCCGATCCGGAAATCTCCGTAACAGACCTATATGGCAAGAAATAAGACACCCGATCATGTCGCTTACCAACGAACAATTTGAACGCATTGCAACCACCGTCATCACCGGCTTTCTTGGCAGTGGCAAGACAACACTGTTGAACGGCCTTCTGACGCAGGATGGCATGGATAAGACCGCTGTACTCATCAACGAGTTTGGTGAAATCGGTCTTGATCATTTGTTGGTGCGTGAAGTTTCCGAAGATGTGGTGTTGCTGAATGCAGGCTGCATCTGTTGTTCGGTGCGCGGCGATCTGATTTCGGGCCTGCGTGATCTGTTTGTCAAACGTACGCGTGGTGAAATCCCCGAATTTGACCGGGTGACCATTGAAACCACCGGCCTTGCCGACCCCGCACCGATCCTGCACACGCTCATGACCGACCCGTTGCTGACCACCAAGTTCCGCCTTGATAGCGTGGTAACCACAGTGGATGCACTGCATGGGGCCAGCCAGCTTGATCACCACCCCGAAAGCGTCAAACAGGCCGCCGTTGCCGACCGTATCCTGATGACCAAAGCCGATCTGACAGATGACATTACCCGCGAAACACTTGAAGGCAGATTGCGCGCCCTTAATCCCGCCGCGCCGATATATCCGGTGGTGAATGGCGATATTGCGGTTTCGAACCTGTTTAATGCCGGGCTGTATGATCCAACGACCAAAAGCATGGATGTACAAAAATGGCTGCAGACCGAGGCCTATGACCAACATGGCGATGATGGCGACCCCGCTCATCCCCATAATCACGATCACCACAGCCACAGCCACAATCATGACCATCATCATGAACACGACGGTCACGACCACGCCAATGACGTAAACCGCCATGATGATCACATTCGGTCATTTTGCATAACCTTTGACGAACCGTTGCACTGGGATGCCTTTGTCACCTGGGCGGATATCTTTACCCAGATGCGCGGCGAGAACCTTTTGCGTGTCAAAGGTATCCTCAATCTTGTCGGCGAAGACGCGCCGGTGGCCATTCATGCCGTGCAGCATGTGTTTCATCCGCCGGCCTCCCTGCCAGCTTGGCCAAGTGATGATCACCGATCAAAAATCGTTTTTATCACCAAGGATCTTGGCCCACAGGTCATCCGTGAATCGCTCTATCACCTGAATGCGGCCGTGAGTGAAACCAACGAAAACGGCACGGTTTGAGCCACATCAAGGATGCCGCCTTCCATTGGGTGCAGTATCTTATCTGGCTTGATACAGCCTCACTCCGGGGCACGGCCCCAAATCCTGAACTTCGGGCGGCCCGTTTATGACGGTCGCCCTTTTTTTTCAGTACCAAAACCCCTTTTGACACAACTGGTTTGGCTCCGCGTCTTTCTCCCTACGAACAGCGCTCTTCATCCAACCGTACAGGTTGCACATCACTTGATGCGGACTAAATCTGGCGCAGGTTGGGTAAACTGACATCTGATCGTCATTTGATCATGATCGAAACAGCACCCAAAATGACAACAATGAAACAAAAAGGGGGTAAACCATCATGATTTACCGGAACTGGCAGGGCACCGACATTCCCGCACTTGGCTTTGGGACCTACGAGCTGAACAACGAAGACGCGGCCAATATGGTCGTAGAGGCGGCAAAAATCGGCTACCGCCACTTTGACACCGCCCAGATGTATCATAACGAGGAAGGTGTTGGCCGCGGGCTCAAGAAGTCCGGCCTTGCACGAGACGACTATTTCCTTACGACCAAGGTCTGGTTCGACCAGTTCCAAAGCGGTGATTTACAGACATCGGTAATGGAATCCCTGCGCAAGCTTGATCATGAATTTGTTGATCTGTTGCTGCTGCACTGGCCAAACGATGACGTGCCGCTCGAAGAAACCATTGCTGCATTGAACGAGGTCAAGAACCTTGGCATGACGCGTCTGATCGGGATTTCAAACTTCCCGACGGCCCTGATCGAGCAGGCCGTATCACTTACCAACATCCCGCTTACCGTCAATCAGGTCGAATATCACCCCTATCTTGATCAATCCAAGGTGCTTGAAAGCCTGCGTGAACGCGACATGCTGCTGACTGCCTATTGCCCAATCGCACGCGGGTCGGTGATGAAAGACCCGATACTGAAAGATATCGCCGCCAAATACGGGAAATCGCCCGTTCAGGTCACATTGCGCTGGCTGCTGCAGCAAGACAGCGTCATGGCGATCCCGAAATCAGGCTCGCCCAAAAATGCTGCGGCCAATTTCGACATCTTTGATTTCGAGCTGTCCGACGGCGACATGGCTGCGATCAAGGGTCTTGCAAACCCGGACGGTCGCCTGATCGATCCATCCTTTGCCCCGGAATGGGACAAGGCCGCCTGATCTTTGGCCACAAACACCGCCATTCAAACGCATAAAATTACCAAGGCCGGCCTGATTTGGGCCGGTCTATTGCGTTGGGCAGCAATGCCTGGTCAAGAACCGGCAAATTTCAGCCCATGCCCGCATCCAACTTGTTTCGCACCTGCGAAAAGCGTATTTTTATGGCGATTGATCAACCATTTGGCAGCACCGCACATATGTCCACGCAAACCAAAACACCCAGTCCGACCGAAACCGAACCGGCAAAAAAGGACGATATCTCCCATCGCCTGTATGAGGATGTTCTGGCCCTATTGCTCGGCACCATGGTGGTTTCGCTTGGCGTGACGCTCTATAGCGAAAGCGTGCTTGTCACCGGCAGTACCGCGGGGGCCGCCCTTTTAATCGAACATGCCACGGGCCTGTCTTTTGGCGTTATCTTCTTTCTGATTAATCTGCCGTTTTACTGGCTGGCATTTAAACGTATGGGCATGGCCTTTACGGTCAAAACCTTCATTGCCGTTGCGCTTGTCTCGGGCTTTTCAAAACTGACCCCGATGCTGGTGGATTTTCAAATGCTCAACCCGATATATGCCGCGATTGCGGGTGGTGCACTGATGGGCATTGGCCTGCTCATGCTGTTCCGCCACCGTGCTGGCCTTGGCGGGGTTAACATCCTGGCCCTCTACCTGCAGGAAAACTTCAATATCCGTGCGGGATATTTCCAGCTTGCGGTCGATATGGTGATCCTCATCTGCGCCTTCCTGACCCTGCCCTTTGACAAGGTCCTGCTCTCGATCCTCGGCGCAGTCGTGCTCAACCTGATCATCGCGCTCAACCACCGTCCGGGGCGGTATTTGGCTGCACGTTAGTTCACCAATTGCCTGCCTAGCAGCATCACACCTTTGTTTACGCTGGGCTTTGGCGCCTTCACGCCATCCCTTAGTGAGCTTGACCAATGACCTGATTATTCCGTGGTGGGGTATTCACCTGCTACAAAATTACCCGTTGGGCGAGTTGAGGTTGGTTGAATTTGTTGCGCGAGCAATCTGCACAAACCATATGTAGAACAAAGCTCTGCTTCAGCATGAGAACAAAGCACGCCCGGTTCTTTTAACACTGTTTAATATCCGTATTTTAACTGGACCTCTCGACTATTTCTGGTCGCCTGCTCCAGAAACGGTCGATTGCCCCAAACGCAAAAAGCCGCCCCAAAAGACGGCTTTTCGTTTTCATGCGGATGCTGTGTCGCGCTGCAATCAGGCAATATCAGCAGGCAGGACATCCGTCGGGATGTTCTGATAGCATACCGGACGCAGGAAGCGGCGGATGGCCATCGTGCCGACCGAAGTCGCACCAAAGTTCGTCGATGCCGGGTAC
>NZ_JRJE01000030.1 GCF_000763295.1 Thalassospira australica | reverse complement strand
CAGAACTTTGGTGATTGCTGCGGTCAGCGTGGTTTTACCGTGGTCAACGTGGCCGACGGTGCCTACGTTAACGTGCGGTTTTGTACGCTCAAACTTTTCCTTGGCCATTGCCCTCAGATCCTATTATCCGAACCAAAAAAACACGTAGAAACCCACCGCACGAGCCGACGGGTTGCATCACAAGAATATTGGAGCGGGTGAAGGGAATCGAACCCTCGTCGTAAGCTTGGAAGGCTTCTGCTCTACCATTGAGCTACACCCGCATATTTTAGTTGCGAGCTCTCGCGAGGGCGAGAGAATGGTGGAGGGGGCAGGATTCGAACCTGCGTAGACTAAGTCGGCGGATTTACAGTCCGCTGCATTTGACCGCTCTGCCACCCCTCCATCAGGGTCGTAACGCCATCCGGGTTTGACCCCGGCCTCGTTGCGGCGAGGGAGGGAATACGGTGGACAGCCATGTGTTGTCAACAGCAAAAAAAGCACGAAATCGTATTTCCTTTCCTATATGTTCCCCAAGCTTTGCTCATTGAGCGAAACAAAGTGCATTCAGTTCCCTACGGTCCGGAGGTTTCCGCCATTATGTCGCGTCGCAATAAATCCCGCTCAGGAAATCGTCATCAAGGTGATGCATCCCCCGATGCCCTCCCGCAAGGCGATGAAAACCGCGAAGGCAATTCGCGTCGTGGACGAAAACGCGGACGCGATGGTGGATCGTCGGGCGGAAATTCGCGCCTGATTCTCTTTGGGCGTCACCCGGTCATGATGGCAATTGCCAATCCGCAGCGCACGATTCACAAAATCTGGGCCACAGAAAACGTCCGCGACGAGATCAATGCCGCTCTTGCCGATGCCGAACGTACCGACATCGCCGTAGATTCGGCCGGTCGCACCGACCTTGACGAAATGCTGCCCCCCGGCACGGTGCATCAGGGCATGGCGCTTCATTGTGCCCCCCTGCCCCAGCTTTCGGTCGAGGAACTGATTGCCGATCACCGCGATTCTGAACAATGCACCATTCTGATCCTTGATCAGGTGACCGATCCGCATAATGTCGGGGCTATTCTGCGCAGTGCCGCGGCCTTTGGTGCATCGGCCGTCATCGTGCCCGACCGTCATGCCCCGCCTGAAACCGGGGTTCTGGCCAAATCGGCCAGCGGCGCACTTGAAACCGTGCCCTATATCCATGCCGGGAACCTGAACCAGACGCTTGATAAGCTCAAAGGCGCGCATTTCTGGCTGGCGGGCATGGATGGCTATGCCAAACAAACATTGGCTGAAGCAAAACTTGGCGGTCGTGTCGGGATTGTCATGGGTTCAGAAGGAGAAGGCCTCAGACGCCTGACACGCGAAAGCTGCGATTTTCTCGTCAAGCTGCCGATGTCTGATCGTATTGAAAGCCTGAATGTTTCAAATGCGGCTGCGGTTGCGCTCTATGAGCTGTACCGTAAGTAGGTTACAGCTTCAAAAGCCTGTCATTTGAAGCATTTTCACGGGATGTAAATTTCCGTGCTTCAAACGCTTGCATTCACGCGCGGCCCGGATTATGTTTCGCGCCGCTCGCGCCGGCATAGCTATAATTGGTAGAGCAGCTGATTTGTAATCAGAAGGTTGGGAGTTCGAGTCTCTCTGCCGGCACCATTAAAAGAAAACCCCGCACGCCATTGGCTGCGGGGTTTTCTTTTGGCTATTTAACCGGGCGATTCTACCCGCCGCAGCGTATAAAAGAAACCTTAATCAGAAAGATACCTGTCTAGCACCGAAAACACTCCCGCCGTTTTCCAAAGGCTGCGGTTGCCGATAACGTATAGTGATGCTTTCGCTCGTGTTACTGCAACGTTGACGAGATTCGGTTTGCTACCGGCCCAGTTGCGCGCGCCATTTTGAGAAGAGTCTTGCGCCCCAAGAACGAAGAAGACGATTGCGGCTTCACGGCCCTGAACGGTGTGAACCGTACCAACGTGCTCCCATACCCAATCGTCAGGTTTATCGACCCATCCGCTTAGCACGCCGCTACGCAGAATCGCCTGACGTAGATTGTCCTGCACAACAACGAACGGAGTCACCACGTATAGATCAGCGCGAGCGCCACTCGAGCGAAGCTCTCGCAGCATCTTAATCAATACTTCTCCTTCGTCAGCGCACCACTTGTCAGAACTGGACTTGCCTACAACATCTATCCAGCATGAGTGGCCGAGAACCGGATTTGACGTTGACGGTGCCTTCGCCTGCACCATCAGATTTGAATAGGCAATCTCGTTCGAGATATCAAACATCGGGCTATCGCAGCGTCGATGCACAAGTAGCGGTGATCCAACATCGCGGTGCCCGCTGCCGATCGGGAACTTAGCACAGTACATACTGGCAGCATCTGCCACTGTCTGTACCGAGCCTTCTGGCGCATTGTATTTCAATGGATCAATGCCGAAGAAAGCACATACTTCTTCCGTGAGACTGTTGGGGAGGGTCACAACGGGCTCGATTTGCAGCGGATCGCCGACGACAACCGAGCGCTTTGTTCGCATCATTGCACCAACGGCAGCCTGTGGCACTGCTTGCCCAGCTTCATCTACTAGAAGCCATCCAAGGGCTTCGGTGGGAAGCCGCGAGAACATCCGGTTCACCGAGGCAAATGTTGTCGAGACAACCGGAACCACCAAGAAGAAAGATGACCAAAGATCCGCGATCAACACATCTTTTTGCGGTGTGCCGAGTGAGCGCGTCCCGAAAGTCTCTACAAAGACAGATAGATTTTGCCGCAGCGGATCGGCTGCCGCATCGATAAATGCGTGGTGCAGCTGAATAGCGGCTTCAAAGACATCATCGCGCTGTCGACTTGCGGCGTTATCAAACCAGACGCTAGCGGTTTGAATATCTTCGTGTGCGCCCGCAAAAAAGTCGTCATCTGGGATCGGTACATCAAGCTCACCGCATGCATGTTGCAGGCTTGCTTCCAAATCTGTCTTTTCAGCACGAAGGGTGTCCAAAGACTCCCGCTTCTGCGCAATCAATTCCTTTGTTGCCGCCAGCTCTGCACCAATATCTTCGGCAGTTTTCTTGCGGTTGTGAAAACGCTGCTGATCGCCTCCGGTCCTATTTGAAAGGCCTTGCTGTTCATCACGCCATGTTCTGAAACGAGCCGTGCGGAGTAACCTTGCAAAGAAACCAGGCCGCGATGAAAAATGTGAAATTTGGACTTGTCGTGAATTCTTGAACCGGCTTTCTGCTTCTCGTTGCTCGTGTAGGGCGGTTCCGCGCTCGCTTTCTAAGTTCTGCGCATCCACTTCAAGAGAAGGCAGTTCTTGCGCGAGGTTATTAATTTCAGCAGCGACCAATGCGTAACGAACGAGCTGCACATGAAGCTCTTGCAGGCTGTTTTCCGTTCGCTTTAAAGCATCAAACTTGGTCTTGAATTTGGAGCGAGCTTTCTCCCACCTCACCTGTGCTTCGTGGGTGTTTGACGGTGGACGCTCACGATCAATGATTTGACGATTTCGCTTTAGCGGAGAAAGGCCGCCACCTTGGGACTCCGATACTATTTGCGGCACACCGCTAGCATGATTGAGATAGGTGGAAAGACCATTCTCCTCGTCGCGCCAGAACCTTTGTGAAAACATGTAGCGGTTTGAAGAGTTGCCAAGGACCGCGGCAATAACACCCCACGTATCACGTTCAAGAACATTATCTGAAATACTCTTGAAATATCGAAGTTCGGGCGCATCCACCGCGATAGCGTCTATTACAGGAAGTTCTGCGCTGACATTCTCAACAGCTTTGTTGTTGGATGATGTTACCACCATCTCAAAGCCTTTAAGTCGTTCGTCCAGCTTATGAAGTGTGATCTTCGCACCGCTACGTTGAAGGATTTCGCGAGTTGGTGTGAAGGCTTGCGATGGACGGTTAAATTCATGCATCACTGCGGCACGCTCTATGAGCCGTGCTGCCACAACATCACGAAGCAAGGTTGTCTTACCGGTGCCGGGCGGACCGTTGACGGCGAGAACACCAGTCTTAATTTGCTGCGCATTTGTGGCGTTGACTGCCGCTTGCTGTAACAAAGCCAGCGGAAAACGTCCTTTGCCAGGCCATTTTCCGGGTGGCGTCAATGCGGGCTGAAGTAAGTCCCGCAAACCAGCATTGTCTTCCAACAAATTGATGCGTTGCGACGGTGTTTTGACACCCAGATAATGTTCGAGCGCATTGGGAAGTTTCCCCGTACTTGCCAGGACGCTGGCCGCTGCCAAATCCCCCAAGAAGAACGAATTGAGCAAACCCGGTTCAGGCGGAGTCTTACTGGCAAAAAACTCATATCGTCGCAAAGCGAAGTACGGCGCTTTTATCACATGTCCGTGAAGGTTTAGGGCGGCGACAAGATACTCAAACAACTCTGAGATACGGCTTTTAGTCAACGGAACTACATCATCATTTCGATCCCGCTTGACAAGGAGCTTGCGGAACTGTCCTTTCAAAAGCTTTTCCTGGGCAGGCCAATCAGCGAGTTTTTTCAAGTCACCTTGAAGGGCGATTGGAACGCCCCATGCAAAACTTGAAATCGCAACACTTGTCTCTTCGTCCAGGGGGTGCCCTTCTTTATCCAAAAGGATGCTTGCAATCGGACTAGCCCCTCTCATGCTGGGTTTATCCGGGCGCTTATCAGCGTATACTTTCAGTAGCGTTTCAACAGCTGGGGCTAGTTCTATCGCGCCGAGGATAAGCTCATAGTAAAGACGCTTTTTGGGAAGAGATTTTTCCCCTAGTTCCCACGGCAAAGGTCCTTCTTCAAAACGAGCAATCTTCTTCCGGTCACCAGCTACCAGATCTGTTTCTCGCCGATACCCTTGTGGAGACAAAACCTCTAACGCCGTCCACGCGCGTAGAATATCCTGGGCATCATTTGTGATCGGTGGTTTCGCCACAGCTTTGCCCGGCATCTTGATTGTTTCAGGCTGCTTAATAGCTTCACAGGCCTTCGGAGGCTCACCAAAAGGTAGCGCCGGTTCACGCGGAGCTGAGTCAAGCTGATTCGCTTTTGGTTCAGGTGTGCGTAAAGACTTTTGAGGAGCTGAGTTGGCGGGCTGACAAGCATTTGTGGCCTGAACTTGTTTCTTTAGAGCAAGTGCGCGTTGCGTGCTACGAAACCCCAGTTCATGTATCAAGCGGTTAAGCGTTTCAGAATCGCTCTGGTTGTCATTAAAGGTCTTTTCCAGCTCTTTAATCGACTTATTAAAATAAGGTCTATTCTTCATAAATTTTTCGGCCTAGCCTTGGCGCAAAACAACGTCACGCCTCCCCGTATCTCTTTGCTTTCTACCAATCATTCCTCATAACGATAATCGAATGCAAGAAGTTCATCGTAAGCTTGCAATTCCGCCAACCAATCTGCCTCGCAGAATGAAGGCATGCGTCAAGTTTAGATTTTTCTTGAGGCTCTAACATGCTGAGCAAAGGCTTGTAGCGTACTCAGGTCTGCCTACATTGTCGCGAGGACGCATCAAAGCTGCCATCGACGGTGTAGCGCACCTTTCGACACAGCCGCCCTAAAGATTGATCGGTCATATCTGTTCACCGCGTGGTTCCATTTTCGAGTTCCGATAAAAACGCATAAGGCCCGCAAGCCTTGGGCTGCGGGGTTTTCTTTTGGTCAAATAGCAAACAATCACGCGGGCAAGCCATCAAGCCTGTTGATGTCTTCAAGACCCTCGTCCCAGTTCGCCTTGCTGCCCATCATGATGTGAGCGGTCGGGCGTATCGAGACCGGGGTTTCAAGGCCACCAGCCGGGACGACCACAAGCCTGCCATCCATCTGCGTGTAGGGCACGGCAGAGCCACATGTCTGGCAAAATGCCTTTTGATGGCGGGTTCCGGGTACGGTAAAGGACTGGATGTGCGCGCCCCCTTCCAGCCAAGACAGCGTGGCCTTGGTTGAGAACAGATTGGCTGCGTGCGCCGATCCAGTGTCCTTTTGGCAATATTTGCAGTGGCACAGGAAGAACTCATCGAAGTCACCTGTGGTTTCGTAGCGCACAGCACCACACAGACAGCCGCCGTGATCTTTATCAGCCATGACCATTCCCCAGCCCTAGCCGTCCCGTCTTGACGATGCGTAGCGCTCCGAAACGACGTAATAATCATCAAACCCTATACGTTGGCGCAGGTCCGTCCAGCCCATCAATTTGTCATCACGCGGCTGCCCCTGCTTCATGGTCTGAAGGGTTTCAACCATTGCCTTCATGGCCGCAGCCATCAGCGACAGCGGATAAGCGGCAATCTGATACCCGATTTCGTGCAATTCCTGCGGCGACAGATCCGGGGTCTCACCGCCCTCGACGATGTTGGCCATTTTGGGGCCCGGAAGTTCGGCACAGAGCGTACGCATTTCATCAACCGATTTCGGTGCCTCGACAAACAGGATATCCGCACCGAGTTCCTTGAACTTTGCTGCGCGGTCAATCGCCTCGGATAACCCGTGCTGATGGCGGGCATCGGTGCGGGCGAGGATCAGGATATCCGCCCCGGCCTTTTGCGCGTCAACAGCGGCGCGAATGCGATCGAAGGCCTCTTCGCGTTCGACCACTTCCTTGCCCTTTGTATGGCCGCAGCGTTTCGGGGCAAGTTGATCTTCAATCATCACCGCCGCGCATCCCGCCTTGGCAAAGCCGGTGACGGTGCGCCGGACATTCATGGCATTGCCATAACCGGTATCGCCATCGCCGATCATCGGGATCGAAATGGCATCGGTGATGTTTCGGGCCTGATCAAGGACTTCGCCATAGGACATCAAGCCAAGGTCAGGTTCGCCAATCCGGGCCGCAGATGTTGCAAAACCTGACATAAAAGTCAGACCGAAACCTTCCTGTTCGATCAGTTTGGCCGACAGAGCATCAAAGCAGCACGGCATGGTAATCAGGTCGCCCGTCGCCAGAAGCGCACGCAGACGATCAGCAGGTGTTTGGATATGTGTCATCGGTCTCTACAATTTGAACGGTATATAAAGCGCAAGGTCATGCCAGACATATAAAAGTGCCGCACAGACAAACATGAGGATCAGGAACGGTGCAACGCCACGGGCCACTTCGCCCAGTCTGGCCTTGGCCACCGACTGGATCACATAAAGGTTCAATCCCACCGGTGGCGTAATCAGGGCACATTCGACCATGATCACCATGTAAACCCCAAACCAGATCGGATCAAATCCAAGCGCAAGGGCCGCAGGCAACAGAACCGGCGTCATGATCAGCACCATCGAAAGCGCTTCGAATACAAGCCCCATCACCAACAGCACGACTGTCACGATCAGGATAAAGCCAAGCTCGGTATCCACCCCTTGTGTGATCAGCACCGAAATATCCTGCGGAATGCGATAAAGCGTGATCGCCTTGCCAAAAATCTTGGCCCCGGCAATGATCAAAATGATCGCAACCGTGGTTGCCATCGATTCGAAGACCGCCTTTTTAAACGCGTCCCATGTCAGAACCCGCATCAGTGGCCCGGTAATAATCAGCGCTGCCGCAAAACCGATGGCCGCGGCTTCGGTCGGGGTGAAGGCCCCCGAATAGATCCCCGAAATAATCAGGACCGCCAAGACCACCGACGGAAGAGCCTTAAGCGTTGCACGTCTGCGTTCGGCCCAGCCCTGTTTGGCTTCGCGTTCCTGTCCTCCCATGCGGGCATAAATCATCGAAAACACGACAAAGAACAACAACAGCGCAATGCCCGGTCCAATCCCGGCAAGAAACAGCGAAATCACCGATTCTTCGGTGACAAAGCCATAAATGATCATCGGGATGGATGGCGGGATCAATATGCCAAGCGTCCCGCCCGCAGCCAGAAGGCCATAGACGAAGCGCTTGTTGTAGCCGCGATTGATCATCTCCGGGATCGCAACTGTGCCAATGGTCGCGGCCGTTGCAACCGAGGACCCCGAGATTGCGGCAAACACGCCACATGACAGGATCGTCGCAACCGCAAGCCCGCCCGGCCAATGGCCCACCCATGCACTTACTGCCGCAAACAGGTCATGGCCCACGCCAGCCCGCAACAGGATGTTGGACATCAACAAAAACAGGGGCACGGCCAGCAAAATAAAGCCATCAAGCGTCGATAGAACTGCCTGAGGTGCCATCAGCGGTGAAAACCCGCCGAGCAGCAACATGGCAAGACCAAGCCCGCCCAAGGCGAAGGCAACCGGCACACGCATTAATAACAACGCGAACATCGCGCCAAGCGTCAGAACAACCGTCATTCGTGCGCCCCTTCCGGAATGCTTTTGCCGCGTAAAAGCCCAACAATCTCAATCCCGGCCTGTACAGCCAGCAAGGCAAAGCCGATCGCAACCGGCAGTTCGGAAATCCACGCAGGCAGATCAAGCATGGTACCGCTGGTGCGCCCGCGCGTGAAACTTTCCCAGAAAATCTCCCAACCCTTGAAGGTCACCATGACCGAAAAGGCCAAAATACAGGACATGGCAAGAACTTCGGCGCCACGCCGGGCTGTGGGGCCAAGAAGCCGGATCACCGCATCCACCGAAATATGGCGGCGTGCGGCAAGCGCCCATGGCATGCCCAGAAGTGCGCCCCAGATCAGACAAAGCTGCGAGAGTTCAGCAGCCCATATCGTCGGACGGATAAAGAAGTAGCGGGCAAGAACCTCGTAGGTGAGCATACAGCCAGCAAGAACGAACAAAATGGCTGCGACCCACGCAAGAAAAAGCGTCAATCGATCAAACATGATTTAAACAATGCCGTCCGGTGATGGACCCAAGGTCAGGCCCCAAGACCCGGAACAGCGATCTCCTGATCTGTGATAAAGGCGGGAAGTCGTCACCGCATAGCCGATGTTGCGACATGCGGTGACAACTGCAGATCAAAACCAGTTCCTGTTGGCATCCATGTGATTGTTCGCACAGCACCCAACGCGAATCTGGCCGGAACTTTCATCAGAATTTCTGCGCAGCCTCAAAGACCTGTTTGCCAAGCGGGCCAGCTTCTTCAAGGAATGCGTCATATACCGGCTGAGAAACAGCACGCCATTTGGCAAGTTCTTCCTCGGTCGGTTTATAGACATTCATGCCTGCTTCTTCGGCTGCGGCATATGCCTCGGCCTCGATGCTGCTCATGCGGTCACGAACATCTGCTTCAGCATTCATGGCGGCTGTATTGATGATGTCACGCTGCGCATCGGTCAGGCCATTCCAGAACTCGGTGTTCACAACAACGATGAACTCGATATCGGCATGGTTGGTCACCGTGATATTATCCATCACTTCCCACAACTGACGGGATTTCACCCCCGAAACACCGGTCATGCCAACATCAACGGTACCGCGCTGATAAGCGATATATTGTTCCGAACCGGAAATAAGGGTCGGTGCGCCGCCAGCAGCAACTGTGAAGTCGCCCAGGGTTTTGCCAAAGACACGAACTTTCTTGCCTTCCAGATCTTCCGGACCATGCAGCGGCGCATCATTTGACAGCAAGATCGCCCCGCCATATGCCTGCCACCACAGAACCGTTGCACCGGTTTCAGCAATCGCCGCATCAAGCGGCCCACGAACCGGGGATCCTTTGGCAACAGCCTTGCGAACTTTTTCTTCTGTATCAAACACAAACGGCTGATAGAAAATATCAACAGCCGGCACATCCCCGACATAGCGGGTCAGTGACGCAACCCCCATTTCAAGGGCACCTGACCCAACCGCGGCAGGGACTTCCTTGTCCTTGTAAAGCTGTGCTGAGTCGTAAATCTGAACTTCGATATCGCCGTTTGATTTTTCCTCGACCTCTTTTTTGAACATCAAAAGGTTCTGGCCAAGGTGGCTTTTCATCGGCAACTGCAGCGAAATGCGCAGGGTCAGGTCTGCTGCCTGCACGGCGCCTGAAAATCCGACTGCCGCCATAAGGGCTGCGGCAAGTACAAACTTCTTCATGATGGACGTCCTCCGTGAATTTTTATTTTAATTCATTGCTCAGGACGGCAAGGATGCGCTTATTTTTTGCGACCATTCAACATGTTTCAGCCTGTTTTTCGCACCTATCAAATAACCCTTAGTGCGCCGCACAAGTGCTTGAAACGTTACGAAAAAGGGGATTTGGCGGCACGCGCCAGCCATCATCGCGGCAGTGCGTCATCGGAATTCGCAATTCTCGGCATCCTATTCGCAGGTAATTTGGCATGCCAGAAAGCCCATTCTGAATACAAAAAAGAGAATCGTGTAAAGTTTCAGACAGCTAGAGCACCTTGAACATGACGGTCGTTGCACTGAGTTTGTCGGCAAACGGGTCACGGGCAAAAGCCGGGATCACACCCGCCGTTTCAAATCCGAGAGATGTGTATAAAACCTCGGCACTGTCGCCGGTTCGGGTATCAAGGGTCAGCAAGCTGCGACCCAAAGCACGTGCCTTGCCCTCTGCCGCCTGCATCAGAAGCTTTGCAATGCCACGTCGGCGACAATCCGGACGGACCATCAGTTTGCTGATGTCACCACGATGGACCTGATTGGGCATGGTGTCATAGTCAAGCTGCACCGTTCCGACCACCCGATCATCATCAAGGGCTGCAAATAATGTCCGTTTACCGCCATCCAGAGCCGGAACAATTTTATCGCACCAAAAGGCCGCGGCCTCGGATTTCGGGAAAGGTTCGATAAAACCGATGCTCGCCCCGTCATGGACACAGGCATGGAGCATATCGGCAAACTGATCGATGCGCGCTGTAACCTCATGTGCGTCAAGGGTGACAATATCCGGTGCGGCACGACGTAAATGAGCCATGGTCGTTCTTTCGCTTAGTCGATGATAAACAGGTAATATCTTGCGCCTTGGTCCGGCCCGGTTTCAAAAGTGTTGCCACCGCGCAATTGATACCGCAGGCAATCCCCGGTTTTAAGGTGGTGCGTTTGACCGTCAATCTTCATGGACAAGGCACCATCAAGCATCACCAGATGATGTTCCAAACCATCGCGTGGTGATCCACCAAATGCGATCCGCTGCCCCGGCTCAATTTCGACTTCCACCACCTCGCCCGACAATTGCTTCGACGTTGGCGACAGCAGACGACGGCGATAGCCCGTGTCAGGGTCGGTCCAGACTTCCTGATCGGCACGGCGCACAAGGGGGACAAAGTCTTCTTCGACCATTTGCATCAGGCGCGACAGGGTGACACCAAACGCCACGCACAGCTTGCCAAGCACACTGGCTGTCGGGCTGACATCACCTTTTTCGATCCGTGACAGGCTGGCACGGCTGACCGCACTTTTTTGTGCCAATTCATCAAGCGACCAACCATGTTCTGCGCGCAGGGTGGCCAAGCGACGGGCCAGCCGGTTTTCTATTTCATCCATAATCCGCACTCTAAAATCTCTATTATGAGATAATTTCTCATTTTTGGGACACCGTCAATACAGATCATCATTGCATGCAGCTTGTTGGCGCACTGCATGCTGTTCTAAATCACAAATCGGGAATGAAACCGTCCAAAATACGGGCCGCGAAAAACGCGCTCAGCTTTCGCCTTCAAGGTCAAAACCCGCCCGGGCCCAGCTTTGAATGCCACCCTTGAGGTTGCTGACATCGCAATCGACATGGGCCAGGACCGCATTGGCTGCACCAAATGACCGTTGCCCGACAGCACAGACAAAAACCAGATCAATGTCATTTTCATCGGTCAGGTCAACAAGAGCCGGGATATCGAAATTTGACGTCGGAATATTGATTGCAGTTTCAATATGACCGGCGGCAAATTCATCGGGTTCGCGCACATCAATAACGGCGACTGCCTCCTCGCCAATCAGGCGATCAAGCTCGTGAGGTTCAAGAAAGCTTACGGTTGCGTCGGTCATTTTGCAGTCCTTTGGCGTGTTGCCCTGCCCGATCCGGGCACCCCGTGATAGCGGCTAAGCCGCGTATTACGCAAATGCAAAATATTTTTGACCATGCAGGGTCATCGGGAAAGCGGCACCAAAGCTGGACAGATGGTCACTTACATGTGAACGCGAACACATAAATTTACGCTGTTCGACTTAAGCATCGTCTTGCGAAATCAGTTCGTTATTCCCACGTCTGAATAGAAGGGTAATTCACCTTGGCAGGACGAACGGTCATTCGACGTAGTGTCTGCCGCCGACATAGATGTTGTCGGCATTTTGGCCGCCGCAAAGGGGCCCAACAGAGTCTTTTTTTCAGACCGCTGAACGATGCAACCACCGCAACTGCACAAATCGATTTTTCACATGTTTGGCACGTTCCGCCAGAGATTAATCAAGAACAAAACGCCTTCATTGGCACATGCACCCGGCACCGTTCGTTAACAGGGCAGTTGCCCACACCGCCGGGACAAGGACAACCTGAAAAAGGCTGCTGCGCTGCAAAAATGCAAGAAAACAGGAAAGAAACAGGAAACGTATTTTCGACTTTACGATAACGTTTGAAAGGAGACCGCGCCATGGCTGAAGACCAGGATATCTTCGAGCTGTATGCGGAAGGCTATGACGGAAAACAGGAAACCGAACTAACCATCCGCGATTACCTTAATCTGTGTCGCGAAGACCCAACGGCCTATGCTTCTGCGGCAGAGCGCATGATTACCGCAATTGGCGAGCCAGAACTGATCGACACCTCGACAGATTCCCGTCTTGGCCGTGTTTTCCTGAACCGAACCATCAAACGTTACCCTGCCTTTGCTGACTTCTTTGGCATGGAAGAAACCATCGAACGCATCGTTGGCTTCTTTAAGTATGCCGCGCAGGGGTTGGAAGAACGCAAACAAGTTCTTTACCTGCTGGGCCCGGTCGGGGGCGGTAAAAGTTCGCTTGCCGAACGGCTGAAAGAGCTGATGGAACGCGAACCGATATACGTTCTTAAGGCTGGCGATGAAATCAGCCCGGTATTTGAAAGCCCGCTTGGCCTGTTTAACCCGGCGAAGATGGGCGATGCGATTGAAGACAAATACGGCATTCCCAAACGCCGTCTGACGGGGTTGATGTCGCCATGGGCGGTCAAACGCCTTGATGAATTCAACGGGGATTTGACCAAGTTTTCAGTGGTCAAACTGGTCCCGTCGCGCCTGCGTCAGATCGCGATTGCCAAGACCGAACCGGGCGATGAGAACAATCAGGATATCTCGTCGCTTGTGGGTAAGGTCGATATCCGCAAGCTTGAATATTTCAGCCAGAATGATCCAGATGCCTATAGCTATTCCGGTGGTTTGAACCGCGCCAATCAGGGGCTTCTTGAGTTTGTCGAGATGTTCAAGGCCCCGATCAAGATGCTTCATCCGTTGCTGACCGCAACACAGGAAAGCAACTATATCGGCACGGAAAATCTGGGCGCCATTCCGTTTCAGGGATTGATCCTGGCACATTCCAACGAAGCCGAATGGCAAACGTTTAAGGCCAACAAGAACAACGAAGCCTTCATTGACCGCATATCAGTGATCAAAGTGCCCTATTGCCTGCGGGTGACAGAGGAAACCATGATCTATGACAAGCTGTTGCAAGGGTCCGAGCTTGAACACGGGTCCTGTGCGCCGGGTACGCTTAAGATGCTGGCGCAATTCTCGGTGCTGTCGCGCCTGCAGGAACATGAAAATTCCAACCTCTATTCCAAGATGCGCGTCTATGACGGCGAAACCTTAAAGGATGTCGACCCCAAGGCGAAATCCATGCAGGAATACCGCGATACTGCCGGTGTTGACGAAGGCATGGATGGCATTTCAACCCGCTTTGCCTTCAAGGTTCTGTCGGAAACCTTCAACCATGACACACATGAAGTTGCCGCTGATCCGGTGCATCTGATGTATGTGATGGAACAGGCGATCCGGCGCGAACAATACCCGGAAGAACGCGAAAAGGCTTATATGGACTTCATCAAGTCCGAACTGGCCCCACGCTATGCCGAGTTTATTGGCGCTGAAATCCAGAAAGCCTATCTCGAAAGCTATTCCGATTACGGTCAGAACCTGTTTGATCGATACGTTGCCTATGCTGATGCATGGATCGAGGATCAGGACTTCAAGGACCCCGACACCGGTCAACTTCTTGATCGCAAGATCATTGATCAGGAACTTTCGAAAATCGAAAAACCGGCGGGCATCGCCAATCCCAAGGATTTCCGTAACGAGGTTGTCAAGTTTGCCCTGCGTGCACGCGCCAATAACAAGGGCAAGAACCCGGCATGGACATCCTATGAGAAACTCCGCGAGGTGATTGAAAAACGCATGTTCAGTCAGGTCGAAGACCTGCTGCCGGTGATTTCGTTCGGCTCGAAAAAGGACAGCGAAACCGAAAAGAAACACAATGAGTTTGTCAAACGCATGATTGATCGTAGCTATACCGAACGTCAGACCCGCCGTCTGGTCGAATGGTACATGCGTGTGAATAAGGCCGGATAGGCTCCCCCTTGTCTTTTCCGGCCCAACCGGGCGGTTCTCCCCTTGTCCGTCCGGTTCTTCTGCTCCGCAGGGTGTGGCATTTGATAGAACACTGCATGCCCTGTCAAAAGTCACACCCTGCGGATAACAACGGCCCAAGCGACCTGCACACCACGCTTTGAACCGTGCAAGGATGTGACTGCCCATGCTTTATATCGTAGATCGCCGTAAGAACCCGACCGGCAAAAGCCTTGGCAACCGGCAGCGCTTTATGCGCCGCGCAAAAGCCCAGATCAAAAAGGCGGTCGAAAATACCATTCGCTCACGCGGCATTACGGACACCACCAATGGTGATCAAATCACCATCCCCGGCAAAACGTTAAAGGAACCGGGATTTCACCATGCCGGGCGTGGCGGAAACCGCAATTATGTTCTGCCCGGAAACAAGAAATTCGTTCAGGGCGATCGCATTGCCCGCCCGCAAGGCGGGGACAGCGGGGCTGGCGGATCACAGGCAAGCCCCGATGGCGACGGCGAGGACGAATTTCAGTTCACGCTCACCCGTGATGAATTTCTTGATATCTTCTTTGAAGACCTTGAACTGCCCGACCTTTTGAAAAAAAGCCTGAAGCAAACCACGGCCTTTCGCAACGCGCGCGCCGGGTTCTCGGTCGAGGGCACACCATCAAACCTTAGCCTTGTACGCACCATGCGCAATTCACTGGCCCGGCGCATCGGGTTGCGTCGCCCGAAAACGGCTGAAGTCCGCGAACTGGAAGAAAAGATATCCGCCCTGCAGGCCAAGGCGGAAAAACGCCCGAATGGCAAATTGACCAAGGCGGATGACACGAAACTTCACACCCTTCTTGCCGATCTGGAAGAAGCCAAACGGCGCATGAAGGCGATCCCCTTCATTGACCCGATTGACACGCGCTACAACCAGTTTCAGCAAATCCCCGATCCCAACACGCAAGCTGTGATGTTTTGCCTCATGGATGTGTCGGGGTCGATGTCCGAACAGATGAAGGAACTGGCCAAGCGGTTCTTCATGTTGCTCCACCTGTTCCTGCATCGCAAATACGAGCATGTCGAAGTGGTGTTTATCCGTCATACATCGCGGGCTGCCGAAGTGGATGAAGATACCTTTTTCTATTCGCGCGAAACCGGCGGCACGATTGTTTCCACCGCACTCGAAGAAATGAAAAAGGTGCTCAAGGATCGTTATCCCACGGATCAGTGGAACATCTATGCCGCCCAGGCATCGGATGGTGACAACTATTCCAATGACGGATCAAAATGCACGGCTCTTCTCGCCGAAGACCTTCTGCCGAAATGTCAGTATTACGCTTACATCGAAATCACGGACGAGCGCGAAGCCGAAATATTCTCTGCTGCGGAAGGCGAGACGGCACTTTGGAAGGCCTATGCGCCGCTGGCATCAAACAATCCGCGTTTTGCCCTTAAGCGGGTGACCAAGGCAGCCGATATCTTCCCTGTGTTCCGGGAATTGTTCGCCAAAAACCGTGCGGAGGCCAAGGTATGAATTCCAAAACCAAATCCGCCGACACCAGAAATACGGACGACAGCAAGCTACTGTTCACCAGTGCGGACTGGGATTTCGAAACCCTGAAAGCAACCTATGACGCGATTGAAGACATCGCCATCAACGAGATGAAACTCGACGTTTATCCCAATCAGGTTGAGGTGATTACGTCCGAACAAATGCTTGATGCCTATTCATCAATCGGCATGCCGCTGATGTATCATCACTGGTCATTTGGCAAACGATTTGTCCGTGATGATGTGATGTATCGCAAAGGCTATCAGGGGTTGGCCTATGAAATTGTGATCAATTCCAACCCGTGTATTTCCTATGTGATGGAAGAAAACACCATTGTCATGCAGACATTGGTCATGGCCCATGCGGCGTTCGGTCATAACCACTTTTTCAAAAACAATTACCTGTTCAAACAATGGACCGATGCCGAAGGCATTCTTGATTACCTGCAGTTTGCCAAACGCTATATCGCCAAGTGCGAGGACCGATACGGTTTTGATGCGGTCGAGCGAATCCTTGATGCTGCGCACGCCCTGATGGATCAGGGGGTGAACCGTTATTCCCACCCGGAAAAACCCAACCTGGCGGCCGAACTTCAACGCGAACGCGAACGGGCAAAATACGAGGACGAGACCTATAACGATCTGTGGCGCACCCTGCCCCAACCCGATCAAGGTGATCAGGACATCGACGAACTAAAACGCAAAATGCGGATTGAGGAACGTCGCGCACAGTTTGGCCTGCCCGAAGAAAACCTGCTTTATTTCCTTGAAAAGAACGCCCCGTCGCTTCAGGCGTGGGAACGTGAATTGCTGCGCATCGTGCGGAACATTGGACAGTATTTCTATCCGCAGAAGCAAACCAAGGTGATGAATGAAGGCTGCGCGTGTTATGTGCATTACGCCATCATGAACAGCCTTTATGACAAGGGGTTGATTTCCGAAGGGGCGATGATGGAATTCATCGATTACCATTCGCGCGTGGTTTTTCAGGCCGAATATGATGACCCGCGCTACTCCGGTTTCAACCCCTATGCGCTTGGCTTTGCCATGATGCAGGACATCCATCGCATTTGTGTTGATCCAACGGAAGAAGACCACAAATGGTTCCCCGACATTGCCGGCAATAACGAACCGATCGAAACGCTTAAGGAAGCCTGGGCACATTATCGCGATGAAAGCTTTATCCTGCAGTTCCTGTCGCCCAAGGTTATGCGCGATATGCGGATGTTCATGATTGACGATCAAAGCACATCGCCGCATCTCGAAGTTGGGGCAATCCACAACGATAACGGCTACCGCAAAGTTCGGAGGTCACTGGCCCGAATGCACGACATTTCGGTCCGAGATCCCGACATGCAGGTGGTCGATGTCGATATTCGCGGCAACCGCCAGCTTTACATCCAGCATACCGAGCATGAAGGCATCCGCCTCGAAAAATCCGAAGCGGAAATGACTTTGGGCTATATCGGCCAACTTTGGGGATATGGCGTCACATTGCAGGCCGTAGATTACGAAAACGGCGAAATCCTGCATGAAATGAACTACAAACCCGAAGATCTTGCCGGGAACTAAATTGTGCGGCCCGACATTTGTTGGGCCCACGATCTATTGGAGGCACAGTTTCCCTCTCATCTGAAGCCCGCAGTTTTGACAATCCACTGGGCACAGATGCATTGGTTCGCACATTCGATGCGGCATCGGACTGCTGAAAACCGATGCTCACACGTTATGTCGCAAGGCTTCCAGCAAAATAACTTCCAATGCAGATTTTTCATTTCGGCTGTGAAATAGCCTTATTACGATCAAGAAATAACATTTAATAGACGCAAAGCATCAACCCATCCAACAGTCTCCGCAATCTATTCCCTTGACTTCTTGTTATGATATAACATAACAAGAAAATTCAAAATGATTGCCTTCACAAACCGGATCGAATTCATGTCATCCTTCCCTCCTTCGTTCATGCGTTTTCTTCTTGCTGCGCCGCTTATTGCAACCGTCCCGCTTTCGCTTAGCCTCAGCACACCTGCGGCAGCACATGGTGATGATGCACCCCAAGTCGTGACATCGATCAAACCGATCCACAGCATCACGAGTGCAATCATGCAGGGTGTCGGCGAGCCGGTTCTTTTGATTGACGGCGCTTCAAGCCCGCATGCCTATTCCATGCGACCGAGCGAAGCGCGCGCGCTGCGCGATGCTGATCTTGTGGTTTATGTTTCCCACGCTTTGGAAGGCTTCCTGCAAAAGCCGCTGCAAACCCTGTCAGAAGACAGCCATCAGCTTGAACTTGTTTCCTTACGCGGCCTTTCGCTGCTGGAGACGCGCGAAGGTGGCACATGGGAAGGCCACATGCATGATCACGGTGATGAAGACCATGAAGACCATGCTGGCGATGATCATGACGAGCATGGTGACCATGAAGATCACGACCATGACAGCCATGATGATCACGACCATAACGAACACGCAAATGATGAGCATGAGCATGAGCATGAACATGAAGAAGAACATGCCGGTCATGACGCACACCATGAAGAAGACCATCACGCACATGACGATGTTGATACACACATCTGGATGAACCCGGCCAACGGTGCAACCATCGCAATCGCGATTGCCGATGAACTGGCAGAAATTGATCCCGAACATGCCGCGGACTACCGCGAAAACCTGCAGACGTTACTTGCAAGCTTGGAAAAGCTTGGTAATGATCTCAGGACACAGGTTGCGCCGATCCAAAACCAGCCTTATGTCGTATTCCATGATGCGTACCAGTATCTCGAATCCGGCTTTGGCTTGAATGCAATCGGATCAATCACCGTATCGCCCGATCAAAAGCCCGGAGCAAAACGCCTTCATGAAATCGAAGAAAAAATTCGTGACACAGGCGCCGTCTGCATCTTTGCCGAACCACAATTCCGCCCGGCAATCGTCCAAGCCGTTGTCTCAGACACCGGCATTCGCACCGGGATCCTTGATCCGCTGGGCGCAAAGATTGATGCCGGGCCAAACGCCTATCAGGAAATTCTTAAGCAGAATGTTGACGCCCTTGTCGAATGCCTCGGGCAGGGTTCGTAATATTGTTTCGAGTTCGCTGGTTGCTGGTACATTGATGCTGGCAACCAGCCATTCGGCATTTGCCCATCCGCATGTCTGGATTGATGCAAATGCCGAATTTGTGTTTGAAGATGACATGATCACCGCTGTTCGTGTTCACTGGCTGTTTGATGATCTGTTCAGCATGACCATGATCGACGAATTCGACAAAAACCATGACACCCGATTCTTTGGCGCGGAAAATACCGCCGTTCATGACAATGCATTTGCGGCACTGTCCGAATTTTCATGGCTCACCCATCTCCGCCAGAATGAAGAACTGGTCACCTTTAGCAGCGCATCAGATTTCACCGCAGATATCACTGACGACCGCCGGGTCAGTTATGATTTCAAGCTGAACCTTTCGACCCCGCTGGATCCGACCAAGGATGCCATCAGCCTGTCGGTCTATGACGCGGAATATTATATCGATGTCGCCTACACGCAGGTCGATCCGGTCCTGTTTTCCGGCGCCAAGAACCTGTCCTGCCATTTCGAGATGAGCGAAGATGAAAAGAACCGCATCTATTTTGACCTTGTCGCTCCGGTCCGTGCCGATGTTGTTTGTTCCGGCAAAGTGGCAGATGGCAGCGGTTCTGGCGGCCTTGCTCCTGGTGATTTCGTTCTCGTCGACTGATCCGGCCTGGGCACAGTCATCGAACCTGCTTGGGCGCGGCACGGCTGAAAGCACAGAACCAAGCCTGGTACAGCAAAGTGACACCGAAGATGACAGTTTAATTGCCCTGCCTGACTGGCTTTCGGGTATTATTGGTCAAACGGTTATCATCCAGACCAAATTGAACCGCGAAATCACCGCAACCCTGCGCGATGCCAAAAATGGCGACAGTTTTTGGCCGGGCCTGATGATCATTGCCCTTTCTTTTGCCTATGGGGTGTTTCATGCCGCTGGTCCCGGGCATGGTAAAATGATCACGACCACCTATTTCCTGTCACGCGATGCGGGATGGAAACAGGGTGTTGCCATGGGAAGCCTGATTGCCATGGTTCAGGCCGTATCAGCAATTATCATGGTTGGTGGCCTGACCTTGGTCCTGAACCTTGGCCCGGCCGCCGTGACCAAGAACGGCCTGATCATGGAGGCTGTTTCATATGCGCTGATTGCAGTCCTTGGCGCCGTCATGGGATTGCGCATTCTGCAAGGGCGTGATGATTGTTGTGATCATCATGGACCGACACCCCACAGCCATGGCCATGATCACCATCACGACCATCATGATCATGACCATAATCACGAACACCCCACCCACTCGCCGGTTGCTCAAACCGACTGGCAGATGATCACAAGCGGCATTGTTGTTGGCTTGCGCCCCTGTACCGGATCAATCCTTGTACTGCTTTTTACGCTTGCAAACGGCATGTTTCTGATCGGGATCGGGGCAGCATTTGCCATGGCTGTTGGCGTCGCACTGACAATCAGCCTGATCGGCCTCGCAGCGATTGGTATCCGTACCGGCACACAAAATCTGTTTGGCTTTTCCGAATCTACATCCGGTACTATTCGACGCACGGTTGGCTTTGCCGGGGCTGCAACCATTACCCTGTTCGGGGTGATGTTGTTACTGGCATCTGCCCGGCAACTTGGGTGGTTGTAGAATCAGGACTTGTATTTCACCGGAATGCTTTCGGTGACTTTGATTGATGCATCCATGACCATTCTTTCCCCCCGGGGACCGACGCATATAGGGATGCACAACCAACTAGACGGGTTTGCTGACCTTATCCGGAGCATCATCAAGAACCAGTTCAAGCCGATCATCGGGATCCGCGATGTAGCGCGGCAACAGTCCCACCCCGTGTCCCGCAGCAACAAAGGTCAAAATGGTCTGGGTGTCATCAGCTGTACCCATACTGACAGTTCACGGCCCAGCTTGTTCCACAGCCAACCTTGCTGATTGTCGTCAGATGGATTGTGGTAGTTGGCACAAAATTCCCATTTTTCTTGCGGCACACGGGTCGCGGAGCCCTTTGCCGCATAAACTGCAAAGCGCAGATTCGTTCGTTTACGGGAAATCGCCCCGTCTTGATCCGGCATTGCCATCCGCACAGCAACATCTGCGTCATGAAGATGTGTTTTGGTGCCGCTGCTCAGACCTGAAACTCTTCGGCAATATTGTCGGCTGCCTTGATCAGAGCGTCCATCACAAGACGCACCCCCGGCGAGCGGCGCATGTCGGGGTGCACCAACATCCAGACACTTTCACGGCTTTGTCCATCAAGGTCTGCATGGATGAGTTCAAGTTCATCATCCTTGTCACCAAGATACCGTGGCAACACACCGACCCCATGTCCGGCCGTTATAAACTGTCGAACGGTTTCTGTTTCATCGGATCGAAAACGGCAGGGCAATTCCCTTCCTAGCACATTACGGACAAACTCGAATTTTGCAGCCCCATAAGCCGTGTCATCATAACCGCAGATTTCCCAATCCATTTCGGCAACCCGGTCGCGATAACCAACAGCACCATATAGCCCAACCCCCAACTCAACGAGCTTCCGCGTGATCAACCCCGGTTCATGCGGGGTGATCATACGCACCGCCACATCGGCTTCGCGGCGCGCAAGATTAACGATATTGGCAGCCCCAATGATTTCAAATTCAAGCCCCTTGTGCGCCTTGAGCAATCTGGCAAGACGCGGGGCAAACAACACCCGCCCTGCAACAGGTGGCACGGAAATACGCACCACCCCGTGGGCGGCTTCATCCCCCTTGGCCTGACGTTCGAAGGTCAGAGCTTCTTCTTCGACTCGTTCGGCAACAGGCACAAGATTTCGCCCCGCAGCAGTCAATTGCCAACCACGCGGCAGTCGATCAAAAAGCTTGGTTCCGAGGTCACTTTCGAGCGCCTCTACCCTACGCGCAACTGTGGTATGCTCTTTTCGCAGACGTCGCGCAGCGCCCGAAAGGCTGTTTTCCTGTGCTAGAACAAGGAAGTAGCGTAAATCATCCCAATTCATGACCCGTTCTGACTCCCTGAAAAATGGCTTCGATTTCTGTGCATTTTCGCACATTAAATATGCAAAACAACCTAATTCCCGTTTTATTTCGCATATGACATTTTCCAGAAATCGCAAGATACTCAACCGTAGATCAAAGGAGGCCATTATGGCACACACGGTTTCCGCTGCACCGCAGTTCAACGTCGCATCAGACCCGTTCACCAAGCGTATGCCGTTCGGGTCGCTTCTGAGCCAGATCGCAAGCAAGTTCACCACTGCCCGCGACAAAAAAGCCACCAGCTACGGTTGGGATTCGCTTAGCCATGCCGAACTTGCCGACCTTGGCCTGCAGCGTAAATTCAACGGTACCACCTGGTACGTTGACCGCATCTCACGCTAAGGCGTGAACGGACGCGACGCCGAGAAAGTCGCATGGACGACCCTGATTGAAAAAGGGACCCACGCGGGTCCCTTTTTTGCGTTTAGAACGGCACGGATGCAACTATCCAAGCCGGTTGGCATTCCATCATCAGGCACGAAGCGCCTTGACCTTATCCGTTGCTTCTTGTGCCAGTTGGGTGATCTTTGCCCAATCACCGGCCTTGACCGCATCCTTGGGCGCAACCCACGACCCGCCAACAGTGATGATGTTTGGCAATGCCAGATAATCCCCAAGATTGGAAAGCGATACCCCACCCGTCGGGCAGAATTGCACTTGGGGTATCGGGCCGGAAATGGCCTTGAGCATCGAAACCCCACCCTGCTGTTCTGCCGGGAAGAACTTCAAAATGTCATACCCGTGATCGATCAGGTTCATGATCTCTGACGGTGTTCCCGCGCCAGGCAGTAACGGCAATCCTGTGTCGGCTGCTGATTTCAGCAAACTTTCAGTATGACCGGGCGACACAGCAAAGGCGCAACCGATTTCGGCCATCCGTTCCATCTGCTTGGCATTAATCACAGTGCCAACACCAGTGATGGCGTCGGGAACTTCGGCGATAATGCGTTTGATGCTTTCTTCAGCCGCAGCACTGCGCAGGGTGATTTCAAGCACGGGCAAACCGCCCGCGACCAACGCCTTGGCCAATGGCACAGCGTCATTTGCGTCTTCGATCACCAGAACCGGCACCACCGGGGCTTTGGACAGAATTTCACGCGATGAAAGGCTCATAAACTCTTCCTCCAGTTTGCCGGTCAGGCCGTCAATATTTTGGCACAACCGATCAGGGCCGGGTATTTCGCCGTCATCAGGCGCACCGGCACATCATTCATTAAATCACGGAAACGGCCCTTGGCGATCATCCGCTCTTTCAGACCGCTTTGTTTCATATGGTCAGTAATGCGCGGACCAATGCCGCCACCAATAAACACACCATCAAAGGCGCCAAGTGTCAGGACAAGGTCACCGGCCACGCCGCCCAAGAACAGACAGAACCGATCCAGAACCTTAAGACACAGGGCATCATGATCCTTAAGCGCCCCGTCAACGACCTCTGCGGCCGTTTTGGGCGGGACATCAAGCCCGTCAATCGCTGCCAGTGCCCGATACAGGTTTTCGATGCCCATGCCCGAAAGCACCCGTTCGGCCGATACGCGATCAAGCTCCTTGCCCAGAAACTTGACGATCTCATAATCAAGATCATCCACCGCCGGCAACGAGACATGCCCACCTTCGCCCTGAATGGGCAACCATTTGCCTTCATGGGGTAAAAGCCCCGACACGCCAAGACCGGTTCCTGCCCCGACCACGGCCAATGGCAGGCCCGGTCGCCCCGGACCATCAAATAGCGTGATCAGGTCTTCTTGCCCCAGATAGGGTACCGACATCGCAAGACCGGTGAAGTCATTGACGACGACAAGACGATCAAGGTTGAATTCAGCCTTGAGCGCGTCCTTGGAAAACACCCACGGATTATTGGTGAATTTGACTGTATCTGCCATGGCCGGACATGCCACCGCCACAGCAAATTCACGTAAATCTGTACAATCGGTTTTGGCCATAAAATCGCGCATGGCATCACCGATTGTGTCATAGTCACGCACCGGCAATGTCATGGGTGTATGGGGATCACCGGCCGCATCCAGCCAGGCAAAGCGGGCATTGGTCCCGCCAATATCACCAACAAGCTGCATTACGCGACTTCAGCCTCCCCCGGGAAGGCAGCAGAAGCACCAAGTTCCGCCAGACCGACATGTTCGCGGAAGACACCAAACATCTCGCGGCCAAAGCCGTCCTGATGTTCGGCCTTATGGTCAAAGGTCGCAAAGTCACGTTTGGCAAGTTCTTCGTCAGTGACATTAAGCAACAATTCACCGGTTTCGGCATCAAGCCGGATGATATCGCCATCTTTGACCTTGGCGATCGGGCCGTTCATCATGCCTTCTGGCGTAACGTGAATGGCGGCAGGGACCTTGCCCGATGCGCCAGACATACGGCCATCGGTCACAAGGGCAACCTTGTACCCAAGGTCCTGAAGCACACCAAGCGGCGGGGTCAGTTTGTGCAGTTCGGGCATGCCGTTGGCTTTCGGCCCCTGGAAACGTACAACACAGATCACATCACGATGAAGCTTGCCATCCTTGAAGGCCGCCATCATTTCTTCCTGCGATGAGAACACCGCTGCCGGGGCTTCGATCACGCGGTTTTCCGGCTTCACAGCAGAAACCTTGATGACGGAACGACCAAGATTGCCCGCAAGCATCCGAAGACCACCATCGGCACTGAATGCCTTTTCTGCCGGACGCAGGATATCTTCGTCCTGACTGTCGGCTGGGGCATCTCGCCATGCAAGTTTGCCGTTATCCAGATACGGCTCGGTGCCATAGGCTGCCATGCCACCAGTATGAATGGTTTCAAGATCCGGGTGCAGAATGCCGTTTTTCAAAAGGTCCGAAATCACAAAGCCCATACCGCCTGCGGCATGGAAATGGTTCACATCGGCCTGCCCGTTCGGATAGACGCGGCACAGAAGCGGCACCAGACGCGACAATTCGTCAAAATCATCCCAGCGAAGCTCGATCCCGGCAGCACGTGCCATGGCCGGCAGATGCAGGGTATGGTTGGTTGACCCACCGGTCGCAAGCAACCCAACGATACCGTTCACAAAGGCCTTTTCATCCAGAACCTTGCCTATCGGGCGATAGTCATTGCCAAGTTTCGTAATCGCAAGTGCACGACGTGCGGCTTCTTCGGTCAGCGCATCGCGCAATTCGGTGTTCGGATTGACAAACGCCGCACCAGGCAGATGCAGCCCCATGACTTCCATCAGCATTTGGTTGGAGTTCGCCGTGCCATAGAAAGTACAGGTACCCGGGCTGTGATAAGAGGCCGTTTCGGCCTCCAGCAGTTCCTTGCGACCAACCTTGCCTTGGGCATAAAGCTGACGGATGCGGGCCTTTTCATCGTTCGGAAGACCTGATGGCATCGGCCCCGCCGGAACAAAGACAGCCGGAATATGACCATAGGACAATGCGCCCATGACAAGACCCGGAACGATTTTGTCGCACACACCAAGATACATCGCGGCATCAAACACATCATGAGACAGGGAAACCGCCGTCGACATCGCGATCACGTCACGCGAAAACAGGCTAAGCTCCATGCCCGGGCGGCCTTGGGTCACACCATCACACATGGCAGGAACACCACCGGCGACCTGTGCGGTGCCACCGGCCTCAAACACAGCCTTTTTGATACGGTCCGGATAGACACCCAGTGGCTGATGGGCCGAGAGCATATCGTTGTAGGACGTCACGATGCCAAGATTGGCACCCTCGTCACCATTGATACGTTCCTTGTCAGCAGCACTGCACCCGGCAGAGGCATGGGCAAGGTTGCCGCATGACAAGGCGGATCGATGCGGGCGATCGGATGCCGCTGCCTCGATCTTGGCAAGATATGCTTCGCGGGTTGGTTTGGAACGCTCGATAATGCGTTTTGTAATCTGTTCGATTTCACGTTTCATGGGGTTCAGCCTTTCGGGTTCTCGGCGCTCCACCACAGATCGACGGGAACGTCAGTCTGTTGCAAGATTGCGCGAACCGGCATCTCTTCGATTTCGGTGCCGTTTTTCGCGGTCTCATAGGTCGACCATTTGGACTGTCCGGTAATATGGATTCCAATATACCGGGCGTTAAGAATGGCGGGCAACGTCATGCTGATGCGCGGAACCGGGGATACGGTCGGGCGGGCAGCGGCGACGATTTCGCCATGTTCGGGATAAAGCCCCTTGCGCAGGGCTTCGGGCGTTGAGGATGGGAAAAGCGATGCCGTATGGCCGTCATCCCCCATCCCCAGAAATACGATATCAATCGGCCAATGCATTTCGGTTCGTAGACGCGCGCTCACGGTTTCGACTGCATCTTCCGGGCTGCTGTCTGATGTTTTCAGCGATACAAACCGGGCGTTCTGCGCCTCGTTGATAAACAGATGGTCACGAACCAGCTTTTCATTGGACTGATCATCATCAAGCCCGACCCAGCGATCATCGCCAAGGGTGACAACCACTTTTGACCAATCAAGGCGGGCTTTGGAAAGTGTTTCAAACAGCGGCTTTGGGAAACGTCCACCGGCAACAGCAATGCTGGCGTGGCCGCGGGTTGCAATGGCGAATTCCAGACGATCAATGGTTTCCTTGACCATTGCCGCAAGCATTTCATCGCCGCTTTTAAAGGTGCGTTCGTTTGTCATGTCTTCTTCCCGACGTTGGGATAATCCTGCAAGTGTGATGGCCCCGCCCGATAGATGACCAAAGGCCAGGCTCGCACAATCCTAGAACCCGGCTTCTTCGTTCCAGGTCCGGCCATCGCGTTCAATCAATGCAATGGCAGCTGATGGCCCCCACGTTCCGGCGGTATATCCCTTGGGCGTGATATGGTTATTGTGCCACGCTTCCTGAATGGCATCGACCCACTGCCAGGCAATGTCCTGTTCATCACGACGGACGAACAGCGTGTTATTGCCATCAATCGCATCAAGCAGCAGGCGCTCATATGCATCCGGGCTACGCCCGCCAAATGCCTCAGCAAAGGACAGGTTAAGAGCCGTCGGACGCAACCGCACAAGACCCGGTCCCGGGTTCTTGTTGTTGAGAACAAGATGGATACCGTCATCAGGCTGCAAACGTAGAACCAGTTTGTTGGCCTGATAGTTGGTCATGGATTTTGCCAGCGGGAAAATCTGGTGCGGGACGTCACGGAACTGAATAACGATTTCCGAATGACGCTTCGGCAGACGTTTGCCCGTGCGCAGATAAAACGGAACCCCGGACCAGCGCCAGTTATCAAGCTCGGCCCGGATCGCGACGAAAGTTTCGGTGGTGCTATCGGTATTGGCACCTTCTTCTTCAAGATAACCCGGCACTTCCTTGCCACCCACAGCACCCTTGCGGTACTGGCCGCGCACAGTGGAACTGTCGATATTGCTGTCATTGATCGGCTGAAGCGCCTTGAGCACTTTTACCTTCTCATCGCGGACTGCATCCTGATCAAGCACATAGGGCGGTTCCATCGCAACAAGACACAGAAGCTGCAACATATGGTTCTGTACCATGTCGCGCATGGCGCCTGCGTCATCGTAATAGGACCAGCGCCCTTCAACACCGACCTCTTCGCCGACGGTGATCTGCACATGGTCAATATGCGCACTGTTCCAGAGCGGCTCGAACATCGCATTGGCAAAGCGCAGGATCATAAGATTCTGCACCGTTTCCTTGCCAAGATAATGGTCGATACGGAAAATCTGGTTTTCCTCAAACACCTCGCCGATCTGACCGTTGATTTCACGGCAGCTATCAAGATCGTGGCCCAGCGGTTTTTCAAGTACGACACGGGAATTCGGTGTAACCAGACCCGCTTTTTTCAGGTTAAAGGCCATGTCGGCAAACAGGGCCGGGCTGGTGGAGAAATAATAAACCCGGTCACGATCAGGTTGATCGGACAATTTTTCATGCAAAAGCTTGAAACCGGCTTCGTCGCCGGCGGAAACCTGTACATAGGCGATGCGGCTGGCAAATTTCGTCCAGGTCTCTGCATCAAATTCGCCTTCGGGAATGAATTTCTTCCCGGCTTCTTGCAATTTATCCCGGAATGCGTCGTCGCTATGTTCGCTACGCGATGCGCCAAAGATACGGGTTTCATCGTCGAAACGCCCGGTGCGTTCCATTTCATAAAGTGCGGGAAAAAGTTTCCGTAACGCCAGATCTCCGGTCCCACCGAAAATCACGATATCCGCGATACGATGCTTTAGCCTTTGTTTCATTATGCCCTTAGCCTTCCAACGTTTCCTTCCCGTCGCCAAGGTGGGACCCCGGATCTTGCGATCCTGGCAGACAATCGGGGCACGGCGCTGTGCCGTGGTGGCAAGTCCGGCCTTTCCGGAAGTGCCTCTATTCTGTCATCTGATCAATTCATGGCAATCAATCAAGATGACTTTGATCTGTCGCCCCTTTTGGGGATGACCGAAATGACTTCCCGCCAGAGCGGATCAATCATTTGGTATGTTTAACGACCAAAGCCGTAATCTACTGCCTTGCTGTGTCCTGATCAGCACGGCAAAAATCACAACCAGTTCGCGCACTGTTACACGATCCAAGGGGTCAAGACCACTGCGATCACGCGCGAAAATCGACGTTTTACCGAAATCCGGTTTAAGCGTAACAGTTTATTGCAAAACACCCCTGCGCACGACCGGATTTCCTTTTATTCTAGGCCACTTGAAGCAACGTGCAACAGTTTGATTGTGCGCAGACTGGTCCGGCTTTGGTCAAAAGAACTTCCGATGACACTTGGACGTACAAAATGTGTTTCGAAACCCGATGAAAACAGCCCCCCGACAACAGCAGGATTTACACCGCCCCGCCCTTATTCACCCTTATTCACCCGTTCCGGGTTTCCGCAACTCGAACCCAAATAAGCTTATTTTGGCTCAAGACTCGTAAGGAATCGCCATTTTCCGCGGCCGCCCGCACAGCAGGCATACATGAAAAACACCCGAATGTTCTAATCAAGTCATAAAATGAGAACATTTGAGAACATGATTTTTGTATTTAATTTCAAACGAATAAACAAGATTATCCAATTTTGTTCCAATTTTGTTCTTGCGGGAACAAAATCAGAACAGTATGGTTTCCTCAGACAGATTGAGGAGGACAAACCATGCTGAAACTGATCGAGAACCCGACCCGCTTAAACGAGCTTTGCAGCACTGTTGCAGTTGTCGGCAGCACAGGATTTTTCCTGTTCGTGATCGGGATTGGCATGGCGCAAACCCTTCGCGGTCTTGTCTGAGAAGTTCCCAACATACGTTATCTAAATCTGTGAGGCCCGGATCATAAGCCACCAAGCTTTTGTCCATCTCGGGCGTCTGACCGGCAGGCTACCCCGCACCCAAACCCTGTCCCGCCTGTCGGTCAGACCTTCCCTTTCGCCCGGTCTTCCCAAACCGGCCTCATGGACCGCAATAATGATCTCCGCATACTCCGCGTATTTGACGTCGCTATCTCCCCGATAGCGGCGTCTTTTTTCTCGGTGGACTTCAGATTGATGGCACCTGTAGCCACGTGCAAAAACCGCGATTCTTTCTGGCACACCTCAAAACAGGCACAGCACGACAAAGCGAGATCATTTCAAGCTTGAAACACTTGTTGCAACGCAACAACTTACGCTGCGTTGCAAAATTTCACTCGACATGGGGGCAATTTTTCGTTTGAATCAGTGTGAAAAACGATAATTTGGAATTTCATCATACTTAATGGCTATTGCAAGTAAGCTCAACTAACGTAGGCTTCAAAGCAATTATTTGGATTTCTGAACACGAAGCACCAGCCAAATGCTGCTGCGCAATCAGAACGGGACAAGGTTATCCCGGTCCATAACCAGAAAAGCCAGAACGTGTTTCGCAAAAGCAGCGCACGCAAAGATCAGGATGAAATGCCGTAACCAGCGGTGAATTGGCGTCAAGATGCCCATCACCCGGGAGTGAGAACAAATGCTGTATCACCTATATGAATTGCAGCACGCCACGATCAGCCCGCTTCGGATGGCCGCGGATGCCAGCAAGAAGTGGCTGCGCAATCCTGCCAACCCGATGTCCTATACCCATCAGGGTCGGGCAGCGGCAGCAGCATGTGACGTGTTTACCCATATTACCCATCGTTACGGCAAACCTGAATTCGGCCTTGATTCGACCGTGATCAACGGTGAAACCGTGCCGATTACCGAAGAAGTCGTTCACAGCGAGCCGTTTTGCAACCTTCTGCATTTCAAGCGCGAGACCGGCCATCTCAAGACGCAGCCCGATGACCCGCGCCTGTTGATCGTTGCCCCACTGTCGGGCCACTTTTCGACCCTTCTGCGCGGTACGGTCGAAGCGTTGCTGCCAGATCATGACGTCTATATTACCGACTGGACGGATGCCCGTCTGGTGCCGGTCCATCTTGGTCATTTCGATCTTGATAGCTATATCGACTATCTGATGCGTTTCCTGCGCAAGCTTGGCCCTAACACCCACATGATGGCGGTATGCCAGCCATCTGTTCCGGTGGTGGCTGCCGCATCCCTGATGGCAGCAGGCAATGAGACCTGCCAACCTGCCTCGATGACGCTGATGGGCGGCCCGATTGATACCCGCGAAAACCCGACCGACGTCAATAAATTCGCCAAACAGCACAGTCTGGACTGGTTTGAACGCCATGTGATTTCGCATGTTCCGCTGCCCCATGCCGGGGTGATGCGACGTGTGTATCCGGGCTTCATGCAGCTTGCCGGGTTCATGAGCATGAACTGGGACCGTCACGTTTCCGCCCACCATGACATGTTCCTGCATCTGGTCGAAGGCGACGGTGAAAGCGCGGACGCCAAGCGTAATTTCTATCATGAATATCTTGCTGTCATGGACATGACAGCGGAATTCTATCTGCAAACACTAAAATCCGTGTTCCATGAACACAGCCTGCCCGAGGGCACCATGCGCTGGCAGGGCATTCCGGTCGAACCATCCGCCATCACCAAAACCGCCCTGCTCACCGTTGAGGGCGAACGTGATGACATTACCGGCATGGGGCAAACCCGGGCCGCGCACAAACTGACCACCAACCTGCCAGACAATATGCGTATGCATCATATTCAGCAGGGCGTTGGTCATTATGGCGTGTTTAACGGGCGTCGCTGGCGCGAACAGATCAGCCCGCGGATCAAGGAATTCATCCGGCGCCACGATCAAGAAGGCAAAGGTGCAAGGAGTGCACCGGATATCACACGGATTAACGCCGCCGAATAATCCGCAACTTGCATTAAAAGCCGCCCGTTTAACGAGGCGGCTTTTTTCTTGTCACACCCGCATTGACAGTTAATGCAGACGCACCACATACCTGCCTCTTGGAATGACCGTTCCGAGACCAACCATCCCTTCCGGTGCGCTCGACACGGGCACCGTTTGCCGCATTACTCATAACTCACATGACGCGCCCCTGCCGGAGCCTGACTTATGGAAATACTGTCCTCTGCCTTTGTCTATCTTGTAGCTGCGGTCATTGCTGTTCCAATCGCGCAGCGCCTTGGGCTGGGGTCAGTTCTTGGTTATCTGATTGCCGGGGTCGTGATCGGGCCGGCGCTTGGCATTGTCGGGGCAGAAACCACCGAACTGCAGCATTTTGCAGAATTCGGTGTGGTCATGATGCTGTTTCTTGTCGGGCTTGAATTACGCCCCTCGATGCTTTGGGCAATGCGGGGGCAGCTTATCGGTCTTGGCGGGGCGCAGGTTGTTGCCACCACCTTTTTAATTGCCGCAGCTGGATATGGGTTTGGCTTGCCCTGGCAGCAAGCGGTTGCCATCGGCATGGTTCTTGCGCTGTCATCAACGGCCATTGTCTTGCAAACGCTTGGCGAAAAAGGCTGGCTTGGCACCGTTGGGGGCAAAAGCATCTTTTCCGTTCTGTTGACCCAGGATGTCGCCGTTATCCCGATGCTAGCCATCATACCGCTTTTGATCATTTCCGGCACGGGCGGGGATGTCGAACAAGCATCGGCACATAGCGCCATTTTACTTGATATCGTCCCGGACTGGGCTGAACCGTTGGTAACTGTCGGGGCAATTGCCTTGATCATTATCGGCGGACGGTATCTGATACGCCCGGTTTTTCGCTTTATCGCGGCCTCCCGCCTGCGCGAGATATTTACCGCCAGTGCCTTGTTGCTTGTGATCGGAACAGCTTTGCTGATGGATGCCATCGGCCTTAGCCCGGCACTGGGAACGTTTCTGGCCGGAGTTGTTTTATCTGATAGCGAATATCGTCACGAACTTGAAAACGATATCGAACCATTCAAGGGATTGTTGCTGGGCCTGTTCTTCCTGACTGTCGGGGCCAGCATTGATTTCAACCTGTTGTTTGATCAACCGGCAATGTTGCTGGCACTTGCCGTTGGCATCATGCTGATCAAGGCCGTTGTTCTGTTTGTGATCGCAAGCTGCGTTCGCATGTGTGGCGTTGATCGCATGCTGTTTACGGTCGGCCTGGCCCAGGCCGGTGAATTTGCCTTTGTTCTGTTTGGCATTGCTCTTGGCGTTGGTGTTTTACCGATCGAGCTTGTCCAGAAACTTACCCTTGCGGTTGCCTTGACGATGGTCCTCACACCCGCGGCCTTCATCCTGCACGAAAGACTTCTGGCGCCACGTCTGATCAAAGATACCTCACGCGAAGCAGATGAAATTGATCAAACCGGTTCAATCGTGGTTGCCGGGATTGGCCGTTTTGGCCAGATCGTCACCCGACTTTTAACCACCAGCGGATATCAGGTGGTGGTCCTTGACCATGACCCGCAGGTGATTGAAAACCTTGGCCGGATCGGATTTCGTGGGTTTTATGGGGATGCGACGCGACCGGATCTTTTGCACAATACCGGTATTGAACAGGCAAAACTGTTTGTTGCCGCCATCGACGACCGCGAAAAGCTCACAGCCCTTGTTGCCCATGTCGCATCACACTATCCCAATGTGCGCATTCTCGCCCGTGCCATTGACCGCCACCATGTGTACGAACTTGAAAATGCCGGGGCGCATTTCGTCGAACGTGAAACGTTTGAAAGTGCACTGAACCTTGGGCGTGATGCGCTGATTGAACTCGGCCTTTCAAGCGCACGGGCCGAACGCAAAAAGACCGCGTTTCGCAAACATGATTTCGAAACGCTTGAAAAACTTCGCGCACAATGGAACGCAAACGGAATTGATAAAGGCTATATCGACACCATGCGAGCCCAGAATGAAACGCTGTTTGAAATCATGCGTGATGAACATGAAGAACAAAACGATGCGGGTGCAAAAACCGCGACACCAGATGCCGCCCCCTGACGCTGATCCCGGTCTGGCTTCTGATTAAACTCTTGGGTTCGCACCTTTTTGCGGTTTTGAACCACACCCTGATTTTTGCCGTAAGATGTTAAAACCACAAACAAAGGTGCATCTTATGGCAGATTTCCCGAAAGCGAACTGGCACAGCATGCCAAACGACGGGATCGCCATCGTGATTGGCGCGACCGGCGGCATCGGCAAGGCCTTTATCACCCACCTGACAACATCGGGGCATTTTGCGAAAATCCTGCAATATGCCCGCACAACCACATCGGCACTCGATTTGACAAAACCCGGAACCATTGCAACCTGTGCAGATCACGCAAAACAACAGGCACAGCAATCTGGCCGCGACATTCGATTGATCATTGATGCAACCGGCTATCTGCATGACGATGCGTTTCTGCCGGAAAAATCCCTGCGCCAGATTGACCCCGACTACATGGCAAAGCAGTTTCAGATCAATGCCATCGGCCCGGCCCTTTTGATGAAACATTTCTGTCCGCTGTTACCACGGTCTGGCAAATCGGTTTTTGCGACCTTGTCAGCCAAGGTCGGCAGCATTGGTGATAATCGCATGGGCGGGTGGTATGGTTATCGCGCGGCCAAGGCGGCGCTTAACCAGCTTGTGAAATGCGCGGCGATTGAAATCGGACGCAGCAAACGCGAAGCAGTCTGTGTTGCCCTGCATCCGGGTACGGTGGACACCGGACTTTCCGGCCCATTCGCCAAAGCCGGACTTAGGGTTCAAAGCCCGCTTGAGGCCACGGCCAATATGCTGTCTGTGCTTGATCAGCTCAGTGCAGAAAATTCCGGCGGGTTTTATAGTTATGATGGTAAGGCGCTACCTTGGTAACGGGATTATTTGCCAAACAGCCCGTTCAGAAGCGCATGCTGTAGCAAGATGACTGTTTTGGCATCACGAATGCGCCCATCCGCCATCATCGCAAGAACATCGGCAAAGCCAACTTCCAGAACGTCGATGTCTTCGCCTTCGTGATGCAGACCACCGCCCTCACCTTCGCGGTGATCGCGGGTTACTTCGGCCACAAACAGATGCAGGCGTTCGGTCACCGATCCCGGGCTCATGAACAGGTCAAACACCTCACGCGGTTTGCCAATTTTATAACCGGTTTCTTCTTCGACCTCGGCAATCACGGCCGCCGCCGGATCGCGGTCATCAAGCAACCCCGCAGGCACTTCAATCAACATGCCGTCTTCATTGCCATTCACAAAGGAAGGCAACCGGAACTGACGGGTCAGAATGACAGTCCGATCGGTCGGGTTATAAAGCAAAATGCCTGCCCCATTGCCCCGTTCATAGGTTTCACGGGTTTGATGCTGCCATGATCCATCAGACCGTTTCAGATCGAAACTGACCCGATAAAGCCGATACCAATCGTCGGACAGGCAATCGATATCACCGACCCGCACATGTTCCGCTTTGGGAATTGACCAACCTTTGGGAAGTTCTGACACAATGGTTTTCCTTTGGCCTTCGCATTAACGGTTCAGGAAAGCAGACAGGGTGAGCAATACCGCATCGGGTTTTTCGGCATGCACCCAATGACCTGCCCCCTTGATGCTGGTAAAGGCGGCCTTGGGAAACAGTGACTTGATGTGGTCGCGGTCCTTGGGATCGACATAATGTGAATTGGCACCCGAAATAAACAGCACATCACCATCATACTGATCAGCAAGCCCGCCCTCGGGCCAGCCGGTAATATCGCCAAGATGTTCTGCCATGGCATCAATATTGACTTGCCAGGACATGGCACCCGTTTCCTTGTCGGTCGCAACATTCTGGGCCAGGAATTGGCGAACACCTTTTTCCGATACCCCTGATGACAGGGCGTCTTCGACCTCGGCGCGGCGGGAAATTTTTTCGAAATCAACCGACCGCATCGCTTCAATATAACCGCTATAGTCATGGTCATATTGTACCGGGGCAATATCAACCACCACAAGGTCCGCCACAAGATCTGCATCAGCCGAAAGGGTCAACATCATGGATGCCTTGCCCCCCATGGAATGCCCGACCAGATGAACCGGTTTGTCCGAAACGTCCCGGATCAGTTCGGCCAGATCCCCTGCCATCGCGGGATAGGTCATTTCCATGTCCCAGTCTGATCTGCCGTGATTGCGCAAATCAGCCGTAACCACGTGGTATTTCTCGGCAAGGCGTCGGGCAATGGCCGTCCAGTTCCGCGCCTGACCAAACAGGCCATGGATGATCACGATGGTACCGTTATCGCGGTTTTCGTCGCCAAAGGCGTAATGGGCAAGTTTCATAAAGACCAACTTCTGCGCAATTGGGTGGGGCTTGTCCCCCTTTAATAACGGTGCGGGGCATCAAGGTGAAGAGCACAAACAAAAACACCCCTGCATCATTGTGATACAGGGGGTGTCATTGTCTGCGTACCGGTTGACCGGCCGCTGGTATTGCTTGGCTGCAGAATTATGCGCCAGCCGGAACGCCGCCATGTGGCTTGCGGTTCGCACCAAACAAAGCGCCGACTTTGCGGACCAACGCAACAAACATGCTGCGAATCGCTTGTGCACGGAGATATTCAGCTTCACGCTGCAGGGCTACCAGATCATAATCACGATACATTTTCATGTCCGCTTCCTTTTAAAAACATCCGGCATTGTTCCCGCCGGGGTTTCGCTGTGTTATTTGCTAAACCCCATGTACGCCTGTTCCATCGCTTCTACGAGCAGAGTTTTCTCACCCCAAATATGCATTTGACGCATACCTATTCGACTGCTTGTCACATTTTCATCATGCATATTTCACATGCTTGTATCATGACAAATAAAGCGTTCATTTGCCTCGTTTTTTGTAAGTCATCTTGATGAACGTCCGGGGCAGACCTTGACCTTTAGGGGCTAAACCGTTGCCCTCTTCGCGCGAAAACACCCGGACGGCAGAAGAAAAAACACTGAAAAATATTTGGTACAGGTGAATTTTTCGCCAAATACGGTTGAAACTTTGAATATTTTCGCCGGACTCCGAACCCACAATTTCGCATAGCTCGACCAAAAACAAAAAACGACAATATCCTCAATAGATATTGTCGTTTTCCGATCCAGCGAAAACATGGTTATCGGGCGATTTTCATCACCGCTTCGCGGCGGGTCACTTTGGGCTTTGACGCCAGATCACAATGCGTAATTCAGATATTTCGGTTCAAGATATTCCTCAAACCCCCAATGTCCGCCTTCACGTCCCTGCCCGCTTTCCTTCACACCGCCAAATGGCGCACCTTCGTGGCTGGTGGTGCCGTCGTTAATTCCGACAACACCTGTTTCGAGCTGATCGGCTATGCGCTGAATCCGGCCAATATCCCGACTGTAAAGATAGGATGACAACCCTGTGCGAACCCGGTTGGCCAGTTCAATGACGTCATTCTCGGTGGTGAAGCGATATATCGGGGCGACCGGCGCAAACAGCTCCTCGTTAAAGCAATCCGCTACATGGGGCACATCGGTCATTATCAACGGCCGGGTGAAGTGGCCCTCGCCAGGCAGGTCTGCACCATAAATCAACGTCGCACCGGCTTTTTTGGCGTTTTCAACAAGTCGTTCAACCTTGGCCACCGCCTGACGATTGATCAGCGGGCCGATTTCCATACCCGGCAAAAACCCGTTACCCATCGTTTGTGCAGTACTTGCAGCGACAAACTTTTCAACAAACGCATCATACACCCCATCCTGCAGAAAGATGCGGTTGGCACATACACAGGTTTGACCGCTGTTACGGAATTTCGAAATCATTGCCCCGGCAACAGCGGCATCAATATCGGCATCATCCATGACAATAAATGGCGCATTGCCGCCTAGCTCCAGCGACAGCTTTTTCATCGTCGCTGCACATTGCTCCATCAGGCGTTTTCCCACTGCGGTTGACCCGGTAAACGACAACATTCGCACACGTGGGTCCCCGGTCAGCGCTTCGCCAATCGGGTGGGGTTGGCCTGTCACCACATTAAACACGCCAGCGGGGAACCCCGCCTGCTCTGCCAGTTTGGCAGCAGCCAATGCTGAAAGCGGTGTGTCTTCTGCCGGTTTGACAATCACCGTGCACCCAGCTGCAAGGGCCGGGGCGCATTTGCGCACCACCATGGTCAACGGGAAGTTCCATGGCGTAATCGCCGCCACCACTCCGACAGGATGTTTTTGCACGACAACACGTCGGTCACGCTGGGTCGCAGGCATGGTTTGACCATAGGCACGTTTGGCTTCCTCGCCATACCATTCGGCATAGGCGATTGCACCAACCACTTCACGAAGCGCCTGATCATAGGGCTTGCCCTGTTCAAGGGTAATCAGGGATGCCAATTCTTCCTGATGGGTTTCAAGAAGGTCACGCCACCGCCGCAGGATCGCTGCACGTTCCTTTGCCAGCATCCGCGACCATCCGGGAAACGCCGCATGGGCAGCATCAATTGCCTGACGCGCTTCTGAGGTCCGCATGAACGGCACGGCGCCAATCACATCGCCCTTTGCCGGATCAATAACGTCAAGAACCTCGCGGCTATCAGCATCACGCCAAACGCCATTGATAAAGGCACGCTTAAGATCCCAATCGCGGATCACGTTTCGCGCACGCGCACGTCCTTCACGGATGGTGGCTTCATTCGAATCGGCAATATCATTTGGGGCGACGGACGACATTTTCAGACATTTCCTTTGGCGCATGTATTGAAAAATTAATTCCGTTCACGCGCTTGTGATTCCAGTTTCGGGGGCGCAACTGGGACACTAAGCCGAGCGGCAGGCACGAAGCAACAAGATGCTTCGCATACATACAAGAAATCAGGGCCTGTTTCGCGATCAGTGTGAGAGCAAAACGACAATAGAGAGAACCCATGAAGCACCTTGTTACTGCAGGCCTGCTGGGCGCAATCATCGCCGCCGGATCATCGGCCCCGATGACTGCCAATGCTGACGAGATGATGGACAACACAACTGTCGAAAACCGCAAGATGCTGATGGATGGCATCGGTGGTGCGATGGGAACACTTGGTTGCTATCTGAAAGGGCAGTGCGATTTGCCCGATCCGGTTGTTCGCAACCTTGCCAATGGCATCGCCTTTGCTGCAACCGCAGCACCGGACGCGTTTGAGCCCAAAACCATGGATGCCACGGTAAAAACCACTGCAAATGAAAACATTTGGGCGAACTGGGATGATTTTTCCGCCCGCTTCCCGGTGCTTAAGGACGCGGCCCTTGCAATGGCGGCTGCTGCCGGGGACAAATCAGCAATGGGTGCCGCCATGGGCAATCTTGGTAAATCCTGCAAAGGGTGCCACGACGAGTACCGCACCAAGTAAATCCACCTGAGTTTTTCTCGCCGCCCCCAATGATGGCGAGCCCCCCCGGCCCGGTTTTCTCCCCATAGCTGCCCCCTCAGCTTATTTGAAAATACCGACCGGGGAACTTACTTCAAACCAAAGAGCCCGCCGTGATCAAAATCGGTTCACAGCGGGCTCTTTGGTATCACAGCCATTTTCCTTCGGGTTCTAGCCCCGCGCAAGTGTGACTCCACCCCAGACCAGCAATCCACAAACGCCCAATATGATGATGCCCAGTACAGGGGATGCAAAATTGATCCGCATGAAACGATCAGCAAGATCAACAGGCACCTTGCGCACACCGGTAACCATCGCACCAATCAGGTTTTCGCGTTTGACCACCAGATAAAACAATGCAGCAAACACGTGCAATCCGACAGCGGCGTATATCAGGTTGATGTTGGTGTGATGGATCCAGTTCATAACACGGGCGACATCCGCGCTGGCATAGGCAACCAGCGGCCCATCAAAGAACAAAAACGTATCTTCGCTTGCAAAAAGCCCACTTACTGCCTGCACCCCCACCAACAGGATCAGCACTGCAACCATCCATCCCCCGGCCGGATTATGCCCAGCATAGGTCAAATCAGACATCGATCCTTTGGGTATTTTAAGGGCATAATCGACCACCTTGCCCGGCCCCGTCAAAAAGGATGTGAAGCGGGCATTTGAACTGCCGACAAAACCCCAAACGATGCGAAACAGAACAAGGGCCAGGACTGTGTATCCGGCAATCGCGTGGATATCGATCATCACCTGTCGGTTGGTCCACCAGGACGTCGCAATCGCGGCCACAAGTGCCCAATGAAACAGACGGACAGGGAAATCCCAAAGTTTTACTTTTTTCTCGTCAGGCGTTTGTGTGCTCATCACAATCTCTCTTGCGGTGTCCGGTCATGATCATGCCTTTAAAACGTCATGGCAGTCGCCTGCCGGTTCAAGGCGCGCACCCATCAATTTGCAGTTATAACATTCAAAAAACGTGAAAATTTTCCCCAAACAGACATTCTCTATTTGAAAATCATTCTCACAAGCAGTATCACTTAACCAGATGCAAAGTGATCAGGGTCACATTTCAGGTGTCAATGCAGGCATTTACACTTGGTCTTTTTTGCTCTGATCCATGGGGCTACGCCCTTGGCTCACTTTTCAGGGATAGATGGGAACTCCTATGAAGATCGCAAAAATTCTGGGTACGGCTGTATTGGTCTCTACCCTTGGTGCGCACGCATATGCCGCGCCGGGCGCCAAAGACGTACTTACGACATATGCCGATATCGCGCATGCCGGTTACGAAGATTCGCTGATCACCGCCAAAGAATTGCAAAGTGCAATTGGCGCGCTGGTCACCAACCCGTCAGCCGAAACCTTTGATGCAGCCAAATCCGCCTGGCTGGCGGCACGCGCACCGTATCAGCAGACCGAAGTTTATCGCTTTGGCAATGCCATCGTTGATGACTGGGAAGGCAAGGTAAACGCATGGCCGCTTGATGAAGGCCTGATCGACTATGTCGAAACCGGCCTTTATGGTGAAGAAAGCGAAGAAAACCCGGCCTATACCGCCAACGTGATCGCCAACCCGACCCTGACCATTTCGGGCGAAACCATTGACGCATCGACCATCGATGCAGATTTGCTGAAAAGCCTGCATGAAATCGATGATGTCGAGTCAAATGTTGCGACCGGCTATCATGCGATTGAATTCCTGCTGTGGGGTCAGGACCTGAACGGGACCGACGCCGGTGCTGGTGAGCGCGCATGGACCGACTATGCCGCTGGTGACGACTGCACCAATGGCAACTGTGACCGTCGTGGTGAATATCTTCAGGCTGCGGCTGATCTGATGGTGTCTGACCTTGAATGGATCACCCAACAGTGGGCCGAAGGTGGTGACGCACGCGAAACCGTTTTTGAAGGTGACGGCGTTCCGGGCCTGACCGCGATTGTGACCGGCATGGGTTCGCTGTCTTATGGCGAACTGGGCGGCGAGCGTACCAAACTTGGCCTGCTGCTGCATGATCCGGAAGAAGAACATGATTGCTTCTCGGACAACACCCATAACAGCCACTACTATGACGCGCTGGGCATCCAGAACGTATACCTTGGCCGCTATACCCGTGTTGACGGTTCGGTTGTAGAAGGCCCGTCGCTTTCTGATTTGGTTGCTGCCAATGACAAGGCACTCGACAATGAACTGCGCGCCAAGCTTGCGGCATCAGTTGTTGCCGGCAAAGTCATGGTTACCCGCGCAGAGGGCGGCGAAGCGTTTGACCAGCTGATCGCCATGGGCAACGAAGATGGCAATGCCGTCGTTCAGGCCTTTGTTGATGCGCTTGTCGATCAGACCAAATCAATCGAACAGATCATTGCCGCTGTTGGCATTGACGGCATCGAATTTGAAGGCTCCGACAGCCTCGACAATCCGGCTGCAGTGAACTAATCCAAAGGCAGGCACCTGCCTGACGGGATTTTGAACGGCGGGGGATGGTGTCTCCCGCCGTTTTACTTTGTTATCAGATCAAGAAGCACCTGATGAAACGCTCCGCCCCCCTTTCCCACAAAATCTTTGCGGCAACACTTTGGTTTGCTGCGGTTGGTGCCCCCCTTAGCCCAACACCTGCGAACGCAGAGGATATCGGTAACCCCGCACTGCCCGGCGGAACAACCACATGGCCCAAACCGGATGGCCGCAACGCCTTTACGCATTATTCTGCGAACATGACCTTTGAAAAGCGGCTTGATTTCAAGCTTGGCGAGGCCCTTTTTCAAAGGCTTTGGATTTCAGCTCCGACACGTACAAAGGCCGCAGACGGGCTTGGCCCACTGTTTAATTCACGTGCGTGCAATGGCTGCCATATCCGCAATGGCCGCGGTCATCCCGTCGATGAAGATGATGATCAGGCCGGGGCAACATCGATGCTGCTGCGGTTGTCCATTCCACCGCAGACCATTGATCAGTTGCGCGATCACCTTGATGGTAAATTGGCAAGCATCCCCGATCCGGTTTATGGCGGGCAGTTTCAGGATTTCTCTGTTCCGGGCATCAAGGCCGAAGGGCGGGTAAACGTCAGCTATAGCGATATCAATGTGGCTCTTGCCAATGGCGAAACCATCACCCTGCGCAATCCAACATATCAAATGTCTGATCTTGCCTATGGTCCGTTGCATCCTGATGTCATGATATCCCCACGCGTCGCGCCGCCCATGATCGGGCTTGGATTGCTTGAAGCCATTCCGGACACCACACTTGTCGCGGCAAGTGATCCGCAGGATGCAGATGGTGATGGCATTTCCGGGCGGATCAACCACGTTTGGGACATCGCCAAGAATGACTTGGCGATTGGTCGATTTGGCTGGAAAGCTGGAATGCCGTCTCTTGATCAGCAAAACCAGAATGCGTTTCAATTTGATATCGGGCTTTCAACCCCGCTATATCCCCATGCCAGCGGCGATTGCAGCACCGCACAGACCAACTGCCTGACCGCACCTGATGGCAATGATCCGGAATTTGACGACCTGGAAGCTCATTCCGTGATGACGGATCTGGTGTTGTATTATACCCGCAACATCGCCCCGCCTGCGCGCCGGAATATCAATGATGCCAATATTCTGGCCGGTGAAGCGATCTTTGCCGATATCGGTTGCGCATCCTGCCATACCCCGCGCTATCAATTGCCAGAACAACCCAATCTGGCCGAACAGTCTGGTCAAGTGATCTGGCCTTATAGTGACCTGTTGCTCCATGACATGGGCGATGGACTGGCTGATCACCGACCAGAAGCACAGGCATCGGGCAGCGAATGGCGTACACCACCACTTTGGGGGTTGGGCCGCGCACAGGAAATCGACCCGCGTGCCCGGTTCCTGCACGATGGTCGGGCGCGCACCATCCTTGAAGCTATCCTGTGGCACGGTGGCGAAGCCCACGCGGCACGCGACGCCGTCACAAAGCTGCCACCATCAAAGCGCAGTCAATTGCTTGCGTTCCTAAAGTCTTTGTGACGCGATATAACCTGCCAGAACTACTTTGAAACCGGGGAAAGCCACATGTTCTCAAAATCCTCTTGGCGCAGTATCCTGCTTTCGACTGCAGCACTTCTTACGCTTGGCATCACCAGCCAAAGTGCGCACGCCGATATCCCTGATGAGAATTATCAGACCATTCTTTCCCACCTTTTGACGTCCGTTGTGCCGCCGAAACTTGATGCCTTTCACACGGCGACCAACGATCTGGCAGAAACCATGGATGATTTCTGTAGCGATCCGGACCAGAGTGAACTGAAAGACGCCCAAACAGCATTCCACGAAGCCATGGACATCTGGCAGGAACTTCAGCCTTGGCGCATGGGACCGATGGTTGCCAATGGCCGCGATCAGCACATCGAATACTGGCCAGATAAACATGGCACCGCAGCACGCCAGTTCCGCAAGCTGATGTTTGATAAACCCGCAGCCTATACCGATCCGGAAAAGCTGGCTGGTGCCAGTGCTGCCCTGCAAGGGTTTCCGGCACTTGAAGAAGTCCTGTTTGATGACAAACACGCCGAACAGATGGTTGCAGCCAACGAAGACGGTATCTTCTTGTGCCAGTACGGCGCCGCTATTGCGATCAATCTGGGCACCCTTTCGGGCGAACTTCAGGCCGACTGGCCGGAATTTGCCAAGGCCATGCGCAATGCCGGGCCGGAAAGCATGGATTATCCCACTGCGAAATTTGCCGCAACGGACCTGTATCGCGCCCTGCATGAAGGGCTTTTGATCATCTCAAGCCAGAAACTGGCCCGTCCACTGGGGGATAATGCCCAGGGCGCACGCGCAAGCCGGGCGGAAAGCGAACTGTCTGAACGCTCGCTTCGCAATATCGAGCATAACCTTATTGGGCTGTTTGCGATTTATGACGGCAAATGGGGCGACGTCGGACAAGAAGGAACAGGCTTGGCGGCCTTGATTGACAGCAGCTTGCTTGACCGATCATTTCGCCTGAACTGGAAAACTGTTTCCGATGCAGTTGCCGATCTGCCACCTTCGGTTTCGGAATTATATGCGCAGCCTGATGGCTATGCGGCGCTTGCTGGCATCAAGGAACAGATCGACTTTCTGACAACGCTTGTTGAAAACGACGTCGGCGGCAACACCCAGCTTGGCGGCGGGTTTAACGCGCTTGACGGTGATTAACACCCTGTTGATTGGAAATTGGAAGTCGGAGAAATGAAACATCAACGTCGCGGGTTTCTCAAACTGATCGGTGTTGGCGGGGCCTTAACCCTGTTGCCAACAAGTATTACACGCGCAGCAAGCCCCCCGGCGATTGAAGACCGTGCGGTATATATCGCAGCCAGCGCCGGCAACAACGGGGACTACTATGTCAGTGCGTTTAACGCATCGGGCGGTATCCTGTATGAACAACCCCTGCCCGGTCGCGGTCATGACATCGGGCTTCGCCCCAACCATGTCGATGTGGCCGCCGTTGAACGCCGTCCGGGGCTGTATGGTCTGATCCTTGATCGTCATACAGGCAACGTCCGGGCCAAACTGCACTGCCCGGAAAATCGACGTTTCTATGGGCACGCAGTTTATTCCCATGATGGTCGATATCTGTATATCACCGAGAATGACTTTGATCAGGCACGCGGGGTTGTATCGGTTTGGGATGCCCAAGATGGTTATCGCCGGGTTGCGGAATTCAACAGTTACGGCACCGGCCCGCATGAACTTCACCTCATGCCCGATGGCGAACATCTGGTGATTGCCAATGGCGGCCTGCATACCCACCCCGATCAGGACGGGCGCACACCGCTTAACATCAGTTCAATGGAACCGAACCTGTCGATCATTGACCGACGCACCGGCAAGCTGATCTATCAGGCAGCCCTTAAACATGACTGGCACAAACTTTCCATCCGCCATCTTGATGTGACGGCCAATGGCATGATTGCAGCAGGCTTTCAGTATCAGGGGGATATTACCGATCAGGTGCCACTTGTGGGCATTTGGCATCCCGGCGGGGACATTCGCCCGATTGAAGCCCCCGACACGGTTCAGGTCAGGATGCGTCAATATTGCGGATCGGTGCGCTTTGATACATCCGGACAGGTCTTTGCCATTTCCTGCCCGCGTGGTGGACTGGTGACTTTCTGGGATGCCCAATCGAATGATTTTCTGACCCACATTGCGGCACCGGATGGCTGTGGACTTGCGGCAACAAATCGTACGGGTGAATTTGTTGGCACCAGTGGCCTTGGCAACAGCTGGCGCATGGATGCGATTCGTCGAAAACGGGTTGAACTGCCCGACGATTCGCATAAATCGCTTCAATGGGACAACCATTTGCGGCGTATGAACACTTAGACCTGTGATGAAAAACACGCAGAAAACCAGCACTTCTGGTGTGGTCTTTCTGTCGTCTGATGGCTGAATCCCAAGGAAAACCATGCCATTATCCGACTGTTTTTGTCGGGATATTTATATCAGACAATCATCAACCAAAACTTTTTCGCAAATGAGAACGATTTTCACTTGCGTGACATTTTTTCCTCGCCTATAACAGGTCTCGACACAGCCCGCGAATGCAACCCATTCGCATTTTGTCCCCAAAATGGCTTGTCTCTCACCTACGGGTCCTCTCTCCCCGTAGGTCTCTCAAGGTGGAAAAGCGGTGGTTATCGATGCGGGAAACGATAACCGCCGCTTTCTCTTTTCAGCCCTGAAAATCACTTCGCATCGCGTAATGCGACCAGCAGACGCAAGCTGTTGATCGTCACCAGAACGGTGGCACCGGTATCGGCGAGAACTGCAAGCCAAAGCCCCGTCACCCCGGTGATTGACGTGACAAGGAATACCGCCTTCAGCCCCAGTGCGATCGTGATGTTTTCACGAATAACCCGTCGCGCCGCGCGTGAAAGTTTGACGAGGTTGACCACATCGCCCAACCGGTCCTTGACCGCAACGGCATCAGCCGCCTCAAGCGCGATATCCGTACCACCGCCAATGGCAATCCCCACATCTGCGGCCTTCAGGGCCGGGGCATCATTAATGCCATCCCCAACCATCGCCACCGGACCAGTACGGTTTGGTTCATCCCGCAGGCGCGTCAGGGCGTTCAGCTTGTCTTCAGGCATCAGTTCAGCGCGATATTCCATGCCGAGCTCTGCAGCCATGCGTTTGGCAACGCGGGCGGCATCCCCGGTCAACATCACCGGCGCAATGTTGAGTTTGGCCAATTCACCAAGGGCCTGTTTCGCATCACCGCGTGCAACATCACGCAGGGCCAGCGCACCAATTACCTGACGGTCTTTGAGCACAACCACTGCAGTACTGCCATCATCCTCCTGTGCAGAAAGCCAGTTTGACATCGCGTCTTCAAGATCGGCGTCAAGACGCCTTGCCGCCCCGACTTGATAACGTGCCCCATCGATTGTGCCTTCAACACCAGCACCGGCGATGGTTTTGGCATTTTCCACCACGGGCAGTTCAAGATGACGATCCCTGGCCGCTGTCACCACCGCACGGGCCAGCGGATGAGATGTCACGGATTCAAGTGCGGCTGCAGTCGTAAGAACGGCATTCTCGCCATAGCCTTCTGCGGCACGGATGGCGACCAGTCTCGGTTTGCCTTCGGTCAGGGTGCCGGTTTTGTCAAACGCCATGGTCCGCACGGAACCGATCATCTCAAGCCCAGCACCACCTTTGACCAAAAGACCGATCTTGGTTGCGCGGGCCAGTGCCGATGTAACCGCTGCCGGTGTCGAGATCACCAGTGCACACGGACAACCGATCAACAGAAGTGCAAGCCCCCGATACACCCATTCGTCCCATGCCTGCCCGAACAAAACCGGGGGCACAACAACGGTCAGCGCTGCAAGCGCCATAATGATTGGCGTATAGATGCGGGCAAATTTGGCAATAAAGCGTTCAACGGGTGCCTTGTGCTTTTCGCTTTGCTCAACCAGTTCGATCACACGATCAAGCATGGTGTTCCCCGCCGCACGGGTCACCGAAATGCGTACCGGACTGTCCGTGACGATCGCCCCCGCAAAGACTTCTGCGCCGATCGCGCTATATACCGGGACAGATTCCCCGGTCAGATGGCTGTTGTCGATATCGGCCGTGCCGGTTTGGATTGTGCCATCTGATGGCACCCGTTCCCCCGGTCGGACTTCGACAATGTCACCGCGCACAAGTTCATGCGGTGAGATGCTGTCAAAACCATTGTCAGTCATGCGACGGGCTGTTTCGGGCGCCAGCTTCATCAGGGCCTTGACCCCGCTTCGCGCACGACCTGCGGCAACGCCTTCAAGACGTTCGCCTACAGCAAACAGCAATACGACCACCCCGGCTTCCAGGCTTTCGCCGATCGCAACCGCACCAATCACCGCGACTGACATCAGAAGCTCGATGGAAAAAATTGCCCCGCTTTGCGCCAGACGAAAGGCCTTTTTCATCACCGGGATTGCGGCAAGAATTGAGGCCACAGAAATGGCATAGGGGCCTGTTGCCGGAATGACTGCGGCAATCATGCCGCCCAGTGCCAAACAAATGGCAGCAAAGGCAATTTCATCATTTTCACGCCCCCAGGGGATGATTTTACGCAGGGCGGTTTTGATAGGCGTGCTTGATGCGTTGGTATCCTCGTTGGTCGCAGAAGCGCTGCTTTCACCCCCGCAGCATGCCGCCCCACTCCCCGGTTTGGCAGAACCCTGTCCGGCCTTTTCCTCGGCCGGGTACCCCAGTTTATTGAGCGTGTTGGTGACCATATCGCGATGATTTACGTGATCGGCATCCAGTCCGAGCGTCACGGTTTCACGCATCATGGAAACGTCGACGCACGAAACACCATCCATCTTGCCAAGGGCGGTTTCGATCTTGGCAACGCAAGATCCGCAATCCATGCCCGACACCTGCCAATGGTAATGGGCAACACCGTTTTCATACTCACGCAGCACTTGGTGTAACTGCGCGTTCTGTTCGTCACTTAGGGGGTCGGATGCGGAAATGCCCTGCGCGGTGTTGGCAAAATCTTGATTGGGCACAGCCTTTTTCAACGCCACCAGCATTGAATCCCTGCAATGCATACAGTTTCCAATTGCCGGAAAGTCGTCCCATTTGGCGATAAAGGACATCGGCCACCTCTCATCAATCAAATATCTGTTCATATGTTATACTCAAACTATGAGTCAGATATCGTTCTGTCAAGGACATTCAAATCGCTGTTTGAATGTTTACTGCAAACATGCCGAACCGTTCTGCTGAGACAGCAGTGGCTTTGACAAAAATCGGTGAAGGGTTCGGTCAGTCGTGCGTCACGTGGGCAAAGGTATCGCGCACCACATGTGAAATATGATCATCATCAATCTGATAGAAGATATGCCGCCCCCGACGTTCCGAGGTCAGGATGCGCTGATCCCTGAGATGGCGCAGATGATGACTGCACAGCGACTGGGACATGTTTGCGGCTTCTGCCAGCTCGGAAACGGTTTGGGGCTTTTCCATACAGCGCAACACCAGTTGCAGGCGTCCGGCATCCCCAAGCAGAGAAAATATCTTTGCCGCGGCTTCGATATCGGGAAGCGAAAGATCATGCCCCATGGCCCGCGATGCATCGCGGGTGACGGCTTCGCCCTGCTCGGAACTTAAGCCCAGTCTGGCGGCAGTATCGCATTCCACGCACGCAGCATCATCTGCCTCGATCGGGGGTACGGGTTTACGGGATTTGGCTTTGCTTTCTGACATGGCTCTATTTTCCATGACCGCCCACCAATGACAAGGGGCAGCATCGAATATTCCCCGCGACAACGGGCTTTATATGCGTTTCCGACCCTCGCCCAGGTATTGCAACACCGACAAAACACGCGCTTCACAAACGCTACTTAGACGAACACCCATTTTCTCTATTGACCTTATTTATTAAATAATTAATGTTTTACGTTAATTTATGAATTTATATGGCAAACACCAAAGTAAATGGAGCCCCACATGTCCACGACACGCAACCATGCCCCCTTAAAACGAGTTCACACGATAAGCACCCTTCTATATTGGGTTTGTGCATTGGCAATCGTGTTTGAAATAAGCGTTGTTCCGTTGGTGTTATATGCACCGGGCTGGGTAGAGGTCAGCACAAGCCAGATGACAATCAGCGTTGCCGACGTTCAGGCATTGAGCGGCTGGCAAAAAGCCGCCACCATCGGCGTGATGATGGTTCCGTCCCTCATCATTGCCTATGGCATTTATCGACTGCGCAAAATGTTTGGTGCCTTTGCTGCCAATAGTATTTTCAATATTGAGGCAATTGGTCATTTAAAGGCATTCGGGATTGCACTGTTGATCCAGACTTTGGTCTCACCGCTTACCGGTGCCGCGTCTTCTGTGCTGGCGACATTCAACCGCCCCGAAGGCGAACGATTCATTTCCATAGGACTAAGCAATGCCGACGCACATACCCTGTTTTTAAGCGGCTTGATCATCGTCATTGCATGGGTTTTGGGCGAAGCTGTTCGTATTGATGACGAGAACCGGAGCTTCGTCTGATGCCAATCATTGTACGACTGGACGTAATGCTTGCCACCCGAAAGATGAAGTCCAAGGACCTCGCCGCCCGCATCGGACTTAGCGAGCAAAACCTCTCCCTGTTGAAGTCAGGCAAGGTGCGCGGCGTTCGGTTTGAAACACTGGCCGCCATATGCAAGGAACTTGATTGTCAGCCCGGTGACCTTCTGGAATTTGAAGACGAGAGTTAAAACCCGGCCGAGGCGGCCAACGAAATCCGCCTCAGCCCGCCTAGCCCCAACATCAGAATACCAAGTCGATCCAAGTCCAAGGCAGATACGTAAGGCAATTATCATCTTAAAACGTCAGGATCCCCAATGACTTACGAGCTTACCGTTCTTTTGATCAATGCCCTGCTGTGCCTTGGTCTTCCGTGGGTTTACAACTATGGCTATGCCAAGCAACCCGGTGTTGGCGGCAAACGCCTTATGGGCAATCGCGACGATTTGCCCGAACGAACCGGCGTTGCGGCACGTGGCCTGCGCGCCCATCAAAATCAACAGGAAAACCTGCTGCCTTTTGCCATCATTGTCCTGATTGCGCATCAAGTTAACATCAGCAACATGGTAACCATGGCCTGCGCAACACTCTTTTTGATTGCCCGTATTGCTCATGCCAGTTTTTATCTTGCCGGCATCACACGTATTCCCGGCGTAAACGGGGTGCGTTCGATCGCCTATTTCGTTAGCCTGTTTTCAATGCTGGTTTATACCAGCCAGCTTTTCCTTGGGTAACACCCTGTTTTTCACATCACGGCATCTTGGATGCAAACCGTGACTTGCCGGTTTGCAATGGATTTGCCTTAATGACGGCAAGAACCACCGGCAAATAAATTAGCCAAAAGGACACCTGACAAATTGTCAGGCACACAGGAAAACAGGGAACGCTTCAAGAAAGGACGCCCCACATGACACAGAAAGTTGCCTTGGTCACGGGTGCCGCCCGCGGCATCGGACTTGCCACCGCCAAATTGTTCCTCCAAAACGGCTGGCAGGTTGCGATGATTGACCGTGATGGCCCGGAACTCAGTAGCGCCACTGCGCAGCTTTCAAACGCAAAGGCAGTTGAATGCGACGTCTCTGTCCCCGAACAGGTTGACATAATGATCAATGCTGTCCTGTCGGCTTTCGGGCGGATTGATGCCGTGGTCAACAATGCCGGGGTCGCCGACTTTCTGCCAATCGAAGACACAAGCTTTGCCACCTGGCGCTGGATCATGGATACCAACCTTGACGGCGTGTTCCTTGTTTCGCAGGCCGCCATTCCGGCCTTGAAGGAAACCAAGGGTGCGATTGTCAATATTGGTTCGATCTCGGGCCTTCGGGCCTCGACGCTCCGTGTGGCCTATGGCACGTCAAAGGCCGCCGTCATTCACATGACCAAACAACAAGCGGCCGAACTTGGCGAATATGGCATCCGTGCCAATTGCGTTTGCCCCGGCCCCGTCAAAACCAAACTTGCGATGGCCGTACATTCAACTGACATCATTTCGGCATATCTGAATGCTATGCCCCTAAACCGCTACGGCACGGAAAACGAAATTGCCGAAGTGATCACGTTCCTCTGCTCAGACAAGGCAGGCTTTGTGACCGGCCAAACCATTGCTGCCGATGGCGGATTTGAAAGCACCGGCGTTGGCCTGCCTGCCTTAAGGAAATAAGGAAGAATGCGCCCACTTCGTGTGATCATAGCATTAACCGCCATATTGGCCCTGTCGTCCTGCCTGACCTTCAATTGGCAACGCAGTGTTCAGCAGGCATTGTCAAACGCATGTAATTCGACAGGTGATTGTGGGTCTGATGGGCCGTAAATCAACAGCATTCCTGGGAGGGAGCTGGCTATGATCGCTCCCTCCGCCTGATCACGCAGTAGGCCAGGTTGACAGAGTATGCCGTACAATAGCATTCAGCTCTTCTTTGGAAGCACCCGCCTTCGCCTGAACAGCCATACCCTGGCTTACAGTCATGATGTAAATTGCCAAAGCGGCACAATCTGCTGACTGGGGAAGATCACCTTCTTGACGTGCGCGCTCCAAACGGTTGCGCAAAGTAGATTCACTAGCCTTACGTCGTCGAACAAGTTCCAGGCGAACCGGCTCGCCGCTTTCAGAACAGGCAAGCGCGCCGTTAATGCCCAGACATCCGCGTGCGCCATCTTCTCTGGTCTGGAGCTCTAACGAACCTCTCAAGATAGTCTCCACAACCAGATATGACGTCGGCATGTCCAACGCGTCTTGCATATATGTCATGTATTGCGTTTGATATTTTTCCAAGGCCTTGAAAAACATCGCCTCCTTGTTCCCAAACGCGGCATAGAGCCCCGGACGCGCAACACCGGTCGCAGTCGTCAGGTCTTCAAGCGAAGTACCTTCATATCCATTTCGCCAAAATACATTCAGTGCAGCATCTAGCACCTTGTCGACGTCAAATTCCCGATGTCGTCCCATCATCCCTCCTAGTTTCAATACTGATCAGTATAAAAAACTTGACTCCTGATGTCCACATAAGATACCGATCAATACTATACCGATTGGTATTTAATTTCATCAAGGAGGCTAACGATGCAAATCGGCGTTATCGGGACTGGCTCCGTCGGGAAGACACTTGCAACAAAGTTTGCCGCTCTTGGCCATCAGGTGCACGTCGCAAACAGCCGTGGACGAGACGCAGTTGCGTCGGTTTTCACGGGATCTTCTGCACCGGTCATACCTTCAACATCGTCGGATGCATTCGCCTGCGACATTGTGTTTCTTGCCACGCCCTGGACAGCCGTCCGAGGCGTCCTTGAATCAGAAAGCCCGCAGAACGGACAAATCCTGGTCGACACAACCAACATATTTCTGACTTACCCACCCCATGCCACCATCGATGATCTCAAAGGTGATTCCGGAAGCGAGATTGTTGCGCGGATGGCGCCAATGGCACGCGTTGTAAAAGCGTTCAACACACTTCCATTCGAAACGATGTTTGCCCCGGTTCCCCCTGATATGAAGCGCGTTCTTTTTGTCGCCGGGGATGACGAACCCGCAATCTCGACTGTTACATCACTGATTACAGAAATTGGTCTTCATCCTGTGGCCCTTGGTTCTCTGGCGTCCGCCGGTCGCATGATGGAGCTCGGTGGCGCATTGAGCACTCTTGAATTGCTGGCCCCTGCAAATTGACCCAAACCATCCTCCACCCAAGGCAGAGACACTTCTACCGGGTGAAAAATATCAACTGCAGGCATCGCCCCACCTGCATTCACGAGCACTTTATGGCCCCAAAACAGATTGAGGACCCCATCATGACCAAGACACTTTCAGGTAAAGTTGCCCTTGTTACCGGCGGCTCACGCGGCCTTGGTGCCGTTGCGGCGGCGGCGTTGGCAGAGGCCGGTGCAGATGTCGCAATCAGCTACGTTGCGTCTGAAGGCAAGGCAGCAGCCGTTGTCGAAACCCTCAAGGCAAAGGGTGTACGCGCGCTGGCGATCCAAGCAGATCAGGGCGATCCGACCACAGCAGAACACGTGATTCGCGATCTGTTAGAACATTTTGGCAAGCTGGATATCTTGGTCAATAACGCCGCTGTCGCCTGGCAAGGCAAGTCCATTGACGACCCGGAAATTGACAACGCGGCTATGGATCGCCAATGGTCGATCAACACACTTGGTGTCATTGCCAATATCCGTTCTGCTTGCAAGGTGATGACGGATGGCGGTCGCATCATATCAATCGGGTCGGGTCTTGGGACCCGTATCGCATTTCCGGGTACTACTGATTATGCCGCAACAAAGGCTGCGGTTGTTGCTTATTCCAAAGGTGCCGCGCGCGACCTTGGTCCCCGGAACATCACAGTGAATGTTGTTCAGGCAGGCATCATGGATACCGAGATGGCAGCAGGGTCAAAAGATAACCTGCCGCCCATCATCATGGAAAGTCACGCCATTCAGCGCTTCGCAACCTTGGACGAGGTCGCCTCTGCCATCCTTTATCTGGCCGGTCCAAGTGCTGGTTTCATAACCGGCACAGTCCTGGACGTTAACGGCGGCTTCACAGCCTAAGTAACAAGGTACACTTGCACACGAACGCAAAACAAAACGGCGCGCCCAATGGACGCGCCGTTTATCGTTTCCGGTCTCGGAAAACTTATTCCCACTCAATCGTCCCGGGTGGTTTGGACGTGAAGTCATAGGTGACACGGTTAATGCCATTAACTTCATTGATGATCCGGTTGGCGATGCGGCCAAGAAGTTCCGGCGGGAACGGGAAGAAGTCCGCAGTCATGCCATCGGTTGAGGTGACGGCGCGGAGTGCACAGGCATAATCATATGTGCGACCATCGCCCATCACGCCAACGGTGCGAACCGGCAGCAGCACAGCGAATGCCTGCCAGATGGCGTCATAAAGCCCCGCATTGCCGATTTCTTCGAGATAGATGGCATCGGCCTTGCGCAGAACTTCAAGGTTTTCATGCGTAATCGGCTGACCGGGAATGCGGATCGCAAGGCCCGGCCCCGGGAACGGATGGCGACCAACAAAGCTGTCAGGCAGGCCAAGTTCACGACCAAGATCACGGACCTCGTCCTTGAACAACTCACGAAGCGGTTCGACCAGCTTCATGTTCATGCGTTCAGGAAGGCCGCCAACATTGTGATGCGACTTGATGGTAACCGACGGGCCGCCGGTGAAGGACACACTTTCAATCACATCAGGATAAAGTGTTCCCTGTGCCAGGAAGTCGGCACCGCCGATTTTTTTGGCTTCTTGTTCAAACGTTTCGATGAACAGACGGCCAATGGTTTTGCGTTTGGTTTCCGGGTCAGTTTCACCTTCGATCGCGCCAACAAATGTGTCGGCAGCATCGACATGTACAAGCGGGATATTGTAGTGATCACGAAACAGCGAGACGACCTGGTCGGCTTCGCCTGCGCGCATGAAGCCATGATCCACAAACACACAGGTCAATTGATCACCAATCGCTTCATGGATCAGAACGGCCGTAACCGAGCTGTCAACACCACCCGACAAACCACAAATGACTTTGCCATCACCGACCTGCTTGCGGATTTTGTCAATCGCATCGTCTTTATAAGCGTTCATGGTCCAGTCGCCGGAACATCCGGCAACGCCATGAGTGAAGTTTTTCAGCAACTGCGCACCATGCGGGGTATGCACCACTTCCGGGTGGAACTGGACCGCATAGAATTTCTTGTCGTCATTGGCGATAGCCGCAAACGGTGCGCCATCGGATTTGCCAACGACACGGAAACCGTCAGGCAGCGCATCAACACGGTCGCCGTGGCTCATCCAGACCTGTTCGCGGGCACCTTCGGCCCAGATGCCGGTAAACAGTGCGCAATCTTCGATCACATCGACAAAGGCGCGGCCAAATTCACGATGATCAGAGGTTGCAACCTTGCCGCCCAGCTGATTGACCATGGTTTGCTGACCATAGCAAATGCCAAGGACCGGCACGCCAAGTTCAAACACCTTTTCCGGTGCAGACGGCGCCTTATCCCAATGGACAGAAGCCGGACCGCCAGAAAGAATCACGGCCTTGGGGGCGTATTCATCAAGGAACGCATCCGAGATGTTATTAAAAGGGTGGATCTCGCTATAGACACCGCTTTCGCGCACGCGACGCGCAATCAGCTGGGTGACCTGGGATCCGAAATCAATAATCAGCACGCGATCAGTCATCGGGCCGTATCTCCGTCGAAGATGGGGTTGCGCCGTTCATACGCCAAACCATCGTTATGGGCAACCCGGCGCAGATGGTCGCCCAACGATGCATTCAAAAAAAACTTTTGCCCCGAACCGGGGCTGTGGAAAAAATTGCGGCGTTTTTGCGCGCAGCTTTCCCCGAAAAACACACATTTGGTCCCTTTTTCCTGCGCAATGCACAGGCAGTATTCTGAACAACGGAGCGCGGGGAACACCGCGCCCGCCCATGAGCAAACCAAGATTGATCACCGCAAGGGACACAGGATTATGAGCACTTCCAAAGGTAGTAAAATCGCAATGGCCGTTGCTGGCTTCATTTTGATTGCTGGCACGGCAACTGCCATCGCAATGACCCAGAAAGGCGGAACCGACACGCTTCCGGTTATCGGCAGCGAAGAATCCGCGCCTGCAGGCAAAAGCGAAAACCTTATTCCCGATAGCGTGGAAGAAATCGTTCCGGGCATGAACAACCTTGAAGACAGCAAAGATGGACAGAAAAACCCGACCATCTTTGACGAGCCCGCACAGAAAACCGAATAAACGTTTCCGGGTAACCTCCCCGGTAACGGTCGAGGTTTTGCGGCACTGGCGATCTGCAGAAGAGCGACTTAACGCAATCACGCGTGCACGGTAAAATAAAACTGGCCCTGCGAGCGATCCTCGCAGGGCCTTTTTTTGTGCAGGCAGATTTGGGGCGGTCGTCGGCATAAGTTTGGTTCGATATGCCGAAGCCGCCATTGCCATTACTTTACCTTGCCTTTTGCCGTGCGTTCGAACACGGCAACAAAGAAGCCATCCGTGCCATGGACATTCGGTGACAGGCGAAGCCAAGGCTTGTCCTTGCCACCGGGCACTGGAACGGATTTCGGTGCATCGGGCCAGATTTCATTGACCGGCACCGGTTTGAAATCCTTGCGATCGCGCATAAAGGTTTCAATCAGGCGCTCGTTTTCTTCCGGCATGATCGAACAGGTCGCATAAATCAGACGCCCGCCTTTGGTCACCTTGGCCGCACCCGCCTTAAGGATCTTGCTTTGTTCAGCCATCAGGGCGCGCAGATCGCGCTGCCCGATCCGCCAGCGCAGTGCAGGGTTGCGGCGCAAGGTTCCAAGCCCCGAACACGGCACATCAAGCAACACCCGGTCAAAGAATCCCGACTTGTTACGCAGCCAGCTATCGCGTTCATCGGCGATGATGCGCTGTTGAATGCAATCACCTGCGCCAGCGCGACGTGCACGTTTACGCGCATTATCCAGACGGCCACCATGGGTATCACAGGCAAGAATACGTCCCTTGCCACGCATGTCAGCGGCCAGACCAAGCGTCTTGCCACCGCCACCCGCGCACATATCAAGAACAGTCATACCCGGCTTGGCATCAACCAGATTAACGCAAATCTGGGATGCTTCGTCCTGAATTTCGATCAGACCGTCTTTATAGGCCGCCGTCACCAGCATGTTCAAACCAAGTGGCAAACGCAGACCATTGGGCCCAAACGGGGTCCGTTTGATGTCCTTGATACCGTCAGCCTTGAGCGACTTGATGGCATCTTCGACCGAACCGCGCAGGCGGTTTACACGCAGATCAAGCTTGGCTGGCTTGTTGTAGGCCGCCATCTCGTCAGCAAGATTCTCGTGATGAAGCTTCATCAACTCGGTATAGAGCCATTTCGGCAACTCGGTTTTCACCGCGCCAGGCTGACCATCATGATCAAGCGTATTGCCAGACAGCTTGTTGATCAGATGTTTCTCATTGGGATGAAGTGCTTCGGGGCAGAATTGTTCGCCGTTAAAGCGGTCTTCGATATCGGCTTTGTCCAGACCATCATGGAGAACCAGATCGGCGATCATGCGCGCACGACCGTCCTGGAACTGATAATCGCATTCCGCCAACCACCAGCCCAGACGGGCCTGATGACGGATCAGGTTATAGAAACGTTCGCTGATCTCACGACGATCGCCACCACCGATGTAACGGCGTGATCCGAAATAGCCTGACACAACGCGGTCGGCGTCATCTCGGTTATGGGTCCAACCATCATAAAGTTCGATAACGGCTGCTATGCGGGCACCGGGTTTCAAAGCGAAAAATCCAACCTGTTTGCGGGTGACGGGCTGCTTCGCATATGGGAAGCACACCAACACCTTACGATAAAAAAGCTGATGACGGCAGGGAGGCCTGCCGCCATCGAAAATTGAACGCGCCTCATATCATGGCAAGAACCATTCGCCAACAGCGTCAAACGCAAGGCAGCTCAGCCAATTACAAAGCGCGCAACCGCATCAGCCGCCCGGACGATAGTTCGGGGCTTCACGCGTGATGGTCACATCATGGGCGTGGCTTTCGCGCAGGCCCGCATTGGTGATACGAACAAATTCGGCACGCTCGCGGAAATCGGCCAAGGTCGCCGAACCGGTATAGCCCATCGATGCCTTAAGACCACCGACCAGCTGATGAATGATCTGACCAGCCGGGCCTTTGTAAGGTACGCGGCCTTCGATGCCTTCGGGAACCAGTTTCAGGTTGTCCTGAACATCCTGCTGGAAATAACGGTCTGCCGAGCCGCGTGCCATCGCACCGACAGAGCCCATCCCGCGATAGGATTTATACGAACGACCCTGATAAAGAATAACCTCGCCCGGTGCTTCGTCTGTACCCGCCAGAAGGGATCCCACCATGCAGGTGCTGGCACCTGCCGCCATTGCCTTGGCGATATCGCCCGAGAACTTGATACCACCATCGGCAATGATCGGAATATCAAGCTTGTGGGCCATTTCACCACATTCCAGAACAGCAGTAAGCTGCGGCACACCGACACCGGCAACGATACGGGTCGTACAGATCGACCCCGGTCCGATACCAACCTTGACCGCATCGGCGCCCGCTTCAGCAAGCGCCTTGATGGCATCTGCAGTTGCAACGTTACCGGCAATGATCTGGGTATCGCCAACCTGTGACTTGATCTGTTCAACTGCCTTGATCACGCCTGCGGAGTGGCCATGCGCAGTATCAATAACAAGAACGTCAACGCCCGCTTCAACCAGGGCTGCGGCACGCTCAAAGCCCGCCTCACCCACGCCGGTTGCCGCAGCAACGCGTAGGCGACCGCTTTCGTCCTTACAGGCATTGGGATGGAGTTTGGCTTTTTCGATGTCCTTGACCGTAATCAGGCCGGTACAACGATAGGCTTCATCAACAACCAGAAGCTTTTCGATACGGTGTTGGTGAAGCAGTTTTTTGGCCTCGGCCGTATCAACGTTTTCAGTCACCGTCACCAGACCTTCGTGGGTCATCAGTTCGGAAACCGGTTGCGCGCGGTTGGACGCGAAACGCACATCACGGTTGGTCAGAACACCAACCAGCTTGTTTGAACTGCGCTCAACGACCGGAATGCCGGAAATGCGATTTGCATCCATCAGATCCAGTGCATCAGCCAGTGTTTGATCCGGATGAATGGTGATCGGATTAACAACCATACCCGATTCGAACTTTTTCACGCGGCGAACTTCTTCGGCCTGCTGGGCGATATCAAGGTTCTTGTGAATAACCCCCATACCCCCGTGCTGTGCCATGACAATCGCCATTGCGCTTTCGGTTACGGTATCCATAGCCGAGGAAAGCAGCGGGATTCTGAGGTCAATTTTCTTGGTAATGCGGGTGTTGGTCTGCACCTGAGCAGGCAGCACTTCGGAGGCTGCGGGTTTGATCAATACGTCGTCAAACGTCAGGGCTTCGGCAATGCGGGTCATCTGGCCACCTCGTTAATCTGAGTTGGCGCGGAATTTATACACGTTACGCCCCAAATGCCAAGTTTTCTGCGCCCATAACTGCCCTGTGTTTTTATTGATGCTTTCTTTTGCGCATTCCGTTAGAAACTGGTCGATGGGGCTGCCGTCAGGCGAGCCCCTTTTTTTTATGCGTATCTTTCCACAGGCCATTACAAGCTAAAGACGAATTCGTCGTAATCCATCCCGGCATCGGCAAGCAACTCCCCGACCATTTTGATCCCGCGCGCCATCCCCTGCTTGCGGTTGGCTTCTTTTGCTTCTTCCGCGCACAGTGTTTTATAAAGCGGAATGACCTTTTCAAGGGCATCGCGGCGCGGCACCCGGCGATTGGAATGATATCCGATAATCTTGCCATCCGGACCAAAGGTCGGCGTGACATTGGCCAACACCCAATAGTGGTCACCATTGGCACTGCGGTTGATGACATAAGCAAAGATTTCGCGCCCTGCTTCGATCGTTTGCCAAAGCAGTGCAAAGACACATCTGGGCATGTCAGGATGGCGGATGATGCTGTGCGGCTGACCAAGGATGTCGCGTTCACGATATCCGGCGACATTCAGAAACGTGTCATTTGCATATATAATCCGACCCTTGAGATCGGTTTTCGACACGATGATGTCATCCTCATCGAAATGCCGTTCGACACCGGTTAGAAAAACACTGTCCCGCTTCATCAAATACCCCCCCCAAATCGGCCAAAATCAGGCAGTTAACTACATCCCAACAGACATAGTCGTTGCGTTGCCTGCGAATATAACCGGCAAGTTGGGAGATAATGTTTGATGTAGCGCAAGACAGGGAACGTTTAATTCAGCCCGGCAAAAGCCCGATGCAGAAGCAAGCCTGGCCGCCCTATTCGATGGGCGACCAGCTATCATCTTCGCGAAGTTCGGCATTCTTGATGTCGTCTTCTGCGTTGTTCTGCCCACGGAATCCGGTCGCGATCAGATAAGCTTCGGGACTTTCCGGACGCGATGCCGGCGGCTTGGCGTGCTTGGTTACCCGGAAGTTTTTCTTCACACGGTCAAGGAGCTCATTTTCCGTACCGCCCTTGAAAACCTTGGCGATAAATATACCACCTGGCGCAAGAACTTCTTCGGCAAAGAGCAACGCATGCTCAACCAGATCAATAATGCGGATGTGATCGGTTGACCGATGCCCGGTGGTTTCAGGCGACATATCGGAAATCACCGCATCCACCGGCCCCTGCAATTCATGCTTGATCATGTCAGGCGCACGGGGATCAAGAAAATCCGCCTGTAGACAAGTCGCCCCGGACAGACCTTCCCATTCGAGAATATCAAGACCAACAACCTGCCCCTTGCCATGCTTGGAACCAACCATGTCAACAGCCACCTGCGTCCAGCCCCCTGGGGCCGCGCCAAGGTCAACAATACGCATGCCCGGTTTGAGAAGATCAAACTGGTTGTTGATTTCAATCAGCTTAAAAGCCGCACGGGATCGATAGCCAAGACGTTTGGCTTCCTGAACATACGGGTCATTGAGCTGCCGATCGAGCCAACGTGTCGAAGAAATCTTGCGCCCCTTGGCACTTTTGACACGCGTTCGCAGGCCACGCCGTGCGCCGGTATCAATGGCTGCAATGGCCGACCCTTTGCGGCGACGCTGTCCGCCTTTTCCGCTGCGATTTTCGCTCATGATCTATCCTGAACTGAATTTTATGTTGGCAAACCTGACGGGACGCGAACGTCAACCGATCAAGAGGAAGCCGGAATATGCGACACTGTATGACGGCGCGCGTCGCACGGGTCAATAGCATGACCATCCGCGCGCATCAAATCGACCAGAATACCTTCGCGCAGGCCCCGGTCGGCGACTTTCAGCGTTGCCAAGGGCCAGATATCACGAATCGCGGCAAAGATCGCTGCACCCGCATCCATCAGTTCGGCTCGCTGATTGCCGATGCATGGATGTCCCTTGCGCTTGTCAGCGCCCATACGCAACAAAAGCTCGGTCACACGTTCTGCATCATCAAACCGCAGGTCAGATCCATCGACCTTGTGACGTTCATAACGTTCAAGACCAAGTGCAATCCCGCAAAACGTGGTGACGGTGCCCGATGTTCCGACCATCTGGACCTTGTCGTCATCGAGCATATCCGTGCAGCAATTGCGTTGGGCAAATTCTTCAAGGCGCTGGCGAATTTCGGTACGCATGGCATCAAACCGTTCGCGGCGTTCTTCAACGCTTGCATAACGTTCGGTCAGGCACAAAACACCACACGGCATGGAAAGTGTTTCAATGCATTGGGTTTTGCCGGAACTGTCGACCTTGATCCAACAGATTTCCGTACTGCCACCCCCGATATCAAACACCACCGCATAGGGCCGCTCATCAAGCAGGGCCGAACAGGCCTGAAGGGCAAGGCGGCTTTCTTCATCCGGGTTGATGATGTCAAGCGAAATGCCGGTTTCATCATGGACCCGACGGACGAATTCATCCCGGTTGTCAGCAGTTCGGCAGGCTTCGGTCGCGACCGCACGCAGCTTTGCACCGGGATGGCGACGCAGTTTTTTGGCACAAACCCGAAGCGCATCTATCGCCCGATCCATGGCGGCATCGCAAAGATGCCCTTTTTCACGAACCCCCTCGCCCAGGCGCACAACGCGCGAAAACGCATCAATAACCTTAAAGCCATCATTGCACGGGCGCGCGACAAGAAGTCGGCAATTTGAACTGCCAAGATCAATCGCAGCATAAAGCGGCGCAGTGATGCAATCGACGATACGCGATGACGGGTTGCCACCTTCGGGGATATGAACCGCTGTACCAGGCTTTGGCATTCCGGGTTTGTCCGGACCATCAAGAACGGCATGGCCGCCCATTGCAGCGCCGCCTGCCGGGCTGTTGGCCCTGTGCGAGTTGCTATGGGGGGAAACCTGCTTCACGTTCTGAAAACCTGCCTTTTTATGCGTTCATGCTGTCATGTCTTACAAATCATCAAGACATTTATGTGACGATCTTGCGAATCAACCATATGAGTGTAGCGACAATCCCCCGCAAGGCAAATCCCCTATGCAGTAATCGAATGGTTGAACAGAACGAAACAAAAAAGGGGTTGCCAAAACCGGGTGGTTTTAATACATAGCGCCCCACACCTTGACACACCGAGTGTCTGGTGGACCAAGTTTTGTTGGGGAATAGGTTAACGGTAGACCTACGGACTCTGACTCCGTCAGTCCTGGTTCGAATCCAGGTTCCCCAGCCACCCTTTCCGGATAGCGCAAAGCTTCCAGCAGCGCAGTTGATACGTTCCGGGTTACAAATTACGTATGCCAAGTCCTGCTGGGGAATAGGTTAACGGTAGACCTACGGACTCTGACTCCGTCAGTCCTGGTTCGAATCCAGGTTCCCCAGCCACTTTGCCAGGAGAATCACACGAAGAGACTGAATTTTTCAGAAATTGTCGTTGATTTGTAACAGTGGGAATGTTGCAGAGTCACTCACAACTTGCTGACCAAACTCCTTCGCCAACATTCTGGTTTTAAGGTTCGACCAAATTTCTTTTGACAGGTCGCGAACGTACGGTCGTTTAACCTCACCATCGATCTCAGAAACAATTTTTTGTAGGGTCTCTGCACGGAGGGTATCCGACCTAGCTTCTTCGTAGAACCAGTGACAATAAGCTCTGAACTGAGCATCAAACATTTTCTGTTCTGCCGCCTTCTCAATCGAAGAAGTATAGAGTTTCCGTCCTTCTTCAATGTCCCCAGATCTAAATGCGATTAAGCCTTGGGTAGCGTGAAGAAACGGATCTTCGTGAGCACTCGAATATAGCGACATGGCTCTTGCCAGAACCCTAGTCGCTTCTGGCAACTGCCCTGAACGCGCTAAGGATAGTGCTTTGTTGTTTAAGAGAATCAAACTTCTAGGGTTCGAGATCAAACCCTGATCGCAGAAGGCAATCGCCTTTTCTTGATCCCATAGAAAACTCGACGAAATCCAACTTCCTTCCACTGCTGCTCTTATCGAATATGGCTCATCACACGCCCACTTTTCGCAATTGAGAACAGCTTCATTCCAGTTTTTGTTCTCAATTGCAGACTGTGCCCGTGCTTCAAATGCGCCATTCATAGTCAACATGCTCTGCTGCACCTCCACCTTTAGGTGCATTTCAGAGCGAGCCCAAAGGGCCTGTGACAAAGCATTATCGGTGGGAACAAGCAAGCTCTGCACAAACAATCGCTTTGCCTTTTTACTAGCCCCACCATGGAGCTCCAATGTTCCAACAGCAGACGCGAGTTCACTCAAATGCTCTGGAGCTAATTTTCCTGAACTCAGGTTTGCTCTCGCCCAACGTATTGATCGGGGGCTCATTTCCATTGCTTCTGAGACAGCAATCTCTACCGATTGCACCCAAGGATCAAACTTTAACCGCTCTGATCTCCTAAGCAGAGCAAGCGCTTCGTCCGCTCTCCCCCTATGAGTTAAATAACGTGCATTTGCTCGAATGATGAATCTGTTATCAGGAGCACACCCGTGCGCTCTTCTTAGGGCTAAATCGGCACTTTCAAAATCGCCAATTAAAGTGTGCAATCTGCCCTTCTCAAGCCACAACAGGCCGTTTCGCGGCTCCTCAACCAGTCGACGCTTGCACTTACGAATTTCCATCCCGACCTCATCTCGTCTGGGTAGAACTGCTTCATCAGGATCACTGGTTGTGCTTGAGACGCTGAGCAGCTTTTCCGCAAGCAACTTTACGGCTGGCATAGCACGATCACTTTTAGCAATCGTGCTTGCGGGTCCTATCGCCAAGTATGGTCGATCAATCGACATTGCCAGATCAAGAACCTCTGCTGCATTTTGCAAAGAAGGGTCATCACGCCATCGCTCATAGTACGCTATAAACAGCGGGTCCCGCTCTTCGGGTCTTTTTGGCAAGTCTTGTTTTTTTGAGCTTTGAATCTCTACCGAAGGCGTCTTGCTAAGAGTTCGCCAACGAGGAAATACATTTCTCTCCAAACTATTCGGACTATCCATTGGTTGCGAAGCGCTCCATACCAGCTAGACTTTTCGATATTCTATCAAATTTCGAAATGAAGATTTCAGGGCTATACTGATTACGAACACTTCCTGGTAGTTTAGGTGCGCCACGCAACTTCGGGTCTGGCTCACAAAGCATTAAAATTAGAGACTTCAACTCCTCTGCTTCTGGCAACAAGCAATTTTGACTATCCTTGGGAAGCGCTTCATCGAGGGCTTGAGCCGCCAACCCCAAACAATCACGCACATAAGGCACGACCTCTTCGAAAGTTCCCGACCAATTTTCTGGCGCATACTCCGGGCGCAAATATCTTCTGATAAGAGGCGTTATCGATTGTCCAGTAATCAGGAAAAATCCCATACTCCCAAGCATATAAAGATCCGAAGCGCGTCGAACATCAAAGTCAATTCTCCCTGCCGAAACCTGAAACGTTACGTTTGCATACCAAAACTCTGGCGCAGCATAAGTTCGGTCACCAGTATAATTTAGGGAATCCCAAGGCCCGGATTGATTGTCTGCTGTCGCCCTCCCCAAATCCGCCAACTTTTGAACAGCTTCATCGAAAACGAGAAAATTGGATGGTTTTATGTCGTTATGGGCAATCAATGCACTATGCAGCTGCTGCACTGCAACCGCAAGGTTGTGCAGCGCAAGTACCGACCAAGCAAGTGCTCCTCTCATTTCCCTATCAACTTGCTGCCGTACATCCCCGCTGGCTGGCTCGAACATTATGTAGAAGACGTAATCTCGAACACCGTCTGTAGTTGTTTCATGTTCCCCATAGTCAATAGCATGAACAATCCTATCCATATTATTGCCCTGGCATATATCTAATATGCTGCGTTCAAATTCCTGCTCTTTGAACGCTCGAGCCATATGTGCCAACACGGTTGATGCACCCGATGCTTTTTTGAGCAAACCAACATCCGTAGCCTTTAAAAAGGCCTTGGTTCCGTCTTGATGGACTGCCAGATAACCGACAGAAAAATTACCTCCCGTATCACTGGGCGTGCGTTCAATTTTCTTTGTAATACGCCATTTTCCGGGTTTCTTAACACCCTCGACCTCTTCGCCAAGAAGCTTCTCCGAGGGACTAAGAGGTGAGTGTGACATTTTATCTCCCCTTCATAAGCCGCCAACTTTATCCATCATCAGCATTGGCGAAAAAACCTTATAGGTTTCTATCCTCACACACAAACTCAACTCTAAGAAGACCCTACCAAGAATAGTAGAAAGCAGAAAACTCTGTACTTTTGCATCCAAGTTTCCGTTTTTGTAGTACAAAATGCTCCGGCTACTTAATTGAGAATCTTAGCTATTTGCTGAATTTCAACAGGATGGGAAGAAGCACAGTGCAGATTTGCGAGGACCTGATTAGAGAGTCTGCGGGTGGCTGCTTGTGCGGCAAGATCCGATTTACGACCGAAGGTGAACCCTATCGGGTCGGACTTTGTCATTGCATTGACTGCCGAAAACATCACGGAACGCTATTTCATGCGTCCGCCATTTTCCCACAAACGTCTGTCATCATTTCGGGGAATACAAACGCGTATAAAGGACGGCATTTTTGCCCGACTTGCGGATCATCGGTGTATGGCCAGACCGGGGATGAAATCGAGATCAACCTTGGCGCCTTTGATGCCCCCGACCAATTCACACCAAGTTACGAACTCTGGAATATCCGGCGAGAAAAATGGCTTCCGACGTTCCCCATCAAGCATAGCTATGAAAAAGACCGACCATCACCTTCCGAGCGGACCGAGGCATAGTGTCAGGTACAAAGATGACAGGGGGATGACGACTGATCAGGTTTGTCTTCGGTGGGTTCGATACCGTCACCGATAAAACGAACACCTTGGTCCGTAATCAAAACATCAACCGGCACGTCGTAGCGATGGGGTTTGATATCTTCAAGCAGTGTCGCTTCGAAACCAACGCCAACCACAAGTGGCTTGCGTTTCATGGCACCAAGGGTACGGTCAAAGAAACCACCGCCATACCCCAAACGATATCCTGCGCGATCAAAGCCAACCAATGGTGCGACCATCACATGTACGGGGACTTCTGTACTGTTGCGGGGTTCGGGTATCCGGGCAAATCCGGAAACCATTTCGGTATTGGGCGTCCAGTTGTGGAACTCCATCGGCATGTCCTTGCCCGGGACAACGGGTAAAGCTGCCCGTCCGCCCGCCGAAATATGGCGTTCGATAACAGGGCGCAAATCAATCTCGTTCTGGATCGGCCAATAGAACCCGATCGTCGCCCCGGTGCGCCTGGCAAGGAATGTTGAAAAATGCGCGCATATCTGATCGGAAAAATATTTGTGGCTATGCGCATCAAGTGCTGATCGCCATCCGAGCAAGGCACGTCGAACTGCCCGCCGCCATTCCGACTGGCTTTTCTCATCGTCAGATTCTGGCGGCGCTGGAAGATCAAGGCTCATGAATGCAACATGTGTTTTTCACGCTGGTGAGACAGGCTAGACAGAAAGCCTACACCAAAACCCTATAAACGCATAACGCGCCGGAAGCCCGGCGCGTTAACGGTTGTCAGCAAAAAAGCTGCAATCCAAAATCAATTACATGATGGAGAGTTCTTCTGCCGACATGCGGCCGTTACGACCTTCAATCAGCTCGAATTGAACCTTTTGACCCTCATCAAGTCCCTGCAAACCAGCGCGCTGAACAGCGGTGATGTGCACGAATGCATCTTTGCCGCCCTCGTCCGGGGTGATGAAGCCATAACCCTTGGTCGCATTGAACCACTTAACCGTTCCGGTAGCCATATCCGTAGTCGTCCTTAGTTTAGTATGCGCATTTCCAAAGTCAGAAATGCTTGAAAACAGTCCCTGCATTACACCGGACAAAGACACAATTGCTATCAACCAGAGGGCAACCACGCATTTGCAAGATGCACTGCATCGATTTAATAATTACCGAATTTTTGGCGTAGTGCAATGGATTCATGCATTAAGTTCTTTTTTCACGATCAGGCATTTCTCGCCGTGTAGTTCATAATGCCAGGCGACGGACGCCATGAACCGAACTCACCCATAGATAAACTAAATGAACGATGAAATTCCCGCATGGGTTATACCCCGTCAGACACAAGCGGGAGACGACAGGTCATTGATACCTGATCAGAGATGCCTGATAGAGAACCTGATCAGCAGTCAGGAACGAGTCCCTGCCCAACCAGTCACAGCTGACAACGATTGCGCATTTGCTGTCTTTCAGTTTGACCAAGCGTTCCGAACAATAAGCCGCGAATTTCCTTGTTCGAACGGATCTTTAACAGAACCCGAATCAGATACGCCCATCGCGTCATCAAACCTGTTTACGAAATCACGAAGTTCATCCGTGTTCCGACACACCAACGCCAGTTGAACAGTTTTTACAGGGGGTAACGCCGCCTGAACGGTGCCCGAGGCACCTGATGTTTTCATGACCTGCGTGCTGTCACCAATGATCGCGTCAAGCCGCCCGGCCAGCAACATTTCCACGCCCTGCTCGATCGTTCTAAGGTCATACCACACAAGATCCGGCGTCAGCGCGACAGACGGCCGAGGCAAATTGACCAAAAAACCGATATCGATCTTTGGCAGCCTGTTCAGGTCAACACCGGATAAACGGAACACCCGTAACTCAAACCGGATTCTGCTGTTCGCGACGATTTTGTTTTCAACCCCATCGAGCGAAGCCGTCATCACACAATCTGTCTGACCTTCGTCGAGTAACTCGTCAAAGCGGTGATGCGGTGCGACATCAAACTTCACTGGACGTGTAAGGCCCGAAAGTTGAGTGATGTAATGACGCTGTTCGGGCAACGCATACTCCATCCATGCGTTGCCGAACTCGATGGTTGCGGAAATCCTTACAGGCTCCTGTGCGAGTGCCGGCAAATATCCACACATCAAAAAAACCACGAGTAAAGACGGCAACCTCATTGAACCTACAAATCCCTGAAATGTGGTTTACTCAGAACAATACCGAAGACCGACCACCAATGATCGTCGATTGTTCGCGCTGTTTGCTCAAACTGTTCATGCGTCGATCAAAGGCCGAAAGGAAGTTTCGGTTCTTTGGTGTGTCATGGCATTGCACGGTAAGTTCAACCACACGCACAGGAGGAAATGGCATGACTTCAAGAACAGAGTCATCTGCGAACATTTCTCTATGTGCGATCAACACATCAATCCGCCCAATGCGCACCAAATCGGCCCCCTGTTGAATTGTCTTGAGACCGTACCATTCAACCGGCTGCACGAACGGCAACGGAAATTGCGGTAAGGTTGCAAGATATCCGACGGTAACAACATTACGATCAAACAGGTTTTCGCCTTGCCGACCAAAGATCACCATTTCGAAACGGATATCATGGGACGACGCGATATATCCTTCCGACAGCTTGAAAGACCGATCAACAACACAGTCAAGTTCGCGACGTTTATAAAGCCCGCTCAAGCGGCCGAAAGGCAGGCCGTCGTTGAGTTCAACATTTTTCATTGAGACAAGCGTGTCGTAGAATCTGAGCTGAGATTGTGAGAGGTCTTTGCGCCACTCTGGCGTGATACGCGCGACATTACCCACCCGAACGAGTTGGTAGGTTTCAGTTCCAATCGCAGTATCATCGGCCATAAGATTTTTGATTGGCAAAGAAAAGAAAGCCACTGCCAAAATGATATGCACGTCGCTTCGCCACAACTGCCGCAAATGTGAAACTCTCACGTTTCTCGCCTCTCACTTCCCTAGATAGGGTTATGTGGCCCCGCAGAAGATGAGTTCAAGAAGCTCTTGTCCTCAGACAGTTAATTCTCCAACTGCAAAAAATGTCTGATTTTGTCATTTTTTTATCACCGGTTTCACGTGACAAAGGCGCACGCTTCGACCAAAGATGTTAAAAATATAAAATAGTCACAAACCAATATGTGAATGAGCACTCCAAACATCCACCATAAGGGTGTTGTATATCGTGGATGGGACAACGTAACTTGAATGGGTATGAAATTCGGATCGGATAACAAGCAGTGACGGCGACAACGAAGATCGCGAACCCCCGCGACATCGCACAGAATGTGATGGCGCTTATTACTGAACTGAATCTGCAACCAACACCGCAGGTTTATCACGTATTTTACAGCTATCTTGCAGATGAGGTTCCGGAACTCAGCCAATTGATCAAGGTGTTGATTCGCAATACGCAGGACCTTGATGAGGAAACCGTTTTCCGGATTTATCACAAGTATCTTGGCACCCATGCAATGCAGCAGCATCTCAAACAAGGGGTCGAGGGTCTGCAATCCGCAGTCGAACGTGTTGAACAGGCTGTAACCTTGGTGATGCGCGACACGGATGCTTTCTGCAGTGATATCGACGTCGCCGCCCGACAACTGGTTTCCGACGACATTACCTTGCAAGAGGCCCGCACTGTCAGCCGTACCTTGTCAGAAAAATCAGACCAGGCGCGTAATCGGTATGCATCGTTCAACGGCAGCCTTGATGAATATCATCAGGAAGTGCTGCGGGTACGTTCCGAACTGGAACTTGTGCGTCGTGATGCGCTGACGGATACATTGACGGGGATTGCCAACCGCAAGAATTTTGACGCCTCACTGCGCGACGCCGTGACAGCAACAATGGAGTCAGGCGCGCCCCTGTCCCTGCTGATGATCGATATTGATCACTTCAAGGCCTTCAATGATAATTTCGGGCACCGTGCTGGGGATGGCGTTTTAAAGGCCGTTGCACGCGTTCTGGTCAGTTCGACCAAAGGGGCTGATACAGTGGCGCGATATGGCGGCGAAGAGTTTGCGATCATTTTGCCGGACACGGAACCGGAAAATGCAGCAAAACTTGCGACCAAATTGCGTGAAAACGTCTCAAATCAGCATATTGTAAACAAGAAAACTGGCAAGGATTTCGGTAAGTTAACCGTTTCAATTGGCTTGACGGCGTACCAACTTGGAGAGAATATACTCGAGTTCGTAGACCGTGCGGACAAAGCGCTATACCTAGCAAAGCAGGATGGCCGGAATACCTGTGTTACGCAATAGGCAGGCACGGTATTGCGGCACCCCAAAAAGAACATGAAACAACGCGTCTCTGAGAACAAAGAGATCAAAACAAAAAACATCAAACCGAGACACAGAGCAAACAACGTGTCCGAATAAGCCGAAAAGAACAGGCGTAAGATCTAAAAATCTGACCTGTTATGTACAACATATGTGGTGCACGGGCTTTGCAGGGCGGAGAACCAGATGAAGACTCCAAAATCCGAACGTAAGATCGAGCTTGAACACAAGATTTTCAAAACGTTCGAAGAATGCCACTTTCAGAAGTCTGACATTTCAGACGAAGCACTTTTTGTCCTGAAAATGGCAGAAGGTTCCGTCGTGTCTTTACCACTGCTTGCAATTTGCCGTGAATTTGACATTGATCCGGAATCCAAAGATGGCGATCTGATCAGCCTGATCGACAAGGCACTTCATTTCATCAACGTGCTGCGCCCGGGCGATGATCTCCCGCTCGAAGTTCTGACCGGCGAAGCATCCTGGGAAGTCAAGGAAGAGCATCAGGCGATTGCCTATAACCGTATTACCATGCAGTTGGTAACCTGGATGTCGGGAAGCGAAGAGCTTATCACCGACCCGGACGAACTCATGCAGATTGCCGAGGACCCCAACACAAAGAAAAAGATCAATCAGGCCTTTGACGAAGTTGCCGAAAAGCTTGGGTTGGGCAAGGACAACCGCGAAGAAGTCGTTAGCCTGGTGCATCAGGTCGCCGACGAATTATCCTATATCGAAACATTGCGTGTGCGATATCGCAACATCCTGATGGTTGACAGCAAACTTCAGGAATTACGACGCATATATGCCCACGAAAAAGGCGTCCTGGAAACCGTGACACAAGCGATCCGCTTGCTGGATGACGCCAAGAAAAAGTTCGAAACCACGTTCGATGAACTCGACGCAAACACCGGCGAAATCATGTCGGTTCTGCGGAACTTTACCTCCCAGCGCCAATACATCCGCAGCAAACGAGACGATCTGTACAAACGCCTGCGTGCGTGGCAGCCGCTGATTGAGCAATGGGAAGAACTTGAACTTGAACGTGGCCCCCTGGCCGTTCGGTTGGTCAAGGAGACCTATCAGTTCCTTGCTCCGCGCTTTATGAAGGTCAAGGAATGGCTGCTGATGACAAAAGTTCAGGACGGTGTCTCAGAACAGCACAGCTTCAAGAATGAAGACGAACGCATGGGCAAGCTCAAGGGCAAAATGATGCAGTGGTAATGCCCTGCTTATTTCTGTGATGAATTATCAGCGATGGGCGTGATCATGGATCGCGCCCTTTGATTTCATGCAATCTGTGAAATCATATCTGCGACCAACGTTTGCAGTCAGTCGCCCGACATCCTGATCTTGAGCGCGACTTGATCATCGATAATTGTGATTGACTTCGCCGCATGTGCAGGCACCGGCACCTTTCGATCAATACAATATGCAATCATCGCCGCCGCAAGCTCTGCACCGGTGGTGGGAACGATTGTCTTTTGGCCAGCATCGGGCGTGATCGTCATACGTGCGATCACTTCAGGAGAACGTTCAATTTCAAAACTGCTGATCTGCCCGGCAGGTAATGCCTTGCCGGTCCGACGGCCATGCGCCAGGATTGCCTTGATCAGTTCGCCGTCTTCGAAAACGATGCAACGTATCTCGCGCATGCCCAAGTACCCTCAAACAGTTGTTTGATTACATATTGCGACGCGCAACTGACAAAACAAACATTAATTAGGCACGAACCTTCAAAAGGCTGTGCAGTCGCAGGCTGATCAACTGCTTGCCAGCCAAACGCCAACCCCAATCATCAAGGTTCCGGCAATGCGGTTCAACAGGCGGACATTTCCGCTTTTTTCCAGAAACTTGCGCAAGGACCGCCCCCCCGTAGCATAAAGCGTCATGCAGATAAGCTCGGTGACAAGAATGATCCCGACCAATACCGAAAGCTGCGGGGCGATCGCGTGTTGCAGGCTGATAAAGGGCGGCAACAGCGAAATCATAAAGGCCCATCCTTTAGGGTTGGCAATTGCTGTTACAAATCCCTGTGTTGCCAAACCAGCCGCGGTTGAGGTTTTGGCAGCGTCCACCTCAGACGAAATTGCCATCCGCCCGCGGGAACGCCACAGCTGAATGCCAAGCCACGCCAGATAGGCCCCACCAATATATTTGAACACGGCAAACACCGCCGGATATTGCAACATCACAGCCGCAACCCCAAGCGCCGAGGCAACAACCACAATCCCCACACCAACCAATTCGCCCGCCATCATCCAAAGCGTCCGCTTAAGACCAATGGTCATGCCAAGTGTGAGCGCAAGCGTCATGCACATGCCAGGCGTGATCGAGACAAAAAAAGCGGTCGGTATAAAGGCGCCGATCAATGACAAACTGATCATCATGGTTCCTGTGGCTTGGATGGCGTATCATTCCTGAAGAGAACGTTTGGGGCGCATATCCCTCCAAGATCGAAAATGACTAACCGATCCGGATTATTCCCACCAGCATCTTTTTGGAATAGCGGAAATACAAAAGTCTTTCGCCTGCCGGTTAACGCTGAAAAACCCGGTTATTTGACCAAGAACAATGCAAGAAGATGCCACACCAATCCCCATCTCGCTAAATTCCACCCTAAAAACACACCAAAAGGTACAAAAATTACTTGACCTCAGACAGCCTGCCGACGAAATTGGGGACATCGCCAGCGATGTCTGGCATCCAAAGCCAATTGATGAAGACCGATGACCGCAGACATTTGCAACATTGATGCATATGCCGAACGTACCGAAGCTAACGCTTCTGGTGCCTTTGTGCTGTCTGCCCTCACCCTAATTTCCGGTCTCCTTGGTCTAGCCGAGCTAGGCGCGCTACGACTTACGCGCCCCTGAGCAAACCATGCCGGTCCGGATCTCCATGATGAAATGTCGATCCACGTACCGCAGCTCAGGGGAACAAGTCGCGCCAGACGGCCCGCACTCCTTCCAGACAGAATTTACATACCGGGCAATGACCCGTTTGATCAGGAAACAAGATAATGGCTAGTGCAAACGACAATCGCGTCATCATTTTCGACACCACCTTGCGTGATGGGGAACAGTCCCCGGGTGCCTCGATGACGCTTGATGAAAAGCTGCGCGTGGCGCATGCACTGGCGGAACTGAAGGTTGATGTAATCGAAGCAGGCTTCGCCATCGCTTCAAACGGTGACTTCCAGTCCGTCAATGAAATCGCAAAACAGATCTCAGGCCCGACCATCTGTTCGCTCGCGCGTGCAGCCAAGGGTGATATTGAACGCGCGGCCGAGGCATTGGAACCGGCCGAGAACAAACGTATTCACACCTTTATTTCCACAAGCCCGCTGCACATGAAATACAAATTGCAGATGGAGCCGGAACGGGTTCTGGAAAAGGTCAAGGAAAGTGTCACGCTGGCGCGTAAATTCACCGATGATGTCGAATGGTCGGCAGAAGACGGTTCGCGCACCGAACATGATTTCCTCTGCCGCTGTGTCGAAGCCGCGATTGATTGCGGTGCGACCACGATTAACATCCCCGATACGGTCGGTTACACCACGCCAACTGAATATGCCGAACTGATGACCATGCTGTTTAACCGCGTGCCAAACATCGACAAGGCAATTCTGTCGGTTCACTGCCATAACGATCTGGGCATGGCTGTTGCCAACTCGATCTCGGCGGTGAATGCTGGTGCCCGTCAGATCGAATGCACCATCAATGGTCTGGGCGAACGTGCGGGCAATGCAGCCCTCGAAGAAATCGTCATGGCGATCAACACCCGTAACGATGCCTTCCCGTTCACAACCGGCATCGACAGCACCAAGATCATGAATGCATCGCGTCTGGTTTCGGCCGTTTCGGGCTTTGTCGTTCAACCAAACAAAGCCATTGTCGGTGCGAACGCCTTTGCCCATGAAAGCGGCATTCATCAGGACGGCTTCCTGAAGAATTCCGAGACCTATGAAATCATGAAACCGGAATCCATCGGCCTGAACAAATCGAGCCTGGTCATGGGTAAGCATTCCGGTCGCCATGCCTTTAAGGAAAAGCTGAAAGAACTGGGCTTTGCTGAATTGGGCGACAATGCCATTGAAGATGCATTTGCACGCTTCAAGGATCTGGCTGACAAGAAAAAAGAAGTCTATGACGACGATATCGTCGCACTGGTCGATGACGGTATGCGCGACAACGAACACATCAAGTTTGTCGACCTGACCGTGACCTGTGGTTCCAAGGGTCCGCAGACCGCAGAACTGGAATTGACCGTGGATGGTGAAACACGCACGGCCAAAACCACCGGTGATGGCCCGATTGATGCGACGTTTAACGCCATCAAGGAAATCTATCCGCACAACTGGCGTCTGAAGCTCTATCAGGTGCACGCCGTGACCGAGGGCACTGACGCCCAAGGCACCGTGACAGTCAAACTTGATGGAGAAGACCGCACTGTGGTCGGGAACGCATCGGACACCGACACGGTGGTAGCATCCTGCGTTGCTTATGTGACGGCGGTGAACAAACTGATCGAAAAAAGCAAGAAAACCGCACCGGATGCCATGGCGTCCTGATCAGGCTGAAATACCAAGACGATCCAAGGGGTGGCGATTTCGCCACCCTTTTTTGATATGCTAAGGCGGCCCTGCGAAAGGTAACCGTCATGCAAAGTTACAAATCAACCAACCGACCAAACTCTGGATGCTTCCTTGCCGGGTTGGTTTTCTGCGTGGCGCTGCAGTTGCTGCCTGTCCACGCATTGGCGCAAACCGTCACCGAGGTCCAAACTGTAAGCATTACAGCCCTTCCCTATCCGCAAAGCGGTCTGCGCAAACGTCTATCGGCACAGGGCAAATCCTTGCCACCGGTTGATGCCAGCCAGCAGGCCGATATCCCGGGGCAATATTATCCCCCGATGCAAACAGACACCGCGACGCCGTCACACCACCCTGCCATCGTTGCCCTGCCCGATTGTGACGACAGCTTTCCAGCCGACTGGATCAGAATTCTGCGATCACATGGCATCGGGGTCTTGCTGATTTCGCCCGTTCAGGCACATCCGTCCCAGATCTATTGCAGCGAAGGGTCACTTGATAATCCCAAACATGGCCTGACCTATTGGGCATTCGATGCGCTAAGCGCGCTAAATTATCTGGCAAAGCGTGACGGCATTGACCCGAACCGGATTGGCGTGTTTGGGTATGGCTATGGTGCAGGTGCCGCGCAACTCGCGATCTATCGCAAAGGGCACGCCAAACATTTTGATCAACGGTTTAAAGCCCTGATCGGGCTGCGGCCACAATGTATGTCGGAAATGGATAATTTTGCCCCCAGCCTTTTGGTCGGGGTAAAGGACGACCCGTTCAATCCACCTGCATGGTGCCATTGGCGTATGGATCGTGACCTTGGGCCGGGGCGAAAACCTGTCCGCTTTGTTGTCGTTGAAAGCGGTGAAACAATTGAAAAACAAGCGACTCGCAAAGTGCTTTCCATCGAAACAACCCCTGCCATCGTCTCGATAGTATCTGATTTCATGATTGATAACGGGCTCGCAGAAAAAAATGTGAAAAACTGAATTAAACCGCCAAGACCATAATCCTGATCATGTTTTCGCTACCTTATTTCAGGAAAATGACGCGCCTTAATTATTCCTCAATCCCCTGCGCAGATTATTCGTGCATCGGCTTAATCCTTGCGCTATCAAAGCCGTTAGTTTCGCATTCAAGATTTTACTATTAACCGGGGCATAGGGCAGGAATGTTTTCCAAGCTTCTTGGGGTTTTATCCTCCGACATGGCGGTGGATTTGGGCACCGCCAACACACTGGTTTACGTTAAGGGACGTGGCATCGTCCTGAACGAACCGTCCGTGGTGGCCATTACCGACGAAAAAGGCAAAAAACAGGTCCTTGCAGTTGGTGAAGAAGCCAAACAGATGCTCGGTCGTACCCCGGGGTACATTCAGGCGATCCGCCCGCTGCGTGACGGCGTTATTGCGGAATTCCACATCGCTGAAGAAATGATCAAGCACTTCATCCGCAAGGTCCACAACCGCCGCAACTTTGCGAGCCCGGAAGTCATCATTTGCGTTCCGTCCGGTTCGACCGCTGTTGAGCGCCGCGCCATTCAGGAAAGTGCAGAAAGTGCCGGCGCCCGCAAGGTCTGGCTGATCGACGAACCGATGGCTGCGGCAATCGGTGCCGGCCTTCCGGTGACCGAGCCGACCGGTTCCATGGTTGTTGACATTGGTGGCGGCACGACCGAAGTCGCCGTTCTGTCACTGGGCGGCATTGTCTATGCACGATCAGTCCGCGTTGGTGGCGATAAAATGGATGAAGCAATCATTGCTTACATTCGCCGTACCCATAACCTTCTGGTCGGTGAAAGCACTGCCGAACGCATCAAAAAGGAAATCGGTTCGGCTTGCGCACCTGATGACGGGGATGGCGCAACGGTTGAGATCCGTGGCCGTGATCTGATGAACGGCGTTCCGAAAGAACTGCTGATCTCTGAACGTCAGATCGCCGAAAGCCTTGCAGAGCCTGTTTCAGCCATTATCGAAGCGGTAAAAGTTGCTCTTGAGCAGACCCCGCCGGAACTGGCTGCTGACATCGTGGACAAAGGCATTGTCCTGACCGGTGGCGGCGCAATGCTTGGCAACCTTGATTTTGTTCTGCGTCACGCAACCGGCCTTCCGGTTTCGATTGCAGACGATCCACTTTCCTGCGTTGCACTGGGTACCGGTCGCGCGCTGGAAGAAAAGAAGATGCTGCGCAACGTTCTGCACACAGCATACTAATCAGGATCGACTTGAATTATCATCACCGGGTCGTATCCGTACTGGACGCGACTCGGTGATTTCGTTATGGTTGAATATCCTGTGCGGGATGAAGATCAACCTTTTGGGAATTGGCGGGGAATACATTGGCACAGCATGGTGGTCCGCAGCAGCGTATCTTTTCGCCGTTACGCACGGCCCTTCACCGCTTCGCTTTTATATTACTGATTTTATCAGCCTTTGGCCTGATGCTTTTGGGCAAGGCCGATACCGTTTTGATCGAACGTATCCGCGCCGCATCGGCTGATCTTGTATCCCCGGTGATGAACATCGTCTCGCGGCCCGCCGCCAGCATCAACGAAATAACCGACAAGATTTACAACCTCGCAAATCTGTACGAGGAAAATGAGCGCCTACGCCGCGAAAATCAGCAACTGCTGGCCTGGCAGCAGGCTGCACGCAATTTGTCATACGAAAATGAACGTCTGCGCGACCTTGCAAGCTACACCTCCCCCCCGGCGCTTAATCTGGTGACATCACGTGTCATTGCAGATATGGGCGGGGCTTATGCCCACAATGTGATGATCTCTGCCGGGTCACGAGATGGCGTTTCCAAAGGTCAGGCGGTGTTATCGGATGAAGGTCTGGTTGGACGCGTGGCTGAGGCCGGCTATCAGGCATCACGGGTTTTGTTGATTACCGACATCAACTCACGCGTACCCGTCGTTATTGAATCCTCGCGCGACCGTGCATTCCTTTCCGGTGACAACACCAACCGCCCGCTTTTGACGTTCCTGACCGCTGATGCGTCAGTAGCCCCCGGTGACCGTGTCCTGACATCTGGTGACGGTGGGGCATTCCCATCAGGTATTCCGATTGGCATCGTGTCATCGGTTTCAGAAAACGCTGTGCGGGTATCGCCGATGTTCCGTCGCCATCAACTGGAATATCTGCGTGTTGCCAATTATGGCCTTCACGGCATTCTTAGCGAAACACGCATCCGCCAAAGCCGCCCTGCCGACAATGCGAACAGCACCGGGCTGTCTCCTGAGATTCCTGTTGGCGTTGGCATTGTGCCGGTTGAACCGGCAGGGAACGCCCAGTGAAACCCGGCGTCTGGCAACGACTGGATCTTGTCGCGCGTGGCCTATTGCCCGCCTTTAGTGTATTTGTCCTTCTGCTGGTCAACCTTCTGCCGATCAGTGTTCCGCTGCTTTCAACCGCTTCCCCGGCGCTGGCATTGATGGCGGTGTTTTATTGGTCGGTAAACCGGCCTGATCTGCTAACGGCGGTTGCTGCCTTCCTTTTGGGATTGATACAGGATCTGTTGATGGGTTTGCCTCTTGGGGTAAGCTCACTGGTTTTGCTGCTGGTGCAAACCGGATCGGCAAGCCAGGGGCGTTTTTTCCACAACAAACCCTTTAGCGTCATGTGGTGGGGTTTTGCGCTTGTTGCGATCCCGGCCCTTCTGGTGCAATGGTTGCTGAGCTCAGCCTTGATTGGGGCCTTGCTGCCGATTAAGGCAACCATGATCAGCTATGTTTTAACCGCCTTGTTGTTCCCGATTGTTGCCTGGGTTCTCGCGCGTGCGCAAAACGGTCTTCTGCGCTATGTTTAGGGGGACTTGCATTGGCAAGAAACCCGGCAATATTGATGTTTTGGCAACGGCTATCACATATGCTGTAACAAGATGGTTTTCATCCCCGTTCATCCCCAGTAGAACGGGCGAAATCGTGACGCCCCATCTCAACGGCTACTGACGAAAAGCAGGTATTCTTCGCCCATGTGGCATCGTGACTCAGACCGGTTCAGATTATTTACCCGACGCGCCCTGATGCTGGGTGCGGGCAAGGGCATCTTGCTGACCGGTTTGGCCGCCCGGATGTACTATCTGCAGGTCCTTGAAAGCGACCGATATCAAACACTGGCGGATGAAAACCGCATTTCACACCGCTTGTTGCCGCCACCACGCGGATTGGTCACAGACCGGTTCGGCGCGCCGCTCGCGGTTAACCGCCAGAACTATCACATCATGATCGTGCGAGAACAGACACCCGATGTTCGCCGCACACTTGAAATCCTTGATCAGATCATCGACCTCGGCCCTGATACGATCGAGCGGGTTGAACGCGATGTCCTGCGCCGCAGATCCTTCGTACCGGTAACAGTGCGTGACAATCTGACATGGGACGAAGTTGCACGTGTCGGCATCAACGCCCCGGACCTTCCGGGCCTGATCATTGATGCCGGTCGATCCCGTGATTATCCCGAAGGTCCGCACCTTGCGCACTCGCTGGGCTATGTCGCGGCAGTGTCAGAAAAAGAGCTCAACGGTGATCCGCTTTTGGAATTGCCCGGTTTTACAATCGGCAAAAGCGGTGTTGAAAAGGTCTATGACCTTGCGTTGCGCGGAACAGCAGGCACCAGTCAGGTCGAAGTCAACGCGCTGGGCCGGGTCATTCGCGAACTGGAACGCGAAGAAGGCGACAGCGGCAACACCGTTGTCATGACGCTTGATCTTGATCTTCAGCGCTATGCCAATCAGCGTTTGTCAGACAAGGAAAGCGCATCAGCCGTCGTTATGGACATACATAACGGCGAGGTTCTCGCACTGGCATCACATCCGACCTATGACCCGAACGCCTTTACCAACGGCATTTCGCACAAGCTTTGGAACAGTCTGGTCAACAATCCCTACGCACCGCTTTCAAACAAGGCGGTTAACGGCACCTATGCACCGGGATCGACATTCAAGATGTGTGTTGCCCTTGCCGGGCTTGAAGCCGGGATCATCACACCGAACCAGAAGTTCTTCTGCAACGGGCATCTTGATCTTGGCAACTCGCGGTTCCATTGCTGGAAACGTGGCGGGCATGGCTGGATGAACCTGCATGATTCGATCAAGCATTCCTGTGACGTCTATTACTATGAAATTTCGCAAAAGATCGGCATTGACCGCATTGCTGCGATGGCCAGAAAGCTCGGCCTTGGTGAAGATACCGGCATTGACCTTCCCAACGAACGCAGTGGCCTGATTCCGACCAAAGACTGGAAGGAAATCCAGCTTGGCAAACGCTGGCAAGGTGGTGAAACGCTGATTGCATCCATTGGGCAAGGGTATGTACTGACCACCCCGCTGCAACTTTGCACCATGACCGCACGCCTTGCATCGGGCAAGGCCGTCCGCCCGCATCTGACACGTGACAAAGTCACCCCCGAAGGTGTGACCAGCCGACAGGCAGAAGAATTCCCCGAACTGCAGGTCAGCCGCGCCAACCTTGCGCGGATACGAGATTCCATGAACGGGGTTACCAACGAATTGCGCGGCACCGGCTATCGCGCCCGAATTTCGGCCAAAGGCATGGAAATGGCTGGCAAAAGCGGCACCAGTCAGGTCCGGCGTATTACGATGCGTGAACGCCAGACAACCGGCGTGCTTGAAAACGATGCCTTGCCGTGGAAGTACCGCGATCATGCATTGTTCGTTGCATTTGCACCGGTTGACAACCCGCGCTACGCCTGTGCGGTGGTCGTCGAACACGGTGGTGGCGGTTCCAGTGTTGCCGGACCAATTGTCCGCGACCTGCTTTTAAAAGCGCAGGAACTTCAATCCGCGCGTCAGGGGATTTCGGCCGCCAACCAGCCCAACAGTGCAAACCTGCACTCTACCCCGGCCTCAAACAATCAGGACGAGGGCTGATCAATGGCAGCTAGCAAATATCGCATTGGTGAAGATCCGGATTACGTGCCCATCGGGCGGCGTTTGTTGTTGTTGAACTGGACGCTGGTACTCCTGATCGCAGCGCTTTCAGGCATTGGCTTTGCCATGTTGTATTCCGCAGCCAACGGATCGCTCCAACCTTGGGCGGAACGCCAGATGATGCGTTTTGCGGTTGGGGCAGCATTGATGATCGTCATCGCCGTAACCGACATACGCATATGGCTGAAACTGGCCTATTTTTCGTATTTTGTGGCCCTGATCCTTCTAATCGCGGTCGAGATCAAAGGCGACATCGGTATGGGGGCACAGCGCTGGATTAATCTGGGTTTCTTCCAGCTACAACCTTCAGAACTGATGAAAATCTCGTTGGTGTTGGCACTTGCACGGTATTTCCATGGTTTGACGGTTGAAGATACCGGGCGCATTACATTACTGATCCCGCCGATCCTGATGGTTGCCGCGCCATCCGCACTTGTGCTGCGCCAACCGGACCTAGGCACAACGCTATTGTTGATTGCCGGGGGCGGTGTGATCTTCTGGTTGGCGGGGGTGCGCGTTTGGAAATTTGCGCTTGTTCTGGGCGGCGCCTTGGCGGCAATCCCGATTGGCTGGCAGTTCCTGCGTGAATATCAGAAGAACCGTGTTCTGACCTTCCTGAACCCGGAAAACGATCCGCTTGGCGCTGGCTACCACATTACGCAATCAAAGATCGCGCTTGGTTCTGGTGGATTGTTTGGCAAGGGCTTCATGCTGGGTTCACAAAGCCATTTGAACTTTCTGCCGGAAAAACAAACCGACTTCATCTTCACAATGCTGGGGGAGGAGTTCGGACTTGTTGGCGGGATGGCGCTGCTTGCACTTTATGTATTGGTCATCGCCTATGGCTATGTCATTGCCCTGCGGTGTCAGAACCAGTTCGGGCGCTTGGTGGCCATTGGTGTAACCTCGACCTTTTTCCTGTATGTCTTTATCAATATCGCGATGGTGATGGGCCTGATTCCGGTTGTGGGCGTGCCCTTGCCACTGGTGTCTTATGGCGGCACCGTCATGATGACCATTTTGGTCAGCTTTGGCCTTTTGATGAGCGTTTCAATCCACCGCGACATCCGCATTTCCCGTCAGGGAAATGACGACGGACGAACTTAAAGCTTTTTCCGCACACAGACCAAACTCAAAGCAATCCTGTCCCACGCATGGCACCAATGATCCGCCCAGACGAAACGGCAAGGACAAGCGACTATTTCCGTTAACGAACTGCGATGGGGCTGTCGGATCAAACACGGCTTATTGGTCGTCTGCCCGTTGCAGCGTAAAGTCATACTCCGTGGCAACCGGGGTATTCGCAAGACTAAACCGGGAAAAGTCGATTGCCCCCCAATCCCTTTCGCCGAGAATTTGGGAAAAGTACGCAACATTTCCCGGTGTAATCGCTTCCATCCTGAAAGTGATTTCGGGATGCGTGGCAAACAGCTCAACACCTGCAATGTAATCATGAAGCAAAACCATAACCCACGCGCCCGCAAAGAAGTGCCCACCGTGGGTCATGGTCATTTGTCCGTTTTGAACTTTTTCCAGACCTTTTTCGGACCAGTTCAAACCGCCAACAAAAACGTCTCTTCCAGGTGTACGGTCTGCTTCCCTAAGTGCCTTGATCGCGCCAAGAGCAATATCGTCGTTGGCCGCCCACACCGCATCTACGCAGCCGTTACGCCCCAACCAGTTTTCCATCTGGCGATACGCTTTATCATGGGACCAATTGGCAACAAGTCTGCGTTGTTCGCGCAGGATTGGAAAACGGCTCAGGGCGTGATCAAGCCCGTCAAGACGTTGCAATGACGCCGGTGTGCTGCGGTCACCGGCGATCGAAACAAGACAAAGCGACGTGGGTTGATGTTTTTCAAACCGAAGGCGCGCGGCATTTATCAACGACTTGGCAATGTCGTAACCGGCACGCTCGTTGTCGGGTGTCAGCGAAAACTTCCAGCTTTTCAGCTCCTTGCCCGGCCTTCCATACGTATTCTTCTGCTCTTCGGTAAGATCATTAAGCAGCATGATCACCGGAATTCCGCGTTCTTCTGCCTCCAGAACAATGCGGGTGCCTTGCTGATACTCATTCACGGCAATGATGTAATCGGGGGCCGGTTCAAGCGCGAAGGCCTTTTGGGCACTCTCCGCCATCTTTTTGCTGTCGCGGTCGCTATCAAAGACAATCAGCTCGTAACCAAACTGATCAGCCGCGGCCTGCATGGTATTACGGACATCTTTCCAAAAGCCCCGGTCACCGTAACCCGGATTGATAAACGCAACACGAACGGAATCATTTCCCGCTTCGGCCAAAGGGCTTTGCGCATGAGCCGCCCCCCCAGACCACAGCAGTATGCTGACCAACCAAAAAATTACGCGGGATTTCAAAACAACTTCCTGTCATTTATTTCATCAACCAAGATGATCGGATACGCGACACGCTTGGACGTTTGGCCGTCGAAAGCAGGCCAACAAGGCCAGATTAAGCGATCAGGCAGACAGCTATGATTAGCCGTCGACACGCAATTGTATACAGATTGCCCTACCAGAAGAAAACCATGACTTCTGGAATTTCCGGGTAAACAGGCCAGTTTCGTTATTCCCCACCGGACTGCGCCTGACGGAGCGCATGGGCCAGTTCCTCGTTGGTCATCTTGGCGCGATCCTCAATGCCCTTTTGCGCAGCCAGATGATACAGGTCATCTCGACGCCATTTGTCATAAGCGGGCGCACCGTGCATACGACGCCCAGAGAGGGTCTTTTTCGAATCCCTCGGGAATTTATTAAAACTCGCCACTCTTGCCTCCTTTTGGGACGGTCACAAGCAACTTTGGCAACATTCATACCTTTCGGGTTTAAGTGCCCTATTACTGCATGTAGGCGCTGCTGACGCTTTTTCTATTCCCCTGTGTGACGTTTCGCCCGCAAGAAGAGGTAACGAATTGACTGGAAACAGAAAATTTCCACTTAAAAAATGCATCAATTACAATTTGCCAACATTTTGCTTTTGAAATGACTGTTTGAGCTATTGGCGGTACGGCATCTCTGATAGCTTGGAAAAAATCAACAAAGAGGAGTGTCACATGGCACTGCATTTTGACCGTCAGGAATTGGCAACCCGCCGCGCACGCACAATCGATAAACTCGAAAAGTCCGGCTTGGATGGCATCCTGATGTTCCGTCAGGAAAGCATGTTTTACCTGACCGGCTATGACACCTTTGGCTATGTGTTTTTCCAGTGTTTGTATCTTGGCGCAGACGGCCGTGTTGCGCTGATTACCCGTGCACCTGATTTACGTCAGGCACAACACACCTCCGACATTGATGACATTCGCATCTGGGTCGACGGCCCGGATGTAAACCCGGCATTTCAACTGCGTGACATGCTGGCTGAATTCGGATGTAACGGCAAGAAACTTGGGGTCGAATATGAGGCCTATGGCCTGACAGCCGCCAATGGCAAAAAACTTGAAGCCGCGCTGGATGGTTTCTGCACACTTGAAGATGCATCCAACCTTGTATCCGAACTGCGTGTTGTCAAAAGTGCTGCCGAACTGAATTATATCCGCAAGGCTGCAGAACTTGCAGATGATGCTTGGGATGCGGCCCTTGATACGGTCAAGGCAGACGCGTTCGAAGGAGACATTCTCGCCGCCATGCAAAGTGCGATCTTTGCTGGCGGCGGGGACTATCCGGGCAATGAGTTCATTATCGGGGCTGGTCGCGATGCCCTGTTGTGCCGATATTTTACCGGACGCAAACATATCGCGCCAAAAGATCAGATCACGCTTGAATGGGCCGGTGCCTATCGCCACTACCATGCGGCAATGATGCGCACGATCCCGGTTGGAGACGCCCTGCCCCGTCATATTGAAATGCATAAGGTCGCGACAGATGCCATGGCTGCCTGTCGCGAAACGCTGCGCCCCGGTGAACCGATTGGCAAGGTGTTTGATGCCTATGCCAGTACCTGCGACAAAGGCGGGATGCGCGCGCACCGGCTAAATGCCTGCGGTTATTCCATGGGCACAACCTTTGCCCCGAACTGGATGGATTGGCCGATGTTCTATCATGACAATCCGGTCATCGCCGAACCGGGCATGGTGTTCTTCCTGCATATGATCCTGATGGACAGCGAAACCGGAACTGCCATGTGTCCGGGTCATTCCGTGATTGTCACCGACAATGGTAACGAGGCCGTATCACGCCATGGCCTTGATCTTGTGACCCGCTAGGCAGGCCCAAATACAAAAATGGCAAGCCACCCGAGCTTGCCATTTTTCGTTGATTACCGCCTTTGGAGCAGTTTTGTTCAGATTGAAAATGCTTTAGGTCAGAGCCGCCTGCATTGCAGAAACAGTTTCCGATACCAGCTGATCAAGGCGATTGATCTGATCATCAAGTGCATCATCAAACGCCCCGTCAAAAATTTCCAATGTACGCGCATCCTCGGCAAGTTTTTGCGCCGCCATATTCCCTGCCATACCCTTGATCGCATGTGCAGCTCGTCGCAACGCTTCAATATCCTTGGCGGAGATTGCTTCAAGCAACCGCGCACGTTCTTCTTCATAAGACGCAGGCAGAAGTTCCACCAACATTTTCGTCTGGTCCTTGCCAAGCGCCTGATGAAGCTCGTCAAACCGGGCGTGATCAATCAAGTCCATCGGCTACCCTTATCTCCGCAATGAGTGATCATTATCAATTTTACTATAATAGCCCTCAAGCTTTTCAATTCCCTCTAATACTTTGTTCCCATAATCAGGAACCTTGCATATCTTTCAACCTGTCACAGGCGTGCAGAACATCTTCCGCCCAACGCAAAGTCTGATCGTCCATAGACTGCATATGGCGATACTTTGCGAATTGTGCAGCTATCAATTTCAATCGGCGCAAAAATTCTGGTGGACGCTCAAGACAAAGCAGCTGCTCGGCAAGCGGATCAAATGCGGCATTCTGGAATTCAAGAGACAGACTGACCCGCGGCACACGACAGTAAGGACTGCTGCGTCCACCCCAATGATACAGATCCTGTCGCCACCCCATCACAGCCCCGGGTGCGGCTGGAAGCGCGCGGACATCTTGCAAACGAACATCTTGCGGTTTGGCAACCGGTGCAGGGTATTGCTTTTCAAAGTTCCGTGGCAAAACATGCATACAGCCATTTTCAGGCGTGGCGTTGCTCAGCGGCACCCAAAGTGACAAGCTAATCAGCATGTCATCTCCAATGACACTGTCACCTTGATAGTCACGATGCGGTGGCCAACCACGCCCGTCATCGGCCGGGTTAACATGCCACGCCCAAAAGTGCGGCAGAAGCCCAATGCGATCCCCCAAAAAATGACTAAGCAGCGGGCGCAGGCGTCGAAAGATATCCCATGCCTCGTCATACAGGTAAATCAGCGCTGGCGAGAGACCACGACCAATCAGGTTTTCAATGCCACTGCGCAGTTTTATGAGTTCGTTGACCGGCAATATATCTTCGATCAGAAAGTAGCCCTCAGTCCAGAACCTGTCTGACAGACTTGTCCCGTCAAACTCGGCTTTCCCACCATCACCCCAGTCATCGCGAAGCGCTGCGGTCAATCCATCTGTAATCGAAAGCTCGGGGTTGAGGTCCTGCCAAACCTTAACGTCAGTGGTATTTTGGGGTGTGATCATTGGAAAATGTCCGGTATTGAATGTAGCCGGACGATACGCAGCCCCTCGATTGATGGCAAGTCTGGAAACGTCCCTTGAACGGGCACCTTCAAACCGATCAACAGCAACTGGCATGTAATGGCGACCAAAGACATTCATCGCACGCAGGAAGAACCGATCAATCATGGTGGCGCGATAGACGCTGCCGCCCAACGATACGGAATTCCTGCAAATGAATGGCTCGACCTTTCCACCGGGATAAATCCCGTCGCCTATCCGGTCAGTCCCATTGATGACGTTTATTGGCAGCGGCTTCCGCTTGCGACTGAACTTGAACAGCTAAAGGTCGCGGCAAAAACCTATTACGATGTACCGAGCGTAACGCAACTGGTTTGCGCACCGGGTACTCAGGCACTGATCCAAAACATTCCCTTTTGGTTCAGGGACCAGACAGATGATCATGCAATTGCCGATGTCCATATCACCGGACCGACCTATGGCGAACATGAACGATGCTGGACGCGTGCCGGACATCACTGTCATGTTCATGAAACCGCCCCCAAACGGCGTTATACACAGCTTCAGGACATTCTCAGCACATCAAAGCCGGGCAGCGTGATCGTTCTGGTAAATCCGAATAACCCGGATGGTGGACTGCTTGCGCCAGATGATGTCGCAAACCTTGCGCAGCTTGCCCTTTCGCGAGGATGTTGGCTTCTGATCGACGAGGCCTTTATGGATTGCCGACCAGATCATTCGGTATGTTCGCGGATCGATCAGATGCCCAACACCATTATCCTGCGATCCGTTGGCAAGTTCTTTGGTCTGGCCGGTGTGCGGCTTGGCTTTGCCGTGATGGCCTCGGAATTGGCCGGCGACCTTGGCCGTCGCATCGGTCCTTGGGCAGTTCCCGGCCCCACCATCGCCGTTGGAACACAAGCCCTGCAAGATACCCATTGGCAGCAGGAAACCCGTGCCCGGCTGACATCTGATGGTTTGCGTCTTGACCATCTGATCGCGCGCCACAGCAAGCTTGAGCCAGCCGGTGGCACAGATTTGTTTCGCTATTACGATGGTACGGACTGTGTGCGGGTGGCCGACCACCTGGCGCAACAGGGTATATTGATCAGACTATTTGACCATGACCAGAACAAGGCACGGTTTGGTTTTCCCGGAACTGCATCGCAATGGGATCGTCTGGAAAAGGCCATGGCAGGAATAGTGACTTGATGACTGGTACGATCAGTTAAATGCAGTTTCTTTAAAGATCGTTGTCTTCCCACGACTGCTTTTTTCGATAAATCGTCGACGGACTGACCCCAAGCGCGTCAGCCGCACGCGGTATTGATCCTCCGCACCGTTCAATGGCCTCTTCAATGGCCTGCTTTTCAACAAGCCAAAGCGGCTTAATCTCGCCAAACCCAAGGGAAGATCTTCCCAAGGTCTGGCTTGAAACCGCACTACTGTCGTTTCCCGCCACACCGGCACCAATCAGTTGATTGCTGCGTTCCGACTGATGGTTTTCAACCACTTTGCGCATCTGACGCGCACCGGCCAAAAAGGCAAGTGCTTCGGGGTCCCCTTCCCATAGTCGCCCCGGGATTCCCGGCCCGTTTGAGACAACCGGATGGGGCGGCGGCGCTTCAATCGTGCTTGACCCGAAATGATCGCCATCACTGCCGCTGTTAACCGGGCGCGGCACCATCGACAGCGTCACTTCCGGCCCATTGTTGAGGACCACGATATTGCGGATGATGTTTTGTAACTGGCGAATATTGCCCGGCCAGGAATAACGTGCAAACAGCGCCGAAACTTCCGGACTGAACCGTTCAAAATCACGGCCCTCTTCACGGGTAAAGCGGTCAAGATAGAAATTGGCAATCTGAAGGATATCGTTATCACGTTCACGCAAGGGCGGCATATGAAGCGGGATAACATGCAGGCGGTAATACAAATCTTCCCGGAACCGCCCCGATCGAACTTCTTCAAGCGGGTCACGATTGGTCGCGCAGACAAAACGCACATTCACCGTTTCAATTGAACTGCCACCAACCTTCTGAAACGTTCCGGTCTGAATGAAACGCAGCAGCTTGGTCTGCAGATCAAGGTCCATCTCGCAGATTTCATCAAGGAATAATGTGCCACCCTCGGCACGGTGTGCTGCCCCTTCGCGATCAGATACTGCACCTGTAAAGGCCCCTTTGACGTGACCGAAGATCTCGCTTTCCATCAGGTCCTTGGGAATGGCGCCGCAGTTTAGCGGAATGAACGGTTCCTTGGTCCGTTCAGACCGGCGATGGATGGCCTCTGCCGCAAGTTCCTTGCCTGTCCCTGACTCACCGGTGATAAAGACGGTCGCACGACTGGGGGCTGCGTTTTCAATAATGCGATATATATCGCGCATATTTTCCGAACCGCCGATGATGTCAAAATACACCTCGTCGGTTTCGCCACCTTCCGCGGCAACATCATCCCCATCGGATATGAGTGTGGTTTTGGGTGCGGGTGCCGATGCAGATGCCAGCGTGGGCGCGGCACCGGCGACCGCCGTGGCGACAGTCTCGCGCAACTTTTCAGCAGTAAAGGGCTTCAGCAAAAAGTCCCACGCACCTTCTCGCATTGCCTCCACCGCGATATTGACCGACCCATGAGCAGTAATAACAACGATCTTGCAATCCGGTGCGATGTGAGAAGCGGTTCTGAGAACTTCGCGGCCATCCATGTCAGGCAAGACCAGATCAAGAACCAGCACATCCGGCGGGTCCTGGCGCAAACGATCAATCGCATCGGTGCCGCTTACGACATGGTCAACAAGGTGGCTATCGGCGCGCAGGTAGTCCTGATACACACGCGCGAGCGAAAGTGTATCTTCGACAATGACGATGCGTGCCTGATCTGGCATTTTCTTGTTCGTGTCCCGATATATCTTTGAAGATAAGCATACCGACAGTATTGCTCATCTCACAATGATTAAGATTGTTGAAGTCATTGCCCAAACAATACACAATCAGGTCAAAATTAAAAAACATGGCCTTAGTCGGGGCTTCACCGTTGGATACACGCTTTTTCAGGAGTGCCTCTACTTGAACTACAAAACAAAGCTTTCAGACAATATAACCACAGTTGAAATGACGGGTCGCTTCACATTTGGGGATCACTCGAGTTTCCGCAAACTGATCGAAGAAGTTCGCGACCATGACTCGACAACAATGGTTCTTGATATTGCAGGGGTCGAATTCATCGACTCTGCCGGACTTGGCATGTTGTTGCTCGCCCGGGATGAAGGTGAAAAAAGCAGTACGACAGTGGTCCTGCGTGGCGCACAAGGGCAAGTAAAGCGTATGCTTGAAGTTGCCCGGTTTGACACCCTGTTCAAGCTGGAAGACTAGCCCTATGCCTGCTGGCAAGAAACCCCACATTGAGCAAACGATTGCCGTTGCGCAATCCCTTGCGCAAGAGGACATCACAAAGATTGTCAGCAGCTCCGCCCTTTGGGAGCAGCCCGAGAACATTTCGGTCAAAATTACGACAGGTCAAACGCCTGAAGATTTCCCAAATCAGCGACAGTATTCATTTTGCATTTTGCCTCCGCAGATCGGGCGCGACTGGCTGGGCAGCCTGACCCGCCTGAACTGCACGCATTTTATCGAGTATTTTCCCGAACTTGATCTTGACGATCTCGCACCTCTGGCGGGCAAAAAATCGCATCCGAGATATGACCTTTTGGTCTGTCTTTCGACACGCAGCGCTTATCACCTGCCCGTTGCGCGAAAATTTGTGACCAGCCTGCGCCATCGTTGCCTGATCGGTGACAGCATCGCGCCTGCAGTTGAAATGGCTGTTCAGGAAGCGTTTGCAAACTCACTGGTGCACGGCAACCTCGAACTTGATACCAGCGGCCATCTTTCGATGGACAGCTTTATGGAGCTCGGGGACGAAACCGAACGACGTCTTGCCTCATCTCACCATGGCGGACGGGCAATTATTCTGACCGCACGGCGCAGAAAGAATGGCCAGCTGGTCATCGCGATCAATGATCAAGGCGACGGTTTTACGCCACCCGAAGAAAATGCAACGGCGGAAATCAGTCGAAAAGACACAACGTTTGGCCGGGGGCTGCCCCTGATCAAAAGTCTTTGCCAAACGGTGAACTTTACCCGGGATGGCCGTACAATTGAGCTGACGTTTACCAATGACACCAGCGGCGACAACGCAAATACAGGACTTTTTGGCGACCTTGGCCATCCTTTGACGACGACCGCAGAGGACGAGTTGCGTACTGCACGAAACGCAACCATTCTGATCGCCGATGATACGATGTTGTCACGTGAAATCATCGCGTCCTATTTGCGTGCTGACGGCTTTACAAACCTTGTTTTTGCCAAAGACGGCGAAGATGCCATCGCCCAGATCAAGGCCCACAATCCGGACTTGATCATTCTTGACATCATCATGCCCAAAATCGATGGCTATGGGGTCTGCAAGGCCGTTCGCGCCGACCCGGCATATGCAGAAACCCCCATCATCGCCCAAACAGCTCTAGAAGAACATGAAGGCCGCACGCGGATTTTTGAAGACGGTGCAACCGACCTTATTCTCAAACCGCTTAACAAGGCGGAGTTAATCGCGCGCACCACGATCCACATCGAAAACCGGCTTCTTGTGCAGAAGTTGCAAGCCTATCAGGAACGTACCCAGTCCGAGCTTGAACTTGCACGCGACATGCAGGAAAACCTCAACCCTGCACCTGAAAGCTATCGCGGTATTGGTGCCGATTATGGCTTGCGTATCAGTGCAACATTCCAGATGTCCTCGGAACTTGGGGGCGACATGTGGGGACTGGTGCCAATCGATGCCCATCGACTGGGCGTCTATATCGTTGATTTTGCCGGTCATGGACTGGGTGCTGCCTTAAACACGTTCCGGCTGCATTCCCTGATCTGGTCGGAACAATCGCACGATCAGTCCCCGGACGTGTATTTGCAGGTTCTCAACCGGCACCTTAAAAGACTTCTGCCGATCGGGCAGTATGCAACGATGCTGTATGGCATTGTTGACCGGTCAAAAGGCATATTTTCATATGCAAGCGCCGCCTGCACATCCCCTGTACTGGGCAACAGCGTAACGGGCGAAGCACAGTTCCTTGATGGATCAGGGGTCCCGCTTGGCGTGATCCGCGAGGCAAAGTATGAAACCCGCGAAGTCCCCTTTGACAAGGACAGCTTCCTGCTGCTTTACAGTGACGCATTGATTGAAACCACCCTTGATCACGGCAAGTTCCTAAGCGAGCAAGAATTGCTTTCGGTCTGCAAGGATACTGTTCGTGATAGCGCAGCAGACATTGACCTTGCCGCACAGATTGCCGATCAATTCATGGACCGTGCGCCGGCAAAACTTGATGATGATTTTACGATTGTTTCGCTGCAATCGGCCATGATACCGGGCCTGCTGTCAAAGGGCTGACGGTCAATACACCCTACGACACGTATCGCGCCTGCGCGATGCTGGACTGCACCAACTCACCGAACGGCTCACAATCGCCCCAAACGACCTGAGTTTGGTGATCATCCTTTTCACGCATCTTTAAATGATCAGACGCAGCATTGTCTGACGAGGCATGTATCCGGTTGGCAATGACTGTGCGAACAAGGTTGGCAAGCCCCTTACGCGCACCGGCATGATCGGGTTCAGCAGCCAATACACTGCCAAGCTGATCAAGAGCACGCATCTTGTCACGACATCCCAAAAGATCAGCAGCAAGAATGCGCAGTTCCCTGGCATCGGGTCGCAAACTGATCGCGATTTCAAGATGTTCAAGCCCCAGATCCCGACGACCTGTCTGGATATAAACCCGCGTCAGTCCCAAATGGGTCGCCCCATCCAGATCGTCAATCAGAAGTGCTCTGCCAAAAGCGTTGAGTGCAAGTTCCCCAAGACCAAGATCAAGTAAAACATGCCCAAGAACCCGAAGGCGGGCGGGTTGATCGGGAAGACTGTCAATCAGATTGCGCAGGCGCGTGCGGATTTCAGGGGCAAGATCAATCTCGCCTGCCATAACCAGCGCGGTAGTTTGCGACATCTGAGTCTGTGACGACATGGCTAACGGCCCCGTTCCCGTCTAAGTTCGGGACCGGCGATTGCACAGTCTTGTCCAAATATTGGTCCCGCGCCACACAGAGTAACGCCATCTGGTTGCGGGAATATTAACCGAGTCGTGGCTTATCCGTTTTCATCCCAAAAGATGGATGATATGCCAAAGCTCTAATTTTTCAGGGACCCGGCCAAGGCTTCAAATTTGACGTCACGGCTTGGTCTGGCAAAGAAATAGCCTTGCATCAAATGGCCACCCAACGCCGTCAGGGCATCACGCTGGCGATCAGTTTCGATACCTTCAAGAACGCAATCGATCCCAAGGTTCTGGCACATGTCGATCACTGTTTTGACAATCCGGCGACTGCGTTCATTGACGGGCAAAGGCGCAATAAAACTGCGATCGACCTTAAGAACATCAAATTCAAGTTCGTGCACATAGCGCAAACTTGAATAGCCAATCCCGAAATCATCCATCGCAATCCGCGCCCCGTGTTCACGCAGGTAACGGATGCTGGTACGTGCCGCCTCGAAATCGCGCAGGAATGCAGTTTCAGTCACTTCGAACGTCAGTCGGCCCGGATCAATTTTGTGGCGCTTGATCTCGTCAATCAGCCACTCGACAGTATCTGACAGCACGATATCACGGGCGGAAAGGTTAAAGGATACCGGAACCTGATGCGGCCAGCTTTCCATATCGATCAGCAGCTTTTCAAACAGAACCCGCGTCAAGACCCCTACCTGCCCGGTCTTTTCAGCAACCGGGAAAAACGTGGCGGGGGAAACCCGCCCCATGAAAACGCTGTCCCAACGCGCAAGCGCCTCGACGGAATTGACATGACGGGAACGGATATCAAAGACCGGTTGATAGTGCAGGCTGAGTTCGTCGGCCAGATCCGCCTTGCGCAAGGCCTGCTCAATCTGGGAATCATGGCGGATCAGGGTTTCGTGATGGGCGGCAAACAAAACGGCCTCCCCACGTGCATTTTTCTTGGCATGGTAAAGCGCAAAGTCAGCCCGCTCAAACAAGCCAATCGGACTGCGCGCCACCGTCGGGAATGACGCAAACCCAAGCGACGCAGAAACCTGTACCGTCACCCCGCCAAGCACAAAGGGTCGGTTCAGCTCATCACAAAGCCGATTCCCCAATTCAAGCAATGCCAGGGAATCATCGTATCCCTTGAGAAGCACACCAAATTCATCACCGCCCAACCGTGCCAGCAGCGTTTCAGACCCAAGGATCTTGCGCAGCCGTTCACCAGCCTGCTGCAACAACTCATCCCCCGATGGATGCCCATGGACATCATTGACCGGTTTGAACCCGTCAAGATCGATCATCGCCACGGCAAATCTGTCGGTTTCACGGGCCGCATTCACCGTATCCTCAAGGATAGAAAAGAACGCGCGTCGATTTGAAAGCCCCGTCAACGGGTCAATCAGCGCCAGTGCCTCGTTCTGGCGCGATAAATCGATCATCGCGTCATGCTGTTTTTCAAGATCATTCTGGGTTTGTATCAGACCGGCAAAATTGGCGTAAAAGCTTCGGATGATCTGCACGATCATCAAGGATACAAGCGCCATATTCACGGCAATCGCGACATAAACTTCATTGCCGCTGAACCCGAAAAACAGGACAAAAGTCCCCAACACGATGGCAACCACCAAAAGGGCTGCTGGCGGAAAATTCACCAGACAGAAGATGCAGCCAACAACTGTGATCGAGATAAAATAGGCGACATGACCCCGTTGAAACGGATCGCCATAGCCAAACATCGTGATCGCCCAAAGGGTGAAAATAACTGCAATTAAAAAGGCAAGAACCCTGATACGGCGCAAGCGTTTTATGCAGGCATCAATGTCATCAATATCAAACCGCGCACGGTGCCAGGTAACACCACGCACCACACAGATGACAGCAAGAACAAACACCGCATATACCGTCATCCAATCGGGCGCCACACCATAATGGGTATAAGCAAGGGCCACCGCATTGGCCAGCAACAGCATATAAAGAACAGGAATCTGTCGCGACAGGGCATTAACCTGCGCACGCACCAGTTCTGGCTTGTCTGTACGAATTTTAAATGTATCGGCAAAAGCGTGCCAAAAACGACTGATTGCCACGGATCAGAAACCTAACGCATTCTGGGTAATCATAAAACATTACACAGAAAACACCTTACGGAACATACCTGATTGTATATGTGACATAAACTTTCACGAAGTGAGACGCATTTGCAAAACAACCATTGGGCGCATCAGGTTTGATGCTGTCTTCTTCAAGCTATCAGCGACCAATGCCGTTTAAAATTTCGCCTTCAACACCTTCTGAAATCAGATAATCGCGCAGTGACCGCCCGGGAACAGGTCGGTAACTCGCCGTCGATATGTCCATATGTGCAATACGATCTGCACGAAAAACGCGAAAGGCTTCGCGCAGTTCACACCAACTTGCCAACAGCCATGTACTGCCGAAAAACAACATTCCCAATGGCCAAACCCGTCGCCTGGTGTTGTCGCCTTTGGCATCTGTGTAATCAATATCAATCACATTGCGTTGACGGATTGCGCGTCGAAGATCGGGCATGGAAATGGTGATCGGTTCCTGGGCGATCTCTGCCACAGCAATCGGCACGCCTGCGACCAACCCCCGCATTTTTTCCGGCAAAACGGCCTCGATCTTGGTAAGCGCATCGCCCGCAGCGCGCGCCATCTGAGGATCGGTCCAGCTTTGCACCATACGCGCTGCAACAACCAGTGCTTCGATCTCGTCGGCATCAAACATCAGCGGCGGCAAGTCATACCCATCGCGCAGAATATACCCCACCCCGGCCTCGCCTTCGACCGGAACACCGGACGCTGCAAGGTCGCGAATATCGCGGTAAATTGTACGTTCGGAAACTTCAAGCTCCTCGGCCAAATCGCATGCCCGGCAAAGTTTCCGCCGTCGCAAAATTTGAACAAGGCGAAATAATCGGTCTGCCCGTCTCATGATCGCTCCTTCGTCATCCTGCCCCGAAAATTATCATAACGCTCCTGACAGGCTCCTGTCAGGAGGGATATGCAACCATTGCGAAGTCGGGGCAGGATTTCACCCAATTGTCAGGAGCATGACGATGAAAGTCACCAATTCCTTCCAGATCATCATTACCGATAAATTTGCCCAAAGCCGGGCCTTTTATAAGAAACTCGGCTTTACGCCGGTGTTTGACGGCGACTGGTATTGCCATCTTGTCTGGCCAGATGTGCCATCCGTACAGCTTGGCATCATGAAGCCAAACCATGAAACCCAAACTGAACTCTTCCATGCCCCAACCATGGGCGAAGGAAGTGTTTTGTGCCTTGAAGTCGAAGAAGCACGCGACGCCGCCGAAGAACTCCGCGACGCAGGATTTGAAATTGCGGTTGATCTGCGTGATGAACCATGGGGGCAGCGTCATTTCGCCCTGCTTGATCCCAATGGTGTGCGTATTGATGTCGTCAGTCCGACAGCCGAACTGGCCCCGGAATATGCTGCACAGTTCGCAGAATCCGGCGAAGGCATTATGGCCTGATCCCTCGCGCCACCAACGCGGGCTATTTTACATATGACCTAGCAGGATGACGCGAATTTCGGGTCATCCTGTCTTTATTTCACATGGTCTTTTGCAAATTGATCAATCGCGGTTGCGGCATCTGCGATGTTCTGGCCCTGCGTGCGGCCGGATTTTTTACGTGGCTTGAAATCATGTTCACCGTCTTCGACCCAATGAAGATCGATTGCTTCAGACAAGGCATAACCGGCAATCTCATCTGGTTTGCCAAAAGGATCACGGGTGCCATGACAAATAAGCGTCGGCGTTCTTAACGTTTCAAGATGTTCTGTGCGCAGGTTTTCTGGCTTTCCTGGCGGATGAAACGGGTAACCAAGGCACACAAGCCCCGCCACCCCAAGCTCATCTGCAACCATGCTGGCGATGCGTCCACCCATCGATTTGCCACCAATGATCAGCTTTTCTCGGTCACCGAGTTGCTCAACAACCGCGCCGTAATAGTCCAGAAGAACCGGTGCACGATCGGGTCCACGCTTTTTGCCATCCTCCCGCCGTTTGGCCATATAGGGAAATTCAAACCGCGCAACACGAAATTCATGGCGCGTAAGGGCCGCAACCATCTCATTCATGAACGTGCTGTCCATCGGGGCACCCGCACCGTGGGCCAGAACAATCGTCAGGGCCGCATGCTCATCCCCATCGAACTGAAATGTGACTGGATCGGTGCTCACGTCAGTATTCCTTTTTTTACGGCTCACACACAGGTCAGTCATACATAACTTGCCGGTACGCTCCAAGCTGAATGGATCGATAACGCGACGCCAACCAGTCACTGCATGCAATTCCTCGATTTCACAACGATTATAAGGTTATAATTGGGGCCCCACCCAAGCGACCCCAATCAAATTCGTCGCACCCGAATTGCCCGCACGTCGCGCCACCCGCGATGGAAAGCCACACCCCGACAAAGGCCACAATCGTGTCATCCGAACAGTCACAAACACTTGCCCCGCACCGCAAAGAACGCCTTGGCCGATTGCCCAAATCCGTCCAGTGGTTGATGATGATATCGGTTTCACTGGTATTTTCCGTCTTGCTGCATCACTGGCAGGTTCCGGCCTCGCTTTTGGTCGGGCCAATGGTCATTGGCATTCTGATGGCCACGAACGGCGCGACCATTTCGGCCCCCGCACCCCTTTATCTTGGCGCACAATCGGTTCTGGGGGTGATGATCGGCGGATCAATGACGGTCGGCATATTGGCATCCTTTGCCTCTGACTGGCCGCTGATCCTTGGCGTGACAGGCATCACCCTTCTCGCCAGCAGCTTTCTTGGCTGGATCTTGTGCATCAAACAGGTGTTGCCCGGAACAGCTGGTATCTGGGGATCATCCCCCGGCGCGGCATCGGCCATGGTCATTATGGCTGAAACATTCGGGGCCGATGCCCGGCTTGTCGCCTTTATGCAATATGTCCGCGTGGTGATCGTTGTCGGCGTTGCCTCAAGCGTTGCAAATTTTTGGGTGGACCCGGATGTTGCCAATGCCATGACGCCCTATGACTGGTTCCCGGCCTTCGATCCGGCTGGCTTTGCCGTAACGCTGGGACTGGCGGGTGTTTGCTGTTTTGTCGGGCAGAAATCCCGCCTGCCGTCCGGGCCGCTTTTGGTGCCAATCATTGTTACCATGGCCCTGCATCTCGGCGGTGTTTTGGATGTCGTATTGCCGGAATGGTTTTTGGGTCTGACATATGCGGTGATCGGCTGGGTGATCGGGCTGAAGTTTACACCGCCCATCTTGCGCTATGCAGCACATGCCCTGCCCAAAGTCCTGTTATCAATCTTTGTGCTGATTGGATTCTGTGCGGGAATTTCAGGGCTTCTGGTAATATTTCTGGATGTGGATCCTTTGACCGCCTACTTGGCGACAAGCCCCGGTGGGCTTGATTCGGTCGCCATCATTGCCGCCAGCACCAATGTCGATCTGTCTTTTATCCTCGTGCTTCAAGCGACACGATTTTTCATGGTGCTGGCTTTGGGTCCGTCTCTGGCCCGATTGATTGCCCGGCGCACCGCCCATCTGACGGGCTAGCAACGCCGGGTTACAACCAGGTTTGGTCTATATCCGAACACGGCGAAACACGCCAGACGCGGTCATGACACCCAATATCACCAGAACGACAGCCAGAACCAGCGCAACATTGCCCGGCTCCCCCAACAGGACCACACCACCAAGGGCGGTAAGGGCGGGTGTCATCGCGCCAAAGGCAGATGCCCCGGTTGATCCGATATGGCGCACGGCAAGCCCATAGGTGATCACGGCAACACACCCGGCCAGCAATCCTTGTGCGGTCAGCAACATCATGATGTCGCCTGTTGGCGCGTCACCAAGGGTCGTTCCGGTAAACAGCGCAATGATCGCCATGATGACAAATGACCAGAATCCGACAAAAGATGCCGCCTCAAGTGCGCCAAGGCCGCTTTGGCGCATTGCGTGCGTATAGCACGCCCACATGAAAGCACCTGCCGATACAAGCCCATAGCCCATCAGCATATCATCGCTGATCACACCAGCCGGTTTCAGGGCAATCAGTGAAAGAACGCCTATAATCACCGCCGCATAACCAATAATGCGGACCTTGCCCGGACGTTCACCAAACAACAGCATTGCAATCAAAACGGCCCAAACCGCCATCACACCAGGCAGAAGAATGCCAACGTGACTGGCCGGGACAAATTGAAGCGCACTGGCAACCATCAGGGTATAAAACGCCCCCGACCCAATGATCATCAACAAGCCATTGGTCATCGAAAGGCCCTTGGGCCAAATGCCTTTTTTAATCCAAACCGGGGCAAGCAGGACAAAAGGCACGCCAAAACGCATAAGACCAATATCAACAGCGGTGAAGCTCGATGTCATGGCATAACGGGTGGCAATCAGCCAACCGGCCCAGATGCAGACCGTCGCAAGGGCGGAGGTCACACCAACCAGTCGGCTTTCCGTCGCAGCGGTGGCAGACAGCGCGGAAGTTTCAGACATAACAGGTTATCCGTTAAAGGGTTGATTTTGCCCAAATCAGACCATGTACCCCTCATTGACGCAAGTCCCTTGACCACGGGTCAGATATGCGCACAAAAAACGGCGCAAGGTTTCGCCCTGCGCCGTTTGCATTTGCTGGATTATGTGGCGTAATCAGATGCCAAATTCGGCAAAGAAATCGTTGCCCTTGTCATCAATCACGATGAAGGCCGGGAAGTCTTCAACTTCGATCTTCCAGACGGCTTCCATGCCCAGTTCCGGATATTCGTGGACTTCGACCTTCTTGATGCAATCCTGCGCCAAGCGTGCGGCCGGACCACCGATAGAACCAAGATAGAACCCGCCATACTTGTTACACGCATCCTTGACGGCCTTTGAACGGTTGCCCTTTGCCAGCATGACGAACGAACCGCCTGCGGCCTGGAACTGTTCGACATAGGCATCCATCCGCCCTGCTGTCGTCGGGCCGAATGATCCGGACGGCATGCCTTCGGGCGTTTTCGCCGGACCTGCATAATAGACCGGATGGTTTTTAAGGTATTCCGGCATCTCTTCGCCAGCATCAAGGCGTTCCTTGATTTTGGCATGCGCGATATCACGGGCCACAATCACGGTGCCTGTCAGCGACAGACGGGTTTTCACCGAATATTGCGACAGCTGCTTGCGGATTTCATCCATCGGACGGTTCAGGTCAACCTTGACCACTTCGTCATCAAGATGCTCGTCGGTGACCTGCGGCAGATATTTCGCCGGATCATGTTCAAGATCCTCGATGAAAATACCGTCCTTGGTGATCTTGCCCAGAATCTGACGGTCAGCAGAGCACGACACACCAAGCCCGACCGGACAGCTTGCACCATGACGCGGCAGGCGGATCACACGCACGTCATGGCAGAAATACTTGCCACCGAACTGCGCGCCGATGCCCATTTCGCGGGTCATCTCAAGGATCTTCTGTTCCCATTCAAGATCGCGATAGGCCTGACCGTGATCACCGCCTTCGGTCGGCAGGGTATCGTAATAACGAGCGGACGCCATTTTCACGGTCTTAAGGCAGGCTTCTGCCGATGTACCGCCAATGACAACCGCCAGATGGTATGGCGGACATGCCGAAGTACCCAGCGTGCGGATTTTTTCATCCAGAAACTTGCGCAGGCTTTCGGGGTTCAGAAGTGCTTTGGTTTGCTGGAACAGGAAGGTCTTGTTGGCTGACCCGCCGCCCTTGGCCATGAACATGAATTTGTATTCATCGCCCTTGGTCGCATAGAGGTCAATCTGTGCCGGCAGGTTGGACCCGGTGTTCTTTTCATCGAACATGTTCTGCGGGGATACCTGCGAGAAACGCAGATTGTGCTTCTGATACGCTTGCCAAATGCCTTTTGACAGCGCTTCTTCGTCAGAACCATCGGTGATGACTTTGCCACCGCGCTTGCCCATGACGATTGCCGTCCCGGTATCCTGACACATCGGCAAAACGCCGCCCGACGCGATCGAGGCGTTTTTCAAAAGATCCATCGCAACGAACTTGTCGTTGGCGGTGGCTTCTTCATCATCAAGGATTTTGCGCAACTGTTCGAGGTGCCCCGGACGCAGCAGGTGCGAGCAATCAAAAAACGCCTGAAGGGTCAGTTTCTCGATCGCTTCTGGCTCGACTTTCAAATAGGTCTCGCCATTGACGTCAACGGTCGAAACACCGTCATCCCCGATCTTGCGGTAAGGCGTGGTGTCCTTACCCTGATCAAACATGGGTTTATAGACAAAATCACTCATGGAAAGGTTCTCGTCTCTCTCAAAAACAAGGTGGGTTTGTTCTTTGTGTGGCTGGTTTTAGCGCCATTCGCGCCAAATATCCACGATACATTAGGGGTACGGGTTATATCACCGGCACCGTCCGCGGGAAGGACTGGCATCGGGCAAAGAAAAAGGGCGGACCAAATCCACCCTTTTATACATTCTGACAAAACCTATTTCTTGCGAAACGCATCAAGTGCGATGACTTCGCCGGTCTCACCGGCGTCAGGCTTGGGCTTTTTGCGGGCTTTGGATGGCTCCGCCACCAGTGTCGGTGCGCCGTCATCATCGCCCATCAGGTCCGCATCAAGATCGTCGTCTTCGTCATAGTCGAAATCGTCGTCTTCCATTTCTTCTTCGACGCTAAAGGTCAGCATGAAGTTGGCGGACGGATCGACAAAGGCCAGCATGGCATCAAACGGCACAACCAACGTGGTCGGCATCCCATCAAAGCTCATTCCGACCGAAAAATGATCATCTTCCGACTTCAGGTCCCAGAAACGGTGCTGCAGGACAACGGTGATGTTGTCCGGGTGCGCTTTGCGCTGGCTTTCAGGAAGCACAACACCGGGATGGTTGGTCTGGAAGGTGATGTAATAGTGATGCTCGCCGAAAAGGCCCTCTTCGGCCACACGCGCGAGGATATCTTTCACCACGCCTCGTAACGCCTGGTCGACCATAAGATCGTAGCGGAATTCTTCCGGTTCTTGCATCAGTAATCCTGTGTCTGGCGAAACCACCGGCACAGTCCGGTGCGTCCCGTCATTGTCATATGGCATCATCGCATGCCAATTACATCTTGGCATGTCATTTAATGACTCTATTCATAACGAAGCGGGGAATAAATACAAGAGTGGGGCGTTCTGTTGCTAGGTGCCCCGTCCCCCACCAAATTACCGCTCCCGGCAATCGGAATTTCGCTTTGGTGCTAGTACCGCTTACGCAGCAACAGCAACCGGAGCATTGTTGTCGTTTGCATTTACAAACATTGGCCCGATGCGGTGGTACCATGCCGAGCGCCCACATTGACTTTTACTGCTCACGTCGATCCTATTTCGGCCCCACGAAGATTGCCTGAGTCGGACAACCGATAAATTTGGTGGAGCCGCCGGGTACCGCCCCCGGGTCCGTAAAGCCTATTCTGTCACGCAGTTTAGCGCCGTAGTCGGGTTGCCCCGACAGCCCCTATATAGGGCAAACGCCCCCCGGTTCACAAGGGGAAACGGGAAAAAGTTTTTGCAATTCACATCACGGTTTGGCGCAGCTTTCAAAGGCCCGCTGCACCGCTTGCCCCTGCGTTCCGACCTGACTATGCTGCGACAAACACGATTCCAAAAAGCAGGACACAGCATGCAGCAATATCTTGATCTGATGCGTTTGGTGCGCGACACCGGCACGCGCAAGGAAGACCGCACCGGCACCGGAACCATATCGGTTTTCGGTCATCAGATGCGTTTTGATCTGTCCGAAGGTTTCCCGCTGGTCACCACCAAGAAGCTGCATCTGAAATCGATCATTCATGAATTGCTGTGGTTCCTGGATGGCGACACCAATGTCAAATATCTGCAGGACAATGGGGTTCGCATCTGGAATGAATGGGCCGATGAAAATGGCGACCTTGGTCCGGTTTATGGTGGCCAGTGGCGGTCTTGGCAGGGTGCCAATGGGCAAACCATTGACCAGATCAGCGGCCTGATTGATCAGATTAAAAACAATCCTGATTCACGGCGCCTGATTGTGTCGGCCTGGAATGTAGCTGATGTGCCAAACATGGCGCTGCCGCCGTGCCATTGCCTGTTCCAGTTCTATGTCGCCGATGGCAAACTGTCCTGTCAGCTTTATCAACGCAGTGCGGATATCTTCCTGGGCGTGCCATTTAACATCGCATCCTATGCGCTTCTGACCATGATGATAGCGCAGGTCTGTGATTTGGGTGTTGGCGACTTTGTTCATACCCTTGGCGATGCCCATCTTTACACCAACCATCTTGAACAGGTGGAATTGCAGCTCTCGCGTGAAACACGCCCGCTGCCAACCATGAAAATCAATCCTGACGTCAAGTCGATCTTTGATTTCAAGTTCGAGGATTTCGAACTGACCGGCTATGACCCGCATCCGCATATTGCGGGCAAGGTTGCTGTGTAATGATCGCTACAAAAATCGAACGGGTGGCCGTGGTTGCCGCCGCACAGAACGGCGCGATTGGCAAGGATGGCTGGATGCCGTGGGAATTGCCCGAAGACCTGAAAAGGTTCAAGGCACTCACCCTTGGCAAGCCGATGATCATGGGACGGGTTACATTTGAGGCCATTGGCCGCCCCCTGCCCAAACGCACAACAATTGTGGTGACCCGCGATACGGGCTGGTCGTTTGATCATGACAATTTGAGGGTTTGTCACACTATTGAAAGTGCGATCAAACTCGGCGATGAAATTGCCGCAAAAGATGGCGTCAACGAAGTGATCATCGCCGGTGGCGCGCAGATTTACCATCTCGCCATGCCCCATACGACACGTTATGAACTTACCGAAGTCCATGACGACATCGACGGCGACACGTTCCTTGATCCGCTTCCCGCAGATGAATGGTCGGAAACTGCGCGCGAAAAAATCAGCAATCCGGACGGCCCAGATTACAGCTTTGTCACCCTGACACGGCGGTAAAACCACACGCCCACGAACAGGGCACGATGTTGTGAAACCTCTTTGATTGATTTTTCTCTCAAAGCCCTCCATCTTTGCTTTAGTTATAGAACACTCGTTCCAATGTCCGGGACTTACCAAAGGAACTGCTGATGCCACGGCCACGCGCATTTGATGAAGAAAGCGTTCTGGATAACGCAATGAACATCTTCTGGAGCAAAGGGTTTGAAGCCACCTCCATTCAGGATCTGGTGGATCAGACCGGGCTGAACCGTGCCAGCATGTATGCAAGCTTTGGTGATAAAAAGGCACTGTTTCTGCGTGTTCTTGACCATTACAGCCAGAAAATCAGCGCCGAACGTTTTGCCGATTTACGCAATATCGAAGACGGCCGCGGCGCAATTGAAAAAACATTTCGCGATACTGCTAAAACCGGCAGTGTCGAAGGCCGCCACAAGGGGTGCCTGATGGTGAATTCTGGCATGGAACTGGCACCGCATGATCCGGAAACCGCTGCCATCGCCCATCAGGCTTTCCGCAGGGCGGAGGATATTTTTGCAGCAGCCCTCAAACGTGCGATGCAACAGGGTACGATTTCAAAGGACAAAAATGTCCGCGCACTTGCACGGTTCCTTGCCGGATCGTTCCAGGGGGTACAACTGATGTCGCGCCGCGGTGCCGATACGGAAACCCTGCAAGACTATACCGATACCATTCTGGCAGCCCTTGATTAAAGCAAGGTCACCGGACAACCACACCGCCAAGGTTTCTTTTGTGCAGGGCATGTAACCATCCGTTTTTTGGTTGCGCACATTCCTGCATCCACTGATAGTAGCGCAATCACACAAATGCCCGCAGGTCGGGTGCAAAATCCGGATATATCATGAAGCGCAGCGACACGTTCTGGGACTCTGCCGCCGACAAATACGCCCGCAAGCCTATCGGCAACGAAGCGGCCTATGCGCAAACACTTGATCGGACGCGCGCCCATCTTTCCAATGATCAGCACGTTCTGGAATTCGGATGCGGCACAGGCACCACGGCACTTAAACTTGCGCCTTATGTCAGCCACCTAAGCGCGACGGATATTTCCGGGCGCATGATCGAAATCGCCCAAGGCAAGGCCAAAGAACAAGCGGTCGAAAATGTTACCTTCTCCAAGGCAACGATTGACCAGCTCACATCCAGGCCAGAGCGTTATCACGCGATACTTGGTTTTAACATTCTGCATTTGATTGATGCGCCCGAAAAAGCTGTATCATTGCTTTATGGCCTTTTGCATCCGGGCGGCTTGTTGATTACCAAAACTCCATGCCTTGGCGAAAAGATGGCCTATCTCAAACCGCTGATCTGGGTCATGCAGAAACTTGGTAAGGCACCAAAGGTCCATTTTTTGAATTATGCAGATCTTGAAGGCATGCTTCATGCCGCCGGATTTGATGTGATCGAAACCGGTACCTATCCCGCCAGCACCGGTTCACGCTTTATCGTCGCCAAACGCGCTTAACTGAAATCTGCCGACAGATGCACGTCATCACAGTTCAGTGATGAGCAAAGTTTGCTATTGCTTTATGGAATGATCATTCCATAATTAATTTCAATTAAACCCTACCCAATTCATGAGGAACAAAATGTCCGCAATTACCCCGCTTATGCCGCGCCAGAAAGTCCCGTCCCTTTCCTTCCCGCTTGTTGGCGGCGGTACTTGGTCGCTTGCCGATCAGAAACCGGAAAACTTCACCATGATCGTGTTTTTCCGTGGCATGCACTGCCCGATGTGCAGCAAGCAGCTTCAGGACCTTGAAGCCAAGATCGACGATTTTGCCAAACGCGGTGTCAATGTAGTTGCCGTATCTTCGGACACCGAAGAACGCGCACTTGAATCCAAAGAGACATGGAAACTTCCGAACCTTGATCTTGGCTATGGCCTGAGCTTGGAAAAAGCCCGCGAATGGGGTCTTTATATCTCGACGTCAAAAGGCAAAACCTCGACCGGCCACGAAGAACCGGCATTGTTTTCTGAACCTGGCCTGTTCATCGTGCGTGCGGATGGCACACTGTATTACGCATCGGTCCAGACCATGCCGTTTGCCCGCCCGCATTTTGCAGAACTTCTCGGTGCGCTTGATTTCGTCATTGCCAAAGACTATCCGGCACGCGGCGAAGTCATTGATCACACCAATGCCTAAGGCCGTCGTCCAAAGCCATTAAATCATCAAAGGGCCGGTTCCAAATCCCAGGAACCGGCCCTTTTATTCATCATACAATTGCCTTGATGCGATCAACCGGCCATCGCGGCGGCAAAATGCGGTGCATCAATCTCCTGGGCGCGTTGATAGGCCGGGCGCGCATCAATGCGGGCGATATAGGCATCAAACACGGGATCTTTTGGCAGAAGACCAAACATGCAGCCAAACCGGATGGTCGATCCCATCACAATATCAACGGTCGTGAAGTTCTGCCCCAACAACCACGGGTCTGATTTACCAACAACATCAATCAGAATGGACAACAGCGTTTCCCAGTCGCGATAGGAATTCTGACTGCTGTCTTCCGCCTCATACTGACGCGCCCGGTCAATAAGGGCCGGCTCAATGGTGGACGGAGAAAAGAACAACCAGCGCAGGTATTCCCCGCGTTTAGGATCATCAAACGCCGGGGCCAACCCGGCCGCTGGAACCAAATCAGCAAGATAACAGCAAATCGCGGCTGCCTCTGTCACGACCGTGTCACCATGTACGATGGTTGGCACTTTGCCGAGTGGATTGAGCGCAAGATATTCCGGCGTTTGCCCCGCCCCTGCGCGAATGTCGAGAAGCTTGACATCAAACGGAATGCCCAGTTCATGCAACATCCAATGCACTGTGCCGCTTCGTGATGGCACCGCGTGATAAAAGGTCAAATTTCGGCCTGATGGCATTCAAAGGGCTCCCTGGGGTTGCGCGTGTCTTTATGTGCAGTTTGCGACGGCAATTTCCCCTTGTTTCCCAACAATGTAAATCGCCCGCCCCACAGGTTCCTGACAGCTATATGGCAGGAGGATGTCAGTCGCCTGATCCAACCCCGCGCAAACCAGCAGCACCCCGGTTCATTCGATATCCCTTAATAAAATCGCCTTTGGGTTGTATAATTATTCCGACATGGACCAAAAACGATTGCGGGGCTACAGATCACACACAGGGGACTTTAGATGACCAACCGCAGACTGATCGTGTTTTTCGACGGCACCTGGCAGGAACCGGCCAACACGCCCGAACCGACCAATGTCGTCAAACTTTTGCGTGCAGTCCCAAGCAGCGCCGGGGATGTTTCACAGGTCGTATTCTATGATCGGGGCGTTGGCACCGGGGGGTTCGTCAACAAGTTCGTTGGCGGTGCCTTTGGCTGCGGGTTGCAAGAAAACGTTATTGATGGCTATCGCTTCTTGGCAAACAATTACCGGCAGGACGACGAAATCTACATTTTCGGATTTTCGCGCGGGGCATTCACCGCGCGTAGTCTGGCCGGATTGATCGGTTTATGCGGACTTCTTACACCATCTTATCTGGGGCATCCGCTTCAAAAGGACGTTGCACGTATTGTCGGCTCGGACCTGTCATCCGAGGAAAAGAAAGCCCGCGTCGAAGCCTTGCCGGTCAAGGCCCAGAAAGATGTTCCCATCGAATGTGTCGCTGTGTGGGATACCGTCGGTTCACTGGGTATTCCCGGCGACTGGGGCCGCTGGAAAATCCCGAAAAACTATCACTTTCATGACGTGGAACTGGGCGCGCACATTCGCGTTGCGTTGCATGCGATGGCGATTGACGAAAAGCGCAGTGCGTTTTCGCCAACTCTTTGGGTCAAGAAAAAGGGCGCCAAATTGCCTGCCAAACAAATAGTCGAACAGGTTTGGTTCTCAGGCGTACACAGCAATGTTGGCGGGTCTTACGACGATTGCGGTTTGGCAGATATCACGCTTGATTGGATGGCAAAACGCGTTAGCAAGCATACAGGCCTAAAGCTTGATACCACGTCGCTAAAGGCACAACTTTCGCCTGCCATAGATGGACGCGGATATGAAAGCCGGACCAAGATGTACTTTACGTCACATATCTATCCTTATCAGCGCCTGATCAATCAGATCGCACCGGAAGAGAAAACCTATCTCGACAAACTTCGACTTAAATGCCCGAAATATGATCGCCGCAACATCATCCCCGATGGTCTTGAAACGATCAATGAAGCGATCCATGTCAGCGCGCTGGAGCGCTGGAACATCACGACCGGTGTAATGCATGACAATTCAGCCGAAGGATCGCTTGAACGCGTTCTTTATCGCCCACCCAATCTGAATGCGGTGTTCAAGGCGCATTATGCAGGCAAACACACACCCAATATCATCAATTGGAGTGGCGCGACCATGCGCAAGGACATTCCATGGCCTGATCAATCAACACTGGACTAATCGCCACTGCCTGCGTGTTTACGCGGCCGCAGAACAATCCATGCAGCAACAAGGGTCAGCAGCGCCATGCCAAACCATGTCAGCGCATACGACAGATGATTGTTGGGGAAACGGATTTTGGTCAATCCGCCCAACGGAAGTTTGGTCGGGTTTTCCGCACCATCTCCGTCGATGAAATAGGGTGCGACATTTGTCGCATTCAATCCCCGTTTGGCCGCCATTGCATGGACATCCCGTGAATACCACCGGTTATCTTCGGGCACATTATCGCGCATGAAGGTGCCGACCGGTTCATTGATGCGAAGAAGCCCGGTCACGGTTACTTCGCCTTCAACCATGCCGTTCGGGCGGGTATCGGGGCTACGTTGTTCGATCGGAACAAAACCGCGATTGATCATGATGATGGTGCCATCCCCCCGCAGGAGCGGCGTCATCACCCAGTAGCCTGCCCCGTAATCGGTGGCAGTATAGACCTGACTTTCAAGGTCATGGCGATAGGTGCCGGTCACACTGACCTTGCGATATTCATCACGTGCGCGGCTGACATTTTCCCAGTCATCGCGCATGGGGGCGGTCACCGCATCACCATGAACGCGCGCATCAACCCGTTCAATCAGATCAAGTTTCCAGGCCCGCCGTTCCACCTGCCAGTAACCAAGGGCACAGAACCCCGAAAACAGGGCTGCTGCCAAAACCAAGACAACAATTCGGGTCTTCATTGAAGGCCCGGTTTTATGAGTATCGGCTGCTGTTTCAGGAACGCTGTGGTCGGTCATCCCGATGTCTTTCAAAAGCAAGTTCTGCATCAAACAAAAAGGGCGCGATACCTGTGTAAGTATCGCGCCCCCTTTAAATATCAAGCCAGACTAGCCGAAGCTTGGGATCATATCGTGATCCATCTGCGGCATCATGTTGGTGTTAAGGTGATACATTACCCACAGCGACCCGGCGATGGCGATGGCCACGATCACAAGGGTAAAGATCAGTGCCAGCATGTTCCACCCGCCTTCGGATTTGGTGTTCATGTGCAGGAAATAGACCATGTGAACAATGATCTGAATCACACCAAGGCCCATCACCCAAAGGGCGGTTGCAACCTTGCTGTCCAGAACACCGTCCATGACAAGCCAGAACGGGATCGCGGTCAGAATGACCGACAGAACGAACCCGATCACATAGCTTTTATAGGTGCCATGCGACGCCCCGCCATCATGATGGTCATCATGTGCGTGTGAATGTGCGCTCATCCCAGAACTCCCAGCAGGTAAACAACGGAGAAGACACCAATCCAGATCACGTCAAGGAAGTGCCAGAACATCGACAGGCACATCAGACGACGCTTGTTCTCAACGATCAGGCCACGCTGGGCGACCTGAACCATCAGGGTCACAAGCCAGATGATGCCAAAGGTCACATGCAGGCCGTGGGTCGCCACCAGCGTATAGAACGCCGAGAGGAAACCACTGCGCATCGGGGTCGCCCCCAGGCTCCAGAGGTGATGGAACTCATAGATTTCCAGCCCCACGAACGCGACGCCAAACAGGCCGGTAATCGCCAGCCAAATCTGCGTTCCCTTGATGCTGCCCTTTTCCATCGCCAGCATGGCAAAGCCATAGGTGATCGAGGAAAACAGCAACATCGACGTGTTGATCGCCACCAGTTCCAGATCAAACAGATCAGCCGGCGAAGGACCCGCTGCATAGTTCTGACCAAGAACGGCATAGGTTGCAAACAGGATCGCAAAGATGAGGCAATCGCTCATCAGATAGATCCAGAAACCGAGCATCGTACCCGTTTCCGGGTGATGCTCTTCTTTCAGGTAAAAGACCGGCGCTTCGGTCTGAGAGGCAGTTGTATTCGCCATTGTCATTCCTTTACGCCTGCTGTTTTGCCAGAAGGGCAGTACGTTCTTCTTCGGTCGCCACAACTTCGGATGCCGGGATGTGATAATCGCGGTCATAGTTGAAGGTATGGGCAATTGCACCGACGATCAGCACGATGAAGCTTGCCGCAACAAGCCACCAGATGTGCCAAACAAGGGCAAAGCCAAGAACGAGCGAGATCGCAGCCAGGATAAATCCAGCGCCGGTATTTTTCGGCATATGGATATCCAGGAAGCCCGACGTCGGACGGACGAAACCGCGTTTCTTCATGTCATCCCAGGCGTCCAGTTCGTGGACAACCGGGGTGAAGGCGAAGTTGTAGGCTGGCGGCGGCGACGAGGTCGACCATTCCAGCGTACGACCACCCCACGGGTCACCGGTTTCATCACGCAGTTTGTCGCGTTTGATCACCGCAACAACAATCGACATGATGAAGGACCCGATACCACCGGCAATCAGAAGCGCACCAAACGCCGCAATGATGAACCAGATTTGCAGCGACGGATCGTCAAACTGGCTCATACGGCGGGTGACGCCCATCAGGCCAAGCACATAAAGCGGCATGAAAGCAAAGTAGAAACCAATGGTCCAGAGCCAGAAGGACATCTTGCCCCAGAACTCGTCAAGCTTGAAGCCGAACGCTTTCGGGAACCAGTAAACGATCCCGGCAAACATCCCGAACACCACACCACCGATAATCACATTGTGGAAGTGCGCGATCAGGAACAGGCTGTTATGAAGCACGAAGTCCGCAGGCGGAACGGCAAGCATCACACCGGTCATGCCACCAATCACAAAGGTCAGCATAAAGCCAATGGTCCACAGCATCGGAACATCAAAGCTGATGCGGCCCTTATACATGGTGAACAGCCAGTTGAAGACTTTCGCACCGGTCGGGATCGAGATGATCATGGTGGTAATGCCAAAGAAGGCATTCACACTTGCCCCGGACCCCATGGTGAAGAAGTGGTGCAGCCACACGATATAGGACAGGATGGTAATAACCACGGTGGCATAAACCATCGAGCTATAACCAAACAGACGCTTGCGGCAGAAGGTCGACACAACTTCGGAGAACACACCAAACGCTGGCAGGATCAGGATGTACACCTCCGGGTGGCCCCAGATCCAGATCAGGTTAATGTACATCATGGCGTTACCGCCAAGATCGTTGGTGAAGAAGTTGGTGTCCGCATAGCGGTCAAGACCAAGCAGAACCAGAACAGCGGTCAGAACCGGGAAGGCTGCAACAATCAGGATGTTGGTGCAAAGCGAGGTCCAGGTAAAGACCGGCATTTTCATCATGGACATGCCCGGTGCGCGCATCTTGACGATGGTCACAATCAGGTTAACCCCCGACAGCAACGTACCGACACCGGCAATCTGCAAGGCCCAGATATAGTAATCAACCCCGACCCCCGGACTGTAGACAATGTCTGACAGCGGCGGATAGGCCAGCCAACCGGTCATTGCGAATTCGCCGACAAACAGCGACGCCATGATCAGCGCGGCACCACATGTGGTCATCCAGAAGCTGAAATTGTTCAGGAACGGGAAGGCAACGTCACGCGCGCCGATCTGCAGCGGAACAACAAAGTTCATCAGACCGGTCACCAGCGGCATCGCCACAAAGAAGATCATGATCACGCCGTGCGCGGTGAAGATCTGGTCATAATGGTGTGGCGGCAAGAAACCTTCGGCACCATTAAAGGCAATGGCCTGCTGGGCACGCATCATCAGTGCATCGGCAAAGCCACGCAGCAGCATGATGATTGCCAAAATAATGTACATGATGCCGATCTTTTTATGATCGATCGACGTGATCCACTCGCGCCAGAGGTATCCCCACAGACGGAAATAGGAAATACCACCAACAACAGCGATGCCACCCACAACAACCCCAAGAAGCGTCACAAGAATGATCGGATCATGGAGAAACGGGAAGGAGTCGAGGGATAGCCGGCCAAATATAAAGTGTAAAAGGTCCGGATTGGAGAACATCGGATTACTCTTCTTTCAAATGCAGACAGGCACCGTAGCCGATGCCAAAACTGCGAAGGGCCGGTTGGCTTTTACCAACCGGCACTGCTTCAGAACCCTGTTGAAACACCTGACGGCGCAACACTCATGGCACGCGAGACCTGTTCATTGTCAAACAACGGCAGGTTCGCAAGTTCACCAGCCAGGCCACCTTCCGGTGCAGTGCAAAGCGTCGCAACGTAGGACTTGCTTTCGGGCAATTGCTGACTGCCACGCATCTGCGGCACGTCATAGGTCAAGGACATGACGTTATTGATACCGGCCAGACCGCCGCCACCATTTTCGTCAATATGCATCATCTCGTTCATGCACATTTTCGACTGGTCAACGCACATGTTGAGGATCGCGTTGTAAAGTTCTGGATCCACCGAGCTGAAGTACCGAACCGGTTCCTTGATGCTGGGTTTTTCAAGCTCAAGATATTGCGAACGCCCCAAAAGGTTTTCATCGGCCTTCACATTATCGACCCAGGCATCAAACCCGTCCTGGCTCAGCCCGTGGAACTTAAAGCGCATATGAGAGAACCCCTCACCGCTGTAGTTCCCCGAGAACCCGTCAAAAACACCTTCTTCATTGATTACGGCATGGAGTTTTGTTTCCATCCCCGCCATCGAATAAATCTGGCCCGCAAGAGCCGGAATGAAGAACGAATTCATGATCCCCGAAGAGGTGATTTTGAACTGGATTGGCGTATCGACCGGAGCTGCGAGTTCGTTGACAGTCGCAATGCCCTGTTCCGGATACAGGAACAGCCATTTCCAATCGAGAGAAACGACTTCAATCACCATCGGCTCATGATCTTTTGGCAGTGGACGTTCAGCATCAATACGGTCGAGCGGACGATACGGATCAAGCGTATGGGTCGTAACCCACGTAATCGCGCCAAGGGCAATAATGATCACCAGCGGGGCAGACCAGATGACAACTTCCAATTTGGTGGAATGATGCCATTCGGGATCATATTCCGCATCCTTGTTTCCCTGCCGGTATTTCCAGGCAAAGAAAACCGTCAATGCCATGACCGGAACAATGATCAGCAGCATCAGGATGGTTGATACGATAATAAGGTCGGCCTGCTGAGAGGCAATATCACCCGACGGATCGATCACAACAAGGTTGCAACCGGCCAGAAGCGAGAACATTGAGGTCAATGCGACGCCACGTACAAGTTTTGAAAGCATGCGCTTCATACTTCCTCAGTCACTGGAAGATGTTCTCACAGACAACCATATGCCTGCGAGCCGCACAGCGACCCACCAAAGATCGCCACGCGTCGTACCCCGCCGCACCCGCATATAGGAATTAAAATTCCAGACATCCACGGAAAGGGCACAAAGAAAGCAATTTTTTTTCAAAAAAATGCCAAATCGGAAATTCGCGGGAATTGCTATAGCTGCAATGCAGCAATGTCAAGGTAACCGCCGCGCATAGCAGGGTCTTAATGATAATTATCATCCCAATGTAAACTTAACGTTGTGCGCTGCAGAACGATAATTGACACTGACGTTCGCAATTCACATGTTTATAATCAGACTCGATCCAAAGTCGTATCGTTCTTCGAACCGGATTTGTGATCCAATCAAAAGCAGTGAGGACCCAAAAGGTCCGACAAGTGAATTAGGGAGAACGGCGTGAACCAAACGACAGAAAACTACGCGACCGCCACCTCTTCGGGTTTGGAACGCGACGCACGGCATCACAATGCCGACGCCACCAACGATCCGGGACAAATCGCGCTTGGCGTGATTATTGGCCGGACATCAGAATTTTTTGACTTTTTCGTCTATTGCATCGCATCGGTGCTGGTCTTCCCGCAATTGCTGTTTCCGGGTGAAACCGCATTGGTGGGAACGATGTATTCCTTTGCCATTTTCTCCTTGGCCTTTATCGCCCGCCCTGTCGGGTCGCTTGTCTTTATGACAGTCGACCGTGCACACGGGCGCGGTGTAAAGCTGACGATTGCCATGTTCCTGCTTGGCGGTTCCACCGCCGCGATGGCCTTCCTGCCAAGCTTTGAGTCCGCTGGCGTTCTTGCCATTTACCTGTTGTGTGCCTTCCGCTTCCTGCAGGGTTTGGCATGGGGTGGTGCCTGGGATGGCCTTTCCTCCTTGCTGGCACTTAACGCGCCGGATAACCGCAAGGGCTGGTACGCGATGATCCCGCAGTTGGGCGCACCGCTTGGCTTTATGCTGGCGTCCTCGCTGTTTGCCTATCTGATCCTCACGCTGCATGCGGATGACTTCCTTGCCTTTGGCTGGCGCTATGCGTTCTTTGTTGCCTTTGCGATTAACGTGGTTGCGCTGTTTGCCCGCCTGCGTCTGGTGGCAACATCAGAATTTGGCCATCTGCTTGAAAAGAATGAACTTGAAGCAGCACGGGTCATGGACACGCTCAAACACAATGGCCGCACCGTTGTGCTAGGCGCGCTGGTTCCGATGGTCAGCTACGCGCTGTTCCATCTGGTCACCGTCTTTGCGCTCAGCTGGGTTTACCTTTATGCCAACGGCAATCCGGGCCAGTTCCTGTTGACACAGGGTGTCGGTGCAGTTTTGTGCGCCTTTGGCATTATCGCATCGGGCTTCATTGCCGATCAGCTCGGCCGTCGCCGTTTGCTTGGCTATAGTGCCGGAATCATTCTGCTGGGTGCGGTTCTGACCCCGCTTCTATACACCTATAACATCATCAATGAAGGCATGATTGTTCTGGGTGGCTTTGCCGTGCTGGGCCTGTGCTTTGGTCAGGCGGCCGGTACGCTGGCATCGAACTTCAAACGCGAGTACCGCTATACCGGATCGGCTTTGACGTCTGACCTTGCATGGTTGCTTGGTGCCGGTTTCGCACCGCTGATTGCGCTGTATCTTTGCGATAAGTTCGGTCTTCCGGGCGTTGGTGCGTACTTGCTTTCCGGGGCCGTTGTCACCTTGCTGGTGCTGCAGTTCAACAAGCAATTTGGCGCAAGAACCAGCGACTGATTGCCAACGACCAACCTGAATAAAAAACACCCCGGCCATATCAGCCGGGGTGTTTTTGTTTCTGGACCGCGTCACAGTCAGAACCAACTATTGATTATGGTTGCCCCTGTGACGCTTCCGGTTGCTCTGCCGTCGCGGGCTCATCGGCAATAATGGCCAATCGAAAACCGTTATACCTCTTCTTGAGCATCATCCTAATCACGATGAAGAACCAGAAGAATGACCAAAGTGCGCTCCCCAGCCAAACAACAAACTGAGGGTCAAGAATGACACGCCCAAGCGATAAATTCATAAATTCGGTCAGAAACCCCAGAAGCGCTGCCAGCACGGCCCAGCCAACAAACGCTCCGGCGTTAAACCGCCAAGTCAACAACCACCAAATTCTTACGACCTTGCCGTCACTAACTTCAAGCTCGTTCATGCAGACAACCTCATTCAAAAGTTTCGCTTACTGCTTTTTATGGTTGTCTCCCCCAACAGCCATTGCACTCTATAAGAGCACCAGAAGCAAGATCGAACTTCCGAATGAGGTTGCCGCCTCCCTTAGGCGTAATTGGACGGGAACATTGCGCGTTTGGCGTCTTCGTCCATTTCGGTTTTGAATGCGTGGTCTTTGCCGACTTCACGGGCACTGTTGGCAGCAGGCAGAGCATTGACTGCATCGAACCAGCGTTTGATGTTGGGATATTTGTCCCAGACATCCGGGTTCTTGTGCACGAACGGAGCCTTGTCGATCCAGCCCCAGGCTGAAATATCAACAATCGTCAACTCGTCACCGACGATAAAGGCGCGACCTTCCATATGGTCTTCAAGCACCTGATAATGACGGGCAGCTTCGTTGCTATAACGCCGTTTGCCATAGTCGTTGCCGTCTGGTGCCACATGCTGGAAATGCACGGCCTGCCCTGAATAAGGACCAATCCCGGTTGCAACAAACATCAACCACGACAGGAACTCGCCACGGTCTTCTGCTTTTCCCAAGAACTTGCCGGATTTTTCTGCGAGATACAGCAGGATCGCGTTGGAATCAAACACGCGTACTTCTTTGCCACCTGGACCGTCCGTATCAACGATGGCTGGCAGTTTTCCATTCGGATTGATCAAACGGAATTTCGGATCATGCTGCTCGCCCTTACGGCTATCAACAGGCACGACTTCGTAGTCAAGGCCGGACGCCTCAAGCATCATCGAGATTTTCTGCGGGTTTGGCGTGGGGTGGAAGTAAAAACGGATCATGGTGCATCTCCTTACAGGCCATCAGGCTTACACAAAAGCGTGACCTGCTATTGCATTTTGGAATGATCGTTTTAAATTGACCGATAACGCGTCAATTGGCAAGCTTCGATTATCGAAATCGCCATCAAAAAGCATTAAGGAGCCCTTGGTCCATGATTGATCTTTACTACTGGCCCACCCCCAACGGTCATAAAATCACGCTGTTTCTCGAAGAAACCGGACTGGATTATAAAATCTTCCCGGTCGACATCAGTGCGGGTGACCAGTTCAAGCCGGACTTCCTTGCCTTCTCGCCCAATAACCGGATGCCCGCGATCATTGACCATGCCCCTGCGGATGGCGGCGATGCCATCACCGTTTTTGAATCCGGTGCGATCTTGCAATATCTCGCAGAGAAAACCGGCAAGTTCCTGCCGACTGATGTGCGTGCCAAGAAAACGGTGATGGAATGGCTGTTCTGGCAGATGGGCGGTCTTGGTCCGATGGCCGGTCAGAACCATCATTTCGGCACCTATGCTCCGGAAAAAATTCCCTATGCCATCACCCGGTACGTCAACGAAACCAACCGTCTTTATGGCGTGCTCAACAAGCGCCTTGAAGGCCGTGACTTCATTGCCGGTGATGCCTACACCATTGCCGATATGGCGTCCTATCCGTGGGTTGTCAGCCACGAAAAACAACAACAGGACCTCAATGAGTTCCCGAACCTGAAACGCTGGTTTGAAACCATCAAGTCCCGACCGGCCACGGTAGCAGCCTACAAGGCAGCCGAACCATACACGTCACGTCCGGCCGTTACCGAGGAAGGTAAAAAAATACTGTTTGGTCAGACCGCCAAAAACGGCAACTGATCTTGAACCTTCCCATGCTGCCCTGCGTTTGTTGAATGCAGGGCAGCATTATGTTTTCCCGCTGCTTCAGAATTTAAACTCGACAATGTGATCGCTGAGTTCGGATTTGACGTAACCATTTCAGGTATTTACATCCATCTAATCCTGATCACGCCCCGCTTGGCCCAGGCCAAAGGAGATTGCATGCGTCCGTTACGCACCACCCTGTTGGCCCTTGTCCCCGCGATTACCTTGGTTGCTTGTGCGTTTCCGCCCGAGAACGCGCTTTATCAGCAATCACCAGACATCCCGCCCTACATGCAGGACCAGTTTGATGATTACGTATCAGAAACCCGCGACTGGATTGCGACCCATCGGGTATTTCTGACCGATGATCATGAAATGGAAATCACGCGCAACAGTCCGTTTGAGGTCCGGCCCAAAACCGCCACCGATGATGAACCGTCGCGTGGTGTGTTGCTTGTCCATGGTCTTGGATCAAGTCCTTGGTATTTCCATGATATTGCAACCGAAATGGCCAAAAATGGCTGGCTTGCGCGTTCGATGTTGTTGCCCGGTCACGGAACACGGCCAGCGGACCTTAACCTGCCCGACTATGCCGACTGGAAGCGATCTGTTGCCCATCAGGTCGCCCTTCTGGAACGCGAAGTAGACGAAGTCTGGCTGGGTGGTTTTTCCACCGGTGGCAACCTTGTCACCAGCTATGCGGCCCAAAACCCCGAAATTGCCGGATTGTTGCTGTTTTCGCCGGGCATTGAACCTGACAGCGATCTGCTGTTCCTTGCCCCGGTGGTCAAACATCTGTGGGACTGGATTGATGTTGATCCCGAGGTCAATGTCATCAACTACCAGTCACTATCGACCAAGGCATCCGAACTTTATTACCGCAGCGTCAGCGATGCCCGCGACAGCCTTGATACCCAACCTTTTGATCGCCCTGCCCTGATCACCATGAGCGCTGATGACAGTGTCCTTGATCCGATCGAAACGCTCCGTTCCTTTGAAACCAGGTTTCCCAATCCCGTGTCCCGTTTTGTCTGGTATGATGACACCAAAGCACCGAGTAGCGATCCAAGGGTTGAAACCCGCAACAGCAACCTTCCCGATCAGCAAATCAGCAATTTCTCACATCTGAGCGTACTGTTTTCGCCCGACAACCCATATTACGGTGAGAAGGGAAGCTTTGTGTTTGTTGAAAACGGTCAGGAAGACGTAACACTTCCCAATGATCTATCAACAATCTGGCGCAGCAGCTGGGGCTATAGCGAACCGGGTAAATATCACGGGCGACTGACCTGGAACCCCTATTTCGATGCGCTTATCGACAGCATCGAAGACGTCACCAAATGATCGCCCGGGATTTAATTTCGCCATGATAAACAGCACCAACGACTTTACCCCGCCAAAAACAAACCACCGCACCCGTGTTTTCGCGCTGATTGCCTTTATTGTCTTGTGCCTGAGCATATCGGCGTTTGGCGGTGCGGTTACGGCGACCAGTGTCAATGACTGGTACGCCACACTGGAAAAGCCGTTCTTCAATCCGCCCAACTGGTTATTTGCCCCGGTCTGGACGGCGATCTATTTCATGATCGCCTTTAGCGGCTGGCGCGTCTGGCTTAAACGCGGACTTAAAAATGCCAAGGGTCCATTTGCGATCTATGGCGCGCAACTGGCCCTGAACCTTTTGTGGTCGTTCCTGTTCTTTGGCGCGCAATCGCCGATACTCGGGCTGATAAATATCATCGCCCTGCTGACTTTGATTGTGATCAACACCATCGTCTTCTTCCGGTTGGATCGCCTCGCCGGAGTGCTGTTGCTGCCATATGTCGCATGGGTCGGCTTTGCCTGCCTTCTGAATGCGGCCATCTGGCACCTGAATGGCTAAGACCGCCCCCGCAACCATCGCCGGTAGACAGTTTTTGTTTGCGTTCATCTCGTCCCAACGATAAATGTAATGTTACGTTATAACATTACATTTATCGTTGTAGTTAGCAGAGGTCGATTGATGAAGCGTCTTCCCGTTACTGTTCTGTCCGGCTTTCTTGGCGCGGGCAAGACCACCCTTTTGAACCATATCCTGAACAACCAGCGCGGATTGCGGGTTGCAGTGATCGTCAATGATATGAGCGAGGTCAATATCGACGCAGACCTTGTACGAAATGGCGGGTCAGCGCTTTCCCAAACCGATGAAAAACTGGTTGAAATGACCAATGGCTGCATCTGCTGCACACTGCGTGATGACCTTCTGGCCGAGGTCCGCCGTCTGGCCGAGCAGAATCGTTTTGATTACCTTCTGATTGAATCGACCGGCATATCCGAACCGCTTCCTGTTGCGGCCACCTTTGATTTTCGTGATGAAAATGGTCAGTCGCTTGGCGATATTGCCCAACTCGACACCATGGTCACCATGGTGGATGCCGCACGGATGATTGCCGATTACAGCTCTACCGACATGTTGACAGACCGGGGCGAAAGCCTGGGGAATGCGGATAATCGCAGCATCGTCGATTTACTGGTCGATCAGATCGAGTTCGCCGATGTCATTGTGATGAATAAACTTGATCTGATTTCTGATGACGAACGCAAATCCGTCCTGGCGATTATCAAGGCGCTTAACACCGATGCCGAAGTGATCGAAACCAGCAACAGTGTCGTTGCGCCCGACCAAATCCTTAATACCGGTCGTTTTGATTTTGAACGCGCCCAAAATCATCCGTTGTGGGCCAAAGAGCTTTATGGTTTTGCCGATCATGTGCCCGAAACCGAGGAATACGGCATCAAAAGCTTTACTTTCCGGACCTCCCTGCCATTTCATCCGGAACGTTTTCATGCCTTCATCAATAGCGAATGGCCCGGTGTTCTGCGCGCAAAGGGGCATTTCTGGCTGGCGACCCGTCCAAACTGGGTCGGGGAAATCAGTCAGGCGGGTGCGGCGGTCAAGACCGAGGCGCTTGGCACCTGGTGGTGCGCGGTTCCGCGCGAACAATGGCCTGACAATCCGGCGTGGCGCGATATGGTTCTGTCAAAATGGGACCCGGTCTTTGCCGACCGTCGTCAGGAAATCGTTTTTATCGGTCAGGATATTAACGAGGCCGCCCTTCGCGCGCGGCTTTCGGACTGCCTGATCGATGATGACGACGCCCTTGCGGTGCGCTTCGATCCTGAACGTTATGCCAATCTTGCCGATCCGTTTCCGCTATGGGGACAGGCAGCCTGATCAAGATATCCCAAAACAAAAACGCCACCTTTCGCGGTGGCGTTTTCTTGTTTTAACGACAAGACCGGAACAACAGGCAATCTGTTTAGCTGCTTGGTTTAAGTTTGGCCTCTGCACTTTCGGCCTTGGCGGCATTATCATTTGCCAAATCTTTGGCCGTGACCTGCTCGACACTATCCATGCCAAGCCGGCCGACTGACGGCAAACGAAGGGCGGGACGATTGAAATCAATCCCGAAATTCAGCCCGAGAAGATTAAGCTCAATCCCCTCTTCCAGCCCGACGGACATCCCCAACACCCCCAAAAGGTTGGCCTGCACGCCCTGCCCGCTTGATGACAAGCCGACCGGGTTTGTAATCGGGCGGTAATCCTTGCCGATTGCGTTGGCGGGCATATCAAGATCAAGTGCGGGAACCTCACGCCCGATATGGGCAATGAAGGTATTGCTGTTGGGCCCCGGATAGCTGCGGTATTCGCGCGCGAACGGATAGGTTTGAATGGCGGCTTCGACCTGATCAATCAGGGCACTTGCCGCCGCGCCGCGATGATCTGCAAGAACCTCTGGCCTTGAGCCGAACCACAATCCATCGGGAAGCGCATAGTTCCGGCGCACGACGTTGCCACCACCCCAGCCAACAACGTCATAACGGGTATAGCTGGTTTCACCGGCACGCTTGAAAATGATCCACGGGTGCACGGCGAAATATCCACGCCAGCCAAACGTATCGGCCGCCATGACCATGACGATAGCCTGATCGGCATGCACCTTGGGATCAGGGGCAACACCCGATGCATGGCGCGGGGCTGTTCGCCACGTATAGCGATCCTTGGCCTTTTCACTTGGCGGATCTTCCGCAAGGCTGATGCCGAACGGCAGCACAAGAACGGCCACCAAGCCAAGAATAAGGGTTGTGCCTTTTCGCAAAATATCGATCCTGTCTGCAAATAGATGTCATTATGATCAGAAGTGACAATTAAGATCAAAAAAAGGCAGCGCAATGGCCGCAGCCGATAAACACCGCGTGAGCGTCTGATACATTTTCGCGACAATCTTGCCCTAATATGAAACAAGGCAGAAGCGCCCCAGGGCCAGAACTCAGGTTTATGGCCAGGCGGCAAACGTATCGTCGCGTACCCGTTCCGCCGCACGGCGCAGGCGTCGATACCCGCCGGGTGCCTCCCCCATGTAACGCTTGAAGAACCGGCTGAAATAGGCCGGGTCCCGAAAGCCAAGGCCATAGGCAACCTGCGCGACCCCCAGCGGTGATTGTTCAAGACGCCTGCAGGCTTCGCGCAGGACACGTTCATGAACAACGGTCAGGGGCGGCTTGCCGGTCGCACGCATTACAGCCGATCCCAAACGCCTTTCACTGACCCCAAGCGCGGTCGCATAATCGGCAATGTTCCAATGTTCACGGAAATGAAGCTCAAGAACCTGTAAAAACCGCTGAAAGGTAATCGAACCGGGACCATGTTTGTCTCGCTGTTCCATCACGCCTTCGGCCAGACGCAATACCAGTGTCAGAATAATCTGCAGATGCGCCCCGACAACCAAACTGGCCCCCAGCGCGTTTTGCATCAACTCTGCCCGGATTGCTTCAAAGCTGCGTGTCAGCAAAAACAGATTTTCGCTTTGCTCGGCCGGGGTCACATTGTGAACAGTGTCTGCTGCAAAACGCAGCGGCAATTCCCCACCTGCAACACCTGCGCTGTCGCCGCAATGGCGTGCCACCAGATCATCCGTCACGGACAGAAGATACCCTTCTGCCCCCGCCGTCACACTGAACCGGCGGGTTTCGCCAAGCGGCAACCAGACAAGCGCAGGCGCCTTGCATTCAATCGTACCCTGACGCAAACCGACTTGCGCCCGACCACTTAGCAACAAAACAGCATAGCATCGGTCACGCCGCCCCGGATCATTCATCACCCAGTTCTGAACAGACAGCGGATGATCGAAGCGATCCATCATCGCCTGTGCGGTAACCGGAACCAGATCATCAAACGGGTTATCGGCAAGGGTCGCCGGGCTGGAAACCGGAATGTGTTGAGGGGGTTGCATAGACATGCCTTTTTATCGCGAAAATATTCCAAATGGTTATACGTATAAAAGTACAATTTTTCGTCTTAAAATGTCAATTTCGCTATCTTTACATTGGCGACGTTCCATCGCTTACTAGTGTCACGGTCAAAGAAACCGTCAAAAACAACAACACAACACAAGAATGCGTTCCTGTTATTTTGCACATGCGAAATAATGGGCAGGAGGATGCGTCGGAGATTTACTTTGCAGCGCGAAGTAAACAACAGTATCTCTTTGCCTAAGCTCCTGAAATTACGCACAAACGGGAAAACCGTCTCTGCACAAGAGATCAGGAGGAAAACTATGCAAATCTCAGCAAAACTGCGTCTTGCGACCATTGCTGCGGCAACAACCGCGGTTATGAGCACCGCAACGCTGTTTGGCGCCAATGCGCAGGAAACATATCGCATTGGTTATGCCATTTCGAAAACCGGCCCGGGCGCACCGGGTGCAGCCACCAGCACCATTCCCAACTATGAAATGTGGGTAAAGGAAATCAACGACGCTGGCGGCCTTCAGGTCGGCGACAAGCAGCTCCCGATTGAAGTTGTCGAATATGATGACCGCTCCAGCTCCGAAGAAGCCGTTCGGGCGATTGAACGCCTGATCAATCAGGACAAGGTTGATTTCATCCTGTCGCCGTGGGGCACGGGCCTTAACCTTGCCGTGGCACCGATCCTTGATCGTGCAGGGTACGCCCATCTTGCCGGCACAGCCGTAACCGACAAGGCACCGCAACTGTCCAAACGCTGGAAGAATTCCTATTGGTTGCTTGGCACGGGTGAACAATATGCCGTTGCAATGGCAGACTTCCTTGAAGGCCTGAAAGACGACGGCAAGATCAACGACAAGGTCGCAATGATTGCCGTGGCCGACGGGTTTGGCATCGAACTGTCAAAAGCGGGCCGCGAAGCCCTTGAAGACCGTGGTTTTGATCTTGTTTATGACAAGACCTATCCGCTGGGCTCCCAGGATCTGGCCACCATCGTCAATGACATCAAATCGCTTGATGCAGATACCTTTGTTGCCTTCTCCTACCCGCCGGGCACCCTTGGCTTGACAGAACAGTCACGTGTTCTTGGCTTTAACCCCAAGGTTTTCTATGCCGGTGTCGGCACGGCCTTCCCGCTGTATAAAAATCGCTTCGGCGATAATGCCGAAGGTGTTGTCAGCCTTGGTGGCGCGAGCGAGGACGATCCCGAAATCGCCGACTATATTGAACGTCACGTTGCCTTTGCCGAACGTGAGCCGGATCGTTGGGCGTCTATCGTCAATTGGGCGACCTTGCAGTCCCTGCAGCAGGCAATTGAACGCGCAGGATCAACCGACCGCGAAGCCATCAATGCCGAACTGGCCAAAGGCGGATTTGACACCATCCTTGGCACCTACAAGCCCGGCGATCAGACTTTCTGGCGTGTTGGTCAGTGGCAGGACGGCAAGTTTGTTGGCCTTGCACCGACCGACATGGAAGGTGCCAAAGAACTTGTCTTCCCGAAACCTGAATGGAAGGCCGCGAACTAATCGCGCCTGATCAGACAGACCGGGGATCGCGTTACCATCAACCGCGATCCCCGGAAACGCCCATCTTGGGAAAAAATAAATGTTAAGTTACGCAATCTTTTCCGGGATCACCCTTGGCGGCATGTATGCACTTGTCGCCATGGGGCTGACCCTGCAATACGGTGTATCGCGCATCATGAACCTTGCCTATGGTGAGCTGGTGATTGTTGCATCCTTTATTGCCTTTGTTTTCATGACCGCCCTTGGGATCAATCCGATCCTTGGTCTTTTGATTATTATTCCCGCATCCTTTGTGCTGAACTGGGTCATCTATCGCATCCTGCTGACCCCGCTGGTCGCGCGCGCAAAGAACCGTGGCATGCTTGAAGTTGACAGCATTCTGGCCACCTTTGGCCTGCTGTTCATCGTTCAGGGTGTGTTGCTGGTCTGGTTTGGCGGCAATTATTACAGCTATGATTTTCTCAATAACGCGGTGAATGTCTTTGGGGCGACCATTGCGGCCAATCGTCTTGTTGCGCTTGGTTTTGCACTTGTCATCGGGCTTGGATTCTATCTGATCCTGACCCGGACACGTATCGGAACGGCACTGCGTGCGGTTGCAGTTGATCCGACATCGGCCCGCCTTGTTGCGATTGATGTCAATTTCGCATCCTGCTTTGCCTTTGCCCTTGGTGGCGCGATGGCAGCCGTTGGTGGCGTTCTGGTCAGCATGTTCCTGACATTTTCCACCTCGATGGGTGTTGTCTTTACCATGAAGGCACTGATCGTTGTCATCATGGGCGGGGTTGGCAATATACTGGGCGCATTGATTGCTGGCCTGATCCTTGGTGTCGCTGAAAGTCTGGTCGCGACCTATGTCGATCCGGGCCTGACCATTGCCGTGACCTATGTGATCTTCCTGCTGGTGCTGCTGATCAAGCCATCCGGCCTGTTCGGGAGGGCCACGTCATGAGCATCCTGAAACCTGATTTCATCAAGCCTGTCGCCATCGGGGCGGTCATCTTTGCAGCCCTTGCCTTCCTGCCAAGCCTTGTTGACAGCTACTATATGTCGCTTGCCATCAGTGTTGTCAGCTTTGCCGTTCTTGCAACCGCATGGTCGATGTTTTCCGGCCCGACGCGCTATATCTCGCTTGCGACTGTCGTGTTCTTTGGCATTGGTGCCTATACGGTGGCGGTCCTTGGCGAAGTATTGCCGTTCCCGATGGTGCTGATTTGTGCCGGGCTTGCCGGAACCGTGATTGCCCTTTTGGTTGGCTTTTCCACATTGCGTCTTGCAGGTGTGTATTTCGTGATCTTTACCTTTGGTTTGACCGAACTGGTGCGCCAGGTGGTCAGTTGGTACGAGGTCAATGTCACCCGCGAAATGGGGCGCTATGTCTTTTTGGACATCACCCAGAATGACATTTACTGGCAGTTGCTCGCCCTGTTTGCGGTGTTGCTTCTGACCGGATTTATTTTGGGGCGTTCGCGCCTTGGCTTTGCGTTGCGCATCATTGGCGAAGACGAAACCGTCGCCAAGCATTGCGGCATTGATGTCACCCGTGTGAAAGTCGCGCTGTTTGTCCTGTCTGCCCTTTTCATGACACTGACCGGTGCCATCATGGCCCCACGCTGGACCTATATCGATCCGGTGATTGCCTTTAACCCGATGCTGTCATTCCAGGTTGTCATCATGGCACTTCTGGGCGGGCCGCGTCGCTTGTTGGGGCCGCTTTTGGGTGTCATTCCGCTGACCCTTTTGTTTGAAGTGCTGACCGCAAACTTCCCGAACCATTTCAGTATCCTTTTGGGCTGCGTATTTATGGTGATTGTCTATCTTCTGCCTGGCGGGGTTGTTGGTCTGTATGAAAAGTATCGCGCCCCGAAAAAGCGCGCGCTTGCAACCGATCAAAACGCCAAATCAGGGGGGAACGCAGCATGAATACCGAAATCCTTCTGTCGATTTCAGGTCTGCACAAGGCCTTTGGCGGGTTGATTGCCGTCAATCAGATGCAGTTCGACGTCCATCGCGGCGAAATCCTTGGTCTGCTTGGCCCCAACGGATCGGGCAAGACCACAGTGATGAACCTGATTTCAGGTGCCCTTCAGGCCAATGAGGGCAAGGTTGTCATCAGTGGCAAGGACATCACCAATCTTCCGGCCCACAAGATCAGTCATTCCGGCATTGCACGCACCTTCCAACTGGTCCGCGTACTGCCCGATCTTGATTGCATTGAAAACATCGAAGCCGGTCTTGCCTATCGCACCAAACCGCTTTGGGGCGATGCTGCGCAAGCTGAGGCCCTTGCGTTGCTTGAACGCATCGGCCTTGCCAATCAGGCCCACACGCCCGCCGGGGATCTGACCTATATTGATCAGAAACGTCTGGAACTTGGTCGGGCATTGGCCCTGCAGCCAAAGCTTCTTTTGCTTGATGAATGGTTGGCTGGCCTCAACCCGTCAGAACTTCAGGACGGCATCACCCTTGTGCGCAAACTTAAGAACGAAGGGTTGACCATCATCATGGTTGAACATGTCATGGATGCCATTCGCAGCCTGTGTGATCGCTGTGTTGTGATGAATGCCGGGGCAAAGATCGCTGATGGCACGCCCGACGACGTTTTATCCGACCCCGAGGTTGTGCGCGCCTATCTGGGAGACAGTCATGCTTGATATCAAAAACCTGTCGGTTTCCTATGGCAAACACGCAGCTCTGCGCGGGGTTGATGTCCGCGTTGATCGCGGTGAAATTGTCGTCATGCTCGGCGCAAACGGGGCAGGTAAAAGCAGCCTGCTTAAGGCCTGTGCCGGTTTGGTTCCGGTCCATGACGACACGCAAATCAACCTGTCAGGCAGCAATTTGACCGCCCTTTCCGCCCATAAGATTGTCGAGGCGGGACTTGCCCTTGTCCCCGAAGGTCGCGGCATTTTTGGCGAGCTGACGGTACGCGAGAACCTTCAACTTGGTGCCTTTGCCAAACGCGCGCGGGTGGCTGAAAAACAAAACCTTGAAAGCGTGATTGATCTTTTCCCCAAACTGGCTGAACGTCTTGATCAGGCGGCGCGTACCATGAGTGGCGGCGAACAGCAGATGGTCGCAATTGGTCGTGCGTTGATGTCCAATCCCGATATTCTGCTGCTTGATGAGCCATCCCTTGGCTTGTCGCCCATCATGACCGGGGATTTGTTCAAGGCCCTTGCGGCCATTCGAAAAACCGGGGTTGGTGTGCTTCTGGTCGAACAGAACGCCCATCAGTCCCTTGCCATATCAGACTGGGGATATCTGATCGAAAACGGGTCTATTACCGGGCAGGATACTGCCAAGGCCCTGCAATCCGACCCTGCTGTGCAAAAGGCCTTCCTTGGTCTTGGGGCGGCATAACATGCAGCCTTTCGTCACCTCACAGCAGACCACGAGAAACTCAGGAGAAACGCCATGAACGATGCCAAACTGCTGATCGACAACCAGGACGTAAATGCGTCAAACAACCGCACGTTTGAACGCAAAAACCCGGTCACCGGTGAAACCGCCACGGTTGCCGCTGCTGCCAATGCAGCAGACGCCCGAAAGGCCGCAGACGCCGCAGCTGCAGCCTTTCCGGAATGGTCAAAAATGGGTCCGGGCGCGCGCCGTAAAATCCTGCTTGCGGCCGCAGACATCATGGAAGCCAAAGGCGATCAGTTCGGCCAGTTGGTTCTTGATGAAACCGGCAGCACGCGCATGTGGGGTGGTTTTAACGCCCATCTTGCCGCCAACATGCTGCGCGAAGCCGGTGGCATGACAACCCAGATACAGGGCGACATCATCCCGTCCGACACCCCCGGCCTGATGGCGATGGGCATTCGCCAGCCGGTTGGTGTGGTTTTGGGCATTGCGCCGTGGAACGCTCCGGTGATCCTTGGCACGCGTGCGATTGCCATGCCTCTTGCATGTGGTAACACCGTGGTCCTCAAGGCGTCCGAACTGTGCCCGGCACTGCATCGTCTGATCGGGGAATGCCTGGTAGAGGCCGGCGCCCCCGAAGGCGTTGTCAATGTTGTCACCAACGCCCCGGAAGATGCCCCGGAAATTGTTGAAACCCTGATTGCCCATCCGGCCGTACGTCGCATCAACTTTACCGGCTCAACCCGTGTGGGCCGTATCATCGCCAAGCTTGGTGCCGAACACCTGAAACCTGTTCTGCTTGAGCTGGGCGGCAAGGCACCGTTCCTTGTTCTTGATGATGCCGACCTTGATGAGGCCGTCAATGGTGCGGCCTTTGGTGCCTATATGAATCAGGGGCAGATTTGCATGTCGACCGAACGCCTGATCGTTGACAATGCCGTGGCCGACGATTTCGTCGCCAAGCTGGCGGCCAAGGCCAAGACATTGACCGCTGGTGATCCGGCCAAGGCAGAACACATCCTTGGCGGTGTTGTGAATGTCGAAGCGGTCAACCGTATCGAAGAACTTGTCGAAGATGCCGTATCCAAGGGCGCCAAACTGGTTGCCGGTTCCGGCAAGGCCAAGGACGGCGTTCTGATGGATGCGACCCTTCTTGACCACGTCACCCCGGCCATGAAGATCTATTCCGAAGAAAGCTTTGGCCCGATTTGTGTGGTTATCCGTGCCGGCGACGAAGACGAAGCTGTCCGCATCGCCAATGACAGCGAATATGGCCTGTCCTCAGCAGTCTTCTCAACCAACATTCCGCGTGCGATGGATGTCGCCAAACGCATCGAAAGCGGCATCTGCCACATCAATAGCCCAACGGTTCAGGATGAAGCCCAAATGCCGTTTGGGGGTGTAAAATCATCCGGTTATGGTCGGTTTGGCTCGCAGGCATCGATTGATGAATTCACCGAAATGCGCTGGATCACGGTTCAAAGCGGCAAACGCCACTATCCGTTCTAAGCCACATCACACGACTGGCCCGTGCGGAACACCGCCGGGCCTTTCCGCTAGGATGACATACGCAGGGGGGAAGCCTGATTTGTGAGAATTATTTCTTCATCAAATCAGGACCTGTGTGCAGGCCGTCAGACTGAAATATGTCTGACGGCCTGCTTCTTTTGGGGCGACACAGCCACCAAGCTCAGCCACGCAAAACAGCCTGAACCAGCACTTCAAGTGCACTGGAAAATTTCGAACGGTCTTTTTGGGTAAAGGCGGCATTGCGGCCCTGCTCGCCAGTGACTTCGCGCATGTGGGCGGCGATTTCACGGCCCGCCAGGGCATTGCCAATATTGGCCTCGGTAAATTCCTGCCCATTGGCCTTAAGCACCCTTGCGCCAATCTCAAGCCCCCGCGATGCCAATGGAATGTCATTGGTAATAATCACGTCACGCGCCCGCGCATTTTCGGCAATCCAGTCATCAGCCGCATCGGGTTCCGGCGGAACAATCACGATGCTGATCAATGGATTGGGCGACGGACGAATGCCACCGTTTGACACCAAAACCATCTCGATCCGGTGGCGCTCAGCCACACGTTCACATTCCACCTTTACCGGACAGGCATCGGCATCAACCAGCAAACGCGGACGGGTATTTTCAGTATTATCATTCATGGCGCGATCATCGCCGGGACAGATTGAAAGTCAAGATGTCATGATGCACGGGGCTGCACCATATTTGGTTTTGCATCGCGCATGACGATCAAAACCAAACTTCCGACAAAGGCAAAAGCGCACGCCATCAGAACCGTCGTCTGAAAATCAAATGCACTGGCAACAAGGCCGGTCAGAAGATTGCCAACAAGCCCGCCGACAAACAAGGTGCTGACATAGTAGCTGGTCGCGACACCGGGCTGCTCGGGTGCAAAGTTCTGCACAAACGTCATGCTGATCCCGGCAAAGATGCCATAGTAGATACCATCAAGCACCCCCAGCACCAACACATCGGAAAGCCGGGTCGCGTGATAGATCAGACCAAAGAATATCACACCCAAAATAGCGGCCAACAGCATACCTTTACGCTCGCCAATTCGTTTGATCAGCGATGCACAGAAATAGATCACAATGACCTCAACAAAGCATTTCACAGTCAAGGCAAATCCGGCCGAAGACGCCATCAACCCCAATTCTATTGAGAAATAAAGCGGCATGGCCGACAAGAAAACCACATTGGCAGCACCAATGAAAAACACCGGAACACAGGCCTGCAACAAGCCAATGTTCAGCGGCACCTTCTGGCCAACCTTCAGGCTATTGGGGTGATGGGTTTTAAAGCTTGCCGGGATGGTCAACAAACACACAACGAACCAGACCACCGCCAACCCGGCAATCACGTAATAGGTCAGCGCAAAGCCATAAACACCATAAAATGACAATGATGCAGCCGGACCAACCATCCAGCCAAGCGATGTCTGCATACGCAAAAAGCTATTGAATTTGATGACGTCACGATTGGTTTGTTCGGCAAACAACCGGCCGAACGAATACATCACGGAAAGCGCGCCCGATCCAATGCCAAGCAGGATCGACACGATACTGAGATATACCCAGTACACCTGAAACAGGCCGAGAATTATCATACCGGTGCCAAAGCACAGGATGCTGGTGATCAGCAAAAACTTGACCGGAACACCTCGGTCAATGGCACGCCCGAAACTGCGATTGACCAAAAGCGTTACGCAGACCTGAACCACCGCCACCAAGCTAAGCTTCCAGGGCGCCTGCCCCAATCCTTCGACTACATACAGCCCGGCCAATGGCGCTGCACTCGAGGTCGTAAACGCCCCAAAAAGAAGCAAGCCCAGAACCAGAAACGGATAGTGATCAAGCACAACAATAACTGGCGAGGTTCCCTTTCCCGCCCCGGAATGTTCTTGATTGATCGTATCTTCATCCATGACCAAGGCTTCCTTAACCGCAAGACGGACAATGTCGTAAACACACAGAAAGCTTCTACATGCGCAGCTTGAAATAGCGAATGCTTTCCGTGGCTTAGCGCGCAGTTGTCATAAATCCATCATGAACACAGACGAAGATTTACTTATCGGCAAAACAAAACCCCCACCCGCTTTCGCGGATGGGGGCTTCGTTAATACGGTGTCCTTCACAAGGAAGGACAAGCCGAATTAGGCAGCGGTCAGGTCATCAGCCGAAACGCGGCCCGAACGGGAGTCGGTACGCAGTTCGTAGTTGATTTTGTCGCCTTCCTGCGGGTGACCCATGCCAGCGCGTTCTACGGCGCTGATGTGCAGGAATACGTCATTTCCGCCTTCGTCCGGCTGAATGAAACCAAAACCTTTAGTTGCGTTGAACCATTTAACGGTACCAGTTGCCATCTTTAAATCTCCTATCGAGTATTGATTGGCGTTACGACACACCCCGCGTGGGTGCGCCTATAAGGGTTCGGAAAACAATCAGGCGCGTTCACGCTGCGACTGTTTTCCCGAAGAGTTGTTGCGACCCGCACCGCCTGGCTGCCCGCCAGATTGTGCGCCGCGTTGATTGCGATTGCGGTTTGCACCGCCGCGCTTGCCTTGCGGTTTGGCAGTCCGGGCGCCATTGCCCCCGTTACCATTCGCGCGGCGTTCCTCGGTGCTGCCCATAAAGGACAAACCGGAAGAAATTGAATTATCGCCCTTTGGCCGATCCCGGCGATTGCCGTTGGAATCAACCTTTTTGGCGGGACGTTTGCGACCGTCATTGTGGCTGGCGCCTGTTTCGCTGCCATTGCCACGACCATTCACAGGTTTGGACTTAAGTCCGCCCTTGTAACGGCTTTTGGATTTTTCCAATGCCGGGTTGGACGGTGCCGCAGAAACTGTATCGTTGCTTGCATTGACTGAACCTTCGCCGTTACGGCGCTGATTTGTCTTGCGGGCATCATCGCGATCACGGCGTGGCGCATTGCCACCACGTGCATCATTACGACCACCACGACCATTGCCATTGCCACGATTACCGCCTGCGCCACCACGACCAGCATTGCCGCGCGCCTGACCACCACCGTTGGAACGACGTCCACGGTTGGCTTCACGGGCCTCGGCAGATTCTGCTTCCTGAGCGGCCGCTGCCTTGGCATCACGGCGATCAATCACAGGGATCGACTGACGGGTGGTGCGTTCGATATCACGCAGCAGACCACGTTCTTCTTCGTCACAGAACGCAATCGCGGTTCCGCTTGCACCACCACGGGCCGTACGGCCAATACGGTGGACATAGCTTTCCGGAACGTTCGGAAGTTCGAAGTTCACAACGTGGCTGACACTATCGACATCAATACCGCGTGCGGCAATGTCGGTTGCGACCAGCACATTGATCTGACCATCCTTGAAGGCATTCAGGGCACGCTCGCGCTGATTCTGGCTTTTATTGCCATGAATTGCGGCGGCACTGATTTTGTTGGCTTCAAGATGGCGCGCAACACGATCCGCCCCACGCTTGGTGCGGGTAAAGACCAGTGTGCGTTTGAAAACTGGATTGTCCAGAAGCTCTGCCAGAAGCTGACGCTTGCGGGTGCGTTCGATCAGGTAGACCGACTGCTCGACACGCTCTTGCGTGGTGGCAACCGGCGTGACCGATACTTTCACCGGATCTGACAGCATATCGCCTGCCAACTGGCCGATCTGGCCAGGCATGGTGGCAGAGAAGAAAAGGTTCTGGCGATTGCGCGGCAACATTTTGATGATGCGCTTGATCGGCGGCAAGAAGCCAAGATCAAGCATATGGTCGGCCTCATCAAGGACAACAACATCAACATGTTTCAAGCTGAGCTTGCCGCTGTCGACATGGTCAAGCAAACGACCGGGAGTCGCGACAAGAACCTCGACACCGGGGTTGATTGCCTTGATCTGCGGGCCTGGCGCAACTCCCCCAACAACAACCGCAACGCGGGTATTGAGGAAACGGCCATAGGCACGGAAGCTGTCACCGATCTGTGCTGCGAGTTCGCGCGTCGGGGCCAGGACCAGCACACGGCAGGCACCTTTGGGCGTACGGCCTTCGGTTTTGGAAAGACGATCAAGAATCGGCAACGCGAATGCTGCCGTCTTGCCGGTACCGGTCTGAGCGATACCAAGCAGGTCCTTGCCTTCCAGCAGGGACGGGATGGACTGCGCCTGAATTGGGGTCGGCGCGTCATAGCCTTCTTGCGCAAGTGCGCGAAGGACCGGCTCGGCCAGGCCGAGTTCGGAAAACTGGGTCAAATAAGGGTAACTCGTAAATTGGAGGCTGCAGACAGCTGGGACTTCGCCCGGTAAAATATAGTAATCAGGTCTGCGCCTTGCAGTTCAGGAAGCATCCGCGTAGCTGGACACCTCAATGCGTTCTTACGTTAACCACTCAACAGTAGGGAACTTTCATTCCCTCTACGCTTCTGTAGCGGTCAAATATCAGCGACACCATGCGCAGAGTTTTATCAGCTTGTCAAACGGGTTATTTGTTAAAGCCCCGCGTTTAACGCAAACAAGCCCGGCAGAATTGCACGCCGGGCCATGTTCACATCATCAACATCAATACCCTTTGATCGATCAATATGCAGCACAGGGATTGGCCGCCGCACACGGATTATAGGCCGCACAAGGGTTGCTTGCCGCCGGTGCACAGGGTGACGCGCCACACGGCGATGCCCCCGCGCAGGGGTTATACGCAGCACAAGGATTACTGCTCATCGGGGCTGCTGCACATGGATTTGCCGCACAAGGATTTCCTGCACTGCACGGATTGTATCCGGCACCACACGGGTTGGCCCCACAAGGATTCCCCGACACGGCCGCGCAGGGATTCGCCGCGGCGCAGGGGTTGTAACCCGCGCCACATGGATTGGATGACACCGCCGCACAAGGATTCGCTGCGCCACATGGATTCGCTGCACATGGATTCGCTGCACATGGGTTCGCTGCGCAGGGGGTCGCCGCGCAGAGATTCGCTGCACATGGATTGGCAGCACAAGGATTGCTGCCTGCGGCGGGCTGCTTGGCCGGTGCCGGGTTGGCAATCGCGGGGATGTTTGCCGTATGGCTGTAATGGTCCAGCGCCACCGCGCCGCTCGCTGCCAAAAAGACCGCCCCAAACAGGATTGTATTTTTCTCACTCATTTCCGGAAACCATCCATTCCAAAGATCGGACGCAGGGCAATGCCAACCCAACTGCCTGCAAAGGCCAGGGCAAACCACAACCAGCCATGCACACTGCCTGATGCGATGCCGCTAAAGAACGCGCCGATGTTGCATCCAAATGCCAATCGCGCGCCATAGCCCATAAGCAACCCGCCAATCGCTGCGGCCAATAGGGACGCAACCGGCACGGATACCTTTGGCGCAAATTTGCCCGCAAGGGCGGCGGCAAAGGCTGCACCAATGACGATGCCGAAATTCATAACAGAGGTATTATCCTGCAAAACCGAGTTGCCCAGCGCATATGCCGGACCACCCCAGTTCCAGAATTCCCACGTTTCAACCGGGATACCGATCACTTGCGCGATCTTTGCGCCCCAAAGGCCAAAGCCAAACGTAATTGACCACGGATGTCCCGCGATCAAAAGCGTCGCGATGTTCAAGCCCGCCAACAGCAAGCCTGTCCAAACCAGCGGCCATGGGCCGTGGATAAATCGTGCGATCCCTGCACGCGGCGCGCTTGAGACAACTTCAAGCCCGCCATGAGCACGCTTTTCGACGAATATTGTCAGCAACGCCACCAACGCCAACCCGCCAAAGGTCACGACAAGACCGCCACTGATGCCAAATTCACGTCCAAGGCTCATTGGCGGCAGGCTTGGCAGTTCAAGCCACATGGGCAAATGCGCCGTACCGATTACTGCACCGATGATAAAGAACACCAGCGTCAACAGCATCCGCGCACTACCACCCCCAACGGTGAACAACGTGCCAGAGCCACAGCCCCCACCAAGCTGCATGCCAAGACCAAACAAAAAAGCACCGATCAGAACCGACATGCCAACCGGTGCAATCGCACCGGCAACCGCCCCACCCAACGGATTGCCAAGGGCCAGTATCGGAATGAATGCCGCAGCCGCAACGCCGATCATCAAAAGCTGTGCACGCAGGGCCCGCCCGCGCTTCTCAACCGAAAAACGCCGCCAGCCGCCGGTAAAACCGAACGAAGCATGATACAGCGCAATGCCAAGCACCCCGCCCAGCCCGTAAAGAACGGCCTGTTTAAGGTCAACAGCTTGTGAAATGGCGATGCCGACAACAACAAACAGGACGGCAGTAATCGCTGCTGGCCCTTTGTCGAAATTAAAACCCGGGCTTTCCGGGCGTGCTTTTAGGGTCGTTTCAGACATGGTGACGCTCTGTAACCTGAAATCAATTGCGGAAACGCGAACGGAACCGGTCGTGAGCCGGTTCCGTTCAAACTGTTCTGACTGACAAGATACCGTCAGGAAACCCGATTATTCAGGAATAACCATTTCACGGTTCGGATCAGCAGCCCATTCGGTCATGGAGCCATCATACATCGCGGTGTTCTTGTTGCCCATCACTTCGGACAGACCAAACCAGGCAACCGACGCCCAGTGACCGGTGTTGCAATAGGTGATTTCCTTGGCGTCCGTTGATACACCTGCATCAGCAACAAGCGTTTCAATCACGTCAGAGGCGACAAAGGCACCGTCCTGATCGTTGTAAAATTCAGACTGGGAGATGTTTTTTGCCCCCGGGATGGCACCCGGGCGGGCTACAACACCGCTTTTTGCCTTGCCAGTGAACTGCGATTCCGGACGGGCATCAATCAGCTCGACACCATTTTCACGCGCCTTGGCAACATCTTCTGCCGAGGCCACCAGCTCAGGGCGGAAGTTCGCGTTAAAGGCCACCGTGGTTGGTGCAACAGCATCCTGGGAAACAGACTTGCCCGCAGCATTCCATGCGCGTTGACCGCCATCGAGAATTGTGACCGCATCATGGCCAAGAACCTTGAAGGTCCAATACACACGGGTTGCCGACCCGAAGTCCGAACTGTTTTGGCCTGCCGGGACAACAACGACCTGCTTGTCATTGTCGATACCAAGCGACCCGATCCGTTTGGAGATCACATCAACCGGCGGCAGCATGCCAACAACATTGTCGACCTTTGCCCGCCAGCCAAACTTGCCATAGGGGGCATAAACCGCACCGGGAATGTGACCCGCCTCATAGGGGCTGCCATCTTTGGTCAGCGAACGAATGTCGACAACTACCAGCGACGGGTTATCAAGGTTTTCCTCGACCCAGTTGGCATCTACCAACGGCTTTTCTGTCAGGCGCTCGGCCTGTGCGACGCCACCTGCGAAGGTGAATGCGACTGCTGCAACAGCAGAAAGTACAAGAGAACGCATGGGGCTTGTCTCCAACATTAAACGTTATGAATTTGTACCCACTACTTAATCAAACACAAAAATTTGTCAATACTATCAAAACAACACTTATTTATTGTTTAATATGCGTAGGTGTATATTTTCGGCAAAAACGTCACGCCATTCCGTTAATGGGAAAATGTTTTAAGGGCGCAGGTTATTCAGATATCGCGCAAACTCGCGGGCAAATGAATCCTGGGTTTCCAGATTGCGCAAGGCGGGCGGGCGCGTAAGGAACCCGTGCAAGGCGGCAATAATAAATTCGGCAACAGCGGATGGTTCGACATCCGTGCGCACGGTTTTGTTAAATTGCGCCTTGCCGATGTGGGACGCCAATCCGCGGCGCCAGTAGCGATACACACCATCAATGCGTTTGCGCAGGTTTTCATCAAGTTCCCCCGCACCCGACGCAAGACGGGCAAGCGGACAGCCGCCTTCAAGCAGGCTTGGCGCATTCTCACCGCCAAGGCGGTCGACCTGTTCCATCAGGACGGGCAAGATATCATCGGCATCTTCAAGGTCATTAAGCCAAACTTCATCAACATAGCCCGGCAGGCATTCCTCAATCACCGCATTGACCAGTTTGGCCTTCCCGGAAAAGTGATGATACAGCGCCCCCTTGGTGGAACCGCTGTTCTCCAGGATGTTGTTAATTGATGCACCGCCAAACCCGGCACGCCGAATTTCACCAAAGGCGGCATCAAGAAGCTTTTGCCGGGTCGCATCAGGGTCACGCACCCTTTTGGGGACCAATGCGTTGTCGGAAACGCCCTCCAGCTCCATATGTTCGTCAACTTCGAGAACCGCGTCATCAGAAGGATCATCTGGACGCGAAATTCGCGAAAGAGCAGCCGAGAAACTAAAAGGTTCTTTTGACATGAAGCCGATCTAAATTGCTTTTGTTGTTTTGGGTCAGGCCCCATTCAAATCAATTTAATGAGTCCAGCCTCAAACAGGTTCCCCTCTTTTCAGACAAAGGTCAATCATACGACCAGCTAGGTCCGAAACCAGAGTTGCATTGGGCAACTTGGCTGCGCATCATGCAGCCCCTTGCAATTAAAGCCAAAGCGTACTCTATTGTTCGCAATGCCCTTGTGGGCCCAGCCCCAATTATCCGTCGGATCGCAGATGCAGCTTGATTCCATCGCCTTCGTTGCAGCCGAAACCAAAATCGCACAGGATGCGATGTATCGGCTAAAACACAGATACGGTCACATTGCCCCGGACAAGGCCGAAGTGATTGTCGCCCTTGGCGGGGATGGCTTCATGCTTGAAACCCTGCACCGCTACATGGGCCGCAAAGTGCCAATTTATGGCATGAACCGGGGCACTGTCGGGTTTCTGATGAACGAATTTCGCGAAATGAACCTGACCGATCGCATTGCCGAGGCCCAGACTGTCGAACTCCATCCCCTTCAGATGGAAGCCCATACCGTTTCGGGCGAAAGCCTGTGCGCGCTTGCCATTAACGAAGTGTCGCTATTGCGCGAAACCCGTCAGGCCGCCAAGCTGCGCATCAAGGTCGATGGCGTTGAACGCCTTGCCGAACTGGTCTGTGACGGCGCCCTTGTATGCACGCCAGCGGGTAGCACGGCCTATAACCTGTCCGCACATGGTCCGATCCTGCCGATGGGAAGCGGCCTTTTGGCCCTGACACCGATCAGCCCGTTTCGCCCCAGGCGTTGGCGCGGAGCACTTCTGCCCCATGGCGCCGAAGTCGTCTTTCAGATCGAAAACCCCGAAAAGCGCCCGGTTTCTGCCGTGGCCGACTATACCGAGGTTCGCGATGTTTCCCATGTGAAGATCCGCGAAGACCGCAGCATGAAGATCAAGCTGATGTTTGATCCGGAACACAATCTTGAAGAACGTATCCTCAAGGAACAATTTGTCGAATGACTACCGCCGCCCTTTCCCCATCAGAAGCCACCATCGAATGGTGCCGCAAACTTATTGCCCACCCGTCTGTCAGCATGACGCCAAATCTGGCCCTGATTGACGAGGTAAAAGCATTCCTTGACGGGCTGGGGTATGACACCCTTGTTGTGCGCGATCCTTCCGGGACAAAGGCCAATCTTTATGCATCAATCGGCCCGGCCGCGCATGGCGGTGTGATTCTGTCGGGTCATAGCGACGTGGTCCCGACAGAAGGTCAGGACTGGGCGTCTGATCCCTATGAGGTCGATATTCGCGACGACAGGCTGTATGGGCGCGGATCGTGCGACATGAAGGGATTTCTTGCCTGTCTTCTGGCCAAGGCTGAAACCTTCAAGAATGCGGATTTGCGTGTGCCGATCCATCTGGCGTTCACCTATGACGAGGAAGTCGGATGTCTTGGGGTGCCCAGTCTGGTCGAAGCCATAAAGAACCTGCCCCACAAACCGGCCATGTGCATTGTCGGTGAACCGACCGAAATGAAGGTCATCACCCAGCACAAGGGCAAGTTTTCTGCACGCGCACATTTCACCGGCCGATCGGGCCATTCATCGCTTCCGTCCGAAGGCGTGAATGCAGTCGAATTTGCATCCGAATTTGTCACCCACCTTCGCAAGCTTGGTCGTAAATGCCGTGATGAGGGCCCGCATGATGACGAGTTCGTGCCAAATCACACCACCTTCCACACAGGTGTTATCAAGGGCGGTACGCAGCTTAATATCATTCCGCAGGATTGTTTTGTCGATTTCGAGTTCCGCAATCTGCCCAATGATGACCGCGACGCCCTGAAAGCGCAGATTTACGATTATATCGAAAACACCCTTGTGCCCGAGATGCGCGAAAATTACGACGACGTCGGGGTCGAGATCGAAGTTATTTCCGATATGCCCGGCCTTGCCACCGGTGATGACGAAGAAGTCACCAAACTTGTTATGGCACTGACCGGCGCAAACACCACCGGCAAAGTCAGCTTCGGCACAGAAGCAGGCGTTTTTTCCGCCCTTGGCGATATCCCGACCGTCGTTTGCGGCCCGGGAAGCATCGAACAGGCCCACAAACCAGACGAGTTCATCGAACTGGATCAATTGGGCCGCTGCGAGGTGTTTCTTGATAAGCTTGTGGGCGTGTTGGTCAAGTAACCTCGTGGGCATCCCACCGCGCCAAACGTGGGGTTATGGGTAAAATTCTTGTGTTTCTCATTTTTCCTACTGGGAACATGAGAACACAGTTGATATCTAATCCATCCGCCCGGCCCTGTTTCGCGCCTCGATTGACGGGCCGGGCAATTCTTATGTGCAGATAACTTGAAAGCCAGACGAGATGAAAAGCTACGTTCTGACCGTTTCGTGTGACTCCCAGCGCGGGGTCGTTGCCGCCATTTCCACGTATTTGGCCGATCACGGTTGCAACATCACTGACAGTTCCCAGTTCGATGACCTGGAAACAGGTTTGTTTTTCATGCGCGTTGCATTCGTCAGCGAAGAAGGTGTTGATCAGGAAACCCTCATCAACGGGTTTGCAGCCCCGGCAGCCAAACATGGCATGACCTATGAAATTCGCGACAGTTCCGAGAAGATGAAAGTTCTTCTGATGGTGTCGCGCTTTGGCCACTGCCTGAACGATTTGCTCTATCGCTGGAAAATCGGTGCTTTGCCGATTGATATCGTCGGTGTTGTCTCCAACCACCTTGATTATCAGAAGGTTGTCGTCAATCACGACATCCCGTTCCACCACATTCGCGTGACCAAGGACAACAAACCCGAAGCAGAGCAAAAACTTCTTGATATTGTTGCGGATTATGACGTCGAACTGATTGTTCTGGCGCGCTACATGCAGGTCCTGTCAGACAGCCTGTGCAAGAAGATGAGCGGCAAAATAATCAACATCCACCATTCATTCCTGCCAAGTTTCAAGGGGGCCAACCCCTATCGCCAGGCCTATGAACGTGGCGTGAAACTGATCGGTGCGACCGCGCATTATGTCACCGCCGACCTTGATGAAGGCCCGATCATCGAACAGGACATTGCGCGCATCACCCATGCGCAGAATTCGGCGGATTATGTGTCAATTGGCCGCGACGTTGAAAGCCAGGTTCTGGCGCGCGCAGTTCACGCCCATATCCATCACCGTTCCTTCATCAACGGCAATCGCACGATTGTCTTCCCGCCAAGCCCGGGAAGCTACGCATCCGAACGGATGGGCTAACCCCACCGCACCTGCGATAACAAATACAAAACACCCCGGCCTTGATCAGACCGGGGTGTTTTCATTTCAGGGCAAGCACAACAACATTGCGCTTAACGCCAGTCTTTTACCGCACGTCGATCAACAGCCCGCGGTACGATGCCCCGTGCAGCATTGCCAATGCCATCCAAAACGTTGCTCGCGGCGATGTCACATTGCCGGGCATCCATGCGCTGAAAACGGGCCTCAAACACAGCAGCCCGGTCCGCAATGTCTTTGGGGTCAGATGGCCTTTCCTCACCCTTTATAAACGCATCGCGTTCCAGCCAATCAAGTGTCAGCGTCGTCAGGTTCAACCGCAGCACATCACCATCTTGTAAATACCCAATCCCGCCACCGGTAAAGGCTTCGGGCACCATATGACCAATACACGCCCCTTTGGTCACTCCGGAATACCGGCCATCGGTGATCAGCATTGACGATGCTTCAAGAATGCGGTGATGGCGCAGGTTCTGGGACGGGGAAAACATTTCGGGCATGCCATAGGCTTCCGGCCCCTGCCCGCCAATAACAAAGGCAAACGACAGATATCCGTCTTCAAGCAGCTTCTTGGGGTCTTTGATATCACCGGAATTGCCACCATTTCTCCGGACCACGGCTGCGATCAATTCCGGATCAACACCGTCTGTTTCCATCAAACGCGTGATCAAGTCCGGGGACGCAAAATCAGCATTACATACATGTTCGTTCTCGTAATACCGCACGATGAAGACATGATCATCAAAGTGCGACAGCAAATGATCGCTCATGCCCGATGTTTTTACCGCACAATTTTCAAAGAAACTGCCGGTTATTACATCCACGCCGGATCGGCTTCGCACCGGGGTTGCGCGAATAACCGATGCATCGCCAAGCGAGAGATCAACCGGGTTTTCAAGCCCTTCAATCCTCTCCACCCATGTTTTGCCAAGAACGGTCGGCGCATCCAGATCCATCGCCACACCCAGATCAGCCAGAATACGATAGATGCTTTCCATGCCACGGTTCTTGCCTTCGGCCATTTGTTGGGCCAGCACAAAGGTATCGCGGTTTTCCGTCAGGCTGTGGGCAAAGATTTCCGGAACCGGTGTTTTGGTGCGCACGTCCTGATAATCATCAATCGACACATCAAAACCGGCATATCGCATCATGAAGGGTAGATGCAGCAGCATATTGCTGCTTGACCCGGTGGCGTTGTGGATGCGTACGAAATTGGCAAAATTGGCCTTTAACAGATTGCCAATGGCATATTCCGGCTTGTTGAAGACACCAAACAGGGCATCAATCCCTGCGGCCACTGCCGCATAGGGCGGCACATCGGTCAAAAGCTCCAGCTCCGGCGGGGTCAAGCCAAAGGCCGCCAGCATTGTCCGTGATGAATTGCCCGTCCCGTTAAATGCGCAAATGCCGCCTTTTGAATCACAAGTTGCCGCAGCCAATTGATCCAGCACGCGACGTTCAAGACCATCATCAATAAGGCCCAGCAATCTGGCGCGTTCAAGCAACCCTGCAAAGGCCTCGTCGGAGGTGCATTGCAGGATATAGCGCATGTTCTCGCGAATATCCGCCCCCAGATCATCATGCCCGGCCTGATCGGCATCCCGCGCAATTTGTTCGAGCAGACGTTTCGTACCTTCGGGAATTTCACCCCCCTTAAGCACATGCGACGGGGCAAACACAGCCCAGACCGGTGCCTGATCACCGCGATAGGCGCGCGCATGATCAGCAGCCGCCAGTCCGGCAACCACCGCAGCGGGGGACTTGTCACATCCGGCAATAACATATGCCGCGTGATAGCTGTGCCCCTCAAAGGTGATATTCACTGCGGCAGCTGTGTGATTGCGCGATGCCAGCGAATAGCTTTGCCCGATATTGTTTTGTGCCGTGCCATCGCAAATGACCGGAACATGAAACAAAAACGGCACCCCGCCCATTTCCCAAATACGAAGTGCTGCCATCAGCGCCTGCGGCCGATCCAGAAGATGGGCCGGGTGATCCGGCGCACCGCCAATGATCGCTATGCGTGGACGGTTTTCGACCAAACGCCTGACAACGTCCTTTACTTCGGGAACCAAAAAATGACGATCTCGCGCGACCGTCGGGTTTTCATTTACTGCATCGCGCAGCAAATGGACCACCGTGATCGGCTGATTGGCAAGTCCCTGAATACAATCACGATAAGGGTTGGCTTTTTCATCAATGATGATGGTGGTTTCAGGCAGGTTGGTGGGCGACATATTATTGGCACTCAATTCATGGGGTCAGCATCGGTATCAGGGCGGCGCTTGTCAGAACAGGCAGACCTAATCTGACAGACTGGCAGTCATCAGACAATTCCGCCATCGACAATGAAGTTCTGCGACGAACAGGCCGATGACACATCAGATGACAAAAACAGCACCATCTGGGCAACGTCATCCCCGACCAGACGCCGTTTGACGCATTGTTCGCCCTGAATGCGTTCTTCATCGGCGGGCGAAATCCACAGATCAAGCTGACGCTGGGTCATGATACAGCCCGGCGTAACCGCATTCACCCGAATACCGTCCTGCCCCCAGTCCCGCGCAAGCGCACGGGTCAGACCGATAATCCCCGCTTTGGCCGTTTCATACGTCACCAGGTCCGGCAGTCCCATCATATAACTTACTGAACTGAAATTAATGATGCTGCCGGCTCTTTTTTCTTTCATGCCTTCGGCAACGGCCTGGGCACAAAAGAAATGGTGGCTCAGGTTCACATCCAGGCCATCGCGCCATTGTTGGGGCCCGATTTCCTCAGGAGTATGGCGGTCATCACGTGCGGCATTGTTTACCAGAACGTCAATGGCACCGATGGTGGCCGAAATTTCGTGAACGGCACCGGGAATTTCCGATTGTTTGCGCAGATCCAGCGACTTGTACACCGGCGCAACCCCATGACTGTCGCGAATGGAATCGATCAGTTTTTGCGCCGCAGCGTCATCGATATCAAAAAAACCGACATGGGCCCCCTGCGCGCAAAAGGCACGCACAATAGATGCACCAATCCCGGATGCACCACCGGTCACAAGAACGGATTTCCCGTCAAGGTCGTGATAAGTCGCTGTCATAACGTTCCCTGTCATTTCTTTGTCTTATTTTTCAGCACCAAATTAAATGCTGCAGCGCACCAACCGAAAACATCTCAAAACAGCGAAAATCACAGCGATTTAGAGTAGATTGACGGTGTAGAACGCATTTTTTAATTCGCCTACTAAAAAAAATTTGACAGGACGCCTTCTTCACGTCAACATTTTTTCGACAACAAAAATAAATGTCATCTCAAGACACAACTCATTCAGGGAAGAAACCTATGAAAAAACTCCTATCCACGGCCATGTTGGCCGGTACCGTTCTGCTGTCTGCAAATGCCTTTGCTGCTGATCTGACTGTTGGCGTCAGCTGGTCGAACTTCCAGGAAGAACGCTGGAAAACCGATGAAGCCGCCATCAAGGCAGCACTTGACGCTGCTGGCGCGGAATACATCAGCGCCGACGCACAGAGCAACCCATCCAAACAGCTTTCTGACATCGAAAGCCTGATTGCACGCGGTGCTGACGCATTGATCGTTCTGGCACAGGATTCGGCTTCTATCGGCCCGGCGGTTGGCCTTGCCCTTAACGAAGGCATTCCGGTGGTTGGTTATGACCGCCTGATCGAAGACCCGAACGCTTATTACATCACGTTCAACAACAAGGAAGTCGGTCGACTTCAGGCAGAGGCCGTTTTTGCCAAACAGCCAAAAGGCAACTATGTCTTCATCAAGGGCGCACCGACCGATCCCAATGCAAACATCCTGCATGAAGGCCAGTTGGAAATCCTTCAGGCTGCAATCGACTCTGGCGACATCAACGTCGTTGGCGAAGCTTATACCGATAGCTGGCAGCCTGCCATCGCACAGCGCAATATGGAACAGTTCCTGACCGCTGCTGATAACAAGGTTGATGCGGTTGTCGCATCGAATGACGGCACGGCTGGCGGTGTTGTTGCCGCCCTTTCCGCTCAGGGCATGCAGGGCATTCCGGTATCGGGTCAGGATGGTGACCACGCCGCATTGAACCGTGTCGCACTTGGCACCCAGACGGTTTCGGTCTGGAAAGATGCCCGTCTTCTGGGACAACGCGCAGCCGAGATCGCTGTTGAACTGGCAAACGGCACCGCGCTTGATGATGTCGGCGGCACGCAGGATTGGGAAAGCCCGAACGGCGTAACCATGAAGTCCTTCTTCCTCGACCCGGTCGCAATCACCCAGGACAAGCTTGATCTTGTGATTGATGCGGGTTGGGTTTCGAAAGACGTTGTCTGTCAGGGCGTGACGAACAGCAAGGTTAGTGCCTGTAACTAAGGCATTTTCTGCTTTCTCCGACCTTGCTTAACCCGGGGCCGACTGCAACACCCGTATTGCACAGATGTTTGCATGTCGGCCCCGCTGCCTTATGAGCTTTTTCATGTCACGACTGCTTTCGAAAATGGAAGTCGACCGCCGACTGGTTGGCCTTGCCGTTGTCCTGCTGATCATTTGGGTCGGCTTTGATATTGCCTCTGGTGGACGGTTTATCACGCCGCGCAACATCTTTAACCTGTCGGTTCAGACCGCCTCTGTCGCTGTTATGGCGTGCGGCATGGTTCTGATCATTGTGACACGTCACATCGACTTGTCTGTGGGCGCAATTCTTGGCGTTCTGGCAATGCTGATGGGGGTTGTTCAAACCGACCTGCTGCCGCAGTTCCTTGATTACAATCACCCGATGACCTGGATACTTACCCTGCTCGCGGGCATCGTGATCGGCGCTGTCATCGGCGGAATACAGGGGGCCGCGGTTGGTTATCTTGGTGTCCCCGCATTTATTGTCACGCTGGGCGGGCTTTTGGTCTGGCGCGGCGCGGCATGGTGGGTGACACAGGGACGCACTGTCGCCCCGCTTGATCACAACTTTATCCTTCTGGGCGGTGGAATCGAAGGCACAATTGGCGCCACATGGAGCTGGATCGTTGCTTTGATTGCCATTGTCGCGATCATCTATGCCGCCATCATGGACCGTCGCCGTCGCCTGTCGTTCGAATTCCCGGTCAAACCGGTCTGGGCAGAATATACCAACACCATCATCAAGGCCGGTTTGGTGTTGATCGCAATCGCGACACTTAACGCCTATCACCTGCCAACGCGGGCGGCTGAACGCCTGCTTGAAAACAAGGGCATTCCAGTCACCCCTGAGAACCTTGAAATTTCGCACGGCATTCCGATTCCGCTTCTGATTGTGGCTTTGGTTGCGATTGTTCTGACCATTGTTGTCAAACGCACCCGGTTTGGTCGCTATGTCTTTGCCATTGGTGGCAATCCGCAAGCAGCCGAACTGGCCGGCATCAACGTCAAACGCATGACGGTTGCCGTTTTTGCCCTGATGGGGGTTCTGTGCGCCATCAGTGCTGCGATTTCATCAGCCCGCCTGCAATCTGCGGGCAATGATCTGGGCACACTTGATGAATTGCGCGTGATTGCCGCAGTTGTCATTGGCGGAACGTCGCTTGCAGGGGGTGTTGGCACGATATACGGGGCACTTATTGGTGCACTTGTGATGCAAAGCCTTCAAAGTGGCATGGCGCTGCTCGGCGTTGATACATCCTTGCAAAGCATCGTTATCGGACTGGTTCTTGTTCTGGCCGTCTTTAGCGACAAGTATTTCCACCGTCGTTACAGCGACCCGACCGCGTAAGGAGACCGGACATGACTGATCCCAACATGACGAAAAACCCGCTGGTCGAAATGCGCGACATCCATATCAGCTTTGGCGGGGTGAAGGCAGTCGATGGCGTATCAATCGATCTGTATCCCGGCGAAGTGGTTGGCGTTCTGGGCCACAACGGTGCAGGCAAATCGACCCTGATCAAGATTCTTTCGGGCGCCTATCAGGCCGATAGCGGTCAGATCGTTGTCGATGGCAAGGATGCCAATATCGAAAATGCGCGTGATGCACGCGACAATAATATCGAAACGATCTATCAGAACCTTGCCCTTGCCGATAACCTTGATGCGGCCCAGAACCTGTTTCTGGGTCGTGAAGTCACCGACAAGTTTGGCTTTCTTGATGATGCCGCAATGGAACATAAGGCGCGTGAAGTTCTTCACCGCCTGAATCCGAACTTCAAAAAGTTCACATCCCCCGTTTCGGCATTGTCCGGCGGCCAGCGCCAATCGGTTGCCATTGCGCGTGCTCTGTTGTTTGAAGCACGCGTCCTGATCATGGATGAACCCTGTGCCGCACTGGGTGTGCACGAAACCAAAATGGTCGGGGAACTGATTGATCAGCTAAAACGCGACGGTTTGGGTATTTTGTTGATCAGCCACGATCTTCATGATGTGTTTGATCTTTCTGATCGTTTGCATGTGATGAAAAATGGCAAACTGGTCGGCAGCGTTCGAACCGAAGACGTCACACATGACGACGTGCTTGGCATGATCATTCTGGGCAAAATGCCCGAACATCTTTTACATTTGGCAGGCCCCGGTGCGACCAATGCGCCAACCGCTCCGGAAGATGCAACCAACAGCGAGACAAGCGAGACCCCCTCATGACCAACGGCTTTCCAAGCGACATCCATGACATTCTGCCTAATGACAGCAATCGCGCCGTTCTGATCGGCCGGATCTGGGACCCACGGGTATCAGGCCCGACCCCGGTTCTGGTCGATGGTGAAAATCTGCGCGACATCAGCCCACTGGCCCCGACAGTCAGCCAGCTTCTTGAACGCAATGATCTGGTCGCACAACTGTCTAAACCCAGCCGTTTCTCAACGATTTGCCAGCTTGGTGATATCCTTGAACAGTCACGCCCCGGTGCAGACCATAGCACCCCGCACCTTTTAAGCCCCAATGACCTTCAGGCGATCAAGGCAAGTGGTGTGACCTTTGTCGCCAGCCTGCTGGAACGTGTGATCGAAGAACAGGCACGTGGGGACGCATCAAAGGCAGATCAAATCCGCGCCGAAATCACCGGCATTATTGGCGATGATCTGTCACAAATCGAACCCGGATCGCAAAAAGCCGCCGACATCAAAGAAATCCTGATCGAAAAAGGCGCATGGTCGCAATATCTTGAAGTCGGTATCGGCCCGGATGCAGAGATTTTCACAAAATCACCGGTGATGTCGGCCATGGGTCACGGCGCCCATGTTGGCCTGCACCCGATTTCAAACTGGAACAATCCGGAACCCGAAGTGGTTCTTGCCGCAACCTCCAAAGGCAAGATTGTCGGCGCGACCCTTGGCAATGATGTCAATCTGCGTGACGTCGAAGGTCGTTCTGCACTGTTGCTTGGCAAGGCAAAAGACAACAACGGATCCTGCGCAATCGGGCCCTTCATCCGCCTGTTTGATGATCATTTCACGCTGGAAACAGTCAAATCGGCCGATATCGCCATGGCCGTTGACGGGCCTGATGGCTATCACCTTGATGCGGTAAGCTCGATGAGCCAAATCAGCCGCACTCCTGAAAGTCTGGTAAGCCAGGCCATTGGCAAACACCACCAGTATCCTGATGGCCTTATGCTATTTTTGGGCACCATGTTTGCCCCGACCGATGATCGCGGCGGTGCGGGCAAGGGCTTCACCCATGAGATGGGCGACCTTGTGACCATCTCAACACCAACCCTTGGCAAACTGGTTAATCAGGTTGACCGGTCTGATGTGATCAATCCATGGCAGTTTGGCATTACCGCCCTTATGACCAACCTTGCTGCACGCGGGCTTCTGTAAATCGCGCGCAGGCGCGGTGTGCTATCGACTTGCCAAGCCGGGAAAAAAAATGCCCATATCAACAAGGCGGCCTCACCGCCGCCTTGTTCATCCCAAAGGATATAAACCAACTTCATGAGCCGCCGCACCGACAGCGAAACCCCACGCCAGCCCTCACAGATTGCTATTCTGCGTTATTTGCGCGTCCATGGCCCTGCCGCGCGTATTGATATTGGCACGGCCACCGGCCTCAGCCCGGCAACCGTCACCTCGCTTACCTCAGACCTGATGTCACAGGGACTGGTTCAGGAAAGCCAAGGCATCAATGGAAATGCCAACGCAAGCCAGGGCACCACACGCGGACGCCCAAAAGTTCTGTTGGACCTTGTCCCCAATGCGGCCTGCGTCATAGGGGTAAAGATCACCATCAACCTGATTGAAATTGCGCTTGGCAACTTCAAGGGCGAAATTGAATGCAGCTCCGAACATTGCATCAATACCCGTGACCTTGATGAAGGCGAACTTGTCGCGACTCTGATCAGCTTGATCGAAGATTTCATTGCCGAGCACAAGGGTTTCTCCACCCATCCACCGGTTGGCATCAGCATCGCTGTACAAGGTGTGACCGACAGCAACAGTGGCGAAATTATCTGGTCACCGGCGCTGCGCCACCGCAACATCGCGCTGAACAAGGCACTTGGCGAACGGTTTGGCGGCATTGTTCAGATGTCAAATGATGCCAACTGTATTGCCACGGCCATTTCGCAAAATACCAATCTGCATCTCGGCGGTGATTTTGCCGTGATCATGCTGGGCTATGGCATCGGCATGGGACTGGTACTGAATGGTAATGTCTATAATGGTGATTTCGGAACCGCCGCCGAATTTGGTCACATGAAGTACCAACCCGATGGGCCTCTATGCAATTGCGGACGACGCGGTTGTCTTGAAGCCTATATCGGCGATTATGCCATTTTGCGCGATGCCCGTGGCCTGATGGACCTGCCCGATGCCAACAGCCTGCATCCCAGCGAAGATCAGATGATGGATCTTGTCGCGCGCGCCCGCGATGGAGATACCGGCCTTACGGATCTGTTTAAACACGCTGGCAAGGTTCTGGGATATGGCATTGCCAATCTGATCGCCCTTCTGGGCCCAAAGCAGATTTTCATCACCGGTTCTGGTGCACGCGCCTATGACATGATGGAACCTGAACTGAAACGCGGCCTTGCAGATGCCCAGGTTCCGGAACTTAGCCGCGGCCCTGAAATCACCCATCTGGCGTGGGATAAGGACCTTGCGCTTCAAGGTGCGATTGGTCAAAGCCTGCTGCGCCATGATGAAAATATGTTCAAGGCCACCACCTCGTAACCTGCATCTACCGCCACTCCACCCAACGCAAAAAGCCGCCCCAAAGGACGGCTTTTCGTTTTCATGCAGATGCTGTGTCGCGCTGCAATCAGGCGATATCAGCAGGCAGAACATCCGTCGGGATGTTCTGATAGCATACCGGACGCAGGAAGCGGCGGATGGCCATCGTGCCGACCGAAGTCGCACCAAAGTTC
>NZ_JRJE01000029.1 GCF_000763295.1 Thalassospira australica | reverse complement strand
GACCATCTCAAGCTCTTCTTGGTGGGAGGTCTTCTTCTTAAGCATGCCCCATTGAATCAAAAGTCCCCGCCATTGGCGAGAACTTTGTCAGCAATCTGAGGCCGCAGTTTTCACTGCGGCCTTTTTCTTTGGGGGCGGGCTGATCAGGCGGCTTCATCAAGTTCCTCAAAAACCTCGCGTGCTGCATTGAGGCCATTGATTGCGGCAGGTAGCCCGCCATACACGGCCATCTGCCAGATTGCCTCGATGATTTCGGTGCGTGTTGCGCCGGCGCTTAAGGTGTGTTGGATGTTGACTTTAAGCTGCAGGCCGGTTTGCCCACCGAGCACGGTCAGCGCCGAAATGGTGCAAAGTTGTCGGGTTTTCAAATCCAGCCCGGGTCGGGCGTAATGGCGACCATAGGCCCATTCTATCAGGCTTTCGGCAAAATCAGGCACCAGATCGTCGTATTTGTCGGCAAGTTGTCCCTCAAGTGGCGGGTTGAGGCGCGCGACGATATCGCGGCCTTTTTCAAGGGCACTGGTGCTGTTAAAGGTGTTGGGGCGTGTGTCGCTCATTGGGATGCTCCGTTGCATTTGGTGGCCGTTTCGTATGTGGCGATTTTGGCATCAAGGACATCAAGTGTTTCACTGAGACTGGCAACACGTTTTGCCAGATCGTCGCGATAGGTCTGGAGCAATTCCCGACGTGCGGAAATCGTACTGTCGCCTTGTGCCCGCATTTCGGCATATCGCACCCGATCACGGATCGGCATGCCGATTTGTTTCAGGCGTTCGACAAACTCAAGCCAGACCAGAACATCCGGGCCATAAACCCGTCGTCCCCCGGCATCACGCAAGGTTTCCGGCAACAAGCCGATCTTTTCGTAATAGCGCAGCGTATGAACACTAAAGCCGGTCTTTTCAGCCACTTCACCAATCATCATGACGGCCACCATCATTTGGAAGGGGTATGCAGTCCCGAAGGAAGCTAGGTTATAGAGTGCACTCTAGGTCAAGCATTAATCTAAATGGCGTGAATAGCGCGCGAGCCAGATTGGTCAGCAAATTGCATCGCCCATTTCAGGTGGGCAGATTTTTGCCAGATTCCTGTTTGACTATGGTGGCGAACCACAAGGATAGAGCGAACCATGTCTGATTTTGATCGTCGGAAGTTCCTGAAATCGGCCGGGGCCGTTGCCGCCCTTGGCGGACTAGGTGTGTTCGGAACCGGCGCAAACCGACACGCATTTGCGCAAACAGGTGCTGCGAAAGACTTGCCTCGGATTATTCAGAAAACCATCCCCTCAAGCGGAGAGACAATTCCCGCTGTCGGGCTTGGCAGCTGGATCACGTTTAACGTCGGCAATGACATTGAATTACGGGATCAGTGTGCGGATGTAATGTCGGCCTTTTTCGATGCTGGTGGTCGCATGATCGACAGTTCGCCGATGTATGGCTCTGCCCAGGATGTGATTGGTTACGGGCTTGATAAACTTGGCGCGCGTGATCGGGTGTTTTCGACCGACAAGGTCTGGACCGCAGGTGATGGTGCAGAACAGATTGCAGAAACGTCCGACCGCTGGAAGGTCGCGGAGTTTGACCTTTTGCAGGTCCACAATCTGTTGGGAATCAATGAAAACCTGCCGCTTCTGTTTCGCATGAAGGATGCCGGGCAGCTGCGTTACGTCGGTGTGACGACCTCGCACGGCCGACGTACCGAAGATCTGATTGCCGTGATGAAGAACGAACGGCTTGATTTCGTGCAGGTGACCTATAACCCGATTGATCGCAAGGTCGAGGACTACCTGTTGCCGCTGGCCTATGATCGAGGCATCGCGGTAATTGTAAACCGCCCGTTTCGGGGTGGCAGCCTGATCGAACGGCTGGCAGGGCAGCCTTTGCCGGAATTTGCCCGTGATCTTGAAGCGAAAAGCTGGGCGCAGTTGATATTGAAGTACCTTATTTCCCATCCGGCGGTGACCTGTCCGATCCCGGCCACTACCAAACCGGCCCATGTGGTCGAAAACATGGCAGCTGCTAGCGGGCTGCTGCCCGATGACAAGATGCGTGAACAGATTGCCGGCGTCATTGGCGTGCTGATTTAACGGTCAACAGGATGGGATGCGTGCCATGAGCGATTGGTGGAGTTACGGACTGGCAGATTTATTGCTGTTCTCGCCGCGTGTGTATTACCGGCTGTTTGAAACGATGAACACCACCTGGTGGGTTGTTGTGATCAGTGCATTTGTTGCCGGGCTCATCGCATCGGGCTTTGCAATGCGTCATGGTCATCGGGGAAACCGGGTGATTCTGGTGTTGCTGTCGGTGATCTGGGCGTGGATGAGTTATGGGTTCCTGTGGCAATACTACCGGCCTATCAATTGGGCTGTTCCCTATTTGCTGCCGGGATTTGTGCTGCAGGCTGTTCTTTTGGCTGTTTTTGCGGCGCGTCCGTTGCCGCTTCGCTTTGGATGGCGCGGCGACCTGACTTCGGCCATCGGTGTTGGATTCATGGTTTGCGCGTTTTTGATTTACCCGTTTGTCGGGGTGCTGGAAGGGCGTGAATTGGTGCAGGCGGAACTGTTTGGCAGTGCCCCCGACCCGACAGCACTTGGCATGCTTGGATTTACCCTGATGGCACGCGGGACGTGGCGCTGGTTGTTGCTGCCTGTTCCGCTGATCTGGTGTGTGGTCAGTGCGGCAACCTTGTGGGTAATGGATCAACAAATCGCTGTTGTGATGCTGACAGCGGTTTGGGTGACCATAATTTTGCGGCTGGCTTGATCTTAAGAACGGCATAACCACCCGATGTCTGACAGAGGCAGAAACCAAGCCCTAGATGTGAACTCTCAGCAGATTGTCTATTCGGACCAGATCGAGGAGACTGGAGTTGCTACACCTCAATATTAAGCCACGAAGAGTGGCTGCAGCACTCGCTGGTGGCGCGCACAGGCATCTGATATCGAATGACTCAGACTATAGAAATAGTGAAGGCAATATTTTCCTATCGATTTTTCCATTCACTGTTCGGGGAAAGTTCTCAATAGTTCGAACATGTGTTGGAATCATATAATTCGGCAACATTTTTTTCAAGCTATGAATAAGCACTTTAATACTGATCTTCTCGGATACACGTACAAAAGCAACCATTGCGTCAGGCTTACCTTCGCGTTGTATAATGCTAACGGCACATTCTACTATACTCACATGACGTGCTAATGCATGTTCCACGTCACCCAACTCGACACGCCAGCCTCTAAACTTTACCTGATTATCCAAGCGACTTTTAAAAATGGGTCCCTGCTTTCCGACAATAGCACAATCACCTGTTTTATAGCAACGATAAGCCGGATTATCCGTGCGTGGATCAGGCACATATCGCGCTCTAGTCTCAGCTTCATTGTTCCAGTATCCAAGAGAAACCTGATCACCGTAAATGTAGATCTCTCCGCTCTCTCCCAAACCAGCAACACGACGTTCAATCTCATTCCAGACAAAAATCCCCGTGCCAGCAGTTTGCCACCCAATAGCTATAGAACCTTGGGAAACGTCCGGAATTTTACTTACTTCATGGGAGCTACATGCGACAGTGGCCTCTGTTGGACCATACAGGTTGGCTACACGTATATGCGATGCTACTGACATAAGGGCCTGCACCGGTCTTGGGAGTAAAGGTTCGCCGCAAAACAACATCCAGCGCAATGTATGCAATTTTTCCGGCTGAATGTCTGACATTGCACTCATACTGCTAAGGATAGAAGGAACGGAGAACCAAACTGTAATTTTATTGACTTGAATGAAGCGGCCAGGTGTAGCCTTATCCATCATTTCGATAACCGGATACAGTGCGGCCCCAACCTTCCAAGGAACAAATGTATCAAATATAGATAAATCAAAATTTAGATCGGAATGGCCGGAAAAACGATCGTTCATATTAGCGTTGCAATATGCAGTAGCCCAGTTCACAAAAGCTGTAGCATTGCTGTGCGATACCATAACACCTTTTGGCTTTCCAGTACTTCCAGATGTAAACAATATATACGCGCATTGATCGTGATCGATACAAACAGGAGAAACGTCATGCTCTTCCGCCAAAGGGAGTGTTCCTACATCGCAGAATACCTCAGAGGTCGTCGCCGGAAAAGCGGGTGCGAGACTCTCCTCGGCATCAAAAAAAATCAAAGAGAGTTGCGCCTGTTCCACAATTAGGTTCAGCCGTTCTGTTGGATAGGACGGGGCTAGAGGAATATAAGAATTTCCCGTCAACAGCGTACCAAGAATAGCCGCATAAAGGTATAGCCCTTTTTCTAAGTGCAAACCAATTCGCGCACCCTGCTCAATATTTCTTGATTGCAGAAAGGAGGCGAAACCAAAAGCTGCCGATGCAAGCTCTGCATAGCAGTAGTCTCGTCCATTTATACTCAACGCGGTGCGGTTAGGATGCAATGCCGCTGTCGCAAAAAAAGGTTGATGCAATCCGATATTCTTCAAGTGTCCCTCAGTAAACATTTTTTCAGAGTTCGAATGCACCATATGCTCGCTCTACCAATTCGTAGAAGTCATTGATGTCCGCCGCTAACACCTTTTTATCTATCATCTTCATTGTTAAGTATAGGACTTCCCATTGTCGAAAGAACTGGCGCGGGTCTCCTTGCAGCAATTCTGCATGATCTGCACGGCATCTTTGGGTGACATGCTCAACGAAAATCGCGGCGGCTCCCATACAGAAAACAAAATATGGGTGGTCCATCGCGGAGGCCGCTGCGCGAACTGCCTGTTTTACCTGATCTCCCTTTACTCGGTGAAGCCAGCAAGGATGCTGAATATTTAGATCCTCCCAATACTGGTCAATCAATGATCCTGTAATAAACTGGTCAATTTCACGTGTGACAGGTGACATAACGGGATAGTAGGGATAAAATTTACATATCAATGGTCGGTATTCAAACATACTGCATATGCCGCCCAAGTCACATACAGCAGTATCGAACTCAATGGCAAGATTGCGCTCTTCGTTGAAAACGAAGCGGTGTCGGCGATGCGTTTCTTCAAACCCATCTTGCAAACGCAAATGTCGCGCCAAAAAATCGTACTCCGCTGACATGAAAACCATGCCAGCGCTTTCCTGCTTCATCAATGAAAAATCTTGCTGTGGGTGATTGGTTTTACAGCAGTAGGACCCACAATTTTTCCAGCAATCGCCAAACTCCAACTTGAAAGCATGCAATTGCTCCCAATCCGTATCTGTTGGAACTGCGATGCGCTTACACATGGAGTTATCGCCAACCATGACACCATCCCTCAATGATTGATTTTTTAATCTGCACACTCGACGAACGACGCAATTTTAGCATAAGTGGTAAGTTCCGGGATTTGCAGAGGCGATACATCAATGCCTTGACTTGTAAGAGCTACAATTAGATTAATGTGGTTGAGGCTGTCCCAGCCAATCGTTTCGTTAATAGCTGCGTCGTCATCAATATCGTCCACATCACACTCAAAAATTTCGGCCATAAGACTTTTGATATGTACCTTTGTTTCAGTCATCAATTTCCATCCTAATTAAGGTATATGATTAAATGGATTGATAGCGTCAAACTTCTTACACGGAACCCGCTGAAACGCAACATCAACCCCCATAATTTGATTGACACCTCTGAGGTACTTTATAATGTTTGCTCCCCGGAGGTATGGCTAGATATGAAAACGAAAAAAGATAGTATGCAACAATTTTTCTTGGCAATCATTTCAGGTGTATTGATTATATGCGTTAGTGCGTTTGCGAGTGCTGAGGATTGCAAGAGCATCCCTAGCAGTCTTGTGCTGGTTGATCCGGGGGAGTATTGCCTGAGAGACGATTTAGATTTAACAGAATCTAATGGCTTGGTGATATCTGAGTCAAACATATCTGTGGATCTTGGCGGTCATGTCATAAGCGCAAAAAGTAGTGATTTAGTCTCAGCAATTACTATTGAAGGTCGGGCTAAAAGAGTTTCCATTCGGAATGGTACGATACACGGCGCCAAAATTGGGATTAATATCTATGAGGCTGATCAAGTTCATGTGAGTAGTTTACAGCTTCAAAATATCGGGGCTATAGGAATAAACTCCTTTGCCTCCGACGTTCGGATAAACAACAATGTGTTTGAAGGCGTTGGGTTCAATCCTTTGTCGACGGATAATGCTTACAGTATTGCTATCAATGTTGCTGGTGCGAATGTTTATGTTACTGAGAATGTGATTCTTGACGCAAAGCGCCAGAACCTTAGCGCGGAAGTTGTTGGGGAGGCTGTGGGCGTACTTGTAGGGTCCGACTGCAAGGAGTGCTTTGTGGAACATAATGAGATTCTAAAAAAGCAAGCGGATAGTAATTCATATGGTGTATGGAATGCGGGTCTAGGGGCAGTTGAGATTTCAGGGAACAGTATTTCAGGTTATGCGAATGGTATTACTTCCGCAGGTCGGCAATACACAGTTTTAGACAATAAAATTGACTGTCGGGTCTCAGGCAACGGTATTGGGGTTGGCGTAGCTTTAACGCTTCGCCATGATCAAGATGCCGACTCATATGGCGGCGCAGCGAACAATGATGTAAGTAATTGTTCGCTGGACATTTTGAGTTGTTTCTCAAATGCATGTAGAAAGCAGTTAGCAAGGGAATTGAGAAATCGTGCCAAACTCTAATCAGAAAATCATTTTTAAGACAAAGAAATTAGCACTTAGTTTAGCCGCTTTGTTGTTTTTTTTAATGTTGGGAGTGGCATTTTATTTAGGTGGGCATCTTACGACAGGCTATGTGTTTAACGGTAGTGTAAAGCAGCTTGAAGGTAAGTTGGCCGACTTAGAAGATGAACGACGTCAGATTCAAAAAGAAAAAAACTGGATCACCTTCTTTTATAAGCAATACGGTGCTTACATTCGATATCAAGATTACGGTCTAGTCGATAAAGAAATATTTTCTATTTACGGAGAAAATGAGAAGCGTTTTTTGGATGTAAACGACATTTTCTTGCATAGAGTTTGCCCCCCGCGTGGAGATGGTTTTGTTGGAAGTTCTTTCCTTTATTATGGAGCACGAATAACTCCTTTGCCGTTTTCAGATGAGGCAAAACCGGCGAGTTTGCTTGCTCTGAGTTATCATGGCAATGCCGAATGGGCCCATAGAAACCGATCATTTGATAGCCTGTTGTCAGGAGAGACTCTGAAAACCAACACTCGAACCGTCACTTACTTGGATAGTAATTATGGGCTTTTGGAGGCTTGGTTCAAAACTAATGACAACAAACCATTCTATTCAAGCGAGAAAAGATTCTATCGCCCGTTGGGATATAATACTGGCGATATAAATGGTGACGGTGCGGCCGATCTCATTATTGGTAACCGTCTTGTCCTGTCGTCGTTTTCGAAAAACTTCAATGGTGATTTGTCGCAAGCACCTCAGATACCTCTTGATACAATATTTTTGGAAGGGGAAAAGACGGTTTTGCTATCTTTAGAGAGTGATAGAAAAACCATTTCTGTCCGTGCACTACATGACGGCACGGGAGAACTGAATACGCTCCACAATTACCGTCTTGATGTCGATGTTGCTCCAAGCATACCTTTTCGTTTGATGCCTTTACCGTCAAGTGGTGGTAAGTCATTTGTTGTTCGCACGAGAAATGGATTGTCTATATTCCAATTAAGCCGAGATAACACCATTACGAAACTCGGGGAACTGTCAGGTTTTCAGGATGGCCAAATCCTCATCGGCGGGTTTGGCAACTTTGTCAAATTAAATGCGATTGATGCTTGGATTTCTCAACCCTGGTGGAAAAATGAGCAGGGAGAAGTAGTTGGAAAGATGTGGTTGGTGCCTGCCGAGATATGGTCAGGGTTAGGAACTTACGACATTGATGCCGTCGCTGCTACAACCGTTGTGGGTAGCCGCAAGTTTACCAATTATGATGGCATTGGATCTAGCTTGTCCTTGCGTGCCGGTGATATAGATGGTGATGGAATTTCAGATCTGAGCTTTACTGGCCATCGTCATATGGATGAGGCTGGAGCGTTGTTCATACTTTTAGGGAAGAATTTGAAAGGGCGAAACGACTTTTCGGTTGAAGATCCTAACATCATTAAAATAGTAGGTCCTGCAGTTAGCCAATTGGCTCCCCCATTTTCTCATTGGGATGCCTCTGACTACAACAACGATGGACATGATGATATTATCGTTTCTGCAGACAATGACATCTGTAGCGGTCTAAACGCAGGCGCTGTTTATGTTCTGGATTCAAGAAAGATTTTGGACCTGTGGAGAGTTAAGTGAATCCAAATATTTTTGAGAATATTGAGTTCTTCTTACTTCTTCCCGTCGCATTGTTAGCATTGAACCTTACTAAATATTTGGGGCGATCTATATTTGTCGTCGCAATGTCGGGGATCAGTCTCATATTTATCGCGTCGATACCGGGTATCAAGTATGTGTATCTGGTAACCACTAGTGCCATTTTGGTGATAGTCTATCTTCTTCTATATGTATCAATTTCAAGAACACACCTTAAACAGACGTGTTTTTGGGTTGCGATTAGTATTTGGCTATCCTATTTCATAGGGGTCAAATATCAGTTCTGGGGGTACTTCAGCCCCGTAATTTTAGATATACGTACGCTATTGAATGAAAGCCTGATGCCGATAGTTGGACTTTCGTTCCTTATCGTAAAAATAATAAGCGTGATTGTAGATATCCGTGCCGAAAGATTGAAGAATTTACCGTTCTTGGACTATCTTGCTTATATCCTTTGGTTCCCAACATTCATGTCGGGTCCAATAGAGCGTCTGGGGAATTTTAGAGTTTCAATTGATAACGCCGCAGCCAACAGACAAAATATTCTGCAAGCTTATTTTGATAATCTGCCACGCTTTTTATTAGGGTGTCTTAAAGTATTTGTCGTTGCAGGTGTCTTGCACAAAGATGCATTACCCTTTGCAAATGGCGGAATTATACCGGCTGCTGCAATGCAGGTCTATTTTGCAGCGATTATTTATTATTGGTACGAATATATGAATTTTTCCGGTTATTCAGACATCGCCATTTCTTCATCTCGTGTGATTGGAATCAATTTACCTGAAAACTTCGATCATCCATATATGGCGACTAGCCTAACCAATCTATGGCGTCGTTGGCACATGACGCTCGCCGCATGGTTACGAGATTACATCTACTATCCTCTTTTTTTCATATTAATGAAAAAATTTGGTGCTAAAACGAAAGCAGCGCAAACCTACTTATCCGCACTTTCAATTTTTATTACATTTGCGATCTGTGGTCTTTGGCATGGAGAAACATATGGTATGCTCTTCTTTGGAATATCGTCAGGACTGGTGTTGGCAGTTGAGGTCCTTTTGAGTTCAAATTTCGATAAACCTCTAGGCGCCTATTTAAAAGCGCATCCCTTACAGGCCCAGTGCTACCCTTGGGTAGCGCGCCTTGTAACATTTCATATAGCAATAATCACATTTGGGCCGGTCCTTTTATCTAACGAGCAGTTCTTTGTTCTATTTGGGTTGGATTGAGCCATGCTAGAATATAAACTTATTGATATAATTAGTAATCTACAGGCGTGGATTAAGATTGCCCAAGGTTGGCTTAAAACAGACTTTATGCAAATCACCCCATTGCGCTTTGGCTTGATAATATTATTCGTCGCCACGGCTTCTTTAATTAGTCAGCTGATCGCCCGTCAGTTTTATGCTGCTGATGATATGCCGCCGCCATTTCGTAACATGGATATGTCAACTGCACTTGTTCAGACACAAGAGTATTTGGATGCGCAGGGAATTGGGCCTAACACAGTTCTAATCTTGGGCGATTGTGTAGCTTATGGACATGGGGCCACCAAATCGTTCACCCATTCACTGAAATTACCAAACTATCAAATTGTAAATCTGTCCATGCAATCATTTAACTACAATTTGATGCTAGCATCAATTGACTATGCCTATCAAAAAGGGGTGAGGAATATCATTGTGCAGCTACATCCCTTTCACAACTATCTTCAAGATGCTCAAGAATGGTATATTAAGGCATCTCGATCAGCGACTGAAATGAACGCAGATGAACTCGTTGATACCTCCCGCAAGCTGTGGAGGGATACTGGTCTCGCTATGATCAACACACAACGAAGATATTCTTTTCATGAACAGGTGAAAGACGGTGGATTTTGGTCGAGTTATTCAGCTTGGCTTCGCTCCGATTTATTAGGGTCTTTTGCTTTATATCGCAATCGATATATATTGGATGCAACATCAGATATTGACGAATCCTATTTTTCATTCGTTAGCCAAAGAATAGATAGTTACGTTGATCCTTTGTCGGACGATCAACAAGTTGAAATACTTGAGCGTGATGCTATGCAGCCTATTTGGAATGCATTTGTAATTCGGGATCAAGAAGAGTATGAAAGTATTATCCGAGAGTATTCCCCTCAAACTCGTATTAGTTCTTATGCGCGCCAAAAAGGAATTAACACTGCATTTGTTATGGTGCCAACATTTGTTGATAAAGTTGCCGAACATACAAATATTCGACGTAAAGACCTAGAGTTTTCCTCCTCAGTTTTCCGCGAAATTGCCACTCAGTATGATGCAACGTACTTAGATTATCTGTCAAACGAAACCCTATCAACCTATATGTATCATTATGATAACTTGACGGCAGAAGGTCAGAAAATATTTGGTAAAATCCTTGAGAAGGATCTAAATGGAACGTTTGCGCCACGTTCCGAATAAGGGGCTGAACTAATATGATGAGAAAATTAATTAAAGAAATTTTCATTTCGTTTCTATGGTCGATTATCGTTATATTGATAATTTGTGCGCCTGGCGTGTTTTCGCAAGGTGTTAATTTTGTTTATGTTGTTTTTTGATGAAATATTATTCCAGTATACAAAAACAATTCCTGCGTAGGGATTTTTTCTTTGCTCTTGTTTCGCTAATATTTTTCTTGTCGGGGTGTTCAGCGTTAATATACCAAGTTGTCTGGCAGAGAGCCCTTACGCTTTATTATGGGGTTGGATCCGTATCTACAGCTGTGATTGTCTCGGTATTTTTGTTTGGACTTGGGGTTGGGTCTGTCTTGGGCGGTTTCCTTGCTGAACGGTCTAACAAGCTTCTGAGATTTTACATATTGATAGAGGGCGTACTAGGGTTGATCGGCTTGATGAGCTTGATATCTCTGAAATGGATGATTCCCTACTTAGTCAATGCTTCCTATAGTCAAGGGTTTTGGGTTATCGCAGGGATGTTTGCGCTGCCAACTACCCTGATGGGCATGACATTGCCTGTGGTAGTCAAAATACTAAACGATACCTATAAAGATTTTGGAAAAACAATAAGTTGGCTTTACTTTGTAAATACACTAGGAGCATCAGCTGGTGCACTGGTTGCAGCTTACTGGCTAATATCATGGTATGGACTAGAAATAACGGTATACGCAGCATCTATACTAAATTTTGCTTTGGTCGTTTTGGTTTCCGGGTTGACCTTATTGAAGAACTCGAATGTTTCCGTCGCCGCACCATTTGCTAGTGGCCGCATGAATTACACTTCATCGTTTAACAGTATAAATACATTTTTGATCGTGTTTTCGACTGGATTCCTTGCTATCGGATACCAAATACTTTCATTTCGTTTTATTGGAACTTTATTGAAGTCTTCTGCATATGTGTTTGCAACGATACTTGGCGTTTACTTGCTTGGGATAGCTTTAGGTAGCTATGGGTTCAATCGCTGGCTGCGCCTCTCAAAGTGCAGAAATTTGAAGAACGTTTTTTATAGCATCAATTCGGCAATAGCATTGTACATGCTATTGTTATTTATCACTATTTTTCACGCTGATGGAAGTGTACGTTGGATGCTCGAAACTAGCTTTGCAGAGCAACTCCATCCCCCTTACAATATTAAGTACGCAATAAAGGGTGATACTTGGCCGGAGATTCTAACTTCTGTATATCTACTTGTTGATCTGTTAGTTTGGCCATTGATTATATTGATCCCTATCACGCTGTTGATGGGGGCCAGTTTTCCTCTAGTCAATATTCTATCGGTACAAAATCCTGATAAGGACGCCTTTACTGCAGGTATAGTGTACGGTTTGACTATCCTGGGAAATGTCTTAGGTGCACTAGTAACAAGTTTTTGGTTGCTTCCAAATTATGGAACCGAGAAAACTTTATTCATATTCATTGTCTGTGGTCTAACATGGATTTTGGGCATCTGCATTCCTAAGCAATTCACCTATGGTAAGGCAGTTCAGTATTCATTATGGATCGGCTTGTTGATGGGGGCGTGGGCTTTTCTTCCGGACAAACATTCCTTGTATGATCAGCTACATCCGTCATTCAAAGAAGACACTAGAGTTGTAACTGAGGGTCGCGATGGTGTTGTCGTCAGTATGTTGGGTCATAAGGAAGAACAAGATTTTGTTAAAGTTTATATTGGGGGCGCTATCCATGCGACCTTTCCTTCGGAAGCCTTTGAGGTCGAGGTTCTGGAGGCGTTTACGCATTCCAAGTCAATAGATAATGTTCTAATCATCGGCTTCGGTGGTGGAACAATAACACAGGCGGTTCTGAGAAATCCGGATGTCAAAAGTGTCACAGTAGTGGAGATTTCTGAGACCCTTTTGGATAATTTATCACAACACGACATCTATAAATCGATTTTGTCCGATCCTCGTTTGACGATAGTGATCGATGATGGTCGACGCTTCCTGCAACGAAAACCGCATCAATATGACATGATTTTTATGGATCCTTTACGATCAACGACTGCATATTCGAATAATTTGTATTCGTATGAGTTCTTTATGCTCGTGTCTGAACACCTTACTGAAAATGGTGTTCTCATGACATGGATGAATGAGTATTCCATTATACCGAAAACGATGGCGACCGCTTTCAGGGGGCTCGAGTGTTTTTACTATTTCTGTTTGGGGAGCAACAAACCGCTAGCAGCCAATGCGGATGTCAAAAGGTCTCTTCTAGAGAAAATTGAACCTATTATGCGCAAAAAGGTTGAGGGGCGCATGTCGGTTGAATATTACTATAAAGGTAATAGACAAGAGATACTGAAAATAAATGAGAGATATCCGATAAATGAGGATCTAAATCCAATTACTGAATACTATATAGGCTATACTCAGAAAGAGTTCTAGAAAATCCAATCCATGGCTGTAATTTGTGTAAGATAGCTTTTTGTGTAGCATTTATCTTAAGCCTGTCTCTTCATCTGGTTTTGGATAGAATTGGTCCTCTAATTGGAGATGGGTAAAGGAGATCATTACGGTCAGCAATGAATAGATCATCCGTATGATCAAGGAGCAGACTTTCAATATGCCTACATTGGGAGGTGTGCTGGACGAACAGCATCGTACTACAAAGATAAAGTAAAGTTCGTTAGCATGGAATTTTCCGATGGCTGCAACCTGACAACGTCAAGGATGAGAACGCAAAGCTTTAAATGCCGATTGGTCCTAGAGTATCCGTTTTGATCAAGCGATTTTTGTGAGTTTACCAGCTTGGATCATAGTCTGGTATTTCTGTAGCAGATCGGGATTGAAGCGCTCTACCAGCTCGATTGCTGGGGGATTGGTGCGAAGCCTGTGAGGCTGGAGATTTGTTTTCAGGGCATGGAACTGGCCTAAGTACATTCTCCGAGAATAGCGATGGCCGTAACTTGCTCCAGTCTGGGGAAAAATGTCCAATGCTCTCCCCATCATAGCAAACTCCAAGAAAGGATACGTTCAAGCACGGGATAACCACCCGCCATCTTACAGAAGCGGAAATCAAACACTAAACATCCCGTTATTCATGCTTGGCCGGGTTCGTTCGAAGTGGGTGTGATGGTCCTGCGCATTTGTCCTGATACAAAAAATTCCCTTCGCGTGAAAAAAGTGTGGAAACCAAGATTGATCAGTGGTTTCGTGCTTTTGCTGAAACAAGTTGTTTGTCTGTATCCACTGTGGATCAGACCAATGCGCGGTAAGCGAAAGTGAAAATGACTGTTCGGTAATCCCAGAAGCGCGAAAGGGCGGCCAATGATCCAGGTTCTGGCAAGTGTGTGGGCACTTCTGATTGGTGTCGTTTTGATCATGCTCGGCAATGGCATGCATTTCACATTGATCGGTTTGCGTGGCGGGATCGAAGGTTTTTCTTCTGCCGAGCTTGCAATTGTGACGTCAGGTTATTTTGCCGGTTTCCTGTCGGGCGCACGCATAACCCCACAGATGATCAAGCGTGTCGGTCATGTCCGGGTTTTCGCAGCCTTGGGCAGCTTTACCTCAGCGGGGTTGATCGCACTGCCCCTGATTGCAGAGCCGTGGGCATGGACGATTTTGCGGGTGATTTTGGGCTTTTGCATGTCGGGCATTTATGTCACGGCGGAAAGCTGGCTGAATGATGCATCAACCAATGAAACACGTGGCAAGGTTCTCTCAGCCTATATGATTGCCCAGACATTTGGCATTATTGGTGCGCAGGGGCTTCTGACGTTTGGGGATGCGGCGACTTCAGCCCTGTTTATCGTGGCGTCCATTCTGGTGTCGATCTCTTTTGCGCCGATCCTGCTGTCGGCAACCTCGGTGCCCATGACCGAAGCTGCGCGGCCGATGCCGCTGAAAGAGCTGTTCATGGGGTCGCCGCTAAGTACCGTTGGCATATTCCTGCTTGGCTGTGTTTATGCGACGCAGACGGGTATGGCGGCGGTGTTCGGGACCCAGATCGAGATGACAACCGGGCAGATCGCGACGTTTGTTGCCATGTTGTTTGGCGGGGCTTTGCTTTTTCAATATCCGATTGGCTGGCTGTCTGATCGCATGGACCGGCGCAAGCTGATCTTTGGTGCGGCGATGGTGGCGATGGGGGCCTGTACGCTCGGCTGGGCTGCGCGTGATGATTTGCTGTTTTTGATGTGCGCGGCATTTGTGGCGGGCGGCATGACAACACCGCTTTATGCGCTGTTTCTGGCCTATACAAATGATTTTCTGCCGCTTGAAGATATGCCTGCTGCATCAGGCGGCCTTGTGTTGACCTTTGGTATCGGTGCGATTTTGGGGCCACTTTTAGCTGGTTGGGCAATGGAAAATCTTGGCCCACAGTCTTTTTGGCTGGTGCTAGCCGGAACTTTTGCGGTTATCTCGGTGTATGCGCTTTATCGCATGACAGTCCGCGAAGCCCTACCGGTGGAAGAAACCGAAAGCTATGTCGGTGTTTTGCCGACGGCATCGCCGATGGCGGTTGAAACGGCCGGTGTTTGGGCTGCTGAACAGGCCGAAGTGGCCGCAGAAGAGGCAGCCGAGGAAGCAAAAGAACAAGCTGAAGCATCTGACACAGAGGCTGAGACCAAGAAATAGGCTGTGCTTAACGGCTTAAGAGCAACTTGACCCCGATAATGGCAAAGAACGCGCCAAGCAATCCATTGATCCAGCCTGCCGCCCGGCGATAAATTGAAATGGCCGGTGCAGTGGAAAAGGCTGTTGCATAAAGCAGATGCATGCTGGTTGAAATCAGGCCGCACCCAAGCACGATGGTCGCCCCAACCCAAAGCGGTGCCCCATCGTGAAAGCCAATTGAGATAATGGCGATCCAGGTCAGAATGGCCTTGGGGTTGGTCAGATGCAGGGCCAACCCGCGCAAGTAATACCCCCGCCCGGATATCTGTTTGGCATGGGATGTGTCTGCGGTGGCAGCATTGGAAGGACGCTTGCGAAAGGCCGTGCAAAAAGCACGGTAAGACATCCAAAGTAAATAAAGACCGCCAAAAATCCGGATTGCGGTCATTGCACCTGCATAGGTTGCAAGAACAGCTGACAGTCCGGTCAGGGTCAAAAGGCCGATGGAAAAAGAGCCGGTCCCAATGCCAAGGGCAAAGCGTATTCCGGCCGGGCGACCCCGATCAAGCGATACGCCCATCAAGCCCAAAAGGGCGGGTCCGGGGCTGACGAGGCCGACAAGCAAGGCGGCATAAGACAATAATATACCGGGCAAATACTGCATGACTTCGGCAAAGCTGAACATGGGGCGTTCCTTTGTGTGGTGGCGAAGTCATCCTAGGGTAATTTACGTTCAGATTGAAACCTTTTGCCAAAGGCATTGTTCTGTCCTGCATCAACCTTGCGCGTACTGTCGTGCCAAACGAAAAAGCCCCGGTCATGTGACCGGGGCTTTGATAATTTGAAATACGGCCTTGTGATCAGGCGTCGTTTTGCGCTTCGGCCAGGATTTCATCCCCCTGGCGGGCGATTTCCGAAAGAGCCTGTTCAAAGACTTCGGGTGGGTGACCGCCGGAAATGGCGAACTTGCCATTCACAACATAGGTCGGCACAGAGCTGATGCCGGCATCGCCAAATTCGTCTTCTTCGGCGCGAACTTCCTTGGCGAATTCGTCACTTTCAAGGATTTCAGCAGCACGTTCCGGCGAAAGTCCGACTTCCTCGACCGCACGTTTGAGAACGCCGTGATCAGAGGTGTTGTCCCCCCCCTGGAAGTAGGCGGCAAACAAATTGAGTTTGAGCGCGGTTTGCTGACCATATTCGCCTTCCTTGCCCGCCCAGTAAAGCAGGCGGTGCGCATCAAATGTGTTGTAGATACGCGCATCCGAACTGAAATGGATCGGGAAGCCGACATTTTCGCCCATCATGGTGATGCGCGCGCGGTTGTCAGCACTTTGGTCGGCATTCAGGCCGTATTTTTCGGCAATATGTTCTGCGAGGTCCTGGCCCTCTGGCGGCATGTCGCGGTTCAATTCAAATGGATGCCAGCGCAGGGTGACGTCGATTTCACCGTCAAGACGGCTGATGGCATCTTCAAGGTTCTTGTAACCGATGATGCACCATGGACAGACCACGTCTGAGACAATATCGATCTGCATGGGAATGGCATTAGTCATTAGATAGGGTCGCCTTGCGTTATGTGAGTTTGGTTACCCCAACACATAATTGACATGGCGTCAAACGCAAGGAAAAGGCGGTAGTAAAGATTGGGCAAGGCTGCTTTTTGCCGGGACAAAGGTATCTGGTAGGGGGGGCTTTATTGGTTGTCAGGGCTGGCGGCGGGCGTGATCAACCATATATTCGGCGAATGTTTCAAGGATTGGGCAGGACCAGTCTGCGCGTATCTGTTGCCCGTCTCTTTCCCAATCGCCGTACCATCGTTCATCAATATCGCGGAAGATCGTATATCTGGCAAAGCGATCGGATGCGGTCCAACAGTTGCGTCCTGCACGTTGCCAGGTCAGACCGGCAAGCATCATGACGTCAACGCTGGTGGCTGCAGTTTTTTCCATTCTTATTGTCCTTGGACATCGGCGTGCTTCGTGGCGGGACGTGGACCGAAGCATTCAGCCTATCTACAACCATAGATTTAATCATCGACTAGTGGGGGTTACAATCATTCAAGGGGACAGGGTAACTATCCTAAAGGTGGGCATTTTTCTGAAATGAGAGTGGAAAATACGCCAATAGATGCAGTTTAGGGCAGTACCGATCAGTTCGCGGCATTCTGCACTTCAGTAATGCTGTTGCGCTGATGGCTGTTTTGCGGCAATTTGCCAGACCCGCAAAAGGCGAGAAATCACCCGCCAGAAACGGACGAAATGGGTGCGGCAGAGAAACTGTCGTGCCGAGAAAGAATATCGATCAGTTGGAATGAAAATGTCAGACAAGCGCGTCTATCTCTATGACAGTACCTTGCGCGACGGGCAGCAGACCCAGGGCGTGGATTTTTCGGCCGCGGACAAGACCGCGATTGCCAAGGCACTGGACGAGCTGTCGATTGACTATATTGAGGGCGGCTGGCCGGGCGCCAATCCGACCGATGATGCATTCTTTGCCAATCCGCCGAAACTGAAAAATTCCAAACTGACCGCCTTTGGCATGACGCGGCGTGCCGGGCGTTCGGCGTCAAACGATCCGGGTTTGACCAGCCTTGCACAGAATGCACCGATCGTTTGCATGGTTGGGAAAAGCTGGGATTTTCAGGTGACCGAGGCGCTCGGGATCGAGCTTGATGAAAACCTGGCGATGATTGCGGACTCAATCGTGCATCTGAAAACCAAGGTTTCCGAAGTCATGTTCGATGCCGAGCATTTCTTTGATGGCTATAAGGCCAATCGGGACTATGCCCTTGCCGCGATCAAGGCGGCCCATGAGGCCGGTGCGCGGTGGGTTGTTTTATGCGACACCAATGGCGGGACCCTGCCAGACGAGATTTTTGACATTGTCACCGATGTCTGCAGCCAGATCCCCGGCAGTCATGTTGGTATTCATTGTCACAATGATACGGAAAATGCGGTGGCGAATTCTTTGGCTGCGGTGCGTGCCGGTGCGCGGCAGGTGCAAGGGACGCTCAATGGCCTTGGCGAACGTTGCGGTAATGCCAACCTGATTTCGATCATCCCGACATTGATGCTGAAAATGGGCTATGACGTTGGCATTTCCCACGAACAGCTTACCCATTTGCGGCGCATCTCGCATATTCTGGATGAGCGGCTTAACCGCGAACCGCTGCGTCAGGCGGCCTATGTTGGTGACAGTGCCTTTGCCCATAAGGGCGGATTGCATGTATCGGCCGTGGAAAAGAACCCGACCTGTTATGAGCATGTCGAACCGCATTTGGTGGGCAACCAGCGCCATATCCTTGTGTCTGATCAGGCCGGTCGTTCGAATATCCTTGCCCGGTTCCGTGAAATCGGGGTGGAGGTTGATCCGAAATCCGAAGCTGTTGGCAAACTGGTTGAAACCGTCAAGCAACGCGAATTTGACGGATATGCCTATGACGGGGCCGAAGCCAGCTTTGAGCTGTTGGCGCGCAAGGCCATGGGCGAGCTTGACCGGTATTTCCGTGTGACGTCTTTCCGGGTGATTGACGAACGCCGCTGGGTTGATGAGCAGGATGAGCAGGTCATCACCATGTCTGAGGCGACCGTAAAGGTCGTGGTCGGCGATGACCAGTTCATGTCGGTTGCCGAGGGCAACGGCCCGGTCAATGCCCTTGATGCGGCGCTGCGCAAGGTTCTGGTCACCGTGCCCGAATACCGCGAAGCGGTCGAACAGATCGAGCTGATCGATTACAAGGTCCGCATCATAACCCGTGGTGACGGCACGCGTGCTGTGACCCGCGTCATGATCGAAAGTCGTGACGCCGAAGGCAATAACTGGGCAACGGTCGGGGTTTCCACCAATATTATCGAGGCGTCTTATAATGCGCTTCGCGATTCCATTACCTATAAGCTGTTCAAGTCCGGTGTGCGCAGTCAGCACGCCTGATCGTGTGATTGAACACGGAAAATACATGCAGCCGGACCCCATAAAGGTCCGGCTGTTTTCGTTTAATATATGAAGCTGGCGCGAACGCTTGGCTTTTGCTAAGTAAGCGCCAATATTGACGGGAATACCCGTAAACATCCTGCATTTGACGACCGGAGAAGACCCGCGATGAGCGACGCCATCGGTACCGCTATCCCTGAAACAGGGGGCATTGCCAATCCGCCCGTGATTATTCTGATTGAACCGCAGCTTGGCGATAATATCGGTAAGGCGGCGCGTGCGATGCTCAATTGTGGGCTGGTTGATTTGCGTTTGGTGCGTCCGCGTGACGGGTGGCCCAATGAACGGGCAACCGCCAATGCGTCGGGGGCGGATATCGTCATTGACAATACCAAGGTGTTTGGGCGCGAAGAAGATGCGCTGGCTGACCTTAACCGCGTCTATGTCACGACCGCACGGACCCGCGATGCGATCAAGCCGGTCTTTACCCCCAAGGGCCTTGCGCCGGAAATGCGCAATGTCGTTGCCAGGGGCGAAAAGGTTGGGGTGATGTTTGGCCCGGAGCGCACAGGGGTGCGCAATGAACATGTTGCCATGGGGGATGCAGTGGTGACCGTGCCGCTTAATCCCGGTTTTACATCACTTAATCTGGCCCAGGCTGTTTTGTTGATTGGGTATGAATGGTGGCAGGCCGGGGTTGATGTGCCCGATTATCAATTGATGATGGCCGATACCTTCCCGGCGACCAAGGACGATATGGAACGTCTTTTTGTTCATCTGGAACACGAACTTGATGAGTCCGGTTTCTTCCGTGTCGCAGAAAAACGCCCCGGCATGGCGCGCAATATTCGCAATATCTTCAACCGCGCGAACCTGACCCATCAGGAAGTCCAGACATTGCGCGGTATGATCGTTGCCATGCGTGGTGGCAAGCACAAGCCAAAGGACTGATCTTGTGTTGCACGTCAGCCGTTTGCCCGTGTGAAAAGCACTTCGGCGTCACATCGTGACAGATCCGGATGCAGTTGGGGGTGGAGATCCCGTGCAAGACGGCAGAAATGCAGGGCTTGCATGCATGGTGATGCGGTCGATTAATGTTTGACTCTTGGTCAATCATCTCTATATTGCGCCTCACTTCCGAGAAAGTGGGTCGAAACGAATGGTTTCGTCCCCGTTCCGTGTGCCCGGTTTTGGGGATTTGGAAACTATCGGGACAATAAGTGATCTTAAAAAAGAGAGTTACAAAATGTCGAAACGTATTGCTGCAAAGCATAAGATTGACCGCCGCCTTGGTGTGAACCTTTGGGGCCGTGCAAAATCGCCGCTGAACAAGCGCGAATATGCACCGGGCATGCATGGTGCCACCCGTCGTAAGAAGCCGACCGATTTCGGTACCCAGCTTTTTGCCAAACAGCAGCTTAAGGGCTACTACGGTTCCATCTCGGAAAAACAGTTCCTGCGTTACTTCAAAGAAGCATCGCGTCGCCCGGGCGATACCTCCGAGCATCTGGTTGGTATCCTTGAGCAGCGTCTTGACGCGGTTATCTACCGTATGAAATTCGTTCCGACCGTCTTTGCTGCACGTCAGTTCGTTAACCACGGCCACATTCTTGTCAACGGCAAGAAAGTAACCATCCCGTCCTACCTTGTTAAAGAAGGTGACGTTGTCGAAGTGAAACCTGCTTCGCGTGAAATCCCGATGGTTATGGAAGCTGCGAACCTGAACGAGCGTGACGTTCCGGAATATATCGACGTTGACGCGAAGGCCTTCAAAGGTACCTTCGTTCGCGTTCCGAAATTTGCTGAAATTCCGTACCCGGTTCAGATGCAGCCGAACCTGGTCATCGAATTCTACTCGCGTTAATCCGAACCGGATTTCGCGACAAACCGATACGAAGACGCCTGCTGGAAACAGCGGGCGTTTTTTTGTGCCTGATTTTTGGTGTGTACAGGGATGGTGCGTGGGGTTTCCCGTCCAATGTTTTGGGATTGCGTGTCGTATCTGAGTTGTAAGCTGTCAGGCAGGCGCTTTCAGATAGACGGGCGGATTCGGCGGCTTTTGTATGAGATGGGTTTAATCAATTGATCTCATGAATGCATATCGTCTGATATTTTCATAATATGAATTTTTACGTGATCCGGTAAAAATCGCAGTTTTCCTGCAATCTGAGTAACCGTCTTATAAAAATGTCATACTATGTTATTTACATCCTTTGTTCTGTTTCCTAAAGTGCTGCTCGGAAACAGGTGATCTGCGCAGCACTGACGAAGTGTAGAGTACATCTGGCAGGCACTATGCGGTTGGGCAGGGGAATGTATCTAGGGTTGTCTGACAACCATATATATTATGAATTATTAAAAGCCAGTCCAGCCAAACAGAATGTGTAACCACGCTGGGAAAAAGAAGCGCAAAGCGCCATCCGGCACAAAGCAGTTGCCTGCCTACGGACAGATTTATCAAGGAGGAAACGATGAAGTCATTTTTGAAGATCGCCAGCACAGCGCTGGTACTAACCATTGGTTTTGCCGGTCAGTCATTTTCGGCTGATTATCCGACCAAAGATATTCGCATGGTCATTCCATGGGGTGCCGGCGGTGGTACGGACGGGATTGTCCGTAAACTGAATACGATTGCCGAGCAGAACATTGATCAGTCGATCTATGCCGAGAATATCGAAGGTGGCATCAGTGCAACCGGCGTCATGCAGGTCATGAAAGCCCGCCCGGATGGCTACACCATCGGTTCGCTGACCTATGACAGTGTCGTGACCGTTCCTTGGCAGGGGCTTCTGCCGAGCTACAAGCTTGACAAGCTTAAACTGATTGCGCGTGTCACCAGTGAACCGGATGCGATTCTGGTTTCGGCTGATGCCCCTTACAAATCTGTTGCAGACCTGATTGCAGCGGCCAAGGAGAACCCGGGGTCGATCAAGGTGGGTATTCAGAATACCGGTTCGCGTCTGCATCTTGCGATGCTGCAATTCCAGGAAAAAACGGGCACCGAGCTTAAACTCATTGCTTATCCGGGTGGTGCTGCCCCGCAGAAAGAAGCAATTCTTTCAAACGAAGTCGATGTGGTTGCGACCAGCATGGGTGATTTCTCTGCCCTGATGGAAGGTGGGGATGTGCGCGGCCTTGTCGAATTCTCCGACAACCGTAACCCGACCTTCCCGGACGTTCCGACTGCGAAGGAAGAAGGTATCGACCTTCAGATCGGTAGCTTCATTGTTTTGGCAGCACCGGCTGATACGCCCGATGACGTCGTTACCAAGGTTGAGGGCATCTATAAGGCTGCGTATGAAAGTGACGCGTTCCAGGAGTGGGTTTCCAAGGTTGGTGTTTCCCCGAACTGGCTCGGCTCTGATGAGGTGACTGACTGGGCGAACGACACCCAGAAAACGCTGTTTGACCAGATGCAGTCCCTGGTTGATCAGGGCGTTATCAAAAAATAGGAAGCATTCAACTCAGTCCGGATGGGGTCGCTTAAGTGATGGACCCCATCCGGTTCTGTTTGGGTCGATTATTGTCGGAACGGAGTTCGTCGCAATGTCATCTGTGAGCATTGCGGCAAGACGAGAGAGCGTTCTTCTGCCTCTTTTCTTGCTGATCATTACCACCATCTATCTTGCCACTGCGCTGCAAATTACCCCTCAGTTCGATGAGGGGCTGGTCGGGCCGTCTTTCGTTCCGGTTCTTGCGTCACTCCTGATGTATCTTGCGCTGTTCTTTGTTTTTCGCGATGCCCTGAAGGCGCCAAAGCCCGCTTTGGAGACACTTGAAAGTGCAAGCGAAGGCGAAGCTGAGACTGAAGCTGAAGAAAAGCCATCTTTGGCAGCGCCGATCAAGATCGTCTGTGTGACGGGCCTGTATATTGCGGTGTTTAAAACCGTCGGATATCCGATTGCGACTTTCCTGTATGTCTATGCGTTACTGTATCTCTTTAAGCTGGAGAATGCGCGACAGGTTCGGCGCATTATCTATTCTGCGATCATCACAGGCGTCTTTTATGTGCTGTTTGCCGTGATCTTCCAGGTCCGGCTTCCGCTGCTGGAGGGACTGTTGCCATGAATTTCATCGTTGAAATTCTGGGCGGGTTCAGCGCCCTCGCATCCCCGGAAGTTCTGGCCTACATGATTGTCGGCTTTTTGATCGGGACATTTTTTGGCAGCGTGCCGGGTTTGACCTCGGTCCTTGCCATCGCACTGTTGCTGCCGATTACCTATAGTCTTGATGTTGTCCCGGCACTTGTGATGTGCGCGTCAATCTTCATGTCAGGCATGTATGCCGGTTCCATTACGGCAACAACCATCAATATCCCCGGTGCGCCGTCATCAATGATGACCTCGATCGAGGGTTATGCCCTGATGAAAAAGGGCAAGGGGGCCAATGCACTAGGTCATGCCGCACTTGGTTCGATGATCGGTGGTGTTGTCGGTGCGTTGTTGCTGATTGCCTTGACGCCGGTTGCCGCCAAGGTGTCGTTGCTTATCCAGACACCGGGCAAGTTTTCACTGATTTTGTTCGCGCTGGTGGTGATTGTCATTTCCCAGCGTGATGCGATTGCAAAAGGCATGGTTGCGACTTTGCTTGGCATCATGATTGCCACCATCGGCATTGATGTCATGCAGCCAATTGCACGCTTTAACTTCGGTACGGAAACGCTGGTTGAAGGCATTGACATGATGCCGTTGATCATCGGGACCTTTGCCATTAGCGAAATCCTGTATCAGGCCTATCAGCGTCATGACCCGATCACGATCGATGCCGATACACGCAATCTTGCCGCGATCCGCCGCAGGGATTTCCTGCCAAGCTGGCATGAAATTCGTGAAATCGGTCTGTTTACCTATTTAAAAAGTGCGCTGATCGGTTATTTCATCGGCATTCTGCCCGGTGCCGGCGGGTCAATGGCGGCCTTTGTTTCCTATGCCGAAGCCATGCGCAAATCAAAGAAACCAAAGGAATACGGCAAAGGTTCACGCGAAGGTATTGCCGCTGCGGAATCTGCGAATAATTCCATGTGCGGCGGGGCGTTTGTACCGATGCTGATGTTCGGTATTCCGGGCGATCCGACGACGGCAATTGTTCTGGGCGTGCTGGTGATTAATGGTCTGCAGCCGGGTCCCCGGTTGCTTGATACTCAGCTTGATCTGATTGCGCCGATGTTTGCGTCCCTTTTGATCAGTGCACTGATCCTGATTCCGCTTACGCTGTTTTTGCTGGGGCCGTACTTCGTCAAGATCGTGTCGATCCGCAAGGCACTTTTGTATTCCTGCATCGCGGTTGTTGCCCTGGTCGGAAGCTATGTTGCAACCTATTCACCCTTCCAGATGATGCTGGCCCTTGTGTTTGGCATTCTGGCCTTCTTCCTGCGCAAGCAGAAATATCCCACTGTTACATTGCTGTTGGGCTTCATCCTTGGTCCGGATCTTGAGCAATATCTAAGGCGTGCCTTGTCGCTGAATGATGGCAATCCGATCACCTTTGTGACCAGTCCGGACAGTTTGTTCTTTCTCGCCCTGACGGCCATTTTCTTCTACTTCATGGTCATACGGGCACCCAAAACACCCAAGGCTTGATAATCTTGCTGCTGAACTTGCCACCAGTCCCGTTGTCCTTCCCCGGGGCGGGTGGCTTTTTCTTGAGGTTGTCAAAGCAAACCATGATTGGGAATAACGATGTTGTTTAACCTTGTCGATCAACTCGGCCCGATCTTCCTGCTGGTGGCGATGGGATTTGGGTTGGCGAAGATCGGTCTGGTCGAACGTGCTTCGATCGAAGGTTTGACCAAGATGACGTTCTGGGCGCTTATCCCGGCAACCTTGTTCGTCACGATATCGGGCAACCGGGTTTCAGAACTGTTTAATCTGTCGATCTGGCTGGCCTACTACGGCGCGGTTGCGATGACCGCCATTTCGGTTTTTGTCCTGCTGCGCATGGGCAAAAGAAACACGACGCCAGAAGCCATTGTGCTGGCCTTTGGGGCGATCTTTTCCAACATCGGCATGTTGGGTATTCCGGTTGTAGATATTTTATTTGGTCATGAGGGATTGCTGGTCCTTGCAACAATATTGTGCATCCATGCAATCGGTCTTTTAACCCCGACGATCTTGCTTCTGGAATGGACGCGGAACCGTAACGGCAATCCGGCAGCCATTATTGGCAAGACCCTGCGTGCACAGGTCTGCAACCCGATCATCGTTGCCATCCTGTGCGGGGTGATTGTTGCGTCCTTTGATATTCCCGTGCCGCAGTTCGCCATGACTTTTTTGGGGATGCTCAAGGCCGCCATGCCGCCGATTGCGCTGATGCTGATCGGAGCTGGAATATATGGTCAGAAGCTGCGCGGGAATCTGGCGACCAGCATCACCGGTGCCATTGCCAAGGTCTGTCTGATGCCCGGTCTGGTCTTCGTGATCGGAATGCTTCTGCATATTCCAATGCAAAGCCTGGCCCCGGCAATTATCATTGCCGCCCTTCCGCCCGGTGTGAATTCGGTTTTGATGGCGTCAACCTATGAAACCGCAAGCGAACGCACAGCAACGACCATGCTGGTGGCAACCGTGCTGTCGTTGATCATTTTGCCTGCGCTGGCCGTGGTCCTTGCCTTTGATTAACGACGAAATGCCCCAGTCCGATCCGTCGCACGTATCATGAACCCGGTTTCGGTTGCGTTTGCTGTTCGGATACTTGCTGTGCAGCAGCGGCGATTGCTTCCTGCTTTTGTTCCGGGGTCGCGTCTTCCGGGACGGCGACCTTGACGTCGCGTGATGCCATCTGGATGCCGTTTTCCTTGAACATCGCCAGAACCCGCTGATAGACGGTTTTGCGGATCATGAACTGTTCACCCGGTTTTGAGGTGTATTTCAGGCCAATCACCATGTTGAATTCTTCCATCCGGCGCACGCCCTGGGATTTCAGCGGTTCGATGAAACTGTCCCCGATCAGCGGATCTTCCAGAAGTTCTGCCGCCAGCTTCTTGACCAGTTTCTTGATCTTGTTCACGTCGGTTTCAAACGGCACCCGGAATTCCAGTTTGACGATGACCCAGTCGCGGCTGTGGTTGACGATGGATTTAATCTCGCCAAACGGAACGGTTTGAAGCGGGCCGCGATGATGGCGAAGCTGCATGGACCGGATCGAGATGTTTTCCACCCGACCGCGCAGGTTTTCCACTTCGATATATTCGCCAAGCCGAAACGCATCATCAAGCAGGAAGAACACGCCGGCAACCACATCGCGCACAAGGGCCTGACTGCCAAAACCAAGGGCCAGGCCGACAACACCGGCACCGGCAATCAGCGGCCCGATATCAACGCCAAGCGATGACAGGGTGACCATCGCAACCATGATGACAATCACGGTCATCGCAAAATTCTTGAGTAAGGGCAAAAGCGTTTCAACCCGCGAAAGCCCCGATCCGCCGCCTTCGTCCCCGGCATTGCCCTGATTGGATGCGCTCATGCGTTCATCAAGAAACGCCTTGATCAGCGACCAGACCAAATCGGCGATCAGCAGGATCATGATGATTTCGGTCGAACTATCAATGATCCGGGCGATGATCCCGGCATCTTCGGCAAGTGCCAGCCGATCAAGGCCCCAGATGCGCCACAAGCTTGCCAGAACAAACACCAGTGCCAAGAGACGCACACCGCGTTTAAGCACCTTGGTAAAGACCGGCACCTTGGGTTTGACGGGGTCGAACTCTTCGCCATTTTCCAATGCGGCCGCTTCGCCCACCGCATTTTGTGCGTCGGCTTTCTGTTTGGCGATATGCAGTTTCTTGCGATGCTGGCTTTCGATGATGTTGCGGAAAACAACATCAAACAGGCAGGCAATACCGATGGCGAGGAGCGCTTTTAAAATACGTTCCGCCCCGATCATGGCCGCCCCGCCCACAAGGACAAACCACCCGCAGACAATGATCGGCCAAAGCCGCGCAATTGATGTTGGCAGTGCAATTGCTTCGACATCGGACGAAGGTGTGTGGCGGGCAAAGAAACGCCCGAGCGATAGGGTGGCAACGCAAAAGGCGATAACCGAAATCACCACCGCATGGTCAAACAATATGATTTCGCTTTGAACCATGGTCGGTGCGGCACTGAACATCCCGGCAAGGGCAAAGGCAAATAATGAAATGCCCGAAGCCCAGGTCAGGTTTTTGGTGAGTGTGTTGGCCGCAGCGGGATCAACATTGATCATGCGAAGGCCTTCTGCCTTCGGCGCAAACAGGAACTGCAGCACGATGATCAGAACACGCAGGGCAAAGAAAGCCATCAAAAGCGACATGACTGCCGACTTCATGATGTCGGGCCAGTCAAACATCATAAAGGTGCCAAGCGACCCAATCGCAAAGATAAACAGCGACAGCAACGACAGGATACACAGGCCCAGAATGTTTTTGAGCCGATCGGAAAACTTGTCGGGGGTGCGGGCCTCAAGATAGGCGCACATCGGGGCGGCAACCCGGCGATAGATCGCCTCAGCCAGAATACCGACACCGACAAAGATCACGGTATAAAGTACGATCTTCATCAGTCCGGTTCGGCCAAAGTCAGATGACATGAATTCAAGCGTTGCATCGACTTCGGCGGGAAAGGCTTCAAGTCCGCGCAGGGTTGCTTCGATACGGGCCTGTGTGCGGGCGACCCCTTCGTCAAGAAATCCATAGTAGCTAAAGGTTTCGTCAACCACGTCATCGTCAGTGGTGGGTGCGTCAACCGGCTGGGCATCATTGGTGCCCGTCATGGCCGAAACAGCGGCCATCTGTGCTTGTGCGGGTATGGGCGGGAGGATGATCGCCGCTGCAAAAAGCCATATGGCCAAGCATGCCATTGTTTTTACTATTGATTTCATGCCGCAACAGTCCCCTGTAATGCCCGTGTTTGCATTCAAACAAGATGGGCAATTGTTCGCAGATCATCAAGAAATAGTTTCAAAACAATCGCTGTATGATCGCATCGGGAGAATGTTACAGCCACGCGGGCAAGAAAAAACGCGCAAGGCCGGGTGGCCGTGCGCGTCTTTTAAAATAGGCTATGGCAGCAGGCTTAGGCCGCGACGCCAACGCCCTTGTCTTTAAGGTGCTGGGAAAGTTCGCCGCTGGCGGCCATTTCACGCACGATGTCACAGCCGCCAAGGAACTCGCCCTTAACGTAAAGCTGCGGAATGGTCGGCCAGTTGGAGAAGTCCTTGATGCCCTGACGGATGGCCGGATCGACCAGCACGTTGACGTCCTTGAACTGAACACCAAGTTCGGCAAGAACCTGAACAACAGCGGCAGAGAAGCCACACTGCGGGAACATTGAGGTCCCCTTCATGAACAGGACGACGTCATTGTCATTGACGTCTTTCTGGATGCGCTCGAAAACCGGATTGTCGGTCATGATGATTGTCCTCGGCTTTGGGCGGCATAGTTCGGGCCGCAAATTCAGATTAAACTTTTATGGGCGAAGATATGGCTGGAACCTGCGGTTCTGTCAACTCTTGGCACGATTTTGACGCGCGCTGCGCAGATTGTCCCAGGTGAAAATCGCAAGCCCGAACCATACCAGCGCATAAGTGACCATGTGCGAATTGGTGAAAATCTCGCCAAAGATCAGAACCGCGACAAAAAACTGCAGCGTCGGGTTGAGGTACTGCATCAATCCAAGCGCCGAAAACTTCATGTTACGCGCAGCATAGGCAAACAGCACCAGCGGCACTGTCGTGCAGATACCAAGACCGATCAGAAGCGCATCTTCGACCAGACCAATATTGCCAAACGCCATCTCGCCAGCGCCGCCAAGCCAGATCAGATAGCCCAGCGCAAATGGTGTCAGCAAAATGCATTCAACAAACAGACCGGCAATCGGGTCGGCCGGGACAAATTTGCGGATCACACCGTAAAACCCGAACAGGGTCGAAAGACCAACAGCGACCCACGGCATTTCGCCGTAAAAGACCAAAAGGTTCAAAACCCCGGCGGTACAGATTGCCACCGACAAAATCTGAATACGGTTAAGGCTTTCGGCAAAGAAAATGCGGCCTAAAATCAACATGATCAACGGCATGATGTAATAGCCGAGGCTGGCTTCAAGCGCATGGGCACTATTGACCGCCCAGATATACAGCAGCCAGTTGCCCGCAACCAAAAGACTGCTGAGGAACAATAAGCCAATCGTGCGCGCAGATGAAATCAGTTCCCAAAGCTTTTTGCGCCGTCCCAGCATGAACACCAGTATCAGCGTCAATATGGCCGACCAGACGATCCGGTGCGACAGAATTTCAAGCGGGGTGGCATAGGCGACCTGTTTGAAATACAGGCCAAAAAAGCCCCAGCAGATAAAGGCGCCAAGCCCGGCAAGGGGGCCTGGGCCAAGTAGTGCCGGTTTTTCTTGTTGTGACATAACTTTTAAGCCGTGGTCAGTTAATGGGGCAGTGACCGGCCGCTACGTCATCGGACCGATTCAGGTATTTTGGGGGGTGTCTCAAAGACGACGGGCGCCGAATATTCTCCGGCGCCCGTGGAAATCTCGGCAGGGCATGATGTTGGTGGCGGTATGCGCTGCCTAAATCTTGCGGGACGTCGTCCTGACGTCAGTCCGGGGCAGAGGTCTGCAGCGCAAGCGCGTGCAATTCACCGCCCATTTTGCCTTTGAGCGCAGAATAGACCATCTGGTGCTGCATCACGCGGGTTTTGCCGCGAAATGCTTCGGATACGACAATTGCTGCATAATGATCGCCATCGCCGCGCAAATCCTCGATGCGGACCTGTGCATCGGGCAGGGCTTCCTTGATCATGCTTTCGATTTCATAGGCTTCCATGGCCATGGCGTTTATCCCTTATCATTGATCGCAGGCCGTATATGCGGCCCCGATAAAACATCTTTTGTCTGGTATATGTTGTTGTCACGGGGGCTGTCAATTTCTGCGCGCTGGCCGGTTTGCGACATTTGTTGATCATGCTCTAAGGCTTGTCACGGGCGTGATATTGCTCTAGTTACCAATGCTTGGTTGCGCACACCTGCCGTCCGCAAGGTCAATGCCTTTGGTAAAGTGTTGCAAATACAAATAATCGGACCCGTTTCCCGATCAGGATACGGCCCGGCAATGCGGACACCCGGCCTCCTGCGTGGAGACGATCATGACTTCAAATACTTTAAATATCAGCCGCACCGATATCGATGCGGATGCTACCGAACAGTTCAAGACACAGGCAAAACGCCTGCGCAAAGCCCTGGCTGCGCGTGATGTGTCGGTTTCACATGCCGGATCGCTTGAATTGCTGGCGCAAAGCCACGGTTATCGCGACTGGAACACGGCCATCGCCATGGCCAGGCGCAATATCCCGACCAATGTGTCAGACCTTAGCATCGGCAAACGTTTTGCCGGATCCTATCTTGGGCATGCTGTCACCGGTTTGATCCGAAGTGTCACCACCACTGCGACACCGGGTGTCTTCCGGGTTGAGGTACATCTTGATGAGCCCGTCGATGTGGTCAAATCAAAATTGTTCACCGGGTATCGGCAACGGATCGGGGCGCGGATCAACGAACAGTGTGAACCCGTGCTGACCAACGGCATGGCCGCACCGGGGCTTTCGATTGATCTGCTGCTGCGTGATCCGCCGGACGCGTGAGCCTCTTAATTGATACCATAAATGAAGAAACCCTCCGGCAGCTTCCCAAAGTTGCCGGAGCCTACGTTCTGGTGATCGAACTTGGCGCTGACCTGACGCTGCAAAACAAACGCTTCGCCGGAACGACCCTGCCCAAAGGAACCTATGTTTATTGCGGCTCGGCCAATGGCCCCGGCGGCATTGCGGCCCGTGTCAAACGCCATTGCAAGGTGACGAAGAAACCCCACTGGCATGTCGATGAACTGACCTCAAACGGGGCCGGGCGGGTTGCTTCGGTGCTGGTGGTGCCGGGTGGGAATGAGTGTAATCTGCGCGGCAGATTGCAAGAGCAAAACATGCCGGTTCCAGTGCCCGGATTTGGCAGCAGTGATTGCACAAATTGTGCGTCACACCTGATCAGTGCAATGAGGGAAGATATCGTGGTTATTTTGGCAGACCTTGCCGAAACTGTTTAGCCCCCGGTCATACTCATATGCCGACCAACGGCCGGTTTCTGGCCTTTGCGGTCAATCACGAAATCATGGCCTTTGGGTTTGAGGTCCATGGCATCATCAAGCATCTGATCAAGCGCGCGTGGGTCGCCGGTGCGGAGTGCCGCACGCAGGTCGACGTGGTCTTCTTGCCCAAGGCACATGTAAAGGGTGCCGGTACAGGTCACGCGTACGCGGTTGCACCCTTCGCAGAAATTATGGGTCAGTGGCGTGATGAAGCCAAGCCGTCCGCCGGTTTCGGCCACCGTGGTATAGCGGGCCGGGCCGGGGGTGACATATTCCGACGGGATCAGGGTGTATTCCTGTTCCAGACGTTCACGCACCGCGGTCAGCGGCAGGTACTGATCGGTGCGGTCGCCATCAATATCGCCAAGCGGCATGGTTTCAATCAGGCAAAGGTCAAAGCCTTCCTTGCCGCACCAGGCAACAAGGCGTGACATTTCGTCTTCGTTGAAATTGCGCAGCGCCACAGTGTTGATCTTGATCGAAATACCGGCCTGTTTGGCGGCCTCAAGCCCGGCCAGCACCTGTTCAAGGCGGCCACGGCGGGTGATTTCGGTGAATTTCTGGGAATCGAGACTATCAAGCGAGATGTTAAGCCGTTTGACGCCAAGGCGGGCCAGATCATCGGCATAGGTGGCAAGCTGACTGCCGTTGGTGGTCATGGTCAACTCGTCCAGCGCGCCGGTTTTAAGATGGCGCGACAGATCGGAAATCAGATCCATTATGCCGCGCCGTACCAGCGGTTCGCCCCCGGTCAGGCGCAATTTGCGAACCCCACGTGTGATAAAGGCCGTGCAAAGCTGATCGAGTTCTTCGAGCGAAAGAACTTCGGACTTGGGCAAAAACGTCATGTTTTCCGCCATGCAATAGGTGCAGCGGAAATCGCAGCGATCGGTTACCGATACGCGCAGGTAGGAGACATGTCTGCCATATTTGTCGATCAGTGGTTTGGTCATGGCGGCGTTTATCTGCTGTGTTTTAGGGGCGCATTGTAAAACGTTTATGGGAAACTGTCGCACAGCAGGCGGGGCTTTGACCAGCCTGTTTAGATCGCGTGTCCTCACCTTTGCGTCAGGTGGGCAAAATCAAAGCCGCCCCAACATTGGCAGGGCGGCTTTGTTCATCGCGTGTTTGCGGGTAACCGTCGGGGCCAGGGGCTGTTGATTGGCTTATGCCGACAGTTTGGCCATATCGGCATCGATGCATTTGATGACGTCGCGCAGTGCGGTAACATCTTCGCTGCCCATTTTTGCAACCAGTTCGGCGGAGTGTTCCGGCACCGCAAGGGTTTTGCGCACATCACGGAACAGCGCATCAAGCAGTCGGATACAATGGGTTTCAGTAAATTCCCACGGCTCGTCGCCCACGGTCATATTGTCATTAACCAGCTGGATCAGCCATTTTTTGCGGTGTTCATAATTGCTGAAATGCAGGGCCATACGCGCAAACACAAGATTGATGCGCGATTTAACCGCCGGTTCCTTGGCAAGATGATCCCAATATTCCGCCGGATCACGCAGTTCGTCGTCATCGTCGGCGTGGGCATCAATGATTTCGTGAATTTCGCGGTCGATTTCCTGCAGCATATCCATGCCGACCATCATGCGAATGACCTTGAAGAAAGGTTGCAGGATCGCGCGGGGCATGGCGCCATGTTCGATATCGCCTGCCTCGTTGCCTTCCAGAAGGTGGTCAAAGCGCGACACCAGCAGGCGGCCAAACGGATCATGGCGCACAACAGCATGTTCACGGGCCTTGATCGTTTCAAGATCGGCTTCAAGCACACCCCATGAGGCGTCAAACAGCTCTTCCTTGTCGCGCAGGGCATTCATGGCTTTGAGAATTTGTTCTTCGCTGACAGCACCGCCATATTCGCGGGCAATGTGGATAAGCCCTTGGGCAAAATTTTCCAGCACTGTGAAGGCAGCAACATGATGGCGTTGCTTGAAGCTGTCACGTGGTGGTTTGTTGGCTGCAATCATGGGGTTTCCAGACCTTCTTAAGACTGTTGCGCTCGTGTCAGGCTCATCTACCTAATGTCTGATAGGAACCATTTTATAGGTTGAATTCATTAACAATTCGAATTGAGCAATTCGTGTGCCAAGCGCAGCGGCCTTTGGCCCCGGTCAACGCGGTTGTTCTTATTCGTAACCCGCTGCGGCTTCGACGATTTCAAGCGCCACGTATCTTGGGCGGATGATTTGCCGGCCGGCTTCTTCGAAATTAACGGCAATCCTGTCGCCATCAACGGCCTGAATGCGGCCAAGTCCCCAATCGGGTTGGCCGGGGTGACGAACGATGGCGCCTGGCGTCAGCAAGAAATCCATTTGGTGCTCTGTCTTTTGTGATGCTCCCCCATATATAGGCGGTTTGGGCCAATAGCACAATTTGTCGCTGGGCAGGCATTGCTTTACGTCGGTCAAATAAGGGGGCGGCAAAATTTGCCGGGCTGCAAAGGCCTGATTTTCGCGTCTGCTAAATAAGCTCTTAATATATCAGGGGCAATCTATGGCTTCCGGAACAGGCCGGTTTGAACGTGACCACATCGGTTTGGTCTGTTCAGGCGGCGGTCCCGGTCGGGCATTGTGTTTTGGCAGCACTTTGCGATGAAGAAATGAATATACCTTGGAGAGCCCGCACTATGGTTCAGGACGCCGCCCTTGAAATGACTCTGATTGAGTTGATCAGTTCACGGATTTGCCATGACCTTGTTGGTCCGGTCGGGGCTGTGAACGCCGGGGCCGAATTGATGGGCGAAGATGGTGTTGCCGATGACGAGGCGTTGGCGCTGATGCGCAAAAGCGGCCTTGAAGCCGCGCGCCGCCTGCAATTGTTCCGTCTGGCGTTTGGGCGTGCGGGCAGCAGTGTCGATACCGGTGCCATGCGCGATGCCGCAGCCCAGACTTATGCGGCCGAAGGCAAGGTCACATTGGATTGGCCCGACTTTCCGATTGATCCATCGCATGGCAGGGTGGTCTTGAACATGGTCATGCTGGCGCGCGAGGCTTTGCCGTTTGGTGGAACGATTTCTGTTTTGCGCGACTCCGGCAAAGTAAGTGTTATCGGAGAGGGCAAACGTGCAGCCCTGCGTCCGGAGATATTGAACGTTCTGGAAAAAGAAGTTTCCGCAGATGCACTCGATCCGCGCAATGTTCAGGCATTTTTCTTGCGGAATCTGGTGAATCGTGGGGGTGGGGTGCTTTCTGTCTTGCAACAGGACGGAAATATTGCATTGATCTATGGATAAAAAATTGACTGCAAGGTCTGGTAATGGCGTGTGATAGCTTCTACGTAAGTAACCGAAGTACTTTACGTTTCTATCTTTGCGCGTGTTGATGGGAGTTCCATTTCCAGCAAGCGACTGATTGTTGGAGGTTTGGAGGGGGTATATGGACGATCTTTTAAGTGAATTTCTGACCGAGACTTCGGAAAGCCTTTCGACGCTTGACGTCGAGCTGGTGAAGCTGGAACAGAACCCGAATGATCCGGACATTTTGTCCAATATTTTCCGCTTGGTTCATACCATTAAAGGAACTTGCGGGTTCCTTGGCCTGCCGCGACTGGAAGCAGTGGCGCATGCGGGCGAGAACGTGCTTGGTAAAATACGCGATGGTGAACTGGTTGTTACACCGGATGCCGTGACGCTGGTTCTTGAATCGATTGATACGATTAAGTACCTCCTAGGCGAGCTTGAGCAAAACGAAGCCGAGCCGGACGGGAATGATGCCGATTTGATCGGTCGTCTTAACCACTTTGCCGATACCGGGACCATCATGGGTGGTTCGGCACCGGCGGCCGAAGCCGCCGCACCAGCAGCAGAAGAAGCTGGTGAAGAACGCGAAATGACGGATGACGAAAAGCTGCAGGCTGCATTTGACGCCGCAGAATATGATCCGGACTTTGAGGTTCCTGACGAAACCCCCGCACCGGAACCAGAGCCCGAGGCACCCGCAGCAGCGGCACCGCCACCTGCGGCGGCAAAGTCACAGGAAGTCGCCCCGGCAAAGCCCGCCGCGGACAAGGCCAAGGCCGAAGCACCGCGTGGCGAGACCAAGGAAAGCTCGGTCGCAGCACAGACCATTCGTGTGAATGTCGAGCTGCTTGAAAATCTGATGACGCTCGTTTCCGAGCTTGTCCTGACCCGTAACCAGCTTCTGCAGATGGTACGTGGCAAGGACGATAGTGAATTTACCGTGCCGTTGCAGCGCCTGTCGCACATCACCACCGACCTTCAGGAAGGGGTGATGAAGACCCGTATGCAGCCGATCGGCAATGCATGGGCCAAGCTGCCGCGTATTGTTCGCGACCTTGCCCTTGAGATGAACAAGAAAATCGATCTGCAAATGATCGGTGCCGATACCGAGCTTGACCGTCAGGTTCTTGAATTGATCAAGGACCCGCTGACCCACATGGTGCGAAACTCTGCCGACCATGGTCTGGAAGATATTCCGGGCCGTCGCGAAGCAGGCAAGCCCGAAACCGGTACGGTAACGCTGAACGCCTATCACGAAGGTGGTCACATCATCATCGAGATTTCAGATGATGGTCGCGGCCTTAACCTTGAGCGGATCAAGGCCAAGGCGATTGCCAACGGGCTTACCACCGAAGGCGAACTGGAAGGCATGGGTGACCAGCAAATCCAGCAGTTCATCTTCAAGCCGGGCTTCTCGACCGCAGAAAAGGTGACCTCGGTTTCCGGTCGTGGCGTGGGCATGGATGTGGTGCGAACCAACATCGAAAAGATTGGTGGTACGGTTGAACTGAAATCGGTCGAAGGCCGTGGTTCCACCTTCATCATCAAGATCCCGCTGACGCTGGCCATTGTTTCGGCCCTGATCGTGGAAAGTGGCGGCGAACGCTTTGCCATCCCGCAGATCAGTGTTCTGGAACTTGTCCGGGCATCAAACAATTCCGAGCATTCCATTGAACGCATTCACGATACGCCGGTCTTGCGCCTGCGTAACCGTTTGCTGCCGCTGGTCACGCTTAAGAAAATTCTTGGTCTTGATACTTCCGAAGAAAGTGACGACGGGGTGGATGAAGAAGCATTCATCGTCGTTGCCCAGGTCGGGACCTATTCGTTCGGCATCATTGTCGACCGTGTATTTGACACGGAAGAAATCGTGGTCAAACCGGTTGCGCCGATCCTGCGTGATCTGTCGCTGTTCTCGGGCAACACCATCCTTGGCGATGGTAGTGTGATCATGATCCTTGATCCAAATGGCATTGCGACGCGCACCGGCGAAATCACCGTGGGTGGTTCGCAAGGTGTCGAAGGCAAGGCCAAGGCCGATGCATCGGATCGTGAAACCACATCCATGCTGGTCTTCCGCGCCGGTGGTAACGAAGTCCGCGCCGTGCCGCTGGCACTGGTGGCCCGTCTTGAGGAAATCGATGTCGAGAACATCGAGCATTCCAATGGACGTCCGCTGGTTCAGTACCGTGGCCGGTTGATGCCGCTTGTCTTCATTGACGGCAGCTATCAGATGAAGGCCGAAGGCCGCCAGCCGACCCTGGTGTTCCAGGATCGTGAGCGGACCATGGGGCTTGTTGTCGACGAGATCGTCGATATCGTTGATGATGTCCTGAATGTCGAGCTGACAGCCGATCAGGATGGTCTTGTTGGTTCTGCCGTGATTGACGGCAAGGCGACTGACCTGATTGATGCCGGTTATTACCTTGAGCTGGCATTTAGCGACTGGTTCGGTAACGAAGACAGCGGTGGCGAGAAAAAACGTGTTCTGTTGATTGATGACAGCCCGTTCTTCCGCAACCTTCTGACGCCGATGCTGTCGGTTTCCGGCTTTAATGTTACGGCGGTCGAAACAGCAGAACAGGCCATGGAGCTTAAAAACCGTGGCGATCTGTTCGATGCGATCATCAGTGATATCGAAATGCCGGGCATGAATGGCTTTGAATTTGCCGAAGCACTGCAGGATGACCCTGCGTGGGGCGAAATTCCGATCATTGCTCTGTCTTCGCACACCAGCGAAGAAGATTTCGAACGTGGCCGTCAGGTCGGCTTTAGCGACTATGTGGCCAAATTTGATCGTGATGCGCTTGTCTCGACATTGGTCCAGACACTGAGCAGCATGTAATCGGGGGAAAGTCTTATGAGCGATAAAAACGCACTCGTTCCGAGCCAGGAAAAAGGCGGTGCCCTTGAGCTTGGTGGCGATAGCCAGGATTTCGTGACCGCGAATATTGGCAAGCAGCTTTTCGGTATCCCGGTTCTGACCGTACAGGATGTTCTGGGGCCGCAACGCATCACCCGTATTCCGTTGTCCCCGCCAGAGGTGGCCGGGTCATTGAACCTGCGTGGTCGTATTGTGACCGCGATTGACGTTCGCAAACGTCTTGGTCTTCGCGACCGGGAAGATGACGATCCGGGCATGAGCATTGTTGTCGATGAAGGCGGCGAGCTATACAGCCTGATGGTTGATCAGGTGGGTGAGGTTCTGAGTGTTCCGAAAAAGGCATTCGAGCAAAACCCGGCGACTCTTGACCCGCGTTGGCGTGAATTTTCGGACGGCATCTTCCGTCTCGACAAAAAGCTTCTGGTAATTCTTGATGTTACCCGCCTGCTTGATTTCACGTCGTCAGTCAAGCAAGCTGGGTAAGCTGAATTTCTATGCCGGGTGCGCAATGTGCCCGGTTCCTGCCATTTTGGCTTAACGATCTAGTTAAACGAGAAGGAAGTCGATGAAGAGTTGTCTCGTCGTCGATGATTCGAAAGTCATCCGAATGGTGGCACGCCGCATCCTCGAAGAAATCGGGTTTGCGGTCGTGGAGGCTGTGGACGGTCAGGAGGCTTTGGAAAAAAGCCTTCAGTCCATGCCAGACGCAGTTCTGCTGGACTGGAACATGCCAGTGAAAAGCGGAATTGAATTCTTGCGTGAACTACGGGCCTCTCCGGGGGGAGACGAACCTGTTGTTGTGTTCTGTACAACTGAAAACGACCTTGAACACATTCAGGAAGCCATCACCGCGGGCGCGAATGAATACATCATGAAGCCGTTCGATAGCGAGATCATCCAGGCGAAGTTTGAGCAGGTCGGCCTGATTTAGATCGGCCTGCGCCATTTGCGCCTGCACACCCTTTCGGAAAGATCTCCTCAATCAAGCGGGGAAGCTATTACGTGGAAGAAACGCCCAACCATTCGCCTTACAAGGTTCTGATCGTTGACGATTCCGCTATTGTGCGTGGACTTGTCACACGGATGATGACCGAAGACGCCGAAATCGATGTCGTCGGTTCGGTCAATAATGGCGAAGAAGCACTGGCAGTGATGGAAGGCGGCAGCGGCATTGAAGTTGTCGTTCTCGACATCGAAATGCCGGTCATGGATGGGCTGACGGCCTTGCCAAAACTGTTGGAAATCGATCCGACAGTCCGCGTGATCATGGCGTCCACCCTTACCAAGCGAAATGCCGACATCAGTTTTCAGGCGATGACGCTTGGCGCGGTTGATTACATCCCCAAACCAAGTTCGTCCAAAGAACTGAATGTTGGCGAAGGCTTCCGCGAGGAACTGCTTGATAAGGTAAAAGCCTGGGCCGAGCAGCGTCGCAAGATGCTTGAGGTCGATAAGGCAGCAGCAATCGCACATGAACAGGCGACAGCGCCACCTGATGCGCCCGAACCGGTTGCGAAACCTGCCGCACCTGAAGCAGGTGCAGACGGTGCCAGTACCGATGACGGTTCTGATGGGGAAGACGGGGACAAAGGATCGTCTTTCCGTGCCGAGATGTCGGTTGAACATCAGCAGCTTCAAAAACAGGGCCGGATTCAGCGCAAACGATTTACCGCAGAGCTGCGCCCGCGTCCGATGCAGCAGCACCGCAGTCAACCGCAGATGCGCCCGATGCCGCAACCAGCACAACCTGCGCCATCGACGCCGTCGGGACAAACACCGCAATCTGCCCCACCTGCATCGTCGCAAACTGATGGGATGACGGTGAAAGCAGTGTCAGGTAATGCGCCATCTGCCGGTGGACCTGCGCCTTCGCGTGACCCGGGGCGTTTGATCCGCGATGCGGCCGTCGCCGCCGGGGGACAGGCAAAGACCGCCGAGAAGGCACCAGCGCGTTCTGCCGCCCCGTCGCCAGCTGCGCGTACTGCGCCGCCAGCGAAACGCCCGACTGCCCCGGCACCACAGAAAACTGAGCGAGCCCGGCAGGCGCGTTCGGGAAGTGCCCCGGCCCCGGCAAAACGTGTGTCAGCTTCAGGCGGGATTTCATTGCTGCCGGAAAAACGTATCAACGTAGAGGCAATTGCGATTGGCAGTTCTACCGGTGGACCGCAGGCCCTGTTTGAGGTGCTGCGCGGTTTGAATGGTGTGCGCCAGCCGATTTTTATTACCCAGCATATGCCTGCGACCTTTACGACCATTCTGGCCGAACATATCACCCGTTTGACGGGGTTAAAGTGCCAGGAAGGGCAAAACAATATGCCAATTGTTGGTGGACAGGTTTACCTTGCGCCCGGCGACTACCACATGGTTGTTGAGGGACGCGGTGGTGGACGTCATCTGAAATTGAACCAGAACCCACCAGAAAACTTCTGCCGCCCGTCCGTTGATCCGATGTTGCGCAGTATCGTCGCGAGTTATGGCGGAAATATACTGACTGCGATACTGACCGGAATGGGACAGGATGGTATGCTTGGTGGACGTGATGTGGTTAATGCGGGGGGTATGGTCGTCGCACAGGATGAGCAAAGCAGTGTTGTATGGGGGATGCCTGGTGCCGCAGCGCATGCCGGTATCTGTTCCGCTGTTCTGCCAATCGGCGGAATCGCGGCCTATATCAAAAAATTTGCGGGGGGTCGTTAACCCACAATGATGAAGCCGGAAGACTTCGAGTTCATAAGCAGACTGATTAAGTCCAAGTCGGGGCTCGTGCTGAGTCAGGACAAGACTTATCTGCTCGAAAGCCGGCTGATGCCGATTGCGCGTAAGCGGGGACTTAAGGACCTGACGGACCTTATTGGTACGATACGCGGTGGCGACCGTGCGCTTGTAGAAGAAGTCGTCGATGCCATGACGACCAATGAAAGTTTCTTCTTCCGCGATACCAAGCCGTTTGATCAGTTCCGTCATGCGGTTCTGCCGCACATGATCAAGTCCCGTGCTTCAAAGAAACATTTGCGTATCTGGTGTGCTGCAGCTTCGTCGGGGCAGGAACCCTATTCGCTTGCGATGATCCTTGATGAGTTCAAGTCCCAGTTGGCCGGATGGCGGATTGAAATCATCGGCACCGATATTTCGCGCGAAATCCTGACCAAGGCACGTGCGGGTCTGTATTCCCAGTTCGAAGTCCAAAGGGGCCTGCCGATTGGCCTTCTGGTTAAATATTTCCAGAAAAAAGATGACCAGTGGCAGATTTCATCGGATATCCGATCCAAGGTTCAATACAAGGAATTCAACCTGCTGGATGATTTCCGCCCGCTTGGACAGTTTGATATCGTGTATTGCCGCAACGTGCTGATTTATTTTGATCAGCCGACCAAAAGCGACGTTTTGGCACGTATATCGGCCCTGATGCCTGATGACGGGTTCCTGTTCCTTGGTGGTGCCGAGACAGTTCTGGGCATTTCCGATAAGTTCAAACCTCTTGCCCGGCAACGTGGCATCTATCAGCTCAGCCGACCTGGTGTGCCTGAGATCGACTTGGCTGCACTTGAAAAAGCGCAGGCAGGGGCTGCGACGGGCGCTGCTGCAACGCCGGGTGGGTTGGCCTTCCCGAAACCCAAACATATGCAAGTTGGTGGCGCTGGTGCGGCCGGAACTGCCGCCCGTCCGGCGGCTGGCACGGCAGGAAGTGCAACGACGCGCCCCGCTGCCCCGACATCAACGACACAGCGACCGCCTGGTGGTGCTACATCAACAACACGTCCGGCGACCGGCGCAAGTGGCAGTTCATACAGCAGGCCTGCAAGTTCGATCGGAGCCGGCGGGACGACCCGCCCCGGTACCACCGGTTCGACCACGCGTCCGGGGACAACCGGAACTTCTGGATCTACGACACGCCCGGCCTCATCCGGTACGACCGGAACCACGGGGACCACAGGGTCGACATATCGCAGGCCGCTGGGGACGGGAACCGGCACAGGTGCGGGCGGGACAACACCGCCACGGCCTGGAACAGGCAGCGGAAGTACTGGAAATTCAAGCGGAACCACACGCCCGTCATCAACCTATGACCGTTCACGTTTTGGCAAGCCGGAAGACAAGAAGTAATTTTCGGTCTGGTTGACAGTACGCAGTTCACAAACAAAAAACGCCCCGGTGCAGTCCGGGGCGTTTTTTGTTGAGCGGGCACTGTAGAGAAGCGTTCAAGCATGCTTGAGCATGCTTGAGCAGGCAAACTCAGGTATCAGGCCGCAGCGCTGTTGGTATCGGGATCGCGCAGGACATAGCCCCGGCCCCAAACCGTATGGATGTAGTTGTCGCCCTTGGTCGCAGACTGGATTTTCTTGCGCAGTTTGCAGACAAAGACGTCAATAATCTTGAGTTCCGGCTCGTCCATACCGCCATAAAGGTGGTTGAGGAACATTTCCTTGGTCAGTGTCGTGCCTTTGCGCAGCGACAGAAGTTCAAGGATGCCATATTCCTTGCCGGTCAGATGCAACGGTTTGCCATCGACATCGACGGTCCTTGCATCAAGGTTGACGTTGAGTTTTCCGGTCGAAATCATCGATTGGGCATGACCGCGTGAACGGCGAACGATCGCCTGCACACGTGCCAGCAATTCGGTTTTTTCGAAAGGCTTGGTCAGGTAATCATCGGCACCGAACCCAAGGCCTTTGACCTTGTCTTCGGTTTCGGTCAGACCCGACAGGATCAGGACCGGTGTTTCGACGCGTGCATCGCGCAAACGTCTTAAGACCTCATACCCGTCAATATCTGGCAGCATCAGGTCCAGTAGAATAATGTCATAATCGTAAAGCTTGCCGATCTCGAGACCATCTTCCCCAAGGTCGGTAGTGTCAATCACCATGCCTTCAGATTTCAGCATCAATTCAATGCTGTCAGCATAGGTGTTGTCATCCTCAACAAGCAGCACCCGCATGTTTCTGCTCCGTTACCGTGTTCCGCAAAAGTCCGTGTTGATCCGGTTGATCGACAAGCGCCCCAACGTTTGCCGTATTTCAGGAAATTTTTCCCCATTCCGTTAACGATACGTTGCTTTGCGACTCGTGGCAAGAAGCCGAGTCGCAAGTTGTTAACTTTTTTTCGTCAAAAGAAACGACTCGGGGGCGGAATACGAGATTCCCCAACGGTTTGCGGCGTTGATCGCAAAAGCCTCATACAACAAAAAAATTCGCTTTTTATCGTCTACACGGCTTTTTAATACCGGATATGCCAATATATTTGGTACGACGCGGTGCAATTTGCCACCCCTTTCAACTGCAGGGTGGGGGAAGTTTCCGTGCTAAAAAAAATTATGGTTAGACCAATCGGGGCGTGACCCTGATTTCCAACATCTTGCTGAAAAGATCCGATACGTGTTTCAGATTGGCCGCAACATCATCGCAGAACTTCGTCGCATTCCCGATTACCGCGTGGTCGGACGGGTGACGGCTGTTCTGGGGTTGCTGGTCGAAATTGGCGGGGTGGAAGGCGCGCTTTCGATCGGTGATCGCTGTAAGGTGAAGCGCCGGGATGGCAAACCAATCATCTGTGAGGTCGTCGGTTTTCGCAATGAACGCGCCCTGCTGATGCCGTTTGGCATTCTTGACGGCATTGGTATTGGCTGCGAAGTCGAACTGGGTGATACCCAACCACAGGTCTATCCCGATGAAAGTTGGCTTGGTCGTGTGGTCAATGCGTTTGGTGAGCCGGTTGACGGCAAGGGCCCGCTGACAGAGGGCAACAAGCCCTATCCCATTCGCAACATGCCGCCATCGGCCCATTCCAGACAACGTGTTGCTGGCAAGATTGATCTTGGCGTACGGGCAATGAACACGTTTCTGACCTGTTGTCGTGGACAACGTATGGGCATCTTTGCCGGGTCGGGTGTCGGTAAATCAAGTTTGTTGTCGATGATGACGCGCCACACCACATCGGATGTGTCGGTTGTTGGTTTGATCGGTGAACGTGGTCGAGAGGCGCGTGAATTTATCGAAGATGATTTGGGCGAAGAAGGTCTGCGCCGTTCGGTTGTTGTTGTGGCAACCTCGGATGAGCCACCCCTGATGCGACGCCAGGCGGCCTATATGACGATGGCGCTGTCGGAATATTTCCGTGATGTTGGTCGCGATGTGTTGTGCATGATGGATTCCGTGACGCGCTTTGCCATGGCCCAGCGCGAGATCAGCCTGTCGGTCGGCGAGCCACCTGCGTCCAAGGGGTATACACCGACCGTGTTTGCGGAATTGCCGCGCCTGTTGGAGCGTGCCGGGCCGGGTGGGCCGGGCCAGGGGTCCATTACCGGGCTGTTTACGGTTCTGGTCGATGGGGATGATCATAACGAACCGATTTCCGATGCGGTACGTGGTATCCTTGACGGGCATGTTGTCCTTGATCGCGCCATTGCAGAGCAGGGCCGTTATCCGGCAATCAATATCCTGCGCAGTGTTTCGCGTACGATGCCCGGCTGCAACAATGATGAAGAAAACCAGATTGTCGCCCGTGCCCGGCAGTTGCTGGCAACTTACGATGATATGGCAGAATTGATCCGCTTGGGGGCATATCGCAAGGGCACAGACCCCAAGGTCGATGAAGCCATCCATTACTTCCCGCTGATTGAAGAATTCCTTAAGCAACGCAAGACTGAATGCACGCGCTTGAATGAAGGTTATCTTGAACTTGCCCGCAGACTTGATCTGTTGGCCCAGCCGCAGGAAGATCAACCGGCAACGCGACAACAGCAGGGCGGCGCGCAGGGACAGGCGGCAACTGCGGCAAACAATATGTCGGAAAACCTGACAAACGACATGCCACCTGCACGTCCGGCCCCTCCGCCATCAGACGGGCCAAAGCTTAACCGCGGACCGAAGGTCAATAGCCGTTCAAAGCGCAGCAATATGCGTGATTTGAACGAAGCCAAGCGTGCCCTGCGTCAGGAAAACAAGGATGCAGATGACGGGGCATCCGAATAATGCGGGTGGCATCAGCAAGTGGACATGCGTGTCCACAACATGTTTACCGATCATAGGGGATAACCTATGGCCAAGGATTTCAAAACACTGGTGCGCATGCGCAAATGGGCGCTTGATGAAAAACAACGCGAACTGGGCGAAATGCTTGGCGTGTTGGGTAATCTTGAGGCCGAGAAAGAAGCGCTTGAACAAGCCGTGCTGGCCGAACAAAAGGTTGCTGCAGAAAATCCCGAACTGGCTGGGTTTGCCTATGGCGGGTTTGCCAATGCGGTGATTGCCGAACGCGAAGCCATCACCAAAATGATTGCCGAACAAGAAGAAAAAATCGACGTCTTTCGCGAAGAAGTCGCCGATGCCTTCAAGGAACTCAAAACCGCCGAAATCGCCGAACGCAACCGGCTTGAGGCCGAACGTGCCGAAGAAGAAAAGAAAGAACAGGACGAACTGGACGAGATCGGCATGCGATCCGTCACCCGGGATGACGGGCTGGTCTGATCACATCAGCCCAAGCATTCCAGTTCTCCAGCCCTCCGGCCCATTACCTTCAGCCTCGACAGTCTTCATCCAGCATTTTCTTCTGCTCGATTTTTGAGTTTACGTTTCCGGTTCAGAAGGTTGAGGGTTTCGACCGACAGGCTAAAGGCCATCGCGAAATAGATGTAACCCTTCGGCACATGGATTTCGACGCCGTCAAGCAGCAGCACAAACCCGACCAATATCAAAAACGACAGTGCGAGCATTTTGACAGAAGGGTGTTTTTCAACAAACTCCCCAATGGTCTTGGCTGCAACGAGCATCACCAGAACGGACAAAACGACCGCAATCACCATGATGGAGATGTGATCAACCAGGCCAACGGCTGTAATCACGCTATCAAGCGAGAAGATCATATCCAGCACCATGATCTGCGCGATGGTCATGGCAAAACTCGACATGATTTTGCCGGGGCCGTGTTCTTCGGGTTCATCAATTGTGTGATGGATTTCCTTGGAGGCCTTGGCGATCAAAAACAGTCCGCCAACAATCAGGATCAGATCGCGACCGCTGATTTCCTGACCAAAGGCAGCAAATAACGGCGCTGTGAGTTGCATGACCCATGCGATCCCGGCCAAAAGAATCAGACGCATGCCCATCGCGGCAAGCAGGCCAATCCGGCGCGCAGCGTTCTGCTGGTTTTGCGGGAGTTTGGAAACAATCACTGACAAAAAGACGATGTTGTCGATACCCAATACAATTTCAAGCGCCGTCAGGGTCGCAAGACCCATCCACATATTCGGATCGCTCATCCATTCAAACATGATCAAAGCCCCAGTTGCGGCCGAATTGATAATAGACAGACCGCAGGTAAGGTGTGATCAGTGACGGTCTAACGCAAGCGTGAATTGATTTTATCCTGCTACAGGCGGAAAAATGACAATAATAAAATCAAACAGCTAGATAAGGATTGTCCGGAATGGGTTCGAAAATGCGCGGTTTTGTTTCAGCTTTGGCATTGGCAACGGGGGTTGCAGCCGCGTCGCTTTCGGTCCCGGCACAGGCCGACCCGGCACCAGATGTCGGGAACTGGCAATCGGTTCTTGATCAGGCGCGTGGCCAAACCGTTTATTGGCATGCCTGGGGCGGAGAGCCGCGGATCAATGATTATATTGCATGGGCCGGGGATCAGGTTCTTGAACGGTATGGCGTTGAAGTTGTGCAGGTCAAACTGACCGATACTGCCGATGCCGTGACGAAGGTACTGTCGGAAAAGACAGCCGGCATTGATGACGGCGGCGCGGTCGATATGATCTGGATTAACGGCGAAAACTTTGCCGCGATGAAGCGCAATGACCTGTTGTTTGGTCCGTGGGCGGAGCAAACCCCGAATTTTGCTTATGTCGATGTCGAAAACAAACCAACCGTGGTGAACGATTTTACTGTTCCGACCGATGGGTTTGAAGCCCCATGGGGCATGGCACAGGTCAGTTTTTATTATGATACGGCAAAGCTTGATACAGTGCCAAAATCGGCACAGGAACTTTTGGAATGGCTGGTAAAACACCCGGGGCGTTTTGCCTATCCGCAGCCACCAAATTATATGGGGTCTACCTTCCTTAAACAGATTTTGAGCGAAGTGGTCGAAGACCCAAGCGTTCTGCAAAAGCCCGCAAATGCGGCCGATGCAACAGAAACCCTCGAACCGCTTTGGGGATATCTTGAAGATTTGCAGCCACTTTTGTGGCGCGATGGTCAGGCCTATCCGCAAAACGGGGCATCGATGCGCACGCTTTTGGCTGATAACGAGGTCGATATCGCCTTTTCGTTTAGTTCCGGCGAGGTGTCATCGGCAATCGAGGCGTTTGAGCTTCCCGATACCGTGCGGTCCTATGTGTTTGACAATGGCACCTTGGGCAATACCAACTTTGTTGCCATTCCCTATAACGCATCTGCCAAGGCCGGTGCGGTTGTTTTGGCCGATTTCCTGATGTCGCCCGAAGCCCAACTGCGCAAGCAGGACCCGCAATATTGGGGGGCTGATACGGTACTTGCAATGGATAAGCTGCCAACGGACATGCAGGATGCCTTTGCCAATCTTGATCTTGGTATCGCATCGCTTTCGCCTGCTGAACGCGGCACGGTTCTGCCAGAACCGCATCCAAGCTGGATGTCGCTGGTCGAAACCGAATGGCAGAAGCGTTACGGCGTTGTGCAGTAACCCTGCATGCTGCGGTTTATCCCGATCCTGACCATTGTGCTGATGATTGGCCCGGTTTCCGCCGGGCTGATTGGCACGTTGCTGCCTGCATTTGGCATTTTACCAGCCCTTGGCGGAAACAGTCCCAGTCTTGATCCATTGGCCGCTTTGTTTGCGCAGCCGGGGCTTGGCAGTTCGATCCGGCTTTCATTTATCAACGGGCTGGCGGCAACTGTGGTTTCGGTTGCGACGGTCATGTTGTTTTGTGCCGCATGGCAGGGCACCCGCATTTTCCATGCGATGCAACGGATTTTGTCACCGATTTTGTCTGTGCCACATGCAACAGCGGCCTTTGGTTTGGCATTTCTGATTGCGCCATCGGGCTGGATGACCCGTGTGGTTGCGCAAGTGGCCGGATGGGACCGCCCACCTGATATCGCGATCATTCATGATCCTTGGGGATTGGCGATGATTGCCGGGCTTGTTGCCAAGGAAATTCCGTTTCTGTTTCTGATGACGTTGGCAGCCCTCCCGCAGGCAGATACCGAACGCACCACACAGGTAACCGCGACCCTTGGTTATGGTCGGGTTGCCGGTTGGTTCAAGGCAACGTTACCACGCATCTACCCGCAAATCCGATTGCCCATTTTGGCGGTTTTGGCCTATTCGACATCGGTTGTTGATGTTGCAATCATTCTGGCACCAACGACACCGGCCCCGCTTGCAGTACGCATATTGGGGTGGTTGTCTGATCCTGATCTTGCATTGCGTTTCATGGCGTCAAGTGCTGCTGTCTTGCAACTTGTCATCGTTCTTGTTGCAATGGCTGTATGGTTTGCCGGGGAAAAGATAATTGCGATCCTTGGCCGCCATTGGGCCGAGGATGGACGCCGTTTTAAACGCGATAAAGGTGCGCGGGGCCTTGGCGCTGTTTTGGCGTTGGTGGCAGCCGGGACGGTGGTGCTGGGTCTTGTGGTTTTGCTGGTCTGGAGCATTGCCGGATTTTGGGCCTTTCCCGACCTGTTGCCGCGTGGTTTCAGTCTGCGACTTTGGGCGCGTGAGCTTGATACGATTGGCAGCAGCTTGGCAACCACGCTTTGCATTGGGATTCCGGCAGTATTGATCGCGGTCGTATTGGTTCTGGCGTGCCTTGAAAACGAGGTGCGCACAGGCAAGTCAGCAGGACGCCGGGCGATGCTTTTGATTTATCTGCCGCTTTTGGTGCCCCAGATCAGCTTTATGTTCGGTCTGCAGGTGTTCTTTACCCTGATCGGCTTGGAACGGACATTGATGTCGGTCGTGCTCGGCCATCTGGTGTTTGTTGCACCTTATGTGTTTTTGTCGCTGTCAGATCCGTTTCACGCACTTGATCCGCGTTATGGGCAAACGGCCCTGTGTCTTGGCGCATCGCCTGCACGGGTGTTTTGGCAGGTGCGCCTGCCGCTTTTGACCCGTGCGGTTCTGACCGCCGCCGCCGTGGGGCTTGCAGTGACTGTGGGGCAGTACCTGCCAACCCTTTTGATCGGGGCAGGTCGATTTGCCACTGTCACGACCGAGGCGGTGGCCTTGGCATCGGGTGGGGATCGACGCATGATTGGCATTTACGGGCTTTTGCAGATGGTTCTGCCGTTTGCCGGGTTTGCCTGCGCATTGTTGATACCGGCGTTTCTGTTCCGTCATCGACGGGGCATGATGGCACAACACAAGGAATGATGGATGCCTGAAGGTATCAAAAAGGGTCTGGAATTGCGCGACGTGCGCATTTGCCTTCGGGGTGTGGAACTGGTGTCGGTGGATTTGACCATTGCGCCGGGCGAAATCGTGACCCTGATGGGGCCAAGCGGTTCGGGAAAATCAAGCCTGCTTGGGCATATCTGTGGAACGCTGCCCGATGTGTTTGACGTGAGCGGACAGGTGATGCTGGATGGCAGTCCGCTTGACGGGATGGCCCCACAAGACCGGCATGTCGGAATTTTGTTTCAGGATGATCTGCTGTTTCCCCATTTGTCGGTTGGCGGAAATCTGGCCTTTGCCCTGCCATCAAGTGTCAGGGGGCGGGCAAACCGCCGGGCACGGGTAGACGAGGCGCTCAGGAGTGCCGGTATGGACGGGTTTTATGATCGTGACCCGGCAACCTTGTCAGGCGGTCAGCGGGCGCGTGTTGCATTGATGCGCGTATTGCTTTCGGAACCTTGTGCATTGCTGCTTGATGAACCGTTTTCAAAGCTTGATAGCGGGCTGCGCGATCAGATCAGGTCGTTTGTGTTTGATCTGTGCCGTAAAAACCAATTGCCGACTTTGATGGTGACCCATGATCCCGAAGACGGGGATGCTGCATCCGGCCGGATCATTCATCTTGACTGAGCAAATGCCCGAAATGTAACGATGGCATGTGGCGAATTTTCTGGAACCTCGCATTAATTGGCCCTATAGCATCTTTCCGCAAAGAATTGTCTTGGACCTGATGCACTACTAAATCAAAGGGTCCACCCCGCATGGAGGATGTCCTGCATGTTTCCAGAAGAAATGTTTGCAATTGTACCGGGTGCGCTTGACACCGCGACCTGTGATCGCCTGATCGCTGGTTTCACCCACGAGATGGATGAAGGCGGCCTTGTGCAGGGGCAAACGGCGACGCATATCCGTCGCTCCAAGATCACATGGTTTAACGAAGAACAGGAACCGGCCGTATCGCGCCGGATCATTGATCTTGTGGCGGATGTGAACCGCAATGTATTTGATTTTTCTTTGGCCGAGTTTGCCGAGGACGCCCAGATTGCCTGCTATGCCGGGGATCTTCGCGGTCATTATGACTGGCACAGCGACATCGGTGCATCCGATGTGGCGCGCCGTCGCAAACTGACCATGGTGATCCAGCTATCTGCCCCGGATCAGTATGAAGGCGGGCTTTTGCAGCTTAATCCAGCCGGGAATTTCATCGACGCGCCGATGGAACGGGGGACGGCGATTTTCTTTCCAAGCTTTGTCTTGCATCGGGTTGCACCAACCACGGCGGGGTTGCGTTATTCACTGACGCAATGGGTACACGGCAACCCGTTTCGCTAAGGTGGCAATAGCGTTTTTGCACCGTCAGTAGCGTTCCAGCCGATCCAGAAGGCGGGGGTTGCCCCATTTGGGCTGACGGTCTTCAAGCGCGGTTTCGTGATGGAACACCTGATCATTATCAGCGGTCTGTTTGTCCAGGCGCAGGCTGATCCAGCGGGGTACAAGTTCGTTGTTGAAATCATCCATCAGAAGCACTGCCGCACTTTCAAAGTTTTCAAACGTGATATTTGAAATTTCGGCATAATATTCCGCAAGATTGTTGGTCTTGAGGATCAATCGGTCCGGCACATAGCGTAGCGTCATGCGGGCCGGAAAAACTTCCTCTGTGCCGGTCAGATTACTTTGCAACGTCACGACATAGTCGATCTGCGGGCCGGGGTTTGCCTCGGTCAGGATCAGGTTACGACGTTGATAAATCTCAAGCATTCTTCCAACCGTTCTCATTTGTTACGCTCATTCAGGATACGCGCATGGCGTAGGCGGGAAAAGTATTCATTTCATGCCCGTAGACCGATCAGGCTTCGATCCCGTGATGGGGGTTTGACCCATCCGGGTCTGCCATCGGGGCGATTTCGACAAAACGCGATCCGTCCTGAAACACGAGATGGCCGGTATAACCGGCAATTTGCAGGGCCTCGCGGAAGATGCTGCGAATGTCATCGCGGTTGTGCGCTTGCAGCGGGTTTTCCGTGCGAACAATCAGGTCAAACTTGCTGTCTTCGCCTTTGACCAATCCATCAAGTTGCGTGTGACCGACCACACTGAAGGACAAATCAAGCAGGAAACGTGTTCCCTGATCATCGGGTTTGTCCGGATCATTGTCGCGGTCGCCATGACGCCACCCCAATTGAAGCTGTTCGATTTTGTCGCCCATGTTAAATGGCATTGCCATCACACGCCAACCATCTGGGCGTTCTTCGGTTGCCATCGCCCGCAATTGGCCAAAATCGCCTTCAAGTCGCTTAAGCCCGCCGCCGTCAATGTCTTTAAGTGCAGCCAGACTGTTGGCGGCACGATCCCCCAACCAGCCACGCAAATTGCCGCCCGATCCATTGATGGCAGCAAAGAAGAACATCATGGTGGTGGTCAATTTGGGACCAGCCTGCGGGATATTGTTAAGCAGGCTGAGTGCAGCCCCCGGATCATGCTGTTGCAGGGCACTGACCGCCTTTTGCAAACTGTCCCAGTCGTGGGTCAGGGCTGCAGTTTGCCCACGTGCGACCAATTGCGCTTCGGTCATCTGGGGAGTGGTCCCGACCTTGGCAGTCCCGGATGGATCGACGCTAAATGACAGGGTCGCACCTGTTGGTGCCGGAACCGGAAGTTTGATTCCGACGATCCCTGCATTGGTGCGAAGGGCTGTAAATCCTTGTGGCAGCATGCGGGCTTCGGGACTATCGGCAGGCAAAACAGTCCCGGTAAGCATCAAGGTGCCGCTTGGCAGCGCCGCAGATGAGCTTTGCGCGACAACGGTTGACGCCATGCCAGCACCAGCACCAGCCGCAGTTGGGGCGCCAGTTGGGCCCGCTGCCATAACGTTTGCGGCCTGTTGAGGCGTTACGGTGCCTTGACCAAGGAAAATCACCTGTGTCTGACTGCCTGCGGGCAATTGGGTGCCATTTGGCATATTGAGGATCGATGTTGTCACCGCGCTAAAAGTCTGCCCGGGTGTCAAGCTGCTTGCGGTGATGCCGCCTGCTGTGAGGCTACCGGCAGCACCCGACCCGGCGGGGGTCAGGGTTTGGGGCAGCAATTGCAGACGCATGTCGTCTGCGCCGCCTGTCCCTGTTTGGGTGCCCGCGGCATTGGTCGTTGGAATACGGGCCCAGATCAGGTCACCCAGATTGCCCGGAAGCGGTGTGGGCACCTTTACCGTGACCGACCCGAGTGCAGTGGCAAGTGTAAGCTGATTGCCCGATTGGGATTGAACCGATGCCTGCAGAAGCGTTTCGACAGGCAGTTTTGCCAAGGCGCTGGCAACCTGTTGGGAGGTCGCGGTTGTGACAGTGGCGTTTACCTGTGCAGGAACAGAACCCTGACTAGCCTGTCCGGCTGTGCCTCCCGCCGAAGCATTTCCGCCAGCAGAAGGGCTGGGCGATATGGCTTGTGGCGGGAGCGTCATGGCAAACCTATTCCTCGAGAAGGTTTTGGGCGATCGCCTCTATATCTTGGGCGGCATCGCAGTTCGGATGACGGGTCAAAAGTGGTGTCTGATTACGAATGCATTCCGATACACGTGCATCCGCACGAATAACGCCAAGCAACGGCGGCGATATTTTCAAGAACCCCTCACAGGCCTTGAGCAGCTTGTTATAGATCGCCTGACCTTCTTTTTTGTCCTTGGCCATATTTACCACAACCCGGATATCGGTTTTCGGGCGCGCCATGTGGGTCACTTTGATAAAGGCATAGGCATCGGTCAGCGAGGTTGGATCACCGTTGGTAATCACGATGACCGTGTTCGCCAGGCCCGTCATTTGACGCACGCCCTGATCAACACCCGCACCAAGATCAATCAATACCTTATCATATTCCTTGCCAGTCTGGATCAAATCGTCTGACAAGGCCTGAAGTCGGGTGGCCTGAAGATTGGCAAGGCTGCCCGATCCGCTGCGACCGGCGATGATGTCAAAATCGCCATCAGGGAAATGGGTCACCGCGTCTTTCAGGCTGATTCGCCCGGAAATGACGCCGCCAAGGTCATATTTCGGCATCAGGCCAAGCTGAATGTCGATGTTGGCCAGCCCAAGGTCACCGTCAAACAAAAGGGTCTTGTGACCTTCCAGAACCAGCGCATGGGTCAGGGTAATAGAAAACCAGGTCTTGCCCACGCCGCCTTTCCCAGATGCGACGGCAAGAACATTGCGGCCTCTGGTGCGCGGGGCAGATTTGGGTGCAGCATCAGACTTGGTAGTCATTTCACGACCTCGGATAAGCTCGGTTTCGCGGTTTCAGCGCGATGGGACGGTATCAGGAGTTTTGCCAAGGCGAGGGGACTCAGAGCCGTTAGGCCGTCCGCAACCTGGGCTGTCATACTGACATTGCAAAGGGAAAGATTTCCTGAATCCGCACCATATAGCGCACCGCCAAGGCGGGCAGCAACATCAAGCCGCGAAATCATCACGCGTGTTGCGCCGCCATCGGCAAAGGCATTGGCAATATCAGCAGACTCATCGGCATCAATTCCCGCAGGGTTCACCAGTACCGGTTCACTTGGTACTGCCCTGATGAATTCACAAAGCGTGCCAATCTCTGTTTCAAGATAGGGATTGCAGCTTGCGGTATCGATCAACATGACATCGGCATCACGAATTTCACCAAAGCGTGCTTTGAGTTCATCTGGTGATTTGGCCTGATGCAAATCGATCTTTAAAATACGGGTAAAGGCTTCAAGCTGTGCGATGCCACCGGCGCGCTTGTAATCGGTTGTAAGTACGGAAACTTTGCGTTTCTTCATTACAGCACGTGCGGCGGTTTTGGCCACCGCCAGTGTCTTGCCCGACCCCGGTGGCCCAACAAAGGCCAAGGCACGCGGCGTGTTTTTTTCGGGCAGCGGTGCAAAATCAAAAATCTCGTCAAGTGCACCAGCCAGCAATTGTTGTTCGGATGCGGCGGCGGTTTCGCGTGCCATCAGGTCACAAAGACGAATGCGCAGCCGTTCGGGCAAATTATGCCGTGTCAGGGCGGCTTCTACTGCATCAAGCTGTTCCTGCAGGGCCGGGGCCGGGCCGCCGTCCTCTTCAATGTCGGGATCGTGATCAAGAGCCGCCGTCAGGCGCACACCGCTGCCGGGTATATCCTGGGTCGATACGATGATGGCGTCGGTGCCCATGTGCTCTTTTACAAGCGCCATCGCCTCGGTCATCGTAGGGGCGGTAAAGGTCTTAAGCCGCATGTGGTTCCCCCCACATGAGTGTATCCGCAAACAGGGCGGTTACGATGATGTTCCCCATCAAACCTGCCCCAGCGTTTTTAGCTGCGCTTTGGGATGAATTTCGTTTTGCGACATCACCACCGTGGTGGGGCGGAAACGCTCGACGATTGAACGCACATATGGACGGATGCCCGGGCTGGTCAAAAGGACCGGGGATTCCCCCATCATGCCCAGCCGTTCAAACGTGGTGCGAACCTTGTTGATGAATTCCTGCAACTGGCTTGGCGGGATGGAAAGCTGTTTTTCCTCGCCCGATCCAACCAGACTTTCAGCAAAGACCTGTTCCCATTGCGGCGACATGGTCACCAGCGGGATGACGCCATCCTGATTGGTGTTCACATCCGACAACTGCCGCGCAAGGCGGGACCGTACATGTTCGGTCATAAACGTCGGGTTGCGAGTAAAGGCGGTGGATTCCGCAACACCTTCAAGAATGGTCGGCAGATCGCGGATCGAGACGCGCTCGGTCAAAAGGTTCTGAAGCACGCGCTGAACACCGCCCACCGATACCTGACCCGGTACGATGTCTTCGACCAGTTTTTTCTGGTCTTCATCAAGCTCATCAAGCAGTTTTTGCGTTTCCGCATACGACAGCAGCTCGGGCATGTGATCCTTGATCACTTCGGTGATATGGGTCGTGATCACGGTTTGCGGATCAACCACGGTATAACCGCGGAACATGGCTTCTTCCTTCATGCCCTGTTCGATCCACATGGCAGGCAGGTTGAAGGTCGGCTCCATAGTTTTTTCGCCCGACAGGGTGATTTCCTCGCCGCGTGGATCCATGACCAGCAACATGTTCGGGCGCAGGTCACCACGGCCAGCCTCGATCTCCTTGACGCGCAGGACATAAGTATTGGCAGGCAGTTGCATATTGTCCTGAATACGAACCGATGGCATGACAAAGCCCATGTCACCGGCAAGCTGACGGCGCAGTGCCTTGATCTGGTCGGTCAGTTTCTGACCACGTTCGGTACTGATCAGCGAGAGCAACCCGTAGCCCAGTTCAAGCCGGACATAATCCATACGCAAGGCATTGGCGATGGGTTCTTCTGGCGGTGGGGCTGCGGCATCGGCTGCGGCCTGGGTTTCTTTCATCTGTTCTTCGGCAACGGCGTCTTTCTGGCGCTTGCCCATATAGTAGGCAAGATAGCCCAACCCGATCGCCAGCCCGAGGAACCAGACCATCGGGATACCCGGCAGAAGCGACATGCCCGCCATCAGGGCGGCGGCAACGCCAAGGGCTGCGGGGTAATTACTGACCTGACCGAAAACGGCCTTCTCGGTTGCGCCATCAAGGCCACCCTTGGTGACCAGAAGACCAGCCGCAGTCGAGACGATCAGGGCCGGAATCTGCGACACCAGACCATCGCCAACCGTCAGAATGGTGTACATCTCGGTTGCTTCGCCAAGGGACAGCCCCATCTGGGCCGTGCCAATGATGATGCCACCAACAACGTTGATAAATGTAATCAGAATCCCGGCGACCGCATCACCACGAACAAACTTCGACGCACCATCCATCGACCCGAAGAACGAACTTTCGTCTTCAAGTTCCTTACGGCGGGCTTTTGCCTGTTCCTCGTTGATCAGACCTGATGACAGGTCGGCGTCAATTGCCATCTGTTTGCCGGGCATGGCATCAAGGGTGAAACGTGCAGCGACCTCGGCGATACGCCCGGAACCCTTGGTGATCACGACGAAGTTAATGATCACCAGAATGGCAAAGACAATAATCCCGATTACGAAGTTGCCCGAGATCAGGAAACTGCCAAACGCCTCGATCACTGCACCTGCCGCATGGGTGCCTTCGTGGCCGTGACCCAGAATAAGGCGGGTTGTCGCAATGTTAAGTGCAAGCCTGAGCGAGGTTGCCACCAGCAGGATCGTCGGGAAAGAGTTGAATTCCAGCGGTTTTTGAATGAACAGGGATGTCATCAGGATCAGCACGGAAAAACTGATCGAAAGCGCAAGCATGAAATCCATGAGCCACGGCGGCATCGGGAACATCATGACCACAAGGATCATGATGAAGCCAAGCGCCATGGCAATATCGCCACGTTTCATGGCAGATGCGATACGCGCCTGCAGGCCGCCGAGGTTTATACCCCCGGGCGCACCGCCATCGGGGCCTTTGGAGCCGCCAGATTCAGTCGGTGTGAGATCTTGACCTTCGGCCATGGTGTTTGCTTGTTATCCTGTTGCTTGCGCGTTGTCTGCTGTGTGGGTCCCAATCTTGAATATGGGGCATATGTACGCAGATGTCATGTTCAGTCGTGACCATCGCCAGGGGCGGGTACGGCAAGTCCATCATCGCTGTATTGGCGCAATTTATTACGCAGGGTACGGATGGAAATGCCCAGAATATTGGCCGCATGGGTCCGGTTGCCAAAGCAATGCTTCAATGTATCAATGATCAGATCACGCTCGACAGCGGCAACGGTACGCCCGACCAGGGCCGAGGTAACCGAATCTGCAGTTTTTGTGCCTTCGTCAGCGGACCCGTGATCCTCAGACAGTGCGTCATCTGCCGGTGCGGCCGGTATCGGGGCAGATGTTTGGGGTGGTGGTGTGCCTGGCTGATAGGCCGCCGCACCATACGCGGCATTTGCGTTGGCATAGGCCGAACTTGCCCGTGCCGGTGCGCTTGGTGCAGGGGCTTCGGCTGCAGGGGCCGGGCGTTGCGATGGTTCGCTGCTTCCGGCCCCTGAAAGCATGATGGCCTCGGGGCCAATTTCATCGGGGCCGGCAATCAGGACTGCGCGATGCATGGTGTTTTCAAGTTCGCGCACATTGCCCCGCCAGTGATGCGACAGCAACCGCTGGATCGCAAGCGGGCTGATCGGACGGATTGGAACATCATTGGCTTCGGAGTATTTTTTGACAAAGAATTCAGCCAGAACCGGGATGTCATCGGGGCGTTCGCGCAACGACGGAATGTCGAGATTGACCACGTTCAGGCGGAAATACAAATCCTCGCGGAAGTTCCCTGCGTTGACTTCGGCCTCTAGATTGCGGTTGGACGTCGCAAGGATGCGAACATCAACCTTGACCGGGCTTTTGCCGCCAAGCCGGTCGATTTCCTTTTCCTGAATGGCACGCAGAAGCTTCGCCTGCAGGCGCACGTCCATTTCGCTGATTTCATCAAGCAAAAGCGTACCGTTATTGGCTTCTTCGAACTTGCCGATCCGTCGTGCCTGCGCGCCGGTGAAGGCACCTTTTTCATGACCGAACAGCTCGGATTCGAGAAGGTTGTCGGGGATCGCCGCACAGTTTACCGCCACAAATGGTTTGTCAGCGCGGTTGGACTTGCGATGCACGTAACGCGAAATGATTTCCTTACCCGTGCCGCTTTCGCCCGTGATCAGGATAGATGCTGAACTATTGGCAACCTGAGATGCCAGACGCAGGGTTTCGGCCATGCGCGCATCACGATGGATCAGTGCGTGGCTTTCTTCGGTGACGGCTTCAAAGATGGCGGCGATCAGGTCTGCCTCAGGTGGCAGGGGAATGAATTCCTGCGCACCGGCCTTAATGGCATTTACGGCACCGTTGACATCGTTGCCGATGCCGCAGGCAACCACAGGCACATTGATGCGTTCCTGACTGATGGCGTCAATCAGGGCAGCAACATCAAGGGTGATGTCGGCCATCACCAGATCAATCCGGTTGCCGGTACGCAGGATGTTAAGCGCAGTTGTTACACTTTCGGCCAGTTGAACCGAAGCGCCGCGCGCCATTGCGATCTTGCTGGCTGCGCCTATCTGTCCGCCCAGTCCACCAACGATCAGTACCTGCATCGTCTCATCTCTTTCCGATCAGTTCCAAGTGACCCTGACACTAAACATATGGGTGCCGTGTCAGGGGCATTGCTTGCATTCACGTTTATGATCAATCGAAGTAGCTGACGCGTTTTGACGGCGGCAGGATCGAGTTGATCAGCATTTCCAGACGGCGGGGGTTTTCCTGCCGCCCGATGGAGACAGCGCCAACCATATAAACCGAATTCAACAGTTCTTCATCATTCGAGTTGCGCTCAAGTTTACCGGCAAGCGGCATGAACACCATGTTGGCCAGAACCGCGCCGTAGAAAGTGGTCAAAAGTGCAACAGCCATTGACGGACCAATGGATGACGGATCATCAAGGTTGCCAAGCATCTGCACCAGACCGATCAGCGTGCCGATCAACCCCATTGCCGGTGCAACGTCGCCAGCCTTGCGCATGATGTTCGCGCCCTTCTGGTGGCGGCCGATGGTGGCGTTCATGTCTTTGCGCATGATCGCTTCGACTTCTTCGGCGGGTGTGCCGTCAACGACCAGTGACAGCCCTTTCCACAGGTATTCTTCGCTTTGCAGGCTATCAAGATGGCCCTGAAGTGACAGAACGCCCCCCTTACGGGCGATTTCCGCAAGTTGAAGAATCTGCAGGGCAGCATCTGCCGGATTGCGCGACTTGTGAAAGATTGTGCGCATCAGAATTTTGCCAGAGCCAAGAAACTCGCCCAAGGCAAAACTCACAGCCGTAATGGCCGCTGTACCGCCGATCACAATCAGGACAGAGGGGATATCGATGAAAGCGCCCGGCGACCCGCCGAAAATAATAGCGGCAATCACTAGCGAGAAGCCAATGATCAGTCCCCCGACTGTCGCAATGTCAAACGACGTTTTCGTCCCCCCTTCGGCCATAGTCGCATATCCTCTCTTACGTTAGCTTTTCTCAGATTTGATGATTTCTGTCATGGTCACACCAAGACGATCTTCCACAACCACCACTTCGCCACGTGCGACCAGACGGTTGTTAACATAGATATCAATAGCTTCACCAACCTTACGGTCAAGCTCTACGACAGCACCACGACCAAGTTTCAGCAATTGGCTGACCTGCATGGTTGCTTTTCCAAGGACCGCTGAAACCTGAACGGGAATATCGTACACGGCTTCCAAATCCTTGGATGTCTTCATCTGCTCGCTACCGGCTTCGGCCGCGGCGAGAAGTTCGGTACCTTCACCCTCAAGCTCAATGTGGTCGTCGTTATCGAGTTCCGAGAGTTCGAGATCGTCATCATCAGCCATTTTCGTCTCCTGCGTCTTTGGTCGGTTGCTTCACAGCAGCCATCTCGTCGGCCGTGGTCGTCGGGTTTTCCTGCGTCTCTGTCGGCCCGTTTGCCGGTGGCGCACTATCGGGCGGAGCAGGTTCTGATGCAGGGCGCGGCGCGGTCGCCGTACCATGATCCTCGTTTTCCCCTGTGCGGTCTTCTTGCGCCACCTCGGCCCCGGACTGCGGAGCCGGTTCGGCTGCCGTTTCCTCGGGGGTTGGCGATCTCGTTACTGCGTCATCAGATGCATCATTTGTGCTTGCCGGTTCGGATATCGTATCATCTTGCGATGTTTGCATATTCCGGGCGTCGGTGCTATCGCCTTCTTGCCGGTGCGGGGCACTTGGGGCAGCTTGTGATGGCGTTTCGATGTCTGCGGCATTTTGCTCGTCGGATACCGGGTCCTGATCCGCGACGTCGTCCAACGTTTGGTCGGAACTGTTTGTGTCTTTGACCTGTTCTTCAGGCGCATCTGTGCGGGGCAGGGGCTGCGGAGTTTCTAGTTCTGCAGCACTTTGGTCAAAAGTCTCCTCCGCCGGAGCGGGGGACTTGATGGTTGTGCTTTCGTCCGGAATACGGCTTTCCTGAATTTCAACATCGCCCATATCACTTTTGGGCAGGTCATGGTCGCTTGCATGCAGATCAAGGGCATTGTCGACAATCGCATTGATTTCAGACCAGACACGCGCACTGTCGCGCACCGCCGTGCCGTCGCCCCATGAAACAAGACAGTCGCCCGTTGCGACGTCAGGTTCGCCGACCACGATAACCTTGCCAGAAAAGCCCCGCGACATGGCAATGCGTTCGGCTGCCTCGCGGACAGGTGTTTCAAGATCGGGGTGAACCTTGATCATGACTTTGGGCGCTTCAAACAGATTGGCCAGACACTGGCGTACGATGTTTTCGATCTCGGTCAGATCATATTGCGCAGACCAGGCAGGGGCCAGTTTGCGGATGACACCAAGGGCAACATGAATGGCGTCCTCATTGATTTTGGCGTTGGCGCGTTTTTGCTGCTCGTCAATCTGGGCCAGTTTCTCGGCGATTTCGGATTCTACGTCACCAACTGCCTTTTCAAGCGAGGCCATGATCTGTTGATGTGCTTCGTCAAAACCTTGTTTGTGGCCTTCGGCAAAACCCTGCTCGTGACCGGCCTTTTGGGCGTCGGCCACCATCTGTTCGCCCTGTTCCTCGGTATAAACCGGCGGAGGAGGGGGCGGGGTTTCTTCTTTTTTCTTCTTCTTTTTCTTGCCCAGTTCGTAATGCTCATCTTCGTCGCCTGCCGAACGAATTACGTTGTCGGCATCGTCAAAGCTTAGAGAGAATGTGAACTTTTCAATGGCCGTCATATCGAACTGCTAAACCGCCTTGAGCAACAAAAGGAAGGCAGCCTCCGGACTGCCAGTGAGCCAACGACTGACAGGATCATCAGCTTTCCTGATACAGCCAGTTGCGAATGATCGAAAGAGCTTCTTCCGGGTGTTTCTCCACGATCTCGCCGATTTTCTTGACCGAAGACGCTTTCACACGGCCTTCAACCTGCGACAGGTTGATCAGCTCTTCACCTTCATCCATGCCCGGTGCCATCGGCACAGGTGCCGGACCTTCAAGCGCAGGCGTGCCTTCTGCGGTCATGTCGTCAGACAGAAGCTGACGCTGTGCCATATCCGCCGCACTTGGCAGGGTTTCGAATGCACGGGTCAAAAGCGGGCGAACCACCAGCAGGATGACCAGGATTGCGACAATGGCAAGAACCAGCATCTCGGCAATGCGGAAGATTTCTGCCTTGTCGAGACCAAGGAAGGTGTCGATCTCTTCATCCGGGAACAGGTCTGCGGTATCGGCGAATTGCATGTTGATGACTTCGACCTGATCGCTGCGCTGCGGGTCGTACCCAATGGCACTGCGCACCAGTGCTGCGATCTTTTCGATGTCTTCGGGGGAACGTTCCTGATAAAGGCGATCACCGTTTTCGTCTGTGGTGTAGGTCCCGTCGACAAGGACGGCCACAGTCACACGGGAAATCTCGCCGATTTCCTTGATCTGTGTGGTGGTGGTTTTGGAGATTTCGTAGTTTACCGTTTCTTCTGTACGGTTTTCTTGACTTTGCGTGCCAGCACCCGCACCACCACCGAAGTTTGCATCGGGCAGGTTGTTTTGAAGTGTTACCGGGTCCGTACCTTCGGTCTCGGAATTTGTGGCGTTTTCTTCAATCGTCTGGCTTGAACGAATGACCCGTTCATCGGGGTTAAAGCGTTCATCCGCCGTGGTAATTTTGTTGAAATCCATCTCGACGGAAACTTCTGCGCGCACTTCTCCATACCCAAGGGATCGCGACAGAAGGTCTTCGATGGTATTGCGCAGGCGGCTCTCTGTGCGGATGCGCATTTCATCAGCGGTCTGCGTCAAGAAGGTCGAGGATTGCTGTTCACCATCACCGCGCGCCAGAAGACGACCACGTTCATCAATGATCGATACTTTGCCCGGGTTAAGCTGCGGAACGGCGGCCGCGACCAGATGCTGAATGGCGACAACCTGTTCAGGTTTCAATTCCCCGCCTGCCATTTTCACCGCAATCGAGGCACTTGCCTCCTGCGTTTCGCGCGAGAACATTTGACGTTTGGGCAGAACAAGGTGAACACGGGCCTGCTGGATCGACTGGATCGAGGCAATCGTTCTGGCCATTTCGCCTTCAAGGGCGCGGACATGGTTGATGTTTTGTTCGAAACTGGTGGCGCCAAAGCCGTCGGCATTATCAAAGACTTCGTAACCGACAGAGCCGCCAGCCGGAAGGCCGCTTTCGGCCATGGTCAGGCGCATCCGATTGACCTGGTCGCCCGGCACGAGAATTTCGGTACCGTTGTTGAGAAGCTGATAGTCGACCTGCTGATCTTCCAGACGATTGACGATCTGGCTGGCATCGCCCGGGTCAAGGTCGCGATACAACAATTCCATGTTCGGTGCGGAAACCCGCATGATCAGGAAGGCAAAAAACACAAGCAGCAACACACCCACGCCACTGATGGCCATCAGGCGTGTTGGTCCCAGACTTTTGAGTGTTTGCAACAAGCCGCCCACGTTCGACTGCTCCGAAACGAAATTTCACCACTGTCCCAATGCCGATCGGTCCATACGGAATACGACCAGCATCAACAACGAATAGTTCTCCATGTTGAAGAACAGGTTAACAACCGGCAATTTTTGCCCAGTCATCGGATTTAAATTCACCAGCGATTTGAATCATTTGGATAATTGATGACTGTTGTTTTCTCATCTTTATGTAGTAAGTCATATGGCCAAAAAGAAGCCCGGCAAAAATGCCGGGCGAGTCTGTATTGGTGCAATGTGTTTCAGGGCGGCTTAACGCCCTGAAACGGATATCAATTACCGTTTGACCCGGATCAGCTCGTCGAGCATCTCATCGGTCGTAGTGATCGTTTTGGTGTTTGCGGAATATGCGCGTTGGGTCACGATCATGTTGGTGAATTCCTCACCCAGATCGACGTTCGACCCTTCAAGTGCAGATGCCACAACGTTACCCGCACCGTTCAATCCCGGTTCGCGCAGCAGGTAATCACCGGATTCTCGAGTCTGGCGATATACGTTGCCGGTATGGTTTTCCATTTCATCAGGGGCTTCGAAGGTGGCGATTGCCAACTTGTACACCGGACGTTTGACGCCGTTGGCGAATTCGACCTGCAGGAAGCCTTCCTCGGTCAGCGCATAGTTCACCATGGTGCCGGCCTGTGCGCCGTTCTGGTTGATGAAGTGGGTGGTGTAATTGACAAGGTTACCATTGGCATCTGAGCCGGCAGCAAACTGCGTAATACCGTTGCCCAGGCCGATTGTGCCGAAGTCGAGGTTGATGGCACTGTCATCGGCACCATTCGTCCATTCAGCGGAGATATCGGCATCGGTCAAATCACCGGCTGTGCCAACGTTTACACCCGCGACGGTTGCGACAACACCGTCAAAGGTCTGAAGGTTGCCTGAACCATCAAAGGTGATGGTACCTGCCTGGATAAGGCCGCTCGGATGATCGGTTGCGTCAAGCTCGCCGGTGGTCGTGTTGCCGGTCAGCTCAAACCCCCAACGGTTCTGGCCAAGTTTGACAACCTGCAAGTTGACGGTATGGGCCGAACCCAGGGAGTCATAAATGGTTACCGGCATGCTATTGTCTTCGGCAACGGTGCCAGTTGCCAAGTTACCCGCAGTATAGGTCGGGGCAAGGGTGCCCGGAACACCCGGAATACCAAGGGCCGTCAATGGTGTGCCGGCCGCGTTGGCAAAGGTGACGCCCTGATCGGCAAAGGCGCCGGTAAGTGTTAAGGTGTCGTTCGTGCCGGTTGTAGTCGTGGTGGCATCGATACCGGTAACCGCACTGATCGCGGCAGCCAGATCTTCCAATGTATCACCTGTGTTGATGGTGATCGTGCTGGTGGTGCCATCATGGGTGATCGTGAATTGATCACCGTTGGCGATGCCGGCAAGGCCCGTCAAATCGGTCGTGTCATAGTCGATACCGACGGTCGTCGATGTGGCAGTGCCGCCGGTAACTGCGGTTTCATCCGAGTTCAGGTTGGCGCCGAATTCGATATTTGTGGTCGAGGCGGCAGCCGTCAGGATCGAGTTGATATCAAGAACCTGAAGATCGGTAATTGCCGAGCTGTTTGACGTCGTGGCATTGCCGTTGGCATCCTGAAGGTTGCCTTCACGGTCGGTTGCCCAACCCTGAACATAGTAACCTGCGGTGTTGCGCAAATAACCGTCATCATCGGGTTTGAAGTCACCGGCGCGGGTGAAGAACAATTCATCGTTCGTACCCGGGTTTGCGTTGGAACGCACGATGAAGAAACCATCACCCGAAATGGCCGCAGCCGTTGTGGATGATGTTGCCTGCAGCAAGCCTTGCTTACTGATCAGGGCCGTCGGGTGGAAACGAACACCACCCGGCGTATAGCGCGTATCGGTGGCTGATTCGGTCACCAGGGTCGAGAAACGACCAATGGTACCCTTGTAGCCAACGGTATTAAGGTTCGAGATGTTGTCCGAGATGACGCCCAGATTCTGAGACTGCGCATTCAGGCCGGAAACACCGGAAATCATTGCACCAAAGAGGCTCATTTTTATTCTCCTGCATTTACAGGTTGTTGATCAAATCCGGATGAATGCCCTTAGGCAGCTTCTTCCTGCTCGTCACTTCCGGAACCGTCATCGGCTGTTTCAGTTCCGCTCGCGCCCAACTTCACGTTGGTAAGTGTCGAGAACGGTACAGAAACGTCACCAATGCGGAGGTAAATGTCGCTATCGCCAATATCGACGCTATCGACAGAACCGATGATGCCGATCGCAACAGATGCCGGATCGCCGTCTTCATCGGCAAAGGTATCGCCATTTGCAGCCAGCGGTTTGACAACCAGCGTGTAGGCACCTTCGTCCTGTTCAACGCCACTGTTGTTCTTACCGTCCCAGGTAAAGGTCTGGAGGCCGGAAATGTCGGTATGTTCTTCGGAGTAGATCGTTGCGCCATTTTGATCCTGAATCTGCAGCTGCAGACGCGGAACTTCCGGCGAAACGTTGTATTTGTAGGTGAGCTCTTCACCTTCTTCGAGCCAGTTGGTATCGCCAACGGCTTCGATTTCAGCACCGACATAGGACAGTGCGGAAAGCTGACGTTGCTGACCTTGCATCGCAATAAGGTCTTCAAGGTTTTTGTTGCTCTGAATGCCTTGCTCAACCTGGGCGAACTGGCTTAGCTGGTCGGTGAATTTATCACTTTCCATCGGCGAGGTCGGGTCCTGATTCTTGAGCTGCGTCGTGAGCAGGATCAAAAACGTATCGAAGTTCTGGGCCAGCTGACTGGAAGAGCTGCTGGACGCGGCATTTGTATCTGCCTGTGATAGTCCAACATTGGTCAGGGATGAAACGGTCATGGGATTGTCCCTTTACCTTCTTAAATCCGGATGTCGACAAGGCCATTGGGATTGATCCCATAGCCAATTGCGACATGTTCGGCGAGTTCGGTTCCACTCAAGACGTCACCGTCGTCCGGGCTGCTGCCCTGATCAGCGGTTGCATGCGATTGGCCGTTGCCATCCTGACCTTGGCCACCTTCATTTCTGTGTTCGAAGGTAAAGCTTTGACTGTCTGCATTCAGTCCGGCGTCTTTCAGGGCCTGCTGCAAGGCGCGCGAGTCCTGACGCAACATATCAAGCGTTTCACGCGTATCGGCCTGAATAACACCCTGGATCCGGCCGTCTTGACCGATTTCCATTTTCACATCCACGCGTCCAAGATGTTCCGGACGGAGTTGGACGGAAATCTTGTCGACACCTTCGCTTGCGGCGTTGCGGATTGAAACGGCGACCTGTTGCTGCACCTGTTGTGCCGGGGCCTGACGTGCGGTCTGCGCTGTTTGGCCGCCTGAGTTGGTTTGCAGCAGGTTGTTTGTGCTGTTGATTTGTCCGTTTGCGCCTTGGGCAGTGGCTTCGCTGCCACCGGTTGCTGTTACCGCACCGTTTGCGGCGGTGTTTTGCGGCGCAGGCGCGGTGTTTTGTAGGTTCTGTGAGCCAGCTGCTGTTGCCATTGCCTGCTGTGCGGCCTGGGCAGTTTGTGCGGCCTGGGCAGTTTGTGCCGGGTTGGTTGCATTGGCCTGCTGATTGGTATTTGCGGCTTGACCATTGATGGTCGTGTTGGTTGCCGCGTTAACATCGGATTTGGCTTTGGCATCACCGGTCATGGAATCAACAACCCGTGACAGAAACTTGTCAGAGGTCAATGTGTCACCGGTGTCTGTTTCAGCACCGTTCAATGCCATTTTGGCCGATGACGCCGCAGCGGGCTGTGAAAGTGCGGTTGAACTCATCAGGCCATCGGTCGTGGCATCTGCTGCGGCCGCACCGTTCAATGGGTTCACATTGCCCTGACCATTTGCCGTAGCCGGGGTGTTGACTGCTGCTGCTCCGGCGACCTGCGCTCCTGCAGGCTGTGCCTTGGCAAGTTCTAGTGCCTCAGGGGAGCCGGGAAGGGGAATTGACTGTGCAGGTTGGTTGGGATCAACCATGCCATCTGCAGCAAGTGTATCATCGGAAGAACCATCTGAGTTTGCAGTGTCATCATCAGAGGATGCCGTGTCTTGTGCATTGTCCTCGGAGGAGGCATCAGCATCACGTTCGCCGCCATTGTTTTCAGCGTGGTGAGTGTCTTCATGTGCTGCTGGATCATCGTCAGAATGTTTTGCTTCCACATTTTGTGGATCGTCAGCACGCGGTTCATCGTCATGACGGGCATGATCATCGAAATCATCGTGTGCGATATCATCCGGACGGTCATCTGGCTGATGTTTGCTTTGCGCAGCTCTTTCGGCTTCAAGATTGGCACGGTCTTCTTCGCGTGCGCTCTGGGCAGATTTTGCCGCGTCATATTTAACCTGCTGGCTATGCTCAGACCAGTTATCTGTGATCGATGCCATGATGTCACCAAAGCCGGAACCCTTGCTTTCGCTGGAAGTTGCGCCGGGAACGGAGACAGTTGGCAAAATATTATTTGTAATCGCAGAGCTGTTCATGACCTTGGTCCTTTTGGAAGCAGTGTCAGAACATGTGCAAGTGCTGGGCCAGTTTAGAAAATTAACGAACTCTACATATTTTCAGGAGGTTAGCCGGGCGTTCCTGTTGCAGGGCAATTTTTGCCGCGAGGGACTTGTCGCAGGGGCAGGCAAAATGCGCCGGATAAAGGAGGCATGGGTTTCTAAAGAAACTGGTTGGAACGACAAAGGCCTTCGCTTTTGCAAAGGCCTTTGTGTGATTGGGCTAAGAGTAGTTCAGTCTCTGAGGTTTTAAGCCGAGATCGATACGCCGGATTTCGGCGGCTGCGGTTCTTCGGTTTTTTCTGTGGTGCCGGGATAGGCGGAGCCGGAGCCTGACGCATTTGCCTGTGCGGGTTGAGGCTGTTGCGCAGACATCATCGCTTGGCGCAGTTCACCTTCACTTTTCTCTGCAAGTTCTGACCAGGAATCACGCAAAGGTTTTAGCAGGGTAATGACTTCTTCTGCTGCACTTGCGTCGTTATGACGGTCAACATCCATCAAACGCACCAGACAATGCATATAGATCTGTTCAAGGTTGGCGGCAATTTCCCCACCCTGGTCCATATCAAGTGTGTTTGAGAGGTGCGCCAAAAGTTCCTGTGCGCTAGAGTTCGCGTTGCAGCGGCCCTGAATGTCATTCTTCTCGATCGCATTTATTGCTTCTTGCAGTCGAGATAAGGTTTTTTCATACAGCATAAACACCATTTTCGCCGGAGAGGCGGTGTTCACCTGTTGTTGTTTATAGGTATGGGCGGCGTGTTCGTTCATGCGACACTCCTCGAAAAGCGGTGCGTCTTATCAGTTTGCATGTCTGAAGGGCAAAAGTTAACTACTTTCTTTGCCTGCAGCCATCAATTCATCGAGAGAACTTTGAATGTTTTTCATTTTTGCCAGCGCCGTTTCCATGGCAATGAACTTATCCATCAGCACTTCGCGTTGTCGCTCAAGCCGCTCATCAAGCTGATCGATTTTCTCTTCATAAGAGGTGTTCTTGGTCTCAAGTTCCGAGATAGCTTGGGTAAGGGTACCATTTTCGCTATCCAGCATTGATTCAAGTTGAAAATGGAACTGGGCGCCAATCCCGATACTGGTATTTAGCGTTGCAGTATCGGCCGCATTTCCATCACCACTATAGAATACGCGCAAACCATCTTCTGTTGTGATGGAGTTCCCGTTTACAGTTGCGTTTACGCCTGTCTCAACAACATTTCCGTCAGTATCGAATATATCGTAAGTGACGCTATTGATTACACCAGCGGAGGCGTCAATGTTAAACACGTACTCCCCTGCACTGGTTTGGCTGCTGAAATTTGTCATGGTTACATCGGAATTATCCGATTTACCACGGAACAAGAAAAGCTCCATCACTTCCCTTGGATTGTTTAACAATGCTTCGTTTAAAGCTGTTTCATCAAGCTGCAGAGTCTTTTCAAGGGAGGGATCGGAACTTGCGCCAAACTCTGCAAATTCGATCCCGATTTCGGCCAGCACTGTATAGTCATCCTGGTCTACCTGGTCGGTAACACCAGCAGCGAACGAGCCAGCGAGTTGTTGCAGAGCAGACTCGATACTTTTGACCGATGTGTTACCTACCAGGGTAGCATCTTCAGAAGACTCGCCCGTTGTCGGGTCCACATAGGTTTTCTCATTTATGAACGACTGGACTGCATTGTAAGCATCAACGAAGTCAAGTATTGCTGTTTTAGCTTGGTTAAGATCTTGCTCGATTCCAATCGTTACTTCTGTACCTGGTTCTGCATCATAGAGATTGATCGTCAGACCTTCTATCAAATCGGAAAATTCGTTTGATCCACGGGTAACAGAAATGCCATCCAACTGGATCATCGCATCATTGCCATTATCAATGACATTGCCTGCATTAATCGTCGTGGCATCGGTTAGCACACCAAGGTTCTGAAGAATTGAGCCGGTGTCGTCGCTAAATGACATTCGGTTATCGACACCTTCTTCAGTCGATGTGAATATGATCGTACTTTCGGTATCTGATACTTTGACCACAGAAGCCTGTACGCCCGTACTTTCTTTGACGTTATTGATTTTGTTGCGGATATCCTCAAGCGTGTCACCGGCATTTACTGTGATGCTAGAGCTGCCGACGCCACCTGTAACAGTGAATTCACCTGTACCTGTCAATCCGGTAACATCGGCACCAGATGCCACAGCCTGAGTATTGCTGGAAAGCTTGTGTTTGCTGGCAACCTGATCAATTTCGAACGTGTAGCTGCCGGTTTCTGCAGCGTTGGATGCCACAACACCGATTAGCGACCCAGCATCAGTCCCATTGGAGGAGGCAAAAATCTGTTTTGCTTCGAAGATATTTTTCGAATTGTCAAAACTTGTGGCACCGTAGAGGTTGGCCACAGAATCTTTAAGCGTTCCGAAAAGTGTCTGCAATTCTTTGAGTGCGACAAGCTTTTCGTCGTTTTCTTCTATACGTTTTTCCAGACTGTCTGCCGGAATGCGGCGGGCAGCAATCATCTGGTCGACAGTGTCGACGAAATCGATGTTAGACGAGCCACCAGACAACTGGACACGGCCATTTTCGCCAACATAGATGTTGTTAAGATTCAAGCTGCTCATCGGTTTAGCTCCCTGGGCATCCGCAGTCGGCATCTGTGACTGATTGTCGAACTATAGTGCTCTCATAAACTGACAGCAAGAAGTGTGCCTAACTGGTGCCCGATCGCTTGGTTAAATTTCTTCGTCCACGAAGCTACCCAGATATTCGCGCATCTGGGAAAACAGCTGCTGTAGTTCTTTGGACGGCAGTTCGCGCAGGACTTCACCGCTTGCGCGATCAGTGATCTTTGCAACAACACGCCCAGTATCCTGATTGAAGTTCAATTCAACACGAGCATCGTTACTTGCAATTTCCGGAATATCCAGCTTGCTAAGCGCGGCTTGAAGTTTTGAAGCCTGGTTACCGGAGTTGGAAGTTGCCGTTTCGAACTGTTGCAAAGGGGAACTTGCGGGCGCAGAAGGGACTGTAACGGAAGGCTTGCTGTTCTGAGCCGTAGCATTACTGGAATTAAGTGTGTTTGTCGTGAGTTCCATCTGACCCTCCTATGCCACCGAAGGCAAAGGTTAATCCGGAAATGAGATGAGGGAAAACCCCTCATCTCATTACGGATATCCGGATTACTGCAGGAGACGCAGCAGGTTCTGCGGCATCTGGTTAGCCTGTGCCAACATGGCGACACCGGACTGAACCAGGATCTGCTTTGAAGTGAAGGCTGTCATTTCGGCAGCAACATCAAGGTCAAGCAGTGTTGAACGTGCCGATTCGTTGTTTTCAATCGACGAAGCCAAGTTCTGTGCTGCAAAGTCCAAGCGGTTTTGACCTACACCAACTGCCGAACGTGCGGTCTGCAGTTGGTCGATTGCGTCGCCCACAACTTCAATTGCAGCACTGGCATCCGCGGCCGTAGCAAAGCTTGCAATATCAGACAGGTTTGAGCCAGCGCCCGACCCCAAAGTGGTTGATTTGGTGACCGTCAAATCGAAGGTCAGGTCATCCTGTGCGGCAACGTTACCTGAACCGATTTTGAAGGTCAGCTGTGCTGCCTGGCCGGTTTCTTCTGCGATGGTAAGGGTTGCAGCGTCTGTGCCGCTATCAACGCCCGCAGTGGCGGTTGCGGTAAAGTTGGAGTTCAGCGTGACGCTGATGCCCAATTGACCGAAGGAGAGGGTGTCGGTCTGGGATCCGGTGATTTCTTTGCTGCCACC
>NZ_JRJE01000028.1 GCF_000763295.1 Thalassospira australica | reverse complement strand
CAAGCGGATATATGAACGCCGCAAGGAAACCGTCGAACGCAGTTTTGCTGACGCCAAACAATTGCATGGCCATCGCTATGCCCGCTTGCGGGGCCTGCGTAAAGTACGCGAGCAGTGCCTTCTTGCGGCTGCCGCCCAGAACATCAAGAAGATCGCCCTGCTCCTGACGCGCAAAGGGGCTTTTTGTGACGTTATTTTAGCGGTAATCGCAAATATTGCCATCAGACCCCGGTTCTGGCGGGCATCATTCGCATAAATCCGGCGTTATTCTGCTGCCCCCAAAAAAAGACACATCTCGCTCCAAAAGCAAAACCCCGCCTCTTAAAGACGGGGTTCGTCAGCAGTCTGGGGCAGTGAAATCACTGCCCTTTTTTGATCGTCAAAGCTTCCGCCCGGCCTTAATAGGCATATTCCTTAAACAACGGATCAACCGAACCGTTCCATTCGGTTTCGTACTTATCAAGGAATTCCTCGGCAAGGGTCACGCCGCTTTCGGCAACGTCATCAAGACTATCAAGGAAGTGGCTTTCATCATCGCCATAACCATCCATGCGGCCACGGTTCTTAAGGCCCTGACGGGCAATCGCCAGAACATCCTTGGCAAGATTCTGAACGGTGCCGTTTTTGAATTTGGTGGCAAGGGCTGTGCGCGGAACATCATTGCGCAGCGCTTCGCGCTCCTCATGTGACAGATCCTTGACCAAATCCCATGCCGCATCGAGTGCCGAATCATCATACAGCAACCCGACCCAAAGGGCAGGCAGTGCACAGATGCGTTTCCACGGGCCACCATCCGCCCCGCGCATTTCAAGAAACTTCTTAAGACGCACTTCCGGAAAGGCGGTGGTCATATGATCGGACCAGTCATTCATCGTCGGACGTTCGCCGGGCAGCACATCAAGCTTGCCATCCATGAAGTCACGGAATGATTTGCCCGCTGCATCGATATATTTGCCATCGCGATAGGCAAAATACATCGGCACATCAAGCATGTAGTCCACGTAACGTTCAAAGCCAAAACCGTCTTCGAACACAAACGGCAACATACCGCAGCGGTCCGGATCGGTATCGGTCCAGACGTTTGATCGTGCAGACAAAAATCCGCTTGGCTTGCCATCAATAAACGGGGATGCAGCAAACAGCGCGGTCGCGACCGGCTGCAACGCCAGCGACGCCCGGAACTTTTTGACCATGTCGGCTTCGGAGCTGAAGTCCAGATTAACCTGAATGGTCGAGGTCCGAAGCATCATGTCCAGACCAAGGTTGCCGACCTTGGGCATGTAGTTTTTCATGATCCCGTAGCGGCCCTTGGGCATCCATGGGATTTCATCACGCGCCCATTTCGGGTTATGCCCGACGCCCAGCATATCAATGCCAAGCCCGTCGCAAATTTCGCGCACTTCATGCAGGTGGGTATGCACTTCACCACAGGTCTGATGAATGTTTTTAAGCGGCGCACCGGACAATTCGATCTGCCCGCCCGGTTCAAGCGAGACTGAACATTTGTCCTTGGTCAGCGCAATGACATTGCCATTCTCAATGACCGGCTCCCAATCATAATGTTTGGCCAAAGCATTGAGCAGCATTTTAACGCCCCGTTCCCCTTCATAAGGGATCGGGCGCAGATCATCGCGGGTGAAGGCGAATTTTTCGTGTTCGGTGCCGATGGCCCAGTCTTTTTTCGGCGTACAGCCGGACTCGAACCATTCGACGAGCTGGCGGCGGCTTTCAATTACCGGGCTGTCGCCAGTGGAGGCGCTGACAGTCATAAGGGCTTCCCCTAATCTCTCGTAACCGGTCGATGAGACCAATCGCCGATACGATCCTGAAACACAGTCAAAGCAGCGATTGCCGCCGTCTCGGCACGCAAGATACGCGGACCAAGGCTTACAGGCGTTGCAAAAGGCTGTTTGCGGATATGTTCAAGTTCGTCGGCGCTAAAGCCGCCTTCGGGTCCAATCACGATTGCATGGTTAACAACATTGGTATTGTCGATAAACGAGCCAGCGCCCTTTGCCAATAGCTGACTTAGCACTTCACCAATTGGTGACCCCGATCCTGTTTCATCACAAAACAAAAGATGGTGGTTCGGATCACAATTTGCGACCCAGTCAAGCAAACGAACAGGTTCAAAAACCTCAGGCACAGTCAGGCGTTCGCATTGCTCGGCGGCTTCAATGACCTGTGACTGCAGGCGATCAAGGCGCACCTTGTCGGTGATGCCATGCTGGGTGATGACGGGTTGCAGTCTTTCAACGCCAAGCTCAACCGACTTTTCAATCAGGAAATCGAGACGTTGTTTTTTGATCGGTGCAAAAACAAGAGTCGGCCCGACTTCATTACCTTGTTTACGCAATTGGCGTTCGGCGGTGATGCGGCCTTTCTTTTTGCGAAGCTCGGTGATTGAGCCGAGCCACTCCCCATCAAGGCCATTAAATATCTTTACTGGCGTTCCGGGCTTGAGGCGCATCACATGTTCAAGGTAATGAGACTGTTCAGGAGCCAGTTCGATCTCGCAATCAGGCGTGATAGGATCACGAACGAAAAGGCGTTGGCGCGCGCGGGTGGCGTCTGCGGTCATGGAAGTCCCCAATAGTGTCCCGGCAACATGTCGTCCGGGTTCAGATAGATTAAATCGTTAGATAGGCCAAATATGACACAGGTCAACCAACCAATACAGAATACCAAGAACGATATGCCGCACGATGGCTGGATTGATCGTTTTATGCCTGAACCTGTGCGGCCCTATCTGAAACTTCTGCGCCTTGATCGTCCGATTGGCACATGGCTTCTGCTGTTGCCCTGCTGGTGGTCAACCGCCATGGCTGGCGGACTAAGCCCTGACATTGGCGCCAAGCAAATCGTGATCATGATGGCCCTGTTCGGGCTTGGCGCGATCATCATGCGCGGGGCCGGTTGCGTGATCAATGATCTGGCCGACCGCAATTTTGACGGCAAGGTCGAACGCACCACCACCCGCCCACTACCAAGTGGTCAGGTCAAGGTCTGGCAAGCCCTGCTGTTTCTTGGGTTCATGATGCTGCTCGGGCTTGGCATTCTCGTGCAGTTCCGGATTGAGGCGATCATTGTCGGCATCTGCGCGATCCCGATCATCATTACCTATCCGTTTATGAAACGGATCACCTATTGGCCACAGGCCTGCCTTGGCCTTGCCTTTAACTGGGGGGCGCTTGTGGGATGGGCCGCTGTGACCGGCACCATCGAACCCGCCGCAATTGCCATGTATGCCGCAGGCTTCTTCTGGACGCTTGGCTATGACACCATCTATGCCCATCAGGATAAGGATGATGATGCCAAGATCGGCCTGAAATCCCTCGCCTTGCGTCTTGGTAACGCCACCCCGAAATGGGCCAAGGGGTTCTATACCATGACCACCCTTTTGCTGGGCATTTCCGGCATGCTGGCCGGTTTGCATTGGTCCTATTTCGTGCTTCTGGGTCTTGCCGGCATTCATCTGGGCTGGCAGGTCGCCACGGTCAAACTGGATGACGCGGCCAATTGCCTGAAACGGTTTAGATCCAACCGGGATTACGGATTATTGGTTCTTGTCGCAATTATGGTGTCACACCTGATCGCCGCGGCTTGATGTATGTGATAGGGCCGCCAGATCACAGATCATGCTTGCACTTCCCCGCCAAAGCAGATACGCCGCGCCCATGATCATTGCCAAAGCACCCATGCCATGACCGAGAATGTCTTTGCCGACGCCCTTGTGCCAGATGTCGACGATCCGCAATTTGCCGATCTGATCGAAACCTTTACCGTGCCCGCACGCGTGCCCTTGGCCCCGGAAATCGAGATGTATCTGGCAACCCACATCACCCCGCTTTGGCAGGCGACCGAGGACATTCTGGGTGTGCTGGATATCCCGCCCCCCTATTGGGCCTTTGCATGGCCCGGCGGGCAGGCGATTACGCGCTATATCCTTGATCATCCGGAACTGGTGCGCGGCAAGCGGGTTCTTGATTTTGCCTGTGGTGGGGGTATGCAAGCGATTGCCTGTGTCATGGCAGAGGCGGACGAAATTCTTGCCAATGACATTGATCCAGTGGCGATCACTGCCACACGGCTAAATGCCAAACGTAACGGCGTTGAAATCCCGACAACGACGGAAAACCTTGTTGGCACATCTGCATCTGAAAAACGCTGGGATGTGATTTTTGCCGGTGATGTTTGCTATCAGCAGGATATGGCAAATGCCGTCCTGCAATGGTTGATGGCCGAAGCGCGGCTTGGCACGCGGGTTATTCTGGCCGATCCGGGCCGGACCTATGCGCCCACGCACAATATCGACGAACTGGAAACCTATGACGTGCCCGTCGATGTTGCCGTCGAAGATACCGACACCAAGTTCACCCGCATCTGGCAGCTTTTACCCGACCGCAATTAGGGTCTGAACCCAACTGAATGTTTAAAATGGCATCAGCCCCTAGCCCGTTTCCACAACAGATCGGCGAAACGCCACATCATCAATCACGCGCAACACAAAACCGGGATTGAAGCTCTGTCCCGCACGGTTGGCGAAATGCGCGATCATGTCCCATTGGCTCAACGCTGGGAACCTTCGCCCCTTGGCCTCAATCGCAGACAGTGCATAAACCGCGCCCTGATCAAACACATGCCCGCGCACAGATTGGTACATGCCGACTTGATCGGGTGTCGCGCCGCAGTCAAGTTCAAGATCGCGGCCATACAATTGCTGATAGCTGTAATGGGTCGGCACCGATTCCGTGACATGCATATGTGCGAGCTGTCGGGGCGTCAGCCAGGTGAGCGAAACCCGCACCCGTGTGCCCGGTGATGGCGCCAGCGTGGCCGGAACCGAACCATAGCCGGTCAGGTGGGTTGAATAGACAATATCGTGATGATCCATCCAGCCATGGGTTACCGGGATTTCGTCTGAAAGGTTCTGATGGGTGAATTTTCGCGTCAATTGGATCGGCGCGCGGTTTGACCCGACTGCCAAAACTGGTGTTCGTCCTTGGGCAAGCCGGGCGATTTCCCCTTCAGAGACAGGGATCACTGCGCCGCCCCGCAACAGGAAGTCATGATCGGGTACAGCATAGGGATACAAAAACGCGCGCAGGAGATCCTGCGCGCGTGGATGCTGTTCGATCTGGTCGCGCAACACGGAATCCGTGATGGTTTGCGCCTCAGCTTTCGAAAACATATTCCTGCCTGTGTGGCTTAACCTTCAACGACACGGTAACGATAGTTGCAATCGTCAACATGCTGCCATGCCAGCTTGGACCATGCTTTTTCCGCATCGCCAAACGTTGCAAACGGGCCGTGGCGTTCTTCTTCGCCACCAACCGGGTTTTCAAAGTCGGTGCTTTCATATTCGCCACCAACGACCCAGTATTCTTCAAGCCGTTCGATGCGATAACGCGAATTTGCATCATCAACCGACTGCCAGGCCATTTTCGACCATTGCTGCTCGGCTTCTTCGAAGCTGCCAAACGGACCAACTTTGGTTTCTTCGCCAATCGGCTTGTCGAAACCGGTATCCTGATAGGTGCCCCCGATAACCCAGTATTTGGCCATCTGTGCGTCCTTCATGCTTTTGGTGAGTTGCCAGATCGCGTGTTGTGGGCCACGCGACACTATTTCCTTGCCCATGTATAACCAAATGATGCGCCAACCAAAACCGCAAAATTATACGTGATCACGCAACGCAGCATCCCGATATCATGTAGGCATGGATCGGTCCGGTTACAAATAACGTATTTGACAACAGCAAGGTTGTCCAAGCGCGCATGCCCGCGTATGAAGACAATCAGGTTTCAAAGCTTTGCAGATGACAGGTGCCATGCCCTATCAATCCCTTCGTGACTTCATGGATGCGCTGGAAAAATCCGGCCGCCTTGTCCGGGTCACCGAACCGGTTTCGCCCAATCTTGAAATGACAGAAATCCAGACACGCCTTCTTGCCGAAGGTGGGCCGGCGGTTCTGTTTGAAAATGTCGTGGGTGATGACGGCAAAAAATATGACATGCCGGTTTTGGTCAACCTGTTTGGCACGGTCGATCGCGTGGCAGCAGGCATGAACCGCAAGCCAGAGGAACTGCGCGAAGTTGGCGAGACACTCGCATTCCTCAAGCAACCCGAACCACCTGCCAGCATCCGCGAAGCTTTTTCGATGCTGCCCTTGGCTAAAACGGTAATGGCGATGAAGCCCAAAACCGTTTCAAAGGCCCCCTGTCAGCAAGTGGTGCTTGAAGGTGATGACGTCGATCTTTCGAAAATTCCGGTACAGTCCTGCTGGCCCGGCGAACCGGCCCCGCTGATTACCTGGCCGCTGGTTGTGACCCAAGGCCCCAGTGCCGGGGAAAAGGGCGGCGACAAGCGTGATGTCTTTAACCTTGGCATCTATCGCATGCAGGTGCTGGGTAAGAACAAGACCATCATGCGCTGGCTGAAACATCGCGGCGGGGCGCAACATCATGCCCGCTGGAAAAAGGAAAAGCCCGATCCGCTGCCCGCGGCCATCGTTCTGGGGGCCGACCCGGGCACCATTCTGGCGGCGGTGACCCCGGTGCCCGATACCCTTTCGGAATATCAGTTTGCCGGTCTGCTGCGCGGTGAAAAGGTCGAACTGGTCGATTGCAAAACCGTCCCGCTCAAGGTTCCGGCAACGGCCGAGATTGTGCTCGAAGGCTATGTCTCGCTTGATGAATATGCCCCCGAAGGGCCGTATGGCGATCACACCGGTTATTACAACTCGGTCGAGGATTTCCCGGTCTTTACCGTGACCGCGATCACCATGCGCAAGGACCCGATTTATCTGTCGACCTTCACCGGCCGTCCGCCAGATGAACCATCAGTTCTGGGAGAAGCACTCAATGACGTGTTTGTACCGCTCTTGCAGCAGCAATTCCCCGAAATCGTTGATTTCTGGCTGCCGCCAGAGGGATGCAGCTATCGCATCGCGGTCGTATCGATGAAAAAGGCCTATGCCGGCCATGCCAAGCGCGTGATGATGGGCGTGTGGTCATTCCTGCGTCAGTTCATGTACACCAAATTCGTGATCGTTGTGGATGACGATATTGATGTGCGCGACTGGAAGGATGTCATGTGGGCAATCTCGACCCGGATGGACCCGGTACGTGACATCACCACCGTCACCGACACCCCGATTGATTACCTTGATTTCGCATCCCCGGTTTCGGGCCTTGGCGGCAAGCTTGGCCTTGATGCCACCAACAAGCTGCCCGGCGAAACCAACCGGGAATGGGGCGAGAAAATCTATATGGATGATGAGATCATCGATCGTGTCGATCAGAAATGGGACCGCTATGGCCTGCCCGGATCGGGTAAGAAAATCTGGCGGGATTGACCCTCAAATTCCCTGAAAAACCATATCCAATGCATTGGTGAGGGCGAAGCTATCTTCGAACTCACCAACTTTTTCTCCCAATTCCACGACATCAAGCGTTGCAATAAACTGGGGCAAGAACACCCAGTCCGAACCGTCAATCTGAATAACTGGGTTAAGCCGCGCGGCTGGCAAAGCATATTCCGATCGGGGCTTTAACGGCACCACAACACGCGTCCTGAGGTCAGAAAGCAAGTCGGCCTGCACGTCAACGACATAACCATCTTCGAACCGAAGAATGTCCCCCCTCGCCATCAGAATTTCCGGTGCGATGCCAATGGAATGCCGTTTGCCTCAACAAACGCGTTGCTGGCTTCAAGGGCATCCTTGTTTTCCTGCTTCCAAAGCTCCGCACGTTTTTTGGCAAGGGCTTCACGCAAACCAAGTTCTGCCGAACGGGAAATATTTATGCCAAGACTTTTGGCTTCGCGCAGCAAATCCACATCCAAACTGACATTGGTTGCTTTACGTTTGGGCTTTGAAGGGGGCGTTAATTCAGTCATACATACACCCAATATGCGCATGATTTATGCACATATAATAGCATTTGATAGCGGAAAATCAATTTCGGAAGAAGACCCAGTGATCGCTATCTGCACCCCGGGAGTCTTCGGAATAAAAGAATTGCGGGGCATCGCACATGAAATCATCAACCCGAATGCTGACATTGCACAGATCATCATTGCCAATGACCTCGTGCATGAATTCGACCTCGTTTTCCTGCCAGCTTAAAACCGGCGGGGCTGTTTCATCATGAAGGCAAAGCGCAAACTGTTCCGAGCTTTCAAACGGAATATAGCGTATTTCACTTTGCTCCGTGCCGCCGTGGTTGGTCACAAATAACAGCGCGAAATGTGGACCTTCCGGACTGTCGAGATCAACCCACCCGGTTATTCGATCCAACACCCCGTCACAGGTGAAATCCCCGGCCAGGATCTGATGGCGATAATTACGGGCATTTTGACCGCCCTGATAACGCATCTGGCCATACATTTGTGCGCTTGATACCGGATCGGCTTTGCCATCTGCGTTCAGTTCCCAAACACCATTTTCGTCCCAACCAGGCATCACTGTTTTGCTGTCATCGGCAAAAACCGGGCTGGTTAATCCGATCAAACAGGCCATTGTAAGCCCAAAGAGTTTTTTTTGATTGCTCATTGCATTCCCGGTTATCTGGCACTTTTGCAGCTTGTTTCTTTCAATATAGCAGAAAGCAAAACGAAATCTGTAATTGTCAGGGCCTTGCCAGTCCGTCTTTGTCCTGCCACCTCTGAACCACGGCAAGAAAAGACGGACGCAAACAGCTTTTTGTTTCCGGTCTTTGCGAAAGCGTTCCTGCCCCCTATAACGTAAGAAACACATTCCGATACAAGGGAGCCCCCATGCCCAAGACCGACATGACACTTGATCGCATCAATGACCTTCTGGCAAAGGCGAAAAAGGCCGGTGCCGATGATGCGGATGCCGTTTATGTCGAAGGCACATCGCTTTCGGTCGCCCAGCGTTTGGGCAAGATGGAAAAGCTTGAAAGATCAGAGGGGGCTGATCTTGGCCTGCGGGTTCTGATTGGCAAGAAACAGGCAGTTGTTTCGTCGTCCGATACCAGTGACGCCGCACTTGGCGAATTAATCGAACGTGCTGTCGCCATGGCGAAAAACGCGCCCGAAGATCCTTATTGCGGCATTGCCGACCCATCCGAACTTGCCGAAACATTCGATGTCGAGGCCCTTGAACTTTGTGAACCGGGTGAAGTTGATCAGGCAAAAATGATCGAATGGGCAACAGCCTGCGAAGAAGCCGCAAGATCAGTCGAGGGCATCACCAATTCCGAAGGGTCAGAAGCCGGTTGGGGTCGCCATCAAATCACACTTGCCGCGACCAATGGCTTTGCCAATTCCTATGCCGGATCCGGCAGCCATATTTCAGTATCGGTTCTGGCCGGGACCGGAACGGCGATGGAACGCGATTATGACTATGACAGTGCGGTTTTCTCAACCGACCTGCGCGATCCGGTTGATATCGGCAAGAAGGCCGCGGAAAAAACCCTGCGTCGTCTGAACCCGCGCAAGGTCAAAAGCGCACAGGTTCCCGTCATTTTGGATCCGCGTGTATCGGCCTCCATCGTTGGGCATTTGTCGGGTGCAATCAACGGATCGGGTATTGCACGCGGCACGAGCTTCCTGCTGGATGCCATGGGCACTGAAATTTTTGCCCCGCACATCAACATCATTGATAATCCCCATCGCAAACGCGGCCTGCGTTCGAAACCGTTTGATGCCGAAGGTGTCGCCAACCAGAAACGCCACCTGATTGAAAATGGCGTTCTAAAAACCTGGATCATGGATTTGCGATCCGCCCGTCAGCTTGGCTTGAAATCCACCGGCAACGCATCACGCGGGGCGGGCAGCCTGCCGGGGCCATCGACCACGAACCTATATATGGAACCGGGCACCATTTCGCCCGAAGACATGATCAGGGACATCAAGTCGGGGCTTTATATCACCGAAATGATCGGCAGCAGTGTGAATGGTGTTACCGGTGATTATTCGCGTGGTGCGTCGGGATATTGGATCGAAAATGGCGAACTGGCCTATCCGGTGTCTGAAATCACCGTGGCCGGTAACCTGAAAGACATGTTCAAATCCGTGGTTCCTGCAAGCGACCTGACGTTTAAATACGGCACCAACGCCCCGACCCTGCGGATCGACGGCATGACGCTGGCCGGACAGTAATTAAAATGGCTTCCGGTCTTGCGACAGGACACCTCAGATTTCCTGTTTGAGCACTATCGACGTCCTGATTTCTGCGCAGGCCGGAAGAACCGCAATTGCATCACGCAGGGCATTTAGCTTTTCGCTGTTGTCCACGCGGACATCAACAATCAGGTCCGGATCGCCCGCCAACGAAAAGCAGCCACGCACTTCCGGGTGGCCCGACAGATATTTGATGACGTCATGGGCTGGCGTTTCGGTCAAACGGACAAACAAAAATGCCGACAGCCCGGCTTCTGATCCCGGATTGATCTTGACGTCATAGCCCGTAATCACACGGTCCGCTTCAAGCTTTGCCAGACGATAGCGAATGGTCGAACGCGCAAGACCTGTTTTTGCTGCAATGCCCTTCAAACTTTCGCGGCCGTTGACGCGCAGAACCTGCAGGATTTTTTGATCGGTATCGTCAAGATGGCGCATGAAGTCCCCAGGCTCAAAACTCATTCACATGACCGATACGGCAAAATACCATCGCCTGCCATAAAAACAATATTTTCGCCATATTGGCGAAAGAATTGGTCAAAACACAAAACTAGACTGACACCACAAATCAACATTCAGGGTGTCCGTCCATGTCCCGTCCCGAATTTCACATCTATTCCGAGGAGCAGGCAGCCGATCTGTTCTTTACTTATTTTGGTCTTGTCGCCACCGCCAAACGCCTGCCGGGCGAACGGGACTTGAATTTCCGCATGGTCTGCGAAACCGGTGCGGCATTTGTTTTTAAAATCTATGCACCAAATACCGACCGGGAATGGCTGGACGCACAAGACAGCGTGCTGACCCATATCGCAAACCACGGCAACTTTCCCGTTCCGGAAGTTTTGCTTACGTCCAAGGGCGAACGCACAATCACAATCAGCGACGTGGATGAAAACCCACGCCATCTGCGTGCATTGGGCTGGATAGAAGGAACCGTGTGGGCCAAGGCACGCGAAACGCAACAGCTTGATTTCGGGCAAATTGGCACGCTGCTGGGCAAACTTGACGCCTGCATGCAGGGTTTCGATCACCCGGCAGCCCACCGCACATTCCTGTGGGACATTGCCCAAACAGCCCAACACCGCGAATTTGTTGATCTGATCACGGACGAAACACTGCGCGCTAATGTGCGTGAGATCCTTGACCTGTTTGACGGGGATGTTTCCAAACGCCTTGCGCAAACACCCCGTCAGGTCATTCACAATGATGCCAATGACTACAACCTTCTGGTGGACGAAAATCTGTCAATCAACGGGTTAATCGACTTTGGCGATTTCATTGCAACCCATCGAATTTGCAATCTGGCGGTCGCACTTGCCTATGCCATGATGGAACAGGCCGATCCGCTTTCCTGTGCCATTGACGTCGTGACAGCCTATCACCGCGTCAATCCGCTCCACGAGGACGAGATCGCAATCCTTTACGACCTTGTCCGTTGCCGGCTGGCCCAAAGTGCCTGCATGGCAGCCCAGCAACATGCACGCGATCCAGATAACACCTATCTTCTGATCAGTCAGGCCGGCGTGACGGATCTTCTGTCAAAAATGGCTGATTGGAACCCAGCGATCATCCACTACCGTTTCCGTGATGCCTGCGGTTTCGAACCGTGCCCCGAATCACGGAAACTGGTGAACTGGCTTGCCGCACATGCAGATCAGATTGGCAAGGTTGTTCCGCAACCGCTGACGCCATCCAATCTGCATATCGTAGATCTGAACGACCTGTCACTTGACCAGAATGGCAAGCTGCGCCCGGCTGCGGATGCAACAAATGCCATCTTTTCCGCGATGAAGCATGCAAATGCCGAAGTCGGCGTTGGCAAATACCTTGAGAACCGCAAGGTTTATCAGGGGCCGTTCTTTGAAACAGCAACCAAGGGCGAATGGCGCAGCCTGCATCTTGGCATTGATCTTTTTGTGCCCGATCAAACGCCCGTTTACGCCCCGCTTGACGGGATCGTAGTGGCTTCAAACGACAACGCTCGTGATTTCGATTACGGCCCGATCATTATCCTTGAACACAAGACACCCGACGGACAGGTCTTTTTCACCAAATACGGCCATCTGAGCCGGGCTTCATTGCAACAAAGTCCGGTTGGCAAAACCGTCCGCAAAGGCGATCAGATCGGGCTTGTCGGCCCTTATCCGGAAAACGGCAACTGGGCACCGCATCTGCATTTTCAGATCATGACCGACCTTTTGGGCATGGGGGCCGACATTTGTGGTGTCGCCGCCCCGTCCGAAATCAATGTCTGGAGCAGAATTTGCCCCAACCCCAACCTGATGTTGGGCATGGCGATTGATTGCCAGGACATTGTTGAACGCACCAGTTCCCGGATCACATCCGAACGCACCCGCCACCTTGGTCCGAACTTGAGTGTATCTTACAAAAAACCGCTCAAGATCGTACGCGGCGAAGGCCAGTATCTTTATACCGACACCGGGGAAAAGTACCTCGATATGGTCAATAATGTCTGCCATATCGGCCATTCTCATCCGCGCGTTGTACGTGCAGCAGCCAAACAGGCAGCAGAACTCAATACCAACACCCGTTACCTGCACGACAACATTGTCAATTACGCCAATGAACTGCTGGCAACCTTTCCCGATCCGCTATCAGTTTGCTTTTTTGTCAATTCCGGGAGCGAGGCCAACGACCTTGCCCTGCGTCTTGCCCAGGCTTACAGCAACCGGCGTGAGATGCTGATTATCGATCACGCTTATCACGGCAATCTGACGTCGCTTATTGACCTCAGCCCCTATAAATTCAATCGCAAGGGCGGCAATGGATGCCCCGATCACGTCAAAATCTGTCCGATGCCCGATGGTTTTCGCGGCCCGATCAAATCCGATGATCCACAATGCGGGCTGAAATACGCCGATCTTGCGATTGAACAGTTACGCGCATTTGAGGCCGAAGGTCGCCCGCCTGCTGCCTTTATCGCTGAATCTGTTCTGGGGTGTGGCGGGCAGATTGTCCTGCCCGATGGGTATCTTCCGCGCATTTATCAGGCCGTGCGTGGCGCTGGCGGGCTGTGTATTGCCGATGAAGTCCAGGTCGGATTTGGCCGGGTTGGTCGCCATATGTGGGGCTTTGAACTTCAAAACGTCGTGCCCGACATTGTCACGCTTGGAAAGCCAATCGGCAACGGTCATCCATTGGGTGCCGTGATCACCACACGCGAAGTCGCCAACGCCTTCCATACCGGCATGGAATATTTCAACACGTTTGGCGGCAATCCGGTGTCCTGTGCGATCGGACGTGAAGTGCTCCATGTCATTCGCGATGAACGTCTTCAAACCAATGCCAGAATGGTCGGTGACCACATGATGGCATGCCTGCGCGACATGGCAGCAACATTCCCGCTGATTGGCGAGGTCCGGGGAACCGGACTGTTTATCGGCGTTGAACTGATCACGGATGTCACAACATTAGCCCCGGCACCCCGGGAAGCCGGACAGGTCGCCAATATGATGAAGGATCGCAATATCCTGATATCCACGGACGGTCCGCTTGATAATGTCATCAAAATCAAACCGCCGGTGACGTTCAACATGGATGACGCCAACGCATTCCTTGGACATTTCAAGGAATGCCTGTCGGCTGTTTCGTCATAACCGTTTATACACCCCCGGCTCGTGGTCGGGGGTGTCAGTTATGCTCCGTGCTGGTCAGCCGCGCCCGAACACACTTATATATCATTCCGCGGATAGCTGCAGCATTGGCGCTTTGCTGGATCCATCAGCCGTCTTGGTCGCGTTGCTGGCATCGGCATAGGCATGCGGTACCATCAACCGCACCGGATAGGGCGACAGGCTGATCTCGCAGGGGAGTTTTCCGGCACTTTCGCCATCAATCTGAAGCGGTGCCGGGCCGCAATGGCTTGTGATCGTCAGACGTTCCGTACGCACCAGCGACACATCGCTTTGGGCATGCAAACGGTTTAGCGTCAAGGCAATACCATAGCGTGACAAAGCCCCGATCCCGTTGCCGGGCATCAAGACCACATCAAGCTCATTTGACGTCAGACATGCATCAGGCGAAATCACAAAAGCCCCGCCGTAATGTTTGGCATGGGTCACAACAACGCCCGATACCCGATAATTGTCGCGTCCAATATTGACCTCGAAATCGCGATGGTGCGGAAAGAAAATGTTGCGAAGGCCTTCAAGAACATAGGCCCCCTTGCCAATCAATCGTTTAAGACGCAGCGAAACATTGGCAACGGTATCGGCATCCGCGCCCATCCCCACCATTAAAAAGAACGCCCGACCATTCACCAGACCGGGACGCACCCAGACCATGCCAGGATTGTTGATATAATCCGCTATGGCACGTGCCTGAAGTGTCAAGCCGACTTCAACCGCCAAGACATTCGCCGTGCCAAGCGGGATGATCCCGAGAGGCGGGACCTCATGGCCGTCAATCTGGGCATCAAGCAATCCGTTCAGGGCCTCGTTGAGCGACCCATCGCCGCCTGCCACGAACAATCGCTGATGAGCGCGCACCTTACGTGCAAGTTCGCGTGCATGTCCCGGGTGCGTGGTTTGTAACAATTCGACCTTGACGCCGGCATGTTGCAGAATTTTGGACAAAAACCGTTGTTTATTGCCCCCTGCGCGTGGATTGAAGATGACAGTCACGTCCGCTTCGGTCATTCAAAACAACTTTCGCAATAAAAATGAAATAAATTTTTCATCCGCCCTACCATATGAAAGAAAACATGTAACAGTTGCTTTACAGAACGGCGAAATTTCTGTGAACGGGTTATATAATCGCACGATTTGTTTTAAACGGATACTGGTTGGGGACAGTATTCGGCATTTCAAATTGTCGAATTCCAGCCATCCTTTTGGCAGGATACGGAGGAGCGGCAATGACAGCGATGACGCTGCAACCGCATTACCGCACGGTCTGGATTTCAGACGTCCATTTGGGGACACGTGGATGTCAGGCAGATCTTCTATTGGATTTCCTCAATGAAGTAACGGCAGACACCTATTATCTGGTCGGTGACATTATTGACGGCTGGCGGCTTAAGAAAAGCTGGTACTGGCCGGAAAGTCATCATGCCGTCATCACGACAATCATGGAAAAGGCAAAGAATGGCGCCAAAGTCATCTTCGTTCCCGGAAACCATGATGAATTCGCCCGTGAGTTTGTCGATATGACCTTTGGGCATGTCGATGTCAAAATGAACGACATCCATGAAACAGCAGATGGCAAACGGCTTCTGGTCATCCATGGGGACGAGTTCGATGGCGTGGTCAAATATGCCAAGTGGCTCGCATACCTTGGGGATACGGCCTACAACCTCGCCATTGCGCTCAACCGTTACTACAACGGCATTCGCCGTCGCCTTGGATACGGGTATTGGTCGCTTTCGGCCTACCTTAAAAACCGTGTGAAAAATGCGGTTCAGTTCATCTGCAACTTTGAAAACGCCGTTGCCCACGAAGCCGCCAAACGCAAGGTGGACGGTGTGGTCTGCGGACATATCCACCATGCCGAGAAACGCATGATTGGCGATGTCCTTTACTGCAATGATGGCGATTGGGTCGAAAGCTGCACCGCACTTGTCGAAGACATGGACGGCAAGCTTGAGCTGCTGCACTGGTCGGAAATGCGTCAGATGTCGATGACCCATTCCAGTGCCGGTCACGATGCGGCAAGTGCCCCATCGCTTGGCCTTGGCAAACTGATTTCCATGTTCCGCAGCGCCCACACTTCGGGCATGTCCGCATCACGCCGCTCGAAAAAGAGCGGCAACGATGCACCGATTGGAAAGACTGCATGAAAATACTGATCGTAACCGATGCCTGGTATCCGCAGGTAAACGGTGTTGTGCGCACCCTTGAAACCGTGCGCGGCGAATTGGGCGAGATGGGACATGACGTTCATGTCATCTCGCCCGATCAGTTTAAAACCATTCCCTGCCCGACTTACCCGGAAATCCGGCTGGCATTGTTTGCCAAACGCAAAATGGCAAAAATGATCGAAGCCCTGCATCCGGTTGCCATTCATATTTCAACCGAAGGACCGCTGGGTCAGGCGGCCCGGGCCTATTGCCTGAAAAACAATATCCCGTTTTCGACGGCCTATCACACGCGGTTCCCGGAATATATTCATGCGCGCTGGCGCCTGCCGCTTTCGATCCTTTATCGCGGCATGAAGCGTTTCCACGGCAAGTCACAATCGGTCATGGTCGCAACCGAAAGCCTGCGCCAGGAACTGTCGGGTTGGGGGTTTGAAAATCTGCACATCTGGTCACGCGGGGTCGACCTTGATCTGTTCCGGCCACGCCCGGACGCCAGCTTTGGCGATTTTCCCAAACCGCACTGGCTGTTTGTCGGGCGGGTCGCGGTCGAAAAGAATATTGGTCATTTTCTTGATCTTGACCTGCCGGGCACGAAGTTCGTTGTCGGTGATGGCCCGCAACTCAACGAGCTTAAGGGCAAATACCCCAATGCACAGTTCCTTGGCAAAAAGGTTGGCGAAGAATTGGCAACCGCGTTTGCATCGGCCGACGTTTTCGTCTTCCCCAGCAAGACCGATACATTCGGCCTTGTGATCCTCGAAGCTCTGGCATCGGGCACCCCGGTTGCCGTCTTCCCGGTTCAGGGGCCGGCTGACATCGTGCGCGGGACCAAGGCCGGTGCCATTGATGCCGACCTGCGCGAAGCATCGATGGCCGCCCTTAACCTGAAAAGCGACGATGCCCGTGCCTTGGCAGAACAATATAGCTGGCACAACTCCGCCAGCCAGTTCCTGCATAACCTTGCGCCATTTTCCGGCGGGTTTGACGGGGTTGAGGCCACACGCATTTCGGTTGAAGACGCCGCCAATATCCCTAACGCGCAAAAGGCGGACAACAGCCACCAAACATCCGATGGCGATGAGATAACCAGCACATCCCCGGTTGGGCAGCCTGCACAGTAAACCCTGTGGTAAAAATACTGGCCTATCGGCCCCAGCTTAGGGTCAGGCTTAGACTCAGGGCCTGCGATGAAGGCTTTTGCGCAGGGTTCGATAGGCCAGAAGCCCATTGATCGCATCCGTCCCAAGCCAACGGCGGAACGGGCGCAGCATCACATAAACCGGGCGCAGAAGGCCAATGACCTTGCGCAAGGGCACAAGTTGTTTGGCATCTGCACCGGCCGCCTTGACATAGGCCTGCCAGCCCGTGCGCAGCAGTTCAGGGCGTTTTTTAAACTCGCGCTGGATTGAAAAAACAAACAGCAAAATATCACGTGCTTGTGCATCAACCACCGGCATGCGGGCGTTTGGGTCTTCTTCGAAATCAATAAAACCAATCTGACCGTCATCGCGGAGCGTCATATTGCGCAGCAATGGCGCACCGTGGGCAACGCCCTGGGCATGCAGGCGCGCAAGTGCTGTTGCTGCATTAACCACATGCTGACGGATGGCATCATCACTGCCTTTGTCGACATCATCTTCGATGCAGGTCTGCAGGATACGCCCATTATCACCGATTGCGATCCAGCTTTCCCCGACTTCAATCAGGTCGGGCACAAGAATGCCACACGCGGCAAGTTTGCGTAGAACGCCAGCCTCGCTTTCAAGACCATCCTGTCCGCCGAGCGACACAGTCGGACGCAGCAGTGGAATACCGGTGATGTTGGCGGCAAACCGTTGCAGGCGATGCCATATTTTTTGTTTTGCCGGAACGGCCTGTTTGACCCAGATACGCCGGTTTTCCCACCTCAAGGGAAAAACACGGGCACCCACCCCCTGTTGCAGGGTACGTTCGACAAGTGCGTGCAGTTGCTCGTTCATTTTTTTGTCTTATATGTCGTTGCGCGACCAACCCACGCACAGACCATTTTTGTGTCCCGTATATACGCTCTGCGGCTTGCCGCCCTTGTCCGAGCGTGCTAGCAACAGCGCGTGTAATTTAACTTTTATGATGCCGTATCCATAACGATAGTATCAATTCGATACAATCTGGAAATGGCAAAGAAGGCCGGGATCAAATAATTGCCAAAGAATACGTTGGATCATACTGCAGAACACTGGGGTACCTGGCCGCTGGTCAAGCGTATCGTGCAAGATGCGGTTGCCCCCTATTTTGGCAAGATTGTTCTTGCCCTTCTGTGTATGGCCCTGATGGCCGGGGCGACCGGTCTGTATGCCCTGTTGATGGACCCGATCATCAATGATGTTTTCATCAACAAGAAGGAAAACATGCTGGTGCCGGTCGGTGCTGCTGTTCTTGGCGCATTCGCCCTAAAGGGTTTTGCCAACTATGGGCAAACGGTGCTGATGAGCTACGTCGGCGGGCGTATTCTTGCCGACATTCAGAACCGCCTGTATGAGCATGTCATCCGCTTGGATATCGGCTTTTTCCACAGCACCAACACCGGCAAACTGATCACGCGCTTTACAAGCGACATCACCTCGATGCGCGCCGCCGTGTCAAACTCGCTGACCGGGTTTGGCAAGGACCTTCTGACGGCTGTCGTTCTGGTTGGTGTGATGTTCTACAAGGACTGGCTGCTGGCCATCATCGCATTTACCGTATTCCCCGCTGCAATTTATCCGATTGCGCGACTTGGCAAACGCATGCGCAAGGTATCGGCCAACACCCAGCAACAGATTGGCGAATTTGCCACCCTTCTGGAACAAACCTTTCAGGGCATCCGCCACGTCAAGGCCTATGGCATGGAGCCCTACGAATGTTCGCGCATGGGCAAGCTTGTCGAAACCGTCTTCAAGCTGAGCTTCAAGGCACAGACCGTAAGCGCGCGTTCATCGCCCATCATGGAAACGCTGGGTGGTGCCGCCATTACCGCAATCATCATTTATGGTGGCAGCCGTGTGATCGACGGTGCCAGTGACCCGGGCAGCTTCTTTGCCTTTATCACCGCCCTTCTTCTGGCCTATGAACCGGTCAAGCGTCTGGCGAACATCAACATCACCCTGCAGCAGGGTCTTGCCGCATCCCAGCGTGTTTTCACGGTTCTTGATATCGAACCGGAAATCAAGGACGCGCCGGATGCAAAGCAACTGGTTGTTTCGGGTGGCAACATCAACTTCAACAATGTTGCCTTTTCCTATAACCCGGAAATCACCGCCCTTCGCGACATCAACCTTGATATCAAGGCGGGTGAAACCGTGGCACTTGTTGGTCAGTCCGGCGCAGGTAAATCCACCATCCTGAACCTGATCCCGCGGTTCTATGACATTGATAATGGCACGATCACCATTGACGGTCAGGACATTCGCAGCATCACCCTTGATAGCCTGCGCAAGGCCACCGCACTGGTCAGTCAGGAAATCACCCTGTTTGATGACACCGTGCGCGCAAACATCGCCTATGGCCGAGCGGGCGCAAGCGATGCGGAAATCGAAGAAGCCGCACGCAATGCAGCAGCCCATGACTTCATCGGCCTGCTTGAAAACGGCTATGACACCATTGTTGGCGAACATGGCGTCAAGCTTTCAGGGGGGCAGCGCCAGCGTATTGCAATTGCGCGTGCGATGCTCAAAAACGCGCCAATCCTGCTGCTTGATGAAGCGACCTCTGCACTGGACACCGAGTCAGAACGTCACATTCAGGGCGCACTGACTGAACTGATGAAGGGCCGCACCACCCTTGTGATCGCGCATCGCCTGTCAACCATTGTTGATGCCGACAAGATTTGCGTGATCCACAATGGTCAGGTCACCGAACAGGGTAAACACGAAGAATTGCTGGCACTTGGGGGGGCTTATGCGCATCTCTATAGCTTGCAATTCTCCGAAGAAAACGGAAACTGATCCGGGCAATTTCAGGAATATCGGGCGTGCAGTGGCATAAACGGATTATCAAAAGCAGTATAATGCGCGGTACCTTGTCCGGGCTTGCGGCCGGTTATGTCCGGCTGATCCGTGCGACCGGGCGCTGGCAGACCGAAGGCGGCGACCATCCCGCACACTACCTGACAGAAGGCAAACCGTTCATCGTTGTGTTCTGGCATCAACGTTTGCTGATGATGCCCTATACTTGGCGTTCTGTTGGCGGGGACCGTCCGTTCAACATGCTGATTTCCGCCCACCGCGATGGCGAGATTATTTCACGCACCATCGCCCATTTCGGCATCAAGACAATCGCCGGTTCGACCGGCAAGGGCAAAGGCGGGGCCGCCGCCCTGCGTCAGATCATCAAGGCGCTTAAGGCGGGCGAAGTTGTCGGCATGACCCCGGATGGTCCGCGTGGTCCGCGGATGCGGGCATCTGACGGGGTTATTCAGGCTGCCCGCATGGCCGGTGTGCCGATCTTTCCGCTGACCTATTCCGCGTCAAACCGCAAGGTCCTTGGCAGTTGGGACCGTTTCGTCCTGCCGCTGCCGTTTTCGCGTGGGGTCTTCCACTGGGGCGACCCGGTGTTTGTTGAGCGCAAGATTGACGACGCAGGCCTTGAAGCCAAGCGGATCGAACTTGAAAATGCCCTGACCAAGCTTACCCAGGAAACAGACCGCAGCCTTGGCCTTGAGGTCATCCCACCGGCAGGCCCGGACGAAAAACCCAAACAAAAACGATCCGCCATCGCTGCGGGGGAAACTGGCAAATGAGCCTGTTTTACGCCTATCGCGCGGCGACCCGCCTGCTTGGCCCGGCATTGCATTTATATCTTAACCGGCGCAAAAAGCGCGGCAAGGAAGATGCGGGCCGCATTGGCGAACGGTTTGGTCATCCCGGGGCCCCACGCCCCAAAGGGCATCTGATCTGGATACATGGTGCCAGTGTCGGTGAATCCCTTTCGGCATTGCCGGTAATTGAGGAAATCCGTAAACGTTACTTGGACGTTTCCATCCTGATGACGACGGGAACTGTCACATCCGCCACACTGATGCACGCCCGTCTTCCCGACGGCGTCATTCACCAGTTTGTGCCGATTGACCGGCAGGTTTGTGTCGCACGGTTTCTCCACCACTGGAAACCGGATTTGGCATTGTGGCTTGAAAGCGATTTCTGGCCCAACCTTCTGACAAAGGCCAATAAGGCCGGCACAAGGCTTGCGCTGCTTAACGGACGAATTTCGGAAAAAAGCTTCAAGGGCTATTCGAGGTATCCATCGTTTATCCGTCCGGTGATTTCTGCTTTTGATATCATCCTGACCCAAAGCAGCGATGAAAGTGAACGGTTCGAAAGCCTTGGCGGCACGTCGGTCACTGCGGTCGGAAACCTGAAATTTGCAGCCCCGCCGCTTCCTGCCGATGCGACTGATTTGGCAACACTGCAAGAACAGATCGGTAACCGCCCTGTTTGGCTGGCATCAAGTACCTTTGACGGCGAAGAACGCATTGCCGGGGACACGCACAAGAAACTGGCTCCCGAACATCCCGGCCTTTTGACCATTATCGTGCCCCGTCACCCTGATCGCGCCGATGACATTGAAGCCAGCCTGATCGCACAGGGCCTTGAAGTATCACGTCGCAGTCGCGCACACCTGATCACGGCCCAAACCGATATCTATCTGGCCGATACCATGGGTGAGTTGGGCCTGTTTTACCGTCTGGCCCCGGTATGTTTTATCGGCAAAAGCCTGTCTGCCAAGGGCGGGCAAAACCCGCTGGAACCAGCCCGGCTTGGATGTGCCATCCTGCATGGCCCGGATATGAGCAACTTTGCAACCATCAGCCGCGAAATGCTGGCAGCCGGTGCCTGCCGCCCCGCATCTGATGCCGATGACCTGACACGGCAGGTCAACGCCCTGTTGCACGATCCCGAAACAGTCAAAAACCTTGCCGAAGCCGCACTTGGCTATGCCAACTCCAAAGCCGAAGTCCTTGAGCGTACACTTGATGCACTGCGCCCGATAATGCGTGAAAAAGGCATCAAAGAGGTGGATCATGCGTGATCCCGACTTCTGGCAAAAAGACGGCATTGCGGCAAAGCTCCTAAGCCCGCTTTCAGCGGTTTGGCGTGCAGGCGCATGCATTCGCACCGCAACGACCACCGCACGTCATCCCGGTTGTCCGGTATTTTGTGTTGGCAACTTTACCGTGGGTGGGGCCGGCAAGACACCGACGGCCATTGCATTGTTTGATCTGCTCACGCGCCTTGGGCGCACCCCGCATTTCGTCAGTCGCGGCTACGGGGGATCGATCACAGGCCCCCATCAGGTTGATCCAGTCAAGGATCACGCCGACAAGGTCGGTGATGAGCCATTGTTGCTTGCCCAAGAAGGTCCGGCATGGATTTCGCGGATGCGCTCCCTGGGGGCGGAAGCCGCCCGTAACGCTGGTGCCAACGCCATCATTCTTGATGACGGTTTACAGAACCCGTCCCTGATCAAGGATTGCAGCTTTGCTGTCGTCGACAGTGCCTATGGCATTGGTAATGGGCGCGTAATGCCCGCAGGACCGATGCGCGAACCGCTGCTGCGTGGTTTGGAAAAAGTGCACGCAATTATCCTGGTTGGGGATCAAACACCAGATTTCATCAACGACCTGCCTGCTTCTGTGCCGGTTCTACGCGCCCATGTGACGCCTGTGAACGGCGCTGATTTCAAGGATCGCAAGATCGTTGCCTTTGCCGGGATTGGCCGCCCGGCAAAGTTTTACGACAGTTTGAAACAGGTTGGCGCCAACGTTGTCCTTACGCGTGACTTCGCCGATCATCATCCCTTTACCGATCACGAAATTTCTGCGCTGCGCACAGAAGCCACGCGCCAAAATGCAATGCTGGTTACCACACAAAAAGACTGGATGCGCTTGCCATCGGAAAGCCGGACCGGCATAAGCAGTCTGAACATTCGACTGATGTTTGAAGACCCCGAACAGCTTTCCAGAATTGTGACCTCAGTACTTGCCGATGGATAAGAACAGCACCCTTTACAAGATGCGTCAGAAATACATCTCTCACCCGCTTCAGGGGTTTGGGGCGTATCTGGCTTATTGGATGTTTGCCGCAATGCCCATCGACATGGCATCGAATTTCGGTGGGTGGCTTCTGCGCACCATCGGTCCCAAAGTTGGTCAATCCAAGAAGGCCCGCAACAACCTTGTACGCGCCTTTCCCGAAAAATCTGCCGATGAGATCGAAAACATCATCACCGGCATGTGGGAAAACCTTGGGCGATCAGCCGGCGAAATTCCCCATCTGCACAAGCTTAAACCCGGTGGCCCACGCATAGAAATTGTCGGCGCAGAACACGGTCTGGCATCAAAGGATGACGATAAGGCAGGCTTGTTCTTTACCGGTCATATCGGCAATTGGGAAGTCAGCATGTGCATCGCCACAGTGCTTGAGATGGACATGATGAGCGTCTATCGCGCGCCAGATAACCCGTGGGTCGACAACCTGTTCATGCGTGCGCGCAAAACCTTTCGGGGGCAATTGGTCAAAAAGGGCCCTGATGGTGCCCGCAAGCTGACCCGCTTCATGAAACAGGGCGGCCACGCCTGTATGCTGGTCGATCAGAAGATGGCCGATGGCATTGCCGTACCGTTCTTTGGTCGGGATGCGATGACGGCCCCCGCACTGGCACAATTTGCCATCAAATATGATGCGCCGATTGTGCCGGTTCGTGTCGAACGCCTTAACGGCGCACATTTCCGCATGACGTTTTATCCGCCACTTGCCGTCCCGCAAACGGGCAACCGCAATGCGGACATTCTTGCGATCATGACAAAAGTGAACGCGACCATGGAAGACTGGATCCGCGAACGCCCCGAACAGTGGCTCTGGGTGCATCGGCGCTGGCCCAATTAAGCCAATCCGGATTTTTCCGCTAAGTTAACCGAATAAGAACCCTGTTTGCCCACACTCGCAGTTCGTGTTTTTCAGGGTCCTGAGCCCCGCCATTTCATCGGAGCTTATTTTAATTGCGCCGTCTTTTGATCATCTTGTGCCTAATCCTTGGCGGGTCGATTTTTGTCGCCTGGCCAACACTGGCACTTGATCAGGATGACGTAACAATCAGGGAAACAGCGCGCGATATCCGGTTGCAGATATCGCAGCTTGATCAGCAGTTAAAAGAACATCTCCGGCGTGCGCTTGAAGAATTTGGCAATCGCCCGGTTGAATGCGAATCCGATGCCCCCAGAAAAACCTTGTCTGAATGTGTCGCGACTGATGCCAACAGTCTGACCAAGACAACCATCACCATTTCCAACGCAGGCCCGGAAGATGAAAACCTTCTTGGGGATCTGTCTGATACCGAAGAACGGTTTGCCCTGTTTACCAAGGAAATGAACAGAACCAACGACCTTCTGGCGCGTGCAGGAGCAAAGCTGTATCTCACCAGTCTTGATGTTGCCCCGGAAATGGATCAGTTGCGCCGCGATGTGATAATTTATGTCGAACGCAAACAGGCCTATGAACTGCGCACCAAACAGGCCTTGTTGATTGCGACTGTCGCCATCATCCTGATTACGATTTTTTCGATGATCTTTCTGGTCATTCAGCGGTTCCGATAAAATCAGCCAATCATCTGATGCCCATTGCGCCGGGTATCGCCAACGGCCGAAAATGTCTTGCCATCTGCGCTGACCTTGGCGGCATGTACCCCGCCAAAGAACATGTCTTCATCTTCCCAACGATGCTGATTTTCAAGGCTGAGGCGATTCAGCAATGCCTGATCAAAGCCCGGTTCAACGGACAAAAGATCATCTTCGACATGCATGCGCGGTGCACAAACCGCCCCATGCAGGGTCATGTCGAACGCATCGATATTGAGTAACACCTGAAGCATGGTCGACCGGATACGGTTCGACCCGCCTGAACCAAGTGCCACCGATGCCCCGTCATCGCCCAGATACAGGGCGGGTGTCATCATTGATGTCATCCGCACACCACAGGGCCAGTTATGAAATCCATCGGGCGCAAGATCGGCTTCACCCAGCATGTTGTTCATCATGATGCCGGTTTGCGGCACGATCCGCCCCGAAGATGACCCGTTTGAAATCGTCGCTGCGGCAAGGTTGCCATCCTGATCGACAACCGAAATATGCGTTGTTCCCTGCTGGCTAAGCGGACGTTCCCCAATCATCAGACGATAGCGTTCACACAGTTCATCGGCCAGAATGGCCGAACTTGCCCCATGCGCACCACGCACAAGACCGGTGGCGTGAATGATGCGTGAAACGGCTTCAAGATGGCGTTCCGATCCAAAGCTGCCCAACGCCATGTCACGTGCAAGTTTCAACCCGAAACCAACCAGAACCCCGCCAGATGCCGGCGGTGCGTTTAGGACAAACCGTCCCTTGCGCCCGGAGACCAGCAGCGGATCGCGCAGCAAAACACGGTAATCGGCCAAATCCTGTGCACGCAGATAACCGCCATATTCCTTGCATGCCCCAATCAGCGCCTGCCCCAGATCACCGTGATAAAACCCGTCAGCGCCGCTTCGAACCAGATATTCGATACTTTCAGCAAGATCGGGTTGCCGGTGAACCGTGCCTTCATCCAAAAGCTGAAAGCTATCTTCGCCGGTCTTGCCCGCCTTGCCAAAGACCTTTCGGCTCTCAGTGGAAAACGCCAAAAGGGGTTCAACAATCCCCATGACATAGCGCTGAAACCCATCAAGCTTAACACCATCACGTGCAGCCGTGATGGCCGGTTCTGCCAGTTGCGCCATGGGCAATTTTGCCAAATCATCATGGACCTTAAACAGGCCTGCGACGACGCCCGGGGTCGCAGCCGATCCGTAACCGCCGTGAAATTCCTGTGTGACACCGCCAGCAAAGGTCGCAAGGCGGCTTTCAAATTCAAGGTTTTCGCGCGATCGTTTTGTCAGCGGGGTTTCAACAAAGAAATCATATAACCGGGGCGGCGCACCAGCAGGGCGCGCCATCACAAACCCGCCACCACCAAGGGAAGCCAAAACCGGTTCGGCAACGCAGGCCGCCCACATCGCGGCAATCACCGCGTCAAAGGCATTGCCGCCTTCGTCCAACACACGGGCAGCCGCCTGTGCAGTGATGTCATGTCCTGCGGCAACGGCTCCGTGGGTTTTCATGGCATGCCTTTCCCGTCCATTTCGCACCGTTCAGGCCAAGGGCCTAATTCCCCGCACGTGCTGCCTTTTGGGCCTCTTGCATTGGTGGCACCAGAAGTTGGGCATCAATACGTGCCGTTCCAACATTGACCCGCCAGTCAAGATGCGGGCCGGTTGATCTGCCCGACGATCCCACCTTGGCGATCACATCGCCCTGACGCACAACGTCGCCAATTTTCACATCAATTTCTGAAAGATGCAAAAAGGCCGACACAACACCAAGACCATGATCAATGAAAAGCGTCGCCCCCGAAAAATACATATCCGGATGCGCCAGCGTCACGATCCCGTCTGCCGGGGCAATGACCGGCGTTCCCGTCGGCACCGCGATATCAATCCCCCAATGCGGCGCACGGGGTTCACCGTTCAGGATACGCTGAGAACCATAAACGCCGGTAATTGTCCCCAAGGCTGGCCAGACAAAACCGCTTTGCAGGAAATTCTCGGTGAACCGTTCTTTGCGGGCTTCGCGGGCCTGACGCGAATCATCCTGAATGCGGCTGATCACATCCGGGTCCGGTGTCACCATTTTCGGCGCCAGACCATCAATCCGCTGGATGTTGAATGCGCGATCACCAATGTCATAGGTAAATTCCTCGACGCTGCCATCGGCATGCTTGATCGAAACATTCGCCGGCCCTTCGTAATCACGCGGAAAGCCCAGGATAAAACGACCATCCGGGGCAATGGTATCAATCGCGACATCATCAAGCATCACCTTGGCCCCGGCATCGGTTTGCCCGAACACAATCCCGCCCTGAACAAACTGCCCCTCATAGGTCGGCTCGGCCGCCTGCCCAGAAAGACTTGCGGCCAATAAACCCGTTGCCGCCAAAATGCTTGTGATCGCCAAACGCATTACAAAAGGCTCCCTTGCCTGTCATCGTCCTTGGGACGCGGGTTTTTCTTTTTTGCCGGTTTTGGCTTACTTGGTTTTGCTGACGCGGGCGCAGTAACCTGTTGGGTTTCGGCGACGATGGTAGCGCTATCATCGTCCTTTTCCAACGCCTTGGCCGTGCCGTCTGTCCCCGCCGTCACTCGGGTGACACCATCACGCATTTCAAGGTCATATCCCTGCCCGGCAACAATATCGGCTGTGTCTTCGATCAGATTGCCCACATCGTCGCGCACGACAGCAAAGCCGCGTTTAAGCACATTGCGATAAGAATAGCTTTCCAAAAGCCGGTCATAGCGCGCCAGCCCTTCGGCTTCGCGGTTCAGCACGTTTTTAACCGCCGATGCCATACGGGTTGCCAGATCATTAATCTCTTTATCTGCGCGTGCGATATCGCGTTTGGCGTCGCTTGGGCGCAAACCGGCCCCGGCACGATCCAGACGCGATTGCTGCATCTGAAGGGCGGATTTCATCGCCCCATCCAAACGAAGTGCTGCGTTTTCCAGACGTCCACGTTTTTCCGAAAGCTGTTCACGCGGGCTGACCAGTCGTGCACTAGCTTCGTTCAACCGCGCACGCGCCTGTTGCGTGACATTGATGGTCGCGCGCGGCAAACGGTCTGCCCAGTTATCAAGCGTCTGGCTGCGTTCCTCCAACATCCGTTTGGGATCACCCAGCCCACGGGCCAGACTTTCAAGTGCGGTTTTCTTTTCAACGCCCAAACGCCGAACAGCTTGCGCCAGACGATGTCCACCTTCTTCGATCTGGCCGATCAAATCGATGCGCACCGGCACGGCCTTTTCCGCCGCACCCGTCGGGGTGGGTGCACGCAAATCCGACACAAAATCAATCAGAGTGGTGTCGGTTTCATGCCCAACCGCCGAAATCACCGGAATGTCGGACTCCGCCACTGCACGGGCGACGACTTCTTCGTTAAACGACCATAAATCTTCAAGCGATCCGCCACCGCGCGCAACAATCAAAACATCCGGGCGGGGAATCTGGCCATAGGGCAAAAGATCATTAAAACCGCGCACGGCTTCGGCCACCTGATCGGCCGCCCCCTGCCCCTGCACAAGGACTGGCCACAACAACACCCGACGCGGAAAACGATCACGCAGGCGATGCATGATATCGCGGATCACGGCCCCGGTGGGCGATGTGACGATGCCAATGACATCGGGCAGGAACGGGATCGGCTTTTTGCGCTCGGGATCAAACAGGCCTTCAGTGGCAAGTTTCTTTTTACGTTCTTCCAGAAGTTTTAAAAGCGCCCCTTCGCCCGCGACTTTCATCGTTTCAATCACGATCTGATATTTCGAACGCCCCGGAAATGTGGTCAGCCGCCCGGTAACAATGACTTCCATACCGTCTTCGGGCACAAGGCCAAGCTTGCCCGCCTGCCCGCGCCAGCACACGCCATCAATCACCGCCTTGTCGTCCTTAAGCGCAAGATACATATGCCCGCTGGCAGCGCGTTTGAACCCGGAAATTTCGCCGCGCACCCGAACAAAGGAAAAGGCATCCTCGACCGTTCTTTTAAGCGCATTGGACAGGTCGGAAACTGAAAATTCCGGCGTATTGCCAGATTTTACAGGCGTTTCGGGAACCGGGGCATATGGGTCGAACAAATCTTGCGTCATCAAGGGTACTTTATGCTAAAAGCCCGCTTTAAATACAGGGCGTGGCGAACTTGGAGACAAGCCTAGTTCATCGCGCCTGGACCATCAAGCAATCGGACAAGTCGAAGGATAAAGTCATGAAGGTTCTGGTCGTTGGCGGCGGCGGACGTGAACACGCATTATGCTGGGCAATTGCGCGCAGCTCGCGCATTTCCAAACTGTGGTGCGCACCGGGCAATGCCGGGATCGCGGACTCAGCCGAATGCGTCGCGATTTCCGATGGCGATATTGATGGTCTGGTGAAATTTGCCAGGGACAACGCGGTTGATCTGGTTGTTGTTGGCCCCGAAGCCCCGCTGGTGGCCGGTCTTGTTGATGCGCTGGACTCTGAGGGCATCAAATCATTCGGCTGTTCCAAGGCTGCAGCCCAGCTTGAGGGTTCCAAGGGCTTTATGAAGGATATGGTCGCAAAGTTCGGCGTGCCGACAGCCGCCTATGGGCGTTTCACCGAACCCAAAGACGCCAAGGCCTTTGTTGAAAAACAGGGCGCGCCGATCGTGGTCAAGACCGATGGCCTTGCTGCGGGCAAGGGTGTCACCATTTGTATGACAAATGACGAAGCCTTTGCCGCGATTGACGAATGCATGGTGGGCGGCAAGTTCGGCGATGCCGGTGCAGAAATCGTCATTGAAGAATTCCTAAAAGGTGAGGAAGCCTCATTTTTTGCGGTGTGCGATGGCAAAAACGTTATTCCGCTGGTCGCGGCCCAGGACCACAAGGCTGTTGGCGAAGGTGATACCGGCCCGAATACCGGTGGTATGGGCGCCTATTCCCCGGCCCCGGTCTTTACCGACGCGGTCGAAGCCAAGGTCATGGATCAGATCATCATCCCGACCGTCAAAGGCATGGCCGATGAAGGCCATCCGTTCAAGGGGGTACTGTTTGCCGGTCTGATGATTGACGATGCGGGCAATCCGAAACTGATCGAATATAACATTCGGTTTGGCGACCCGGAATGTCAGGTTCTGATGACTCGTCTGAAATCAGATGTGCTTGATATCCTTGATGGCGCGGCAACAGGCACGCTTGATACCGTCAAACCCGAATGGCATGACGAAACCGCCATGGTCGTGGTGATGGCCGCCAAGGGATATCCGGGGTCCTATGAAAAAGGCACCGAGATCAAAAATGTCGCCGCCGCCGATGCCATGGACAAGGTCAAAGTCCTGCATGCCGGCACGAAAATGGATGGCGACAAATTGCTTGCCACCGGTGGACGCGTGTTGGGCGTGACCGCACGCGGCGCAACCGTGACCGAAACCCAGAAACGCGCCTATGAAGCGGTGGATGCGATTGACTGGCAAGGCGGTTTTTGTCGCCGTGATATCGGCTGGCGTGCGGTTGCCCGCGAACAGAAATAAGCCTATCGGCATCAAGCCAAGGCAGTGTTTTAAAAGACCGGGTTACGCGACCCGGTCTTTTTTATCGGCAACGCTAACATCCACCCCGACGCGATACCGAATGTGGCACCGCCCATCAAGCCCATGTTCGATATCGGCATTCACCCCAAACACCCTGTGCAGATTATCGACCGTCAGGATTTCCGTCGGTGTGCCGATGGCAATCAACCGCCCGCCATCCATCATTGCAATCCGGTCGCAGAACTGGGCCGCGTGATTAAGATCATGCAAGGCCGCCACCACCGTCAACGGCAAGCTATGAACCAGCTCTAACAAGCCCAGTTGATGGCGGATATCAAGATGGTTTGTCGGTTCATCCAGCAACAGGAAATCAGGCTGTTGCGCCAAGGCACGGGCAATATGCACGCGCTGTTTTTCCCCACCCGATAGGGTCTGCCACATCCGATCGGCCATATCGCCCATCGCTACACGATCCAGCGCATCCGCGACAATCGCGTCATCCCCCGCAGACCAGGGCGAAAGCAAGCTCAGGTAAGGTGTACGCCCAAGTGAAACGGCCTCGCGCACGGTGATGCGATCAATGGTATCGGCCTGTTGTTCAACAAAACCGATCCGGCCCGCCAATGTGCGTCGCCCCACCCTTTTCATCGGTTGCCCGTCAAGCAGGGCGGTGCCAATTGTTGGCGGGCGAAGTCCGGCCAAAACCGACATCAAACTGGTTTTTCCCGATCCGTTCGGGCCGATCAATCCCAAAAATTCGCCCGGCTCAACCCGAAGCGAGACATCCTGAACAATCTTTTTGAACCCAACAGACCAGCCGACATCGCGTAATTCCAACGTCATCTCAGAACCCTTCCATGACAGAGGATAAGCGCAAATGACGGCGCCCCGATCAGGGCAGTGATCACCCCGATGGGCAGGACTTGCCCCGGCACGATGACACGCGACACCACATCCGCACCGACAAGAAACAGCGCACCGATCACGGCCGAGAGGGGCAATAAAAGCCCGTGCCGGGTGCCGACAAATAACCGCGCCGCATGCGGAATGACAAGCCCGACAAAGCCGATGGATCCGACGATGCTGACCATCACCGCTGTCATCAGGGCAGATACCCCGATCAAAATCACATAGACCCGGCGAACCGGCACGCCAAGGGATGCCGCAGAATCGCGGCCAAAGGTAAAGGCATCAAGGGCGCGCGCATGCCAAAGACATACGATCAGTCCCAAAAGCGTGATCGGCAATGCCAATCCCGCATCGGGCCAGCGCACCCCGCTTAGATTACCCAGCAACCAGAACATGATCCCGCGGGCTTCTTCGGCGCTGGCCGATTTGGTCACGATAAAGGACGTCACGGCGTTAAAAAGCTGCGCACCGGCAATCCCGGCCAGAATGATCGCACCTGTCCCCCGCCCGGCCTGAAGCGACAGCAAGGCAACAAAGGCAAATGCCACAACCGACCCGATAAAGGCCCCAAGTGAAAGCCCCAGCATCCCCGCACCCACACCAAGAATGGCAACACTGACAGCACCGGTGGATGCGCCCGCAGAAATACCCAGCAAATAGGGATCGGCAAGTGAATTGCGCAAAAGCGCCTGTAACACAGCCCCCGAAAGGGCCAATGCCGCACCACAGGATGCCGCCACCACCGCCCGGCTTAGCCGATAGTTCCAAATGATCCCGGCATCAATCGGGTCAACGGCGTGCCCGGCATTCCAAAGATGATTGGCGATGGTATCAAATACCGTTTTGACCGGGATTGATGTTTCGCCGATTGTTGCAGCAAAGGCCAATGCAAGGGTCAGCAGGACCAGCGCAGAAAGCACCGCGCTGGTCCGAAGCCCGATCATGGATGAAAGGGTGCTGATCAATTGCTGTTGCTCGCCTGAAAACGGGTAACGGCGTCTGCCAGTTTTTCGATCCCGTCGATGGTCCGAATGGTCGGGTTCATCGACATCGCATCAAGCACGACAATCCGGTCATTGCGCACAGCGGCCATTTGGCTGGTTACCGGATCGGATTTCAGGAACCTGACTTTCATTTCCCAGTCATCAGCTGGGAACCGGCGGCGTTCCATTTTGCCAATCGCAATGATATCGGGGTTGGACCGTGCAATGGTTTCCCAGCCGACCTTGGGCCATTCATCATCGCTTTTGATAACGTTGGTGACACCAAGCGCATTGGCGATATAGGCTGGTGCGCCCTTTTGCCCGGCAACAAATGGATCAACATCGATCTCGGCACTTGAGAACCAAAACAGTGCGCTGATGCCGCTGCCATCAACGTTTTTGACACGCGCACGTGCCACGTCTTCGCGCGCCTTAAGGTCCGCAACCAGTTTTTCACCCCGGTCTTCGACATCAAAAATCTGCGCCATTTCGGTGATGGTTTGATAAATCAGATCCATGGAAAAGGCATCAAGCCGGGTGCCGTCGCCGCCCGTCGTGTTGTCCTTACCAACACAATCGGCCGGTGCGGTGTAAACCGGGATGGATAGTTCGGAAAACTGCGAAATGGTGCCAACTGCCCCATTTGGCCCGACATGCCATTGATACTGATTGGTCACAAGATCGGGTTTCTGGCCCAGGACACTTTCAAAACTTGGATCATTATCGGCAAGGCGCGGAATTTTGGCATTGGCATCGCGGAATTTTTCCGCCACCGGATTAAACCAGACGGCCGTCCCAACCACCCGATCCGCAAGGCCCAGCATATATAAAATTTCGGTATTGCTTTGTCCCAGTGAAACAACCCGCTCCGGTGCCTGATCAAAGGTCACGCTGCGTCCGCAGTTTTCGATTGTCAGTGGATAATCCGTTGCCTGTGCGCCTTGCGCAAAAGACACCAACCCCGCAGCAAACACCCCGACTGCAAGGTTCTGTTTTGTCAAATTGATCACGTTGTACCCTTTCGCGGATATGCCGACCGACGGGCTCGCCGTCCGTCAAAAACATATCACCTTATTGATGTTATGTTATAACATAACATCAATGTTTCTACCGTCAAGGGACTGGCGAGTGTGCTGAAAAATGGCGGGAAATGTCAGAACCGGCACACAGATTGCATTTCTTTCAAACTGTGTATTGCATGACACGCACCGACATCCTCCGGGGCACCCCGCCCGGTCCGTCGTGTTTGTGTCGGCAGGTCTCCTGGCTCACGGGTCACGGCATTTTCCTGACCTTCCCGGGAATAATCCCAGTGGTACTGATTGGAAAAAATGCTCTCCGCCTACAGTTGCGGGGGCAGCTTCGGTTGGTGATCTGTCAAGGTAAGAACCCAAGACACATCACGTCGAATTCCCTTTATCCGAATTTCGGATACCGACGGTATTGTTGATGTCACAAGGCACCCAAAAGCGTCAACAAAATACGCAGACTCTAAATGCCTGTGGGCATGGCAGCGTTTGACGTCGTGAGGATCGAGGTCACATCACGCATGGGTGGTGCCCCAAACATTCGGGCGTATTCGCGGCTAAACTGCGATGTGCTTTCATAGCCCACTGCATAGGCCGCACTGGCAGCATCCTTCATTTCGGCCAGCATGATTTGACGTGCTGCCGTCAAGCGTAACCGTTTTTGATATTGCAGCGGGCTCATGGCAGTGACCTGCTTGAAGTGATGATGGAAGGATGACGGACTCATATTGACGTGGCGGGCAAGCTCTTCAACGCGAAGCGGCTTTTCGAAATTATTCTTTATTACCTGCAGGACGGTGGAAATACGCTGCATGTTGCTGCCCCCCATTGCAAGACGCGCTATCAGCGCGCCTTTGCCGGTTTGCAGCAATCGATAATGCACTTCGCGCATCAGAAGCGGCAACATCACCGGTATTTCCTGGGGATGTTCAATCAATTCAACCACCCGCAAAACGGCATTCACAAGTTCCGCTGAGGTTTGTTCGACAAACAGTCCGCGTGTGCTTTCGTCGTCTGTTGCGATGTCCATATTCATGCTGGTGACCAGCTCGCTTAATATCTGTGGATCAAGATCAAGCGACAAACTGCGATAGGGTATTTCGGAACTGGCCTTGGTCACATGCCCGACAATCGGCAAATCAACCGAGGCGGCCAAAAGCTGCCCAGGTTGATAGCAAAACACTTCGTGTCCCAGCGTGACTTCCTTGGTACCCGATACAATCAGGCACAGGCACGGCTTGTAGATCGTTGGAACCTTCAGGCTTGGTGAACTGGTTCTATAAAGCCAGACCGGATCGATATCTGTGCGCACTGAACCATCCGGCTCGCAGTATTTGTCAATCAGGTCGCATAGTCGCTGATAGGTATCCATCGCCAAATCCCTTTGATTTCATAGGCCATAATATACACGCACGCACACCACCGAAAAGAACCACCAAGCTGATTTGGAGAAATAGGCAATCGATGTCGAGTTCTGTGTATTCAGCAAACCGGCCTTAACCGACACAGTAAGCGCATGACACAAACGAAACGGAGGATGTCATGACGGGTCCAGTCAATTACGTCGAAAACAAAACCATCATTATCACCGGTGCCAGTAGCGGCATCGGTGAAGCCACGGCCAAACTTCTGGCCCAGTGGGGAGCAAAAGTCGTTCTCGCGGCACGCCGGACCGAACGCCTGGACGAAATTGTCACCGAAATCGAAGCTTCTGGCGGCACAGCGATGGCACGTGCTGTTGACGTGACCCAGGCAGACAGTGTCGAAGGCCTTGTCTATCAGGCACATAACCTGTTTGGCCGCGTAGACGCGATTTTCAATAATGCTGGCGTGATGCCACTTGCCCATTTGTCGGAACTCAAAACCGACGAATGGGACAACATGATCAACGTCAATATTCGTGGCGTTCTGAACGGCATTGCTGCTGTTCTGCCTCTGTTTGAACAACAGGGCGGCGGTCATGTGATCAACACCGCCTCGATCGCTGCACACATGGTTGCGCCAAGCGCTGCAGTCTATTGTGGCACCAAATATGCGGTTTGGGCGATTTCCGAAGGTCTTCGCCAGGAAAGCACCAATGTCAGAGTGACCACCATTTCGCCCGGCGTGGTCGAAACCGAATTGGGTCATGACATTACCGATCCGACGGGCAAGGAGCTTCTAGCCCAATTCCGCCAAATCGCACTTAGCCCGGATGCCATTGCACGGGCTGTACTATATGCCCTTGATCAACCAGAAGATGTTGACGTCAACGAGGTGATCGTTCGACCAACCGCCTCTGCTTTCTAATCATCTTGCTTTGATGGCCGGGTGATCTGAAACCTCCCCCACCCCGGATCAACCGGAACATCGCCCAAGGAACGGCATCGCAATGCGATGCCGTTCCTTTTTTGTGCGTCGGGCACTTTACCAGATCACGTCAAAACAACCTTGAATTTGCCATGTTTCGTCCCGAATACCTCCACACTGGTCGGTAAGCTTGCGCGACAAATCGAAACCATCGGAACATGATGCACATGACGACTTCTGTGGAACGCAGACGCTTTTTGAAATCCATTGCCGCTGCCGGTTTGATCCTGCCGGGCATGTCGATCTATCAACATGCTTTGGCCGATGTCCCCGGACTTGATCTTGGCACAGCACAAAAGTTTGATTTCAATGATTTGATCAACCGTGCCAAGGCCATGGCACAGGTGGCCTATGAACCACCTGTTGCCCCCAACCCGGAAATTGTCGGCAAGATCGATTACGACACCCACGGCAAGCTGCATTACAAGCGCGACCATTCGCCGTTTTCCGATGGATCGGGCACCTATCCGGCGACGTTCTTTCATCTGGGCATGTATTTCGCCAAACCGGTGCACATGTATCTGCTTGAAAACGATACTGCGCGCGAAGTCATCTATAAGCCCGATTACTTTGACATGCCAAAAGACAGCATTGCCCGCCAGCTTCCCGCCAACAGCGGCTTTGCCGGGTTCCGCCTGCATGAAAATCAGGCACGTGATGACTGGAAAACCCAGGACTGGGCCGCGTTCCTTGGCGCGTCCTATTTCCGCGCCATTGGTGATGAAGGCCAATATGGCCTGTCTGCACGTGGCATTGCGGTCAATACCGCGACCTCAATTCCCGAAGAATTCCCTGATTTCCGTCAGTTCTTTATCAAACCGGCCAAAAACCCCGAAGACCCGGTGACGGTCTATGCGCTGCTTGATGGGCCAAGCATCACGGGGGCCTATAAGTTCCTGCTTTATCGCGGCAAAGGGGTGACGATGGATGTTGAAAAGCATCTGTTTGTGCGCAAAGACATCGAACGGCTTGGCATCGCGCCACTGACCAGCATGTTCTGGTATTCCGAACAAAACAAATCGTTCCGCTTTGACTGGCGTCCCGAAGTGCATGACAGCGACGGGCTTGAACTTTGGACCGGCGGCGGAGAACGCATCTGGCGGCAGCTTAACAACCCCGAAACCATCCGCGCATCGGCCTTTGGCGATCGTACCCCGCGCGGCTTTGGCCTGATGCAGCGTGACCGGGATGTGAAAAACTATCTTGATGGCGTGCGCTATCACCGCCGCCCCAGCCTGTGGGTCGAACCGCAAGGCGACTGGGAAAACGGCGCGGTACAGCTGATCGAAATCCCGACCGATGATGAAATTCACGATAACATTGCCGCCTTCTGGGTGCCCGACGGCCCCGCCAAGGCTGGCAATTCTTATCAGTTCAAATACCGCCTGTACTGGCAGGCCCATAACCCGTTCCCGGTCAAGGAACTTGCCACCGCCACCGCCACCCGCATGGGCCGCGGCGGGGAGCCGGGCACGAACCGGCCACAGGACGAAATCAAGTTTTCGGTCGAGTTTGAAGGCGATGTTTTGGGGACGCTGGCATACGGCGAATTTCCGGAAATCGTTGTTTCGACCTCACGCGGGGAAATCACGCGCACCAAAATCGAACCGATCATGGATACCCGCATCTGGCGGGCGGCCTTTGACTTGAAAGTCACCGGCGATGATCCGGTGGATTTACGGATGTACCTGAAACGCAATGACGCACCGCTCAGTGAAACATGGATGTTTCAGCATTTGCCAGCCCTCAGCAACCAGCAGCAGGTTTAACGTAAGGACCCAAAGAAATCCTTGAGAAGGGTTGCGGCCTCGACCTCGCCAATGCCGCCGTAAACTTCCGGGCGGTGATGGCAGCTTGTGCTTTCAAACACGCGTGGGCCGTGATCAACCCCCCCGCCCTTGGGGTCATAGGCACCGAAATAAACCCGCCTGAGGCGGGCAAATGAAATGGCGGTTGCGCACATCGGGCAGGGTTCGAGTGTGACGTAAAGATCGCAATTGGGAAGCCTGGGTTCGCCCTTGGCCCCGGCGGCGGCCCGGATGACAAGAATTTCGGCATGTGCCGTGGGGTCGTTCATTTCTTCGGTCAGGTTACCAGCGCGTGCCAAGACTTCGCCGGTGTCAGCATCTACCAGAACGGCCCCGACAGGTACTTCGCCGCGCCGTGCTGCGGCACGGGCTTCTTCAAGGGCCATATCCATATAGCTGTCTGCACTCATGATGTTCCATTCCGTTGACGTTGGCGACAAATGACGCGGCTTGTCTTATCGGGTTTGTTTTTACTTCGTTTTAGGACGTGTCGGGTCAGAGTGCTACCAACCAGATGATCGGTCAAGCCATGATCCGAAAGGCATCACTACGGCCTTGATCGCATATCATCTGCAGTGAACGCATGGACCGTCCGCGTGAAATGCCGTTGCCCTAAGCCTGTTACACAGGTAGTTTCCGCAAGAATTTATTCGCCATCACGTCACAAGCATCTGGGGTTTACCCGTCATGACCACGCGCAAGCCGATCATTGGTATCACACTCGATTCCGAAGAACCGGGGGGCTATTCCAAATTCCCGTGGTATGCGCTGCGTGAAAACTATGCCGGTGCGGTTACCAAAGCGGGCGGCATTCCCATGCCCCTGCCCCACGAAGTTGAACTGGTGCCTGATCTTTTGGACCTGATTGACGGGCTGGTTGTGACCGGCGGGGCGTTTGATGTTGATCCCAGCCTTTTTGGCGCGACCGAAAAACACGACACGGTTATTACCAAGGATCGGCGCACCAAATTTGAATGGGCCATGGCCGAAGGCGCGCTTAAGCGCGACATGCCGGTTTTGGGTATTTGTGGTGGTCAGCAACTTTTGAACGTTATTCTCGGTGGATCGCTTATTCAGCATATCCCAGATGTTGTTGAAAACTGCCTTGCCCACGAACAGCCGAACCCGCGCGATGAAGCGGGCCACGATGTTACGGTTGAGGCCGACACGCTGCTTGCGAAAATTGTTGGCGATGTCAAAACGCTTTCGGTTAATTCCGCCCACCATCAGGCGGCAAACGAGGTTGGCCCGGATGTGATTATCAATTCCTATGCACCAGATGGCGTGATCGAGGGAATTGAACATCCGAAATATCGTTATTGTCTCGGGGTCCAGTGGCATCCCGAATTTCATATCAGTTCGGGCGATGCGAAGATTTTCGACGCCCTGATTTCCGAGGCCCGCAAATGAGCGACAAGACCCAAACTCCAGACGATAACAAACCCGAACGCATTGCCAAGCGCATTGCGCGATCCGGTGTCTGTTCCAGGCGCGATGCCGAACGCATGATCGCCGAAGGGCTGGTCAAGCTGAACGGCAAGGTGCTTGATAGCCCGGCTGTCACCGTAACCGATGAAGACGAAATTTACGTCAATGGCAAACCATTGCCGGAAAAGGAAAAACCGCGTCTTTGGCGTCTGTTCAAAAAGCGCGGGTTGGTCACCAGCCACCGCGATGAGCAGGGCCGCGATACGGTGTTTGAACATCTGCCAAGTTACGTTCCACGCGTGATTTCGGTTGGCCGTCTTGATCTGAATTCCGAAGGGTTGCTGTTGCTGACCAATGACGGCGAACTTGCGCGCTATCTGGAACTTCCCGCGACGGGCTGGGCACGACGTTATCGTGTGCGCGTCCATGGCCGGATCGAGGAAGAAAAGCTTAAACAGCTTGAAGACGGTGTTACGGTTGATGGCATCAATTACGGATCGATCCACGCCGAAGTTGACGTTCAAAAAGGATCGAACGCCTGGATGACGGTCACGCTGCGCGAAGGCAAGAACCGTGAAATCCGTCGTGTCATGGAACATCTTGGCTGGCCAGTCACGCGACTGATGCGTGTGTCCTATGGTCCGTTCCAGCTTGGCAGCCTTGCACCGGGCGATTGCGAGGAAATCACCGGCAAGGTGATGAAAGAACAGCTCGCCGCATTCTTTAAGGGCGATTATTCCAAGGTTTCCGAAAAGAAATCCGTCGCCCGTGGCGGCACATCGCGCCCCAAGGCGCCGCGCACCGTGTTTGGTCAACCCGCACAGCGCAAACGCCCACAAGGCGGACCGGGTGCGAATGCCCAAACCGACGAGAATGAAGACAAGCGTGACGGCAACGCACGTTCCGGACCAGCACGCAAAGGACCGCGCATTGGAGCAGCCCCGCGTGCAGGGGGCCGTGGCAAACAGGCCGCCGGTTCGGGACGGCAGGAACGCGATATGCGCGAAGAACGCGGTGACGCACGCCCGACCAATAAAGGGCGCGGGCGGTATGGGTCTGGCGGCAAGGCTGCAGGCACTGATGATCGCAGTTCCGAAGGTCGTGGACGCGGCGGCAAGGGCCGTGCTGCGGGCGGGTTTAATGACGTGCGCAACAAACCGGCCAGCAAACAGACAAGCAAATCCGGCGGTCGTTCAGGCAATTCGGGCAACAGCACCCCGGGCCGCAAACCGGCGGGTAATCGCCCACGCGGTAAAAAGGACTAAGTCGTATGCGGATTGTCGGTGGCACCCATCGTGGCCGGGTTTTGAATGCCCCGGAAGGGCGCGACACACGCCCAACGCTTGATCGTGTGCGCGAGGCACTTTTTAGCATCCTGTCACATGCATCGCGCTGGTACGAAGATGACTTTAACCCGCTTTATGATGGCGTGATCCTTGATGCCTATGCCGGTTCCGGCGCGCTTGGCCTTGAAGCCATTTCGCGCGGGGCCGATCAGGCGGTGTTTTTTGATACCGATCGCAAGGCCGTAGCGATCATTGAACAAAACATCGAAAAATTGCGTATTGCCGATCAGGCCCGCGCCAAGCGGGCGGACGCCACCAAGCCCCCACGTGCAACCGCACCGGCAAGCATGGTGTTTCTTGACCCGCCCTATGGCAAGGAGCTGCTTGGCATCAGCATCACTGCCCTTGCCAAGGCGGGATGGATTGATCGCAACACATTGATTGTTGCCGAACGCAGTCCGCGTGATCCGGAAATCGATCTCGATGGGTTTGATCTGTGCGACAGTCGCAAGTATGGCAAATGCCAAATTGATATCGGCCGGTTTCACGCCTAGGGCCACATCAACGCAAGCGCAAGGCAGCCATTCACCTGCGACCTGCTGCCAATCGAGAAAAACTGTGATAGCGTTTTGATCGACATTGAAACGGTTGGTTGTGATGAAAGCCCTACCCCGGACTGCACCAGATCAGGATTTTGGCCGCCTGTTGCGCCATTGGCGCCGGACGAGCGACATCAAACAATCGCGTCTGGCTGATATTCTGGGCGTTACACAGGCAACCGTGTCGCGCTGGGAAAATGGCACACAACATCCCGCCCCCTTGCAACATGACCTGATCCGCCAGATGATGACGCGCAAACGCAATTTCCGCCTTGATCATGCGGTGAAGCGGCTGGTGACACATTCATCCCAGCGGGTGCACCTGATCGAAGACAGATCCCATCGTTTGCTGTGTGCATCCAACCCACGCGAACAGGAATGGCAACGCGATAGTACCGCGCTGATCGGCACATCGCTTTGGCGCTTTGCCACCCCGGAAATTGCGTCCGCGGAAAAAAGCCTGCATGGCATGGGCTGGCACGAAGATCAGACCGATCACCTGACATTTGAAACATCCCGGCGCGACGGTGATCCGATGCGGATCACGGATACCTATATCCTTTGGGAACGGTTTTTCCTGTCTGATGGCACGGCGGTGCGCCTGACAACCGGCTTCGATCAGGCCCCCAAACAGATTTAAACAGCGCGTTCCGCCCTTGCGTATATTTCATACGTGGCACGTTTGGCGTCTTTTCGGCTAGACAGGTGCAGGATTTTCTTTGCCGAACGGCTTCCCTGTACCCATTCCCTTTCCATCGGAACTGCCCCATGCCGCCGACTGCTGCCATCATTGTTCTTTATAGTCTTGGGCTTACTGCCTCGATGCAGGTTGGCCTGATTGGCCCGATTGCCCCGGATTTACGTGCGGGTTTTGGCCTGAGCCAGGCAGAATTTGGCCTTGTCGCATCCCTGATTACCGCTGCGGGTGCACTCTGTGCCATTCCGACGGGGGTTTGGGCCGCACGTGCGGGTTTGCGCAAATCGCTTGTTCTTGGCTGTCTTATGATGATCGCGGGTGCTGCCATTTTTGCCACCGCCAATGTTAGCACCATGCTTTATGTCGGGCGTATCGTTACCAGTATTGGCTATCTTCTGATTGTTGTTGGCGCGCCAAGCTGGATGGCAGGGTTTAACAACCCCAAGCTGGTCGCCATGGCCATGAGCATCTGGGGCACCTTTATTCCGGTGGGTATCGCGCTTGGCAACTGGGTGAGTGCGGCGGTTGTCACCTGGCTCGACTGGCGGCTGGCGGTGGTGGCATGCACCCTGCCCGTTCTGGTTTTGCTGCCGCTTCTGGCCCTGATGACCAAACCAGGCACGCCAACCACGCGCCGGTCTGTTGTGCATGGGGTGGTTGGTGTTTTGAAATCACGCGCAGCCCTTCGGGTTGCCTTGACCTTTTCCGCCTTTGCCGGCGCGACATCCGCCGCCCTTGCCTTTATGCCCGCAATGCTTGCCGATAACCTTGATATCGGAATTGCACTGTCAGCAGGCATCATCGGCACAACTGCGATTGGTGGAAACGTGGTCGGCAGCATTGCCGCCGGAACCGTTTTGGGGCGCAACGTTTCAGGGCGCAGCATTCTTGTGCTGTTCCTGCCCATGATGGCGATTGCCGTATCCACCCTGTTTATCAGCACATCCGTGCCAATCAGCATTACCGCCCTGATCATTTTCAACATCTGTCAGGGGGCCGTTGCCGGTACGTGCTTTGCCCTGCTGCCCGGCATTGCCAAAGATGGCCTTTCCATGCCCGCCCTTCAGGGGATGCTCGCACAGTTTGCGGAAATCTTTGTCGTGATTGTCCCGCCGTTTGCCGGTGCGATGATTGACCAGAACGGATGGGTCGGCGCGGCCACCGTCCTTGGCGGGTTTTATTTTGCAGGATTCCTGATATCGGCCCGCCCATGGCCCAACAGCCAACCTACATCACAAAACTATACATCACGATGACTTGACCTCCATACCGAAGCGAGCGACCCTTCAACGGCAGATAACTTAAAAAAGTTCAGGGAAGTGGAATGCAGTGGATCAAGGCCATCTTTATCGGACTGATATTGATCGGCCTTTCTGTTCTTGCAGTGTTCTTCATCTGGCTTGCCCCGGTCGGTGCTGCCTATAGTGCCAAGATCATGTGTTCAGCCATTTTTGTGAACGGCCTGCCATCAAGTCGTGCGCGGGAAGTTGATGTCCTGGCAGACAACAATCCTCTTCTGACGCTCATCACCACCAATGTAGACCTGCGCAATCAAACCGTCAGCGCCCATGCGTTCGGCTTTCGAAAAAGATTCGCTATCTACCGCCCCAATCTGGGCTGCACCCTTGCCGAAGACACAGACCACATTGCCCGACTGCGCAATTCGACCCCGTTCTTAAGGCCGATTACCCCACAGGAATTGTTAACCAGCCCACTGCCAGCGAACGTCGACCGGCGGGCGTTGAACAACGTCCTGTTTGATGTGATGGATGAACCCGGAGTGCACCCCGAACGCCGAACACGGGCAGTTGTCATCCTGCATCAGGGGAAAGTCGTCGCCGAGCGTTACGCACAGGGCATCACAGGCCAGACCCCCTTGCCGGGATGGTCAATGACCAAAAGCGTTTTTAACATCATCCTTGGGCGTATGCGCCACGAAGGCATGATCACGGACGTCTATGACCCGGTTCTGATCAATGAATGGCGGACGGACGCCAGCGATAGCCGTGCAAAGATCAATTATGACGATCTGCTTCGAATGCGCAGCGGCCTTAAGTTTGATGAAAGCTATGCCAATCCGCTTTCCGATGTGGTGCAGATGCTGTTCGTCGAACCGGGGGCAGCAGGGTTTGCCGTTTCCAAACCCCTTGAAAACACGCCGGGCAGCGTTTTTTCATATAATTCCGGGGCCAGTAATATCCTGTCTGCAGCCATCCGAAACCTGAGTGGGTCACGGGCTGCATATATGAGCCGCCCGACAGAACTTGTCTTCCGGCCGCTTGGCATTGCAAATGCCGTTATCGAAACCGACCCGGAAGGCTATTTTGTCGCGTCAAGCTTCATGCATGCGACCGCACGTGACTGGGCAAAACTGGGACAGCTTTTCTTGCAGGATGGCGTCTGGAACGGGGAACGCCTGTTGCCGGAAGGTTGGGTGGGCTATTCCACCAGCCCCGCTGCAGAAGACGAAAACGGCGTCTATGGCGCCCATTGGTGGCTGGACCTTCCCGGTGGTCGCAACGAGGACGGCAGCACACGTGACGGCGCCCCGCAATTGCCGGAAGATGCCTTCTTCTCGCTGGGGCACGACGGTCAGTCGCTAAGTGTTATTCCGTCAAAAGACCTGGTGGTTGTCCGGTTGGGCGTGACACGAAAGCGCGCAGCATTTGATCTGCGAAAGTTCATTTCCGATCTAAGCGCAATCTTCCCCGACACGTCAGATAACGCGCCAAATGCTGATACATCGAACGGTTCGCAAGACGCCGAGGCCCCGAGTTAGGACGTTTTCCGTTTGGATTGAAGACGACCTGCACTGCGAAACGCCCGATCAGAACAGTCCGGCCAAATAGCCAAGCAGCGCTCCGGCACCGACAACCGCCCAAACCGGAATAATACGCCATTGCAAGATGGCGAACACCAGAACGACACAGCCGACATCAAACACATCAAGAATGGCCCCGGTCCAGATCGGATCATAAAGCACAGCAGCCAGCAAACCGACGACGGCGGCATTTACCCCCATAAGGCCTGCGCGCATTGACGGAATATGACGCACACGGTCCCAAAACGGCAAAAGCCCCACCACCAACAGCCACGCCGGCAAAAAGATCGCAATCAGCGTGACCATGGATGTTGCCGCACTGACAGCGATACCTGCGCCACCGCTTCCAGTGTGAAGTGCTGCCCCCAGATAGGCGGCAAAGGTAAAGATCGGACCCGGCACGGCTTGGGTCGCCCCATACCCCGCAAGGAAGGTCTCGGCATCAATCCAGCCCGGCGCCACAACAGCATTTTGCAGCAAGGGCAAAACAACATGCCCGCCGCCAAACACAAGCGCGCCACTGCGATAAAACCCGTCAATCACCGCAAACAATCCGGTTGGATCAAGTTTGGCAAGAACCGGCAAGGTCAACAGCAAGGCAAAGAATGCAAAAAGCGCAAAGACGGCACCCTTGGCAGAATGCGGTGCCTGACCGGGATCAAGATCGGGGCTTACCATGCCCCGCAACAGGATAAAACCTGCGACCATGCCGCCAAGAATGACAGCAAACTGTGCCATGACCGTATCGCTGGCGATCATGATCGCGGCGGCAATAACCGCAAGGGCAATGCGCGGAATATCCGGACACAGCGTCCGCCCCATCCCCAACAACGCATGGACCACCACACCAACCGCAACCAGCTTAAGCCCGCGAATGATGCCGTCTGCACCACCAACATCAAGCCCGGTAAACGTCATGCCAAGAGCTGCCAGAACAATTGCCGACGGCATGGTGAACCCCAGCCACGCCATCAGCGACCCTCGCATGCCGCCCAGCGCCATGCCAATTCCCATGCCAACCTGCGAACTGGCCGGACCGGGGGCAAACTGACACAGCGCGACAAGATCGGCATAGCGCGCGTCACTCAGCCATTTGCGGCGCGCAACAAATTCTTCGCGGAAATAACCGATATGGGCAACCGGCCCGCCAAAACTGGTCAAACCAAGACGCAGGAATATCAGGAAAATCTGCCAAAGTCCCACACCGCCGGTTGGCAGGACGGCTTCAGCCGTGCCGGTTTCTGGTTTCGCTGACGGACTGGTTGGCGTCGTATCTGACATATATGTTGCCTTCTGATCACTTTGTGCCGGTCAAATTTTCCAGACCTTACGCAATCAGAAGGGGGCCGCATAGCCAAAAGCGGCCCGGCCTTCATTCGTCATGAATTTATAACAAAACCCCGCCAGCAGCGTGATGCTGATGGCGGGGTTTAAAAATCAAGGCCACAACAACAGGGCGAGAATTTTGCCTAGCGGAACGCAGGTTCGTCCAATGAGCGCAATTTGCGCGAATGGAGCTGATTGACGTCCTGACGGAGCGTATCAATCGTATCAAGCCCCACCTGCAAATGCTGTCCAATCCGTTGGCGATAGAAATTGTTCGCCATGCCCGGCAGCTTCAGTTCCCCATGCACCGGTTTATCGGACACACACAAAAGCGTCCCGTATGGCACGCGGAACCGGAAACCGTTGGCAGCAATGGTCGCACTTTCCATATCCACTGCAATTGCGCGCGACTGGTTAAGACGTACAAACAATTCGCTATAACGCAATTCCCAGTTCCGGTTATCGGTCGTGGCAACCGTACCGGTGCGCATGCGTGCCTTCATCTCCCGGCCCTGAAGCCCGGTGATTTTGGTTACCGAATTGGCAAGTGCGACTTGCACCTCGGCAATCGGCGGCACGGGAATCCAAAGCGGCAAGTCGGAATCAAGCACATGGTCATCGCGGACATAACCATGTGCCAAAACGTAATCGCCAAGCAACTGACTGCGACGCAGACCGGCACAGTGACCAAGCATCAACCAGCAGTGCGGACGCAGTACGGCAATGTGGTCTGTTGCCGTTTTCGCATTGGATGGGCCAACACCGATATTGACCAGTGTGACACCCAGGCCGTCTTCCCGGATCAGATGGTAGGACGGCATCTGCGGCAATTGTTTGACCGCCTCGCCGGTTTCCTTCCAGCCCTTTGGTGCATTTTTGCGAACATGGACCTTCGGTCCCGGTTCGACAAAGGCAACATAGGGGCTTTTGGGATCTTCAAGCTGGGTTTTGGCAAATTCGATGAATTCATCGACATAGCGCTGATAGTTGGTAAACAGCACAAACTTCTGGAAATGTTCGGGCGCGGTCGCCGTATAGTGGCGCAAACGCGCCAGTGAATAGTCAACGCGTTCCCCGGAGAACAGCGACAGCGGCTTTGACCCCGGTGCCGCGTTCAATCCGTAATGCACACCATTGGCGATATCATCGTCAGTACGCGCAAGATCCGGCATATCAAAGATCAACTGCATCGGGCGAATGTCGGTCGGACCGATGCTGTCGGTTGCTGATGCGACAAGGAACGGCAATGGGATCGGACGATCCGAAACGCCAACCACGACCGGAACATCATGGTTTTTCAGCAGAAGTTCGATTTGCTCGCGGTAGTATTCTTCAAACAGGTCCGGACGGGTCAGCGTCGTGCCATACACACCCGGATCACGCGGCGCACCGAATGACAGGGTGCTTTCAACATGCAGTTTTTCCGGCGGCACTTCGATACCAAGATACGGATAATAGGCGCGCACAGGGGAAGACTGCTGACCTTCACCGAAACGGTTGAAGGCCTCTTGGACGGCATTGGCACCGGTCGCATAAATATCCTTGATGCGCGCAAGTGCCTTGTCTGCGTCGGTAAATTCAAACAGATCGCGAACCGATCCGTGGACTCCAGAAACCATATTGGATGCTCCTTTTTGTTATTTTTGTTCGGGTTCTTTCGCTTGATCAAGGTACGCGAAACCGCGCCCGATCAATGGCAAAAGCCCTTGGAGCGAGAGATTTATCACCGCTCGCCCGCCTACTGACAACCGAAAAATTTATGACCATTATCAATCTGTGGGTGAAATGGTACATGAAGGAGATCCAGTTTCATCCCAAAACCGGTCACTTTTCCGGTGGTTTCAGCAGGTTATCTTTTTATATGTCGGGTTTATCTTCAAAAATTCCAAATGACAGTTTTGATGCATCGGCCATAACCAGCGCAAACAACCTTCGCCTCAGGACAATGAACAGCAGGTGAATTTTGGAAATGGGCAAAAAAAAATGCCGAAACCGGGGGACGGTTTCGGCAATTTCAGGGAAGGGCCTTAGACGTTGAGGGAAAAGACGATCAACCCTGATATCCATATTTATATGACCAACGGTCATTAATGTCAAATTTAATCGACAATCATTCTCTATGTTTATCTCGGACACCTATGCCATGTGATTTGCGTTAACGGCAATTTTCCGGAGTTTCTCCAACCTTTTCTGCGCGTCAGCATCAAATGTCTTATGGTCACCTAAATGGGAATTACTTAGGTTACAGACAATTTCGGCAGCGCGCGGGTCATTTTCGACCAGGCTTTCGATGTCCTGTTCTTCTTCGGCATCTTCAAGCGTGCCGTTTATATAGCCAAGAATGTCCTCCTTGCCGTATATCGCAAGAACGGGGCACATTTTATGCCGCCTCTGCGACATAGCGCGACGCATGCTCACGGGATTCGATTCGACCAACCGATTCACGCAGTTTACGGCGCGCACGGCCAACACGGGATTTTACCGTGCCAATTTCAACCGACATCTGATCAGCTGCATCCTGATAGGACACGTCACCAACAGCGGTCAGCATGATCGCTTCGCGTTCCTGTTCCGGCAGTTCTTCGAGAACACGGTCGGCATCCCGAAGCTGCAATCGCGCCATCTGGTTACTACCATGACCATAGACGTCGCCAAGATCATCCCAGTCGACCTGAGGACCACGCGTCTTCTCACGACGCTTGCCGGAAATGAATGTGTTGAAAAGAATTCGGTGCAGCCAAGCTTTCAGGCTTGTCCCTGCTTCGAACTGATCCTTTTTGCTGATGGCTTTCAACAGCGTGTCCTGAACCAAATCCTGCGCAAGATCGGTGCTGCCGGTCAGGCGATATGCATGACGGCGCAACGCGGGTACATGGTCTTCGATTTCGTTCATCACTTGTTTAGACATCACAACCTCCTTGTTCGGATGAGCTGACCCTAACAAATAAAAATAAAATTTAAAGTAAAATCGTATAGTCAACTTAGGCAATACAGTGAACAACCATTAAATACACAACAATATTAAGACACATGAGTGACACATTGTAATTAACTTGATCACTTTACATTAACAACACCAACTAATTACTTTACATTACTTACATCGGCGACGACACATACCGATTATCCGCAAGGTGGTTGTCTTACGGAGGAAACAGCGGTAACGTAAGTTACTCCAAAATTCTTGAATGCTTTGATTTTCAATGGCTTCAGGCGGATGCATGAGCCGCTTTAATTGACAGGAAACCCACGTGGCAACGTCGAAAAGAACAGAAAAGCTCCAGATTATGCTTGATGATGAGGAGCTGAAAGTCATTGACGATTGGCGCTTTGAACATCGGATGCCCACCCGCGCAGCCGCGATCCGCGAGCTCATTCGTCGCGGGTTGGTCTCTGAAGATCTCGAAGAGCCCGATACAGATGGAAAATCCACCAGCGATTTCCGGGTTGATCCGGAATAAAAAAACGTATCTCCCCAACAGAAAGGCCCGGCATTTTGCCGGGCCTTTCTGTTTATTCCAATGAACCGTCGGGAAATCAGGATGGATGATCCGCACCCAGTTTTGGTTTTCGACCTTCAAATATTCTGGCGATCCCTGTTCCGAACCCAAGAACCAAAAGCCACAATCCATAGTATCGCAAAGCTCGCGATGCGGTGATTGCGATAACAAACAACCAAACGGGATAAGACGCTGCACCGGCCGCAAGGGCTGCCAATTGCATTGGCACGGGCGTAATGCTGATGGCAAAAACAACCCAAAAGCCACCCTGTTCAAACTTGTCTTGCAGGTCTTTGAATTCTTGCTGCCCACCAAGAAGATCAATCAGCGGCTGTGCAACATCATCAAACAGAACCCGCGCCAATAGATATAAAGCCAAAGCACCCGCAACACTGCCTGCAAGGGTCACCGTTGCAACAATAAAACCACGTGTCCGCGACGCAGCCATAATCGGAGCAATAATTATCTCGATCGGGATAGGAATAATTGTCGTCTCAAGAAACGATGCACCAGAAATACCCCAAAGCCCCTTGCGCCCTTCGGCAAGTTGCGCCAGCCGCTTTTGGGCATATTTCATCGCACTCTTTGGTCCGGATGCCGTTTGCTGTTCAGTCTTGGTCATTGCGTGCCCTTTGATGGCCCAAACAAAAAACAGCCCGCCCGAAACCGGGCGGGCTGCTGCCCTCGGACGTCATGTCGCCGAGTTCAGGTTGTGACATCTTATTCGGCTGACTGACTATCCGAGATGGCCTTCTGCGCATCTTCAAGCGCATTGACAGTATCGGTCTTTACCTCTTCCCAGGTATCAGCAGATGCATCCTGGGCATTGTCCAGTGCATCGCTCAGCTCATCGCTGGCGTGGTCCCAGGCTTCGGCCAATTCATCGACCGCTTCTTCACTGTCATTTTTGACCTGGGCGGAAACGTCGTCATATTGATCGCCAAGCTGTTCTGCCTTGGCATTCACCCAATCAAAGAAGTCTTCTTTCTGATCGTATGTGAAGTCCTCCGCCTCTTCGTACTGAGCTGCCAGATCTTTGCGCAGCTCTTTGGCATCCGCTTTCATGGCATCATCGGTCTTCATCGTATCGGCATCAGAAGCCGACCCGGCATAGGCCGGCGCCATAACAGAAACAGACATAAGTACAGTACCGATCATCAGCATATTCTTGCTCAACATCACAACCTCCATATTTAATAAAAACAGCGCAATTACTTGCGCGCTGCTTACCCTTAACAACGGATGGTTCAAAACAATGTTCCAATTGTGTTGATTTTATTTTGTGGAACCTTCGAAACAGGCCCGCGTTATCCATACAAGTGCCCACCAACAAAGCGGGGTACAGCGCAGTTGAGATGCGCTAACCGACTTACGGGCATCTGATAAACAAAGGAGTTTTAGTTATGGCACATAGCAGTATGCAGACCGTTGCGAAGGAATTTCCCGTCGAAACCGGCGTAGATCGCAAGGATCGTCGCGAACTGGCGAAGATGCTGACGCAAATCGTTGGGTCGTCGCATGTACTGTATGCCAAAATCCGTGGCGTTCACTGGAATGTGGTCGGCCCGGCCTTCTATTCGCTTCACAAGATGACCGAGGAGCAATACGAAGACCTCAACACAGCAATTGACGATATGGCAGAACGCATTCGTGCAATTGGCTTTTCGGCGCCGACCGGCCTTAACGACATGATGGAAAACTCGGTCATTTCCGATCAGACCGAACTTCTCGCGACAAACGACATGGTGACCGATCTGATCGAGGATCACGAGAAAATGGCGCGCCTCATTCGCGATGGCGTGACGGCTGCCGAGGAAGTCGAGGATGTCAAAACCGCCGACCTTCTGACCGAACGCATCGGCGTTCACGAAGAAGCCATCTGGATGCTTCGTGCAACGGCCTCCTGATCGAAACATGTGATAAGATGGACCGGCGCTTTCGGGCGCCGGTTCTTTTTTGTCGACAAACAATGAGGCGCTATCGTGAAAAGTTCTGATCTGACAGGCAAGGTGTGCATTTTCCTGACTAAGGGGAAGCTTCCGGAAGACTGGCGCAACAATGGCGCACAGCCACTGCGCGGCGTCTTCGAAGATGCCGGCTATCAGACGGAGCTGACCCTCTGCGATACGCCTGACGACATCTGCACACAGATCGACACCAACTGCACAGCTGGCGACATCGTTGCTGTCGGGGGTGGAGACGGCACGATCAATGCGGTTCTCGATACAATCATTGCCCGGAAAGTCGTTTTAATTCCGATCCCGCTTGGCACCGCAAATGACTTTGCGCGTACCCTGACATTGCCAGATGACCTGATTGATGCCGCACGTGCGTCAATTCACGGGCAGATCAGAATGCTTGATGTCGGCAGTGTAAACGACCGTCGCTTTATCAATGCCGCCAGCATCGGCGTTCCTGCGGATGCTCGCAAACGCATCAACCCGGATTTGAAACGTACCTTTGGTGCAATCAGCTATGCCGTTGCCAACTGGCAAAGCTGGCATGAAATGGATCCGCTGGATCTGACAATTAAATGTGGCGACGCCCCCGCAGAAAACTGGAAACTGCGCCAGGTGACCATTACCAACGGACGCTATTTCGGGGGCGGCTTGCGCCCGAGTGAAACCAAAAGCCCGGAAGACGGGCTTCTGCATATGTTTGCCATACGCGACAGCGTCGACACCCTAAGCGGTCTTGATATCGCAGCCGAACTTTTATTCGGCTCCGTCGATGACAGCAGCTATGCCACCTCGATGGAATGCGACCGCATCGTGATTGAAGGCGAAGATGGCGCCCCCATTCTTGCCGATGGGGAAATCATTGGCGAACTACCCGCGCACTTTGAAATTCGCGCCGGGGTCTTGGCGGTATTTGCCCCCAACAGCTTTGTTGATCAGATCAATTCAGATGACGACACGCTGTCACAATCGCTGCCACACCAAGGTGCGATCAATGACATCATGCGTGACATCGTTGATTTCGCCTTGCGGCTGGAGGCGATCTACCCCGTTGCGGAAAGCAGCACGCTTAAGGCGCTTTGCCATGATGGCGCTGGGAACCTGCGCAACATTGCCCGTCAGCTTGAACTGGGTGTGCGGCCTTATGGGATCAATGCGGCCTCACCGGACCCGGATTTAAAGAATCTGGAGGAACTTCGCGACAAGGTGATGGGCTGGCTGGTTGAAGACGCCGACACACGCCTTGTCAATGGCCTCAAGGCCCGTGCGGAATTGCTTGAAACCGAAATCAGCGACCTTCCGACTGAAGACTTACCAGACGATATCAAAGCCCCGGTCCGAGAGCTGGATCGTGTCATCACCGAAATGCAGCAAAAACTGCGCGACATCGTCAAATCACACTAGAAACCCAAAAGGCAGCCCCATCAGGCTGCCTTTTTTCAAATCAACGCCCCGAGTCCAGATGCACCCGCAGGTTCCATATACCTGAAAATCAGCTATCGCGTTTGGCGTTAAGATTTTTCTCAATGATTTCAGCATTCTCGTCCCCCCAGCGACACAGCGGGACAAGGGCATCTGCCAGACTGAAACCGAACGGGGAAAGTTCATAAAGAACACGCGGCGGAATTTCCTGATAGTCGGTGCGCAGAACAACACCATCAACTTCCAGCTCCTTGAGGTGCTGGATCAACATTTTATCGCTGACCCCGCGAACACATCTTTTCAGTTCGCCATAACGCCTGGGTTCCTTTGCCAAAAAGAACAAAATCAATGGCTTCCACTTGCCGCCAATCACCCGAAGGGCGGCATCAAGACCACAAATGAACGGTTGAGCTGGTATTTCTGTACGATCTGACATGGTACTTACTAAAAGGTGCATACTTGTTAAAAAGTATGTCCATACGTATCGTTTTGGTCAACCTTAATTTCGGAGACCAGAAAGATGACCAAACTCGAAGGAAAGACAGTGCTGATTACTGGTGGTGCGAGCGGTATCGGTTTCGCATCGGCAAAGCGGTTCGTCGCCGAGGGTGCCTTTGTTTACATCTCGGGGCGTCGCAAGGACGTGATTGAGTCCGCAGTGAAGGAAATCGGCAGCTCTGTTCGTGGACTTCAGGCTGACATTACAAATCCAGAAGATCTTGATCGCGTATTTGAAACCATCCGGGCGGAGCGCGAAACGCTTGATGTCGTATTTGCCAATGCCGGTGTCGGAGAACTGGTTCCCCTGGGCGAGATCACCCAAAAGCACCTTGACTACACCTTTGACATCAATGTGAAGGGAACTGTTTTTACAGTGCAAAAGGCGCTGCCGCTTCTGAAACCGGGGAGCTCGATCATTCTGACCGGCTCCACCACCGGGGTCATGGGAACGCCTGCGATGAGTATTTATAGCGCATCAAAGGCAGCCGTTCGGAATCTGGCACGCAGCTGGGCGCAAGACCTGCGCGGCACATCTATCCGCGTCAATGTCCTTAGCCCCGGACCAACCCAAACCGACAAGATAGATGAATTGCTAACCCCCGAGATCATCGAGGAACTAAGCAACGGAACGGCATTGGAACGCATGGGGAATCCGGCGGAAACAGCCGCGGTCGCAGCCTTTTTGGCGTCCGATGACAGCAGCTTCATGACGGGCAGTGAAATATTCGTCGATGGCGGTTACGCCCAGATCTAAACACGTCGGAGCGACGGCGCATTTGGCGCGGTCGCTCCGGCTGTTATTTTCAATTATCGGAAATGATCACACCGGGCAGATCAGGCCTTAATCCTCAAGCCCGGCAAGGCTTCTGGCAAAGGACTCGGCTTCGAACGGGCGTAAATCTTCGGCCGTTTCACCCACACCAATGGCATGAACGGGTTTACCGAATTTCTCGGCCAGTGCAACAACGACACCGCCCTTTGCCGTTCCATCCAGTTTGGTCACAATCAGACCGGAAACGTCCGTGGCCTGACCAAAGGTTTCCACCTGTGAGTGCGCATTCTGACCCGTCGTGGCATCAAGCACCAAAAGCGTATCATGCGGGGCGGTTTCATCACGCTTTTTGATGACGCGGACGATCTTTTTAAGCTCGTCCATCAGATGCGCCTTGTTCTGCAAACGACCGGCGGTATCAATCAGCAAAAGGTCATAGCCTTCGCGCTGGGCCTGCTCAATCGCATCAAAGGCAAGCCCGGCAGCATCCGCACCAGTATCACGCGCAACCACTGGGCAATCGGTGCGCTCGCCCCATACCTTAAGCTGCTCCACCGCGGCAGCACGGAACGTATCACCCGCTGCCATCATGACCTTAAGGCCCTGATCCTTGTAGGTTTTTGCAAGTTTGCCGATCGTGGTTGTCTTACCCGATCCATTGACACCGACAACCAGAACCACATGTGGCTTCTTGGTCGCATCAATCACCAGCGGTTTGGCAACCGGATCAAGGATTTTGGCAACTTCTTCGGCAATGAATTCCTGAATTTCGGCGGAATCGACTTCCTTGTCGAACCGGGTCTTGGACAGTTCCGCGCTCAGTTTGGCTGCGGTCGTGACCCCAAGGTCGGATGTAATCAGAAGGTCTTCGAATTCCTCAAGCGCATCATCATCAAGACGGCGCTTGGTGAAGATATCGGAAATACCTGTGGTCAGCTTTGAAGAGGACCGTTTCAGCCCGTCCTTCAGGCGGCTAAACCAGCTTTTCTTCCCCTCTTCACTCATCAAGTAAGCTCCGCAATCAGTTTTCCATCTTCAAGGCCGGTTATCTTGGCCTTTGCTATCGTGCCCGGTTCTATCACGCGATCTAGCAGAACGGGAGCAAAATGCTCCGTATGGCCGGTATTTTCCTTTTCAACCAACACATTCTCGATCATGCCCACGCGTGACTGCAGGAATTTGTTGAGTTGCACCTCGCCTGCTTCGCGAAGGGCGCTCGCGCGTTCCTTGCGCAGGTCCTTGGGCACTTGCGGCATTTTGGCCGCCGGCGTCCCCGGGCGGGAGGAATACGGGAAGACATGCAGATAAATCAGTCCGCATTCCTCGACCAGACGCAGGGTGTTTTCCGCCATTTCATCGGTTTCGGTCGGGAAACCTGCAATGATATCTGCCCCAAAGGTTACATCGGGACGCAGATCGCGGACCTTTTGGCAGAAATCAACAACGTCTTGACGCAGGTGGCGACGTTTCATGCGTTTCAGCACCATGTCATCCCCGGCCTGCAGGCTGATATGCATATGCGGCATCAGGCGTGGTTCTGTCTCGATCAAGCGAAACAGGTCTTCATCGACCTCAACCGGATCAATGGATGAAATCCGCAAACGCGGCAGTTCGGGCACCTGTGCCAGCAAGCGGCGCGACATTTGCCCCAATGTCGGCTGCCCCGGCAGATCATGACCATAGGACGTGATATCCACCCCGGTCAGAACCACCTCGCCATAGCCATTGGCGACCAGTTCACGCACCTGACTGACGATCTCGCCCATCGGAACACTGCGCGAATTACCGCGGCCAAACGGAATGATGCAAAAGGTGCAGCGATGATCACAACCATTCTGGACCTGCACAAACGCACGTGCGCGCCCTTCAAAGCCCGACACAAGATGGCTTGCGGTTTCTTCGACCGACATGATGTCGTTAACAACAACACGTTCGTGGTCCGGCATCATGAAGGTTTCAGCCTTCATCTTGGCATCATTGCCAAAGATACGGTCAATCTCGCCCATATTGGCGAACTTGTCCGGGTTAACCTGAACTGCGCAGCCAGTCACGAAAATCTTGGCATCCGGGTTTTCACGACGCAGGCGGCGAATGCTTTGACGCGCCTGACGTTCGGCCTCGGTCGTGACGGCACAGGTATTGATAATGATCGCATCATCCAGACCCGCCGTTTTGGCATGATCGCGCATCACCTCGGATTCATAGGTGTTCAAACGGCAACCAAATGTAACGACGCGCGGCTCTGTCATGCTCGGTCTTCTGCGATCACTTTCGGATTTGGGAAACATTCCGCCTGCACTGTTGGCAAAACACCTGCAAGTGCGGAACGCCCGGCACAGGCCAAATGACCTTGCCGGGCGCTCGTTACATACGCTTTTGAACGCCTCAATGCAAGTCCGGGCCCTTCATGGCACACATGCATCAGGCGCGCAAATCACCCTGTGCTATGGGCACTGATGGCAGAAGACCCTATTGGGCAGCGACGTTACGGTTCCGCCCATCCTTCTTGGCGCGGTAAAGCGCATTGTCAGCCCGGTCGATCAGCTTTGGCCCGCCTTCACCGGCAATATATTCCGCCGCCCCCACAGAAATCGTCATTTGGCCATAAGAAGTTCCGGAACTCTTGGCCTTGATTTCGCGCGCGGCGATACGTTTGCTCATGTCCTCGGCCAGAATCATCGCATCGGAAAGCGGCGTTTGGGGCAACAGAATCGCAAATTCGTCCCCGCCGTAGCGTGCCACAATATCGCGCCCCTTGATGTTGGCTTTCAGCATCGAGGCGATCAAAACCAGGATTTCATCGCCAATGCGATGACCAAACTTGTCATTGACCGTCTTGAACTGATCAAGGTCGACCATCATCACACAAAACGGTTCCGGTTTATCACCAGTGTCATATTCCGCCGCCAATTGGGTGAGTTGCTCTTCAAAGAACATGCGATTGGAAACACGTGTCAATCCATCGGTATAGGACCGTTCACGGGTTTCTTCGAGCTCACGCTGAAGCAGCGCAACCTGACCAAGATAGCGATCAAGACGCTTGTGAAGATTATCAATCGTCTGATGCATTTCGTCGGTCTTCTCGGCAATCTCGGCGACAACTGGCGCGACGTTCTTGTGCTTGCCAAGTGTGGCCACCGAACGCTTCAAAAGATCACCATAGTTGCTCAGCCCCGTGCGGGCGGCGATCAGACATTCATCACTGTTTTCAACAAGTTCCGAAAAGTCTTCCATACCACGCTGCAGGAAGTCGGCGGCATGACGGTCAAAGATGTAACGGTAATACAGCTCAAGAAGCGTATCTTCGGCCAGATCATCACCACTGGCCTGAACAGCATCAATTACCCGAAGAATTTCCGGATTTTCTTCGGCAAAATAAACAAACCATACGTGGTACAGCTCAGGGGTGGGACGAAGCCCCCGTTCGCGCAAGGCGGAAAGGGTCGCCTCGGCATAATCCCAATGGCGTAAGTTCTGTTGTTCCGTCGTTGTCACAACGGTGCTCCGGCTCGTGTTTTAATTGTTATATCAATTCGTTATGCACATTTTTATGTGCTATTTCGAATTAACATAACCCAATGTACGATACGAAACCAGACTTACGTCACTTTTTCCTATACTAAAGGGTGGCTTAGTTTCCGTGGATCATCGTACCGGCACCACGTTCGGTAAACAGTTCCAGCAGAACTGCATGTGGTGCACGACCGTCGACAATAACAGCGGCTTCAACCCCGTTCTCGACTGCATCCATGCATGTTTCAGTTTTCGGGATCATACCACCCTGGATGGTGCCGTCGGCGATCATTTGGTTGATGTGGTGCATATCAGCATCTCTTACAAGGTTCTTATCCTGATCAAGGATACCCTTCACATCGGTCAGCATATACAAACGGCGTGCACCAACTGCCTTGGCAATCGCACCGGCAGCCGTATCGGCGTTGATATTGTAGGTCTGACCGTCTTCACCTACGCCAATCGGCGAAATTACCGGGATGATATCGGTATTCACGAAGCAATCCAGAACATGCGGATTGACCTTTACCGGTTCCCCGACAAAGCCAAGATCGAGAACCTTTTCGATATTACTTTCCGGGTCCCGTTTCGTGCGGGTGAGTTTCCGCGCCGTAATCAGGTGCGCGTCCTTGCCACACAGGCCAACACCGATACCGCCTGCGGCATTGATATTGGAAACGATTTCCTTGTTGATCTTGCCAGCCAGAACCATTTCAACAACATCAATGGTCTGCTGGTCGGTCACACGAAGCCCGTCAATAAATTCTGACTGAATGTTAAGCTGCTTGAGCATCTGGCCAATCTGCGGGCCACCGCCGTGAACCACGATCGGGTTCATCCCGACCTGTTTAAGCAGCACCACATCCTGTGCAAACAGGCGGGCAAGTTCCGGGTCGCCCATGGCGTGACCACCATATTTGATCACGATGGTCTGGCCGTTAAATCGGCGCATATAGGGAAGAGCCTCGGAAAGAACTTTTGCACGTGCCAGCGTCCGGTAGGCACTGGATTCCGAATTCTCTTCTTCAGAACGGATTTCTTCGTTCATCTCACTTCCCCATAACTACGCTTTGAACCAGACTCTGCCACGTCGCGCCCCTTAAAGCAGGGTGGAAATCTCTGCCCGCAATTCGGCAAGTCCGGTGTTTTTCTCGCTTGATGTCGCAAAAATCTGTGGCAGCGCGGCCGGATGCTTGACCAACCCGTCGACCACTTCCTTGATGCGTTTTTCAAGTTGTCCTTTTTTTAGCTTGTCTGACTTGGTCAGCACAACCTGATATGGCACAGCGGCCTCATCAAGCAGCTTCATCATATCCAGATCAGCCTTTTTGAAGCCATGTCTGGAATCGATCAGAACAAACACACGGCGCAAAGTCACACGCCCGCGCAAATACTGTTTGATCAGGGCATGCCACGTATCGACGATATCCTTGGGGGCCTGAGCAAAGCCATAGCCGGGTAAATCGACGACATAGCAGGCACCATCCAGATCGAAATAGTTCAGCTGCTGAGTACGGCCCGGCGTATTCGAAGTCCGGGCGATGTCCTTGCGCCCCGTGATCGCATTGATCAGGCTGGACTTGCCGACGTTTGATCGACCGGCAAAACAGATCTCGGTCTTATCCTCGGCTGGCAACTGTTCAAGCTGTGCGACGCCAAGAACGAAGTTAACCGGGCGGCTAAAAAGCTTCCGCCCGGCTTCGATGACTGAGTCTTCGTGCGTCGGTATGGCTGTTGCCGACGGCAGATTTTCTTGTGTCATTATTATTCCTTCCCCGAACCTGCGGGGTATTCCCTTGAAAGGGAAGATCAACCCATGAAGGGTAGATGGGGATTTACATCCCCATCTTGTACATGATGTAGCGTTGCTGTGCGATCGACAGCAGGTTGTTCCATGCCCAGTAAATCACCAGACCTGCCGGGAAGCTTGCCAGCATGAAGGTAAAAATGAACGGCAAGAACATCATGATCTTCGCCTGGGTCGGATCAGCCGGCGCCGGGTTCAATTTCTGCTGCAGATACATGGTCAGACCCATGATCAGCGGCCAGATGCCAATCATCAGAATCTGCGGCGGATCCCACGGGATCAGACCGAACATGTTAAACAACGAAGTCGGATCGGGTGCCGACAAATCCTGAATCCAGCCAAAGAACGGCGCATGGCGCATTTCAATGCTGACAAACAGAACCTTATAGAGCGCAAAGAAGACCGGAATCTGCACGATAATCGGCAGGCACCCGGACGCCGGGTTGATCTTTTCACGCTTGTAAAGCGCCATCATTTCCTGCTGCTGACGCTGACGATCATCCTTGAATTTCTCGCGCATCTCGGTGATCTGCGGCTGCAGCTTTTTCATCGCACTCATGGATTTGTACGACTTGTTGGCCAGCGGGAACATGATCGCCTTGACCACAACCGTGATCAGAAGGATCGCCACACCAAAGTTGCCAACCAGATGGTACATCCACTGCAGGACAAGGAAGAACGGCTTTGTCAGGAAGTAGAACCAGCCAAAATCAATCGCGAGATCGAAGTTGGTGATGCCGTAGTCTTCGGCATAGGTATCAAGCAGGGCAACTTCCTTGGCACCGGCAAACAGGCGAGTCTCTGCCGCGCCTTCGCTACCATTGGCAATGGTACGCGGGGCACCAAGATAGTCAGTCTGATACTTGTCAGCATTTTCGGCGACATGGTGGCTAAAGCGCGTGGTCATCACCTCGTCCGAGGACGGCGCCAGCGCAACCAGCCAATATTTGTCGGTAATCCCCAACCAGCCACCGGTCGTGGTATTCTCAACCGCACCATCATCAGCAAGATCGTCATAGTCGATCTCGGTGAGCGTGCCGTCGATCACACCAAGCGGACCTTCGTGCAGGATATAGAACCCGGCCGTTTCCGGCTTGTTCTTGCGCGAAATCAGGCCATACGGATACAGAACGACGTCGCCACCGCTGTTGTTGACGACCGACTGGTTGACGGTGAACAGATAGTTCTCGTCAATCGCGATTTCACGTTTGAAGGTCAGGCCTTCACCATTGTCCCAGGTCAGGGTGACCGGGCTGTCTGGTGTCAGTGTTTCGCCACTTGCGGACCACTGGGTATCGCTGTTGGGCAGCGCCATGTCCTTTGTCGAACCAACCCAGCCGAACTCGGCGAAATAGGCATCATTGCTGCCGGTCGGGTTCAACACATGGATCAACGGGCTGTCAGGTTCTTCAGTCTCGCGGTAGTCCTGAAGCTGGATATCGTCAATCACACCACCGACAAGGCGAATCGAACCTTCGACGCGCGGGGTGTCAATTGCGATACGCGGCGACTTTGCCAATGCGCCTTCACGGTCCACAGCCGGGACAACCGGCCCACCGGGGGCACTCGGGCTTGATACCTGGGGCGTGTTGGTTCCGTCCGCATTAAGCTGTTCGCGAACCTGCGCCTCACGAACCTGAGGACCAGGTTCGGGCGCAAAGAAGAATTGCCACCCGATAAGAATCACAACTGCCGATGCAATTGCCACCCACAGGTTACGTTGTTCGTTCATCGCCTCTTTCCGCTTTTTTCAGCCAGCTTCGCCGACCGCATATTCTATTTACATGACGAAAGCGCCGGGGACCGGTTTTCACCATCCGACGACGCTTTGTTTTGTTCGCAGCCACATCCGGGCACGGGATCATAACCATGACCACCCCATGGATGGCAACGCATTATCCGTTTAAATCCCATCCAGCCACCTTTTAATGCGCCGTGACGGGCTAATGCCTCTATCATATAAGCCGAACAGGTCGGCTGATAGCGGCATGACCACCCAATATATGGCGACAAAAGCAGCTGATAACCGCGAACAGCGATTTGAAGAAGACGAGCAGGGAATCCGGATGCGGGACGATAAGACGTCATTTTGCCTGATCTCCTGCCTTCGTCGAACCGGCTGACTGTCTGGCGCCGCGTCCTTTACGGGGACGGCGCGCATCCGGTGCAGACGGCTTGGCATCAGGGACCCGACGCAGGGCAAACCGCATATCATCGATCAGCTTTTCAAACGGCCGGTCAATGGTCTGGGCGCGACCGATCACAACATAATCCCATCCGGGCAATGCGTGTTCGCTCATCAATTGCTCTGCCACAGCACGCAAACGCCGCCGAACGCGATTGCGGACGACGGCCTTTCCCACCTTTTTGGTGACGGTAAACCCGACTCGTGCGAGTCGGTCTTCACCGGCGTATTCTGTATTCGGTTTGATCCCCGGGCGCGGAGCCCCCTGCAGGATCAATCCCTGTGTAACCCATTTCCGGCGGGTGCCCGCAACGCGGAGAAATTCCGCACGCTTTTTAAGGCGGTCCACCGAAACGGTCACAACATTAGGCCGACAGACGCTTGCGGCCCTTGGCGCGGCGTGCGGTAAGCACACGGCGGCCACCGACGGTCGCGCTGCGGGAACGGAAGCCGTGGCGGCGTTTCCGTACGAGTTTGCTTGGCTGGTAGGTGCGCTTCACTGCACTTACTCCGTTCTAAATAAGGTAATCCGATAAAATTCGAGGTCCGCTGTATAGGGCTTCACACCAATGCTGTCAACTCGTGACAGCGTGTTTACCCCCAGAAAACCGGCAATGCCGCCGGTAATTTCATCCGACGGCATTCGAATTGTGAATTTGTCACCACTCGATACGTTCGACGTTGGAAAATGTCAACTCGGAACCGTCCGAAAAGACGATTGTTCCTGACGAATCGGTGGTTAGTTCAATCGACTTGCCCTTGCTCTTGGTAATTTCACCTTCATCAAGGACAAGGGTCCAGTCGCTCGAGTCGATTTTGCCCCCATCATAGCCGTTCAGTTCAATGGTATCGGTGGTCCAGCCGTTGGCACCACCATCCACATGGTCATTGCCATCCCCCATATTGAAGATGAACAGGTCTGATCCACCGTCTCCATACAATGTATCGTCGCCGATGCCGCCAATCAGGGTGTCGTTGTCGTCCCCGCCCAGCAGCATGTCGTTGCCTGCGCCGCCCAGCAGGGAATCCTTGCCTGCACCGCCCAGAAGGCTGTCATCGCCCTCCTCGCCGTACAAGCTGTCATCATCTCCACCACCATCAAGCGTGTCATCACCCGACCCGCCATAGAAAGTGTCATCCCCCCATCCCGCGGTCAGGGTATCGTTGCCTTCGCCACCATCGAAATAGTTGTCACCACCATCGGCTTCGAGGATGTCGTCCCCCGATCCACCATAGAAAGTATCGTCGCCCCAGGCGCCATGGATCGAATCATCCCCGCCTTCGCCCCATACCTTGTTTTTCCCATCTCCGGCACTGATCGAATCGTCCCCGTCCCCGCCATAAATGGTATCGCTTTTACTGCCGGAAGAGATGGTGTCATCCCCGCTTCCGGTCCAGATGGTGTTATTGCCTTCGCCCGCAGAAACGGTATTGTCCCCGCCTTCGTCATAGATCACATCATTGCCCGAACCACTGGAAATTGTATCGTTCCCGGTGCCGGTCCATACGATATTTGATCCTTCGCCGGCATTAACGATGTTGTCGCCCGAACCCCCAATGACTGTGTCATTGCCGCTCCCGGCAGAAATGCTGTCATCGCCTTCACCGGCATTGATATAGTCATTTCCACTATCGCCCGAAACGCTATCGTGGCCTTCACCGGCGTAAATCACATCATTGCCGCTTCCGCCCCAGATCGTATCGTCACCCGCATTGCTTGAAACGGTGTCGTTGCCGCTACCAGCAGAAATGGTGTCGTCCCCTGATCCGGTTTCGATATCCTCGCTCCACCAATTCCCCCATTCGACCTCATCCGGATCGGAATTGTCTTCTATGGTGACTTCGATGATTGCTGATGTGGTGGCAGTATCATCACCATCACGAGACTGGGCCGATACGGTCAATTCGAATGTACCTGAGTAGTCACTGGCAGAGGTAATCGTAAGCCCCGTTAGTTGGGCTGCCGTCATGGTCCAGCTACCATTACCGTTATCGGTTCCGGCCGACAACGTCGCGCCATCCGGAACGCCTGAGATGGTCACGCTCAGCGTTTCACTGCTGTCGGTCACGGCTGCGTCGATATCAAGTGCAACACTGTTACCTTCATCACCGCTGGCATCGGAAACATCAAGGGTCGGTGTATCGGCCACACCGGCCACATCAACCGTGATCGTATCGCTCTGACTTGCAACATCTTCACCATCAGCAGACGTCGCTGTGACACCAAGATCAAAGCTGCCAGAAAAGTCATCGACCGGCGTGATCGTCAGACCTTCAAGATCGTCTGCCCCCAGCGTCCAGGTGCCATCGCCATTGTTCGTACCTGCCGACAGGGTCGCACCGTCCGGAACACCAGAGATGGTCACGCTCAGAACTTCACTGGAATCTGTCAGCCCTGCATCAATGTCCAGAGCGATTGCGTTGTCTTCCGAACCAGAAGCATCAGCAGTCTCAAGCGTCGGGGCATCCGCAACACCCGCGACATCAACCGTCAACGTATCCGTCGCGGTTGCAACGTCTTCGCCATCAGCAGAGGTGGCCGTCACACCAAGATCAAAGCTGCCAGAGAAGTCATCAGCAGGCGTAATCGCCAGACCGTCAAGATCATTCGAACTCAGACTCCAGGTACCGTCCCCATTGTCCGTACCCGCAGACAGCGTCGCACCGTCCGGAACACCGGTGATGGTTACGCTAAGAATTTCCGAACTGTCGGTTAGGCCCGCATCAATATCCAGAGCAATTGCAGAATCTTCATTACCGGAGGCATCCGCAACATCCAAAGTCGGCGCATCAGCCACACCGGCAACATCAACGGAGATGCTGTCCGTGGTCGTCGCAACGTCTTCACCATCGGCAGACGTTGCTGTCACACCAAGATCGAAGTTGCCGGAGAAGTCATCAGCAGGCGTGATCGTCAGACCTTCAAGATCATCAGAACTCAGGCTCCAGCTGCCATCCCCATTATCCGTCCCGGCAGACAGGCTCGCGCCATCCGGCACACCACTGATCGTCACGCTCAGGACTTCGCTAGAATCCTTCAGTGCTGCATCGATGTCCAATGCGATGGCACTGTCTTCATTGCCCGACGCATCCGCCACATCAAGTGTTGGCGTGTCTGCCACCCCTGCAACATCAACCGTAATGGTGTCGGATACACTTGCCGTATCCTCGCCATCAACAGAAGTTGCCCTCACACCAAGATCAAAGCTGCCAGAGAAGTCATCGGCCGGCGTGATCGTCAAACCTTCAAGGTCATCCGAGCTCAGGCTCCAGGTGCCATCCCCATTATCCGTCCCGGCCGACAGGGTCGCACCGTCCGGAACACCGGAAATCGTAACGCTCAGATCTTCGCTGGAATCTGACAGCCCCGCGTCGATATCAAGCGCAATCACATTGTCTTCATTGCCCGCCGCATCCGCGAGTTCCAAAGTCGGCGCATCAGCAACGCCCGCCACATCAACCGTAATGCTATCTGTAGTCGTCGCAACGTCCTCGCCATCGGTAGAAGTTGCCGTAACGCCAAGGTCAAACGATCCGCTGTAATCATCCGCCGGTGTGATCGTCAGACCTTCAAGGTCGTCCGAACTCAAACTCCACGTGCCATCCCCGTTATCCGTACCCGCAGACAGGGTCGCACCTTCCGGAACGCCATTGATCGTGACTGAGAGAGTTTCCGAGCTGTCGGACAGACCCGCATCAATATTAAGCGCAATGTCCGTATCTTCATTGCCCGACGCATCAGACACTTCCAGTGTTGGCGTGTCTGCGATGCCCGAAACATCAATCGTAATGGTGTCGGATACACTTGCCGTATCCTCGCCATCAGCAGAGGTTGCCGTCACACCAAGATCAAAGCTGCCAGAGAAGTCACCGGCCGGCGTGATCGTCAAACCTTCAAGATCATCTGCAGATAGCGTCCAGGTGCCATCGCCATTGTCCGTACCTGCCGACAAGGTCGCGCCATCGGGCACGCCTGAAATATCGACGGTCAAGACCTCAGAACTGTCTGCCAGACCAGCATCAATATCGAGCGCAATCGCATTATCTTCATTCCCTGACGCATCCGCGACATCAAGTGTCGGTGCGTCTGCCACGCCTTCAACATCAACCGTGATCGTGTCACTTTGGGTAGCGCTGTCATTCCCGGATGCAGAAGTTGCAGTGATGTCCAGATCGAACGACCCGCTGTAATCATCAGCAGGAGTAATGGCCAAACCGTCAAGGTCGCTTGCACTGAGTGTCCAGGTGCCGTCACCATTGTCCGCACCTGCCGACAGGCTTGCGCCATCAGGCACACCGGAGATGGTGACTGTCAGGATCTCGGTGCTGTCCGTCAGCCCCGCAGCAATATCAAGCGCAATCGCAGTATCTTCGCCACCTGCTGCGTCGGACGCCGATAATGTCGGTGCTTCTGCAGCCGGATCATAGAGCGCGCCATCTACATAGATTTCAAGGTTCTCGATGTTATCAACTTCAACACCAAGCGCCTCCAGCGAAAGGCTCCCGCCGTCTCCAGATTCAATATGATCCTGCAAGTCTTGCAGCGCATCAATCACGCCATCGGATGAAAGCTGGTCTGCTGTCAGGTAAAGTTTCAGGCTGTCTGTATCAGAACCGCCGTCAATAATCCCGGTTCCCTCTCCATCCAGCTCGACCGTATAGCGGATTTCGTCAGAACCTGATTCACCATAAAGTTTGTCATCCCCTGACCCGGTCAGGATATCATGCGAACTCCCGCCATAAAGGGTATCGGTTCCGTCGCCACCATCGAGGGTATCTTTGCCACTGCCGCCAAGAATGGTGTCGTTACCGGCATCGCCAGCTACAATATCGCTGGAGTTGCCAGCATTGATATAATCATCGCCTTCGCCCCCTGACAGCGTATCTTTGCCACCACCACCTATAATCGTGTCGTTGCCGTCACCCGCATTGACAATATCATGCGACCCGCCGGCGTTGATGTAGTCATCTCCGTCGCCTGCGCTAATGGTATCGCGGCCACCACCGGCATAAACCGTATCGTCCCCCGAACCGGCATCGATTGTGTCGCTCCCGCCCTTTGCGTTGATATAATCATCGCCTTCGCCGGTTGAAATAACATCTTCGCCACCAGTTCCGATAACCGTATCGTTCGGATCGTCCTCAACGGTAACCTGAAGACTTTGCGTCAAACTGCTGCTGTCGTCTCCATCTACCGAGGTTGCCGTCACTCCAAGATCAAAACTGCCGGAGAAGTCATCGGCTGGCGTAATCGTCAGACCATCAAGATCGTCCGAACTCAGGCTCCAGGTGCCATCACCATTATCCGTACCAGCAGACAAGGTTGCACCGTCCGGAACACCGGTAATGGTCACGCTCAGAACTTCACTGGAATCTGTCAGCCCCGCGTCAATATCCAGTGCAATCGCACTGTCTTCTGAACCAGAAGCATCAGCCACATCCAAAGTCGGCGCATCGGCCACACCCACAACCTCAACCGTCAACGTATCCGTCGTGGTGGCAACATCTTCACCATCCGCAGATTGAGCAGTAACGCCAAGATCAAACGATCCGCTATAATCGTCAGCCGGTGTGATCGTCAGACCTTCAAAGTCATCCGGACTGAGGCTCCAGGTACCATCCCCATTGTCCGTTCCGGCCGACAGGGTCGCTCCGTCCGGTACGCCAGATATGGTCACGCTCAGAACTTCACTGGAATCCGTCAGGGCAGCGTCGATGTCGAGTGCGATTATGTTATCTTCCGAACCGCTGGCATCTGAAATTTCAAGCGTCGGCAGATCGGCTTCTCCAATCACATTCACCATAACCGTATCGGTCACAGTCGCGATATCAATGCCATCCTGCGTACTCGCCGTAATCTCCAGATCAAAGCTTCCGCTGTAATCTTCCGGTGGCGTGACGGTCAGACCTTCAAGGTCATCCGAACTCAGGCTCCAGGTGCCGTCTCCATTATCCGCCCCCGCAGACAGACTTGCGCCGTCCGGAACACCACTGATCGTGACCGAAAGAGTTTCTGAGCTGTCCGTCAGGCCGGCATCGATATCCAATGCGATCGCGGAATCTTCGGAGCCCGATGCATCGGCGACATCAAGTGTTGGCGCATCGGCAACACCGGCAACATCAACCGTGATGCTGTCGGTGGTCGTCGCAACATCCTCGCCATCGGCAGAGGTTGCCGTCACGCCGAGATCAAAGCTGCCAGAGAAGTCATCAGCTGGCGTGAGCGTAAGGCCTTCTAGATCATCCGAACTCAGGCTCCAGGTGCCATCGCCATTGTCCGTACCTGCAGACAGGGTCGCGCCATCCGGAACACCCGAGATGGTTACGCTCAGGACTTCGCTGGAATCTGTCAGCCCCGCATCAATGTCCAATGCGATCGCATTGTCTTCTGAACCAGAAGCATCGGCGACATCCAAAGTCGGCGCATCGGCCACGCCTTCAACATCGACAATCAGGCTATCCGTGGTCGTCGCAACATCCTCGCCATCCGCAGAGGTTGCCGTCACGCCGAGATCAAAGCTGCCAGAGAAGTCATCGGCCGGCGTAACCGTCAGCCCTTCAAGATCATCAGAGCTCAGGCTCCAGGTGCCATCGCCGTTGTCCGTACCCGCAGACAGCGTCGCGCCATCCGGAACGCCAGAGATGATGACCGTCAGAACTTCCGAGCTGTCGGTGAATTGTCTTCTGAGCCACTGGCATCAGCCGTCTCAAGCGTCGGCGCATCCGCGACACCGGCAACATCAACCGTGATGCTGTCCGTCGTGGTGGCAACATCCTCGCCATCAGCCGATTGAGCGGTGACGCCGAGATCAAAGCTGCCAGAGAAGTCATCCGCTGGCGTAATCGTCAGACCTTCAAGATCATCTGCAGATAGCGTCCACGTGCCATCGCCATTGTCCGTACCCGCAGACAAGGTTGCACCATCCGGGACACCACTAACCGTGACCGAGAGACTTTCCGAACTGTCGGTCAGACCGGCATCGATGTCGAGTGCAATGGCACTGTCTTCCGAACCACTGGCATCTGAAGCCTCAAGCGTTGGCGCATCGGCAACACCCGCAACATCAACCGTCAACGCATCCGTGGTCGTGGCAACATCTTCACCATCAGCAGATTGGGCAGAGACACCAAGGTCAAAACTGCCAGAGAAGTCATCCGCTGGCGTGATCGTCAGGCCTTCAAGATCATCAGAGCTCAGGCTCCAGGTACCGTCTCCATTGTCGGCACCTGCAGACAAGGTCGCGCCGTCCGGAACACCGGAGATGGTCACGCTCAGAATTTCCGAGCTGTCGGTCATTGTCTTCTGAGCCACTGGCATCAGCCGTCTCAAGCGTCGGCGCATCCGCGACACCGGCAACATCAACCGTGATGCTGTCCGTCGTGGTGGCAACATCTTCACCATCAGCAGATTGGGCGGTGATACCAAGATCAAAGCTGCCAGAGAAGTCATCCGCCGGTGTAATCGTCAGACCTTCAAGATCATCCGAACTCAGTCTCCAGGTGCCATCCCCATTGTCTGTACCCGCAGACAAGGTTGCACCGTCCGGAACATCACTGATCGTGACCGAGAGACTTTCCGAACTGTCGGTCAGACCGGCATCGATATCCAGCGCAATCGCACTGTCTTCCGACCCCGAAGCATCCGCGACATCCAAAGTCGGCGCATCGGCCACACCTGCCACATCAACCGTGACGCTATCCGTGGTCGTCGCAACGTCTTCGCCATCGGCAGACGTCGCTGTCACCCCAAGATCAAACGAACCGCTGAAGTCATCAGCTGGCGTGATCGTCAGACCGTCAAGATCATCCGAGCTCAGGCTCCAGGTGCCGTCCCCATTGTCCGTACCCGCAGACAAGTTTGCACCGTCCGGAACACCACTGATCGTGACCGAAAGAGTTTCCGAGCTGTCGGTCAGCCCCGCGTCGATGCCCAATGCAATAGCACTGTCTTCATTGCCCGAAGCATCAGAAGTCTCAAGCGTCGGCGTATCCAACGTCAACAGTGATGCTGTCCGTGGTCGTTGCAACATCTTCACCATCAGCCGACTGGGCGGTGACGCCAAGATCGAAGCTACCGGAGAAGTCATCCGCTGGCGTGATCGTCAGACCTTCAAGGTCATCTGAGCTCAGGCTCCAGGTACCATCACCATTGTCTGTACCCGCAGACAAGTTTGCACCGTCCGGAACACCACTGATCGTGACCGAAAGAGTTTCCGAGCTGTCGGTCAGACCGGCATCGATATCCAGCGCAATCGCACTGTCTTCCGAACCAGAAGCATCCGCGACATCAAGTGTTGGCGCATCGGCCACGCCGGCAACGTCAACCGTGATGCTGTCCGTGGTCGTTGCAACATCTTCGCCATCAGCCGATTGAGCGGTGACGCCGAGATCAAAGCTGCCAGAGAAGTCATCGGCTGGCGTAATCGTTAGACCTTCAAGATCATCTGCAGATAGCGTCCACGTGCCATCGCCATTGTCCGTACCCGCAGACAGGGTCGCGCCATCCGGAACACCCCTGATGGTAACCGAGAGAGTTTCACTGGAATCTGAGAGGCCTGCGTCAATGTCCAGAGCGATTGCATTGTCTTCCGACCCCGAAGCATCAGAAGTCTCGAGCGTTGGCGCATCGGCAACACCCGCAACATCAACCGTCAACGCATCCGTGGTCGTCGCAACATCTTCACCATCAGCAGATTGGGCAGAGACACCAAGGTCAAAACTGCCAGAGAAGTCATCCGCTGGCGTAATCGTCAGACCTTCGAGGTCATCCGAACTCAGACTCCAAGTGCCATCCCCATTATCCGTCCCCGCAGACAGGCTTGCGCCGTCCGGAACACCACTGATCGTCACGCCCAGAACTTCGCTCGAATCTGTCAGGCCTGCATCAATATCAAGAGCGATCGCGCTGTCTTCCGAACCACTGGCATCGGCCGTCTCAAGCGTCGGCGCATCCGCAACACCGGCAACGTCCACAGTGATAGAACCACTTGTGGTCGCAACATCTTCACCGTCAGCCGATTGGGCGGTGACGCCAAGGTCGAAGCTACCAGAGAAGTCATCAGCCGGTGTAATCGTCAGACCTTCAAGATCATCCGAACTCAGGCTCCAGGTGCCATCACCATTGTTCGTCCCGGCAGACAGGGTTGCACCGTCCGGAACATCACTGATCGTGACCGAGAGAGTTTCCGAGCTGTCGGTCAACCCCGCGTCGATGCCCAATGCAATAGCACTGTCTTCATTGCCCGAAGCATCCGCGACATCCAAAGTCGGGGTATCGGCAACACCCGCAACATCAACGGTGAGGCTGTCGGTGGTCGTCGCAACATCCTCGCCATCGGCAGACGTTGCTGTCACACCAAGATCAAACGAACCGCCGAAGTCATCCGCTGGCGTGACCGTCAGACCTTCAAGGTCATCCGAACTCAGGCTCCAGGTGCCATCCCCATTGTCCGTACCCGCAGACAAGGTTGCACCATCGGGAACACCACTAACCGTGATGCTCAGAACCTCACTGGAATCTGTAAGGCCGGCATCGATGTCCAGTCCGATGGCATTGTCTTCTGAACCAGAAGCATCAGAAGTCTCGAGCGTTGGCGCATCGGCAACACCGGCAACATCAACCGTGATGCTATCGGTTGTGGTGGCAACATCCTCGCCATCGGCAGAGGTTGCTGTCACACCAAGATCAAAGCTGCCAGAGAAGTCATCGGCTGGCGTAATCGTCAGACCTTCAAGGTCGTCCGAACTCAGGCTCCAGGTGCCATCCCCATTGTCCGTCCCGGCAGACAAGGTCGCGCCGTCCGGAAGACCGGAGATGGTCACGCTCAGAACTTCGCTGGAATCCATGAGGCCTGCGTCGATATCAAGTGCAATGGCACTGTCTTCCGAACCGCTGGCATCATCCGTCTCAAGCGTCGGTGCATCCGCCACACCTGTCACATCAACCGTGATGCTGTCCGTAGTCGTTGCGACATCTTCACCGTCAGCAGATGTGGCCGTCACGCCAAGGTCGAAGCTACCAGAGAAGTCATCGGCTGGCGTGATCGTCAGACCTTCAAGATCGTCCGAGCTCAGACTCCAAGTGCCATCGCCGTTATCGGTCCCGGCAGACAAGGTTGCACCATCCAGCACGCCGGAGATGGTCACGGACAGAGCTTCCGAGCTGTCGGTCAGGCCCGCATTGATGTCGAGTGCAATTGCACTGTCTTCATTGCCCGACGCATCCGCGACATCAAGTATTGGCGCATCCGCGACACCGGCAACGTCAACCGTCAACGTATCCGTCGTGGTCGCAACATCTTCGCCATCCGCAGAGGTTGCCGTCACACCAAGATCAAACGAACCGCTGTAATCGTCAGCCGGCGTAATCGTCAGGCCTTCAAGATCATCCGAGCTCAGGCTCCAAGTGCCATCGCCATTGTCCGTACCTGCAGACAAGGTCGCGCCATCCGGCACGCCACTGATCGTGACCGAAAGAGTTTCGCTGGAATCCGTCAGCCCCGCGTCAATGTCCAATGCAATTGCACTGTCTTCCGAACCACTGGCGTCTGAAGTCTCGAGCGTTGGCGCATCCGCCACACCAGCGACATCAACCGTCAACGTATCCGTCGTCGTTGCGACATCCTCGCCATCCGCAGATTGGGCGGTGACACCAAGGTCAAACGAACCGCTGAAGTCATCCGTTGGTGTAATCGTCAGACCTTCAAGATCATCTGCAGATAGCACCAGCAGACAAGGTTGCGCCGTCCGGAACACCACTAACCGTGACCGAAAGAGTTTCCGAGCTGTCGGTCAGACCTGCATCAATATCAAGCGCAATCGCGGTGTCTTCATTGCCCGACGCATCCGCGACATCAAGTATCGGCGCATCGGCAACGCCGGCTACATCAACCGTGATGCTGTCCGTGGTCGTCGCAACATCTTCGCCATCGGCAGAGGTTGCCGTCACACCAAGATCAAATGATCCGCTGTAATCATCCGCTGGCGTGATCGTCAGACCTTCAAGATCATCAGAGCTCAAACTCCAGGTACCATCGCCATTGTCCGTACCGGCAGACAAGGTTGCACCATCGGGAACACCACTGATCGTGACCGAAAGAGTTTCCGAGCTGTCGGTCAGACCAGCATCAATGTCGAGTGCAATGGCATTGTCTTCTGAACCAGAAGCATCAGAAGTCTCAAGCGTCGGCGCATCAGCAACACCCGCAACATCAACCGTCAACGTATCCGTGGTCGTTGCAACATCTTCGCCGTCAGCAGATTGGGCGGTGACACCAAGATCAAAGCTGCCAGAGAAGTCATCCGCTGGCGTGAGCGTCAGACCTTCAAGGTCGTCCGAACTCAGGCTCCAGGTGCCGTCCCCATTGTCCGTACCGGCAGACAAGGTTGCACCGTCCGGAACACCACTGATCGTGACTGCGAGAGTTTCCGAGCTGTCGGTCAGACCCGCATCGATGTCCAATGCGATCGCACTGTCTTCAGAACCCGAAGCATCGGCGACATCAAGTATTGGCGCATCGGCAACACCCGCAACAGGCAACATCTTCGCCGTCAGCCGATTGGGCGGTGACGCCGAGATCAAAGCTGCCAGAGAAGTCATCAGCTGGCGTAATCGTCAGGCCTTCAAGGTCATCAGAGCTCAAGCTCCAGGTGCCATCACCATTGTCTGAACCCGCAGACAGGGTTGCACCATCCGGAACACCACTGATCGTGATTGAGAGGGTTTCCGAGCTGTCCGTCAGACCGGCGTCGATATCCAATGCGATGGCATTGTCTTCCGAACCACTGGCATCAGCCACATCCAAAGTCGGTGCATCCGCGACACCGGCAACATCAACCGTGATGCTGTCAGTTGCCGTCGCAACATCTTCGCCGTCAGCCGATTGAGCGGTGACGCCAATATCAAAGCTGCCAGAGAAGTCATCCGCTGGCGTGACCGTCAGACCTTCAAGGTCATCCGAACTCAGGCTCCAGGTGCCATCTCCGTTATCGGTCCCGGCAGACAAGGTCGCGCCATCCGGCACGCCACTAATCGTGACCGAAAGAGTTTCGCTCGAATCTGTCAGACCTGCATCGATGTCCAATGCGATCGCATTGTCTTCCGAACCACTGGCATCGGCCGTCTCAAGCGTCGGCGCATCCGCGACACCGGCAACGTCAACCGTCAACGTATCCGTCGTGGTCGCAACATCTTCACCGTCAGCAGATTGGGCAGTGACGCCAAGATCGAAGCTACCAGAGAAGTCATCAGCTGGCGTGAGCGTCAGACCTTCAAGGTCACCCGAACTCAGGCTCCAGGTGCCATCCCCATTGTCCGTCCCTGCCGACAAGGTCGCACCTTCCGGAACACCGGAGATAGTCACGCTCAGAACTTCGCTGGAATCCGTGAGGCCTGCGTCGATATCAAGTGCAATGGCACTGTCTTCCGAACCACTGGCATCATCCGTCTCAAGCGTCGGTACATCCGCCACACCTGTCACATCAACCGTGATGCTGTCCGTCGTCGTTGCGACATCTTCACCGTCAGCAGATGTGGCCGTCACGCCAAGGTCGAAGCTACCAGAGAAGTCATCGGCTGGCGTGATCGTCAGACCTTCGAAGTCATCCGAGCTCAGGCTCCAGGTGCCATCGCCATTATCCGTACCTGCAGACAGGGTTGCGCCATCCGGAACACCAGAGATGGTTACGCTCAGGACTTCGCTAGAATCCGTCAGCCCCGCGTCAATATCCAGTGCAATCGCGCTGTCTTCAGAACCAGAAGCATCAGCAGTCTCAAGCGTCGGCGCATCAGCCACACCGGCAACATCAACGGAGATGCTGTCCGTGGTCGTCGCAACGTCTTCACCATCGGCAGACGTTGCTGTCACACCAAGATCAAAACTACCGGAGAAGTCATCGGCTGGCGTGACCGTCAGACCTTCAAGATCATCTGCAGATAGCGTCCACGTGCCATCGCCATTGTCCGTACCAGCAGACAAGGTTGCGCCGTCCGGAACACCACTAACCGTGACCGAAAGAGTTTCCGAGCTGTCGGTCAGACCTGCATCAATATCAAGCGCAATCGC
>NZ_JRJE01000027.1 GCF_000763295.1 Thalassospira australica | reverse complement strand
CAAGCGGATATATGAACGCCGCAAGGAAACCGTCGAACGCAGTTTTGCTGACGCCAAACAATTGCATGGCCATCGCTATGCCCGCTTGCGGGGCCTGCGCAAAGTACGCGAGCAGTGCCTTCTTGCGGCTGCCGCCCAGAACATCAAGAAGATCGCCCTGCTCCTGACGCGCAAAGGAGCTTTTTGTGACGTTATTTTAGCGGCAGTCGCAATTATTGCCATCAGACCCCGGTCATAAATCCGGCGTTATCCTGCTGCCTCCAAAAAAGACACATCTCGCTCTAAAAACAAAACCCCGCCTCTTAAAGACGGGGTTCGTCAGCAGTCTGAGGCCGCAGTAAAAACTGCGGCCTTTCTTCAATTTACGGCGCCGTGACGCCTTATACGCGCTTCCAGCTGGTGCCATCCTTGAAGTCTTCAAGGATGATACCGCGCGCCAAAAGATCATCACGGATCTTGTCAGCAGTGGCGAAATCCTTGTTCTTCTTGGCATCCGCACGCTGGGCGATCAGGTCATCAATCTCGGCAGCTTCATCTTCGTCGGCCGATCCGGTAAACCAGGCTTCGGGATCGCATTCAAGAATGCCCAAAAGCTTGGCTGCGGCAAGAATTTCGCCTTTGAGCTCAGCGCGTTCGAATTTCTTTTCCGCCTTGTTGAACTTGGTCACAAGGTTATGGAATTCCGAAATCGCAAGCGGCGTATTCAGATCATCACACAAAGCATCGAGCAACGCGCGCGGCACCGGCATATTTTCCGGGGTCACGTCCGAACTTTGGCGAAGGGCGGTATAGAAACGATCAAGCGCCTCTTTGGCCTGACGCAGGTTTTCTTCGGTCCAGTTGATCGGCTGATGGTAATGGGTTCCCATCATCGCCAGACGGATCGCTTCACCCGGCCATTTTTCAAGCAATTCATGCACGGTGACGAAATTGCCCAGTGATTTGGACATTTTTTCACCTTCGACCATCAGATGACCGTTATGCATCCAGTATTTGGCGTAGCTTGATCCCTGATTGGCGCAGCAGCTTTGCGCCAGTTCGTTTTCATGATGCGGAAATACAAGATCCGAACCACCACCATGGATATCGAAGTTCTCGCCCAGATAGCGCGTCGACATGGCAGAGCATTCAATGTGCCAGCCCGGACGTCCCCGCCCCCACGGGCTGTCCCATCCCGGAATATCATCACTGGATGGTTTCCACAGAACGAAATCTGCCGGATCTTTTTTATAGGGTGCGACTTCAACACGTGCACCGGCGATCATTTCCTTACGATCACGGCGCGACAGCTTGCCATAGTCATCAAACGCCTCGACCGAAAACAGCACATGGCCTTCGGCGGCATAAGCAAAGCCCTGTTCAATCAGGCTTTCGCACATGGCAATCATTTCGGCGATATGTTCGGTCGCGCGTGGTTCGATATCAGGCTTGGCCGCGTTCAGTGCGCCCATATCATCAAGATACGCCTGATGGGTGCGCTTGGTGATTTCCGAAATCGGCTCGCCGCTTTCCTTGGCGCGCGCATTGATCTTGTCATCAACGTCAGTAACGTTCCGAACGTAGGTCACCTTCGGATAGATATGGCGCAAAACGCGCACCAGCGTATCAAACACCACCACCGGGCGGGCATTGCCGACATGGGCATAGTCATAGACCGTAGGGCCGCAGACATAGAGGCGCACGTGATTGGGATCAATCGGCTCGAACACCTGCTTTTCGCGGGTGAGTGTATCAAAAATGCGAAGGGTCTTGGTCATTTCAAACGTCCGTTTGGCTGTTGTATCGGTTTGGATGCAGGCAGTTTCCGGCGATCAAAGCAAATGCTTTAGACCGCCTTGCCACACAACCGATCCCGCGCCTTTTCAGACCCGATCAAAACCAGCATGGTCGACATTTCCGGACCATGCTCACGCGCGGTCAACGCCTTGCGCAGCGGCATGAAAAGCTGTTTGCCCTTGCGTCCGGTTTCTTCCTTAAGCGCAGTCGTCCAGGACTTCCAGCTTGTGCTGTCAAGCTCGCCTTCTGGCAACATGTCGGCGGCCTGTTTGAGGAACGCTTCATCCTCGCCATCAATTTCCGGGATCACGGTCTGATGAATGACATCCCACCATTCAAGGGCCTCGGCCACGCGCCAGCAATTGCCACGTACCGCATTCCAGAACAATTCATCAGCATCGCCCATGCCAGCCGCATCAAGTTTCGGCTTGGCGGCCTCAAACGACATGTCATGGATGACTTTTTCGTTCAGGCTGGCGAGTTCTGCCGGATCGAATTTCGGTGTTGATCGGCCGTAATGATCAAGATCGAATTTCTCAAGAACTGTGCTCAGGCTTGCCGGTTCGATCTTGTCCGATGCGCCAAGGCCGGTCAGAAGACCAACCAGTGCTTCGACCTCGAACCCGTCATTGCGGAGTTCACGCAACGAAAGACTTCCAAGACGTTTGGAAAGCTGCGAACCGCCCGGCCCTGCCAAAAGCGGCATATGGGCAAATTCAAGCGCACCCGGTTTGCCGCCAAGGGCAAGATAAAGCAAAATCTGCGACACAGTGTTGGTCACATGATCTTCGCCGCGAATGATATGCGACACACCCATCTCAAGGTCATCAACCACCGAGCCCAGCATATAAAGCAAGGACCCATCTTCGCGGATCAGAACCGGATCAGACACATGTTCGGTATCAAACGAACACACACCGCGCGACAAATCATCCCATTCGACCATTCCATCAGTCAGCAGGAAGCGCCAATGTGGCTTGCGGCCTTCGGCCTCAAGCGCGGCGATTTCTTCATCCGAAAGGGTCAGTGCCTTGCGGTCATAGATAAATGGCTGATGACGCTGGCGGGCAGCCTTGCGCTTCCAATTGAGTTCGCCTTCCGTTTCATAGCACGGATACAGCAATTCGCGCTTTTTCAGGTCGGTAATCGCCGCGTCATATTTATCCAGACGCAAGCTCTGGCGTTCTTCGCGATCCCAGTCAATGCCAAGCCATGCCAGGTCTTCGCGAATAGCATCGACATATTCGTCTTTGGAGCGCGCCGGGTCGGTATCGTCAAAACGCAAAATAAACTCGCCACCTGATTTACGGGCATAAAGCCAGTTCATCAGGGCAACACGGGCGTTACCGACGTGAAGAAGCCCGGTCGGGCTGGGCGCAAATCGCAGGACAGGTTTTGTCATATCTAACTTTTCAGTTCACTTGATCACGTAACAAGGTTCGTGAAGCCATTGGTGATCGGATATCGGCGGTCACGGCCGAAGGCCCGCGGAGTGATCTTGACCCCGGGCGGTGCCTGACGGCGTTTATATTCCGCCCGATCCAGCAATCGCCAGACCCGGCGTACGGTGGCCTCGTCATGACCACTTTGGACAATGTCGCGGACAGACCGCTCACCTTCGATCATTTGATGAAGGATATCATCCAAAACATCATAAGGCGGCAGACTATCTTCGTCTTTTTGATCCGGGCGCAACTCAGCCGATGGCGGCTTGGTAATGATCCGTTCGGGGATCACCATGCCATCCGGGCCCATCGCACCATCCGGTTTATGTTCATTGCGCCAGTGGCACAGATTGAACACAGTTGTTTTATAAAGGTCTTTCAAAACCGAATAGCCACCACACATGTCACCATAGAGCGTGGCATATCCCACCGACATTTCCGACTTGTTGCCGGTTGTCAGGACCATGTGGCCAAACTTGTTTGAAAGCCCCATCAGGATAATCCCGCGCGAACGGGCCTGAATGTTTTCTTCGGTGATATCGGCATCGCGGCCCTCGAATGCCGGGGCCATCATTTCATCAAATGCCGCCATCGCCGGGCCGATATTAATGCTTTCGATCCCTGTCTTTAGCATGCCTGCACAAAGCTCAGCATCCTCAAGGCTCTCAGCCGAGGTATAAGGCGATGGCATCATCACAAGGCGCACACGGTCCGCCCCCAGCGCATCAACGGCAACGGCGGCCGACAGCGCGCTGTCGATCCCGCCCGACATACCAATCACAACACCGGGGAACCCGTTTTTATTGACGTAATCACGCAAGCCCAGAACAAGCGCCTGGTAGATCGCGTCAAGCCCGGTCGGATACGCGGCCTTTGGCGCATCTGGCGCGCAAATCCACTTGCCGTTTTCGCCCTGTTGCCAGTTGATCACAACCACGTCTTCGGCAAAGGCCGGCAGCGCAAGTGCCAACGATCCGTCGCCATTCAGGCCAAACGATCCACCATCAAAAACAAGTTCGTCCTGACCACCAACTTCGTTGCAATAGATCATCGGTGCCTTGCTTTCGCGCACCCGGTCTTCGATCAGCTTGCGGCGCAGGCCACTTTTATCAGCTTCAAACGGGGATCCGTTTGGCACCAGGAAAATTTCGGTCCCGGCATTGGCAAGATGGGCGATAACATTGGGCGTCCAGACATCTTCACAGATCGGCACACCAAGCTTAATGCCCTTAAACGAAATCGGGTCGGGCATCGGCCCTGGGACAAAGACGCGCTTTTCATCAAAGACGCCATAGTTTGGCAGGTCCTGTTTGGCACGCACATCAACGATCTTGCCCTGATCAATCAGAAGCACTGCGTTATGGCGTCGGCCATCGACTTCCCAAGGCGTCGTCAGCAAAAGTGCCGGGCCATCGGGCCGTTTGGCAACATGCTGGCAAATCACATCAACCGCATCATGCAAATGGCGCATGAAGGCAGGCTTCATTACCAGATCTTCGGGTGGATATCCCGACAGAACCAGTTCTGAAAACAGCACAATATCCGCAGCCTGATCAGCAGCAGATTCCCAGGCAGCCACAACCTTGTCCCGATTGCCGGTCACATCACCGACAATCGGATTAAGCTGGGCAATCGCAATGGCAAGCTTCTTTGTCATGATGTTGGAATAGGAGCGACCCTGCGCGCTGTCAATTGCCGAATGGGCAATGCTGGGTTTTGCAGGCGATTTTCCGGTAAAAGCCGTGTCAGAAATTGCAGCTACAACGCCAATGCAGCGTCAATTTCTTCCTGACTCATGGTTTTGGCCGACCCATGAATAATGCCACTGGCGACATCCATGAACTTCTGAAGCGATATGGTTACCGCTCCGGCCGTGACCCGAAGCAAATCTTCGTCCCCGCTTTCGATGATCGTTTCAAGCTGTGAAATCGCGTGGGCCACAATGGTGTTAAGGTGTTCAATGGTTTCCTCAAACGGCTGACGGAACCGGGCCGGCACATGTTCATAGGCCTCAATCGCCAGTTCGCGATCGGAAAAGGCACTATCGCGGAAATGTTCCTGATAGGTTTTCGGCGCCCATTCCTTGCAATCCTCGATCATGTCGGGCATGTCGGGCACCATCTCAAGCAGCATGACGATTTCATTGAAATGGTTCAAATAATCGGTCGCCAAAAGCGTGGTCGAGGAAATATTGGTCCCCTCCACCTTTTGTTGCCATGCGCTGAGCTCAGCTTCATTCACCATACGGTTGCGACCTCTTGTATTCGACCATTATCCAGGAACGCCCTGCAATTGTTTATACTTAAGAATATTTCGCCCCCTTTGGTAGAGGTTTTTTCATCATTTCATCGCGATACCGCAACAAAACGGTACTGCTCCAAAAGCCAAATGTACTTTTTACATCTCTGTTCGACAGACAACCGGTTCAGAAATCCACGTGTTGGATGCAAACTTCCTGAATGATTGAAAAGATCGAATATGAGCCATAGGCGAGCGTTCAAGTATCAATTCAACAATCCCCGCCCCATGTTGGATTGAAACCATCAAAAGACTGAAAACGCCGCAAAATCTGGACCACTTTACCAAAATCGTGATACCCAGTATCTCAACACCATTTAGGCAGCAGATAACAGGGTTCTACAGTGGCACACACTGACATCCAGAATGATACGTCCCCCGAACTATCGGTCATCGTCCCAATTTACAATGAAGAAGAAAGCATAAAGCCACTTTGCGATCAGCTTCTTTCTGTACTGGATGAGTTGGGAAAGCCGTTCGAAGTTATATTCGTCAATGATGGCAGTTCCGACAGGTCAATGGAATTGCTACGAAACACCGCCAAAGAGCGTGGTGAACTGAAAATCGTAAACTTTAGAAGAAACTACGGTCAAACCGCCGCCACCATGGCTGGTATTGACCATGCGTCCGGTGAAGTAATCATTCCCATTGATGCTGATTTGCAAAACGACCCCAGCGACATCCCAAAACTTCTGGAAAAACTGGAAGAAGGATTTGACGTTGTATCAGGCTGGCGCAAAGACCGCCAAGACGCGGCGATCCGCCGAAACTTCGTCAGCCGTCTCGCCAACAGGCTAATTTCAAAGATTTCTGGCGTTCATCTGCATGATTATGGCTGCACGCTTAAAGCCTACAAGAAGGATGTTGTGAAAGGCATTCGGCTATATGGCGAAATGCACCGTTTTATCCCCATTTACGCCACGTGGATGGGGGCAAAAGTTTGCGAAATCCCTGTCCAGCATCATTCACGCCAGTTCGGTCAGTCCAAGTACGGCCTTGAACGCATTGCCAAGGTCTTGCTTGACCTGATGGTTGTCAAGTTTCTCGACCGTCACCTTGTGAAACCGATTTACGTCTTCGGCGGGATCGGCCTTGCATCATTCTGCGCGTCATTCCTGAGTGCAATCTGGATGTTCTATCTGAAGTTTTTTGACAACACGTCAATGATAGAAACCCCCCTGCCGTTGCTGGTTGCGATGACCTTCCTTGTTGGCCTTATGTGCATTCTACTGGGCCTGCTTGCCGAGATGATTGTTCGGACATATTTCGAGTCACAAGGACGCAGCCCCTATCTCGTAAAAGAAACGGTCAATATGGAGAACGAATAACAATGTGCGGCATTGCTGGCTTTGTTGGTCGCGGCAGTCGCACTGACATTCGTGCCATGACCGCGGCACTGGCGCATCGCGGGCCGGATGGCGAAGGATTCTACGAGAATGACGAAGAACACGTTTTTTTGGGCCACCGCCGACTGTCGGTAAGAGACATCAAAGGCGGCGCCCAACCGATGTGGGATAGCACGCGCGAAACCGGCATCGTCTTTAATGGCGAGATATATAATTTTCTGGAACTGCGCGCAGAGCTTGAAGCCGCTGGGGCAAAGTTTCAAACCTCGCATTCAGACACCGAAGTTCTCATTCACGGTTATCGGCATTGGGGAAGCGGTTTGGCTCAACGCCTCAATGGCATGTTTGCCTTTGCCATCATGGACAAGACACAAGGTCGCCTTTACCTCGCGCGAGACCGGTTTGGCGAAAAGCCGCTTTTTTATGCGCCCCAGAAAGATACCTTTGCTTTTTCAAGCGAGCTAAACTCCCTTGAAAAACATTCACAAGTCCAGGGCGAAATCTCCAACCTCGGCCTGCAAAAGCTTTTTGCGTACGGTTATATTCCAGCGCCAAATACGCTACTTCAAAACGTTTTCAAGCTGCCTGCTGGCCATCAGATGACAGTCGATCTGAAAACTCTTGAAACGAAAATCACGAAATATTGGGAATTCCGGCTAACCCCTGATGAAGGATTAAGCCCTGAAAACGATGACGAGCTTGCGCAACAACTTCAAGACTTAATCTCTCAGTCAGTTGCACGCCGACTTGTAAGTGACGTACCCCTTGGCGTGTTTTTAAGCGGCGGCATAGACTCAAGCGCCATCCTGAGCGCTGCTGCAACGCATTCAGATGCGACGGTATCGTCCTTTACGATCGGGTTTGAAGAAGCCTCTTATGATGAATCACGCTATGCCCAGATCGTTGCTGAACATGCAGGCTCCAAACATCATCTTAAGTCTCTAAACTTAGGCAACGCACAGCATCTCATACCAGAGATCCTCGGCAAGTTGGATGAACCAATTGGCGATGCCTCTTTGCTGCCGACCTATCTGCTCAGCAAGTTCACACGTGAACATGTGACAGTCGCGCTCTCTGGTGACGGCGCAGACGAACTGTTTGCCGGTTACGACCCGTTTCTGGCACTCAAACCAGCACACACATATCAGAAATATGTTCCTGATCTGGCTCATAAACTGTTTACCGGCTTCGCCAACAAGATGCCAAAATCCGGAAAAAACATGAGCCTGGACTTCAAGTTGCGCAGAACTCTCGCAGGACTTTCTTATCCAGAATCTCTCTGGGCACCTGTCTGGATGGCGCCTCTTTTTCCAGAACAGATGAAGGACTTCTTTAAGGAGCCACTCCCACTGGAAGACCTGTATTCCGAAGCCATGGAAATCTGGGACAGCAATCCTGCAGCGGATAGAACAGATCGACTGCTCAGCTTCTTCACTCAACTATATTTACAGAACAATATTTTGACCAAGGTCGACCGGGCTTCGATGATGTCATCGCTCGAAACACGAGCAATCTTTCTCGACAATGACATCGTTGATTTCTGCACGAAGCTTCCGTCTCATTTCAAAATGAGAAATGGTCAGCGTAAGTACCTGCTAAAGAAGGCACTTAAGCCCCTTCTACCCGAAGAAACCATCCGCCGCAAAAAGAAGGGGTTTGGCATCCCATTGGCGGACTGGATGCGAAAAATGCCCGAAGTTCAATCTCCCAGGACAGTTCCCGGCGTTGAAATGGGCTACGCACACCGGCAATGGGCCGAGCACAATTCAGGCAAAACAGACAACCGCTTTTTCTTATGGAACTGGCTGGCACTGCAGAACAGCCCGCTTGGATACTAGCGCCGCAACGCTGAAGCAACGGGTATTAAGCGTCCCCTTCCAGATAGCGTGGATCGAATAGTAAAAGCCGATGACAAGAGACAAATAACACAATGAAAGCAATCGCAAAATTCGTCGGTCTTGGTGCTCTCACCACCATTGCAAGCTATTCAGTTTACTTGATCACACTACAGTATTTCTCTCCCATGATTGCGTATTGGTGCGCATTGTGTGTAGCCTTTTCAATTCAAGTAGCAATGATGGCACCCTTTGTCTTCAATGAGAAATTGACCATCAAGAATGCTGGTAAATCACTTCTGATATATGCTGGCTACTCTCTGTCTTTTGCAGGCCTGATGTGGCTTGCATTGAAACTGAATGTCCCTGCAGTGTGGGCACCACTTGCCGTCGTAGCCATCGCTTCGCCAGTTCAGTTCGTGGTAGGTAAGAAGTGGATACACAACCCGGTAGACGATATCAGGTCTTAGATTCTGAGTATTTTTTTCGATAGAGAACACGCTGGATACCAAGACATCCGATTACGATTGAAAAAGGTACAACGGGCGTAAGGTAACGGGTCTCCAGATGCACCAGAGCATGCGCAAACAAAACACCGAAATAGACCGCCCATAAAGCGAAACAGACCAATACTTCTCGTTTTTCCGGTTTTTTGCCAAGGCAAAGCCGCACCAGCCAGATCAAAGGCACAATTACGAAGGAGATCGTAATAATAATGGCAATGACACGCTCGACCATTTCACCAACTACAAGCGCAAAAGCACCCACATCCTCGAACATGCTCTTTCGGAGTTCACGGTAGTCTGGCCAAGGTTTTTCACCGTTGACCCAAAGACCGGCCTCCCGAACAGTACCAATAGGCCTGAATGCCATTGTCGCGTACTTTTCGGTGACATGCCCAATTGTCATTCTGAGCATTGAGCTAGGAAACTCTACCCAGCTTTCAAAGTACTTCCGTTTCGAGAGGCTTGCCAGTTCTGGCGCCACGTAACCCTGTGCAAAAAGACTGCCTTGAATAGCGAGAACTTCAGAGAATGAGTAATTTTTGAGCTTTTCACGGGCGGTAACATCAATTGCCTCATCCCCCGAGAATATTTTCTGATCTTTTTCAGCTGCATCTACAAGCCCACTCAAATAGACGGTTTGTGCCCCTGTTGTTACAAAACTGTACCCTGTCCGGTTCTCATTCCAGGCCTTGTAAATCTGGGTAGTCAAAAGCAGAGGAACAAAGAATGCTGCGATGGCCGCACACGAATGCCACCGCTTTTCCTTTGCGAGAAACGCCCGAACAAGAAAGGGAACCACAAACAGGATTGAGAGAATGGCAACACCTTCACGAACCAGAAAAGCCAGCGCAATCAGCACCCCGGAAATCAAAGCTTGAACGTAGCTAAAAGGCTTCTCTCGCAAGCTGGCGATGGCATTTTCACTCAGAACAATAATGAAGACACTCGCTGCCAAACTGTCAGTCAGGATCATGTTATCGAGCAGCAACGAGAATGACAGCCCTGACGACAGCAAACAGAATGCACCGACCAACGGGCGTAACCCCAATTCAGAAATCAACCTTGCAAGACTAATCAGTGAAAATGCTGTCAGGAGGTACTGCAACAGAATAACGACCCACTGCCAATACTCCGCAGCAATCAACTGAGCCCCCGCGATAATGAAGGGATACCCCATCATCCGAAAAACTGTCGTCGGCATCGCACCTGAATCAAGTTCGGCGTTCGTCAACCAGCCGGAACCTTCAAGGATTAAATCAGCAAACCCGGTGTATCCAAACGTATCCGGCGCCATACCGGGCCCCCAGACGATCACCAAAGCGATCTTGAACAGGAATATTGCCAGAATGGCGGAAATGTATAAATTCCTGCCTTCAACTGGAAAGCCATCAGCAGAGGAAAAAACCGGAAACTTCACAGCAAGAAACTACCCAAACATGAGATAAAAAAGGGCGCCCGAAAGCCGGGCGCCCGTCAAAATATCAATCCAAAGGATCAAATCAAGCAGAAGCTGCGATCTGTTCTGCACGGATGCTGTCGCGTTCTTTTTTGATCATTTCGGCCATCAGGAATGCAAGCTCAAGTGCCTGACCGCCATTCAGGCGTGGATCGCAATGGGTGTGATAGCGATCTGAAAGCGCATCTTCGGTAACTTCACGCGCACCACCGATGCATTCGGTCACGTCCGTTCCAGTCATTTCGAAATGAACACCACCGGCGTGCGTGCCTTCGGCCTTATGGACATCAAAGAAGTTTTTGACCTCTGCCAGAATGGAATCAAACGGGCGGGTTTTATAACCTGTCGATGCCTTGATCGTGTTGCCATGCATCGGATCGCAGGACCAGACAACCTTGCGGCCTTCTTCCTTCACACGCTTGACCAGACGCGGCAGGTTATCAAACACCTTCTCCGCACCCATACGCGCGATCAGGGTCAGGCGACCGGCCTCGTTGTTCGGGTTAAGGATGTCGATCAGACGGATCAGGTCATCCTCATCCATGGTCGGGCCACATTTCATGCCGATCGGGTTATTGACGCCGCGCAGGAATTCGACATGGGCATGATCAGCCTGACGGGTACGATCCCCGATCCACAGCATATGTGACGAGCAATCATACCATTCGCCGGTCAGGCTGTCCTGACGGGTCAATGCCTGCTCATACCCCAGCAAAAGCGCCTCGTGCGAGGTATAGAAATCCGTCTCGCGCAATTGCGGTGCACTTTCGGCGGTGATGCCACAGGCTTCCATGAAGGCGACCGCCTCGTCAATCTGGGTGGTCAGCTTGCGATAGCGTTCTGCCGCCGGGCTGCCATCAACGAACGACAGGTTCCAGCGATGAATTTTGGTCAGATCGGCAAAACCACCCTGCGCAAAGGCACGCAGCAGGTTAAGTGTTGCTGCCGACTGGTTATAGGCGCGAATCTGGCGCTGCGGGTCCGGAATGCGGGCCTCTTCGGTGAATTCGATCCCGTTGACCACATCACCGCGGTAGCTTGGCAGTTCGACGCCATTGATGGTTTCGGTATCGCTTGATCGCGGCTTGGCGAACTGACCAGCCATACGGCCAACCTTGACCACCGGGCAGGATGCCCCATAGGTCAACACAACCGCCATCTGCAACATCACCTTAAAGGTGTCGCGGATATTGTTGGGGTGAAATTCCTTAAAGCTTTCAGCGCAATCACCGCCCTGCAGCAGGAAGGCCTTGCCTTCTGCGACTTCACCAAGCTTTTCTTTCAGCGCACGCGCCTCGCCAGCAAATACCAAAGGAGGATAGCTGCCGAGCTCTTGCTCTACGGCCTTAAGGGCCTGTGCATCCGGATAAGAAGGCACCTGCTTGATCGGCAGGTTGCGCCAGCTATCAATGCTCCAGCTCTTGCTCATTTGCTTCCTCTCAATCCGACATGTTCATCATCATGCCGCCATTATATCACATTTGCAGTTATCAGACGGACTTCCGCCTGCTTGACCGGTCACGCAACCGGGCAGACTTGATACGGGTTTTACAAAGGCTTTTCCACCCTTCTCAACATCTGATGGTCAAAATTCCGCAAATTTTTATCAAACCATCAAATTTTAACGCAAAATTCCACCCATAACCGACCATTCGTGCACCGGCAGATTTTAATTCGCCAATGGTCATATCAAACGATACGCCGCGAATCCGGCATGCACCATTCATCAGACCAATTGCACAACACATCATTTATGGGCAAACTGCGCTCGCCGCCACCCCAAACCCGGATTTCCGATGTCCATTGAAACAATTGCCATTATTGCCTGTGCCTATTTCGTGGCCGCATTCGTCAAGGGGGCTACGGGCCTTGGCTTTTCGACATCAGCCCTTCCAATTCTTGCGCTTGGTCTGGGTCTTAAGGCCGGTATGCCACTTGTGATCATTCCATCGCTTGTCAGCAATTCGATCATCATGGCCCAAGCCGGGCATTTTCGTGAAACGGTTCATCGGTTCTGGCCGATGTTTCTGGCCACTATTCCGGGGCTTCTGATCGGGTTGGCCGTCCTTAAAATGGTAGACAGCATCCTTGCCGGTGCGGTTCTGGGGCTGGTCTTGATGAATTACGGGGCAATCACGCTGTTTCGCCATGGCAAGCCCTTGTCAGACAAGATCGCAAAGCGCCTTGCCCCGGTCTCGGGCTTTGCCACAGGGCTGGTCAACGGCATTACCGGATCGCAGGTAATGCCGGTCCTGCCGTTTTTGCTGTCGATGCGACTTGATCCCAAGCGTTTTATTCAGGCGATCAATATTTCCTTTAGCCTTTCAAGCATCGTCATGGCCTTTGGCCTGTCGCGCATGGGATTGATGACGTGGGAAACCGTCTGGATATCGCTGGCGGGATTGATCCCCGTGTATTTGGGCACCAAACTTGGCACCAATATCCGCAACCGCATGGATGCTGAAACCTTCCGCAAGGTTGTCCTGATCATGCTGATTATTTTTGGCGTGATACTGATCTCAAAACTCTTCACCAATTAGGCTCCACCCGGCAAAGCTCAGACGTCATACCGGTGAAACTGGCGTTAGCTGCCAAGCTTTGCTATCACCCTGTTTATGAAAACCATCGCCCGCCCTGCCTTTGCCGAAACAGAAGAAAAGAAATCGCGTTTTCTGGCCGAACTTGTCTTTCACCAAGATTTGGCAAGCCGGATTGATGAGTTGCGCGCACTTCACCCCAAGGCCAATCATCATGTGAATGCTTATCGCTACCTCAATGACGAGGACCAGTTGATTGAACATGGCAAGGACGACGGTGAACCATCGGGCACATCAGGCGTCCCGTGCCTGAAGGTTCTGCAGGGACGCGATCTGATCAATGTTGCCGTGATTGTAACCCGATATTTCGGCGGCACGAAACTGGGTACCGGCGGATTGGTGCGCGCCTATAGCGGGGCGGCCAATGCGGTGTGCGACGTGGCCGATATCATCGATTATGTCCCCCAGGGCGAGGCCGAGCTTTTTGCCGGTTTCTCCGATGCGGGAACGCTGGAGCAAGCCTGCGCCAAGGATAACATCAACATCCTTGACCGACAGTTTGAAACCACAGGCACACGCATCAAAATTACCGGCCCGCGCGAAACACTGACAGAGCTTGTTGAACGCTTTCCTCTGCCCGACAGAGAATAAGCTTTAGAAATCGGCCTTAGCGCGTTCGAAGCGTGCTTTCGCGTTCCTGCAACTCGAACCCGAGATCGACAACTTTTTCTTCCGGAGGGTTGCCTTCAAGCTCGGCCTTGATCATTTCAACCGCACGCTTGCCAATGGCATAACGATCCGTGCGAATTGACGTCAGCGACGGGTGGCTTGCGGCCATCATTTCAAGATCGTTAAAGCCGACAATGCCAAGTTCATCCGGGACGGATATTCCGGCTTTCTGACAGCCAAACAGCGCCCCAAGCGCCAGGTCATCGTTGTTACAGAAAATCGCATCAAGATCAGGATCGCGTTTGCGCAATTGCCCGATCAGTTCCGAACCAAGCGATACGCTTGATGATGCCGTGGTGGTCATGACCAGATCAGGTTCATACCGCCCGCCAAGGCGCATGGCCTCAACGAACCCTTCAAGACGGCGGTGCGAACGCGGGTCCATACGCGCCCCCAGGAAACCGATCCGCTTATACCCCTTTTTTAGCAGATGCATGCCCGCGGCCTTGCCGCCTTCGAAATGGGAAAACCCGACCATCATATCAATCGGGTCATCGCCGACTTCCATGATCTGAACGACCGGGCACTGCGCATTAAGCAATAGCTCGCGGGTCGCATCTGTCTGATCGGTCCCGGCAACGATCATCGCCGACGGGCCCTGACTAAGGAATGTGCGCACCAGACGTTCTTCATCGGCCGCCACATAACGTGAATTGCCCAATTGGACCTGAAAGGCCCCTTGATACAGCTCGTCATAAATGGCGCGCAGCGTATCGGCAAAAACGTTATTGGTAAGCGACGGCACAATCACACCGATGATGTTGGAACGGGTCGAGGCCAAAGCACTGGCGTGCGAATGCGGCACGTAATTAAGTTTCCGAACGGCATTGTTGATCTTCCTGCGCAGGTGATCAGAGACCTTTGATGGATCACGCAACGCGCGTGAAACCGTAATTGTGCTGACACCGGCCTTTGCGGCCACATCAGAAATGGTTGGCCGCCCGGCCCCTTTGCGTTTCCTCATACCCCTACATTTATTACGTCTTTTCCCGTCGAACAAGCATCTTGTGAACCCACGGGAATTAGACTGTTGACTTGATGTTAGCGCTAACATTATGTTAGCGCTAACATCATAACACAACAGGGCTGTCCAAGAATAAAACCCGCCCTGAAAACCAGTGAGAACACAGACTTCAATGAACCGGCAGACAGAATATGTCGTCGTCATGGGTGTGAGCGGGTCGGGTAAAACCGAAGTCGCACGCCGCCTTGCCAGCAAAACAGACAACATCTGTCTGGATGCAGACGACCACCACCCGAAAGCGAATGTCGAACGCATGAGCCGTGGTGTTGCGCTTAATGATGAAATGCGCTGGCCGTGGCTTGAAGCTGTTGCCAAGGCGGCACAACAGGTGGGCCAAACCGACAAGACTGTGTTCATTGCCTGTTCGGCACTTAAACGCAGCTATCGCGATTTGTTACGTGAAAAACTTGGACAGCTGTCCTTCGTTTTTCTGGAGGGCACACGTGACGTGATCCAGACGCGGCTTGAAAGCCGGGTTGGACATTTCATGCCGTCCGCACTTTTAGACAGTCAGCTTGCAGATCTTGAGCCGCCGGGGCCGGACGAGAACTGCGTGACTGTCTTTATCGATGCCCCGATTGAAACGGTTGTTTCCATGGCTGTGACCCGACTTGAAAACCATGGAAAGAGCTTCCCTTCCTTTATCAAAGATAACATCGCCGGAAAACCGGCACTCCAGGGAGAAAACAAATGACCAAGACTCTTAAATCGCTTGCAGGTGCAAGTATCATCGCAACCCTGATTGCTGCGGCACCGTTTGGGGCCAATGCGCAGGAATTTACCCTTAAGATCCAGTCCAGTGACGCGGCTGGCGTTCCGAACTTTGAACTGGAACAGGAATGGGCCGAACGCATCGGCACGATGACCGGTGGCCGTGTTGAAGTTGAAATGCTGCCGGTGAACTCGATTGTCGAACATGCCGAAACCCAGGATGCCATTGCAGCAGGCATTCTTGACGGCCACATCACCGACACCAGCTATTTCAGCGGCAAAGACCCGGCATTTGGCCTGATTGCCAATCCGGTCGGCGCATGGTCTGCACCTTCGGAAATGCTGCGTTTCGTCGAATATGGTGGCGGCAAGGAACTGATGAACAGCCTGCTTAACCCGCGGGGCTTGCAGTTCATCGGCGCAGTTACCCCGGGCCTTGAAGCTTTTGTATCCTCGGTCCCGCTTGACGGCGTTGCTGACCTCAAGGGCCTTAAGATGCGTGCACCAGAAGGCATGGTTCAGCAGGTATTCGCCGCAGCCGGTGCCGCACCGGTGAACATCCCGCAATCGGAAGTTTTTACATCGCTTGATAAAAAAGTGATCGATGCCGCAGATGCGACCGTGTTCTCGACCAACCAGGCGATGGGCCTGCATGACGTGGCAAAACATCCGGTCTATCCGGGCTTCCATTCCATGCCGATGCTCGAAGTGTCGATCAACAAGACCAAATGGGATTCCATGCCCGAAGACCTTCAGGCGATCCTTGAAATGTCCGTGCGTGACCTTGCACATGACATGGAAGCCCGCCTTGCGATGAAAGACATGGAAGCCGTTGCTGCCGCACGTAAAGACGGCGGGGTAACCATTCACAACTGGTCGGCAGAAGAACGCGCCAAGTTCCGTCAGATTGCCACTAGTCAGTGGGAAAAAGTCGCGGCACGTTCCGAAGATGCCCAGAAGGTGTATGACACCCTTGTCGACTACCTGAAATCACAGGGTATGATCTAAGTCAGATCAACTGTTCACCGGCAGCACAGTTTCCCAGTGCTGCCGGCAAGTAGATGGATTGCAATCCGGCCGCCCCCGACATCCGGGACGTTGTCGGGGGTGAAGGCCTCCCCCATTGCCGGATTGCATTTCCTGCTGAACCAAGGAACGTCCGACATGTCCGATACCCCGCAACATTCCCCGTTGCCCGAACCGGAAGAAGTTCAGGAACAACCGCTTGCCGTATCCGGCCTGCTGGGCCGGGCCATCACCAAAACATCAAGCCTGTTTGCCTTTGGCTTTCTGGTGTCGATGGCGACCCTGATTTATGAAATTCTGATGCGTCACGTTTTCAACAGCCCGACCCTTTGGGCCCATGAGACGACGACATTTATCTGTGCGACCGGGTTCGTTTTTGGCGGGCTTTATTGTGCGGCACGCGACAAGCACATCCGCGTTGTCATTCTCTATGACATTGTCGGCCCTAAAATGCGCAAAACGCTTGATATCATCATTTCCATTGTCTGCATGATTTCATCGGGGTTCTTTGCCTGGGCCGCATGGTTGATGGTTCAGCGTGGTGCCTTTACACCCAGTGGGGATATTCACCTGGAAACAACCGGAAGCGCCTTTAACGCACCCTATCCCGGTATTCTAAAGGTGTTCCTGCTGCTGATTCTGATTGTACTGACCGTCCAGTTTTTCGTTCAGGCGGTCAATTATGCGCGCACCGCCCCCATCATGCCCGCCAAAACCGGCACGAAGGATTGATCGTGCAATTTGGTGCCGCCTTCGCGTGGCGCGACAGGATATATTTAGATGTTTGAATTACAGTCCCTCGGCATTGAGTACGGCACGCTTGCCATGTTCGTCCTGCTGCTTGGCTTTTTGCTGACCGGCATGCCGCTTGCGTTCGTTACCCTTCTGATTGCCCTTATTTTCACCCTTGGCTGGTTTGGGCCGATGGCCGTGCCGCTGATCACAAGTCGGGTCTATTCATTCGTTTCTTCCTTTGTTTTTGTCTCAGTCCCGATGTTTGTCCTGATGGCCGCCATTCTGGACCGGTCCGGGATTGCCCGTGATCTGTTTGATGCCATGCGCCTGTTTGGCGGGCGGCTTAAGGGCGGGGTTGCGGTTCAGACCATCTTTGTCGCCGTCATTCTGGCCGCCATGAGCGGCATTATCGGCGGCGAGATCGTCTTGCTTGGCCTGCTGGCCCTGCCCCAGATGTTGCGTCAGGGATACGATAAAAACCTTGCCATTGGCGTGGTTTGTGCCGGTGGGTCACTGGGCACCATGGTGCCGCCCTCGATTGTTCTGATCATTTATGGCCTAACAGCCAATGTTTCGATTGGCGATCTGTTCACCTCGGCCTTTATTCCGGGCTTTATGCTGGCAGCCTTTTATGTCGCCTATGTCCTTTTCCGGTCCTACACCGGCAAGAACATCGCCCCGCCGCCGCAAACCGAAAAAATCCCGTCAGCAGAAAAGATCCGCCTGCTCAAGGGCCTGTTCCTGCCGATCCTGGTGGTGTTCTGTGTGTTGGGGTCGATCTATGGCGGGATCGCATCGGTGACCGAGGCATCCGCGGTCGGCGTTGCCGGCGTGATCGCATCGACCATTTTGCGGCGTGAATTCTCGCTCCCGATGCTTAAGGCCGCGGCCCTTCAAACACTTTCGACCTGCGGGATGATCGTCTGGATCGGGATTGGCGCATCGGCACTTGTGGGTGTGTTTAACCTGATGGGCGGGATCAAGTTTGTCTCCAGTCTGATCACCGGCATTTCCGATGATCCGACCATCATCATCCTGTTCATGATGCTGATCCTGTTTGTGCTGGGCATGTTCCTTGACTGGGTGGGCATCGCCCTTCTGACCATGCCGATCTTTGTCCCGATCGTAAAAGACCTTGGCTTTGATCCGGTCTGGTTTGGCGTGCTGTTTGCCATGAACATGCAGGTCAGCTTCCTGTCCCCGCCATTCGGGCCCGCAGCGTTCTATCTTAAATCCGTCGCGCCACCCGACATATCACTGGGCGATATCTTCAGATCGCTGTTTCCGTTTATCTGCCTGCAGATTTTGGCGGTCGCGATCCTGATCATCTTCCCGGGCATTACGGGACGGTAAGTTGATTGCCCGGTATTGGCGGGGCTCAATGGCCCCGCCAATTTGGCAGCACTGCAACGGTTGCTATCACTCTTCGTGCAGCAATCCTGCCCGCAATACTTTGGTAAGTCGATCTGCCAAAACTTTTACCCGGTGTGGCTGGGTGCGGGAGGGCGGAAACAGCATTTGCAAGGGTGTTGGCGGCGACGCATAGTCACCAAGAACCTCGACCAGTCGTCCGGCGCGGATATCCTCGCCAACGTCAAGTTCCGCCTTCCAGACAATACCATAGCCATCAAGCGCCCATTGGCGCACCAGACCGCCGTCATTGGCAATTCGGTTCCCCCGCACCGTCACGATTTGCTTTGTGCCATCGGGACCGAAACGCCAAAGGTTATCGAGGTTCGGCCCGAAACGCATGATCAGACAATTATGATTTTTCAGGTCTGACGGGGTTTTCGGCGTTCCGTGCTTTGCCAGATATTCGGGGGATGCACAAATGATACGACGTGTCAGTCCCAGCGGCCGCACACGTAACGAACTGTCTGTGATCCGCCCGAAACGCAACGCGATATCCACACCTTGACCGACAATATCGACATAGCCATCAGACAACATCAGATCGATATCGATATTTGGGTTTTCATCAACAAATTGCGCCAATTCTGCCGAGACGATCTGACGCCCGGTATCGTTTGGCACGCTCAGGCGAATCAACCCTGAAAGCGATTGCGCCCCATAGCGAATACGGGTTTCAAGATCATGGACTTCGCCAAGCACCTGCTTGGCACCATCGATCAGTTGTCGGCCTTCGTCAGTCAGACTGATGGATCGGGTTGTCCGGTTCAACAACACCACACCAAAATGCGCTTCAAGCGCGGCAAGACGTTCCGACACGCTGGTCGGCGACAGGCCTGCTTCCCGTCCTGCGGCGGACAGGCTGCCTTTTTCGACAATATTTAAAAACAGCGACAGATTGCTTAACAACATTTTACGGAAATTCCGGATTATGATTTCGCATTATCGCAGTTTATCCGGATCAAACAAATAGATATCTTTGTGCCAATAGTTGAACTCAAGGAACAAAGATATGACCCAATTGACGATTGTGGCCCATATTCATGCAAATCCGGATCAGATTTCCCTTGTCCGATCAGAACTTGAAAAACTGATCGCGCTGACCCGGCCAGAGGAAGGATGCGTGAATTATGATCTGCATCTGGACAACAACAATCCAGCGCATTTCATGGTTTTCGAAAACTGGGAAACCCGGGTGCTTTGGCAACAACATATGGACGGGCCGCATCTGAAGAGTTTCATGAAGGCGACCGATGGTGCTGTCTCTGAACTCATCTTGCATGAAATGACCAAAGTCGATTGAGCTGACCTCCACAAACGCCGTTTCGATCTTCTGACCCAAACGCCCTAATGCGATCTTTCACATCAACGCTGTGCTGTCTCGGTCACGCTTTTCGCGTTTTGGCCAACAGGACATCTTTGCCAAATTCGAGGTATATCATGAACCAGGATATCATCGCCTACGCCAAAAAGCGCCACACCACCAAGGCATTTGATGCCAGCCGCAAAATTTCCGACGAAGATATGGTCAAGGTCCGCAACCTTCTGCGTTACTCGGCCTCAAGCACCAATATCCAGCCTTGGCACTTTGTTATTGCCGCAACCGATGACGGCAAGGCGCGCGTCGCCAAATCAGCAGAACGCCTTTATCCGTTTAACGTCGGCAGCATCAAGAATGCATCACATGTTGTCGTGTTTGCCAGCCGCCTGGAAGCCGGCGAGGACTATCTGCAATATATCCTCAACAGCGAAGAAGAAGATGGCCGCTTTGCCGGTGACCCGGAAAACTTCAAAAATGCCATGCACGCGGGCCGTTCCATGTTTGTGAACATGCACAAACATGACCTGAAAGACGTTCAGCACTGGATGGACAAACAGGTCTATCTCAATCTCGGTTCTTTCCTGCTGGGTCTTGCCACGCTTGGTATTGACGCAACACCGATGGAAGGTGTCGAAACCAAAGTTCTCGACGAAGAGTTCGGCCTGCGGGAAAAAGGCTATGGCAGCCTGTTTGTCGTGCCGATCGGCTATTCCAGCCCTGACGAGGATTATAACAAATCCCTGCCGAAATCACGTCTGCCGCTTAGCGAGATCATTACAGACGTCTAATTCCCCCCGCCCGCACGGCCATGCAGCCAAACAACAGCATGGCCGTCAGGCAAACTGGGGAAGGCAGATATCCCCCCGACCCTTGCCTTCCCCATTTTTATTCCTGCCCCAAACGAAGAAGGGTGACGCGATTGACGCGTCACCCTTCTTGCGTAACCTGGCGTAGCTCGGCGTAATTTGACGTTACGCGATATTACCGGGCTTACCCTGCGTTTAACTCGTTACCGGGAACCGCATGGTGACAAATTCCTCGGCCGCGGACGGATGGACCGCAACAGTCTGATCGAACTGGGCCTTGGTGGCCCCCATGCGCACGGCAATGCCGATGCCCTGAATGATTTCGGCCGCATCCGGGCCAACCATATGCGCGCCAAGCACCACATCGGTGGTTTTATCGACGATCAGCTTCATCAGCGTTTTTTCATCACGTCCCGAAAGCGTGTGGCGCATCGGTTTGAAGGTCGATTTATAGATATCAACATCCATGCCTTTGGCGCGTGCTTCTTCCTCGGACAGGCCGACAGTGCCAACCGGCGGCTGGCTGAAGACGGCGGTCGGGATGGCCTGATAGCTCATGGACCATGGTTTTCCGCCATACACGGTATCGGCGAATGCCATGCCTTCCTTGATGGCAACCGGGGTCAGCTGGATGTGATCACGGACATCCCCGACGGCATAAATGTTTGGCACACTGGTCTGAAGACCGGCATTGGTTTTGATCGCGCTTTTGTCATTAAGCTCCACCCCGGCCTGTTCAAGCCCCAGACCATTGGTTTTGGGTTCACGACCGGTGGCAAACATGATGGCATCAACTTCCTGATGCCCCCCACCCGTCAGGGTCAGGCTGAGCGAACCATCGTCATTTTTGGCGATCGCCGTGACATTGGTGTTCAGGCGAAGATCAATGCCCTTTTTGACGATTTCCTCGGCCAGATGGGTGCGGATATCGTTGTCAAAGCCGCGAAGGATCTGATCACCGCGATAGAACTGGGTCACATTCGCGCCAAGGCCGGCAAAAATACCGGCAAACTCCACCGCGATATAGCCGCCACCGACAACGGCAATCCGTTCGGGCAGGTCTTCAAGATGGAAGGCCTGATTGGACGAAATCGCATGTTCGATGCCCGGAATATCAGGCATGACCGGCGTACCGCCCACCGCAATCAGAATGCGTTCAGCCGTGACGGTTTTGTCACCCACAGCAATGGTGTGGGCATCCTTAAGAACAGCGCGGCTTTCAAACAGTTCAATATTTGATCCGGCGAGAAGCTTTTTATAGATGCCGTTCAGCCGGTCAATCTCGGCATCCTTGTTGGCGATCAGTGTCTTCCAGCTAAAGCTTGGCGCATCCGGAAGGGACCAGCCATAGGCAGCGGCATCTTCGAAATCCTCGGCAAAGTGCGCGCCATATACCAAAAGCTTTTTGGGCACGCAGCCACGGATCACACAGGTGCCGCCAACGCGGCTTTCTTCGGCGATGGCGACCTTTGCGCCATATCCCGATGCGACGCGGGCTGCGCGCACGCCACCCGATCCGGCACCGATTACAAACAAATCAAAATCATAGTCCGACATGCGGAAATTCCTGTTTTGGTCAATTGACAACATGGCGCCAAATGTAGGGCGAAATTGCCAAGAGTCGAGGCAAAACAAGGTAAATCGGGCGTAAAAATTGTGTGATGCCCGCTATCACAGGGCTAAAACCGGCTTTGGTGACAATGACACCTAATCGGGAATAGCATTTTTAAACTTTTGGTCTATATCTTCTGAAAGACGCGATGGGGATTGCGACGAAAAGGAAAAACTCGATGAACGACCATATTCACGGTCAGGATGCGTCTTTTGACACAGCACCGCGCCATGCTGACGAGCGCGGCGGTAATACGGCTCTTGTCTGTTACGGGCTTATGATCGCGACCCTTTTTACGGCCTTTGCGACGGGCTTTATCGCCCTGATCGTTGCCTATATCGCGCGTGAAGACGACAATCACTGGACCAACAGCCACTATATCTTCATCGTCCGAACATTCTGGATCAGCATTTTCTATGCGATGATTCTTGGCCTGTTCACCTTGGTGATAGGCTGGATTCCGCTATTGGGCTGGGCGGTTGTCGGCTTAATGGGGCTTTACACCACCGCATGGTTTATCGGGCGCAATGTGATCGGGCTTTTGCGCGCACTCAATGGCCGTCCGATTGATGATCCAAGAAGCTGGTTCTTTGGCTAAGTCCGAATAATTGCGGTGCAATCGGCTGAGCGCTGTTTTGTCCGATTGCACCGGACTCCCCGGCCCGTTAAAGTTGGCGGATAAGAACAACAGCAACAATATCTGACACAACACTCGATACGGACAGGGGTTTAAAGTGGCGTCGTCTGCACAATGGTCTGGCGATAAAATGCGCTGGGAAGATCTTCTTTCTTCTCATCGGCTTGAATTCAAGGATGGCAAGGTGCGCCTGCCCGAAGGCAAACCCTATCCTACCCCCGATGGCCGTAGCCCGTTTCAGATTGATGTCGACCGGGTGATTTTTTCATCCTCGTTCCGGCGCCTGCAAAACAAAACGCAAGTGCATCCCTTATCTGAAAACGATCACGTCCATACCCGCCTGACCCACACGATCGAGGTTGGCTCTGTCGGGCAGTCCCTTGGGCTTATGGCCGGTGCGCATATCGTTAAAAACCTGCCCCAGGACAGCGAAACCACCGTCGCCGATATCGGCTATATGGTGCAGGCGGCCTGCTTGGCCCATGATATCGGCAACCCGCCCTTTGGCCATTCCGGCGAAGATGCCATCAATGAATGGTTCACCACATCGCGCCTTGCCAAGGATGAACTGACATCGCGTCTTTCGGGGCCGGAGCTGGAAGACCTGCGCCATTTCGAGGGCAACGCGCAAGGCTTGCGCATCATAAGCCAGCTTGAAATGAAGCGCTTTGACGGTGGGCTTAACCTGACTTACGGCACGCTGGGCAGCTTTATCAAATATCCGCGCAGTACATCGGTGCCCGAGGCGCGCCGCAAGGAATATACCGGCCTTAAAAAACCCGGATATTATCAGGCGGAACGCGAGATTGCCCAGGCCATCGCCAGGACCTGTGGCCTGTCACCGCTTGACGGGTTTGACGGGGCATGGCGGCGTCATCCGCTGGTCTATCTGGTCGAGGCGGCTGACGATATTTGTTATTCGGTGGTCGATCTTGAGGATGGCTGGGAACTGGGCTGTGTCAGTTTCGAGGAAGTCGAACGCGCCCTTGCCCCGATTGCCCGCCACCCGGACAAATATGACGGCGATGCAGAGCAACGCTGGAATGACCTTCGGGGTGAAGGCTGGTATGCTGAAAAATCCGAAAATGACCGGATCGGTTTCTTGCGTGGCAAGGCAATCGGCAATCTGGTCAAGGCCGCGGTTGATGCCTTTATTGAAAATGAAGACGCCCTTTTAAGCGGCACCATCGAAGGCGACTTGCTTGCCAACACCCCGCTTGGCCCGCACGCCAAGGCATGCAAGAAACTGGCCGTGCAAAAGATTTACAACGCGCCCCATGTCTTGCCGATTGAAATGGCTGGGTTCGAGGTCATCAACGGCCTGCTGGACAGTTTTGTGCGGGCTGCAATTGACATCGATGAACATAAAAATCACGGCAAGCGCCTGCCACCACAGGCCGACCGGATCGACAAGCTTTTGTCAGGTAAACTGACGGAGGCACCCGATCTGTATAGCCGCCTGATGCGGGTGATGGATTATATATCGGGCATGACGGACCGCTATGCCGTGACCCTGTTTCGCAAACTTCAGGGCATTACGATTTAAGTCCCCTCCTTCAAACCTATCCATCAGGTCGCAAGCAACCAGTCAAACAGGCGCCGGATCGATGAAAACAGTCCGCCGCCGATTTCAAGTTTGGCGAAAAGCGGGGGCTGGTTTTCCGGTGTTGTGATTTCCACCTCGGCAATCTGGGCACGCCCGGTTGGCTGGAAGGATCGCTGGAATTCTTCGGGAAGTTGTTCGGAAACCGGCAGCAGTGATGTCACCCGGCCTTCCAGAGATCGGGTGCCGTAATACATCAAGACTTCCTGACCGGGATTGATTTCATAAAGCGAGCCGTTTTCGAAATAGGCCAGCACATAGGGTTTCCCGGCCGCAATCGTCATGATCGGATTGCCCGGGCGCATCACGCTGCTTTCGATTGCCGAAACATCGGTCACAATCCCGCTTTCAGGTGCGACAAGCCGTCCTTCATCATAGGATTCCTCGATATCATGGATCAGGACATAGCGTTGGTCGATTTGCTGATACAGCGCTTTGACCTCTGCACGCAGGGTCACGATATCAGATGTAATGCGTTCAAGGTCCTCGCGCGCGGAATATTCGCGTTCATAGGCGGTATTGAGTGCCGTTCCCGTACTCAGCCCGTTTTTTAGCCCCGTTTCGAGTTTTTCCCGAAAGGCTTCCGCCGATTTAAGACGCTTGCGCGCAACGGACACAAGTTCGCGTGTCCCGGCAAGCTGGCTGCTTATGCGCGCACGGTCGGCTGACAAATTGGATAGTTCAAACCGCAGCCGGGCAAGCTGTTCATCATATTGGCGCGAACTGAGGTGTGCGACAACATCCCCGCGTTTGACCCGGTCCCCCTGCCGCACCGTGATGTCGCGCACGGTTCCGATATATTCACTGGCCACCACATAGGGGCGCGCCACAACAAGGCCATCACCACGCAGAAAGAAAAAATGCCCGAAGAAAACATCAAATGCCCACACCCCGACCATGACAAGGATACCAACATAGATCCACCGCCCAAGGTGCCGTTTTTTGGGCATGGCGCGGGGTTCACGGATCAATCGGGTCGACGGGCGATGATTTTTCAGTTTCATATGCCTTGATTACCTGTCTTGACCGGACTTGCGCGCAGCATGGCGCACGCGTCGCGGCACGTAATTATCATCAAAGGAACGGCGGAAAATCAGCTCATCAAAACAGGCGACCAACCGCACGAACCGCAGGAACAATGAATTAAACACGCCATAGCCAATCACATAGGGCCAAAGGCGCCTGATCGTCGGGCGCGGGCAGGCAATCTGGGCCATGACAAAGCCGAAAACGCCAAAGACCGAATAGGCCAGAAGGTTCACCACGGCAATCACCCAGCCAAAGCTGCCATAGACTTCCACCAGCCAGATCAGATAGAGCACGAAGGACAACGACAGGAATGCCTGAAAGAACAGGATATCAATTGTGCCAAGCGCATTTGACAGCCGAAACTGCGCATCTGTCGGATCAAGAAACACCCGATAGCGCCGCCACCGCATGCGAATGAGCGACCGGTCCCAGCGCAACCGTTGACGCGCAAGTTGTGAAAAGGTTTCCGGAACATCGGTCAGCGACCAGGCGTTGTGGGCAAAACGGATGCGCCACCCGGCACGGCGGATTTTGTTGGTCAGTTCGGCATCCTCGCCCGGACCGACCGACCAGCCACCAACCTGTTCAAGTGCCTGACGTCGAAAGGCACCAAACGCGCCAGAGACAATAAACAAAACGCCCAGCATGTCGGAGACCTGGCGACCAAGCCCGATGGAAATCTGATACTGGATTGCCTGCCAACAGGTCGCAAGCGAGACATCGGCATTGCGCGCGCCAAGGTTTCCGGCCACTGCCCCGGTTTTCGGGTCATCAAATTCCGCAATCAAATATTCGAACGCTGTACAGTCATAGGTCGTATCGGCATCGGCGATAATCACGATATCGCCGGTACATGCCGCAAGACCAAGATTGGCTGCCGCCGACTTGCCCCCACGCACATGACTGGTGCGCACAACATCAATCAAGCCATCGTCCATCAGCGCCTTGGCAACGGCCACGCTGTCATCGGTTGATCCATCATCAACAACCACGATCTGATCGGGTGGCAAGGTCTGTTCGCGCATGGACATGATTGCGCGCGGCAGGTTTTCGGCTTCGTTATGACCCGGCAAAAGAACAGAAATGCGGGGCTTGCGGATCGGCGGGCGGGGCGCGTCTTGCTTTCGCTTGATGACCGTGGCGATGCAAACCGCAATCCCGGCCAGAATAAACCGTGGGAGTTCCAGCAGGAAAAAGTACCAGAACATTACGACAAAAGCCGGAAAGCTTAGCGATAACAGATAGTTGATGCCATCAACGAACAACGCGTACTCCTTGCAGAATATCGCGAAAGGTTCGGCCTGACCAATCCTCGAAGCTGTAATCGGGGCGCTCTGTCACATCTGTCAGAAGCCGCGCTTCAATCCGGTCGACAATGGATTGAAGTTCCTCGGCATCCGTTTCAGGAAAGACAAAAACGATCTGATTGCCCGCAGCATACAGGAAATCTGAATCGCGCAGGATTTCGCGCAACAGCTTAACCAGCGTTTTGCGCATCGCGGTGCCAAAGGCAACATTTGGCCCATCTCGGTCATTTTCATCACTGGCCAAACGCATGACCGCAACACTGAAAGGCCGATCATAGCGTTGCGCAGTGTTCAGGCCATTGTCGAGCAAGGCGGTGAAAGTTGCATAATCCTTGGACGGTTCAAACCCACCAAATGCATTTTCAAGACTGGTGACCGGAATTTGCCCCAACATGGCGGCTTCCTGCCCCGCCGCACTAAGGCGAAAACGATACCAGTCCCGCTGGATTGCCTCATCACTCAGGGTCAGGGTTGCACAATCAAGGCATTCAAAAATCGTGATCGGGTTTTCGGTTACGGCGCGACAATTTTGACAAACCTGGACACGGCCCGGCTTGTCATAGTCAACACCGAAATGATCCAGATTTTGTTCGCAGGACGGACAAATCATCCGTCCGCCGGCACTAAGTTGAAAGGCATCCTGCGGCCCCTGATGACCGCAAGAAAAATGATGCACAATATCCATTTCCACCAGATCGGTGGATTTACAGTCCGGGCAATGTTCCGCAACATTCAGGCGCGATGAATTGCACTTGCTGCATTGATGGGTCTTGCGCCAAAAATCACGTTCCAGCAGCCCTTTACGATAAAGCTGCATCAACAGGCTGCGCGATGAAAATTCGGGCCTTAACTCGGTATATTCGACCAGCCTCTTATTGTTTGGAGCCCAACGGGGAACCGCTTCGCATTTGCGCGACACCAGATACCCCAACAGGTTCAGGAGTTCCCGGTCTTCTTCCACCTGTTTGCGTCCAAGGTTTTCGATCCGGGCAATCTTCGCATAGGCATCTCGTGTTGCCTCATGCAGGGATTGCGGGCGGCTATCGGGATAGCTGGCATCCACATATGGTGGCGCCCCTTCACCAAACCAGTATATCGGGAACAGGTCGTGCGCAGCATCGCCGCGCAGACGAACCAGCTCCTCAAAACCAAGACTTGTTGTTTCGTCACAAAAAACTGCGGAAAACTTCTGTCCTTTGGTGACGCAATGGACATTGACCGGAAGTTGATCAAACGTCCCCATAGCCAAAACATTCAGCGGTGCGGCTTGCGCAAGCTGCATGAAACTTTGCCCTTTTTCCAACCATTACAGTCGATCTTCCGACAGTTTGCCCGCCGCTTTTTATCGACTGATTTCAATATTTGTACCTATACAAACGATCTTCCGATCAGATTGTTCTTCTCAGGGTCTTTTTATTTTTCAATGAAATAAGGAATAAGTTTGACGCGTTTCAAACAGATCAAATGCAAAACGGCCCCTGATATCAGGGGCCGTTTTGCGTTCAAACATCTTGCAACCAACTGGCAGCAATGCCTTTAGATGATGTAATGAATACCGCACTCGGTCTTGTCCTGACCAGCCCATCGACCGGCACGGACATCGGTTGTATTGGGATCAACGCGCTCTGTGCAGGGCATGCACCCAATCGACAGGAAACCTTCTGCCTGTAGCGGATGACGCGGCAGGGCACGGTGTTCAAAGATATCGTCAATATCCTCGCGCTTGTATCCAGCCAGCGGATTGATCTTGATCCGCGAGCCTGCCGGTTCGACCACCGGAAGCGCATCGCGTTCCCCACCGTGGAAGCGTTTGCGGCCCGTTAACCAGGCATCATAACCTTCAAGCGCACGTTGAAGCGGCTCCACCTTGCGCAGATAGCAGCATTTCGGCACATCAGAGGCAAACAGCATTCCGTCGGGGTCTTCGGCCTTAAGCTTTTCCTCGTCCGGGCGCATGATTTTGATGTTGGTCAGCCCCAGTTGATCAACAAGCTGTTCGCGATAGGTATGGGTTTCACCAAACAGCTTGCGGGTATCAAGGAAAATCACCGGCAAGTTCGGGTCCACTTCCGCCACCAACGCAAGGAGTGCTGCGGCCTCCGTCCCGAATGACGAGGTCATGGTAATGCGACCGTTGAACTCTTCATGCACCATTGGTTCGATCAGGGCGACACCCTGCAAGTGGCCATATCGCCCCAGCAGAGATGCTGCTCGATCAGTAGCCTCTTCGGAGGACATTGAGCCACCGGTAAGAATATCTTCTTCGCGCATTACGTTCATGGCAACCATCCGCGACGATTTATGAAATCATCGGTTTTTTCAAGCAACTGCTTCATATCAGCACCGTTCGCCTTCCACTTTTCCCGCTCCGCAGAAAGTATGGCAAGACGTTCTGACCACTTTGGATCAAGCCAGTGTTCTATAGCACGTCGAATACGGCCTGCAAGCCTGGGACTATGGCCGTTGGTCGATACCGTGATCATCAAATCACCGCGCTGTACCCGTGCTGGTGAGAAAAAATCACAGTATTCCTTGACGTCTTCAACATTGGCAATTGTGCCAACAGCCTTGGCAATGGATGCAAGTTCCGCATCCTTTTTTTCGCCAAGGTCAACAATGAACATAATGGATGCCGCATTGACATCGGCCGAGTTGGGCAAATAGCGGTGCAACCGGTCACCGGCCTGATCGACCAGTTCCGGGATTGGGTTTTCGGAATAAACGGTGACGTATTCTGCCCCATCACCGTCAAACTGGCGCAAACGGTTCAGGGTTGCCTGACCATTGCCGACCAAGGCGACTGAAAGTCGCGTCAGGTCCAGATTGATGGGAAACATCGTCGATCCTTGATTAGCGGGTTTCTCTCTATTACCCAGAACTATGAGTGTGGATAAATAATTATTCAATACATTTTTTATGTGTTTTATTTGTTAACAACAAATTTATTTTGTATTAATTGAACAACACCTTGTGATCCGGCGACACCATTGTTCGCGTAAAGCTTTTGCCTGCAATTTTTGAAAAACCGCCCTATATTGGGCCAAATTTCAAAAAGCCACACCTGACCGAACGTCCCTTCAAAAGAGCGCCAAGATGTCCAGTACCGCTGCCCCCACCCTGTCTGCAACCACCACAGCACTGCCACAAGCCAACCGGAATGTTGCCATCTGGCTGTTTGGCTGTGCGGCCATGGTGTTCATCATGGTGGTGATCGGGGGATTGACGCGCCTGACGGAGTCGGGACTGTCGATCGTGGAATGGCGGCCCTTTACCGGTATCATCCCCCCAATGAACGAGGCGGACTGGACAGCGCTTTATCAGAAATACAGCCAGTATCCCGAATTCCAGAAGGTCAATGCCTGGATGTCGGTTGAAGATTTCAAATCAATCTTCTGGCTGGAATTCATTCACCGTCTTTGGGGCCGGTTGATCGGGATCGTATTTTTCGTACCCTTCGTCTGGTTCCTTGCCAAGAAATCCATTGACCGTGCGACCAAATGGAAACTTTGGGGACTGTTTGTGCTGGGTGGCCTGCAGGGCCTGATGGGCTGGTACATGGTCATGAGCGGGCTGGTGGATCGCCCCGATGTCAGCCAATACCGCCTGACTGCTCATTTTGGGTTGGCCTTGGTGATTTTCATTGCCCTTTTGTGGGTCGGCCTGCAGCAATATGCCCCACGTGCAAAAGCAACCATCCCCTCAAAACGGGCCTGGCAGTTGATGTGCCTGATTGTGTTTACCGCCCTGTCCGGTGGTTTTGTGGCGGGGCTGAACGCCGGCCATATCTATAACACCTTCCCGTTGATGGATGGTCAGTTGATCCCCGAGGGCCTGTTCGTGTTTGATCCCGCATGGCTGGCACCGTTCGAAGATCACATGACGGTACAGTGGGATCATCGCTGGTTGGCAAAACTCACCTTTATTATGGTGCTGGTCTTCTGGTGGCGGGCCGGAACATGGGGTCTGAGCAATAATCAGCGGTTTTCCACGCATCTGGTCCTGCTGGCTGTATGCCTTCAGGTCGCGCTTGGCATTTCAACGCTTCTGAGTGTCGTGTGGTTGCCGCTGGGTGTGGCACATCAGGCCGGTGCCGTCGTTTTGGTCGCCACCGTGACCTACGCAGCTTACAAGCTGTGCCACCCGCATCAGGACGCAAGCTGATCGCGCTATCGACTGTTATTTGTCGGCACGATGCAGGGCTTTGCGCACCCGCCGCATGGCAAGCCAGATCGCGCCAAGCACCAGTGGCACGGCAACGCCTGTCGCCACCCGATCGTTAATAGGAACGCCTGCATCCATGGCCGCCTTGAACAAATAGCCCAGCAAGCCCACGGCATAATAGGTGATGGCCGCAACAGAAAGCCCTTCGACGGTTTGCTGCAAACGCAGTTGCAGTTTCACGCGACGGTCCATGCTGGCCAGCAAGTCACGGTTTTGCGCCTCAAGCAGAATATCGACACGTGTGCGCAACAGATTGTTGGCCCGTGCCACACGCTTTGAAAGAACTTCCAGACGATCACCGATGTTCTGACAGGTCCGCATGGCCGGTGCCAGACGCCGTTCAAGGAATTCCGTCATTGTCTGAACGCCCTCGACACGCTCTTCGCGCAGTTCAGACAGCCGCGCCTGTACGATCCGGTAATAGGCACGTGCGGCACTGAACCGATAGTTCAGCGACGCTGCCATTTCTTCGGTCTGAGCGGCAAGGTCTGTCAATTTCGCCAGGGTTTCTTCATCGTTGGTTTGCGTCTTGCTGGCCATTTCAGCAGTAATATCCGAAAGCCGCGCGTCAATTTCTGAAACCTTGGGTGTCGCGCAATGGGCCAGCGGAAAGGCCAGCAGCGCCATCATGCGATAGACCTCAATTTCCTTAAGTCTTTGAACCAAACGTCCGGCCTGAAGGTGCTCCAGCCCGCAATCCTTGATCAATATCCGGCCAAAGCCATCGCCATGCAGGCGAAAATCTGTCCAGACCTGTGCGGTTCCGCCCAAAACCCGGCTGCCCGTCAGTCCATTATGATCAAACAGTCTTGATACTTCATCATCACTGCGATCCGTTTTGTCGACCACAATGTGCAGTCCGACAAGCAATTGCCCGGGTGTTTCCTGCAACCAGTCCTGTGGGATCAGGTTGATCACAGGGTCTTCAAATGGATTATCGAACGGTTCGGTGCGTTTGAATACATAGACCGTAAATTCGGCATGGCGTTCCCAAATAACGGAAAAGCCGTCACAGGCAGCCTCAAAGTATTTTTGATCTGGCGCCGGAGGCGTCAGGCTGTATCTATGGCAGAATGCAATGAAATGTTCGCGAACCGCGCTATCCAGTTCTTCGCCTGCCTGAAAGGCAACACAGGAACAGCGCGCCGGGCTTTTAACACCGCCAAATGGGCGGGCATGAATTTCGTTGTGAAGGGCGACACGCTGGGGATGATCGACAAACATTGCCACGGGCTTTCATAATTGGCCATTGCGGTCTATATAAAACGTTCAGCGGTCGGTTTTGCCTGATCGCCGACAGTACCTGTATAGACGAAAGTCGAAGGTGACAGAAAGCCCATAAAACGTAAGGGAAAATACTGTCACAAGTTCTTTTACCATACGGGGAAAATCATTTTCTCTGGCCGCACAATCCCGGCCCCAAGGAGGTTCCATGACCGATCTTCGCACCACCGACAATCTGTTTTTCGCCAAAGGCGACCTTGATCGCGCACGGCTCGAGAAACAAGTCAATGATGCGCTTGGCACAGCAGAAGACGGGGAACTGTTCCTTGAATATCGTCAGTCCGAAAGTCTGGTCTGGGATGATGGCCGACTTCGCAGTGCGAACTTTGATACCGCACAGGGCTTTGGTCTGCGTGCGGTTGCCGATGAAGCCACCGCCTTTTCCCATTCCAACGAACTGTCCAACGATGCCGTCGGTCGTGCGGCAGAAACCGTCAAGGCTGTTGGATCAGGCCGGTCAGGCAAGGTCGATTTGGGATCTATCGGCACAAATGTGTCGCTTTATTCCGATGTAAACCCGCTGGGTGAAACAACCTTTGAGGCCAAGGTTGATCTGCTGGCACAGATTGATGCCTATGCCCGGTCCCGCGATCCGCGCGTTGTTCAGGTTTCAGCATCGATTTCGGGCAACTGGCAGGCGGTTCAGATCTGGCGTTCGGGTGGTCAGCGCATTGGCGACATCCGCCCGCTTGTTCGGTTTAACGTTTCGGTCGTGGTCAAACAGGGTGACCGCATGGAAACCGGTTCGCACGGCGAAGGTGGTCGTATCGGCTATGACGGGTTCTTTGATGAAAAGACCTGGAAAAAGGCCGTCGATGAGTCGCTCCGCCAGGCGATTGTGAACCTTGACTCCGTTGCTGCCCCCGCAGGCGAAATGACCGTGGTGCTTGGCCCGGGCTGGCCGGGTATTTTGCTTCATGAAGCGATTGGTCACGGGCTTGAGGGCGATTTTAACCGTAAGGGCACATCTGCCTTTGCCGGGCTTCTGGGCCAACGGATTGCATCGCCGGGTGTCACCGTTGTTGACGACGGCACGATCAATGACCGGCGCGGCTCGCTTTCCATTGATGATGAAGGCACACCAACCCAGCAGACTGTTCTGATCGAAGACGGTATCCTCAAAGGGTTCATGCAGGACCGCTTGAATGCGCGTCTGACCGGGGTCAAATCCACCGGCAACGGTCGTCGCCAATCCTATGCCCACGCGCCGATGCCACGGATGACCAATACGTATATGCTGGGCGGCGACAAGGAGCCTGAAGAAATTCTGGCTTCCGTCAAAAACGGCATCTATGCGGTTAATTTCGGCGGCGGCCAGGTCGATATCACATCGGGCAAATTCGTCTTCTCGGCCTCTGAAGCCTACCTGATTGAAAACGGTAAACTTGGCGCACCGGTCAAAGGGGCGACCCTGATTGGTAATGGCCCAGACAGCCTGACCAAGGTATCCATGGTTGGGAATGACATGGAACTTGATAACGGAATTGGCACCTGTGGCAAGGATGGCCAAGGCGTGCCGGTTGGTGTTGGACAGCCCACCCTGCGGATTGATGGTCTTACAGTTGGCGGCACTGCGGTATAACCAGAAGCAACTTATGGCTATGTCAAATACTACCTACAGAGATTTTGACTATCCCAACGTATGAACATACTATCCTTCGCAAGCTGAACTATCAGCCTGTCGAATGGCTTACATCCCCTTCGCAGAACCCATAATCTGTTACGAACAGTTCAAAACAGATTGTGGCCATCAGGCTGGCTTAACTGTCGGCTGCGCATTGAATATCGATGGGTTCGGGGGCGTGCTGCAATCTGGCACAGATGGGGAATAAGCTTGAACACAGGCAAATGGTGGCAACGTACGGCATTCTCAGTTGTACTTGCGGCACTGGTGATGGGGCAACCCGGTGCCAAAGCACAACAAAGCATTGATGTTCGCACAGACGAAGCACGTCAGTTTTCCGAGGATTTCGAAAGGCTGACGGACGTTACCGCACGCGCCAACCTGTTGCTTGAAACCGATGACGGTGGTGATATTACCTATGCCGATATCCTCGCCAGTCCTGACGACATTGTCTTGAACTTCCGATGGGCGAAAGCCCAGCTTTCACGTGGTGAAGTGCGCGGCGCATCAGCAACGCTGGAACGCATCCTGGTGCTAGATCCGGAACTTGCGCCGGTGCGCCTTTATTATGCGATTGTACTTTATCGCCTCGACAGTTTGGATGAGGCCCGAGCACAGTTCGAACGCCTGCGTCAAATGAACGTTTCCCCAGAAGTCGCCGCTGATATCGACAAGTATCTGGGCGCAATCAGTCAGCGCCGCAAACGGTTGCGTCAGTCCATTACCGCAACGCTTGGCTCTCAGGTTGACAGCAACCGCAATGCCGCAACCAATGACAAGGTGCAACTTCTGACCGGCACCCCCACCGCCGTGACAGCATCCGAAAGCAAACCGCAAAACGATATCGCCTTTATCGGAGCCCTTCGCTACGACGTCAGCTATGATCTTGGCTATCAGGAAGGCCACGAAGTCTTTGCCAGCGTCACCGGATATACCAGCGATCAGGTCCAGCTTGATTCACTTGATCTGGGATCCTTTTCAACCGATATCGGCACACGCATTCGTGGTGGATACTGGACGCTGACACCGACATTCAATCAAACGGTGCAATCGCTTTCCAAACAAAAGTATCTGACATCGCGGTCCGGGCGCTTGCGCCTTGACTGGAACCCGCGCCCCTTCTTCAATTTGAACGGTTCGGTCAGTTATGCAGATGAACGGTATCAAAATACCAGCGAATCAACGGCCCTGCGCCTGCATTCGGGTCAACGTTATGGCGCGCGCGTGGGCGGGAACTATTCGTGGACGCCAAACCACCGCACCACAGTAAATATTTCAGCGGGCAAAAAAGAAGCAGCACGCAATTACTACAGTTATGACAGCTTGAGCGGCGAGCTGATCCATGCTTATCTGTTTGGTGGGGGAAGTTACATAAGCGGAAGCATTCGCCACGGAATTGATCGTTATCGCGACCCGGATTTTCTGGTGACCGGCAATTCGCCGCAACACCGTATGGATCGCGCAACACGAACAAGACTGACCTATGGCGGGCCACTTTCGCACATAGTGCCATCGAATTTGTTTGGGGATAGCAATACGGCAAATCAGATATATGACCTGCTGGCACCGATCAACTGGTCGATCACGGGTGAATATCTGAATACCAAATCAAACATTCCCAACTACGAATATCATAACGCCAGGGCACAATTTTATCTGACCCGGCGATGGGAGTTCTAGTGATGCGCAAAGACGTAAAACCCGCCTGCTCACGCAAACCTGTCTTTTGGTTTGTCCGTTGTGCCCTGATGGCCGCACCCTTGGTGCTGGCTGCTTTTCATGCGCAACCGGCGAATGCCGAAATCAGCGAAGAGATGGCTGGCGTTTCCGCTGCGGTGACAGGCGATGTCACCATGGCCCGGACCACCGGCGAAGTCGGCGTATTGGTTGAAAGCGGAATGCCGGTTTATCTCGGTGATCGCATTACAACGTCTGGCAATTCAGGCATGCAAATCCTGTTGCTTGACGAAACGGTCTTTACCATCGGCCCGAACAGCGACATCGCGATTGATGAATTTGTCTATGACCCGGCAAGCGGCGATGGCCGCATTGTTGCGGATATGGCGCGCGGTGTAATGCGGTTTGTCACGGGCAAAATTCCGCTAAACAATCCATCAAGCATGGATATCAACCTTCCGGTCGGGTCCATTGGCATTCGTGGTACCATTGGTCTGATCCGGTCCGTTTCCGCCGAGCAGGCAAATGAAGTCGTGCCGGGATCATTTGACACCTCAACCCCAGAAGCAGCCAATCAGCAGGTCTTTATGGCGGTGAACCAGGGGCCCGGCCTTCAGCGCAATGACACGACATCACGCCCCGGTGCGTTTGCCGTCAACGACCAAAACGGCAACAGCGAAAATGTCACGGGTGAGAACTTTGGTGTGTTTGTCAGCAACGGTGCCGTCACCACCCCGACACGCTTCCCTGAAAACATCGCGACCTTTGACTTTTCAACCAATCTTGTCCGTACAGCGTCACGCAGCAATGACCCAGCGGGCAGTAACGGGGGGAGTTCGGGGTCAACATCGGACACAAACAGCAGTCTGACACCGTCCCAAAGCCAACAGGCCGACACCCAAACCGGGGCAACCATGGCTGGCAGCATTGAAGTTGCCATGGCGCAAGTAGGTGCCACCCAAGCAACTTCCAGTCAGGGTGAGATAACTGAAATTTTAGGTAATGTTGACAGCAGCAATAGTAACAGCAGCGACAACGATCCGTTTAGCTATGATGGCCTTCGCCAAATCACGACTGGTTCTGTAACGACCGGAACGATCAATATCGACGGCGCAAACGTTGATTACAGCTTTGCCTCGACGGTCGATTTCGCGAACCGAACGATAGCGATAGAATTTTCAAACGTAACTCAGACCGGATCTGGGTTAACCGGAAAGGCCGGGATTCTTGATGGTGGCTTTAACCCGACGACTTTCGATTACACCAACACAAACGGCAACGTCGCATTTGAAAGCGGTGACTTCACCTATGATCCGAATTGCACCACATTAGGGTGTAGTGCGACGGCAACCTTTCAAGATGCCTATAACGTCGATTTCAATCTTTCGACAACCACTTATTCGTCAGGCACGGACGGTAGTGCAACATTGAACTGATCGGACAATTGGCAGGCAAAGGGAACGAAAACCCATCATGCGTCTGAGTAAGAACGCCCTGCTTCGTGTACTGCATTATCTGATCCCACTCGGCATCCTGCTGGCCTGCGTTTTCATGCGGTGGCAGGATGTGCCGTTTGTCGATCAGTTGCGCATGAATGTCTTCGATACCTATCAGCGCATTGCACCACGGGAATTTGACGATGTCGGCGTTCGAATTGTCGATATCGATGAAAAAAGCCTTGAAGAAATGGGCCAATGGCCGTGGCCGCGCACCAATCTGGCCGGGCTGGTATATCGTTTGCGGGCTTCGGGGGCGCGCGTGGTTGGCTTTGATATGGTGTTTGCCGAACCGGATCGTACATCACCGGCAAGAGTGGTCAACGATTGGCCCAAAAGCCCCACCACCGACGAAATCACGGCAAAGGTTCAAACCCTGCCGGATCATGACAATCTGTTTGCCCAGTTCATCGCCGGCACCGGACAGATTGTCACCGCCAACCAGCTCACAAACAAACCCATCGAAACTGCCCCGCGACAGATTGGAAATTTCAGTGTTTCCGGCGAAGCGGGGCGCAAGCTTTCCGATTTCATTGCCGTTCTGCCCGGTGCAGCAAAGAACCTTGATGTCATCGAAAATGCCGCAAGCGGCAATGCGCTTGTCAATGTCGCACCGGAGCAGGACGGCATTGTGCGCCGTGTCCCGTTGCTTGCTGCCCTTGATCATGAAATGCCCGTGATCGGCATGCCAGTCTATCCGACATTGTCGCTTGAAATGCTGCGGGTTTTACAAGATGCGCCCAAAACCATGAATGTGCGCATGTCCGGCGCCAGCGGCAGCACACGCTGGACCCGGTCCGAGGGCATTGACGCAATCCGGGTCGGACAGGCCACCATCCCCACCGATCATGCCGGTTATATGTGGGTACATTTCAGCGGGCATAATGCGGCACGCTATATCTCGGCCTCTGATGTGATGAATGACAGCCTGCCAAAAGATGCGCTGCGCGATACCTTTGTTCTGGTCGGCACCAGTGCCGCCGGGCTGCTTGATCTGCGGTCAAGCCCGCTTGATCCGGTCTTGCCGGGGGTTGAAATCCATGCCGAAATGCTTGAACAGATGATCCTGGATCATTTTCTGACCCGGCCGTACTGGGCTGCGGAAGCCGAAACATTCGTCCTTTTGCTCGTTGGGTTGTTCTTTGTGTTCATGGTGCCACGCCTTGGCGCAGTTTGGCCGGCCATTGCGGGCAGCACCCTTGGCGTTGCCGCCTTCTGGTTTTCCTGGTGGGCCTATGAAACCAAACTTTTGCTGATTGATCCGGTTTATCCATTGATCAGTTTGCTTGCGGTCTATAGCGCAACCACCCTGATCGGCTTCATGCGTACCGAAGGCGAACGCCGCCAGGTGCGCACCGCCTTTGGCAACTATCTGTCGCCCGCACTGGTCAACGAACTATCGCGCCATCCGGAACGCTTGAAACTGGGCGGCGAAACACGCGACATGACCTTGATGTTTTGTGACGTGCGCGGTTTTACCGCGATTTCAGAAGGCTTCAAATCCAACCCACAAGGTTTAACGCGCCTGATAAACCGGCTGCTGACACCCTTGACCGAATGTATCCTCAACCGTGAAGGGACGATCGACAAATACATGGGCGATTGCATCATGGCGTTCTGGAATGCGCCACTTGATGTTGATAGTCACGCCCATCACGCCTGTGAAAGCGCACTTGCCATGCGTGTTGCCCTTGCAACGCTTAACCACGAACGCCATCAAGAAGCCAAGCAGGCCAATGAGACGTTCCTGCCGCTAAATGTCGGGATCGGGATCAATAGCGGCGATTGCCTTGTCGGCAACATGGGATCGGATCAGCGTTTTGATTATTCCGTGCTGGGCGATGCCGTCAATCTTGCCGCCCGGCTTGAGGGGCAATCAAAAAACTACGGCGTTGATATCGTTCTGGGTGAAGATGTCGCAAAACGGGTCGGAACGGCATTTGCCATTGTTGAGCTGGACCTGATTGCAGTTAAAGGCAAAAGCGAAGCGGTCCATATCTTTGCCCTTTTGGGCGACAGCACCCTGCGTACGTCAGAACCGTTTCAGGCCCTTGATCGCCTGCACAGATCCATGCTTGATGCCTATCGCAACCAACGCTGGGATGACGCGGAACAGCTTATTGCGCAATGCCGCGACGCATCTGACGCGGTGGGGTCGCTTCGCGGGCTTTATGACCTTTATGCAGAACGCATTGCACTGTTTAGGCAAACGCCACCACCTGATGATTGGGACGGCGTATTTGTTGCCACAAGCAAATAACCGTTCTTGCAATGCCGCCGAATTCTAAACAATCTTGTCTGGCCACTCCCACCCCTGTTTGGGCATCAAAGCAATTAATGCCTGTTTAAGTCGAGGCGCCTATGAATTTCTCATCAGACAATGTTACCCCGATCTGTCCGGAAATCCTTGCTGCCATTGCTGCGGAAAGCGATCATAACGCCCTGCCCTATGGCGCAGATGAGAAAAGCGAACAGCTTGACGCCGCATTTTCCCGCCTTTTTGGCACAGACGTCTGTGTGGTACCGGTCGCCACGGGGACGGCTGCCAATGTCATCGGGTTGGCAGGGCTGGTGTCACCGTTTGGCGGGATTGTCTGTCATCACCATGCCCACATCAATGTAACGGAATCCACGGGTGTTGCTTTTTATGGTGGCGGGGCAAAACTGCTTGGCATGGATGGTCCATCGGCCAAGATCGAAGCATCGTCGCTTGAAACGTACCTTAGCGGGCATGTCACAAACGGTATGCATTCGGTTGATCCGGAATGCGTAGCCATCACGCAAAGCACAGAATTCGGAACGGTGTATTCCGTGGAAGAAATTCAGGCGATTGGCAACGTCTGCCAAAAGCATGACATGCGACTGTTCATGGATGGCGCCCGCTTTGCCAACGCCGTCGCTGCACTTGATTGCCATCCGTCCGAGATCACCTGGAAGGCCGGTGTAGATGCCTTAAGCTTTGGGGCGACCAAGAACGGGGCGCTTGCAGTTGATGCGATCATTTTGTTTGATACGGAACTGCGCCAAAGAACCGAACAAAACCGCAAGCGTGGTGGACATATGTTTTCCAAGCATCGCTATCTTGCGGCACAGCTTCTGGCCTATCTTGAAGATGACCTATGGCTGCGCAACGCACGCCATGCCAATCAGTCGGCGGTGGCTCTTGCGCAATCGCTTGAAAACATGGGCGCAAAACCCGCCTTTCGCCCGGAAGGCAACGAGTTGTTTATTCACATGACAGACGAACTGGCACAGACGCTTCGCGATGGGGGCATTGTATTTCGCAACTGGCCATCGCTTGGCGCGGATGCATATCGATTTGTCTGCGCCTGGAACAGCCCGATTGATCTGATCCAAGACCTGCCAGAAACTCTTGGCCACAAGGATCAAAACTCAATCGCATAATACGCCGCCATGCCCTTAGGCATGAATACCATTTGCCACCAGACCAATGAGATCGAAGATGAATTTTGCCTCGGACAATGTATCGCCCTTTTGCCCCGAAGTTTTTGAAGCGCTCGCCCATGATGCCACCAACAATGCGCCGGCCTATGGCAGTGACGCGCTAAGCGCGCAACTTGATGCAACGTTTTCAGAGCTATTTGACAAGGAGGTCGCCGTCATCCCGGTTGCGACCGGAACTGCGGCGAATTGCATCAGCCTGTCTGCGCTTGTGTCCCCCTATGGCGGGGTGGTCTGCCATCACGAAGCCCATATCAACGAAGACGAAAGCACGGGCGTTGCGTTCTTTACCGGTGGCGCCAAACTGTTGCCGATGGATGGCCCGGCCGCCAAGCTTGAGGCGGCAACCCTTGATCGCTTTGTCAGCGGTCTGGTTGATCGCGGTGTGCATTCGGTTTCCCCGGAATGTGTCGCCATAACACAGGCAACCGAACTTGGAACTGTTTATTCAATTGACGAGGTCAACGCGATCGGGGCTGTTTGCCGCGATCATGACCTGCGTCTGTTTATGGACGGGGCGCGGTTTGCCAACGCCGTCGCGCATCTGAATTGTCATCCGGCGGATGTCACCTGGAAAGCGGGCGTGGATGCCATCAGTTTTGGCGCAACTAAAAACGGCGCAATGGCCGTCGATGCGATTGTCCTGTTTGACACCAGCCTTAAGGCCCGCATCGAACAGGCGCGCAAACGCAGTGGTCACCTGCATTCCAAACACCGTTACCTGGCGACACAACTTCTGGCCTATGTCAAAGATGATGTCTGGCTGAAAAATGCCGCGCACGCAAATGCTGCCACCAAGGCGCTTGAAGATGTTCTTGGCAAGCAAGGCGCCAGCCTTGCCCATGCGGCTGAAGGCAACGAGCTTTTTGTCAAAATGTCCCCGGAACTGGCCACCAGATTGCGCGATGCCGGGCTAATGTTTCACGGCTGGCCATCACTTGGCTCGGATGTCTATCGCTTTGTCTGTGCGTGGAACACGGATATCGCGCAAATCAACGCCCTAAACACCACCCTTGGTTAGTAAAATAGGCTCTTTGGCGGAGTGGAAACGAACGAATCATTGAAATTCAATAAGATACGAATCGTTGGCAACACATCTGAAACAGGTGATATATCCACTCCGCCGCCTGAGCCTTGAAAAAAATGCACATCTGCCCTGATAAAAATGAGGGGTAATTTTCATAAAAATAACAAACACTTGACTTAAATTCATCATTTCCGCCCTCCGTCAGGCTACGTAAAATCACGCAGGAAGCGTTGACGATACGTAGAAACCCTGATTACTTTGCCCCGTCGATTGCCAACATTTATTCCTGTTGGATCGGGTAAACCTCGTCCGTTGCAAAACGCGCTATCAAACGTGACCGGATCATAGTCACGCAGACAGCAGCATTTTGTTCGGGCCAGCCTTGAGGGAGGCATTTAATGAAAGCGAATTTCGTCAAAGTGGCGCTTGGTGCAGGTCTGCTTGCAGCCACAGCACTCGCTGCTCCGACTGCCGCTTCGGCAAAAACTATGGTGTATTGCTCGGAAGGTAGCCCGGAAGGGTTCAACCCGTCGCTCTATACTTCAGGCACCACGTTTGATGCGTCTTCGCGTCAGATCTATAACCGTCTGGTACAGTTCAAGCGCGGCACCACCACCATCGTTCCGGGTCTTGCGACCAGTTGGGACGTTTCAGCCGATGGCACCGAATACACCTTCAACCTGCGTGAAGGCGTTAAATTCCACACCACCGATGATTTCACCCCGACCCGTGATTTCAATGCTGATGACGTGATCTATACCTTCATGCGTCAGTTCGACAAGGAACATCCGTATCACGGCGTTTCCGGTGGCTCGTATGAGTACTTCAATGCGATGTCCATGCCGGACCTCGTCAAAGACATCGTCAAAGTTGACGACTATACCGTCAAATTTGTTCTGAACCGTCCGGAAGCTCCGTTCATTGCCAACATGGCCATGGACTTTGCGTCTGTTCTGTCGGCTGAATATGCTGACAAAATGATGGAAGCAGGTACCCCGGAAACCGTTGACCTTAACCCGGTCGGCACCGGTCCGTTCCAGCGCGTTCAGTATCAGAAAGATGCGGTCATTCGTTACAAGGCATTCCCGGAATACTGGGAAGGCAAAGCCGCAATCGACAACCTGATCTTTGCCATTACGCCTGACAGCACTGTTCGTTATCAGAAGCTGAAAGCTGGCGAATGCCACGTTATGCCGTATCCGAACCCGGCTGACCTGACCGAGATGGAAGCTGATGCCGACATCAACCTGCTGAGCCAGGAAGGTCTGAACGTTGGTTACCTTGGGTACAACACCCAGAAAGAACCCTTCACCGATCCGAAGGTTCGTAAAGCACTGAACATGGCGATCAACAAAGACGCCATCATCGAAGGTGTTTACCAGGGTGCCGGTTCGGCCGCGAAAAACCCGATCCCGCCGACCATCTGGTCATACAACAACGATACCGTTGATGATCCTTATGATCCGGAAGCAGCCAAAGCCATGCTGGCAGAAGCCGGTTATCCGGATGGCTTCACCACCGACATCTGGGCCATGCCGGTTCAGCGTCCTTACAACCCGAACGCACGTCGTATGGCGGAACTCGTTCAGGCTGACTGGGCTGCTATTGGCGTCAATGCCGAGATCGTCTCCTACGAGTGGGGTGAATACCTTGAGCGCACCAAAAAAGGTGAACAGGGTACCTTCATGCTCGGTTGGACCGGTGATAACGGCGATCCCGACAACTTCCTGGCGGTTCTGCTTGGCTGTGATGCCGTGGGCGGTTCCAACCGTGCACAGTGGTGCAACGAGGAATTCGACAACCTTGTCCAGCAGGCAAAAACCACTTCGGACGTTCTTGAACGTACCCGTCTGTACGAAGAAGCTCAGGTCGTCTTCAAACGTGAAGCACCTTGGGCAACCATCGCACACTCGATCGTGTTTGAGCCGGTCCGTAACGAAGTCGTCGATTACAAGATTGATCCGTTTGGTGGTCACATCTTCTACGGCGTCGACCTTGCGCAGTAAGGTCACTTAAAACCTTGTCAAAGAGGCCCGGTTTTCCGGGCCTCTTTGCAATTCCCCAAAAAAGAGAGAGACATCTGCCCGTGCCCGCAGCACGCGCGGATGCAAAAAAGGCCTGGTGGCATGCTAAGTTTCCTTTTACGCCGTTTGGGTGACGTTATCCCGACGTTCTTCGGCGTCACCATTCTTGTGTTCCTGATGGTTCACCTGATCCCAAGCGACCCAATCGAAATGCTGGCGGGAGAACGCAGTGTTGAACCGGAACGCTATGCTGAACTGCAAAAGCAATACGGCTTCGACAAACCGCTTGTTGTTCAGTATCTCAATTATCTGGGCGGCGTACTGCAGGGAGATTTGGGTAAATCCTATGTAACCAAACGTCCTGTCATTGAGGAATTTGCAGTCTTGTTCCCCGCAACGGTGGAACTGAGTTTGATGGGTATTCTATTTGCCATCAGCATCGGTTTACCGCTTGGCGTGATTGCGGCAATGAAACGCGGCAAATGGCTTGACCACCTGACAATGAGCTTATCGCTGACCGGCTATTCGATGCCGATTTTCTGGTGGGCTTTGCTCCTTATCATGTTCTTTTCAACCACTTTGGGTTGGACACCGGTTTCCGGACGATTGTCGGTCATGTATTTCTTTGAGCCTGTCACGGGCTTCATGCTGATCGACAGCCTTTTAAGCGGACAAGAAGGTGCTTTTTCCAGCGCCCTAAGCCACTTGATCCTGCCTACGATTGTATTGGGCACCATTCCCATGGCCGTGATTGCGCGCATGACGCGCTCCTCCATGCTTGAAGTGCTTGGTGAAGAATATATTCGTGTCGCGCGCGCCAAAGGGTTGGCACCAATGCGCGTCATTATGGTCCATGCCCTGCGCAATGCCCTGATACCGGTGATTACCGTTATTGGCCTTCAAGTCGGCGTATTGTTTGCTGGTGCAATTCTAACGGAGACCATTTTCGCATGGCCCGGCATTGGGAAATGGATCGTTGAGGCACTTAATCGCCGTGATTATCCAACCATTCAAGGTGGCATTCTGATGATCGCATTCGTTGTGATGGCAGTGAACCTGTTTGTCGACTTGATGTACGGGGTGATCAACCCTCGTATCCGGCATAAGCGTTAAGGGAAGGACGAAAAGATGAGTGAGAACTTCACCCCGTCCGCAGTCCCGGCTTCAAATGCCGCAGAAGCAATAGAGCCGGTGGCAGCACCACCTAGTCCGTTGCGCGAGACTTGGGATTATTTCAAGAAGAACCGGGGCGCATACGCAGGCCTGATCATCATTGCGATCATCATGTTTTTGGCCATTACGGCACAATGGATTGCCCCTTACGATCCGATTATTCAGGACCGCTCCGCGTTTCTAAAACCACCGGCGTGGATGGAAGGCGGCAGTTGGGAATACTTGTTGGGAACGGATGCCGTTGGCCGCGATATTCTGTCACGTTTGATCCACGGCGCTCAGCTTTCGGTTTCAATTGGTCTTGCTGTCGTTGCAATTTCGATGGCTTCGGGGATTTTCCTGGGCATGTTGGCTGGCTATTTCCGCGGCTGGATCGAAGTCAGCATCATGCGCATGATGGACATCATGCTGGCCCTGCCCAGCCTGATCATGGCAATGGCAATCGTCGCGATCCTCGGCCCGGGACTTGAAAACGCCATGCTGGCCATCGCGATTGTTCAGTTGCCGCACTATGTGCGCCTGACCCGTGCATCGGTGGTCTCGGAACTGAACAAGGAATATGTCATCGCATCGCAAGTTGCCGGTGCCGGACACATTCGCCAGATGTTTGTCAACATCCTGCCCAACTGCATGGCACCGCTGATTGTTCAGGGCACCCTGGGTATTTCAAGTGCGATCCTTGACGCTGCGGCCCTTGGCTTCCTTGGCCTTGGTGCGCAACCGCCGCTGCCGGAATGGGGCACCATGCTTGCCGAAGCCCGTGAATTCGTGGGTTCGGCTTGGTGGGTGATCACCTTCCCCGGCCTTTGCATCCTTGTCACCGTGCTTGCCTTTAACCTGATGGGTGATGGCCTGCGCGATGCCCTTGATCCCAAGATGAAACGGTAAGTCATGGCTCTTCTCGAAGTAAAAAACCTGACAGTCGAGTTCGGCTCCGAAGACAAGCCGTTCCGCGCTGTTGATTCTGTCAGCTACTCCGTCGATCGCGGCGAAGTTCTTGGCATCGTTGGCGAGTCCGGGTCGGGGAAATCCGTCTCCTCACTCGCTGTTATGGGGCTGATCGACTTTCCCGGTCGCGTCACCGCAGACGCCCTGACCTTTGATGGTCAGGATTTGCTGCGGATGCCATCAAAACGCCGTCGTCAGATCACGGGCAAAGACATCGCCATGATCTTTCAGGACCCGATGTCGGCACTCAACCCGTGCTTTACGGTCGAAGCCCAAATCATGGAGGCCCTTAAGGTCCATGAAGGCGGCAACAAAAAGCAACGCCGTGAACGTACGCTTGATCTTCTCGATCAGGTAGGCATCCCCGATCCCAAGTCGCGCATGACCGCCTACCCGCATCAGCTTTCAGGCGGCATGAGCCAGCGCATCGTCATTGCCATGGCGATTGCCTGCAACCCGCGCCTTTTGATTGCCGATGAACCGACCACGGCCCTTGATGTGACCATTCAGGCCCAGATCATCGACCTGCTTTTGAAATTGCAGGAAGACAGCGACATGGGATTGTTGCTGATCACCCATGACCTGGCACTGGTGTCCGAGGCCGCCAATCGTATTCAGGTCATGTATGCTGGTCAGTTGTTTGAAAGTGGCCCGGCCGACAGCATCTTTGCCGCCCCGCGCCATCCCTATACCCAGGCATTACTTGAAGCCCTGCCGGAACGTTCCGAAGGCCATGATCGCCTGCGGACCATCCCCGGCGTCGTTCCGGGCCAGTATGACCGCCCGGCAGGCTGTCTTCTGGCACCGCGTTGCCGCTACGCGAATGAAAGCTGCGTGAATGCACGTCCGGAAGTCTCGGATTTCAACGGGCGCGATGTACGTTGCTTCTATCCGCTGAACGATCAGGGCCAGCCGACCGGCCTTCCTACCGGGGAGACAGTATAATGAGTTTTCTGGATACCAAACCCGGTGTTCCGCTTCTGGAATCCGATGACCTTGTTCGCCACTACGATGTTAATCGTGGCTTTGGCAAACCCGGTGCCACGGTCAAGGCGCTTGATGGTGTTTCCTTCACCCTCGAAGCGCAAAAGACTTTGGCGGTTGTGGGGGAGTCCGGCTGTGGCAAATCGACCCTTGGTCGTCAGTTGACCCTGATTGAACAACCAAGTTCGGGTGAACTTAAAATCAACGGCAACAAGGTTGGCAATCTTTCTGACAAGGAAGCCAAGCAGTTCCGTCGCACTGTTCAGATGATTTTCCAGAACCCTTACGGGTCGCTGAACCCGCGCAAGAAGGTTGGGCAGATTCTGGCAGAACCGGTTTTGCTCAACATGGAAAACCTTGGCCGCAAGGAACGCGAAGAACGCGTGCGCGCCACCATGGCAAAGGTTGGCTTGCGTCCGGAATTCTATCAGCGCTATCCGCATATGTTTTCCGGGGGGCAGCGTCAGCGTATTGCAATTGCTCGCGCGCTGATTTTGGAACCCAAGGTCATCGTTGCCGATGAACCGGTTTCGGCCCTTGATGTGTCTGTGCAGGCACAGGTTCTGAACCTGATGATGGATCTGCAGAAAGAGATGAATGTCGCCTATGTTTTCATCTCGCACGATCTTTCTGTCGTCAGACATATTGCAGATGACGTCATGGTGATGTATCTCGGTCGCGTCGCTGAAAAGGGACCAACCGAAGAGATCTTTGCCAAGCCGCTGCACCCCTATACACGGGCGCTTCTGGCATCGGCACCAAAGATCGACCCGACACAACGTGTGAAGTCAGAACCGCTGACCGGCGAGCTGCCTTCACCGATCAATCCGCCATCGGGATGTGCGTTCCACAAACGCTGCCCGTTTGCGACCGAAGAATGCGCAAAGGTTCGACCGGAACTGCGCAATTTCGAAGGCCGCGAAGTGGCATGTCACAGGGTCGAAGAAATCGCCTGAGAACAGGCGATCGCCCGGATTGCCCAAAAGGTTATCCAGGTAGACAAGGGAGCAAGGGGGCGCGCTTTGAACAAAGCTGCGCCCCTGCGCATTTCTGGAAGGTTTTCTAGGCGCAGGACCTATTAATTTGATTTGAATGGCAGACGTTATATTTGTGAAATCCAAGGAAAATCCGGCAGGGCCGGCTGGTATCCCGATCAAGGAGTTTGACGCCAGAGTTTGCACATATAATCTCTATCCTTCGGATTTACCGGATTAATAGGTCCTGAGCCTGGGGTTATGCGGTTGTCCGCGATCGGTCGGTCAGGGCCAGCAACACACCGGCCCCCACCAGAAGCGTGCCCGACACCCGATTAAGAACACGCATATGGCGCGCTGACCTGATCAGGCCCTTGACCTGTCCACCCAACAATCCGTACCCAAGCAAAACGCCAACTTCCATCGCAATAAACGTCACGCCCATGATCATGAATTGTTGGCCATAGGCCGCGGCCGGATCAAGGAACTGCGGAAAGAACGCGGTAAAAATCAGGATGGCTTTGGGATTGCCAACTGCGGTCAGAAACTCCGTCTTGGCGAGCTTGAATGCCCCCGGATGTTCCATGAGGGCCATTTGACCTGCGGTATCCGCATCGTCATTGACCCTGGCAAACCAGCTTTTGATACCAAGCCAGACCAGATAAGCCGCCCCGCCCCATTTGATCAAGAAGAACGCGGTTTCACTCGCGGCAAGCACGACGCCAAGCCCTGCTGCCGTAACTGAAATCATCAGCACAAACGCCACAACACGACCAGTACCGCCCACCGCCGCAGACGACACGCCATAACGCGCACCATTAAAGATCGCGAGAAGATTGTTGGGGCCGGGCGCCATCGCCAATGCGATTGCCGCCCCGGCAAACAGAAGCCAGGTATCGAACTGCATGGGGCAAATCCTGTATTCTGGGGATGGCAAAGCGAATGGCGCAACCAACCCCAAGTTGGTGACAGGATGATATCGCCCGAAAATCAGTCGCGCGTCAACGCCGCAATCATCTCGGACGCAGCAGGCCATTTTGCGCTTAGTGCTGCGCGCTTGCCCATCGAGAAATCGGCAAAATCAAACCCCGGTGCCACGGTACAGCCCAAAAGAGCAAACTTGCCACCCGGTTTCAGGCGCGCACCTTGCCACACGTTTTTGGCAACCACCATTTGCGGCTTTTGCCCCGCCAGAAGGTCCGATCCGATTTCAACCAGCTTGTGGGTGCCATCTTCAAACAACTGAAGCTGTTCGACCGCATCGCCCAGATAATGATGGAAAATCTCGTCGCTGGTAAGGATATGCATCCCGGAAAACGTATCGGGGGTCAAAAGATAATAGATCGCCGTCCCCGTGCTGCGCACCCCAAGATACCGGTTGCCGGGATTACAGGTTTCAAACGACCGAAATGTTTCGGCGTAATAGCCGCCCTCGGGATGGGGCTCCAACCCAAGTTTGGCAATCAGGTCGTCGATGGTGATGTTTTCTGACATGACGGGCTCCCTGTAACCAATGGCGCTTGTTTTCCCATCATGACGAAAAACGGGGAAAGGCGCAAACCTTCCCCCGTAAATGCCAATCAAAGTGACCACATGGCCTGATCAACCTTAATGGGCGTCATGGTCATGACCGTGTTCTTCTTAATGTTTCATGTCGCCATGATCCATATTGCCGTGATCCATGGTCCCATGATCCATCTTGGTCATGCCCTTGGCCATCGGATCAAGGACGTTGACCATGACCGGAACGTCGCCTGCCTTTTCAAACTCAAGGGTCACATTGACCATTTCGCCTTCTGCCAGCGGCTTCTTCAGCCCGATCAGCATGACGTGATAGCTGCCCGGTTTAAACAGAACTTCGCCATACATCGGCACATCAACACCACCGTCAACCTGACGCATTTTCATCACGTTATTTTCCATGATGTGGGTGTGAAGTTCGGTTTTATCGGCAAGGTCACTGCGCACGCCAGTGATGCGGTCTGCCATGCCGTGGTTCACAACCGTCAGGAACGCAGCACCATTGCGGACCTGCCCGATGGAGGCCTTTGCCCAGGCATCCTTAATTTCGATATCCGCGGCAAAGGTATTCCCGGCAACAAACAGCGACGCAACAGTCGCAAGTACAGCAAACAGTTTTTTCATGAAATTTCATCCGTCATTTGGGCCGCAATCATCTGCGCCCGATTTCAATAGGTAGTTGTTTTTTTTCGTTTGAAATCAGACGAATGCCGGCGGCGCTCGCGAATGGCGAATGCGCGGTATTTCATGACCCGATGCAATCCCATTGGCCGTGGCATAGGCAACCACATGGGCAATTGAAACCGGGGCCACATAAGGCAGATCGAGTGAAACCACCGCCCCGTGATGGGTCGCACAAAGCGAACAAAAGCCATGGCCCGCCATCTGACCGCCATGGCCGGTGCCATACGGATCGACGTCACCGGCGGGTATTGCCCTGCTTGTTGCAACAGTCTTGATACCGTTGGGCGTGCAAATCTGAAGGACATTACTGCCCGGTCCAAAGGGGGCGGCCTGTGCTGAATTGCTCAGCAAAGCCGGGATCAACCCGGATTGGGTAACACCGGCCAACAGAACCACAAACGCCAGTAGCCATGTCTGGAAAACACGGCGTGCAGACATGCCGTTTGATCGGCAAGTATGGCGGTTGGTTGAACGCATGGGTTGGATATGCCTGATTTGAACCACAACGACAATGATATTGATCATTGTCACGCCAGAAAACCCCACTACAAATACTGTCAGTTTCACGATCTGGAAGTTTTAGGATGCACAACCGTGCCACGGCCCGCCCCGTTACGCTTCCCCATCCGGCCATGCCCGATGCAGATTGGGCAGATGCCTTTGTCATTGCGGTTGATCAGCCCGACCTGACCGCCCCCAAGGCCGCCCGCCATGTGATTGACTCTGCCCCTGCGTGGTATCACCGTCTGTTGGCACTTCGGAACATCATCGTCAAACCCTTGGGACTGAAGACCGACCTTGATACGGCCGGAAATGCGCAGTTGGAAACCATCGGGGTATTTCCCCTGATCAGGGAAACGGACACTTGCGCCGTGCTTGGTCTTGATGACCATCATTTGAACTTTCGGATCGTAATCGAGACAGAGCCGCTTGGACCAAATGCCACATTGGTGCGCAGCATTACGCTTATTCGGCGCAACAATGGACTTGGCCACGCCTATCTGGCGGCCGTCATGCCGTTTCACAACCGCATTGTACCCGCGATGCTCAATGCCGCCTATGGCAGCTGAAACCAAACAGGCCGGACAGTCGTTCTGTCCGGCCCATTAAAACACTGCGATGGAAAGTCGCGATCAAATCATGTCGCGGGCCTGAACCAATTCGTCAAACTTCGCACCATCAAGGAAACCAAGCGCGATGCAGGCTTCTTTCAAACTGCTGCGATCCTTGTGCGCCTTCTTGGCAACGGCGGCGGCATTGTCATAACCAATATGCGGGGCCAAGGCGGTCACCAGCATCAGGCTTTGTTCGACATAGTGATCGATCTTTTCCTGATCGGCTTCCAGCCCGGCAATGCAATTATCGGCAAAGCTGACAGATGCATCGGCAATCAAACGCACCGATTGCAGCAGGTTATAAATGATCACCGGCTTGAACACATTAAGATCCAGATGCCCGTTTGATCCGCCAACCGTCACCGCAACATGATTGCCCATCACCTGCGCGCACATCATGGTCAGTGCCTCGGCCTGGGTCGGATTGACCTTGCCCGGCATGATCGATGATCCCGGCTCGTTGGCGGGCAAGACAAGTTCACCCAGACCACAGCGCGGCCCGGAGCCCAACAGACGAATGTCATTGCCGATCTTCATCAGCGACGTCGCCAGAACATTCATCACACCCGACATTTCCACGCACGCATCATGGGCGGCAAGTGCTTCGAATTTGTTTTCTGCTGTTTCAAAACCAAGACCGGTAATGGCCGAAACATGTTTTGCAAATTCAACATCAAACCCGTCGGGCGCGTTCAATCCCGTGCCAAGGGCCGTGCCGCCCTGTGCCAGTTTGCGCAAACGTTTCAACGCGTCTTCGATCCGGTCCAGTCCAAGCGAAATTTGCGCGGCATAACCTGAAAATTCCTGTCCCAGTGTCAGGGGCACGGCATCCTGCATATGGGTGCGCCCGATTTTAACAATATCGCCAAAGGCATCGACCTTGGCCTCAAGCGTTTTGCGCAGATGGGCAAGGGCAGGTTTAAGCTTTTCCTCAATCTCGACCACAGCTGCGATGTGCATGGCAGCCGGAAAACTGTCATTGGATGACTGACCGCGGTTGACGTGATCATTGGGATGCACCGGTTCGCGCTTTCCCATCGGCTTGCCAAGGATTTCACACGCCCGGTTGGCGATCACTTCATTGGTGTTCATGTTGGTCTGCGTGCCCGATCCGGTCTGCCAGACAACCAGCGGGAAATGATCCAGAAGTTTCCCGTCTGCAACTTCCTGGGCAGCCATCTCGATCGCCTTGGAAAGTTCGGGGTCAAGATTGCCAAGTGCCGCATTGGCACGCGCAGCTGCCAGTTTTTGCACCCCGAATGCCTTGATCAACGCATCGGGCATACGTTCGCCACCGATGCGGAAGTTTTGCCGGGATCGCTGGGTTTGCGCCCCCCAATACCGGTCTGCGGGCACATCAATTTCACCCATGGTGTCCTGTTCGGTACGGGTGGTCACTGAATTGGTCACGATCATATTCCTCCGTGTCAGAAACAAACTGACCGGGGCGGGAACCCGGTACGCCAGGGTCTGAACCCTAGCCTGCGCACAGGAATATGGTTTGCAATGGGCGGGAACGCAAACTTAAATGCGAACGAATATTACTTGCGCATGTAATATGCTGGTATCAAACCGTGGCGATCTTGTCTTCTTGCCAGGCCAGAAGACGGATACCGGCACGATCAAGCTGCATGACAATTTCCGGGCTTGGCATCCGGTCGGTAATAATCCCGGCAAGGTCTTCTAGCGGGGCGACATTTTCCAGGTAGCGTTGATCAAACTTGGTGTGATCGACCATCAACCATGTTTCATCAGACCGTTCCATCATCGCCCGTTTGATCGCCACCGCATCGCGATTGACGTCGCTAAACCCGTGACGAGAGACGCCCGATGCCCCGATGAAGGCGATATTGGCGTGAAACCGGCGTAAATATTCAACAGCGTCACTGCCATACACTGCATTCTCACGGCGGTTGTACTGGCCAGGGCACAGCAAAACATCGTCATGATCGGCAAGCTCTGCCATGCCCTGCACCACCGCATAGCAATTGGTCAGGAAGGTTCGCGGCAGTGTTGCGGCGCGCGCTGTCAGAAACGGGGCGATTTGCGCAACAGTTGATCCGGCATCAATCATCGCCACGTCACCGGAACGGACCATATCGGCCGCCATCATGCCGATGCGTTCAACCCCTGCTACTGCGGTTGACTGGCGTTCCGCGAAATCAGGCTGATGCCCCATCGGTCGGGCAGACGCCCCGCCAAACTCACGCGTGATCAATCCGTCACCACTTAGCGCATCAAGATCACGGCGGATGGTTTCGGTTGCGACATCGAATCGTTCCGCCAATGTAGCAACGCGTACATGCGGGTGGACCTGCAGTTCCTGCAAAATGCGTTTTTGGCGTTCTTTTTTTCCCAAACGCAAAGCCACACCTCTCACAACTATGGCTGATTTCGTAGTGGTTTGACTAATTTAACAGCTCCTGCTGAAACCTTTTGTTACAGTTTTGTGTTGATTTTCCAACTTTTCCGAATTCATAATGTTGATAAAAGCAACAATAAAACAACAAAACCACATTCAAAACTGGCGAAAAGCCAGAGTTCACAGGGAAGAAAGGTTCGAAAGCAGTGTTTTCAATTTCGAAAAAAACCGACAATTTAAAAGTATCCACCCTCCTTGCCGCCATCGGTATGGTTGGTATGGCTTCAAGCCCGGCAGCAGCCGCCGAGGACTGCATTGCACGTGGCGATCTGGATCCGATCTATTGCGATATGGACGGTGATCTGGTTGCCGACGCACCGGCCGCCGACGAGCTTGTAGACCCGGACACCCTTGTCTTTGCATACACCCCGGTCGAAGACCCGGCTGTATATGCCGACATTTGGAACCCGTTCCTTGAGCACCTTGAAGAAGTCACCGGTAAGGACGTTCACTTCTTTGCGGTTCAGTCGAACTCCGCAGAAGTCGAAGCAATGCGTTCCGGTCGCCTGCATGTTGCCGGTTTTTCAACCGGTCCGACCCCGTTTGCCGTCAATCTGGCCGGTGCGGTTCCGTTCGCATTGATGGGTGCTGATGATGGTCGTTTCGGCTACACGCTGCAGCTTTACACTCGTACCGACAGCGGTATCGACACCGTTGCCGATCTGAAGGGCAAGCGCGTTGCGCATACCTCGCCGACCTCGAACTCGGGCAACCTTGCACCGCGCGCCCTGCTTCCGGGTCAGGGCATTGTTCCCGAACAGGACTACGAAGTTGTTTATTCCGGTTCGCATGACCAGTCGATCCTTGGCGTTGTCGCCGGTGACTATGATGCCGCACCTGTTGCATCCGAAGTTGTCGAGCGGATGGCACAGCGTGATCTGTATGATCCGAACGAAGTCAAAATCATCTATGAAAGCAAGCCTTTCCCGACCACTTCGTTCAACTATGCCCACAATCTGAAGCCGGAACTGGTCGAAAAGATCAAGGAAGCCTTCTTTACCTTCGACATGGCAGGTACTGCCCTTGGCGAAGAATTCAAAGGCGTCTCGAAGTTCCTGCCGATCACCTACAAGGATGACTGGGCGGTCATTCGTGAAATTCAGGCTGCAAACGGTGTCCAATACACCCCGGACAACCTGAAGTAATCCGCCTTTTTCAACCGACCTTAAAAAGACAGGGCCTGCACACGCAGGCCCTGTGCCACCCATTTTACCCGGGGTAACGCAATGCTGCGTATCAAAGAACTTGTAAAACGCTATGGCGACGAAAAGGCAGTGTTGAAGAACCTGAACCTTGAAGTACCTGGCGAAAGTGTTGTTTCAATTATTGGCGCATCGGGCGCGGGCAAAAGTACCCTGCTGCGCTGTATCAACCGTCTGGTTGAACCGTCATCGGGTTCCATCGAACTGAACGGCACCGAACTTACCAACCTCGAAGGCAAGGCGCTGCGTTTGGCGCGCCGCCGCATTGGCATGGTGTTTCAGGGCTTTAACCTGATTGACCGCCTGACCGTGATGGAAAACGTCCAGTCCGGTCGTCTGGGATATCTTCCGGCGTGGCGCGCGGTAACCCGAAAATACCCGCAAGAAGACATCGACCGCGCCTTTCATTTGATGGAGCGCGTCGGAATTGCCCATTACGCAGACAAACGTGCTGATGAACTTTCCGGCGGTGAACGCCAGCGTGTTGGCGTAGTGCGCGCCCTGATGCAGGAACCGGAAATCCTGCTGGCAGATGAACCAACCGCATCGCTTGATCCAAAAACATCACGTCAGATCATGGAACTGCTGCGCGCGCTCGCATCCGAGCTGCATCTGCCGGTTCTGATCAACATACATAACGTCAACGAAGCCAAGGAATACACCCAGCGTATCGTTGGCATGCGTTTTGGCCGCATCATTTTCGACGGCGAACCTGTCGATCTGGACAACGATGCCATGGATGAAATCTATGCCGGTGTTCCGGCCGAAGAACGCGGTGGCGCCGAAAGCAGCCCCCACCTGCGCGAGGTCGCCGCAAGATGAGCAGTACCGTTCAAACAACGGGCCGCACCTGGAAGAAGCCCCCCTTCATCGCCAACCCTGTGTTGCGCTGGGGACTTCTGATTGCCGTTGCGGCCTATGTATGGTGGGCCATAACAACCCTGCCATTCGATTGGGAACGTATTCAGGACGGTGTGCCGCGCGCCATCCGCATTTTCAAAGGTGCCTTTCCGCCAAGCTTCATCCGCGGTGAATTGCTGTTTGATGGCTTTATGGAAAGCATCAAGATCGCAATCGTCTCGACCCTTCTTGGTCTTGCGCTTAGCGTTCCGATTGCCTTTGCATCCGCATCAAACATTGCGCCTAAATGGCTTTATGCCATTGGCCGTGCCGTGATTATTGTTGCCCGTTCCTTCCATCCGGTCATCGTTGCGATCCTGTTTGTCAAAGCAGTCGGCTTTGGCCCGCTGGCAGGCATTCTGACGCTTACGATCTATTCCATCGGTTTCGTTGCCAAAATGCTGGCAGAACGGATCGAGGAAATTGATTGGGGTCAGGTCGAAGCCATCCGTGCTGCCGGTGGCGCAACATTTGTGACCCTGCTGTATGCCGTGATCCCGCAAATCATGCCCCGTCAGATCGGCCTTTCGATCTATCAACTTGATAGCAACCTGCGTGCATCTGCCATTGTTGGCATCGTTGGCGCGGGCGGTATCGGATCGACGCTTCTGAATGCATTTGGGCGGTATGACTATGACTTTGCGCTGGCGATTACCCTTTGCATCATCGGTGTGATCCTTGTCAGCGAGGCCATCAGCGGCCGGATCAGGAGGAACCTATGGTAGCCACCACTCAACCTTCCGGACCGGACGCAATCGCACATCGCGAATGGTCCCGATACACGCCCAGGGAACGCTGGCGTCGATACGGCGTTATGGCCCTTGTTGCACTGGCCGTTGTCTGGTCACTTTCGACCATCAACATCATCTGGCCGTGGCTTTGGGATGCCCCGGAACAAATGGGCGATCTGTTTGCCCGCATGTTCCCCCCGTCCCTTGAAGGCTGGAAAGAAATCGCGTGGACACTGCTTGAAACCGTCAATATCGCGACAATTGCGACCTTCTTTGCCGTATTCATGTCCCTGCCGATTGCCCTGATTGCGGCCCAGAACACCACACCAAACCGCTATACCCTGTGGCTTGGCCGGTTCATTCTGGTGTCGTCGCGCTCGGTCAATACCATCATCTGGGCGCTGCTGTTTGTGGCCGTGTTCGGACCGGGTGTTCTGGCCGGTATTCTGGCGATTGTTTTCCGTTCGCTTGGCTTCCTTGGCAAATTGCTTGGCGAAGCGATCGAGGAAATCGATCGCGCCCCGATCGAGGCCCTGGAATCTGTTGGCGCATCGCGCTTCAAGATTCTGGTCTATGGCGTCATTCCGCAGGTCATGCCGACCTTCTTTGCCGTTGCCATTTTGCGCTGGGACATCAACCTGCGCGAAAGTACGGTTCTCGGGTTGGTCGGTGCCGGTGGTATCGGCATCATCCTTCAGGGGGCGATTGATACCTTTGCCTGGCAGACGGTTGCGACCATTCTTCTGGCAATCATCGGCCTGGTCATTATTGGTGAAGCCATTTCTGCTTACCTGCGTAAAAAGGTGATCTGACGTGGCGAAAACATACGACCTTCTGGTCGTAGGCGGCGGCATCAATGGGGCAGGTATTGCCCGTGATGCCGCCGGTCGCGGGCTTTCTGTTCTATTGGTCGAACAGCGCGACCTTGCCTCGGCCACCTCTTCCTCCTCGACCAAACTCATCCATGGCGGCCTTCGATATCTGGAACATTACGAGTTCCGGTTGGTGCGTGAAGCCCTTCAGGAACGCGAAGTTCTTTTGTCGGCCGCCCCGCATATCATTTGGCCGCTGACATTCGTTCTGCCCCATCATCGCGGGTTGCGTCCAAAATGGATGCTGCGCGCAGGCTTGTTCCTTTATGACCATCTGGCAAAGCGCAAACGCCTGCCGGGATCACGTGCCGTTTCATTCATGGGCACACCGGAAGGAAGCCCGTTAAAACCCGATTTCACGGGCGGCTTTTCCTATTCCGATTGCTGGGTCGATGATGCGCGTCTTGTCGTCCTGAACGCACAGGATGCGCGGGCACGCGGTGCGGAAATATATACCCGCACGACATGCAAAACGCTTGTGCGTCAAGATGACCACTGGGACGGTGAACTTATTGATGCAAGCGGTGCAACACTCACCGTGCGCGCCCGCGCGGTGGTCAATGCCGCAGGTCCGTGGGTCACCGGCATGGTCGAAAACGCTGGCCTTGGCAAAAAGGCTGCCGGTCTAAGACTGGTCAAGGGCAGCCACATCGTGGTCCCGCGCATTCATCCCCATGACCATTGCTACATTTTTCAGAATGGTGATGGCCGCATTGCCTTTGCCATCCCCTATCAGGGCGACTACACCCTGATAGGCACCACCGATGTTGCCTATACCGGCGACCCGGCACAGGTCAAAATCAGCGATCTGGAAGTCGACTATCTGCTTGAGCTGGTCAATGGCTATCTGGCCAAGCCGCTGGGTCGTAAAGATGTCGTCTGGGATTACTCCGGTGTTCGTCCGCTTTATGACGACAAGAACGACAATGCATCTGCGGTTACCCGCGATTACGTGTTTGACCTTGATACCGGGGATGGGCAAAACGCCCCGGCGATCCTGTCGATCTATGGCGGAAAGATCACCACTTATCGCAGGCTTGCCGAACACGCCATGCAGAAACTGGCCCCGGTTCTGGGCAATGATGCACCCGACTGGACAGGCAAGGCCGTCCTTCCCGGCGGGGATATGGATGACGGTGACTTTGATGCGTTCCTTGGCAAGATGCAGGCGCGTTATGACTGGGTGCCTGATACGTTGCTTCAACGCCTTGCACGCTGCTATGGCACCGCACTGTGCGACATTCTGGGCAATGCCACCGCAACCCCCCAATTGGGGCAGGAAGTCGCCCCACATCTGTATGAGGCAGAGCTTCATTACCTTATGGCCAATGAATGGGCCTGTTGCGCAGAAGATGTTCTGTGGCGCAGAACCAAACTTGGCCTTGGAATGCAGCCTGATCAGGTCGACGCCATTCAAAAATGGTTTGTCGCCCAAACCCGGCTTGATCAGGCTGCGCAGTAACCAGCCCCATCAAATATAAAAAAGGGCAGTGAAATCACTGCCCCAGATTGCTGACAAAGTCCTCGCCAATGGCGGGGACTTTTGATTCAATGGGGCATGCTTAAGAAAAAGACCTCCCACCAGGAAGAACTTGAGATGGT
>NZ_JRJE01000026.1 GCF_000763295.1 Thalassospira australica | reverse complement strand
TTCCGATTTCGGTGATTTCATCACCACGCGCATCGATTTCATCGGCAATGGTGTTGATCAGCTTCGCACGGTCTTCGCGCGATGAATAACCAAACGACCAAAACGCTTCTTCGGCAGCCTTGGCGGCCTGATCGACAAGCGCGGGCGTCCCGACCGGGAAGGTATTGGCCGGGCCGTGGGCCGGCTCAGACTGGAACGTCGCATCACCGGCGACCCAGTCACCGGCAATAAGATGTTTTCCTGTCAGCGTATAAGACATTTAATCAATCCTCTAGGACTCATGGGGAAGTAATGAAACTGAGCATGCGATAATCACAGACTATCACTGCGTCAGCGTTTTGCGAGCCATTCCTCATACTTTTTCTGATTCTCGTCTTTGGTGCAAGGATATAGTCCGATGATACTCGCACCATCCTTGACCTGCTCAAGGACAAAGGCTTCGTAATTTTCCATGCCCGCACAGGCATCTGCAATCTCATCAGCAAGATGCGCCGGAATAACCATCACGCCATCCGCATCACCAACAAGCACATCCCCCGGGAAAACGGCAACGTCACCGCAAGCAATCGGAACATTGATATCAAGTGCCTCGTGCTTGGTCAGGTTGGTTGGCGCTGACGGGCCTGCGAAATATGCTGGCATATCAAGTTCGCCGATACCTTCAGCATCACGAAAACCGGCATCAGAAACAATCCCGGCGGCACCGCGAACAGCCAAACGCGTCACCAGAATGGAACCGGCAGATGCCGCAGATGCATCCTTGCGACCATCCATAACCAATACATGGCCCGGCGGGCAGGTTTCAACAGCTACACGTTGCGGATGGTCAGCATTGCGAAACACCTCAAGCGAGTTGCGGTCTTCGCGTGCGGGGATGTAGCGCAGGGTAAACGCCTGTCCAACCATATTTTTCTTCTTGGCGGAAACAGGCACAACCCCCTGAATGAACTGGTTGCGCAGACCACGTTTATAAAGCTGGGTCGCAATGGATGCCGTAGAAGCACGCAACAGCTTCTCACGGGTATTTTCGGACAATACGAATTCAGTCATAACAGGCCCTTAGAAGATATCAGGTTCGCCGGCAGCTCTGCCGAAACCGGTTTCAAGGAAATCGAAATCACAGCCTTGGTCGGCCTGCGTCACGTGGCGGGAGAACATATAACCATAGCCGCGTTCAAAACGCGGTTCTGGCGGGGTAAGTGCCTTGCGGCGTTCTTCAAGCTCTTGGTCGGAAACCAACATATCAAGCGAACGATTTGGAAGATCAAGCCGCACAATATCGCCGGTTTTCAAAAGAGCCAGCGGCCCACCGACATAGCTTTCCGGACTAACGTGCAAAACACATGCGCCATATGATGTGCCCGACATGCGGGCATCAGAAATGCGCAACATGTCGCGATGTCCCTGCTTGATCAGCGCCTTGGGAATTGGCAGCATGCCCCATTCCGGGAAGCCTGGCCCGCCTTGTGGCCCGGCATTTCGCAGAACCATCACATGATCTGGCGTGATTTCCAGGTTCTCGTCATCAACGGCCTTTTTCATTTCCGGATAGCTGTCAAAAACAAGCGCCGGGCCTTCATGGACGTGGAACTTCGGATCACAGGCCGCAGGCTTGATCACGGCCCCGGTCGGGCACAGATTGCCCTTGAGAACCGCAAGCGAGCCTTCCTTGTAAACCGGATTATCAAGCGGGCGGATGACATCATCATTAAAGACCTCAGCCCCTTCAAGGTTTTCACCAAGCGTCTTGCCGGTCACCGTCATACACGTCGTATCAAGACGGTCTTCCATCTGCTTCATCAAGGCACGAAGCCCCCCGGCAAAATAGAAGTCTTCCATCAGATAGTCCTTGCCGGACGGGCGCACATTGGCAATCAGCGGCGTATTGCGGCCAAGTTCGTCAAGGTCTTCAAGCTTAAGGTCAACGCCTGCACGGCGTGCCATGGCAATCAGATGGACCACCGCATTGGTCGAACACCCCGTTGCCATCGCCACGATCGCTGCATTACGGCACGACGCATCCGTGATGATCTTTTCAGGTGTCAGATCTTCCCACACCATATCAACAATCCGGCGCCCGCAATCAGCTGACATGCGCTGATGACCGCTATCAACAGCAGGGATGGACGATGCGCCCGGAAGTGTAAGGCCCATAGAATCTGCAATCGCGGTCATGGTCGATGCCGTCCCCATGGTCATGCAGGTCCCGGCAGAGCGGGCGATACCACCCTGAATGCCAAGCCATTCATCGTCGCTGATGTTTCCGGCCCGACGTTCGTCCCAGTATTTCCAGGCATCCGAACCCGACCCAAGGATCTTGCCTGCATAATTACCGCGCAGCATCGGCCCCGCTGGCAGATAAATCAACGGCACACCTGCCGAAATTGCCCCCATCACCAGACCCGGGGTGGTTTTGTCGCACCCGCCCATCAGCACAACACCATCAAGCGGGTGGCTGCGGATGTTTTCTTCGACTTCCATCGCAAGCAAGTTGCGATACAGCATGGAGGTCGGCTTGGTGAAACTTTCATCCACCGAAAGCGACGGCAATTCGACGGCAAAGCCGCCTGCCTGGGCAACACCGCGCTTCACATCCACGACACGTTCGCGGAAGTGGCTGTGACAGGAATTCAGCTCAGACCAGGTATTGAGAACACCGATAATCGGCTTGTCGCGAAAATCGTCTTCTGAATACCCAAGCTGCATCATGCGGGAACGGTGCCCGAAAGACCGGAGATCATCCGGGGCAAACCAACGTGCCGATCTAAGGTCCTGAGGCTGTTTCTTGGTCATTGTCTTATTCCTCGGAATGTAAAAGCAACCAGATGGCGAAAATGGCAAAAATCAATTCGGCAGATCCCCGTACGCCAGCAAACTCTGACGACCGTGAAGCCCTGCCTTGTCGGAATTACACACAGAAAGCTTTTCTCTTTTTTCTATGTGATATAGTAATATATTAGTTCACAGAACACAAGGCACCTGTATATATTTTGAGCGGCAAGACAAAAACGGCGGGAACAGCATGATCGAACATCTACCCAGCGAACCTGCGATCAGCAAAAAGAGCATCACGAAACTCAAGCGTGGATCTGCCAGCGCGCAACTCCATGATTCCATGCGCAAACGCATCATCGATCTGGAACTTGAACCCGGACAGTATCTGTCGCGCATTGAGATCGCCGAAGAGTATGGCGTAAGCCAGACCCCGGTGCGCGATGCCCTGCTCAAGCTTGAAGAAGAAGGATTGATTGATACCTTCCCGCAATCCAAGACCGAGGTTTCGCGGATAAATGTCGAACATGCACTTGAAACCCAATTCCTGCGGCTGTCTCTGGAACTTGAGATTACCCGTCGTCTGGCCAATGCAAATGATCCTGCCCTAATCACAAAAGCACACTCCATTCTTGCGCAACAAACGGCAGTGTCTGAGGCAAACGACCTCGACAGCTTTAGCCGGCTCGACTTTGACTTTCATTACGCCCTGTATGAAGCCGCTGGCGTGCCCAATCTGTTTGCGGTCGTAAAAGCGCGATCCGGGCACATTGACCGTTTGCGGAAACTCAATCTGCCCGATCCCGGCAAGTCGTCTTCCATTCTTGATTGCCACACCCGGATCCTTGCTGCGATTGATGCAGGGGATGCCGACACCGCTTGCGAGGTCGTCCGCGAACATCTCATGGGCACGCTTGCCACGGTTGACGATATTCGCGAACGAAACCCCTCGTTCTTCTGATTCCGATCCAGATCAACCCAAAAGCCCGTTGTCGCGCATGAAGCTCTTAAGCTTTTGGTGCTGCGCATCCGTCAACGGCCATGCAGATGGCGGACGGGTGGCACCGCAATCATTGCCCTGCAACTGAAGCGCTGACTTTACCCCGGTCACATTCGTGCCGTTCATTTCCTCGGCCCGGACATCTTCAAAGGCCCGCATTTCAGCAATCAGGTGACGGGCCTTGGCATAATCCCCGGCCTCAAGAGCCGCATGAATGGCCATGGAACGTTCCGGCCAGACATTGATCAGACCCGATGTAAAGCCACGCGCCCCCACCGCATAAAATGCCGGAGCCCAGGTCTCGGCCAAGCCCCCAACCCAAACGATGTCGGGGTCACAGGCATTGATCGCCTCAGACAGTTTCATCGCATTCGGCGTTGCCCATTTAACCCCTGCCACACCTTCGATGGCACACAAATCGGCAATGGCCTTGGTCCCGATGGCATCATTGCGCAGATACAGCATCATCGGCAGCCCACCGGAGGCATCGGCAATCCGTTTGATGTAATCAACAACACCGCGCGGGGCGACAAACGGGTCTGGCGGCTGATGGATCATCAGGGCTTCGGCACCGGCATCGGCAGATGCCTTTGCCAGTGCACAAGCATCCCGCACCCCGCGCCCGATCCCGGCCAAAAGTGGTGCGCGACCGTCAAGCATCTCGGCAACCGACTTTGCCATCGTGATCGCTTCATCCGTTGTCAGCGCATAAAATTCACCCGTATTGCCGTTCACGACCGGGAAATGAACCCCGGCCTGCAAAGCACGATCGAGAATAGGTTTGAGCTTTGCTGGCGCAATCTCGCCCTGATCATCATAAGGCGTCACCAGAATGCCGGAAATTCCGGCAAGAACGTCGCGCAATTCGGATTTTGATAATGCCATGGTTTCCTGCTTCTTTGTTGCATCACCAGCCAGACACACAAGAACAGTGATCCTGATGGACCTTCTGACCGCACGATGCATCTTGTAATTTTTACTTACATCTTGAATAACAAGTTAGATCGCAGATGGCAACGCACTTTATCTGCCGTGCTTACGCGCAACAAAGAACCGAACATGTCGGCATCAAATTTTGATGCCCCCATATAAAATTTACAAGTTTGAAAACAAGCAAGGATGTGCTGTGTCACCAGCCTGATCAATAAGCTGGCAAGCGATTGGCGGCATACGAAGAACCCGGAAAATCAGGCGAACCGGCGAAACAGGCCGCGCCGTTCCCGACAGATCAGTGTCAGCCCCGATTGTCGGGCAAGGTTCACTGCCGTCAAGGTCGGACCGGAAATGGTCACAAGCCCGCCAACTCCGCATTGCACGGTTTTGGTGACGATCTCATAGGAACAACGGCTGGTCATCAGGATGAAGCCACCCGCTGTATCAAGCCCCTGTCGCGCAACAGCGCCAAGCACCTTATCAAGGGCATTATGTCGGCCGATATCTTCGCGGACCTGCTTGATGTTACCGCTAACATCGACAAAGGCGCTAGCGTGGAGCAACCCACCCCCTTCGCGATTGCGGGTCTGATAATCGGGCAATGCATCAATTGCACCAAGAACCACGTCCTGGGCCATGTTTGACGGTGTCACTTTACCGATCTTGTCCATCGCAACCGCCTCAAGGGATTGCACGCCGCAAAGCCCGCAACCAGAACGGCCTTCAAGCGTACGCTGACGATCAGCAAGGCGATCAAAGACATCTTCATGCAGGTCGGCCTCTATCACATAGCCCTGCAGGGTTTTGCGCACATCCCGCAAGGTGATCTGGGAAATGTCATCGGCAATCCCCTCGGACAGGGCAAAGCCCACCATGAAATCTTCAAGATCATGGGGCGACACCATCATCACCGCATGGGAATGACCATTAAACGTCAAGGCAGCCGGAACTTCCGGTTGCAGCATGATAGGGGCATCTACATTGCCATCATCGCCTGACACCGCGCGAGCGCGAGCATTTTCAAGATCAACATCACGCCCGTCCAGAATGCGATTTTCAGATGGCTTGGCCGTCATGCCGTTTCCTTGACCTTGCGGATCATCGGCGCGGCCTTAAGCACCAAGGGATGAAAATCACCATTGCCCTTAGCGATCATGTCAAACAGTTGCTTGCGCATGCGTGGCTCCCAGAAGTCGCTGATATGGTTGGCAACACCTTTAACGCCCTCATTATCGGGCTGGGATTTGAAAAAGGTTGCGATCTGATTGGCCATATAGACAAGTTTGTCAGGTGCCATTGCGGTTCACTCTTTGGCTGAAAACTTCAAGGAAAACAGGACGAGCCAGACATCATGCCAAGGGAGTATAGCACAATGTCTGGCTCGTTATCCTATTCTGCGGCATCAACGCGCGGTTTAATCCGACGCGACTGTTCGGCCTGACGGTCATATTCCACCTGCCATTCGGTCGGTCCGTTGGATGATGAAACCTGCACCGCTGTTACCTTGTATTCCGGACAATTCGTCGCCCAGTCAGTATAGTCGGTGGTAATCACATTGGCCTGCGTACCGGGATGGTGGAAGGTGGTGTAAACCACACCCGGTGCAACACGGTCGGTAATGGTGGCGCGAAGGGATGTTTCGCCCGACCGGGATGCCAAACGGATCCAGTCACCTTCACGAATGCCGCGCTGTTCGGCATCGTGCGGGTGGATTTCCAAAAGATCTTCCTTGTGCCAGGCGGAGTTTTCCGTACGGCGGGTCTGTGCCCCCACATTATACTGGCTCAGGATACGCCCCGTTGTCAGCAAAAGCGGGAAGCGCGGACCGGTGCGTTCATCGGTTGCGACATATTCGGTCACAACGAACTTACCTTTGCCTCGAACAAAGCCATCCATATGCATGACAGGCGTGCCCGTCGGGGCCTTGGCATTACACGGCCACTGCACCGACCCTTCGCGTTCGAGCAGGTCATAGCTGACATTGGCAAAGCTTGGCGTGGTTGCAGCAATTTCGGCCATGACTTGCGACGGATGGGTATAATTCCAGTCCAGGCCCATCGCACGGGCAAGGTTCTGGGTCACCTCCCAATCGGCAAAGCCGTTCATCGGCGTCATCACCTTTCGCACCCGGTTGATCCGGCGTTCGGCGTTGGTGAATGTGCCGTCCTTTTCAAGGAAGGTCGAACCGGGCAGGAACACGTGCGCGTAGTTTGCCGTTTCGTTCAAAAACAGGTCATGGACAACCACGCATTCCATCGCCGCCAGACCGGCTGCAACATGTTTGGTATCCGGATCAGATTGAAGAATGTCTTCGCCCTGAATATAGATGCCCTTAAACGTGCCATCGACAGCGGCATCAAGCATGTTGGGAATACGAAGACCCGGTTCGTCATCAAGCTTCACACCCCAGATATCTTCGAAAATATCGCGGGTGGCACTGTCCTGAATATGGCGGTAGCCCGGCAATTCGTGCGGGAAAGATCCCATATCGCACGACCCTTGCACGTTGTTCTGACCGCGCAGCGGGTTCACACCCACCCCCGGACGACCGATATTGCCGGTCGCCATGGCAAGGTTGGCAATCGCCATCACAGTGGTCGAACCCTGAGAGTGTTCCGTCACACCCAGACCATAATAGATCGCGCCATTTCCGCCCGTGGCAAAGCTACGTGCGGCCTTGCGCATGGTCTCAGCATCCACACCGATCATGTCGGCGATGGCTTCGGGACTGTGTTTGGGGTCAGATACAAACGCTGCCCAATCCTGGAATTCGTCCCAGTCGCACCGTTCACGCACGAAAGCCTCGTCAAACAGGCCTTCGGTGACAATGACATGAGCAAGCGATGTCAGAACCGCAACATTGGTGCCCGGACGCAATGGCAAATGGGCAACCGCCTCGATATGGGGGGATCGCACAAGATCAATCCGGCGCGGATCAATCACGATCAGTTTCGCGCCCTGACGCAGGCGCTTTTTCAGGCGCGAGGCAAAGACAGGATGGCCATCGGTCGGGTTTGCGCCGATCAGGATGACAACATCGGTATGTTCGACAGAATCAAAATCCTGCGTCCCGGCCGAAGTCCCAAACGTGGTTTTCAATCCATAACCGGTCGGTGAGTGGCAAACACGGGCGCAGGTATCAACGTTGTTATTGCCAAACCCGGCGCGGATCAATTTCTGAACCAGGAAGGTTTCCTCGTTCGTGCAACGTGACGAGGTAATCCCGCCCAGCGCACCCTTGCCGTATTTGGCCTGAATGCCCTTGAACTTATCGGCGGTGAAGCGAAGGGCTTCTTCCCAACTGACTTCCTGCCACGGTTCATCAACGCTTTCGCGGATCATCGGATTGAGGATGCGGTCCTTGTGATTGGCATAGCCATAGGCAAAGCGCCCCTTCACACAGGAATGCCCCCGGTTGGCCTTGCCATCCTTATAGGGCACCATGCGGACAAGTTCCTCGCCGCGCATTTCCGCCTTGAACGAACAGCCGACCCCGCAATAAGCGCAGGTTGTAACAACCGAATGTTCCGGCTGACCGATTTCAATGACGGATTTTTCCTGAAGCGTTGCAGTCGGGCAGGCCTGCACACAGGCACCGCAAGATACGCATTCGGAATCCATGAAGTTTTCATGCATGCCCGGGGACACGCGGGATTCAAAACCGCGACCTTCGATGGTCAGGGCAAAGGTGCCCTGCACTTCTTCGCAGGCCCGCACACAGCGCGAACAGACAATGCATTTCGACGGGTCATAGGTGAAATACGGGTTGGTTTCATCCTTGGCCATATAGCGCGGGTTTTCTTCGCCGTTCTGGCGGACCTGAACGTGGTTGCCACCTTCATACCCATAACGCACATCACGCAAACCAACCGCACCGGCCATGTCCTGCAATTCGCAATCGCCATTGGCCGCACAGGTCAGACAATCCAGCGGATGGTCAGAGATATAAAGCTCCATCACACCTTTGCGGATTTTCTTGAGCCGATCGGTCTGGGTGCGGACCACCATGCCGTCAGACGCCGGTGTCGTGCAGGATGCCGGTGTGCCGTTGCGGCCTTCGACCTCGACCAGGCACAAACGGCACGAACCGAATGCATCGACCATATCGGTCGCGCAGAGCTTGGGCACCTGAATGCCGGCCTCCATCGAAGCCCGCATGACCGATGTCCCCTCAGGCACGGTAACGTCCTTGCCATCAATGGTCAGGGTCACCGTCTTTTCGGAATTCTTGGCGGGGGTTCCGTAGTCAACTTCTTTGATCAAGGACATCGTTTCACTCCGCAGCTATATCAAGCGCACGTGGCTTGAAATCATCAGGGAAATGGGTCAGTGCGCTTAGGACCGGATAAGGGGTAAAGCCCCCCAACGCGCACAACGATCCGAACTTCATGGTTTCACAAAGGTCACGCAGCAGTTCGATCTGAACTTCGGGCTCTTCACCGCGTTCAAGCTTGTCGACCACTTCGGTCCCACGCACAGAGCCAATGCGACATGGCGTGCATTTGCCGCACGATTCAATCGCACAGAATTCCATGGCAAAGCGGGCCTGTTTCATCATATCGACCGTGTCATCAAACACGACAACCCCGGCATGGCCAATCAGGCCATCACGTTTCATGAACTCTTCGTAGTCAAACGGCGTATCAAACAGCTCCTTGGGGAAATAGGCCCCCAAAGGACCACCGACCTGAACGGCCTTGATCGGGCGTCCCGATGCGGTCCCACCGCCGATCTGCTCAACAATTTCACCAAGTGTCAGACCAAAGCCGACTTCATAAAGCCCGCCATGTTTGACGTTGCCGGCAATCTGGATCGGGATGGTGCCGCGTGACCGGCCCATGCCGTAATCGCGGTAATATTCTGCACCCTTTTCCAAAATGACCGGAACCGAGCACAGCGAAATCACGTTATTGACCACCGTCGGGCGACCAAGAAAACCTTCAAGGGCGGGCAACGGCGGCTTGGCACGAACAACCCCGCGCTTTCCTTCCATGCTGTTAAGAAGCGATGTTTCCTCGCCGCAGACATAGGCACCAGCCCCCATGCGGACTTCGATATCGAACGCCTTGCCCGATCCAAGGACGCTGTCGCCTAGAACACCAGCATCACGGGCGACTTCAATTGCCTCATTCATGATATCAATCGCAATCGGATATTCCGAACGGGTATAGACATAGCCCTTGGTCGCCCCCGTCGCGAGACCGGCAATGATCATGCCTTCGATCAGGACAAACGGCTCACCCTCCATGATCATGCGATCGGCAAAGGTGCCGCTGTCGCCCTCATCAGCGTTACAGACGATGTATTTCTGAGAGGCTTCCGCTTCGCGGACGGTATTCCATTTGATCCCCGTCGGGAAACCGGCTCCACCACGACCCCGCAGGCCGCTATCGGTGACGGCCTTGACGATTTCTGCGTCCGTCATCTTCAGCGCATTTTCAAGCCCGGTCAGGCCCTCATTGGCGCGGTAATCATCAAGCGATACCGGATCAATGATGCCGCAACGCTGGAAGGTCAGACGTGACTGGCTTTTAAGGAACGGGATATCCTGTGTGCGGCCCCGTAAAAGCTTGTGATCGCCGCCTGCAAGGAAATCGGCATCAAACAATGCGTCGATATCATCGGTACTGACCGGACCATACGCAATACGCCCACGCGGGGTTTCAACCTCGACCATCGGTTCAAGCCAATACATGCCAAACGACCCGTTGCGCACGATTTTGATATCGGCACCGGTTTTCGATGCCTTGGCGGCAATGGCAGATGCAACATCATCCGCACCAAGTGCGACAGAACCGGAATCAAGCGGAACATAAACCTTGATGCTCATGACCCCACCTTTTCCAGAATGCGATCGGCACTGACACGGCCAACAAGCTTGCCATCCACCATCGCCGCCGGGGCGCAGGCGCACAGACCAAGACAGAAAACAGGTTCCAGTGTGATCTTGTGATCAGCCGTGGTTTGCGACCAGTCAACTTTCAGGTGGCGGCGAATTTGATCGCCAAGGGCATCTGCCCCCATCGCCTGACAGGCTTCGGCCCGGCAGATCTTGATGACATGCTTGCCTGCACGCTCTTCGCGGAAGTCGTGATAGAAGCTTGCCACCCCATGGACTTCTGCCCGGCTAAGGTTCAGCTTCTTTGCAATGGTCTGCAGCGCGCCATCAGGGATATAGCCAAACTCTTCCTGCACTTCATGCAGAATGGGCAGGAGCGGTCCCTCAAGGGCTGCCATCTGATCACAAATGGCAGCGACGCGGACATTCTGGTCCTCGGTCGTTTCCGACATGCAAGCCTCTCTCTCAAGCATGTTAAATGTTATTTATTTTTTTATAGTGTCGGGCATCGCGCCCATTGGTTCAATAAAGCCATCCCGTTACGCGATAGCGAAAACCTATCAAGCGGGTTGCAGCTCTGAGATCTGTGTGGCTTCTTTTAGAAGTGCCGAAACCACAGGTGTTGCAGGTTCACGTTTTGCCGCGATCATGCCAACCAGATGGGTTGCGTCCGGTTCGATAATCGGAATGGATTTCACCCGATCTTCGATGCTGAATTCACGGACCATTTTCGCGGGCATGATGCTGGCCCAGTTCCCGGTATGAACATGGGTAAACAGGGCAATCATGGAATCACTTTCAAGGGTCGGACTGACCTTGGCCCCCGCGGCTTGCAGATGTTGATTGATGATCCGTCTGTTTTGCATATCTGGCGTCAACAGACAGAGCGGAAATTCTGCTGCTTCGCGCCAGGTGATGCTTGTGCGATCCCCGATATCATCTAAATTTGACGTCACCAGATGATAGCGTTCGTAAAACAGCGGAATGGATGTCACCCGCCCCAGAGGTTCGTTATCAAGATAGGTAATGCCGACATCAATCTGAAGATTATCAAGCAACGCCTGAATTTCGGTCGAGGTCCGCGACAAGATGGCAAATGTCACATCGGGATGTTTTTCGCGAAACGGCGTTGTCAGTTCATGTACCATCGAAAGTGCCGTCGGGATCACCGCAATCTGCACCTGCCCGGTCAGGCCAAAGCGCATAGCACGGACTTCGTCACGCATGGATCGTGTGCTGCCGACAATGTGGCGCGCCCATTCCAGAACCCGTTCACCTTCTGATGTCAGGCCCTGATAGCGTGATCCGCGTTTGACCAGCACCACGCCAAGGTGATCTTCAAGCTGGCGCAGCGCACTTGACAGCGTCGGCTGTGTCACCCCGCATTCCTCTGCGGCGTGGCCAAAATGCTGCTCGCGGGCAAGCACCATAAACATTTCAAGTTTATCGATCATGGCATATCCAGCATGGGGTCTGGCATCACGTCAATTGGATGCGCGGTTCAGAATGAACACCAAATTTCCAGGAACATTGTCCTGAATGCAGGATAACCGATTACCCCTACGGGCATAAAGGTTATTCCTGCAACAGAACCCAGATCCGAACCGGATGAACCAAGCCCGGATCTGGCCCCTGATCTTAGGGTCAGGACCGCATGATGCCCCACTCATGCTAGGTTTTACTGGCCCGATTTTACTGGCCCGGTTTTGCAGGAAAGTGGACAAAACCGGTAAAACCGGCGCCAGCCAAGGGTGTGGTGGCTGGCGCCATCGATCAGGTTACGCTTTGGACGTGGCTTCGCGTCCGGCGGATTCCTGTGTTTCCATGTGATGCTTTTCATGGATCGGGCTGACCATCTTGTTGGCAATCAGCGCAATCGCAAGCAGTGCCGCCATGGCATACATGGTGGTGTTATAAAGGCTGGAGGTCGGATCGACCGTGCCTGCCGGTGCGATTTCCATCAGACGCCCGATGGTCACCGTTTTGGCCGCAACCAGTTGATCAAGCTGATTGATGCCCGCACCGAATTTCTCCTGGAACACGGCCGGGTCAATCTTGGCGGCCAGATCCTTGATAGAACTGGTGACCGAAGCCTGACGCAACTGGGTGATGGCAAGTGGACCAAGAACACCCGCCGTACTCCACGCGGTCAGAAGACGCCCATGGATACCACCGACATATTTGGTGCCAAAGATATCGGCAAGATAGGCCGGAATGGTTGCAAAGCCACCGCCGTACATCGTGAAGATGATCATGGTCGCACCGTAGAACATGACAAGCCATGTCACAGCCGGATTGATGCTGACCTGCTGGGCTGCAAACGGGATCGACAGATAGAGAACGATGCCCAGAATAAAGAAGCAATAATAGGTGTTCTTGCGCCCGATATAATCCGACATCGACGCCCAGAAGAAACGACCACACATGTTAAACACGGAAATCATGAACACATAGGTCGCCGCAAAGGCAGAGTTCACAATGAACGGCAACGTCGTGCCAAAGATTTCCGTCATCATGGTTTTGGCAACGCCAATCACCCCGATACCGGCCGTCACGTTAAAGCACAGCACAATCCACAGCAGATAGAACTGCGGTGTTTTAAGCGCCTGATCAATGTGAACATTTGCATGCGTGATCATGCGTTTGGATGCGGTATCGGCAGTCGGCGGCGTCCAGCCAGCCGGCAGCCACCCTTCACGCGGCACACGATAGGAGAAGGACGCAATGATCATGACGATGAAATAGGCAACACCAAGCGTCAAGAAGGTCGCAGCCGCACCGGTATTGCCGGTTCCAGCAACATAAACGCCTTCTTCGATCGGCACGGGGGCCGCGGCAACCTGTGCGGCACCGGCAACCACAACTTCGACCATCTGGCCGCCAACTTCGGCCATGCGCTTGCCACCCTCGGTCACAAGGTTCACGGCACTTTCCGGGCCAAGATAATCAGGAACCTTATAAAACGCAGTCAGCAGGCTTTCCTTGATCGGGGTTGCGATCATCGCACCACCGCCAAAGCCCATGATCGCCATGCCGGTCGCCATGCCGCGTCGGTCCGGGAACCAGCGGATCAGGGTCGATACGGGCGAAACATAACCCAAACCAAGACCACAGCCACCAAGCGCGCCATAGCCCAGATACACCAGCCAAAGCTGATGGGTCATGATACCAAGACCGCCAATGATGAAACCGCCGCCCCAGCAAAATGCCGCAACAACGCCGACCATGCGCGGGCCGACTTCTTCAAGCCACTTGCCGCCAAAGGCAGCCGCAAGGCCAAGAAAGACAATGGCGACAGAGAAAATCCAGACAACGGATTGCAGACCCCAGTCACCCGAACTTGCACTGACCACGCCAAATTCCCTGATCAGTGGCGGGTTAAAGATGCTCCAGGCATAGACAGATCCAATGCACAGATGAATGGCGATCGATGCTGGCGGAACTTTCCAGCGGTTGAAATCGTCGCCGGCGACGATGTGTTCTTTCTTGAGCTTGTCAAACATGACGTTGTTTTCCTCCCGGTTTTATCATTTTCCTTGCCCTTCCCCGTCGCACAATTGGTCATGGTGCAGGGCAAACGCGGAGACAGCGGTATCCGCATCCGGAATTCTCAACTTGGCAATCGCCATGCCACAACGCACTTTGCGCCGGTTTCTGTCATTTTTCCAAACCATCGGGGGATATTGCAGCGCACGCGCGTGGACAAAATGTCTACAAATTTACGCACGCAAAACGGGTACATGGACAAAATGTCCACTCGCACTTGCAAAATTTAAAAGGAGATCGACCGGTATTTATCAGTCTGCTTCAGGCAGCCATATGGTAAATTCTGTGCCTTTTCCAGGTGTGCTAGTGACATCAAGAAAACCGCTTTGACGATCAATCAGGGTTTTCGTGATCGACAAGCCAAGCCCCGTGCCTTCGCGACGCTTGGTGGTATAGAACGGATCAAAAATCCGATTGAGCACGTCCGGCGTCATGCCGATACCCGTATCGCAGATGGTTATCCGAACCCCCGGTCTGCCACGGCGCATTTCATCAACATCAATCAGGGTCAGGGTCCCGCGTTCGGGCATCGCATGCAGGGCATTGACCATCAGATTGACCAGAACCTGCTGTAACTCTGTCCGGTTCATAAGAACAAGGCGGGTTGATTGATGGTCACGCACCACGTCGATTTCTGCCCGCCCAAGCAGATGGGCAATAAGCGGCATGCAGTCTTCGATGACCAGAGGAACGCTATGACGCTCAACAAAGCCTGCATATTCTTCGGGTTTGGCAAATTGCAGAAGCTTGGTCACAATCAGATTGATGCGGTTGACCTGCTCGTCAATCAGGCGAAATTCCGTATCGCCAAGTTTGGCATGTTCCCCCAAAAGATCGCGCAACACATCCAGATTTCCTTGCAGAACCGCTACCGGATTGTTGATCTCATGGGCGACGCCAGCGGTGATTTCCCCGATTGCCGCCAGCTTTTCTGACATGATCAACTGTTTGGTGGTTTCTTCGAGTGCAAGGTTGGCTTTGCGAAGTTCACTGGTGCGGGCATCCACGCGTGCATTCAGCTCGTCATTCCAGGCACGCAAACGTTTATCGCGTTCTTGTACCTGATCAAGCAGATTATCAAGATGATCTGCCACCAGCGTGATTTCATCACGCACCTTGTTCAGATTGGTCCGGGCGGAAAAATCACCGCTTTCGACCTGGGCGATGGTGGTGGTCATCCGTTCCAGCGGTTTGAAAATGCCGCGCGCCCATCTTAGGAAAATTGGAACCGACAGCGCTGCCACAAACAAAAACGCCCCGATCAGGATCAACAGGCTTTCATATTTGGTTTGTGTAAAAGGCGTTTCCAGAAAACCGACATAGAGCATCCCGACCCGTTTGCCGTAACTGTCCTTTATCGGCTCATAGGCCGAAATATACCAGTCATTGACGACAAAGGCGCTATCGAGCCAGACCTTGCCATCTTCAAGTACGGTTTGCCGCACCGCGCTCGAAACGCGGGTTCCCAGTGCGCGACGATCCTCAAACAGGCGAACATTGGTGCTGATGCGGACATCATCGAGAAACAGGGTCGCGGTCCCCTGACTTCCTTCCGGCAAGCTGTTTTGGCGATAAACAAGATCATTGATGGTATCGATGAAGCCCAAATTCTGATTAAGCAGAATGCCCCCCACCAAAACAGCTTTTTGCCCTGATGGCAGCGTCACGGGGCTTGCTGAATGGACAACCATGCCACGGGTTTCGCGATCCCGCGTTGTGGGAACTGCGTTGGGCGTGTCCACCAGATCAAGCTGCGCCCGTTCAGCCAGTTTGGAAGACACAGCAGCAAGTTCGGCATTGCTAAAAATATCGACACTGGTTGATGACGTCCCGGACAGGGCACGAGTGATCACCGGCCAGTTGCCAGATTGTCCTGCCCCCGTATTTAAATCACGGCCTTCTGACAAATACAGGAAATCAAGACCAAGCGTTTCTCGCTGCGTTTCAAGCAGTTTTGCAACAGCCCCCGCATCATCAGAGGCAAGCACATCCTGAAAGGATACGGATTGCCCAAGTGCGTTGATCTGTTCGCCCGTATTTTCAAGGATATGGGTAAAATATTGATGGGCGATTGTCAGGTCGGCACTGACCTTTGATGTCAAAAGCGCATCAAATTTGCCGTTCCACCGCACCATCATCACGCCAAGCAAAAGCGGCAAAATCACCAGCGTTGGCAACAATGCGATCGCCAGCAATTTGAACCGAACAGACCGTGTTCGCTTGGTGTTTCTGAAACCGCGGCGCGACATCGATGTCATTGCTGATCCCAGGTTGCACACTTGCGATCAATTGTTTTGCGCGACACACCAAGACGACGTGCGGCCTCGTTCCGGTTGCCCCCGGTTTTGTGAAGCATCGCCAAAATGTGACGACGTTCCATTTCATCAAGGGTTTCGTCACTATCACCTGATGAAGCCTGATCGGCCCGGGCATCACGAAATTCATCGGGAAACCGCCCTAAAATCAGCGTGCGTTCAATCAGGTTGCGCAATTCACGTACATTGCCCGGCCAGTCATAACGTGTCAGCCCGGCACGCACCGCCGCATCCATCGGAACTTCGCGCACGCCAAGCTGCTTGGACAGTTTGTTCATAAACAGATCAGCCAGTTCAAGCACATCATCCCCGCGCGCCGACAGTGGCGGCATTTCGATATGCATGACATTGATGCGGTAAAACAGATCTGCGCGGAACCGGCCCGCTTCGACTTCAGCTTCTAGGTTGGCATTGGTGGCAAAGACAAAGCGCAGATCGACCTGTGCTTCACGTTCTGATCCCACGGGCCGGATACGGCGGCTTTCGATTGCGCGCAAAAGCTTGCTTTGGGTTGCCAGCGACAATTCACCAACTTCATCGAGAAACAGTGTTCCGCCCTGCGCATGCATGAAAAGACCATCGCGCGCGGCCTGTGCACCGGTAAAGGCCCCTTTGACATGACCAAACAGTTCCGCTTCGATCATTTCAGACGGGATGGCAGCACAATTAATCGGAACAAACGGCTTAGACGCCCGATCAGACAGTGCGTGCAATGAACGCGCGGTAACTTCCTTGCCCGTGCCACTTTCACCAGAAATCAGGATGGATGTCGGCAACGGTGCAACCCGGGCAATGGTTTCGCGAATTTCCTGCACTTGCGGTGAATAGCCAATCAGCTTGTCGCGCAGCAACACATGTTCGGATGTTGCACGCAGTTCATGGCGCAATACATGGTTTTCACGGCGCAACCGCATCCGGTCCAGACAACGCGCCACTGCGTTCAAAATCTGGTTCGAGCGAAATGGCTTCAGAACAAAGTCGACCGCCCCGGCACGAAGCGCCTTGATCGCGGTATCAAGATCGGCATAGGCCGTCATCAGGATCGCGTCAGAGAAAAAGCCGATCTCGCGCTGTTCGGTCAGCCACTCCACCCCGCTTTTGCCGGGCATGATGTTATCAAGGATGACGACATCAAAGTGATGCTTGTCAAGCAAGGCGGTCGCTTCTTCGCAGTCGGCCGCTTCTTTCACCTGTTTGGCGCGTGGACCCAGAGTACGGACAAGAAAATTGCGCATGCCCGGTTCGTCATCGACGATCAGGATGGATGCCTTTTCCAGCCAAGGGCCGAATTCGGGCCCCGGCCCGCTATGGGCTGTATCATTACCCGCAGGCAACGCCGCCCCATCCGACGTGTCCAGAACAGTCGAACTCATGATATCCCTCCGCTGAAACATGCTTTTTGTTTTTTCAAAGCTTAGTTCAGCGCAAAGAGAAAAGCAAAACCGTTGGTGACCGCTGCTCCATTCTGGCGTCGAATGCCACGGCCACCAACGAGATCGATTTTACAATGCCTTAGCCTTCTTTGCGATGGATGGCAAAGGGTGACCAGCTTTGACTGACCGGCATAACTTCAAGCGAATTGACGTTCACATGTGCCGGAAGGTTTGCGACCCAAAAAATACTTTCGGCAATGTCTTCGGGCTGGATCGGGTCAGCACCACGATAGAGGTTATCGTAAGCTTCCTTGTTGCCACCGGTGCGCACCAGGGTGAATTCACTTTCGCAAAGCCCCGGCTCGATCGAGGTCACCCGCACACCGGTGCCCGCCAGATCACAGCGAATACCCAGCGAGAATTGCTGCACAAAGGCCTTTGTCGCGCCGTAAACATTACCGCCCGGATAAGGCCAGTTCGATGCAATCGATGCCAGATTGACGATGGCACCTTTGCGCTCAATCAACTTATCAAGCACGATGCGCGTGATTGCGACCAGGCCCTTCGTATTGGTATCAATCATCGTCATCCAGTCTGACAGATTGCATTCCTGTGCCGGTGCGGTGCCCAGTGCCAAACCGGCATTGTTGACCAGAAGATCGACATCCGCAAAATCGGCAGGAAGACCATCAATCGCCTTCTGGATGGCATCGGCGTCCTGAATATCAAAGCACAATGGGTGGGCAACCTTGGCACCACCAAGTTCATCGACAATAGCTTCAAGGCGTTCGGCACGACGACCGGTGACGATGACTTTCCACCCTTCCGTGACAAAACGGCGGGCCGTTGCCGCGCCGAAGCCAGAAGTTGCGCCGGTAATAAGTGCTGTTTTGGTCATGGAATGCTCCGCTGATGTGATGTTGTTTGATGAATGTGGTTACAGACCGATTGCGATGGTCTGAACGAAACCGGCAATGGCAATGAGAACGAGGCTAATGGCGCAAACACGGCGCCAGACATGCGCCGACAAACGGCGATAGATCAGCTCGCCCGGGAAATAGGCGATCACCGCAATCAGCAACAAGGGCAACAAAAGGGGAATGAAATCGTCTGGCAACATGCCCGAGACAGCCCGGGTGATAAAGCCAAGCAGATCGACCGTACCGAAATAGATCGCAAGCGTGTAGCGCACCTTGACATCCTGCGTCCCGCCGGCCAGAAGCCAGGCGGCGACCAGTGGGCCGCCAACGGCAAAACCTGACATCAGAATACCGACTGAACAGGCCAAAAGCGCACCAACAACAAAATGGCCCATCCATTTTGGCGGGTGGTGCAGCATGGCGACCAAAGCCGCCACCGCGATCGCAAGGTTGGTGGCAATTCGAATGGTCAGGTCATCCAGAGCAAAGGCAACATGCGGACCAAGCACAGCGCCGAAAAACCCGAAAGTCAGAAGGATCGCACATGCCCGCCAATCTACCTTGGTGCGGTCAAAATCGCGCAGGATCAGTCCCGTCAGGACGATATCAATGACCAGAATAACCGGTGTTGCAGTTGCCGGAGCAAGCACGGTTGACAAGCCAAGGGCCGCCAACAGAGCAAAACCAAATCCGGTAATGCCCCGAAACAGGGCTGCAATCGCAACGACCGTGCCAGACAGGATCAGTTCCATCAAATTCCCCAATGTTACAGACCTGAATTACGTCACTGATTGCACCATTGATAGAGCCACATCCCGCCTTTTAATGGAGCCACATATCGATCTGGACCCAAATATTGTCGCGTTCTGGCACTAACGCGGTGTCAGGTGACGGGTTTAGCTAGAAGCAGAAGATTTCCGCCCCACACTGTGAAAGACAGGAGCCAGCATGAACGTTTCCGTCAAACCGAACATGACCAATCATTGGATGCCCTTTACAAACAACCGTCTGTTTCAGGAAGAACCGCAGATGTTTGCCAAGGCACAAGGTGTGAAGTACTGGACACCGGAAGGTCGTGAAATTCTGGATGGTTCATCGGGGCTGTTTTGTTGTGCTGCGGGGCACGGGCGTCCGGAAATTGCCGATGCGGTTCATAAGCAGCTCAGCACCTTGGACTATTCACCACATTTCCAACGCGCTGCCCCTGTTTCGTTTGAATTTGCCGAAAAGCTGGCTGGCATCCTGCCGGATGGTCTTGATCGCGTATTTTTTGCAGGATCGGGTTCGGAAGCCGTTGATACCGCAATGAAGATGTGTCTTGCCTATCATCGCGCGACCGGAAATGCACAGCGCACCCGTTTTGTTTCACGCGCATGGGGATATCATGGTGTAAACCTTGGCGGCACGTCACTTGCCGGGATGGTCAATAACCGTCGTGATTTTTCGGGCATTACCTGTGACGTTGTCCATATGCGCCACACCTGGACCGAAGAACAGAAATTCACCCGCGGTCAGCCGGAAACCGATGCCGATCTGGCAAATGACCTTGAGGAAATCTGCAAGACCTATGGCGGCGATACCATTGCCGCAGTCTTTGTTGAACCGATTGCCGGTTCGATTGGCACGATTGTGCCGCCCAAAGGCTATCTCGAAAAGCTTCGCGCGATTTGCGACAAATACGGCATCCTGCTGGTATTTGATGAAGTGATTACAGGTTTTGGCCGTACAGGTTCTGCTTTCGCCTCCCAGGCATTCGCAGTCAAGCCGGACCTGATTACCATGGCCAAGGCACTGACCAACGGCGCTATTCCCATGAGTGCGGTTGCCACCAGTGCCGAAATTCAAGCTGCGGTCTTTGACGCGGCTGGTGAAGCCGACCGTCCGGAATTCTTCCACGGCTATACATATTCGGCACATCCGGTCGCCTGTGCGGCCGGGATTGCAGCGCTTGATATCTATGCCAATGACAAACTGTTCGAACGCGCGAACATTTTGTCTTCGCCATTCCTTGATGGCGTGTTTGGTCTGCGCAACCTGCCCCATGTCAGCGACCTTCGTGGTTATGGCATGATGGCTGGCATTCAGTTGACACCGGGCGAGGCACCAGGTGCAAAAGGCAGTTGGGCGCAACGCGCACTGTTTGACGAAGGACTGCATGTCAAGGCGACCGGTGATGCCATCATTTTCGCACCTGCGTTCGTCAGCACCGAACAGGACATCAACGACATGGTTGCCATCCTTCAGAAGGTTCTTGGCTCGCCTTTGTAATCTGTTTGCGGAAAACTGAGGTTAACACAAAGGGATCGCCAAGCAGTTTACTGTGCAGCGGTCCCTTTGTTGTTTTCAGCCATCACTGCCATGATGGCATCGCGCAACTGGGTGATGCCCGATGAAATCTGATCGCGGTCAATTACCGCAAACCCCAATCTGAGGCGATCACGCGGTGCCCCGTCGGGATCGCAATAATGCACGTCCCCTGGCTCCACGAGAACACCACGTTTGGCAGCTTCGCGATGGACCGCCCACGCATCGATATCACCGGGCAATTTCACCCAGACTGCAGACCCGCCTGATGTCGGCGTTACGTGCAGTTCAGGTAATTTCCGGGCAATTTCATTTTGCATCAGCTGCCATTTTTCCGACAAACGATCACGGGTGCGTCGCAGGTGTGAGTCCAGATGGCCTTCGCCAATAAACAGCGCCATGGCGCGTTGATCCTGTGCCGACGGATGGCGATAATTCAGGCGGCGAAGTGCGCGCAGTTCCTTGATCAGTTCGCTATCAGCAAGGATGTAGCCAATTCTGAGCCCCGGGAACATCAGTTTGGTCAGACTGCCGATATAGATGATATGACCGGAATTATCGTAACTCTTGAGTGCAGCGCGCTGATGACCAACATAATTCAGCTCGTGCTCGTAATCATCCTCGACCAGGATGAAGTCCTCGTTACGTGCCCGTTCGACAAGCTGCAAACGACGGTCCAGCGACATGGTGACACTGGTCGGACATTGATGCGATGGCGTGGTATAGACCATATCGCAATCAGACAATTGGGTTGAGTTGGCCAGACCTTCGCTGTCTGTCGGCAGCGGGCAAATATCGGCACCCGTCGAAGCAAAAATGTTTCTTGCATCAACGTAGCCCGGATCTTCGACACCCACGGTCCTTCCGCGTCCGGCAAGAAGATGCCCCACCAAAAACAAGGCATTCTGCGCGCCAATCGTAATGAGCAGCTGTTCCGGATGAGCCCCCAAACCACGATGGGGAAGGATGCGTGTAATAATTTGTTCCAGAAGTTGCGGATCATCCATATCGACCTGATCGCTGACCCAGCTTTGCGAATGGGCAAGCGATCCGGCCAACCGCATGGAATCACGCCAGCGCGAGATGGTGGTCTTGTCCGGTGAAACCTGACCATAAATGAACGGATAGGGGAAATCCCGCCAGTTGGCCGGTTTCACAATGTTGCGTGCCTCTGTCGGACGGAATCTTAAATGGCGACGCCACAGGTCGGGATCACGTTCCTTTGAAAACAACGACGCGGTACGCGTATCAACGCTCAGACGCAGTTGCTGACGGATATATTGTTCATTGACGAAATGCCCGCGGCGCCAGACTGCTGTCAGATATCCATCATCAAGCAGCCGTTGATAGACGAGTACAACCGTATTGCGAGACACCTTGAGCGCAGATGCCAGATCACGGGTTGATGGCAGGGGCTGGTGTGAAGGGAGGCGCCCTTCCAGAATCGCATCGACAAGCCCTTGATGCAGCTGTTGCTGCAGGGTCTGACCTGCATCCGCCGGGTCCTCAAGCCGAATATCAAGCATCGGAAACACCCCCTTTTTTCGGCACCGCAGCAAGTTAGCTCGTCTGGCACCATAGTTTTTGCCCTGTGGCTCTATCACTAGAGTAACCGGCAGATATACCATTTTGTCAATGCGATAAAGCAGGAACAAGAACCGCGATCATAATGCGGTCGGTTCAGGGAAGTTATGTCCACCAGGGAGGCGCATGGTGCGCCGCACATAAGGGTAAAATCCCGGCTATCAGGAGACATACGGATGACCAAGTTCAATTCCGGCCCCAAATTTAACCGGCGCACACTTCTCAAGGGATCGCTTGCCGCCGGTTCGGCACTTGCTATGCCTGCGATTATCAGCAAAAAAGCACTCGCTTCTTCGGGTGAGATCAACATTTTGATGTGGTCCGATTACCTGCCGGAGACGTTTCTCAAATCGTTTACCGATGCAACGGGCATTACGGTCAATTACACCGGTATCGGTTCGAACGAGGAAATCATCAACAAGATGAAGGCCTCCAAAGGTCGCGGCTTTGACATCGTATCGCCGACCAACAACCGTGCACTTCAGTGGAAGGCACTGGAACTGCTTCAGCCGTTCGACATGTCCAAAGTCGCCATTGACGCCGTTAACCCGGCGATGGCCAAAATCGGCAGCACCGACTGGGCATTCGAAGCTGGTACCACCTACTGGCTGCCGCACATCTGGGGCACCGAAGGCATGGCTTGGCGCACCGACCAGTTCCAACCGGACGGCATGTTCCCGTCTTATGGTGATGTCTGGTCCGAAGCCAATTCTGGCAAAACCATGGGCCGTGCACATTCCATGATGCTCGGTGCCGGGCTGTACATGGAAACCATCGGCGAACTCGCACCGGGTTCCGTTTGGAAAGCCTACACTTCAGAAGAAGAAATGCGTCCGGTTTGGGAAAAGATCACCGAATGGTGCATCGCACGTAAAGGTAATATCAAACTGATCTGGAACGATGCAGATACCCAGAAAAACGGCCTTCTGAACGAAGGCGTCATTGTTGGTCAGACTTGGGATGGTCCGCCACTTGCGCTTAAAACTGCTGGCGAGCCGGTGATGTATCGGGCACCGAAAGAAGGCGCGCTGGCGTGGGTTGATGGCCTTGCACTGCCGACCGGTGCTGAGAATATCGAACAGGTTTACGAGTTCATCAAATATGCCTTCAAGCCGGAACTGGCTGGTGAGGCAATTGACCATCACGGTTACAACTCTCCGGTTTTGGGTGCCGACAAGTTTGCAGGCGAAGCCTATGCCAAGAACTTTGCCGATGCATATCCAGGCGATGCGCTGGCCAAGCTTAACCCGTGGCCGTCCGAACCGCAGTGGTATGCGGACATGCGTACCGAGTATGTGAACCGCTTCGAAAGCGCCTAAACCCAGTATCCAAGGGCGGCACGACAATACCCCGTGCCGCCCTTTCGGGTTTCTGACCCTATTCTTTTCAAACAACAATAATTCCGTTGTCGCCTGTTTTCCCGGGTGAACAGGGCATTGCCGTTTTCAGGGGGTTGCCAGTTTCAATGACCAAAGAGATTTCGCTTGAGCATGTCTGGGTGGAATTCGGTGAATTTACCGCCGTCCACAAGGCAAATCTGAACATCGCAGGTGGCGAGTTCTTTTCCTTCCTTGGCCCGTCCGGCTGTGGAAAGACAACCCTTCTACGCTGTATTTCCGGTTTTCAGGAACCGACGCGCGGCAAAGTAAAAATCGGTGGCGAAGACATGCGCGGCGTTGGTCCAAACAAGCGCCCCACCGCCCTGATTTTCCAGAACCTTGCACTTTTCCCGCTGCGTTCAATCGCTGACAACATCGCGTTCCCCCTTGAAGTACGTGGTGTTAGCAAAAAAAACCGGCGCAAGCGTGCTGATGAATTGCTTGAACTGATTGCCCTGCCCGGTCAGGGCGACAAAAAGGTCAGCGAACTCTCGGGCGGGCAGAAACAGCGTGTGGCAATTGCCCGCGCGCTTGCGGTTGAACCAGACATCCTGCTTCTTGATGAACCGCTTTCGGCCCTTGACCTTAAACTGCGCCAACATATGCGCACTGAATTGCGCGCCATTCAAAAACAAGTCGGACTTACCTTTATCTACATCACCCATGATCAGGGTGAGGCGCTTACCATGTCGGATCGCATTGCGGTGATGAACAAGGGCAAAATCGAACAAATCGGCGATGGCAAAGCGATTTACGACCATCCGACCACAAGCTTCGTTGCCTCCTTCGTGGGCGAAAATAACGTGCTTGATGGCACGGTTTTGTCGAATGACGGCAAGGTGATGCAAATCGATGCCGGGTTGGGAACACCGTTTGCGGTCGAAAACCATCCGGCGGGCGGACCAGCCCTTGCCCCCGGTGATGCGTGCCATCTTTTCGTGCGCCCGGAAGCCCTTCGGCTGTCAAAGGACGAAAGTGCCATTAATCAGTTCAGCACCAATTTCGTCACCGAAGAGTTCGAGGGCAACATGCGTCACATCGTGATGAATGCGAGTGGCAAGGACCTCAAACTTTCGCTGATCAATGATGGCACCAACGCGATTGAAGCCAATGCCCCGGTCAAACTCGATTTCGCACCGGGAATGGGCATTGCGCTCAAACCGGGCGAATTGGCCAGCGCGTAACAAGGGGCCAGTATCATGCGTGATCTTTTTTACGACCTTGTCCGACGCAACGGGATGGCAGTCTCAATCTACCTGATGCTTGCCGTCAGCCTCTGGGTGTTCATCCTGATCATCCTGCCGCAACTGACCATGCTGGACTATTCGTTCCGCTTTAACCTGCCGCCTGCCAAAATCGGCGGCCCGGAAGACGTCTATACCCTTGAGCAATACCGATACTTCTTCCAGGGAAGCGGTGCTTCGGATGGGCTCAACACCCTTGATATCGGCATCCTGTTCAAAACACTGCTCGCTGCAGTGTTTGTCACGATTTTCGATTTGATCATCTGTTACCCGGTTGCCTTTGTTCTGGCGAAATCTTCAACCGGTGCCAAGGCACGTTTGCTGGTTCTTGCCCTTATTGTTCCCTACTGGATCAATGAAATCCTGCGTGCCTTTGCGTTTCGCATTCTGTTTGGGGCAACAGGGGTGATCAATGAAACAGGCATGGGGCTTGGGCTTTGGGATACACCGATTGACTTCATCCGTCAGGATGTCGCGCTTTATGCCGGGTTGGCCTACGCCTACATCCTCTTGATGATTTTTCCGCTTTATAACGCGATTGAAAGCCTTGATCGCAACCAGATCGAAGCCGCCCGCGATATGGGCGCAAACTGGTGGCAGGTCCATGCCAAGGTTGTCATTCCCTATGCCAAGCCGGGGATTGCATCAGGCATGACCATGGTTTTCATGCTGACGTCCGGTGCCCTTGCTGCACCGCAGATTTTGGGTGGCCCGTCGAACCTGTGGTTCACACAGTTGGTCTATCAATGGTTTAACTCCGGCGGCAACTGGCCGCGCGGATCAGCCTATGCGATGGTTCTTCTGATTGTCTGTATTGCGCTTGTCTTGCTTGTAATGCGCCTGTTCAAGGTCTCTATCGGGGAGATCAAACAATGAAGATGAAATCCCCAACAGCATTGATCCCCGGTCTTTATCTGACCCTGTTCTTTGCCTATCTGTTCGGACCGTTGATCATAATGGTGATCACTGCGTTCAACTCTTCGACCTTCCCGCGCGTTTCGCCGTGGGAGTGCTTTACCACCGACTGGTTTGGCAAGCTTGCTGCTGATGACAAGCTTCTGGCGGGTCTTGGCAATTCGCTTTTGATCGGGGTTGGTGTGGTTTGTGTGGCCATTCCGATTGGACTGGCCGCGGCAATCACCCTGTCGCAGGTCGGACCCAAACTGCGTGCAGCGCTTTATACGATCTTTATTGCACCCATTCTGGTGCCGGGTGTTGTGATCGGTCTTTCGACGCTGATTTTCTGGGACCGGATTGGCACACTGTTCAATGCCCCCTATGAGAGTTTCTTCTATGACGGGACGTTCCTGACCATCTTTGGTCAGGTAACCTTTATCGCCGCTTATTCGATGCTGGTGTTCCTGTCACGTATCCAGCGTTTTGATACGACCCTGACCGAGGCGGCCCTTGATATGGGCGCAACCCCGACACAGGCCTTTGTCAAAGTGCTTCTGCCCTTCATGGCACCGGCAATCGGTTCCGCCACGGTTCTGGCATTCCTGGCGTCGCTTGAAAACTACAACACCACCGTCTTCACGATTGTTTCAAGCAGCACCTTTACCACGGTACTTTCGTCCAAGGTGCGCTATGGCCTTGATCCGTCAATCTCTGCTGTGGCTGTAATCATTATTGCCATCACCCTGATCGGGGCGATCATTTATGAATGCCGCAACCGCTATAATACCAAAAGCTGGGCCCTTGTCGTTGCTGAACGCCCGGCTTTGAAGGTCGCAACCCATCCGGGAACCGTTGCCGTGATACTGGGGGTTCTGGCTCTCGCCGCAGTTATGTTCATCCAGAACCACGATTCAAATGCCTGCACAGCGCAGATTCTGGAAGACAAACGTGCGCTTCAGCAGAAGCTGATGGAGCAACAGTCACTGAATACGCCGCAACAGAACGTTCCGGCCCCGACCATGCCAAACCTGGGTCCAGTGGGCGGCAATGAAGGCGGTGCATCGGCACCAAGCCCGTTCGGCAACAATATCTTCTCGCCGGAAAACCTCGGAACGAATACCCCCAACGACCAATAAAACCCAACGTCAGGGGATCCAATCAACAAAAAGGGCAGCATATGGTGTGCTGCCCTTTTCTTTTTGGAAAGACCTGTGTCCGATCAGGACGGAATGGCAGCCGTTGCTTCGATCTCGACCAATGCTTCGTCTTCGACCAATGCCTTGACCACAACCATGGTCATGGCCGGGAAATGCTTGCCCAAAACACGCTGATAGGCTTGGCCGACTTCGCGCTGATGGGCGAGGTATTCCTTTTTGTCGGTCACATACCATGTCAGGCGCGCAATATGTTCCGGCTTGCCACCGGCAGCTTCAAGCACAGCGACGATATTTTTAAGCGCCTGTTCCATCTGGCCGACGAAATCCTTGGCGACAAAGACCTGATCTTCGTTCCAGCCAATCTGTCCACCGATATAAAGCTGGGCGCCATCGGCCAATACGCCATTTGCGTATCCCTTGGGTTGTTTCCATCCGTCCGGCTGAATGATTTTAAGCATTGTTTTCTACCACTTGATTGATTTCTTTTTCGATTTTGGCACGCAAATCATCTGGCCATGCCTCTGATTTCCCGGCCCCGTGTTTTGTAAAGACCAGTGTTACGGTGGCTTTCAGGCGTTGCTCCGCGCCTGATCGTGCCGTGATGTCCAGTTCCAGACTGGATCGCCCGATCCGGGTCGGGATCAGGATGAATTCCAACTGATCGCCAAGCTTGCTTGGGGCGGTGAATGCGATATTGATCGCGACTGTTGGCACCGCCACCTGCATCGGTCCGTGCATGGTCGGGAACCCGCAGCCAATAACGGCCTCGAACCATTCTTCGACCGTGGCGTTCAGCATTTCGAAATAGCGCGGATAAAATACAATCCCCGCCGGGTCGCAATGCTGAAACAGGACTTTCTGCCGATAACTAAATGCCGCCATATCAGACCCCCAGATATCGGTCAGCAAGTTCGTCGGTCAGTTCATTGACCGCACCGCTCCAGGCCGTAACGCCCTTTTCAACAACCACATATCGGTCGGCAACGCCTGACAGTTCCTTAAGCGATTTGTCGACAACAAGGATCGTCAATCCCGATTGTTTGAGCTGATTGATCGCCGCCCAGATTTCCTGACGCACGACAGGGGCCAGCCCCTCTGTCGCTTCGTCCAAAATCAGCAGGCGTGGATTGGTCATCAAGGCCCGTCCAATGGCAAGCATCTGCTGTTCCCCACCCGAAAGGGTCATGGCCTTTTGATCGCGACGTTCGGCCAGACGCGGGAACAACCCGGCCACACGATCAAAATCCCATTCGCCCGGACGGGCAGCTGCAATCAGGTTTTCAGTGACACTCAGACGGGCAAAACACCGACGCCCTTCTGGCACCAGACCAAGCCCAAGACGCGCGGCCTTGTGCGATGGCATCCTTGCCAAATCCTGCCCGGCAAACTTAATGGTGCCATCACGATGTTCCATCATGCGACAAATGGTTTTGATCGTGGTGGTTTTCCCCATGCCATTGCGCCCCATCAGCGCAACGGCCTCGCCTTCGTCAAGCGAAAGATCAATGCCAAACAGCGCCTGCGATGCGCCGTAAAATGCGGTTACGCCGGAAAGTTCGAGAAGTGCAGTCATATCAGGCGTCCTCCCCGAGATAGGCACGTTTGACGTCATCGTTGCCACGGATTTCCTCGACCGTTCCCGTTGCAATGACCCGGCCATACACCAACACTGAAATCCGGTCGGCAAGGGCAAAGACCGCGTCCATGTCATGTTCGACCAAAAGGATCGGCGCCTGTGCCCGCAATTCATCAAGGAACCCGGTCAGACGTTTGGACCCCTCCGGCCCCATGCCGGCCATCGGCTCATCCAGCAGGAAGGCCTTGGGCTCAAGGGCCAAGGCCACCGCCATTTCAAGCTGACGGCGTTCCCCGTGCGAGACATCGGCAGCACGCATTTGTGCCCGATCGGCGAGCCCGACACGTTCAAGCTGCGCCATCGCCGGTTCGACCAGCGACTTGTCGCCAAGAACGGGTTTAAAGAAGCGGAATATCTTGCCGCTGACCGACTGGCGCGCCAGCATCACGTTTTGCAGTACCGAGAATTCCGGCATCAGGGATGACACCTGAAACGTTCGGGCCAATCCCATACGTGAACGAGCAACCGCATCAAGGGCGTTGATGTGCTGACCATCGAAATGGATGTCACCGCTATCGGATGTGATTTCACCCGCGACCTGTTTGATCAGGGTGGATTTCCCCGCACCGTTCGGTCCGATCAGGGCATGGATTTCACCGGAACGCAAATCCAGCGTGACATTGTCACTGGCCAGAAGTGACCCGAACTGTTTGGTGACATTCGACAGTGAAAGAATGGCATCAGGCATGTTTACGCTCCCCCGCCAGAACACCGACAAGGCCACCGCGTGCAAACAGCACCACGATCAGCAACAAGACACCAAGCGGTAATTGCCAGAATTCCCAAACCCCGCCCAGCAGATGTTCAAGAATGATGTATAACGCCGCACCGGCCAGCGGGCCAAACAAACGCCCCACACCGCCCAGAATGACAAACACCATGATTTCACCCGACATGTGCCAGGACAACATGGTCGGACTGACAAAACGGTTAAGGTCGGCATAAAGCGCACCGGCAAGGGCGGTGATCATCGCCGAAACAACAAAGGCCACCAGACGAATGCGAAATGGCGCAATCCCGACGGCTGTCATACGTTGTGCATTCTGACGCGCGCCCTGAAGCGCCAGGCCAAACCGCGAACGGATCAAAACAGCCGAGAACAGCATCGCCAAACCCAGCATTGCTGCACACAGGCCAAAGTAACTGATGGGATCAAGCGTATTGAGCCCCGGGAAGCCATTCCGCACATAGATCGACAACCCGTCTTCCCCGCCATAAGCAGGCCAGGAAATCGCGAAGTAATAGATCATCTGCGCGAAGGCCAGCGTGATCATGATGAAATAAACCCCGCTTGTGCGCAGCGTGATTGCACCAATGACAAGCGCAACGAATGCCGAGACCACAAGCGCGACGATCCAGATAATGATCATCTGGGTCGTGCCTTCGATCAGAAACGGGCTTTCCATGATCGGTTCATAGTTCAGCGCGTGACTGGCAAGAATACCTGCCGCATAGCCGCCGATACCAAAGAACGCCGCATGGCCAAAGGACACAAGCCCCCCATAGCCCAGCACAAGATTAAGTCCGACACCGGCCATGGCAAAGATCGCCACCTTGGTCGCCAGCGTGATGATAAAGGGCTCATCCATACCAAGCGCGATCAGCGGGACTGCGACCAGCGCAACGGCAAGAATGGAATTGATAAGTGTTTCGCGGTTCATGGTCATATCAGGCTTCCGTCCCGAACAAACCGCTTGGTCGCAGGAATAAAACCAGCGCCATCACGATATAAATCAACATCGACGCCAATGCCGACCCAATCGCGGTCGCACTGGACGGATCAAGGAAAGTGGCAAAGGCATACGGCAGTAAAAACCGGCCCATTGTGTCGGTAAAACCAACCAGCAAAGAGCCAACAAGCGCCCCTTTGATCGAGCCGATTCCCCCAATCACGATCACAACAAAGGCCAAGATCAGGACCGGTTCACCCATACCAACCTGAATGGATTGGGTCGTCCCGACAAAGGCCCCGGCCAACCCGGCCAAGGCAGCACCCAGCGCAAAGACAAATGTGTAAAGACGGTCAATATCCACGCCAAGGGCCGCGATCATGCCACGGTCTGCCTCGCCTGCGCGAATACGGATGCCAAGGCGGGTCTTGCCAATCAGCAGGAACAACCCGGCAGCCACCGCAAGACCGGCAACAATGATCGCCAAACGGAAGATCGGATATTCAAATGAACTGCCCACCACGACCGTGCCAGTCAGAAAGTCCGGCAAGCTTAAAAACAGCGGGAACGACCCGAACACCCAGCGCGTGCCTTCGGAAAAAATCAAAATAAGCGCAAAAGTCGCCAGAACCTGATCAAGGTGATCACGGTTATAAAGACGGCGAATAATCAGCATTTCAACCAGCGCACCGGCAAGGGCTGCGGTCATCAGGCTGGCGACAAGCCCCAACCAGAACGAACCGGTCCAGGCCGCAACTGCCGCGCAGGCAAATGCACCAACCATATAGAGCGAGCCATGGGCCAGATTAATCAGCCCCATCACGCCGAAAACAAGCGTCAGTCCCGATGCCATCAAAAAAAGCATCACACCAGACTGAAGGCCGTTTAACAGCTGCTCCAGAAAAAGAGAGAACATTATTGGAAACTCCGTCACAAGGTGGCTAGGGGCCGATAACAAAATCGAAACCGGCCCCTAACCTCTTGTCAGCTCGTCATTACATCGAGCATTCCGACGCATAAGCGTCAGAGTGATCCGTCAGGGCCTTACCAACAATCTTGTTGGTCAGCACGTCGCCTTCCTTGACGACTTCACGAACATAAAGATCCTGAATCGGGTGCTGGTTCGGGCCAAAGGTGAATTTGCCACGAACCGAATCAAAATCAGCCGCACGCAGGGCCGCACGGAATGCGTCCTTGTCCGAAATGCTGGCTTTGTCCATCGCCGACAGCAGAAGATTGGCGGTGTCGAAACCAAACGACGCATACAGCGACGGCAGACGATCGTATTCCGCCTGGAAGCTTTCAACGAAAGCCTTGTTGGTCGGGTTATCGATGTCTTTGGACCAGTTCGAGGTGTTTTTGACACCAAGTGCTGCGTCACCCACGGCACCAAGGATGCCCTGATCCATCGAGAACGCCGGACCGATCAACGGTTTGTCGACACCCGACTGGGCATATTGTTTCATGAACGCAATGCCCATACCGCCCGGCAGGAAGAAGAACACATGGTCCGCATCCGATGCGCGGATTTGTGCAATTTCGGCTGCATAGTCGGTTTGACCAAGCTTGGTGTAAACTTCGTCGGTAACGTCACCAAAGAAGAAGCGCTTGAAACCGGTCAGGGAATCTTTGCCCGCCGGATAGTTCGGCGCAAGGATGAAGGCTTTTTCATAGCCGGCACTTGATGCGTATCCGCCTGCGGCTTCGTGCAGGTTGTCATTCTGATAGGAAACGCTGAAATAGTTGGCGTTACAGCCACGCCCTGCAAGCTGTGACGGTGCAGCATTGACCGACATATAGATTTTGTCCTGTGCAACCGCAGACGGCACAACTGCCATCGCAAGGTTGGACCAGATGATACCGGTCAGAACATCAACTTTTTCCTGCTGGATCATTTTATCAGCAAGCTGAACAGCAACGTCCGGTTTGCGCTGATCGTCTTCGATCACAACTTCAAGATCGGGATTGTTCGCCTGCTTGACAGCAAGCATAAAGCCGTCACGTGCATCAATACCCAAACCGGCACCGCCGCCCGAAAGCGTGGTGATCATGCCGACCTTGACCGGTTCAGCCTGTGCTGCACCGGCTACAAGCAAAGCAGCCGCTGCTGCGATGGTTGTCTTAATACCCTTCATTAAAGCCTCCGTGTTTATACATTTTGTTCGTTTAGCAACACGTTGATCCCGCAACTTTTCTTACGTTTTATGTTACGGTTCTTGTGAACCTGATGCCTGCCCCTGAGTTTGCAGTATTTGCATAAGGTCCGTCCATCCTCAAAGCGCGGTTCGCACCCGCCAGAGTTCCGGAAACAGTTCTACTTCCAGCATTTTTTTGAGATAACTGACGCCTCCCGTGCCGCCAGTACCACGTTTGAACCCGATCACCCGTTCAACGGTGGTGACATGGTTGAAACGCCAGCGCCGGAAATAGTCTTCGAAATCGACAAGCTTTTCGGCCAGTTCATACAATGACCAATGTTTTGCCGGATCGGTGTAAACCACCTGCCACGCCGCGATAACGTCCTCGTTGGGCGTATAGGGTGCGGATACATCGCGTTCCAAAACATCTTTTGGAACCTTGATCCCCTCGGCACTGAGCATACGAAGCGCTTCGTCATAAAGACTTGGCGTTTCAAGCTCTGCCTTGAGCATTTCGGTGATGTCTTCACGGTGTGCGTGCGGGCGCAACATTGCCGGATTACGATTGCCCAGCATGAATTCGATCAGACGATACTGATAGGACTGAAAGCCCGATGACGGCCCCAACGCATCACGAAACGTCGTGTAATCACTTGGCGTCATGGTGCGCAGAACATCCCACGCATTATTAAGCTGTTCAAAAATCCGCGACACACGCGCCAGCATTTTAAAGGCAGGGCGCAGATCGCCCCCCTGAATGGCATTGCGCGCTGCAGTGATTTCACGGATCGCAAGTTTCATCCATAGCTCGGATGTCTGGTGCTGAATGATAAACAGCAACTCGTCATGGGCATCGGATTGCGGGTGCTGAGCTGTCAGGATGGCATCAAGCGACAGATAATCGCCATAGGACATCTGATCAGAAAAATCCGTGCGCGCGCCTTCAGTGCTTGGATCATATGGCGTGGTTTGTTTTACCATGATCAGGTCACCGCATTTCGTTTGTGAAATTCCGGCTTGTCCCAAGCCTTCGTTTCCATGATTTCAGCGAGAATTCCAACCGCACCATCAACATCATTCTTGTCGATATAAAGCGGGGTAAAGCCAAACCGGATAACGTCAGGTGCACGGAAATCACCAATCACGCCCCGCGCAATCAGGGCCTGCATAACCGCATATCCCTGATCAAACTTGAACGAAACCTGCGACCCGCGGTCTTCGGGGTTGCGCGGGCTTGCCAGTTCCAGCATCGGGCAGCTAGCCTCAACACCTGCGATGAAATGTTCGCACAGTTCGATGCTGCGCTTGCGGATATCGGCCATATCCACGCCATCCCATGCCTTCATCGCTTCTTCAAGCACGGTCATCTGGATGACGGGCGGTGTGCCAACACGCATACGCGACACGTCCGGCGCCGGGGTGTAATCGGGATCAAAGGCAAAAGGTGCCGCATGCCCCAACCAACCCGAGAGCGCCGGGCGTACAGTTTTGGCATGGTCCGGACGGACATAGATAAAGGCAGGCGCACCCGGGCCGCCATTCAGATATTTATAGGTACATCCCACCGCGAAATCAGCATTGCAGCCCACAAGATCAACCGGCACTGCACCAGCCGAATGCGCCAAATCCCAAATTACGATAGCACCAGCCGCATGGGCGAGATCGGTGATGCGTTTCATGTCATGCATGCGGCCCGTGCGGTAATCCACCTGGGTCAGCATAAGTACAGCCAGATCTTCGTTGATCAGGCTTTCTACATCTTCCGGGTTTGGCGTTTTAAGCACATGCCCGCGGTCAAGGGTCTTGATCAAACCATCGGCCATATAAAGATCGGTCGGGAAGTTGCCGTTATCAGATACGATCACCTTGCGAGCCGGGCGCATTTCAAGTGCGCTTGCCAGTGCCTGATAAACCTTGATCGACAGGGTATCGCCCATCACCACAGTACCGGGTGCCGCACCGATCAAACGGGCGACAAGATTGCCGACACGTTCGGGTTGCTCCATCCATTTGGCATCGTTCCAGCCACGGATAAGCATTTCCCCCCATTCATCTTCAATCATCGCTTTTGCACGGCTGGCTGCCGTTTTCGGCATCACGCCAAGCGAATTCCCATCAAGGTAAATGACACCTTCGGGAATATGGAACAGGGATTTGGTGGCGGCAAAGTCGGTCATGCAGACGTTTCCTGTTTAAGTCTAAAGCGCTGAATTTTTCCAGTCGCAGTTTTCGGCAGTGCATCAAGAAAGATAACGGAGCGCGGATATTTAAACGGCGCGATGGTCGCTTTTACATGATCCTGCAACTGTTTGACCATCTCGGGCGTTTGGTCAAAATCAGCTGTCAAAACCACGTGGGCCTGAACGATTGTTCCGCGTTCTTCATCAGGGGCCCCGATCACCGCACATTCGGCAACAGCCGGATGCGACAGAAGGGCTGCTTCGACCTCAGGCCCGGCAATGTTATAGCCCGACGAGACGATCATATCGTCGTTGCGTGCGGCAAAGTGATAGTAGCCGTCTTCATCAACATAGAACGCATCCCCGGTCAGGTTCCAGCCGTCGCGGACATAAACGTGCTGGCGCACATCATCCAGATAACGACAGCCGGTCGGGCCGCGAACAGCAAGGCGGCCAACAGATCCAACCGGAACTTCGTTCATCTTGTCATCGACGATTTTGGCTTCATATCCAGTTACCGGGCGCCCGGTGCAGGCCGGGTGACTGTCACCAAACCGGTTGGAAATAAAGATATGCAGCATCTCGGTCGCGCCAATGCCATCAAGCATAGGCTTGCCGGTTTTTTCCATCCATGCTTCGTAAACCGGGGCTGGCAAAGTTTCCCCTGCTGAAACGGCTGCGCGCAAGGATGACAAATCAGCGCCTTCCTCCATCGCCGACAGCATCACACGATAGGCAGTTGGCGCGGTAAAGCACACGGTTGCCTTATAGGTTTCGATAATTTCGATCATGTTTGGCGGGGACGCCTTTTCAAGAAGCGTCGCGGTCGCGCCAAACCGCAGCGGGAAGATCGCCAAACCGCCAAGCCCGAACGTAAAGGCCAGCGGAGGTGAGCCGACAAACACATCATCGGGTGTTACGTTCAACACTTCCTTGGCATAGCCATCGGCAATGATCAAAAGATCGCGGTGGAAATGCATGGTGGCCTTTGGGCTTCCGGTCGTACCCGATGTAAAGCCAAGCAAGGCCACATCATCACGCCCGGTTTTAACGGCTTCGAACTTGACCGATTTGGTCAGCGCAATGCGATCAAGCTCCGCGTCGTGATTGGCCGTGCCATCAAAGCCGATCACCGTTTTCAGAAACTTGCTGTCCTTCGCACACGCCACCATTTCATCCATCAGGCGCGTGTCGCACAGGGCAAATTCAATTTCGGCCTTATCAACGATCTGGCCCAACTCACCAGCGCGCAGCATCGGCATGGTATTGACCACAACCGCCCCGGCCTTGGTTGCCGCCAGCCAGCAGGCCACCATCGCCGGATTGTTGGCCGAACGGATCATGACACGGTTGCCCGGCTTAACACCGTAATCTTCAACCAGCGCATGGGCGATCCGGTTGGTCCAGTCCGCCAGTTCCTTATAGGTGCGTTGGCGTCCATTGCCGATCAGGGCGGTGTTATCGCCAAATCCCTGTTCGACCATCTTGTCGGTCAGCTCAACCCCGGCATTCAGGTGTTCGGGATATTCAAATCCATCAAGATTGAATTCCGGCCATTCTTCGAACGGCGGGAGCTTGTCGCGTGTGAAGCTATCGGTATGTGCGGTTGGTCCGAGCATTGTGAAGTCCCTGATAGAGCCATTATGACGCCAGCGTTTGCCGTGCGATGATTATTTTCTGGACGTCTGACGCGCCTTCGTAGATGCGAAGAGCGCGAATTTCCCGGTATAGCGTTTCAACGATGTGCCCGCTGCGCACACCATCGCCGCCATGAATTTGCACCGCCTTATCAATGACGGTTTGTGCATGATCGGTTGAATAAAGTTTGGCCATCGCGGCCTCGCGACTAACGCGCGGTGCTCCGCTGTCTTTGAGCCAGGCCGCGCGATACACCAGAAGGGCCGATGCATCAACATCAAGTGCCATGTCTGCCACATGCCCCTGCACCATCTGAAGATCAAACAACGGCGCACCAAACAGTTGGCGTTCCTGAACCCGTTTGATGGTCTCATCCAGCGCCCGGCGCGCAAAGCCAAGGGCCGCTGCCGCCACGGTGGACCGGAACACATCCAAAACCGACATGGCGATTTTAAAGCCGTCCCCGCCATTACCAAGCAAGGCACTTGCCGGTATACGACAATCAGAGAACTTCAACCGCGCAAGAGGATGGGGCGCAATGGTGTGCAGGCGTTCGGCAATCTCAAATCCCGGTGTATCTGCCGGAATGACAAAGGCCGAAAGCCCCTTGGCACCTGGGGCTTCGCCGGTGCGGGCAAACACACAATAGAAATCGGCAATACCGCCATTGGAAATCCAGGTTTTTTCACCATTCAGGACAAAACTGTCGCCATCACGCTTTGCCTCAAGCGCGATATTGGCAACGTCTGACCCTGATTGCGGTTCGGTCAGTGCAAAGGCGGCAATCGCCTTGCCGGAACGTACTTTTGGAAGCCAATCCCCCCGGTGGGCTTCCGTTCCAAACAAGGAGATTGCGCCACTCCCCAACCCCTGCATCGCAAAGGAAAAATCAGCCAACCCGTCATAACGCGCCAAAGTTTCGCGGATCAGGCACAGCGATCTGACATCAAGTTTTGCGTTCGCATCCTGTGGGTTGACTGCCGCATATTGCAACCACTCACCACCGGCCAAACGCGCCGCCAGATCACGGCACGCGCTATCCACATCATCATGATCAATGCCGTCAAGGTTGCTTGCCGCCCATGCATCAAGGCGGGTGGCCAATTCACGGTGCCGGTCTTCGAAAAACGGCCAATCAAGATAGGATGTATCTGCCATCAGTCGCCCTCAAACACCGGTTTTTCCTTGGCAACAAATGCCTTGTAGGCGCGATTGAAATCTTCGGTCTGCATGCATATGGCTTGTGCCTGTGCCTCGGCCTCAATCGCCTGCTCAATCGACATGTTCCATTCCTGTGCCAGCATGGTTTTGGTCATCATGTGACCAAAGTTCGGCCCCTTGGAAATGCGGGTGGCAAGCGTGATGGCCTCGGCTTCCAATGCGTCGGCTTCGATCAGACGGTTATAAAACCCCCAACGTTCGCCCTCTTCGGCCGACATCGCGCGTCCGGTATAAAGAAGCTCGGCTGCGCGGCCCTGACCAATGATGCGCGGCAGGATCGCGCATGCGCCCATGTCACAACCTGCAAGGCCCACACGGGTAAACAAGAAAGCCGTTTTCGATGCACTGGTTGCCAGACGCAAGTCAGATGCCATGGCAATGATCGCACCGGCCCCGACACAAACGCCATCCACTGCAGCGATCACCGGCTTGCCACAGCCAATGATGGCTTTCACCAGATCACCGGTCATGCGGGTGAATTCCAGAAGACCTTTCATGTCCTTGTCGATCAGCGGACCGATGATGTCATGTACATCCCCGCCAGAGCAGAAATTGCCCCCATTCGATCCAAAGACAACTGCCTTGATATCATCGGCATAAACCAGATCGCGAAAGGTATCGCGCAGCTCCGCATAGCTATCAAAGGTCAGCGGGTTTTTGCGGTCCGGACGGTCAAGCGAAATGACCGCAACGTCACCTTCCATGCGCCAGTTGAAGTGTTTTGGCGTGATGTCGGCCATCTTAGTCATGGGGCGCCTCGTTATGATGGGAAATGTTGCGAAGAATGCGGATCAGTGCATCGGCATCTCCAGGTGACAGGTCGGAAAACAGTTCCGACACCCAGCCTTCATGCACAAGCGCACGTTCGGCGAAATCTTTTTCACCGGCTTCGGTCAGTTGAACAATTGATGCGCGACGGTCGTTTTCAACTGGCACCCGAACCACCAAACCCTCTGTGACCAAACGATCAACAATGCCGGTGACATTACCGTTCGACACCATCAGCGATTTTGAAAGCGCGCTCATGCGCATGCCGTCGCGTTCGCGATACAGGGCAGCTAGCACATCAAAACGTGGCAGGGTGGTATTGAACTCAAGACGCATTTTTTCACGCAGCTCGCCTTCGATCTTGCGCGATACCTTAAGGATTTGGAGCCAGGCGCGCAGACGGGCCTTGGACAGATCAGACGTTTCATTTCCCGCCTGTTCGGGAAGGCCTTCGGTCTTGTTCATGTTCATATTTCCCCTCCCGAAACGGAAATCGTCTGTCCCGTCACGGACGCAGCATTCGCGCTGCAAAGCCACATCACGGTATTGGCAACTTCGTCAGGCTGAATGAACCGGTTTTGCGGATTGATTTTGGCAAGGCTTGCGCGCGCGTCATCCCGGCTCATCCCGGTTTTTGCAACGATGTTTTCGACCGACTTTTCAAGCATCGGTGTTTCCATAAAACCCGGACAAACCGCGTTTACCGTAATCGCACTGCTTGCAAGCTCTGCCGCCATTCCCTTGACCAGGCCAACGACGCCATGCTTTGCCGCACAATAGGCCGAAACATATGCATAGCCCTTAAGCCCCGCAGTCGAGGCAATGGAAATCAGGCGCCCCGATCTGGACTTGTCCATGACAGCCAATCCTTCGCGGAACGTCAGGAACGTACCGGTCAGATTGACATCGATCGTGCGGCTCCAAAGATCGATCGATGTTTTGCCAACTGGCGCGCTTTCGGCCATTCCCGCATTGGCAATCACAAGATCAGGGGTGCCTACGACATCCACCATGGTGGTGAACATGTCGCGTACGGATGTCTCGTCCGTCACATCGGCGACAATGGCGGTAATGTTTTCATGATTGGCAACCTCAGCCAGCACATCTGCACGACGGCCAGAAACAGCAACTTTCACCCCGGCATCGGCCAGCATACGGGCCATGACGGCCCCCACCCCGGAGCCACCACCGGTAATCAATGCTGTTTTGACGGCAAGATCAGCCATGGGGCTTATACCTTTCCGGTCATGGTTTCGGCCCGCTCGGCCAGTCGGTGCATCTGATCGCGGCCCGCATAATAAGGGGCCGGCCAATTTTGCGTCTGACTGCCAAGGTTAGCGGCCTGATGCAGCGTCCAATAGGGATTGGCCAGATGCGGACGGGCCATACAAACCAGATCCGCACGCCCGGCCATCAGAATGGAATTGACGTGATCGGGTTCATAGATATTGCCAACCGCCATGGTCGCAATATTCGCCTCATTGCGGATACGGTCAGAGAACGGCGTCTGGAACATGCGGCCATATACCGGCTTGGCATCCGTCGTTGTCTGACCTGCCGACACGTCGCAAATATCAACATCATGCGCCTTCAAAACACGGGCGATTTCAACCGCGTCTTCGGGCGTAATCCCCGCGTCCCCGACCCAGTCATTGGCAGAAATACGTACCGACATCGGCTTATGGGATGGCCAGACGGCCCTTACCGCATCAATGACCTCAAGCGGATAGCGCAGGCGATTCTCAAGCGATCCGCCATATTCATCATCACGGACATTGCTGACCGGGCTGATGAAGGATGACAGAAGATAGCCGTGCGCTGCATGAACCTCGACCATGTCAAAGCCTGCCCGTTCTGCCATTTTGGCAGAGGCGACAAACTGTTCACGGACCATATCCATGTCTTCGCGCGCCATGGCTTTCGGGACCGCATTTCGGTCCGACCATGCAATGGCCGAGGCCGACATCAACGGCCAATTGCCATCGGGCAGCGGTGCATCCATTTCATCCCAACCAAGTTGGGTCGAACCCTTGCGTCCGGAATGACCGATTTGCATACAAAGCTTGGCATCGGTTTCTGCGTGGACAAAATCGGTAATGCGTTTCCAGGCGGCTTCGTGAGACGCGTCATAAAGCCCCGGACATCCCGGCGTAATCCGCCCATCGGCCGACACACAGGTCATTTCGGTATAAACCAGTCCGGCACCGCCCTTGGCCCGCTCCGCGTAATGCACCAAATGCCAATCGGTCGGGCAGCCATCAACCGCCTTGTACTGGGCCATTGGCGAAACAACGATACGGTTTTTAAGGTCCATATCGCGCAGCTTATAGGGCACAAACATCGGGTGACGCGCGGGTGCGTTTTCAGGCAAGCCTGCCTTTGTCTGGAACCAGCGTTCCGCCCCTTCTAGCCATTTGGCATCGCGCACACGCAGGTTTTCGTGGCTGATCCGTTGTGATCTGGTCAGAAGTGAATAGGTAAATTGAACCGGGTCGAAATCAAAGTAACGCTCAATCTCTTCGAACCATTCCATCGAGTTGCGCGCAGCGGACTGCAAACGCAGAACTTCAAGGCGGCGTTCGTCTTCGTATTTATCAAAGGCCGATTTCAAATCCGGTTCGGAATGCAGATAATTGGCCAGCGCAATCGCACTTTCAAGCGCAAGCTTGGTGCCCGACCCGATCGAGAAATGCGCGGTCGCCGCAGCATCGCCCATCAAAACGATGTTTTCATGCGACCAGCTATTGCACAGAACGCGCGGGAAGCTCAGCCAGGCCGAACCACGGATATGATGGGCATTGCTGATCAGATCATGCCCACCAAGATGGTCCTTGAAGATTTCCTCGCAGGTCGCGATCGACTCTTCCTTGGTCATCTCGCCAAAGCCATATGCGTCCCAGGTTTCCTGGGTGCATTCGACGATAAAGGTCGCCGTGTCATCATCAAATTGATAGGCGTGCGCCCAAACCCACCCTTTGGCGGTTTCTTCAAAGATAAAGGTAAAGGCGTCATCAAATTTCTGATGCGTACCCAACCAGACAAATTTGCATTTGCGGGTGTCGATATCGGGCTGAAACTTGTCGGAAAATTCGCTGCGGGTTTTGGAGTTCAAACCATCACAGGCAACAACAAGGTCATATTCCCTGGCATATTGCGCTGCACTTTCGGCTTCTGTTTCAAAGCGCAGTTCAACACCCAATTCGCGGGCGCGCTGTTGTAGCAGAACCAAAAGCTTCTTGCGGCCAATACCGCAGAACCCGTGCCCGGTAGAAATCGTCTTTTCATCACGGTACTGAACCGCAACATCATCCCAATAGGAAAAATTGGCGCGAATGGCGTCAGCACTCTGGCCGTCATTCTCGGCAAGATTAACCAATGTCTCGTCAGACAGCACAACGCCCCAGCCAAATGTGTCATCAGGCTTGTTGCGTTCAATCACGACAACTTCATGCGCCGGATTGCGCAATTTCATCGATATTGCAAAATAAAGTCCCGCAGGACCGCCACCCAGACAAGCTACTCTCACCAGCTTTTCCCTTCCTGATTTGTTTGGTTGTTTCGGGAAACTGATAAAACGGTACGCCTCGATTTGATTTATTTCAAGCATAAATATTTTGGGTTTGAAATATCTGCCAATTTCCCTAGAATTTGCCTCACACACGCCAAGCGCCCCATATTGAACATGAAGATGGTGCGGCCAAATAATCGAAGATCAGGGAAGAATTCAGATGATTACCGACTGGGATGATGCTTACGCCAACGGCGACCACATTGCCGACGCCGCCTCTTTCCCCGCGATGTGGGCAGAGCTTTCCAGCCAGTTTCGCAAAGACCTCCTTGCTGCCAACCGGGCGAAACTCGACATTTCATACGGTCCGGCCGAACGTGAAAAATATGATCTTTTCCTGCCCGATGGCACGCCCAAAGGTTTGGTGGTTTTTGTCCATGGCGGCTATTGGAAGGCGTTTGACAAATCAAGCTGGTCGCACCTTGCCAATGGCCCCGTTGGCAAGGGGTGGGCAGTTTGCATGCCAAGCTACACGCTGGCACCGGATGCACGGCTGTCAGACATCACTCATCAAATTGGTGCCGCCATCACGCACGCCGCAGAACATGTTTCCGGATCGATCCATCTGACCGGGCATTCTGCAGGTGGGCATTTGGTTACGCGGATGATCAGCAACACCTCTCCGCTGCCTCTTGCCGTTCTGGCACGCGTGAAAAATACTGTTTCAATCAGCGGACTGCATGATCTTCGCCCGCTTCTGAACACATCAATGAATGACGTGCTTGGTTTGAACGCCACAGAGGCCCATGCGGAAAGTGCCGCCCTTCTGGCTCCTGCCCTGCCCTGTTCGATCACCTGTTGGGTTGGGGCGGATGAACGCCCGGAATTTGTGCGCCAAAACGATCTTCTTGCCAACATCTGGACCGGACTTGGCGCAAGTACGCGTGTGGTTCATGCCCCAGATAAACATCATTTCGATGTGATTTCCGATCTGGCAGACACCGACTCCGATCTGACAGCCTGTCTGCTCAGCCCCATCACGGCGGAGGATGTGTAAAATGTCCACCGTCACGCTGACCATCGAAAATACGATTGCAGTCATTACCATCAACAATCCGCCCATCAATGCCACCAGTCATTCGGTGCGCGCCGGCATTGTCGATGCCCTTGACCAAATAGATGCAAACAAGGCCATAAAGGCGGCCATTCTGATCTGTGATGGCAAAACCTTTATCGCCGGTGCAGATGTCGGTGAATTTGGCCTGCCGCCCAAAGATCCGATTCTTCCTGATGTGATCATACGGCTCGAGTCCGCACGCGTGCCGGTCATTGCCGCCATCCATGGTCATGCGCTTGGCGGCGGACTTGAGGTCGCCTTGGGGTGTCATTACCGGATTGCCGATGTATCGGCCAAATTGGGATTGCCGGAAGTCAATCTGGGTTTGATCCCCGGCGCCGGCGGCACCATTCGCCTGCCGCGATTGATCGCCACAAGTGATGCAATTTCCATGATCACCAGCGGCAAGCCGATCACAGCAACCAAAGCCAATGACTTGGGCCTCATCAATGCAATTGCCCATGGAGCCTTGCGCGATGCTGCCATGGACTTTGCTCAAACCATTGTTCATCATCCAAAACCAGAATCCCTTTTGCAGCGCGCACCGCAAAGCGCCCTGTCAGAAGCACAATGGGACGACATAATCGCTGCTACGACAAAGAAGGCCCGTGGTCAGATCGCGCCGGTCACGGCACTTTTCTCTATTCGTACAGGGATCGAAAAAGGCTCCGAAAGCGGCCTTTTATTTGAACGTGAACAGTTTGTCGAACTGCGCGATAGCGAACAATCAAAGGCGCTACGCCATATTTTCTTTGCCGAGCGCGCCGTTACCAAGCTACCCGAACTTGATGGGGTCAAACCAAACGCCATCCATGAGGTTGGCGTGATCGGCGGCGGCATCATGGGGGCAGGTATTGCAACGGCATCCCTTCTGGCTGGCTTTAAAGTCACCATGATCGAACGCGATGAGGCTGCCTGTGAAAAGGGACGTGTAACTGTTGAAAAACATCTGGCAGGAAGCCTCAAACGCGGGATGATCACGCAGGACCGCTATGATGAACGCCTGGCATCCTTTGCCACCAGCACGGACTATGCGAAACTGGGCGATGCCGATATCGTTGTTGAGGCCGTCTTTGAAGATATGGCTGTAAAACACGATGTGTTTGGCAAGCTTTCCCTGCATTGCAAAGCCGATGCTGTTCTTGCATCCAACACATCCTATCTTGATATCAACGAAATTGCGGCGAAATGCATTAACCCCGCACGCGTCATCGGCCTGCATTTCTTCTCGCCTGCCCATATCATGAAGCTGCTTGAAGTGGTGCGAACCGACAAAGCCAATGCACAAAGCCTCGCAACGGCCTTTGCCTTTGGCCGTGCGCTGGGCAAGATTGCTGTGCCTTGTGGAGTGTGCGACGGGTTCATTGGCAACCGCATCATGTCAGCCTACCGCAAGCATTGTGAATACATGCTCGAAGACGGTGCCTTGCCTCATCAAATTGATGCCGGCATGGTTGAATTCGGTTTCCCGATGGGGCTGTTTGCCATGCAGGATATGGCCGGGCTTGAAATTTCATGGGCAACCCGCAAACGTCTCGCGCCATTTCGCGATCCATCAGAACGCTATGTCGCCCTTGGCGATTACCTGTGCGAGATGGAACGTTTTGGCAAGAAGAACGGTCTTGGTTGGTATCGTTACGACGAGAACGGCAAAGCCTACCCGGACCCGGATGTTGACGCACTCGTCATCGCAGAGTCCGCTAAGAAGGGAATCACGCGGCGCGATTTCACAAACGAAGAGATCATCGACACCATCCTCACCGCCATGCGTGACGAAGGCAAAAAAATCCTGTCAGAGGGCATAGCTAACAGCCCGGATGCCATCGATGTCGTTATGGTCAACGGCTATGGCTTCCCAAGACACAAGGGCGGACCGATGTATTTGACCACTCGAACCAAAGAATGACTTAGGGTGACGGCCTCTTAGTCTGATTTGAATAAGTCCTAATCCCAGCTTTACGGCACCTGAAACGACAGTTCCGCATTGGTCAAAATCAGCGATGTCACTGTGCCAAACAGGGCGAAGAAAACACCGGTTCCAACCCGACCAAAATTTAAACAAAGCTGGCGCTTTGTGCATCAACGATGCCGAAATACAAACTCAGCACCACTGCCATGATCAGCAGCAGTCGCTCGCCCCCACGGAGCAAAACAATAAGAGTCGTAACTTCGTTCTGAACCCCGCCTACCGCATTTATAACGCACTTGGCGGAGGGATGTGTTAGGAATGCATTTTGGGAAACTGGGAAAAATACGCCTAGCTTGCACCCCAGTATCCGAGATAATTGGCGGTTCGAAGACTCTGCTTGTTTACACCTGATGTGCTCGGTCCTTACGTAACGTTGCACTCAACTTTACTCTCGCCAATTTCGTGCTTATTCTTGCATCTGATTGATAAAGCACTTACCCATCCTAGGTTCAACGATTGATTTCGAGCCTGATCAAACAACAGAAACCTTCAGTTTCCAGTCTTTTTAGAAGAATAGGGTTCAAATGCCTGACGTCAGTTTCGTCGCAACGTTCTACAACAAAGCCGACTTCATCCCGAACGTAACGCAGGCCATATTTGCCCAAAAAGATCTTGGTGATTGCGAATACATTTTTGTAGATGACGGATCGACAGACGATAGCCTTGCCATTCTACAAGATTGCGCGCGAGGGCACGAAAACGTCAAAATCATATCCCAAAAAAATGCTGGGCCAGCACTCGCAACCAATGTAGCCATTGATGCTGTCACCAAACCATTCATCAAGTTTTGCGATGGGGATGATATTTTGCACCCCCGTGCAACCATTGAACTTTACAAAGCCCTTGAACAGTTTGACGTTGGCCTTGCCTGGAGCTTGGGAGAAGTGGTTCCTGCCAATTCAGACAAGATGACAGCGCCAGACCTTCCGCTGTCAGACGATGTGCCAAGCCTTCTGAAGAACCCGATTGAACGTGCTCTCAAAATGGCATTTTTTAATCTTACTTGCGTGTTGGCAAGAACCGACACTGTTCGTTCAGCAGGCGCTTGTGATCCACGAATTTTTGTACAGGACTACTCTTTTGCCCTTCGGCTGGCACACCTCACCGATTTTGTTCTTGTTCCAAGCATTCTGAATTGGTGTCCTACAATCGAAAATCCAGAAAACCGTGCGTCTCAGATGGGTGAAGGAAGCCAATGCCTTCACGACCTTAACGCAGCACTTGCCTATTTCATCCTTGACCATCCGGACATGGATTCAACAGTGCGCACCAAGATGTTTCAGCGTGCAGCTGGACGTGCTTGGAAATGGGCAAAACGTCAAGAGAACGCGACGTATTTTTCAAAAGACTTCATGCGATATCTCGGCGCAAAACTTGCGCCTAATTTTGGAAATGTTTTTGAACGTACAATTGCAACCTGTGCATCATTCCATCCTGAACGAGGGATCAGAATTCCAAGGCAAAGTGACGGGTAAAAAATACTTCGCAAATAAGCAGAAAGGTCAGGCAAGGTCATGCCGGTATGCGGCGTGCCCTCTGCAGTTTATGAGCACAGGCCCAGAACGCAGGAAGATCAGAGGTTCAAGTCCTTTTCCCAAGACTAAAACGACAAAACCCCGCCATTTGGCGGGGTTTGTTGTTTTGGTTGCGGGGAGAGGATTTGAACCTCTGACCTTCAGGTTATGAGCCTGACGAGCTACCGGACTGCTCCACCCCGCGTCAGTGGGTGTATCTGTTT
>NZ_JRJE01000025.1 GCF_000763295.1 Thalassospira australica | reverse complement strand
ATCAACGTCCATTGATGATTGCAGCGACAGCATAGATCATGGCACCGCGTTTAATGAGTTTATCTATTATCCAGTTGAAGTCGAATGCTTTGTCAGCCAGTAAGCCGCCGAAGTCTGTACCGTGGATCAGAGGTACAACGTCAATACACCTTGATTGCGGCAGTCGCGATCTGTTCAGGTTATGATCTTTGCCTTAAAAAATGGTTGGACGCTTAACGTGTAACTATTTGATTTATATAGCTGTGGGTAAAGCAAGAACAGTGACTAACGGGCGTTGATTTTAAAGGAAAAGGCACGGAATTTTTATCTTTAGGTTGCTGGTTCGAGTCCTGCAGGGGTCGCCATTTTCCTTAGTAAAAACAGTTACTGGCAGGCTTTGATGGCCGGGTAGGCGGCGCGGAAGCCTTGATACGCTTCGTCAAATGCAGAACGAAGTGCTTGATTGGGTTCGATGGTTTCGCGTGTTTCAGGGATGGTCATGATACTGTCTGACGTGGTGCCAGTCGCTGCGGTCATACCAAGACGTGCCGCACCAAGGGCAGCACCGAATTCGCCGCTTTTAGGTAGTGACAGGGGGACGCCAAGGGCGGTTGCGATCAATTCGATCCAGTAGCGCGACGCCGATCCGCCGCCAATGGCGATCAATTGATTAAGTTTTGCATCGGTTGCGACAAGCGCCTCGAAACTGTCGAGCAACCCAAAGGCAACACCCTCAAGCACCGCACGCGTCAGGTCTGCGCGGCTAGTGTCGGTCGCCAGGCCAGTGAAGCTGCCTCGGATTTCCGCATCATTGTGCGGGGTGCGTTCACCCGAAAGATAAGGCAGATACCTTACGGAGCCCGGCTTTCGCAGTGTGCCATCCAGTTCAGCTGTAAGTTCAATCGGGTTTTGGCCGGTGATGCGTGCCAGCCAGTTGAGGCTGTCAGTTGCTGAGAGCATTACACCCATCTGATACCAACGGCCGGGAATGGCATGGCAGAAGGTGTGAAGGGCCGTTTTCGGAGCTGGGTGATAGCCGTCACGTGCAGAAAGCAACACACCCGAGGTTCCGAGCGAGACAAAACCCTGTCCTTCATCCTGCGCACCAATTCCGCAAGCCGCTGCTGCATTGTCGCCAGCCCCTCCTGCAACTGATACTGGTCCGCTCAATCCCCATTTATCAAGAAGGGCGGGACGCAGTCGACCGGCTTCTTCGGTGCCCTCGACGAGGCGTGGCATTTGATCTGGGCGCATATTTCCAGCCTCGAGTAATGTGTCAGACCATCTGCGATTCCCGACATCAAGCCATGATGTGCCAGCACTGTCAGACATGTCGGCGACATAGTCCCCGGTCAGATAGAAATTGAGGTATGCAGCCGGTAGCAAGACCTTGGCGATTTTTGTGAAAACTTCGGGTTCGTTTTCGCGCACCCATTCCAGTTTTGGGGCTGTAAAGCCCGGGAAAACAATATTGCCGGAAATGGCGCGCACGTGATCCTTGGCATCCAGACGGGCGGCTTGGGCATGGGAGCGTGTATCGTTCCACAGAATGCAGGGGCGCAACGGGCGGCCCGCGTAGTCAATAAGCGTCGCACCATGCATATGGCCAGCCACGCCGATGCCGCGAAGTGCCGAGAATTGCGGATGTTGGTCGCGCAGTTCGGTGATGGCTTCTTCAAGGGCCGCGATCCAGTCAGCCGGATTTTGTTCCGACCATCCCGGATGCGGATGAGCAGCATGGTAGGCGCGTTCGGTTGCCCCGATTGGTTGGCCGTCTTCATTGATCAGCAGCAAACGGACGCCAGAGGTTCCAAGGTCAATACCAAGAAAAGTCATTCCAAAGCCTTTTTTGCGGAAATCGAAGCCAGTAACGCGTTGTTGGTGGTGACGTCATAGCATGACCTTACTTATGGTTGAGCAGAATTTTGTCTCCTATTTCCTGAAGACTTTCAAATATTTCCGTTGCCCCGGCATCATGAAGTACTTGCTCCTGATCAGCACGAATGTCATGCAGGTGCGTCCCGCCGACAAAACCCAGTGCAGTCATCCCGGCCGCCCGTGCACCTCTGACACCATGCGGTGAATCTTCAATTACGATGCATTTTTCTGGCGGGGCAGAGATGCCCCCGGCAGCCAAAAGGAATAGGTCCGGAGCAGGTTTGCCATTGGCAACCTGATCGGCACTATAGGCTGTGTATTCAAAGTGCGGGGCCAAACCAGAAATCTCAAGTGTGGCCCGCATGCGACGTAAAGAACTTCCTGTCGCCAGGGCAAATTTTACACCGGCTCCCATCAGGCGGCGCAGTAGCATTTCGGCACCAGAAATTTGCCGAAGCCGGGTTTCGTATTCGCCAAGCAGACGGGTCTCGACGCGATCGGTGAAATCATCAGGGCAAGCTTTGCCAAGCCGTTTGGAAACATGCCTGCAGATGTCCTGGATTGAGACGCCCAGAAACCGGTCGCGGACATAATTGATGGTGACATCATCAATGCCAAGGTACTGCATTTCGGTCGCAATAACCTCAAGCGACAGCGGCTCGCTGTCGACCAGACAACCATCAAGGTCAAAAATGACTGCAGCAGGTAAATCCATTATCGGCCCCTAGATCCGTTGTTCGGTATTGCGATCGAACAGATGCACGTTGGCCGGGTCAATCACGTAATAAAGTTCGGAGCCGGGACCGGCAGCGATACGCTGTTTGACGAGGGCATCAATCAGATCGCCGTTGGATTTTGCAACAATCTGGGTTTCCGATCCGGTTGGTTCGACCACGACGACCTTCATCGCAATGCCGGCATCGCCGATATCGACATGCTCTGGGCGAATGCCATAGGTGACATCCTGACCGACTTCGGCACTGGTTTCGGGGATAGGCAGGATTAAGCCGTTATCTGATTCAAAGTACTTCTTGCCATCAGTCTCGCCGATCTTGCCGTGGACAAAGTTCATTGATGGTGACCCAATGAAACCGGCAACAAATACGTTGGTCGGGTAATCATAGAGATCAAGAGGCGTTCCGATCTGTTCGACCCGACCATCGCGCATGACAACGATCTTGTCGGCCATGGTCATGGCTTCGATCTGATCGTGGGTAACATAGACAATCGTTGTACCAAGACGTTGATGGAGTTCCTTGATCTCAACGCGCATGGTGACGCGGAGTTTGGCATCAAGGTTTGAAAGCGGCTCGTCAAACAAGAAGACCTGTGGGTCGCGGACAATCGCACGCCCCATTGCAACACGTTGACGTTGACCACCGGAAAGCTGTTTAGGATAGCGGTCAAGAAGATGAGCAAGGTCAAGAATCTCGGCGGCATCGGTGACCTTTTTCTTGATCTCGCTTTCCGGCTGCTTGGCCATCTTGAGCGGGAAGCCGATATTCTCATAAACCGTTTTGTGTGGATAAAGTGCGTAGCTTTGGAACACCATCGCAATATCGCGATCCTTGGGGATCACATCGTTCACAACGCGTCCACCAATCGAAATGGTGCCGTCAGTAATTTCCTCAAGCCCGGCCAGCATGCGTAAAAGGGTGGACTTTCCGCAACCGGATGGTCCGACGAGAACGACAAATTCGCCGTCCTTGATGTCGACATCCACACCATGCATCACCTGAATATTGGCGTAGCGCTTGATTACATTTTCTATTTTTACGTCGGCCATACGGCTTCTCCCTATTGCGGCAGTTCGATCTGGATTTTGACGTCCGCTGGTGGGGCGGATGCTGCGATATCGAATGCGCGCACGCTGTCTTCGAATGTGAATGTTCTGGTAATAAGTGGTTTGACGTTGATCGCACCGGAGCTCAGCATGGCAACACAGCGCGGAAAGACATTCGCATAACGGAAAATGTTCTCGACCCGGGCTTCGCGGATCATTGCTGCACCTGCGTCATAGCTGATTGGATCGGGCTGCCCGCCAATCATCACAACACATCCACCCGGGCAGAGCGGTTCAAACACACCTGCTGCTGCCTTTGGTGAGCCGGTAGCTTCAAAGACGACATCCGCCCCCCAGCCATCGGTTTCGCGTTTGACGATTTCGGTAATGTCTTGGGACTTGACGTCAATCGGGGTGATTGCCGTGCTGAGTGATGCTGCAATTTCGAGTTTCTTTTCCGCAAGGTCTGCGACATAGACCTGCGCACATCCGCCAGCAAGGGCAGAAAGTGCGGTGACAAGTCCGATCGGGCCAGCACCAATAACAAGGGCAATGTCACCGGGCTTTATCTTGGCCTTGGTTGCAGCATGGACACCGACAGCGAGCGGTTCAACCATGGCGGCCTCGGCAAATGAAACATTGTCGGGCAGTTTGAAGGTGAATGCTTCGGGATGGATACAGGTTGGTCGCAAAATTCCATGCACTGGCGGGGTGGCCCAGAACCGTACTGCCGGATCGACATTATACATGCCAAGACGGGTGGCCTTGCTGTTGGGGTTGGGCACGCCTGGCTCCATGCAGACGCGATCCCCAATCGAGAGGGTTGTGACCTCGCTTCCGATTTCGATGACTGAGCCGGATGCCTCGTGACCCAAAATCATCGGCTCTCTGACAACAAACGGGCCGATGCGGCCATGGGTATAGTAATGCACATCGGAGCCACAGATGCCGACAGTGTGCATTTTGATGCGAACATCATGCGGACCAAGGAGTTCTTCCACGCGGTCAATGGCAGGAAAGTCACGCAGGGTTATGTCATCTTTTTTTTCAAGAACCAGGGATTTCATGACTTATCCTTTCCTGACAATGTGGATGGCAATCGCAAGGGCAATGACGTTTGAAATCCATATCGACAGTCCCATCGGTTCAATAAAGCGGAACCAGAAAAGCGACATCGCTACCCAGATCACGACTGAAATGAAGCAACGATCAAAGGCGTTGGTTTCAATCGGCAAAAAGCCTTGGCTTTCTTGCGTCGCGATTGGTTTCTTTTCGTTTTCTTCCTCGCTCAGAGGTGCGGTGTCGTGCTGCGTCGCGTTTTGTTCGGTCATGGTGTTATCCTTTCACCGCGCCAAAGGTCAGGCCTGCGACAATGTGTTTCTGCACCAGTCCAAACACGATCAAAGCCGGGATCAGGGTAAAGACCGAAATGGTCGCCATGATTCCCCACTCAGTCCCCGTGGTGGTGACATATTCCGAAAGACCGGTGGTCAGCGTGCGGGCCTCGAAGTTGGTGAGTGTTGCGGCCAGAAGATATTCGTTCCAGGCAAACACCCAGGTCAGGATAAGGGTCACCGCCAGTCCCGGTCGGCACAGAGGGAAGACGACTTCGGTAATGACTTTCCAAGGGCTGGCGCCATCGACATAGGCGGCTTCATCAAGCTCACGCGGGATGGCATCAATCGTCGGGCGAAGGGTCCAGATCGCAAAGGGCAGGTTAAAGGTGCAATAGACCAAAATCATGCCGATGCGGGTATCAAGCAAGGTGAAGTCCCCGACGCGATACACCTGCGTCATCAGCAGGAACAAGGGCAACAGGAACACCGCCGGCGGTGCCATGCGGTTGGTAATCGTCCAGAAAAAGATCGATTCCTTGCCGCGGAACTGAAAGCGCGACAATGCATAACAGGTAAAGAAGCCAAGCACGGTGCAGAGCACAGCATTACCGGTCGAAATTACAAGTGAATTGACCATGTAGCTGCGCAGCAACCGGTTGCCGAGTACTTCAGTATAATTGCCCCAATAGGGGTTGTTTACGATCAGGTCCGGGGTGCTGAAAAGCTGTACAGCCGGTTTGACCGAAATAACAAACAACCAGTAGATCGGGAACAGAGTCAGTAGACTGATGAAAATCCAGAAGAGTGTCGTGAGGAACGGGTTACGCTTTTTCATGGTGTTATCCCTTCCGGTTCTTGCGCGGGGCCAGCATGCTGACATAAAGCAGCCAGCAGACCACGATGGTCAGGTAAAGCACGATCACGGAAATGGTCGACCCGTAGCCGTAATTGGTTTTTGGGAACACTTCCTTGAAGATGTGCACACCAAGGAAACGGGTCGATGAACCAGGTCCTCCCCCGGTCAGCATCCAGACTTCATCGACTGTACGCAGGGCATCCATCAAACGGATAAAGACGGTTGCTACTACTGCCGGTATGATCATCGGAAGCGTAATGTGCCAGAAAGTCTGCACCTTGTTTGCGCCATCAATCTGGGCTTGTTCAAAGGGGTCGCGCGGCAAGGATACAAGGGCTGCGATCAAGGTCAGCGTAACAAGTGGCGTCCAGTGCCAGATGTCCATGATGACAATCGTCATAAAGGCAGCCGGGGCCGATGTGCCGATATTCATCGTGATGCCGAACCACTCATCAAGATAGTGCGGAATGATGCCAATCGAGGGCGTGGTCATCAGCTTCCATACCGATCCGACAATGATCGGTGCCATGATGAGCGGCAGGGTGTGAATGGTGCGGAAGATGGATTTTCCGGGGAATTCCTTCATGAAGGCTTGTGCCAAAAGATACCCGATGATCAGTTCGGATAGCACGGCAAAGACAACAAACGCCACCGTTACCCCAAGGGAATTGAGGAAGGCGTCATCGAAGACAATGCGGCGAAAATTCTCCGCCCCGTTAAAGATCATCTCGGGTGATGCCGCAAAAGGGTTCCATTGGTGGAACGAGACAAAAACGACATACAGAAACGGCAAAACACCGAAGAAGAAAAGGATCACCAGCGTCGGGGCCAGGAGGATCCAACCGAGTTTGTTGGATTGCATCGTCTACTCCCTGGAAAAGGATACAGTCAGACGGTCATGGTCCGAAAAAGGCCAAGCCGCTTCGTGGTCACTGCCCGGTTAAAGAGCAGCGACCACGACGGATGTTCTCAGGAAACAGACCTATTTGCGATAACCAAGGTCGGTCAGTTCGGACTCAGCCTTGGCTGCCATCTGATCAAGCCCTTCTTCCGGGCCAAGATCACCGGTGAGGATCTGGTACAGGATCGGGGCCGTGGCTTCGCGAACCTGGGCATGGAACGGATATGCCGGAGCACCGGCAAACAGGTATCCCTTGTCACGCAGCAGGTCGTAATAGCCACCAAGCTCCTCATTCATTGCCTGAACTTTGGGGGCGTCATAGGTGGTTTTGTTGGTCACACGCGGTGCCGCAACAGCCCAGTCAGGCTGGACTTCGTCCTGACCGATATATTGCAGGAACAGCATCGCGGCTTCTTGGCTTTTCGAAGTGGATGGAATGCCGAATGCACCGCCATCGTAATAGCCGATATAGCCCACGCCACCTTCGACTTCTTCCATGATGCCATCCTGAAGCGGTGGCAGGGCAACACCGACATTGCCAACGACGAGTGACTTGGTTTCATCCGCTGCGATCCAGCCGGCATTTTCACCGTAAACCAGACCTTGAGCTACGCGACCGGCGCCAAAGGTGGTGCCGACTTCCGTCCAGGTGGATGCATTACTTTCAGGTGGGGCGATATCACGCATGCTCAGCCACCATTTCATCGCTTCCTTGGCTTCGTCACTGTTCATTGCGCCGCCATTGGCAACCGATGCAGCGTAATTGTTATCGGCGTCGATGCCCCAATTGTAGACGCCGAAGGTCGGTGCGATGGATTCAAAGAACTCGTACCATGATGCCGGGTGACCGGTATGCGCCTGCGCGGTGGTTCCCCACAGGTCCATCTCGTGATCTTCGCCCCATTTGGTGAAGAACTGTGCGATTTCGGCATATTGGGCATGGGTGGTTGCCGGGACAAGGTCACGGCCGGTCTGTTCCTTGAAGGCCGCCTTGATTTCGGCGTCATTGAACAGATCGGTGCGATAGAGATAGATCTTGATGAAGGCTTCCATCGGGACGCCGTAAAGATCACCGTTTTCACCCCGGAAATAGTCCGCAAAGGTGGTGAAGTTGTCTTCGCTATAGGTCGGTGCCTTCAGGTCCGGATTGTCGGCCAGAAGTTTGGTGGTGTCGGTCAGGAAGTCACGTGCGAGATAGGAATAGACGATGTCCTGTTCGATGAAGACCATGTCATAGATGCCGGTACCAGCTTCCATATCCTTGATAGCCTTGTCGTACATCTGGTCCCAGGACGTGGTTTCGATATCCACCCGGATTCCGGTCAGCTCTTCAAATTCCGGTGCAAGGACTTCACGGATATAGTTCGAAGGCGGAGTGGATTCTGTTACGCCACGCAGGGTGACATCCTGATAGGGCTTGGCGGCTTCTTTCCAGAAAGCATCATCGGCATATGCCGCGCTGGATGCGACGGCCATCGCCAAGGCTGACACGCCCACTTTGAGTGCAAAGTTCATTGGTTATTCCTCCCGTTGGAATGATGGGATACCGCAATCAGCAATCTTGCGTTGCTTTGGAATCGCGATTCCAGTCGCAGGAAGAATGCATATGTATTATACTTCATGCAAGTGAAAATTTTCATTTGTAATTCGTAAATTACATTTGTTAGTTTCCAATAATAACGAACGCGCTGCCGCAATTTGCGGCGCTATGAGAGGAAGCAGAGCATGCCAAGAGAACCGCTCGAGGATGGGGAAGGTTTCGTAACCGAGGTTTGTTGGCGTTACTATGTAAACGGCCAGACACAAGCTGAAGTCGCCCGCGCCATGAAGGTGACGCGCCTTCGGGTTAATCAGGCGATCCAGAAGGCAAAATCGCTCGGCATTGTTAAAATTCAGATCGAGTCACCTTTTGTTACCCGTCTTGAAGCACAACAACGTCTCGAGCTGGCCGGTGTCGGTAAGGCACTTGTGGTGCCGGTGGATCAAGCCAGCTACGATTATCACGCTCCGGTAGGGGCGGCCTTGGCGCATTATCTTTCGACAAAGCTGAAGAATGAGCCATGGAAACGCATTGGTGTGTCATGGGGGGTAACGTTACAGCGCGCGATGGAACGTTTGCCGCTGCATTCCATGCCGGAGCTTGAAATCCTGGCGCTAATGGGGGGAACATCGGCTGGGTCATCCTTTAACGCCTTTAGCATCGCGTCAGGTTTTGCCGAACGGTTTGATGCCAATTATTCCCATCTGGTGGCACCGATTTATCTGCCCGAAGATGTCGACAAGGACGTCTTCCTTAGTCAGGAAATCTATGCCTCGCACATTGAGCGATGTATGTCGGCAGATGCGGCCTTACTGGTCGTCGGCGACGTTTCGGAGCTGTCCTTTATGGTCAAATACGGCTTGCCGCGTGACGTGACAATGCAGGAATTGCGCGATGCCGGGGCTGTTGGTGATGTGCTGGGTCGCTTCCTTGATGCGGAGGGGAACGAGATTGAACATCCGCTCAATGCACGCACCGTTGGCGTCAACCTGAACGCGCTGGCAGACATCCCCAACAAGATCCTGACTGCTGCGGGAAAGCATAAGGTTCCGATCATCAAGGCGGCGATCAAGCGCGGTCTGGTCGATACACTTGTGACCGATGACCTGACAGCGGAACTCTTACTCGAAGCCATGAAATAACCATCTGCGCGCACGCGACAAGGCAACGACATACCGTCAAAAAAACAAGCCAGCGCGCGCTTTAAAATCAGGGAAAGCGTTGAATTATGACAGCTACATTTGCAGGAAAGAAAGTCATCATCACCGGGGCTGGCAAGGGGATCGGGCGTGTATGTGCCATGACGATGGCCGAACGCGGTGCCTCGGTTATAGCCATGGCGAGGACGCAAGCCGATCTTGATGCGTTGGCGAGCGACGTCGGCGCAACGGGTATTCGTGTTGACCTGGCCGATAGTGCGGCCGCACGTGAGGCCATGAAATCGGCTGGCCCGGCAGATTATTTGATCAATTGCGCGGGGACCAATGTCCTTGAGAGCGTGCTTGAAATGACCGATGAAGGGTATGAAACCGTTATGGGCATCAACCTGCGTGCTGCCCTTGTCTGTGCGCAGGAATTTGCCCGTGCGCGTGTTGCTGCGGGCGGTGGCGGTGCCATTGTTAATGTCACTTCTATTGCCGGGCATCGCGGTTTTGTCGACCACATGTGCTACGCCGCATCAAAGGCCGGGCTGGAAGGCGCGACGCGTGTGATGGCCAAGGAGCTTGGTCCCCATGGCATCCGCGTCAATGCGGTGGCACCGACGGTAACTATGACGGAACTCGCTGCCGCCGCATGGTCGGATCCGGCAAAACGCGACCCGATGATGGTGCGTCATCCCCATGGTCGCTTTGCCGAGGTCGAAGAAGTCGCGCGGTCTATCGTCATGTTGCTTGATGATGATGCGTCCTTCGTCAGTGGCGCGGTTCTTCCTGTCGATGGCGGTTTTCTCGCTGTCTGATCCCAATTCAAATCCTTATTCTTTCGGAGATAAATTATGGCTCAATCACTAGCGGGCAAGATTGCTGCTGTAACAGGTGCGGCGTCTGGTATCGGCCTTGCGACTACACGTGCGCTGCTTGATGCAGGCGCAAAGGTCATAATGGTCGATTATAACAAGGATGCGCTGGCGAAATTAACAGTGGAACTTGGACCAAATGCGATTGCCCAACATACCAATTTGCTTGATGCAGATAGCTGTGCGGCGATGGTTCCAGAAATCCTGCAAAAGGTCGATCACGTCGACATTTTGCATTGCAATGCAGGTTCTTATATCGGTGGCGATTTGACTGAAACCGATACCGCGACCATTGACCGAATGCTGAATTTGAACGTCAATGCAGTGATGAAGAACGTCCGTGACGTGATCCCGCATATGCAGGAACGCGGGGTTGGCGATATCATCGTCACCGCATCGGTTGCTGGACATATGCCCATTCATTGGGAGCCGGTCTACTCCGGGTCAAAATGGGCGATAACCTGCTTTGTTCAAACCATGCGCCGTCAATTGAATAAGCATGGTATTCGCGTGGCCCAAGTTTCACCGGGACCTGTCGTCTCAGCCCTGCTGGCGGACTGGCCGGAAGAAAACTTGCGCAAGGCCAAGGAAAACGGCGCACTTCTTGATCCTGCGGAGGTTTCAGATGCCGTGATCTATATGCTGTCGCGCCCGCGCACCGTGACCATCCGCGACATGATCGTCCTTCCGACTAACTTTGATATCTAGCTTTGCAGTTACTTCCGTCGGACTATGACTATTTGGGCAGATACCGAAATAATCTGCCCAAATAGAATTGTACGCTTTTGTGGCACGTCAGAGTGGGGCAGGGTTTACAAAGCTTAGTCACTGCTCCATCGCTCTCAATTTTCCTACTCGAAACTAATCCGATATCTTGGCCGCCGGAATTCCCATAATGTGGATTATGTCACTGCTAGCGATATTCTTTCGCCGTCTGTCGCAGACTTGGCGATGGCATGAATTGTCTTTTCGAATTCATAGGCATCTTCAAAACTCGGGTATGGGATGCTGTCGTCCCGAATGGCGCAAAGCAGGGCAGAGGCCTCAACGACTTTTAGGTCGTTAAAGCCAAGCTGATGTCCCGGTGCCGGACAGAATTCGCCATAGGGCGGGTGGACCGGCCCGGCGAGGATTGTGGTGAAGCCTTGTTGTGCCTTGTCACCTGTATTGCGATATAGGTGCAATTCATTCATACGCTCCTGATCAAAGCAGATCATCCCCTTGGTCCCGTGGACTTCCCAAGCAAGCCGGTTTTTGCGCCCCCAGGCCGAACGTGATGTCGACAGGCTTCCGTGCGCGCCGTTGGCGAACCTGACCAGTGCAGATGCTGTGTCTTCGTTTTCAACCTTGGCCCGCCCGGTTCCATCAGGAAGCGGGCGTGTGGTGTGAATGGTTTGCATATCGGCGATCAAACTTTCGATAGGGCCTGTAAGGCCATATGCCATTGAGACAAGGTGACATCCCAGATCGCCCAATGCGCCAAGACCTGCATCAGAAAGTTTTGCTCGCCAGGTCCAGGGAAGGTCTGGATCAGCTTGATAATCCTCGTCAACCCAACCGCGGAAATGGACGATGTCGCCAATCTCGCCAGCTTGGACAAGGCGGCACGCATGCATAAACGTCGGGTTCTTGATGTAGTTGTACCCGACCATGGTTTTGACACCGGCGTTACTGGCGGCATCACGCATTTCGCGTGCCTGCTCAAGCGTTAGTGCCAGCGGCTTTTCGCAATAAACATGTTTACCTGCATTGATTGCGGCAATTGCCATGTCGAAATGAAGTGTGTTTGGCGTTGTGATCGAGACGATATCAACGTCGGGGTCAGTAACCAGTGATGTCCAGTCGGCCGTACTTCTGGCAAATCCGAACTGATCTGCCATCTGCTTTGCCTTCTCGGCGGGGGTATCACATAAAACAGCAAGGTGCGTTTGCGGACAATCTGCCATTACAGCACGCGCTGAGCGGAAGGCCAGAGCATGTGTTTTCCCCATGAACCCGGTGCCAATTAGGCCAATACCAAGCGATTTCATCATCAACGCCTCATAAGTATGGAATTTTTATTCTATTTATTGGATGATCATGGAACGTATGTCACGTCAAGCACAAATGTATTAGGAACAATGACGCCATGATTGAGCAAACAGCCCCCGCAACCCTCGAAGAATTTAATCAGAGGCTGGCGGAAATGTCCGACGGTTTGCCCAAAAGGCTTCGGCAATGTGCTGAATTTATTGCGCAAAATACGGATCGTATTGCCGTATCAACTGTTGCCGAACTTTCAAGAAGTGCAGGTGTGCAGCCCTCTGCCTTCATGCGGTTTTGTCAGTTGATGGGTTTTTCCGGTTTCTCGGAGATGCAAAAAATCTTCCGTGAAACATACGCCCAAAAATGGCCGGACTATGCAACACGACTTGAGAACCTACGTGCCACCGGAGATGACAGCCCAAGTGCACTTCTTGCTGAGTTTGTCGAGGCTGGCCGGTTGTCGCTTGAAAACCTGGCCTCTTCCATTTCACCGGAGGTGCTAGAGGATGCCGTTGCAATACTGGCGGCAGCCCCGATGATCCACATTGCCGGTTTCAGGAGGGCCTTTCCGGTTGCCAGTTACTTATCATATGCATTCGAGAAAATGGACATTCCCGCAGTTTTGCACGACGGCGTTGGCAAACTTAATCCACGTCACGCCATCCGAAAGGGGGACGTTGTTATCGCCATTACCTTTGCACCGTATTCTCAGGAAACGATCGAACTTGCGACTTATGCACGTGGAGTCGGATGCGAAATTGTCGCGATAACCGACACCATGAGCAGTCCGTTGCGTAAAATCGACGCTCAGGTTCTTGCTGTTTCCGAGGTCGATGTCGGTGCCTTCCGGGCCCTGTCAGGGACGATTTCCCTAGCGATTTCGATGGCTGTGGCAATCGGCGCGCGGCGAGATGCTGCTCTGCAATAGAAAATAATTGTTGATATTGATATAAAATAGAATAAAAATTCTACCTAGCTCAGAAGCGGGCAATATCAAAACGGGCACCTTAGATGTCCGGCGATAAAACTTTGTTTGCCGGTACGTGATGACCTCACGGGTTTAAGCAACAGCAGACAAAGCCAAGCACGGCCCTCATAGGGTCATCGTGATAGGGAAGGAAAATTGAATGTTGAAGGTAGGTCTGCTTGGTGCAGGGCGAATTGGTCAGGTTCACGCGGCAAGCATTGTTGCCCATTCGGGATGTGAATTGGTTGCGGTATCTGACAAGTTCGAAGATGCTGCGGCAAAGCTTGCTGCGACTTATGGCATCAAGGCCATGTCCACGGACGATATCATCAATGACAGTTCAATTGACGCAGTCCTGATTGCAACCTCTACCGATACCCATGCGAACCTGATCGAAGCAGCAACGGCTGCGGGCAAGGCGGTTCTCTGCGAAAAACCGGTTGATCTTGATCTGGCGCGTGCCCAGGCTTGCCTTAAAGCCAGCGCTCCGCACAACAAGCCGATCATGATCGGCTTTAACCGTCGTTTCGATCCAAACTTTGCGGCACTCAAGCGTGCGTTTGACAATGGCGAAATTGGTCAGGGTGAGTTGCTCTCGATCACCTCCTTTGACCCGGCACCGCCACCTGTAAGCTATATTGCTGTATCGGGCGGGATCTTTCGCGATATGGCGATCCATGATTTTGACATGGCTTGTTGGATTTTTGGCGGGTTACCCGAAAAGGTTTCTGCCAGCGGTTCAAGCATTGTCGACCCTGAAATCGGCAAGGCAGGTGACCTCGATACCGCCATCATTACCCTGACATTCCCGGGGGGGCGCATGGCTGTGATCAAAAATAGCCGCCGCGCTGTTTATGGCTATGACCAGCGTGTTGAGCTGCTTGGCTCCGAAGGGTTGCTTTCAGCGCAGAATGTTCTGGAAAACACTGTCGAGAAAATCACGACCAGCGGTGCTGTTTCAGCCAAGCCAGAGTACTTTTTCCTTGAACGTTATGCCCGTGCCTATGGACAGGAATGGGCTGCCTTCGTTGATGCCGTCAAGGAGGGCAGCGACCTCCCGGTTACCCTTGAGGACGGCATCAACGCCCTTGCCGTGGCAGAAGCGGCCGCGAAATCAGCACGCGAAGGGCGTTCGGTCGATGTGAAAACAGAAATTCTGGGAGGCTGAACATGGACAGAAAGTTTGGATGCTGTACCTGGATTTTCGGCGATGCGCCATTGACGGTTACGGCAGGGCATATGCGCAAGGCGGGACTTGATGGTGTAGAACTGTTTGGCGATGTTGCCGGTACTGACCCAGTCAAAGCACGCGAAATTCTTGCCAATGAAGGCCTAAGCGTCTTTTCGGTTACGCCGGGTGATGCGGATATTTCACATCCAGATCCGGCGATCCGCGCCAAAGCAATTGCTTATTATGATGCCTTGATGGATTGGGCAAAGGAACTTGGAAATCCGCTGATCTCCTGCCATGGACAGGTGACGCGTATCAAGCCGGTGACGTCTCAGGACGAAGAAGATGGCTTGTTGATTGATGCCACGCGCCAGATTTGTGACTTTGCCAAGAAACGCGGCCTTGCTGTCGTGTTTGAAATCCTCAATCGGTATGAAACCCATCAGGTTCGCACAGTTGAGGAAGGTCTGGCCTTTCTTGAAGCGGTCGGTGCTGAAAACCTCAAGCTTCTGCCTGATGCTTATCACATGAATATCGAAGAAGAAAATCCGGCTGCCGCATTGCTGCGCGGGGGCGACAAAATCGGCCTTTATCACGCTGCAGACAGCAACCGTGCCGGTGTTGGTGAGGGCCACACAGATTTTGCCGCGCAAATCAGATCACTTGATCAGATCGCTTATGCCGGACCTGTCATTTTTGAAGTTAATGCGCCTGGTCCCAATCCGTTTACACCGGACAAGGGCCCCGGTTTCAGGGATATCGTCGAAGCACAACTTGAAAAGTCCGTAAGAGGCTTTCGCGCTTTGGCGAACTGATATTCGGTGGAAAACACCGGATTTTAGGCGGTAATCACGCCGCAAACAACAAAACCTCGTAGGGAGGAAAATCATGAAGAAGTTCGCAGGCGGCCTTGTTGCTGCCGTCACGATGCTGGCTGCAGTGCCAGCAATGGCTACTGATATTGTCGTTGTTGCACATGGTCAGGCCAACGATCCGTTCTGGTCTGTGGTCAAGAACGGCGTCGAGAAAGCCGCCGCCGATACTGGTGCCAATGTTGAGTATCGCTCGCCGGAGACCTTTGACATGGTTGCGATGAGCCAGTTGATTGATGCAGCTGTCAACCAGGAGCCCGATGGGCTCGTTATTTCCATTCCGGATGCGGATGCGCTTGGCCCGTCGATCGAACGTGCGGTTCAGGCTGGCATCCCGGTGATTTCCATGAATGCGGGTTCTGATGTTTCCAAACAGCTCGGCGCGCTTTTGCATGTCGGTCAGGATGAATTCACAGCCGGCAAGGTCGCAGGCGAAAAACTTGCTGCGATGGGTGGTTCAAACGGTATCTGTGTGAACCAAGAAGTCGGCAACGTATCACTTGATCAGCGGTGTGCCGGCTTTGCCGAAGGTTTTGGCGGTGAAGTCACTGTTCTTCCGACCACCAATGACCCGACCGAGATCGAAAGTAAAGTCCGCGCAGCACTCGAAGCAAACGAAGACGTTGACACTGTTATGGCGCTTGGTGCCGGCACTGCAGGCGAACCGGCGGTGGCCGCTGTCAAAGCTGTTGGTCGCAGCGATACGGTCAATGTTGCTACCTTCGATCTTTCGGCAAGCTTCCTTGAATCGGTTGTTGCCGGCGATGCAGCATTCGCAATCGACCAGCAGCAGTTCCTTCAGGGGTACCTGCCAGTAACGTTCCTTTCCTTGAACGCGCAGTACGGGCTTATTCCGGGCGGCAACGTTCCGTCTGGTCCGAACCTGATTACCGGTGAAAAAGCCGGTCAGGTTATCGAGCTTTCGGCGCAGGGCATTCGATAAGCCATTTAGAACTATCGGTTGACCGGGGCGCGTCATTTTTGGTCTCGCCCCGGTCCACAAAAAAGATCAGGAGAGGAAGCAATGACTGGTGATACCGCCTTGAATCAAGATGAACGGATCAAAGAAGAACCGTTGATCGCCCGACTGATGAAACGTCCCGAGCTTGGCGCGATAGCCGGCGTTGTGTTGGTTACGATATTCTTCTTGTTCACTGCTGACAGCTCGATGTTTACCCTTTCCGGGTTTATGAACTTTATGAGCCCCGCAGCGCAGCTTGGCATTCTTGCGATTGGCGCTGCCATGTTGATGATCGGTGGGGAATTTGACCTTTCGATCGGCTCCATGGTTGCTTTTGCCGGTATGATTTTCGGTGCCTTTACGGTCAACCTCGGTCTGCCTTTAATTGTTGCGATCCCGATGACGCTCGTGGCAGCGGCCTGCATGGGGGCTGTTAACGGCCAGATCGTCATTCGCACCGGGTTGCCATCCTTTATTGTTACTCTGGCATTTCTGTTTATTTTGCGTGGCATTTCGCTTGTTGGGCTTAAATGGTTGACGGGTGGCGCGACCCAACTGCGTGGTGTTCGTGACGCCGTCGAAGGTGATTTTCTGGCACCGGTCTTTAGTGGCGAAGCCTTTAGCGGTCTATTTGCCTGGTTCGCGTCCCTTGGTTTGATCGAAACATTCAAGAACGGCATGCCCAAGGTTGCCGGTATTCCGATTGAAATCCTTTGGTTTGTGGGACTTGCGCTTGTTGCGACCTATGTTTTGTTGCGCACCCCTTGGGGAAACTGGGTGTTCGCGGCTGGCGGGGATGCCAACGCAGCATCAAATTCCGGTGTCCCAGTCCGTAAGGTCAAGGTTGCGCTGTTCATGTTTACGGCAAGCTGTGCGGCACTTCTTGCAATCGTTCAGGTTCTAGATGCCGGAAGCACCGACGCACGCCGCGGGTTCATGAAAGAATTCGAAGGCATCATTGCAGCTGTGATTGGTGGATGTTTGTTGACCGGTGGCTATGGATCGGCCATTGGCGCGTTCTTTGGGGCGATCATCTTTGGCATGGTTGTGATCGGCCTGACCTATACGAATATCGATCAGGATTGGTTCCAGGTGTTCTTGGGTGCCATGCTGCTGTTGGCGGTGATGTTTAACAACGTTGTTCGCAAACGTGTAACCGGGGAGCGTTGAGATGTCTGAACCAATCATTCATATGGACAATATAGAAAAGCATTTCGGTAATGTGATTGCCTTGGCAGGGGTTAGTTTCGATGTCTACCCCGGCGAATGCCACTGTCTTCTTGGCGACAATGGTGCGGGCAAGTCGACCTTTATTAAAACCATGTCGGGCGTACATAAACCGTCCAAGGGCTTTATTCGGATGAATGGCAAAGAAGTGAACTTTGCCAGCCCGCGTGAAGCGATGGAAGCGGGCATTGCAACCGTCTTTCAGGATCTGGCCATGATCCCGCTCATGTCGGTTTCGCGCAATTTCTTTATGGGGCGCGAACCCACCAAAGGGCGTGGTCTTTTTAAACGCTATGACCATGTGGCGGCAAATACCATCACGATGAAACACATGCGTGAAATGGGGATCAATCTGCGCAGTGCCGATCAGGCTGTTGGGACGCTTTCGGGTGGCGAAAGGCAAACTGTTGCGATTGCACGTGCAGTCTATTTCGGAGCCAAAGTACTAATCCTTGATGAACCGACCTCAGCACTTGGTGTCCGCCAGACTGCAAATGTTTTGGCGACGATCGACAAGGTCAGGGCCCAAGGCGTTGGCGTCGTTTTCATCAGCCATAACGTGCGACACGCGCTTGCCGTGGGGGATCGTTTCACGGTTTTGAACCGTGGACGCACTTTGGGAACTGCCGAGCGTGGCAAGATTACTGCCGAAGAACTTCAAGATCTTATGGCCGGTGGACAGGAGCTTGCCGAGTTGGAAGGTTCGCTCGGAGGAACAGTTTAATGAAGCCTATTGATGTAATTACGATCGGGCGATCGTCCGTCGATCTGTATGGCGCGCAAATTGGCGGGCGCCTTGAGGACATGGCGTCTTTCAAGAAATATATCGGTGGTTCACCAACCAATATGGCGTGCGGCACGGCTCGACTTGGGTTGAAATCTGCTTTGATTACCCGTGTCGGCAATGAACATATGGGCCGTTTTGTTCGCGAACAACTGATTGCCGAAGGCGTTGATGTACGCGGTGTTGTTACTGATGCGGAGCGTCTGACAGCATTGGTACTGCTTGGCCTCAGAGATCAGGAACAATTCCCGCTTATTTTCTATCGGGAAAATTGTGCGGATATGGCGCTTTGTGAGGAGGATATTGATCCCGAGTTCATCGCAGAAGCGCGTTGTGTGACGGTGACTGGTACTCATCTGTCCCATCCGAGAACCCGCGCTGCTGTATTGAAAGCTGTCCGTACGGCACGTGAAACAGGTGCCAAAACAGCACTTGATATCGATTATCGACCAAATCTTTGGGGATTGTCGGGCCATGATGACGGTGAAAATCGCTTCATTGCGTCAGAGCGGGTTACTGAGGAACTTCAGGCAACCTTGCATTTGTTTGATTTGATCGTTGGCACCGAAGAAGAGTTTCACATTGCCGGCGGATCAACTGATACCCTTGATGCGCTTGAAAACGTCCGGACTGTGTCCAAGGCGACCCTGGTTTGTAAACGCGGTCCGATGGGAGCTGTGGCCTTTACCGATGCGATAGGCAAAAGCCTTGATGACGGCATTTCCGGCCCAGGATTCCCGGTTGAGGTTTTCAATGTTCTTGGTGCAGGTGATGGATTTATGTCAGGCCTTCTGAAAGGTTGGCTGACCGATCAGGATTGGGAGACGTCGCTTAAATACGCAAATGCGTGCGGTGCTTTTGCCGTGTCACGGCACGGATGCACACCGGCCTATCCCAGTTGGGAAGAACTTCAATTCTTTTTCGACCGTGGCATCAAAACGCCAGCACTACGCAACGATCCCGAACTTGAACAAATTCACTGGTCTACCAATCGGAAACGTGATTGGCAGGATATGCGTGTTTTTGCCTTCGATCATCGAATGCAACTGGAAGATATGGCAGATGAATTGGGTGTGTCGCGTGATCGCATAGGCCCGTTCAAGGAGCTGTGCCTGAAAGCTGCATTGGAAGTGGGGGGTGACAAGCCGGGATATGGCATTTTGTGCGATCCGCGATTGGGACGAGACGCGCTTTATGCTGCGGCTGGCTCAGGGCTTTGGATCGGGCGTCCTGTCGAGCTGCCCGGATCGCGGCCTCTGCAACTTGAAATCGGGATGGATTTTGGCAGTGCTCTGGCGGAATGGCCTGTTGAGCATGTTGTAAAGGTACTGTGCTTCTATCACCCGGATGATGATGAAAGCACCAAACGCCAGCAGGAAGAAACGGTGACCCGACTTGCACATGCTGCGCGGACCAATGGACTTGAGCTTTTGCTTGAAATCGTCTCCTCCAAGGTTGGGAAATGTGACGATGAAACGGCAAGTTCCGTGATCAAGCGGTTCTATGAAATCGGGGTTTATCCTGATTGGTGGAAGCTTGAGCCAATGACATCCGATGCGGCGTGGAAAAATGCCTGCGTGGCGATTGCGCATCATGATCCGTATTGTCGGGGCATCGTTGTTCTGGGCCTTGAGGCCCCGGAAGATGAACTGTCGGCAAGCTTCGAAGTTGCCGCACGCCATCCGCTGGTTAAAGGTTTTGCAGTCGGTCGTTCAATCTTTGCATCGGTTGCACGTGAATGGCTTGGCGGGCGGATGACTGATGAAGATGCCGTTTCCAAAATGAAGATGAAATATCGTGCTTTGTGCGACATCTGGGACGTCGCACGGAAAAAATCAGGAGAAGCAGCATGAAAACTGTGCGTCTTACTGCAGCACAGGCAATGGTCCGCTACCTGAGCCAGCAACTGAATGCGGACGGATATCCTTTTTTCGGGGGCTGCTGGGCGATTTTTGGTCATGGCAATGTGGCTGGAATTGGCGAAGCGCTGCATGGTGCAGGTGACACATTCCCGACATGGCGCGGGCACAATGAACAGGGGATGGCCCATGCCGCCATCGCCTATTCCAAGGCCAGCAACCGCAAACAGGCCATGGCGGTCACGACCTCTATCGGGCCGGGGGCAACCAATATGGTGACAGCAGCAGCCCTTGCACATGTTAATCGTTTGCCCGTTCTTTTGATCCCGGGCGATGTGTTTGCCAATCGTGCACCCGATCCGGTCTTGCAACAGGTCGAAGATTTTGCAGATGGCACCATTTCGGCCAATGACTGCTTTAAGCCGGTCAGCCGTTATTTTGATCGCATCACGCGTCCCGAACAGCTTTTATCTGCTTTGCCACGTGCCATGACGGTTCTCACCGATCCGGTCGATTGTGGGCCTGTGACCTTGGCTTTTTGTCAGGATGTTCAGGCAGAAGCATTTGACTGGCCGGAAAGCTTCTTTGCGACGAAAACCTGGAAACGCGTGCGTCCGCGTGCTGATCTTGATCAGATTGATGCCGCTGTTGCCGCGATCAAGTCTGCCAAGAAACCCTTCATTATTGCTGGTGGCGGTGTGCATTACGCCGACGCCTGTGACGATCTGCGCGATTTTGTTCATCGTTATAATATTCCTGTGGGCGAGACCCAGGCAGGAAAATCCGCCGTGCCATGGGATGATGATTTAAACCTTGGATCGATTGGTGTAACCGGATCAAGCAGCGCAAACGCTGTCGCCGAAGAGGCCGATCTAATCATCGCACTTGGCACCCGTTTGCAAGATTTCACCACCGGCAGTTGGGCACTGTTCAAGAACCCGGATCGCCGCATTTTGTCGATCAACGTCGCAGCCTATGATGCGCACAAGCATGATGCGATTTCCGTTGTGGGCGACGCCAAAGTGACGCTGATGGAACTCGACAATGCACTTGGCGATTTTGTCGCGCGTCCGGTTGACCCGGTGCTCAAGCAAAGCTGGATCAAGGCGGTTGACGATGTGACTGCGATGCCGACAGGAAATGAATTGCCAACCGATGCACAGGTCATCGGAGCGGTCCAACGTAGCACGGACAAAGATGCCATCGTTGTCTGTGCCGCAGGGGGACTTCCGGGTGAATTGCACAAACTGTGGAAAACGTCGCGACCAAATGGTTATCACGTTGAATACGGCTTTTCGTGCATGGGCTATGAAATCGCCGGGGGGCTTGGCGTCAAGATGGCCTGCCCGGACCGGGAAGTCGTCGTTATGGTGGGCGATGGTTCCTATATGATGATGAATTCGGAACTCGCGACCAGCGTGATGCTGGGACACAAGATCATCACTGTGATCCTTGATAACCGCGGGTATGGCTGTATCAACCGTTTGCAGATGGCAACCGGCGGTGAAAGCTTTAATAACCTGCTCGATACCGCCCGGCATGTCGAACCCTCTGCGATTGACTTTACAGCTCATGCCCGGGCGATGGGGGCGACGGCTGAAAAGGTCGCATCAATTTCCGAACTTGAAGCTGCCATGGAACGTGCGCGCAAGTCGGATCGATCCTATGCCATCGTGATAGATACCGATCCTTTGCCAAGTACAGATGCCGGGGGACATTGGTGGGATGTTGCCGTTCCCGAAGTATCGGTTCGTCCCGCAGTCAATAAGGCCCGCGAAAATTATGAAGTTGCGCTGAAAAAACAGCGCCCCGGAGATTAAGATAATGATCCTTTATGGTACCAATCCGATTGCTTGGTCGAATGATGATGACCAGACCCTTGGTGCAGAAATCAGCCTTGAAACCTGCCTTTCAGAAGCGGGCAAGATCGGCTTTGATGGCATCGAAAAAGGCCACAAGATGCCGACCGATCCGCTGGCGTTGAAAGCCGCGCTTAATCCGCACGGTTTGAAGTTTGTATCGGGCTGGCATTCGTTGAACCTTTTGGCTCATTCGGTTGAAGACGAGAAAAAAGCCATCCAGCCCCACCTTGATTTGCTAAAGGCAATGGGGTGCAAAGTGTGCATCGTTTGCGAAACGTCAAATGCCATTCACGGCAATGATGACGCGGCACTCAATGACAGTCCGGTTCTTGCTACAGACAAATGGGCCAAATTCGGTGCTGATGTCGAGGCAATTGCCGCCTGTTGTGCAGAGCAGGGGGTTGATCTGGTTTATCATCACCACATGGGCACCATCGTCGAGACGGCAGACGAAATTCAGGCATTCATGGCCAGTACCGGCCCGAAAACCAAGCTGTTGTTGGATACTGGGCATGCGTGGTTCGGTGGTGCTGACCCTGAAGAACTCGCCGTCCGCTATATGGGGCGCGTTGGCCATATCCATTGCAAAAACGTTCGTCCTGCCATCAGTAAACAAGTCCGCGAAGAAGGACTTAGCTTCCTTGAAGGTGTGCGCCGAGGTGTCTTTACAGTGCCTGGTGATCATGAGGGGGGCGTTGCGTTTGAGCCGGTTCTGAAAGTTGCCGCCGAACATGGCTATGAGGGCTGGTTGGTGATTGAAGCCGAACAAGATCCCAATGTTCGTAATCCATTTGAATATCAATCCCTGGGGTTGAAATCGTTACGCGACATGGCGCAGAAAAGCCGATTGGATAAAGGAGACGCCTGATGGCCGACTTGTTGAGAAAGCCAAATGGAACTGCGGGAAAGGTCCATGACATTACTGCCGAGAATGCCAATTGGGGCTATGTCGGTTTTGGTTTGTATCACCTGAAAGAAGGTGAAAGTGCCGCTGAGACGACCGGAGACCGTGAAGTCATACTGGTGCTGGTCGAAGGCAAGGCAGAGATTTCTGTCGATGAGCAGAACTTTGGCGAACTCGGTAAACGCATGAGCGTGTTTGAACGCATCCCGCCTGCATGTGTTTATGCGCCAAACGATGCCCATTGGAAGGCAGTGGCAACGACCGATTGCACACTTGCGATATGTACCGCACCGGGCAAGGGCAATTATCCAGCCCGCGTTATTGACGACATTGAACTTGTCGAACGTGGCAAAGGGGCGAATACCCGCTATATCCACCCGATTGCCATGGAAGAAAGAGACATCGCCGATAGCCTTCTGGTCACAGAGGTTTTTACTCCGCAGGGAAACTGGTCAAGCTATCCACCCCATCGCCACGATGAGGATAACTATCCGAATATGACCTATCTTGAGGAAACCTATTATCACCGCTTGAACCCGAAACAGGGATTTGGTTTCCAGCGCGTATTTACCGAGGATGGCGAGCTTGATGAAACCATGGCTGTGTCTGATGGAGATGTCGTTCTGGTGCCAAAGGGACATCATCCGTGCGGCAGCCCATATGGTTATGAGATGTATTATCTTAATGTCATGGCAGGGCCGTTGCGTAAATGGCGTTTTGACAACCATCCCGATCACGACTGGATTTTCCAACGCGATAGCAAGTGATGCCTATGTTCGTCATCAGGCCAAAGAAAGTCGCTGGGCACCATTCTCACGGTGTTGTAACCAAAGCGGTAGTGCATATCGCTTTGGCGCTTCTTTGCTTGGTTATCGTGCTTTGGCTCAACGCAAATTTGTCTTCATCGCAAATGCTTAGCAACAAGACTGATCGTTGGGAGGCTAACTTTACCCCAACGACAGGTCTGGCCTGTCGGGCGTGGCTTCTCAAAGTTGGTTCTGAATGCAAACAAACTGACAGAGAAAATTCGACCAATATTCGAACTTCCAAACCTTGTGGTTGGTCGTGCTGACATACCAATTTGATTTGGTGATATACTGTCAATGAAGCTCACGTGACGGTTGGGCAAGTTCACCAGCGCGTGCACTTGAATAATAAGCATAGTTTCCTTCGGCATATGCTTTGGGCAGACTTTCAGAGCATCAATCTCGACCATCCACAATCCGACAAACTGGTAGTTTTGTCTCTAGATCAGGTTAGTCACTCGCCTGCTAACTGATTGATTTATATAGCCGTGAACAAACGGTGAAAACTGACTAACGGTCGTTGATTTTAAAGGAAAAGGCACAGACTTCTAATCTGTAGGTTGCAGGTTCGAGTCCTGCAGGGATCGCCATTTTTCCTTAGTAAGAATAATCGTTTGTAAGAGTTTCACTGGTTTCCGGAGCCAGAGGTAGTCACTTTCCCGCCTTGATCGGCGCACTCGGTTTCGGCATTTGTCAGTCTCGTATTGCTTTGTGCCGATGCTCCAGCGTGACTGGAATTGAGAAGACGCAAGCCAAGTTAGATGGCTTATCAGGTGCTTCTGGTCAATGTGACGAACCACTTTCAACCAAATCATGCAAAGGGAAATTAACTGGTTTTGAGGCTAATCTTGAGCAACGGCTGAGCGTCTCAGCCACGCGCCGAGTTCTTTGTTCGCTGTGATCAACCCTTCGCGATTGATTACTTTGCGCGCGATGGCGCTGGAAACCGCGCGCGTACGTTTGTTAAGTACAATTCCCATTTCGTTTTGGTCTTGCCCATCGACATCGAGTTTGTCGTAAAGTGACAGCAATCTGTTCTGTACTGTCCGAAGTGAAAGTTTCCGCCGTAACGCGATAGCCTTGTCTGGGAGACCAAGTGCGAGATCGAGTAAGATCAAATGTTCGAATTCGGTCAATGCACTACGCGAACGCATTTGCTGGGCTTGGATTTGGTGAATTTCGCGGTCGACAACAATCTGTGCTTCAATGAGGACTGCCCGCAAAGCCAGTCGCATCTTTTCTGGTGTCGCAGTTTTCAGAATGTACCCATAGGCTGCTTGATCGGGAACAATTCTTGTAATGCCGCGCAAATATGCTTCATCAGAATAGTTTGACCAGAAAAGAATGCGGGTTTCTGGACGTTTAGCCCAAATGGTGCGGGCAGCTTCAATGCCGTTACGTTCTTTCATTCGCAGGTCCATCACAATTGCGGAAATCTGATGACGATGCGCGAGCGCTTCTCCTTCTTTTCCATTTCGTGCATGCAAGATTTCATCAAACTCTGGCAATGTTGTCTCGACGATTTCCATAAGAAAATCGGCATGCATTTTATCGTCTTCAACCAACAATATTTTCATGAACAACTTCTCCGGTTTGTCCGGTGGTTTGCTGCAGCTGAATGGTGATGTGTGTCCCTTGCGAGGTCGAAAGGTCTTGTTTTGTCCCGATGAGCCGAGCACGGGTTTTCATATGTTCTAACCCGCTTGCAGGCTTTCTGGAGTGATGTTGAAACTGACCACAACCTTGTCGGTCTCGGGGTTCACTGAGCTAAGCGCTGAGTGAATATCGAGATTGTCCGGCCGCAAATGAGATATGCGAAGGTGGTGCGCAAGATCCGCCATGGCTGTTTCCTCCAGACCCTAGATCATATTCTCAGGTATTCCTCTTGTCTTGCGGAAGCCCGCAAGTTGGATGCGTAACACCGTATGCGTTCTGCGGAGAGTGCTCTTTATGGTTTAATTGTAACCGATGAAAATTGCGCAAAAGTACAATGTCTGGTTTTGCAGGCATGTACGCGTCTTTGCCGTTAATGGCAAAGACGCAAATAAAAACAATAAGTCGCATGCTGACATCAGGGGGGAATGCTCGGTTCACGCAGAATCTGCGCGAGCACGAAATTTCTCTGACAACACCTTAAGTTCCATCATTTCTGTTCCCTGATCAGAAGTGTCTGAAGCGGCATGGGACGAAAGAGACGTGAAGAACTTGCACAATGCGGGCAGGGGCGCTGACCTGCTGAAGAAGGATAAAGAACAGCGCATCCAACGGGAGGATTACCATGAAAAAACTACTGACTATGACGACCGCTGCTGTCGCATTGACGATGGTGGCGCATGTTGCGAATGCTGGCCCGAATACGGTTGCTGGTCCTGGTGCTGATCCGTCTTGTTTCGCGCCGGTTTCCGATGACACAGCCTATTTCCAGTGGCCAGCGCGCGAAGGGCCCTACAAAATCGCCCTTGTGAATGGTTTTATCGCCAATGACTGGCGCGTTCAGATGATTGCGGTCGCAAAGGCCTATGCCGCACAGCCCGAAGTGGCAGCCGAAATCGAAGAATTCAAGGTTGTTTCTGTCGGAGAAGACATTGCTGCACAGATTGCGGCCGCCAACAACTTTATCGATCAAGGCTTTGACGCAATTATCATTAACGCGAACAACACACGGGCATTCGGATCTGTAGTGCGTAAGGCCAACGAAGCCAATGTCGTTGTTCTGTCGTTTGACAATGTGATTGATGATCCCAATCAGATCGCGATCAACGTCGACCAAAAAGGTCTTGGCATGTCTGCCGGAGAATTTCTTCTTGAGCAAAGTGGCGACGGCCCGGCCAAGTTCCTGCATGTGCGTGGTCCTGCAGGGCAACCAGTAGACATCGCACGCAATGAAGGCTTCCTTGAGGTTTTAAAGGAATCTGGCCGTGATATCGAAGTTGTTGATGTTGTCGGTAACTGGGCGCCGGGTGATGGCCAGAAAGTGACGGCCGACGCCATCGCTGCAGGTGGCGTGTTTGACGGGATTTATGTTCAGGGCGGATCACAGGGTGTTGCGACGGCAATGCTTGATTCAGGTGTCTTCAAGGCCCCGATTTCAGGGGAAACCGAGAACGCGTTTCGTCAGCTTTGCAATAGTGCGGGTCTTAGCTGCCAGTCGGGCGGGACGGGGCCAGCGCAATCATCTGTGACAATCAAAACCGCGATTGCGGCCTTGAAAGGTGAAGTGGTTCCATCAGAAATCGCGCTGCCGACATCTATTTCTTACGCGCCGTTCAAAGAAGGTGTCGAGATGTTCCCGAAGCTGCCGGGTAGCTTCTTTGCCGGTAACAACTTCGAAGCTTGCAACATTGGCTTTACGGCAGAAGAGATCGCGTCTCAGACAGGCGAGAACAACTAACAACAATAAACGACCGGATGCCGTCGATGTCAGCATTGACATCGACGGTGTTCAATACTGGTTAGGAAAATTGCCGTGTCAGAGAGCAAATCACCCTATTTATTATCGATGTCGGGCATAACCAAACGTTATGGTGGTGTCCGTGCACTTGAGAATGTCAGTTTTGAGACGCAACGCGGATCAATCCATGCGCTGCTTGGTGAAAACGGGGCAGGGAAGTCGACGCTGATCAAGATACTTTCCGGCGTCGTCCTGCCCGATAGTGGAGACATCAAGCTTGATGGCAAGCTTGCAAGCTTTGCAAATCCGCAACAGGCCAATGATCTTGGTGTGTCATGCATCTTCCAGGAATTGTCCCTGTTGCCGGACCTGACGGTTGCCGACAACATTGGTATCACCCGTCCGCCCCGCAAATTCGGCATGATTGATTATCGCGCTCAGCGACGTATCGCTGAAGAGGCGCTTGCATGGGTTGGGGGCGAGAATATTGACCCGATGGAAACCGTCAGCAACTTGTCCCTTTCCCGGCGTCAGATGGTGGAAATCGCCAAGGCGCTGGCCCGTAACCCCAAAATTCTGATTCTTGACGAAGCGACATCTGCGCTGACGGCGGCCGATGTCGATAAGGTGTTCAAGATGCTACATCGTCTTCGCGACGAAGGGATGGCAATCATCTATATTTCACATCGCATGCCCGAGATTGCCGAGCTTGCAGACACCTGTACGGTTTACCGCAACGGCACCAAAGTCGAGACGTTTAGAAACGGTACGAAATCTGATAGCGCCGTTGTCGAGATGATGATCGGTCGGGAGTACAGCAGTGTCTATCCCGCCAAAAGCAACAGGCCGGCGGCAACCAAACCGATCCTGAAGGTAACGAACTTTTCCTGGAACGATGAGCTTAACGGCATCAATCTGGAAATGCGCCCGGGAGAAATTGTGGGGCTTGGCGGTTTGGACGGGCAGGGGCAGCGTCAACTGCAATTGGGCCTGTTTGGCACACTGATTGGCGCAAGCGGCTCGGTTGAAATCAATGGTGACCGGGTAAGGTTAAACAGCCCCAAGGTGGCGAAGTCCGATGAAATCGGCATTGCTTTGGTGCCAGAAGACCGCAAATACGAAGGCTTGATGTTGTCGATGACAGTGCGCGAGAACTTGTCCTTCGCAGCGGTCGAAAAAATGAGCCGGATGGGTGTTGTTGATACGCGCGCAGAAGAAGCCGCGATCGACGAGATGGTGGAGATCCTCAAGATCAAGGCGGACGGTATTGATGGTCCTGTCGGGGCTTTGTCCGGGGGAAACCAGCAAAAAGTCGTTATCGGCAAGTGGCTGATGACCAAGCCGCGCATCATTTTGTTGAACGATCCGACACGTGGCATTGATGTCGGTACCAAGCAGGAAATCTATCATCTTCTGCAGGAACTTGCCGCTGAGGGGTGCGCAATCCTTTTGTATTCAACCGATTACGACGAACTGATTGGTTGCTGCGACCGTGTGTTGGTCATGTATGACGGCAGAGTCGTTCGAACCCTTGCCGGGAATGAGCTTAACGAAACAAATCTGGTTTCAGCTGCGCTTAACCTGCCGGAACAAGCCGCGGTCCGACCTGAGGCAAAAAAGATACAGGGGGCGTTGCTATGAATGTGAGCTCAGAGCCTGAGGGCTTGGTTAATCGGCAAAAATATTTCGGCTGGGTTGGCCGTTTGTCCGCAGCTCAGCGCGGTGTTCTGATCGCAATGCTTATCTTTGCCGCGATGTTCTTTGTTTACGGCTGGAAGCAGGCGGCAGGCCTTACGCCTAACATGTTGAACACCGCGGCAAATAAGGGTGCTTTGCTTGCGCTCGTTGCCATGGCACAGACCCTTCCTGTGATTACCCGCGGGCTAGATCTGTCAGTTGGGGCGACCTTTGTTCTTTCGAACTGTCTCGCATCGACGATTGTGGTCGGTGGGCCGATGGCAACCACATTTGGTATTTTTGGCGTGCTATTGCTTGGGCTGGCATGTGGTGCGGTAAATGGTGTGATTATTGTTTATGGGCGATTGCAGCCGCTGATTGCCACGCTGGCCACCAGTGCGGTTTATTTTGGCATTGCGCTGGCTGTTCGACCCCAACCGGGCGGAGAGGTCAATTTCGAACTTGCTGATTTCATGACGCGTTCGACATTTGCCGTACCACATACCGTTCTGCTGTTGCTGGCGGTCGTTCTGTTCATTTGGATCCCGTATCGCCGTTCTGTCCTGGGGCGCGCTGCCTTTGCCATCGGTTCGTCAGAACAGGCAGCTTATATGTCGGGGATTCCGATCAATCGCGCAAAGATGCTGGCTTATACCCTAAGCGGACTGTTGGCATCCATTGGTGGCATTCTTTTGACAGCGCTGACGTATTCCGGGGCTGCGAAGATGTCGATTGCCAACGAATACACACTCAATTCCATCGGGGCCGTCGTCATTGGGGGTACGTCCTTGTTTGGCGGGGTCGGCAGCGCTGTGGGGTCGATTTTCGGAGCATTTGTCATGCGGACTGTTGGTGATTTGTTGATCGTATTCGACATCAATCCTGTCTTGCAGCCGCTTTTCGTCGGCGTCGTACTGCTTGTTGCGGTCAGTCTCGGTTCGCTGAGGATTCTGAGAATCAAAAACAGACTAGATATTTATCGGTAAGGCGGAAAAATGAGTGTTTCAGGCGTAATCGCAAGGCAATTTGATCGGGCGACCCTCATTGCATTTGGCTGTGTGATTGTTCTGCTTCTGATCGGCGCAATGGTCGAACCGGCCTTTCTGTCACCGAAGTATTTGATTCAGCAGCTGCATACCGCATCCTTCCTTGGTGTGGTGGCAAGTGGTGTGATGTTGGTTATTCTATTGGGCCATATTGATCTGTCCATTCCATGGACGATCGGCGTTGGCGGCATGATGGCGACCGGTGCAACCGGTTTTTTGGGGCCGGAATTGGGCATCACACTGGCTGTGCCATTCGGTGTCTTGTGTGGCGCATTGATCGGCACGGTAAATGGACTGGGTGTGGCGTATTTGCGTGCGCCGGCTATGATATTCACGCTGGGCATGAATGCGGTTGCGCAGGGGCTTATGGTTTACCATACGGGCGGATTTGCACCGCAAGATCGCGCGACAGAGTTCATGCGTGAGTTGGCTGTAGGGCATCTCATTCCCGGTGTTCCTAATCCACTTCTTCTCTGGATTATTTTGGGAGCGGCGATTGTCTTTGTGCTCAATCGGACAGTTCTTGGTCGTCGGATTTATGCTGTCGGCAACCAGGAGCGTTCCGTCTTTCTGAGTGGGGTGGATACACGCAAGGTTATCTTGATCTGTTTTATCTTTTCGGGCGCTTGCGCGGCGTTGACCGGGGTTCTGTTGGCTGGGTGGGCAAACCGATCTTATCAGGCAATGGGGGATCCATATCTGTTGCCAACCATTGCTGCGATCATCCTAGGTGGAACAAATGTTCTGGGGGGACGGGGCAAGTATGTTGGAACGATCGCAGGGGTTATTTTGATTACGATCTTGCAATCGATGCTTTCGGTTGTTCAGCCGCAGCGGTATTTCGCCCAGCTGGGGGTAGATATTCCCGCAGACACTTTCCGTCAGGTGGTCTTCGGTGCGGTGATTATCGGCATGTTGCTGATCTATGGACGCCAGCAGTTGGTGCGGTAACTGTCGAAGCCGCCCAAGGGATTGTGTTGGTGCAAGTACCTCTTGCTTCAGTTGCAACTGATAACAGTAACTTGTCCGGGGCGTTGCCTGTCAAGCCGGGGGGGTGCCAGTCCTCGAAATAAAATTCGTATGCTGGGCTCGAACACGCGCGGAATTCGTTGATGCTTTGAGGTTATGTCTTGGCCTGAAGTTGACGATGTCACTCGGTTTCCAATTACCAGCATACGACATCGCGTGCACAACGCACCCTTGCGTCTAATCTTGCCTGGCGCGCCAGGCGTGCTGGTCGTTTTCTTGGCATTCAAATGGTGCGTGGGGGGCAAAAAAGAAGGCCCCCGCTTTCGCGGGAGCCAGTTCCAGCAGTGCCGGTCTCTTGTGTTCTTTGTTTAGTCGTTGTGATGGTGGTCGGTTGTGCCGAGCTGCCCATCCTCGCTGACCTTGGTCCAGGTGCTGCCAAGGTGGTTGCGTAGCAAATCGTTGAGCTTTACCGCGTCGCGGTTTTCTATGGCCTTCAGGATTTCTTCGTGCTCGCTAATGGCGGTTGGCCATTTTGTGTTGCGCATGTTCGAGCGATACCGGATGCGGTAAAGTCGGGCGTTCATGCGTTCATGCGTCTCGATCAAAAGAGGGTTGCCCGAAGCCAGGACCAGTGCGCGGTGGATGCGCTGGTTCAGCTTGAAGTATGCCAGCCGGTCTTTACGTGCGAACGCAGCGAGCATTTCATAGTGCAGGGCGCGAATTTCGTCGATTTCTTCGTCCGTCGCGCGCTTGCAGGCAAGCTCGCCCGCCAAGCCTTCAATGCCACCAAGGAATTCGAGCATGTGCTTGACGTCTTCCGAGCTGGGGTTGGCGGCAATCGCGCCACGTGACGGCAGCAGTTCAACTAGGCCGTCGACGGCAAGAATGCGCAGTGCTTCGCGCAAGGGGGTGCGCGACACATTCAGCTGCTGGGCCAATGTCCGTTCGCGGATCGGTTTGCCTGGCGGGATGATATCCTGAACAATCATATCGCGCAGGACATTCGCCGCTTGCTGAGCCAACGGCAGGTCGCTGTCTTCTGAGATTGTCGCGATCGGCGCGTCGGTAATTTGGGTGTTGATATCGTGATCTGATTCTGATCCGTCATCCAGTATGATGTTACTCAAGCCGTTCTTCCCTGCGTTTTGTTATTAAACTCACCATAGGGTCAAGTTGACACAAGAACAAGCATAAAATGGTATACCAAAATGAATGGTATACCATTTTGGCGCTTCCGAGGTAGAGGTGAGCGAAAATATTTCATGCTTATATTGTTGGTAATTAGCCATATTTTACCGATTACAGGTGGTGGAATATCTGTTGGGTTGATTTTGTGTTGACTCTTGGTGCTGTCAATATGGTATACCAAATTCAAGCGCGACAAAGATCGTGCGTTCCCAGCTACCGGTGAACAGCAAATTACACATAATCGGGAGGAATACATGACCCACGCAGGTCGTATCCGTAAATTTGTCGCTGCCGTAACCTTCGGCAGCATTGCATCTGTCTCCGCAATGACTGTGGCGAATGCCGCAGAAGATATCGTCTTTGCCATTAGTGCAGAGCATGGGTCACTCCAAGCCAATACTGCGGCCGAGTTCACCCGTCTTGCCAACGAGCGTCTTGGCGACAAGGCAACGGTGAAGCTCTTTGACTCCGCACAGCTTGGTAAAGATAAAGAACTGATGCAGCGTCTTAAGCTTGGCACGGTTCAGATCACGTTGCCATCTTCGACCATGCCAACCATTGCTGACAAGTTCGCTCTTTTTGATCTTCCGTTCCTTGTCAAGGATCGCGATCAGCTTGCCAAAATCGAGGAATCTGTTTTCTGGCCGAATGTTGCACCGCAGGCCGAAGAGGCCGGGTACAAGATCCTTGCGCTTTGGGAAAACGGTTTCCGCCAGATCACCAATAACGAACGTCCGATCAATGTGCCGTCCGATCTGGATGGCATCAAGCTGCGTACGCCGCAGTCTGAATGGCGCGTAGCGATGTTCTCGAATTATGGTGCAAACCCGACGCCAATGGCGTTTTCCGAGGTGTTCGTTGGTTTGCAAACCGGTGTGATCGATGGTCAGGAAAACCCGTTGACCAATATCGAGGCGGCGAAGCTTAACGAAGTGCAGAAATATCTGACGCTTTCGGGGCATATCTATTCCCCGTCTTATCCGACCATGTCTGCATCTGTTTATAACGATATGGATCCGGAAATTCGCGACATTCTGGTTGATACCGCACGCGAAGTCGCACTTTGGTCCCGTGAAGCCGGTGCGAAGGCAGACAAGGCTCTTCTTGACGAGCTGACAGCTGGCGGCATGGAAGTGAATACTGCGGATCGTGCCGCATTTGTTGAGGCATCCAAACCGATTTACGCTAAGTTTGCTGCTGAAATCGACGGTGGTCAGGCCCTGGTCGACGCCGCGCTTGCGACTGCGAACTAAACCGGACCGGGGCAACCTTCCCACGGGTTGCCCCGCTCTTTAGAATTTGTTTCCGATAGGAGAGAACGCGATGCAATTCGCAGCAGTTCTGTTCCGGCGTATCCTTGAAGTCTTCACCATGACATTGATCACCGCACTTGCGCTGATCGTGATCTTGGCGGTGGTGTTCCGTTATTCGGGCAATTCACTGGTCTGGTATGACGAAGTTGCTTCGGTGATGTTGGCCTGGATTACCTATTACGGTGCCGCCCTCGCGGCTGTGCGCCGGTCCCACCTGAGTTTTTCCGGCGTTCTTTTGGCACTGCCGTTGGCGATGCGCAAGGTCGTGTTCCTGATTGGCGAAGCCATCGTGATTGCGATGTTTGCAGCAATGGCGTGGGCCGGATGGTTTGTTCTTCAAATTATGGGCGGCGAAACCCTTGTTTCGCTTCCATGGGTTGGATTGCAGTTCACACAATCGGTTATTCCGATCGGCTGTGCCCTGTTTGTGGTTGGTCAATTGCTGAGCCTGCCTGAAGCCTGGCATCGTATGGTAACGGCACTGGATGTCGAGACCGAAGAAATGAATCACGAGATAGCCAAGGCGCAGCAAAGTGATGCGCCGATCAATGAAAGGGCAGCATGATGGCCGTTTCAGTCATTCTTCCTTTGATGTTTTTCCTGGTCTTTATGGGGATTCCGATCGCCGTATCTATCGGTGCTGCGGCACTGGTTGGCGTCTATTCCCTGCATGGAGTTCCGGGGTTTTACAACGCCGCACTTGCTTTGTTTGATGGCGCAACAAGCTTCCCGCTGATTGCAATCCCGCTGTTTATTCTGGCCGGTGCGTTGATGAATACCTCGTCCATCTCGCGTCGTCTGATCGAGTTTGTTTCCGCTTTGATCGGGTTTATGCGCGGTGGTCTTGCGATGGTCAATATCGGGGTTTCGCTATTCTTTGCGGAAATTTCCGGTTCGGCCGTTGCGGATGTTGCGGCAACAGGTTCGGTTTTGATCCCGGGCATGAAGCGCAAGGGCTACAAAAGCACATTTGCAGCCGCTGTGACGTCATCGTCGGCATCGCTTGCGATCATCATCCCGCCATCCATTCCCATGATTCTGTATGGGGCACTTTCGGATACCTCGATCGTGCAGCTGTTTGTTGCTGGTGTGGTTCCTGGTCTTTTGGGGGCGTTCGGGCTGATGTGTATCAGCTACTATTTCGCCGTCAAATATGACATCCCGCGTGATGAACGATTTGATCTGGCGCGTGTTCGCAAGACGTTTCGCGAAGCAGCCTGGGCGCTGACCCTGCCATTCATTATCCTTGGTGGCATTTTCGGTGGCCTGGTCACCGCGACCGAGGGGGCTGGTCTTGCGGTTGTTGCTGCGGTTGTGATTGGCGGCGTTATCTATCGCGAACTTGATTTTCCGATGTTCCTTGACGCACTGCGCGAAGGCATCAATCAGACAGCAACCGTGATGCTTCTGGTGGCGACATCGGCTGTTCTTGGTCTGTATCTGACCGAAGAAGGTCTGCCCCAGTTGCTTGCACAGGCGATCACCGGCTTTACCGATGATCCAGTCGTCGTGCTGATGTTGCTTAATGTTCTGTTGCTGGTTTTGGGCTGCATCCTTCATGGCGCTGCTGCGATCATTCTTGTGGTGCCCATCGTGCTGCCGCTGATCCAGCAGGTCGGAATCGATCCGGTTCATTTTGGCATCATACTTACTCTTAACCTTGCAATCGGTCAGCAGACCCCCCCCGTTGCCAGCGTTCTGGTGACATCCTGCTCGATTGCCAAAACCGATATCTGGGAAACAACCAAGGTCAATGTGCCGTTCATCGGCGTGCTGTTTGCCGTGTTGATGGCGGTCACCTATCTGCCATTCATTCCCATGACGCTTGTGGAGATATTCTATCGATGACTGTTAATGTAAAACCGCGTTTGGCGGTAATCCCCGGTGACGCCAATGGGATCGGCCCGGAATTGTTGTTGCGCCTTCTTTCACGCAGTGACATACGCGAAAAAGCAGATGTCGTCGTGATTGGTGACAAATGCCTGATCGATCGTGGTCGTCAGGAGTCCGGGCTTAATATCGATCTGGTCGCTATTGAAAGCCTTCCGGCAAGTTGGCCCAAGGATGCATATCCTTTTATCGAGACTGCCTTCTTTAACGTTGACCAGATCAATCCGGGTGTCGTCGATCCAAAGGCGGGGGCTGCGTCGCTTCGTACACTTGATGTTGCTCTTGATCTGGCGCGTGAAGAAAAGATCGATGGCATTTTATTTATGCCATTCAACAAAGAAGCCATGATCCGTGGTGGCATGGGTCATGAAGACGAACTTCATTACATGGCTGAATATATCGATCATGACGGCCCGATCTGCGAATTCAATACCATGGAAGGCATGTGGACCAGCCGTGTGACCAGCCATATCGCACTTGCGCGGGTGGTCGAAAACATCTCGGTCGACCGGATTGTGGATTCTATTCGCCTGATCGCTGATGCACTTTTGGCAAATGGCGTTGATCAGCCCCGTGTCGGTGTGGCGGCCCTGAACCCGCATGCCGGTGATGGCGGGAATTTCGGTCGCGAGGAAATTGATATCATCACGCCAGCAGTGAAAAAGGCACAAGGCCTTGGTCTTCCGGCAGAAGGGCCCTGGCCGGCGGATACCATCTTCCTGAAAGCACAGGCCGGTGAGCTTGATGCCATCGTCACCATGTATCACGACCAGGGGCAGATCGCGATCAAGCTGCTGGGCTTTGATCGGGGTGTCACGGTTCAGGGCGGGCTTCCGATCCCGGTGGCAACGCCAGCGCATGGTACGGCATATGACATCTCCGGCCTTGGCAAAGCCAATGTCGGCGCAACCCTTGCAGCGTTTGAAATCGCAGCTCGGATGGCGGGAAGCCGACGTCAGGCCCGGTTGGCTGCCTGACGCCTGATTGTTTGTGTTCTCGGTCGGGTCGCGTTCTCCCTGCGCGCCCGGCCTAAGGCAAAGTTCTTATTCAAAATTGTGGATCGATCCGGAGACCAGGCAAGAAATGCTTCTTGTGTGAACGTCACCGCTTTGTCCAAAAGCCCGGTTTGCGGGCATGCCATCTGAAAGGATGATCGAGATGAAAATCAAAAGTATCCGCACACGTGTTCTGCGTTGGAACGGCAAAACCGTGGCCCCGCAGGCCAATTTCTGTACCAATGCATCCGACGCACTTTATGAACGCGGCGACAGCATGGGATCGTTCAGGTTCCATGAATGGCTGATCTGCGAAGTTGAAACCGATAACGGTATTGTCGGTATTGGGAATGCGGCCCTGGCCCCGACCATCACCAAGCAGATCATTGATACCTATCTTGCGCCACTGGTGATTGGCGAAGACCCGTTCGATAACGAATATCTGTGGCAGAAGATGTACCGCCGCACCCATGCATGGGGTCGAAAAGGTGTTGGCATGGTTGCCATTTCGGCCATCGATATCGCCATCTGGGATATCATGGGCAAGGCGACCGGAAAGCCTGTCTTCAAGCTTTTGGGAGGGCGTACCAAGGAACAAATCCCGGTTTATGCCTCCAAGCTTTATGGTCAGACGATTGATGCATTGGCTGCAGAAGCACAAAGCTATGTCGATCAGGGATTTGATATGGTCAAGATGCGCTTTGGCTGGGGCCCGCAAGATGGTCCGGCAGGAATGCGCAAAAACCTTGATCTGGTTAAAACCGTGCGCGAAGTGATCGGCCCGGATCGTGATCTGATGCTGGAATGCTACATGGGCTGGAACCTTGAATATACCAAGCGCATGTTGCCCAAACTGGCCGAATTCGAACCCCGTTGGCTAGAAGAGCCGGTGATTGCCGATGACCTGGCAGGCTATGCCGAACTCAATAACATGAACATCGTGCCGATTTCCGGTGGTGAACATGAATTCACCAGTTTTGGCTTCAAGACCCTGCTTGATATGAATGCGCTCAGTGTCATTCAATATGACACCAACCGTGTTGGCGGTATCACCGCAGCCCAGAAGATCAATGCATTGGCCGAGGCCTATCAGGTGCCGGTCATTCCGCATGCAGGTCAAATGCACAACTATCACCTGACCATGGCCAATTTGAACTGCCCGATCTCTGAATTCTTCCCGGTCTTTGATGTCGAGGTCGGAAACGAACTGTTCTACTACGTCTTCAAAGGGGATCCGGTGCCAAAGAACGGCTTCATCGACCTTGATGACGACCTTCCGGGGCTTGGTCTTGAAATTGCCGAAGATGCGCTTGGCGATTTCGAGATTATTGAATAGGGGCGATGATAATGCGTTTGGTTCAATTCATCGCGGAAAACGGCAAGCGTCGGGTTGGTGTTGTTGATGGCAATGCCATTGCGCCATTGGCTGGTGTCGAAACCGTCCGCGAACTGGCCGGAATTGCCATTCGTGGCGATATGACGATGATCGAGGCGGCTGAATGCCGCCTCGACGAAGCACGCGAAGACTATGATGCGATTATCGAAAGTGGACGCCTGCTATGCCCGGTTGATCATCCTGATCCGGCACATCTGCTGGTAACCGGAACCGGGCTTACGCATTTGGGGTCAGCATCGGCACGGGCAAATATGCATCAGGCAGCAAGCAAGGCTGCGGATGAAACGGACTCTATGAAAATGTTCCGCATGGGGCTTGAGGGTGGAAAGCCGTCGTCAGGTGAAAAGGGTGTTCAGCCTGAATGGTTCTACAAAGGCGACGGTTCTGTCATTGCTGCACCCGGTGATGATATCCCAAGCCCGTCCTTTGCCCTTGACGGTAGCGAGGAGCCGGAGATTGCCGGTGTCTATGTCAATGATCCGGATGGAACGCCGGTTCGCATCGGGTTTGTGATCGGTAACGAGTTTTCCGATCATGTCATGGAACGCCAGAATTATCTTTATCTTGCTCATTCCAAGTTGCGCGCGTGCGCAATCGGGCCTGAACTTCTGCTGGGGGAACTTCCCGGTCATGTAGAGGGTATTTCGCGCGTATATCGCGAGGGCGAGGTCCTTTGGGAAAAGGCCTTTGTCAGTGGGGAAGAGAACATGTCTCATTCCATCGATAACCTCGAATATCACCATTTCAAATATGATCTGTTCCGGCGTCCCGGCGATATCCACCTGCATTTCTTTGGAACGGCGACGTTAAGTTTTGCCGATGGTGTTCAGACCCGTGACGGTGACGAGTTTGAAATTGAATCTGAATTGTTTGGGCGTCCTGTGCGCAACCGTATCAGTATCCAGTCTGAAGAACCGGTTATCGTACGCGTGATTTGACCCAGCCAACGGAGAATCCCATGTCTTATACGCTGACAGGAAAACATCTTATTGCCAGTGACTGGGTCGCTGGTGATGCGACGTTCCAGTCTGAGCCGGCCCACGGTCCGGCCAATACCTTCCCGGTCGGTACGCCCGCACTTGTCGATCAGGCGGCCAAGGCTGCCGAAGAAGCGTTTTGGTCGTTTGGTTATTCATCGCGCGCAGACCGTGCGAAGCTGATCAACACCATTGCTGATGAAATCGATGCGCGTGGTGATGAAATCACCGAAATCGGAACCCAGGAAACCGGCCTTCCCGAAGCCCGCCTGCAGGGCGAACGTGGCCGTACGGTCGGTCAGTTGCGCCTGTTTGCCAGCCACATCCTTGATGGCGCGTATCTTGATCGTCGCCATGACGAAGCGCTTCCGGATCGTGCACCGTTGCCGCGCCCGGACCTGCGTTTGATGCAGCGTCCGATTGGCCCGGTGGCCGTCTTTGGTGCGTCGAACTTCCCGCTGGCATTTTCGGTTGCCGGTGGTGATACCGCATCCGCACTGGCCGCAGGTTGCCCGGTTGTCGTCAAGGGTCATTCGGCCCATCCGGG
>NZ_JRJE01000024.1 GCF_000763295.1 Thalassospira australica | reverse complement strand
CTAGGGTCTGGACTCAATTGGCCCAACATCTGATTGCGAAAATCCGGACCATATTAAGGAAGTTTTCTGCGGACTTTTCGTATCTGATGGTCAGCCGTCTCATATCCTTCATACGGCAGAAGAAACGCTCAACAAGATTGCGTTTGGCGTAAAGACCCGCGTCATGAGGGATAGGCTTTCTGGCATTTGCCTTGGCGGGGATCACCGGCAAGGCACCTTCATCCTCTATCTCCCGACGGATACATGCACTGCCATAGGCCTTGTCGGCGACAATGGCCAATGGTGGTTTTGACCAATTCAGGAAGCAGTCGATCATCTTACTGTCATGGAGTTGTCCGCTACTGATCGCAAGACGCAACGGGCGACCGAGTACATCTACAGCGGCGTGAACTTTACTTGTCCTGCCGCCGCGTGAGCGTCCAATACCCTCTGCCAGTTCCCCTTTTTTGACCCAGCCGCAGCGCGGTGAGCCTTCACTATTGAACTGTCGATAAAGACAAGCGCATCTTCATGTTCTGATGCTAGGGCCTCGAGTATCTCGCGCCATATGCCGCGCTCTCCCCAGCGGACATAACGATTATAGACTGTCGTAGGTGGGCCATGTCTTCCCGGAAGATCCCGCCAAGGTGCACCGGTTCGAAGAATATAGAAAATGCCATTGAGAACGGTCCGGTCGTCGCGACGCTTCGGCCCCCGGCCGTCAGCCGGAAGAAGAGGAGCAATGATTGCCCATTCTTTATCGCTCAAATCAAATCGTGCCATGTGATAACTCCCTTTCCCAAAGGGTGAATCACATTTCGACTATAAACTTCAAGCGTTCCAATTGGGTTCAGATTTTAGTGAAAGTGATATTTACTTGCAAATTTGAGACGCTGTTTTGCACTCTCCACGAGGTCGATACGCTTTTTGTTTCTTGAACAGGGTCTAATGGCGAATTACACCCAGCCTATAGTTCATGAGACGGAATTATCGACGGATTTCAGTAAGGAAAACTGCGGCACTTGACAGGAGCTGTAGTTAATCTGGTTTCTTGCGAACCACCTAAATTTTGGCGAGTGGGCAGGTTGAGCAGATATCAACACTGGTCAGCAAATAGCGCAGGCAGCACACGCGTCTGGAAAGACTGCCATCTTCAGAATGCTTTGTGCTGTATGGATTGGCCAACGGGTTGCGTATGCCGTTCGGCCCTTTTGCATCCGTGATCAATGGCGTAAGCGAAATGCGGTGTTCCTTGAGGACACTCTTCTCGACGTAGGCAACAACCACCCCGACATTTGACCAGAATACTTTGGGTGAAACTTTTGATGCGGCCGTAAGAGATGCGATCAAAGGTTCGAGATGGTTGGTGATCAGATCATGAAAATGTGTCCACGGATCAGGAGCCAAGGGGGCATGGATCGTCTGACAAACACGCCTGTCGACAAGGTCAAACCCGATTGGACAATTTGTGTCATCGGACTTCAGGCTTATAAATCCGGATTCGAACGGCAATATGACTTCTCCGGCAGCCGCCAAAACCAGTAAGGGCGACAGTAGAAGGCCAAAATACCATTGCGACCACATTGAAATTGCCGCCCGCCGATCATCGTTGGGGTATCTCGCCTGACAATACTGATCAAGCAGCTGCGAGAGACATCCGGGATCATGCAGGTCAAAGCAGTCAGTGCCATCAAGCGCACCAGACGTCATGCGATGGCGTTCGCCGATGCCTTGATAGGGTCCTTGCGAAAGGCTTGTCTTAATTTCAGAAAGCAGTTTGTTGCCCGTCTCATCGCATGCTGACGGATACCGGGTTATGTTGGCGGGCTGTTGGGGTGCTGACATCATGAACCATTTCGTCCGATACGCATAAGAAGCCAGACCAGAATTGGACCGGCAATGATCGCGGCCATCAGGCCAGCAGGTATTTCCCACGGAAAGAACAGTATCCGCCCAAGCCAATCGGCACTTACCATCAGGGCTGCGCCAATCGCCGCTGCGCCCATCGTGTGTGAAAGTGCGTGGCGAAAGCCCGCCAGACGCGCAAGGTGTGGGGCGATCAGTCCGGCAAAGCTGAGGGGGCCGGCCAAAAGCGTGGCAGCAGCCGTCAGGATGGCGGAAAACAGCAGCATAAGGCCGCGCGATATTGACAAATCTACCCCCAATGATTTTGCGGTCATTGGGCCAAGCGGAAACAGATTGAGCCAACGTGCAAGCGCAGGTAGGGCAGGCAGTGCTGCAACTGCGACGATTGTTAAAATACTGGCGCGGTCGAAACTAAGGCCATAAGTTGATCCGGAACTCCAGGCCAGTAGTTTTGCTGCACGTGGATCGCCGCCGGCCATCAGAAATGCGATGAATCCGTCAAACAAGGCGCCAACTGCAATCCCGGCAATGAGAATGCGTTCTGGGGCATAGCCTGATTGTCGGGTCAGGGCGAAAATGGCAATAAGGGTTGCAATGGCACCAATGGACGCACCTGAAATCTGGACCCAGGCAGACGGTGCATCAATCGCGAAAATAACGGCTATCATGCCAATCGCAGCACCGGCGCTTACACCGAGACTTTCGGGGCTGGCCATCGGGTTGGCCGTCATGCGTTGCAATACGGTGCCGGCAATCGCCAGCATTGTGCCAGCAACGAGCGCCCCAAGAATCCGTGCTTCTCGCCAAGGCCAGACTGTTTGAAGATCACCTGCCCATTGAAACTGCCAGAAACCATCGACGTCGCGCCCGATGAAAATGGCCGCTACCAAGCTTAGGACCACAAGCAAGCCAAGCAGAGATCTGATGTGCAGAAGGCTTCTGTTCGAAATCTGTGTTGATGTTGTGTTACGTACAGGTGTCGCATTCGCACGCAGTTGTCTGATGAGAATGATCAGAAGTGGTCCGCCAAAAATGCCGGTCAATGCCCCTACGGGTACAAGGGTGCCGATATGGGCAGAAAGAACCTGAATGCCTTGGTCCGCAGCACAAAGCAGCATCGCTCCAAATGCGGCGGAGTAGCCAAGTTTTGATCGCAACCGCCGAATGCCGAGCATTCGGGTGATTGCCGGGCCAGCCAAGCCGACAAATCCAACAATACCCACAGCGGCAACGATGGTTGCACTTAACCAGCAACCGATCAGAAGACACAACATACGCAATCGTGCTGGCGATGCGCCAAGTGCAGATGCCTGATGATCGCTAAGATTTAACATCTCAAGCGGACGGGCCAAAGTGATTGCAATAACCAAACCAACCGCGACCTTGAGGCCTAGCGGGCCGAGGATGTACCAGCCATCCTGCGTCAGGTCACCGCTTCCCCAGATAAATAGGCTTTTGAGCCATTCATGATGAATGATCGCCAATGCTGTGGTTACTGCCCCGCAATAGAGCGCAACAATCATCCCTGTGAGGATCACGACCAAGGGCGAAAAACCGCTGCGTCGGGCAAGCGTAAAAACCAAAAGGCCAACCGTTATGGCACCAAGTAGCGCGATGATATCATCGCCCACGACCAGTGTGCTGGGCACATACAATGTGGCCAGTGTCAGAAACAGTTTTCCGCCGCCCGCAAGTCCAAGTGTGGACGGGGAAGCCAACGGGTTCTTTAGAGTGTGTTGAAATAATGCACCAGCCGTCGCCAGGCCCGCACCTGCGACGAGTGCGATCAGAAATCGGGGTGTCCAACCATGTGTCAGCAGTAAGCTTTGTGTGCCCGTCTTGGTTGCAAGATCGAGAATCACTGCAGGATTGAGGCTCCCGGTTTCGATATGCAGAGATATGACGCTAAGCAACGCCATGGCACCAAAGAGTGTTACCGGAATTGCACCATGATACATGAAAGGTCTACGCAATAGGGTTTTCATTATGCTGGCTCCGCATTCCCTGTGTTAGTATTTGACAGGGAATGGGCCAATAATCGGGCAAACCGGCCAGCGGCATAAAGCCCGCCAAAAGTTGCAACGGGCGGCATCGTGATCAGCCCATATCGTTTGATCGCCGGAAGTTCAGAAAGAATGGGGCTGTGATCAATTGCCCGTTCGACATTGTCGGGAACCGGTTCAATGGCAATCATCGCCGCATCACCATAGTGTGCGATCTGATCAATTGTAACGGTTGCAAAGCCCCAAAGGTTGGTCGGGCCAGCCCAGGCGTTGCGAATGGGTAATTGATCAATCACATCTTGCATCAAGCTGTTTTTGCCAAACACACGCATGTGCCGGGGGGACAGCATGCTTGTGATTAAAACCGAGTTCGCCCTGGCCTTGGAAAGAGATCGGCTGGCGTCTGCAATGTGTTCAGAGGTTTCAAAAACCAATTTGCTGGCAGCATCCGGGTAACCTGTGACTTCACCAATTTTACGTGCAGCGCCAATCGCATTTAGAAACGGTGTCTTGCTGCTGGAATAAATGTCGATTTTCTCGATAGGTGCCAAGTCTTGGAGTTTGGAATACTGGTTTGCATAAAAGCTGCTGGTCAGAATGAGATCAGGTTCAAGCTGTGCTACTCGTTCCATGCTTGGTTGGAAACGTGCACCTAGATTGATCACTTGGTCCGGTACTTTCGGTTCCTGCACCCATGCCCGATAGCCAGGAATATCAGCCATTGCCAGCGGAACAATTCCCATCGCCAGTGCGGTTTCACTGATTGCCCCGTCGGCAATCACGATGCGTTTAGGCGTTTCAGCCAAACTAGGCTGAGACACAAGCGCCGAGAACGTGCAGCTTGCCCCTGCAAAAATCGAGGCACGGGTGGCGATGCGCAAGAATGATCTGCGTGAATGTGAAGGTGCAAGTTTGTGCATTGAATGGTACCCCGTCACAGATTGGCCAGAGCAACAGGATGCCCGGTGGTTGGATGGGGGTGAACAAGCATGTCCAGACCAAAGATATCGCGTAGCATGGCGGGTTGCATGAGTGCGTTCGGTGTCGCAGTCGTGACCAAACGGCCGCCTTTCAACGCAACGATATAATCAGCAAATCGTGCGGCAAGATTGATGTCATGTAGAACGGCAATGATGCACAAGCCGTCCTGTTTGCTGAGTTTTTCAAGCAGAAGCAAAACCTCATATTGGTGGGCGAGATCAAGTGCTGATATCGGCTCATCAAGTAAAAGACATGGTGCTTGCTGTGCGAGAGTTACGGCAATCCAGGCTCGTTGCCGTTCACCACCAGACAGAGTTCTGACTGCGCGCTGACGTATCGGCTTAAGCCCGGTCAAAGAGATGGCCCGTTCAATTGCCTGTCGGTCCTCGCCCCCTAGTCGACCGAACGGACCGTGCCAGGGATAACGGCCTAATGTGACCAGTTCCTCGACCGTATAGTCAGCACCATCGCCAGGATCCTGTGCCAGATAAGCGACGTTCTTTGCAAATTCCCGTGCACTAAATTCAGAAATGTCTTCGCCATTGAGCGTGATTTTCCCGTTTGACGGCTTGTTAAGTCCAGCCAGCATTTTCAGTGCCGTGGACTTTCCCGAACCATTGTGACCGACAATTGCTGTCAGGCTTCCAGTGCCAAAGGTGACAGTGAGTTCATCTAGAAGTTTGAGGCCCTCTGCTGTCTCGAAACGGGCATCTTGCATGGCAAGTGCGACAGGGCGGTCAGTTGAATTCATGGCCATAAAACATTCTTGTAAAAATGCAGAAAACCCGCACTTGGCGGGAGCCGCAGGAAGCAGGTCCGGGGCGCGATATGACGCCCCGGAAGATGTCGTTACCAGTCGTATTTCAACGTTGCTGCAATGGTCTGTCCTTCGATCTGATAGCAGTAACCGTTGTTACAGATAGCGGCATCGTTATCGGCAAGGTTAGTGCCGTTAATCGCAAGGGTCAGACCATCCAGCTTGTTACTAAGTGCTGCGAAGTCATAGCGGATCGCAGCATCAAGCAGCGTATAGGGCTTGTTCTTGCTCGTATTGGTGTAATTGGCATAGCTTGAGTCGGTGTAGCGAACACCAACGCCAAATCCCCATCCATCAAGAGGGCCTTGATTGAAGTTGTAGTTTGCCCAAGAGGATGCGGCCTTTTCCGGTGTCACAAGTGGGGTATTACCGCGATAGGAACCTTTGACGATTTTGGCATTGTTGTAGGCAAGGTTGCCAACCAGGCTAAGATTTTCAGATACATTGGCACTGCCTTCAATCTCAAGTCCGCGCGATTCAACTTTGCCAATTGAGTCGTAATATGAGCCGCCAGAGGCTCTCTCGCCAGCATAGCGTGCGACGTTATCCTCGGTCAGGCGATAGGCGGAAACCGTGAAGAAGCCATCAAACCCGACCGGTTCGAACTTGATGCCGGCTTCATACTGCTCACCCTCGGTCGGGGTGAGCATTTTGCCTTCAGAGTCCTGACTGGTGCTGGGCAAGAAGGATGTGCCCCAACTGACATAAGGCGAGATGCCATTGTCAAAGGCATAAAGGGCACTGACGTTAAAGGTCGTTGCGGTGTTGTAGTCGGTTGAACCCGTATTTGTCAGTCGGCTGATACGTTTGCGTTCTGCATAGTCAAACCGGACACCACCATTGAGATGCCAGTTGCCAAGTTCAATCTGGTCCTGAACATAAATACCGGACTGGTTGTAGGTTACGTCATCAAATGTTGTGTAAGCGGGTGTGGTGCCAGAGATCGAGCGGTACGGATCGCTGAGATAAAAGGTATAGTCACTAAGCACCGCGCTTGAACCGGAGCGGTAATCTGACTTGGAATACATCAGATCAAGACCGGTCAGGATTTCGTGTTTGGCGTCATCGGTCTCGAAAGTCGTGATGACTTGGTTGTCGACCTGCGCGCTCCAGAGGGTCTCCTGAACTGCTTGGGCTACGCGCCTATATTCGGTGTCGGCAGCATTCCAACCGCCACCAACAACACCACCGGTCAGATACCGTGCTTCAAGGTCGAAATATCCAAACCGCGCCTTCTGGGCCAAAGTAACAGGTACGTTACTTAGATCATGGGTCAGGTCATAGCCGACCTGAAACTGATCCTGTTTCTGGTAGTCGTAATCCGCGTCGCTGGTGCGGTAATCAAGGATTTCGCCATTCAGATTTAAAAGTGTTGCGGAGGCATCTGTCTCATCGTGCTGGAAAAGGGTGTAAACTGTAAGATCGGTGTCTGTGTTTGGCTGCCAGCGGATGGTAGGCGCAAACATTTGACGGTCATCTTGAATATCGTTGCTGGTTTCGCCGTAGCGCGCCATTCCAACAAACCTTGACGCCCATTCGTCATTTTCGCCAAGGCCCAGATTGTAATCAAAGCCGCCTTCATAGGATTCAGTGTTGGTAAAGCGGGCATATACGTTATTGTCCGCATCCTTGCGTGGACGTTTGGTCACGCTGTTAAGCAGACCGCCGGGGGTGGTTTGTCCGTACAAGGCGGCTGTTGGCCCCTTGACGATTTCTAGTTGCTCCAAGCTGTACGGTTCGGTTCGGAAAGTTGCATAAACGCCAGTCATTTGGCGCAGGCCATCACGGTAATCGCCATAAATATGCACCGGGTAACCACGAACATAGACCTGATCAAAACGGGGGTCATAGCCGTAGTTGTTAGTTGCGACGCCCGCAGTATAGGCAACTGCGTCTTCTACGCTGGCAACAGCACGGTCTTCCATTTCCTGTCCGGATACGACAGATATGCTTTTTGCGGTCTCGACCAAAGGCGTGCTTGTTTTTGTTCCTGCACTGCTGCGTGTGGCGACATAGCCATGTGCCAGATCGTCCATTTCTTGCGAGCTTGCCTCGACATAAACCGGGTCAGTGATCGTTGCGCTATCGCCATCGGACAATTCAAGTTTCGATAGGGAAACAGTGCTTTCACCGGTGAAGCGGTAGGTTACACCACTGCCCGAAAGCAGAATTCTAAGTGCATCATCTGGTGTATGAGTGCCGGTCAGAGCGGAGCTTTTCAGTCCAGCAACACGATCTACATCATAAAACAATTGCAAGTTGGTTTGATCAGCGAAGGTCAAAAGGGCCTGGTTTAGGTCCTGTGACGGGATGGAAAATTCAAATACTGCAGCGCCGCTTTCAGAAGTACTTTGCTGCTGTGCCTTTGCATTGGTTGTTACCCCAGCAACAACCAATCCGGCGGCAAGAGCCGCCAAGCTGACACCGCGCGCCAATCCTAAAGTCAGTCCTTTAATCAATCCGGCTTCACCGGCTTGTCTTACCTGCACGACACAGACCCCCATTCTTCGGTATTTTCTAATAACGCAAATGAGTTGCATTTGCTTGTATTGGGAGAGACGGGATTTGCGTTCTGATTCAGTAAGGTAAATTTCAATTTTTTTGTTTTTATGTTCGAAGAGCGTTCAGAAGATCCAGAAAACTGCGGTTTCCGGCGCAACAGGTTTGATGATTAATAGAGGACTGTCAGCAACGGTGTGATCGACACGTTGTGCACATCAAGTTCTGTTGCGATCAGTTCCAACCCGGTTTGCGGATTACTCATATCAAAGACACCGCTTACTCTTTTTCGGGCGGCTGCTTCGTTTGCGATTATTATCGTCCCGCGCCGGTAGCGTGAAAACTCTTCGACCACGTCACGCAAGGTAATGCGGTCGAAAATAAGTTTGCCTTTTTGCCAGCTCAGAATACGGTCCGGATTGATGGATGATATCTCTCCAATGGCATGGCTATTGTATTGAACGGCTTCGTTTGCCGATACAATGGCTGTCGTTTTCTGGGATGTGTTGTGTGAGAGGTTTACTTCTACCTGGTGTTCGAGAACCGCTACCGTCGCGTAATCGGTGAAACTGTCGATGACAAAGCGTGTCCCTAGTGCGCGGGCCACGCCATTGGCAGTGGAGACCTCAAATGGTCGATTGTTTGCCTGTTCTTGAGAAACAGCCTGAAAATCTGCAAGACCGGAAAGCAGTTCGATATGACGCCGTTTGGCGGTGAAGGTGACGGCAATTGCACTCTCCGGGCCAAGAGTAACGGTGCTGCCATCCTCAAGCGTAATTGCACGAACTTCGCCGATTGATGTGTGGTAGTCGGCAGCCAATAGAAGTGTTGGATCCCCCACCATCACTCTGGTTGAAATCAGTGCGATTAAAAGGCTGGCGGCAAGTGCAACATAGCCCCATGTTCGTTTTCGCAATCGGGGAAGAGGTTTTTTTTGTGATATGTGTTTCTCGAACGAGAGAATATTTGGTGCCTGGGCGCCATGTTTTGAGGCATGGGGCATGTTCGAGTTTCGAGAAAGAACGGATGCATCCATCAATGCAAGTGCATCATTGGCCTCGAGAAATGCCTGCTGATGGGCTGGGTTCTGATCAAGCCAGGCGTTGAGGGCATCGTGCTCTTCTGCACAGAGGTCGCCATCAATCAAGCGCGCGACCCATTGGGCGGCGATAAGATCAATGGTTTCCTGTGTTTCGTACATTTGGCTCACGTTCTCAACCCGCATGTGCCGATGGTATGTAAAGCTCGTCCTTATCTATAGGACGGTTACACTGCAATAATTGCGTAAAAAATTTGTGCGATTTCATGACTGATTGTCCCGCATGCGGCGCATAATATGGGCAATAGCGCGGGCGACATGTTTTTGCACAGAGCTGTCAGAGATTTTCAGTTTCTCGGCGGTCTGTCGATATGTCAGGCCATCAACCCGCACGAGTATGAAAATGTTCCGGGTTTTCTCGGGCAGTTCCCCGAGTGCGCGTTCCACAAAATCAAGTTCGGACTGCTCGCCAACGACCTGTTCAGGGGACGGCGCATTATTTGCGATAAGTTCCAGATTTTTGTCATCCGTGCCCGAGATTGGGTTGCGTTTTTGCGCGCGGACATAATCAATCGCGAGATTGTGTGCGACGCGATAAAGGTAAGAACGGGCATGAATGACATCATTTGCCTTGCCTTGACCAATATGCTCGGAAATGCGCACGAATGTTTCCTGCGTCAAATCCATAGCGGTATCTGTATCGCGCAACAGACGCGTCAGATAAATATGCAGTTCCCGTTGGTGGGACAAAAACAGTTTTCTGATGTCGGTAATTGCCAAGTCACAAACCTGACTGTGATGAGCGAACGCTCATGGAGTTATCAAAAATAATACTCATTCGCAATTGTTTAATTGTATTGAACTTGTGGATTGTGCACATTTAGCCTGCAGCCTTGGTGCACAAAGGTCAGGTTTCTCCTGAATATGTTTCGGCAAGTCAGGTTTCTGCGTAGGAAATTGTATCGGCTGTACACAAACTTGAGGCAGGAGTTCATGTTATCGGAAAGCTGTATTGTTCAGAAGCTGCACCTCACCCGCAATGGCACTCTGGGAACCTTCAGCCCGGATGACATTTTGGGGGCGACGATTGCTATCCTCTACAGGCATCGAATTAGTGAGGATGATGTCAAGAAATTGGCGGAGAACTATCTACATGTTAAAGAGCAGCAAAGACGGCATAAGTTCAAATATTTGCAGCGTCGCGACAGCTTTACAATAGGCCGGTTGGCGGCGAAGATTGCTTTGAAAAAACATCTGGATGATGTGCCACCAAATGACATTTTTATTGGCAGTGGATTATTTAACCAACCTATTATTCTGGGGGCATCCTATCGACTTTGTGAACTCGGCGTTTCAATATCTCACTCGGATCAGTTGGGGGTAGCGATTGTCCATCATAAGGGGCACCCGATTGGGATCGATGTTGATCAACTGGCCCAAACAGATGTCGTGCCTGTGTTGGATGCCATGGATGCGCGTTTAAAGGAGCAATTTGTCAAACTTTCCCTAAGTGAGTATGAGGCTGCATCACTGGTTTGGGTTGCATGTGAAAGCTTGGGAAAGGTTTTGATAACCGGTATGATGGTGCCACTATCAATTTATGCGCCAAGCTCAATTGTGCGTTGTGGTGCTGGTTTCGAGTTGCGTTACAAGAACTTTAAACAGTACCAGACACGCGTGATGCCTTTTGCTGATGCATGGTTGGCGATAACGTTTCCGGGGCAGACTGACATGGACCTCAGCTGGGTCGTCAGCGGGAAGTGAATATCCTGCGAGTGGAAACGCCAGCGGCAGGCTGGCTATGAACCACAATGTGCACTCAATCGCGTTGCGCGAAAAATGTCAGATTTTCTGTCAATTCCGCAGTTTTTTGTCATCTTTTTGTGACAATCGAAAATGCTAAGTAACTGATTTGCCGAAAAGCCGAATGTCAGCTTTTATGGCACGTGACACCACTAATAAGGAAATGGCACCTAATTTAGTAGTTTCTGCATCTGTCAGATGGAGAAACTACCAGACACTAGGCTAGGCCTCGCGTAGCTCAGGCATATCAGGCAAATATCTTGGTGGAATGATGGATGCGAGAGAGCTGGAAAATCTGGTATTGGAGCGATGTGCTGCTGTTGGGAGAGGCATGGCCTCTGAGGCCAATTCGTCAGAAGAAGCAAACGTTTTCAGGATTGCAGCAATGATACTGCACCACAGGTTTCCTGAGGAGGCTGGCCGCCTGTTCAGGGCTTCGGATAACTATTTTGCAGCAAATCCGGAGAATCATCCGTTTCATGCGTCGGAGGTTGTGCGCCGGGGTTGGATAAATGGGTTGCCAAGGTTTCGAGATATGCTGTCAATGAAGCTCACATAACAGTTGAGCAAGTTTACCTGCGCGTGCACTTCATAAGCATGGCTTTGCTTCGACATATGGTTTGTGCAAACTTTCAGAGCATCAATCTCAACCATCCACAACCCGACAAAATAGTAATTTTGCTTTAGACTTGGTTAGTCACTCAAAGGTTAAGTGATTGATCTATATAGCCGTGAACAAACTGTGAAAACTAACTGGCGGTCATTGATTTTAAAGGAAAAGAAACGTGTTTCTCATCTTTGGGTTGCAGGTTCGAGTCCAGCAGGGATCGCCATTTTTCCTTAGTAAGAATAATCGTTTGTATGAGTTTTACCGGTTTCCGGAGGCAGAGTTAGTCACTTTCCCACCTTGACCGGCGTGGTTGATTTTGTGGATAGCCATTCATCAGATCCTGCCATCCCTTTGATAAAGACGGCGAAGTGAGAGTGACTTAAATCATCACTGATAATGCATTCAAACTGTCAGTTAGAGCCTGAGGTGCCCTGATCAAAAAACTCGTTGGCAAAATTGAAGCCTTTGATACTGCAATATTCGCGACAGCGTTCCGTCTCGTGCAAGACTGCGCCAGTCTGAAAGAACCTGTATCGTTGGGTAACCTGATTTTGCCGTCGCTTGTTGTTGGGGAAATCTGTCATCGTCGAACTGGCTTTATCGACACACGACCGACACGGGGATGTTGTGCGCGACGAAAAGCCAGTTTCGAAATCGAGCAGGATGTTCTCCGCTCGAACTTCTGCTATTTAGCCAACGCAGTTAACGAGCCGGTTGGCAAAGTAACTTGTCACGTTTTGGGGGCGCGTTTTGAAACAACATAAAATATTGTAAATTATAGATTTTTAGGTTCTGTCTAAGGGGGATGTGCAACTTTGAAAAATCACTCAGAGAATCTTCGAATGTACTTTTTCTGAGAAATTTTGCCTCACATCAAGTGATGAGCAGCAATACTTGGTTTCTAGGGGCCTGAGCTTACATTGCCCTGAATATTAAGGACGAATTTATTCCCCCAAAGGCGAAATTGTTACTCATCATATGTTCTGCATTTATCGAACGAGGTGAGCCGAAAATATAGTCTAGCTCCGCACACTCTGGATCCACGTTCTTGAGGTTTGCTGTGGGAACAAAACGGCCCTCATGCATCATTTCCAGTCCAAGCCACGCTTCGATCCCCCCACATGCCCCAAGACTATGTCCAAAGTGGCCCTTAAGGGTGTGGATTGGAATTGCGCGGTCGAATACTGTGCGGGTTGCTTGGCTTTCGGCAAGGTCGCCGTGGTCAGTGGCGGTACCATGTCCGTTGACAATGTCGATGTCGTTAGGTGAAAGCCCCGCATCATCAAGGGATTGTTGAAGGGCACGGCACATCTTGTCGGCGGCGGGTTGTGTCACATGCGCGCCATCTGAATTGGTCGCAAAGCCGACAATCTCACCATACATTTTCGCACCGCGGGCTTTAGCGTGCTCATATTCCTCAAGGATCAGAGTGCCTGCGCCTTCGCCAATCACCAGTCCATCACGGTTTTCATCATACGGACGCGGTGTGGCGTCGGGCGTATCATTGCTTACACTGGTGGCGAAAAGCGTATCAAACACGGCGACCATTGTCGGACAAAGTTCTTCGGCGCCACCGGCAATCATGACATCCTGCTTGCCGAACTTAATTGCCTCATAAGCATACCCGATGCCCATGCTGCCAGATGTGCAGGCTGTCGATGTCGGAATTATTCGCCCGGAAATACCATAAAGGACGCCGATGTTAACTGCGGCGGTGTGGCTCATCATCTGAATGTAGCTGGTGGCGGTGATTGCGTTGCTGTCACCATGTTCCATCAGGCGGGTAAAGCCAAGAACCGGTGGCGTACTGCCAAACGATGATCCATATGCGATACCAAGACGGCCACCTTCGAACATCGCTGTGTTGTCGCGTAGGCCGGCCATCTCGAGCGCATCATCGGTTGCTGCAACAGCCATCTGGGCCACTCGGCCCATGCTGCGCAATTGTTTGCGATTAAACCGGCCTTTCAGGGAAAAATTCTGTACCGGGGCCGCAAGCCGGGTGCGCAGATCATATTTGCCGTCCCATTCGGACATGCGGACAATTCCGGTTTCACCTGCCTGCATGCGTGTCTTGATGGATTTCCAGTCATTGCCAAGTGCTGTAATACCCGACATCCCTGTAACGACAACGCGTCGCGTCATAACATGCCTCCATTCACACTGATGACCTGGCGGGTAATGTAAGAAGCATCATCGCTGCACAAAAAGGAAATCGTGCCTGCAACTTCGTCAGGCGTGCCATATCGGCGCATCGGGATCATGGATTTTACTTCGTCTGCGGGAAGTTCATCTGTCATCTGGGTTTCGACGATTCCGGGGGCAACGGCATTAACCGTGATCTTGCGCTTGGCGAGTTCAAGGGCAAGTGACTTCACTGCACCTATGATCCCGGCCTTGGAGGCTGCATAATTTACCTGGCCTCGGTTACCCGCAATGCCCGCAATGGATGTCAGGGCGACGATACGCCCGCCTTTGCGACGCTGAATGATCGGCATGAGAAGCGGCTTGATAACGTTATAAAAACCATCCAGGTTGGTGTGCAGAACACTGTCCCAGTCGTCATCCTCAAGAGCCGGGAAGGGACCGTCACGGGTTATTCCGGCATTTAAAACAACACCATAGGGTGCGCCGTGTTCGGCGACGTCTTGCGTTAGAACTTCACTCGCTGCTTCTCGGTCAGCAATATCGAATTGCAACAGTCGGGCTTGGACACCGAGCCCGATTGCATCATTCGCAACCCTTTGGGCACCATCGTGATCCGAATTGTAATGGATAACAATATCAAAACCGTCCTTCGCAAGACGTCGTGCTGTTGCGGCACCAATGCCCTTGCTGGCACCAGTTATCACTATGGTTTTCGTCATTGGTCTGATGTTTCTTGGTTGTTGCCCAAAGGCGGCGTCGAAGCCGTTTCATTCTCCTTGGGCTGATATACATTGATACGTGCGTCGACAAGTATTTCCTCGCCCAAACGGACTTCGCCGTCAAAGACGCCCATTTCGCCATCTTCAAAGACATTGGTGACATGCACCATAAGTCTGCTGCCAATTGGTAAGAAGTCCCGCGACATTGCCACTTTGCGCGAGCCCAAAAGGTAGCCAATCTTTGGCATTGTATCTGGGGCGGCCTGTCTTGCGCGCCATCCGCTATAGGCTGCGACAGTCTGTGCAATATATTCAATGCCGACATAGCTCGGGACACCTTTATCCGGAACACAGAACATACTGTTTGCGGTGATGTCGAGTTCTGCAGTCATGCTGGTTTCATCTGCTGCGATTGCGCGATCAATCAGCAACATGGGAGCATCATGTATGACGAGTTCTTTGACTGGTGGGAATTCATGCGGTTGAGGATTGTTCATGCGGGTCACGGAGTTGTCCATCCTTTGCCAAGGATGATGGAAACATTGCTGCCGCCAAATGCAAATGAGTTGCTCATCATTGCAAGACGTTTACGCGGAGCCAACGACTGATTTGAAGTGATCAGATTGATCCGCGAGAGTTCGGCATCAATTTCTCCGTCCCAGAGATGAACAGGAAGTGGCGTGCCGATATTGCTGTAGTACAGCGATAACCAGAGGATGGCGGCCTCGATTGCACCCGCGGCACCCAGAGTATGCCCTGTAAGGGGTTTGGTTGAGCTTGCCGGAACATCTGGCCCGAGAACAGCGTGCACTGCCTTGGCTTCCATAATGTCATTGAGTGGTGTCGCCGTGCCATGCAGGTTGATATAGTCAATGTCAGCAGGCGAGACCCCAGAACATTCAAGAGCGCTTTGCATGGCCCGCGCAGCACCTAATCCATCGGGATGTGGTGCATTAGGATGATAGGCGTCCGAACTTTCACCAACGCCAAGCAATTCGATTTCACCCTCATCCTGACGTAGAATGAAAAGAGCTGCACCTTCGCCAATATTGATGCCATTGCGGTTCTTGCTCATGGGGTTGCAGACACCGTCTGACAAGGATTGCAATGCGTCAAAGCCGCCAACTGTAAGGCGACACAGGCTATCAACGCCACCCACGAGAACAGCATCACACATATTTGCCTTCAACAACCGTTTGCCAGATGCAAATGCCTTGGCACTTGATGAGCAGGCCGTGGATATAGAGTAGGCCGGTCCACGCAAGTCAAAGGCAGTTTGTAGAAATTCTGAAGGGGAACCAATTTCCTGATGTTCATAGCGGAAACTTTCCGGGAATTTGCCGCTTTCAACGCGTTGCTGATAGTGCGTTGTACCTTCCTCAATCCCGGCCGTGCTGGTTCCAATCAGGACACCGATCCGCTCATTGCCATACTTGGCAATCAGTTCATGAATGTCGGCTGCGATCTGACAGGTGGCAGCCCACAGCAGACGATTGTTGCGGGTGTCGTATTCAGACAAATGACCGGGTAATTTTTTAAGCTCAGCTGTAACCGTACCCAGAGTAGTATCCCGGCCGGACAGAAAGCCACTACGCTTGATCATGTCAGCGTTTCTCTTGCCGGCAAGTGTTGCCTTGGTCTCGGCCTTTCCGGTGCCCAATGCCGAGACGACGCCAAGCGATGACAGATAAAGTGGATGTTTGGCCATACGTCAGGTCCCGGTTCGCATCGAATTGATATTAATGCGATAGTTGAACCGCAAGTTCACAAGCGTGGCCTGACCTTGCCAGACGTCCTTTATCGGGCGATCGATGGTCATGTACTTCCGACCGCTGTCGTTCAGGCGAACTGTCCGCTCCCCAAAACCATCATGTGCTGACATGTTATCGGGCAGCGCATCTTCGACAGTGTCAAGTGGCCAATAGGTCATGACAATGTCGGCAAGAAGCCGTTTTGCATCAAAGTCGTGCGAGAGCCAACTTGCTTTCTGGAATGATATTTCCTGCTCAGTCCAATCGATCTCAATCGCCCTGCGGCCAAGATCGTCAATGAGGACGATTTGCGCCCGTTCAGATGTGATGTTCAAACGCCCCTGAAAGCTTACGCTGCCTGATTGGGTGTCTGTGTTCCAACTTGCTTTGACCTGTTGAACAACGTCAATGGCTTCGTTCCCATCCCAAGGTTCCGCGGGGAGCGTGAATTCCATCCCATTAGCCAAAACGATCTTGTGTCCGGCTTTATCGAGTACACCAGACAACGGCAGTTGCGGGAGGTTCACCGTCTCACACGCAGAGAGCCCGATTGTACAGACCATAATAACTGCGGATTTCAGGATGAGGGAGCGCATAAGTCGTGCAACATCTCTAGATAACGATCGGTTTTGGCAACCAGCGGGTTTTCCATATTCCATGCATACCCTGCCAGAATGGAGACGACCATACGTTTCAATTGGGAATCATCATCGGGCTGCCCGAAAATGATTGTTTGCAAGCGTCCGGCATACCACGCGTCAACATAAGATCGGAAAGTTTCGACCCCACAAGATAGTGGTTTGGTAAAACCCGTCTCCCAATCAATATCGGTTTTCCCCCGATGGCGTGCAATCAGCATGTTTGCAGCCAGTTCTGCCGAATGCAGCGCAATTGTTACGCCAGATGAGAATACGGGATCAAGAAAGCCTGCAGAGTTCCCGAGTAAAACATAACCATCCCCGCAAAGTTGTTCTGACTCGGCTCCGTATCCGGTAATTGATTGCAGTGGGCGAATTTGTTCCGCATTGGCAAGCAAATGACCAAGGCGCGTTTCGGAGACCAGCCGATCAAAGACATCCTGTTCGCTCATGCCGTTGAAAGTCGGGTCACCTTCGGGGTAAATCGCACCAATGGATGCTGTGCCATCTGAAAACGGGATCAACCAATACCAAATGTCATGTCGATCAGGATGCACCGTGATAAGGATTTTGTTGCGGTCATAGTCCGGATCATCAATGCGATCTTCAAGATGGGTAAAGATCGCGCGCCGAGAAATAGATTGCGCCGGGCGGGAGAGCCCCATAAGCCTTGGCAATACCCGGCCATATCCGCTGGCATCGACGATGAAACTGGCCCGCAGTGTGGATTCTTCGCCTGCGGCGTCCTCATATGTGATTTGGCAATCATTATCGGCAACCTGCGCGGCCGTCACTTTGTGTTCAAACCGGATATCAACACCAGAACGTGCGGCTTCGTTGGCAAGGATATGATCGAATTCAGTGCGTTTGACCTGATAGGTTGTTCCCCAGCCGGTCGTTTCATAGTTCTGGCGAAAGTCGATGGAGCGATACTGTTCGGCACATTCAAAGACCGCGCCGTTTTTATGTTGAAAACCGGCATTTTCCAATGCGGGCAGAAATCCGGCACGCTCAAGCACATTCATACAATTGGGAAGCAGGCTTTCACCAATAACAAATCGTGGAAATTTCTGTGCTTCAAGTAGTGTCACATGAAGGCCTGCATCGTTTAAAAGCTTGGCCACTGTACTCCCCGCCGGGCCCGCACCGATAACGGCGATGTCGCAATCCTGTCTCAATTCGTATTTCCCGTATCCGTCGTATTCTTGGTTGTTTCTGTCATCCAAAAAGCAAGGAACCAAGCACCAACCAAACCAATTGCGATGATGGTGCCTATATCGCTTACCAGTGGAACGGAACTGGTGGCGAGTAAACCAAATGCCAGAATGCTGCTTATCAGCGATAGGAAAACTGCCAGGCGGGTGTGGTCGCGATGTTCGATGTCATTGCCTTCGCTCAAAAACAGGACGTAATCTGCGCCAATAGCAAAGACCAAAAACAGTGCCATCGTTGTAAAGAAGCTGATTGGTACGCCCTGAATATGACCGCCAATCAGTGCGAATAGGATCGCGCCAGCGGGGGCAGAAAACACACGAATACCCCGACCCGGACCATATCGCAGGATTGCCAGAAGCAGCGCAATCACAAGCACCACGCCAAGCGCGATATACGTCCAATATCGATAATCGGCGAATTGGTTGCTGATGATAACCGTCGGAGAAATCAGTCTGGCGTTCTCAAATGCGATAAGGGTGGCGTTAAGGGCCGAAATATCTGACACATCGCGCAACCGCATGATATCGGAGGTGTTTGTCTGAAAACGCGTGAGCTCAGGGATACTGGTTATTGCCTGATCCGGGAGTAGGTAAGGGGCGTCCAAGTTCGGAAGCTGCAATGGTGTTTGTAAGACGTCAGAAAGTGGTGCTGAAAAGGCTTGGTACAGTTCGTCACGGACAAGGCGTCGGTTATCTTCTTGAAGGGCTGTCGACGGTACAAAATCAGATAGCGCAACCACGCCACCAATTTTCCCAGCCGATACCAAAGGTGCTATCGCATTTCGAACAGTTTCAGACGTTTCAAGGCGCTGCTGTACAGTTGGGCCATCAATCCGAATGAAGAGAGGGCTTCCACCAAGGCCAAGTGTTTCGGAAATAACACGTGCGTCAGATACCAGTTCCTCATCACTTTGGCCCAAGGTGCGCACATCATCATGGCCGGGAATAGAAATGACCGAAATCGGCAAGGCCACAGTCAAAATAATGGCAACTAAAAGCTGTATCTTGCGAGGAAGCACAAGAACCATCATCAGGCGCATAACCCAATGATGCGCAATTCGGACAGGTGAGTTTTTCCAAACTGGTCTGTTTGGGATTAAAGGCAGCAGAAACTTGACCGAACAATAGGCCGAAATCAGTCCTGCAATTGAATATACGGCAATTTGCACAAGCAAGATTGTCGGGCTAAGGGCAAGGGCGGAAAACCCAATGACAGATGTCAAAAGTCCAAGTCCAAGACCTTTGTGTATCTTTCCAAAGCGCGAGGATGTCGGGGTGCTACTGGCAGGGATCACCAAATAGTGCAGGGCGTAGTCGATCGAAATGCCGATCATTGTCGCGCCAAACACTAGTGCAATCGCATGGATTGCGTCGAACAAGATGGTGAGAGCCGCAGCACCGGCAACAAGGCCACTTCCAACAACGAGAACTGCGCCAATCATCGGAAGGGGCGAAAAGAACGTTAAGCCGATCATAATGGCAATGCCAAGTGTGGCAATTACAGCGATGGTTTGGACATCTTTTTTGGCATTTTCCGCCTCGTTAACCGCAAAGAAGACCTGGCCTGTTTTGGCGGTTTGGAGGGTTGGATCGCTATTATGCGCTTCTGCAAGTGCGTCATTGACGCCATTTACCCAGCTTGTTGCAGCCGTGCCAGAGTATTTGTTGGCTTGCAAGGTCACAATGATTGGCAGATAACTTCGTTCGTTGATGGTGACAATGTCATTCCCGGTGCCAAACTTGTTGCCCAATCCAGACAGAAAATCTGGCATTAACTGGAAAGGGTCCTGTTTCAGAGTTGCGCTGGTAAAGGGAGAGGCCGGTGAATACAGGGTTTGAATGGTGCGCTGATAAAGTGATTCGCCGCGACCGTTCTTAAGGGCATCACGATCAGCATCAGACAAAAGTCCGTTCGCATATGGACCATAGAGCGCACGCAGATTGTCAAACCGGTCTGCATTGTCTCCGGGAAGCATTATACTTGCTGTTCCATCAATCCTATTGAGCGTCTCTGCAAGCTGCCTTGCGATATCGGTCAGGTGATCATAATCCGGATGGGAAAGCATAATGATCGCTTGCCGGCCACTATCAGCCAAAAGCGTGCGTACTGCATCAATATCGCTAATTTCGTCTTGTTGCTGATCTTGTTCCTGACCAATCAATGACAGAAAATCGGCGTCCAGTTCGGTGCGTTCGGTCGCAAGTTGCCATACAGCAAAGGCTGCCATAACCAGAATGCATGTTGTCCAAACGAACGCTGATCGAATCATTTGGCTCTTCCGTCTGAGAAAAGATCATTGAACTCAGTGGGTAATGGAACAGGTTCAATAGTTTGCCCATCAAACGTAATGATATCCTGATCAGAAGACGGTTTAATGATTACGACCTCTTGCACAAAGGCGTTGCCCTGTGCTGTGATCAATTCGATCTGACTGCCAGCAAAGCTGTTCGGATAGGGGGTTAGGTTTATGTTCCATTCTTTTGTTTTTGCAGTACTTTCACTGATATTAAACTGGCTTTCTAACGGGTTCCAATTCCCGGACAATACGGACGAAATCATCGTGACGAACTGCCGTGTTTCGTTACCTTTTGCCATAGCATCGCGTTGACCATTTTGATCGACGCTGAAAATACCGCCTTCTTCGAACACAGTTACCCCTGGAAACGGGAAGGTCGTTTTCCAGATCAGGCCATGTTGGGGTGATAGAACGAACTCACCACGAGAGAGCAAAGGCTTTTCAAAGCCGTTCAGATGACGGGCAAGCTCAAACGTACCGCGCAGATACTCATTCTCGGCAATTGGTGATGGTTTGGCGGTTTCCGCCAACAGGGGTTGAGGCATTGCCAGGAAAGACGCAAAGGCAACACACACCGTGATCAGAATAAGAAACCCGCGGATCATAGGAGCGCTTCCATCTTTTCGATGAAAAAGTCGGGGCTGCGATAAAGCATTTCGCCCGTAGTTTTATCTACGGCGACCTGAATGGTGAAACCTTTGGTTAGTTTCTGCCCGGTTTGCGCGTCTGTGACGAGATAATCGATTTTCAGTCGGTTCTCAAATTCACGCAGGGTGGCTGCAACATTGATTTTTTGACCAAATCGGCAAGGGGCAACGTATTTCACCCGCATATCAACAATCGGCCATACAAAACCGGACTCATCCATTTGCGGGTAGTTGTAGCCAATCTCATCAAGCAAAGCACAGCGAGCATTTTCAAAGAACTGAACATAATTGCCATGCCAAACCACATTCATCGGGTCGAGATGATAAAACTGAACAGTTTCGTTCACAGACGCACTGATCATGAGGCCTCCTCATCGCCGTAAAGCGACCAATGACGATCCTGAATGCGTGCAACAAGTTTGCGCAAGGTGGTGTCAAGCGGTTGGTCTTCGTCAATGAACGGAATGTCAGCGTCAAGTGCTGTGAGAAATTCCGAGACTTCATGGGTAAGCTGATCGCGCCTTAGCTCCCCGGCATTCAGGCGCAACGTTATCGCTTGTCGTACAGTAATGAGCAACGCAGCACTGACTTGTTCAGTAAGGTTCAATATCCGCAAGCAATCACGCGCAGCAATCGTACCCATGCTGACCTTGTCTTGATTATGACATTCAGTCGAACGAGAGAACACGCTGGCTGGCATGGTGTTTTTCAGTGCTTCGGCCGTCCATGCCGATACTCCGATTTGTACCGCTTTTAAGCCATGGTTAATTGAAGCACGGTCCTGTGACGAACCCGACAGGTTTGACGGCAATCCATGATTGAATTTGGTGTCGACCAGAAGTGCCATTTGACGGTCCATCAAATCGGCAAGATTGGCGATGAGCGTTTTCATACCGTCGGCAGCGAATGCAACATGTCCGCCATAGAAGTGCCCGCCGTGCAGGATTTCTTCTGCTTCGACATCAATCAGCGGATTGTCGTTGGCGCTGTTGAGTTCGATCTCAAGCGTGGTTCGGAAGGTTGGCATCATATCAGCCAGTACCCCGATGACGTGCGGGGCGCATCGGAGCGAATAGCGATCCTGTAGTCGAGCCGGTTTGTAGTTCGCGCCAAGAGCCGCCAGGTCACTTGAAATGCGTTGGGCAACGACAGTTTGTTTTGGATGCGGTTTTGCCGCGAACAGGCGTGTGTCAAAATGTGCAGGATTGCCAAGCAGACCAATAGTCGCCAATGACGTGATACGTGTGCTGAGCTGACAAAGATATCGGGCGCGCGCAAAAGCCTGACACATCAGCGCGGTCATAACGGATGTACCGTTCATGATCGCCAGAGCTTCCTTGGGGCGGAGCTGCAAAGGGCGCAGACCGACCTCTGACAAGGCATCTATTGCAGGCATTTTTGTGTTGTTAAACACGACATCGCGCTCCCCGATAAGCGCGGCTGCGACGTAAGAAAGCGGGGTCAGGTCACCACTGGCACCAACAGAGCCTTCTTCCGGGATCCTTGGTGTTATGTCAAATTCAAGAAGGGCAGATAACTGTTTAAGAAGGCCTGTACTAACGCCGGAATAACCGGTGCAAAGCGACGCCAGGCGTACGGCCAGAACTGCGCGCGACTGATCGGGTTTAAGGATATTGCCAAGTCCGCAGCCGTGAAAACGGCTGAGATGCAGAGGGAGTTCGTCGACCAATTCTGGCGGGACACGACGGGATACCGAGTCACCATAGCCCGTGGTGACGCCATAGATATGGCCATGATCGCGCAGCTCACGATCAAGGAAATTGGCACCGGCCTGTATCCGATTGTTAAAGGTATCGGATGTGCTAAGCAGCGGTAAGGCACGTCGTTCGGCAAGTGCCACAACGTCCTCGATCGACAGGTTCGCCTCGCCAAAGACGATATGTTTCTGGTTATTATTCATTGTTATCCTTTTTATCCGCCCAGAAATCGTAGAAATTGAACCATTGCAGGGGGTGTTGAACGACAAGCTTTTCCAGCCATACCGCGTATGTTCCTGCATGTTCCTTGATTTTGGCAGTGCGATCATTGCGCGGCAAGTCTATGCGCTCCGATAACTTTTCCCACGAAATATTAAAACGCCATCCTTCACGCCATGCTGCAACCATGTAAACCGGACACTGAAGAAGATGTGCAAGAATGTATGGTCCCTGAGGAAATGACGCATTTTGGCCAAGGAATGGGACGTGAACCGACTTATCCCGGGCGCCGATGGCTACCCGATCAGCAGCGATGACGATCCATTCGCCACGTTCAGCCTTTTCACGCAGCAAAATTGCAGTATCGGGGCCAATATCATTAACCTCAATTAAATCAACTTGGCTTTCAGGAGCAAGTTGTTGCAGAACGCGCCCGAAACGGGCGGCATTTTTTTGATGCAACAGGACATTCACCCGAAAATCGCGGTCGCGACTTGCTATAGCACGGACTAATTCAATATTTCCAAAATGTGATACAAACAGGATCACTGCCTGATCACGAGGAATGTATGAAAACAGGCTATCTGCATCGTCCGGCAGGTCGAGGTCATCAAGCTTCATCTCGCCGCACCAGGCAGCTATTTTATCGAGTGCAGACTCCCCAAATCGCATGAAGTGGGCAAAGCTATCGCGCCAAGTCGGTTTAGGCTTGCCATTGTGCTTTGCCACTCTTTCAAGGAAATCTCTGGATGCGGTTCGTGCAGTGCGTCCGGTCAGGAAAAAATAGGCTATGATTGGGGACATAGCAGCTAGGCACAGTTTGCGCCCACCAATACGATAGACCTGCCCAAGAAATCGCATTCCCCAATAAATGCCGCGTTCGTCAATCTCCGCCCAATGACGATTGGGAATTTGCTCCTTCGGTGGTCCGAAGCGCCCACGTTGGGCAATGTATCGTGGAAGACGCGCCAGCATCCCAAAGACCAATCGGGTATGCATCCAGCTGATCAAAACGTTATCGCGCCACATGCGGAAGTTTGATGTGTTGCCCGCCGGATAGATGACTTTGGTGGGAACATGAATGACTGGAATCCCTTGCCAGAAAAGGCGGACCATGATTTCGGTATCGAAGTCCATCCGATGACCAATGCCTTGGTTTCGCCACACCTCCAGACTGGGAACAATCGGATAGACACGAAAACCGCACATGCTGTCGCGGATCTGGAAGGATAGTGTTTCAATCCATACCCAAACGTGGGTAACCCATCGACCAATTTTACGGCCGGTGGGGATGCTGTCGTCATAGACAGGAAGTCCGGTGATTAAGGCCGCGGGTGATTTTTGGGCTGTTTTAATCATCTCGTCGATACGATCGAGGTCATGCTGACCGTCTGCATCAATCTGAAATGCGTGGGTAAAACCATGCCGTGCAGCACAAGCCATTCCCGTCATTACGGCAATACCTTTACCGGCGTTTTCATCAAGCCGTTGACAAAAAACACCATCACTCGGTGCGTGCAAATTGTTAGCAATTGTTTGCGTTTGCGCGTTTGAACCATCGTCAATAATGAAAACCGGAATGTCGTATGCTCGAATGCGTTTCACGACGCTTTCGAGCATGGTGCTATGGTTGTGTGTGGGAACGACAGCGCATAATTTCATGCTGCATCACCATCATATTTCAGAACACCAGAACTTAAATCACCCTCACTATCGGAGCTGTAGCGGAACTTTACACGTTGTCCGGGCACATCAAGCTGCATGTCCAGTGTGATGATCTTACCGGGTAGTATGGGTTTTCGGAATTTAAGTTGCGTAATTTCACGCGTGGTTTCTGGCATACCGAGAATGGAGGATGCATAAGAAACGGCCCAATGTAGTTGCGCAACACCAGGTAATATCGGCTTGCCGGAAAAGTGCCCGCTGAAATATAGCAGATCGTTGTTCAGCTTTAATTGTATCTGGGCGTGGTTGTCTTTTCTGAATGTCTCCAGGACTTCCGGTTCTGTCGATTTTTTAGCAAAAATAGCGCGCAGTAGATGAAGCGGGCGTTTGCCTTGACTGTCGGTTGGGATGTCATCAACGAAACGCCAGCGTTGTGGCAAAGCTGCATCATCTTCAAATCTGGCGATTTCCCGACGGAGTAAGCGCCCCAATCGGAAAGCTCCAATTTCGCGATGCTGCTCTTTACCCGTTTCAGTGAGAACAACAATCGCACCTAGTCGATGATCATCGTCATTGGGAAGCATAACAATAGCGTCCGCGACCAGTTCTGACGCATTCAAACGACGCTCCACAGAACTCAACGAGACGCGTTTTCCTTCGACTTTCACGACCCGGTCGACACGTCCTAACAAGCAAAACTGTCCAGTCTGGTCATCAATTGTTGCCCGATCTTCGGTTTGATACCACTCGACCCCGGCGATATGGGAGGCCTTTACAGTCAGACAGCCTTGATCATTTAAGCGCGTTTCGACACCGGGAAGGGGGGTCCAGGCAGATTGAGTAGATGCTTGCTGGCGGTATGCTATGCCACCAGTCTCCGTGCTGCCGTAAACTTCGACAGGATAGGTACCAAGCATCGTATGGGTGGCTTGTGCAGCATCGTAATCAAGCGGCCCACCAGATGAGAAAATCAAAGACGGTTTTGCCGCTTCCACCAAGCCTGGATGCAGGTTTTTTAGATGGGCAGGGCTTGTGATTAAGACATCTCCAGTCATGAGGTTACCCTGCACCATTTCCCAGAGCGGTGCAGGGGCCGACGCAAACACCCGCCCGAACATGACGGGCCATATCACGCGAAAGATCAGACCGTAGATGTGTTGGTGCGAAACCAGGCCAATGATCCTTGCGCCGTCAGGGATATGGGATGACCATAACGGTTCCTGAACGGATATCTCAGCCTCTATCTGGGCGAGCGTCTTAATGATTGGCTTCGGTGTTCCTGTGCTTCCTGATGTAAAAAACACGGCAACACAGTTGATTGCAGCAGGGCGTTTAATATTCAACGCAACACTGGATGACTTGTTGTCGCGGAGGCGTTTTTCGACCTCCGCGTCGTCGAGGAATAAATCGAACTGTTCTTTGATATCTTCAAGATAGGCTGGTTTGGAGGTTGCTGGCAGAACAACCTGAGACCCACGCAGCCATGTCGCCATAAGCGCGATGGCGAAAAGACGTGCTGACTGGCAATGAACGGCGATCCGTTTATGGGGAGGCAAGGTTGCGGCAATCGTGACGCCATCGTGGGACAGGTCTTTTCGGGTCACCAATCGGTTACCGTCTATGCATTGCAGTGCATCTTGGTGGTTCGGATGGTAGATGGCGTTGAAAAAACCGGTCATGCGCGATCATCTATGTGACGTTGGTGGCGGGCTTTGAGGATACGCCGAACCGGCCATTCCCCGAAGAATAACACAGCAATCAAAACGTATGAAATCAGACCGTTATAAAGGGTCCATACTTCAATCGATGCATACAACGCGGTCCAAAATGCAATCAGGCCATTGATGAAAAAAAAGCCAATCCAGATCTTGGTTAAAATGCGGGTATAGGCAACGCCATAATCGTCAAGATCAGGTGTTTGAATACGAGCAAACCGTTCAATCAATGGCATTGCAGAGAACAATGACAGTGTGAAGATCAAAGCCAAGGTTGCACTGACTATTACCGGGTAGAAACGCAATGCCAGTATATCGCTAGCATATCCGGCGAGAATCAGAATGAGGGCCACAACAGATGCAATGGCGCCAGGGCCATGTTTATGCGCACTGAAAAACATGATCGCGCGCAGCATAACGACAGCGATTGCAATTACCAGGATGACACGTGGCGAAACCACGCTGAGACCGAAATACACGACAACAGGGTAGGCAATGCCCGTCAGGGCAAGAACAATGGTTATGATCCGATTAGGAACTGACCAGGCCATGGATCTTCTCTACCACGTCATCAACGGTCCGAACCGATCGGAACTCCATCGCTGGAATCTTTTTGCCCGTTATTTCCTGAAATTTGACGATCAGGTCGACGGCATCAATGCTGTCAAGGTCAAGATCTTCGAACAGGCGTGCCTCAGGTGTGATGTCTTCGGCTGAAATCTCAAACAAATCGACCAGATAATCATGAAGCTGCTGATATACGTCTTCACGGCTATGCATGATTATCCCTCCGCTTTATTGGTATTGGTTTGAATAAATTTCGCCAGATTACGAACAGAAGCGAAGTGGGTTTTGACGTCCTCGTTTTTCGCGTCGATCCGTACGGCATATTTCTTCTGTATCGCAACGCCAAGTTCCAGCGCATCAATTGAATCCAGCCCAAGTCCGTCGACGAAAAGGGCTTCCTCGCTATCGATATCTTCGACATTCAAGTCTTCGAGATTAAGTGTCTCGATAATAAAGGATTTAAGTTCGTATTCGAGCGAAGTCATGCGTTAGTCTGTCCACAAAATAGTCTTTGATGCGCCGGGTGATTGCCCGTGCACGTTTTGCACGGCTCAAATCCGGTTCACATATGTCCCCAAGTGAAAGTGGCTGATCAACCACAATCTGGTAGCGTATTTTCGATGGCGGAATACGATACCATGGCACTCCTTTTTTCAAAGTATCGTGATTACAGTGCACAACCACCGGAATCAAGTCGACTTCTGTTTCTATCGCAATGTTTGCAACACCACGCTGCAGTCTTCCCAGCTTTTTTTGACTTGGTGTCCGAGTTCCTTCCGGAAAAATCAGTATGCACGCGCCAGAACTCAAATGATCCCGCGCCTGATTTAACAGGTTTTCCGGGTTGTCATCATTTCGAATGAAACCAGCAGCCCGAACGACACCGGCAAGGAACGGATTGTGAAACAGTTCGTATTTGACCACGCACTGACAGCGGTCTAGCTGAGCCAGGATCATAACCACATCAAGCAAAGTGGGGTGATTAGCAATGATGATTGCGCTTTTTGCTTGCCTTAGGATTGCAATGTTTTCAGTCTGCGCAACCGCAACGCCCGTAGCGTCGAGCAGCCAAGTAAATAACCGAAAGCCGCGGCAGATGACAAACTGTGCAGCATGGCGGCGTTTTCGCTGATCTCTCAGAACCAAAATCATGACAGGGAAGATTGTTACCGCCATGAGAAGACCGCCTAAACCAAAACTGGCGAAGGCAAATCCAGTGGCAAAAAGACGCCAATACCACTTCAATCCTTTAGGGGCATGATTTTGTGTTTTTTTCGGATTAGTCATGCCGGGTCAAATTCCAAGCGCCAGACTTTCCGATCAACATTAGTTCATCCGTACTTTTGGTCTGTAAGTAGTTTGCCAGTGACCGCGCTTGATCGCGTGGTGATACGACTGTGTCTCGCGAGGATACTGTGCTGAATGACAAAGTATCTGCAACCCCGGTACCGTTGATTGCTGGTTCAAACCGCAGGCCAAGTGCCACACCGTGAATGTTTGCAATCTCAACATCCTGGTATATTTCTGGAAGAACAAGATCAATATAAACCAAGATCACTGGACCGCCCGTATCGCCTAACTGACACAATGTTTCAGTCAACGCACTTATGAGTGTGTCATTTCCAGCTGAAATCGCTGTGTGGCTTTCGGTAATAGTCCAGTTGATCGAAGCAATACCAACAAGTGCATTATGGACCGACATACCAAAGTCCGCCGGAGACAATAATTCGTCTGTCGCAACTTGATGGATGAGTTTAATCGTCCGATCCAGGTTCCCGTGGCGCGATGCAAACACAATATGTGGATTGTCACCGTCTTGAAGGGTTCTTGAAAGCATTTCTGCAGCCGCACGCCCATAGAGGTCTAAGCGTCTTCGCAATGCGGGTTTGATGCCCTGTGCCAGGGCAGTGCTATCCATGTTGCGAATAGTTTCGAAGTTTGCACAAGGCATTCCGCACTCAAGAACCGCCTGATCCTTATGTGAGTCCCAGAATGCCCAACACGAAATACGGGCATCAAACACGTTTATACAGCCTTAGTTGGCGAGGGTCGCTTTGGCGGAAACCTCTCGCAAGATATCCACACGCAGGTTATTGATCCAGCGACTATAGTTATAGTGAATGGAATCACCGCTATGATTCAGGTTCGTGCTGTCGGCATACGTGATGGAGAATTCGGTGTTATCGAAATCAATCTTTACCTTTGCCATATGACTGCGAGGTGAGTAGGTGGCAAACAACTGACCTTCTGCCTGGCGACTGACGATCCATTCGCGGGTCGTTGCTGCAGAGATGATGGCTTCTTCAACCTCCGCCAGACTGAGTTTTGCAGCTTCAGCGGGAAAAGCCTGTTTAGTTATATTTTCGATTGGGACTGTTCGGCACGCGGCAACAAGAAGCACCAAGCACCCGACAACTGCAAATTTGAAACTACGCATATCCAACCTACCATTTACTGATATTATTTAATGGATCCGTAAACGGATCAGCGTACGTCGTTTTACGGAACGCTACATTGATGTAATGAAAGTACGATGCCTCATTCAACTAAAACTTGTCCCAGTAGCGTTATTTCATCGGAAACCGCAGCCAAGGCAGTGTTTGGCGGAAATGTGATCTGGACATACTCATTACGGGTGCCGCAATCAGGACAATCCCGGAAAGCAGAGCGTCAATCATCCTCATTACATGGCTGGATGTTACTTGAGAAACTATCGAAAGACATATTTGGATCATCGGAAAGCGTCGAGCTACTACGAGAAAGCAGCGGCAGGCCGGTCATTCGCGTAAACGGCGCAATATTCAGTGCCAGCCTAAGCCATAGCAAGGGATTGGTAGCTGCTGCGATAAGTACGGTTCCTTCGATCTCAATCGGGATTGATGTTGAACAGTTAAACTCAGATCGTGATTTGTCGGGTATCAGTCAGGCGATGGGGTGGCCTGATGAATGTAACGCGATCACGTTCTATCGGCGTTGGTGTTGCTACGAAGCGACGTTTAAGGCCACGGGGATCGATAACGTAGATCAACAGCCTTTGTTGCCGTCCACTGAGCTTGTACTGCCGAGCAATTTCATCGGGATGATTGTCTGTCGTGAGATAAGTAGATGAGCAAGGGCTTGTTGAACATCAACGTCCATTGATGATTGCAGCGACAGCATAGATCATGGCACCGCGTTTAATGAGTTTATCTATTATCCAGTTGAAGTCGAATGCTTTGTCAGCCA
>NZ_JRJE01000023.1 GCF_000763295.1 Thalassospira australica | reverse complement strand
ATCAACGTCCATTGATGATTGCAGCGACAGCATAGATCATGGCACCGCGTTTAATGAGTTTATCTATTATCCAGTTGAAGTCGAATGCTTTGTCAGCCATCAAGCCGCAGCAGGGTCTATAAATCACGGGATGAGGCACTTCAGGATATCTTCGATTACATAGAAATGTTCTACAACCCGAAGCGCAAACATAGTACTAATGGGATGTTGTCACCCGTCGAATTCGAAAGACGACAAATCTGATCCATCCGGGTGTCTACAATTCCAGGGGCTGTTCAGGCAGCTAGGTATAACCACAGCACAAAGTTTTGAGCGTTTTTGTCGTATCGTGTGGTGATCGTGCAGATGTACGCGAGATCGCCAAGCATGCGCTAGATGCCGTTCCATTCACGATAGTGCTTGGGGCAAAATCATCAGGCTGTTTGTTGAACGCTGCACGCAACGTTTCTCGTCTGGGATGGGGCATATGTCAAGTGTTTCGGAACGTTGTGTTCATCTGATTCCTGATCAGTATTCAGGTTATGTGAGGGTGATGAGAACGCAACTCCGTCATATACCGCACGCTTAACGTTGGGCAAAACGCCCACTGTTCAGATACGTGTGCAACAATGATTATCAATAGGAAGAAAAAACAGTTTTGCGGTTATCAGTTTGGCCAAAAGCGTGTACGCAAGTCATACTGATCTTTGACGGAACTGTTGGAACAAGATGGGTTTGATTGATGGCGCGGCGTCGTGATGCAGAGTGCACCATATCCGATCTGACACAAGGTGGTCGTTCTGGCTCAACTCTATACAAGATGGAACTTGAACTGGCAACGGGCGAAAAAGACCAGATTGTCGTTGGCCCCGACAGGGATATTTCCGATCAGGTTATCCACCGTCATCACGAACGTGTTTTGCTGTCCAATGGCGGCAGTGTTGATTATCAGCGCCTTTCCGTGGATCAGGATATGGTCATTACGGCAGGCAGCATATCTGGCAAAAAGCTCATCATCGCCATGATCGCCCTTGAGGGCGAATATTCGATGACCCGGCCGGAAGATGGATCGGAAATCCTTTTCTCATCGCTACAGGGCCATTTGTTTGTGCATGAAGGACTGGAAACTTCCTTCACATTGCCCGGCGGACAAGATGTTCAGTCGCTGGGGCTGAGCCTTACACCCGAGATATTCGCGCGCTATTTTGATAATAATGTTCCGGCAGCTTTACAGTCGCTTCTGGACGGAGACGCAGGCACGATCGACCCCATCGGGTTTCCTGTGAGCAGTGCAATGCGCGAAACATTGATCCAGAACCTGCGCATAGAGACATCGCCATCGCTCCAGCAGATCAAGATGGAAGGCATCGGGCTTTTGTATCTGACGCTGATCGAGCAATCTTTGCGCGTAACCACAGACGTAGATGATGGTCAGCCCCTGGTAAAACGCGCAGATATCGATAAGGCGCAGCGTGCCTATCAGATACTGCAAGACAATCTAAGGGAACCACCGTGCCTGTCTGATCTGTCCATACAACTTGGGATAACTGAAAAGCGTCTCAATCAGGCGTTCCGCGAGCTTTATTCCGATACCGTTTTTGAAGTGCTTCGGGATGTCCGTATGGAAAAGGCCAAGATACTGCTGGAGCGCACGGATATGGCGATCAAGGAGGTTGCCTGGGACGTCGGGTATAACCACTCAACCAATTTCTCGACCGCGTTTAACCAGAAATACGGCATACCCCCGGCGGAATACGTCAGAAAGGTCAGATCAGGTGCCGTGCGACTTGTGAAGAACGCCTGATCAACCCCACCTTCCCGCACTTTGCTTGTCAGGACGGAGTTCGGCTTCCTGCCTGTCTGCATACAACTTCGTCCCTTCCCCATACATTAGGTCTCTGTCACCCCGGATGGCGCTTCGCTAATCTTTGGGAAATATGTCTGCGCCCGCACAAGGCATGCATCCAAAAGCGTGCCATGCGGGCCCGGATAAGGATGCGCATGGCCGCATCGGGGACAGATTAAACGGGGCAGGATGCAAAATTTATCGCAACGGCTATGTCAGGTCATAGCCTTTTCAGCTTTGCTTGCGGTTGGAGGATGTCAGACCCTTGAGGGGGGCGGAACATCAAGCATATTCTCAAGCGACCCGAAGACGGTGGCACAGGGTGATCCGTCCAAAAAGGGCAATCAGGTTCAGCTTCTTGTCACCGAGGCGTTCAATGCGCTTGAACGTGGTGATCTAGATATGGCATCGCATGCGGCCAATCTGGCACTGAAGCTTGATATCACAAATCCGCACCTGCAGTTTTTGAATGGCTATGTTTATCATCAGCTGGGCGACGATGGTGACACCGCCAAATACAGCATGGCCGAGCAGGGGTATCGGCAGGCCCTGAAGTTTGATTCGGGCAACCTTGCAGCGCATTATCAGTTGGGCCTGTTGTACAAAAGCCAGCGCCGGTATCAGGAAGCCCAGACACATTTCTCGTATGTGGCGATCTACCGGTCGGACAGCCCGGATGTTCTCTATAATCTGGCGGTCGCTTCATACTTCGCCCATGATGCGCAAACCGCTGATGCCGCCCTTTCCCGTTTGGCAAATATCACCCCGGACGCGAACACCAGTCCTGAAATCCTCAAGGCCCGGATGATGGCGCTTGCCGCGATGGATGACCGGGCGGGTGTTGACAGTTTGATGGCGCAATATGCCAAAGTGGTACCGGATCGCAGTGATCTGAATTTCGTGCGCCGGCGCGTTGATAACTGGCGGTCGTTTTATGAAAGCGACGCCAAGGTGATTTTGACCCAGGGTGGCTATGATCCCTATGCTGGCGGCGGCACCACTTATCAAAGTGATCCTTATGGTGACCCGTATGGGGATGGTTCCTCCGACGCTTATGATGCCTATGGGGATGCCCCCGCAGATGCATATGGCGATGAGATCGTTACCAGTCAGGATGATGCATCAATGGTGGTCGTTGATGTGGTCCTGATCGGAACACAGGAAGACATGCGTGATTCGCGTGGGGTGAACCTTCTGAACGGGTTGCAATTGCAATTTGGCAATCCGTTGACCGGAGCGCCAGCAGCAGGGATTTCCAGCACCAAAACGCGCGATTTCCTTGGTACAGGGCTGGAAGAAAGTACCAAAACCATCACATCCCAGATCAGCATCCCCGCTGTGACCTACTCGCTGAACATCGCCAATTCGCTGAACTCGGATAATCAGATATTGGCCAAACCAAGTCTGGTCGCCCAGACCGGGAAAACATCAGAATTCTTTTCAGGAACAGAGATTCTTGCTGCCGCCGTTTCAGGCGGTAACGGGGACAGTGTTTCCGTTCAAAAAGAAGTCGGTGTGAAGCTTGCGGTTACGCCAGAGGTCTTGGCTAACGATGAAATCAGGTTGCATGTGGTGGCCGAACGCACCTTTCTGACCGACCCATCTAATTCAGTTGTGTTTGAGTTCCGTCTTGATACGACAAAAACAAACGTAAACTCGACCGTAACGATGAAGTTCGGCGAAACACTGATCCTTGGTGGTCTGAGCGAACGCGAAACGTCGAAAGTTTCTGATGGTGTGCCGGTTCTCAAGGACATGCCGATATTAAGCTATCTGTTTTCCGAAAAAACCGAACGCAATTTCGAAAAATCCATCCTGATTTTGCTGACCCCGCGTCGGCCGCATTATGTGCGCCGATCTGCCGAGGACCGCGAACGCATTATTGGTCAACTTTCACCACTTGAACAGGATGTTTCACGCTTGGAACGGCGCCACAGTGACTGGTTTACGCCTCGCCCAACCTTCGAAAGCATTCTCGACAAGCTGCAGGGCAAAGCATTTTTCGACGAGTTCCGAACGGGCGACATGGAGATCAAATCATCGTTCGATGACACCAGTGTTGAAGAAAACCTGACGGCTCTTCGCAAGCATTTGCTAACTGAGTCCTGATCCGGGGCCACCCAATAGACAGGCTTGATTATGAAAGTACCTTCACATTGTTCTGCCTTTGCAGTTTTGGTCGCTGTTGCATTGCTTGTCATGCCGGGCGCAGGCCATGCGGCGAATCTTCTTGATGATGGGGTCTGGTTCTCCCTGCCAGGGCAGGGACAGGATATTTCAGTCACCTCGATTGGCGAGGCCTATGCAATTTCCACTGATGGCACGCCGCTTAGATGGGATCCACGTGAAGAAAGTTGGCGCACCATGTCAGGGTCCTTTGCCCGCATCACGGGTGCTGCAGAGCGCCGCCCATGGGTGATCGATGGCGATGGGGATGTGTATCGCTATAACGGTCTGTGGTGGGAACGCAAAGACAGTGATGTTGTTGATGTCGCGGGCAATGCGCTAGGTCAAATCTATATCGCAAAGGCCGATGGTTCCATTCATCGCTGGCTTGAACTGCGCCACAGCTGGGAAAGGGTCGAGGGGGTTGCAAAACGTTTGGCATTGGACCCAGACGGTAGGTTATGGGCGGTAACACCAACCAATGAAATCCGGATGCGCGATGATGAAGGGTGGCATGCCTTGCCGGGCCGGGCACGCGATATTGCTGCCGGGGTTAATCAGCGCGTTGCAAAGGTCCATCCAGATGGCCGCGTGTTGCTCTGGCGGCAGCGTGTCCAGCAATGGTTCGCACTGCGCGGTGTGACAGAGGCAATGGAAATTGCTGTGACCCGTTCAGGGGCGCCGTGGGTTGTCTTGCAAGACAACCGTATTCTGGCGAAGGTCCGGATCGCGGTTTCCTCGGAGATAGAACAGGATGACGAACCAACCGGCGCAGAAGAGCTCTCCGCACCGGATGCCAAAGCCGATGATATCAAGGCAGATGAGATCAGGGCCGATGAAATTTCATCGAATAGTCCGAAAGCCGACGACGCAACTCCACCAACAAACCAAGCAGAACAATCCCGCGCAGAACAGCTTGCACCACCACCCTCGGAAACAGAAATTGCGTCAAATGGTGACACCGGACAAGACGACAGAACGGAACGCCCTGTTTCAGATGATTCGGCAAGCGATCAAGCCAGTCGCACCTATTCGGGCAGTTTGAGTTTTACCGATACACGCGACGTTGCAGACCGTGTGGCGATTGGTCGGGATGGCAGCGTTTTTGCCATACGTGGCGGGGATATATTGCGTTGGTCAAATGACCGGCGTCGCTTTAACGATTTTCCGGGCAGTTTGGTCCGTCTGGCGGTGAGCCCGGATGGTAATCCTTGGGGTGTTTCCGCACTTGGTCGTGTGTTTCGTCATACTGGACGCGATTGGCAGCAGGTTATCGGGCAGACTGCTGCGGACATCGCCATTGGTGCAAATGGCGATGTCGTCACGGTGAATGCGCAGGGGCGTCTCTATCGTATCGATAGCAACGGCATGGGGTTTACGCCTATTGATGGCCGGGGTGTTGCCGTTGCAGTGATGCCTGATGGCAGCCCGTGGACCATTCTTGAAAATGGCTTCCTGCAATATTGCGGTGAAACAGGCTGTCAGAACGTTAGCCAAAAGGCATCCAGCCTTGCAATTGGTTCTGATGGCACTGTCTGGATTGTGACGCCAGATGATTTCTTGCGGCGATACAATTCGGACACAGGCGAGTTTGAAACCGTCCGCATTGCAGCGAGAACGCCCAAGCGGGTAGCGGCCGGGCCACAGGGCTATCCGTGGGTGGTTGCCGAAGATGGATCGGTGCTATCAAGTCAATTCTTTGAACGTGATGAAAGTGACGATCTTCGTATCGCCGCGCGTACATCCGAAGAAATGGATGGCACAGGCGAAACAACATCGGTGACCTCAAACGAAGTCGAAGGTTTCACATTCACCAAGAACATTCGCTTTGAGACCATCAACACAGACGCGGCACCATCAGGCGCCGATATCAAGCTTTCCATCGGCAATGACGGGGATGTCTACGGTTATTCCTATTCCAGTGGTCAGGGGCAATCCGGGGACATGTTTGTCTATGACGAGCGCCGCAAACGTTTTGAAAGCGAGTCCACCGGTTTTGGCAACCAGAACGCCAACATTCAGGATTACGATATCGCCAGCAATGGCGATATCTGGGCTTATACCACGTCGCCGTCGGTCGGTCTTTTCAGGGAACGCAATAACAGCCAGCAGGAATTCACCATCAGTGGCCTGACGCCCGAAGGTGTCTCTGTTGCACCCAATGATACGGTTTATGCCATCTTATACACTGGCGGGGATTACTGGCTGTATTACAAGGACCCGAACCGCAATGGTTTTGCGCGGTTTGACGATTTCAATTCGCTTTACGACGTCTCGGTCGGGCCGGGCGATGATGTGTGGATTGTGGATCGCAACCTTTATGTTCGGCAGTGGACCGGATCAGAGTTTGAAAAGCGTCCGCGTCAGGGACAAAAGGCCGTTTCAATCCGGGTGTCGAGAAACGGCGTGGTCTTCATTCGCAGTGTGGATAACGACATCTACCGCTGGAATGCGACCAACAAGAGCTTTGATCTCATCAACAATTCCAGAGCTGAGAATTTCGACGTCGAAGAAGACGGACGTCTGTGGCTGAGCGTGGACAACACGCCAATCGTCAAACGGGCACGCGATTAGGAGCAAGGACATGAGCAACACAAACAACGCGTCCATTTCTGTGGATATGGCGCACCAACGTATACCTCAAACAAGAACAAGAAACTCTGTCAGCTATTCCGGGTGGCATTTCACGGTTGCTCTGGTCGTTCTGATACTTGGTTTGGCCGGAATGATGTTTGCCAATTCCCCGGCAAGGGCAGAAACCACTTGTGGGGGGCTTGATAAAAACGGCAACCTACAGGAAAGCTGTGAGGGCCGACCGGCCAAATATGAAGGAAAACCGGGTACAAGCTGCCCGTCGGGACAGTTTTACGATCTTGAAGCATGTTGGTCCTGCCCGTCTGGTTATTCCCGATCAGGTGACCATGTCACGACAGGCACGGCCTGTCATAAGGTCACGGACAAAGATATCTTCAGTGATGCAAAACCGGCACAACGTCTTAGTGGCGTGTCGCAGTGCCCCTCCGGAAGCTTCTTTGACATGTATAATGGGGGCACTTGCTGGCGCTGCCCGTCGGGCTATAACCGGACCATATTTGATCCGGTATACTCCGACAAAGCCTGTGAACGTGTGACGGGCTTTTTGCAGTTTAGCTGGCGCAAGGCGGAATTCAAAGGTGCAGAATGTGGTGGCGATAATACTGTTTATGATTTGATTGATGGCGGCACCTGCTGGTCATGCCCGGATGGCTATGTTCGCACGATCAACTCGGTCAAAAGCAATCAGGCTTGCGGGCGTCCGATTTTTGAAACGGCATCGGCTGAGAAAAAAGGCGAAGCAGGATGCAAGCAATATGGTAACAACGCATTCTGGGACCCAAAGAACTTTGGTAGTTGTTATAGCTGCCCGGCCGGGTATACCCGATCAAAGGAATCCGTTGATTCGCCGCGCGGGTGCCTTGCCCCTGCGATTGAATGGGAAATGGCGCCTTATGCGGGCAAAGGCTTCATGCAGATGGACGGTGCGGCCGAAGTCGTCCTGAAATTGATCGAAGAGCGCACGGAACTCGAACGTATTGCTGTTAGCATGGGCCGTGCTGTTGGAACGGACGGGACACGCTCCGTCGAAGCGCTTTGGCAGGAAATTGCACAGTTTCCCGAAGAAAGCCTAGCATTGCGTTATGCGGTACTTAATCACGTAATTTCCGCTGTAGAAAGTGGTCGTGTATCTGCCAGCAGCCCGGAAGGGCGCCTGATCCGGGAAATAGAAACTTTTGCCAACGGCTATCGCGTGTATCTGGCGACAGAGGCCATAAAAGCCTATGACGTCTGGCACGCGGCCCAGACTATTAAGCTTAAGAACAAGCAGGAAGCTAACACAAAAGCAGGACGTTCGGATATGCGTTTCCTGTTCAGTGATCTGTTACCTGTGCCGCCGAACTTTGAGCAGGTGACCAACCGTGCCGCTCTGGTCAATACAGTGGCGGCAGTTCCGACACTCGGCATGTTTTCAACGGCTCTTGTTCCACTTGATGATGGCAGCGTTGCCGATCAAATGATCTACAAAGTTTTTCCCAACAGAACAGACGGACACTACGACCAATTTGATGAAATAACCAACCTCGAAGATAAAATGAAGCGCGTTGGGCAAGAGGCAGGAGACAGTGTCGATAATATCCTTGGATCAAGTGATGACGTTGGCAAGGTCGCAACAAAGGTCGGTCAGGAAATGGGTGAACGGGCCGATGATGCCGCACGTGTTGCGGCAAAGGCGGCCTTCAAGGTATCAAAAAAACTGATCACCAAGATGCTTGCGGTGAGCGGGCCGCAAATCGTCATTGAGATCGCAACAGCCATTTTTGAAGCAGAGTTGAACAAAAACCTGGCCAAGGCTGATGCGCGTCCAGCACTGATGCGTGCACTTGAACATGCCAAATCCTATAAACCAAGCCTGAAAGTCTGGCTGCAAAACAAGGATGAGGCCGCCAAGGTTTATTCATACTGGGCCTTGGCTGCCAGCAACGAAGTACGTCCTTCGGCAAGTGATCTGAAAAAGATCGAAGCTGCGGCAGGCGCGCATTACAAGGACACCCGCTTCAGCGCGGATCCGCTGTATTTTGTTTATAACGAAGGCCAGTGGCACAATTTTGATGGCGGTGCGACAGCCATTTCAGCGGGGCCGTCCGGTGATGTCTGGCATGTTGGTGGTGGTCATGTCTATTGGGCTGACCCGGTAAACGATAACACTTGGTCGGAAATCGGCGGGGGAAATAACGTTGTCGATATCGCCGCAATGCCCGCCCGAAAAGAGGCCTTTGCCCTTTTCGAGGGGGGGGCAATGAAGGTCTATGATGGCCGTTCCTGGCGCAATGTACCGGGGATCGGACACGCTGTTGATGTTGGCCCGGATGGACGCAAATGGCATATTGGCGGCAGCAACAGCCTTTATGTTTCCGGCCCGGATGATTTTAGATGGCAGCGGGTCAATGGCCCCAAAGCCAAAAAGATTTCGGCAGGGCCGGGAGGCATGCTGTGGGTCATCGATACAAATGACAAACTGCATTATCTTCTGAACGACCAATGGAAAGACTTTGGCCGGAAAGCCCAGGATGTGGCGGTCAGTCCCGAAGGTGCGGTCTGGATTACCAGTCTGGGTAACGAGGTCTTCCGGCTGTCCTATAACGGCCAGTGGAAGAAAGGCAATGGCGGAACCATCCATCAGGTAGATGCTGGCGAGGCGGGTACATTGTGGGCATTGCGGCCAGATAACGCGATTGTCATGTATCGACACAAATCAGCGTCGCGCCCACCAATGGCTGATCCCGGCTCGTTCATTGATTCAACCAAAACCATTGTGCAGGACAACGGGATTACGATCACGCATATCGAGGTCGACGAACCAACAGTTACCTATGTCGTGATGTCCGGTCCCAAGAAGTGGCGAGATGTCGCCGGTATCGCAAGCCAGGTCAGCATCGGCAAAAGCGGGGATATCTGGCATATCGGTGGAAGTGGCTCGCTTTACATCCAACCCAAAGGACATTTGGGGTGGAAGCAGGTTCTTGCATCCGGTGTCGCACATGTTGAAGCCGACCGGCTTGCAAACAATGCCTTTATCCTGACCACGGATGGCAAAATGTGGAACATCGATTCCCTCGGCAAGAAAACCCAGATTTCGGGCTGGGCTTCGGACATTGCCGTCGATGACGCAGGTACCCAATGGCATGTTGGCGGGAATGGCAGCATCTATCGCATGGGCGGCAATGGTTGGGTGCAAGTTCCGGGAAATGTGTCCAGAATTGCGGCGGGTGCGAATGGAGAAGTCTGGTCTGTTGGCCGAAATGGCGAAATCTATCAGTTCGCAAATAACCGCTGGAACGAGATGCCCGGATCTGCCCGTGACGTCGCAGTTGGGCTTGACGGATCGGTCTGGCACCTTGGCGGCCCGAACGGAGACGTTTTGTATAAATGGAACGCCAAGGACAAAAACTGGAAGGGCGTCGATGAAACCAAGGCACAGACTGTGTCGATCGGTCCGGATGGTGAAATCTGGGTCGCCCGCCCGGATGGCTCCATGACAGTCTATGACTAAGATTAAACTGGGTTGGGAGCCATGTGGTGCTCCTAACCCGGCCAACTCCTAATCAGAAATGTTTTGGAAACAGATAATATCTTTGAATGTTTCCGGGGTATGGAGCTTCGTATGTTGGTCAGTGATGTGCTTTTTCAGGGCCGTTTCTACATTCTGTTTCAAAGTATTCTGAAAAACACCCGATAACTCGGAAATATCAGCAGATATGTCCCAAGCTCTTCGATGACGGTGGGCCCTTCTTTACCCTAGTGATGAGGAAAAGTGATTCTCATCATGAGTGTGCCGGGGTTGCTGGGCTGTGGGTTTACTGTCGCGTCTGTCGATTGTGTTGGTTGTCTTTTTGCCGTTTTTAACCGGACCCGGTTTGGGTGCCCGGGCGGAGACGGTAGAAGAACGCGAGGCAGCCGTTCTTCAGGCCATCGGCAAAATACCGGAAATATCGATCTACCTTCCAAAAGAACTTGACCGGAATGGTCGGGTCTACGGGGCAACGCTTGGGCGTAAAAAACGCAGCGCCGTTTTCTTTGATGCCAACGAAAAGGACACGGAAAAGGACGAGAGCTGGTTGGTTCTGGTGCCGTTTGAGGCGCTGGATTTTGCCGATATCTACAGCGAACCGACGGATGTTGGCCTTAACACGATCCGTGCCGAGAAGGGCTATCTGATCATCGTGCGCGAGGCCACAGAACTTGATCTTGATAATACGGCCTCATCCATCAAAGATCAGTTGGCGACATATGCTGGCAAGACTTCGAAGTTAAAACTCAAAAGCGGGGTGAACTTTTTAGGCCAGGTCGATATCACCCGATCAGAAATGATTGCCCCCCTTGTCCGGCCCCTTGATTTCAGAAAAACCGAAACGTCCCTGACCGGGGTTGTTGGTCAGGATCTTTTGGCATTTTACCTTGATGGGACCAAGGCGGTTGACGTCAAGGAGCGCAACAAGCTTGCCCTTTCGATGATACTTGACGGCATTCGACCGTCAAAAATATCGCGCTTTGTCAGCAGCAAATCCATGACGCTTACGGTCACTGGATCGGAAGCTGGTCGGTTTCTCGTCGGGGGGGCAACCGATCTTTCGATTGGCATGGGGGTGCGTAAGCTAAATGCCATCGGTGAGATCATCCTGAACCCGACCCCGGGGGACGATGACCGCCGGTTCGAGATCACCGCAAATGTACCGGAAAAAGAAGCCAGCCGGCTCCGGTATAATGGCGGGACGGCAACGGCGCTTACAGTGACGTTTGGTCTGACCAAAGAGTTTGAGCAGGTATTGACCGCATCGGGTAGGGCAAAAACAAGCAGCGGTCAGACATTTGAAATTGCCGCCGATCTTGATACCGAAGACGGGCGCAAAGAGTTTGACCTGATCCTTGGCGGGCCGTCCCTGAATGCTTTGACAGAGTTGGACATTCCCGGGTTTGGCGAAGTCCGGGTGCAAAATGTCACGCGCAATGGTCGATTGACGGTTGGCGAAACGCGGGCACGCGACATCGATGGTAAAATCTTTATCGCGGAAGAAAAGGGCAAAGCGGCCTATGTGGCCTTTGTCCCGGAAAAAGGGGCCTTTCGAACCGATGCTTTTTTCCCCGGTGTGCGGGGAACGGCTTTCGATATCAAGGGGATTCCTGATGGCCTGTTCTTCTATATGTCTGAAGATATCAAGGAATTTGATCCCGGCAAACTGCCCGGTGCGATGCGTGAACTTCTGGGGCGTGTTGCACCCGATCTTGACCCGCGATCTATTAAATCTGGCACCCCCAATGGTAGCAAATACGATGTTTTGAATGTTCTGTTTTCCCAGCCTGATATCCGCCAAAGCCCATATGGCAGGGTTCTTGGATATCTTGGCAAACAGGGAGCGTCGGTTTCCTTTACAGGGCAGGTCGATAGCAGATTGTTTGACGAGCCAGAAGACGATATCGACGAGTATTTCCGCCGGTCACGTGACGGACGTCGTGTTGAAAAGGACATTATCGACTCTTTGCTTGTGACAGGCACCGTCAGCGACTTCCGGCTTGCAAGTTTGCCGGGCTTTAAGGCGCTTGATACCGGACTTGGGATCTATTTCGACGGCACGAAGAACGGCTCCTATGCTGCGGTCGCAGGGATTACCGGGCAATTGACTTTGCCGGGATGGAAGAATGCGCGCGATTTTGGCGTTTCGGTTGGATTGGAGGCAAAGGTTGATGCATCGGATGCGTTGGTTCTAAGTGGCGGCGAATTTGATCCGGGCACGGTGAATTTGAAGCGCGGTGGTCTTGCAGTTGAAACACGGATCAGCCGCAATGCTGCAAACCGTCCGATGCTTGAGCATATCAAGTTGAGTGGGCAGATTTCCTTTGATGAGTTGCTTGATATTCCGGTCGGGAATCTCAAAACCCTTAGATTTGAAGAGGTGTTCCTATCACCACGTGGCATAGTTGCATCGCTTGATTACGGGCGGGCCAAAGGGCAGCTGTTTATATCGCGTTCAAATGACGACATCATTCTTGGGATCGCCGCCCAGAACCTTGAACCTGATGCGGTGATCCCCGGTTTGGCGGAAACATCGCTTGGGGGGATCGAAAGTCCGCAACAGGCCATCTTGCTGCGTCTGGACCGGAACGGAAATGTCGCGCAGAACGAAAACCGTCTGAGCTTAACCGACTTGCCCAAACCGCTTGAAGCGGCAGTGCGTCAGGCTAGCGGTATGGGCCAGTCGGGGGCGGATGACATCACATTGGTTCCCGGTGCGAATTACTGGTCGGAATATTCGGTCGCGAAAAACCAGGTTCTTTCGCAAATCTTTAAATCAACAACAAGTAGCGCTCCACAGATTCTGTCCGTGCGCGGTGTATTGCCAGCACACCTGTTTCAAACATTGGTGAAATCACGCGGCAAGGCCATTACGCGACCAAAAGCCAGCGATCTGGAGGGGATTAACCTCATCGCGGAAATTCCCGGATTTAAATTGCCCGGGATTGAGGAATTCTTGCAGATAGAAGGGGCGGCAAACCTGACGATCAAAGGTCAGGATGGGGAGTTGTTCGCCGGCATTGAAATGCCGGTTGCCGGGCGGCTGCCATTTTTGAATGTTGATATCCGTTCGGATGCGAAGGCGCATATTAAAACAAACGACAAACGCGACGTGATGCTGGCGATTGAATTGCCGGTGGAGTTTGCGTCACGGTATGACAATAAGTCGCTTAAAATCAAAAGCATGGCTTCCTTGTCACTTGGGATGGGACAACGTGATTTCGGCCTTACCGTTCAAGGGGATGCAAACCTTCGTGATCTTGTGGGCTATGACATACCCGGTCTTGGTGATCTGGCGTTAAATGATCTTCGGCTTGCGCCCGGGATGGCGTATGGATCGGTGAAACTTGGTCCGTCGCAGTCCGATTTTGCGATGATTTCATTCAAGGACACGCCGATGGTTGCGATTGCCAGTTCGGAGCTGACAGCGGACATCCTGATCCCCGGATTGGACAAAACACCGCTTGCGGGCCTGAATATCAGCCAGTCTACATTGCTTTATGCCAAGACGGGGGCTGCACCGAATTTGGGCAAGATTGCAAGTATGACCGGCTTGCCAGAAGGTTTCCGCGATGTCCTGAACCGCGTTGGGCAAAGCGACATTCCGTGGTCGGGTGGGTTATATCTTGATGCGACATCCGATATTGGGCGATCACCGGTCATCAGCAAAGTATTGGGTACACTGGGGCAAAGTAACCCCAAGCCCGTGCGTCTTTATGGCACCCTTCCCGGCGATGTCCTAGCCCAGCTAAGTGCTATGGGGCGGGGCAAATCAACCAAATCCGGAGCAGCAGGAGCGTTGCTTGCGCAGGTTAATCTGAAGGCAGGTTTGCCAGATGTGAAACTGCCCGGCGCACCGGAAGTCCTGGCACTCCTTAAGGGGGAGTTCGCCATTCGGGGTGAGCCGTCAGGCGGAGATGGGAGTACGCGACTTAAGGCCGGTATTGCGGGAACTTTTGATCTGCGTGTTCCGTTGCCTGCGGAAAAACTATCCGTCGATGGCTTTGTCGAAGTGGATGCAGGGACAGCGAAACGCGATGTAGTCTTGCGCATCGATGCAAAAGGCGTTTTAGGCCGGAACGAAAAGCCGTTCGCAATTTCGGGAAATGTTGGTCTTGGCGGGACTACAAAAACCGCGGCGTTAGATTGGACGGGCGATATCAGCCTTGCCGATCTAAGTGGACTTGATGTTCCCGTTTTATCGGAGATCACCCTTTCGACAGCCCGGATTTCAACGCGGGAAGTCTCGGGGAAAGTTGAACTTGCCGGAGCGCAGACCGTCTTTTCAATCTTTCGCGATACCGGCGCCAAATTGCCCGTGCTGGCCTTGGCACAAAAGCGATTTGATGCCGCACGTCTGATACCGGGGATTGCGGGAACACCCCTTGATAATGCGGTTCTGGAAAATGGTGCGCTGGTTCTTGCCCCACCGGGAACATCAGGCACGCTTGAGGCCGCTGAACTTCCGGAAATCATCGCGGCAGCCCTGTCGGACAAGGAAGCCGCATTCTCCACACTTGCGTTAAAGGAAGGGCTTAATCTTTCGGTTGCAGCCGCAATCAAGGATAACTCACCACTTGGAAAAGCATTGGGAACGGTTGGTACAGGCCAACGCGATTTTCGTTTCTCCGGGCAGTTACCCGCACGGCAACTTGAAGGGTTGATCAAAGGGCAAAAACCGCAATTTAGTCCCGATGAGTTGCGCGATGTTGCGCTTTATGCCGATGTTCCAGAAATCTCGATACCCCATGTCGGCAAGGTCGTGGCGTTGCAGTCGAGCCGGTTGAGCCTTACGGGAACCAATGTACTTGATGATGACGGCAAAGCCACTGGTGAGGTCGTTGTTAAACTGGCGGCCAATGGTGGTTTGATCTTGAAGCTGCCGGGCAAGGAGCTTCAGCTTGATGGGAAGCTGGCTTTTGAGAAGAACAACACCGCAACCCGGCTTTTGTTGTCGGGATACACGCCGGTTAACTGGGAACGTGCGTTTGGTATTCCGTTCCTGACACTTGATGAAATGCGGGTGTCAGCCGATCTCGATCAAGCAAACAGTCAAACCGGTATTCGACTTGCCAGTGCGACGAAAGTGCTGGTTTCGGGCAAAAGCATGGAAGCCAAGGGCGATATTGAATTCTCCAGCACCGGGTTAAAGGATGTTGTTCTTGCGCTAGAAAATGATCTTTCGGTCGGAGATATTCCGGTTATCGGCACCTTGCCGCTGATCAATGAGTTCAGCCTGAAGTCAGCGCAGATTTCGCGTGCCGGACTTGTGGCGACGGTTGATTGGCCTGTTTTGGGTTTGAATGACGTCAAACTGTCGGCTCAGAAAGTAGGCGGCAGTAATGTCGGGCTTTTGAAATTGCCCGGAATTGATTTGGCGCGTTTGATCGAAAAGGCGGGTGGGGCTGCAAATTCCGTGTTGTCGGGCATCAAATTGCCGGAAGCCGGATTGATTTTAAACAGCAGCGCGGTTGCACTCAGTGCCCTTCAAAGCCAGACGTCTGATGCCAATGCGCTATCGGACTTGCTGGCAAGTTTGCCCAGCCAGAATATCGAAAGCGGTATGACACTGGTTGGGCGGATAGGGCGGGAAAACCTGCCAAAACCGGTGGCCGACATATTGGCCAGTCAGTTGCATTTCTTTGACATGGTTCAGGGGGATCTGATTGTTTCCGGCCGGATTGGCAATCTTTTGAAAAAGTCCGGCGCGTTTGAGCTGGCGGCCGACCTTCCACGTTTCAAGTTTCCCGATATTTTCGAAATTCCCGGTGTTCTGGCGCTGGATGATACCAAGGCACGTTTTGCACTTGGCGCGGATTTGACAAAAAAGACTGCGCATCTTGGTGTTTATTCCGATCTGTCTTTGCAGCTTAATGCGCAAAAAATGACCCTGTCGGGCGGGCTTGGTGTTGCAAAGCAGGAAACGGGCATGGAGCTGGCGTTAACGGGACAGTCGCTGATTGACTGGAAAGGGGCGTTTGGCCTGCCGTTTGTCGATTTGGAGGATATCGGCCTTCGTGGACGATTGGCATCGATTGGCGGTGGAAAGCAGCTTGATGTCGGTCTTGATGCCACGACCCGGATTGATGGTCATGCGGTTAAGGGACTTTGGGAAATTCAGGCACGTGATGGCGCGCTAAAAGACGTTGTTCTTTCAATCGAAAACGATCTTAAGCTGGCAGACGTTCCGTTTATCAAGAACATTCCGGGCATCGGATCGGTTGGCGATTTTCAGATTGCCAATGCGTCGATATCAATGCGCGGACTGTCGGCAAATGTGAAATGGCCATCGCTTGGTCTTGATGGGAAAACGGCCTTCTTCTCATCGGGGAAGCAAGTGGTTGCCATGATGGAAGTTCCCGATCTTGATTTCGCAGCATTTGGCAATTCAGCACCGGGTGAGATCAAGAAAATACTTGATGGTCTTAGCGGTCTTAAGTTTCCCAAAGCCGTCCTTAGCTTTTCATCCGGGCGTGTTGACAATGTGAAAACCGAAACGCTGCCCGATGTTGCCGGGGATATGGTGCGCGGAATTTACGGGGATGATGCGGTTATTCAAATACCAGATGGTGTTGCCATGATGGCCAGCATGACGCCCGATGACTTACCAACGTCGCCGGTTGATCTGAAGAACATGCTGATAGAGGACCTTGGTCTGTTCGGGCCATCAGGTGCCCGGATCGACCGTCTTATTCTGGCCGGGGGACTTGGCGGTATTCTATCGGGAAATCCCAATATTTATCTGGCGGCAAAATTACCCAAACTTGAGTTTGGCGATGATCTGAAATCCTTTGCCAGCCTTGTGAATTTTGACCGGGCCGGGTCGGAGTTCTTCTTGCAGTTTTCTCTTGAACATCTGGCCGCCCGGGTTGGGGTTGCAGGGAATGTAACGCTTGATATTCCGCGTCTGGCGCAACCTGATATCCGTGACAAGGTGGCGTTCAAGGGAAGTCTTCTTGCCAGCATCGATGCGGTTTCATGGGCCGGGGCGTTCAAGCTGACCGGGGCGATTGATGGCGACTGGAGAAGCCCGCTTGGCATCAACGACAATGTCACCTTGCGCAAGGCAGCGATTACTGTCGGTGGGGATCCGGACGGGTCGGCTGAATTCGGGATCAAATCGGCCGGGCAATGGCGATTGCTTGATCCGGACAATGGTGGAAAGAAGAGTTTCGATTTCACATCCGAATTTGTCACCAGCATCAATTTCGCGGCAGCAGGGATACCAATCCCCAAGAAACTGGGCATCAATCTTGAATTCGGGGAACAAACCGAATTGTCGATGCTGACCCAGCTTGAACTTATGGATGCGGCTATGCGTGGTGTTCTGACAGGTCCGCTTTCGGGCGAGATTGCCAAGGGGCTTGGGCCGGCCGCAGCAAACGGATTTAATACCTTTAAAGGAACTTTGAACGATTCCAACACCAGCCTTGTCAAGGTGATGCAGCTGGATAAATTGCCATTGCGACTTTTGTCGGTCAAAGGCGCACAGGTCATGTTCCGTACACCGGGTGCCGTGATACCGGGGGAAGAAGGTGAATCCACGGTCGGGTTTGTTACCAAGGGGCGTTTCTTTGCCCGTTTGATGGGCCAAGCACCCCGCGAACTGGGTGCGCTTGATAATCGACTGACATTCAAGGACGGATTGAAAGTCTATGGCGATCTGAAGCCGATCAAATTGGGGCTGTTGGATCTGCGACAGGCCAATATCGATATCGGTGCGGGCCTTAATCCGATCACCCAGCCGCCGCATTTCAAACTTGCGGGCGACGTGTCGTTGTTCCCCGGGACGTATGACCGGACGGTTGTGAACCTGTCCAAAGATCAAATTTCATTCCGGATCATCAAAGACTACGGCGAAATTGGCAAGCTCGACATCAAGGCCGAAACACCTGAAGGGGCGAACCTTCTTTCATCGGATACCGACTTTATCGTGAAGGCGACCGGGGAAACCGGGATCGACAATGTGCTGTTCGAGCAGATTTTCCCGGTCCTGAAAATACCGCCCGCGGTCGAAACCTGGCTTAAGCAGACAACACCACTATTTATCAGCGGGTTTAGCTTTGAGGGGGCTTCAAAGTCGTTCATCAAGGGCAATCCTTTGATCCTGTCGGTGAAGCACAAGATCTTTGGCGATCCGGATGTTCCAGATGTTACGGTCACCATGGAACCGATTTGGAAAACCGGCAAGATACAGGACCTGTTTCTTGGCAGTCAGGTGATCGATGCACTGGGGAAAAGCTTCTTCTCCTATTTGCAAGAACATCCACAGAAAATCCGGGTCAATGATCTTGGCCCGCTTAGGCTTGCCGCAGATGCCGAGCTTAGTGCCGCAACAATTGAGAAAAATGGGGAAAAGCAGAACGCGTTGGTGCTGAAAGCCAAGGCGGACATGCTTGGCCTGACCAACAAGTCAGTCATTATTTCGCTTTTGCCAACCCACTTTGTATTGCGAACCACAGATAAGCTGGCAGGCCTGTTTAAGTCCGATATTTTCGTCTGGTCGGAAGGGGGCTCGATACTGGTGCCCGAACGTGTGGAATACTGGGCGGATGTGGATAACGGCCTGACCGACTGGTTGCAGGTCAAGATGGGGGCGGTGATCTCCAAAGGGCGGGACGACGTCAACAAGAACCTTGATATCGCGCAAAAGAACCTTGCCAGGGCAAAGTCCAGTGTCGAGAACATTGAACGGCAGATTGAAAGCAAACGGGAAAAGGTTCGAGGTCAGCGCGAGCAGGGGGCAAGTCTTCTGCGCCGGGCACGCGATACCGTGAGTGATCAGAAGGCAAAACTGTCGTCGCTTGAAAACACGCGCAACAATCTGCGTCGCCAACGACTGGCAGCGGAAAGCAGTTGGAACGTTTTTGAAAAACTGAAAATTCCGGGACTTTGGATTGCAGAGCAAGGTGTTGTGGTCGCCATCACGATTGCACGCGAAACCCTTAGTATTGTCGAGAGCGGGCTGGAAGTCGCAGCACGGACTGTTGAAAACTTCCCGGTCGATTTGCACCCCGAGGTCGCACCACTGATCTTTGCGAAGTCAACAGCACTGGCAGCAGTTGCCGTGGCAGATACCAGTGTTAAGGCTGCACAATCAGTCGCCAATAATACGATCACGCTGGCCGATAAATTACTGCAAGGGGCCATCAAACCGGCAAACCTGAACATCAAACGCGCAACGATGAAAGGGGCCTTGGCTGCCAACATCGTAGATACTAAGGGTGAGCTTTATCTTGAGGGGGATTTCTGGAACCACAATGATATCGAAACCAAGATTGCCTTTGATGTCGGGCGCCCCCAGAACACGCAAATCGGTGATCTTGCGCGTTTGTTCCTCGCATTGTTTGAAAATCAGGAAGTCACATTCTTCCGCCGTACAGCACCGAAAAAACCGGTCGATATCGCACGGCTTGCCTTAAATGAAGAAGAACTGGCCGCCCAGCGAGAACAGGCACGCATTGATCGTGAACAGCGCGAAAAAGAAGAAGCCGAACGGTTAAAGAACCTGCGGGCCGATATGATCGCGAATGCCCGGGGCAAGTTGCCAAATTCTGGTAAGAACGTGTCACTGCGTCAGCCAAATAGTGACCAATGTCTGACGATGACCGGGCGTGATGCGTTTGATAGCCGGTTTAAGGAAATCGCCTTGCGTGATTGTGTCGGTGGTTTAGCGCAGGCATTCACTTTCAAGGACGACGGATTTGTTGCAATCGGGGACCCTGCCGGAACCTTGTGCCTTGATCATTACAACAACCAGGTCGTTGGCTATGCCTGTAATAACGATACTGCCCGGCGTTACATGGTAAGCGAAGGACGCATTACCCAGCAGGACAGTGATAGGTGCTTTGAAATTGACAGTAAGGGCGTTGCACAGTTCCGAACATGCAACGATGGAAAGTCACAACGGTTTGAAGCCGTTTATCTTCATAACCTTGCGATGGGGCGTGACGTCAAACGCAATGGTAGCCTAACAGGTGCCGAGCTTACCGACGGCAATACATCGGCCAATGTCGAGACGCCGGCGGCCTTGACGCCAACTGTCATGATTGATCTTGGCAAGGTGTACCGGATTGATCGGGTGAAGCTGTTTGGGATTGATCATAAGACGGCTGATCTTGTGATGATGATCTCAGCCGATCCGTTTGATGGTGTGCCGGTTTGGTCCTGGCCCAATGACGATATCAAACGGTATCGCACTGCCGATCTCGTCAGTGGGCAGGGTTTCCTGACCGATGGTGTTGAAGGGCGTCATATCATGCTGACACGAGAAGCCTATGGTGCCCTGAACCTTGCCGAGGTCACGGTATTTGGTGAACCCAAAGCGGTCCGTGATGGCAGCACGGTTTTGCCCGTTCGCAACATTGCACGTGGCAAGAAGGCATGGCAGCGATATGACGACAGAGGCAGTAGCGCAGCATCCTATGCGGTTGATGGAAACAGCTTTGCCTTGCGTGAACCCGGTCGTGGTCTGAATGGAAGCTGGATGGAAAGCCGCGACGGCAATCTTTGGTGGGAAGTCGATCTTGGCGGGTATTATCCGATCCGTGAAGTGCGGTTGCATGCTCATCGCTCTGAAAGCCTGATGGACACTGAAGTCCTTCTGACCAATGAGCCAATTGGCCGTGGGTTGTATCGTGGCTTTACCGGGGATGGTGTCATTCGACAGTCAATCACCACGGATCAACGGCAGGCAGGCCTATCATTCAAAGAGAATGTCGCACGCTATGTCCGGGTCCGGACAGTGAATGGCACAGAACTTGGATTGGCCGAAGTTGAAGTCATGAGTACGGGGCGTGAGGTCAGCAAACCGCCCGCACCACCCAAATATGAAAACTTGGCTTTAAACAAGCCGGCTACGATGTCACGGCAACTGGCCTCGGCAACTGTTGCGGCAAACGGCAATGATGGCATTGCGGGTCAGGAAGAAAACCAGATGGCCTATGCGCGGGCTGATCGTCATCCATGGTGGCAGGTTGATCTGGGCGCGAATTACAGGATTGAGCGGATTGTTGTCGACAATTACAACCGCAGCCAGCCGGTATTGAACCGGATGAACGGGGCGCGTGTCTTCATTTCGCAATACCCGATTGAGACACAGGACCTTAGTGTACTTGAAAAAATGCCATCCATCCGGACGTTGAATTTACAAGGTGGTCGCAAGACATATGATCTTGGTATTCCCGATGGGGTATATGGGCGTTATGTCCGGATACAGGCCAAAAGTAACGAGTATCTGAATTTTGCGGAGCTTTCGGTGCTGAGCCGCGACCCGGCTGGAAAAGCAAGTGCTGAAAATCTGGCAGCCGGAAAAACAGTGTCTGCGTCAAGCAGCTATCCCGATAACCCGCCAGAACGCGGCGTGGATAACTGGATGGGCGGGTTGTTCCATTCGACCGAAGAACACCGCCCATGGTGGGAAGTTGATCTTGGTGGACACTATCCGATCGAGCTGGTGCGCATTTTTAACCGAACCGATTGTTGTTTTGACCGTCTTTCCGATGTGCGGGTAACGGCATCTAATTATCCGTTCAGCCGCATGGATGATTTCGCATTCTATGATCATGTTGCGAAAGGTGACCGAACCATAACACTTAGCAATCAGCCGGTCGCGGATGCGCGGTTTGTTAAAAACGGCAAGCCCGTTACCGCACGTTACATCCGCCTTCAGGCACCTGATAACCGGGTGCTGAATTTCCGTGAAGTTCAGGTGTTTGGACAGAACGTCCCGGGCGGGTATTCAGAAAAGGATCCGTATGGTCCGGTTCCTTCATTTGAACAGGCGTATTTGCGTCCTGCCAACTATCCGTATTGCATGACCCTGTCAGGCAATGTGATGCAGACCGGGGCGTGTGATCAGAAATTTGGCCTGTTCCGCGATGGCACGCTTCGTCTCGCGGGGAATAGGGACAAATGTCTGTCTGAACCGGTTAACAAACGCGATGCTTACAGATTTGAAAACTGTGATCCGGTAGAGCCACGCCAGAAGTTTGAATATCAGTGGGTTTCAAGCGACGAGCGCCCCAAAGAGCTTCGGGATAAAACCTCGGCTAAAATCAGAAACCTGAATTCGGGGCTTTGCATTGATATGGCGTCCTCTCAGGTTGGAATGGGGACACGGATGCTGCCACATGAATGTGCATCAAGTAGCTATCAGGAATGGGCGTTTACACGACATCAGGACTATCATCTGATCAAGAGCGCATTCGGGATTGAGAGTTACGGTCGCGGGCGGCGTCGCCTTGATGTGAACAGTCAGCGTGAAGCCGTTATTTACCGAGGCAATGGTGATCGCTCTCAGCAGTGGGAAATGATCGGCCACCCCGCGGATAGTCGCGGCACATTCCGTCTGCGCAGTGTTGCCAACGGTTCTTGTCTTGAACCGGAGAGCAACAAAAGTCATGCGAAAATCAAGACCTATAGTTGCCGGTCAACGACCAAGGGCCAGTTGTGGCGATGGAACGGGTCGCGTTTACAGCATGATCGTTCTGGCCTTTGCATGGATGTCCGCGGTGCCAGCGACAGGGATATGACCGAACTGATCCTTTATTCTTGCCACAATGACTGGAACCAGAAATGGCGTCACTAGTAAGGGTTTTGCTTGTCATGGGGTTTTGCACGGGCGTGACAACCGGGGTGTCTGCCCAAACGTCGCACGAGGATTACGAACTTGAAACCCCGTCTCCCCAGGAAATCGAAATATGTCTTGTGATCATTGACGAACTTATGGCCGAGGCCAAAGACATGGATGGGGAAGACGTTCGTATTGAACAGGAAGAGGCAGAGAGTTTCTGCCGATCCGGGGCGTTTTTTGCGGCCATTGACGAAGCATTGGGCGAAGAAAGCAGCGACATTGATGATCAGACATCAAGTGACGATGATGCCCCGATCGACCGCCCTGATTGGGTTAGATAAGACGGCTATGCTGTGCCGGTTCTTGTTTGGTGCAAAACAACCTGAATTGTTGCCCGAACAGGGTAAATGCAAAACCAAACTGTATGACCGCCGAGAGGATCGCGGGCCAACCTTCCCCCACAATCGGTGAGGTTAAGCGGGCGAAGAATTCCAGTCCAAACTGCGCAAGGCCGAGCGGCAAGACAAAGTAAACAAGCAGAATGAAAACCACGACAGGCGCACCTGACAATGTTGTGCCGTGACGGGCCCTCCATAAAGAAATGCCGTACATCGCCAAAACGTCGCGCCCAAGATACAAGATCACAAGCAGCAGTTTGTCGGTCGCCTCGACACTGATGTCGGAAAATATGGCGGCGATCGCGATCAGGCCAGATAGTAAAATACCGGTCTGAAAACTGCGCGGAACATATCGCAGTAACGATGTGGTGGTTGTTCTTGAAAGGCGATCCGTTAGAACCGCCAGATGATTGGGGCCTATCGGTTCAAGACATAAAAGACCATAAACCAAAGCAGCTCCACCCAGCGTGATCAATTGAATATGGTCAACGCCGCCTGAAAATAATGTTCCGATGTAATAGAGGCTATAGGGCAGGGTTTCGAGCCCGCCAATGGTAAGGGCAAAAGTGATGAGGAAGACCGGCCATGCCCAGATTGAAGGTGGGTGGGCCAAAAGGTGGCGCAAAACCATGACCGATCCGATGACTGCCCAGACAATGCCAAACAATGTCGCCCCCAACATGAATATCGGTAAGTCGATATACCATCCATACCAGAGAACACCGTCCAGAACATTGGATATGCTCCCCGTGCCATAGGCCTGCGATAACAAGGGAAAGGCAACGACAAGCCCGACAATCTGCATGCCCAAATGGTGCATTTTGCCGACGTCATTGCCTTCGGCCTGTTGTCGATAAATGAACATCAGCTGAGCGAGGAAAGTTGTGGTGTGTGCAACCAGTCCTGCGACAATGAAGGATGAAATGACCACTGCGATTGTTGTCAGATCAAGCCAAGAGGCCTCGGCAATACCATAAGCCAGCATGGCAATGGTGCCACCGATCCAGACAGTGACTGTTCTGCCAAAAAGTTTTGACCAGACAAGGGTGAATGCAGATTGTCGCGACAGTCTGACCAGATCCCAGGTGTTGTGCTGAAATTCATCGGCCAGTGTTTCGCTGACAAGGCGGGTGCCGCGGAGCATCACAACAAGTATGAACAGGATTTTTGCAACACGTTCGGTGAAGAATGAAAAGCTCAAATCGTCAATCGCAACCGACACCGCGATCAGACCAAGAACAGTTCCGACATCAATGATCACGTTCTTCTTGAACTTGCCAAGCAAAAGGTTCTTACGAAATTCGCTGATCATTCCTGATCCGTTTTGTTCGTCATCCGTGTATAGGCATCGCGCAAGGACTCTCGCGATGGCGCATTGATTTCAGCAACGCAGCGAACTTTGACATCGGCAGCAAACAAGTTCTTAAGAAGCATATGCTGTTCGTTTTCGTTCCCGTTAAAGCGTACGATGATTGTATTGCCGTTCTGGGTGATGTCACTGCATTGTGTGTTCTGTGACAGAATGAGCAAGGCTCTTTCGGTCGAGGCCAGATCATCAATAAGTTCAATTTGAAGCTGTCGTGGTTCGCCAATCCCGGTCTCTAGAAAATGCTGTAGGTCGCGTTGCCCGATGAGTTTCCCGTCTTCCAGCATCACGATGTTGTCACAATAATCTTCCAGCTCGGCCAGGATGTGCGAGGATACGAGAAGGGTCAACCCGTCCTGACGCAAGGCTTCAAACAGTTTTGACAATGCCAAACGGGCATCAGGATCCAGTCCGGTCGCAGGTTCATCAAGGGCAAGAAACCGCGGGGCATGCACGATGGCCTGACCAATCGCGACCCGTTGACGCCAGCCCCGTGACAGGCTGCCGGTCAGTTCATCGCGTTTACTATAAAGATCAAGACGGTGCAGTGTGTCTTCCACGGCCTGCTGTGCTGAGGTGCCGCGCATACCGTTGATTGCGGCGGCATAGGCAAGATTATCCGCAACACTTAATGCCGGATAGAAACCAAGCGTATCAGACAGAAAACTGACCATCTGGTGGACTTGCCGTGGATGCTGGGCGACATCGACTTCGTTGACAAAGACCTGTTCCGAGGGGATCGGAAGCATTCCGGTAATCGCGCGCATCAGCGTGGTCTTGCCTGCGCCATTATGTCCAATCAGAGCGGTAATCCCGCCCCGTTCCAAATCAAACGAAACATTATGCAGAGCTTTTTTCCGGCCATAGGAAAATGACAATCCGTTAATTGAAATCAATTTATGCACGACCCAACAATGTCCTTCGGATTTTTGGTGCTCGCGGTTTTGATGAGTTTTATCCGTCGAATTTTCAGGTGATGCAACCGAGAGAATCCCGGAAATCCGGTCATGTTCGGGACGGCATGAGATGTCTTTGGCGCGAAGTGCAACTACGGTCCGGATTCACATGACTGTTATCGAATGCACGAAGTTTTCCGTTTGTCCCAGCGTCTTTTGAAGAACGAAAAAATGACGGGGAAAACTTGACGTTCTGACCCAACAAGTTCGTCTGGCGGTTTTGCGCGTCTATCTTTGAAGAGCTTGGAAATGCGCCTGAGAAGGGCGCGCTGACGGAATATAAAAAAATCAGGGCATCCGGGGCGAATTCGAAATATCGGATTTTTGAGGGAGAAATAAGACGATGAAGGTTGTCGGAGTCGTTTGCGCATTTGCAATGATCGCATCTATCGCCGTTATGAACGCACCGGCGACGTCTGCGCAGGAAAGCTATGACGAAGGGCGGTTCCGCACCGTCATTATCAAACGGTCAGTCGGTGACGGCAACGACGACATCCGCTATGGCACTTTGATGATTGATAGCAAAACCGGTCGTAGCTGGATCCTTGATGAACAGCAGGGGAAATGGGTGCCGGTTGGATACCGCGAACCTGGCAATAACATCATTTTGCAGCCGGGAAACTAGGCAGAAGAAGCGGTATCTGGTACGGGGGAATCTATGAAAGTCTTGGGCAAGGTTTTGGGTGGCGCGGTGGTCATTGGATCACTAGCGGGCTGTGTTACGCAGTCAACCCATACGCCACAAACAGTGCAATCGGACGTCAAGCTCTCGGAAAGGATGAATCCGACCGCGCTAAATATTGTGCGCAGTGAACTTGATGAGAGTGCGGTTATTGGCGATCAGGTCGGGCAGTACCGTGCCGAAGGAATTCTGCATTTGGCCAATGGTGAATTCGCAGAAGCCAACAAGTCGATCAACTATGCCCTGTCCCTTGCCCCGGGTGATCCGAATTTGCACTTTCTCAACGGGCTTGTGTATGAATTGAAATCAATGCGCGACGGTCTGGAAGCGAACGATCTGGCGCGGGTTGGTTACGAAACGGCATTTCGGATGGACCCCACCCACTGGATGGCTGCGTACCGTTTGGGGCACTGGCATCTCAAGCATGAGGATTATCATGCAGCACGCCATTTTCTGGCAGAGGCAATGTTGCTCGAAGCGAACAGCCCCGAGATTCTCTATGATTTGGCCGTGGCAAGTTACTATGACCACGATCCTGATACTGCACGGGTGCTTCTTGGGCATTTACCCGATGGTTTTGAACAGGCGCCGAAGGTTATTCGTGCCAATGCGATGACATATGCCGCCTTGGGTGAAGATCAGCGCGCAGAAGAACTTTCCGCGCAATATGTTCAGACGGTTGGTGCATTTCGCGGACGCAAATTGGCCCGTCGCGTGAGCCAGTGGTCAGGATTTTATGATCGTTATCGGGGTGAGGAAACCGTCCGCAACGCCAATTTCTTCGGTGGCAGTGGTGGGAGTACATCACTTGGACCGCTTGGCAGTGGCGGTGGGGCGAGGACCGTTGACAACACATCCGGACCATCATTGCAGAACATGGTGGTCATTGATGTTGTGATCATTCGCCAGGAAGAGTCCAGTGCGACGTCTCACGGGGTGAACTTGCTCAAATCCTTACAGGTCACTTTTTCTGGAAATCCTCTGGATTGGGCGAATAATTTTACATCGAACAACGGGGCTCAGACCAATCAACTGCAACGCAATCAGTCCTTCAAGGTTGCGTTGGGGGATGGATCAAACGGCATTACCTATTCGCTCAATATTGCGAATGTGACAGACAGTTATGCAAAAATCATGGCGCGGCCGTCTTTGGCCGTTCTTGACGGTGAACCGGCTAACTTTTTCCTGGGCTCGGAGGTTACCTATATGGTGACCGGTGATGGTGCAGATTCCTTTGACAAGGAAGTTGGTCTGACCTTGCGTGTGACACCTGAAGTTCAGGGAGATGGTCGGGTACGCGTCGCCGCAACCGCCGAGTTTGATGAATTCACCGGCAAAAGCGATGCGGTCGGGTTCGACAGTCAGATTTCGACCCTTAAGAACAAGATCGAAAGCACCGCGCTTTTGCGGACCGGCGAGACATTGGTTCTGGGCGGAGGGACCCGTTCGAACGAGACCGATACAACGGATGAAGTTCCGGTTCTGGGTAAAATCCCCGTTTTGCAATATCTGTTTAGTAATGCCACGAAACAGAAAAAAGAAACATCGCTTATCATTCTTCTAACACCACGCTTGGCATCATCTGTCGATGAGACAGCAGAAGTAGACGAAATTCTGAGCGATGTTGAAGATGACGCCGGGAAGCCGATTGACAAGTCATCGATGAAGTTGCTGCGTGACCGGTTTGAACATTGGTTTGCGCCAACTAATAACCTGACGAAAACAATGCTTGATCTGTCGAAATCCGATGTGTATCGCGAATTTCGTCGTGGCGATCTTGAATTGATCGACGAAGATGGTGACGGCGATATGGATTTCACCAACGAGGACGATGATCCATCCTTTATCGATCAAATCGTTGAGTTTATCTATTTCTAGTTTTAACAGAAAAGACTGCTAATCGCGTTCCCCATCAGCGTGATATGGAAACAGAAAGGTTGAAGTGTTGCGCCGGGAAGTGATTTTTCTTGGTGCAGGGTTTGACAGATTCCCATCGATTGGGGATTATCCAGATGGATAATAAAAAAAACATCAGAAGTTGGGACAGTTTCTGGTCGTTTGAAAAATCAAACTGACATCCATCAATTGTCGGGGGACTTGGGAGGATGGATAATACGATCTTACGTTCATGCTTTGACGTCAAAGATGTCGAAGACAGCATGCGCTATGAGGTATGGGCCGATAGCATCTCGTGCATTTTTGATATTGATACGGATCAGGAACTACGTAATTCCGACGCCTTTTCTGCGGTAATCGACGCGTTTCGTTTTGATGATTTCATGGTGGCCAATACCAAGACGGTCGAAACCGACTGGTGGCGGACACCATTCCATGTCGCACGTGATGGCATGGACCATTACATGATCCAGCTTTTCCTGCGCGGGGGCATGCGATGGCAGACCCAGCGTGGAAGTGGTGAAGTTAAGACCGGCGATTTAATCGTGTTTGATATGGCCGAGGAAATGCAAAGCCATACCAGCGATTTCAATCATATTTCCCTGATTTTACCGCGTGCACGGTTGGCACCGTTGCTTAAAAACCCGGATGGGCAGCATATGCGCTGTTTGCGCAAGGGAACGCCAATTGCCGATCTGCTCAGCGATTATATGATTCTGCTGGACCGGAATCTTCCCGGACTGAATTACAATCAGTTGCGGCCGCTTTTGCCATCTGTGCTGTCGATGGTTGCAGTGTGCTTGAATGACGCAGACGACCCTGATCAAAGCATGACCTTGTTGCGTCATTGGCGGATGAAACACCAAATCAAAACTTTGATTGCAACAAGCCTTGGCGATCAGAAGCTCAATCCGAACATGATCTGCGACGAACTTGATGTGTCGCGGAGCAATCTCTATCGACTGTTTGAAGAAGAGGGCGGGGTCAAAAACTTTATCCGCCAATTGCGACTAAAGCGTTCCTTGCGAATGTTGCTGATCGATCCGAAAGCCATGGTGTCACAGATTGCGGATGAATGTGGGTTCAGCTCACCAAGTGATTACTGCCGGGTGTTCCGGCATCAGTACGGACTGTCCCCCCGCGATGCCCGGCGCAACAGCACCCCCAGCTCGAAATGGCATCTTGGTCCGGCTATGGAGCTTGATCGGGAATACGAAAACTGGCTCCACAGTTTGGCGGGATAAAAGCTAGACACATCCAGTTGAAGCACTGTTGAAGTTGTAGAGGCGTAGATAAGACGACTGCCGCAATTTGGAGAAATGTCACCTTTTCTGTCATCTAATACGATTGATAAGGGAATAAAACTCAATTTGGTAGTTTCTGTATCTGTGAGGTGGAGAAACTACCAATTGCGAGGCCAAACATTAAGTAACTTCAGGCTCATGTTCGTGTTCCCGCAATATGTCCCCTTCTGATACGACTGCAAAGTGCAAAGTGCAAAGCGCAAGTGACCTAACCATCACTGATCGCGCGCTCAAGTTGCCCGACAGTCACGTCCATACGGTTGTTCAGCGAATCTTTGTTGCAGATTTCGACAAGCTGATGCGTAGCATGAAGAATATGAATAGGTCGGATTGATGGACTGTGTTGGATCCGGTTTTACATTACCTGCGTGTTTGGTGGATGCCGTTTGCATGGGGCGGCTAGTGGTGGCCCAACCCCATCTGGCCGACCCCGTATTATGCACTCTCAATTAAAGAGGGGGCTTGAAATTTGGCGTGGACTCCGCTTTTCTCCAGAAACTTCTCAGTATTGAGCGGGATGCGGAGTTCGCTTGGACTCATACTAGGGTCTGGACTCAATTGGCCCAACATCTGATTGCGAAAATCCGGACCATATTAAGGAAGTTTTCTGCGGACTTTTCGTATCTGATGGTCAGCCGTC
>NZ_JRJE01000022.1 GCF_000763295.1 Thalassospira australica | reverse complement strand
AAACAGATACACCCACTGACGCGGGGTGGAGCAGTCCGGTAGCTCGTCAGGCTCATAACCTGAAGGTCAGAGGTTCAAATCCTCTCCCCGCAACCAAAATGTTAAAGGCTCGCCAGCAGGCGGGCCTTTTGCATTTTTGGCTGTTGGGATGATGGAGTTGTTCTCTGCAAACAGGCAAATGCCTGTTTGCAAGGTTCTTTGCGCAGGCCATCGGCCGAAGCTGACGGAGCCCGTAGGGCGTAGGCTAATCCTCTCCCCGCAACCATTAAAAAGACCCTGTCACCTCTGGTGGCGGGGTCTTTTTGATTGTAGGTGAGAGCGGGCGTTTTGAACCTCTGATCTTCCTGCGACTTGAAGGCTGAAGACGTCAAGAAAACGTGCCTGTGGCACGTTTTTAGTCTGAAGGTCGAGCACGGCGAAGCCGCGCGCAGACTGCAGAGACCATCCACCGGGCTCCACACTACCCAACATCTGCGGGCCCTTGTGACGGGCTTTTTTAATGTCAGGTCGTTGGGAGCGGGCGTTTTGAGCCTCTTGTTCAAACCAAGCAAAGCACCGCTTTAATCCCGGCCTTTACCCCGAAAACTTCTTAAACAGCTTCGTTTCATCAAACAGCGTTTCAAGTTCGTTCATCCGGGCTTCGGTGGTTTCCCAGGTTTCGGTCTGGATCGAGGCCAGAAGGGCTTCGAGCACCATCAGGCAGGCAACAGACGAATCCCAGGCGGACGGCGCTTCGATGCGCAGGTTAAACACATGTTGGGCATATTGGCCCGCTGGTGAGCCCCACTGGTCGGTAAACAGGATGATTTTTACCCCGCGTGAATGGGCGATTTTGGCAAATGTCAGCAGGTTATGTTCATAGCGCCGGACGTCAAAGGCGATCAGGATATCGTTTTCGCCCATATTAAGCAGGTAGTGGGGCCAGCGGCTGGGGTTCGCGCCGAGGCGGTAAACGTTGCTTCGAATGACTTGCAGGTGGTTGAAGAAATAGTCGGCCAAAGAACTTGTGATGCGCCCGCCGACAATATGCAGGGAATGCTTGTCTGACGAGATCATGGCACTGACCTTGTCAAACTCGTCGGGGTCAATTTGCGCCAGAGACTGATTGAGGTTTTCAATCGCCTTGTCAGCAAAACGGTTGAGGATATGAGTATCCGATCCGGCCTTGTTCCAGCGTTTGAACTTGGTCACCGGGCTTGAAATCTGTTCTTCGATTTCATTGTGGATGGCGGCCTGAAAATCCGGGAAGCCCTTAAAGCCAAGTTTTTTGGCCATGCGCACGACCGTGGGTGTCGAGACCTGCGCAGCAGAGGCAACGGCGGTAATGCTGCTGAGACAAGAGATCGGATAATTATCCAGCATTGAGTTGGCAAGAAGGCGTTCGGTGTGTGTCAGACTCTCGAACGATGTCCGGATGCGCTCCGCGACCGTCTGCTTTTCCTGGTTCGTCACCCTTTTCCCTTTCAGGATGTTTTTGCGGGCAGAGGCCCGTTGTGCTGTTCGAATTAGCTCTGAAAATATTCTAACAGAAAAAATGTTGCCTGAAAAAATCATTTCTGGAATAGTCGTGCCCGTGATTGATATCAAGTTGTTGGATGGCATCAATGTCTGCGCAAGAGCCTGACCTACCCCCGTATCAAGCAGTTGATATAACCAATCCCGAAGGGCGGGGCGGTTTTGTCTTTGTCTGCGAACATGCCAGCCGGTTGATCCCCGATGAATATCAGGATCTGGGACTGGACGCGGAGCAGGTCAAAAGCCATATCGCGTGGGATCCGGGCGCACTTGCCGTGGCAAAAAAGCTATCCGAGGTTTTTGATGGCCCGCTGGTGGCCGGGCGGCTTTCACGGTTGCTTTATGACTGCAACCGCCCGCCCCATGCCCATGACGCCATTCCGGCAATCAGTGAAGTTCACACCATTCCGGGCAATCAGAATCTGTCGTTTGAAGATAAAAAACAGCGGATCGACGGGATCTATATTCCGTTTCAGGATATGCTCGAAGGGGTGGTCAAAAAGGCAATGGCAACAGGCCAGCCGCCCTTGATGGTGACGGTGCATTCGTTCGTGCCGGTCTATAAGGGGCAGAAACGGTCCGTCGAGGTCGGTTTTTTGCATGACGAGGACACCCGTTTTGTCGATGCCATCCTGGATGCGGATGATGGTGCGAAATATGTTGTGGCCCGTAACGAGCCCTATGGCCCCGAAGATGGCGTGACCCATACGTTGCGCTATCACGCAATTCCCAACGATATTCCAAATGTCATGATCGAAATTCGCAATGATCTGATCGAGACCGATCAGCAGATTGACGACATGGCGGACTATTTGCGCGACGTGATTGCCAAAGCCGTTTCCAATGCTGACTTCCGTGCGGCAACCAAATCAACAGGTGCCTGCAAATGACTTCGTTTATGCGATCTTATATGCGTTTTGTTGATGCCATCAATTACCGGCTTGGCCGGTGCATCATGTATGGCATCTTTGTGATGGTCGGGATCTTGTTGTGGTCGTCGATCTCCAAAACATTCTTTTTGCCGTCTCTCTGGACGCTTGAAATGGCGCAGTTTGCCATGGTGGCCTACTATATCCTTGGCGGGCCTTATTCCATGCAGATGCAGGCCAATGTCCGCATGGACCTGCTGTATGGTGGCTGGCCAGCCAAGAAAAAGATGTGGATGGACAGTTTCACGATTGTCTTCCTGCTGTTTTACCTTGGCGTGATGCTGTATGGCGGCATCGACAGTACGATGTATTCCCTTCAATACGGCGAACGCAGCCCGACGGCCTGGCGTCCGTATCTGTGGCCGATCAAAATTGCCATGTGTGTCGGTATCGCTCTTATGATTTTGCAGTGCATTTCTGAGTTGATGAAAGACATCCTGCGTCTGGGTGGAGAAGAAGTCTGATGTCTTATGAAATGATCGCCATTTTCATGTTCTCCACCATGATGCTGATGATGCTGACCGGGCAGCGCATCTTTGGTGCGATTGGCTTTGTCGCTGCGGTTTCTGCGGTTCTGCTGTGGGGGACAGGCGGGTCTGATATCCCGTTTTCAGCGGCGATGAAACTGATGAAATGGTATCCGCTTCTGACCCTGCCGATGTTCATTTTCATGGGCTATATCCTGTCAGAAAGCAAGATTGCTGATGATCTCTACAAGATGTTCCATGTCTGGATGGGGCCGGTGAATGGCGGCCTTGCCATCGGGACGATCTTGTTGATGGTTCTGGTGTCGGCGATGAATGGGTTGTCGGTGGCCGGGATGGCGATCGGCGCGACCATTGCGCTGCCGGAATTGCTCAAGCGGGGCTATGACAAGATCATGGTGACCGGTGTTATTCAGGCCGGGTCATCGCTTGGTATTCTCGTGCCGCCCTCGGTGGTGCTTGTGCTGTATGCCATGATTGCCCGCCAACCGGTCGGGCAGCTTTGGCTGGCCGGGGTGATCCCGGGGCTGATGATGGCGGCGATGTTTATCCTTTATATCGCCATTCGCTGTCGCCTGAACCCGAAACTTGGCCCGGTTCTGGACAAGGAAGAACGCACGGTGAGCCGGGCGGAAAAGCTGCGTCTTTTGCGTGCGGGGCTTTTGCCGGTGATGATCTTTGCCACCATGATGGTGCCGTTTATCAATGGCTGGACGTCGCTGGTGGAAAGTTCGGCCATTGGCGCGATGGCAGCCTTTGTCGCCGCTGTGGTCAAGGGCCGCATGACGAAAACCGTGTTTGAAAACTCGATCCGTCAGACGCTGGCGATTTCTTGCATGTTCATGTGGATCATTCTTGCTGCCCTTGGCTTTGGCGCGGTGTTTGATGGTCTGGGGGCCGTGCGCGCGATTGAAAGCCTGTTTACCGAGCATCTGGGCTTAAGCCCGTGGATGATCCTGATCATCATGCAGCTCAGCTTCATTCTGATGGGAACGTTCCTTGATGATACGGCAATGCTGGTGATTGTCGCGCCGCTTTATATTCCGCTGGTGGGGGCACTCGGGTTTGATCTGATTTGGTATGGTGTTCTTTATACCATCACCACCCAGATCGCCTATATGACCCCGCCGTTCGGATACAATCTGTTTTTGATGCGTGCCATGGCGCCGCCTCAGATCCAGTTGGGAGATATCTACAGATCCATTGTGCCATTTGTTCTGGTGATGACCTTCGCACTTTCCTTGGTCATGATTTTCCCGGATATCGCGCTTTGGTTACCTGAATACGTCTACGGAAAATAATACGAACTCTGAAAACAGAGCAAACCTAAGTCGATGATAAGTAACATTACGGAGGCTAACATGACTTCAAGACGTGACTTTATCAAATCAGCAGGGGTGGCCGGTCTGGGCGCTGTTGCTGGCACCACTGCGCTGGCCACTCCGGCCATTGCCCAAAGCAAAATCAAATGGCGCATGCAGACATATGCAGGCCCGGCTCTGGCCGAGCATGTGATCAAACCGGCAATTGACAGCTTTAACAAGATTGCCGGCGATGAAATGGAAATCGAGCTGTTCTTTGCCGATCAGCTTGTCCCGACCGGGGAATTGTTCCGTGCCATGCAAAAAGGCACGATCGATGCGGTACAGTCAGATGATGACAGCATGGCATCCCCCACCGAAGTTACCGTATTTGGCGGCTATTTCCCGTTTGCATCGCGCTATTCGCTGGATGTGCCGGTGCTGTTTAACCAGTACGGTCTGAAGGAAATCTGGGAAGAAGAATACGCAAAAGTCGGTGTGAAGCATATTTCGGCAGGTGCCTGGGACCCTTGCCACTTTGCGACCAAAGACCCGATCAACAGCCTTGAAGACCTTAAAGGCAAGCGCGTCTTTACCTTCCCGACGGCGGGCCGTTTCCTCAGCCAGTTTGGCGTGGTGCCGGTGACCTTGCCGTGGGAAGACATCGAAGTTGCTGTCCAGTCGGGCGAGCTTGACGGTATCGCATGGTCGGGCATCACCGAGGATTACACGGTCGGTTGGGCAGATGTGACCAACTACTTCCTGACCAACAACATTTCCGGTGCATGGGCAGGGTCGTTCTTTGCCAATATGGACCGGTACAATGAACTTCCGGCACATCTGCAGGAACTTCTGCGCGTCTGCATGGATCAGAGCCACTATTACCGTCAGTGGTGGTATTGGGGTGGTGAAGCCAACCTGCGTGTCCATGGCGACAAGATGAAACTGACAACGATCCCCGATGACGAATGGGCGCAAGTTGAAAATGCGGCTGTCAAATTCTGGGATGAAATTGCAGAAGAGTCCGAAACCAAGGCCAAAGTCGTCAAGATCATCAAGCAGTACAATGCGGACATGGTGAAAGCCGGTCGTCCGTATCGCTACGGCTGATCATCTGACCGACACGACTTAGTCTTTCTCAACGGATCAAGAAAAGGGAAGCATAATGTCTGGCAACTTGACATTTGACCAACTAAAGCAACAGGTTGCTGCAGGCGACATCGATACGGTTCTGGTGTGTCTTGTCGATATGCAAGGCCGCCTGATGGGCAAACGTTTCCACGCCCAGAACTTTATCACCACCTCCTATGAAGAAACCCATTGCTGCAACTATTTGCTGGCAACGGATCTGGAGATGGCGACGCCTGACGGATATGCTTCCACCAGTTGGGAAACAGGTTATGGCGATTACGTCATGAAACCTGATCTGACGACCTTGCGCACAGTACCGTGGCTTGAAGGTACGGCCATGGTGCTGTGCGATATCCTTGACCATCACCATCATCAGCCGATCACGCATTCCCCGCGTGCGATCCTGAAAAAACAGATCGCCCGGCTTGAGGCACTTGGTTTTACCGCCAAGATGGCAACCGAACTGGAATTCTTCCTGTTTGCCAAAAGTTTCGATGAAATTCGCAAAAGCGGTTTCCGCGATCTGGAGCCGATCAGCGGCTATAACGAAGATTACCACATCTTCCAGACCACCAAGGAAGAAGGCGTGATGCGCCCGCTGCGCAATCATCTTTATAACGCCGGTATTCCGATCGAAAATTCCAAGGGCGAAGCCGAAGCCGGTCAGGAAGAACTTAACATCCGCTATGATGATGCGCTCAACTGTGCCGATCATCACACGATTGCCAAAAACGCGATCAAGGAAATTGCCTGGCAACAGGGCCATGCCGTGACCTTCCTGCCGAAATGGGATCATCGCCGGGTGGGCAGTTCATCGCACGTGCATCAATCCCTGTGGCGCGATGGCAAACCGGCATTTTATGATGAAAAAGATCCGCTTGGCATGTCCGATGTCATGCGCCACTACATGGCCGGTCTGATCAAATATGCCCCGGATTATACCTATTTCCTGGCCCCTTATGTGAACAGTTACAAACGGTTCGCCAAGGCAACATTTGCGCCGACAAAAACCATCTGGTCGATTGATAACAGAACGGCCGGATTCCGTCTTTGCGGTGCGAATACAAAAGCTGTACGTGTTGAATGCCGGATCGGCGGATCGGATATGAACCCCTATCTTGCCCAGGCCGTGCAACTGGCGGCCGGCATCCGCGGTCTGGAAGAAAAACTTGAACTTGACGCCCCCTCAAAGGGCGATGTTTATGCCATGGAACATGCGCAAGACATTCCGCAAACCCTGCGCGCTTCGACCGAAACATTGCGCAATTCCGAAATGCTCAAAGAGGCGCTCGGCGAGGATGTGGTTGCCCATTACACGCGGGCAGCAGAATGGGAACAGGAAGAATTTGACGCGGTCGTGACCGATTGGGAAGTCAGCCGCGGATTTGAACGCTCTTAGAAATCTCCGCAAGGTTAGAAGAATATGACGATCTTGAAATGTATTAGCCCGATTGACGGGTCCGTTTACGCAGAACGCGAATGTGCCACCAAGGACGAAGCTTTTGCTGCGGTCAAGGCCCTGCGGTCCGCCCAGAAAGCCTGGGCAGCACGGCCCCTGTCCGAACGCATTGATCTGGTGCGTGCGGGTGTCGCCAAACTTGGCGAGATGAACGACGAAATCGTGCCCGAGATCGCCAAGATGATGGGCCGCCCGGTGCGCTATGGCGGTGAATTTGGCGGTGTCAAGGAACGTGCCGACTATATGGCCGATATCGCCACCGAAGCCCTGGCCCCGATTGTTGTTGAAAGCAGTGACAAGCTTGAACGCCGCATCGAACGCGAAGCCCACGGCGTTGTTTTGATCATCGCGCCGTGGAACTATCCCTATATGACGGCAATCAACACCGTCGCCCCGGCCCTTATTGCCGGGAACGCGGTTGTGTTGAAACATGCGACCCAAACCCTTCTGGTCGGCGAACGCATGGTCGAGGCCTTCAAACAGGCCGGTCTGCCAGAAGATCTGTTCATCAATCTGTTCCTTGATCATGCAACGACCGAAAGCCTTATACAGGAACGCCAGTTCAACTTTGTGAACTTTACCGGTTCAGTTGGTGGCGGGCGTGCGATTGAACGTGCCGCGGCCGGCACCTTTACCGGTGTCGGGCTTGAACTGGGCGGCAAGGATCCGGGCTATGTCATGGAAGACGCCGACCTTGATGCGGCGGTCGATACCCTGATTGATGGTGCGATGTTCAATGCCGGTCAGTGCTGCTGCGGGATCGAGCGTATTTACGTTACGGAATCGCTTTATGATGCCTTCATCGAAAAGGCCGTCAAGATCGTATCTGGCTATAAGCTTGGCAATCCGATGGACCCGGAAACCACCATTGGTCCGATGGCCAATGTGCGCTTTGCCAATGAAGTGCGCGGTCAGATCAATGATGCGCTGAAAGACGGTGCCAAGGGCCTGATTGACCCCGCACTGTTCCCCGAAGATGACGGCGGGGCCTATCTTGCGCCGCAGATTTTGGTCGATGTCACCCACGACATGCGCGTGATGCGCGATGAAAGCTTCGGCCCGGTTGTCGGCATCATGAAGGTCAAGGACGATGCAGAGGCCATCGCGCTTATGAATGACAGCGACTTTGGCCTGACCGCATCGCTTTGGACCAGGGATGTGAACCGTGCTGCCGAAATCGGCGCGCAACTTGAAACAGGCACGGTCTTTATGAACCGTGCAGATTATCTGGATCCGGGCCTGTGCTGGACCGGCTGCAAGGACACGGGGCGCGGCGGTGCCTTGTCGTCAATCGGCTTCCACAACCTGACCCGTCCGAAGTCATACTATTTGAAGAAGGTGTCATAATGTCTTTGACCGCAAATTGGACCTACCCAACGGCCATCCGGCTTGGTGCGGGGCGTATTTCGGAACTGCCTGAAGTCTGTGCCAATGCCGGCATCAAAAAGCCGCTTCTGGTTACTGATGCCGGGCTGGTCAACCTGCCGATCACCGCACAGACCGTTGCCATCATGAAGGATGGCGGTCTTGGTGATGCGGTGTTTTCGGATGTGCAGCCAAACCCCGATGATCTGCAACTTGAAGCCGGGCTTAAGGTTTATAAGGCCGGTGGCTTTGACGGTGTGATTGCCTTTGGCGGCGGATCGGCCCTTGATCTTGCCAAGGCGATTGCCTTCATGTCCGGTCAGACCCGCCCGGTCTGGGATTTTGAAGACATCGGCGACTGGTGGACCCGTGCCGATCCCGATGGCATTGCGCCGGTGATTGCCGTGCCAACCACGGCGGGAACGGGATCGGAAGTGGGCCGTGCATCGGTTCTGACCAATTCCGAAACCCATGTGAAGAAAATCATCTTCCACCCGAAAATGCTGCCGGTTGCGGTGATTTGCGACCCGGAATTGACCGTCGGCATGCCGCCGGTGGTGACTGCCGGTACCGGCCTTGATGCCTTCATCCATTCGTTTGAGGCCTTCTCATCGCCGTTCTATCACCCGATGTCACAGGGCATCGCGCTTGAAGGCATGCGTCTGGTCAAAGACAACCTGATGACCGCGTTCAAGGACGGTGGCAACATCGAGGCCCGCACCCATATGCTCAGTGCTGCGGCCATGGGCGCAACCGCCTTCCAGAAGGGCCTTGGCGCAGTACACGCCCTGTCGCACCCGATTGGCGCGGTTTATGGCACGCCACATGGCATGACCAATGCGATTGCGCTGCCTGCGGTTGTTAAGTTCAACCGCCCGGCGATTGAAGACCGGGTCAAGCTGCTTGCGGCCTATTTGGGTATCGACGGCGGGTTTGACGGCTTCTACGCCTGGCTGACCGATTTCTCGCGCCAGCTTGGCGTGCCAGAAAAAATGTCGGCCCTTGGTGTGGATCGCGAACAGATCGACCTGCTGGCAAAAATGGCGGTCGAAGACCCCAGTGCCGGCGGCAACCCGATCCCGCTCACCACCGAGATCACCAAGAAGCTCTATGAAGAGATCATTTGATTTCTTATGTACTACGAAAACAAACACCCCCGGTCGATTGGCCGGGGGTGTTTTTGTTTCAGCAGCTTTACACTGCAAAGGCCGAGCAAATCCCAATCGCCCCATAGGTCACAACGGTCCAGATGTTCGCAAGAATGCTAGATTGGTGTTGGGTGGCGGGCAGCACCCCAACCACCTGCCAGACAAAAACAACGCCATGAAAAACAAGGATAAAAGCAACCGTCGCGATCAGCGCGGGGATGCGATCAGGGATATAGGGCGGCAGCGTATAGCGATCGGCAAACAGAATCAGAGCAGGGATCAGGATCAGGTTGACGCAAAGCGCGAATAATAGCGCATGTTTTCCCTGCCAGTGATTCCGAATGTATCGCAAGCAATATTTCCTTTGAACCTTCAGCTCCTTTTTCTACGATACAATTTTATTGAGGGCCGGAATAGCGCTGTGCGGGTCTGTGGGGTGAGAAGCTTGCGTCACTGCCGGCAACTTTTCTTTGCCGATAGCAGGCAAAAGGCCCCTAGGTTACTTAACGGCGACTTTCGATTTTCCATGTGGCGCCGAGATACGGTGCGATGCTTGGGTGCTGGTTGAATATAGGGAGACTTAAAGCGGACTGAAAATAAATCTGTCCCCTTTATTCTGTCCGAAGATAACTATTTCTTTTTGGTGGATTTTAGGCAAAAAATAACGCAGATTTTACCTCTATATATGCGTGCAGAACTTGGAGCTAAGGTATATGAAAAGTTATGTAGTCGAAGGTACTGTTGAGGCTGTTGGCAACAGTGAAGTGATGAAGGATGGCACCAGTTATAAAAACGTGAAAATCGGGAATAAGATTGTCGAAAATTTTTTGGTTGGTGGAAATGCCAGCTTGTTTTTCCATGTTGGTGATAGCGGTAAGTACTACATCGTAGAGAAAGAAGGAAAATTAAGCGTTTTGTACGGGGTGTCTAAAAACGGTGAGGTTTTAGTCGACGATAGTCAAAAAGTGAAATCCCTATTAGGGAAAGTGACTTTTACAAAATCTGGGCTGCTTACATGTTTTTGTGTCTTACCTATGATTTTATTTATCGGAATGCAAAGTGCCTTGATGATATCAGTCACATTGGTTGTCTGGGCATTCCTAGTTTATCGTATTAGACAAGACTCTTCAAAGGCAGTGAAGGCGATGGATGAGTTACCTGTCTCTGTGTGATTTTATACTCAGTGAACATGAAATTTGACGTTCTAGAGCGTTTCACTATTTCGGCAGAAAAGGGCTGTAGTTGTCGGTCTCACTCACACGCGGCAATATAGTGCCGCTTGTGAGTTAAGTGTTACTGGTACAACTAGATTCTTCACTTTTTACCTCGGGTCTTTTTCTGACGCGATAGAAGACAAAACAAATTCAGCGACACATTGGCTGCCATAGTTGTCTCTGGTTAAGTAGATTTTGATATGCCCTGACGCAAGCGACTGACAGCTTCAGGATCGGTCAGGTTGACCTGTATAAACCGTTCCGTGGCAAGGGCGCGGAAAGACGCCGCGATTCTGAGCACCGTAAAGGCCAAACACAGCCCGATTACCCTATAGGTCACAACGGTCCAGATATTGGCAAGAATGCTCACATGGTGGCGGGTGGTGCGCAGCACCCCAACCACCTGCTAGAAAAAAACAACGCCATGGAAAATAAGGATAAACGCAACTGTCGCAATCAGCGCCGACAGGCGAAATTGCAGATTATAGCTTCAACGTGTTCTGTGTAGTCGCTTCCACATATGGACTATACAAAAGCATTGGAGCGTCAGGATAACGGAATGCCGAACTTTGCTGTTCCAGCATAATGATTGTGGGATTCCTTCTTTCTAGTGAGTGTGATGATCATAACCTAAGAAATCCTCTGTTAGTTATGGTTTGTAATGTAACGATGTTCTGGCTACTTTTAAATGTCTAGCGTTGTTTATAAACTGCAACGCAACCGAGAATCATATTGTCTCAGGTAGAGCATAAAAGAATGTCGAATAGTACGATTGCGCGTAGTCTTTCCCCGGTTCCCGAAAATACAGTAGTTACAAAGCTTTTTGAACAGGCACTGGATAATGGCTTTGTCTCCGCTGAGGGACAGTTCATTGATTGTGATTTTGACGAAAAATTTCCCAAAACGTTGCAGTTTTTAGGTTTGGATGATGCGGATTATGAAATCTGCCGGTCTTGGATAGATGTCGCATCGGTCGTTCAGATCGTGAAATGGCATGTTTCAGGTCGCATTAGTGAAGAGAAACTAGCAGGGGATCACTCGGCAGGATTCAATGTTACAGATAGTCTGGTCGCAGCGAGAACAAAGGCCGAAAATGGGCTAAAGACTATTCTTAATGATCTGTGGGTAAAGAAGTTAAAAAAGAGCTGCAGTCTCGAGGATATTTATCTGAGTACTAAACCACGTTCACTTCCCTTCAAGGGGTTTGCCTTCGTTGAGCCATGCCCGAGCCCAGCATGTATCAGTGGTAATGTCATTTGTCCGGACTGCAACGGCGAAAAAGGCGAAGAAAAAATAATCGAAAGAACCACTGCGGCAAATGTTTCTTACAGCGATTTTGGATTTGTTGAGTGTACCCGGTGCGACGGCGCTGGCCAAATAGCGTGCCCGTCATGCAATGGCACTTCTGCCTTGACGCATAAATTTTCATTTCATGTTCAGGCTACGCCGTTTTCATCAAAACTTGGCCCCGAGACTTTGAAGGGCTCAGCGCTCGATACTTGTCTTGAGCATAACTATGAGGTCAAACACCTCTATGATTTGGGATTTCGCTTTGAACAACTTCCGGAGAGACGTCTAGCTGTTGATCAGATTGAGTTTCGAGCAACAGCACTACCTTATGGTTCGTTCCGAGAGATACGTAAAAAGTCTACCTCTGAGACTTTCCAGATTTCTATCTTTGGAAAAGATCAAAAGGTTACCGGTGCCGACGCTATCGTTGACAAAGCGCTTTATCAGGTTGAACAAACTCTCGACGAAGTTTTGAAGAAATCCGCTCGCAAGAAAAGGAAACTGATTGAACAATTCCAAAGCATGCCTCTGATACGGGCGTTGGTGAAGGAGGAGGGGGACGACGAACCGGAGCAAATGTCGTTTATACGTTCGCTGAAACCCTCCCGCTTATCTTGGATAGCGGTAGGGTTAGGGATGCTTTATCGTGAAGCAGCCCCTGAACCGGGGGGGAGATTCTGGTCGTCTGCAGCAGTGGTATGTGTTCCTATCGTATTTTTAGCGACGCTGATCAGCGGTATCGAGATTGGGCTTCTTAGTTTAGTCGTCTTGACGCTGCTTCTATGGAGTACTGCAGTGGCAACACAAAGAGTTTCGATGCGTCGTTTTAAGCTGAACTATCCGAGCCAGTATTTTAGTGAAATATCAGATTACCCTCGCGATCACCATAAGCGCACTTTCCGGCGTCTTGCTTGGGTGGTGAGTTTCGGGCTTCTGTGTGGCGGTGCGATCTTTTTGGCCGGGAACCTTTCCCGCGTTGTTAAAGCTGCTTCACTAAGCTTGGATTGGGTGGAACCAACCAATAGCACTTTGCGAGATTTGTTGGATGTCGACATACTTGTTATGGCGGGGCTCGGAGATGCCAGCATTTATAGAACTACTGCTGCTGCAAGACTTCGAGAGCAAGCTAGCACAAGCAGCGCTATACTCGCTGTTATTCCAAAAGACACTCGTATAACAAAAGTCGGAAAAGCGAATGCTGATTGGTATCAAGTCGAGTACGACGATATCTCGGGTTTTGTATATGCCGATCTCTTAGAGGAGTACTCTGGGGAGGACCATGAGCCATCATTGCTGAGGAATAATGACCCAAAAGGTGATTGCAGGATGATCACCCGCAATGGCGTCGAGCATGAATTCTGTGGCGAGAGCCAGTAAATTAAAATAACGCTTACAAAAAAGTACAATTATGAAAACGCCTCTATTTGCGGTCATAATCGCGTGTTACATCATTGCTGAATTCGCTCTGAACGTTTCAATGATTCACGTTGTCTCAACACCTCAATATACACCCGATGATATCGATACATTTTCGATTTTTGCGAAGATTGGCAGTTCTGTTGGAATATCTCTAATGCTGGTATCAGTGATTATCAACATCGCTGATGGCTGGCGGGTGGTCGGTCTTTTCATAGTCGCGGTGATATTTGCATATGGTGCTATTTCTGCCGGTATTACCGCAGGTGTAAAATCTCTACCTTTGGAGTTGCAGAAGCAGGGGCTAGCAATGGCTGTTTATCGCGAAGAAGTAAAGGCTGACAGAATTAGTGATCCTGTATTGGATTCACCGGTCGATATTGCTTTATTCCCATTGCGTGCCGGGAGCACGGCGTCGGCTGCAGCCAGTCGATTTGTGTTTTCTGAGATTGTCGATACCAATAACAAAGCATTTTTAAAGGAGGTTGACAAATATTGGATCGAATATCGAGATTTCATGAATCTTGTACGGGGCTCGCATCAACAATTCAAAGAGAAATCGCGATTCTTTAATAGGCCTGACTTGCCTGGGCAGCAGGGATATTGGTCTTTCAAGACCTACACTGGTGTCAAGCCGCAGCCAAATATTTCTCTTCAGGATTTTTATGACGATGTTTTGTTTAGGATGCGTGGTATTTCAGATGATCTCAAGTGGCAGTTATCAGTGTTTGAGTTATTCAACGTCGGTATCAAGCGGATGACGGATGGGAAGTACATTAGTATCAATGTAAAAGATGACATGAAGCCATTTATGAGCAAGGCGGAGTTTCGTCAGTTCATCCTAAATCTAGCGGGTAAAAATCTTTCATTGGATGAATATGATAAAGGTTCGATATGGACCCGGAGTTTGGAACTTAAGTCTTTCTTCGCGCCAGTGTTTTCCATCGCATTGAGTGCGATCCTCATTATGGTGAATTTTTCTCGTCTATTGGTCGTTTGCTCAGGCGTTAGCAGCAGTTGGAGCGGGGTGTTTTCAACTATTCCATTGGCAGGAATGATTGTTTTTGTCGTGCGACAGGCCGCAACAAAGGACCCTGTATATTCTAACCTTTGGTTTGATTCTCTTCATTTACTAGAAGTTTGGTTTTGGAAAGCTGTTATGATCTTGATCTAAAATTTTGGTGCCTATGCAGAACCCCTGTTTGTTAGTACCTCAATTTTTTCTACAAGATCCTTGTTCTTCTTTTGGAGTTCGAGGATCGATTCGTGCTTTCCTTTAGCTGTTGCCGCAAGGCGTTGATTTACAGCCACTAGTTCTTCCATGGCGGTGTTTAACGAGCTGATTTCTTCTTTAAGTTTTTTTTGTTCTATGCGGCTTTGGGCTCTTTCATTGTCCAAGGTAGTTACAAGACGATTGTATTGCTTAACAGTCTGTTTGTGATCGGATAGTTCGTAGTAGAATTGATTTTGCCAGTGTATGCATTCGTTGCATTGTGCGTGCATCATGCCCTCGTGTTAAATTTGGATTTGTTTGACTGGGTTGAATTCACAGTAAACCTTTTAGTTGCAGTAGAATGTTTTTACCAGAAGCCGCAGGTCAACTGTCAACGAGTGTTTCTGATATTAAAACACATAGTACAAAAGACTATGAACCTAGTGAATGCTTTTGAAAAATTTTGAGAACGGAAATTTCTGTTAAGTCTATGAAGATTCGGATGGTTTGCGGAAACGTTTATTCGCTTCTCTTAAATCTCACCTATTGCATAAATCTGCGGTTTGACACTTGAAACAAAAAACACCCCCAGCCTCACGACCGGGGGTGTTCTTGTTTCAAAGCCCTAAAGCTCCAATTCACATCATCTTAGAGAAGTAAGCCTCACGCCAGATCAAAACGATCCGCGTTCATGACTTTGGTCCAAGCGCTCACGAAGTCCTTGACGAACTTCTCGTGGTTGTCGTCCTGGGCATAGACTTCGGCGTAGGACCGCAGGATGGAGTTGGACCCAAACACCAGATCAACGCGGGTAGCGGTGAATTTGGTGTCGCCGGATGTGCGATCAACGATGTTGTACAGGTTGTCGCCCACCGGTTTCCAGCTATAGCCCATGTCGGTCAGATTGACGAAGAAGTCGTTGGTCAATTTGCCCGGCTGATCGGTAAAGACGCCGTGTTTGCTGCCACCATGGTTGGTGTCAAGCGCACGCATGCCCCCGACCAGAACGGTCATTTCCGGCGCAGTCAGGCCCATCAGCTGTGCCCGATCAAGCATCATTTCTTCGGGGCTGACGGTATAGTCTGCTTTTACCCAGTTGCGGAAACCATCGGCCAGCGGTTCAAGCGGCTCGAAGCTTTCGGCATCGGTCATCTCGTCCGTGGCATCGCCACGACCCGGTGCAAACGGCACGGTGATCTTGACACCCGCATCATGGGCGGCCTTTTCAACCGCCGCCGTACCACCAAGCACGATCAGATCGGCAAGCGAGACTTTCTTGTCAAGGCCGGCCTGAATGCCTTCAAGGGTTTTCAGAACCTTGGCAAGGCGCTCGGGCTCGTTGCCTTCCCAATCCTTTTGCGGGGCAAGGCGGATGCGTGCGCCATTGGCACCACCACGCATGTCAGACCCGCGATAGGTCCGGGCACTGTCCCATGCGGTTGCGATCAGTTCGGCACTGCTAAGCCCCGATGCCAGAAGTTTGGCTTTGAGATCGGCAATTTCACCGTCCGAAAGTGTGTAATCCACGGTCGGGATCGGGTCCTGCCAGATCAGGTCTTCTTGCGGAACATCCGGGCCGAGATAGTTTGATTTCGGACCAAGATCACGGTGGGTCAGCTTGAACCAGGCACGGGCAAAGGTCTCGGAGAAATATTCCGGGTCCTTCATGAATTTCTGGCAGATCTCGTTATAGATCGGATCAACCTTCATCGCCATGTCGGCATCGGTCATGATCGGCATGCAACGGATTGACGGGTCTTCCACGTCAACGGGCATGTCTTCTTCCTTGATGTCGATTGGCATCCACTGCCATGCGCCAGCCGGGCTTTTCTTAAGCTCCCACTCATAACCGAACAGAAGATCGAACCAGCCCATATCCCACTGGGTCGGGTTTTTGGTCCAGGCACCCTCGATGCCCGATACAACCGTATCGCGGCCAATGCCACGGCCCTTGGTATTCATCCAGCCCATGCCCTGTGCTGTAACATCGGCGGCTTCGGGTTCGGCACTCAGGTCATCGGCACTGCCGTTACCATGACATTTGCCGATGGTGTGACCACCGGCCGTCAGGGCTGCGGTTTCTTCGTCATTCATTGCCATACGGGCAAAGGTTTCGCGCACCTGAAGGGCGGTTCTCGCCGGGTCCGGCTCGCCATTGACACCTTCCGGGTTCACATAGATCAGGCCCATCTGCACAGCTGCAAGCGGGTTTTCCATGGTATCGGGTTTGGAAACATCGCCGTAACGGCCGTCACTTGGGGCCAGCCATTCTTTTTCAGCGCCCCAGTAAATGTCCTTTTCCGGGTGCCAGATGTCTTTGCGGCCAAAGGCAAAGCCAAAGGTTTTCAGACCGGCAACTTCATAGGCAATCGTGCCCGAAAGGATCATAAGATCGGCCCAGGAGATCTTGTTGCCATATTTCTTTTTGATCGGCCACAGAAGACGACGGCCCTTGTCGGTATTGACGTTATCAGGCCAGGAGTTCAGCGGGGCAAAACGCTGATTGCCCGTACCGCCGCCACCACGGCCATCGGCCAGGCGATAGGACCCCGCAGCATGCCATGCAACGCGGGCAAACATGCCAACATAGCTGCCCCAGTCGGCCGGCCACCAATCCTGGCTGTCTTTCATCAGGGCGCGCAGGTCATCTTTAAGCGCCTCGACATCGAGCTTTTTGAGTTCCTCGGCATAGTCAAAGTCAGGCCCGAGCGGGTTAACTTTGGTGTCATGCTGATGAAGGATGTCAAAGTTCAGCGAATTGGGCCACCAATCGGTTACCGTTGTGCCCAGTGCGGTTTGACCGCCATGCATCACCGGACATTTCCCTGCTGTGTGTTTTCCGTCCATTTTTCTCTCTCCGTCGTGGCTGAGATGTTTAAACAGCTCTTTGGTGCGTATCGGGCAGCTTTCGGGTAGCTGTGGGCATCGGGTAAAATCGCAAAACAGAAAATCCCGATCTGCTGTTTTGCCTGCCCTTGGTCGGTTCTCCCTGTCGAATTGATTTAATCAAAATCGGCACGATGAAACCAGAACTGATCGGTTAAGGTTTCATGTTGCAGATAATGTTCAACTCGAAGATAGCAACACGATACGTCTACAAATTCGGTGCGACAGGTTTCCCTCATCGCTTCACATAAGCTATCAGGTGATATGAAATAGGAGAAATAGTTATTTCATGAATATTCGATAGTTTTTGTCGATCATTTATGGGGGCCCGGCATGGGCAATCTGATTGACCGACAGCCATCCAAAATAGTATGAGGAATAAAAACCGGCCACAGGCGTATCCCTGTTGGCATAACATCAAGGGGCAGGGCGTTGAGCGCAGTCGCAACTTCGCAACATTCGATGTCGCCGGGCGACGTTCTTTCATGGATCGCCGTTGATTGGGGAACGTCTAACCTGCGGGTTTGGGCAATGGGCGAGGATGCCCGCATCCTTGCCGCGGTCGAAAGCCCGCTTGGCATGAATGCGATTGCCGGGGACCCGAAGCTTTCATTTGAAACGGTGTTGATTGGTCTGATTAATGACTGGCTGGATGGATCCGCAAGCCCGGTATCGGTTGTGATCTGTGGCATGGCCGGGGCCAAGCAGGGCTGGATCGAAGCCCCGTATTGTGATGTGCCGTGCAAGCCCGGTGATCTGGCAAAGGGCGCGGTAAAACCGGATGTGAGGGATCCTCGCATTTCGGTGTCGATCCTGCCGGGGCTGTGTCAGCGCGGCGACGCGGATGTCATGCGCGGCGAGGAAACCCAGCTTGTCGGCTTCATGGCGCAAAACCCCGATTTTGCCGGATGGGTCTGTTTGCCCGGCACCCATTCGAAGTGGGCGCATGTCAGCGACGGCAGGATCACGGCCTTTCGCACCTATATGAGTGGCGAGGTCTTTGCCCTTCTGTCGCAAAATTCGATCCTGCGCCATTCTATCAGCGATGATTGGGATGACGGTGTCTTTGCCAATGCCGTGCGCACGGCATTGGCACAGCCAGGTGGCTTTTTGCACAATCTGTTTACCGTGCGTGCGGGGGCACTTGTTGCACAAGGTGGGGCTTTGGTGCCGCCGGGCGCGTCGGTTTTGTCGGGCACGGTGATCGGATCGGAAATTGCCGATGTTCTGGGCCTGCTTGAAGCTGGCGAAGACATTGCCCTGATCGGGGCGGGAAAGCTGGCATCGCTGTATCAGGCAGCCCTTGCGGTTCACAATCACAGCGCCACGCCACAGGATGGCACGGCCATTACGCTTGCCGGGTTAGCCCGCGCCTATAAGGTCGTCGCAGGCGGATAAAACGGAATTTCAAGGCCCGCAAACCTTTGGGCCCAAGTAACAGGAACACACAGATGTCTATGCCAACGCCGGTTAATGCTCAGACCCCCGATGGCGGTGCGCCACACAGCGGCCATCGCAAGCTGATTGCGATCCTGCGCGGGGTAAAACCTCATGAGGCAGCGGATATGGCGCGTGCATTGGTTGATGCCGGGATCACCATGATCGAAGTGCCGCTTAATTCCCCCGAACCGCTTAAAAGCATTGCCGCAATGAAGGATGCGGTCGGGGACGCCGCCCTGATCGGGGCAGGCACGGTGTTGAGCGAGCAAAATGTCGCGGACGTCAAGGCAGCATCCGGCGAATTCGTTGTCTCGCCCAATTGCGATATCGATGTGATCGCCAAGACCAAGGAACTTGGCATGGGATCATGGCCCGGTGTCTTGACGCCCACCGAATGTTTTGCCGCGATCAAGGCCGGGGCCGATGGCTTGAAGATTTTCCCGGCCAGCATCATCGGTGCGGACGGCATCAAGGCCATGCGCGCTGTTTTGCCAACAAACATCCCGGTTTATGCCGTGGGCGGTGTCGGCCCGGATGATTTTGCAACCTATGCCAAGGCCGGCTGTGATGGTTTCGGGTTGGGATCAGGGATTTACAAGCCGGGCATGAGCGCTGGTGATGTCTCAAGGGCTGCGGTCGCCTATGTCAGCGCCCATGACGCGGTGTTTGCCAAGGCCTGATCGGGCGACCATCCTTGCCGTCTTGAGGTTTTGGAACATTCGGTTTCCAAATTGTGGAACGATGTTTGACCCATGGCGACCTGCGGGCTAAATTCCAGCCATTGTTTGAATTCCAAGATGGGAGGATCCATTGGATCTGGGAATTAAAGGCCGCAAGGCGATTGTCTGTGCGTCATCAAAGGGCCTTGGCCGTGGTTGTGCAATCAAGCTTGCCGAAGCCGGTGTTGACCTTGTGCTGAATGCACGTTCCGAAGGGCCGCTTAATGAAACGGCTGACTATATCCGTGATACCTTTGGCGTAAATGTCACCACAGTTGCCTGTGACATCACCACCGAAGAAGGCCGTAACAAGGTTCTGGCAGCTGTCGATGCGCCGGACATTCTGGTCAATAATGCCGGTGGCCCGCCCCCGGGCGTTTGGTCCGACTGGGGACAGAAGGAATGGGAAGCGGCGGTTCAATCCAACATGCTGACCCCGATCCTGCTGGCAACTGCTGTTCTGCCGGGCATGATTTCGCGCAAGTGGGGCCGGATTGTAAACATCACGTCGGGTTCTGTGAAATCACCGATCCCGCATCTTGGGCTGTCAAACGGTGCGCGTGCCGGTTTGACCGGTTTTGTCGCGGGCACGTCGCGTCAGGTCGCCAAGGACGGTGTGATCATGAACAACCTGCTGCCGGGCCAGCACGACACCGATCGCATCAATGCGCTGATGACCAACAAGTCGAAAAACGAAGGCATCAGCCTTGATGAAGCGCGCACCAAAACCCAGGCAGGCCTGCCGACCGGGCGTTTTGGTGATCCGCTTGATTTCGGCGCGACCTGTGCCTTCATGTGCAGCGAACATGCCAAATTCATGGTTGGTCAGAACGTTCTGCTCGACGGCGGTGCTTTCAACTCCACCCTCTAATTCGTTTCATGCTGGTCTGTAAACGGCTGGCTTCTGTGCTTCCGGTGCTCAAAGTCAGCCGTTTTCGCCGCAGCATGAAACGAATTCGGTCGCACAACCAAAGACGTGGTACTTCGCAGATGGCGTCATTCACCTTTGTTTATGTGCTGCGCGAACTGGGTTTTGTGCCGGGGCAGGGCAAGGCCAAGCTGCCCCGGACCTATGTTGGTTGGTCAACCGATGTAGACGCGCGCCTTGCCACCCATAACAGTGGCAAAGGGGCAAAGACCACGCGGGGACGGCAGTGGGAACTGGTATATGTCGAACGTTTCCGCACATTCGGTCAGGCCATGAGCCGGGAATGGCATCTCAAGCGCGATCGCAAGCTGCGTAAGGTTTTGGCGGGCGGTTGAAACACCAAGTGTTGCATTTTCTGCAGGCCGCATCCCTGAAACAGGGCTTGCATCATGGCGCCAAGTAACAGATATGTCCTTGCTAATATCGTATTGAAACCGGGGTAGCACCAATCATGGCATTCGTTCGCAAAAATCCGCTGAAACTCAATAAACTGCAGCTTCGCACCCTTGTGCTGGCACAGGTGATCGCCAAGGACCCCAATTCCGGTCAGATTGACGCGGCAACCGGCGAAGGCACGCTTTTGCGCGTCCCCCATGCCCACGGTGATCATGTGCATGTTGGCAAATTCACTGTTGCCGCACGGGATGCCAGCGGGTTTGACAATCCAGCCGTCTGGACGGCCTTAACCCGCAAAGGTCTGGTCAAGGAAGGTTATCCGGCAAGCATCGTTCTGACCAAGGAAGGTCTGGAATATGATACCGGCCTTGGCGATCATTTCCTTGAGGAAAGCGATCACTAAACAATTTGGCCTGAAGATCCCCGGCTATTGCCGGGGGAGCGGTGGCTAATTCGGGGAGTCAACCCGGATGAATTTCCCATCCTGAATGGCAACGAAATAAATGTTGCGGTTGCCATCACCAAAAGAATCAAACACCAGTTCCTGATGCAGGCCCTGCTGCGGGGGAAGGTCCGTCAGGGCATCTGCCAGTGACTGTTCCGGGTGTTTTCCGCGCAGGGCGGCAATCAGAACAGTTGCAGCGTCATAGGTCAGAACCGATGTGTAACCGGGATCTTCGTCAAACATCGTGTTGTAGTCTTTGATGAATTGCTGGAAGCGCGGGTTGGTGTCATAGCGGTCGTAGGCTTGGGCAAGTTCCATGCCTTCGACGGCATCCCCCCCCAGTTCGATCAATGATTCCGACCCGGCCCACTCGGCCGCAGTCAATTGAATGTCCACCGATAGTTCGCGAATTTCCTTTGCCATGGCGGCACTGTCGGCACTATTGGCAATCAAGACAATGGCATCGGGGCTGTCGGCAAGAAGTTCAGCTGCGGCCTGAGCGTGGCTGACGCCGTCCACATTGATCCAGATTTTTGAGACAACAAGGCCGTCAAGTGCATCAAATTCCAGCAGGAATTCACGGTACCAGCTTTCGGTGAAAGCCTGGTTCTGGCCATCAAGGGCAATGGCAACCCGGTCATGTTTCTGGCCAATAGCTCGTCTTGCATAGGCGCGCGCATTTTCGCGTGTGGTCGTATTCATGCGAAACAGGTTGTCGCGATAGCCGGCAAACTCCGCTGCCGAAACCGTTGGGGATATCGTGACCACACCAAGTTCGTTAATAACCGGCAACATCGCCATGCCGATTGAACTGATGAGTGGACCTATGACGGCATCAACGCCAAGACGTTTGAATTCGCGAACATGTTCCTGTGCGACGTCGGGTTGTTTTTTGTCATTGCGTGCGATGATTTCAATCATGCGCCCGTCAATGCCGCCGTCATCATTGACCTGTTGTGCCGCAAGTTTCAAGGCATTCAGGGATGCGTCACCGGCATCTGCCCCGGGACCGGAAAGACCAGCAATAAACCCGATTTTTATCGGGCCAGACTGATCACAGGAAGCCAGCAGAAGGCACCCGACAAAAATGGAACACAGGAATCGGATGGACCGCATTTTATCCCCTAATGTTTTTTGTGATCATGCATCAGCCCAAGCAGGGGGGCTTGCATGACCGCAGTCTCTGATTGTTCGGGTACCCAAGATAGATTAGCGCATTTGGATATGGCGGCTTGGCACAGCTGTTTCAAGCACTTGTTTGTCGGAAAGTGCGTTAACCAAAATCTTTGCGGGCTTGCAGGATGCGCCCGGCGGTGGTCAGCAGGCACAAAGTGCCGAAAATTGCTGCGATCATGCCAAACCAGTCGGGGAAAACACAGATCAGACACAAAACCAGAATTGTCTCGCTGCCTTCTGTAATGCCGGTCAGATAATAAAAGCTTTTCTTGCCCTGGGATTCATCTGTGCGGCCCTGTTTGGCCGCTATGATTGCATAGGCAAGAAAACTTGACCCCGTGCCGACAAAGCAGAAAATCAGGAATGCTGCCATCAGCGCATCGTCCGGACGACCGATGGCAAAGCCCAGAATGATGCCGGAATAAAACAGAAAATCCGAAACGATGTCGTAGTAACCGCCAAGGTCGCTTTCCTGGGTTTTGGCTTGGGGGTGACGGGACCGAGGTGCTGCATGACGGGCAACCGCCCCATCAAGCCCATCCATCATCCGTGACGCAAGGATCAGCGACAGGGCGGCGTAATCAAGCTGAATGGCAAGGCAGGCTGCGGCAAGCAGTCCAAGAAAAAAGCCAAAACCGGTGATTATGTTCGGCGTGATACCCGTGCCCGAAAGACGGCGTGCAACGGCATTCAAGGGCATGTCAATCAAGGGGCGCAGGCGGGCGTCAAACATCAAGCATATCCGGTTAACTTACTGAGGTGGCGACTATAGGCGCTGCGCCTGGAAAATGAAAATCACCAGTTCGTCAGGTGAGTATTGCATGTCGGGTCAATCGGCGCTCGGGATCAGATGATAATAGGGCTTGTCTTCAAGAACGGCATCATCGGCATGGCTGAGCTTGTTCTGGCGAATGACGGCCTGAATTTCTTCGATGTACACCTCTCCGCGTTCGGAATAGCGCGTCAGGGTCTCAGCCAGTTTCGTTCCGTTTAGGGGGATATTGTTTGCCAGCATGGCGGCACGCAAATCGCGAAATTCCTGATACGCCGACCCGGTGTTGAGGTTCTTCATATAGGCCCGAACCGAGCCAAACGGTGTTTCGAACGCAGCGATCTTGTAATCGCCAAGGTGACTGCGTTGTTCTTTGGGGGTGATACCATCACCGCCAAAGGTCCACTGCCCAAACAACGCATTGCCGTGTGCGGCAAAACGTGACGTGCCCCAACCACTTTCAATTGCCATCTGTGCCATGGCAAGCGACGCCGGGATCGGCGCAATGCGTTTTTGCAGTTCGGTGATTGTGGCGGGATCATCCAAGGCGGTCTCAACCCGATACTGCGCTGCCAACTCGGCGATGATAGCGCTATCATCCTTGGCGATCGCATCTTTTAGAACCGATTGTTGAAAGGCAATTTCTTCATTTGCCAACAGGATCAACGGGCCAAGGGTTCTGAAGAAAACCCGTTTCTTGGCGGTCACCGTCAGGCTGTCGGCGATCTCTTCGCGCCAGGCATTCGGGATGGTTTGCAAAAACAGGCGCGGGATGGTGCGTTCACCCGCATCCCATGCCTTGGGCGTATATCCAAGATCGGCAAAGAAGCTTTCAAGCTGCTCATAACCCTGCAGTTCGACGCGAATGATATCATTTGCAGCGGGCGTGGGCAGAACGATGTCGGCCCTGGCAACAGATAAAAAACCAATAGAGGCAGACATGGCAAGTACGGCCATCCACGCCGTTTTGCGTAATCGGGATGTGTCGCGCATGGTGGGCCTTCTCTGTCCGCAAGGTGTTACTGGCAGAGACGATAGCATGGTTTGCGTGCAGAGATGAAATGACGGGCTATATCAGCCGCGCAGGTCTTGCAGGCGTTTGCGTTGGTTGCCCTTTTCATCGAAATTCTCAGGCGAAAGCCATGTTTCAAATGCGGTTTTGACGGCAGGCCATTCGTCATCTGTGATGGAAAACCATGCGGTGTCCCGGTTGCGCCCCTTATAAACAAGGTGATTGCGAAATGTGCCTTCGCAGGTAAAGCCATATCGCGTTGCGGCCGCACGGGACGGGGTATTTTGGTCGTCGCATTTCCATTCGTACCGGCGATACCCCAATTCATCAAAGGCGCGTTTCATCATCAGATACATCGCCTCTGTCGCGCCAATGGTCTGTGATAGGGCCGGGGAAAAGTTGATGTTTCCGACCTCAATCACGCCATTTTGCGCATCAATGCGCATGAAGGCTGCAACCCCAACTGCCGTGTTGGTGGCTTTGTCGATGATGGTATGAAGCATCGGGTCGCTGCTTGCGGTCATCTGGGTCAGCCAGGCTTCATAGGATTTAAGGTCGTCAAATGCCGATGTTGGCAAATAGGTAAAGCGCGACCCGTCGCCGGCTTGTTGATTGGCGTCAAAAAGCTGCCGGGCATCGCGGGCGATATCCACGGGTGTGACGATCACATGATTGCCAATCATGTCACAGTGTGGGGGCATCTCGCATCCGGTCCAGTTGTTTACCGGGGGACCGACCGGTTTGCCGAATTGATCTTTGTGGGGCAGGCGCATGTTTCAATCCTGATTGGTGCGGACATGCCTGCAGAGTGCCGTTTAATGGTCCCATTCAAAAGGACCAGTTCTGACAATCCGATGGTGCCAATTGGTTTATTGTGTCCGGGAAGATTGCACCAAGGGATCGCGATCAAGCATTTCAATCAGGTTTCGGTTATCTGCAGTGTCGTGACACATGAGCGGAACGGTAAACCGCCTGAGCGGTGGCAGGTCGGCGGGGATAATATCCTGATGGATATCGCCGGGATCATTTTGTACGTGGGATGAATCGGCAACCAGGGCGTCGATCCGACCGGCACGCAAAAGATCAAACCCCTGTTTGAGGTTCTGTAACGGCAACCAGTCAACCATCGCCTGTTCCAGCGGCACGGACGGTGGCGGGAATTGTTTCATTCTGCCGATCAGGACCTCGTCGCGTTTAGTCAAATCATTGTCTGAAAGCGTGAACAGGCGAACCTCGAAGGTCAGGCCACGTTTGGAGCGCAACTGTGGATCGTCATGCGGCCAGCCGCCGGTCAGAATGCAATCAAGTTTCCGGCTTTGATAAAGGTGGTACAGCCTGTCGTTGGGCAGTGTTTCGATATTGCCCGATTTTGCATGAGCCTTGAGTGTGGTGACAAGGTTTCGGTTTTCCGGACTGGTGTGTTTGGCCCATCGGTCATCAAGGTAAACATGTGCGCCAATGCGTATGTTTTCTTGTTGTGCCTGTGCCTCGGCAACAAGGGGAAGGCTCAACAAAACAGGCAACATCAAAAGAACGGTCACCAATGTGACGAGTTGGCGTTGGATCGGCATTGGCACCTCCGTATTTCGCCATCTTTTTGATGTTACCTCTATGTGGGCGATTTACAAGGTATTAGACCACCGACACCTTTGCTTGGCTCAGGAAATGCAAACACGGCTATGCAAAAGAACCTCCTGCCAAAATAGACAGGAGGTCGAAGGTATATCTGCGTTTGCTTGTTTCATGTTTGGGAAAAGCTTTCTGGCAAATTGCCGGATGGCCCCCTAAGCAGGTTTAAAGCTTGTTGCCTTTCTGGAAGGCCCCCAGCGGATAGAGTTTGCCTGCGCCATCAACGGAGACAATGGAGCCGTCAGACTTTTTGTACATGGTGTAGCATTGCGGGTTGCCGTTGTTCCAGGTTTCAACGGTGAAGCACATCTGATCGTCGTCAGTGGCCATCCATGTGCCGTCACCAGTGTCCCCGCCGTTTGTTTTCCAAAGGTATGCCCCGTCAGCAGCATAATAGGACATACCATTGCCGCTGGCCCAAGCGCGGGTCGTATCATCAAGTGTTGAGGTGATTTCCCAGGCGGTGAGCTGGGTTGCACCGTCCTCTGCAAGCATTTCACTTGTCGTTTGGCAGGCTGCAAGAGATGCGATTGCGCTCGCAGCAATAAGTAGTTTTGAGACTTTACCGATCATGATCTTCCTCTATGTATGTTTGGTATTGCACAGCACAGTGGAGAGAAAGGCGGTGGCGTCTTCATCATTGAAGAGTATGAGGAAACACCCACAAAGCCAAAGGTGATTACCTCGATGGTTTATATCCCTTCCCTGTCCCCCGTCGGAATAGATGTATCCCTGTGGAAAAGAAACTCTAGATTGAGGGATTCGGTTTGTCATACCCCGTAGGGGGTATGAAACGCTGCGACGCAGATAAATTTAGCTGTCAGTTACAATCGGCAGGTGCGCACTCAGCGCACGCCGGACCAGATCGGTTCGGGTCTGCGCGCCGGTTTTATGCAAGATCGTCTTGATTTGT
>NZ_JRJE01000021.1 GCF_000763295.1 Thalassospira australica | reverse complement strand
TTCCGATTTCGGTGATTTCATCACCACGCGCATCGATTTCATCGGCAATGGTGTTGATCAGCTTCGCACGGTCTTCGCGCGATGAATAACCAAACGACCCAAACGCTTCTTCGGCAGCCTTGGCGGCCTGATCGACAAGTGCGGGCGTCCCGACCGGGAAGGTATTGGCCGGGCCGTGAGCCGGCTCAGACTGGAACGTCGCATCACCGGCGACCCAGTCACCGGCAATAAGATGTTTGCCTGTCAGTGTATAAGACATGAAATTCCCCTGTTTGGGTGAACATTTAAGATGAAGGCCACTCTGCCACGAGCAGACAAAAACCGGGTTACTTGGCGCTTGCGCGAAGTTCTGACAGGGAAAAGCGGGGGGTTAGGTCTTCTGGGTCAGTGATCACTTCAATCACACCCGATTTTCCAGTGGCCGCAAGTGCGTCAAAGGCTTCTGCGAATTGATCGGTTTTCTCAACTCTGGCGGTTTCGACACCATAAGCTTCGGCCAGTTTTACAAAGTCCGGGTTGACGATATCGGTACCACTGACCCGCCCCGGATAATTTTTCTCCTGATGCATGCGGATGGTGCCATACATGCCGTTATTCACCAGAATAACAATGACGCGGGCCCCAAACTGCTGTGCGGTTGACAGCTCCTGAAGGGTCATCTGGAAACAACCATCCCCGGCAAAACAGATACTCAGCCGGTCAGGGTGTCTAAGGCTGGCAGCAATAGCAGCAGGCAACCCATACCCCATGGATCCCGACGTTGGGGCAACCTGGGTTCTAAAGCGGCGGTGCTGATAGAAACGGTGTACCCAAACAGTGTAATTGCCCGCACCATTGGTCAGAATAGCGTCTTCCGGCAGGTTTTCATTCAGATGTTGAATAACGGCCGCCAAGTTGACCGGGCCATGCGATGTCGGGTTTGGCGTTGACCACTTCAGATAATCTTCTCGCGCGGCTTTCGTCCAATCCACCCAAGTCGGCGAGACTGTTGGTGCATCATGTTTGACCAGTGCAGAAAGCGCCTGCTTCATACCACTGCATACGCCAAGTTCCGGCGCATAAACCCGTCCGATTTCATTGGCATCTGGATGGACATGCAGGATTTTCTGCTTGGCGAGCGGAATATCAAGCAAAGTATATCCCGACGTCGTGCAATCGCCCAAACGCGCCCCCAGAACCAGCAGGACATCTGCATCGCGAATGCGCTTGGCCAGCGCAGGATTAATACCCAGCCCGGCATCCCCGATGTAATTGGGATGCAAGGCTGACATCCGGTCCTGGCTCCTGAAACTGCATGTAACGGGCAAATGCCAAGCCGCCGCAAAATCAGCGAGATCACTACAGGCTTGCTCGTCCCAGGTTTCACCACCCGCAATAACCAAAGGCGATTTTGCGCCAGACAGGGATTTGGCAATTTCACTGATCTGGGCATCCGAAGGCGCCGCTTGAACCGGGGTGACCTTTGCCGGAAGCTGAGGTGTCTCAACCACGTCACGCAGCATGTCTTCGGGCAAACCCAAAACGACCGGCCCAGGTCGCCCCGAAGCCGCCACCTGAAACGCACGGGTCAAAAGTTCGGGGATACGTTCCGCATTATCAATTACAGCAGTCCATTTGGTCTGGGTACCGAAGATCGCCTTGAGGTCGAACTCCTGAAATGCTTCACGCTCTTCGTCATTTCGTCCGATCAAACCAACCAGCATGATCAGCGGCGTTGAATCCTGATAGGCGACATGCACCCCCGCATAGGCGTTTGACGCCCCGGGACCGCGCGTGACCAGAACAAGACCAGGACGTCCGGTCAACTTTCCGTCGGCATCTGCCATGAAGGATGCCGCACCTTCGTGTTTGGCTGCGACAAATTCGATCTGTTGTGTGTCGACCAGCGCATCAAGAACAGCAAGAAAACTCTCGCCCGGCACCCCAAAAATTCGATCTATGCCCTGCTGAACCAAGACATTAGCGATCAGTTGACCTCCCGTGCATTGCATCGGTGCCTCCACTAGACTGTTTCTGATTGGTTTGATTGTCGCGGGGCGTCTTTGCCCCGGCTATTTACGTGTCTGCCAAGTCTGCACGATCCGCAAGCCGTTGTGCCGCAAGTGTGTAGTGATAACGAACAGCTTGCGAGGCAGCGTTTTCATCCTGTCGTCGTATGGCTTCAAGAACCGCCATATGCTCTGCCAAGACTTCCGAATTCCACTCTGTCACACGCGCGTTTTTGATCGCAACAGAACGCAGTTCCATGTCAATGCGGGTATCGAGCATTGACAGAAATTCGATGATGTACTGGTTTCCAGATGCCTCGGCAATGCGTTGATAAAAGGCGCGCTCTGCCAAAAGATGCTTTTCGGTTCCCTCGTCACCCTTAAACAACGAGCTTTCCAGATCACGATAGGATTTTTCCATGAAATCCAGATCCGCATCCGAGCGGTGCAGCGCAGCAAGGCCCGCTGCCTCAGACGTGATGCCTGTGCGCAACTGAAGTATTTCAAGCAGCTTTTGACGTTTTTCAAAGCAAGCCGGACTGATGCGAAATGCGCTGCGTGCGCTGGGCTCGGCAACAAAGGCGCCAACGCCCTGTCGTGAATCAACCAAGCCATCATGCTTGAGACGTGAAATTGCTTCGCGAACCACGGTGCGCGCAACACCAAAACTTTCCGCCAGACTTTGCTCGGTCGGCAACTGTTCTCCTGCGGCGAGGTCGCCTTCGAGAATCATACGAGAAAGTTTCTGTGAAACGTCATCGGCCAAACTCGGACGTCTGCTTAATCGCGTAAAAGAGTCCACCGAAAATGCCCTTTGCAAATGAAGTTCGATCAGTCGTGACTGATACTTATGATGCCGACCTTATGCATGGGCAATGATTATTTTGTCAACATAAAAACAGGTTGTCAGACAACATGGAGACATGGTATGCCCAATCTCAATGAAAAATAGCCCTGCGGCGAAAGTGCCGTGGCGTAAGGCGAAAAATGGAGGAAAACGTGGCGTTTGATAAAACCGTTGGCTTTGTTGGCCTAGGTGGCATGGGCAGTGGTCTGGTTAAAAACATGCTGCTTAAAGGTGTAAAAGTGCATGTGCTTGATCTTGATCAGGAAAAAGTCGATCTGGCCAAAAGCCGAGGCGCCGTTGTTGCAAAATCTGTACGGGATATGGCGCGCAGTTGTGACGTTCTGGCGTTCTGCATTGGCAAGGCAGAAGACGTTCAGGTGCTGACAATTGATGGTGACACAGGTTGCCTTCAGGACATGAAACCGGGACAGATCCTGCTTGATCACACCACAACCAGTCCCGACCATGTCGATCTGATGAGTGCCGCCTGTGATAAAATTGGTGTGCGCTATTGTGAGGCTCCCATGACCCGCACGCCGATCCATGCCGAACAAGGGTGTGTGAATGTCCTGTACGGAGGGGCTACCGATCTTCTGGAAGATTTGCGTCCGCTATTTGATACCTATGCAGAGAACATCTTCCATGTCGGGCCAAGTGGCCACGCCATTCGCTTGAAGCTGATCCATAACTTCATTGCTTTTGCCAATGTCGCTTCCTTCTGCGAAGGTTTTGCCCTCGCCGCCAAGGAAGGCCTCGACATGACCAAAGTCATCGACATCATTTCTGCGGCTGGCGGCAAAAGCGGCATGATGGACCTTTATGGCCGCAAGACCCTTGAACGCGATTTCACCCCTTACATGTCCCTCGAATGGGCGGAAAAAGACGTCGGCTACTACGTCCGCTGGCTAGAAAAAGCAGGGTTACCCGGCTTCATGGCGAGTTCCGTTCATCAGACATACTCACTGGCCTCAATCATGGGCTTTGGCCAGGAAGGCTGTACGGCAGTGATCAAAGCATATGAACAGCTATCAGGTGTCGAAGCGACCCTGCCCGATAAGCCCTGATTCCACGGGTTATCCCACTCAAACCGAAAAATTCACTACGGGGCCATTCTGTCCCCCAACAATAACAAGCGCACGAAACGCATCTATTTTTTCAACGGAGGAAAAGTCTTGAAAAACTTGAAAATCACGAAAGCAACCTTGTCAGCCTGTGCTGCATTTTTGGCAATGGCAAGCATGTCCCCTGCATCAGCAGAAACCACGCTGCGTTTGTCGCACTTTGCGGCCGAAACCCATCCCGGGCATATTGCTGCCAAACAGTTCAAAGAACAGGTCGAAGCCCGCACCAATGGCGAAGTGATCATCGAACTGTATCCTGCCAACGAACTTGGCGCCCCGCCCGAGCAGCTCGAACAGACCGTTCTGGGCATCATAGACATGAACCTGCCGACACAGGGTGGCCTCGACAAATATGAGAAAGCTTTCGGCACCGTGATGACGCCGTTTGCATTTGGCAGCTACGAACAGGCCCATGAAGTTCTTGATGGTCCGTTCATGGATTGGGCAGGACCAAAACTTGAAGAAAAAGGTTTGGTAATGCTGTCGAACTGGGAGTACGGATTCCGCAATGTTACGAACTCCGTTCGTCCGATCAATACGCCCGAAGACCTTGCCGGCCTGAAATTGCGCACTCCACCTGAGCTGCAAATTGTCGCAGCACTCGAAGCAGCAGGTGCACAAACAACCCAAATCGCGTTCCCGGAACTACCCGGCGCGCTGACAGCTGGTGTTGTTGACGGTCAGGAAAACCCGATTGGCGTCATTTACCACTATAAAATGTACGAACTTCAGGAAAACCTCGCACTTACGCGTCACGTATATAATTCCATGGTTCATGTTATCAACAAGGACAAATGGGACGCATTGTCACCTGAAGAACAGGCCATCATCCGTGAAGAAAGTGCTACTGCCGGCAATCTGATGCGCCAACAGGTACAGGAGCAGGAAGCTGCTGAACTTGCAAAGATCAAGGACGCCGGTGTTCAGGTAACCGAACCAGATCTTGAGAAGTTCAAGGCAAAAATGGGACCGGCCTATGAGCGTGTGAGTGAATATTCCGGCGAAGAGAACATGAAGAAGTTTCTCAGCTTTATCGGCAAATAATCGCTCAAGCTGCTCTAACCGGTATGAGTGGATTTCGCAGAGAGAGGGAAACTTCCCTCTCTCTGGCGTCCGCTCCCAATGTCTTTTCTGAAAGTCTGAGATCATGCTTGCACTGATTGTGCTGTGTGCACTTGTAGGGTTGATTGTTCTGGGTGTCCCCATCGCCATTGCACTGGGGGTCACCGCGGTCGGCACCTATCTTGCGCTGGGTGAACCGGCCATTTTGACGATGCTGCCCCAACGCATGTATTCGTCGACCACATCCTTTACCCTTCTGGCGATCCCGTTCTTTATTCTCGCAGGGAACCTGATGAATACCGGCGGTGTGACCGAGCGTATTTTTCGCTTTGCTGCCGCCCTTGTCGGGCACATCCGGGGTGGCCTTGGTCAGGTTAACGTCCTTGCCAGTCTGATCTTCTCGGGCATGTCCGGTGCTGCAGTGGCCGATGCAGCAGGTCTTGGACAAGTCGAATTCAAAGCCATGCGCGACCGTGGTTATGACGAACGCTTTGCAGCGGCCATTACCGCTGCATCTTCGACGATCGGGCCAGTCTTTCCCCCAAGCATTCCTTTTGTAATTTTTGCCAGCCTGACCGGAATATCTGTTGTTAAGCTTTTTCTGGCCGGGGTGGTGCCGGGCCTATTGATGGCTGGTGCCTTAATGGTTGCAGTTTACGTGGTGGCGGTTATCCGAAAATTCCCGCGTGAAATGCGTGCAAGCTACCGTGAACTCTGGATGTCACTCAAGGGGGCCCTGCTGCCACTTGGTACACCGTTTATAATCATTGCAGGTATTCTGACCGGAGTGTTCACACCAACGGAGGCCGGCGTTACCGCAAGCTTCTATGCCGCGTTTTTAGGTCTGGTTGTTTATCGTGAAATCACCCTGTCATCCCTGCCCGCAATCCTCTGGGACACGCTTCTTCACACAATTCGTGTGCTGTTTGTCATTGCGGCTGCCGGGTTCTTTGGCTGGCTTCTTATTCATCAGCGTGTCCCCAACAGCGTGATCACCGGCCTTTTGTCGATTTCCGATAACCCTGCCGTCATCATGTCACTGATCGTTTTGATCCTGCTGGTTCTGGGCATGTTCCTGGAGGGTATTGCGGTAATCGTTATTACCGTTCCAATCTTTATGCCTGTGATGTCCGCAATTGGCATCGATCCGGTTCAGTTTGGCGTCATTATGATCATGTGTTCAATGGTCGGTCTTTTGACCCCGCCAGTAGGCATGGTGCTGTTTGCGATTTCAAGCGTCACCAAGGTTCCGGTCGGGCCCTTGATCCGTGAATTGTGGCCTTATCTGATTGGCATTTTGGTCGTTCTGGTGCTTGTCATTTGCATTCCTCAGATTTCGACTTGGTTGCCCGATCTGGTGATGGGAGGAGGCCGATAATGCAAGCCATTTTCCGTCTTGATCAGGTCACCGGCTGGGTTTTGCGTTTTATTGCAATTTCGTGCCTGATGGTTCTGATGTTTATTTTGGGCGCGAATGTTCTCTCGCGCGTGACCGGCCTGTTTTCAATGGGCTGGTACGACGAAATCATCGAGCTGTGCTTTGCCTGGATGGTGTTCTTTGGCGCGGCCGAGTTATGGCGCGAAAACCAACATTTCCGCATTGATTGGTTATATTATGCACTGCCAAAGGCGAAACGGCGCATCCATACGATATTGATCACACTGATCAATATCTTTTTCCTCGGATTTTTGTTGGTCGAAGGCTGGAATCTGACTGAAAAAAGCAGCGCCCTAACCCCAATCATCGGTTTCCCGGTTGCGATACTTTACATCTGCATTCCAGCCAGCGCAGCGATCATGCTCCTTTATGCGCTCACCGACCTTTTCAGACATTCACCCCGGCACGCCGCCGAAGTTGAAACCATCGACGATATCTAGTCCTTAACCATAACAGGGAACTTGAACATGATTTATGACCACCGCACTTATACCTGTCGCCCCGGCACCATCGGCAAGCACCTCAAGCTTTATGAAGCAGAAGGCTGGCAGATTCAGAAGAAACATCTGGGCGATCCGGCTGTTTACGCTGCGACCGAAACTGGTGATGTAAACTCCTACGTTCACATCTGGCAGTATGAAAGTGCTGCGGATCGTGCGGAAAAACGCGCCAACCTGAAAGCCGACCCCGCATGGCAGGAATACCTCAAGAAATCAGCAGAGGCAGGCTACCTGGTTAGTCAGGTAAACAAAATTCTTGTTCCGACCGGATTTTTCTCTGCCCTGAAAAAAGACTAAACCAACACTGGTTAAGATCCATGCGCGTGGCATTCATATGAATGCCACGCGCATAAATGTTTATGGAACGACAAAAAGTTGCGGTCTCATCTTTAGGCATAAATTCCAAATATAATGCCATTGTCGTTCACGACCGATGGAACATGTCCCGTATTTGGTCGCACAATTCTTCGATCTCATATGGTTTTGATAGTACGCCAATCGCACCCAAATCCATGTAAGATTGCACATCCTTGCCCCTGACTCTGGCGGTTGCAAAAATAACTGGTATGTCCGCGTAGGCAGGGTCGGCCTTTAGCTTTGTAATAATGGTCGGGCCGTCATCATCGGGAAGCATCACATCCAGAAGAATCAAATCAGGCTGGCTGTTTTGCAATATATCGAACAAGGTCTTGCCATCCGGGCAGATGACAACCTCGAACCCGCCAAATTCGACCAATGCCATTTCAATGATGAACTGTATATCGACATCATCCTCAACGACAAAAATTTTGTTCAGTTCCTTATTTTCGCTCATTGCTCATACTCAACCAGTGAAGGTCATATTTTAACGACCCATCATTTATATTTTTCAGTATCTCTTCCAACCGGACAGCCATACCATCCCGATCCTCGTCAGCAGGAACAGTTTGAAGTTCCCTGACAAAAGCGCCGCTTTCAAGATAAAGCACCGCCTGTGCCCGATGAGACATTTCGATCAGTTCGATTTTCTCAAGGCTTCCCGATTTCTCTTGCAAGACGGTTTGTATCAATTCGTTGCCACTCGGGCCAACAGCAACCACCGCATTTTCAGGTTCATGCCGAAGGTCGGCCGTTTTCTGAATTGGCAGATCAATGTAAAAAATTGACCCGACACCGGCACGAGACCGGTAGCCAATCCGGCCTCCGTTCCCTTCCATCAAAGATTTGGTAATCGCCAGGCCCAAGCCTGTACCACTTGCTTTTTTGGTATTTGAACCATCAGCTTGCCAGAACCGGCTAAACATGTGTGCACGTAAAGACGGTGGAATTCCCGGCCCCTGGTCAATAACAGACACCCTGACATCACTTCCGATTGCCGCAATGACGACATCAATTGTCGTGTTATCACCACTGTATTTGGCTGCGTTGGACAACAGGTTATTCATCACCTGCATTAAGCGTCCTTCGTCTCCAAGAACCTTAAAAGACTGCGTTGGCGGTAGGGCCCTAACTTTCTTGCCATGCTTTCGTACATAAGGCGCAAATGCATCGATTGACCTTTGGACAAGTTCCCCAAGGTCAAGGTCTTCAAGGGTGAAGCTGATCTTCCCGTTTTCGAGTTTTTCCAAATCAAGAATGTCATTCACCAAGTCTCCGAGCCTTTTGGAATTATCCAAAGCGACATCAAGAAGCTTCTGAAGCCGATCAGACTGAGGCACAACGGAATCGCGTTTCGCAAGGGACAAGGCGCCTGTGATTGAGGTCAAAGGCGTTCTCAATTCATGGCTAACCGAAGAAATAAATTCTTCTTTGAGCTTTTCTACCTCTTTGCGTTTTGTGATGTTTCTGATCAGCAGTGTCATCAGCCGTTTATCTTCAATTTCCATGTACTCGCCAACGGCATACTCAATCGGTACATCCGCGCCATAGACTGGATAAAGAACGGCTTCTTTCATGATCCGCTGCTGATCATGATTAAAACGATCCGATGTCGGAACCAGAAATACTTCAAGGTCCCGAATATCGATAAAGTCGACAATATTTTTGCCAACCAACTGTTCCACCGGGCAATTAAACAGCTCCCGGCCAGCATTATTGCATGCTTGTATTCGACCGTAGATATCCACCGTAATAATCGTATCAACCACGTTATCAAGGATGGATTGAAGCTGATTTGCGCTATCTCGCAAGCGCATCCGGGCTTCATCAAGCTCTCTTGTTCGCGATGTTACACGGGCCTCAAGGACGCTATAGGAAACATTGATATGTCCAAGCATTTCACGAAAACTGCTTGAAAGGCGCCCGACCTCATCATTCCCCAAGTCGGGTAACTCAACATCAAAATACCCTTCAGTGGCAATCCTCGACGCAGTCCTTTCAAGCATACGCAACGGACTGCTAAGTTTTCGCCCGACAAAAACCGCCAACAATGCCGTAATCAAAATAAAGACAATCGCAAACCCTACAATGTTTGTGACCAGTCTTTGAACCGGCGCAAGGGCTTCGGTCGCAAGACGACCAACAAAAAATGTCAACCCGAGTTGGTCTAATGGCGGTCTTAAATCCACGGCAGAACTTCGGATCAGGAGTTCCACATCCGTCGGCCATTGCCATTCCCCAAGGATTTGTCCTGTTGCATTAGACAGCTTGAAAAAAAGTGGAGTTTCCTCGTTTGGTGCCAAAACATCCGACAAATTGCCAAGGTGGATACGCCCTCGCAGTACACCTTTGATGTCCAGGCCTGCTTCATCAAACACTGGATAGCTAATTGCCAGGTACGATTTCCAATTGTCGGCGGCTTCATGATAGACCGCACGTACGTCACCGGAAACTGCGTCAACAAAGTCGGGTTCGCCGGAAACACTTGATTGTGGATCAATATTGGATTGCGCAATAACGTGACCATTCAAGTCAAAAAGGCCAACGTCCGTATATAAGCTGTCCGAAGCCCGGAAACTTTGCAGGAACGGAACCAGATGATTGCTTCTTTCATCAGGGTCCAAAAGACCATTCAGAACCAGACTGGACGCTGCAAGATTGTTTAGGTTGTAATGAACCGTCTCCAGATACAAAGCCATGCGGTGTGCGCCCGCCTGGGAATCCCGATCCAACTCTTGCTCTACTTCCCGCAAAATCTGGTTGTGAACAAATAGCGTTACACTGACACCAGCAATGACTGTAAGGCATATCGTCATCACGACACTGCCCAGTGCAAATTTTCGGGACAACGCAAGGTTTGACCAATATTTCTGGAGCAACTTCAATCCCCTGGTTAATGACTTATACGGCAGCCCCTGAGCACTATCAGGCCTTTTTCAGAAAGGGTTCCACAAGGTCACCTAATACGTGGGTATCGCATTCACCGCCCCATTTATATTGGCTCGATCATCTAAACCGATATCTAAACCGCTTTACTGAGGAAACACCATTCCCGACACACATCTTAAGTGGTGTCGACATAGAGAAATGCAATATTCCAAGCGTACCGGCGCTTCTCGTTCAATAGCCGATCATCGCTCTCTGAATGCGCTATCAAAGCTTTTGATAACAGGAGACATAATTGCTTCAAGCAACATTTTCTCGCCAGTCAGAATATCTGCAATAACGGTCATACCCGGCGCAACCGCAAGATCGACATTCTCCCCCACATAAGGGTTTTCGAGGATAATATCGGCTTTGTAGAACGGCACCCCTTCTTCATCCATGAAAGTCGTTGGCGAGATTTGTGATATTTCACCCAAAATGGTGCCAAAGCGGGAATAATCGTAAGTTAGGACTTTGATATTTGCCGCCTGTCCGACATGTACGTGCCCGATGTCCTGCGTCGAAATGCGCGCCTCAACCTTGAGCTGGGTGTTATCGGGAACAATCTCCATCATGGTGGCACCAGGATCAAGCACCCCTCCGACGGTCTTTACTTCCAAGCCTTTTACGCGTCCCGAAACCGGTGCACGGACCCGTAGCCTGTCGACGCGATCCTGGGCGCGGACAATCGCCACGCGTGTTTCTGCGGCTTCGGATGCCAACTGACTTAACTCGGTTGCGATTTCGGATTGATAGCGCGCACGAGTTTCAATAATTCTTTGCCGGACCTCACCAATACGCTCCCCAACGCGCGTGGCTTCAAGCACAAGCGCAGAACGGTTATCAACCAAACCGGCCAATTCCCTTTCGTCTTCGATCAAATCCATGCGCGGGAACAAGCCCTTCTCAACCAGAATCCTACGGCCTTTGACTTGTTCATTTTTCAATCTGATTTGTTCGGTGACGCCAGCGGCCTGGCTCTTGAGCGTTGCCAGTTCAGCTTCACGTTCTTTTTCTTGCTGCCTGAGAACCTCAATTTGCGACGCAACTGTTTCGCGCTTGGTTGCCAGTTCGTACTGAGCTGCCCGAGCGATGTCAGCATAATCTTCATCGAACTCGTCCACTTCGGGAATATTGTCTCCTCGTGCGGCCGTCAGATACCGTATACGAAATTGCAACCCGACCAATCGCGTTTCCAACTGATCTAGTTCAGATTGCGCAATGTGAGGGGATAGCTCAACAAGAAGATCTCCCTCATTCACATACTGTCCTTCGCGCACCTCGATTGCTGAAACAATACCACCCTCAAGGTGTTGAACATTTTGCAATGACCCAGATGGAACGACTTCGCCAGAACTGGCCGAAATCTCTGTAACCGGCATGAAAGCAGACCACGCAATCACCCCTACCATCACAGCAAAGAGCGAAAACGTCGTAAACAAAGACAGTTTGCTCGATGTTTTACGATCGAATAGCTGGCTGGCTGTAATGGCATTATTACTCCAGGACCCTTTGCCCTGGGCACTGGTAACCTTTGTACGTCCGGCTTGATCAGTCATGCCTTAATAGCCTCTCTTTGACGAACGATATCCTTGGGCGTGCAATCGCGCACAATCGTTCCCTGATTCATCACCAATATTCGGTCTGCAACGGAGATGTAATCTGGTTCATGGGTAACAATGATAATGGTTGTGTCATCGCGAATCTGGCGAATTGTCGACAAAAACGCGGCCCTTACTTCCGCAGATGAAGCATCCGGTTCATCAATAAGGATCAAACTCGATTGCGTCATTAAAACCCGGGCAAGCCCGATGCGGCGCAGCAGTGAACTGTCCTGTGCCATATCGCATATACGGGTTTCATAGCCATCTGGCAGTTGCGAAATATCTTCATCAATAGCCTGCTGTTTAGAGGCTTCAACGATTTCCACCTTCGAGAACTTTTCCCGCCCCATGGCAAGAAATTCACGAATAGTTACGGGCAGGATATTACTATCTCGCGACAAATACCCGACGGACTGCAACAGAACAGACTGGGGGACCTGCGCCGGGAAAACGCCATCAATGGTGACTGTACCAAGCTGCGGTGAATGCAGCCCTGCAATCAAATCAAGTACCGTCGACTTCCCGGCACCACTCGTCCCGGTAATCACAACCAATTCACGCGGTTTGACTTCAAAACTAAGGTTCCGCAAGGCAGGGGCCTGGCCGCTTTTGTAGTTGAACAGCACCGACGAGAAACTTACGCGCCCGTCAATCCCCGCTCCCTGCCCACCCAGAGCATGGCTGCGCGCTTCCTCTGGACTGTCATTGGCAGTGTAGGTCGCATTATCGATCAGGTTGGTAATTTCTTCACGCCGCAAAACGGCTTCCAGAACGGATGGAACCGGCGCCATCATGCGCCAGACTACTGCGACAACTGCAATCAATTCACCTGGTCCGATTACTTCATTCATTGCCATCACGGCACCGAATGCCAAAGAGATCGTTACAATTAATGATGTAAGAGCGTTGGTCGCAATTCTTGCATAGGAGAAGGTTTTCTGACGCTGCATCTCGGCTTCTGCCAAACGCGCCGATGCGTTGGTAAAACGCCGGTGCCAGACAGCCCCGCTTCCTTCACGTTTCATCACAAATAGTCTGCGCGATAGCTCATCGCAGATGACACCATACTCTTCGGCCCTGCGCAGAGCCGATTTCGTGCGTTCATTGGCATAGGACAACAATCGCAAGATCAGAATACAGCCAACAGCCAGAAGTATAACCGGGATCAGGGCAAGCCATCCCCCCAACAGCGCCAGAACCGCAAGATACACAACGAAAATCGGCAGTTCGAGAATTGCTGTACCGATTGGGCCGGTGACGATATTACTGAGCCGCTCATGGTCCTTGATAATCGCCGAGGCATCACGGCTGTTGAACCGTCTGGCCAAAGCAACAGACATTCTCATCAGCCTGGAGTTTCTCGACACACTGACTTTAAGGTCAAGAAGAGCCGCAGCATTCGAAAGAATTCGGCTGCGCAACATCCGCAAAGAAAACTCAGCACAGGTCGCAACCACAAGCCCGACGCTTAGGTACAACAATGCGTCAACACTTTGAGTAGGCAAGACCTGAGAGTAAACCGCAAGCGTGAACATCGGCATAGCGAGAGCAAGAATACTTGCCACAAAGGTGATGATCGCCAACTGAAAAACAGAATTCTTTGATCCTGACAACGCCGTTTTCAGCCAATTAAACTTGGTCTGGGAAACTTTCGGGTCTGCCCGTCCCGGATCATTGCTTTCCTGCAGGATGATGGCCCGCCCGCGTGTCGCCAAATCGGGCATTGCCTGTTCAAGTCCGGTTTCTGGCGAAAGGCACTGAATTTCACCATCAGCGCCAGGAATAAAGATATGAAGTTCCTCGCCTGCCGTCTCAAACGCAAACAGATTTTCGTGCAGCAATAAGTTTTCAAGTCGATCACGTTTAATCTGTGGTGCAATCGACAACGTCAGCGAAATCTCGGAAATCTCTTCAAATTGAAATTTCCCGCTAGCTTCACGAAGGTTCGACATATCGACCGGTGAAATACTTGCCCCGGCAAGATAGAACAGCTTGCGCACACCGTCATATCGTACAGTGTTCAGCAGGTTTCCCAAGCTATCAACACTTGGCGTCAGCCCCGGTGGCATCATTTGAGTAGCCATGTTACGCCTCCTTCTGCGCAGGCGCTTCTGCAAGTTGACCATTCTCAAGAAGCAGTTGGCGATCACAAATGGACGTCAGGGACTGGCGGTCACTCAAAACAATGATCGTCGCTGTTTTCCGCAACATCTTGAGTATTTTGGCAAATTTCAACTCTGTGCTTGCGTCAAGCGTCAGGGACGCATCATCAACAATTATCACTTTGTTATTTGCTGCCAGACCACGCACGATCGCAACTTGCTGCAACAGCCCGTTAGGTAACTTTGTCGGGTCATCGCCAAGCAAGGTATTATAGCCATCCGGCAAACTCTTAACCGGGACATCAAGTCCGATCAGGTGACACAAATACCTGACATCGGCATAACGCTCCTCCTGCCCCCAACTCAGAACATCCATCATGGTTCCGCGCGGCAGTTGCGGGATACGTCCCAAAACAGTTATTTCGTTTCGGATTGCTTCTGCGTTGCTTGAATTTAGTGGCATATTGTTAAATTTCACGGTCCCCGTGTAATCAACAAGACCAAGCAAGCTATAGGAAAGAACAGATTTTCCATCACTTCCTGCGCTTGTAATGGCAACGGCTTCTCCCGAAGCAACAAGCAGGTCGAGATTAAGAACCACACCAGCACTTTCACTCTTAACAGTGCATCTGGCTGAGATTTCCGGGGGTGATTTAAACAAGCGTTTTTCGGCACTGCCGGACAAAACATCAAATTGGTCCGCTTTTGAAAGCCCGTTGCGTTTTGGCTTTTCAACAGGCTGCCCGCCGCCAACCACCAGTTCATAGACACTCCGCATTGGCTCCAATGCACGTCCCGCCAAAAGGGTGAAGGCCGCCAACCCACCGTGGGATAAATTGCCTTCCAGAACGGCAAAGCTTCCCGCAACGACAACGCCGCCAATCATTAGTTGGGAAAACAGGCTGTAGATGTTGCCGATGGTCATTGAATACTGTTTCTGCTTCCGAAAACGGAAGGCCTGTCTTTCATATAACCGGGACAATCTATGCAAAACCGGGATTTCAGCGCCCAGTGATTTTATTTGCGCCAGACTATCAAAAGTTCTGTCGACAAAATCTGACTTGTCTGTATGCGTCGACCGCAATTTGGCTGAAGCACGACGATGACTTACGGCAAGAATGTATGACCAGGCGCCAAATATCAGGCAGACACCGACTGGTAAAAGCACCAATTCACCGGTGATCAGACCAATGACACACAGGAATGCAAACGCAAACGGGATATCGGCAACACATTTGATCCGCAAAAGCTTCCTTTCTCTTCCCGGCAAGCTTTGCGACAGTTTTCCCAGCAAATCATTCAGTGACATATTGGTTCGCGTCGGATGACGTTGCGCCAAAAGCGCCTCTACGTGCTTAATACGCGCCAAATGATCCAAACGAGCCGTGACGCGCGCTTCAAGAGACAACCGCACCAAACGCAAAATAAGGTCGATGCCAACAATGACCGAAATACCAAAGATCAAGACCGCCAGAGTTGGCAAAGATTGATTGGGAATGATCCGGTCATAGATCATCAACACACCCAACGGCACGGCCAGAGCAAGCAAGTTGATCATCACAGTGGATGTGACGATTGCACTGGCCTCTGCAAACCGTACTTTGGTCCTTACGTTGTCGAGCCGCAGCTTGGAAGCAGACGGCGGAGCAACATCGGACAAAGAATTGGACATATTGTACTCCCGTTTGATGTGCTTTCTCAGCACAAACCCTGCGTCACTGAAACTGTATATTGGTTTGAATGCCCGGAACACACAGTAGGTTGTGTGTTAAAATCTTGTTGTGCATTTGTAATACCCGGTCAGCTATCGGTCGTTCTGACATCATTCTGCGTATTTTGTTTGCCGCCACCATTTTTTGGGGATTGGAAAACATATCCGATTCCCCTTACAGTCTGGATAAATCTGGGGCTCCCGGGATCCGGCTCCACAATCTTACGTAACCGGACAATCATGATATCAATGGTCCGATCCATATATTCCCATTCGCGTCCCGATATCGCGAGCATAAGATCATTTCGCGTCTGAACCTGGCCTTCGTTCTGTACAAGATGCCTCAGTAACGCTGTTTCATTGGCTGATAATATGTGCAGTGTGCCATCATCATGTATGAGCCTGTGGGTTACAGTATCGAGCTCCCATTCCCCTATCTTTATCTCCTTGGTTTCAACACCTCCTGATTTCGTCGCCTCATCACCCCCAAGGCCTCCGCCGCTTATTTTATAGCGTCTAAGAACACTTTTGATCCGCGCCAAAAGCGCACGTGGCTCCAAGGGCTTGGTCACATAGTCATCGGCGCCAAGTTCAAGCCCCACAATCTGATCGACATCAGTATTTTTCCGTGAAATCAGGATAATAGCAGTATCGGATGCTTCACGAAGTCGGCGTGTAATGTCAAAACCGTCCCCATCGGGGAGCAATATATCAAGCAGTATCAGGTCAAAAGAACGATTGGCCAGATGATGGTCCATCTCCTGTGCAGTAAACGCGACCTCAACGTCAAACCCCTCATCAAGAAGATATATTTCCAAGAGTTTCGTGATATCGGGATCATCATCTACAATTAGAATTCGACGCGTCTGCTGCAACCGTTCCTCCGACAAAAAAAGCCCCCGCCAACAAAACGATAACATTTCGCAACCAATTGGGCATATGTTTTATCCACCCACTACGCAATGATCATTTAGCTTCCTATATTGAGGAGCAGAGTTGCCGATTTTTGATCAGAACAGGGATTTCTCGTCATGGCCTACACCCCCGAACAGGTACAGTTTCTGGTTCCCAAACTTTCAACCGGAAATAGTCCTTTTTCCCTTGCTCTGATGCGTCAACAATCTGCTCTGGCCAGTGTTCATACCGGTGACCGTGATCCGTACGATCCATTCAATCCGAACATAGAACAAACCGGTGCCAACCAACCTTTCTCTGATATTGAGCTCGCATCAGGTAACTTCCAGGGGCCACAGGCATCTGGGAACTCTCAGCTCGACGCTTATGCCGGAGATACAGCTCCCAATTCGTTCATCTCCCCGGCTGATGACGACAATCGCGCACTTTCTGAATCAACAACTTCATCAGAAGGCAATGCAGCTCCGGTAGCAGAGCAACGTATTCCAAACGAAACAACTCCTCCGCCTGAAAACAATTTTTTAAACCCCTCTACGAATTCTTCTGCCGCCAATCCGTCGTTTGGCGGAGGAGGATCCTCAGGCAGCCCAGAGATTTCTTCAATTTCTGCAACCCAAGCCGATACCCCGACCCTGGATATCACAGCGACCACATCGGGCACCGAAGACAGCCCGATCGCACTCGACATCGACGCTGGCCTTACTGATGCCAGTGAAACCCTGTCGGTCACGATTTCCAACATTCCCGATGGCGCAACTCTGTCGGCTGGTACCGTCAACCCGGACGGCACGGTGACCCTGACAGCTGATGAACTTGATGATCTGACCATCACCCCTCCAGAGAATTTCAGCGGTTCTTTCGATCTTGATGTGACTGCAACTTCGACGGACGGCGACACGTCTGCATCGATAACCGACACGATCTCTGTCTCCGTTGAAGGTCAGGCAGATACCCCGACCTTGGATATCACAGCCACCACATCAGGCACCGAAGACAGCCCGATTGCACTCGACATCGATGCAGGCCTCACCGATGCCGGTGAAGTCCTCTCGGTTACCATCTCCAACATTCCGGATGGTGCCACCCTCTCTGCCGGTACCGTTAATCCGGACGGCACCGTTACCCTGACCGCCGATGAGCTCGACGGTCTGACCATCACCCCTCCAGAGAATTTCAGCGGATCCTTCGGTCTTGATGTGACTGCAACTTCGACGGACGGAGACACGTCTGCATCGATAACCGACACGATCTCTGTCTCCGTTGAAGGTCAGGCAGATACCCCGACCCTGGATATTACAGCCACCACATCAGGCACCGAAGACAGCCCAATCACACTCGACATCGATGGAGGTCTCACCGATAGCGGTGAAGTTCTGTCCGTAACGGTTTCCAATATTCCCGAAGGCGCAACGCTCTCGGCTGGCACCGTTAATCCGGACGGTACCGTTACCCTGACCGCCGATGAGCTTGACGGTCTGACCATTACACCGCCAGCGGATTACAATGGGTCGTTCGATCTGGGTGTGACCGCAACCTCAACCGATGGCACCGATACGGCAACCACCAGCGATACGCTGAGTGTATCTGTTGAAGCTGAAGCAGACGCGCCGACCCTCGACGTTACCGATGCCTCCGGCATCGAAGATAGCCCGATTCCGCTCGACATTGATGCAGGTCTTACCGATGCCGGTGAAGTTCTGTCCATAACGGTTTCCAATATTCCCGAAGGCGCAACGCTCTCGGCTGGCACCGTTAATCCGGATGGGACGGTTACCCTGACAGCCGATGAGCTTGATGGCCTGACCATCACACCGCCAGCTGATTACAGTGGTTCGTTCGATCTCGGTGTGACGGCCACTTCGGCAGACGGCACCGACACCGCTTCTGTGTCCGATACCCTGACCGTTGATGTCACTGGCGAAGCCGATGCTCCGACCCTGGATGTAACGGACGCAGCGGGCACCGAAGATAGCCCGATTGCGCTCGACATCGATGCAGGCCTCACTGATAGCGGTGAAGTTCTCTCGGTTACCGTCTCCAACATTCCCGATGGCGCAACCCTGTCGGCTGGCACCGTTAAT
>NZ_JRJE01000020.1 GCF_000763295.1 Thalassospira australica | reverse complement strand
GTCGGTGTCGGCAACGCCCGTTGCGTCGGCTGCGATATCAAAGGAAACGAAACCGTCTGCCGCGCCAATATCTGCCGCGCCAGCAGCAAAGACGGTCGGGTCAATGCCGAGAATGTCCTGACCGGCCAGAAGCTGTACGCCGTTGAATTTGGTTGAGTCTGCGACACGGTCGAGTTCAGTGCGCAGCGTATCGAATTCGCTGAAAGCAAAACCACGTTCGACAGCAGAGAGGTTCTCAGAGGATGCCTGTACGCTCAGGGTTTTCATGCGAACCAGAATGTCATCGATGGTTGCCATGCCGCCATCAGCAATCTGAAGCATCGCGTTAGCCTGGCCAACGTTAACCGTGGCAGTTTTAAGCGACTGGACTTCAGAATTCAGGCGGGCGCCGATAGCCATGGAGGCGGCATCGTCACGTAAGTTTCGACAGCGAACGGGTCGCCATTTCGTCAGAATTGCTAAGGTTGCGGTGGGCAACGTTGGCAGCATAGTTGGAAATGATATTGAGAGCCATTGTGTTTCTCCTATAAGGATCGTGCGCTTGGCCCAAGCAATTCTATCGCTTTGGCACCATCGCGATGCTGGCACAAGGAGCAAAAGCTATGCCAGTTTTGCTAGGTAAAATTTACAGGTCATGTTGTACAGAGTATTTGTCATTCGGCAAAATGTGCTGCCATGCGACTTGACGGTTGGTGTCGACCAAAATCGGTGCACGCAAGTTTGTCGACATTGTAATGCCTTGTCCGCCTTGTCCGCTGCGAATTGTGACCACCATCAGGATCGCCATGTCCTCGCTCGATATCGCGAGGCTTTTCTGGGCAAGGTCGAGGTCTTTTGCTGCGTAAACCGCGCTTTCCATGTTGTATGGTGCAACGATAAACGACAGATTTGCATCTGTTAGGCTTTGGTATAGTTTGAACTGATCAAGCGATGAGTTCGGAATGTTGGCCAGCCCAAAGACATGATGCTCTGGAAATCCAAGAAGGCCGACAGGCATGTAAATGCCTTTGTCCCAACTGAATTCGATGTCGCCAAAGCGCGTTTCAACAACAACTGATTCAGCTGTTTCATTCTCGGCGACGTTTTCGGTTTCCATGCCCGTAATTCTCCGACAGTCGAAGTTTTATCTTAAAAGAGTGCTTGTAGCAGTCAGGCAGACAAGCAGACAAAACGGTTAAAGCGACAATTCACTGTAGTAAACCATCAACGCAAATAGTTAGCCAAAGATAAATCGGCAGCTCGCGATATGGTAATAAAGCTTGCTTGCAGAGCTGTTTCGTATTGTGAGAGTTCTGCCAATGTCAGAGGCACATCGACGGTCTCAATGTCGCTTATGGCTTGTGATGCAAAAATCTTGAAGTCTTCATGTTGACCTTCAAAGCGTTCGATGTTTGCGATGTCCAGACCGATCTGCCCCTGAACGTTAGGCAGGTCATTGATGGCATCCCCTATGAAGCCAAGGGCCACATTAAGGGCGTCCAGATCTTCGGTGGTCGCCACCATACTGATGCCCTGAATGAGTTTCTGGAAAGCTGGATTGTCAGCCAGAATACCGTAAGAAACGTTGTAGCTTGTGTCGACACGGACATCCATGATCTGTTGGTCGCCGTTATAATAATCAACATCTTCGCGCGGATTTGGGATTTTTTCCATCCCCAGAACCGACAAAAGGGTACCTGTGCCGCTTTCCGAAATAGTAATGGACCCGTTGCCAACATTTTCAATGTTAAGGCGTGTTGCTCCTGAGTCGCCTAATTGGCGTAGTGAAGCGATCGCACCATTTGTTGTGACACTGTTTATGGCTGTCAGGATATCGTCAATATCATCGGTTGCAGCATTATAATTAACGTTCGAGGTCACGCTGTTACCGTTTAGATCGGTACTAACGATTTCAAGCTGGCCGGTCGTAACGCCCAAGGCAGCCAATGTTGTAGCGGTGGTCAGGTCATTATCGTTTGAGCTGATATAGTTATCAGGGGCAGACATTTTTTCGAGATCGACGGCGGATTCTTCTGAGCGTCCCCCGGCGAACAAATAGCGTCCATCCAAATTGGTGTTTAGCAGATTGGCTATTTGTTCCAAGGCTTTGTCGCCCTGTGACATTACGTTTACGTCGTCAGCTTGCTGAGCGGAAGTTGCCTGAATTAGGAGTGTTTTCATCTCTGTTGCAATGGTGATCATGCTGTCTACAGCAGTCTCCATGCTTTGGAGGCGCAGCTTTGCCTGCGTTGTATTGTGGAGGAATTGTTCGGCACGGGTGTACTCACCCTCAAGGTTAAGCAAGCGCTGCGTGCTATCGGCAATACCAGCATAGTCACGCGATTTGTATCCGCTTGATGCTTGATTCTGAAGATCAGTCACACGCGCTGCATTTCGGAGCGCCAAATCCGACAGCAGGGTATGGTTTGTATATGTCGCGACACGAGTTACCATGACAGCCTCACTTTAACGTGCATGCAGTTTAAACTGCTCTGAGCAATGCATCAAACATTTCATCAACCGTCGTGATGACCTGCGCTGATGCTGTGTAAGCACGTTGAAAAATAACCAAATCAGACATTTCTTCGTCCAGGTTCACACCTGCTTCGTTTTGAATGCGGGTGGAAAGGTCTGTCACCAGACTGGACTGGAATTCGAATGAACTTTCCGCGACCTTTGTTTTTGTTGCAGCCGTTGCAACAATACCGGCCGCGAAATCGGTAAGCGATGTGCGCTCTCCTGAAAGGCCGCCGGCAGCTTCAAAGTCAATGTCGCTGCGCTCAAAACTGTTGCTGATCGCGCTAGCAGAGCTGTTGTCACCTTCTCGGACACCAAATTTGATCCCAAAATCCAGAATGGTTGTTAAAGCATCAGCATTAGGCAGTCCGTCATCACTAAAATAGAACGGGTCGCCATCGGCATCTAATACTTGCAGCTTGTAGCCGCCAAGTTGACTGTCGAACACAATATCAGCGGTGATGTTGTTATCGGTCAGGGTTGCGCTGTTGTTAATTGCATCTGCAAGGTCTTGCAGTGTTGTGTTGGTGTCATAGTCGATATCAACATCGGTGAAGTCGCCGCCTACAGTTAGAGTATAGTTCACAGGTGGCGGCACCAGCGGGCCGAGGCCGGGAATGGCGGCATCCTGATCGACGACGGCAGTTGATGTTGCGTAAGTGTCGGCATTCATCTGCCCGCGCACGATCCTTGACGGATCATTTCGGATGGCGGAGTCGACGCGCATGCTGCCCGAAAGTGTCGGCTGATCTTCGCTAAAGCCGATGGTTGCTGCCATTGTTCCAGAATCAGTGATTGTCATATTGGAAGCATAGTCAATCACCAGACGGTATCGATCCCCATCCTCGACAAGGAATGCGGTTTCTTCAGAGGCCGCCGCCGTCATGCCAGCACCCTGAAGGGCTGTGCGGATATTGTCGCGAACGTCTTCAAGCGTATCGGTTGCCGTATAGTTCACGGTGATGCCGCCGACAAGAACGCCACTGCCCGCGCTAATCGTGAAGGAGCTTGCTGTCACACCAAGCGCATCTGTCGAGCTGCTTTGCGGCGCAGAGGTGATTTTGTTGGCACTTTTTGACGTTGCGATAAAATCATTGAGGCCGAAATAATGCGACATACCATGTTCGCGACCGTCACTGGTGGTGATCTGACTGTCCATCTCGTTAATGGCAACACGATTTCCGTCCTGGCCTTCAATCACCAATCGGTTGTCAACCAGTGAAGCGGTCAGATAGGTGCCCGCATCCGAACCATTGATTTCATCAATGATGCCCTGAACGGTTGCCGGGGTTGTTGGTAGCGATATATCGGCCCAACTGTCTGTAGCCACAAGGTCGCCATTTTCATCAAGTGCTGCAACGCGAAAGGCGCCACTTGCAGTCAGGGGGTCGCTGGCAGCCACGGTACGGTTCCCCGAAAGGTTGGCCGGGGGTGGAAATGCCGTTCCCTTGTTGTGTTCTTCATTGATGGCATCGCGAAGTTCGCCTGCCAGTTCGTTGATCTGGTCGTTTAGGGCCGGAATTTCTGAATCGCGCATTTCAAACAGGCCTTTGAGCGTGCCGGTGCGCAATGTGGCTGTTATATCCTCGCCGTCCAATTCCACGCCAGAACCACCCGTGCCCGGTTCGAAACCGGCGGTTTGGGTGAAGCTAAGCGTATTGGGAGAGCGATCCAGAAGTGTGTTCGCGCCAGCAGCCGAATAAACAACGATTGAGCCATCGCTGCGGCTAAAGGTCGTGATGTCGATAATTTTCGAGAGCTGATTGAGCTTCTGGTCGCGTTGATCTTCAAGCTCGGTGGTTGGCTGTTCAAGGTTGTTCAGGCGAATGATGCCGGTATTGAGCTCAGAGATCTGCGTGAGCAGCGTATTGGCTGTGTTGATCTCATCGGTGATCTGGTCATCGATATCATCGCGCATGTCCTGAAGCTGGCTGGAGAGCCTTTCAAAAGACTCCATGACCTGAATTGCGCTTTCGATGGCCTCGATCCTTGGCGAATTCTGGTCAGGCGTCACGCCAAGCTGTTCAAAGGCATCCGCTAGATCGTTAATGCGCTGGCTGATTGCCGCGTCGGACTGGGTGGTGCCAAACAGGGTCTGAACGCGCTGAAAGAATTCATAACGAACTTCCTCGCGACCGGCTTTGCCGAGTTCGCCGCGAACCTCACGGACCAAGCCTTCGTTGACGTTGCGATAAATATCAGCAACCTGGGAGCCTGCGCCAATACCGTCAAGCGTCAGGGTTTCCTGACCGGCGATCTTTTTGGAATACCCTTCGGTGTTCACGTTCGAAATGTTCGAGGACGTGATCGCAATACGGGCCTGTGCGGTGTTAAGGCCGGAGATCGCTGTATTGAGTGCCTGAGTAAGTGACATGACTTTTGCCTTTACCCTTAAAGCGTTTCATTGACGCTGTATGCGCCACCGGATTTGTTCATCGTACGGCCATAGCCGCCCAGCGACGCCTTGCTGGCTTTGGCTGACCGGTTATAGGTGGTGCATTCTTCCTTGGACTTGTCGTTGACCGCGCGTACAATCGCCTGAACCACACGTTCGTTGGTTTCCTTGGCGGCCTGAAGGGTCGCCATGTTGCGCCGTGCAGCGTTCTGGAATTCGGCCTGCAGTTCGCGCAGTTCGGCGCGTTCGTCTTCTGACAAAGCGCGAAGTTCTTCGCCGCGACTGCGCAATTTGACAACAAGCTGTTCATACTGCATCGACAGGGCAGATTTTTCCGACAGGAATTGATCATACTCTGCAGATGTCAGGGACCGCAGGCCCGTGGTTTCACGTTCCAGCAGGGACATAAGGTCATATGTGACGCTTTTGAGTTCGGTAACCAGCTCTTCGGTGGTCATTTTCATCCCTCCTGGACTTTAAGGATTTCGCGTGTGACAGCATCTGCAATTCCGATGCCACCGGCGCGGGTCATTTCCTTGGCGTATTCATCAACAAGCATGGAGCGCATCATTGTCTCGCCATGCCCACCGCCAAAAGTTTCGTTGGTTTCGATACCGGCAAACATGTGGCTGAGCATCTGACCAAGGAACATGGATTCAAATTCCTCGCCGGCTTTGCGGGCTTGTTCTTCGGTTTTGATGTGCCCGTCGGTAAGGGTGTTCATACGGGCGGTCATATTGTTTTGAGTGCCGTATTGCGCGCTGGCCTGTGCCTGCGCCATGAGTGCGGCAGATCCGTCGGTCATCATCACATCACCTCGATTTCGGCCTGCAGTGCGCCCGATGTCTTGATCGCCTGAAGAATGGTGATCATGTCACGCGGGCCAACACCAAGGCTGTTAAGGCCATTGACTAGCTCCTGCAGGCTCACACCGCCATCCATGATACCCAACTGATTATCTTCGCCTTCATCAACATCGATGTTGGTTCGGTCGACAACTTCGGTCGTGCCAGTCTGGGAGAAGGGGGAGGGCTGGGAAACCTGCGGTGTTTCGGTCACACGGATGGTCAGATTGCCCTGGGCAATTGCGACCCGGTTGATCCGGACATTTTCGCCCATCACAATCGTACCGGTGTTTTCATCGATGACCACGCGGGCAATCTGATCGGGTTCAACGCGGAGCTGTTCAATATCGGTCAGAAGCGCGACGATGTTCTGGTTATAGCGGTCCGGAATATTAAGGCGTACCGTCCCCGGATCACTTGCGCGTGCGGCAACTTCGCCAAGGTAGGCATTAATTGCTTCGGAAACACGGCGTGCCGTCGTGAAATCAGGGTTGCGCAGGACAACTGACATGTCCTGCATTGAATTCAGGTTAAAGTCGATTTCGCGTTCAACGATCCCGCCGTTGGCAATGCGGGCCGAGGTTGGAACGCCCTTAACAATGGTCTCAGCTTCACCGCCGGCAGAAAAACCGCCAACTGCCAGATTGCCCTGGGCTACGGCATATACTTCGCCATCAGCACCCACCATCGGGGTGACCAGCAGCGTACCGCCCTGAAGGCTTTCGGACGTGCCAATCGCGCTGATGTTGACGTCAATACGCGACCCCTGACGGGAAAACGGCGGCAGGGTGGCAGTTGCCATGACGGCAGCAATGTTGTCTGATTCAAGGTCTTCGATCTGATCGCGGACGTTAATACCAAGGCGCTCAAGCATTGCGACCATGCTTTGGCGGGTAAATTCTGCGTCGCCAAGATCATCGCCCGTGCCGTTCAAGCCAACCACAAGGCCGTAACCAACCAGCATGTTGTCACGTACGCCTTCGAAATCGGCGATGTCCTTGATGCGTGACTGCGCATGGGCCGGGGTAAGCTGCGTCAGGGCGAACATTCCCAACGCGGCGCTGAGTGCCGCTTTGCGTGCTATTTTGCCAAGACCTGTGATCATACTCTTACTTCCGATTTTACGTGGGATGCGATGCATCCGGCAGATGAGGCAATCGATCTGTTTAATCGCGTTTGCAAACTCATTTGCCAAACCTGTAGCGAAAACTGTGCCAAGTCAGGCTTTCTGCCCGTGGTGGTCGCGTATGCCCAGATTTTCGGGCAAAAATTCATGTTTGCCGACTTTTCGGCGGGGGCTGATCGTGTTTTGGTGCCCACTCGGCATTTTTTTCCCGTTGCGTACGGGCCGGGATTGAGGGAGACTCTGTTCCTTGCAGGTATGAAAATGGCGCAAAGATAATGCCATTTTGCCCAAACGCCGAAACACATGGCGTGTCCTGCATATGATCATTGGACGGGTTTACAACAACAGAGCGGAAACGGGTCATGAAGATTAACGGTTCCAAGGCGACCGGCGCGGGTGCAGCGTCGCGCAAAAAATCGACCGGCACGTCTTCGGGTGGTAGCGGCTTTGCCGATACCATGCGTTCGCTCGACTCTTCCGGTGGTGCAAGCGGTGCCGCAGGTGTCGCCAGCAGCGGTTCTGTCAGTGCGCTTGATGCGTTGCTGGCCCTTCAGCAAAGCGGGGATGCGCTTGATTCGCCCAAAAAAGCAGCCATGCTGCGGGCCAAAAGCATGCTTGAGCAGCTTGAAGCTGTCCGTGACGGGCTGCTGAGCGGGCAATTGTCCGGTGCGCGTTTGCAGCAACTGGTTGGACTGCTTGATCAGCAGCGTGAAACGATTGATGACCCGGAGCTTTCAGCAGTTCTCGACGAGATCGATTTGCGGGCCCGTGTGGAGCTTGCGAAACTGGAAGTTTCCGGACTGACCTAGCTGGTAAATCCACGGTAAATCCACGGTAAATTTATGTTGAAAACCGCAGAAAACTGCGTGTTTGCGAGCTTATTAACATTTATTTGTTCAATCAGCTTGCACCGTCGACGTGTGCCATCTATATTGCCGCGCGATCGATGAGTCCTGTATAGAGGGCATACATGACTATCACTTTACCACCTGACTATCGTCCTGCTGAGGACGAAGAGTTCATGAACCCGCGCCAGCGGGAATATTTCCGGCAGAAACTTCTGACCTGGCGGGCAGAGCTTCTGCACGAATCTTCGGAAACATTAGCGAACCTGCAAGATGGCGGGCTTCAGGAACCGGATCTGACCGACCGTGCGTCGGCCGAAACTGACCGGGCACTTGAACTTCGCACTCGTGATAGGGCGCGCAAGCTAATTTCAAAAATTGATGCTGCTTTGCGTCGAATTGAAGACGGATCATATGGTTACTGCGAAGAAACCGACGAGCCGATCAGCTTGAAAAGACTTGAAGCTCGTCCGATTGCAACCCTGAGCATCGAAGCCCAGGAGCGCCACGAACGGATGGAGCGCACACGTCGCGACGATTGATCGCGCCGGGTGGAAAAAAATACAAAGGCCCGGTACTGCCGGGTCTGGTCATGCAACGACGTGACATGGTGGGAGATTACTGGTTAGGGATAACCAAAATCAAAAAAGCCCGGTCTTATGGCCGGGCTTTTTCCATTTTTATCGGGCTTGGAGAATAAGAAAAGACCACCCATAGGTGGCTTTTCCATGTGCTGACCTGACTGACAGGAACCCGGGGCGGGATCAGTCAGGAAAGATTGATAAAGTTAGAACGGCAGAATGATATCAAGCACTTCGCTGCCGTAGCGCGGCTGCTGGACATCGGAAATCGTACCACGCCCGCCATAGGAAATACGGGCTTCTGCGATCTTGTCGTACCCGACCTCATTGGCCGAGGAAATATCCGCAGCCCGGATCACACCGGCGATCTGAACTTCGCGGATTTCGCTGTTTACGCGGATTTCCTGACGCCCGTGAATGACATAGTTTCCATTTGGCAAAACCTGAATAACGATGGCGGCAACACGCAGGTTGATTGCTTCTGTTCGGTCAAGTGTGCCATTGCCGCGGTTGGACGTGTTGCTCGACATGTTAAAGGCGTTGGACGGGTCGATTGCCTCTGGCAGAACACCGGTCAATTCGGCTTCAAGGCCAAACAGGTTCGGCACGCCAAGGTCTTCGCTGTTGGTGCGTGAACGCAAGGTGTTGTTGGACAGGTTGGCGTTATCTTCGATTTCAACGACAACGGTCAGAATATCACCCACCTGATTGGCGCGCTGATCCTTGAAGAAGGAACGGGCGCCTGAACGCCAAAGGGAGTTCGGGTTGCGTTCGGCGACCTGCGGTGCAGGCATCGGCAGACTTACCGGGTGGTAAGCTTCTGACTGGGTCGGGTTGTCGATGGACGACAATTTCGGTGGTTCACCAACTTCGGACAGACGTTTCATCGCATTGCAGCCAGACAGAAGCGCAGTCGCGCCAATCAATCCGCCAACAAGGGCAATACGCCGCCATGAAATATGTGCATTTTTACCGGGCATTCGTTCCTCCTGGGTTCCTGCGCAGAACTATGCATGGATCGTGCCAGTTCCGGGCGGTGGGCGGAGGCAAAGCTTGCCGGGTTATATTTGGGGAAATATCGCCATTATTGCGACATCGCGGGCAAGGCCCGGACTTCGTTTTCGGCAACGACTTCAACCTGAATCGTATTGTTGCTGGACTGATTGATCACGCGAATAACATCGCCCAATGAGCCGTTTTCAAGTGCCTTTCCCCGTGCGGTCAAGGACATGTTGGCCGTCACCAGCCGGATGGTGACAAGCGACCCGCGGCGCACAAGGATCGGGTTGGTGAAATCACGGAACATCAATGGTTCGTTGGGGTTGGTCGGGCGAATGATTTCCTTGCCAATGACATCATTGATGTCACGGATTGCACCGGAAGGTACACGTTCACTGCGGAAATTGCGATATTCTACCTGATCGGGGCGAACAACGCTGCCACGTGAAATGGGTTCCACCAAAACCGGCACACTTGAAAGCGGGTAATATTTGCCGCTGATTCGATAAGTGCGCTGCTGGGCGGTTCGTGCCCCGGTGGTTACGCTGGCGACAAAGCGCTGCGTACGCGAATTGATGTCCAGTGCGCTGATATCGACATTGTTCAGCGCATCAACAGGCAGGTGGATCTGCAGGTTTTCACTGGAAAGATCGACAATGAATGGTGTCTGAACCCCTTGGTCTTTCAGGGCGTCTTCAATCGCATCACGGATTTCATCAATCGTGATGACCTGACTTGCACGGGTAACAAGAACCTGATCGGCGGTGGTACGTGGCCGCCAACTGACGTTGTGGCGCTGCGCGATGCCGTAAAGCCAGCGATAATCAAGGATGGTTTGTTTGCCGGGCTGCGGTGCATGGGCCACGGCAATATCGGCCTGCTGCGGATCAATCCCGGAAAACAGATCGCCAAGGGTTACATACTGCCCTTCGACCAGTGCATCGGGTTTCAGGAAGATAGAAGAATTCATCTCTTGGCTGTTGCGCAGGGTATTCCCCTGTGAGGATTGCGCAGCAGCCCCCTTCGTCAGCGCATCAAATGACGTGAGGGCGGAAAAAATCACGAGCGAGAGGATTATGTTCTTTATCTTCATCCATCTACTCTACCACGGAACGGTATACATGGCGTAAATACAGTTTGCGCAAGTTCACGAACGTCAAGGCCCGCGACTTGCGCAAACGAAAAGCTGTTTTCAGAGTGCAGGATTAACGCAGGTTGCTGACTGCGCTCATCATTTCGTCCGTGGTCGAGATCGACTTGGAGTTCATTTCATACGCACGCTGGGCCTTGATCAGGTTTGTAATTTCCTGAACTACGTTAACGTTCGATGATTCAAGATAACCTTGCTGAACCGTGCCGAAACCAACATCGCCCGGCGCGCCGACATTGGCCTGACCGGATGCCTCGGTTTCAAGGAACAGGTTGTCGCCCAGGGCATTGAGGCCCGGTGGGTTGATAAAGGTCGCAAGCTGGATCTGGCCAAGGTTCTGCAGGGCAACCTGACCATCGATCTCGGCAAAAACTTCACCGTTTGCATTGATCGTCACTGAGCGCGCATTATCCGGAATTGTAATGCCCGGCTGAACCGCAAAGCCATCCTTGGTAACCAATGCGCCATCGGCATCAAGTTTAAGGGTACCATCGCGGCTGTAAGCGGTTTCACCACTTGGCAGATCAATCTGCAAATAGCCACGGCCCTGGATGGCGATGTCCAGTTCGTTTTCGGTCATGGTCAATGACCCCTGACCCATGTAACGTCCAATTGCCGCGGTTTTCACACCCAGGCCAACCTGAACGCCGGTCGGAACGATTGTGCCGGTATCCGAAGACGGTGAACCCGCACGACGCAAATCCTGATACAGAAGATCCTGAAATTCCGCACGCTGACGTTTGTAGCCCGTCGTTGTCATGTTGGCGATGTTGTGCGAGGTGACATCCACGTTGGTGGACTGGGCCTGCATGCCCAAAGCGCCGATATCAAGTGACCGCATTTGTCTTCTCCTTCGGTTGCGCAGATTTTGCGCTTCATTCTGTAATGTCGGGGTCCTGCGGCCTATCAGGCGCGGACATCACCGAGTTTGTTAATCATATTGCGCATGCGTTCGTTCTCGCTTTCGAGCGAACGGGTGACGGATTGATAGGAGCGAAGCACATCAATCATCTGGGTCATTGCGCCAATCGGGTTTACGTTGGATTTCTCAAGCGCGCCCTGCACAATGCCGGGGTTTTCGACAATCTCGACGTCGACTTCAGGGGCATCCTCGGCAGCTTCGGCTTCTGTTGGTGCGCGATACAGGGTGTTGCCGGTAACGATCATTTCCTGCACGTTATCAACTGTGACAACCTGCAGTTTGCCGATCTGACCGATGTCGGTTGAAACCGTGCCGTCGCCCTTGATTTCGATCTGTCCGTCAGCTTCGTTAAAGAACATTGGCTGATCAGCATCACTAAGCACCGGATAGCCATCGTTGGTGATCAGTTGCCCGCCCGGATCAAGCGTGAAGTTACCTGCCCGGGTGTATTGAACACCTGCCGGGGTTTCGACGGCAAAGAACATGTCTGGCTGGCTTAGTGCGACATCAAGTGGCCGGTTGGTATGTTCAATATTACCAACGGATGTGTTGCGATATTGGGAAATATCCTGAACCAGAGAAATCTCACGTTCACCCCGGAACGGTGCATCCTTGTTCTTTGCGATCCAGTCGGTGAACATCATCCGCTGTTCTTTGTAACCGGTCGTGTTCATGTTTGCCATGTTCTGCGACAGGTTATTCATCATGCTGCGAAGCGTCTTCTGACGGGACAGCGCAATATAGGATACATTTTCCATCGGTCGAATTTCCCTTTCAGGATCAGTGCTTGACCCAATGGGATGCGATCTGCGTGCCAGTTCTGTTATTGTATTGAAAATTAATAATAAAATATGATTTCGGCATTTGTTGCCGGGTCGATTTAGTCCAATTCTGGCAGAAACTGCCCCAAACAGGCAGGAAGACCGGAAAAGGTTTGCCGGGTTGGGTGGTTCACCTATCAAATTGCCCGTTGGAAAAAGAAGTTCATGTGGCCTTTCGTGACGTTGGTTTGGCCGATAGCTTTGCAAATAAAGCTTGGGCGGTAATTTCTTCCGGTAAGGTGCTTTGGGGGGCTTGATCAAATTGCAGGGTGGGGAGTCTGCCCTGCAGATAAAAATTTGATCTTGGCAAATCGTCAGTGGACGGAAATGCAATAGATTTTTAACGTGATAGCGTTATGGCTTTTAATCCGGCACAGTGTTTGCTGGATGAGGAAGACAGAACTTCAAAAGCAGGAATTCGCGAAGCGATGGGTGACGACGTCGACGAAATAGAAATGGACGAAGGCGGTGGCGGCGGTCGCAGCAAGAAAATGCTGATCGTGGTCATCCTTCTTGTGCTGCTTTTGCTGGGTGGGGCGGCGGCAGCCTATTTCACCGGCTTGCTGCAGCCTGTGATTGATATGTTGACCGGCGGCGATAGCGCGCAAACCGAAGAAGTCATCACCGAGGACTCCATCGAAGAAGCCCCGGGGGTTCCGGAAAATGTCGGGTTTGTGGATTTGCCGGAAATTCTGGTCAATCTGAACTCAGGCGCCGGAAAGCAAAGCTATCTTAAAATTCGTGTCAGTCTGGAAGTTGCCGATCAGGGCATGCTGCCGCAGGTCGAACAGATGATGCCGCGCATTGTTGACAACTTTCAGGTTTATCTTCGCGAATTGCGCCCCGAGGATCTGTCAGGGTCCGAAGGGATGTTCAGGTTGCGTGAAGAACTTCTGATCCGGGTCAGTGCTGCGGCAAAGCCCGCGAAAATTAACGACGTTCTGTTCAAGGAAATGCTGGTACAATAATGTTGTAGCGGCCCGAATGCCAAATTCAGGAAGCAATCGCTGATGGCTGATGAAGAAGATGATGATGCTCTCGCCGCGGAATGGGAAGCCATGGCCGGCGGCGATGAAGATGGTGGAGACGACGGCGGCGAGGATATGGCCGCCGAATGGGAATCCATGCTCGGTGACGAGGATGAAGATGCTGGCGATGGCGGCGATGACATGGCCGAAGCCATGGGCAGTGGGCCTTCTGCGCGTGTTCTGAATCAGGACGAGATCGACAGTCTTCTTGGCTTTGATGACGGGTCAGGTGCGGGTGACCAATCCGGTATTCAGGCCATCATCAACTCGTCGATGGTGGCCTATGAACGACTTCCGATGCTTGAAGTCGTGTTTGACCGCCTTGTGCGTATGATGTCGACGTCTTTGCGTAACTTTACCTCTGACAACGTGGAAGTGTCGCTCGATAACATCTTGTCCTTGCGGTTTGGTGATTATCTGAACTCGATCCCGTTGCCAGCGATGCTTGGCGTGTTCAAGGCCGAGGAATGGGATAACTACGGGCTGCTGACTGTTGATTCAGCGCTGATTTATTCCATCGTGGACGTTCTGCTGGGCGGGCGTCGCGGTACGGCGGCCATGCGTATTGAAGGCCGTCCCTATACGACGATTGAACGCAACCTTGTTGAACGCATGATCCATGTGGTTCTGGGCGATTTGTCTGCGGCGTTTGATCCGCTTAGCCCGGTGACCTTCCGGTTTGAGCGCCTTGAAACCAACCCGCGTTTTGCAACCATTGCCCGCCATGCCAACGCGGCCATTGTGGCCAAGCTGCGCATCGACATGGAAGACCGCGGTGGACGTCTTGAACTTTTGATCCCCTATGCAACGCTGGAGCCGGTTCGCGAGCTCCTGCTTCAGATGTTCATGGGCGAGAAGTTTGGTCGTGACTCCATTTGGGAAAACCACCTCGCAAATGAGCTGTGGCAAACCCATGTTAATTTATTGGCTGTCCTTGACGAGCAAGTGATGGCACTTGGAGATGTGATCAACCTTGAAGTCGGCAATCGTCTGGTCCTTAATACCAGTCCGACATCGCCAGTCGAAGTGCGTTGTGGTGATGTGCCGTTGTTCAAGGGTATGATGGGGCGTAAGGGTGACAGGATTGCGATTCAGGTTCGTGACCGTGCGCGCATAACCGAGGAAGAGAGTTGATGGACTTCGCGTTCTATCTGGATCTTTTGATGATCGTTTTGCTGGCGGCAACGATTGTCTACGCGATCATACTGAACCGCAAGTTGGCGGCCTTTCGGCGTAGCCGCGAAGACATGCAAAACTTTCTGACTGCATTCAATGCCGCGAACGAACGTGCAGAAAGCTCGATCACAGCACTTCGGGATATGGCAGAGCAGTCCGGTGAAAAGCTGCGTGAGGATATCGAAAAAGCCAGTGCCCTGAACGAAGACCTGACCTTCATGGTCGATCGCGGAGAAAGCATCGCGAACCGTCTGGAAAAGGCTGCGCGTGACGTGAATGCCGTGCGCCGTAGCGGGGCAGGTGCTGCCGAGGCTGCGCAGGCGTCGGGTGACGGGGCGGGCAAATCGTCGGGCAACAGCAATGCTGGTTTGGGCCGCATGATGGGCGGTGCGAACCGGGGTGATGTCATTGATGATCGCAATGACATCGGTGTTGAAACCCGTGCCGAAGAACTTGCTGCCCGCATGGTCGGCGAGATCGAGCGTGGCTCGAAGGGGCCGGTCGCTGATGACTATGGTCGTGATGATCATGGGGCGGTGGGGGCATCTTATAACAACCGTGCAGATGTATCTGATCCCTATGATCAGGATGAAGATGCCGGGCGTTCCGAGGCAGAGCGTGAATTGCTCGCAGCCCTGCGGTCGGTAAGATAAGAAACCAGATGGCGCCTTTGGTGTCGTCTTCGGTCTTGAGATTATGAGTTTTCTTTTTATCTAATGGCACAGGAGCCTGTTCTGTTAGGGTAGATTGAAATCAAGAGAGAGGAGCACCGGTACAGCGTGCCGTGATGCTGGGTGTAGTGAATGTCGGGTGTGCGTATACTGCCTTTGGTCGTCCTGGTCGGCCTGATGGTGCTGTCAATGCGGGTGGTCAACCTGTTTTCATTCGGTTCCGATGATGCGGAAACCGTCGAGAAGACCGGTGTGAGCATGGTGCAGATTGCCCAGGCGCAAGCACCAGAAGCAGAGGTGCCCGATCCTGCTGCCGAACAGGCAGCAACGCCGGAAAACGGTGATCCGGGGCTGGATAATCCGGCCGGGTTGACCATGGAAGGCGACCCGATTGATGGTGATACGGATGTGCCCCCGATGCTCGGCGGCGATCCGACCCTGTTTACCCAGGAAGAAATCGACCTGTTGCAGAACCTTTCGGTACGCCGTGGTGAGCTTGACCGTAAGGAACAGCGCCTTGATGAGCGCGAAAGCCTGATTGCGGCAGCTGAAGCACGGATTGATGCCAAGATCGAGGAAATGAAATCCTTGCAGACGGCCATCGAACGTTTGGTCGAGACCAAGGAAGCACAGGAAGATGATCGCATCAAAAAGCTGATCAGTGTTTACGAGAAGATGAAGCCAAAAGATGCTGCGCGCATCTGGAATGACCTTGATATGGACATTCTGTTGCAGGTTGCTCTTGGCATGCGCGAGGCCAATACTGCTGCCGTTCTGTCAGAAATGACACCGGACCGGGCGCGGGCTTTGACCTCTGAACTGGCCTACAAGCAAGACATCAATATGCTGCCGCTTCAATAGGGGGCATGATGCCAAAGAATTGACCGTGCAGAATTGGTATGGTTGGTTTTTTGAGAATTTCCAGGGTGATGGCGTATTTAAATTGGGGTTAAACATCTTGATTAACCAATATTAAATAGGTACATCACGATTATTAGGGGCCTTGTCACTATGCGGAAGTATGGTGGGCAGGGGTGGGAGATCAGATAGCTGATGGAGTTGTGAATGGCCGTCGATCCGAATATGCCGATCCTGATTGTGGATGATTACAAAACCATGTTGCGTATCATCCGGAATCTTCTGCGGCAGCTCAACTTTACGAATATCGAAGAAGCGACCGATGGTAGCATGGCGCTTCGCAAACTGCGTGAGGCGCCGTTCAGTCTTGTGATTTCGGACTGGAATATGGAGCCGATGACCGGTCTTCAGCTCTTGAAGGAAGTTCGTGCAGACGCCAAATTGAAGGATATGCCCTTCATTATGATTACTGCCGAAGCCAAGACCGAAAACGTCGTTATGGCGAAAAAGGCAGGCGTATCCAATTACATCGTCAAGCCATTCAACGCAGAGACGTTGAAGGGCAAAATGAAGACTGTAATTGGTGATTTCTGATCAGGAGCGCGGGGCAAGTGTCCCGCGATACCGCTATGTCTAAGGCGTCCAAGGAAGAACTCCGCAAGCTGTTGAACGACCTTCGGGCGCGCCTTGATGGTGATGACCTGAAGGTTGAACAACTGTCTGACCTGATGGATCAGTTGTCACGCTTTATGGGTGACAAACCGACCGATGATCAGCAACGGCTGTTTGGTGAGCTTGACGAACTTTCCGGCATCATCCGCAAGATGAAGTCGGAGATTGCCTCGCTTCGCCCGGACGACATCAAGGCCGAATACATCCCCAATGCGACAGACGAACTTGACGCCATTGTTGATGCAACGGCCGGGGCGACCCATGAAATCCTTGATGCGATGGACGCACTTGAAGAATTTGCCACGACCTTGCCGCCGGAACAGGCCGAAATTGTTACCGGTGCAACCATGCGTGTTTATGAGGCCTGTAATTTCCAGGATATTACCGGGCAACGTACGACCAAGGTAATCAAGGCGCTGAAATCCATCGAAGAACGAGTTGAAGGGCTTGTGACAGCATTTGGCGATGAAATTGCCAAATATGCTGCCGCCAACCCGCGACAGAAGAAGGAAGCCGAAGGCGAGGACGCCTTGCTCAACGGTCCGCAGCTTGAAGGAAAAGGCGTTTCGCAGGCCGACATCGACGCGATGTTTAACTAAGTGGCGTTATCATGGCGGAGATAGAGGACGACGGACCCACACCACCAACACCCCCTGCGAACGGGGCCGTGGCGTTGTTTCTTGCGCTCTATCTTCTGCTCCTGGCCTTTTTCATTCTGCTAAATACCATTTCGACCTTTGAAGAGGTCAAGACCCGCGAAGTGCAGGAAAGCCTTTCCTCTGCGTTCGCAGCCATTCTTCCGCCCACGACCAGTTTGCAAACCGTGACCTCGATTGAAGGGCCGGTTGTTGCAGCAGAAGACATGCAGGAAAAACTCGGCCACCTGTTCGACACTGCAATCAAGGTTGTTCGGGTCGAGGTGATCCAGCCAGGCAAGCTGATGGAAGTCATCATGCATGTCGATCAGCTATTTGATCCAAATTCCATCCTGATCCGTGAACGCCAAGCCGATTTCATGAACCAGCTTGCCGAAGTTCTGGCTGAGGAAGAAGGCTATGCGTCCTATGAAATGGAAATGGTGATGGGCAGCGAGCTTGGCTCCAAGGGTACGATTGAAATCGAAAACAACCTTCAGATCGCCCGGGCCGGGTCATTTGCCCGTGAGCTGATCAATGTTGGTGCCCCGGAAGACCACGTGTTTGTTGGCATTGATCCCGGTGCCGATCCGTTCATTGCGACCTTCCGTTTCTTCTGGGATCTTGGCCCGAAAGAGCCGCCCACACCGATTGAACGTGAAAATGGCGCTGTAGACGATACAGATCCGGGCACGATACCATTGCCGTCAGATGCGGACGCAGCGTCAGGTGGTGACGTGGCACCGCAAAGAATGATTCTTCCGCTGCCCGGTGCGACGCAGCCCGGGGTCAGTCAGCCAATTCCGCTTGGACCACAAGCCGGGGGAGGTGGCTGATGAGTGATGAAGTCAAACGCGATGAAGGTCCAAAGGGGCCGCCGCCGTGGATGCTTAGCCTTGCGGATCTGATTTCGCTGCTGCTGACGTTCTTTGTGATGTTGTTTGCCATGTCCAAGGTCAAGATCGACCGCTGGGACGAGGTGGTTGATTCCCTTTCGCAAAGTATCAAGCCCTCGCCAGAGGAAGAAAACGACGAGCCGATGGCAAGCCTGAACATCCCGCGTGTTTATCGCAAGCCGGCGATGAACCTTGATTATCTCAGTGCGGTGATTGATGACGCCATTGATGACAATCCGGTTCTGGGCGATGCCAGCATGTCGCGCGATGCAGACAAACTGGTGATTTCCTTGCCCGGCGATATTCTTTTTGTCGCGGGCAGTTCGGACATGACGCCACAGGCCCGGCAGGCCTTGTTTGTTTTGGGCGGGGTGTTGCGAAACATTGGTAACCGTATCGGCGTGCAGGGCCACACCGACCCGCGACCGCTTAGCGGACGGGGGCAATATGCGTCAAACTGGGAACTTTCGCTGGCACGCGCAGGGGCCGTCGCCAACGAGCTCAAAAGATCCGGTTACACAGATTACATAAATATTTACGGATTTGCGGCATCAAGATACGACCAGCTTCCCGAATTGTTGAGTGAGGAGGCGCGATTTGCAATGGCGCGCCGGGTCGACATTGTAATCGAGCCTCATGCGGGAAGCGGGATCGGAGGCACGTAAGTATGGCGAAACTTGCCGTGCGCATCCTGCTGGCGGTCGTGATTGCGACCACCACGGCAATGTTTTTGCCCATCAGCGGAATGCGCCCAGCAGTGGCCCAGGTGGCGGACCCAGTAATTATCCGCTCGGGCCTGCATAACGGTTATGGACGAATTGTTCTGCAATGGAACGAACCGGTCAATTACACCGCTGAAATAATCGGTGACCAGTTAGTTGTGCGGTTTGATCAGCCGTTGGTTTCGTCTTTGCGGGGCGTTCTTGCACCGATCTCCGATTATGTTTCCGACGCCTTCTTTGATCCTGATGGCCAGACGGTTGCGTTTGTGCTGAGCGATGATTTCGAGGTCCGGGCATTTAATGTCGGCAGTAATGTCGTCCTTGATATTCTCGATAAACCCGATGCGGCACCTGCACCGGAACCAGCGCCAACTCCAAATGCGGTGCCGACGCCGCCGACGCGACCGGCACAAGATGATCAAAACCCGCAAATAACCCCGGCGCCAATCACACCGGTCGAAGCTGTCGAAAGTGCCCAGGAAAATCAGGACGTTGCCACACTTGATGTCCGTGTTGGACGGCATCCGACATTTTATCGGCTGGTTTTTGATTGGCCCAACAGAACTGAGTATGCCCTTGAGGGTGCGCAAGGATCGCAAACCATCGCGTTTGAGGCGCCAGCACAAATAAACGCCACAGATGTTTCACGGCGACTGCCCCGAGGTGTTCGTATTCGGCAAAGCGCGACAAACCCGCTTGATGTGGTTGTCGAAACCACCCCCGCACGCCAGTTGCGCCATTTCCGGTCCGGCAACAAGGTCGTCGTCGACATTATGGGCGCGCAACGTGCGCCCGCATCGACAACCGCCCAGACACGCCCAACCACACCGCCAAGCGCTACCAGTGCGGCGCCAATACCGCCAGAGACCGCTTCTGCACCTGATGCGCCGGCGGCACCCGCGCCAGCACAAGCAGGGGCCGCGCAGGCAGAAGATCAGCCAGACACGGCAAACCAGGATATCGATCCAAACTCGCCCGAGGCACTGGCACAGGCCGCTCAAAACAGCGAAGACGCGGGGCCGGGGGCCGTTACGGGCATTGGTGATGCGCCAGTGGAACGCGAAAGTATTGGCGATCTTGCGGTAACAGTAGAACAAACCACGACAGAGCTATCGCTTGGCTTCCCGTTTGGTCAGGCAGGTGGTGCCGCGGTTTGGTCGCGTGCTGGGTTCTTGTGGGTGGCGTTTGATGTTCGGGCCAATCTTGATCTGGATACAGTGCGTCAGGAAGCAGCCCAGATCATTGGTGTTATCGAACAGGTCGAAAGCCCCTATGCAACAATTCTGCGCATGACCATCCCCGACGGGGTAGGGCTTTACACAACTCAGGCCGATAATGGCGACTGGCGTATCACCATGCAGCAAGGGGTGATGCAGCCAATTGAAAAGCTTGGCCCGTCGATTGAGCTTGATGACCAAACCCGTGCGCGTCTGATCGTGCCACTTGATGACGTCGGTCCGATCATCCCGATTGATGACCCGGAAGTTGGCGATACCCTGCGTGTGACCACGACCACCCAAAGTGGTTATGGTATCGAAGTTGCGCTGAGCTATCCGGAATTTGAAGTCCTGCCATCGGTACAGGGTGTTGTTGTTGCGCCAATGAATGACAGCGTGCAAGTCGCCGGGCGTGATGACGGAAGTGCGGTAATTGTCACCGCAGAAGAAGGTTTGAATATTTCACCTGAAGGTGCGCGTTTGCTGGCCTCTGCAACGGGTGTGCGCGCAAGAACCGGCGATGGCCGCGAAGGATTGATCTTTGAGTTGGATGATTGGCGTCGTGGCGGGCTTGATAATTTCAGCAGGACAATCCGCAGATTGCGCGCTCAGATCGCAGAAAGTGGTGATGAGCACCGCAACAAGGCACGTCTTGACCTTGCGCAATATTATCTGGCCAACGGTCTTGGTCCTGAGGCAAATGCCGTGGTTTCTGCTATGGAGGGGGACGATCCACTGATTGCGCAGAAATTGCAATTCCGTGCGTTGAAGGCCGCAGTCAAGTTCCTTAATCGTGACTATGGCGAAGCAGAAAGGTTGCTTGAAGATGAACGTCTGCAGGCCATTCCCGAGATGCAGCTTTGGCGGGCCGTGACCCTTGCGGCACAGGGGCGTCCGAACGAAGGGGCGCGGAACCTGCTTGAAAGTGTTCATATCCTTGATTTCTATCCGCCGGAACTTTTGGGGCGGATTGCACCGCTGGCGACCGAACAGGCCTTGATTGTCGGTAATCCCGAAGCGGGGATGGATTTAATTGATAAAATGCTCCTGACACCGGGCCTTAGCGAAAGCAAGGTCATGGATATTCAGTACCTCAAGGGCATCTTTGAAGAAGAAGCAGGCGAACTGGAACAGGCCGTGGCCACCTGGGATCAGGTGGCAGAAGGCGATAACCGCAAGGCGCGTGCGCACGCGATCTTTGATCGTACCGAACTTCTGATGCGTCTGGAGCGCCTGACGGTCGAAGATGCAATCGAACAGCTGCAAAAGCTTCGGTTCGCTTGGCGCGGTGATGCGTTTGAGATGGCCTTGCTCAAGCGGATCGGTGAATTGCAGATCGAAAACAAGGATTTCCGCGACGGCTTGAATACCCTGCGACAGGTGGCAATCTTCTTCCCAAACCGGCCGGTGGCAAAAGAAGCCACCGATATGATGCACGATACGTTTGAAAACCTGTATCTGGGCGATGAGATCAATAATATCTCTGCGATCAAGGCGGTTGCCCTGTATGACGAATTCCGTGAGTTGACCCCGGCGGGCGAGAAGGGCGATGAACTTATCCGGCGTCTGGCAGACCGGATGGTCGATGTCGAATTGTTCGATCGCGCCGAAGAGCTTCTTGAACATCAGGTCGAGTTCCGTCTTGACGGTGTGGAAGAGGCCCGTGTGGGCGCGCGTTTGGCGCTGGTTTACTTGCTTGATGGCAAGCCAGACGAAACAATCCGCGTGATCGATAGTACCGAGGTTCCCGGTCTGTCAGAAGAACTGGCAACCCAGCGCCGCCATCTTAAAGCACGTGCCCTGCTTGATACCGATCGCGGCGCAGAAGCGCTCAGCACCCTTGAAGGGGACTATTCGCGCAATGCCGAACTGTTGCGGATCGACGAATACCGCGAAACGCGTGATTACATGTCGGCTGCTGAAACCTTCCAGCGTCTGGTTGGCGATGAACCATTTGACATCGAAGGTGTCTCGGATGAACGGGGGCGCTATCTGTTGAACTGGGCGGTCAATCTGGCGATGGCCGGGCAGGAACGCACACTTAACATGCTCAAGCGTCGCTACGGCGAAATCATGGCCGAAAGCCCGTATGCAGAAGCCTTTAGCCTGATCACCTCGTCCCCGACCCAAGGATTGATCGATTACCGCACGCTTGCTGACCGGGTTGATGAGGTCGAAGAATTCCAAGGTTTCCTGGCAACCTATCGAGACCAGTTGGAAAAGTCTCAGCTTAGTGCTATAAATTAACGTTCGATAAATATATCGTGGCGCCGGTTTCATCCCGAATGAACAGAAGTGCCATGATATTGCTGGGTTTTTGAACGGTGATGGGTTGCGGTACTGTGATGGATCGTGCACTTAAAATGGTCTATTACGATGAGGCGAATGTCGAAAAGGACATTTTCGCCCAGCTTTCACTTGCCCAAAAGCATTTTCTGGGCGATGGAATGCCGCGAGATGAGTCCGCGACCCGTCGTATTCTTGACCAGATTCACCGTCAAAGCCGGGCATTTGCCGCAGTTTGCTATGGCTATATGCGCAGCAAGGGACTCGGTGTTGCCGAGGATCTTGGTGAAGGTCAGCAATGGTATCGCGAAGCCGCCTACTGGTTTAACGAAGAAGCCACCGGTGGCGGGCCTGTTTCGGCCAACAATCTGGGTTATCTCTATGCCAAGGGGCTTGGCGTTCAGGAAAATGCCGAAACCGCCGCCCACTGGTTTGAAGAAGCCATTGAGTTCGGATCTGTCGCAGCGCTGTATAATCTTGGTGTGTGTTACCTTAATGGGTGGGGCGTGCCGCAGGATGATGAAAAGGCCGTTGGCTATTTCGAGCGCGCCAGTGATCTTAATGACCCGTCTGCTGTCAGTGTGTTGGCCTATCTTTACCTCGAAGGCCGTGGCGTAAACCGCGATCCGTCGAAGTCATTCGAATTCAATATGCGTGCAGCCCGTGCGGGCAGTGTCGAAGCCGCATCCGCCCTTGGCTATGCGCTGGGCGTTGGACTTGGTGCAGAACGCAATATTGCCGAAAGCATCAGTTGGTTCGAACTCGCCGCGAGCGAGGGGGATGCCTATGCCCAGGCAAACCTTGCGATGTATTTCTGCCATTCATCGGATCTGAAACTGTTTAACCGTGGCTGGACGATGTTAAGCCATGCTGTTGATCAGGGGGATGCGTCTGCCAAATATCAGATGACCCAGATCCAGATTTTCGGTGTACCTCATCGTGAACCCGATTACGCCAATGCGCTTGATCTTGCCATGGATCTTGCCGAACTGGGGCATCCGGGGGGCTATCACCTGATTGGCGTGATGTATGAACATGGCCTTGGTGTGCCTGTCGACATGATCCGTGCGGCAACCTGGTATGAACGTGCCGCGCGCAAAGGATCGGCAAACGGTCAGGCTGCGCTTGGTCGCCTTTATGCGATTGGCAGTGGCGTCGATCAGGATAATGTTCTGGCCTATTACTGGCTTAAGATGTCGGCCCCGACCGAAGGCAGTCAGGCGCAACGCGAAATGGGGGCGATCCATGCCCGCATGAGCGAACAGGAACGCAAGGTTGCGGAAAAATATGTTTCCGACAATCCCGGTCCGCGCCGGGGCAGCTTTGGCCTGAAACCGCTTGAAAAGGATGTTTTCAAGTCCGGACGCTCCAGGAAGGCATAGAATCAGACGCCAACGCCTGCTTTGATGTAAACGCAAAAAAGCCGCTCTGTTGTGCAGGCGGCTTTTGTTTTGTCGTGTATGTGTTCGTGTCTGTAAAACAGTGTTCGGTGTTTGGGATTGCTGCGTTGTCGGCCCGCCGGCCTATCCGCCGAAACTTTCGACCAGCGATCCGGCAATCAGGTACCAGCCATCCACCATCACAAAGAAGATCAGCTTGAATGGCAGGGAAATGATGACCGGGGGCAGCATCATCATACCCATCGACATCAGAATGCTGGCGACCACCATGTCGATGATCAAGAACGGAATAAACAACAGGAAGCCGATTTCAAACGCCCGGCGCAATTCACTGATCATAAAGGCCGGGATCAACGAGCGCAGCGGGATGTCTTCAGGGGATGTGACCTCTTCGATGCCTGCCAGATTGACAAACAATTGCAGATCGCGTTCGCGAACCTGGGTCATCATGAAGTCATGTACGGGCTGAACCGAACGTTCAAAGCCTTCGAACTCGTCGATGTTGCCGTTGATCATCGGTTCCAGGCCTTCGTCCCAGACACGCTCAAGCGTTGGCATCATGATAAACAGTGTCAGGAACATCGCCAGACTGATCAGAACCTGATTTGGCGGGGACTGCTGAATGCCAAGGGCAGTTCTAAGCAGGCTGAGGACGACGATGATACGGGTAAAGGACGTCACCATCATCAGGATCGCTGGCGCGATGCTTAAGACCGTGATCAGACCGATCAACTGGATCAACCGACCTGAAGACGTCACTCCCGGCCCATCACCAAGGTCAAAATTGAATGACTGCGCCTGAACCGTATCGCCACCGGCCATAATCGCAATGAGTGGCAGCAACGACCAGATTGCGCACAGTGTTAACCAGCGCGGTGCCCGCCAGCCTGCTTTGGCCGGTTTCGCTTCAGAAGTGCATGATGGAGAAGACGTATCGCGGTTCATGCAGGCGCATTCCTGTCAATCTGCTCTGCCCCGGTTGTCGTTTCGGGGACGGTGTTCTTTTCGTGCGCACCTGTAAGCGGTGCGTTTTCAGCATCGACCGTCTGCTGATCAAGGATTTCGCTAAAGTGGGTGCCGATATTGCGTTCGACAACGATGTCGCCATTCGGACCCAGCATTACAAGATGTTCGGTATCATCGCGTTTGAGCAAAACCAGACGGCGTTTGGTATCGACAGGAACAACTTCAACAACGGCCAAGCGGCGTTTGACGCCACGGCGGTTGATGTTGCGTGCGCCCGGCACAAAGCGGCGTGCCAACAACGCAAACACGCCAATAATTCCCAGCACAAAAAGCAGGGCGGCAACAAACCGGAAATAGGCGCTTAGTTCCATCAGGTAGCTTCCCCGTCAACACCCTGTGACGATCAGTTCGCAGGCATGTCCCTGCATGTGTATTTCTGTTTAACGCGCCCGTCACGACCAAGCAAGGTACAACCAGGCAATGCACCCCGCACGTGGGGCGTCGCAATGACAGCTTTTACATCAGCGTCTTAAGCTGCCCGTCCTATTTGGTGCGTGCGGCCTGTGCGTAGGCATTTGTTGCCTGTGTCGTGCTGCTGATGCCGCGCAACTGGCGCTGGATGTCGCTATATTCCTGCTGCATCTTGGTTTCGAACTGACCAAGTTCGTCGGTGAGTGCCGCAAGCAGCGGGGCAATTTCATCGCGCTGGTCAGGGGCCATGGTGCGGGCCTGTTCGCACAGGTCGGCAATCTTGGTTTCGAGCGCGGAAAGCTCGACCACCTTGCCATCTTCAAGGTATCGCTGACCGGTCCGGATCAGGGACAGGACGCGCTTCAGGTCGTTCTTGAACTGATCGGGCTTGAATTGTTCTGGGCTCATGATGCGCCTTCCCCGTTTCGGTCAGTTGTTGGCGCAGATATGATCTGATCTTCGGGATCAGACTGACTGCGCGTCGAACCGCCATAAATGCGATTGATCCGATATATATAGTTCAAAATCTCGGCGACTGCTGCAAAAGCCTCCAGCGGAATTTCGCTTTCGACCTCAACAGCCATCAAAATTTCGGCAAGGTCACTGTCTTTGCGGACCTTGACGCCATTGGCAAAAGCAACTTGCAAGATCTGTTCCGCAACGCTGCCTTCGCCCTTGGCGCTTAGTGTCGGGGCATTGTCCTTGCCATGCTTATACCGAAGCGCAACCGCCTTTTGGTCGTGCGTACCCGGTGCGGCAAGATTTTCCGTCTTGCTTGCCGGGGTATCGGTAATGTCATAGGTGGGCTTTTTCCCGCTCATAAGGTCCTTCAATTCAGGACGGTTGCCTAGCCTGTTGTAGGGTCGTTACCCTGATCAGGGTCGACCATAGAACAAAGATGGTCAACAAATCGTTGTCGACGCAGGCATACTGAAAACAGCATTTAAATGAACAGGCCCAAGGCAGGCTTTGAAATTTAGAAGATGGCGGGAATGAGTGCGTGGCGAACCGTCAGACGCAGTCGCGTCTTAGTCGTTGTCAGGCTTGTCATCCGCGGTCGTTTCGGCGTCGGCACTGTCTTTTGCGGCACTGCTGGAACCACCAAGCTGGCGAATGATATCTTCGCTGACCGCTGCCGACCGGTTTTCTTCCTGAATGCGGTCATAAAGTTCACGGCGCAAGACTTGAACATCTTCGGGGAAGGTGAAGCCGAGTTTGACGGTCTTGCCACGGACCTCAACGACAGTGACTTCAATATTGTCATCAATGACAACGGAGTCGCCGACTTTTCGTGTGAGATAGAGCATGCAGTGTCCCGGTTTCGATAGGTAAATGACAATTAAATTGTCAGGCCAAGCCAATATGCCCGGTTTCAAACCCGCGGTCTAGTACCCGCGATCATTTGAATGAAACATGGGTGATATCAATATGCTTTTTAATTCTGGCACGCTTCATGCATTTCCATTTGCAGGATTTATCCGGGCGGTAAAATCGTCCGTCGGAAGAAACCGGGCCCGATAAGGGCGTGATGTTAACTTCGGCTTTACCCGCGCGCACAATACTCGTCGATGCGCAGACAAGGAGCAGGAAATGGATATCGGCAAACTTGGCATGTTCGCCAACATGAAAGAAAAGATGGACTGGCTGACACAGCGTCAGGAAGTCATCGCGCAGAATATTGCCAACTCCGATACGCCAAACTACCGTGCCAACGATCTCAAGGAATTCGACCCGAAAAATATCGGCCGCGACCGCCAGTTCATCCTTGCGATGGAAGCGACCACGCCAGGCCATAGTCAGGGTCTTAACAAACCGCAGAACTTCAAGGATGAGGAAGTGCGCAAGAACTACGAGGTCGCACCGGGCAAAAACGCCGTGATCCTTGAAGAACAGATGGTCAAGATGAACGAAAATCAGGTCGATTATCAGACCATGACGCGTTTGTACGCCAAGCAGAAATCAATGTTCATTTCGGCCCTTGGCCGTGCATAACCCGACGCTGGAGATTTAGATTATGGAACTATACAAAGCTTTTAAAATCTCAGCTGCGGGCATGCGTGCACAGGGGACCCGTCTTCGGATTGCAGCGGAAAACGTTGCCAACGCAGACAGCCTGCCGACCGCACCGAACCAGGATCCGTATCGCCGCAAGCTTTTGACTTTCAAGAATGTCATGGACCGCGAAGTCGGGGTCGAGATGGTCAAGGTCAATAAGGTGATGCCCGATCGTTCCGATTTTGGTATGAAGTACGAACCAAGCCATCCGGCGGCAAACGATCAGGGCTATGTTCAGACCCCGAATGTTGAGACGCTGGTTGAAATGATGGACATGCGCGAAGCACAGCGATCCTATGAGGCCAACCTCAATGTGATCCAGTCATCGCGCAGCATGTTGCTCAAGACCCTTGATATCCTGCAGTAGGCAATCGATATCAAAGGATAAGAACATCTTTAAGGATTGAGACCCATGGTCGGAAGCTTCAACGATGCCATTTCTGCCTACCGCAATGCGGCTGCGGGCAATACGAATACCGTTCGGGAAACCGTAACTGGCACCGGTGATGCTGTGAACCCGGGGGAAAGTTTTGCCGATGCAGTGCGCAGCGTGGCACATGATGCCCGCGACACCATGCAGGTCAGTGAAGAAATGACCCAAAAGGCCATCACTGGCGATGCTGAACTTCACGAAGTGGTCACCGCGGTGTCGGCAGCAGAAGTTACCCTGCGTACCGTGGTACAGGTCCGCGACAAGGCGGTTCAGGCCTATCAAAGTATTTTGAACATGCCGGTCTGATCGATTTTTGCCGACATCAATGCCAAAACCGCGCGATCCTTCGTGCGGTTTTTTTGTTCTTTGGCCGCACTGCATAAAGAACAATTTGATCAGAACTTTAGATCAGGCCCGAAAACAGGAAATCATGGCAAAGCCGGTTATGAATCCTGTATGAAGGACAAAGGAGCCCAAATGCGGTTCCGCACGACGAGACGGCGAAACAGGAAGACCCGATGGATCAAGCAGAAATCATGGACGTGGCCTATGATGCAGTGTGGACACTGCTGAAGGTAACCACACCCCTGATGTTGATTGCGCTGGGCGTTGGTCTGATCATTGCGCTGTTTCAGGCCTTAACGCAGATTCAGGAAATGACCCTGACCTTCGTGCCGAAAATTCTGGTCATCTTTATCGCACTTCTGGTTTTGCTGCCCTGGATGATGACCGAGATGATCGAATTCATGGGCCGCATGGTTGACCATTTCATCGGTTTGCCAAATTAGCGTCGATACCGGTGCGCAAAAGCATGGCTTTGTAAGGCAGTCGAAGACGATATGGATCTTCAAGAACTACTTACCCTGAATGTTTATGTCGTCCTGATGACTTTCGCCAGGGTGGGGTCGGCCTTTGCCTTTATGCCGGGGATCGGATCACGCGCCGTTCCGGCCCGGGCGCGCCTTTTGTTTGCCTTTTGGGTCGCGGTTGTGATTTCCCCGCTTGCCGGACCATTGTTCCCGCCACAGCCTGCCGATGCGCCGTCCTTGTTGGTGGCAATCGCCTATGAAATTACGGTTGGGCTGTTCTTTGCCCTGTTTGCACAGGTGATGATGGCGGGGTTGCAGACTGCCGGGTCAATTATTGCCTATTTGTCCTCGATGGCGAATGCCTTCACCGCAGATCCGCTTTCGGGTGCGCAAAGTGCGGTAACGGGGAACCTTCTGTTGCAGATCGGGCTTGTCTTGCTGTTTGCCACCGGGATGGATCATTTGATGATCCAGGCAGTGTTTGAAAGCTATACGCTGTTTCCGCCGGGCGGTGTGTTGCCCGTCGGCGATATGAGCGAATTTTTTGCCCGCGCGCTCAACGAAAGCTTCGTGATCGCAATGCAGATGTCTGCACCGTTTCTGGTGGTGGCGATTTGTTTGCAGATTGCGCTTGGCTTGCTCAACAAGCTGATGCCGCAATTGCCGGTGTTCTTTGTGGCGATGCCTGTGCAGATTGCGCTTGCGCTGGTATTGTTGACCTTGGCCCTGCCATCCATGATGATGGTTTATCTTGCATATTTCGAAAACGGGCTTGAGGCCTTTCTTAATCCGTAAGGCGCGATTTTGGGCGTAGTGATTCCCGCGACCGCCAAACATGGGTTTGCCAATGGCAGAAGAAGACGACAGCCAAAAGACAGAAGACCCCACAAGTAAAAAGCTTGAGGACGCGCGAAAAAAGGGTCAGGTGCCGGTTTCCAAGGAAGTCGGTAACTTCATGATCCTGTTTGGCGGTGGTCTTGTCATGACCATGCTTGGTCCTGCCATGGCCGAAGGCGTGCGTGATCTGGCTGTTGGCTTTATCCAGTATCCCCACAGGGTTGACGTCACCATGGCCGGTATCCCCGATCTGTTCGAGGATGTTATCCTTGGCATGTTGTCGGTGATGGGCATCCCGTTTGTGCTGTTGGTGTTTTTTGCTGCCGCCGGTCACATCGTGCAGAACGGGATCGTTGTTGCGGTTGACCGGATTGAACCCAAGCCTGAAAAGCTCAATCCGCTTAAGGGGCTCAAGAACCTGTTTTCAATGAAAAGCATGGTAGAGTTCGCCAAGAACGTCAGCAAGATCATCCTTGTAGGTGTGGTTCTTGGTCTGGTGATTGTGCCTGAACTGGTTGATGTCGAACTCTATCCGCAATTGTCACTCGGCCTGACGCTGGAACGTCTTTACGACATGATCCTGATCTTGCTAATCGCGACGATTTCACTGACTGCTGTGATCGCCGGGCTCGACTTTGCCTATCAAAGGTACGAGTTCAATCAACAGATGAAAATGTCCAAGCAGGAAATCAAGGACGAATTCAAACAGACCGAAGGTAGTCCGGAAATCAAGGCCAAGGTGCGCCAGATCAGGATGGAACGCGCCCAGCAGCGCATGATGTCAAATGTGCCAAAGGCCGATGTGGTGATCACCAACCCGACGCACTTTGCCGTCGCGCTGGAATACGATATCGATTCCATGGGCGCGCCGATGTGTATTGCCAAGGGGCAGGATAATGTCGCGCTTAAAATCCGTGAGGTCGCCGAAGAACACGACATCACCATCATGGAAAATCCGCCGGTCGCCCGTGCCCTGTTTGCGACGGTCGAAATTGATCAGGAAATCCCGCCCGAACACTACAAGGCCGTTGCCGAGATCATCTCGTTTGTCTTCCGCCAAAAAGGCAAGAAGCTCGGATAGGGTGGATTTGGCGCAACCAATTCGCCATTGGAAACTTGTCGGTAGCCAGTTGGGCGATAAGCAGCTAAAAGTATAGACTATATTGTTAAGTTATTGTCGTTAAAGGCGGTCGCGTGCTGTTTCGGGGGCTCATCCTTACTGTAAGTGTCGCATTTGTTGCGTTTGTATTTGTCCTGATGGATGTTCTGGCAAAGGCAGGTCTTGATGCGCGCCTGATGTGGATTATCGGTGCAATGGTCACCGGTGTTGCGGTGGTTGCGGTTGCGTCACTGTCACTTTCGGCAAAGCTGCGCAACGGCGGGCATGATGCGCTGGCACCGTTGATTGCCGGGTTTGCCAAATCCGATATTGGTGTTGCCCTGATCGATGCCTATGGCCGCACGATCTATGCCAATCCGGCCTTCTCACATAAACTCGGTATTGAGCCCGGTTCGGACATGCTGTCTGCGCTGGAGGCGCGCCTGTCTTTTCTGGGGATTGGCGGTGACGAACTTGCCGAACTGCGCACGCGCGCCATGCGCGGTGACGGGGGGCAATTGTTTGTCGATTTGTCGCGTTCGGAAAAGTTCGAAGATGCAAAAAACGTACCCGATGATCGCTCAGACTCGGATGACGTGACGACGGATATGGCCGTTGCGGACGAAGACAGCAAAGCCCCTGCAGAAGCCCCATCAAGATCAAGCAGTGTTTGTCTGCGCATTTCCGTGACAGCGGCAAATGCGCGTGCGGGCCAGATGCTTTGGACCGTGGATGGTGTTGATGCCGCTGTTATGGCCGATGGTGCCTCGTCATTGTTGTTGCCCGATGAAAGCCCACAGTCCGGCTTTGCCCTGGCCGCGCCGCACGCATCTGACATGGCGGCCAATCTTCCGGTCGCACAGGCCGCAGGCGGGTTTGAACATGCCGATCAGATGATTGAACGTCTGCCGGTCGGGGTGTGTGGTCTGGATGAAGAAGGTCGTATTCTTTATCTCAATCGGCGCTTGGCAAGCTGGCTTGGCGGGGAGCCCGAAGAATTTAACGATGGCACGGTCGAACTTGCCGATCTGATTGTGGGCGATGGCGTCAATGGCGAGGTCAAATTCAAGGTTGCCGGTGGGGAACCCATTCGTTGCTTTGTGACCCATTCAATCAATGCGCCGGGCACAGGGCCTGTGCGCAGCCAGGCCGTGATCTTCCCTGATCCGATGCCTGCCCACGAATGGGAACATGCGCTGGCTGAAACCGAACGCCGGGTGCGGTGGTTCTTTGATGAAAGTCCGCTGTCGATCGTTTTGGCCGATATGTCGGGCACAGTGACCGATGCCAACCGGTCCTTCATCGTTACTGCGGGGCAGACCCATGACAAGGTTGTCGGGCGCTCGATCCTTGAGCTGATTGTCCCGGAAGACCGCGACGAAGTGGCGCGTTATCTGTCCAAGGCCGTCATGGGCATGGGCAAAGGTGGTCAGATCGAAGCCCGCCTTGCCGGTGCACGGGGCGTTGCCGCACAAATTTATCTGCAACGGGTTGCCGGCAGGTCAGGTGAAGCCGGTGCCTTGCTTCTGAACTTCCTTGATACGACCGAACAGAAGAACCTTGAGGAACAATTTGCCCAGTCCCAGAAAATGCAGGCTGTTGGTCAGCTTGCCGGTGGGGTGGCGCATGATTTCAACAATCTTCTGACGGCGATGATTGGCTTCTGTGACCTTTTGCTGTCGCGCCATGGGCCGGGTGATCCGAGCTTTGCTGACATCATGCAGATCAAACAGAACGCCAACCGTGCTGCCAACCTTGTCCGGCAGCTTTTGGCGTTCTCACGCCGTCAGACCTTGCAGCCGAAAATCATCAATATCACCGATGCACTTGCGGAAATGTCGAACCTTCTGCGCCGCCTGATCGGCGAGAAGATCGATCTTAAGGTGACGCATGGGCGTGATGTTGGTCTGGTCAAGGTCGATCCGGGCCAGCTTGATCAGGTGATCATTAACCTTGTCGTTAATGCCCGTGATGCCATGGCAGGCGAAGGTGGCACGCTGACGGTGCAGACCAGCACAGAAATCATTGATGAGCCGACCGCAACAGGAACCGAAGTGATCCCGCCCGGCGATTATATCGGCATCATGGTGACCGATACCGGCATCGGCATTCCCAAGGATAATCTGACCCGTATCTTTGAGCCGTTCTTTTCGACCAAACAACGTGGCGAGGGGACAGGTCTTGGTCTGTCGACCGTTTATGGCATCGTCAAACAGACCGGTGGCTTCATCGCGGTTAACAGCGAAGAGGGCAAAGGCACGACCTTTACCATCTATCTGCCGCGCTATGAGGCGTCTGAAGAAGAGCTTGCCGAAACCCAGGCCGTGATTGAGGAAACTCCGTCACGCGATCTGACCGGGACCGGCGCGATCCTTCTGGTCGAGGATGAGGACGCGGTACGGACATTCGGTGCAAGGGCACTGCGCAGCAAGGGCTATGACGTGCTTGAAGCCAATAATGGCGACAACGCGCTTGAGGTGCTCAATAACACCGACAAGACAATTGATCTGGTGATTTCGGACGTGGTGATGCCGGGCATTGATGGCCCGACCCTGATCCGCATGCTGCGCGAACAAAAGCCGGAACTGAAAGTCATCTTTATTTCAGGCTACGCCGAAGATACCTATCGCGACGAGCTTGACGAAGAAAACGGCGTGCACTTCCTGCCCAAGCCGTTCTCACTCAAGGATCTGGCGACCAAGGTCAAAGAGGTTCTGTAACAGCGCAGATTTGCAATGCACGCAAGCCCCGAGTGAGCGACTTGCGCCTTCTGCATTGTCTAGCTCGCAAAATCAGGGACAGCTTGCGGTATGAGACAGGATGTCTCGACTTCTCCAATATAGGTCTTTTCGACATAGGGAGATGTCATGCTGCGCAAGAGTGCTGAATAGTCTGGCAAGAAAGTGATTTCCGACCCAACCTGCGCTTGATTGGTGCCGGTGTTGAGAAGAAGGTGGTCGCTGCTGCCTCCAAGAACTTTAATGCCGTCTGGCGGGCATAGGCCAGATGGATCAACGTCCTGCTGCCCGATGGCAAGAATGGCTTGGAAAACGTCGCCAACGTCTTGTGCAATAGGCGGTGTGCCAAATGTGGTTTGGGCGATTGTGCCCCACGGTTTTGACGGTTTTGTTTTGCTTTCGATGACCTCGGCGGTCAAACGGACTGCATCGACGTGAAGGCCATGGATAGGTTTGCGGTGCAGGGGATCACACCCCAGTAATACTGCCTCCCCCAGTCGCAGATTGTTGATCCGGCGAGTGTTTCCGCCCGAGAACACCCAGTCGAGATTGCTGGAATTGCCCCCAGACACGATAGACATAGGATGGATGGCAGTATCTGCAGTGCCGTCTATACGGTTTGCCAAAGCAGATAGCTTTCCCATCTTGTCATTATCAGGGGATATACCGTTTCTACAGGCAAGGTTTGCACCAAGGCCCATGAAGGTGATGTTTGGCAAACCCGATAAGATATGAATGGTTTTCCCAACGTCGCAAGGCATAAGCCCCTCGCGCAGGTCTCCGAGTTCGACCATAAGGATGATGCCTGCGCGTAGTAGCACCTTTGCCAGTTGCGGCGCACCGCAACAGGCTTTAGTAACCCCGGTAACAGAAATACCATGCGCCTTCAGGCGTGTGACCAATGTCTTTGCATTGTAAAAAATCTTGTCGAGATCAATCTCAATTCTCGGCGAACTCATTGAGCGCTGAGGGACAGCTTCCTTTGTAGTGCAGGAAACGAAGACAAGATCATTTGAGCAAGTTCTTCGACAGGACGGACAAGCGCATCTGTCACAGGAATACCAAGTTGTTCCTGATAGTACAGGATGCTGTTGGAAATCTCGTTGTCGGTCATGTTCTCATGATTGATGGTCAGTCCGATGACTTTGGTGTCTGAAAACGCCTCTATCAGGCTGATTTCCGATTTCGGTTCTGGCATTGGCATTTGATCAAAATCGCAACGATGTTTGCGCTTTGGGGCGTGTTGCAAAATAACGCCGTCCGGCACACTGCCGCGCAAAATAAAGGCCGAGGTACAAAAGGCCGGATGGCTCAATGCACCCTGTCCTTCGACAATAATGATGTCAGGATCTTCGCCATTGAAGGCATCGATAATGGTTGCTTCGAGTTCGCCACAGCAAAACTGTGACGGCACGGCATCAAGGGCGACACCATATCGCGACCCCTGCATGATGCCGATCTGGCCAGTCGGTATCATGACAGCATTGATACCGCGTGCAATCAAGGTATGGGTCAAGATGCTTGCCGTTGTGCGTTTGCCAATCGCGCAGTCAGTGCCAAGAACCGCAATCCGGGGGCAGGTAACCTTATTGATATTGCCGGTGAATAAACGCAGATCGTTTTTCGGGCGTGGTTTTCGGATATCGATGATTTCAACATTTTGGGCGCGGGCTGCGGCGACGAATTCGGGGTCATCATTTAGAAATTCATGAAGCCCATTGACGACATTCATCCCATTTTTCAACGCACCAAGAACAATTTGACGTTCTGCGGTGGACAGCATCCCTGTTGCAGGTGCCATGCCATAGATAAAATAGTCAGGTGTTGACTGATGGCTTGCAAGTGCTGCGTCCAGGTCTCGGAAAATAGGGATTGTGTTCGAGTGTCCATCAAGAATTTCACCGGCATCGCGGCCTGCGTGTGTGCTATCGATAACCGACATAATTTCGTATTTTTCGGAATGACGCACCAGGCCGTTTGCTGTCTTCCCATCGGGCAAACCAAAGTTGCCTTCGCAATAAATAAGCGCTGTCGGCGTGTGAAGGTCTTTTGAGCGCGGGCTTCTGCGATCAGAAGGTGTCGCGATGGAAGAACTGACAGGTAAATGGATGATGTTTTCGGCTTTTGATGAAGTGGGCAATGTGGTGGTCATATAGGTTTCCGTGACTGAACATTGGTACGCCGTCGCGGCATGGATTTTCCTGCCTCGTCGTCTTTTGCGTGGTCATGCAAAGGCCAATATTAATGAAGTTTGAATTTGCGGAGTGCCCGCTGGTAAGCGCGTCGCGATGTATCAATGCACCGCAAAAGCTTTTTAACCGTCGGGTTGTTGGATTAAGCTGAACGAGAAGAATGCACAGGACATCAAGTTATTGTCTGTGATTTGTTAGAATTTTGCGGTAGACGCAAAAAAATAATGGATCAGAAAATCCATCATGCGCCTGTTTATATAAATATACAATTTAATATTTATTGTATTTATTTATAAATCAATCACGACTATTGAAATATATAACGTATTATTCGATTAATATAATGTTTTTATTGTGATTAATTTGTTGATTGTGATGGGTTTGGCATTACGTATCGCTGGATATAAAAGTGATATTTGTTTCGACGAGACCAGAGGATCCAGTCATGATCAACTTAGTGAAGGACGATTCCTCCTTTTTAAGCTCTTGGTAAATGACCTTGCGAGCAAGGTTAAGGAAGTTCTCTAAACGGCGAGAAGCAGCGGCTTGGGCTGAACGGATGCGGTTTACCCCGCCAGATAAAATATCGATCCGCCATAAAGCGTAAGCATCGCGACACTTTCCCAGCCGATATTGCCAATGCCGCGTCGTTCGCGGTTGAGCATGCCCAACAGCAAAACCCCACTCATCAGAATGACCAGCGCGATGGTAAACAGGTGCTGGTTGGTAAACGCCGCATAGATGGATCCTTCGCGATAGGCAAAGTCGGATGCGGCCAGAAACAGCACATCAAAGGCATTGCCGCCGATGATGTCGCCAACAGCCAGATTGACTGCCCCCATACGCACAGCGGCAATGGCCGAAACAAATTCCGGGAAGGATGTGGATATCGCCGTCAGGAAGGTGCCGACAGCGGTTTCACTGATGCCGGTCTTATCAACAATTGCCAGACCGGCTTGACCAATCACATGACCGGCAAGTGCGGTTAAAAGGGCAAAGGCAAGAAATTCAGTCCAAAGACGGGTGCTGGTTTCCGGGTGGTGGTCCTGTGCATCCTGTTTGGCGTCTTCTTGGGTCAGGTCGGTTTTCTTGGGATGCCACATCGGTTCATCACGAATTTCCGACAGTAAGCTTAGACCAAACCCGTAAATCACAAACAACAGGATGGAAGCCGGGTGAATGTGAAAGATCATCCATTCCGGCCCGGCATAGGCCAGTATCGGCACGGAAAGCATACTGACAAGCAAGGTGGTCTGGGCCAAACCCGTTGCACTGGCTGCGGCATGTTCAAGATTACCTTTGCGATAGACCAGATCGGCAATTGCCAGAAACGTCGTCTGGGCTGCAATCCCGCCAAGCGCATTGCCAATGGCAAGGTCGGTATGCCCTTGCCACGCGGTGGTCACGGATAAAACACTGCCCGGAAGGCTGGTTGACATGCCAACAAACAGGGCACCTGCGATGATTTGTCCCATGCCGGTGCGTTCGGCAAGCTTGACCGCAATGCCGGCCAGCCGCGTTCCGGCAACGCCAATCACCAGCGTACAAATGGCAAAGATAACAAAGATCAGGCCAAGAGACTGATCAGCGAGGTGAAAGGGCATAAAGGGTGTTCCACGATCAAAGGGGTATGGGGTCCGGTCCCGGATGTTGGCGTTTGGCGCAACACGCTTTGATAATGTAACTGATGAGCGGCATGGTTGTTCCCCAAGGGCCCGTGCAAAGCCAATGCGCGGTGGTCATGGAAGCTTGGCATGATAGGCAAGATCAAGTGTTTGCAACGCCTTGCAATATTTTCCCTATGACGGCGGCAAATGCTGGTCAACTGCCTGTTCTGAGCCTAAGCTCTGTGCCAAACAGATCGGGACAAGGTCTGGGAAATACGGTCTATCGGTTTGCTTAGGGGGTGCTAAGGCGTGGCCGGTAGATGGGGTTGGGGCGGAATAATTAAAAAACAAATACCGTCGCAGGGGAATTGAATGGCTTTCAGGTCTCAGATGAAAACTGTGCGCAATTGTGTCACGGTCATCATTATTGTTTTGGCCATTTTCCTGTCTTTGCAGCTACTACCAAGCGCGCAGGCAAATACCGGGAACGATGATTGTTTGCGGATCGCCTTTCCCGAGGCATCAAAGGATTCAATTCCATTTGATATGTACCGCGCAGTCATGCACGGGGCAGGTGTATGTGTCGATCCGGTGCGCATGCCCAATGCCAGGGCAATTCGTTCAATTCCCTCTGGCGATATCGATGGTGTTTTCGCAGGCCTCGACATCTTTGCTGAGCAAGTTGGTGTTCCTGTCGTGCGCGGGGTACAGGTGGGAAACCCGGATGGGCTGCTTGTTGTCCCGGAGGGGACCGTTACCACGCTCAAAGACCTTACCAGCGAAAGAATTGGTGTTTGGCTTGGGGTAACCTGGTCTGAACAGATGCTTAGGGACTACCCCCATTTGGTGGAGTGTCCGGGTGGGCCGCCAATGATGATTGATATGCTTGAACACGGCCGTGTCGACGGATTGCTGATCAACAGTTCCTCGTTGCAGCTGGTTGGCGGTGTGCCGGACGGTTATACATCCATTCGGGTCAGGAAACTGATCGTGCATAGCTGGTTGGATGCTGAACATGCCGACGTGTTGGCGCAGTTCAATGCAGGCACCACGGAATTCCTCCGCAAGATCAGGTCACGGCGTAAAAACGCGCCCTGTCGCCAGATTGACCGCACTGCTTGCGAATAAAATCAGATATGGCGCCAGTGTGCGGTGCGACATGATTTTGCAAACCCCAAATCATTTCATTGGCTTAGTCTGCAGTATAAAATGCTGCACTATGACTAAGGGTTATCTGCTGCCGCCCCCGGTTTTGCTTGCGCTTGCCACGGCCCCGTCGCTGACCTTATAGTTCTGCCTTCGCGGCAAAACGCCGTGCAAAAAGACGTAAAAAGATGACCTGACCGCAACAAATGACGGCGGGCATTGATAAATGCAAAGCAGCCCATCCTGCAAACGACCGGGTTTGAGGCTGCCTTGGGGGTGGTAAATGTTATTTCGCAAACAAAATGCGATTGTACGTTCGTGCGTGTTTGCTGTCATTTTTCTGACAGCGCTTTTCCTGTCATTTGAATTATTGCCAACGGCAAAGGCGAATGAAGACATCTGTTTGAAAATCGCCTTGCCGGAGATGGCCGATCATGTGCGTTCTGGCGAACTCTATCGTGCGGCAATGGCCAAGGCAGGGCTGTGTGTGCAACCGGTTTGGTTGCCCAACAAGCGCACGAAAATCTCGTTAAAACGAGGTGAGATTGACGGTGTGTTTTCCAGTGTGGACAGCATCCGCACGACTGCGGGCATCCCGCTTGTCACGGGTGGCGTTGTCGTCGGGCGTCCCAAAAGCGTCCTGATTACAGCAGACCAAACCGTAAATGCCTTAAGCGATCTCAAGAATCAGGAAATTGGTGTCTGGCTTGGCGATGACTGGGGCATGGAAGAACTGACTGGCCATGCCGAGATCGTTACAGTCCCCGGTGGGGCGAACATGATGCTTCGGATGTTGCGTATGGGCCGTCTGGATGGTCTGTTGATTGATGATTTCTCGCTTAATCAGTCTGACGGCGTCCCGGATGGATATCGCATGATCGAGCTTGAGACACTCACGACCTATAGCTGGCTTCGCAAAGAGTTTGAACCGCTGTTGCCGCAGTTCAATCGCGGGACTTATATTTTCCGTGCCGAACGAGACGATCTTTTTGAAATCAAATCATAAGATTTTCGAACCACGCCGAACCGCGTTGGTTGCAAGGACAGGAAAAGGGGCCCGGGTCCGGGCACCTTTTCTTGTTGGTCAAGCTGCAATGTCTTCGTCCGTAGGGCCGAAAAATTCGTAATGGATACGTTCAGAACGCACACCACGTGACCCGAGTGCTGCGACCATCCCGCGCAGAAACGGTTTGGGGCCGCACAGAAAGACATCCGCATTGCCAAGCGGCGTGTTTTCGGCCAACCAGTCCGGGGAAATATAACCGTCCTGATCATGGGTTTTGCCGCAAACATCCTGGGGTGTGGGGTTGCTGTAAAAAGTCATGACCGACATTTTGCCGTGTTGGCGGGCGATGGTGCGAACATGTTTATCCATGGCATGGGTGCTGCTGTTGAGCGCACCATGGACATAATGCACTTCGATATCCGGGTAATGCGCGCCGATGGTTTCGACCATGCTGACCATCGGTGTCAGGCCAACACCGGCCGATAGCAAAACAACAGGGCGCTCTGGTTCATCAGGCAGGAAAAAGTCACCAGCAGGCGGGGTAAGTTGAATGATATCGCCAAGCTGTGCCTCTTCATGCAAGAAGCGTGAGCCGCCAAGACCATTGGCTTCAAGTTTTACCGAAATCCGATATTGATCGTTGTTCGGTGCACAGGAAATTGAATAGTTACGCTTGATCGTGCGACCATCGCCAAGCTTCAGGCGCAGCGTAAGATACTGACCCGGTCTGTGGGCCAGAACCGGCATGCCGTCAACCGGCGACAGGGTGAATGACGTGATAACATCGCTTTCGCGCTGTTTGCCAGAAATTGCAAAGTTGCGCCATCCGTTCCAGCCACCCTTGCGGCTTTCAAGGTCGTTGCGGATATTGGCTTCCCGGTCGATCAGGATATTGGCAAGGAACCAGTAGGCCTCACCCCATGCTTGAAGAATTTCGTCATTTACGGCATCTCCCAGAACATCGGCAATTGCGCCAATGAGGGCACGGACGACATAGTCGTAATGCTCTGGCAGGATGTGATAGCCGATATGTTTGTGCGCGATCCGTTCGACCACAGGAACCAGCGCATCAAGATTGTCGATATTGCGCGCATAGGCAAGGATCGCCGTAGCAAGGGCATGAACCTGTGATCCGTTTTCACCCTGATTGGAATGGTTGAACAGGGCACGGATGTGCGCATCACGAAACAGTTTTTCGTACATTACTGTGGTGATGTCCGTCCCGCGTGCAGAAAGTGCAGGCACTGTCGATTTGACCAGTTCGATGGTGCGCGGTGAAAGGGGCTTTGACATGGCTAATGTCTCCTTGAAGTCGTGGTGAAGCAACGGGGAAGGGTTCCGGCACTCCAATGCGCGCCGGGGAGGGAGGAGTTGCAACAGGGTGGCAAGAGGGGGCGTGAGGGGCGTTTTCAATCAGCGCAAACTGTATTGGCAGCCGTGACCTATCCCGGTGGGGCGTCCGGGGATGCATCGACAACATTGTGCGGGCAGGGGGTGACCGTTGCCTCCCCGTGGGACGGTTCATACATCACGGTTTTCAGCCGTTCGGCAATTCGGTGCGCCTTGGTTTGCATGATGCTGGCGATATCAGGGGGCAGAAGTTCATCTGTGGTTCGGGCCCAGATTGCAAGCCAGCTGTCAAACATGGTCGGGGTGATGAGATCGCCATGAAGGGCATGCATGGCAAGCGGATTACCCTTGTAACGCCCGGATGCAAGCATCAGGGATGACCAGAAGTCCTCGAGCCGCGTCAGGTGTTCATCCCAGTCATCGACGATCCGGTTAAAGACCGGACCAATTTCGGGATCCTTGCGCACGCGTCCATAAAAAACAGACAGCAGGGTCGTGATTTGTTCTGGGTCAAGATCATTGGCGTGGGTCATGGCAGCCTCTTAATAAGCATCTAAAATGCGTATATTAATTAAAACATGCATTGTAAATACTTATTTTAAGACGGTTTTGTTTCTGCTGGAAATGTTGGGGTTAATTCATTGATTTTAAGATGGTTTTTCTGTGTTCATGCCAAGAAGAAGGTCAAAAAGACCGCTTTGCCGCTTCAAAACATCTGCCAGTGTGAACTGATCAAGGGTCTTGAAAAACGACTCTTCGGCGTCTTTCAGAATACTTGCAAGACCACAGGCCGGGGATAAACGACAGTCGCCGCCATCCTCGCGCATGCATTCCACCAGCGATGACTGACTTTCAAGCTTGCGCACAAGCGTGCCAACGTAAATATCCTCGGGCCGCTTGGCCAGGGTGATGCCCCCCGAACGTCCCCGGATGGTTTCGATATATCCCTCAGTCGCCAGCCATTGTGTGACCTTGGCCAAATGATTGTATTTGGCGTCATGGATTGCGGCAATTTCGCGGGTCGACATCAAGCGCCCGTTGGCAACCGCCAGGTGCATCGTGACCCGCAAGGCATAGTCTGTGAAACGTGAAAGCTGCATGATGCTATTCTACACACCAAAATGTGCATTTGGAATGCAAATATTACCGTGTTTATCCATCACACGGTGAAGCAGCCATCGCGAACATAAATTCGGGTATTTAACGCAATTGTCAGTACTCCGTTCCGGAAGATGACTTCGGGTACCCAAGCGTGAATGAGTGAACCTGAGAACTGTCAGTGTGCGGCTCGCTGTGGCCAGCTATTTTTCATTAATGGTGCGGAAATAACTTGTTGTAAAAATTTCTTCTTGGGTTCCTATCATTCCGTATAAGTGTTTATAAAGGAGTGATAAAAAAACAGCACATCAGAACGCGTAGATATGACAATTCGCACCCCTGAGTGCATTCTTGCAGCATCATATTTTCGCCCGGGTAGTAAAAAGGAAATACCAGAGTGAGAGATATTTGATGAAGCTATTCTTTGGAATAGTCTTGTGGTTTCTGTATGTGATGATGCCGGGCCAGGCAACAAAGGCTGAGGAATGTTTGCGCTTCGGTGCTCCGGATGACGTGACAGGTCGAAATGCCGGTCAAATGTTCATGCTGGTGATGGCATATCACGACATATGCGCTTCGATAAAATATTTGCCGAACAAACGGTCGACAGAAACCCTCCTGAGCGGAGGAATAGACGGGGAAATTTTGCGGATTGCGCAATACAATCCGGGTAAGGACGGCGATTTTATCCGTATTCCGACTGCAATCGGCGGAACGCAACGGCTCCTTATCAGCCGTCATGATGACATCAGGACCCTTGCTGATTTAAAAGATACCAGTCTGGGCATCTTGCTTGGCGCAATATGGCACAACCAGTTTTCAAAGAATGTTACCAACCGGGTTCGATTGCCCAGTTTCGATGTCATGGTTGCCATGCTGTTGAATGAACGGCTTGATGCTATCCTGATGGATGGCGCCACTTTCAATTTATATGAAAGCCAGATACCGCCAGAATTTGTGCATGAGCAAGGTATCGAGAAATTTTATATGTGGATTAGCCGCGAAAAATCCGGCCAATTGTCTTCACTAGATCAGGCCGTTGCGGCCTATCATCGGAACGGACCGCAATTTTACATTAATGCAATGCAGCAATAGGCGTGGCAGCATAACCGCAATATTGTGAAGGTGTATCCTAACACGTCACCCTTGCGGGCCTGAAAGCGAATTTGATTGAGTGTCCTCGATCAAATCATCGCGGCCTCGATGGGTGATGTCGATGGGGGCTGTCTGATCGCGTTTGGCGTGTACCCGGCCAAAGAAATCCGACAGGGTTTTGGCAACATCTTCGGGGCGGGTGACCTGATGAAGTGTAAAGCTGTGCCCGAGGCGGTCGGTGATATGCAGATCGCCATAGTCAAAAATATTGCCAACGACACTTTTGCTGATCTTTGTAGATTTGATGGCTTCAAACCCACGGTCATCCTGATCTTTGCGCAGGACGCCACTGCGCGTCACGATCCGGTTGTTGGTGATCACCCGTTCAAAGAAAAACAGATCGCGAATGGCGGTGAGTGGCAGCAGAATGCTGTCCATCGCTGCCTGGGTTGAGACCCCAAGAGCACGGCGCATGATTTTCCACACAATCATGATGCCCGCCAGGATCAGACCGATCAGGGCAAAGGAAAAGACGAACTGATAGTCTTCCCAAATCTGATCAAGGGCGGCAAACGCTTCGGGGCCGGTCAGAAGGCTTTTGAATTCCGGCATCAGAAAATCATAGATTTCGCGCCAGTGATACGATGCGTAGATCAGGACCGCGATCCAGATGATTTTGATCAGTCCGGGGATCAGAACCGACACCGGTGAAATCGGCAAATCCATGATCACCACTTCGCCGTCCTGAAGATGACGACGAATGCCCTTGAACGGTTTTCCGGTGCTGTCGTCCTGCTGCGCCTTGCTCATCATTGTATCCTTGGTGGGATGTTTTCATGAACATACGGTGCGCAGGAAAAATCGCAATTGCAAACACCAGCAAAATCACGCTTATGGATAACCGGTTGTGCCCCGCGACCAATCCGGTGAAAAACCGGCAATAGAACAAAACTCGGAAACGCGCCCCATGATCCCTTTGTTTGGCGAAGCTGCCGCCTTTACCGCTGCGCTCTGTTGGGCGACATCAAGCATGATCTTTTCCAATATCGGTGGAAAGGCTGGCGCGCAAACAGTCAATCGCGGGCGGCTGGCCTGTTCGATTGTGTGTTTGACAGTTCTGCACTGGATTCTTGAAGGGCATCCTTGGCCAAGCAGTGTTAGCTGGGAACAGATGGGCTGGTTGTCGTTGTCATCCATTCTGGGGCTTGTGATCGGCGATGCCATGCTGTTTCAGGCCTTCGTCATGATTGGCGCGCGGCTGTCGATGTTGTTGATGTCGACAGTCCCGATCATGGGGGCACTTCTGGCCTGGCTTTTGTTTGGTGAAACCCTGCGCCCGATTGAAATCACTGGCATTGCCTGTGGGGTCGGCGGTGTTCTTTTGGTCATTCTGGGCAAAAAGGGCCGTCCGCTGGGGCTCGGCGGGCGTCAGTATGTTGTCGGGATTCTGTTTGGTTTTGGTGGGGCGGTTGGGCAGGTTGCCAATCTGATTACGGCGAAATATGCATTGATTGATGGCTATTCCGCGCTGTCGGCGACCTGGATCAGAACGCTGGTTGCAGTTTTGGCGATGTGGGGTGTTGCTTTGGTTCTGGGCCGTGTTCGACGGACTGTTACCGCATGCATTGCTCCCGATGTGGGCAAATGGTTGTTTCTGGGCGCTTTGATCGGGCCAGCCGTGGGGGTGTGGCTTTCGATGTTGGCCGTGCAGAATGCCAACGTCGGCATTGCATCGACGCTGATGGCTTTGCCGCCGGTTTTGCTGATTGTCTATGAAGGGGCCGTTTTGCGCAAACCTGTCGGTTGGCAGGCGGTCGCGGGAACCTGTCTGGCCTTTGCCGGGGTGGCCCTGTTGTTTGCCAATTAGGATGAAAACGCTCAACTGCCTCTTTTGACTTTAGCGTCAATCGGATAGAGTTTGCCCAACGCCGCACAAGAAGATCAGGACAGCGCCATGACCCGTATAACCGTATCCATTGAAGATGACTTGATGGAGGCCTTTGACGCCTTTCTCGACAGTCGCGGTTATACCAACCGGTCAGAAGGGTTTCGGGATCTGATCCGTGAAAAGCTTCAGAATACCAAGCTTGAAGAAAATGCCGATGGTGTGGGCATTGCGGTGCTGAACTATGTTTATGATCATGAAGAACGCATGCTGGCATCACGTTTGATGAGCACCCAGCACGAACATCACAACCTGACCGTCTCGACCGTGCATTTCCACATTGATCATGACACCTGTCTTGAAAGTGTGACGCTGCGTGGCAAGCTTTCGGAAATTCGGGCGTTTGCCGACAAGGTTCTGGCCCAGCCGGGGGTGCGTCACGGGCAGCTTTATTCTGTTCCCGGCGAGTTGCATGTTGAATCCCATCCTCACGGGGATGATCCGCATGGACAGGCCCACAAGCACGAGCACCTGAAAATCACAACGTGATGATACCTGCGTCATACCCGGTTGCGGTGGGCAGCTCATTGGATTTGACCGGATATGTTACAGATGTAAACGGGATTGTGGATTTAAAACAGGTGTCGGGAGGGTGCCGTTCAATTTACCTTGCGGCGGCTCTCAAAACCGCAAAGCCCTTGATAGCATCACCTCCCATCCCCTGAAGGATACGCGTTGGGACGCGATAGATTTACCATACACATTGTCGGGCCAAGCACCATGTGCAGGCGGTCCATATAAATATGCAATACGTCCAAAATTCCGCATTCAACTGATCTTGATGCACATGCCCTTTGGCGTGATCAGCATGGCCGTACAGCCTGATTGTAAAATCGGGTGCATGGACTGCGGTGCCAGGGGATTTTTCACCGAAGGTTGCCAAACGCATTTTACGCGCTTGGAGATGAGAACAAACTTGCAACATCTGAAATTCTATGAGATTGTTCGCATTATGTTCTCATTTGTGTTGTCAAAAAGAACGCAGGTGCAGTCTGCGGCAACAGGCAAGACATTCTAGCGGTGGCGTTCCGCATCTAGGTCCGGGGAACCGCCTGCGTTGCATCCGACCCGGCCCTGTGGAATAAGAGAGTTCGAGCAATGATTCAGACCGCGCTGCATTTGGTGGATAAGGATACTATGGATAAGCAGAAGGCACTCGAAGCCGCCCTTGGGCAGATCGAACGGGCATTTGGCAAAGGTTCGATTATGAAGCTGGGTCAGCGGGAAAGCGCCGTTGATATCTCCGCAATTTCAACCGGTTCGCTTGGTCTTGATATCGGGCTTGGCATCGGTGGTCTGCCACGGGGCCGTATTGTTGAAATTTATGGTCCGGAAAGTTCGGGTAAAACCACATTGGCCCTGCACACGGTCGCCGAAGCCCAGAAGCTTGGCGGGACTTGCGCATTTGTCGATGCGGAACATGCGCTTGATCCGGGATATGCCCGCAAACTGGGCGTAAATACCGACGATCTTCTGATTTCGCAGCCCGATGCCGGTGAACAGGCGCTTGAAATCGCCGATACGCTGGTGCGTTCTGGCGCGATTGATGTTCTGGTTGTCGATTCGGTCGCGGCCCTTGTGCCGCGTGCCGAACTTGAAGGTGAAATGGGCGACACCCATGTCGGTCTGCAGGCGCGTTTGATGAGTCAGGCGCTGCGCAAGCTGACCAGTTCGGTCTCGCGGTCGAACTGCATGGTGATCTTCATCAACCAGATCCGTATGAAGATCGGCGTGATGTTTGGCAGCCCGGAAACCACCACCGGTGGTAACGCGCTTAAATTCTATGCTTCTGTCCGTCTTGATATTCGCCGTATCGGCCAGATCAAGGACCGTGACGAGGTCGTTGGCAACCAGACGCGTGTGAAGGTCGTCAAGAACAAGATGGCACCGCCCTTCAAGCAGGTCGAATTCGACATCATGTATGGCGAAGGTGTCTCCAAGATGGGGGAAATCCTCGATCTTGGCGTGAAGGCGGGCATCGTTGAAAAATCAGGATCGTGGTTCTCTTACAACTCGACCCGGATCGGTCAGGGCCGTGAAAACGCCAAGAATTTTTTGCGCGAAAATCCGGAAATGACCCACGAGATCGAAACCAGCATCCGCGAAAGTGCCGGTCTGATCGCCGAGGCCATGACCAATATGAACGAAGACAATCCGGTGAATGACGACGCATAGGTCAGACCGGACCAAATCAACAGAACGGGCGCCTTGTGCGCCCGTTTTTTCATGTCTGCGCATTGCCTGCAAAAGGCCCTGGGTGTTTCCCTTGGCGATGGTGGGCAGTCGGTGGATCTGAATTAGTGTTGCCGGGTCTTAAGCAGCCACTGGCTTGGTGTTTCGCCGGTAATGCGCAAAAATTCGCGATTGAAGTTGGACTTGGTGTTAAATCCGCTTGCCAGCATGGCGGTGGTGACGGTTTCGCCTTTGGCAAGTTCGCCGCACGCATGGTCAACCCGGAACTTGTTGATGTAACGCGAAACATTTTCACCCGTGACGGCGTTGATGGCTGTTGAGACCTGTTTTAACGGATAGCCAAGCCGCCGGGCCAGACGGGCCAGGGTCAAATCCGCATCAAGATATAATTGCCGCTCTACGACCAGTGTCTCAAGTTCAGCCATGATCGTTTGTACCGGAATGTTACTTTGGGCAGGGCTGGGGGCAGGGCTGGGGGCAGGGCTGGTGTCGCTGGTTTCTGCGGCGGGCGTTCCAGAATTTTCAGGCCGTCGCATCGCAATGTCGGGTGACAGGGCGAGAAACCCGATCGTCAAAAGCGCAAGTGACGAGAACACGCTCAGGATAATGCCCGGCGCATCGGGAAGACCATAATTGAGCGTTGCCGTGATCAGGGCGTCACTGATGGCCGAAATGATCAGCGCAACGGCAATTACCCGCCAGATCAGGGCCGGAACATGTCCCGCGCCAAGCGGTGTATTGGCAAGGTCATCGCCCTGACGATGCAAGGCAAGCAAGATCGCACTTCCATATCCGGCAAAGATTCCCGCCAACAGGGGGTCAATCAATACAGGCGCGAGTGTCACCACAACAGCCATGATCACGGGCACGCCAAAATGGATACAATCCATGCGCCGGAAGTGTGCACGAATGCTGCTGTCAAGAAAGGCAACCCATGTCAGGGCCGGGATGATCGCCGCGGTGATTGGCTGGATCATGCGAAGTTCGCTCATCCCGTAATAGTGCACCAGTGAAACCAGCAAACTTTGCACCGCACATGTCAGCAGCAGGGCCGCGAGCATTCCGGGCATTCGATCCGAGATCACTGCGCGCACAAACACGAAACCCAGCAACAGTGCAACAATCATCGGGACGGGTAATGCGATCATGTCGGGTGGGTTCCTGTGGTTGCCGGATGTTTTCTGGTGACATGGCAGGTTCAAAAACCGGTTTTGCACGTCCTTAAACCGGTTCGAGGACGCCACATCGCAAAAACAGCAGCAATTTCAATCTGGTTAACCCTAAAACAAGGATTGAAATCATGAAACACGTAACTTCTGCGATGATCGTTGCCCTTGGCCTTTTCGCAAGTCTCGTGCCGGTATCGGCACATGCAGGTGACAACGCCCCCAAACAATGGGCCGGATATGACCGGTTTGATGTCAGTGCCGCGCATCGTTCTAGACCGCTTGCCGCATCGATCTGGTATCCGGCGGGCACGCATATTTATCGCGCACCAGTGGGCAAAAGTGCGATTTGGCAAAGTGTCGATGCCTATATCGGTGCGGCAATTGCGCCGGGTAAATACCCGCTGGTCTTGCTGTCGCATGGTTCGGGGGGGAACATGGATGGCATTGGGTGGCTGTCATCGGCGCTGGCCTTGCGCGGGGCAATTGTGCTTGCTGTTAATCATCCCGGAACCACATCGGGGGATTCATCACCGCGCCGCACCGTGCAACTTGGCGTGCGGGCGATGGACATCACCGCCACCCTCGATCAGGTCCTTTCGAACCCGGAATTTGCACCTTACATCGATACGGATCGCATTTCGGCAGTTGGCTTTTCGCTTGGCGGAACAACGGTTCTCAACCTTGCGGGGGTGCAGTTTGATCGCGATGCCTATGGCGATTATTGCGCGGAATTTCAGGATAATGCCCAGGATTGTGCATTCCTTGCCAAAGGTGGGGTCCGTTTGGATCATTTGCCCGATGATTTTGAAACAACCCATTCTGATCCGCGGATTTCAAGTATTGTCGCAATCGAACCCGGCATGACTGATGCGGTGAAATCCGAAAGCCTTGATGGGATTGATGAAGATATCCTGTTTATCCGTCTTGGTCGCGAACACGGCTGGCGTGCTGCCGATGTTGGCCCCAATGGAAGCAATATCCTCGCACGGCTTGGCAATGCCCAACTGGCAGTTTTTTCGCCAGCCAATCATCTGACATTTCTGGCGGAATGTGTTCCCGGTGCAGCAGAACTTTTGGCGCAAATGGATGATGACCCGATTTGCTCGGACCCAGAAGGCACAGATCGTGGCAAAATCCATCAGGATATCATTGATGAAATTGTCCGGTTTCTGTCGCTGGCTGGATAAAGTGACGACCAAAACCCTATCTGGCCGTCGTGCCCCAAAATAGTCACGATCGGCCAGAATGGGCAGAAAACAAAGGCTTCTGCCCACCCTGTTTCTATCAGAACAGCAAGTTGTCAAACTTTTTGCGGAACAACTTTCGGTTTCTTCCGTTTGACTTGGTGTGACGAACTTCACCGTCGAGAAAACTGGAGAATGAATATGTCGAACATGATGAAAAAGATTTTCGCGATTCTGATGATTTCGGGCATGGGTCTTGGCCTTGCTGCCTGTGAGACCGCCGAAGGCTTTGGCGAAGATGTCGAGGACGCTGGCGAAGCCATTCAGGAAGAATCTAACTAAGCATATTCTGCTCTGAACGACGCCTGCTGTTGATGTGATCGGCAATTGGCTGCGCGACGCGATACCTACTTCCTCCCCAATGGGTATCTGTCGATTTGTGCGCCCCCGGCTGACAGGCCAAAAAGCCTGTCAGCCGGGCCGATCCAGACACCGTCTATGAATGCAAAAGACCGGAAAAACAATCCGGGACACGAGCAATATCTTCTAGGAGATGAGAAATGATTGGTTGGGCAATTTTCTGTCTTGTGCTGGCCTTGATCGCCGCCGTTCTTGGGTTTGGTGGTCTTGCGGGCACGTTCGTTGGCATCGCGAAAATACTGTTCTTTGTTTTTCTGGTGCTTTTCGTTGTTTCGCTGCTGGTCAATGCCTTTCGCGGACGTCGCCCCCCGGTGTAATGCGACGCAATAGAGGCCGGAGCATGACACGTTCACCGCTCCGATCACTTAATCCGATTATCTAAAAGGGCGCCGTTTGGCGTCCTTTTTTCTGTAAAATGGGGTTTCAATCACGTTGCCGGGCAAGGGGGATAACAGTTGCGCCGCTGTTCACCACAGGTCAAAATACGGTCCCAAATAGCGGGTAATATGCCCGAAAGTCTGACGTCAACGGAGCATCCAGGAACTATGGAAACGATTATCAAACGTTTTGTCGCTGTCATGATGGTTGTTGGTTTTGGCTTGACCCTTGGCGCATGCGAAACCGCAGAAGGGTTTGGGCGTGACATGGAAAACCTTGGCAAAACGATCCAGGACAGTGCAAACGACTAGTCCGGGCGTGACCCTTCAGACAGATCGTCTCGAACTTGCGGCCTCAACGCAGGCAGATATCCCCGAACTTTATGCCTTTTTGGGGGATCGCAACGCCATGCGGTTTACCCATTGTGATGAAAGCTTTGCCGCCTGTCGCAAGCGCGTTCTGGTCCATGAGTGGTTCAGACGCCGCGACGGTTTCGCGCCTTGGGTGGTTCGGGTGCGCGGCACGGGTGATATCATCGGCTGGGGCGGGCTTTATACCGATCCGTTCGATCCCGGTTGGGGGCCGGAACTTGGATATTACTTTGCGCCCGTCGCATGGGGGCAGGGATTTGGCCATGAATTGGCTGCGTTTGCACTTGCATACGCACGTGATAACACCGCGATCAGGCAACTGACGGCATTTGCCCATCCCCAAAACGTACCATCCGGGAAATTATTGCTGCGGCTTGGGTTTGAACCGACCGGGTTTGTCGAAGCAATGAACCGAAACCGATTCACCTTTTTGCTTTGACCGGTTTGGAATCTCTCGCAGGCCAAAGCCATGAGGGCGTCATCTGATCGTCTAATTTCGGAAAACTTGCGGCAAATATCGCGGACTTCTTTCGCCTGACTGGACAGCGCAGGGCCGAGCCGCTAAATAGGGCAGTCCGTCCGCCAATGAGGCGGATGCTATTGTTCCGCGTTTTCCGGGTTGGAGAGATATGCAGACCGTCAACGATATCCGCACCACATTTCTGGAGTTCTTCCGCAAGAACGGCCATGAAACCGTTTCCTCCAGCCCGCTGGTGCCGCGCAATGACCCTACCCTGATGTTCACCAATGCCGGGATGGTTCAGTTCAAGAACGTTTTCACCGGTCAGGAACAGCGTGACTATTCCCGTGCAGCGACCTCGCAGAAATGCGTGCGCGCCGGGGGCAAACATAATGACCTTGAAAATGTCGGGCGTACCGCACGTCACCACACCTTCTTTGAAATGCTCGGTAACTTCTCGTTTGGCGATTACTTCAAGGAAGACGCGATTGAATTTGCCTGGAACCTGATCACCAAGGAATACGGTCTTCCAGCCGACAAGCTTCTGGTGACGGTCTATCACACCGACGACGAAGCACATGGTCTTTGGAAAAAGATCGCCGGTCTTTCCGATGACCGTATCATCCGTATCCCGACCTCGGACAATTTCTGGTCGATGGGCGATACCGGTCCGTGTGGTCCGTGCTCGGAAATCTTCTTTGACCATGGCGACCATATCTGGGGTGGCCCTCCGGGCAGCCCGGAAGAAGACGGCGACCGGTTCATTGAAATCTGGAACCTCGTCTTCATGCAGTACGAGCAATTGGCAAACGGCGAACGCGTTGACCTGCCCAAGCCATCCATTGATACCGGCATGGGTCTGGAACGTATTGCCGCTGTCCTGCAGGGCAAGCACGACAACTATGACATCGATTTGATGCGCGCGCTGATCGAAGCATCAGCAGACGCCACCAATTCAGACCCCGATGGCCCGCATAATGTGTCGCACCGCGTGGTTGCCGATCATCTGCGCTCGACCAGCTTCCTGATTGCCGATGGCGTACTGCCGTCCAATGCCGGTCGTGGCAATGTTCTGCGCCGTATCATGCGCCGCGCAATGCGCCACCTGCATATGATCGGAACGCAGGACCCGGTGATGTATGAACTTGTCCCGTCGCTGGTGCGCAAAATGGGCGGTGCCTTCCCGGAACTGGTTCGTGCGCAGGCCCTGATCGAAGAAACGCTTAAGCTTGAAGAGCAAGGCTTTAAAACCATGCTTGATCGCGGGCTTAAGATGCTTGATGACGCGACCGGTGACATGGAAGAAGGCGCGACCCTTTCGGGCGATGTCGCATTCAAGCTTTATGATACCTATGGCTTCCCGCTTGATCTGACGGCTGATGCGCTCAAAGAACGCAAAATCGGCATTGATGAAGACGGTTTCACCACGGCCATGGAAGAACAGAAAGCCAAGGCACGCGCGGCCTGGTCCGGTTCAGGCGAAGCCGCGACCGAGGAAGTCTGGTTTGACATCAACGACCGTGATGGCGCGACCGAATTCCTCGGCTATGAAACCGAAACGGCCGAAGGTGTTGTAACCGCGCTCATCAAGGACGGTGCCGAAGTCAAATCGGCATCAAAGGGTGACGAAGTTGCCGTTATCGCCAACCAGACCACCTTCTTTGGGGAGTCCGGTGGTCAGCAGGGCGATGCCGGTGTGATCAAAACCGAAAACGGCGCGATCATTGAAATCACCGATACCCAGAAAAAACTGGGGGCGTTGCATGTTCATCTTGGCAAGATCGCCGAGGGCGAGGTTAAGGTTGGCGATGCTGCGGAATTTCGCGTGGACCATACCCGTCGTTCATCCCTGCGCGCCAACCATTCGGCAACCCACCTTTTGCATGCGGTTCTGCGCAAGCATCTTGGTGATCACGTGACCCAGAAGGGCTCGTTGGTTGCGTCTGATCGCCTGCGTTTTGATATCTCGCACCCCAAGGCTGTGACAGCCGAGGAAGCCGCAGTGATCGAAGCAGACGTCAACAGCCTGATCCGCGAAAACAGCGAAGTCACCACCCGTCTGATGACCCCGGACGAGGCGATCGAGCTGGGCGCGATGGCGCTGTTTGGCGAAAAATACGGCGATGAAGTCCGCGTTGTTTCCATGGGCAAGCCAGTCGCCAACGAACATGCCTATTCGCTTGAGCTTTGCGGCGGGACGCATGTCAAACGCACCGGTGATATCGGCATGTTCAAAATCGTGTCCGAAGGGGCGGTTTCAAGCGGTGTGCGCCGTATCGAGGCATTGACCGGTGCCGATGCCGCGAAATATATGTCGGCACGCGAAAATGTTCTGACCTCGGTTGCTGCAGACCTGAAAGCCGTTCCCGAAGACATCCCCGCCCGCGTCAAGGCGCTGCAGGAAGAACGTCGCCGTCTCGAACGCGAAGTTTCCGATCTGCGCAAGAAGCTGGCAACGGCTGGTTCGGGCGCTGCATCGGGCGGCGATGCCTTCAAGGAAGTCAATGGCGTCAAAATGGCGCTGCGTTCGCTTGACGGTATTCCGGCCAAGGAACTTAAGGGCATGGTCGATGAGCTCCGCGATCAGATGGGATCAGGCATCGTGGCACTTGTTTCCGGTGATGGTGGCAAAGCCTCCATCGTTGTTGGCCTGACCGAAGACCTCAAGGACACATACAGCGCGGTTGACCTTGTCCGCATCGGTGTTGAAAAACTCGGTGGCAAGGGCGGCGGTGGCCGTCCGGACATGGCACAGGGCGGCGGTTCCGATCCGTCGCAGGCTGATGCGGCATTGGCCGCGATCGAGGCACATATCGCCGGATAAGCGATCACCAGCCAAAAGTCTGATGAATTAAAAGGGCCCCAACCGGGGCCCTTTTTGCTTTGCAAGTCTGGAATATATCCTCGCTTGAAATGTATCTTTGGGTTGCATGTTAGGTGCGGCGAGATATAACCTTTGGTTGTGGTAAAAGGGGGGTAAAAATGAAGCCGGATTATTTATCGCAAGGTGAAGCTGCTCGTCTGTTTCCTGTACTCGCTACTACTTCCAAAGAGGGAAGAACGACTGCCATTGTCCTCAGTTGCCTGACCAGCATATATGAGTTCGGGCAAAGTCTTTTGAAGTCTGTCAATCTGCGCGTTGGTAAAACGGCGTCGGTTGAGGCCTTTACAGAGATCGTTTTCGCTGGCGATAAGGCCGCGTCAAAAGATAGGCCTGATGGTTTATTGATTGTGCGGACCGGCAAGCGTGAATGGCGTGCTCTTATCGAGACAAAGGTGGGGTCAAACTTGCTTGATGACGATCAAGTGGATCGATATCGCAACTTGGCGAAACTGCATGGCTTGGATTGTGTAATAACAATTTCCAATCAATTCACAACTCGGCCAGAAAACCACCCGTTACACTCGGTCAGGAAAAGTCGTTCAAAAATTCCGGTCTACCATTGGTCCTGGATGTTTATTCTTACGACAGCAGACCTCTTGATCAGCAATGAACAGATTGCCGATCCCGATCAGCTTTATCTACTAAATGAGTTAAAGCGTTTTTTGACCCATGAAAGCACCGGGATCAAAGGCTTCGATCGAATGCCGCCGGAGTGGACTGAGTTAAACAAGCTGGTGTCTGCATCAGAGGCGATTCCGGCCAAATCTGAAGCGGCGCTCGCAGTTCTCGAAGCTTGGCACCAAGAAACTCGCGACCTTTCCTTGATTTTGACCCGCAAAACCGAGGCTTTGGTGCGAGAAAAGCTACATCGAAAGCATCTGGATGACCCCAATTTGAGACTTAAGGAAGAATTCGCAAGTCTGAGAGAAACAAAGCGCCTTGGCGCTACTCTGATTGTTCCGGATGCAGCGTCTCCGGTGGAGATTTATGCGAACCTGATGACACGCACTATCTCGGTTGAGATGTTCCTGAGAGCACCAGAGGACAAAAAATCTACGAAGGCGCGAGTCAACTGGTTGCTTAGACAGTTGAAAACAGTAAAAACCCCGGACATTCATATTCGGTTGATGTGGCCTGGAAGTAGTGAGCCCACCCTGTATCCGTTAGACGATCTTCGGGAAGACGTAGCTATTTCCGAAACGGGTAAAGAGGGAATGCAAGTCCTTGGGTTCCATATCCTTCTGTCACGGAGACTCGGTGCCAAATTCACCCAGCAGACCAACTTCATTGCGCTGCTAGAACAGATTGTTCCTGAATTTTATCAAGAGGTTGGCCAGAACCTAGTCGCTTGGAGAAAGTCTCCTCCGAAGATTAAGTCTAAGCGCGATGGTTCAAGTGATGTGAGTGTCGATGCACTTGAAGAAGAAGCCGAAGAGATGGCCTTGGATAGCTAGGCGTTCAAAGATCTGATGGATTTAAGGGGCCCGGTTGGGGCCCTTTTCTTTTGTCTGAGGATTGATGATCAGGCGAGCGGCAACAGGATATCCGTGATCGCCTCATGCTCGGCAACATCGGGGTAAAATGCGATCCGCTGGAAAACCAACGGGAAGTCACCTGGCGTTTCGCCGCTTTGCGGCAGCCAGTCGCGATAGAGTGCAAGCGCGCTGTCGCCAAGTGTCTGATCACTGCCGATATGACGCAGCTTGGCATAGCGCCCGGCTGGCAAGGTTATGCGGGTCAGTCCCGTTTCGCGGTCTTGATCTGTCAGGTTTTGGTTGGTGGCAACAGCAAGACCCATGCGAAACGCATCTGGCGGGGTGTCTTCGGGATTGCACCAGAGAATATTGAAGGTCGCATGTTTTGACGGGTGCAAATGATGGATCTTGCGCCAGGCAATGAAACGCTGAATGGTTTCGCCAATCCGGCCAGGCGGGCCGATATGGTCCATGCAGGCTGTTCGGGTTTCCGGAAAATCGATGATTGTGATCGTGCTGGTTGCGTCAATGGGCATGGTATCTCTCCGAACCCGCTTAAGTTTTTCATATGGGGTTTGCCATCCATCCCAATCGGGATGCCTGCGAAAGTCGGACGGGCTTTGAGCATGCAGTTTGCGAAAGGCGCGCGAAAAGGATTCCGCATTTTCGAACCCGGCATCAAAGGCGATGTCCGTGATCGACGTACTTTTACGAAACAACAGGCTGTGCGCCGCACGGCGCATCCGGACCAGGCGGACATATCGGGTTGCGGTAATGTCAAACAGGGCGGCGAACTGGCGATGGAAATGAAACGGTGAATAACCCGCAATTCCGGCCAGTTCCGCCAAGTCCAACGGATTGTTCGGGTTGGCATCAATATGGGCGATGACACGGGAAAATCGGGCTAGCAGGGGATCTTGCGGGCGGTTGGTCATTGGCATCGCTTTCGGGCGGGCGTGGGGCTGATTTGATGGCATGACTGTGCCCGCTATTGGAAAGGATTGCCTGACCATTCTTGCGGTTGATGCGTTTTTCGCATTCAGGATTTTGGTTCAGGGTCCTGATGATGCAAAACGCGGGTGGCGGCGCTAACCACGGCTTCGCGGTCATTTTCTTCGGGGATGTTGCGTTTGGCGGTGCTTGCGATCATGCGGGCATGGGCGCGCAAGGCATCACGCTGGGTTTCGGATTGTGCCTGACGCATCAGGCTTTCAAGAACTTCTGCCATCGGCAAGAGAACGTCGGGCTTTGTAGCGGCCGCCTGTCTGATCTGATCATAGGCCGCCCCAAGCATTCCTTCGAAGTCTGACAGCAGTGCTTTTAACCGGACTTCATGCTGATCATCATGCCAGATGCCAACCGGGTAGCCGAATTGCATGGCATGCGGAAGGGCACGGCCAAGGCGATAAACCGCAGCAATCGCAGTAAACGGGTCATTGATGCCCGGTGACAGGGCGCGCAAGGCGACCTCGACCAGCTGGCGCAGGGCGAACTCGACATCAAGCATCGCGGTTCGATGCGATCCGATCATGATCGCCTCAAGGATATCTGCATGGCATTGGTCGATATTATTGCCAGAGCCACCTTTTTCAAGCGGATCTATCTGCCCGATGATATCGCCTGCCAACACATGCTGCCCGGCCCGGACGACCAGCGAGACGCGGGTGTCGGTCTTTGCCGCAACCTCGCATATCTTTTCATAATCAATGCCTTGCACATAGCCCGATGCGCTGATGGAGATGGCCTGATCTTTGGAGATGCCTTGCGGGTCGGGCAGGGCGGTTTGGGCCTTTTGGGCAGCCTTGATCGGATCGGCAAGGGTTGCGCAAACTGATTGAATGGTTTCTTCAAGGTTTTTGCCGATCCGCTGAATGACCTCGTCCGCGACGATGGATCGGCCAAGATGATGGACAAACAGAATCAGGACAAAAACGCTGATGACGAACAGCGCGATCCCCAGGGCCGTAGAAAGATTTGGGATCATTGCGGTTTTGGGGGTGCTTCCCATCATCACAAGGGACGTGATCAGAAACAGAATGCTGCCGACAAAAATACCAAGCGCATTCTGGGTTTTGCTGTCGCCCATAAAATTTCGGATCATGCGCGGACCAAGGGACCCGGCCGCAAGGGTCAGCACCACCATCGTGATCGACAGGGCAAAGGTCGTCATGGTGACAAGCGTCGCGAGCAAGGTTTGAAGCAGGCTTCGAACTGTTTCGATGTCGCCAAAGCCCGGCAGGATATCGTGCAAGGCATCTTGTGGAAGGGTCATGGCCCCGATGGCAACAGTAGCCCCGCCCAATGCAAACAGCAACGGCGATACCCAAAGGCTGTAGGCCAGAAATTCCCAGATGCGGATCAGGCGTTGAACCATGATGCAAAACCCCTTTCGGGCCAAATAGTGTTGCGCGATCCGGATCGGGAAAACGCACGGACATCATATAATTAAACGCCGATCATGGCATCTGGTTCCTGCCCGGCTTGGTTGAGCGGCAGGACCGTCAGTGAAAAGCCAACAGATCAGGTCAAATATCGATCTCTTCGATGGCGGCCTTGGCGATCAGGACCTCGGCTTCGGGGGTGTTTTTACGGGCATTGTCGGGCCGTTTCGCAAGATCATTGGCAAGGGCGCGGATATCTTCGATGTCATCCATTTCGCCACTGACTACCATCACGCGGTTCCAGATCGCGTCATGATCCATCCCGCCCATGACGGTCAGGGCAATGGCGCGGTTCAGGGTTGCCTGCGGGTGAGTGGCATCTTGAGAAAGGATTTGTTCAAACGCCTCGAATGCTGCGATCAGATGGCCTTCACGCAGATTGATGACACCAAGATCGTTGGATGCGCTCAGCGATGACGGGTTGATGCGAAGCAGTTGTTCGACCGCACGCCGTTCGCTTTCGAAATCCTCATGGGTGCGATGGCATTTGGCGATCAGGCGATGGATGGTTTCCGACCCCGGATTGTGATGGGCTGCCGATTGAAGGGCCGAAAGTGCGGCATCATGACGTTCAAGCGCAATCAATGCCTGACCACGCAGGGTCAGGAAGTCCGGATTGGTTGGCGTGCTACGGAGCAGGATATCAACATGGTTCAGGGCGCTACGTGCATCGCCATTTTGCAGCAGGGCGCGTGCAATGTGATGCAGGCATTCTTCGTGGCCCCCATCAGATTGCAGCACCGTGCGGTATTCGCCAAGTGCTTCGACAATCGAACCTTTTTCGTGAAGGGCCCGTGCCAAACCAAAGCGTGCGGCAAGATTATCCATATCTTCGCCAAGTGCCTGACGCAGCATGTTAATGGCTGCGTCAAACTGTCGCCTTTTCAAGGCTGCAAGCCCCATGTCGGAAAAGGACATTGCATTCATAGGTGGTCTCCCAATCCATACTGGGTCTGTTGTTCAGGCCCTAGATTTATCGATTAACGATGGGATTATAATGCCGCCGGAAATCATTACCAGCCCTGTTTCATATGGGGCAGCGATGTGCTGGGGCACGCTATGCCAAGGCACAAAAAAGTCCCCTTTCAAAAGGGGACTTTTACAGTGATCAGTTAATCAAGAAATTCACTTGCGATCCTTTGATGGTTTTCGCGTGACCATGCGATCACATTGTCGAGGTTCTTTTGCCATCGCGGATTGTTGAACAGTTCCTTCGTCACCGAGGTGTCTTTCGGTGTGTAGTCAGGAATTGCGACGGGAACTGGTTCGCGAAAATCGAAGCCGTATTCCGCAATCATAAGTTTGTTGCGACGCACTACTCGATGAACAGAGAACAACATGCTGTCGGGACGTTCAATCCCATGCGATATGAAATAGTTATGCGCTTGAAGATATACGCCCTCTTGCTCGCCATCGGGCCACATGGACCAATTGTCGATAAAGAAGCAAAGCTGTTTGCCCATATGCTGATCGGCAATTTCTTCAAAATAGATATCTCTGTCGTCAGGGGTGCAGTGGGAAGATGAGTAGAATGAAAAGCCCAGCGGCGTTTCCAATGCGGTCATCACAAAAACCAGACCGTTCAGATTGCCGTCATCTTCAATGCGCGCAAGTGCCGTGTGGCCAAATGACTGATAGTGATTGTTGTGCGAGATAGACGTTCCAACAATTGTCCAGTCACCCGGTGGTAAAAGGATGTCTCCCTGAGGGACGACAATTTTGCCCGATACCATTTGTCCAACAGAAAAATCTTGTTCGAATTGTGTGGCTGCGGTCACGCAACCAGCAAGCATCGCTAATGCGACAAGAGCGACGATGTTTTTGATCATTGAGTGTCCCTTTCCTCACGTCTGATACAATTCTTAAGTATCTGAAAGGAAAAGGTAAACTATTCGAAATTGGGGGATTTCGCGCAAACGGATAGTTTTTTTGTGCCAGATGTATCGGGTGATCCGCGCAAAAGATTCCGGGCACCATCTTTGACAGTACCCGGACCCGGGATCTAAAAATCAAAGCTTGTGGATCATCTTGATTTCCATGAAGTCCTCAAGCCCAAACAGGCCGCCTTCGCGTCCGTTGCCCGATTGTTTGTAACCGCCAAACGGGCTGCCTGCGCGGGGGGACGATCCATTCAGCAGTACCATTCCCGCTTTGAGCTTGCGCGCAACACGGTTGGCTTTTTCGGGGTCTGGGGTCTGGACGTAGGCGGCAAGACCATAGGGCGTGTCGTTGGCGATTTTGATGGCTTCTTCTTCGGTGTCGAACGGGATGATCGAAACCACCGGGCCAAAGATTTCCTCTCGGGCGATGCGCATCGTGTTGTTCACATCGGCAAAGATGGTCGGTTTGACAAAATAGCCTTCATTGGTCCCATCGGGCTTTCCTGTGCCACCGGCAAGAAGGGTTGCACCTTCGTCGATGCCCGCCTGAATAAGGGTTTGCACACGGTCATACTGAATGTGGCTGACCAGCGGGCCGATGTGATCGCCGTCCTTGGTCGGGTCGCCGACCGATGCATTTTCACCAACGCGTTTGGCGATTTTAAGCGCATCGTCATAGATCGAACGCTGCACCAGCATACGGGTTGGCGCATCGCAGGTCTGGCCGGAATTGTTGAAGACGGCATTCACGCTCCAGGCAATGCGATCTTCGACATCGACATCATCAAAAACGATGTTGGGGGATTTTCCGCCCAGCTCAAGTGTTACGCGTTTGATGTTTTCCGAGGCATCCTTGGTAATCGCCTTGCCCGCACGGGTTGATCCGGTAAAGGACATCATGGTGATGTCGGGATGACACGACAGGGTTGAACCGGCAACCGGCCCTGCACCCTGAACAAGGTTAAACGCACCGGCCGGGAAGCCTGCCTCATCGATCATTTCGGCATAAAGCATGGCATTGAGCGGGGTGAATTCAGACGGTTTCAGCACACAGGTACATCCCGTGGCAAGCGCCGGAATAACTTTGAGCACGATCTGGTTGATCGGCCAGTTCCACGGCGTGATCAGGCCGCACACCCCAATGGGTTCGCGCAGAAGAAGTTCGCCGTTATAAAGCGTTTCTTCGACCTGGAGCTTTTTGAGCGCGACGATGAAATCTTCAAGGTGGTCGACACCCGCAGCGGCCTGCTGTTCATGGGACATGGTCGTCGGCGCGCCCAGTTCCGCAGTGATGGTATCTGCAACTTCCTTATAGCGGCGCGTATAGATCGAAAGCAGATTTCCAAGCCATTCAAGGCGCTGCTCAATGCTGGTCTGGCTGTAATTTTCAAAGGCACGCTTGGCGCAGACAACCGCAAGATCGACGTCCTCTTCGCAGGCCAGCGTGATTTGCGTGATGACCTCTTCAGTGGCCGGGTTGATGACATCCATCTTTTCCGAAGAAATCGGATCAACCCATTTTCCGTTGATGTAAAATTTGCCTGCGTTATCCATGGGAAAGCTTCCTGAGCGTTTGGGGTGTCGGGCTGGAACGTGTTTATCGGGAAGTGGTGGTGCGTAATTCAGGTCCGCTTTTCCAGCCAGTTCTTTATAATTTCGCGGTGGCGGTGGCCGTCGTAACTGGCAAAATGCCCGCCATGCACGATCCGAACCGGCAAATCATAAAGCCGTTCCATGGACCGCACATAGTCGGCTGCATTTGCATGATAGGTGTCTTCAATCAAGGGGCCGTCATACACGATATCGCCGGAAAACAGGATGCCGGTCGCCTTTTCCCAAAGTGCGATACCGCCGGGCGAATGGCCCGGTGTGTGAATAACTTCAAAATGGCGATCACCCAAATCAATCACATCACCATCTTCGACAATGCGCGTGGCCGGTGCGGCCTTTACCGCATAGGTGGTCGATGAGTACGGAAGCGGGGGAAGTTTTGTAAAAATCTCGTCGGTGACATAGGGATCGGCCAGCGTGTTTTTGCGGGTCGGCGCAGCCAAAAGGTCGGCTTCGCAACGATGGCAAACACGGTGTTCGAATTCGTGATGGCAACCGATGTGATCAAAATGGGTGTGACTGGCAACCGCCTGCACCGCCCGTTCGGTGACAAGGGGCACCCAATCGGTCAGGGACACAACACCCATGCCGCTATCAATCAGCATATCGCCATCGCGCCCGCGCACATGCCAGATGTTGCAACGGTAAAATTCTTCGATAAACGGCTCGCCGATATAGGTAACGTCATCACCCACGGTTTTTATGCTGTACCAGTCTTCGGGTTTGGCATGTTCCATCGTCATTACACGGTACTCCCGACAGGTGTATTGGCGGGATGGTCGGGCAGGACAACGACCGTGGTTGGATCAAGGGTCAGTTCCACCCATGCGCCCGGCTCGATCACAGCCGATTGAGGCATATGTGCGGTGATGGTCATGTTCGGATAATCAAGCGGGCTTAAATGCGCGCGGTGATGCGTGCCAAAGAATGACCCGTCTTCGACCTTGGCTTTGCCCAGTGTGATGCGCGGACCGGCCCCCGTGCTCGCACGGAAATGTTCCGGGCGAATGGCAAGGGTGACAGACGTGCCCTGTTTGAAGGGGGCGTCATCAGACGGGGGGATATCGACCGTGCCCAGGGCGGTCTTGATGGTCAGGGCGGTGTCGGATTTTGCCTCCAGCGTGCCGGGGATGAAGTTGACTTCCCCCATGAAGCTCGCCGAAAACAGCGATTTGGGCTGCATATAGATGTTTTCCGGGCTGCCGACATCTTCGATTTTGCCGGCATTCATCACCACAATCCGGTCCGCAATCGCCATGGCTTCTTCCTGATCGTGGGTGACATGAACGAATGTGGTGCCGACGCGTTTTTGAATGGCTTTAAGCTCGTCCTGCATTTGGCGGCGCAGTTTCAGATCAAGCGCCCCAAGCGGCTCATCAAGCAACAAAACGTCGGGTTCAACCGCAAGCGCACGGGCAAGAGCAACACGCTGGCGCTGACCGCCAGACAATTCATGTGGTTTCTTGTGGGCTGATGTCTTGAGCCCGACCATATCGAGAAGTTCTTCGGCCTTGGCATGGCGCTTGGCCTTGGCAACTTTGCGCATCTTAAGGCCAAAGGCGACATTGTCGCGGAGCGTCATATGCGGAAACAGGGCGTAATCCTGAAACATTGTCGTGGTCGGACGTTTGGCAGGGGCGACATCCGCCATATTGCGTCCGGCAATTTCAATGCTGCCGCTGGTTGGCGACAGGAAACCGCCCAAAAGCGATAAAAGGGTGGTTTTGCCACAGCCCGATGGCCCTAACAGGACAATGAATTCACCAGCCGAAATTTCAAGGCTGACGTCATCAAGGGCGGTGAAGGCGCCAAAGGTTTTGGTGGCGTTGCGAATGGAAACAGGGGCGGTCATTTCTTTGCCGTCCTTCTAAAGACAATCAATTCAAGGAGAAGCAGCAGCGCAACCGATACCAGGAAGACAACACTTCCGACCGCGTTGGTTTTCGGGTTGAGCCCCGAACGCAGCATGCTCCAGATTTCAACCGGCAGGGTGACGTCAAAACGCGACAGCAGAAACGCGATGATGAATTCATCCCAACTAAAGGTTACAGACAGGAAAAATGCCGCAAGGATTGATGGCATCAGCATCGGCGCGCTGATTTGCGTCATGACCTGCCATTCCGCCGCCCCAAGATCGCGGGCCGCACGTTCGATGTTCTTCTGGTGATCCCCCATCGAGGCATAGATAATCGCAAAACACAGTGGCAGATTGATCACCACATGACCTATCCCCACGGTCCAAAGCGACAGGGATACGCCAATCCAGTTAAATGTGGTCAACAGGCCAAGAGCAATGATGAGGTAACTCACTGTCATTGGTGCAATCAAAAGACCACGCTGCAAACGCGATGCAGGCAGGACAAACCGGGCAAGCCCGTATGCGGCACAAAAGCCAAGCACACAGGCAACCGATGCCGACCCGATGGCGACCATCAATGAATTGCCAAGGGCAGACATCAGGCGACTGTCGGCAAAAACCTCGCCATACCATTTAAGGGTCGCGCCGTTAAATGGCGGCACGGGCAGGCGGCCATCCTGAAATGAAAACAGCACAAGTACTGCGACGGGCAAAAAGATAAAGCCATACAGCGCGATCAGATAGGACCAGGACAGCAGCTTGGAAATGCGTGAAGAGATCATTTTATGTTCTCTCCATCCTAAGCCAGCGTGCACAGGCAATATAGGCCAGTGTCACAACCCCCATCAGAATGATCGAAAGGGTGGCGGCCATCGGGAAGTCGGCCCGGCGGCCGAGTTGCAACATGATGACCTGTGGCAGGGCCAGTTCGTTGTTGCCGCCAAGGATCTGGGGCGTGATGTAATCGCCAATGCACAGAACGAATGTCAGGAACGCACCGACCATGATTCCCGGCAATGTTAGCGGTAACACAACATGCCAGAAGACCTGAAAACCGTTGGCCCCAAGGTCGGCTGCAGCCCGGCGATAGTTGGGCGGCATCTGCACCAGATTGGCATAAATCGTGAGCGTTAGTAGCATGACAAAGAAATGCACGAACCCGATGACGGTGGCCGAACGTGTGCTGGCAAGTTCAAGTGGCTCGGAAATCACACCAAGATAGACCAGGCTGTTGTTGATCACCCCGTTTTGCGCCAGAACCAAAAGCCAAGAGTAGGACCGCACCACATAACTTGTCCAGAACGGCAGGATCGCCATGATAAGCGCCATGCGCTGCCATTTCTGCGGGACCCGTTCGGCAATGATCCATGCCAGCGGATAGGCAAGGATCACTGAAATAAGGGTGACGGTAAAGGTGATCTCAAGCGAGACAAAAAGCCCTTTAAGCAAATGGGCCTTTTCAAAAAATTCAATGTAATTGTCGAAATTCCACGCCATGACGATCTCGCGCCCCTTGCGGGTCGCAAGGCTGATCGCTGCCATGACAATGAAGGGAATGACGAAAAACGCGATCGTCCACAACAGGGCCGGGGTCACAAACCCCCATGCGCGGCGATTTTCGCGTGTTTCAAGGCTGGCATGCGCCATCGCGGTGTCCTTTTCGCAATCAAAAAATCCTGATTGCGGATCTTTTATAACTTTGAAGGTATGGCTCGCCGTTACGCGAGCTTAGCAGAACCAATGCCCCGCAAAAAGCGGGGCATTGGCAGGTGGCAGCAAACAAGGGAATGCTTACTGCTGGAGCATCTCGACCCAGGCATCCTGCATCTCGGCATCGAGATCGGCATCCGGGATCGGATAAAGCTGCGAGTTTTTGAGGTAACCGGCCTGATCATCCCAGCGAAGCGCTGCTTTCTGGGCATCGGTCAGGTTTTCGCCTGCCTTGGCGTTGGCGGGCATCCCCCAATAACACGACGAGGTTGCCAGACGGGCCTGACCTTCGGGGCTCATGATGTATTGCACGAACTTCAATGCAAGATCAGGCTTTTCGGAGTCCTTCATAACGGCAATCGACTGAGCCCAGCGCAGGCCGCCCTGTTTGGGGATGACCCAATCAAGGTTCGGTTTGTCTTCCGACAGAACCGCCGTGATCCATTCACCGCCACCAACAAGGATATCGACCTCACCTGTGGCAAGTGCGGTCTGTGAAGACACAACCTCACCCACCTGTTTGGAGGCCTTCTTCATTGCAAACAGCTTTTCCTTGATTGCGTCCATATCGTCCGCGTCAAGATCGGCTGTATCAATGCCAAGACCCAGTCCAACCAGGCCAATGACCGGCAGGTAATAATCATAAACTGCAATCCGCCCGGCATATTTGTCCGACCAGATCACGGACATGTCTTCCATGTCTTTCGGATCGACTTTGGTTTTGTCGAACGAAATGGTGTTGTAGCCAAACTTTTCGGTGACGGCATATGTCTTGCCATCGACCACGTTGTTTTCGGGCATCACGACGTCGGAAAAGAGATCGGATGTCGGCAGGGCATCGGCCGGAATTTCGGCCAGAAGATCCATTTCAACTGCGCGATGGACATCAACGCCATCAATCACAAACACATCCCAATCGCCCGGACGGGATTGTTCAATGATCGAAAGGCCCGCACCCGTGCCTTCATATTCCTTGAGATTGACTTTGACGTCGTATTTTTCCTCGAACGGCGCGATCAAGGCCGGATCGGTATGGTCACACCAGACAAGTGCATTGAGTTCTTCGGTGGCGTGTGCGCTTTGCGCCATGGCAACCGCGCCCAGAATAAAGGTCGCAGCACTGCCAAGAAACTTATTGCGGGTCTTCCCCGTAGAGACGTGACGAAACATTGGCTCTCCCTGATTTCATATTGAGGCCTCCCTTGTTATTGGGTTTTCGATGCTCGTTCCGGCACCTTTGAAAAAATATTGAACCCGTTCATTTTTTGAGTCAATGTAAATTTTGAACCCGTTCATTTTTCCGGAGTGACAATGTCAGGATTGCGCGCCCAAAAGAAAGCCGACAAGAATCGCCGTATTCTTGAGGCGGCAACGACCCTGTTTCGTCAGGTCGGCTATGACAGTGCGCGCATCGAAGACATTGCCGAAATGGCGGGTGTATCGGTCGGAACGTTTTATAATTACTATAAAAACAAGGGCGATATGCTAATGGCCACGGTCTCGATGGAGGTCGAGGAAGTGCTTGCTGCAGGCGATGAATTGATTGGTCGCGAACTCGATAATGTGAGCGACGCATTATCGGAATTGATCGGCAAATATTATGATCATTCGCTGACATATCTATCCAAAGAAATGTGGCGTACCGCGATGTCACTTTCAATCGGGCAGCCCGAAACGCCGTTCTCGAAACGCTATACCGCCCTTGATCATCGTCTGTCCAAGCAGGTTTGCGATCTGTTCCGGTCTTTGCAATCACGTGGCATCGTGCGAAAGGATGTGGATTGCGACGCGACGGGTGAACTTGTTTTTAACAACGTGAACATGATGTTCATCGAGTTTGTCAAAGACGAGGAAATGGACGAGGCAGACCTCAAAGCCGAAGTCGAACGTCAGTGCGTACCTCTCATCAAATTGATGTCGCAGGTTTAGGCGAATTTGTTGCCATGTAAACGCATCTAAGGTTGCGCGCAATGCGTGTGTTTTGCTAGGTTTGGCCCACTTTCACATGGTGGACGCTGGCATAGGGTGTAGGCATGAGATCACAGGCAGATACGTACTTCGCAAACAGTGAAAACTGGCGTAATGAACAGCTTCATCTTCGTCAAATCTTGCAGGAATGCGGGCTGGACGAAGGTTTCAAATGGGGCAAGCCGTGCTATTCTCATCAAAGCAAAAACGTCGCGATCATACAGGGTATGAAAAACTTCCTTGCACTGATGTTTTTCAAGGGGGCGCTGCTTAAGAATCCTGACGGTATCCTTGTCCCGCCTGGGCCAAACTCAAATGCCGGGCGTCAGATCAGGTTTCACAGTGTCGACGATGTCATTGCTTTGGAAGCCAGTATCAAAGCCTTTGTCTGCGACGCCATCGAAATTGAAAAGGCCGGGCTTAAAGTCGAAAAGTCCGATGAAATTGAATTGCCTGACGAACTGATCGCACGGCTTGAACAGGATTACGAGCTTAAAGCAGCGTTTGACGCTCTGACACCTGGTCGACAGCGCGGATATAGCTTGTTTATCGCCGGTGCTAAACAAACGGCAACCCGCATGGCACGGATCGACAAACACCGCCCGAGAATCCTTCAAGGCAAAGGTATGCACGACCGGTAAAATATTGTTATCCGGTGTTTTATATCTGTGTTTGCCTTCGTTTGTGATTTGACGTGCGCATCGTCACAGACAGCCCTGTTGGGGAATGATAAATAACAACATTACCAAAATAACGTGCGATACCACCAATGATAAGGCTGGGCGCAGAATGGTTGGCAGATTGGGGTGAACATGGGCCAGATGGATGACCAGACGCAGGATGCGTTTGGCTTTGTCTCGGAAAATGAAACCGCCATTGATGTTGGTGAGCTTCGGCTTGCCGACGGTGAGTTGTTTGAGCTGCCCGGTGTGCGCGGTCGGCTGGAACGCATCGATTTTGGCAATGGTACTTGTTTGTATCGTGCCGAATTGAATGTGCGTGAAGATTCCCGATTTGACGTTCAAAACTCGCTTCCCGCCGGGTGGCTTGCCGGATCGGTGAACCTTATCGGAAGTCTTGATCTCAAGTGTCCAAGCGGGCGCGATCATAGCATGTCATCAGAGATCGGCTTGATGATGCGGATTGATCCTGTTGGCACGCGTTATTTACTGCCGGGCGGGCAATTGATCCGCCATGCGGGCGTGAGTATTGAACTTGATGCGCTCAAGGCCCGGTTTGGGGATGTTCTGCCCGACGTGCTTGATCGATTTTTATCGGACGACCCGGAAACGATCGAAATCAGGCCATTGCGGGTAAACAACAAAATCAGAAGCATCGTCAGCGCAATGTTTTCCGCACAGGTCATCGGGCAGGGCCGTCAATTCAAGCTTGAAGGTTTATCAACCCTGTTTCTCGCCGAGGTGATTGATGCTTATATTCAGCAGCATTCACAAGATGAAAATACGCCTGAACCAAGTGTGCTTGAACAGACAATTGTTCAGGATGCCATTGCAACGATCACACAACGTCTTGCCTCCCCGCTTTCGGTTGCCCAGTTAGCAGATGATGCTGACGTGACCGAAAGTCGTTTTAACAGCCTGTTTAAGCGCGAAACGGATAAAATCTGCGCCGAGTTCATTCGATCAGAACGCATGGTGCGCGCACGCGAAATGCTGGCAATCGGCGAAATGACGGTTAAACAGGTTGCCGCCGCCGTCGGGTTCAACCATGTAAGCAATTTTTCACGGTCCTATCGAGACTGGTTTGGCGAAAGTCCGGCACAGGCACTTAACCGCAAAAGCAATTGATTGACCAATTGAAGTCCCGGAAACCAAATGACACAGGTGCAGAACCGCGTGCCCAAATATGCAGGTTTGATCCCTTGCTCAAATCCCTTCAACGCCCTAGGTTAACGCAAACGTTAACCTCTATTGCAGGGCGAAAATGAAGTTTAAAGGCACGGAAAATTACGTTGCAACCGAAGACCTGATGGTCGCCGTCAATGCCGCGATCACGTTGCAAAGGCCGCTTTTGGTCAAGGGCGAACCGGGCACCGGTAAAACCGTTCTGGCCGAAGAAATCGCCAAATCACTTGGCAAGAAACTGATTACCTGGTCGATCAAATCCACCACACGCGCCCAGCAGGGGCTTTATGAATATGATGCGGTGTCGCGCCTGCGTGATAGCCAATTGGGTGACGAACGTGTCCATGATATCGGCAACTACATCGTCAAGGGCAAGCTGTGGGAAGCCTTTGAGGCAGACGGCGAAGCGCCGGTGCTTCTTATTGACGAAATCGACAAGGCCGATATCGAGTTCCCCAATGACCTTTTGCAGGAACTCGATCGCATGGAGTTCTTTGTCTATGAGACACAGCAAACCGTCAAGGCGATCAACCGCCCGATTGTGATCATCACATCAAACAATGAAAAGGAACTGCCGGACGCCTTTCTGCGCCGGTGTTTCTTCCATTACATCCGCTTCCCGGATGCTGACACCATGGCCGAGATCATCGAGGTGCATTATCCCGGCATTCAAAAACGTCTGGTGGCCGAGGCACTCAACCTGTTTTACGACATGCGCGACGTGTCCGGCTTGAAGAAAAAGCCATCCACGTCCGAACTGCTGGACTGGCTGAAGCTTTTGATGGCCGAAGACCTGCCGCCCGAAGCATTGCGCGCAAAGGATGCCAAAACCGCTGTGCCGCCGATGCATGGTGCGTTGCTTAAAAACGAGCAGGACGTGCATCTGTTTGAACGGCTTGCCTTCATGGCCCGGCGCGAAGGGCGCTAGGTCCGATGTTCACCGGATTTTTCTATAAGCTTAAAGAGATCCGCGTTCCGGTGAGTTTGCGCGAATACCTGACATTGCTTGAGGCGGTGGAAAAGGGGCTGGCAAACTATTCGGTCGAGGATTTCTATTATCTGGCCCGCTCCGCGTTGGTAAAGGATGAACGCCATCTTGATAAATTTGATCGGGTGTTTTCCGAGCATTTCAAAGGCGTGATCGACCTGACCGAGGGGATGGATGAAGTTGAAAAAACCGAAATCCCCGAGGAATGGTTGCACAAGCTTGCCGAGAAATTCCTGAGCGACGAAGAAAAGGCCGAGATCGAAGCCCTTGGCGGCTGGGAAAAGCTTATGGAGACGCTTAAACAGCGTCTGGAAGAACAAAAAGGCCGCCATCAGGGGGGCAACAAATGGATCGGTACGGCGGGGACATCACCGTTCGGGGCCTATGGCTATAATCCCGAAGGGGTGCGGATCGGGCAAGATAAATCCCGTCATCGGCGCGCAGTAAAAGTCTGGGACAAGCGCGAATTCAAAAACCTTGATGACAGTGTTGAAATCGGCACGCGCAACATCAAGGTGGCGCTGCGTCGGTTGCGCAAATGGGCGCGTACCGGTGCGGCCGATGAACTTGATCTGCCCGGCACCATCACATCAACCGCCCGCCAAGGGTGGCTGGATGTGCAGATGCGGCCGGAACGTCATAACGCGGTCAAGGTCTTGATGCTGTTTGATGTTGGTGGATCAATGGATGATCACATCAAGGTTTGTGAGGAACTGTTTTCAGCGGTGAAAACCGAGTTCAAGCATCTTGAGTATTACTACTTCCACAATTGTCCCTATGAAGGGCTTTGGAAGGATAATGCGCGGCGCTGGAACGAACAGGTGTCGACATGGGATGTGATCAATACCTATGGCGCGGATTACAAGCTGGTGATTGTCGGTGATGCGACCATGAGCCCCTATGAAATCACCTATCCCGGTGGGGCAGTGGAATACTGGAATGCCGAAGCGGGCGCTGTGTGGATGCAGCGTTTACTTGATCATTTCGACCATGCGGCATGGATCAATCCACAGCCGGAAAACTGGTGGCGGCATCATCAATCCATCCAGATCATGCACAAGCTGATGGCAGGGCGGATGTTCCCGCTTAGTCTTGACGGGCTTGATCGTATGACCGGGGAACTTAACCGCTAGGCCCGCGTTCATTTAATACGTAACAGTTTGATGAAGATTGCACGCAACGCGCGACCACGCGTTTCTGCGGCGTCAATCCGCGCCTATAGTCCTGATGTTTAAAGGACACTGAATAAGGATACCCGGGATGCTGGTAAACAAAATGGTCAAGTCCACGTTGGTGGCGGTTGGTATTCTGGCAGGGGGTGTTCTGACCACCTCCATGCCATTTGCGAACAATACCGTGCATGCACAGGCCCTTGATCAGGAAATGGTGGTCATCGCCCATCGTGGTGCATCGGGCTATCTGCCGGAACATACATTGCCAGCCAAGGCGTTGGCCTATGGCATGGGGGCTGATTACATCGAACAGGACGTTGTTCTGTCCAAGGACGGTGTGCCGGTCATCCTGCATGATATTCATATCGATACGACGACAGATGTCGTGAAAAAATTCCCGGATCGCAAACGTGAAGATGGTCGTTACTATGCGATTGATTTCACCTTGGCCGAACTTAAATCGCTGAATGTCACCGAGCGGTTCAAGGCCGATACCGGCAAACAGGTGTATGCGGATCGTTTTCCCGGTGAATACGGGATGTTTAAAATCCCGACCCTTGAAGAGGAAATCAAACTCATTCAGGGGCTGAACCATTCCACGGGGCGTGATGTCGGCATTTATCCTGAACTGAAAGACCCGGCCTTTCATCATGCCGAAGGGCAGGACATTGCGGAAACCGTCATCTCGATCCTGGAACGTTGGGGCTATAACAATCCGGATTCCAATGCCTTTGTGCAGAGTTTTGACTGGGGCGAAACCCAACGTATCCGCAATGAGCTGAACTATCAGGGCAAACTGGTTCAGCTTCTGGGCGAAAACCGCTGGGGACCGCCGGAAGGCACCGATTATGACTATCTGAAATCAGACGAGGGCATTGCCGAAATGGCCCGTGTGGTGGACGGGATCGGACCGTGGTTGCCCCAGGTCGTTACAGGCTTAAGCGAAAATGGCACGGCGGTTATGACACCAACCCTGATCGCGGCCCAACGTGCACAGCTTCTGGTGCATCCCTATACGCTGCGTGCCGATCAGCTGCCGAAGTGGGCGGGTGATATGGATATCGCGCTTAAGGCCATTTTTGATGATGCCGGAATTGATGGCATCTTCACCGATTTCCCCGATCAGGTCGTTCAGTATCTGGCGCGCAATCCTGACGCGTAAGGATGTTGCCCCTTTACACGAACAGACTGTTTCCCAGCGCGCGGTTATCAACCACGCGATCTTACGTCACGATACGACCACAGGAATTCAACCTAGGAGGCGGAAAATGACGAAAGTATTGGTTCTTTATTATTCGATGTATGGACATATCGAAACCATGGCAAATGCCGTGGCCGAAGGCGCACGCGGTGTTGCCGGGACACATGTTGATGTCAAACGTGTTCCCGAAACCATGCCCGAAGATGTTGCCAAGGGCGCAGGGGCGAAGCTGGATCAGGCCGCACCGGTTGCCGCTGTTTCCGATCTTCCGGAATATGATGCGATCATCTTTGGTGTGCCGACCCGCTTTGGCAATATGCCCGGTCAGATGCGGACCTTCCTTGATCAGACCGGCGGTCTTTGGGCCAAGGGCGAGTTGATCGGCAAGATCGGTTCTGTTTTTGCCTCGACTGGCACACAGCATGGCGGTCAGGAAACCACCATCACCTCGACCCATACCACCTTGCTCCATCATGGCATGGTGATTGTCGGTGTGCCCTATAGCTGTTCTGGCCTGACCAATATGGACGAAATTACCGGCGGGTCACCTTATGGTGCCTCCACCCTTGCCGGGGCGGATGGTTCGCGCCAGCCGTCCGAAAACGAACTCGACATTGCCAAGTTCCAGGGCAAGCACGTCGCGGAACTCGCCTCCAAGCTTGCCAGTTAATCACACGGGAGGTTTTCCGACCCTTGATCAGGCAGCGCCCGCAATGGCGCTGCCTTTTTTGTCTGGAAAATTTGATGCCAATAGGGCTCGAGCCTATAGGTTGTAACCCAGTTCCTGTGCCTTTCTCTTGGCCTTTGCCGCAGCCCTCGGGGCAACCATTTGCGCCCATTGTTGCCCGACGCGGCCCCCGATTGCAGTCAAGTTTGGCGTGGCCTTGATCAGTTCCTGGCCACTGGGCGTCTTGTAGAAGGCAATCGTATCGTCAATCACCTGTTCTGACAGCATGGCATCATATTGCGGGACCATCAGTTCAAAGAACATATCGACGCTGGCGCGCATTTCCTCCTGCATGGTTTCGACGATGATGTCGACATGTGTGTCTCGCACGTTTGGCGCATTTTGTTTGATCGAGTTTTTCATTTGCTCGCTTATTATCGGCAGCATTGCATCAATGACCTTGTCGGCTTGCGCAAGTTGAATCATTTCGCGGATTTTGTCCGCTTTGCGCTGTGAAACGTCCTGTGCATGGGCCGGTGTTAGTGACGCGCCGAGAGTGAAGCTGACGATTACTAGGAAAGCCAAAAGTGCTGCTCGCGGCCATTTGAGGGCTGGCATGAAATGGTCCTTTCAGGATTTCGGACGATTATTGTTTTTGTGCCGAATGGTTTAGAATCACCAAGAGGTATCCTTATCATCGGTTACCGGAAAACGTATGGCAACCTTGGCGTGTGTATGGGCTGTTTTGTTTAGGATTTGGAAACAATCAGATGCCTGATTGGGCATTGTTTGGCGACAGTTTTGTGCGAGAGTAAGGGCATAAAAATTCCTGCAGGCTCTGGACTGCACAGGTAAAGGAGACTGGATCATGTCTGATACAATCACAAATGCACGGGGTGTCGCGCGGGTCTTACGCGCCATGGATACGTCTGATGGTGCCGGTGTGTCGCTCAAGCGGTCCATTGGCTCGCCCCAGCTTGATATGCTTGATCCGTTCCTGATGCTTGATTCACTTTCGACCGACAAGGCCGATGATTATATCGCGGGCTTCCCGGAGCACCCGCACCGCGGGTTTGAAACCGTGACCTATATGGTGGAAGGTGCAATGCGCCATCAGGACAGCATGGGCAACGAGGGTGTTCTGCGGTCTGGCGGGGCACAATGGATGACAGCCGGAAGCGGCATCGTTCATTCTGAAACCCCGGAACAGGAAAATGGCCTGATGCAGGGGTTCCAGCTTTGGATCAACCTGCCGGCAAAAGACAAGATGATCGATCCGCGCTATCAAAACCTCGAACCCGATGAACTGCCGGAAATTTCGCCTGCCGCGGGGGCGCAACTGCGTCTTCTGGCGGGGTCAATGTATGGCGAGGCCGGACCGATTAACGGCATTTCGACTGATCCGGTGTTTGTTGACGTCAAGCTGGACGCAGGGTGCGAAATCTCTGTGCCAATGCCCGAAGGCCATAGCGCAGTGGTTTATGTCTTTATCGGTGATGCGGTGGTTGCGGACAAGGATGTCCCGACCCATCATCTGGCGATTTTAAAGGATGGCAATGGTGTCACCCTGAAGGGCGGTGCAAACGGTGGGCGGATGTTGGTGATTGCCGCCCGGCCGATCCATGAAGAGGTGGTGCGTTATGGTCCGTTTGTCATGAGCAGCAAGCAGGAACTGATGCAGGCCTTTGACGATTACCAGAACGGTAATTTTGTCCGCAAGGCTGCGTCCTGACGCTTCAAAACCTGCAAGATATAATTTGGCAAAAAAAACGCCTTGGCCGGTAATTTCGGTCAGGGCGTTTTCCATTTCACGATGGGTTGGGACGCGAATGAAATCTAATCCTTGGCGCGTTTAATGTCGGTGTCAGAGCTTGTATCCGTGATCCAGGGGCGGCCATCCGATAACACGTCAACTTGGTCGGCATTGACGTTATTGACCTTGTCAAATGAACCGTTTGTGGCATTCCATTTCTTTAAAATGTATTCACTGTTTTCAAAGACGGTGACATAGATACTGCCATCTGTTCCGGCACCGATATCATTGATGTTAATACTTTGACCCTTGGGGCGGTTTTCGAACCGTGTGCCGGTAAATTGCTGTACAATGTCACTGCTGTCTGCAATCCACAGATCGCCTGCACGACCAATCGCAACCTTGTAAACATCATCATTGCTGAATTTGGTGAAGGCGTTTGTGCCGGGTTTCAGGCGATAAAGCCGGTTGTCGACGACGACATAAACCGTGCCATCCGAGCCAATCGACAGGTTTCGGATGTTACCTGATGTGACGGAATAGGTGCGCTGGATAGCTCCTGTTGAGGACAGCTTGTAAATCGAATTCGAACTATCTCCGTTTGTCCAGATGCTGTCATCATCTGCAACATCGAACGTCGAGAGGTCCTGGTTAAAAGACAGGGAAACTTCGTCGAGCTTCTTTGACGTGGTGTTGAACTTCAATAGCCGTTTTGATCCCTGGTCTAGCGGGGTGCCATATACATAGAACTCATCATTTTGTCCGACGGTCATGGCATCAAGCGTATTGAGGTCTGTTGTGAATGTTTCAAAAGTTATGTTTTTTGAAAACGTAAACGTGCTGTCAGATGCAACATCCACCACGGGGGCGATGTCGCCACTTCCGGTGGTGTCCCCTACGGTTGAGGCTGCAATTAGGCGGTCAACCATTTCGTCACGTTCAAAGAATTTGGAAGCCAGGACAATCGTATTGTCTGCCACCACCCAAGGGAAACCATTGGGACCGACCGCGACACTTTGCACGTTGTGGCCCGGTATTTGAACAATTTCAAAGGTTTTGCCATCAGTGCCCAGGCGCATCAGGAAGTGATTTTCTGATACCACATAAACGCTGCCATCCGGGCCGATGGATATGCTTTTGGCTTTTTGTGCGAAAACCTCGCAAGGTGATGTGTCGCATCGCTGCACCAGACTATCGGAACGAATTGTCCATGGAGTTCCATCCGGCGCAACCGCGACCAAAATACCCTGCCCAGGAATGCGATCAAACCGCGTCATGGCGTCATTAAGTTTGGATAAAGTGCCGTTGGCATCGGTGATGACAACCGACCCATCCCCGCCAATGGCAATGTCTGAGCCGGTTGCATTTGGGATTTGTTTCCACAGATTTCCTGTATGGCGAAATACCCGGCCCAGCGTTGAAATACCCCACGGGTTACCATCGGAATCAACGGCCAGACGCACCACTGTGCCCGGGAAATCGTCAAACCGTTTACGGCTGTTTGACCAACGCAGGACACCGCCCGCGGCATTAAGACCAAATACACTCCCATCCCGGCCGATTGCCAAAGCCGACGCGTTCTGGCGTGTGTTGACAAAGACAATGTCCTCGGTCGTTGTCACAGTGGATGGATCAAGTGCCGGGTCGTTGCCGGTTGCTGGCGCGACGGTTTTGCTGGCTTGGGTGTTGCTTGTGCCTGTATCGGGTGTAACAGGCGAGGCGGTCGCATCATTTGTGACAAGCGTCGGTGCCGTTGACGTTGTCGCCCGGGCAGGCGGGGGTGAAGGGGCCGCTGTTGCTGGCAATGGCGGGGCTGTGATGCCCGAAGCAATCGCAGGAGGGGCGCTTTCGACAGGGGCGACCGCCTGCGGTGCGTGACTTTCCGGTGCCTGGCCTTTTTCGGTTTTGATCTTTTCCGGTGCGACCAGCAAGGTTGTTGCCATGATAGCGCCCCCTCCGGTGACGGCCCATGGCGCGCCATCGGGGGTGGCAGCAGGGGCTGCTACCCCGGCAACCCCGGCGACAAGTCGCCAACTATGTCGGGCAGGAGACCAAATTCTGATCTGGCCTTCGGCATCGGCAATCACAACAGCATTGTTCCCGCCAATGGCGATATCGGTCGCACGCCCGGGCATCGTGATCCAGTCCTTGCCGTCAAAGGAACGAACGCGTCCATCCCGGGTCACAGCCCAGGGATGGCCGGCCATGTCCAGTGCGATGCGATAAGCTATCCCGTCAATCGGCTGCCATTCGCTGCGCAACGGGTACCATTTTTTGATTTCGCCGCTGACTTTGGCGATATAGACATTTCCTTGTGTATCAGCAGCAACATCGGCAACGTCGGTATCCTTGTTTTCCCACCATAGCCCGTTATAGCGATAAACCACGCCTTCATGGTTGATCGCCCAGGGTCGGTTTCCTTCGGCAGCGGAAATCCGGACAAAGTTACCCGACATTTTACGCCAACGTTGTTCCTCGGCATCCCAGCGCCAAGGGGTGCCATCCGGGGCCACAACGTAGGCCTGCCCGTCACTGTTGATTGATATGTCAACGGCCGTACCGGGCAGGCGGGTCCAGTTTGGAGAGGCGCGATTATCTTGTGCATACACGCCATGTGTCGGATGAATTGTCGCAAATGCGATACAAAACAGAACAAGACAAACCCGCATGATCAGCTGCGTCATTAGATGACCTCGCATCACAGTTTTTGAAAACAAAATGCTAACTGCCAAGCAATCGGTCCCGCACCATCGCAATATGTTGCTGGTTGCTGGCGTCATTTTGCCAATCTTGAACTTTCACGTCTCCGGTTCTGAATTCTTCAAAGAATTCGCGTCCTTGCAGCTTTTCAATGACTTCATTGAAAGTCGCGCGCGGGGTGAACCAGTCCTTGTGACGATGTTGAAGACGTTCAATATCGCGTTCCAGATCCGACATTTCATCGATCGCGATATCACGATCAGCTTGTGCTCTGCGGGTGTAATGCGGACGCCGCGGTGTCATCAGGATCAGGACAGACCGTTCGAATTGACGTTCAACACGCTGTGAGAACAACAGATTGATAATCGGAATATCCATCAACCCCGGTACACCATCGGCGGATTTCGATGTTTCGCGTTCGCTCAAACCACCCAGAACAAGGGTTTCGCCGAACTTCATGGTGACGGTCGAATTGACATTGGTCTTGGTCGTGTCGAGGCGGAATTCAAACACAACCGAATTGGAAGGATCGGTCAGGAAGGTGCGTTCTGCAACCACGTGCAAACGGATCATGTCATCGGGCAGAATTTCCGGCGTAACCGCCAGCTTGACGCCAACTTCCTTTTGCACCGAAACGCTGTCGCCATTACCGCCGGAGACTGCCGCAGCAAGAATTTCCGTGCCCGAGAAAAACTCCGACGTTTGCCCTGCCTGGGCGACCAGACTTGGTTTGGCCAGAACCTGATTGTTGGCGTCGGCCGAATTGGCAATGTTCAATGAATATGTGACAGCAGGAATGCTGATCGCCCGGGTAATTGTCTGGGTGCTTTGTTCCAACCCGGTATTCAGGTAATCCTTTGTTCGGGTTGATCCATAGCCGAAACCTGCCGTCCCGGTCAGCGGGTCACCAAATTGCAACTGCAAACCGTTCAGAAGGTTGATCCCACGCGAATTGCGAACGTCTTCCTGTGTACCGATCAGGACAACATCAACGACGACCATACTTGTATCGGCAAAGCCCTGCTGCATCGGGTCCGTTGCACCATACGCCCCCGCTTGCGGAGCACTATATGGATCTGGTGCTGACCCATAGGGATCAGATCCATATGGGTTGCTTTGACCGTATGGGGTGCTTGACCCGTAAGGATCGCTGCCATACGGATCATTTCCATATTGGGCCATAAGGACTTTGGCATCGCTGTCGTAAAAAGACTGCCACCCTTGCACACGACGTTCAAGATACGCGATGCTTTCCGGCCCCATAACCGCATCGCGATAGGCAGATACAAATGCTGATGCCCCTTCGCGATCATCCATTGCCGCAAGGGACAACGCCGTTGCCTTGAGGATTTCGGGTTGTTGCTTTGCCTCTGGTGCGACTGCCAGTAATCGTCTCAGGGCGGCTTCCGAGGTTCTTGGGTCCCTGGCGTAATAGGATGCAGAGGCTAGGTTATACAGAACAGACGGGTCGTCATCACGATGAAGGGCGACCGCTGCGAAATACCCCTGCGCCAGACCATAGCGCCGCTGATCCATATACAAGAGGCCCAACTGATACGTCGCCGACAAGTTGCCTGGATCGAATTTAAGAGCCTGTTTGTAACCTTGCTCGGCCAGATCAAACTTGCTGGCGTCTCCCTGAACCCCCATCAGGTGGTAGGTCAGGCCATTGAGAAACTGCAAATCCGGGTTGGAGACATCAAGCTTCAAGGCCAGATTGATCAAGCGTGATGCGTCATCCATTTTTTGGGCTTCGAGGGCCCGCGTGCTCTCTCGGACCAATTCTGAAACAGCATCAGCTTGAACTGCAGAGTTTACAACAAGCTGATTGTCTGTGTTGGTCGGTGTGGTGCTCAAAGACAGTGTTTGGCAGCCCGCCAGAGCCACCAACGCACAAACCGCAACCGTGCTGCGAAGAGACGTCATAAACAGCCGCATCAAATCCCCATTCTTGTCTTTTTAGTTCACGCAAAATATATAAATTCGGCATGCGGACGGGTTGAGGCAAAATATGCCTCAACCAGCGACCTTTTATTTCATCCGATAAATTTGATTGTTCTTGGTGACGCGCCAGACCTGACCACCGCCAGCACCGATTGCCAGGGCATCCTTTTCCCGGGAAGTCGCAACCCAATTTCGTTTGGGGCCGTCAAAGACAAATGTGTTGCCAAGCTTATCGATTGCTCTGGCCTGGCCGGGGACGTCTACTGCGATGTCAATGCCCTGACCTGGTAGTTTTTGCCATTTTTGATCATTGCCATGCACCCACATATCCCCGTTCTTGTCGACCACCCATGGGCGACCGTCCTGGTCAATGTCGATCCGGTAACCTCTACCTGGAATGTTTTTCCATCGATTGCCTTCACGTTTATGGATTTTCCCTTTGATATCGATGATCCACACGCCCTTGGCGCTGGCACCGATATCCTGTGCCCGAGGACCCCGGACAATTTGCCATTTGGAACCGCTTAGGGAGTATATCTGACCACGGAGATTGATAACCCAGGCCGTTGTATCTGAAACAGCAATACGGTATCCGGCCCCTCGCAGTTTGGTCCAGCCATTCGCTGTGCTCTCGCGTTTGAATATCTGATAACCACTTCTGTTTTCTTTGGTCGGGCCAATCGCATAGGCCGTGCCATCGGTGCCTACGGCAATGTCAGTGGCTTTGCCTGATACTCTTTCCCAAACATTTTTGCCATTTGGACCGGCGGTGGTTGTTGTCGTGATTGCATTAATCTGCGCCATCGGGATGACCGGGATATCGGGCGCACCTACGACCACTTTTTCACCCTCTAGAACAACCGTTGGCACAGTATTGGTCGTGCTCTTGCTCTTGCTCTGCATCAACCTTGCCCAAAGCGCAGTATTCGGCTTGATGGGCTCCTGGGTCATCAGGGCCCAGTTGGTCGCAACTTCGTTCCGCCCATCGTCAGTTTTAAGCAGGCGGGCAAGATTGACCGGACGTTGTGCGACGGCGAGTGCATCATTGACGATCGCTTCCTGCTTGTTCTGTTCTAGCGCGATGTCCGTTGCGATTGATGCAATGACAGATGAGACGCTCAAGACTATCAATGGACCTACAGTAGCGCCCGCGAACCCGGCGCTACTGATAGTAACGCCTTGAGTGACTTCCTTGAAGCGATACGGAAGTATTTGAAGAGCTATGCGACTGGCAACCTGCTGGAATGCAGGGGAAAGTGCTTCTAACGTGCTGCCCCCAATATAAAGCAAAGTAAGACCTGCTGCCGGACCGATATGCATGATCGAACTGATTGCTGAGCGAAGGTCAGGCGGTGCAACGCCGGTATCGTATACGTTCGTGCCGACGGTTGGGCGTGACGCCTTTTTGGCTTGCAGGCCTTTTTGCCAACTTTCCATTACAAGTTTCATCTCGGACGCTGATAACTTGCGGGTGTCTTGCACATAAGCTGCAATATAGGCGACCATGTCCCGTTCAGGCTTTGTCTTGGCGCCGCGTTGGATCACGTCAAATATGTAATCGTACACGGCACCTTTAAGCTCCGGGGATGTTTCAGGTGCATCATGTATCTGTTTCCACGCTGCAATCCGATATGCCTCGGCATCGCTTCTGTTCATCTTCGATTGTGTGATGAATTTTTCACTGGCCGCATCAACTCGCGTACGTTCAGCAATGACCTCGGCGGCAATCTCGTGCCCGCCCGGAAGCCCGAAAAGGCCGTTCGGCGTGCGCTTTGCAGCCTCCCAGCGCATGGTCGTATATTCACAAGCTTCTTTCGACTTGATACCAAAAATGGACCTCACCGATGCTTCGGGGCACGTCCAGCATGTGCCGCTATCGACAAAATCGAAAATTTCCCCCGCTTTACAGGTCAAAGCCGCTGTTTTTTCTGCAGGAACCAAGCTTTCATTTCGGAAACATGCATTGTTGGCAGTGACGGCTGCGGCGGTTCGGCGGAACCCGTCAGGACAGGTATAGCAACTGCCATTAGGGTCAGTAATCGCGCCTTCCGGGCATACCCGATCAATGAATTCAGCCCGACGTGCTGATGCGCCAAACTTTCCGCATGCATCCCATGCATCAACAGGCGACCAGGTGCGGCCAAAGCCAGCCGGGCACGACCAGCATTCGCCGCCATTTCGCGGGTCTTTGAACGATCCGGACGGGCAGGATTTATGTGCACCGATACGTTTTGCCGATCTGTACTGGGCTGACACTGTCTTTGAACAGGCCATAGGTGTATCGACGGCAAAACCGGTCCGGTTATATCCGCTTGGGCATGAAAAACACGACCAGGTCCCGATATCAAAGAATGATCCCCTAGGGCATTTGCCAACGGCTTTGCCTGTTTTGGTGGCCTTGGCAAAACCACAGGGAGCCAAAAGGGTGTTTGTGCGCAAATCCATTGCGCCGCAGAGGGCATGCCCAGGTTTTGAAAATGCTGCTTGTGTCTGCTGTGCTGTGGCATGTGATGAACTTGCCAGCGTAATGGCGGTAAACACAGTTAAGAGAAGCAGTGCCCGCCAAAGCAAGTGGCCAGACTTCAAACAGCTTTCCATCGATCAATCCTCAATCAAACAATGTGTGTTGTGTCACTGTTGTCCCCTGCCTGCGGGCAAGGCAACAAGGTCACCGTGCGAATGTCATAAGGTCTGCCTTATGAACTGCATTGGGGATGAGAAGACCTCTGAAAGTCTGAACTGCTTGCAGTTCAGAACATCATCAGCTTGCTAGAGCCAAGGGTTTTCAAACCCGGGCTGATGGATCAGCAATTTTCAGCTGGACACGCCGTTGTTGATGCTTTGGCTTGCGTAAAGCAAAGACATTTCAAGATCGCTGAAACTTTCAAATGAACAAGAGACGCCTCAACCCCCGGCGCAAAGGATTAAGTACTGTCCCCGATAATGGAATAAGCATTTCGGTTTCGACGTACGTTTGCTGCGCTTTCCGGATACGTTGGACGTTTTGTGGATACTGAGTGGTGTTTCTAAAGGTATTTGCGGATTGTTTCCGACGGAAGCTCGCCGAATTCCCGCTGATAGTCCTTTGCAAATCGGCCCATATGGCCAAAACCCCATTGTGTGGCAATTTCAGAAACGGTTTTCCCGCCCGGTTCTGTTATCAAAACAGCCCGGACGCGCTTTAAACGCACGGCACGCAAATAGGCCATGGGGGGAATGCCATAGGCATCCATGAAGCCTTTTTGCAGTCCACGATATCCGCATCCCGCCACAGCCGCAATTTCGGCCAGCCCCAGTTTTTTGTCCGCATGGGCGTGGATGTAGTCACGTGCGCGTTTAACGTAATAGGGCACAACTTCCGTAACAGTGAGGCCGTTTATCATGTGCTGATAGCTGTTGGGTAACAGGCTCAGGCATTGTGTGACCAGGGCGTCTTTCATCTGGGTTGTCACGATCGGGTTATGCATTTCACGCAATGGACCATCAAGTGCCTCGGCGACATAGTGGACGGTATTGCGAAATACGTCCCAACCCGGTGTTGAGGGATCAATCATCGGATCGAACCGCAGGCCGGTTAAATCGACATCTTCGCCAACCACAGAACGGGTATAGTTTTTGAGTTTACCCTTCGATAAACGAAGGGCAAACGCGCTGAAGTTATCTTCTGTGGCCCGGATCGGCAGGGCCAAATCACGCATGAAACCTGTATCGGAGAAGAATTCCATTTCTTGTCCACAATGCTGCGCAACGCCGGTCCCGGAGGTAACAATATAAAGCAACAAACCATCGTCATCCTCTTCCGAGGAGTCTACAGTCAGTCTCGAATTTCCGAATGAAACATGCATCAGGCTAAGGTCATCACACGCCACTGCTGCGATGCGGGCGTTAAACTCTGCATTGCGCTCTTTGATATCCAGATCGTGTCGTGATGCAATATCCTCGATCGACACGCGAACCTCATCAAGGTCGTTCGAAGACAATATCGTGTGATTTTGAAGATAGGTCATGGCCGCGCTCGTCCCCCCGACATGTATACTCGGAAAACGCCCGTTCCGCAGATGTCGGAGCCCCAAAAGGCGCCTGTTTCCGTTACATGAAGATGCGCCAATCATACGTGTTGGCGGGGAGATAATCTATTCCTGATTGATTGATCTTTCGCATAATCCCCGAAGCTGGAAAAAAAATTCCGCCTAGACATCCGGCTAGGCATCATTGTTCGCCATGCAAATTTGGCAAAAGAAAACCCCCACCGGTTGCCCGGCAGGGGTTTCTTGATTTTGGCAAAACTGCCAGCGTGATCAGATCGATCAGGCCATTGCAGCTTTCAGACCTTCGTCCAGTTTGTCGAGGAACTGGTTGGTGGTCAGCCATTTCTGGTTCGGGCCGATCAGCAGTGCCAGATCCTTGGTCATGAAGCCGGCTTCGACGGTGTCGACACAGACTTTCTCAAGGGTTTCAGCAAACTTGACGACTTCCGGGGTACCGTCGAATTCACCACGGTATTTAAGACCCTGCGACCACGCAAAGATCGATGCGATCGGGTTGGTCGAGGTTTCTTTACCCTGCTGGTGCTGACGATAGTGACGGGTCACGGTGCCGTGGGCTGCTTCTGCCTCAACCGTCTGTCCATCCGGGGTCATCAGAACCGAGGTCATCAGACCGAGCGAGCCGAAGCCCTGTGCCACGGTGTCGGACTGAACATCGCCGTCATAGTTCTTACAAGCCCAAACGAAACCACCGTTCCATTTCATCGCACATGCAACCATGTCGTCGATCAGACGGTGTTCGTAGGTGATGCCTGCTGCTTCGAACTTGTCTTTGAATTCTTCCTGGAAGACTTCTTCGAACAGGTCTTTGAAGCGGCCGTCATAGGCTTTCATGATGGTGTTCTTGGTCGAGAGGTAGACCGGCCACCCAAGGTTAAGACCATAGTTCATGCAAGCACGTGCAAAGCCCTTGATGCTGTCATCAAGGTTGTACATCGACATGGCAACACCCGAGGACGGGAAGTCAAAGACTTCGTGCTCGATCACTTCGCCGCCGTCTGCCGGCTGGAACTTGATGGTCAGTTTACCTGCGCCCGGAACCTTGAAGTCGGTCGCACGATACTGGTCACCAAATGCGTGACGACCGATAACGATCGGCTGCGTCCAACCCGGAACCAGACGCGGAACGTTCGAACAAATGATCGGCTGACGGAAAACGGTACCGCCAATGATGTTACGGATGGTGCCGTTCGGCGACTTCCACATCTTTTTCAGATCAAACTCTTCAACGCGCTGCTCATCAGGGGTGATGGTTGCGCATTTAACACCAACGCGGTGTTCCTTGATGGCGTTTGCCGCATCAATGGTGATCTGGTCGTCGGTCTCGTCACGTTTCTGAACCGAAAGATCGTAGTATTTCAGGTCGACGTCGAGATAGGGAAGGATCAGTTTGTTTTTGATGAAATCCCAGATGATCCGGGTCATCTCGTCGCCGTCAAGCTCGACGATCGGATTCTTCACTTGAATCTTGCTCATAGAATACTCCCTTGCTGGCCGCGGCCGACATGCAGCGCGGCTGCCATTCAAGATGGTTAAATCTCTGTCTTCCGGCGCGCGAGGGAGCGCCCTGGCCGCGTCGGGAGCCCGCAACATACAGGAAGCCACCAGAAAATCAAAGAGGGTGCGGCTACAACAATGTGATGAGGGCGCAAAAACCCCGAAACCTGCGCCTTCTGATCCTGTTTCAGGTCGGTTTGCATCGCAAAAAAGGGCAACAATCCCGAACATTTAGAACGCATTGCGGCAAAATTTCAAAAAGCACCCTGATTGCGAGGAACGCGCGGATAAACTGATCAGGATCAATGACCATGCGTTCAATAACGCGATATGGTGATCATATTGGCCGGAGCAGGGGGAGACTCCGGTACTCTTTTATGGGGACGTGTCATGAACCTGATGAATGAAAACATCATTGTCTTGGTGATCTGTATTGTTGGCTTTTGTCTGTTGGGGTTCGGCTTTACCAATCGCGACCGCAACTGGGGCGTGGTTCTGATGTGGATCGGCGTCCTGACCATGTTGGGGCCGATTGCCTGGCGGCTGCTGACGCTGTTTGCATAAACCGTTGGCGGCTATGTTTGCAGATCGGGCGGGTTTTGAACTTTTTCTGACCCGGCCTTGTTTGCGATATGGCTGCAATCGTGCAGTACACCTTTTTCAACGCCTGAGAATGACGGGTACAAGACCGAATAGTGCGAGACTATTTTTCGTGTTCGACACAAATCTTTTCAGAGTCCTTGTCTGACAGCGGCACATTCAAAAGTCCGCAACGGTGGGGCATGGCCGCGTTTCCCGGTTTGTCCGTGCGCAGGAAAAAGTGGCAGCTTGCACAAATGCCAAAGCTTTTCCCCTTATTACGAAGGATTGCCTCATTCAAAACTTGAGAAAGCGCTTCGCGCAGGGGCAAAGCTGTTCGGGTTGCCTCGATGCAGGATGCGAGCTTTTGTCGTGGGTCATTTGCCAGCTGCTGTTGCCCCGTAGGGGTAAGGGCAATCTCGACCGAGCGTTTGTCGCGTGCACTGGGCGTTCGTTTGATGCTCTCCTTTTTCTCGAGCGCAATCAGCGTCTGAGAGACTGTACCGCGCGTTGAGCCGAGATATTCTGCAAGCGCTGCTGGTGTCCGTGAAAAGCTGTTTGCTTTGGCAAGATAGCGCAATGCTTCCCATTGTACCGGGTTTAGGTGGCCTTTTTGTTCTTCGGCCTGCATCAGGCGTGCTATCCGTTCAATCAGATCTGCCGCTTTATGTGCGTCGGTATTCATATTGATAGCTACTCGATATTAAATAATTGACCTTTTTGCGGTCTGCGAATATAGATAATAGCGACTCGATACTATTAACACAAGGATCGCAAAATGAACGTACGTATTCTCTTGCTGGCTGGGGCCGCACTGATTGCAGGCGTGGTTGACAGCTCAGCATATGCTCACCGGATTGAAGCTCCCCTTACTGCAGATCATCCTGCGTTTGATATTCATCATGCCGATATCGTTCGCAAAGATACAACCCTTGAATTCACCATGCATTTCGAGGGGCGCCCGGGAACCGAAAAACCAGATTCACATGGACAGTTGGCAGGTGCCCCGGTCTGGTCATATGTGTGGCCAACCACGATTGATACCTCTGTAATCGGTTTTGATGCAGGTGCCGGTATTCTCTCGTTTGCGGTTACGTCCCATCCGGATTTTGATGACACGCCTCTTTTTGATGAAGACGGTGATGGTGATCCGGAAAATGACGGTCGTCGCTGGCATTCACACTGGGTGGTTCTTGTCCCGGATGATTCCTGTGGGCAGGGAGGGTTGAAGGTTCGCGATATTCCTGAAGGTGCGACACCGAACTTGCCCAAAACCTGGCCCGGTCTTCCTATTCTGATCGACAGCCCCGGTTGGCATCCGCACTTTACCCAGGACAGTTTGGTCGTGACGGTCCCATTTGATGCGCAAGCTGATCTTAAAGGGGGCAATTTCGATGCGGTGACGGCTGCATTGCAGGTGAATGCCAGCGTTCATGATCCTCTTTTGTGCGTGACCGATGTGTTTGAAGCTGCCGGCGGCCTGAAAATGCCCGGCACGATAGACTAAGGGAGCCGCCGATGGGAAAAACAGCATTGGCCATTCGCCATATCGGTTTTGAAAACCTTGGTGCGTTTGCCCCGGCAATAAGCGCAGCAGGATATGACATTCGCTATCATGATGTCGGTGTTGATGACCGGGCAGGAATGGAAACGCTTGACCCCGACCTGTTGATTGTTCTTGGAGGGCCCATCGGCGCGCACGATGACCATAACTATCCTTTTCTTAGGGACATTATTGGTTTTATTGCCAGTCGGCTGGAACGTGACCGGCCGACTATGGGAATCTGTCTCGGCGCACAATTGATTGCGCGGGCGGCCGGAAGCCGTGTGTATCCCGGGCCCGCGAAGGAAATCGGTTTTTCTCCGATTACACTAACCGTGGCCGGACAGAAATCGTGTTTGGCGGTCTTTCAGGAAAACCCGACAACTTTGCATTGGCACGGGGATACTTTTGATTTGCCACAAGGTGCGCAGCTTCTGGCGGGCAGTCGGCAATATGAAAACCAGGCCTTTTCCCTTGGCGAAAACACTATTGCATTCCAATTCCACCCCGAGGCGACGTCAGTTGGTTTTGAGCAATGGCTGATTGGCCATACAGCAGAATTGTCGAATGCAGGCATAAATATCCCCCAGCTTCGTGCAGATGCCGCAGTGTTGGGGGAGTCACTCCGCAAAAAGGCGGACGCTGTCTGTCGGTCTTGGCTTAATCAAATTCGGGTGTGATGAACACGATCTATCTGCGTTGCTGTTTCTCGGTTCGATGCGATCGCTAGGCAGGGACATATCGACAGGTGCAGTCACATGGTTGTCCAAGCCTTTTGCCTGCGGCTCCCAATCAAAATCGGCCATCTGGCGTCCGAAATTGGCTGTTGTCTCGTCCTGACATTGTCATCGCCATCGCCCGCAGGCGACAACTTCTTCCAGGACGAAACATCAGCAAACTGGTCAATTTGAGCATATATCAGCTTGGCAGGTATTCCTCGCTCCAGGATTCACTTAGTTGACCGGATTTCAGCATCGCTTCTATTGCCTGATCGGCATAACCCAGTTCGCTAAGGATGGTGCGTGTCGATGCGCCAAACTTTTCTGCCGGTGACAGTGCAAACACTTTTGAACGGGTTGTCCGCACCGCATAGGGATCAAGCTGAACCACTTCATGGCCGCTTGGATGATCCGGATAGGCCGAGAAGGAATAGCTTCCATTTTCGGTGCCCGCTGTGCCATCGGCAATGCGTGTGTTTTCTGCGCGAAGCGCATCAATATTGTCGCAGATGGCCGCCCCGATATCCGCGGCGTGCAGGCGTTCGATCCATTCGGTGGCGGGAATGGTCTGGAACGCGGTTGCCAGATAGATCGCACGTTCTTCCGCCGGAACGTCGGGGAGTTCTTCAAGGCCTTCGACCTCGCGGAAGCGGGGCAAATCGTCTTCATATGCACTCAGCAACACATAGGTCCCCGATGCAGTGCTGTAGAAGCGGTTCAGGTCATCATTGCCGTTCATATCGGGTCCGGATGGCTCGTCAAACAGGCCGCGGCCGCGATAATCATAGGCAAACGGGATCTGCAAAAGGCCACTATTGGCGGTAAGTGACGTTCTGCCACGCCCGATCCGCCCGAACCGGTATTTCTGATAAAGGGCGGCGGCTACCGAAAGTGCGCCGCCAAAGCCGCACATGACGTCAATCGTGCCAACATGGGCATGTTCTTCGGGGCGATCCATCGCCCCGCCAAAGCGTAACATAATGCCCGTTGCTGCCTGAACCAGATCGTCATAACCAATATAGTCGGTGCGCACACCACGGTTCACGCCGCTAAAGCAATCAAGCTTGCAGAAAAGCGCATTGGGATTGAGCTTGCGCAGGTTCTCCGCATCAAGCCCCATACGCTTGATTTGGCTATCGGGCGCATTCCAGATGATGACATCAACCGATTTCACCAGATCTTCGAACACCTTGCGACCGTGTTCGGATTTCATATCGGCAAGGATCGACTTTTTGCCGCGCATTTGTGACATGCCGTAAATGACTGTGTTCCAACTGTCATAAAGGGGCACCGATGGTTCAAGCTTGATGACTTCGGCGCCAAACCGGGCGAGGTAGCTGGCCGCATGCGGCCCGGCAATCACATTGCACAGATCAAGAATCTTCACACCCGACAGCCACCCTTCCTGTTCGGGGGCTTCGGCCGGGTCGGGGATTTCGGTTCGATGCTTTTTAAGGATTTTAAGCGCTTCATCAAAATCCACCCAGCGGCGCGGTTCGGGTTTTAAGGCCTCTTCACCGCTTTCTTCCATCCAGACGACAGGCCCCGGTGTGGTCATTTCGCCATATTCGGGGTCCCAGACATCAATCATCAGGCCGGACCCTTCGGCATATTCGTCATGGATCCATTCCTGAAGCCAGCGCTGCGGCGCGCCGGGAATGCCGCCACGGCCAAACATCTTTTTCCATTCATGCGATGTCCGGGTCATGAAGACTTCCTTCATGCGCGCGGCAATCTTGTCGGCCCAGTCCTTTGGCATCGGATAGACGCCAAGGGATGTTTCGGACTCCCATTCGCTTTGCGGCTTATAGGTGTCGTCTTCGGACGTCAGGCCTTCCTCGACCAGTTCCTCATAGATCCCCAGAACTTCGAGGCAGCGCTTGGCGTGATGCTTGTGGCTTGGACAGACCACATAGAACATCCGGCCATCCTTGCACATGTAGCTTCTGAAGAATGGATCAAGGAGTTCTTGGAGTTCCTCGTAGCTGACATTCATCGGCAGACCTTCGATACGTCTGCGTTCGATTTCAAGTTCGCGCTGGGTCAGATAACGTCTTGGAACATCCGATATCTTGATCGAATTATAGCAAAGCCCCTCCATAATGGCTGCGGCCAGCGGCACTTCGATCTGATCGCCCAATCCGGTTATCTGGCGCGATTGCAACGCCAGAACAACCGACGATGCCGCGATTTGCGATGCATAGGCCGAGGAAAGCGGCAAGGGAGAAAATGATGGGTTTAACCCCATCAATACACGGTTTAGCCCCATATCGGTGAACACGCCGGAACTTGCCGCGACAATGCTTTCAAAGGCGCGCTGCTCGCGGCGCTCTGCATCGTTGGATGCAAATCCGGGGACGGAAAGTGTAATCAGTTCCGGTCGTTCCTTGCGCATTTCGGCAAAATCAAAGCCCAGCTTGGCAAATTTTCCCGGGCGGAAATTTTCGATGATGATATCGGCTTCGGCGCAGAGGGCACGCGCCTGTGCGCGGCCTTCTTCGGATTTCAGGTCCAGATTGACAATGACCTTGTTGCGATTAAGCGTCGCATTTGCCGGGCTATCCCACATCGGGCCGCCGGGGGGATCAATGTGAACGACTGTCGCGCCAAGATCGCCCAGCAACATAGCAACGGCCGGGCCTGCAATATATTGCCCGAAATCAATAACTTTGACGCCGGTTAGTGGGAGTTTGGAAAATTGGGTATACATTTTTTCCTCCGAAATCTGCATGTGTTTGCAGTCGAAAGCAGCAGGTGGCGGTTACTGGCCGGACAAAATCCAGGCAGCGGCTTTTTCGGCGATCATCAGCGTGGGGGAATTGGTGTTGCCGCTTGTGATTTCCGGCATCACAGAGGCATCAACAACGCGCAAGCCATGCACACCTTTCAAACGAAGATGCGGGTCAAGTACGGCTGATGTGTCGTCCTTGCGGCCCATCTTGACGGTTCCCGCCGGATGGAAAATGGTTGTGGCGATGTCGCCGGCAAGCTTTGCAAGCTCTTCATCGGTTTGATATTGCACGCCCGGTTTGAATTCTTCGGGCTGATATTTTGTCATGGCCGGTTGTGCCATGATGTCGCGGACCTGACGCAGGCTGTCGGCCGCAACTTTGCGGTCTTCATCGGTATCAAGATAATTGGGCGCGATCCGGGGCGGGGCGCGAAAGTCGCCGGATTTGATCTGAACCGTGCCGCGACTGGTCGGGTTAAGGTTGCAAACCGATACCGTGATCGCCGGGAAGTCATGCAAATCACCGCCAAAGGCCTCAAGGCTGAGCGGTTGCACATGATATTCAAGATTTGAATATTCGCGGTCGGGATCGGATCGGGTAAAGGCGCCAAGCTGACTGGGGGCCATGCTCATGGGACCGGAACGCGAAAACAGATATTGCAGGCCAATCTGTGCCTTGCCGATCAGGCTGTTGGCAAGGGTGTTAAGCGTCTTCGCACCCTTTACCTTGTAAACAGCGCGAATTTGCAGATGGTCCTGCAGGTTTTCCCCGACACCAGGCGCGTCCAGTACGACGTCAATGCCATGCTGTTTCAAAAGATCAGCCGGACCGATGCCCGACAATTGCAGGATTTGCGGCGAATTGACGGCACCCGCAGACAGGATGACTTCCTTGTTGGCCGTGACCGTTTGCGAAGTACCACCCTTGTTGACGATGGCGCCGCTACAAACCGTCTGACCATCTGCATTGGTCGTAAACGTCAGCTTTTCGACCTGTGATTCCGTCCAGACCGTCAGGTTCTGGCGTGTTTTGGCAGGGCGGATAAAGGCTTTTGAGGTGTTCCAGCGCCATCCGGATTTCTGATTGACTTCAAAATAGCCAATGCCGCTGTTGTCACCTTCATTGAAATCATCGGTCGGTTCGATACCATTTTCACCGGCCGCCTCGATAAAGCTGTCGAGGACGTCCCAGCGCAGGCGTTGCTTTTCAACCCGCCATTCACCGCCATGTCCGTGGATGTCAGCAAACGGTTTTCCGGTGCGTGTTGCCGGGTTGCTACCATTATCAAGTTTATAGTGATTTTCATGGCGTTTGAAATCGGCCAGGGAATGTTCCCAGTTCCAGCCGTCTTCACCGGTCAATTTGGCCCAATTGTCATAGTCGCGGGCCTGGCCGCGCATATAGATCATGCCATTGATTGACGAACATCCGCCAAGCGCCTTGCCACGTGGATAGCGCAAGACGCGCTCGTTTAAGCCCTTGTCAGGTTCGGTTTCATACATCCAGTCTGTACGCGGATTGCCAATGCAATAAAGATAGCCGACCGGAATATGGATCCAGGGATAATTGTCTGCCTTGCCGGCCTCAAGCAAAAGCACATTGTTATTGACGTTCGCGCTTAGTCGGTTGGCAAGCAGACTGCCCGCCGTACCGGCCCCGATGACGACATAATCGAATTTTTCAATGTTTGTGGTCATGGTGATGCGCTTCCCTTCATCCCTTTTATTGGTTTGGTGGTTGGCCCAAACGGGCAGTTACATTGAAGGCCTGCATATGCGGTTCTGATGATCGCTTGATCTGTCGTGTTTCAAGCGGGCTTCATTCAATGCCGACACCGAGTTTTCATTAAAGGTTGAACGGGCGCACAAATCTAATGACAAAATACGAATAGCAATATTAGTATTATTTATATGACCCGTTTTTCGAACATCAACATGCTGCTGGCTTTTGTCACCGTTGCACGGGAGGGCAGCGTTTCGCGTGCAGCCTCGGTGCTTAATCTGACGCAACCGGCCATCAGTCATCAGATCAAGCGTCTTGGCGAAGAAACGGAAATCACCCTGTTCAAGCGCACCTCGACCGGCTTGCAAATCACGCTGGACGGTCAGGCATTGCTGACAAAGGCCGAACAGGTTCTTGACGCCATGGATGACTTTCGCCGCAGTGCCCGCCAGCGTGCCGGCAGTGTCAGCGGGAAGCTTCGCATTGGCACAATCGTTGATCCGGAATTCATCCGTCTTGGCCGGATGCTAAGCCAGTTGCGCACAGATTTTCCCGATATCGAGACAGAACTGGTTCACGGTGTTAGTGGCGATATGCTGATCGGGGTGCGGCGCAATCAGATCGACGCCGGGTTTTATCTAAGCGGGCCTGATATCGCCGGTGACATTTCGGCGGAAACATCTGACCCCATTCACGCCGTAAAGCTTGCCGATTTTAACTATCGGGTGATTGCCCCGGTGGGATGGGAAAGCCGGGTTGAAAATGCTGATTGGACAACCTTGGCCAAACTACCATGGATTGGCACGACAGAGGCATCGGTGCATTCCCGGCTGCTTAAACGCATTTTTGATCAGTTCAACTGTACGCAAAATTCAGTGGCCTTGGTTGATCAGGAAGCCTCGATGCTTGAAATGGTGCGTTCTGGCGTGGGGCTTAGCCTGTGTCGTGATTCAATTGCCCTGCATGAAAAGCAGACCTTTGGTCTTGGCGTGTGCAATTCAGTTTCTATCCCGGCCTGTCTTAGCCTGATCACAACCGAGCGGCGCAAGGAAACGCCAACGATATCGGCGCTTTTCGATGTGCTGGACACAACCTGGTAACACCGGAATTTCGGGTTTAGCGGATACCGGCACGCAAGAAAGCCTGAATGAACTGGCGCTGGAAAATCAGAAACGCGATCAAAAGCGGGGCGATGGTCATGATGGTGGCCGCACTGATGACCGAAATATCCACCCCGGTTTCCGGCGCGCCAAACAGTGACAAGCCGACTGTAAGTGGCCGTGTTTCCGGTGAATTGGTGACAATTAACGGCCAGAGGAAATTGTTCCAGTGGGTGGCAACCGACACCAGCGCATAGGCCAGATAAACCGGCTTGGCCGCAGGCACATAAACCTTCCACAAAACACCCATCCAGCCACATCCCTCAATCCGTGCAGCTTCTTCAAGCTCGACGGGTACCGATTTGAACGCCTGCCTTAACAGGAAAATGCCAAACGCACTGGCCATGTAAGGCAGACCAATGCCAAGGGCGGTGTCAAACAGGCCAAGCTTGGAAACGATGGCATAGTTTTCGACGATCAGAACTTCGGGCAGGATGAAAAGCTGCAACAGCACGAGGATAAAGACCGTATTGCGGCCTTTGAATTCAAACCGGGCAAAGGCAAACCCGGCCAATGTGCACAGCACCAGCTGCCCGGCAAGGATAAGGGTGACGAGAATAACCGTGTTGGTGAAATATTCGCCCCATGTCACCGCCCCCCAGACATAGGTAAAGTTCTCGAACGTCAACGGGTTGGAAAAATCCAGACCAAGGGCCGTGCCCGATGGTTGCAACGCCGCCCATGCGGCAAACAGCAGCGGCGAAATCCAGACAATCGCAAGCGTCCAGGCCCCGATGGTATCAAGCACCTTGTCGAGGTCGGGCAGGGTGCGTTTGTTTGAAACGGCGGTCATGGCGCTATTCATCGGTAATGGGTCCGTTTTTCAACCAGTCGGAACTGCGCGACGGCAACAAGGCCAAGCACCAGCAGGACAAGAATGGTCATGGCAGCGGCATGCGGGCTGTCGAAATAGGCAAATGCCATTTCCCAGATCCAGTACAGGATCAGTTTGGAGGCATTGTTCGGCCCGCCCTTGGTCAGGATGAACAGATGGTCGATCAGCTTGACCGAATTGATCATCGCGTTAACAAAGACAAAGATCGTGGTCGGCATCAAAAGCGGCAACAACACGCGCCGCGTATAGGTCCAGCGACCGGCCCCCTCAATCCGGGCGGCTTCGCGCAAATCCGGCGGGATGGTCTGAAGGGCTGCGAGGTAGAAGATCATGAAGAACCCGGCTTCTTTCCAGATCGTCACAATGATCACTGATGCCAATGCCGTTTCGGGCTGCCCCAGCCAGTTGGTCGGTGAGGCCCCGAAAAAGCCGGTAATCTGATCGATCACGCCAAGGTCCGGGGTATAGAAAAACAGCCACAAATTGGCCGCGGCAATCATCGGCAGGATGGTCGGTGTGAAATAGGCACTACGAACAAACGACCGGGCCGGGATATGCGCATTGGCCCAAAGCGCCATGATCAGCGCAAAGATGATCGAAACCGGGATGGTGACACCGGCATAAATCAGGTTGTTGGTCGCCACCGTCCAAAAGGTCGGATCGGCAAACAGATCGCCATAATTTTCAAACCCGGCAAAGACCGACGGGCGGCGCGACGTGCCACGGGTAAACAGGCTGTGCCAAAAGGTCGCGATGGCCGGGTAAAAGGCAAACAAACTCATCAGCGCCAATGCCGGTGCCGCCAACATCCAGCCATAAAGTGCCAGCTTGCGTTTTTGAAGTCGGGCCATTTCGTTCATGGTCGGCACGTCCTGAGGTAAAGGCATCAATGAAAGTCACAAACAGAAAGGTGCCGAAGCGGGGATAATCCCGCTTCGGCGTGCAGATCGGGTACCCTTAGTGGAAGGCCCGAAGAAGACGGTTGGCTTCGGCCTGTGCATCGCCAAGGGCCTCTTTAGGCGTCTTTTCACCGGTCAGGGCCGCCTGAATGGCATTGTTCAGACCTTCGCGGACGCGTGCTGTGTCATAGGTCGAGAATTCCGCAACGGAAACTTCAAGCTGATCACGCGCGACGAGTGCTGGCGGGAAGTCCGCGACGTAGGATTTCAGCGCATCGGTTTCATAGGCATCTGGCGTCACACCAACATAACCGGTTGCAATCGACCATTCTGCAGCACGTTCCGGTGCGGTCATGTATTTGATTAGCGCAAGGGATGCTTCTTTCTGTTCGTCGGTTGAATCCTTGAACAGATAGAAGTTGCCACCACCGGTCGGCGAGCCGGGCTGTTTGTGTTTGGGCAGCATGGCAACGCCGAAGTCAAATTTGGCTTCGCGCTTGACCGCCGACAGGTTGCCGGTCGAATGCCACATCATTGCGGTCTGTCCCTGAACAAAGGCCTGACGGAGCGTGCCCCATTCAATCGTGCCTTCGGGCATGATTTTTTCTTCGGTCGCAAGACCGCGCCAGAATTCGAGTGCCTCGACAACGGCAGGATCATCGAAATAGGTTTCGGTACCATCGCCGCTCATCAGTTCCTTGCCGTTCTGAATGGCAAAGCACTGGAACATCCAGTACGGATAACCGGTCGACGGAACCATCAGGCCCCATTTGCCGTCTTTTGACAGCGCCTTGCCGGTCGAAACCAGTTCTTCCCAGGTCTGCGGCGGCATTTCCGGATCAAGACCGGCTTCGCGGAACATGTCCTTGTTGTAGTACATGACAATGGTCGAACGCTGGAACGGGATGCCCCAGGTCTTGCCATCCACATCACCATTGGCCATCAGCGCCGGGTAGAAGCCTTTCAGCCATTCCTTGTCTTCTGCGGTTTCGACCACATCATCAAACGGAACAATCAGGTCCTGTTCGATCAGGTCGTAAACATCGATCGAGAACATCACCGAAAGCTGTGCCGGGTCGCCGCTTTTGATTGCGGAAACAGCGCGCAGGCGGGTGTCGTCATAGTTACCGGCATAGATGGCATTGACTTTGACATCCGGGTTTTCTGCTTCGAACCCGTCGATCATGCCGTCAATCACGTTGGTCAGCGGGCCGCCAACAGCGATCGGGTAATACATGGTCAGCTCAGTAGCAGCAAAGGCCGGGTTTCCCGCCGTTGCCATCAATCCGGCCGCAAAAGCGGCACTGGTTACGATGTTACGCATGGACAAAAGTTCCCTGTTAAAGTGTCGAAAATGCAGTGTCTGTTGCGATGGTGGTTGTGGTTTCGCGCGCCGCGATATCGGGTCCCGTCACTGTCAGACGATGACCGTCTTCGCCGTCAAACCAGTGGGCCGCAGCGCCAGACCAACTGAGCGAGACTTCCGTCCCGGGCGAAATTTCTACGCGTCCGGAAAGGCGGGCGGTAGCATCGCCTGTTTCGCCGTGTTTTCCCGGGATCGCGACAAAGACAAATGTTTCTGCGCCCAAAAATTCACTGCCTGTGACCGTGGCGCGCATGCCCCATGGCTGCGCATCGGGCTTGGTGCTGAGCATCAAGTCTTCGGGGCGTATGCCGAAGGTCAGGCGTGATGCATCCAGTTCCTTGGGGATAACGTCCTGCGGCAAGGCGGTTGCCGGCAAAAGCGTCATGGGCGGGCTTCCGACAAAACCGGCGGCAAAGGCGGTGGCAGGTTTCAGATAAAGGTCGGCGGGATTGCCGACCTGTTCGATCCGGCCATCCTTCATCAGGATCACGATATCGGCCATGCTCATGGCTTCGGTCTGATCGTGGGTGACATAAACCACCGTGATGTCAAGACGTTGTTGCAGATCACGGATGTCCTTGCGCACCGCATGGCGCAGTTTGGCATCAAGGTTTGATAACGGCTCATCCATCAGGCACAGCGGATGACCGGCAACAATTGCACGTGCGAGTGCAACGCGCTGACGTTGTCCGCCTGACAATTGGGCCGGTTTGCGGTCTTCAAACCCTTCTAGGCCGGTGACACGAAGCGCCTCGGTCAGGCGCGATGCGATTTCCGCCTTTTGGGTTTTGCGCACCTTCAGACCAAAGACGATGTTTTCCGCAACGCTCAGATGCGGAAACAGGGCATAGGATTGAAACACCATCGACAGACCACGTTTGGACGGCGGGGTGTTGGTGACATCCTTGCCATCAATGATGATGCGGCCCTGATCGGCTGTTTCCAAACCGGCGATCAGGCGCAGGGTCGTGGATTTGCCGCAGCCTGACGGGCCCAGCAGAACAACGAAGCTGCCGCGCGGAATATCAAGCGACAGGTCGTGAACGCCGCTGCCACCGTTAAAAACGCGCGAAACGGCATTGATTTGAATAAAGGGTGACGTGTCTGTCATCTGGGCAGTCATTCGATGTTTTCGCTTTTTACAATTTGCAGGCGCGCGCGAACGTCATGGCGATCAAACAGCGGGTCAAAAGCCCTGCCGGGTGCGCCATCAACAACGATCATGTCCGGGTCGGTGATGTGACCGCCCTTGGCGGGGGCGGGACGGCCGAACTTGGATTGGTCGGCGACAAGGATGGAATTGCGACAATTGTTTGCGATGGCCTGACGGAGCGATACTTCGCGATGATCAAAATCGGTCAGGGTGCCGTCCGGTTCGATCCCGCCAACGCCAAACAGGCCGTAATCGACCTTGTAGTTGTTAAACATTGCCTCGGCTTCCGGGCTGATGACGTCCCGATCAGGCAGGCGCAATGTGCCGCCGGGAATGACAATACGGTTGCCGGTATTGTTGCCCAGCGCCATGGCGGCATTCATATTGTTGGTAATTACTGTCAGGTTGCGGTGATCGACCAGATTAAGCGCGACCAGTTCAAGCGTGCTGCCAATGCCGATCAGGATCGACGCCCCATCAGGGATCAGGCTGGCGACATGAAGCGATATGGCATGTTTGGCGGCAATGTTGGTGACCTGACGGCTGTCATAAGACAGGTTCATGCCCGGTTCACCGGCATATTCAACTCCGCCATGGCGACGGCGCACAAGGTTGGCGTCGCTCAGCATATTGACGTCACGTCGGACGGTTTGCGGGGTGACGTCAAAATGCTCCGCCAGTTTGTCGATGGAAACAAAGCTGTCGCGGCGCAGAATGTCGATGATGTCGCGTTGTCGTGTCGAAATATTCATTTGATCGTTCAATTTGTTGCTTTGAACATGAAAACGATCATACGAGCATTCGTTGTCATTAAAGTTGCAGCTGCATTACATTCATATGAATGTTCGAACAGTACCAAAAGTGGCGAAATACAAGGGGTTACCATCTGTTCGGCACTGAAATGTGCGTTTGAACATCGCGATTTGCATGAGGCTGTAACAAAAGCACCGCGCACATAACGTGTCGCGGTACCTGTCGGGATGTGGACAACCTGATGGGTTGTCTATGAATTCGGGGGTCTTGCCCGGATTTTTGGGGCTTTGTCGGCGAATCCATACATTTGCGGCCATGCCGATTGCCAGCGTCGCGTTACCGAAAAACAAGCGATTGGTGGGCGCCAAATCCGGCCATGACCCCTGCGGCCGATGCCAGTGTTGCATTATGGCGTGCAGTGGCCGCATCCCCGGCGGCAAATACGCCGGGCACACTGGTTTCCTGTGTGGGACTAACGGTAATGAAGGACCCCTGCGGTCCTTCGTCAAACTGACATTCCAACATGTCGGCAACAGGGGTTGGCATCGAAACGCTGGGGCCGGCGAAAATGGTTTGAATGGGCAGGGTGCGCCCATCGGCCAGCCTGACACCATCAATAGCCGGTGCCGTGCCCAGAACTTCAACAACCGGGCTATCTTCGATGGTAATGCCGCGTGCCCGCATGGCCAAAAGCATATCATCATCGGGGATATGTTCGGATTGGCTGAAATAGGTGGTCGGTCCCCAATCGGGCAGCATCATGGCCTGATGGCTGGATGCGGGCGTGGTCGCAAGGACGCCGATCTGGCTATCGCGGATCTCATAGCCGTGACAATAAGGACAATGCAAAACCGTTTCGCCCCAACGTTCGGCAAGGCCGGGAATTTCAGGTAATTGATCGCGAACACCTGTGGCCAGAATGATGCGCCTTGCTTCAAGTGCACTGCCATCGGCCAGTTTCAGGCCAAATAGCGGATCGGATGCATCGCGCAGGGTGCAGGCCATGGCCTGGGTAACCAGCCCGTTGCGAAAATCAACCGTGTCATAGCGACACAACTGATCAATGGCCGTGCTGCGGATTTCGTCTGGTGTTTTGCCATCGTGCCCTAAAAATCCGTGGGCGGTGGTGGCAAACCGGTTACGCGGTTCTCCGGCATCAATCACACATATATTGCGCCGCGCCCGTGCAAGCTGCATGGCCGCCGAAAGACCGGCAAAGCCCGCCCCGATAATGGCGACATCATATTTGTGTTTGCCGGTTGCAGGCGGTGTGGCGGCAGAAGGCAGATTTTCTGACATGTTCGTTCCTCATCGGCGAATAAATAGTTTCATGTAACTTTATAAGTATCATGATATCGCTGCGTCAAAGGATTTCGAAACTTTTGTTGTTGCGAGATGTGCCAGATGGTACGTATGGCAGGAAATCACATCCGCACCGGGAGTTTGAAATGCGCCGTGACAGTCGGCTTTCGCGCATGTTGCACGTTCTTATTCACATGGACCGGATCGATGGTGCTGCGACATCTGATCGGATTGCCCAGATGCTCGGCACAAACCCGGTGGTGGTGCGTCGGACCATGGCAGGGCTTCGCGACGGCGGATATGTGCATTCGGAAAAGGGGCATGGCGGCGGATGGGTGCTGACGCGGCCCTTGTCGGAAATTACCATGCTTGATATCCATCGTGCCCTTGGCAATCCGGAACTTTTTGCCATCAGTGTTGCCGTGGACCATCCCGAATGTCTGGTCGAACAGGCGGTTAATTCTGCGCTTGGTAGTGCGTTTGATGCCGCCGAACAGTTGCTGATTGATAAATTTGCATCTGTGACGCTTGCCGATCTGGCCGATGAGTTTGATCAACGCATGGCAAAAATCACAACCAAACCGACCTGCGAACTCGTCTGACAAATTTCATTCAGATCGACGCGTATGGTTTGCCCTGCGTACGACAGGCATAAAAAAAATCCCGACCAGATCAGTCTGGCCGGGATTTAGTTCTTTGATCGTGCTTGGATCAGAAAAGCTTTTCGCGTGGGTCGAATTTCGGCGCCGGTTCGGCGGCAAGCTGTTCAAAAACCTGCTCAAGCGTATCGGCAACCGTATAAAGGTTCTTGTGGCTTTCGCGGGCGAACCCTTCGTCAATGATGCTATCAATCATGTCAAAGCACTTGTCCCAATAGCCAAGCGCATTAAGAAACACCATCGGTTTGTCATGAATGCCAAGCTGGCGCAACGTCATGGCCTCAAAGGCTTCATCAAGGCTGCCAAGGCCGCCGGCAAGGGTGACAAAGGCATCGGACCGTTTGAACATCTCGACTTTGCGTTCATGCATGGATTTGCACACGATCAGTTCGGACAAGCCGGTATGACCAACTTCGATGTCATCAAGGTGGGCCGGAATAATGCCGACGACCGTGCCGCCGTTTTGCATGGCGCCATTAGCAACTGCCCCCATCAGACCAATACGGCCACCGCCATAGATCAGGGTGATGTCGCGTTCTGCCATCATCTTGCCAAAGGCGATGGCGTTTTCCATGTGTTGCGGGTTTTTGCCGTCAGACGCACCGCAGAAGACACAGATAGATTTTACATTTGTCATGGCGACCTGCCTTTTCTTTGTTGTTGCGCAGGTAGCGGGGCACTGTTTTGCAAACAGCACACCCGTACTGGAACTGACCATAGCCGAACAAACCCTTCGCAGGGCAGTCTTTTCCGCAAGGCAGCATTTAAATTTCCGTGACACATCGCCGTATTCTGTTCGAATTTGGCCGCAATATTGCCAATCGCCTGTGTAACACAGGGATATTAAGAGTTGCTCCCGTTTAAAACCCGCCCAAAAACCCGGCCAAAAACCCGGAGGGTTAACAAGTTCTGAACCTGATTGTGGGAAGGGTAAGGGCAGAACCTATTTGTACCCGGCGCGGTTTGCTGCGCATTTTGGAAATAAAAAGAAGGCAGGATCGCCCAACGTGTTTGTCGACAGTCCGTTTATTCTCGCCATTTTGATCTCGGGCATTATTGCCGGTGTTCTGATGTTGGCACTTTGGCTTGGTCTGGATCGTGCGGTTGCACGCCGGCTGGTTCTTGGGGCCGTGATCCCGGCGGTTGCGGTTGCTGTCCCGGCGGCCATCGGATTGCCCGAAACAGCACGCGGCGGCGTTGGTTCGCCGCTTTTGATGCTTGTGCTGGGGGGCGTATGCGGGGCGATTTTGGATTTTTCCCGGCTGTCGGCGCGTGTTTGCATGAGCGTCGCGGCAGTATTATTGGTTCTTGGCGCGTGGCTGGTTCTGGCAGCGCCGATCACGGGGCTTTCCTATCACCCCGGTATGATCCAGATCATCGCATGGGTAGCATTCCTGGTTGTTGGGGGCTGCTTCCTGTGGGTAACGCGCCCGAATTTTTCCGAAGACGAGGACGCCTTGGCCAAGCCAACCAAGGGCAAAAAGCCAAAAACCGCCAAAGCGAAATCAGCAAAACCCGCTGCCCTTGAGCCGGGCGACCTTGCAAAGCCCGGCCCGGTTGCCGTGCTAATGACACTTGCCTTGGGGCAGGGGATTGTCGGGCATATGTTTGGCCTGACGGACCATGTTGTGTTTTTGGCAGCACTTTGGAGTGCGCTGATTGTTGCGCTGGTCTCAGAAAAGGCGGCACCGCAATATCGCGCGACGGTTTGGTTGGGGGGTGTCGGTGCCTTGATGGCCGCCGCAGCAAGTGCAATGATCATGAATCCGGCTTCTTGCGTTGCCTATGCGGTATTGCTTTTTGTGGTGTCTGGCAGGCCCGCTGCGACCAGACTTTCAGCGCATTTGCCAACCGATAACCTGCCACAGGCGGCTTTGTTGGGCAGTGCCATCAGGGTCGGGGTTTTGGCCCTGCCGCTGATCATGGCGGCCCTGGTTGCCTATGTCGGGGCGGAAATGGCCGCCCGCGCCTAGCGCGAAGGTTGACTTCCGGCTTGTCGCCTGATTCTCTTCATCTTTACCTAACGGTTGCGCGGTATCGTTTGTTCGTTACGTTATGGAAACTGTAAGCTGAAAGTAGTACAAGTTTCTAATTAACGTGCTCGGGCGGATTGTTTGAGGGGAATTTGGCAAGCAATTTCCGTGCTTTGAGTGTGATCGTTAGGGGCTGCCCCTAAAAACATAAACATCGTTAAAGGGTATTTCCGGTGAAGCGACCCTATATCCTCGTCATTGTCGGCGTTGTACTTATTATTGCCGCGATTGCGCTGAATTACATGCTGACCAAAAGTGCGGACGAAGAAACCGCACCGGTGGCAACTCAGACGCCTGCGGCCACCACTGAAACCACGCCAACCGAACCGGCCCCGGAGCCGGAATCCGCCGCGCCGAAAATCACCAACCCAACGTTTGACGTTGTGCGCATTGGCCCGGATGGCAACGCGGTGATCGCAGGGCGTGCCGAACCCAACAGCACGGTGCGTATCACCGATGGGGAAGAGGTCATCGGCGAGGCAACGGCGGACGAACGTGGTGAATGGGTGGTCTTGCCCAACAAACCACTGGCAAGCGGTGATCGCGAACTGTCCCTTGAGTCCGAAGACGAGACCGGCAAGGTCGCCAAGGCCGATGACAAGGTTGTTGTGCTGATCCCTGAAGAAGAAGCAACCCCGTCGGTTGCCGAAAACGGCGCGTCATCAGAAGTCATCGCCAAGGATGAAACCGCATCTTCTGCTGATCCGGCAGACGAAGCATCGCCAGAACCAAAAACCGAAAAGCAGCCGATCATAGCGCTTAAGGTACCGTCCGAAGGCAATGGTGCCGCGACTGTCATGCAGGGGCCTGCTCCGAAGGTTGCCCCGGAAACCGCGCCGGAAATGGCCACAGTGACCGAGCAGCAGGGCACGGCAGAAGCCGAACCCGCAGCCCAACTGCCGCGTTTGTCGATTGATATTGTCGATTATGACACCGAGGGTCGCGTTGCGATGTCTGGCAAGGCCGACATGGATCACACGGTTCAGATTTATCTTGATAACAAACCGGTTGGGTCCGCGCCTGCCGATCAAAACGGCAACTGGTCGCTTACGATTGGTGAACCGATCGAGCCGGGCAATTACACCATGCGCGCCGACCAGATTGATGAAACGGGCACCGTGACCGCACGTGTTGAAATTCCGTTCGAACGGGCAAATCCGGATGAAATTCTTGAGCCTGGGTCACGCTATGTCGTTCAGCCGGGCAACAGCCTGTGGCGGATTGCACGGCGCACCTACGGCGAAGGCCTGAAGTATTGGGTGATCTATCATCAGAATCGCAATCAGATTCGCGATCCTGATCTGATTTATCCGGGGCAGATATTTGCTCTGCCCAACGAGGAAACCCCTCAGTAAACATCACTTTTCTTTTCCGGGGGCAGTTCACGTGTTAAACGTGGTCTGCCCCTTTTTTTAGGATTGGGACCTATGTTTGGGGCAAACAGTTTATCGAGGGTTGCGTTGGCATTTATATCAACCAGATGCTAAGAACGCGCCCGCACAATAGACATGTTACCAAATTGATGCGCCCAACCATGGCAACCAGGGAAAAAAGACTTTGAAATCCGTTCTTGTGCCGATCAACCCGGAAGGCTGGAAATTCGTTGCAATCTTTGCGGCGGTCACTGTGGGCTTGTTCCTGATTGCGGAACCGCTGGGCTGGATCGGCGTGATCCTGACACTTTGGTGCGCGTATTTCTTCCGCGACCCGGATCGTATTACGCCCACCGATGAAAATCTGGTGATTTCACCGGCCGATGGCCGTGTTTGCATGATTTCGCAGGCGCCACTGCCCAAGGAACTTGAGCTTGACGACAAAACCCCGCGCACCCGCGTATCGATTTTCATGAACGTGTTTAACGTCCATGTGAACCGCTGCCCGGTCAATGGCGAGATTGTCGGCGAGGCTTACGTGCCGGGCAAATTCGTTAACGCAGAACTTGATAAGGCGTCCGACAATAACGAACGCCAGATCCTTCTGGTGCGTGACAAGGAAGGCCGCGAGTTTGGTGTGGTCCAGATTGCAGGTCTTGTGGCACGACGCATCCTGTGTGATGTCGGCACCGGTTCCCTGCTTAAGGCAGGTGAGCGTTTTGGTCTTATTCGGTTCGGCTCACGCGTTGATGTGTATCTGCCCGAAGGTGTGTCGCCCAACGTGATTGTCGGGCAAACCACGATTGCTGGTGAAACCGTGCTGGCCGATGTTTCGGTCAAGGACAAGGACGCCGCAGTCGGGGAGATCCGATAATGGCAGGCGGCATCGAACCAACCCGTCGTCCCCGTCGCTTCAAGGCACTGTCGTTAACACGGCTGGTGCCCAATGTGGCGACGATGATGGGGATGTGTGCCGGTCTGACCTCGATCCGCTTTGCGATGCAGGATCGTTGGGAGGCCGCCGTTGCCGCCATTCTGATTGCCGGGATTATTGATGGCCTTGATGGCCGACTGGCCCGGATGCTTAATGCGTCCAGTCGTTTTGGCGCTGAACTTGACAGCCTTTCGGATTTTGTTTGCTTTGGCGTTGCCCCGGCGATGATGCTGTATTTCTGGTCGCTGCATGAATTTGGTTCGATCGGCTGGGCATTGTCATTGCTGTTTGCGGTTTGCATGATGTTGCGTCTGGCACGTTTCAACACGCAGATGCTGGGTGAGCCGGAACTGCCGACATGGGCCTATCGCTTCTTTACCGGGGTTCCGGCCCCGGCGGCAGCGGCCCTGTCGATGTGGCCGATTGTTCTGACCTTCCAGTTTGGCGAAGGTATCTTTGACAGCCCCTATATCGTCGCACCTTATGGTGTTCTGATCGCGTGCTTGATGGTGTCGCGTCTGCCAACCTTTAGTTTCAAGAAGGTCAAGGTGCCGCGCGCCTGGGTTCTGCCGCTGATGCTGGCATTCGGGGCGTCGGTTGCGTTTCTGGTGTCATCGCCGTGGCTGACCCTTTCGGCGATTGCCGCGATCTATTTCATCACCATGCCGCTGTCCTATCGGTCGTACCGCCGGATGGGGGTTGAAAACCAGCAGGATCAAGACAAGGCTGACGAAGAAGATGATGACGGCGAACCGGATGACGATCCTCACGAAGGATTGAACCGCGTCCATCAGAACTGATGCAAGACAAGCATTTCAAAAGGTCGGCAGTGATGCCGGCCTTTTTTGTGTCCATGTCATCGACCTGTTGAAGTTAGTTCGGGGCAACCGGGGTGCGTGTATTGGTATAGTCCTTAAGCGCTTTTCGATAACGGATCTGGTCAGATGCCGACAATGAGGACGAATAGAATTCCGTCCACGGCATTTCCGGATGGTTTTGCATCAGAAGATTAATCGCATCGACAATGTTTTTGCCGGTTTGTGTTTTGCTGCATGCGATTGATGCGGGCATGAGTTGATCATTCCCCGCAATGTTCCAGCTTGAAAACGCGCCTTCGGGTACTTTCGTGCGGCGGTAATATTCGGCTTCCGCCGGGAGATACAGCGTCCAGTCCATTCGACCAAGTGCAATCAATTGCAAAAAATTGGCATCATTGCCGATATGGGTGATCCGCGGATTTTCGACATGCCGGCGCAGGATCGCATCAATTTCCGGGCCATAGGAACGCTGTGATCGCAAGACGCCATTTAGCTTGCTGTGGATGATCAGTTTTTCAAGGTCCACATCCCCATCGGTGTTCAAATAGTTTTTGAGTTGATCTGAACGCGATGCATCTAAAATCAGGCTGACAGGCAAATGGGGTTGGACAACATCGGTGAAATGCAGGAACTGCTGACGTTCGGGGGTTGCGTTCATGCCAAACGCGCAAAAAGTACCCGGTCCGCTCAGCGTCTTTAGCAACCGGGCCAGGGGGATAATTTCCTTGGTCTGGTGATAGTCCGGCAGCCTGTCAGAAAACCAGTCGAGGATATCAATGCCATAGCCGACAATATCGTCATCACGTTCAAGCATGGCAGGTGGCAAAGGTGTCACGGCCCATGTGACTTCAGGTTGCTCTGCGCCTTGTGCCGTTGCGTTCACAAGCGTTGCAATGCCCACAATCGCCCCGAACACATATGTGCATATGTATCGGACCAACGTGCGTATTTGATGCAATCCTGTCGGAAGCATTCCGGCAATCTCCATCCCCTAATTAGTGTTACAACTACTTATAAGGGGATTGTTTTGTTGCATTGCAAATACTTATTGCTTTTGTGATGTGCCGGTTGTCGCGGGATTATATTCAAGGCGCGTTTCGAAATGATCGGAATTAATATACTGATCGCGTGCGGCAAAGAACCAGTCCCGGTCGTTCGGGCCAAGCCATCGGGCATAGAAATCCGTCCAGGGCATGGTCGGGTTTTGATCGATGATGGCATTTATTTCTGCGATGGCTTTTTGTCCGGCCGGTGTGTTGGCGCACCCAATGGTGGCCTCAAGCAAGGTGGTGTTGCCGGCCACGGGCAGGGCATTGATTTCAAGGTTTGGGGTTTGCTCGCGGCGGTAATATTCCGCCTCTGACGGGAAATAGAGCGTCCAGTCAATCCGGTTGAGCTCAAGCATGCGCAGGAATTTGGTGTCATCGGCGACAGTCATGACCTGTGCGGCGTTCTGGTGGCGGGCAAGCGCGGTATCAATGCGCGTGCCATAGGCCCGCCCGATGCGGACAGCGCTTTGAAGATCACCTGTGGCCAGCAAACGGTCAAGATCGACATGGCCTTCCACGGTCAGGAAAGGATCAAATCGTCCTTCTTCTCCTGCGCGGATGACAACAGCATTTGGCAGATGCAGCAAGACGGTTTTGGCAAAAACAATGTAGTCACGCCGTTCTGCTGTGGGGATCAGGGTTGTCGAACAGCGTAGTTCGCCTTCTGCACCATTCTTCATTTCTGCCAACAACCGCGCAAGCGGCACTTCAAGGACGCTGTGGGCGTAATCTGGAAGTCGGCTTGTAAACCATTCCTGGGTGTCTGCGGCGTAACCTTTAAGGGTATTGTCATGCCAGATGAATGCTGGTGCAAGCGGGGGAATGGCCCAGATTATGGTGGTATTGTCACCGGAAGTCTGAGCTTTTGTTTCCAGGGATGCAAGAAAAGTCAGAGCAAATATTGCTCCGGCTATCCATGATTTTGCAACGGCCCGTAAATGCCATGCCATTACATTTTCCCATTCCCGGTTTTCTGATCTTGTTCTCTATTTGGTCTGCACTCTTGGTTACGATATGGCCAAAACCCTTAGCAAAGTGTGTATTTACGCGTGATACAGACTTGATTTAATCTATACTTGGAAGATTATAATGTCTTTTTGAGATACTGACATGCAGGACTATCCATCAAAGGTGGTGTTGGGGCCGGTTCTTGCCGGACTGATTGCATATGTTGCAGGGTTCTTGCCAGGGGTAAGTTCCGCTGGTGACATCACTGTCATGACCACGCCGTTCCCGCCCTATGTCGTCTATCAAGAAGACACCGATCAGGCGAGCGGCCCTGCTGTGGATATTGTCCACCGTATTTGTGAAGAGGCGGAACTGACATGCCTGCTTCGGGTTGAGCCATGGGCGCGCGCCTATGAAACAGCCAAGCGCATGCCCAATACCCTGATTTTCAGCATCGCACGGCGTCCGGACCGCGAAGAACAGTTTCAGTGGATCGGGACGGTCGCCCCGTATCACGTTCGATTGTTCTCGCTTGATGGATATGATGTGCCCGAAGTGGAAAGCTGGCGCAGGCTTCAAGCCTTTCATGTTGCCGGGCAAATGCGTGATGTAAAAGCGCAATACCTTGAAAATGCGGGGTTTGATGTGGTCAAGGCCCCCTCGGCAGAGGCGACCATTCGCATGTTGTATGCCGGGCGTGCCGAGTTGGTGGCGGGGGACTCCCTGTCGCTGCCCTATCGCGCGAAGGCGCTGGCGGTTGATGACATGCGTTTGAAAGTCGTGGCCGAGGTTCCTGAACTTTCAACCGAACTGTATCTTGCCGCCAGCCTGACAACAGATGAGATCGTGGTGCGCAGTTTGCGCAATGCCCTGGACGCCCTTAAGCGTCGCGGTGACTATGACCGTATCTGGGCCATTGGTGGTTTTGTGTCGTCCAACTAACCCGGTCCTGAGCCTAAGGCCCAATTCACTCATAGCCAAAAAAACCGGCCCCCGGTGAAGGGGGCCGGCATAACCGCGCGGCGGGGTCGGGGGAAAAGTCGCGCGGCTATTTCGTCAGTTCGATGCCTGTGGCTTGTTGCGTGACATCATCGAATTGAACAATTTTGCAATCTTCGGGCGCAGATTGCGCAACCCGCCCCCTAACTTGTGACGCATCATCAAGGCACAAGGCGTGAAGATCAGGGTCAAGGCCGTGGCGAATGCCAGACCAAATGCGATCGAGGTCGAAAGCTGTACCCACCACTGTGTGGATGGGGCGCCGACCGTTACCGCGCGATGGGCAAAATCGATGTTGATCTGAAGCACCATGGGCACAAGGCCTAGAATGGTGGTGACCGTGGTCAGCATCACCGGGCGCAAACGTTGTGCGCCGGTTTGCAGGATCGCGGCCTCGATACTGCCGGCGGTGTGTTTAAGCCGGTCAAACGTGTCAATCAGAACGATATTGTTGTTCACGACAATACCGGCCAAGGCAACGATCCCGATCCCGTTCATGACAATCGAGAAGGCCTGCCCCGTAATCATCAGACCAAGGAACACGCCAGCAGTCGACATGATGATGGCGATCATGATCAGAAGCGAACTCGAGATGCTGTTAAACTGGGTGACCAGAATGATGAACATGATAAACAGCGCGACCGAAAACGCATTCTGAAGGAACTCGGCCGATTTTTGCTGTTCTTCATCCTGCCCCTTGAATTCAACCGATACACGCGGATCAATTTCAAGGGTTTGCATCCACTCTTTGACTTCGCCAAGCTTGGTATCCACCAGAACACCTTCCTGCACATCGGCCTTAACAGTCAGTGCACGGCGGCTGTCGACACGGGTCAGCGTGCCGGTTTTGGGGATCGGTGTGCGTTTGATGAAGTTGGCAAGCGGGACAAGCCCTTTGTCGGTCACGATCTTGAGGTTTTGCAACTCGTCAAGGGATCGGTAGTTCGCCGGATAGCGGCCAACAATGTCGATTTCCTCGGTGGAATCATCCGGGCGGTAGGTCGAAAAATTGATCCCGTTGGTCACCAGTTTGACCACATTGCCAATCTGGTTGATGTCGGCCCCGAATTTTAGCGCCTGCGCACGATCAACGGTATATTCCCAATCAATGCCCGGGGGCGACTTGCCGTCTTCGAAGTTATAAAGCCCCCCCATATCCTGCAGACCGTTTACCAATGTGGTGGCTGTTTCATCCAGAAGGTCAGGATAGAAGGACCGCAACTGAATCTGAATGTCCTTGCCTTGCGGCGGACCGGCTTCTTGTGCGCGTACTTCAATGCGAATACCTGCCAGATCGGCGGTTTCAGCCAGAATACGTTTTTCGATTTCGGTGGCTTTGGGGCGGGCTTGCCAATCGGCATATTCAAGCTGAATGACGCCGATAACGTCCTCGGCCGCCTCATTGCCCCCGGCACCGGAACCGGAACGGGCATAGACCGTATCAAACCAGTTCTCGCCTTCATGATGGGTATCAAGGGCCAGAATGCGGTTTTCAACTTCGCGCAGCAGATCGTCTTGCTGATAATAAGACAGGTTCCCGCGTGCGCGGACCTGCACAACCGCGACTTCCGGTTCAACAGACGGGAAGAATTCCACCCCTTTGCCGAGCTGGCCAAACGTTCCCCAAACCGTGATCAGGATGACAAAGGCCGCAGGCACGACAATCCAATAGAACCGCAACGCCCCCTTAAGCATGCGTACATACAAACCTGTGCCGCCTTTGACCTTTTCGATGTCATCGGCATGATCGGCGGCGATGGCCTGAAGGCTTTCGTTGCTGGCACTGCCCGGTTTACCGAACCATGCACCGACGGTCGGCACAAAGATCAAGGCCATGGCAAGCGATGCGGTTAATGTGAACAGCACCGTGATCGGCAGGAACTTCATGAATTCGCCGACGATATCGGGCCAGAAAGCCAGCGGCAGGAAGGCGGCCAATGTGGTCGCGGTCGATGCAATGATCGGCAATGCCATGCGTTTTGCCGCAAGCGGATAGGCCTTGCTGCGATGCAGGCCATCGATCATTTTGCGGTCGGCATATTCCGTGACCACAATCGCACCATCAACCAGCATCCCGACAGCCAGAATAAGACTGAACAACACAACGATATTAACCGTCATGCCCAATCCCCAAAGGACAAGAATGGCTGTCAGGAAAGAACCGGGAATGGCAAGTCCGACCAAAAGGCCCGACCGCCAGCCAAGCGCCCAGATCACAACCACCATCACCAGCAGGATCGCAAGGATCACGCTGTTTTGCAGATCGGTCAGCATGGTGCGGATGTCTGATGACTTGTCCTGCGAATAGCTGACCGTCAGGTTGGAGGGAAAGGCCTGTTGTGCTTCGGCTGTGGTGGCCTTGATGGCATCAATGACTTCGATGATGTTTTCGCCAACACGTTTGGAAACCTCGATGGCAATCGCCGGGTCCCCGTTCAGGCGGGCAAAACTTTCGGCATCCTTGAAGGTCCGGCGCACATCGCCGATGTCACGGAACCGGATCACGGAATCCCCATCGACCAGAAGCGGCATGTCAAGAATGTCGCTTACACTTTCAAACAGGCCGGGGACCTTGATGTTAAAGCGGCCGTTACCTGTATCAACCGCACCGGCGGCGACAAGTGAGTTTGAATTGCGCACCAGGGTGACAATATCGATCCCGTTTAAGCGATAGGCTTCGATCTTCATCGGATCAATAATGAATTCGACCAGTTCTTCACGATCCCCTGCCAGATTGGCTTCGAGGACGGCAGGCAGCCCTTCGATGGCGTCTTTCAGGTCACGTGCGATGCGCAGCAATGCGCGTTCGGGCACATCACCAGCAAGGGTGACAACCAGAACCGGGAACAGAGACAGGTTGACCTCGTGAACCTCGGGATCATCGGTGTCATCTGGTAATTCGGATTTGGCGATATCGACGCGTTCGCGCACATCGGCTAGTGCTTCGTCGATTTCGACATCGGAATAGAACTCAAGCGTGACAGATGCCCCGTCCTGATAGGACTGCGAGCTCATTTCCTTGACACCTTCGATGGATCGCAATTCCTGCTCCATCGGGCGCAACAGCAGACGTTCTGCATCTTCGGGTGAAATGCCGTCATGATGCATGGTGACGTAAAGAACCGGGATCTGGACATCCGGGTCCGCTTCTTTCGGGATGGTGTTATAGCCAACCCAGCCGGTCACCAGAAGCAGGAACAGAACCAGTATAACGGTGCGCGAACGGTTCAGCGCGTGATCAATCAGGGACATTTTTTGATCTCCTCATGACACGCGCTTATTGCGCGGTTTTTTCTGAAAGGGTGGTGGTGTCCGTGCTGTGATCATCGCTTTGATCTGCATCCCGGTAAATCGGCTCACCGTTCTCGTCGGTTTCAAGGTGTACAACCTCCACCGTCGCACCTTCCGTGACCCAGTCATGACCGACCACAATCAGTTCGAACTCTTCGGGCAGGCCACCGATCCAGATATGGTCACGGGTTCCGCCCTGTAATTCAACGGGCAGAAAATCAACCTTGTTGTCGTCAACAATCGCACGAACCCCAAGTTCGCCTTCGTCATTGAGTGTAAGTACCGATGACATCACCTGATGGGCGCGTTTGGTGCCAATCGGGATTTCAAGTTCGGCGGTCATGCCATCAGGAATGCGAAGGTCGGTGTTTTCCATTTCGACTTCGACCCGGAACGTGCGGGTATCGTTATCTGAAACGCGCGCAGTATAGCGCACGATACCGCTATGGGTGCTGCCGTCATAAAGGGTCACTTCGGCAAGCTGACCAAGATCAATGGCGCGAATGGAATGTTCGGGGACATGGGCAACAACCAGCATCGGGTCGGCCTGAATAAGGGTCGCCAGCGGATCGCCAATTGACAGAAGGTCACCGATTTCGGCTGGCCGGTCTTCGACGATGCCATCAAACGGGGCGCGGATTTCAGTGTTGTTAAGCTCGGTGCGTGCAATGGTCAGATCGGCACGGGCTTCTTCAAGAAGGGCAAGCGCCTGGGCAACGCCGGTTTTGGAGCGGTAGTTCTTTTCGGCCAGGCTTTCGGCTGCGGTATGTTCAAGTTCACGCTGCGCGACAAGGGCGCGTGCCTTGGCAACGCGTGCCTGCCGGTCGCCAACATCAAGGCGTGCGATCAGGTCGCCTTTCTGAACGGCCTGCCCCTTGATCGCGCCGATTTCAATCACGCGGGCTTCTGTCTCGGCGCGGATTTCAACGGAAATGACGGCTTCGGTACGTCCAGTGATGCGCAGGTGGTCCACATGATCAACGGCCCGGCTGGTGATGGTGCGCACGCTGGCATGTGGTTTGGTGTTGCCATTTTCTGACGACGCTGATGCATCACCGGTTTCCGCATCGGATGCCGCTGCCTGTTCTGTGGCTTCATCATCAGAAAAATAGGCACTGCCGATCCATACAACGGTCCCCAAAACCAAAAGGATGGCAATCAGGCGTGAAGCATTCATTTTCTTGTTCCCTCAAATATTCCGTTGCCGGACAGCGTTTGTTACCCCGGGCACGTCATAGCGTCGTCTCTTATGGCGATGCTGTCTTTCATGCCGATCAAGATTTATTGGCTTTGTAGTTTTTCAATTGGTCGAGAAGACCCTGTTTGTTTTCACGAATAAACTTCAGCGTCGCATCGCACATTGCCTGTCCCAACCCGGCGACAAAGCAGCATCCCGGTTTCGGATTGCCATCTTCATCGTGCCATCGCGACCCCTGTGCATCTGTGCCGTCGTCCTTGTCGGGGTCAATTTGCTGGCTCATCATTTGATGGCGGGCAGCAAATTCGTCAATCAGGGCTTCGGTCAGTTCAAGCGGCATTTCCTCTGCGAAGGTCAGCATAAACAGAATGTCGGACCGATACCGGTCTTCACCCGGACGTGTCTGCAATAGGGTGCGCAAAAAAGACCGGCGCCCTTCAGAAGTCAGTTGATAGATCTTTTTGTCAGGCCGGTTTTCCTGTTCATGTTCAACGAACGTCACCAGACCGTCCTGAGTCAGCTTGGTCAGGGCCGGATAGATCGAACCAAGGGACGCAATCTGAAAATGGCTGAACGTGCCATCCTCAAACATTTTCCGGATTTCATATCCTGTTGCCTCGCCGCCCATCAGGGCACCCAGACATAATGTGCGTACATCCATGTTCAGACCAGTATCCTTGTTTGTTTCCCCCGGATTGATCGCGCCTTGGCGGGGGAAGGTGCCAAAGAGTTTATATCAATCCGATATATGACGGACTATCATATATCAATTCGATATAGTCAATCGAATATGGTGGAAATTTTTGTGACGGTATTTCTATTTGGACGATCCTGTGTTGCTTTGTGTTACATCGTGATCAGGAAATCTGATCTCGTTGCGCCATGGCTCGTTATTGAGAAAGCTGACAAAAACAGCGTGCCAATGCGTCCGCCTGTGCATAATCGGACGCCGATTGTGTCCGATTGTGTCTATTGAAACGATATAGGCGGTCCGAACGGCACTGCTGTGCCCGACCAAGTCATAATTGGATAAAAGCAGGAGTAAGCCGGAATGACCGGTTGGATGGATTATGCAAGTGTCGTGGTTGCCGCGGTCGGGTTGGTACAGGTGGTATTTCTGTGTCTGGTCCTGCGATCAGAAGGCGCACGTGCCTTTGCGGCCAACCGCTGGATGATGCTGTTTATTGCCGCCATCGCGCTTAACCTGGTCGAAGACGTTCTCGAACAATTTGTCGCCGCAGATCTCAGAGGTGTCCTTGATCTGATCTTTGGGCCGATGAACTTCGCCATTGCACCGGCGATTTATCTTTATTTCCGCGAAATTTCGGGCAATCCATGCGGCCGTGCTTGGGGGCATTTCATCCTGCCGCTTGTCGTGTTCAACCTGCTCGCCTGGGTGGTTACCCATGATGGGGGACGCTCGGTATTATGGGTAGATGGCTATCAGGTGCGCGATCTGGTCGGGGGCTTCTGCTGGGGCGGAATTTTTGTCCAAGCCTGCATTTATATGGCATTGGTCTGGCGCGTGGCATCGCGGTATTTACGCAAAACCGAAGAACAGCTTGGCGCAGACCGCAAGGCCATGCAGCGGTGGGTTGGCGTTATCCTTGGCTGTTTGACATTTATGTTCATGACACTGGCTGTCAGCAAGATTGTCGGACTTTATCAGAACGACAGTGGCGAAATGTTTGGTACAGAAATCGCCTTTGCGCTGATCCTGTTTGCCATGAGCTATGAAATCGCCACCCAGCCGGCGTTGTTTGTCATGGCCGATTGGCCTTTCGATGACGATGTCGCACAGACATCCAGTGGAATGTCTGATGCGTCGTCGGCTTCTGACGATGGAAAGAATGACACCAACGGACAAGTAACCGCTGCCAATGGGGGGCCAATTCGACCCTTGCTTGATGAAGACGGGGTCACACGGGCGCTTTCACAGCTTAACGATATTGAGGCACGCGGTGATATCCTGTTTGATCCATTGGTCTCATTGCCAAAACTTGCCCGTGCGGTCGGGGTGACACCCAATCAGCTTTCCTATGTGCTTAACCATCATGTCGGTAAAAGCTTCTTTGATTTCGTCAATGCTGCCCGGGTGGCAGAAGCCCGTTCGGTTCTTGTGCTGGAACCCGAACGGACCATTTTGGACATTGCGCTAAGCGTTGGGTTTAATTCGAAATCGACCTTTAATCTGGCGTTCAAGAAAATCACCGGCGAAACGCCAAGTGCCGTGCGCGAAGCGGCAAGGCAGGCCACGACCGGGCAAGATCAGCCGTCCGAAATACCAATCACACGACCGGATCAACAGTATCGGACGCCAAAGGCAGGATGATTGATGATGCTATCCCCAGTTCAACATTGGGGGCCGCTATGGACCATCATCAGACATTTGCCACTGCTTCTAGCCAAGTCACAAAAAGCCACAAGGCGTGCAAGGATTTGCAACGCATTCAACAGCGACGCAAACGGACGTTGCGCATCGGTGTATTGGTTTTGCTGTGTCTGGTTTGTTTTACCCGCGCGTGGCTTGATCGCGACCATGATTGGCACGACGCCATCGAGGCGGTCGGGATCATCGCCATTGCGCTTTGCATTCTGGGGCGGGGCTGGTGTGCGCTTTATATTGGCGGGCGCAAGAAAACCGCACTTGTGACACGCGGGCCCTATTCGATCAGTCGAAATCCGCTGTATGTGTTCAGCTTTATGGGCGCATTTGGGGCCGGGGCGCAGACAGGAAGCCTTGTGATTGCCGGGCTGTTTTGTTTGGGGTGCTGGCTGGTGTTTCGCATGGTGGTCGAACATGAAGAAGCCATGCTGGCTGATCGGTTTGGTTCGGCGTTTCACGACTATTGTCAGGCCGTGCCGCGGTTTGGGCCAAAACTGATGATGTGGCGTGATGAGAATGATCTTGTGATCAAGCCTGGTTTGTTTCTGACCACCATTCGCGATGCCTGCTGGTTTCTGGTGGCGGTACCGGTGTTTGAAGGCATCAAACTATTACAGGATCAGGCGTGGCTTGTGCCGCTGATCTGGTTGCCATAGGCGGCCTTGGATCGTTGGGACGCGATCATGTTGTGGCGATCAGGCGGCATCATCGGTTGGTGTGCCGCCAAAGGATTTGATCATTTTGGTGCGTTCTTCTTCGCGCATGGGATCGGAATCAAGTGCAATGGCCGCCTCAAGCGCGCCGGGGTCAACCTTAAGCGTTTTTGCGCCGCCCGATGGTTCCTTCACCGACCAGAGATGGACGTGACATTCCAGCTTGATGTAGCTCCGGCTGGGGGCGTCGGGATCAAGTTTTTCCAGTGTGTCGACTTCATATTCACCGGCCGGAAGCAATCCGGTATGCCCGGGCAAATGAAACGGGTGAAAGAACGTCACCGTGCGGTGTGTTGTTCGGGTAATGCTCATAATCGTGGCTCCTTCGAGCAACCGGAACGTTTCAGCGCAGTATCTGGAGCGCGCGTCATGGTCCGGCAGTTTGACAGGGCCCGTGTTCCCGCTGCGTCAGGTCATGGTCGCGGGCAGATGCCCTGAAGCAACATGAGGACTGTTTTGCCAGTTTTACGTGAAACAGGCCTCATCCTTTATATGGTCAGGTTGTCGCAAAAGTGCAAATCCCCCCTGAAATCCTAGAATCCAGAAGCCCTGATCCCAAGTTTGTTCGGCTTTTTTGGTTTTTGGTTATTGGGATCAGTGATGTGCCGGGCGGTCAGGGTCGGCGTCCTGCACAAGGGCAAAATCAAGATCAATCGGATTGATGTCCAAAAGGCGATCATACAGCATCCCGTGCTGTCTGCTTTTCATATGAAGCTGGGTCGCAACCCGACGGTAAACGGTGAAAGAAACGCCTTCGACAAGTTCTTCGGTCGTATCAACAACGTAGCTTCCGGCAGGGAAAATCTCACCCCGCCCGTGAAGCTGAAACGGATGCTGGAACGTGACCGTTTTCTGTGACATTCGGGAAATGGTCATGGCGCAGGGTAACCCCCGTTATAATTTGTTTGGAAAGAGCTTTGTCCATGTCAGGCGAAGCTGCAATGGCCCGGCAAAGATCGGTTAAATGATCTGTGTGCCCGTATCTGACGCAAGGCGTCGGAGGGGCGTGCCCCTCCGAGCCGAACAATCAGTCGTTCGCGCCCTGATGCGGGGTTGGGGCCGCATCGGGGTTTGCGGACGCTGGTTTTGGGGCGGGTGTCTCAATCGGTGCGCCAGTTGCCGGTTTGGCGTCTGGTTTCTTTACCGAGTTCGCTTGCGTTTCAGAAAAACTGCGAAATGACATGATGTGAACTTTCCATAAGATGGCGCACAATGCGCCACAATATGAAAATGGGGCGCGCCGACAGGGAAAGCAATCTGTGCGGTGGGCGGCCCATGCCATGAAATGCCGATCTCTCTGAAAAGGATCAGCTATTTCGTATAAAATATATTTTCATGCGGGCCGTGCAATCACACCCCGCGTAGATTGCCCCAGACATGCACATGCCATTGCGGCAGCACGCGCACATCAAACCATTTGCGTTTGGCGACCCTATCAACCAGCCAGCGATACCGTTCGGTCAGCCCGTCGATATCAACTCCGTTCGCCCCGTCCGGGTGCGGTTCGGCAGGCGTGGTGTTGACCGGTTGCAGGCAGACGGGAATGCCAATGTGAAGGTTCCTCACATAATCGGCGAACATCAGATCGGCTTCATCACAGACCGGGAATTTAAGTGTGATCGCCGGACCTTCAAGCATGCCATTGGCCTGTGCGGCATCAATGCACGCAGCAAGCGCATCTGCATCAAAATCGGTCGAGGCGCTTGGTGGTTTCGGGCTGATGGTCAGGAAGTTCAGATCCGCAAACCAGTCCTTTGCAATGCTGCCCTGGGTTTCAATCGCAAATGTGAACCCCTGATCCTTGCCCATGGCAATCAGGTCGCCCAATGGCTGGATCGCCGGATTGCCGCCCGATAGCGTGATCAGGATCGGCTTCCCGCCGGAAAGTGTTTTGACCTCTGCCAGAACGTCGGCGGCACTCATGGGTTTCCAGTCGGCACGGTACGCCGGATCAACCGCATAGAGCGTATCACACCAGGAACAGCGAAAATCACAGCCCCCGGTGCGGACAAACACGGTCGGCATGCCGATCAATGTGCCTTCACCCTGCACGGTCGGGCCAAAGATCTCCGAAATGCGGATTTTGTCGCGGGGATCCTTGCTGTGCGCCAGTTGCGGGTTGTGGTGCGTCATGGGCGATATTCCGCCCAGGTTTTCGGGGTTTCCGACACACGCACGGCCGAGACTTCGGGCCAGCGGTCATGGGCCCAGTCATAGAAAAACAGCGCAAGCTGTTCTGCTGTGGGGTGGTCATGACCCAGCACCTCATTAAGGTGGCGGTGATCAAATTCATCATCAATCAGGCGCTTGAGCGGGCCAAGTTCGCGGTAGTCGCGCACAAAACCGCGTTCATCAAGGGTGGCGCCTTTTAGTTCCACCTCAACGATATAGTTATGACCATGCAGCCGCGCGCACGGGTGATCATCGTCCAGCCCGGCCAACTGGTGGCTGGCGGAAAAGGCAAATTGCTTGGTGATGGTAAACATCTGTTGTCTTTCGAATTTGTCCATTTATACGGCCCCGTACATGCGGATTGGAGGTCCCGGCTTGCGCGCGGGTGACAGTGCCAAACCACACGGGTTCACCGTTTATCCGTCGTGCCCGCGCAGGCGGGCATCCATGGCGTCAAATGAAATTGTATGAGGATTATTTTACGGCGCTATTGGAGCTCGACAGGGGGGCCTAGTTTGCGCGCCATATGGTCGGCACGGGCCTGTTTCCAGTAATCGCGATCCTGATAGACGGTGCTGTCCTTGACGCGTGCAAGTTCAAGTGCCTCGCGCCGTTCAACACAGGTGCCGCAGCGCCCGCAATGGGTATCCCCTCCCTTATAGCACGACCATGTCAGGTTAATCGGCACACCCAGTCGGCCTGCCTCGGCGGCGATATCGGCCTTGGAGACCTTCACAAACGGGGTATAAAGCGATACGTCCTTGACCCCTTCAAGCGCGTGGTTCTGCATGGCCTGAAAGGCGTTGATGAAATCCGGACGGCAATCGGGATAGATGAAATGATCCCCACCATGTACGGCTGCGGCGACCGCATCGGCCCCGGCACTGGCCGCTGCCCCAAAGGCAACCGCCAGCATGATGGCATTGCGGTTGGGGACGACAGTGATGCGCATGGTTTCTTCGGCGTAATGGCCATCGGGTACGTCGATATCATCGCTGGTCAGCGACGACCCACCCAACAGGGCGCCAACCGGGGTCAGGTCAACAATGTGATGTTTGACCCCAAGATCGCGCGCCGTGCGGGCAGCGAAATCGAGTTCCTTTTTATGGCGCTGGCCATAATCAAATGAAATCAGGGAATGCAAGCTGTGCTCATGCGCGACCTTATAGGCCAGCGTGACGGAATCCAGCCCGCCAGAGCAGACGACAATCGTCTTCATGATGTTTAGTCTTTCGTGTTTTTAACCTGGTGCTACGACAGGGAAGCGATGATCGCTTCAAGGCGGGCATTTGCCACGCCATTGGCAAAAACGCAAGAAAAAATCCGCAAGCCTATTGTGCGAAGGCGGGCGGATTTCCTTGGTTTTGGCGTTGCGAGAAGGTTTTCAGAGTGCCGTGATCAGGTGCGTTTTGCGCTAAGCACATGAAAACAAATCGGAACCTGAAAATGGCCGTCCTCGATATAGGGCGAAAGTGTTTCAAACATTGCTGCATTAATCGCACCCATATCCATATCCGATGCATCGCGCAGGATATTGCCAAACAGCATATCCATCTGTGGCTTCCAGAAGGCTGCGGTTTCGGGGATACGTCCGGCCGGGTTGTGGCTGGTGGCCTCAATACCGGTAAAACCGGCATCTTCAAGCCTGTTCATGGATTGATCGACATTGCCAAACGAAAACGGATCAAGCCCGGCCTGATCGAACCCGATGCCAAGAATATTGCCCAGAATTGCATCCATGGCAGCAAACAGCGGATTATCCACCAAGGGCGCCCACACCATAAATACCGCCCGCCCACCGGGGCGTAAAACCCGATGGGCTTCACGCAGCGCCAGATCGGGATCATCACAAAACATCACACCAAACCGGCACGACACAATATCAAAGGATTGATCGGAAAAGGGCAGCTTTTCCATATTGGCCGGAAGGGCGGTGATGTTGGCTATTTCTTCCTCGGCGGCGCGTTCGGCCAAACCATCGCACATGTCCGGTACGATATCGGTTGCTGTCACATGGCCTGAAATTCCGGCGATGTTAGCGCTACTATGGCTGCTACCACCCAGTGCGCGGGCAAAGGAAAAGGCCGGTTCTCCGACCCCGGATGCCAGATCAAGAACGTCAAGCGGTGCGCCATTGCGGGATGCAGCCAGACCTTCAAGGTCAGTGGCCTCAAGCATATGACGGTTGATTTTTTCGGCTGCGGGGGCAAGGCGATCCGCCCAATTGATCCAGTCTGAGGAAAGGTGGTGCCAGGTGGTTGAGGGTGGGGTGGTCATATTTAACGTGCTTCCCTGTTCTAGCCTATTCTAGCCTATTCTAGCCTGTTCTTCTTTGTGCTGTTGTCCTGACCATAGAGGTAAATGCGCTGCTGTTTAAGGGAAGTTTTAAGGGGGCGGGGCGCAAGGCAAAAGCCCCATGCTTAGGCACGGGGCTTTTTGCAGGATCGCAAATGAAAACGCGTTAGCGTTCGAAATACCGCAACAAATCTTGTGAGCGTTGGTTGGCTTGGGCGAGCATCGCCACACCGGATTCCATCAGAAGCTGATGGGACATGAAGTTTGTCATTTCGGCGGCGACATCAAGATCAAGCAGTTTGGAGCGCGCCTCTTTCACATTTTCCTCGGATGCGGAAAGGGAGTTGGTGGCAAAGTCCAAACGGTTCTGATAGGTGCCGACATTGGATCGTGCGCGTTGCAAATCATCAATGGCACGTGCAACCGCCTTGAGAGCGGTTTTAGCATTCCCCGGTGATGAAATGGCATTTCCGCCAAGATCAGCAAGGCTTTCTTCCGCCCCGTTGCTACCTGTTCCCAGGGCGTGCGGGTCCACCCGATCAAGTGAAATCGCAAGGCGATCACTCATGGCATTATTGGGGCCGATCTGAAAAGAAATCTTGTCTGAAAGTTTTTCCCCCTGATCTGCCAGAACAGAAACAAGCGGCGTGCTGCCAAATATTTGGTTGGCCGTGTTGCCATCTGCGCCAGCGCCATCTGATCCTTGTGCAAGGGCGTTGGCAATGGTTGTAGCGATATTCGCATTCAATCTGACCTTAACGCCAACATCGGCAAAGCTCAGGGTTGTGCTTTCGCCCGTCGCAAGTTCCTTGGCACCACCGGTGATATAGTCGGTTACATCAATGCTTTGGCTTGAATCTGATGCCGCCCCGTCAATCTCGGCGGTGCTGACCATCATTATCCTGTTGCCAACTTTCGCAAGATCGATGGAAAGACGGTTGTCACCAAGGCCGTTGTCGTTGCCATCGGTCGCCCAATAACTGTTATCGGTTATTTCGATGTTGCTGAAACCGTTGCCAATCGCCAAAGCATCGGCAGAACCACCCGCCTTCAGATCTGATTTATCAAAAGATACGGAAACGTTATCCCCCAATAGCTGGACGCCATTGAAATTGGTTGAAGCGGTGATCTGGGTGATTTGATCGCGAAGCTGGGTAAACTCTTCATTGAGCAAGCCATATTGCGACGGTGCAAGATTTTCCGACGTTGCTTTCAATGCCAGCGTATTCATACGCACCAGAATTGAATCAATTGTTTCCAGCGCCCCATCGGCAATTTGTAACATCGAATTGGCTTGTCCGACATTGGTACCGGCTGTTTTAAGGCTTTCGAGTGTCGCGTTAAGGCGTGTGCCGATTGAATAGGATGTGGCATCGTCGCGCGCTGACAAGACCCGTGCGCCAGCCGAAAGCTTTTCAAGCGATCTTGTCGCTGCCGCCTGAGAGGCGGCCAGATTTCGTTGGGCCATATTGGCCGCATGGTTGGAAATGATGTTTATCGCCATATCACAGTCCTGCCTGAACATAGAAAGCGGTAATTTATGCAAAGCTCTACATGAGCTTTTGTTCAGGGGACTCTACTTTAGGTTTTGATTATTTGCAACGTCTAATATTAGGTATAGTTTATATTTAAGCAATTGAAAATAAATGAAATATTTTGTCCTAACCTTAAGTGTAGGCAGGCAAAATGTTGGTTTCGAGTGTTGAGATAGAGGGGGGATGACCGGAGAATTGATGCAATGTGCCCCAAATATCAGCAACAGGGCTGGTTGGCTTGGCCGTGAGTATTGGCTTGGGAAATCACATCAGTCTTTTAACAAGGCCGTCAAGGCGGCGGTTAAAATCTTCATATCCACCGGCTTCTTGAGGTGAAAGTTAAAACCGGCATTATTGATTGCATCCAGTGAGCTGGAATCTTCGGCAAGGCTCAGTGCGATGGCAGGAACGGTCGTGTTTTCTGTGCGGATATCGCGCATGACGTCGGCGCCGGTTTTCTCGCCTTCGAGATAGTAATCCGAAATGATCAGATCAAAAGCTGTGGTCTTCCATGCCTTGAGCGCATCGTCATAATTGGTCGCGGACGAGACGTCATACCCTTCTTTGTGAAGGATTGCTGTTAACAGAGCCTGACTGACAAGTTCGTCCTCAATAAGCAATATATTGCGTTTTTCCGACATGCTGTTTGCCCGCTCCAAGTATGTGCAATCAGATTAGGAAACGACATATAACATGATACGTTTCGGTCTTGGATGTTTGTCTCAGGGGGTGTAGCTGACGACTGTGTTGCGTCCCTTGGTTTTCGCCTTATACAGGGCTTGATCGGCCTTTTCGATCAGGGAGTCATACTGATCGTCTTCTGGCATAACGCATGCGACACCGGCACTTAGTGTTATGCGTTCAAAGGGGCTTTTGGGATGGGGAAGATTTTCCGAGTAAATTTTCCCGACAAGTGTTTCGGCCATTGATTGCGCCCACGACAGCGGTGCGCCGGGCAAGAGCATGACAAATTCTTCGCCGCCATAACGTGCAACAAGATCATTGCCCCGGCTAATCGCCGATGCAAGTAACTGTGCAACGGCACGCAGACGGTCGTCACCGATCTGATGGCCAAGCGTATCATTTAGCTTTTTGAAATGATCGATATCAAAAAACACTAATGAAAGCATGGTTTGCTGACGGCGGGCGGTTGCCCATTCCCGTTTTAAGACGGCTTCAAATTCGCCACGGTTGGCCACGCCCGTAAGACCATCGATACGCGAGAGCAGCTTGAGCTGATCGGTACGTTGTTTCAGCGTAAGATGCGTTCTGACCCGTGCCTGAACCACAGGGACGCTAACAGGTTTGCGAATGAAGTCGACGGCACCATAGCTTAACGCCCGTGTTTCTGCGTCAATTTCCGTCCGCCCGGTGACAAAGATGACTTGCACACCGTCATTTTCAAGCTGGGAACTGATCTTTTTGCAGATATCATACCCACTTTGATCGGGCAGGGTCGCGTCAAGCAGGATGACGTCAAAATCATGACGTTTGATCATCTCCAACGCTTCGCTGCCCGAGGTTGCAAACATCAGGGTGGCGTAGTTGCCAAGCGCTGATGCCAGGACGCGGATCACGATTGGATCATCGTCAACAATAAGGATGCGACCTGCCTGAGGTGTGTTCATGTCTTCGGGTTATTCCGCTTTTTCAGGCAATATTTTCAATCCATTTGCAAAATCGAGTTTTTCGATATGTGATTTTGCCAATTCAAATTGATCTGTGCCGACTATGGAAATAAGGGCATCGGCATGGTCATCAATCATGCGCAATGCTGCAAGGTTGTTGGTTTCAAGCGCGGCCCGAAGTTCTTCAAGTGCGTTGCTTGACGGGGCCGCGCTTGACGGGCCTGCGTTTTCTTTGGTTGTTGCCGCGTTGATATCTTCGCCGCCCAGTTCCAGCAGAACTGATCGAATTTCGGTCTTTAGTTCGGCCATCAGGCTGTCGATATTATCCGGATCATTGAGTTGTGCCTGTTTTTCGAGTTCGCTACACACAGACTGCAGGGCGTTCGCGCCAATTGATGCGCTTGCGCCTTTCAGGCTATGGGCACGTTTTCCGAGTTCTTCGATATTCTGATTTTCCACGTCCGCTGCAAAGTCATCATAAACATTTTGATACAATGCGATGAAATGCGCACTCAGCGTTTGGAAAAGCTCTTCATTTCCGCCAAGCATTTCGAGTGCCTGTTTCCGGTCAATCACAAGCCCGCGGCTTGATGCGGGTGCATTGGTTGCCGGGCCGGGCTTCATTGTCGCATCGTCTTTTGCGGTTTGGGTGTTTTCAATGGTTGCCGTGGGTTTGAACGGCTGCTGGTCGCTTGCCCCAGAATTGCGGGCTTGGGTCTTTCTATCGTGTTCCGGAACCTTGGAAAGGATCAGGCGGACCATATCTGCGGGGCGGAATGGTTTGCTGATGAAACCATCCATGCCTGCGGCAAAGCATTTCTCGCGGTCACTATCAAACACGCCTGCCGTCAGGGCAATGATCGGGATGTCAGTGTTGCCCAATGTGTTACGGATTTCCGATGTCGCGGTCAGGCCGTCCATTACCGGCATTTGAAGATCCATGAGGATGACGTCGAAACTGTTGCTGTCATCTTCGACCTTGTTCACCGCGACTTGGCCATTCTCGGCAAGCGTGACAGACGCACCTTCCATTTCCAGGATATGGATTGCGACATCCTGGTTAATATAGTTGTCTTCAACCAAAAGAATATGGATCCCGGTCAATTGGCAGGGTTCACCATCCGGCTTTACGTTTTCCGGTACAAGTTCGTGACCTTTGTTTGTTGACGAAGCTGGGGTTTTTGCCGAAATCACGGCATTAAACAGGGATGATTCCGTTACCGGCTTAAGAACAATGCCATCGACATTTTCAATCGAGGAATGACGCAGCAACTGGTCTTTGTCGGCGGCGGTGACCATGACGACAATCGGCATTTCATCGGCTGGAAGCCTGTTTCGGATCTTCTCGCTGGTGGCGACGCCATCAAGACCGGGCATTCTCCAGTCCATCAGGATAAGGTCGAAAGCTTTGCCTTCTGCAGAGTTCTGTTCGACGATGTCGAGAGCTTCTTCACCGGATTTGGCAATTAGGGTCGTCCAGCCCAAATTCTGGGCGGTTTTGTCAATAACCTCGCGGGCCAGTGTGTTGTCGTCTACGACCAGAACACGCATTTCGCTGCGGGACGTGGTTGCCGCGGTCTGCCCTTTTTGCGGCAATTCAAACGGCAGGGTAAAGGTAAAGGTCGTACCTTCGCCAACGGTACTTGTGACGGAAATATCCCCTTCCATGATGTCGATCAGGCGTTTGCAGATCGACAGGCCAAGTCCGGTGCCGCCGAATTTTCGGGTCGTGGATGTATCGGCCTGGAGGAACGGTTTGAACAGGTTGTCGACCTGCGTAGCTGACATGCCAATGCCGCTGTCACGGGTCTGGAATTCCAGTTCAACCTTATTGTCGTTTTTGCGGGTCATATCGACCGCAACAAGTACCTCGCCGCGTTCGGTGAACTTGATGGCATTCCCGGCAATGTTTATCAGAATCTGCTGCAGACGGAAGGGATCACCAATCAGATGTTTCGGGACACTTTCGCCAACTGAAATCAGAACTTCGATATCCTTTCCGGTCGAATTTACCGACAGGATGGTCGAGAGCGAGTCCATGATTTCATGGGTCGAGAAAATGGTTTTCTCGATATTGACCTTACCGGCCTCGATTTTCGAGTAGGTCAGGATATCATCAATGATGCCCAGCAAAAATTTCCCGGAATCAGAAATCTTGCGGACATATTCCTTTTGCTCCGTCGTAAGCTTGGTATAGCCCAGTAGATGCAGCAGGCCGATGATCGCATTCATTGGTGTTCTGATTTCATGGCTCATATTCGCCAGAAAATCGGTTTTCACCTTGGCCAGTTCATTGACCTTGATGGATTCTTTTTTGATCTTGTCGTTTAAGAGCGAAAGCTGTCGAATGTGTTTTCGCTGGATTGAATCGTAGCGATAGAAAATCAAACAGCAGATCGAGGCCAAAACAAAAAGCCCGATTGATGCGACAAGTGCCGCAGCTTCGAAAAGTTTCCATCCCTGCAAGGCCACATTTTCCGGACGTGTCAGAATAATCCCGAGTGTTTCGTTCGCGATTGTTCTGGCAGACGCAATGACGGTGCCTTGATGTTCTGTGTCGATTCTGGTTGTTACCGTTTCATCCGTATCCAATGCCTGACCGAGTACGGCCGAATAGGAGCTGTTGTTGCCGATGTCGTCGGCACTAAACGGAATTTCGCCAACCGTTTGGTTGCGTGAATTAACCAGTATCAGTCGATCATCTGGCAACATGATCCGTCCAAACGGCTCCATCACCGCTGATGGTGTAATAACCGCAGCAATTACACCGGTCAAAGTACCATCGGCGTCATGCATCGGGACGGAAAACAGAATTTGCCATTGATTGTCGATACTATTGAGAACAGGACCGCCGAAATACCAGGGCCGGTCGCCCCCGCTGAGGAAATAGGCGACATTTGGAATGTCTTTAACGTTGATGTCTGGTGGGGTTGGTCCCCGCGACGAAACTACCAATTGACCGGTGCTGTCAGCAACGGCCATGACCCGTGCCATTTCAAGGCTTTCAGTGGCCTGCTTTAAAAGGATATGTCCTTCGCGAGCCGAATAGTCCCCTTTGCCAAGTTTTTCCGCCAGTCCTTGCAGAACTGTGATGGACAATACAATGCGTTGCTCAAGCTGATCAGCATAGCCAAGCAGGGTTGCATTGACTTGGGTGGAGGCTTGTTGCGATGCCGTTCCGTTTAATTCTGTTCGGACGTAAACGTTAAACGCCGTCAGGATCGCCGCGACCGATACCAGTATAATCAGGATTAGCTTTAGTCTACGCATGTTGCGGGGGCTCGCTTTGACGTATTTTATGGTGTGTGGTGACGGCGAAACGCAAACCTGCGTCACATAGTTAGCAGGGCATCATATACAAAAGGATAGGTATCGCAAGGGGGGAAATAGAATTTTCACTTCAACTCGGTGGCTGTCTTTGTTCCTTCGCAGTCGCAATGCTAACACAAGAGATTCGTGAATGGCACGAGATAAGTGGGTGGCTATCCTGATGCGGGATGGTTGATTGGCTAATTTTTCAGTTAAAAAAAACCGGCAGCCAAAGCTGCCGGTTTGTAAGCTGATTTATGCTTCAGAATATCTGTGGTGTTAGCCGTTCGTGCCATAACGTGGTGCATTACGCTGGGCATTGCTGCCAGCTTCGGCATAAGCCTGACTTGCCTGTGCGGTCTGGGTGACCTGCGATTGCAGGACCTGCTCATCGCGTTCCGGCGTTGTGGCTTCTTCTGATGCGCTGCTGTTAAACAGCTCGGTCAGGCGCTGCTCGATGCTTTGAAGGCCTTCATTGAGGCGTTCTTCAGTCTCGTTGATGTTGCCGCTGATTTCGTCATTGAGCGCATCAAGACCTTCGAGGATTTCACGCGCATCTTCAAGACCGGCCTGAATGCCTTCGCTTGCCTGATCAAAGATTTCACGGGCTTCGGCCTCGGAACTGGCGTTGGTGGCGATCAGATCGCCAACGCGGGCCAGAATGCGGTCGGCAACGGCTTCGGGCGTGTATTCGCCCGGATCAACGTTTTCAACAGAAATGCCGGTCGATTGCAGGCTTTCGTTGATTGCGGCAACGATGCTGTCGGCTGAAAGGCGGTTGGCAGACTCCGAAGACAGGGAAACCGACGTCGCAGCCGCAAAGGCGGACGTGCCGTTGTTTCCGGTTTTTTCAGAATCGCTTTGCCCCGGTAAATAGGATTGCGCCGAGCGCACGGATCCCCCGGACTGGGCGCCGGATTGCTGGGACGTAAGGCCACCAATGGTGATATCCATAGTCGTCCTCCCTGGACGAGAGCTTTTGAGAGCTGTATCTGTTTCAAATCATCAAAACAGATACTTTCGCCAAGCAAAGTTGCACAAGGATATCGTGCGCAATCAGATACTTGGTAAATTACTATGCTGAATATGGCATGTCCTGGGTGAAAAATCCAGTGTTGTCGTACAATTCAGGGGTGATTGTTGTGCGGTCGGGCTGTGCATTTTTTGCATGATGGCTTTGGAAAATTGACGGAATTGCTGCTGAAAACCCGCGATCTGATGTTGCACGCAGATCAAAGCGCGCTTATGAACACTGCTTAGGATTATTGTGACAGGCAATCTGATCTGGCAGGCGCGCCGCCATGGCATGCGCCCGATGCCAACAGACAAAGGCCCGACAGGCAGGAGTTGATTGAGCGTGGCGAACTATCAGGAAAGTGCGCGGGAATTTGAAAAGCGCTGGCAGGCTTATTGGCGGGAAAACGATACCTATCGTACCCCCAACCCCGGCGATGCGGATTTCGACGCAAGTAAAAAGAAAAGCGTCATTCTGGACATGTTCCCCTATCCAAGCGGGGTGGGCCTGCATATCGGGCACCCGCTGGGCTATATCGCGACGGATGTAAAGGCGCGGTTCGAGCGCATGCGTGGCCACAATGTTTTGCATTCCATGGGCTTTGATGCCTTTGGTCTGCCGGCCGAACAGTTCGCCATCCAGACCGGTCAGCATCCGCGCATCACGACCGAAGCCAATATCGAAAATATGCTGCGTCAGCTTCAGGTCATTGGCCTTGGCCATGATCCGCATCGCCGTTTCGCCACGACCGATGTGGATTATTACAAATGGACGCAATGGATTTTCCTGCAGCTGTTTAACAGCTTCTATGATCCGACCGTGGAATGGAAAGGCCCGCAAGATCAGACCATCACCGGCCGTGCGCGCCCGATTGCCGAGCTGCGCCCGCTTTTGGAAAGTGGTGAGTGGCTTTTGGATGAAGATGGCGTGCCGCAGCCGAAATCCGTGATTGGCGAGGGCACCAAGGCCGAAGGCAAGGAAATTGATCGCGCGATTGATCGCGGGCGTCTGGCCTATGTCGATGAAGTGCCGGTTAACTGGTGCCCGATGCTGGGGACGGTTCTGTCGAACGAGGAAGTCACCAACGAAGGCAAGTCCGAACGTGGTGATTATCCGGTGTATAAACGTCCGCTCAAACAGTGGATGTTGCGCATTACCGATTATGCCGATCGTCTGGTCACCGACCTTGAAGGGCTTGATTGGCCGAATGGCGTCGTCGAGATGCAGAAGGGCTGGATTGGCCGTTCTGTGGGTGCGCGGGTGAATTTCCCGGTTAAAACAGTGGACGGTACGGACGAAAAAATCGCGGTTTACACCACCCGCCCGGATACGATCTTTGGCGCGACCTATATGGTGCTGGCGCCGGAACATCCGCTGGTGGACAAGCTGCTTGCGGATGATAAGAAGGACGCGGTTGCGGCCTATCGTGCGGAGGCGTCCGAGCTTAAGGCCGTATCGGCCAAGGATGATGCCGAACGCGAAAAGACCGGGGTGTTTATTGGCGCGCATGCGACCAACCCGGTCACGGGTGAAGAAATCCCGGTCTGGATTGCGGACTATGTCCTGATGGGCTATGGCACCGGTGCGATCATGGCAGTACCCGCCGGCGACCAGCGCGACTTTGAATTTGCTCATAAATTCGGTCTGCCGATCAAGGCAACCACCAAGCCGTCAGACGCTTGGCTTAAGGACAACGCCCCGGCAGATTTGGCTGATGGCGATGCGGCAACGCTTCTTGCGCGTTATGAGGCGGAGCCGGGCGCGTTCAAGCTGGCCCAGGTTGAGGTTGGCGAGACGATCAATTCCGCCAATGACGAAGTCTCGCTGAACGGGCTTTCGACCCCGGATGCCAAGGCCAAGATCATCGAATGGATGGAAGCCAAGGGCATTGGACGCGGGCGCGTGCAGTATAAACTGCGTGACTGGCTGTTTTCGCGTCAGCGTTATTGGGGGGAGCCGTTCCCGGTTCTGTTCGACGTTGAGACCGATCAGGTGCACGGCATTGCCGAGGCCGCCCTTCCGGTCGTTCTGCCGGAAATGACCGATTTCAAACCGAAATCCAACGAAGACCCGAATTCCGAGCCGGAGCCGCCGCTCGCACGTGCCAAGGACTGGATGGAAGTGACGGGGATTGTCCTTGGTGATGGTTCGGTTCTGCCGGTGGAGGCCGAAGTCGGATCAAAATACGCCCATGATGGCGGCGAGTATGACGTGCGCGCGTTCAAACGTGATGCCAACTCCATGCCGAACTGGGCGGGGTCCTGCTGGTATTATCTGCGTTATTTCGATGCCAAAAATGATGCCAAGTTCGCATCAGACGATGCGGCGGCCTATTGGGCAAACAGCACCGATAAGGACGGCAAGGCACAGCCGGGGGCTGTTGACCTTTATGTTGGCGGTGCGGAGCACGCGGTGCTGCATCTTCTCTATTCGCGGTTCTGGCACAAGGTCCTGTTTGACCTTGGCTATGTCAGCACGCCCGAGCCGTTCCAGAAGCTGTTTAACCAGGGCATGATCACGGCTGATGCCTATACCGACGCGCGCGGTGTTTATGTCGACATCCATGATGTTGAAATGCGCGATGTCGATGGCAAGAAAGTACCGTTCAACGCCAAAACGGATGAACAGCTGATTACTGTTCCGGGCAAGATGGGCAAACGTTATAAAAACGGTATCCCGCCCGAGGAAATCTGCGATCAATACACCATCGACACGTTCCGCACCTATGAAATGTATATGGGGCCGCTTGATAGCTCCAAACCGTGGCAGTCCGATGCGATTGTCGGCATGATGCGGTTCCTGTCCAACGTCTGGAAAGTCACGACCCAGATGGAACGCACCGACGTGGTGGACGGCAAGATTGAAACGCTTCTGCACAAGACAATTGCCAAGGTGACCGGCGATATTGCTGATTTGCGGCTTAATACGGCGATTGCAGCCCTGATTGAGTTGACCAATGCGCTGACCAAACAAAATGCCGTGCATGATGAACATGCCAAGGCCTTGGCGCTCATGGTCGCACCGTTTGCACCGCATCTGGGTGAGGAGCTTATGAGCCGGATGGCGGCGGACGAATTCGGTGCCAAGAAATCGGTGATCAAGTTTGACTGGCCGGAATTCGATGCCGAAAAGGCCAAGGATGACGAATTTGAAGTTCCGGTTCAGGTCAATGGCAAAAAGCGTGGCACCGTGATGGTGGCAGCCGATGCTGATCAGGCAACGGTCGAAGCACTTGCCAAGGCAGACGAGAACGTTGCCCGTCACCTTGAAGGCATGCAGATCGTCAAGGTGATCTATGTCGCCAAGCCGACCCCGAAACTGGTTAATATCGTCGTGAAGGGCTAAGCCCGGCCGGGTACTGATATAAGAGACAGGCCATTGCCGTTATGCGGTGCCCTGTTTCTTTGTGATCTCGTTTGTTGACGGTTTTTGGCAGGCTGGATAGAAGTCAGAAACGTGTATCTTTGGTAGGATTGAGTAATGAGCCACGGACGCAAGATTTCCGTAATCGGGTTGGGTTATGTTGGATTGCCGGTTGCCGTGGCATTCGGGACAGCCACTGGGCGCACTGTTGCCTTTGACATCAACACCGCACGGATTGCCCAGCTTAAAGACGGGCATGATGCCACCGGTGAGGTTGATGATCATGAACTGGCCGCAGCAGATCTTTTGCTGAGCGATGATCCCAAGGATTTGGCCGAGGCTGATTTCCACATCGTCACGGTGCCAACCCCGATTGACAGCTCCAACCGTCCGGATCTTTCCCCGCTGCGTTCGGCATCGAAAACCGTTGGTGCCATCCTTAAAAAAGGCGACATCGTTGTTTACGAAAGCACGGTTTACCCCGGCGCGACCGAAGAAGAATGTGTGCCGATCCTTGAAAAGCTTTCAGGCCTGAAGGCCGGACGTGATTTCACGGTCGGATATTCGCCCGAACGCATCAATCCGGGCGATCGCGAACATCGCTTTACGACAATCACCAAGGTGGTGTCGGGGCAGGACGCAGCGACCCTTGATATCGTTGCCGATGTCTATGGAAGTGTTGTTACCGCAGGCGTTCACAAAGCGCCGACCATCAAGGCCGCCGAGGCAGCGAAAGTGATTGAAAATACCCAGCGTGATTTGAATATTGCGCTGATGAACGAGCTGTCGCTGATCTTTGACCGTGCGGGTATCGATACCCGTGATGTGCTTGAAGCTGCCGGGACGAAGTGGAACTTCCTGAAATTCACGCCGGGGCTTGTCGGCGGACACTGCATTGGTGTTGATCCCTATTACCTGACGCATAAATCCGAAGAGCTTGGCTATTACCCGCAGGTGGTTCTGGCTGGGCGTCGCGTGAATGATGGCATGGGTGATGTGGTTGCCAACAAGGTTATTCGCGCACTGCTGCGTGAAGGGGCAACCAAAAAACCGACCGTCACCGTGCTTGGTCTGACATTCAAGGAAGATGTGCCCGATATCCGCAATACACGCGTGATTGACATTATCCGCTCGCTCGAAGATGCCGGAATCACGGTGCAGGTGCATGATGCCCATGCCGATGCCACGGAAGTCTCCCACGAATTCGCAGGCTTGAAACTGAGCGGGGATGATGACCTGAAACCAGCCGACGCGTTGGTTTTGGCAGTATCGCACAAGGAATATGTCGCCAAGGGCTGGCCGCTGGTAAGCAGTCTTCTTAAGGACGGCAAGGGCTTTGTTGCCGATGTGCGTGCAGTGTTACCGCGTGACAGTGTTCCGGCGGGTATTGATCTCTGGCGGCTCTAGGCCACTGACCTTACGCGAAGCCTTTATTCGTCCTGATACAAATTAAGCGCGCGCTGCAGCTTTTTCGTCAAACCCTTGGCGACGATGCGGTGCGCGCTTTTGATATGGTCCATCAGGTCATCATCGCTTAGGCCCGGCTTGTCATAATGCTGGATCCACTTCATACCGCGTGATGCCAGATAGGGTGCCGGGCGCAGACCCGGTTGATCTTTCAGAACTTCATAGCCGATTTCCGATGTCTTGAAGGTAATGCCAAGTGTTTCGTTCTTGGTCCAGCCGCCAATGGCAAAAACCTTACCACCCACTTTCCAGACATCAGCACCACCCCATTGCACCACATGGGTGGTGTGGGGCAGGGACTTGCAGAAGGCATTGAATGCGTCGCGGTCCATTGGCGTCGTCCTGTTTGCGATGGCAAGCAAAAGCTATTTTGCGTGTGAAAAACACAAAAGTGAAGTCGTGTTTCAGGGCGGACCAGTGATATCGGAAACCTGCTTTGTCAGTTCGCGGGCAAAACGTTCGTGATGGAACTCATGTTGGCACATTTGGTATGCCTGATCCCGCATGATTGTTGTTTCCTCGGGTGCCTTGATGGCCGTTGAGATGGCCGTTGCCAGCAAATCCGGGTTGTCTGGCGGGCACAATTGGCCGGTTTCTCTAGGACGGACAAATTCCGGCAGTGTCGCGATGGTGCTGGTGATCACGGGAACAGATGCAGCCATGGCTTCAAGCACGACAAGTGGCTGAGCTTCATTGGCATAGGTACTGGGAAAAACAAACAGGTCAGTGTTTTTAAGCGCAGCCTGCCTTTCATTTGGCGAGACAGGACCAATGCAGCTTGCGGCATCATGCATCTGGTGTCTTTCCAGCAAGGCATCTAGTTCGGATTTGGAGATATCACCATGATCACCGGCAATGGTCAGGTGACAATCTGTGCCTTCGGCGCGCAGCAGTGCACATGCGGCAATCAGGGTTTCGATGCCCTTGGAGCGAAACAGATTGGAAAGCCACAAAAGCCTGACCGGCTGATGCGGTGCCCATGGATCGGTGCGTTGAGGCAGAAATAAGCCAGCCTCCAGACAGTTGCGAATGATCACGGTGGTACAGGTCAATTCGGTGACTTCCGGGCGCAATTTTTCGCCTAACAGGATGACGGTCTGTCGGTGAAAAACATGTTGCTGGAATTGTTTCTGCCATCGCGATTTTCGCATGTTGGGCAGGCCACGACCATGAAGATGCAATATCACCGGCACGCGAAAAAGCTTTGCCAGCAGAACATAAAGACAGTCGCGGTAATAGGCGGAGCCACACGGCGCGAAGCAGATGTAAAGTGACTTTGCCTGTGGCAACTTCCAGGCCAGCCGCATCAGTAGCCAGACCGCCAATGCAAGCTTGCGCAGCGAGAAGCGGTTTACCTCTGACACTGTTCGGGCAAAGCGCATCTCAATCACCTGAAGATCAAACTGCGCTGAGAGGGCATCAACAGCATGCTGGTTCATTTTTGCGGCACCATGCATCGGCGGTGGGAGCTGAACCATGGCAACGACTTTTGCGTTTTTTGTCACAACGTCCCCCTGCTTAATCGTCGCAGCTTGCCAAGTAGGGGCCAAATCGATCGGGGCAGGTGCATGCGGTGGCGATCAAGCACCATCGCAAGTGTTTGCTGGTAGATATCAGCAGATATCCGGGAGAAATATCGGCTTTGCGGATCAAGCGTGCGGGTGATCAGAGGCGTCCCAATACGCCAAATCCTTGCTTGCCCGACGGTGACGGCCCGTAAATAGAAATCAAGGTCGATACAGCATGGTAAATCGGTGTCATACCCGCCAATGCGTTCCCAGACAGACCGATGCATGGCAAGGGATGAATGATGTAATGGATTGGCAAAATATAGCCGCGCAGCAGGGATGTGCTGGAGATGTCCAAAACGCGCTCGCCACGGGTCAGAGGTTGCCGTGGCAAAAACAAGCCCGCCGGGATGATCGGTCAGATGTTTGGCCTGATGATCAAACCGATCGGGATGGGACGCATCGTCAATATCCTGTATGGCGATCAGATCGATCGGGCTGTTTTCAAGTGCCAGGTTAAGTGCCGCACCGCGTCCAATCCTGCCGGGGTGAAGCACTGTGATGGTGGTTTTATCCTGCAATCTATCAGGAAGGGCTACCGGGTTTTCTGAGCCGTCATCAACGATCACTGCATGATCATTTGGGCCAAGGATTGATGCCAGATTATCAAAATAATCAACCAGATGTGCATCGCCATTATGCACGGTTGTGATGATCGTGAACGGCTTACGCATTGGGCTTTCCCCAGATGATCACGAGTTTGGCTTTGTTGGCATTTGGCGCACTTACGCGCATCGCGGGTCCCGCGGCGCTAAAGGTTGGGGAATGATCAATCTGAAGCGCAGTGTTGGCATGCATCTGTATGCCAAGGGCAGGGCAGATGATGACGCGTTCCGCAGTTTGGATAAGATCAATTCTGCCATCAAACAGGATACGGAAAAGATCTGCGCATTGGCCTGATGTATCGGGAAAGCCATCACTTATGATGACCTGATGATCCTGAAACTCAATCTTTCGCGTGCCTGCAATGCCACGAAGTTCAAAGGCAATTTCAAACGTGTTGTCGGCCGTGTGTTTGGTACGAAGAAAGCGTGCGAAATGATCTGTACCGATGGCGGGTAGGGGATGCGATTCCTTGTCATAGAGACTTGGTACGTCCTGTTCTCCGCCCGTGGGGGGAAGAAGAAGTTTTGCAGTAGTTCCCTGACCGGAAACGATGACTGGCGCACCGGATACGTCAAACACCTGTTTGCCCCGCAACGCCATCTGCGCATGATAGTGCCGGGATGAGAAATGCGCAAAGTGTGATGTGGTTTCAACTGTGCCTGCGGGGGACGGATGTTTCCCGTGCATAGGAAGTTTTGCTGCCTTACACAGCCAGTATCCCGCAAAGGCAAGATAATCATCATGGCGGTTGTAGTTGTACCATCCCGGTGTTTCGGGGTTTGCCGGGCCGGGTGCATCTGGCAGTGGGGCTGCCGCCAGCAGATTAAGTGGTAATCCCGCATCGGTGAAAACGGCCTTTTCAATCCGATCAAGGATGGCGTTTGCCGGGGCCTGATATCCATGTTTGATCAGGGCATATAACGCACAGACTGCGCCAAAACTCTGCCCCGCACCACGCCCGGTCAAATTTGCATATCCGTGCGTACCACTCAGGGCTGCAAGCAATTTGGTTGCTGTGCGGGCCAGGCGTTGTTGGTGTTTGTTTGGGCTATCGGACAGAAGTGCAGCGCAAAAGGCATGATACTGGGCCGAAAAGCAGTTTGGACGGTCCAGAAATAGCGGGCTTCGCCAATACCGACAGCGGATCAATGCAAAATGCGCGAGGTTGGTAAGCTTTGTGCCAAGCCCGTCGTCCCGCTTTTGGCGGTTCATCAGACCAAGTATTTGCCAATTGGCAACATCGGGGCTTTGTGAGGGTGCGTTGCGTAAAACGCCTGCAATGGTTTCTTCTGACAGTCCGGGCGTTTCACGGAAGGCATATTCAATGAATTCGCGGTGATACCCCCTGTCCTGAGGTTCCGTCTTTAATGCGGTTAGCGCGCGTTCAATATTGGCGTGAAACCGATTTCGATCTAGCTGGGTCCAAAGGTTGATGGCAAAGGCCTTGGCATAGAAATCCGGCAGGGCAAAAGTCCCGTCTGCCTGTTGTCGTCTTGTTAAATCATCTGCAATTTGACAGGAAATTTTACGACAACGGGTGGTCAGATCATATTGGGCTAATGAAAGCGACATGTCACCTCCAGCGTCAATGATTGACCACGCTGAAGACGGTTAAGCGGTACGGCCTGTATTTCCGGCCAGTTTCGCCCCATGCGTTCACGCAATCGCCAAAGGGCCTTTTGGGCAGGTGTGATGCGCCATAATAACTGGGCAAGGCGATCAGGGGCGGAGACGGTGAAAAAGCGATTGGCCCAGCGCAGCCAAACCTGATCAACCGGGTTACGCGGCAATAAACGTGCATGAATGATCCACTGGTCCGCCCGATCACGAAGATACAAATATGGATCAAACCGCCCTGCACCTTCGGCATGATCAAGGGTGACGGTGATGGTTGCGTGGTTCTGCCCGACAAGCCTGACCGTGTTGGTTTGATGAAGGCGGTATTTGTCGCTATCGGTATGAAGGATCGTTTTGTTGTCAATGACCCCGTGTTTGATGGCCGTTTTGTCAAAAACCATGCGCAGCACACCATCTTGCAACAGGATGTCATCAAGGGCGTGAAAGCGAACCTGAAGATGAAGTGTGTTGGTTTCTGATTGTTGTGTGGCGTAGTCAATTTGCAGCCGACCGCCGGAAAGCAACCAGACATTTTCGTTGCGCTGAACGTTTCTTGGGGTATCGGTAAGGGTGACAAACGCATGCCGGTCCGAACATTCCAATCCCCACGGACCAAAGGTGATGTCACCAAACTGCCCGTGAATAAGCTGGTTATTGCGGATGGTTGTTTTCAGTTGGTTCATGCGGTCACCTGCCGGGTGATCACGTAGCGCTGACAGGCAGACAGGATGACCATCAAAACCGCCAGGCGAAGTTCAATCAGCACCATGACATCGGTTGCGGTGCCGACGTTGGGGATGGAAAATGCGGTGATGATTGCCAGTGCAAGGCATATCCAGCCGACCAACCTGAACGCAGTTTTTTCCTGCAAGATCAGTATTTGCCGTGTCAAAAGCGCAAACAGCATCGGCCATGCTGCACCGGCCTGAAGGACCGAGATCAGCAGATCGGATGGTGCGCCATAGATCAATGTCGCAAGGGCCTCAGGCCAGAAGAAAAGCATCAGGGACACCGAGGCCATTGGCATCAGCAGCCAGAAATCACGCAAATGTCCCGATTGACGTTTGGCAAACAGTGTTGATGCAATCGCAGCAGTCAGGCCCGCACAAAGTAGAAAAACGCGTTGTGCGAGAAACAATGTGTCGTCTCCTGCGCCCAATAAAACGAAATCAAGGTTGGGCAGAAACCCTGCCAGCAATGTGAACCCGACAAGGCCAACGGCGTTCTCGCCATGGCGGGCAGGGACAGTGAGGTCGCTATCGTTTCCGGTGCGCTTGAATGCAAACAAACAAGCAAAAACAAGGCTTGCCAGCGAGATTGCCGGTGCAATGCCATAAAGCGCATCAGGTGATTGGCTGACAGATGCCCAAACGGCAACCATGATACCGGTGACTTGTCCGAGAACGGCAATCAGGCCCAATCTGGAAAATCTGGTTTGGGCGGCCACAATCCAGTCCGGCGAAAGGGCACAGGCAAACGGCATAAGCATCAGGGGCCAGAATTGCCCCAAAGGTTGGGCTGCGTATTTGATGACAAGGACTGTTGAAACAAGCGCAATCACAAGCCGCAAAATCACAAGAAAACGGGCTTTGACAAATGACCGGCTTTGGGCGAGGCGAACCAGAAGCGGCCCGCTGCCTGCCTGTGTTGCGGTGATCGCCAAACCAATCAGCGCAAGTGCCTTAAAGTATTCGCCAAGCACCTCGGCTGCAAAAGAATGCCCGATGATCAGAAGGATCACCATGCCGCCCAGCCGGGCTGACAGGTTTGCACCGATAAGCCAAAGTGGATAGAGGCCAGATCGTATGGTTTGAAACTTGTTAACCATGGCGCGACAGAACAGCTTCATGGGCCAGATCGACACGCTGGCCATAACCTTGCAAAAGATCGCGGGCGATTTGGTCCCGCGCCGTTTGTGCAATGTTTTGGCGCATGGTTGGATCAGCGATCAGGGCCGAGACAGCGGTTGCTAACGAGGATGGATCACGCGGTGGCACGATCAGCCCACTTATGTGATTGATTACCGGGCTTCCGGCATCAAAGGTGGTAACGACCGCGCATCCCGCTGCCATGGCTTCCATGGTTGCAAGGCTTGCGCCTTCGCTCAGGCTGGGAAAGACGAAAACATCCGATCCAAGCATCAGGTCAGCGACCTTTCGATGGGGCAAAGGCCCCTGCCATGTGACCCCGTCCGGCAGGTTTGACAGCATTGCCCGGGCACAGGATTTTGCCGGGCCAACAAGGGTCAGTACGACACGTAACCCGAACTTTTCGCGGATGGTTTTCCATGCGGTCAAAAGATGCGCGATGCCTTTTGCCAGTGACAGGTTGCCGACATAAAACAGCCGAACGATCGTGTCATTATGCGTGGTGCGGTGCCGATCAAGCAGCGCCTGACAGCCCGGCGCGATGAAGGGTACAAGATGAATTTTTTCTGGTGCGACGCCGCACCGCTGCAAACCATCGGCCACCGCGTCAGATGGCGCGAATACCGCATCGGCAAACTGTGCCTCCTGTGTGCGGCGTCGGGCAAGAAAGGCTGATATTTCGTGATATGTCCGGTTGTGGCAGGCGTATTCTGCGGCAAGCTGTTGGCAACGGATTTTTGCCAGTTGGCCGGTTACATCTGAGATTGTTACCATGCCATGTGCCTTTGCCCGGCGCATCGCGGGCAGGCTGTAATTTCCCTGTCCGTGCAAAATGTCGGCTTTGGGTGTGCGCAGGGCTGCCAGCATGGACAAGGGAACATCTGAGTAAAGGTTTGGCGCGAGCAGGCCCAGTTTCTGTGCTGTTTTGCCAAGCACGTCAGGCAGCAGATGGCGACCGGGAATATCAGACAAACGCGCATCAGTCTGTCGTGATTTGGGGCGAATGGGGCCGGTGCCGTCATGGCGCCAAAAGCTGTCCCAGCGTGCCAGTCTGTGTTGATCGTTCAAATGACTGGCGAGTATTTTGGCTTGATCAATACGGCTGATCAGCCAAACCGATGGTGCTGATGTCGATGTTCTCGCGTTTGGTTTGATCAGTTCCATCTGCGGCTTTCCGAAACTTCACATGTTGCGTGCGTGATGGCATCCCACATTGCCGCCCCGTGATGCGTGGGCGTATTAAAGTTGATCTTTCCGGCCTGAATTTCGCGGGTTTGTTCCCAATGGTCGGGATCAGAAAGCAGACGGATGCATGCTGTGACCCAGGCCTTGTCGTTATCGACCGGTAGAATTTCGGAATTTTCCAGAACATCGGGTGCACAGCCAACCATCGAACTTGCCAGAACCACGGCCCCACAAGCTATGGCGTCAATGACACCGACGCCATATGCATCATTTCGGCTGGGAAACAGGCATAGCTTGGCATTGTTCAGGATTGCGGGAAGTTGGTCTGGGGGCAGTTGTCCAAAAACGTCGGTTCGTTCTGATACCCCAATTGCAGATACAAGCTGTGTGGTGTTTGTGATGTCGGTGCTGCCAACAATCGCGATTTTGTCCGTAATGCCTTGGTTGGAAAGTTTGTCGACGATTTCAATAAAGCGATCAAAGCCCTTTGAATTGGTGGTTCGCCCACACCAAAGCAAATCATATTGCCTGTTTTCACGATCCTTCAGATTGGTTTCGTCTGGGGCCTCAAAGGATGGTGGGATGGGGGCAATTGCGACCTTTTGGTTTGGTATTCCCTGCTGTTCAAACCAGGCCACACCGCGCGTGCTTGCGGCAATGAAGCCATCAGCGCGGGCAACCATGTGTTGACGGAGCTTGCACCTGACAGGATTGGTATAGGCATCATCGGAACCTGCCCAGCCATCAAATTGCAAGATGGTTGGAATCCTGCGTTGACGCGCCCAGTTTTGCCCCTGCCATTGGGCGATACCAAACCCGGCAAGGATCAAAACCGATGGTGGTGATTTTTGCAGGGTGCGGGTAACCCCAAAAGGAATGGATAATGTACGGTTTTCACCTAGTGGAAGCAGAAGCCCGGGAAGCCTTTCGCGCATGAAAGACGCCGTTGTTGCGGGCCAGTTTCGCTGTGGTTCGCCCTGTTGGGTACAGATAACCCGCAAGCCGCCACCTGCCGAAACAGCGCGGCGATGAAGCGCGTCATAGGCATTTGTTCGGTAGGGTGGCACAAGGTTGGTCAGTAATGTCACCTTCACCGCGACAATCACCTTGGGATGCTGTTGTTGTCGATAAATCAATCATAAGTTAGCATTGCCTTCAACCAATTATACAGACCTGTTGATCGACCCTGGATGTGATCCTGAGCATCGAACGACAAACGGGAAAATCCAGAAAAGTCTGTGTTATGGTTAAATGGGGCATTCAGATTGACGTGGATGGGGGCAGGAATGCGAAATGCCAAGACAGTAGAAAGATCGGAATTTTTTGGCCTGTCTCTTGATGTTCGTACCCGCCCTGAACTTTGCAGCGATATCAGAAACGCACTTGCAAAGTCACCGGATCGCCGATCCCCCACCTGTTTTTGCCAGCATTCCTTAAACGCCATAAAACTGCCCGGTGCGGTGCGCAATGACGCTTTGTTTGGGGCGCTTGCGCGCGCGGACTGCTTGTCAGCCGATGGTATGGGGATTGTCTGGGCTGCACGCATGATGGGGATCAAGGTGCCAGAGCGGGTGACCGGCATTGAACTTATGACCGATCTGCTTGGGCATTTCGCCCATGACCGTGTGCGTGTCTTTTTGCTGGGCGCCCGACAAGAGGTGCTTGATCGGTTGTCTGTGGAATTGCCTCTGCGTTTTCCCGGCCTGATCATTGCCGGGACCCATCATGGTTATGAGATGGATGACCAAAAACTTGTGAAATGTGTCGCGCAGGCGAAGGCAGATGCCCTGTTTGTTGCCTTGCCTTCCCCACGCAAGGAGATATTCGTTGATCACTTTGCTCCCCAAACCGGATGCCGTTTTGCCATGGGGGTTGGCGGGGCGTTTGACGTTCTGGCAGGTGAGGTAAAGCGTGCGCCAATCATATGGCAACGGACGGGGATCGAGTTCCTGTGGCGCATTGCTTGCCAGCCGCGATACATGATCCCGCGATATGCCCATGGTCTAAGCGCATTTGCCCGAATGGTATTGCCGACAATTGCAAAGATGCAGTGCGCACGGATACGCAGCATCCTGCGAAAACTGGCCGTGGTTGGCGCATTGATGCCGATCATGTGGGCCGCGGCGGAGGGGCAGGCACAAACGATCACGTCAGACAGGTTTGAACTGACGGATCAGCAATCAGCAATTTCGTGGCTGGAAGCCAATATTACCGAGCTCAAGGACCCGAATGATCTGAGCCAGATAATTGATCAGTTGGTTGCGGGGATATTATCGCGCACGCCGGAGACTGACGCCGAGGCCACAGCCATCGACTGGCAAGTGACCGAGGAAAACCTTGAAATAGTGCTGGGACTGTTTGATGTGGTTTTGGCCAACACCGGCGCGAGCCGTTTTTTGCTTGAGACGGTTCTGGGCGGTGTCGTGCTTGGGTTAACCGATATGCATCCAAGGCCCGATCAGTTTCAAAGTCTGGTGGCAGGCTTTGCACCCGATTTGGCCGGGCGGTTGTTTGGCGGGACATCAAACCGCCCCGCAGAGCTTTTTGACACACCGACATCCGCCGAAAGTGCGGTGCAAAGCGAAAAGGTCGGGGTCGTCAAACCCGTCAGCCAACCCGAAACAGAATGGGACAATCTATATTCGTTTCTGGATGTTGACCCGCGCAGAAACCAGACCGGAAGCATTTTTTGGGCTGCGCAGGATTATCAAAAGCTTGAAGGTATTCTGGAGCTTGAGGATGCAAGCCCGCGATGATGCAAAACCATGTGCCCACCGGTTCTGTCAGCAGTCAGGCAACCGAACGTTTTGATCCGTCTCTACGCGATTTGGTGATTATTGTTTGGCAGCGGCGTGGTGTTGCGATCCTGAGCTTTGTTGTCACGCTTGTTTTGCTTTTTGCCCTGGTTGCCAATTGGCGGGGGACCTATCGTGCGGTGGCGGAAATTGGTTTGTCGCTGGACGCGCAAATTGCAGGCCGTGTCTGGACTGATGATGGGGCAATTTCGCGTGGCGTTCTGAGCGCGCAACAGATTGAAACCGCGATTGCCGCGATTAAAAGCCAGCAGACGCTTGAGGCAGCAGCATCGGTCTTGCGCGGCGAAGGTATTACTCTGATGTCGGTGCCAGATGACGGCTTGTTTGCTCAATTGGTGGCGGTGTTCAAGCAGCCTTCTTTTGAAGAAAACCGTCCTGCCGATGAAGCCGACATGGTCACCCGCCTTCGTGGGGGACTGAATGCAAGCCGGGTTGGTAATGCAGCGGTGATTGAGGTTGGCTTTAGCGCGGCTCAGCCGGAAATAGCGCAAAAGGCGTTGCAGGCGGTTATCGAAAGTTATGTATGGCACCGTGAAAACCAACAAAAACGCACACTCCGACGTCAACTGACGGAGGCCGTTTCACAGTTTGACGCTGCCCAAAGTGAACTGGCCGTACTTGAAGGTGATCTGGCGCGGGCGCAAAGCAGGGTCGGAATGCTTGATGCGGATGAGGGCAACCGAATGCTTGATCGCATTTATGCCCTGGATGAGCAGGCCGAAAAACTGGGGCAGGAGGTCGTGGCCCTGCGTCTTGCCCGTGAAAACCGCAGGGCGGCAGAAACCCTTGATGATCTTTTGGCGATCCCCGATGTCGTAGGCCACCCAACGGTTCAGCAGCTTTCAGAACAGCTTGAAGACAAAAAGCAGGAATTTGCCGTTCTTGATCAACGATATGGTCCCAGGCACCCCCGCATGCAGGGCAAAAAGCAGGAGCTTGACGATGCGCGCATGGCGCTTGCGCGGGCGGCAGAAACCGTTTCTGGCAGTATGGATATCGCCCTCAAAGAGGCCGAGGAAAGATTACACCTGATCATTGCCCAGCGTGATCAGTGGCAGGATCGGATGGCCGCGCGCACGACAAGCGTTCAAGGGCAGGCAGCATTGATGCGATCTGTTGCCATGGCCCGTACTGAATTGCAGGAACTTGGGCAGCGGGTTCAGGCGCTGCGCCGGGCATTGGCCGCATTTCATGGCGACGCCGAAATCATTCGCGCCGCGATGTTGCCGCGTGCGGCGGAGTTCCCCAGCAAACGTCACTTGAGTGTTCTGGCCATCATGGTTGCGCTTTTTGCCGCAGTTGTTGCCGCATTATTGCGCCATTATTTTGATCAGACCGTTGATGACGATTTTGACCCGCAACCCCACCTTGGCGTTCCGTTGTTTGCCCGCATCCCCGATCGCCGCGGTGGGGCAGGCTCAAACAAGACAACCTCTTCGTTTGAGGAGGCAGCCGGGCATTTGGCCGTCTTGATGCGCATTATGGCGCAAGGTGGTGAAGGCGACAGACCTGATGATCAAACCGGGCAGGTCATTGCAATTGCATCGCCGGTTTCAGGAGATGGCAAAAGCCACATCACCCACGCATTGGCCGACAAGCTTGGCGGGTTGGGGGCGTCTGTGATTGTATTGGATGCGGACCTGCATGATCCGGCTTTGCCTGCGCACGTTAAAATCGGTGATGCAATGCGCCCGGATCTGAGTGCAGTGATGTCAGGTGATGTGGTGCTTGATGACGTTCTGACCGCAGCAAAGGGGCAAGATGGATATTATTACCTTGGGGCGCGCATGGCTGTGCCTGGCCATATTGCCACGGGCCTGATTGACAGGCGGTTGGCAGAAATTGTCACCCACCTGCGGGCGCGGTTTGATCATGTGATTATTGACACACCGCCGATCCTGTCGGTTGCGGATGGGGTGGTTGCACTTGGTTTGGCGGATGTCAGGCTATTTGCCCTGCGGTGTGGCCACAGCAAGCGTCGGGATATTGCCCACGCCCTTGACCAGTTGAGTGCAGCGGGCATTGCCCCGGAAGGGATTGTTTTAAACGGTGCGCAGCCGCGGGTGGCTTATGGCAAGGGAATATCGCCAACCGCGAACACCGGGCAGGTGTCATGAAATATGTCCTGCTTGTCATTGGGGGCTTGGTGCTGGGAGCGGGGGGCGTGGCCCTGTTTTCAGAGGTGCGCGCCTTCTCGCAGGTCAATGACAAACCATCGGCCTTTGAAAATGCCGATGGTTTTTCTGCGCAACTAAGTGCGCAACGGTTGGTGCGTGCCCTTGGTTCCGGTGATGGGCAACAGGTTCGTGATGGGCTGGCAGACGCACTTGTCTCTGATCCGTTTGATCCGGTTTTATTGACGTTAAAGGCCATCAACCTTGCGCAGGCTGACCTTGCGGCTAGTGCAAGGTTGCTTGATCAGGCGCGGGTGATTGCACCGCGTGATCCCCGTATTCGGGCCTTGTCGCTTGCCCTGCAAGCCCGGCTTCAAAGCTTGCCACCATCAGCAATACCACCGGCAGAGTAAGGGCAGGAATGATCATGACCCAGTCGCCAAATGTGCTAGGAAGTGTCATCGCAAACAACGCGATCAGAAGGGCGCGGTTTGCGGTGTGGGGGCAGGTTCTGAGTACGATTTTAATGGCCGCACTTAATGCCAGACCAATGCCCAGCATGATCGGAACACCAAACATGATGGCCCCGTCCAGCCACAGGTTATGGCTGCTAAACCAGTTGGCATGTGTGTTCAGCTTCGGGGTTGCAAAATGACCAAGGGCAAGCGTGATGCTATCCGGGCCAAATCCGGTGATTGGTCGATCTGTGATGGCAAGAAGGGCTGTCTGCCAAAGATCATCACGCTGGATCAGATCGGCGCGCGAAAGATCGGAAAAGCGTACAAAAAGCTCTGGCGAGATCAGGGTGGCAAGGCCGATTACCAAAAGTCCCCCCAAGCAGGCAAAGATCATGCGTTTGGAAAAGTTTGCGTATGGGGCCGTGCGCAGCAGGCCAAAGACCATGCCCCCAACCAGCATCATGACAAAGGCCAGACGCGAATGGCTTTGGATCAGGGCGGCGGCAAACAGGATCGCAAGCGCCAACCAGCCACCCGACCGATCAAGGCGCTTTCCAGCCGATTGCGCCGGGCTGTGGTCATAGAAAAACAGACAGGCAAGAACGCCAAACCCCATCAATGCGCCAAAGGCATTGCGGTTGGCAAAACTGCCGGTCCAGTCCCCCAGATGGGCCTGCTTGGCAAACCAGTATGTTGTGTTCCAGTCAAACAGCGCGGATGTGGCCGCCAGCGCAACCTGAAGGGCGCAACTGATCACGATGGCGCAGGCTGCAAGGTTTACGAGGTGCTGACCGCACGCTTGCCCGATCAGCGACGTCAGGGTGACAAGCCCGCCAAGCCAGACCAGATAGATGGCCGTGTCCATCCAGCCATCTGGCATCAGCGCGATCATTGGCGCCTTGAACGGATCAGATTGTATCGGCCAGATCGGCAGGCTTTGTATCAGGCACCAGACGATCAATGCGCCCAGAAACAACCAGGCATGGCGCAGGTAACCTGCTGCGCGCACGGGACCGGGGCGCATGCAAACGGCAAGGATGCCGGTCCCGGTCAGCATCGCCAGAACCGCCAATGCCCACGGCCGCGCTCCACCCAACATCAGCGGGGTCAGAATGATCTGAGCCATCAGACAAATTTGCGCCAGCTTGAGCATCCGAAACGATCAACCTGCTTTGAAAACAAGACTTTCAGCATACCCGAATTTATGGGGGATGTCCTCATGCGTGCCTGTTCGTCGCGATGCAGCCGGGGTGATGCGCGATGACAGGGGGAACAATTGCGGGGATATCAGCTGACAGCCGCCACTCCGCGTCGCACGGTATTGTGCTTCCAATCTGGTTGGTTCTTTTGGGCAATCTGGTGATGGGCGGTTCGCTTTGGCTGATTGCGGCGGGCGGCATGATGGCGAAGCTGATCCTGCTTGTGTTCTGGGGGATCATGGTGCTTGGCTTTTTACGCGGGCTCAGGTTTTCGCCAACTGCGCTTATCGGCGGGGGGATCCTGCTGGGGCTTATCACCGTGATTGTGGTTGGCAGTGGAGTAGGGGTCGAGAAGCTTCGCCTTGTCGGCAATCTTTTGATGTTGCCGGTCGGGCTTTTGGCCGGGTGTGTGATCGGGCGCGATTGCCTGCGTATCATTGTTCCGGTTCTGGTGGTTTATTTGGTTCTTTCGAGTTCCTTTTACGTCACGCACGACGGCATGCGGCTTAACCAGCCGTTCCTGTTTCTGGGGTTGTTTGCGCTATGTTCAGTGGCGCAATGGCGCGGGCATCGCTGGCTTGGCGGGACTGCGGGCATTGCCGTGTTGCTAAGTCAGACGCGGATTGCGGTCTTGGCGATGCTGGTCAACCTTATGGGAGCTATTTGGTTTTCACGTGTGCTGACATGGTTGTTTGCACTTTGTGCGGTGGGCGTTTTGGGATGGGCGGCGGTTGATCATCTGCCACGCCTGTTTTTGACTCATGGCAGCGGGCGTTTTCCATTCTGGCAGGAGTTCTGGGAACTCTGGCGCGCGGCATCAATGGCGCAACAATGGTTTGGCTTCGGGGCAGGCGCGGTTGAGGCGATTTTATCATCACACATATCTTTTGGGTCGTTCGGAGCGTTGCATAACGACCATTTCCGTATCCTGTTTGAAACCGGGATTGTCGGGGCCGTATTATGGTTGTTGGGATGGATTGTAATGCTTTGGGCCGTGCGTCATGTGCGCCTTTCGGTGTGTCTGTTGCTTTCGGTTATGTTGACGATGGTGACGGATAATACGCTGACGTACGGGCATTATCTGATCTGTTGTGGTATTGCGGCCGGGATTTCTGTGCGCCGGGGGGGATGCAAATGGATAGAGCCGGTTTGATCGACATACGCGACCGGGTTCTGGCCCGCATGGCCCGCGATGGCTTTGCCGGGGCGGACCCATTTGACGGGCTTGAAAGCCGGTTGTTTCAGGCAAGCGGGCTTGGGCGGCTTGGCTTGGCGCGACTGTGTTGGGTGCAGGCGATCAAACGTGGGCCTGATGTTTTGCGCAAGGCTGCCCGCATTCCGCATATGGTAAATCCCAAAACGCTTGCGCTTTTGAGTGGTGCGGGCACGGGTGTTGTGCTTGCTGATGTCAGGGATGATCTGCTGGCGCTGCAAAACCCGGATGGTGGTTGGGGTTATCCGTTTGCCTGGCAGGCACGGGCGTTTTACGCCAAACACCATCAGAGCAACGCGATTGTCACAAGCTTTGGTGTTGATGGGCTGATGGAAACGGGCGTACTGGCGGATCATCCGGCCCTTATCCGGGCTGCGGAATTTATCGCCGGTCCGCTTTGGCGTGATAGTTACTTTGCCTATTTCGATCACACCGACGTTGAAATTCATAATGCCAGTCTGTGGGCGGGTTTTGCCCTGCTGCGCATTATCGGGCCAAATGCAAAATCCGAACAGGCGGTGGCACGTGTCTTAAGGGCGCAACGATCCGATGGTGGCTGGACCTATGGCACGCGTGCCCACCATGGTTTCATTGACGGGTTTCATACCGGCTACATTCTTGATCTTCTGGGGCGCTTTCGGGCGTCAGGTATGGTGGGGCTTGATGATGCCCTTGCGTGTGGATGGGGATTTTATCGCAGCCATTGCTTTGATCACAACGGTTTGCCGCGCAGTTTTGCCGATAAGGACGGATACCGTGATGCTCATGCGGTAGCCCAAGCCATGGCAAGTCTGTGCAGGTTTGGCGATATGGACGGGGCGGTCAAGGTTGCCCGATGGGCGGCAGAAAATCTGTTTGATCCCGAACGCGATGTGTTCTTTGCCGGCATCGGGCGGCTTGGGCCGGATCGGCGAAACTATATGCGCTGGACACAGGCCTGGATGGTCTGGGGACTGTCAATCGTGATAGAAACGATGGCGATGGATCAACGCCCAAACAGCCCGGTTCTGGCCCCTGATACGCCCCTTGTCTTTGCCCATCCCGACCCGGAGCGCAATGTCAAGGAGGCCGCGTTGCGTGCATTATCTGATACCGACTTTCGCGCCCTTTATGTCGTCACGCGCAAAGCCGCCGCAGAGATGAAAGCACGCGGTGAGATGGAAGCGCTTTATGATCTGACGCGCGGGCTGAAAACCCTGCAACGGATTGCAGGTGAACGTGGTTTGATTTTAGCTCCCCGTCCAACCGTTGACGGGGAGCAGACCTAGCAGAACTTGCAAACCTTGCCACCTCGCCAGATTTGCGAAATAACCGGCATATCATTTGCGAGCTGAAAGACCCCGATGCCCAACGCCTATCCCGCCCTGCCGATTGATGCCGTTCTGCCGGACCTGACATCCGCGCTGGATGTGGGCACCAATGCCGTTTTGCAAGCGCCGCCAGGCGCGGGCAAGACGACCAAGGTGCCGTTGGCGTTGCTGGATGCTGCGTGGCGGGGCGATCAGAAGATCATTATGCTGGAACCACGGCGTCTGGCCGCACGCGCCGCCGCCCGACGTATGGCGCAGCTTTTGGGTGAGGCGGTTGGCGCACGTGTTGGCTATCGCGTGCGGTTTGACAGCAAGGTTTCGTCTGATACCAGGATCGAGGTCGTGACCGAGGGTATTCTGGTGCGCATGATTCAGGATGACCCTGAATTGTCCGGGGTCGGTGCGGTGATCTTTGATGAGTTTCATGAAAGGTCCCTTGATGCCGATCTGGGCTTGGCACTTGCGCTTGAAACCCAAGGGGCGCTCCGCGATGACCTGCGCATTGTCGTGATGTCCGCTACCCTTGATGACGGGCCGATTGCATCGCTTATGGGCGATTGCCTATTGATCACATCCGAAGGCCGGGCGTACCCGGTCAAGACCCAATACATCCCGCCCAAGCCCGACAAATGGGGCAATATTCGCATTGATACCGAGATGACAGCGGCGATCAAAACCGCCCTTCGCGAAGAAGACGGGTCGATCCTGGCCTTCCTGCCGGGGCAGGGCGAAATCACCCGGGTTGAAAGCGCGTTAAAAGAGGCTGTTGATGGGGATGTCATCATTGCCCCGCTGTATGGTGCGATGGATGCCAAGGCACAGGATATCGCGATCCAGCCCGCCCCCGCAGGCAAGCGCAAGGTGGTGCTGGCAACCGCCATTGCTGAAACGTCATTGACCATTGATGGCATCCGGGTGGTTGTCGATAGCGGCTTGCAACGTTTGCCGCGCTTTGATCCGGCATCGGGCATGACACGGCTGGTGACGGTGAAATCATCACAAGCCAGCGCTGAGCAACGTCGCGGCCGTGCCGGGCGACTGGAGCCGGGCGTGTGTTATCGCCTGTGGTCGGAAAATGAACAGCGTGCGCGTCCGCCGTTTACCGCGCCGGAAATATCTGATGCCGATCTGGCCCCCCTGACGCTTGAGCTGGCGCGCTGGGGTGTCACCGATCCCGAAACCCTGCCATGGCTTGATCTGCCGGACGCCTCCAAGATCGATCAGGCGCGCGATGTGCTGCGCGGACTTGAGGCGCTTGATCCTGATAACCGCATTACGCCGATGGGCACTGCCATGGCCGGATTGCCGGTCCATCCGCGCTTGGCGCATATGATGTTGCGTGGGGCGCAGCTTGGTCTTGAGGTGGTCGCCTGTGCCTTGGCGGCGCTGTTATCTGACCGGGATTTCATGCGCGGGCGTGGGGCGGATTTGCGTCTGCGAATTGACGCCATCCAAAAGGGCCATGCGCCAAAAATGATTGGTGCTGCGGCCAAGCAACTGTCACGGCGACTGGCAACGGTTGCCAAACAGGCGGGGCTCGGCAAATCTGATCCAGCACAGGTTGATCGCGCTGATGAGGTCGGCTTGCTGTTGGCCTTTGCCTATCCCGACCGGATTGGCGAGCGGCGAAAAGGTGCGGATGCGCGTTATCGCCTGTCAGGTGGGCGCGGGGGTGTTTTGCCCAACGAAGACAGCCTTGCCAACGAACCCTATATCGCGGTGGCGGAACTGGACGGGCAAGCACGCGAAGCCAAGATTTACCTTGCGGCCCCGGTGGCGCGCGCCACCCTTGAAACCCATTTTGCCGATCAGATTTCCGAAGGCACAGAGGTTTTCTGGGATAGCCAAAGCGATGCGGTGGCCGCCCGCTGGCAACGCCGGATTGGCGCATTGGTTCTGGACGAAAAGGCCACCCATGACGAAGCCGATCCCGACGCGATCGCAGCCGCCATGATCGAGGGCATCCGCAAGCTCGGCCTGCATTGCCTGCCGTGGGACAAGGCCGCGAACGGTCTGCGTGAACGCTTGGCGTTCTTGCATCGGGTGGATGGCGATCATTGGCCCGATGCTTCTGATGACGGCCTGCTGACATCGCTTGAAGATTGGGTGGCACCCTATCTGATCGGGATTACCAAACGCAGCCAGCTAAAACAAATTAACCTGTCTGAGGCTTTGCTCGCCGGGATCGACTGGAGCCAGCGACAGGAAATGGATCGTCTGGCGCCCACCCATTGGCAGGTGCCGACGGGATCAAACATCCGCATTGATTATAGCGGTGAAACACCGGCCCTTCCGGTGCGCATGCAGGAAATGTTTGGCGCAACCGAAACGCCGATGGTGGCAAATGGCAAGGTCGCGGTGACGTTGCATCTGCTTAGCCCGGCGCAACGCCCCATTCAGGTGACAAGCGATTTGATCGGGTTCTGGAACGGGTCCTATGCCCAGGTCAAGGCCGAGATGAAGGGGCGCTATCCCAAACATTACTGGCCCGATGATCCGCAGGTCGCCGAACCAACACGCAGGGTCAAAAGCCGGATGTAGGGAGAACGTGCTCAGGCCGCTTCAAGAATGCAAAGCTTGCAGGTGTAGCCTTCTTTTTGGTGATACGGCGCCTCGCGGATTTCGCGGACTTTGGCGATGCCGTCTTCTTCCATCTGATCAAGGTGTTTAGCATAGCCGTCCTTGTCCCAGACCTTTTCATGCACGGTAATGACGGCCGGCGCGCCGGGTTTGATCACCCGGACCAATTCGTTCATCGCACTTGGGCCAACATGGCCGCTTGTGAACACGCCAACACTGATCACCCCGTCATAGGCGTCATCTTCGATATCAAGCTTTTGGGTCAGATCGGCGGTTTCAAGCGCATCATAAATGCCTTTTTGCCGGGCTTGTTTAAGCATGTCAGTACTAAGGTCGATGCCATCAATCGTCAGTTCGCATTGGTCATGCAGTTCCTTGCCGACAAGTCCGGTGCCACATCCAGCATCCAGAACCCGGTCCGATGATGTGATTTCAGCCGCCAGTGTTTCCGCAGCAATCGCCGGGGCGACGTAGCCCATGCCGACAAGCGTGTCGTCGTCATAGCTTTCGGCCCAATCGGCATAGACTGCGCGAATGTCATCACGGTTCCCCGCCAGGGCATAGGCGCGCTTCAAAAGTGGGTTTTCGATCCCCATGTTCTTGCTCTCCATCTGTCCTGAAGAGTGCAAGCGTACATGATATCAACATGTTATTCAAATTTGGCCCGGTTTAGCACGATCTCTGCGCGGTTCGGGCGATCAGCCGGGGTAGCTGATTTCAAGGACTTCCAGCTCGTCCTCGCCCGCAGGTGTTCGGACGGTAACCACATCGCCGACACCCGATTTCATAAGCGCACGCGCAACCGGGGAGACCCAGCTGATTTTGCCATTAAGGCTGTCGGCTTCGTCTTCGCCAACGATGCGGATGGTTTTTTCTTCGTCGCGGGCATTCACATAGGTGACTTGTGCGCCAAAGAAGATATGGGCGTGATCGGGTTGTTCTTCGGCGCGGACAACCACGGCATCTTCGATCCGCTTGCGGAGGTATCTTACGCGGCGGTCAATTTCGCGCAGGCGCTTTTTACCATAGATGTAATCCCCGTTTTCCGAACGGTCGCCATTGCCCGCAGCCCAATGGACAACAGCCACGACTTCTGGCCGTTCCTTTTTCCAAAGGTGGTCGAGTTCGGATTTAAGGGCGTCAAGGCCTTCGGGTGTGATGTAAATCGGTTTGTCCATGACCGCGTTTTAACGCAGAAATTTGGGAACGCAAAGGCCCATGAAAAAGCAGCGATCAGGGCGTGCTGATCGCTGCTTTAAAATCGAGGAAGTCTGCACGTTTGTTATGCCTTGGCAGTGCTGCGCAGTTCCTTGTCATCAATGGGCAAATGCACCACAGCGGCAAAGACGCCAAGGGCGACTGACGCCCACCAGACGGCATCGAAATTACCCGTCATGTCATAGACAATCCCGCCCATCCATGCGCCAAAGAACGCGCCGATCTGGTGCGACAGCATGACAATGCCAAACAGGGTCGCCATATAGCGCGGACCAAACACCTGTGCGATCAACCCACTGGTCAGCGGCACGGTCGAAAGCCAAAGCGCGCCCATGGATGCCGAAAACAGCAAGATGGTTTCAGATGTTTTGGGCGAGAAGATAAAGATCACAATGACCATTGCACGCATGCCGTAAATAAACGACAGGCCGTATTTCTTGCGCCATTTGCCCCCGGCCCAACCTGCTGTGAGCGTACCAATGATGTTAAACAGGCCAATAAGTGCCAATCCTTCGGCGGCAACAGAACTCGGCAGTCCGCAAAGCTCGGTAAAGGTCGGCAGGTGGGTTGCAATCACGGCAATATGAAACCCGCAGACAAAGAAACCGGCATTCAAAAGCGCGAAGCCACGATGTTTACGGGCTTCGTGGAAGGCTGCGACCAATCCTTGTGGTCCCATGTCGGGAGTGGCTGTCGGGCTGTTGCCTTCGGCCTTGCCGGTCATGGCAAAGGCCGCCGGGATGATCAGCATCGAAATGCCCGCCAGAATGACAAGGGCTGCAGCATAGCCGAATGAACTGTTAAGCGCCTGGGTGGTCGGGGCCATGACCAACTGACCGACCGAGCCCCCCGCCGATGCCAGGCCGAGTGCGAAGCTGCGTTTTTCGGCGCTGAAAACACGGCTGATGGCGGCAAGGACCACCGGAAAGCTCGTGATGCCAACACCGGTACCGATCAGGAAACCGGTGGTAAGGTGAAGCTCGCCAGGGGATCCTGATGTGCCCATCAGATAAAGCCCAAGCGCGTAAATGATACCGCCGCCAATCAGGGTGCGGGTGGTGCCGAAACGATCGGCAATGGCCCCGGCGATCGGGGCAGAAATCCCCCACATCAAATTCTGAATGGCAAAGGCCAGACCAAAGGTCGCCGCGTTCCAGCCCGTGTCATTGAGCATGTCGGGAATGAACAGGCCCAGTGATTGACGCACACCCAAATTTAGCGACAGAACAAGGCAGCCACACAGCAGGACCAGCCAGGGGAACCATTTTTTTGCACGCAGCAGTGCCATGCGGGTCGGGCTTTGGGGCGATTGTGAACCGGGTGCGGATCCGGTTTCCGGGGTGGGGCGCATCAAGGTTCCTCCGCGCGAGATGTTCTGATTGGAATGATCCGGCCGGTGGTGGTGGCGGACGACCGTTTCATTCGGTTTTTGGGCGGCGGTTCGGAAAACAGATTGGGCATGACTGATGCCTGTCTGCCTGATTTTGATCCGTCCGAACGGGCAGCAGTTTCAGGTATTCGCGCCTTTCATGCAAGAAATCTATTAAGCTTGGATGATGGGGAAACGCTATGCGTTGGATGGCGCGTCAGCAGTTGCCTGATCGCGCTTCATTTTCGCCTTATAGACTGTCGCTGCTGCGGTGTAGCCGCCTTCACCGCCATCAAGGAAATGGAAATGTGCGTCGCTGGTGATTGAGGGCACGATGCAGGTCATGATTGCTGTGCGTTGATGATGGGTGCCAAAATGAATGTCGCCCCGGTCTTCGGCAATACGCAGATATTCATCAATTTCCAAGCCACGTTCAGCACTGCAATCGACCGTCATCCAGAGCCCGTCCCCGAATTTACGAAAATCGGTGTTGTAGCCGGTATAATCGCGATAGCGCTTTGGGTCGAAATCACCCAGTTTCCAACCGGTTTTCATCAGAACAAGGGCAATGAGCGCGATATAAAGTGCCTTGAGCCACGCCTTGACATATCCGCCTTCTTTTTCCTCGGTCGCCAGAGCCTCAAGCTTAAGCCCCGGCGGGGGAAAGGCAAAATCTGGTCCTTTGGCGGGGATGGGGCTGCTTTTGCGCGGGGCGTCGTCAAGGATGTCAAAAAGCCCGGCAACAACAGCATCGAACTTTTCACGGTCTTCTGCAGGCATGACCATGATCGACAAGATCTGATTGTTTTTATCGGCCCGGATCGGGGACCAGCGACATGACAGGCCTGTCAGATCGGGGCGCGTGCCCGCTGGCGCCGGGGGAATGACGTTGTTGCCGTCGCGCATTTGATCTTCGGCCCAGCGCAGCCCGCGACCATTGAACATGGCATAGGATACCGGGTGCGACACCGCATAACGTGCAACGCGGACACTGCGACCACTGGCCCTGATTTCGGAAATTTTCGTCAGCCCGACGCGCAGTTCAAGATCAAGTGTTTCCTGCGCCCAGGTTGAAGTCGCTGCCATGGCATCACGCACGGCATCGATCTTTTCTGGCGGGCAGGCAAAGCTTGCCCCATCACCGCCAAACATGAATGGATAATCCGAATGACCAAGCGCATTGCTGACTGCGCAAATGACCGATGCCCCAACCATGTTCACATCCTTGAACCGGCCTTGGGCAACGGCCTTGGTCGAACCGACGATATCAGACGTCCCGACCCACCAGTCATCTGGAAGTTCATGATAGACCGAGCCATCAAGAACCTTGGCGAAATCATCGAATGTCGGGATATCCAGATACAGGTTGGTCACGTCGCTCTCGCAGGGGTGTCGCCCGCCCGGCAGGCATGGACGGCTGTACCGTTTGATCAATAATGCGGTGGCGGTGCATCGTCTTCTGGTGATGTACGCAGAAAGTCAATCATCCGTTTAACATCAGAAGACATCAATTTGTTCTGGCGTTCCAAAACGTCGATGCGATCCCATTGGGATTTGATCATGTCTGACAGGTCGCTTACTACGGTTTCCATGTAGGCGATCTGTGTTTCAAGTTCGGTGATACGGTTTTCGGTATCGTCATTGGGCATGCTGGTATCTTCTGGATTTGGAATTCAATCTAACTTGTGACATCGGTGCCGCTGTGGCAGGACTGTCAGGTGCAGACATTATCATAGTTTTGAGTCTATGACCGATTTATCCGTTCTTGTCTTTGTCGGGATTATTTTGGCATTGATTGCGATTTATGCAATCAGGCTGAAAGCCGTTCCAATGCCCACATCGGGCAAGGTGGCCGACGAAATCATTGCTTATATTCCATCGGAAACCGGAACCGTGACCGACTTGGGGTCGGGGTGGGGCGATCTGGCGATTGCCATTGCCCGTGCCCGGCCGGATATCGAGGTGACCGGCATTGAATTGTCACCGGTTCCGTTTGCGATCAGCCGGATGCGCGCGATCCTTGCGGCCAAGCCAAACCTTTCGCTGATCCGGGCCGATTTCCGCACCCTTGATCATAATCCCGGCGAGGTCGTTGTTTGCTTTCTTGATCCGCGCCTGATGGATGATGTCGGGGATGTTTTGTCGCAACGAATGGACCCCGGGGCAATCGTGATATCACGGGCCTTTGCCATTCCCGGATGGCAGGCCTTTGGTGAAATACCGATGAAAACAAGTTCCGACAGGCTGTATCTGTACCGGTTTGGCAGTCACAAGGCAGGTATTACTGCATAGGACGGTGCGTGATTACCCGCAACATCCGTCCTTGCCGTCGATCTGAACCGGTGGGCAGGGCACGGTTGCATAAGAGCAAAATACGCAGCAGTCCCCGGGAAGTGGTCGCAAAACCGCCCCGCACCCCTTGCAGTCATAAAAATACTGGCAGGCATCGGTGGGCATGGTTTCGGTTTCGACATGCCCGCATTCCGGGCATGTCAGCGCCGATGTCAGAATAATTTCTTTGGGATCAATCTTCTTCATAGACTTTGATCAGGGCCGAATGATCAAGATCACCATCGCCCATGCCAATCACTTCGTCATACAGTTCCATGGCAAGCCGGGTAAACGGCAGTTCCACACCCAGTTCACCTTCAGAAAATTCAAGTGCCTGGAACAGGTCCTTGCGCTGTGTAACGACTTTCCCGCCGGGCTCGAAATTGCGTTCGATCATGCGTTCGCCGTGTTTTTGCAAAATCGCAGAATCCGCAAATCCCCCCGTCAGTGCTGCGCGCAGTTTTTCAAGATCGACTGATGCCTCGTCAGCCATGGAAAAGGCTTCTGCCACGGCACCAATGGTGATGCCGACGATCATCTGATTGGCGGCCTTGGCAATTTGACCGGAACTGACATCGCCGACGTGGGTAACGCGGGCGCCAAGAACATCAAAGATGCGATGCACGCGGTCGAAATCTTCTTTGTCGGCACCGACCATGATCGACAATGTACCATTTTCGGCCCCGTGGGTGCCGCCGGAAACCGGGGCATCAATCCATGTGCCGCCCGCATCTTCGACGGCATCGGCAAAGCGGCGCGTGGCTTCGACCGACGTGGTGCCCATGTCAATGACGATGGTGCCGTCTTCCATGCCGTCAATGATGCCGTCTTCACCCAAAAGCACGTTTTCAAGGGCAACGGTATCGGCAACGCAAATGATGACGATATCGGCTTCTGCCGCGGCATCGGCAGGGGTGCCCGCCGTGGCAATGCCCAAATCTTCGAACGCATTGAGCGTTTCGGGGTTGCGGGTGTTGACTGTCAGGACTGCACCGGCCTTTTCAAGATTAAGCGCCATCGGACGGCCCATCAGTCCAAGTCCGATAAAAGCAATGTTTTCCCCGGAAAGAGCAGTCATGGCGGCAGTCCCTTTATCTGACGGTGGGCATCATCGACATCGAAGATGCAAAATCAGTCCGCACCAAGGGGCGCGGGCATGATCATCTTTGCGGTTAGGCCATATCACATTGTGGCGTTCAGAAAAGCAGCGAATTCAGGCGTCGTTATTCTGAACAGGTTTTAGGTACCACAATATCAGACAGACAGGCCATCGTGTTTGCGGAAATGCTGATTGGGTCTGTTGGTTCTATTGCTGCGGCGGATCAACCGAAACCAGGTTTGCCGCGCAAAGGCCATGGTGTTTAAAGATCGCCGGGCCGGACATAGCGTGCAGCCATGGCGCGTTCAATGGCCGCGCCAACCAGCCGATCAATATCAAGACGGTGGCGCAGCAATTCAAGAATGCGCAGTTCTTCCTGACTGATTTCACTGTCTGACAGAACGATTTCGCAGGCAAAGACATAAGCCGTTTCGCGCAATTTGCGTGGCAGAGCATCGCGGATCAGGTTCAGCGCGCGGTCCATGCCATCTTCTTCGCCCAGCAGACTTGCGCAATCGCGGGCAACGCTTGTGACCCCGTCATTATCGAAACCGGCAAAAATCGGAAGATAGCGGACACGGCGGCCCATCGCGGAAAGTTCGGCGTCGGTAATGTCATTATCGGCGGCCGAAACCATAACCATTGTGTAGATCAAGGCGTCCTGGTGCGAAATCACGTTGGTCGCTCCTTTGTTCTGGATGGCTTTTTGAAATGCTGATGACCCAGACTGTGACGCTGGCAGCAAGACCGTGTGAAAAACCTCCGAGCGAACAAATGGTATTCTGATAACCATCCGTGAGCAACAGTTAAGCGATTAAATTTTCGGGATTTTAATGATTGTGTAGTGAAATCGCGTTCATTCTGTGTGTGCTGGTCACGCGGGCGCAGAAAGCCGCGATAAGGTTGTGCGCGTGATCGAAAAGACCAAAAATGAAGCCATTACAAAAATACAAGCAAAATGATTGAGAATATTGGCTCTCGACGGGGAAATTTGGGCTTTGCACGGTATGGGGGAGCAGTTATGGTCGCGCAGCGACAACAAACATGACGAATAAAGCCGCTATGGGAGACATCAACGCAATCAATTCCGTCGGTTCCTTGACGGCGTTGATCAGCCATCTGTGTTTACCGTCTGGAGCATTTGACCCAGACGAAGAGCGTTTCCTTGTCAACGCACCTTGGTGTGACATTTTCGGAAGCAGCGTGCAAAGCGGCGAATGGTGCTCTTGTGATGTGCTCGGTGACGTTTCCGGTGCACTGTCGGAGTTGTCTGCACATCTTCTGGAATTTGGCGGCTATCATCATGTGGCGTGTGCTTTTGGTGACAAGCCGCATTTGCTTGTTGGTTGGAAGCTGGTTGTCGGGCATCGCGCCTATATCCGTTTTACCATGATCGGGGCGACGGTTTCGTCAGGGATTGGATCGTTGATTTCGCCGCAACCTGTTTTGCTGGTCGAACGGGACGGACAATTGCGTTGCGCAAACAGTGCTGCGGAACAGATTTGTCTGGAGATGGGGCTGACATCGCCACTTGGCCTGATCAATCCCGGTGATCAACGCGCCCTTGTTACCGAACAGGGCGTGCAGTTTGATGCCGATAGCACGCGCACAGTGCATTACGGGCAGCGCTTCTTCCAGTGGCAGTATCTGAACCTTGAAATGGCCAATTGTCTTGTCCTTTTCGGTCAGGAACGCACGCGTGAGGAAAGCTATCGTCGCGCCCTTGAACATGCGGTGCATGGCATCATTGAACTGAATGCCGAAGGTACGATCACAAGCGTGAACGAAGAAACTGCCGCGTTGTTTAGCTATGATTCTGTGCGTGACGTAAAACAGGCCTATTTGAGCCATCCGGAAACATTTTATGCCGACGACAGCCAGCGCCTTCAACTGCGCCGTGATCTTGCGTCCGGGAAAGGTGTTCATGCGCGCGATGTTGAAATGCGCCGCGCGGACGGTAGTCAGATTTGGGTGCGGATGAATGCCACCGATATTCGTGGCGAAGGTGGCAGGTTGCTTGGCTACAGCGTCACCATGACCGACATCACCAAGAACCGGCAGGCCGAATATGACCTGCGCCGCCGTCAGGAACGCTATCGCGCCTTGGTGCAGACTGCGGGCAGCGTGATCTTGTTCCTTGATGCCGAAGGACGGATTCTTGAATACAACCGCGAATGCGAATGGACCTTTGGCTATTCCTGGATGGAAGCCGCGGGCCAGAACTTCTTTGAATTCCTTCTGGTCGAGGAAGATCGCGCACGTGTTCGCATGGCGGTGCGGCGTCTTATGTCCGGTGAGATCATCAAGGATGAGGTGTTTTCGTTCAAGCGGCGCGACGGTGAAGTGCGCCTGTTGCAATGGAATGCTCGAGCGCACTTTGGCGAAGACGGCGACATTGCCGGGGTGATTTGCATCGGTCAGGATGTGACCGAAAAGCTGTCCGTCGAACGTGCCTTGCGCCATGCCGAGGAAAAATTCCGCGGGATTTTCGAAAACTCGGCCGAGGGGCTTTATCAAAGCCTGCCGCTGGGGCCGATCCTGTCGGCGAACCCGGCATTTGTCTCCATCCTTGGCTACGAAAAGGTCGAAGACCTTGTTGCGGCGGAACAGGATCCGTCATTGCATTATCTTAATCCGGTCAGTCGCCTGCGCATTACCGGGCGGTTGTTGCGCGACGGGGCTGTGCACGGGTTCGAAACCGAAATGCGCCGTGCCGATGGCAAAATCATCTGGGTCGAAGAAAACGCCCGTCTGGTGCGTGACGAACAGGGGCGGCCGTCGATCATTGATGGCACGATCACCGATATTACTGATCGCAAACGCAGCGAAGCACGCATTCAGTTCCTGGCCCATCATGATGGGCTGACCGGACTTCCCAACCGGACATTGTTTCAGGAACGACTGGCCAATGCCGTGGAGCGCAGCAAACGTGAACGGCGCAACTTTGTGCTGATGATGTTTGATCTGGATAACTTCAAGGACATCAACGATACGCTTGGCCACCCGATTGGTGACCTACTCTTACAGGGAGTGGGGGAACGCATGCGGGTGTGCCTGCGCAACGAGGATGTGGTCGCACGTCTGGGCGGGGACGAATTTGCTGTTCTGATCAATGAGCCGGGCTCGGTCGAGGAAGTAACCTTTGTTGCCCAGCGACTGATCGAACGGGTTTCTGAACGTTTCATGCTTGAGGGCAATGAAGTGCAGGCGTCGACATCGGTTGGCATCTGCATGTATCCGCAGGATGGTCGGGATGAAAAAGACCTTCTGCGCAATGCCGATCTGGCGCTGTATTGCTCCAAGGCCGAGGGGCGCAATCGCTATCACTTCTTTGAACCGAAACTTCAGGTCGAGGTGCAGGAACGCAAGGCGATGGAACGCGACTTGAGCCACGCGATCGAGAATGACGAACTTGAACTGTTCTATCAGCCGATCATTGATATTGCCGGACACCGCATCATCGGTATGGAAGCACTTGTCCGTTGGTTCCACCCATCACGTGGCGAGGTCAGCCCGGTTGATTTCATCCCGGTGGCCGAACGGATGGGCATTATTGCCGACATCGGAAAATGGGTGCTTAACCGCGCTTGTGACCAAACCCGAACATGGCGCGAAGAGGGCTATGGCGAGCTGACGATATCAGTCAATCTTTCGCCGCTTGAGCTTGCCCGGCATGAGGATCTGATCGAAAGTGTTGGCGATGTGTTGGCGCGATCGAAACTTGATCCGCGTCAGTTGCAATTCGAAGTGACCGAAGGTGCGGTGATGGACAACCCGCGCGAAGCTGCGATCACGCTTGGGGTTTTGCGCAATCAGGGCATCCGTATTGCGATTGACGATTTCGGGACCGGCTATTCATCGCTGGCCTATCTGAAGCGGTTCCCGGTCGATAAAATCAAGATCGACCGGTCCTTTATTATTGATATCGACAGTTCGGACGGCAACGCGGCGATTGTGCGTGCGGTGGTGTTCCTGGCACGGTCATTTGGCATGGCGGTCAATGTCGAAGGCATTGAAACCGAAACCCAGCTTGAACACATCGCGTCTGAAGGCGTTGACGAAGTGCAGGGGTTCTATTTCAGCAAACCGGTCGCTGCCGGGGATATGGAAAATCTTTTGAAAATCAACCTGGCCTCGCCGGCACAATTCCCGGTGGCGCAGGCCTGATATCGGCAAGTCCCCGTTACGAGCGGTAAAATAATAACGCACCGGATGAAATCACCCGGTGCGTTTTTGTTTCAGTCAGAAACCGTTTTCAGGCCGCTGATTGGTGGTGATGATCACCCGCGGCCTTGGAAAGTTTGTCGCGGTTGATCGTCATGGTCGAAGGCATCCGCGGGTTTTTGGCAATCGCCCCGTCACGCCGCAGATTGGCAATCATGCGGCTGGCGGTTTCGGTTGTTGTGGCGATGATATTGCCAAGCTTTTCACGGTTGGGCAGGGCGACAAGGTCATTTTGGGCCGCCCATAACAAAAACCGGCAAATCCGGCGCATGGCCGATCCGGTGCCAAAGCTGATCTTGAGTTGCTGACCATCCATGACCTCGCTTGCCAGAAGCGATGTCACGGCTGCTTGCGCGCGCGGGTCGTTTTGTTGGGCAAGCCGCACCCGGCCAATCGGAATGCGTTTGATGACCGATGGTGCGATGGTTTCAATCAGAAGCGACGGATCGGTGACCGCCAGCATTTCAAGGCCGATCAAATCGCCCGGTCGATAGACCCGGCAAACCTGTCTTTCACCATTGGCGGTATAGCGGCAGCGCAGGGCAAGCCCTGAGCTAAGCAAATAGACATAGGCCTGATCTTCGGCGTGATGGCCGATGCAGGCATCCGATGGCAAGGTCAGTGTCGTAGGGTCAGCAAGTTTTTCAAAAATTTTCAGGGCGTCATCTTTGTTCATGGGATTTTCCCCCATTGGCAAATTTAAAGATACGCGGCAGTCAAAAGGTCGCGTACCGACACCAGTCTGTGAACCCGGCATGGCACCGGGAATGTGCCTGTATCCGACGGCACGTGTCAGTTTCCGGTCCCGGGGCGGTGCATTGGATACACCTGTGGCGTGAGCGGCCTTGTGTTGCGGGATCAGAAAACACGTTTACAGGGCGACGGGTGGTGCACGCGGAGAGGCAGCAATCAGACAAAAATCATGCAGCCGTGCAGTGATATGAAGGGCTGTGACCTTCTTTGACAGGCGGATGCGATGGACCAGTGGCAATTGGGGCTCAACGGGCATGCCAACGGCATGATTGCCAAGCCCGCAACTTGCACATTGGAAACCGTCAAACGCATCCGAACTGTGCGGATAGGTCGTGGTGCTTTCGGCGACACCTGCCGGGACCGAGATGGTCTTGATCCCGTTTGCGGTACAGATGATCAGCGGAACATAGGTTTCCGTGGTTTGAGAAGCTTCCGTGGTGCTTGTCGGCACTGCCGCAAGGGCGACCGGCGCATGCATGAACCCGAACAACAGGGCATTCACCAGCAACAACCACGCCACACAAAGTGACAGTGTCCGTCTGGCAGCCGGGCAGTTGAGGGGTGTAAAATACACGGGCTTCCATCCACATTGGAAAGATACGGATTTTCAATAGACCTTTGAAAACGCGGTGTCAAAGCCTGCTGTTGTGAACCAGTTATCAGTATTTCTTTATAATCGTTCGAAAACAGGCTGCGATGCCCTGCCGGTCGGGGTTATGCGGTTGCCCTTCTGGCGTTGCGGGCCATGGAAATTCGCAACATTATAACCCCGATAATGGCGATCACCCCGCCAATCAGCGTCAGAACATCGGGTGTAATCCCGGTAAGACTCCATGCCAGCGCGACGGCAATTGGCGGTACGAGATACAAAAAGTTCGCAGCCCCCGCCGGACCGAAATGGCTGATGGCGTAACTCCATGTCGCATAGCCAAGAGACGCGGATACCAGCCCAAGAAACAGCATGGCCGACATCACGCTGAGCGGGGCTGTCATGAACTGATCGATCCCGTCAGCAAGCCACGGGCAAAGCCATAGCGCCCCGGTGATCAGCGTCCAGCACGTACAGGTGCCCGCGCCATAACGGGCAATCACATTGCGCACCAAAACGAAATAGCTGGCAGACAGAATGGACGCCAGCAGGATAAGCGAACTGCCATTGCCAAAGCGCATTTCGCCGGGCTGGCCAATGGCAATAAGTGCAACACCGGAAAAGCTGATGCTGGTGGCGATCCACGCGCCAAGCCCGAAGCGGTCGCGCAGGAAAATTGTCGCCAGCATCGCCGTCCAGATCGGCAAGGTATTGATGATAAAGCTTGCCGCCCCCGGTGATACGGTTTGTTGCCCGGTATTAAGCAGCCAGTTGTAAATGCTGATGCCCAACGCACTGCCAAGTGCCAGACGGGCAAGATCGCGTAAATGTGGCATCGGTGGGCGCACGATCAGCAACCAGATTGCCGCGGGCACGGCGGCAATGGCAAAACGTGTTGCGGCAAGGGGCAGCGGGGTAAAACCCGAAAGTGCAATACCAATCAGCGGAAAAGATGCCGCCCATGCCAGAACGGTAATCAGGGCACAGGAAAGGCCAAGTGCGGGACGCGAAGCCATGTTGCAAACCTTTGTCATCAGGGTCAAAGAGCGTTTCTGTCTTGCTGATAGACGATGCAAAGATGTTGACATAGCCCATAGCTTGGGGATGAGATGTGCATATGATGCACAGTAATGATCCGGCCTTGCCGCCCCTTGCCCTTTTGCCCGCTGTGCTGGCCGCAGCACGCAGTGGGTCCTTTTCTGCTGCTGCTACGGAGATGGGGGTAACCCATAGCGTGATCAGCCGTCATGTCGCGCAAGTGGAACAATGGCTGGGGTATGATTTGTTTGAACGCTATGGCCGGGGTGTTCGGCCAACGCCCGATGGTCAGCGGTTCCTGCGTGAAACCCAGACGGCAATTGATCTGCTGTCACAGGGCGCGCAGCCCTGGCGTCGGCGACGCGGACCTGATGTGGTAAGGCTTAGCCTTCTGCCATCCTATGCGCGGATATGGATTCTGGCACTTGTGCCCGATATTGAACGCGACCTTGATGTGCGCTTGGAGCTTGAAATTTCAGAGCGGCTGGCGGATTTCAGCGACGGTCAAACCGATATTGCCATTCGCTGCGGCAAGGGGCAGTGGCCGGGCACCAAATCGACCGTTCTTTTCACCGACCATCTGGTGCCGCTGATTGCCCCCAAGCTGCTTGCCGGACGGGCCCCGGAGGCGCTGGATGCCCAAGAGATCGCGAATATGACCTTGCTTCACGACAGTGATGCCACAGGCTGGCGGCACTGGCTTGACGCCCAGGGCGTTAAATTCCGTCAAAAGCCATCAGACCGCCGGTTTGAAGATTATTCTATTGGCCTTGCTGCGGCAGAGGCCGGACTTGGGGTGTTGCTGGCACGGTTCCCGTTTGCCAGACGGGCAATTGAAAACCATGATCTTGTGGTCTTGCCGTTTGAGCCGGTCAAGAGCCCGCTTGCGACCTTTTTGGTGCAGCCGGCGTATGAACAAAGACCGGCTGTTCGTGCGGTGGCGGAGCGCCTGGCAGCCAAGGCAAAGGACTGTAGATAGGGAACTTTTTCTATTGGCCCGGCGTTAAAGTCAGGACCCGTTCAAGCCAAAATTAATGAGTTCCGACCCTAAGTCGTTTATTGTTGCGTAAGCAATTCCAAGTTGAACTCTGTTGTATCTGACAGACAGGAGCACCAAGCCATGACACAGGTTGTTAATGACGGTACGCCGGAAATGCGCGGCCTTCTGGACAAGGGGCGCAAACGGTTGCGCAATGTCGGGATCATTATGCTGATCCTTGGCATTCTGGCGGTGGCCTTTCCCTTTGCGACAACGATTGCTTTTAAAACTGTGATTGGCTGGCTGTTTTTGATCGGGGCGGCGGGGCATTTTTACGGGGCATGGAATGCCGATACACCGACGCGCCGCGGGGTTGATATTATTCAGGGGCTTGTGTTTGGGGTGATTGGTGTTTGGCTGGCGTTTTTTCCGCTTGGCGGGATCGTTACCCTGACCGTGTTGCTGGCAATTGGCTTTGTCTTGTACGGCCTGTTTGAAATACTGATGTCGCTTTGGCTCAAACAGTTTCCTGGCTGGAAATGGATGCTGATTTCCGGTGTGATTTCGATTGTTGTCGGGATATTGATTTTTGCCGAACTGCCAAGCTCGGCAAGCTGGGCGATTGGCTTGCTGCTTGGCATTAATTTGCTGTCCTCGGGGTTTGGGTATCTGATGGTATCCATGGCGATGGGCAAGGTTTCCAGGGCCTGATACCCAACGGGAAAAAGATATGACAGACCGCGCGGTGGGGGATGTTCTTGAACGGCTTGACGACGCGCTGTCGTCAGCGTCCCTCAATCGCGCAATCCTGATCGGCACGCTGATTGCCATGGTGGGGCATTTTGCCCTGATGTGGCTGGGGCCAGACATGCTTGGCGGCTATCGCGTGGCTGATCTTCCGCTCTATGCTTTGTTCGTGCTTGGTGGCATTCCAATCCTTGCCCAACTGGCCCTTAAGCTGCTCAGGCGTGAAATGGGGGCAGATTTCCTTGCCGCCATTTCATTTGTCACCGGGGTGGTGCTGGCGGAATATCTTGCGGCCAGCCTGATCATCCTGATGCTGACTGGCGGGCAGGTGTTGGAAAGCTTTGCCATGCGCAAGGCGTCCTCGGCCCTTAATGCCCTGGCCCGGCGTATGCCAAGTGTCGCACATAGGAAGGATGCGGCGGGCGAGATTGCCGACATTGCCCTTGATGACATCAACATCGGGGACCTGATTGCTGTCTTCCCGCATGAAACAGCCCCGGTTGATGGCGTGGTGGTCGATGGTCATGGCTCCATGGATGAAAGTTATCTGACCGGGGAACCCTATGTGGTGGCCAAGGCACCGGGCACGGCGGTGCTTTCGGGTGCGATCAATAGCGAGGCGGTTCTGGTCATTCGGGCGGAAAAACGCGCACGTGATTCGCGCTATGCCCAGATCATGAATGTCATGGCTGAGGCCGAACAAAAACGCCCGCGCATTCGCCGCCTTGGTGATCAGATCGGTGCGTGGTTTGCTCCGGCGGCCTTGTTGTTTGCGATAGTTGTCGGATATTTCAGTGGCGATTCATCACGTTTTCTGGCGGTATTGGTGGTGGCGACCCCATGCCCGCTTTTGATCGCCATTCCGATCACGGTGATGAGTGCGATTTCAATCGCCGCTCGGCGCGGGATTGTCGTGCGGGATCCGACCGTGCTGGAACGCTTGCCGACCTGCGAAACCGCGATTTTCGATAAAACCGGCACGCTGACCTATGGCCGGCCGGAACTGGTGGACGTCCTGGCGGGGCCAGATATGGACGGGGATTTGGTGCTCAGACTTGCGGCAAGTCTTGAACGCTATTCCAAGCATCCCTTGGCCTCGGCGGTTCTGGCTGCGGCACAGGATCGCAATCTGCCGCTTGATGAGGTTAATCATGCCTCGGAAAAACCGGGGCAGGGGCTAAGCGGGCGGGCCGACGGGCATGAGGTCGCCGTTACCCATCGCAACAAACTGATGAAATCCGATCCCGACATTGCCGCACTTTTACCCGAAACGGCCGCTGGCCTTGAATGCGTGGTGCTGGTCGATGGCAAATATGGCGCGACGTTCCGCTTCCGCGATACCCCACGGGCGGAGGGCGAAAGCTTTGTCGGTCATCTGGGCGCGGTCCATCATTTCAAGAAAGTAATGCTGCTGTCGGGTGATCGCGAAAGCGAGGTCAGCTACCTTTCCGACCTGCTTGGCATTCACGACAGCCTGGCATCGCAAAGCCCGGAGCAGAAAGTCGAAATTGTGCGGACCGAGGCCGCCAAGGCCCCAACCCTTTTCATGGGGGACGGCATCAACGACGCCCCGGCATTGGCCGTCTCCACGGTTGGGATTGCCTTTGGCAAGGAAAGTGCCGTGACGGCGGATGCTGCAGGCGCGGTCATCCCCGAAGCATCACTGGTGACGGTGGACGAGCTTCTTCACATCAGCATGGCGATGCGCCGCATCCTTTTGCAAAGCGTCATTGGTGGCATGGTGCTGTCGGTTCTCGCCATGGGATTTGCGGCCGCGGGTTATATCACCCCGGTGGCCGGCGCGCTTTTGCAGGAAGGGATTGATGTGATTGCGATCCTCAATGCGCTGAGATTGGCGCTTAGGCGCGATATCGATGCGGATTTAAGTGCAGACGCGTTCGATCAGGTCTAAAGCCCGGGATCAGGTTTGAATCGGAAAGCGCAGGAGAGAAAGGTCAAAGACCCTTCTCTCCTGCAGCTCGTGATAGACTGATGTGTGCTTTGGAGCGGCTATCCCCAAGTCATTTCGCCAGTGGCAACTTTTGACCCGATGTCAAGGGCAATACCCATGCCAAGGTTGGGGAAACGTGCTTCCATTGCCGCTTTCAGTTCTGCCGCGTTCGCTGCCTTGGGCAGTTCTTCGTCGAAGGCGATCAAGTAGTTCTTTGTGTGCAGAATGCCGCCGATGTCGGTTGTACTGTCAGCGGTCATATGTCCGGGCACAACGGTTTTGGGATTGCGGGTTGCAAGTTTGTCAAGAATTTCGATCCATTCTTGACGGATTGCAGTGGTTGGCGTGTCGGCAGTCCATACATGAACGCCCGAGAAGATCAAAACACCGCCAAAAATGGCACCAAGTGACGGAACCCAGAGATAGCGGCGATTTTTCATACTATCGACAGTGATGATTTCGACCGTTTCGCCATCAACCGTGAGGGTATCACCATCAAACACATCCGGCATGACAATATCATCCATGGTTTGAGGTCCATTTTCGCCAAGTTTTGGCCCCCAAACGGCGAGCTTCTTCTCGATATTGCCTTTGATCGCCGCAATCGTTTCGGAGGACGCAATAACTTTGGCATCCGGGAACGCTTCGTGGATCGGTTTTAAGCTGAAGTAATAATCGGGATCTGACTGGCTGATATAGATTGTGGTCAGTTTTTTGCCGCTTTTGCTGATTGCGTCGACAATTGCAGCGCCATCAGGATAGGAAAATCCGCCGTCAATCAGCAATGTTTCGGTGGCACCGGTCAAAAGTACGGGCGCACGATAGAAGCCGTTTGGTCCGGCCGGGAAATGTTGCCAGCCGAGACTGTTCCCCGTCGCAGCGAAAGCGTGCCCAAGCGGAGTTTGCGCGACAGTAGCGAAAGCCGCCGCCGCAAGGGTAGATTTGAGAAGTTCTCTTCTGGTTGTCATCGTTGGTTTCCTCGTAGTGCAGTGCATTTATGCGCCGTTGTTCAGCGAGAAGATTGCTATGCACAAACTTCGTTGAGTTCTTTGGTCAGTTGGGCAATGTCGCCGTACAGCAAAGTGCTGTGAATCACCTTTGGCCCGCTCGCCGTTTCGACCAGCAGGGATGGCACGCCGCGCAACCCGAAGCGTTGCATAAGACGTTGTGCCTGTTCAGTGGCATCCTGATAGCTCGCGCGTAATTCAGGCGTCGGCTTGGCCAGCAGATTTGCTGCTGCACCAAGGTCAATATCACGCAGAATTTTGATCAGAAGGTCGTCGTTGGCATTGTCTAACCCATCGACATAGCGCGCATTTTGAAACGCTTTCAGTGCCTTGAATGTATGTTCCGGTGCGGTTATTTGCACTGCAGCCAGAGCAAGTCCGGCAGGACCGGAATCAAACGATCCATTCGGCTTTTTGAGAACGTCATTACGATATGCCATGCTAAAGACCTGACCGGTCAACTTGGCGATGCGTTGGTCATTGTCCCACGCAAATGACGCAAAGTTGGCGTCCATTTTGCGTGCGCCGTGTCCCGCGAACAGGCCGGTTGGCATAAGTTTGACATCGATCTCGGGCATTTCGACCAATTTTGTCAGGGCGGGAGCTGCGCCATAGCACCAGCCACATAGCGGATCAAAAAGATAAGTTATCTGCATCTTGAAACTCCTGTTTCAAAAACAATATCGTCATTTGTATTGAAAAAAAATATCGTCTAATAAAACAGACTGTTTGTTTTTGACTTACAAAGGTGTGCGGTGCAAAAGACGGGGAAGCCAATCAATCTTAATCGCCTGGTGTATTTTTCTGCTGTTGTTGATACCGGGTCATTCACCCGTGCGTCTGACCGCCTCGGTGTGTCTAAAACGGTTGTCAGTCAACAGGTGGCGCGGCTTGAAGAGGAAATCGGGGCGAACCTTCTGATCCGGACAACAAGGCGGGTCGAACCGACCGAAGCCGGGATATCTCTGCATGAGAGATGCCAGCGTATTCTGCGTGAAGTAGATGATGCGTATAGCGAACTGGCGCAAAATACGGCAGAGCCCCGTGGAATGGTGCGGATCACAGCACCAAACGATTTTGGGCATTCGGTCATTGCGCCTTTGACGGCGGCATTTTGCGACAAATACCCATCATGCCAGATCGACCTTGTTTTGACGGATCGCCGTATTGATCTGGTTTCAAATCAGATTGATCTGGCCATTCGGGTGGGCTGGCTTGAAAGTTCAAGCTTGCGTGCGCGCAGGATTGGCGAGTTCGCCCAGTTTTTGGTTGCTGCACCGAGCTTGACAAGGCAGCAAACCCTGTCGCAGCCAGAAGATATTGCAAGCCTGCCTTATATCGCCAATACAGCTCTTAAAAATCCGCTGGCATGGGATTTTCAACATGAAACATATGGTACCCGATCCATTCAGGTGCAGGCCAAATTAAGTGTGAACACTACGCCCGCAGCGCTAAGTGTTGCACGCGAGGCAGGCGGGTTATCTGTTTTACCCGATTTTCTGGTTGAGAAAGAGCTCGCTTCTGGCGAGCTTGTGTGTGTTCTTCCTGATTGGCGGTTGCCTTCGGGGGGTATTTACGTTGTCTATCCGGCCATGCGGTTTCGACCGCCTAAGGTGTCAGCTTTTGTTGAGATGTTAGTCAACAAGCTAAGACAAAACAAAACGTGACCCTCGACAAAGCGGTTCAAGCAAACCGCAACAGGTCCTAATATGGTATATCGTCTGACGACGTCTTTGCCAGAAATGCCCTCGTCTGTTCAATCGCCTCGCGCAGGCCAACCCGCTGCACCTCGACGTCATCCGGAAACGCGCCCAGAAGCCGTGATGGCATGCGGTTATCAAGCAGGACAAACACGCCGCGATCTTCAGCACGGCGGACAAGGCGGCCAAAAGCCTGTTTCATGCGCAAACGGGTTAGCATGTCGTCATAGCGCGCCCCGTGAAACGCCGATTTACGCGCACGGTGCAGGATGTCGGGCCGGGGCCATGGCACGCGGTCAAAGACGATCAGGCGCAAGCTATCGCCGGGCACATCCACCCCGTCACGCACCGCATCGGTGCCGAGCAAACAGGCGTCGCGTTCAACCCGGAAAATGTCGATAAGTGTTGAAACATCCATGCCGTCGATATGCTGGGCCAGCAATTGCAGACCGGCATCATCCATCGGCCCCATCAGCCGTTCATAGGTCGCACGCAGGCGCGTGATCGCGGTAAACAGGCCAAGCGCCCCGCCCCCCGATGCCAGGAATAACTCACGATAGGCCGCGGCAATATGGTCCGGATTGTCGCGGCCCAGATCATTGACGATGAAAACGCGGGTTTGTTCGCGGTAATTATACGGGCTTTTCATGGCCGCCCGGATGGCAGGCAGCGGCATGTGCGCGGCCCCCGTGCGATCCTCGGCCACGGCCCAGTCGAAATCTTCATCGCCTGTGCCATCGCGAAGCGTTGCCGAGGTTACCACCAAACCATGGGCGGTGGGGGCAAGAGATGTGGTCAGCGGGATGGTCGGGTCAAGGTGATGGCGGTGCATGCCAACATCAAAATCGCGGCCAAACTGGCGTTCAATCGCAAACCAGTCGACGAAGGTTTTTGGTGTTTCCTCGACCAATGACGCCAGCATTTCACGCCATGCGCCAACCTGCATGATGGCGCGGCGCTCAAGCGACCGAATGGCAGCATCAAGGCGCTGGCGTTCAGCACTATCAAGCTCGTCTGCCTTTTCATCCAACATATGGGCGATGATCTTGATCAGTGATTTGGCCGGTTTTTCCATGGCCTCTAGCGCACGATCCAGATCCGCGGCACTGGCAAGAACTTCGTTCAGGGCCGGTTTGCAATCGGTTTCAATCGAATAGCCGCGATCACCATCAGAAGACCGCGCCATCACCTGTGCCCGCACATGGGCAAGGAAAACCTCTGCCGGGCCCTTGGCATGTTGCGATCCGTCATGAATGCGCGATAGCCAACCCTGTTCGGGCAGGCATTGGGCCGCAACAATCACCGCATTGACCGCATCGCGCAGCTCGTCCCGATCAAGGATCAGGGTTTCAAGGCGCTGTTTAAGGCCGCGTGCGCGTGATGATCCTTTTTGCTCTGCCCCCAAAAGCCAGCGACGGAGTTCCTGCCCCTCCATCCCGGTCAGATGTGCCGAAAAGGCCTTGTCAGCCGCATCAAACAAATGATGGCCTTCGTCAAAGACATAGCGCGTTGGCATAGACGCATCATCAAGCCCGCCCAAGGCAGCCTGCACCATCACCAGCGCATGATTGGCCACCACGATCTCGGCTGACCTTGCGCGGCGCACGGTTTTTTCAACAAAGCATTTCGAATAATGCGGGCAGGCGGCATAGATGCATTCACCGCGCTGATCGGCCAGTGCGCCGGTAAAGCGATTACCCAGCAATTCGGTCAGCCAGGCGGGAAAATCGCCACCGACCATATCGCCATCACGCGTGTGCGATGCCCAACGTGCAATCAGGCCCAGTGGGGTTGCCTGATGGGGTTGCTGATTAAGCGGCCTTTGCGCTTCTTCGAAATTCAGCAGGCAGAAATAGTTTTCCCGCCCCTTGCGCACCACGGCCTTAAGCCGCTTGTCCTTGGGGTCGTCATAAAGGCGATCGAGTTCCTGATCGATTTGGCGTTGCAGGTTACGGGTATAGGTCGAAATCCAGACCGCCCCATCGTTTTTCTGCGCCCAAAGGGATGCCGGGGCGACGTACCCCAATGTCTTGCCTGTCCCCGTTCCGGCCTCGGCCAAGACGATATTGGGCGCACCATCATGCAGACGCGGGCCAAAGGCGGAACAGACCGATGACGCATAATCGGCCTGTTGCGGGCGTTCCTCAGCCCCTTCGCCGAGAAGGTCTTTTAGGCGTTTACGGGCATCCTTGGGATCAACCGGATAATTGGCGGGGGGCGGTGGTGGGGCATGTTCGGCCCATTCGCCAAGCTTCTTCCAGACCTTAAGCCCCTCATAGACCGCATAACGGTGCGGGCCGTCACCATCAGCACCAAGGGCGGCCAGAACCGACACACCCCACGGCCAGTGCCCGCGCGCCATCGGCCATGCAACCGACAGGGCCGGGGCGCGTTTGTTGCGATGAAGGGTTGCCAGTTCCTGCAAAAGGCGTTTCATCGCCTCTGCCAATGCCTCTGCCTGACCAATCAGGTCATCTGCCGGTTTCTGACCCGTCGCAAGCGCAATGCCGCGCGGGGTCGGCACGCAAAATTGCGCCGGGCGGACAAAGGCGAAAAGCTCCAACAGGTCATGGGCCGGAAACGGATCGGTTTTTAAGCGCCGCGCACAGGCCGGGGTATGAACAAGGATGGGGCGTGATGACCGGGCGCGCTTGGCCGCAGCCCCGTGCGGCAGTTCCTCGATCTCGCCATCAGGTGACAGAAACACAGCATGGCGCAATCCAACGACCATGACAGGGGCATTGGGCGGGTTAAAGCGCGGCTGGGACTCATCAAGACGATCATCGAACATTTGGGGCACTATAAGCACAGGCTGCGACTGGCGCCACCGGGGAAATTGACCTATGTTGGAATTTATCGACTACGGATCGGCATGGTGTCCTGATGGAGCGCAACGCTACCCCCAATCAACAATTCTGGCGCGACGCGGCTTTGCCGTTTGTCGAGGCCCAGCGTGTTCAGGAAGGGCGTGATATCTGCTTTGCCAAGCACAGCCATGATACCTTTTCCATCGGTGCGATCACGGGCGGGGCCAGTACCTGCTGGAACCGGGGGCATAGCCATGATGTGACGGCGGGATCGGTCGTTGTGATCAATCCCGAAGATGTTCATGCCTGTAATCCGCGAAATGGTGTGCCCTGGTCCTATCAGATGATTTATCTTGAGTGTGACTGGCTGCGCGATTTGCAGTGTGACATTGGCGCAGATGCGTCGGGCGATTTTGCCATGTTTGCTGATATCGTGCCCGAAGACGCCGGGCTTTATCACGATCTGACGGCGATGGGCGATGCGCTGTTTGATGGTGATATCGATGCCTTGGGTAAGGAAACGGCGCTTGTAGCGTTTTTCACCGACCTGCACGACCGGCTTGATCGCAAGGGCGGGCTTTCGGATGTCGGGGCAGGGGACAATGCCAAAATGGCCCGGGCGGCGGACTTCATTCGCAGCCATTGTGTTGATGCGCTGTCGCTTGCCGATATCTGCGGGGCGGCCGGGGTGTCGCCCAGTCATCTGGTGCGGGCCTTTAAAAAGACCTATGGCATGACGCCTTATGCCTATCTGATCAATTGCCGCATTCAGCGTGCGCGTCATGCGCTCAGGCGCGGGGAGAAGATCGTTGATGTCGCGCTTGAAACCGGTTTTGCCGATCAGGCGCATTTCCAGCGCATGTTCAAACGCCTGACGGCCACCACGCCCCGGCTTTATGCGCGGGCGCAGGCGGCCTGAATTCTTGGCGTGTTTGGCTCGTTTTGGGCGACGGATGCCCGTTCCGCGCCTTCACGGCATGACGGTAAAATTTGATCCTTGCCATCGTCATTCCCGCGCAGGCGGGAATCTCATGCCGCACATTGAGTAGGGCCGCTTCTATCCGAAAACGAGATACGCGGCACTGGCCGCCAGCAATACCGCCATGGCGCGGTTAAACATCTGAACGCGTGATGGTTGTCCCAGAAAACGCGCCAAAAACGCCCCGGCGTATGCCCAGCAGGCGACAGATGCAAAACAGATCACAAAGTAGATCGCGGTAAATTCCCAGATCAGGCTTGGCGCACCGGATGCGGCATAGGCCCCCATCCCGGCGATGGACGCCAGCCAGGCCTTGGGGTTGACCCATTGCATGATGGCGCCGGTGATTGCTCTGGGGCCCGTATCGGCATTTTCCTTGCCAAGTTCGCCGTTTGACGAAAACAGCTTCCAGGCCATGAACAACAGAAAGGCGACCCCGGCCCATTGGATGATGGTGGTCATTTGCGGGAAGACTGTGAGCAGTTCATGCAGGCCAAGCCCGATCAGAAGCAATAGTAGGCAAAACCCCGTCGTTGCGCCAAACACAAGGCGAAGCGATTTGCGAAAGCCGTATTGCACACCCGAACTCAGCACCAGAATATTGACCGGACCCGGCGTGATGGAAGCCGCAAGGGCAAAGGCGGACATCGAAAGATAAAGACTTAAGGTGGCGCTCATTTTGGATCGTTCCTTTGATGCGTCCCGGTTCGATTTCATGCCTTTGGCAAGGTGGGGCGAGGCGGGGCAGGCGTGTGGCCGGGTGCGTTTTTCTTGGCGTCAAGGTGGGGGAACGCGGGGATGATTTATTGAACGAAATTGCTCTTTTGGGTGTAGATGGGCCGTTTTTATGTGCTTTGGGCACAAAAAAACGCAACCGGCTTGGGTGCCGGTTGCGTTGATGTGATGTATCTATTGCCTGCGCGGTCGCGATCATGGATCCGTCGTCAGACCCGTGCCGCGTTCAGATCAGCTTTCCGCCAAATCCATCAGCAACGACGCGCAACGTTGTGCGATGTCGTTGTTTGGCGCTTCGCTGCCCGGCATGGTGGCCCAGCCCTTGTCGATGACAAAGTCATCGCGCTTGTAGGAGCTTTCTGCTTTGAGTGCTGCAAGCTGTTCCATCTGATTGTTGGGGGTCAGCATTTTGAACTGCGCAACGCAGACCGGCGCCATGGCGGCAATGGCAGATTCCTTGCCACTGGTCTCGGCCATTTCTTGTGCGGTGCTGCCAGATACGACCGAGCCGGTGCTAAAGCCGACAACGGTGATCAGCACGGCACCGATAACGCCGCCCCAAATTCCGGGTTTGACCCACTCGGGGATTTCGATGGACATAATAAAATTCCTTTTGATCAGGCCGGGAAAAGTATTTTCCGCTGGCGCTGTTGGATCAAAGAGGAACACCTATAATAATGAATTACAATTGATTTATATTATTATATTTAAATTATTGGTTTATACGCGAAGAAGAATTTGCGTGCATACCAATTTTATTTTTGGAGTTTGATAAATATTTATATCGACTAACTAGCTGGCAAATAACGATACAAGCCAGGACATGCCGCCGGCAATCATGATGTAGCGGGCCAGTTTGCCAAGCGTGACCAAGATCAGAAATGGCACAAAGTGCACCCGCATCACCCCGGCAAACAGGGTCAGCGGATCACCAATGATCGGAAGCCACGACAGCAAAAGCGACCACAGGCCATACTTGGCAAACCAGTTTGACGCGCGGTCAAGTGCTGCCTCTGATACCGGGAACCAGCGCCGGTCTTTGAAATGCTCGACATAAAGACCAAGCCACCAGTTTACCAAAGACCCCAGAACATTGCCGATGGTCGCAATGCTGACAAGCAGCCACACGGCATGATCCCCCGATGCCACCAGCGCGCCAAGGGCGGCTTCGGACGTGCCGGGCAGGATGGTGGCCGATGTAAGAGCAGAGAGGAAAAGAGCGAAAAGCACGGTTGAAAATCCGTCAGGTCATATCAGGCGTTATGATTTGAGGCTGAATGTACGGACATCAACCGGACCTGCAAGCACTTCATCACCGGTGTCGCCAAAGGCCTTCAGGTAGGGCATCTCAAAATGCAGGGCGAGGTCCTCTTCCGAGCGCCAGTTTTCATAGGCCAGCCAGACCGCTGGATCATCCTTTGACTGGTGCATGTCATAGCCAAGGCAGCCTTCTTCGGCGCGGGAGGGTTCGACCAATGCCAAAAGCCGTTTGCCAAGTTCTTCTTCCATGCCGGGTTTGGCGCGTGCGGTGGCAACAACGGTAAGCTGCTTGGTCATTGTGGTTTCCTGACTTTGTTATGGGTTTGTGTTCGGAAGGGTCATTGCCAGACACACTGCCGGACAAACGGTTGTTCCACAAGTAGAGACAAAACAGAAAAAGGCCCGGTGCGGGGTAACACCGGGCCTGAAATTGCTGGTCAGCGGATTAGGGGGGATGCTGACCAGCAGGGGGGAGGTTGTGCGTTACGCGACGACAGATTTCACATCGACATTGCCGCGGGTTGCGTTGGAATAAGGGCAGATTTTGTGAGCTTCTTCGACAAGCTTTTCTGCCTCGGCCTTATCAAGACCCGGAAGCGAAACATTGAGCGTAACCGCAAGGCCAAAGCCGCCAGCGTCGCGTGGGCCGATGCCAACATCGGCACTGACAGATACATCCTGGGGCACCTTCGGGCCGCCCTGGGATGAGACGAATTTCATCGCGCCGATGAAGCAGGCCGAGTAGCCCATCGCAAACAGCTGTTCGGGGTTGTTGCCGTCACCGCCAGCGCCACCAAGTTCCTTGGGCGTGGTCAGCTTGACATCGATGCTGCCGTCATCGGTCGTGGCGCGGCCATCGCGGCCACCCGTTGCAGAAGCGTGTGCGGTGTATTTGACATCAACAGACATGGTTTTCATCCTTTGTTTGAACGTCGGTTCGGTTGGTGATTACCCGGCTGTTTCGGACCGCAGTCCTTCATATGTCGCCGGGGGTGGGAAGGTGCAAGCGCACCTACCCGAAAGAGAGTATGAAACTTTTGTGATCACTGGCCGTGCAGAGCGGTATGAAGATACTGACCCGCCTGAGCAATCGCGCCCTTGGCTGCCGGAGTATCGGCAAGCGCGTTGAGCATCACAAAATCATGGATCGTTCCGTTGTAACGCGTCACGGTGACATCAACGCCAGCCTGGCTGAGTTTGCGGGCGTATTCTTCGCCTTCGTCACGCAGTACGTCATTTTCTGCGGTGATCACAAGGGCCGGGGCCTGACCGGCAAGCTGATCGGCACTTGCGTGGATCGGTGTGATTTTCGGATCCGTACGATCAACGCCGTCCGGCAGGTACTGGTTCCAGAACCATTCCATCGCAGGCTCGGTCAACCACGGGCCATTGGCAAATTCGGTGTAGGACCCGTTGTTAAAATCGGCATCGGTTACCGGATAGAACAGAACCTGTGTGGTGATGTCCGGGCCACCCCGTTCTTCGGCCAGAAGGGAGACCACAGCGGTCATATTGCCCCCGACACTGTCACCGGCAATCGCCAGTCGGGTCGGATCGATATTGAGTTGTTCACCATGCTCGGCAACATATTTGGTGACAGCGTAGTCCTGTTCGATCGCAACCGGATAGCGCGCCTCGGGGGAGCGTTCGTAATCGACAAACACCAGGGCGGCATTGGCACGAACAGCCAGTTCGCGCACCAGACGATCATGGGTGCCGGTATCGCCCATCACCCAGCCTGCGCCATGGAAGTACACGATCACGGGAAGACGTTCTGTATTGCCCGCCGGTCGGATGATGCGGACCTTGGTGGCGCCTGTCGGGCCAACGCCAAAGACCGTATCCGTGATGTCGACAGCCGGTTTGGCAATATCGCCTGCCTGGGCACCGGCAAGAACGTTGCGTGCTTCATCAGGGGTCAGGGTATAGATCGCCGGCCCACCAGAAGCTTCAAGTGCATTGATAAAGTTCCGGGTGGTCTGTTCGAGTACCGGATCGGCAATGGCCGCGGAAGATGCCAGTGCTGTGGAAACAGCAAAGGCAGCAGAAGCAATTTTGACTTTAAGAGGACTCATGGTTTTCATCCTTTCAAGGCCCGTAAGACCGGGCGGTGTGTTGTTCATGGCATGTTATATCGCACACAATTAAATCGTGTACGATATAAATATTTGCAAATCAGGTATGCGATGAAATCGCTTGCAATTAAATTGTGCACGATTTAATGTTGTCCGCTTTGATCTTCAGGTCGCCGGATGTCGCCGGGCTGGATATGCTCCGGTTTGCGGGCGGGGGCCTGATGTCATTGACAAGGTGTCACACATACAGATGGACCAAAGCCGATGAACGGGTCTTCCAAAGATGATCTTCTGCAGCTTGAAAACTTCCTTTGCTTTTCGGTCTATTCGGCGGGGCATGCGTTCAACCGCATCTACAAGCCGTTGCTTGACGAGCTTGGCCTGACCTACCCGCAATATCTTGTGATGGTAGCACTCTGGCAGGAAGACAATCAGTCGGTGCGCAGCATCGGCGAAAAGATGTATCTGGAATCCAACACGTTAACGCCGTTGCTCAAGCGTCTTGAGGCCAACGGGTTTGTCGTGCGCAAACGTGATCCCGAAGATGAACGGTCCGTGCGGGTTCGCCTGACGGAGGTCGGCAAGGTTCTGCGGGAAAAGGCACAGGACGTTCCCCCCTGCATTCTTGAGGCAACAGGGCTGGATACTGAAACGGCCAAACGCCTGAATCGTGATTTACGCACCCTGCGTGATCAGATGGATGCCAGTGTCAAAAAGCTATGAGTTTGCGCCCTAAGCTCGGGTTGCTTTGCGGTCCCGGTGATAGGTCAACGCCCAGCCAAGTGCGGTTTTAAGTGCCGCTTCGGGAAGGGCAGAAGCAAGCGGCAGGACAATCGCACGGTTGCCTTCGCATGTCAGATCGGCTGACAGCAGGCTTCGGGTGCGATCAATCAGATCGGTTTTGCAATCAAAGAACACCATGACCTGATCAGGGGTCTTTTCCTTCCAGTCTGCCCGGATGGTTGTGCCAACCCCGGATTTCGGCCGCCATGCCGGTTCCCCCCACTTCAGACTTTCATCAATCTTGCCAATTGAGGTGTCCGCATTCGCAAGTTCAAAGACCCATGCGCGAATGCAAAGCAGTTTTTCGCGAGCTTCTTGCGGATAGGTGCCAAGGCGTTTGACGACGACAGAGTCTGAAGCGGGTGTGTTCACCATCATCATGCTGCCTGGGCAAGAAGGCTCAGTGTCTGGATCAGAAGCCAGATGCCACAAATCACAAAGATCGCATGTTGGCTGAGCATTGCCGGAAAAATCAAACGCGGATTGCCGCTTATGGCACCGATGGCGTGCAACAGGCGCGATATAATCAGAATAACGGCGACGGGCCAGACAAGGTTTGACGTTGCCAATACGGCTTCAAGCGCCAGCACCAACAGAATGATCATTGGGGCATTTTCGATGAAATTGCCGTGCGCGCGAATGCGGCGGCGCAACGACATATCATCCCCATCGCCCATCAAAAGTTTCAGGTCGCGACGGCGCAGTGAAACCAGCAAGTCCAGTGTCGTCAGCATCAGGGCGAAAACACCAGTGGTGAAAATTGTGACGGGCAGCGGCAGCATGGGCGGTTTCCTTGTCTGAAGGGGCCTAAAGCGAAGACTTTGCACAATTCAATCACTTAATGGGGCGGCTATCAACAAAATGACGGCACCGGTTACCGGTGCCGTCATTGGATGTGTTGTGAATTAGTGCGTTTGCCGGTTCTAGGGGCCTGACCCTAGATATTGCGCAGTTGATCAAGGAAGCTTTTGACCTGTTGATCCAGATTTCGGGCTTCATCGGCAAGCTGGGTTGCGCCTGCTTGCACGTTCGATGCGGCTTCACCGGTTTCCTGTGACGTATTGCGTACAATCCCGATCGAGGAAGACACCTCGTTCGTGCCTGCGGCGGCCTGTTGTACGTTGCCCGAAATTTCAGCGGTGGCCGCCCCCTGTTCCTCGACCGCAGACGCAATGGCGGTGGCAATTTCATTGATGCTGGAAATGGTTTCCGTCACCCGTTCAATTGCGCCGACCGTGTTTTGCGTTTCCGATTGAATGGACCCGATCTGCTGGGCGATGTCTTCGGTTGCCTTGGCAGTCTGATTGGCAAGGTTTTTAACTTCCTGTGCCACGACGGCAAAGCCTTTGCCGGCTTCCCCGGCGCGCGCGGCTTCGATCGTTGCGTTAAGGGCCAGCAGGTTGGTCTGGGCCGCAATGTCGTTGATCAGGCTGACGACTTCGCCAATGCGATCTGCGGCCTCTGCCAGGCCGGTGACCATGGCATTGGCTCGCGATGCTTCGTCAACAGCCGTGCTGGAGATGTCAGAGGATTTTGACACCTGAGAGCTGATTTCCTGAATGGAGGCAGAGAGCTCCTCGGTCGCCGATGCCACTGTTTGCACGTTGGCGCTGGCTTCATCGGCGGCGGCAGAAACCACCACAGCCTGTTCGGAGCTTTCATCGGCCGCCCGGCGCATCTGACGGGAAACCGTTTCCATGTTTTCGGCACTGTCAGAAACATTGACAACAATGGACCCAACCGACTTTTCAAAATCGTTGGCCATCTGCAATCGCGTGCGATTGCGTTCTTCGCTTGCGCGTTGTTCGGCTTCAAGCTTTTCGCGTTCAGCCTTTTGCATGCCAGCGGATGCTTCCTTGAAAGCCTCTAGCGCCTTGGCAATTGCCCCGATTTCATCATCGCGTTTGAGATAGGGGACCGTGATGTCAAAGTTGCCCTTTTGCAGGTGATCAATCACACCGGCAACATTGGTCATCGGACGGGACACAAGGCTTGTGGTCGAAAACAGAACAACGCCAATCACAATCGCAAGCAGGATCACACCGCCAATCAGGGTGGCATTGCGCAGGCTGTCTGCCGGTGCATAAACCGTCGCAAGTGGCACATTGACAACCACGCCCCATTGATTGGGGTATCCAGCGATTTCGACCGGGACAATCATGTGCATGGTCGTATCATCGTCGATGCGGGTTGGTTTGCCGCTTTTCATGGCCTCAAGGATGGCGGCATGAACGGTGTTGTCATTGGCAAGTGTGGTGCCGCGCACGTCCGGGTCTTCATGGGCAACCCACGTGCCCTGGGCCGAGACCAGATTAACCGTGCCGGTGCCAAACGGGGTCAGTTCGGCAAACCGTTCGGACAGGGCATTGAGTTCAAGGTCAACCCCCAGAACGCCAAGGAACTTGCCCGCCGGATTTTGTACCGGATAGACAAAGGACGTCAGAACAACGTCACGGCCCTGAATGTCATAGGTAATGGCATCAGTGACATAGGGTTTATTGGTGTCACGCGGGGTGGTGTAATATTCATTGACCGATGGATCATCCAAACCGGTCAGGTGATAGGGGGTAATGCCGTCACCAAAGTTATAGTAGTAGGTCACATACTTACCGCTGCCATCGCCAAATGGTTCGCCTTCGTTCTTGTAGTCGCCATCCTTGCCATCCAGCGCATTGGGCTCAAACCCCGACCAGGCGCCAGCAAGTGACGGGTTATCCATCAGCGTGCGATTGAGAATTTCGTTATAGGCCTTCCGATCTGCACCGCCCTGTTCGCGGATGGCACGAAATGCACCGGCAAGGTTTTTGGCAACGAGCATGCCGCCATTCAGAACACTTCCGGCCTGTTCTGCATGATGGCTGGCCACGGCGCGCGCTTCGCCAGCGGTCAGGTTTTCGGTGGTTTTGCCGGTTTGGATTGTTTGAAGGGAGATGCCTGCGATCAGGCAGACTGCGATGGCCAAGGCGCTTGCAACTGTCAGCTTGGCGCCAAGGGACAAGGAAGAAAAGTTCATTCAGCCGTCCTTCCGACCTGTTCTTTCGTGGTGCAGATCGCAAACCAGTGTTATGCGATCAAACTCAATGACTTGGCATAGAATATGGGCACGGCACTTTCGGCTCTTATTCTAAAGTAGAATAAAGTATATGAAAAGTTTGCTATTGGTTTGTCATGTGAAACTATTTGGACACAATCATCTTGAAGGGGCGGCTTTCGAGCGCCTTGCAGTGTCGCGCAATTGACTGTGGCTGACGGCAAAATGATTTCTGTTGGGCATTGGCATTTCAGGGCCCGGTTTTTGAGTTTGTGATGGTGCCTGTGCCGGGACCGGGACGGCATGAAATCGGTGATTATTTGGCTGCTATGCGCAACAGGTGCTTGATCTTCGCCCGAAGTGGGGTATAGCTTCGCGCAAACATGCGATCGAAGAGATCGCGTGATACGTATATCTCCCGAGAATTAAACGATTCAACTGACAAACAAGGTTTCAAAAATGACAACCGATCTTCGAGATGCCGCACTTAACAGCAACGTCTGGGCTTTTCAGGAAGCCAGCAAGCTGGTCAAGCGGTACAAGGAGAAGGCGCCTGAAAAGGGCTATGTGCTTTTTGAAACCGGTTATGGTCCGTCGGGTCTGCCACATATTGGCACCTTTGGCGAAGTTGCGCGTACGACCTATGTCCGTCGCGCCTTTGAAACCATGTGTGATATCCCGACCAAGCTGTTTTGCTTTTCCGATGATATGGATGGATTGCGCAAGGTGCCTGACAATATCCCGAACAAGGATATGGTCGCCGAACATCTTGGCAAGGCGCTGACAAGCGTTCCTGATCCGTTTGGCACCCATGAAAGCTTTGCCCATCATAACAATGCGCGTTTGTGCGACTTCCTTGATGGTTTCGGCTTTGAATATGAATTCAAATCTTCGACCGATTGCTACAAGTCGGGCATGTTTGATGCGGCTTTGCTGCGTCTTCTCGAACGGTATGACGCGATCCAGAAAATCATGCTGCCGACCCTTGGCGAAGAACGCCGCGCGACCTATAGCCCGTTCATGCCGGTCGAGCCGGGCACCAACAAGGTCCTGATGGCCAAAGTCACCGAACTCAAGCCTGAGTCGGGCAGCATCGTTTACGAACATCCGGAAACCGGTGATCTTGTCGAAACGCTGGTCACGGGCGGTAATTGCAAGCTGCAGTGGAAGCCTGACTGGGCGATGCGCTGGTATGCGCTTGGTGTTGATTACGAAATGGCGGGCAAGGACCTTATTCCGTCGGTCGAACTTGGCAACAAGATCGTCAAGGCGCTGGGCGGCAAGCCGCCGGAAGGCTTTAACTACGAGCTGTTTTTGGATGAGAACGCGCAGAAAATCTCCAAATCCAAGGGCAATGGTCTTTCGATGGAAGACTGGCTGAAATATGCACCGGAAGACAGCCTGTCGCTGTTCATGTTCCAGAAGCCGAAAACCGCAAAGCGTCTGTATTTCGATGTCATCCCGAAAACCGTGGATGAATACCTGACCTTTGCCGAAAAGCTTAAAACCGAGACCGACCCGACCAAGATCCTGCAGAACCCGGCTTGGCACATTCATGCCGGTACGGCACCGGATCGTGACATTCCGCTGTCGTTTGGTATCCTTTTGAACCTTGTTTCGGTGTGCAACACCGATGACCGCGACCTGCTGTGGAAGTTCATTTCACGTTACGTCGCCGGCGCAACCCCGGAAAGCTCGCCATATCTGGACAAGCTGGTCGGCTATGCGATCAACTATTACAACGACTTCGTCAAGCCGACGAAAAAATACCGTGCCGCGACCGAGGCAGAGCAGGCCGCATTGAAAGATCTGCGCGACGCGCTGTCAAAGATCGCACCGGGTACCGAGCCGTCTGATATCCAGACCGAGGTTTTCACCGTGGGCAAAAACCACAATTACGAAAACCTGCGTGAATGGTTCAAAACGCTGTATGAAGTGCTTCTCGGTCAGGAACAGGGCCCGCGCATGGGATCGTTCATAGCACTCTATGGTCTTGATGAAAGCGTTGCGCTGATTGATCGGGCGCTTGCGGGTGAAGACCTGAGCGCTTGATGATAGCAGATTGAAGATGATCAGAAAGCCCCGCAATGCTTGTTGCGGGGCTTTTCTTTGGCGCGGTATCAGTCGTCGCTTTTGGGCTTTTCCAAGTCTTTGACGGCCTTAACCATTTCATCAATACTGTTTTGCATGGCTTGTGGGTCGATGTGCTCAAACCCCTTTTCGATCTCAGCATGAAGCAAGTCTTTTGCCGCAAGCATGAGTGCAGTGTTTGCCGCGGCATATTGTTCTGCGGTCAGCGCACCATTCATATGGGCAAAGCAGTTATATGACCGCGCATCCCGGTAAAACTGCACAGCAGACGTCCTGCGTAAAAGTGGTGTGATGCTCTCTGCTACTGCACGCGATAGTTCGGCCGTTCCTTCGGCATCAAGGCTTTTGCTTTCCGCACTGAGGCTTGCAGTAAGTGCCGCAGTGACGGCAACAGCAACATCGGGCGGTGGTTCCGGGCATACAACGGCATCAGATTTGAATTTGGCGATCACGGTTCGATAGGACGCGGTGGTGGAAAGTGCCCCGACTTGTGGTTCGCCCAGTAACGCGCTGCCACCAACGACTTGATCATGAATGCCGTTGCTGCAAGCGCCGATTAGTAGAACTGATGACCCCGCAATGACCTGTGCTGCACGGCGTGAAAATTTAAGCAATTCACCCTCCTGTTTTGATGGCCCCCAAAACGCACTCAATGGGTTTCAATTCGAATTTTCGACCTCTTTTGAAGAAGGCGTCAACTAAAAGTTGATTGTTCCTGTTAATTGGTTGCGTAAAAGGGGGTATGGGCGGGCCTTTGTATTCTTGCGGGGTGCCTTTGCGTGTCGTTAACTTGGCGGCAGGTACCGGCGCAGCGGATGATGTTCAAACGGGGCCAGCAGCACATGACGCGCGCGTTGCCAGCCAACCCCGAACGCCATCACCAGCCCGCCAACTATGAAGCAGACCAGAACAATCGTCATGGATGGATCAATCGCCGCCCCTTCAAAGCCTGATTGCAGCAGATAGCCGACATAGATCAGGCCACTGATGATCGGGGACCGGCGATCAAGGATCAGCGATAGCACCATGGCGATAATAATCACAGGGATCATCGCAAGGGCTGCGGCCTCAAACGTGGCGGCAATCGAATGGATGGTCAGCGGCGCGCCAAACACATACAGCCAGAAGGCACATTCCGCCCAGCCATTGACCCGATTTGGATCGCGGCTGTCGATAAAGATTGCCAAGGCCAGCAAAAGAATGCCGGTCGCTGTGATCAGATAGGGGATATAGGGCTCTGCTGCCGGGCCAAATGTTGCCATCAGGGCTGACCAGAACACGCCAATGATGCCCGCCGCAATCAGCGCAAAGGATACCGGCAGGCGATAGCGCAGGAAAAAGCCAAGCTGGAACGCAAAGCCGATCACGGCAACCAGAACCAGCACATTCATCGATCGTTGGCCGAATTCAATCACCGTATCAAGATCTGCTAGTTGCCCGGTTGGTCCGACAAGGGACATATAAATCGCAACCACATAGATCATCAGTGTTGCGCCAAGGGCGGCCATGATTGCGATCGAGGGCAGGGATGCCTTGAGCCGGCCGGCGATATATTCCGCCAGGGCGACATAGGCGATCATGGCAAGCGGCGGCGCGATCCAGAAGACCGGGCCATTGGCAAGCAAACCCCACAAAACAAACCAGCCGATGGTGAGTGCCGTGATACCAAGGGCGATGAAAATGTCGTTCATGCCGCGAAACAGGGTGAATTTTTCCGTTTCGGGGGCGTTTTGCGATTGCTCCGCCAGATAATCTTCCAGCCGTGCAAAGGCGTCTTCGCTCAGCGCGCCCGCCGATACCGCATCTCGGATATCGGCAAGGGTGAATTGCTTGTTTTTCACGGTTGCTCCGGATCGTGTTGATGGTCTTGCGCCGCTTTGGCGCGTGTTGTTAGCGGTAAGTGGTACACGCAAATGCGCGGCTTTCAAACGTCTGATCTTTGGTAGCGCGGGAATAAGACGACGAAAAGGCGATTGACAGGGGGGCGATGTTTGATATTAAGTAAGTTAACTTACTTATTTTATGGTGATGGTCATGGCCGAAAAACTCAAACCCGAAGAAAAACGCCAAAAGCTTGCCCGTGCCGCGATGAATGTAATCTGGCGCGATGGGTATCACGGCGCAACGATCCAGACGGTTGCCAAAGAGGCGGGCTTGCCGCCGGGCGGGGTGTTTTACCGGTTTCCGAAAAAGCACGATCTGGCCCAGGCCGCTATGGAAACCATGCAAGGCGAATTTACCCCACTTTTGGCGACCATCGCACCGGATGGCACAGTGGCCGAACGTTTGGCGATCTTCTTTGATTATCTCGATGCCATGACGCCGCGCCGGGTTCAGTATGGCTGCCCGGTGGCGCGATTGATGCTTGATATCCCGAACGAGGATGGCTTTGGCCCCACCCGGGACGCCGGGCAGGCGATTTTTGCCAGTTTGATCAACTGGTTGGCCGATCAGTTTGATCAGGCCGGGGTGAATGGCGTGGAAGCACAGAAAACTGCGCGTCAGTTCGTCTTGCGATGGCAGGGAGCGATTGTTTTGGCCCATGCGATGAATGATCGCGCGATCCTTGATGATGAGATTAACGATCTGCGCCATGCTGCCGATGTGCTGATCCGGCCGTCCTAAACCGCGTCTTCCCAATAAGCCCCACCACCGCACGAAAGTCCCCGTCATGCCCCGCGCCCTGACCACCGAACTTGGCCGTGATTCCAAGGCCGCCCTGCTGTTCAACTTCGCCAGACTTGGCATACGTGACAAGTTTTATGACCTGCGCCAGTCTTTTGGCTTTGGACGTCCGGACAGGGCCGTGCTTGATCACCTTGGTGTGCCCGATAGTGCCATTGCAAAGGAGGCCACCCAATGGGCGGCCGCGATCCAGCCGGATTTTGTGCAGTATCACGGGCTTCGCAGTTTTGCCTTTGGCGTGGCCCTGGCCGACTATCACAATGTGCGCTTTGATCGGGAAGTGCTTCATATCGCAAGTATCCTGCATGACATTTCACTTGCCTCGTCTGAGCATGATGGTCCGGGCTCGTTTGAGGTCGAGGCCGCCGGTTGTGCCCATCGTTGGCTTGGGCAGCAGGGATATGATCCCGAGAAGGCTGATATCATTCACGAAGCGATGGCACTGCATTCCGCAGTTTGCCATACCGGACCACGCGACCCGGAGGGATTGTTGCTTCATCTTGGTGCGGGCGTGGATGTGGTTGGCATGCAGGTGATGAACATTCATGCCGATGTCCGGGGCAAGATCCTGCGCGATTATCCGCGCACCGGATTTGTGCGTGATTTCGGCAAGCTTGTTGCCGATCAGGCGGATCGAAAACCGCAATGTCATATTGCCGGTCTGGTCGGGGTCGGGTTTGCCAAGGCGCTTGCCAGTAATCGACTTGATCGGGCCTGATGGCGTCATTCATTTGAATGCGCTTGGGCCCCGAGATGTTTTGCCATCATCACTTCATTTTCTAATGATGAAATAGCTGCTCTGAAACGTCATACTATTATGAGGCACGTGATCAAAAAGGATCACGATAATCAATTAAGGACTCGGGCAATAAAGGACGCGGGCAATGAATAAGCTGACGACAGTGAAACTTGTGATCGCCGGGGTGCTGGTGGGGATGCTTTCGGCCTGTGCCAGTGGCCCGCGCGTTTATACGGATGCCGATCCGACCGCCGATTTCGGTCAGTTCCGGACCTATGCCTTTCTTGAAGCAGCAGGCAAAAATGCCGAGGCCGAGTACCAGACACTGTCGGGGCAACGGATCGAGGATGCCATTGCCCTTGCCATGGAGGCACGGGGATACAGGCTTGATATCGAACAGCCTGATCTTTTGATTAACTTCCACCTCAAGACCGAGGAAAAAACGCGCACCTCCCCGCCGGTCTATGTCGGTGGATATTACGGATATCGCGGCGGGATGTATGTTGGCTGGCCGGGCTATGTTGAGCCGGGCTATGTCGATAGCTACACCGAGGGCACCTTGACCGTCGATCTGGTCAACCGCCACAGCAGCCAGATGGTCTGGGAAGGAACGGCTGTATCGCGTGTGACAAGTTCGGTTCGCGAAGCGCCAAATGAAACGGTGCGCGCTGCTGTTGCCTCGATCTTTGCCCAATATCCTTATCGTGCGGGGATGAGTACCCCGCTCGATATTGGAACGCAGCCCTGATTTAAGTCGCCAGAATTAACCAGCCAGAATTAACCCATCAGACTTGCCAGTGTGGTTTCGATCTGTTGCAGGATTTCTTGGGATTTTGCCGCGTTCTGGATTGAGGCATGCGGCGGGGCAAATTTGCCGGCATCGTTGTCAAAATATTTGCCCGATGCTGTTGCAAAGGCGGCGTCAGTTGCCGCCGCACAAAGAATATCAGACCCGATACTCAGATCATTTCCGGCAACGCCAAATCCTTCCTTGACCATTTTGGAGGCTAGTAACGATCCCGGATTGACCGCGACAAAGACCGGGCCGTTCGGATGGCTGCGTGCAAGGTCTTCGGTCCAGACGATTAAGGCCAGTTTGCTTTGGGCGTAGGCGTCAAAATCACCCACCGTGCGTGTCCCGGCGATTGCCGCCGGGTCGACATCAGCCTGCGCAGCAGAGGACAGGTTGATCACCCGCCCGTCTTCGGGGATGATCGGCAACAACATCCGGGTTAGCAGCAAGGGGGCCAGTGTGTTGACCAGAAATCGCACATCATAGCCGTTAACAATCGGGTTTGCGGTTTTGTAAATGCCGGCATTATTGATCAGGACATCAAGATTTTTATGATCTGTCAGAATGGATTGGCCCAGTGCACTGACATCCTTCATATCGGACAGATCCGCCAGATATGTTTGCACATCCCCGCCCAGTTCGGCGGCGGCAGCATCGAGTTTGGTTTGGCTGCGTCCGTGCAGCAATACGGTGTGACCGGCAGCTTTCAGCGTCTTTGCTGTTAGCAATCCGATGCCGTCGGTTGATCCGGTGATCAGAATTGTCTTGCTCATTAGTGCCTCAATTTCCTGAGTTAAAAGGTGTCGGTGCCGATTTTTGGGGACAGCCCCCTAGTAGCGCACCAGCATTCTGGTTTCGATGCTTTGGCGCACCGTGTTCTGGTTGGGGTCTTCTGTCCGGTCAATTGCACTATGGGCAATCGGCGGCAGGCCCGCACTGTCATAGATATTGAAAAACACAATTTCGTCTGGTGTCATTCTTGATCGGTAAACCCAGTCATGGGCCGGATTTGCAACAAGACCAAGAATTTCGCCGCGCCGATCAGGATAGATCAACGCGATATTAACCCAGTCCCGTGGCGAAATGCTTTTGGGGCGAATGAAACCCAGTGGAGAGCTGTTGATCGGGTTTTCCACCGGCCGCCAGGCATTGACAAAGGCAAAGCGCCCTTTACGCCATTCATCTGCCTTTGCTGTGCCAAGCAGATCAGTAAGGCGTTGTTCGGCACTAGTGGCGGTGTAATCGCTGTGAACATTTCGTGCGGGTTTGCGCACCGCATCGGGGCTGTCGATACGGTGGGTGTGATCGAAAATCATGATTTCGCGCGCGCCAAGCCGTTTGGTGAAAAAGGCCCGGATTTCCCCGTCATATGCGGCTTGCCATTGGTCGTTTGCATCAATCTGCGTGACGTTTGGCCATGGGGCGAATTCAACGCCATCGGTTTCAAATACCGGTTCGCCGTCCGCGTATGTCCGAAGGTCGGTCAGCGCGATTTGCGTTGTCACCAGTTCCGGGGCCTTGATCACGCCAGTAACCCCGTCCGCATCAATATGAAAGGCCTGCGGTTGCGGGCTTTTAATGTGGTAATTGACATATCCGCTAACGGACATCGCGGGCTCCTGCTTTCAAACCTTTCCAAGCCTGTTAGCTTGAAGCACCGGAAAGCCCAAATAAATGCCTATTATCAGAAATCAAAATTCCGATTTTGAAAATAATCAGGCCGCAAAAAGCGCAGTGATCATACCTTGCCGTCCAGCCACGGGGGAGACTTGCCAATGCGGTTCATCAGAAAATCGATCAAGGCGCGAACCTTGGGCGACAGGATGTTGGATTGCGGGTAGACCAGCCAAAGTACAGCGCCATCGGCTACTTCCAAATCAGGAAGAACATGCACCAGTTCACCTGACATGATCTGTTCATGCACGCTCCAAAGCGAGTTGGCGGAAATCCCGGCACCTGCCATAGTCGCGACCTTTTGGCTGGTGCCGTCGTCAACGATCAACCTGCCAGCCGAACGGTTCGGATCAAAATTGCCGACGATTTTACCCTCACGCGCAAGCGGGCGGGGGGCACCATCCCTGAAACCGATCAGACTGTGTTTTGCGAGGTCGTCAACACTATCAAGCGGCAGATTCTGTGCACTCAGATAATCTGGTGATGCACACAGAATGCGCGGGTCATCGGCCAATTTGCGCCCCTTCAGGGCAGAATCCACAAGTGGTCCGCTCCGCAAGGCCAGATCAAAGCTGCCTTCAATAAGGTTAAACTGCGTATCAGAGAATTTCAGATCCAGCGCCAGACTAGGATAAGCCGCCAGAAAATCCGGAACGAGTGGCGCAATGTAAAGTTGGGCAAAGGTGCTTGAGGCGGCAAAGCGAATGGTGCCTTTGAGTTGCATGCTTTGTTTGCCTAATGCGGCGCGCGCCGCATCATCCTGGGCCAATATCTCGCGCGCATAGGGAAGATAGTCCGCACCATCCTGAGATAGGGAAACTTTGCGCGTTGAGCGGTGCAACAATTCGACACCCAGTTCGGCTTCGAGCTTTGCCAGACGGGTGGTCGCCTGTGCCGGAGATATTCGCAAGTCCCGTCCCGCGGAGCCAATGTTTTGTTTTTCGGCAGCGAGCACGAACAAACGAATGTTGTTGATATCCATTCAATAATTCCCAAAACCGAAATACTGTTTTGGAAATACTATCATTTATTTCGAAAAACAAAACAGGCAATCTCCACTCAACCCCGGCACTGACCCGGACCCAAACAAACGGAGATTGAAAATGACCGATCATGTTGGCTGGATCGTTGAAGCAAAAATCGCTGACGGCAAACGCGGTGAATTCGAAGCTGTCGCACAAGAGATCGTTACGGCAACCCGGAAAGAAGGTGGCACGCTGAACTATCAGTATTTTGTTTCAGATGATGGTGATGTGCTGATCTGGGAGCGTTTTGCCAATGCAGAATCTGCCCATATCCATATCGACAACTGGGATCGCTATGCCGACCGCTGGCTGGCAGCTGCACCGGCGACCCGCATGGTTCATCTGGGCGATGTTCCTGGTGATGTCCGTGCCCGGCATGCGGCACTTGCCCCGAAACTTCTCCAAGAGATCAACGGCTTTGCCCGCTAACGGCGCAGCGCATTTATGCTCACCAAACATAAGGATAATCCCATGACCTATTACTCGGTTCTTGCCGTTACCCCGACCAGCGAAGACTGGATCCCTGACTACCTGCCGACAGCCAATCGTCTTGTTGAAAAACACGGTGGCAAATATCTGGCCCGCACGGCATCACACGCGCAAGTAGAAGGCAGCGAACAGGCCGCCGGTCTTCGCATTGTTCTGGAATGGCCTTCAAAGCAGGCGGCACTCGATTTCATGAATGATCCGGAATATGTCCCGCATCTTGCGGCGCGAACCAATGGTTCACATAGTTTCCATTTCCTGATCGAAGGCAAGGATGATCTGGCCTAGGGTTTCTTATCGGCCGCACGTCATGATCAGACAAAAACAGCCGCCCGAAAAGGCGGCTGTTTGCGCTTTAGCATTTTATGTTGGCAGCACGGCTGCCCGGATCAGTCTTCGCTGGCAGCGGTGAATGCCATGTAAAGTTCTTGCGCACGACGGGTGATCGGGCCGGGTTGCAGGTTGCGGTCATCAAGTTTGACGCAGGGCGCGACCTTGTAATAGTTGCCGGTGCCAAAGATCTCGTCGGCGGTTTCAAGTTCTTCATATTTGCAGGTTTTCTCGACCACCTCGACACCGTTTTCGCGCAAAAGCGTGATTACGCGCTGCCGGGTCAGGCCATTCAGGAACGTGCCATTGATTGCCGGGGTATAGACCGTACCATCCTTGGCAAAGAACAGATTGGCATAGGAAAATTCGGCAACATTGCCAATCGGGTCCAGCATCACACCGGTATCAAAGCCAGAATCGGTCGCCTCGGTCACGGCACGGCCGACATTGGGATAAAGGCAGGATGCCTTGGCCTCGGTCGGGGCACTTTCGGGCGACGGGCGGCGGAAGCTTGATTTACGGGCGCTAAAGCCGGTTTCAACTGCGTCAGGCATTTCGGTGACAGTAATGCACAGCACAAATTGTGCGCTGTCGGGATTGGGGGCGATGAAGCCATCCCCACCAAACACAATCGGCTTGATATAAAGGGCCAGGTCGGGATCGAATTTTTTGACACCGTCCTTGACCAGTGCGACGATTTCATCTGCCGTGATGGCGGGGCGCATGCCCATCAGTTCTGCCGAGCGGATCACACGCGCACAATGGGGATAAAGGTCCGGCATTTTGCCGTTCATGCGCCGCGCACCATCAAATACGGTAGAGGCCATCCAGACACCGTGGGTCTGTGGTCCCATGATGGTGGGATTACCTTCATGCCATTCGCCCTGGTACCAGGTCCAGGTGGTTGCGGTGTGCTCAGCGGCGGCGTGACCGTGACCCATTATTATGCTCCTGATTGTGTCAGGGTTAGAACCGGATAAACAGGTTCTGACCCTTGGGGAATGCGCCTGTGGGGCGGCTCATAAACTGGCCGACAGCATAGGATTTTGGTCTTTGGTGGTCAAAGGAAACATCACCGTAAACCGTGCCTGGTAAATGTCATTAAAACTTGCCGTTTGCTGTGGGCAGGTCTTTGTGTATCTGATTGACTGTGAAATGATTTTTACCGCTGATGCGGCCGTTGAAAGGAATGCTAAATGGGCAATGACGTCAAACTTGATATTGAGGCACGCTTTGAACATGCCCGTGATGTGATCCGTGATGCGGGCAAGCGGGCCATGAAGTATTATGACGGAACCGCTGGCGACCTTGAGATCGAGGCCAAGGAAAACGCCCTTGATATGGTCAGCATCGCCGATAAGAACGTCGAAGCCATCATCCGTGACCGTATTGCAGATTCCTTTCCCGAAGACGGATTTCTTGGCGAGGAAATGGGCATCGAGAAAGGCGACAATGATTGCCTTTGGGTGATTGATCCGATTGATGGCACGGCCTGCTTTGTCAATCAGATGCCAAGCTGGTGCATTTCGCTTGCTTTGGTGGTGGATAACGAAATCGTGCTGGGCCTGATCTATCATCCTTGCGGCGATGAATTGTTCACCGCCCGTCTTGGCGAGGGGGCCTTTGCCAACGGAGAGCCGATCAAGGCAAGTTCGGCGAAAACGGTGGGTGATGGTTTGCTTGGACTTGGCATGTCGCACCGAACCAAAAGCGATGAGATCACCGGGTTCATCAAGGAACTTCTGGACCGCGAAGGCATTTTTGTGCGCAACGGTTCCGGGGCATTGATGATGGCCTATGCCGCAGCCGGGCGGTTGATCGGTTATTACGAACCGCACATCAATCCGTGGGATTGCATGGCGGGCATTATCCTGATGCGCGAAGCGGGGGGCTGGGCCAATGATTATCTTGGTGTGCCCGATGTGCTTGAGAACGGCGCACCGATCCTGACTGCTGGCCCGGATGTCGCCGAAGAACTCAAAACCATGAGCGGTGTGACGCAATAACGACGCACAGCCCAATCTGACAGCTTGTTACCACGCCGTGCGTTCGTGCCGGACCTGGCGTGTTTCCAGTTTGCGGTGAGCCAGGCGGGCAAGTTCTGCATTGATTTTGTCAATGTCGAGCGGTTTGGTGCAATAGGCATCAAAGCCCGTCTCGCGGAACTTTTCGAGATTGTCGTTTGAAATATCCGCAGTCAGGGCAAGGACCGGAATGGTGGCCTTTACAGGGTCTTCAAAGGCACGGATTTTCTGGGTTGCAGCCATTCCGTCAAGCACGGGCATATGCAAATCCATCAGAACCCCGTCGAAGTCACCCCCGGCAAGAAGATCAAGTGCCATTTGTCCGTCTGCTGCGGTGGTGATCGTGTGACCACATTGCTCAAGCAGCTTTTGGGCAAGGATGCGGTTGATCTGAATGTCTTCGACCAGCAGCAGGTTCCATTTCCCGGTTTCGGCCGGTTCACCGTCTTGGGTAAGTGACGGGGTTGGGATGCTGTTTTGTTCTTCAAATTCAGCAAATTTCTCTTGCGAGCTGCGCGGCAGCGCAAGGTCAAACCAGAACTGGCTGCCTTTGCCTTCCTGACTGTCGACCTGAATGGTGCCACCCATGGCCTGGATCATGCGTTGGCAAATGGCAAGCCCCAGACCGGTACCGCCATATTTGCGCGAAATTGTCGTATCGACCTGCGAGAACGCTTCAAAAATCGATTTCAATTTGGCCGATGGGATGCCGATGCCTTCATCGCGTACCGAGATGCGGAAGGACAGTTCATCGTCGTCACTGTTCAGGGGCTGTGCCGATATGGTGATCGTGCCATTTTTGGTAAACTTGATGGCGTTGGATACCAGATTGGTCACGATCTGTTTTAACCGGACCGGATCGCCCACAACATATCGTGGCAGGTTCGGGGCAATATTGATCACCAATGTATTCCCCTGATCGCGTGCGGGGATAAGCATCATCGAAACGACTTCCTCGCAGAGACGGTGCAGATCAAGCGGGGCCTCTTCGAGGGTCAGTTTTCCGGCTTCGATCTTGGAGATATCAAGAACATCCCCAATCAATGACAGGACGTGGCGACCGGCATCTCGAATGGTTTTCAGATAGTTGCGCAATGTTTCTGCCGACAGGTCCTTGTCGAGACTGTCACTGGCCAGTTGGGTGTATCCCAGGATGGATGTCATGGGGGACCGGAATTCATGGCTCATATGGGCGACGAATTCGGTTTTGGCGCGGTCTGCCTGTTGGGCCTGCTTCATTGCTTTTTCGGCCTCGGCACGGGCGTCTTCAAGTTCACGTGTGCGCATGGCAACAAGGTCAACAATATTCTTTTCCGTGCGGTTAAGTGACCGCAGGTAAATCAAAAGCAGAATGCTGATTGTGCTGCCAAAAACAAAGATGGCCCACGGCTGCCAGTACAGAAGGCTGGCAAAGCCGTCTTGCGGTGGATGAATAACAATCGTCCAGTCACGATACCCATAGGTAAAGTTCGAAACATTCGAGTTGAATGGGATTTCGATTTGGCTTTGGATATCGCCAAGGGCTGTTTCCGGTTGGCGATTGGAAAAGATCAGCTTTTGCTCGCCGTTTGCCGCCATGTCAGCAAGGTGTATGTCAAAGTCTGCGGGAATGCGCGCAATCCGGGCTGCGCGTCTGATCATGTCGGTCAGACGCAGCACTCCGATGGCGACACCAAGCGGTGGCCCGGTTCTGTCGCGGCGATTTTCAACCGCCAAAAATGCCAATGCAGTGGTAACGGGCGTGGTTGACTGGACAAGTGTGAGCGGCTCGGTCAGTGTGATGCTGCCTGTTCGAAGCGATGTTTCCAATGCGCGTCTGCGCGCAGCTTCGCTCCGAAGGTCAAGGCCGATTGCCTTTTCATTTCCCGAACGCGGAAAAACGAAGAAAACAGGATAATAAACATCCTTTTCCGGCGAAACCCGAGGTGCGCCGTCGCCATATTCGCGGATGGCGAAATTATCCACGCCACGCAAAGCAGCGTTTTCTTCGATCAGACCACGTGCGCGTCTTTCAACATGCGGAGCCCATTCAAGCGCTGCAACACCGGGGCGGCGATTGACCCAGGGCGCGATCATGGCGTCAAAGGTACTGGCCGATATACTGCCGTGGACATCAAAAAGAGTTCCCACAGCAATCAGGGAGTCTGTTGCACTGCTGAGTTCTTCGCGCAGCGATGCTTCAAACGCCAGACGGTATTGTTCTGCGACGTTGCGGTCTGCTGCGACAAGTTGGCTATAGGTGTAAACTGCTGCAATGGTGGAAATGCTAAATCCGACAACCGTAACAATAACGGCAAGGTTCATGCGGATTTGCTGAATATTACTTGAGACCTGACCATCTTTTGCATGTTGGGTAATACGTCCGAGCTTCTCTGCGCCAAACCCAAGCAAAATTGCAACGAACGATACACACAGCACATAGGCGTGAATATCAAGAATGCTGTTGCTGGCATTGGTCTGGATAAAGCTTCCGGTGCCCATTGCTGAGAAGATGACAATGGTAATGGTGATGAGCGCATTCACCAATGTTGCGCCAAGTAGGCCAAACCGAATAGCCGACCAGATCAGGAAAGGTAAAGAGGCAAAGATAAAAAGATATTCCGGGCGCGACGTCATTGCCGACGAATTGACCGTGGCACTGACGATTGTTGCAGAACCGGCAATGAACGCCAGTTCAAGATAGTGCGGAATTCCCTTTGCGTTCCACTGGTATTCGCAGATGCGCACGATAAGCGGGGTGGTGACCAAAACGCCGACCATGCCCGACAAAGCCCAACTCAGCCAAAGTGCAAGGAAGTCGGTTGCCTCCGGAAGGCCGTTCAAATAGGCCATGCCGGTGCCAAGCAGTGCCGAGAAAGACGGCATGGCAACGACGCCGATCAACAGTAACGCAAGCAACCCCCGGAATTGCGACAGCAAGTTACTGCGAAAGTAACGGCCAAGAATCACTGCCGGAACAGTGATCGAGAGGCAGGACGTAATGCCGATCAGAATAGCGGCGACAACCGGAATGCCCGCCGGAATCGTTGTCAGGATGGATCCAAGGAAAAGCGCAGGAAAATATCGCCAGCCCCACACGATCAACATCGCCAGACCAATGCCGGGCGGAAGCCAGACCATCGATTGGTTGGTGCCCTGATATTGAAGCTGCAGGCCCACATAGCCGGTGATAAAATAGGCAGTCAAAATCACCAGAAATCGGCGTATGTGATAACGTTCTAGTCGCAAGCAGGTCTCCCGCACCATATTCGCGCCTGAGTGTAATTCAAACGCCCTAATATTATCAATTCATATAGGAACAGTGACGGAAGGTTTCGACAAATTTTTCAATTGCGTGCTGTTCATGCTTGTGCATGCCTGCGTTGTCGGTTGTTGACGCCTATTGGCTGCACCACAAAACACGTGCGACCCAGTCAATTTCCTCTGCCGGGATGAAGCGGTCTTCGAAATCGGGGTTAAAGGATTTTAACTCGACCCCCAGTGCGCCGCGCCGGACAAGTTCCTTGGCCATGACCTCGCCGTCATTGGTTTTGACAACCACCCGGTCTTTGGGGCGGATGTTTGACGCCGGGCTGACAATGATCAGATCGCCATCCCGAAAAACCGGGGCCATGGACTCACCTGAAATACGCAACCCATAGGCCGTTGGATCATGCAGGGCTGGAAAGGTAATGTCTTCCCATGATCCGCCCACGGGATATCCGGCATCATCAAAAAAGCCACGGTTCCCTGCTTGCGCAAAGCCGATGACGGGAATGCGCCCGGCACCATTGCCATCAACCAGTTCGGAAAACTCGCGGAAACTGACATCAGTGACCGACAGCACCTTGGAAATGCTTTCAGTTGATGGCCAGCGCGCCTTGCCTTGGGCTGTGGTGCGTTTGGATCGGTTAAATGTGGTCGGGTCCAGTTGTGCCAGTCGCGCCAGTCCCGACGGTGTTAAACCGTGGTCTGTGGCGATTTGATCAAGGGCGGCCCATATTTGCTGATGTCGGATCATGACGCATCCTAGCAGGACGAATGTCCGTTGCGAAAGAAGGAATTAATTCCTGATTCTGACGGTGGTCAAGGCTTGGCAACGGGCAGGGCCGCAATGTTGTCAAACAGGGTCGGTTTGCCCATCTGACCGCCCTTGAGCAGCATCGGCAATTGATCAAGTTCACGGTTGGCCGAATGGGCGCAAATGATTGGCGCCCCGGCATCAAAATCGGCGGCAAAGGACAGGCTATCGATGCCAAGTTTCTGAACGGCCATGCTTGATGTATCGCCGCCTGCAATCAGCAGAAAGCCAAGCGCAACAGCATTGCTGATAGTGCTGATGAAGGTCGCACTGGCACGTGCAAGATCGTGACTTGCGATATCATGGTCGCGATCATCTGAAAGCGATACCAACAGGTTCTTGCCCGATTTCAAGGCTGCAACACAATCATCAATAAGATGCTGCGACGTTGCCGTGTTCAACAGGTCTGACGGGCGGATGCTGTGTTTCACATAGCTCTTGGCCTGTGCGACCTGTTCGGCGGTCAGCGGGGATCGACTGCCGGCAAAGGCAAAGACCGGGCCGGGACGCCGATGTGCTTCGGGTGCCGAGGGCGTTCTGTGCGCATAGGACGGAAACAGGGCCTGTGCGACACTGCTGGCACCAACGCACAGAACGGGCATGTCGCGTGCGATGTCTTGGATGGCCTCGCCGATGGTCAGAAGATCGGTTTCCTCGGTAACGTCAAACAGGGTTTCGGTTTCCCCGGCAGCGATGCGATGCTTGATTTCCGCACTCAGCGCGCTGCGGCCCTTGCGGATCATGGTGAAGTCAATCGACCCGACATGCGCCCACCCCTGTTTTGACAGATGGCAGCGCAAATCAGCTTCATCCATCGGGGTGACCGGGTGTTGGGCCATGACCGGATGGCGGTCGATACGATGAATTCTGCCATCGCTGGCACCGGCAAACAGGTTGCCCAGCAAACAAAACCGTTTCAGCGATGGCTGGCCGCCAATGATGGCCTTCCATTTTGCGCCAACAGCATCGGCATAACGATCGGCAACGGCGGCGATGTTGCCGGTGTCGGGGGCGCTGTCAAAGGTTGAGCAAACCTTGAAGTGATACAGATTGCACGCCGGAGAGGCCAATTGTTTGGCAATCGGGGTGATGGTTGCAACGCCGTCTTCGACCCCCACAGCGCGAAGAGACGTTGCAACACCAAAGGCATCGAGGCGTTTGGACCCGTGACCGGGGTCGTTATCCGTGTTCGATGGGGCCGCGGCGCTTAGATACAGCCTTGCGGAAAGTCCCGAACGGGCCAATGTCGCCAGCGTATCGGACGCCCCGGTAAAATCGTCGGCACAGAAAACGAACCTGGTCATCGTCAGCCCCGTGCCCCATAAAATGACAGGGCTTGGGCAAGGGCGGTGTCGGGACTGGCAAATTCTTCAAGGCTTTTGCCTTCCTTGCATGCCTCCCAGGCTTCGCGCAGGCTGGTCACACCTGCCGCCGGACCGGATGGATGGGCAAGGATGCCGCCACCAGCCAGGAACATGAAATCAGCCGAACCAACCGCCTTATAAGTGGCTGGAACTGTGCCCGCCCATTGCCCGGATGAAAACACCGGAAGAACGCGGTCTTCATCGCCATTGCCTTGGGCAAGGGGGTTGGCGCAGCGTTCGGCAGAATCTGCGACCTCGGTATCCTCGTCACAGAATTTCCCGCCCATGCCATGGACATGCATGTGATCCATCCCGGTCAGACGATAGAGCGTCTGATAAGCCGGAAACGCCATGCCAATCAGCGGATGGCGCGAAAATGCGCCAAAGCCGTTGCGATGACCATGCAAAACAAGGTCGGTTGATGTGCGCAAGGTCTGAAGGGCTGAAAGCCCCGTCCAGTTCATGCTGACCATGGCGCAAGATCCGCCTTCCTGTTTGATCAGGTCGGCATGGCGGCGCATGGCATCGGTTTCATCGGTGATGTTAAAGGCAATCATCACGTCACGCCCGGTGCGATCACGATAGCGCCGCACACGATCCATAACAGCGGGAATACGTTCGGCAAGCGGCGCGCATTGCGGGTTGGCGCAGACTTCGTCATCCTTGATGAAATCAACGCCCGCCTCACAAAGCTGATCGACCAGATCGGCGATGTCATTGCTGCGCATGCCGACATTGGGTTTGATGATCGTGCCAAAGAACGGACGATCATGCACATTCATCCGCGTGCGTGTACCTTTGGTGCCTGCGACCGGATAATCATAAAGATCGCGGTATGCCTTGGGCAGGATAACATCAATCAGCTTAAGCCCGGTGATTTCGCCCAGATCATAAAGATTGCCCGAAACGGTTGAGGCCAGTGTCGCCAGATTGCGCCCGATATTTCCCGCCGGGAAGCCGATGCGGATTTCAGCACGACGGTACGGCCCCTTGATCCCGCGTGCATCAAGATAGGCACTTTGCAGGCTGGGGTGATTGACCGGGCTGAGTTCACGGATGCCAAGAATGCGCGCCGCACAGCGTTCGCGCAGTTCATCGGTTTCACCAGCAACGCGCACAAAGGTGCCGCTGCTTTGTTCGCCTGCCATCACAGCGGCGATCTTTTCGGGATCAAGCGGAGTTTCAATCAGGTAGCGGGCTTCGATCAAATCCATGGCTTAGATTTCCGAAAGCGACGGGAACGGACGGATCGGATCAGTACCATCCCAATCGATGGAGGCCTCGTAGATCGACTTGAACAGGCGGCCTTTTGGGCCGACGACTTCGGACAGTTCGATTACGGTGCCCGGATGCGCTTCCTTGTCGAAATAGACAAAACGCCCGTTTTCACCGACCTTGCCGCTCATTTTGACTTTAAAGCCCTTGCCTTCCATCAGCGCCAGGTCGTCATCGAACTTTTCGGTCCAATAGGCGACATGCTGCAAACCGGTGTTTCCGGCCTGAAGAAAATCACGATACATCGACGGCGCGTCATTCCGCGTCTGGATCAGTTCGACCTGAACATAGCCGGAATTGGCGAGTGCGACGGAATTATGGACCGCATGGGATTGGCCGTCATACTGGTAATCCTCGATCGGGACCTTGGGGTTATAGTACCAGGGACCAACGCCCATGGTTTCGGACCAATGGTCCATGGCGGCCTCGATATCGGGCACAACGTAGCCGAGCTGACGAATTTCACCCAGAAATCTGCTCATAGTTCCTCACTTAATCCAGAAGGTTGGGCAACCAGACAGAGATTGCCGGTATGCAGGTCACTGCGAGCAGCGACAAAAACAGCGGTAACAGGAAGGGAAGCGCACCACGGATCACCCGATGCAGCGGCATCTTGGCGATGATGCTGACCATATAAAGGCTCATGCCAACCGGCGGGGTCAGAAGCCCGATCATAAGGTTGAGCACAAACACCACGCCAAGCTGCAACGGATCAACACCTGCTGCGGTCATGGCCGGGGTAATGATCGGTGCGATGATCAGGATGGCGGCAATCGATTCCAGGAACATGCCAACGACCAGCAACAGCACATTGACGATCAAAAGCAGCACCAGCGGGTCGCTTGACAGACCAAGCAAAAACTCACTTGCCGTTGCAGGCAGGCGGTCCATGGTCAGGACCCAGGCAAACAGGGCGGCGGTAGATACGATGAAAAGCACATTGCCCGTGGCATCCACACTGTCACGCGCCGCTGTCAAAACCCGTTTGAGATCAAGCTGGCGATAGACAAACTTGCCGATCAAAAGCGCATAGGCCACCGTGACACCCGCCACTTCGGTCGGGCCGAAATACCCCGAAATCAAACCGCCAATCAGAATGACCGGTGCGGCAAGGGCGGGCAGCGATATAACAAACTTGCGGGCAAAGGCGGCAATGTTGAATTTCACCTCGTCGCGCGGCAGCTTGTAGATCCGCGCCATCACCCCGACTTGCAACATCAGAAGGGCTGTGATCAAAACAGCCGGCACGATGCCTGCAATCAGCAATTTGACGGCCGATACATTGGCGACAGAGGCAAAGATAATGATCGGAATGCTTGGCGGGAAAATCGGGCCGATGGTGGCTGCAGCCATGGTGATGCCTGATGCAAATTCGGCTGAATAGCCCTGCTTGCGCATCATTTTGATCTGCACCGCGCCAAGCGCGCCAATATCGGCAAGGGCCGCCCCCGACACGCCCGAGAAAATCAGACTGACCAGAACGCTGACCTGTGCCGTGCCACCCCGGATCCAGCCAACCAGCATGCGCACCAGTTCAAACAGGTGATTGGTCACACCCGACAGGCTGAGAAGATTGGCGGCAAGGATAAACAGCGGCACAGCCAGAAGCGGGGTGGAATCAAGCGCATTGAGCGTGCGCTGCGCCAGAACCGTCATCGGCAGGTTAAACAGGATCATCACGACCGCAGATGACAGTCCCAGACAGATCGCAATCGGCAGGCGAATGATCATGAGTGCCAAAAACAGGATAAGAAGAGTTGCACTCATCATTTGATGGAATCCTCAGCGGATTTTGTGTCTGATGGTTTTGCCGGTACGGCTTGGGACATTTCTTGGGGGATGGGGGCGATGGCTTCAGCAATCGGGTTGCGGGCCTCGTCCGTGTCATATTCCGTGACCGGTTCTGTGCGTGAAATCAGCCGATATAGGGCCACGGCCAACAAAAGCGCGAAGGCAATCACCGCCGGGGCATAGACGGCGTAATTCGGCATAGACAGCGAAGGGGTGGTGAATTTGCCCGCGCGCGTCAAAAATTTATAAAGACCAAACAGGAAAATGGCGGAAAACAGCGAAATCAGCGTGTAATTGACAAAGCTTAGAACCGCCTTGCCGCGTGCGCCAAGCGCGCTGAACAACAGGTCAATTGCGATATGACGGTTATGAAGCATCAGGGCGGGAACTGCGAAAAACACCAGCGCGATATTGGCAATCCGGGACAATTCGTCTGCCCAGGGCAGGCCCAGATCAAAAAAGTTGCGCAAGATCACCTGACCGACCACCAGCACAGCCATAAGGGCGAGCATCACCATGGAAAAAGCGGTCAGAACCCGGCAAGTCCGGTCCAGCCCCTTATAGATCGGGGAGTTCCTGTAGGGCATGACGAAACCTGAATAAGTTGGGGCAAAGCGAAATCAGGACGGCTTCCCCGGCGTCGAGGATGTGACACCCCCGAAACCGTCCTGAAACCAATTATTTTACAGCAGAGATCTGCTCGTAATATTTGCCGTATTTGTCATCGAAACGTTCGTGCACGAGCTTTTCGACACCAGCACGGAAGGCCGCGACATCAAGGCCGTCATCAGGGCCGATGATGGTCATGCCCGCTTCTTTGAGCTTGGCAAGATCGCCTGCTTCTTTATCAAGGATCGTCTGGGATGCCTTCATGCGCACCGTTTCGGCGGCCTTGGTAATGCCATCCTTGATGTCATCGGGGAAGCTCTGCCAGAGGTCTTCGTTGATCACGACGATCTCGGCGGCTGAAATATGACCGGTCAGCATCATGTGTGACTGAACGTCATAGAGTTTATGATCGACCGCTACGTTGACCGGGTTTTCCTGGCCCTGAACAATGCCGGTGGCAAGGGCGGTGGGCACTTCGGACCAATCCACCGGGACCGGGGCCGCCCCCAGACCTTCGACCGCGGTCAGATAAACCGGGGACGGGATGGCACGGATTTTAACGCCCGAAAGATCGGCCGGGGTTTTTACGGCCATATTGGCAGTCAGCTGACGGGTGCCGAAATAAAACGCATAAAGTACACGCATGCCGGTATTTTCAATCAGGCCCGCATTCAGTTCGGCCATGACCGGGGAATTGATGTCGACCACATTCATCAGGTGATCGTAATCGCGATACAGATACGGGGTATCAAGCACGCCGAAATCTTCGTAAAGCGAGCTGAGCGCGCCTGCGGTGTTATGCGACAGGGCAATGGCCCCCATGGAAACGCCTTCTGCGAGTTCCTGAATTTTGCCAAGCTGGGATGACGGATAAACGTCAATCTTGACCGCGCCATTGGTGTTTTTGGCGATCTCTTCGGCCAGCCAGTCGGCCTGCATGCCGACAACGCTGGTCGGCGAATTCATGTGACCGTAACTAAGCTCATATTCCTGTGCGCTGGCGGCATGCGCCATGACAGAAAAGGATGCAGCAGCGACAAACGTTGTCGCGATATGACGGAACTTGCTTTGGATGACCATGGTTTCCTCCCGTGATGGTCTATGACTTCTTTTAGCCTGTCTTGTGATCGAGTTGTTCTTGTTTTCCCTTGAATAGTGTCAGAGTACGTGAAACATATTGCCTCATCAAACATCATAAAATGATGTGTTTTGATGTTTTTGAGGGTGGGATGCCAAAGACAACCGGGCCAGTCATCAAGGATATTGCCGAACTGTGCGGGGTTTCCCCGGCAACGGTGGACCGCGTGCTAAACAAGCGGCCCGGTGTGCGCGAACGCACGGCAAAACGCGTGCTTCAGGCTGCCGCCGAACTCGGTTATCTGCCGGAAAATGACATGCAGGATGTTTTTCGCCCCAAACCGATGCGGGTGGTGTTTTTGCTGCCCTCGGGGACCAATCCGTATTTGCGGCTTTTGGGGGATCGCATCAAAACAGCGGCCGAGGCCACAACGGGCTATAATATCCGCGCACGCGTCTTTTTCATCGACAGTTTCAATCCCAAATTGTTGTCCGAGGCCCTTCGCCAACATGGGCAAAAGGCCGATGGCATTGCCTTTATGGCGATTGATCATCCCCTCGTGCGTGAAACCGTGTCCGAGTTGCAGGATGCGGGAAAACACATGATTACGGTGGTTTCCGACATTTCCGGCGTGCCGCGTGCGGCCTATGTCGGGTTGGATAACCGGGCGGTCGGGCGCACAGCCGGCTATATGCTGGGCCGGTTCATGGGGCCAAATCGCGGGCGGGTGGCGATGATTGCCGCCAGCCGCACCTATCGCGCCCATGAAGAACGCGAAATGGGATTTCTGTCGCTGATGGCCGAAGATTTCCCTGATATCCGCGTGGTTGCTGCCCGCGAAGGCCATGATGATCGCAGCGAAAACTACCTGCACACCAAGTCACTGCTTGAAGAATATCCTGATCTGGTGGGGATTTATAACGTCGGCGGATCATCTGACGGGGTTGCACGTGCCTTGCGCGAAAGCGGACGTGCCGGGGACATCATCTTTATCGGTCACGGGCTGACCCCCGATACCCGGCGGTTCCTGCTCGAAGGCCTCATGGATGTGGTGATCACCCAAAGCCCTGGTGTGATCGTGCAAAATGCCCTTCGGACATTTGAAAACCTGCGCGGGGGCAACCCGGCGGAAAAAGATGTCGCCAAGCTGACCATGGAAGTCGTGGTCAAAGAGAACCTGCCATAGCGCAGTTCTATTTCTGAATGATTTTCAAGGGATTAAGAGATTGCACCTGTTGGTTTCGACCAATGCGACAGGGTGGTCTAATCTTTTGAATAGGAAATTAATCCTTTACAATGAGAACAAAAAGGGATTATAGCTTGTGTATCAACACCGGAATTGCATCCAGAAGTAAGTCCTGACGAACGGGGCGGGCTGCAAGTTTGGCAGCGGGCGCAGCCCTGTTGTCGGAAGTGGGCGGCAGATGCTGCCTTTGGGGAAATCACAAAACGCCAGTCTTTGCTCTGCACATTGCGATGTGCCGGGATGGGTGAAGTGCGCCTGTTTCGCGGGCATTTGGCGGGTTTTGGGATTGTCCCGGTGCGTAAACCCGGCGTTGCAAGCAGGTTCAAACAAGCAGGAGGGCACCGTGACCGAACAAAGACTTTTTCCCAAGCCGCTGTCTGAGCGGACCATCACCCCCTTTGCCAGTGCGCGTCAGGCGTGGTTCTGGTTTGTGCGCTGTCAAACCGCCCGGATCGAAGGGGCCCGCGTGATTGCCGATGCGGGCGAGGTGGTGCGCCCGTGTGACCCCGACGATGTTTATAATGCGGTGATGCGTCTTAAACAGGGCGGGATTCTGGGCGACCGGCATTTGCAGGTTCTGGAATATTTCGGCCTTGTTGAACGCGAACCCGATCCCCGTGATCTGCGGGAAAAGGGCAAGGATGATCTGTGGCGTCATGCCATGGAAGCCCTTGAAAACGTTCTGATAACACGCGGCATTGTCAAACGTGGTCGCGACGAGGCATTTCATCACGAGGACGTCGCGGTCGAACTGGGGGGGGATTTATCGCCATGCGGGATGTATCGGGAATGACGATGCCAAAACCCGCCGTGACCAAACCCGCCTTGCCAAAATCCACTGTACAGGACATGGCCGATCATTGGGTTTCGCAATCTGCATCCGGGCGCGAAGTATCGGTTCTGGTGGTGTTCGCCGATGCCCCGGAAAAACCGTTGCTGCGGGTGTTAAGGCCGGGTTTTCGCCATTGCTTTATGCTGGTGTCTGGCGTTCGGGCGGGGGAATGGATTTGCCTTGATCCGCAAAGCCATCGGGTGCGGTGCGAAAGTTGGTGCTATTCGCCGATCTTTGATCCGTATGCCTATTATCAGGCCATTGGGTATCACTGCGTTTGGGCTGGCTATCCGCAATCTGTGGCCCGCAAGATCCGTTTTGGTCCGATGAGCTGTGTGGAACTGGTCAAGCGTGTGTTGGGCATTTCCGGGTTCTGGATCATCACCCCCTGGCAGCTTTATCGCCATCTGCGAAAAACCACGGAAAACGCACATCAAATCGGGGATGTGTTTTTTTCTGAAAAATGTTCTTGATTTGTTCCTTTTAATGTGACATAAGAGACAAATCAACGCCACAATTGCGCCCGCAGGGTTCTAACCCTTGCGGGCGTTTTGCGTTTGGGGTGCGCAAGCTGCGCGAGATCCCCGCTTTCGCGAGGATGACGGAGCCCACAAAACCAGCATGGAACGAATGTCGTTCCCGCGCAGAGCCTGTGCCCGCGAAGGCGGGGACGGGAACGCCGAACCACAAGCGCCAAACAAGATATCGAAGATCACACCCCGGAGGCTGCAATGGGAAGTCTGTTTTCCACACCGAAACCGGCGACCATCGCGCCCGCGGTTTCACGGCAAACCGCGACTGCCGATGACGAAACCAGTGCAGAAGACGCCGCACGATCTGCACGGACAGAGGCGCTGGAACGCCGCCGTTATGGTCGGGAAAGTCTGGTCGGAACCAGTTATCGCGGGCTGTTGACCGACCGGATCAACAAGGCCGCAGGCGGTAAGAATTTGTTGGGGGGATAGGCATGGCAAAACAGGCTTCACAAAAAGCTGCGCTGAAAAGTGCGGCGCAAGATAAGTGCACTGCTATTGGCACATCGGATCGCACGATCGCCATTCCTGTCTTGCGCCAACGCTATCAAAAGGCGGTGGGGCGGCGGCGCAACTGGATGGCCCATTGGCAGGATTGTTATGAATTTGCCCTGCCACAACGCAATGGCGCAGCCAGCAACCAGATCAATGGCGGCAAGCGCCTTGACCGGGTGTTTGATGCAACTGCACCCGATGCGGTCGAACAGCTTGCCGCCAGCCTGATGGCCGAAATCACCCCGCCGGGGGGCGGGTGGTTTGATCTGGAGCCGGGCGGCAATGTTGCCAGCGATGATCGACATGTTCTGACCGAACAACTCGGCCGGGCCGTTCGGATTTTACAAGGGCATTTTGACCGGTCCAATTTTGCGGTTGAAATGCACCAGGCGTTTCTGGATCTGGTAACGGCCGGAACCGCCTGCTTGCGGCTTGAAAAGGCCGATGTGCATAGCCCGTCGGCCTTTCGCTTTGCCGCCGTGCCGTTGCGTGATCTGGCGTTTGAAGAACGATCGGATGGCAAGATGGATGCGGTGTTTCGCAAGATGTCGCTTACGCGTGATGACATCAAGGCCAACTGGCCCGATGCCAATCTTGGTGCCATTGCCAAAAGCGACGCCGAGGATGCCCAAAGGCGCCTTGATGTGATCGAGGCGGTTTTGCCAAATCCCGATGGGGCATTGGGCTATATGCTGTGTGTTTTTCATGCAGACGGTGGTGGTGATGGGGGCGGTGGTGGCCGTCCGGCGGGCGCGGGGGACAATGATCTGATCCATCGCGCGGCGTTTGATGTGTCGCCCTATATCGCCTTTCGCTGGATGAAGGCACCGGGTGAGATTTATGGCCGGTCGCCTGTGATGAAGGCCCTGCCGGACATCAAGACTGCCAATAAGGTGGTTGAGCTGGTGCTTAAAAATGCTTCCATCGCGGTGACTGGTATCTGGCAGGCCGATGATGACGGGGTTCTTAACCCGGCAACCATTCGGCTTGTGCCGGGCAGCATCATTCCCAAGGCGGTGGGATCGGCGGGACTCAAGCCGCTTGAGGCGCCGGGCCGGTTTGATGTGTCTGATCTTGTGCTGTCGGATTTGCGGGATCGTATTCGGCGCTGTTTGCTGGCCGACCGGTTGGGGCAGACCGATCAACCGGGCATGACCGCGACAGAGGTTCTTGAACGCGCATCGGAAAATGCGCGGCTTTTGGGCGCAACCTATGGCCGGTTGCAGGCGGAATTGCTGTATCCGCTGATCCGCCGTGCGCTTTATATCCTGGCCAAAAATGGCGAACTTCCAGATATCCCGCTGGATGGCGACGTTGTCTGTTTGCGCCATGCCGCGCCGCTTGCGCAATTGCCAAAGCGCGTTCAGGCGGGACAGGCCCTTGATTGGCTTTCGCGGATCGCAACCCTTGGTCCCGAAGCATTGGGCGAGGTGGATTTGCCCGTCATGGTCCGATGGCTTGCCGATCAGTTTGGCGTGCCCGACCATTTGCTGCGTCCGGCCCTGCCAAACGAAATACAGGAGGCCTTGACATGACCCAAAGTGGATGGGACTGGTTTGACCCGGACGGGGCGGCATTGACAGCAGCCGACAGCGACCATTGGCAGGCCTGCTTTGAAACCGATGCCGGGCAGGCGGTTCTGGCCGATCTTGAATGCCATTTCCTGCAAAGCGCGTTGGGCCCGGATGCCAGTGACAAGGCGATGTGGATGCGCGAAGGCAAGCGTGCCTTGGTGTTGCAGATCAAACGATTGGCGGAACGTTCGGCAGTGGATTGATCCCCGCCTTCGCGGGGATGACGGTACCCGAAACAGGTGCATGGAACGAACGTCATTCCCGCGCAGAGCCTGTGCCCGCGAAGGCGGGTACGGGAACCTCGCGCCACAGATGCCAAACAAAGTTTACCCCCATTTAGCGGAGTGTTCGCATGACAACCGAAGCTGATCTTCTGTCGTCTGAAACCGGGATCTCTGATTCTTTGGAAACACCGGACGTATCCGAATCCCCCGAAACACCAGAAGTACCCAATACGGACCGTACACTGCCAGAAACCGGGATTGATGTTGCCGCACATGCCGATGTCGTTCCCGAAACGCCAGACGCCTATGCGATCACGATTGCGGATGGCTTGGGCGAGATGGATGTTGATCTTAATCAGCGCCTGCATGCGGCCGGTTTTAGCAACGCACAGGCCCAGCTTGTTTATGATCTGGCCGGGGAAATCCTGTCGCCCATGCTGTCTGAAATGGATCAGGCTGCCGCCCGGGCCACAGATCGGGCCACGCTTATTGCCGAATTTGGCGGGGCGGAAAGCTGGAAGGTATTGGCGCCGAAAATTGAAAGCTGGGGCAAGGCCAATTTGCCTGATGCGGCCTTTGAGGCGCTGTCTCAAAGTGCCGATGGTGTGCGGGCGTTGCATCGCATGATGGAACAGGCCGGCGAGGCCGCACTTGGCACCGGGGATACCGGGAATGGTCGTGGGGATATTCGGGCTGATATCGCGCGCAAGATGAATGATCCGCGCTATTGGCGCGACCGTGACCCAACGCTTGTCGCAGAGGTGCAGGCGGATTTTGCCCGCCTGTCGGGGGCATAGGCGGGCTTAACGGCAAGATGCCTTAAAACAGGCGTCCTGCGCGGTCGATGACAGCATTGATGTAATCGGGAACGGGGGTCAGCGGCAAAAGAAAATAAGCCGCAACACCAAGCCCGATCAGGGTGAACACAAGCAAAACCGGTTTCTTCACGACACATACTCTTTGGGTCTGGACCTGATTGGCGAGAAACGCGGGGAAATGCCCGTCAAGTGCAACAGGCCGGGACAAATCCCACGCTTATCCCGGTAGGGATGGGTCTTTTTAAACATGGAACCATGACCGGAAGATGACCGGTTTGCGGGCAATTGTGGCAAGTGCCGCAATTGGCTGCCTGCGCATGGTCGCAACGCATTTGCAACAAGGGGATCGTAATCGATGACAACCACGATTGATCAAAGCTTTATCGACCATTTTCAGGCCGATGTGCATCAGGCCTATCAACGCATGGGATCAAAGCTGCGCAATACAGTGCGGGTGAAAAACGCGATCAAGGGCGCAACCACGGTTTTCCAGAAGGTCGGCAAGGGCACGGCCACCACCAAGGCCCGTCATGGCAAGGTGCCGGTGATGAATGTTGATCACGAGGCGGTGCGGTGTGATCTGCGTGATTACTATGCCGGGGACTGGGTCGATGCGCTTGATGAACTTAAAATCAACCATGATGAAAAGATGGTGCTGGCCAATGCGGGGGCCTATGCGCTGGGGCGCAAGACCGACGAGTTGATCATCAATGCACTGGTCGGGGCCGACGATGTCGTGTCCGATAATGCCGAGGGCATGACCCTTGATAAGGTCATGATGGCCTTCGAAGGCCTTGGCGACCGCGATGTACCCGATGACGGGCAGCGTTATGCGATTGTCGGCTGGAAACAATGGTCGGAACTGCTCTCGATCGATGAATTTTCACGATCTGATTATATCGGTGATGACGATTTGCCGTGGAAGGGAACGCAAGCCAAACGCTGGCTCGGAACCCTTTGGATGCCCCATTCCGGCCTTCCGGTCGCAAGCGGTATTCGGTCGTGCTTCTGGTATCACCGCACCGCCATTGGCCATGCAATCGGATCAGACGTTCAGTCCGACATCACCTGGCACGGGGATCACGCAGCACACTTTGTGAACAACTCCATGAGCCAGGGCGCGACGCTCATTGATGGCGATGGGGTGGTGTGTCTGCAGGCGCAGGAATAACGACAAAGTCCTGCTCAGCCTATTGCGCGAGGTTCCCGTACCCGCCTTCGCGGGCACAGGCTCTGCGCGGGAATGACGTTCGTTCCATCCACCTGTTTCGGGCACCGTCACCCCCGCAAAGGCGGGGATCTCGACCCACAAGCTCAAAAGAACCAAGGAGACCAAAATGGCAGAAGGTTTCAAGGCCAGAAACCTGAGTGTTCTGGCATATGCCAACGGCTTTACGCTTTGGCACTACATCACCCCGGACGTCGCCGCTGACGTTGATACGGCGAACTATTTTGCCGAGGCACGCGACATGCTGCGCGTCGGCGATTTCATCATCGCCAACACCAACCGCGACGCCACCCTGTCTGGCGGCCTGTTCGTCGTCGCACGCTCCGGCGCATCAGGCGTTGATGTCCGCGACATGACGGCGGTTGGCACCAGCAACACCGATTGATCCAACCTGATTTCGTCCTCCCTCAACCTCGCCCCGGTGACATGCGTTGCCGGGGTTTTCTTTTACCCAACCAAGGAGACTGCTTATGCAGGGAAATACCCCGGTCGAATGTGAAATCCTCAATGTCATTCAGGGGGCTGGCATCTGGCCCGATTGCGATGACAAGACCCAGCTTCTTCAGGCGATTGAAACCCTGATTACGGGGGGCGGTTCTGGCGGCGGTATCGTTACCGGCAGTGAAATCGGTGCTGTGTCCGCATTTGCCATGCCAACCCCGCCGACCGGCTGGCTGGTCTGCGATGGTTCGGCCATCTCGCGCACCGAATATGCTGATCTGTTTGCGACCATTGGTACCGTTTGGGGTGCAGGCGACGAAACCTCGACCTTCAATCTTCCGGATCTTCGCGGCGAGTTCGTGCGTGGTTTCGATGATGGTCGCGGCGTTGATGCCGGACGTGTGTTTGGTTCATCGCAAGCCGATGAGTTCAAAGAACATTTCCATCAAGTTGGTATTCTTCGTGAGGTCGGTCAAGCGGGCAATAACCTGAGCATTCACCGTAGCTCCGGGTCAGCAATCGATCAAACAGAGACAGCTGGCGGTGTCGAAACCCGCCCACGCAACATCGCGATGACATATGCGATCAAGGCGTTCTATCCGTCGGCATCATAAGTCTGACGGTTGATTTTACTGCGGGGTCCGGTTTTCCGGGCCCCGTTTTTTGTTTGGGGCCTGTTTGGGGGGGGGGATCAGATGGCGTTAAGTGATATGGCGTTGTGTGCACGTGCGTTGGTGATGATTGGGGCGGCGCCGATTTCATCCTTTGAGGAAGAGGGGGCGGAGGCGGAAATTGCCCGCATGCTTTATCCAGCAATACGCGACGGGATGCTGGCGGGCTATCCGTGGCGGTTTGTGGCCAAGGGGGCTTGATGCGGTCGCAGGGTGCATTTTGGCCGAACCGGTGCGCTTGCCACGGGTGGATATGCCGATACGGCGGGCCGACTGGCGGTCAAACGGCGGGATTTTCCGGGCGGAAAGCCATTTCAATCCGTGAGTGCAGGAAAAACTTTCTCACAATGCCAAATGGTTAGCGCGGCTTTGTATCACATTTGTGAAATGTTCATGGAAAATTCAGTTTTCGACCCTACGTTTATTATATGAAAGAATAGTAACGCCGAATTTTTACTATACCAAAGAGCATATAAGCCAGAGGAATCAGGGGCCGTTGATCATGAAGGCTCCGGGAAACGGCCAAAGGTCAATTTGTTGATCCATTTAACAGTCCAGGACAACAAGACGTCCATGTGGGCGCACCTGACTGTCAGGAGGCCTGACCATGTTGAAAACACTGAGCTTGATCGCTGTGATGGCAGGGGCCGTTACAGTTGCGACACTTCCAGACGCCATGGCGTCGCCCGTCTGCGGTGACCGGTCCAAGGTCATTGACAGTCTGAGTGCGAAATATTCCGAAGAACCAGTCGCGGTTGGCGTGACATCCAATGGCGGCGTGATCGAGGTGCTTAAGGCGCCCGACGGTCAGACATGGACCATATTGTTTACCTATCCGTCCGGCCCAAGCTGCCTTGTTGCTTCTGGCGAGGCTTGGCAGGACCTTGAAGAAAAGCTGAACGGACCGGCAGCCTAGGCGCTTGGCCTGAGCCCTTGGGCCGATGCATGCGGCCCTTTGATATCTGCCTTCTGACGGTTTTAACCGCCCATCCAACCCGCGGGGTGTTGCCCCGGGTGGAGGGAACGGTCACCTGACCCGCAAGCCATCCGGTTTGCGGGTTTTTCTTTGTTAGAGCGCGTCGCGTTTAATCGGCATCATTTCGTTTGTTTTTGGCGTGTCGTTTGGCAAGGCACAGCGTGCAGAGCTGCGGGCATCGGTCAAACGGTGTAACGCCGCGAAACGTCGCCAAGATCAAACCCTCCGGCAAAATGGTACGGATTAAACGCGATGCGCTCTAGAATTTCGAGGCCCATATGACCCAACCTGTTGACGTGATCTGGTGGATCACGGCGGTGGAAATTCCGGCGGTCGCCAGCTTGTTTTGGCTGCATTGGCGCATGCGCGCGGAACTTCTGAATCGCACCGAAACCCAACGCACGCGCCATGAAAATGACGTGAGTGACCTGCGCGATGGTCTGGCGGCGTTTAAGCTTGATGTTGCGCGCAATTATGTCTCCATCCCCTATCTCAAGGACGTCGAAAAACGCCTGACCGGGCATTTGCTTCGGATCGAGGCCAAACTTGACGTGCCGGTTAAAAAGGAGCTGACCCCATGAGCCTTGATACAGCCCCCCTGACCAAACCAGCGGCAGAAACCACAACATCACCTGCGCCACCAGCGCCAACAGCACCCGAAACCCTTTCCGAGATCGATGTTCTGGCCCGAACCCTTTATGGCGAGGCACGCGGCGAAGAGCTTGCCGGGATTGAGGCGGTGGCATCGGTGATCCTTAACCGGGTGGCGGTGGCGCAATCGCGCGGACGCTATTGGTGGGGCCATGACATCAAATCGGTGTGCCTCAAACCGGCGCAGTTTTCCTGCTGGAACGAAGCGGACCCCAACCGCAAGAAACTTTTGGCGATCAGTCCGCGTGACAGGGCTTATCGCCTGTGCAAACGCATCGCCAAGCGCGCGGTGACGGGCGATCTTCCCGATCAAACCGATGGGGCGACCCATTACCACACCCACGCGGTGGATCCCTATTGGGCGCGTGGGCATGTGCCGGTTGCCGAGATTGGTGGGCACCTGTTCTATCGCGATATCGGCTAATCCGATGGCCGCTATTGCCGCCAAGACGGGCTGCAAAGAAGCATTGGCTGCGCTTCCGGTGCTTACTTACGGGCATGTACGCTGCGCGCCGGTTCTCTCCAATGCTCCTTCTCGCCACGTCTTACCGACAATCCCGGCCATCGGTTGGATGCCCCGAATTTGATGGAGGTATAAAATGATCCCGGCATTGCTTGCCCAAATCGGCCTGCCGCTTTTGATGAAGGCGGTCGGTGCGGGGCTTGATCATATCGACAACCCGATTGCCAAAACGGCGGCCGAAGGCCTCAAGCAGGTTGAAAAGGCGGTAACCAAGGGCGACGTCACCCCGGAACAGATCACTGCTGCCAACCGCCACACCGAACGCATGGCCGAAATCGAACTGGCGCGCGATACCGAAACGCTTAAGTCGGTTAACCGCACCATCCGCGCCGAGGTCGCCAGCGAAGATGCCTTTGTGAGGCGTTGGCGGCCGAGCTTCGGCTACGCCGTCGCGCTCACCTGGATCATGACCATGGGCGCGATTGCCTATGCCATCATCTTAACGCCGCTTCAGGCCCCGGCGATTATCGCAGCACTTGTCAATACCAGCCCGATCTGGGGCATTGCATTGGGGGTTTTGGGGGTGAGTGTTGTTAAGCGGAGTGCGGATAAGGCGCAGCGGGATAAGTAAAGCAAACAACTAGAGCATTAGCTGAGTAAGGATAGCTGAATATTTAGGTTGTGTTTACTAAGGGTGGTTAATTTATCTAAACTAGCGGTTGTGATCTTCAGGGGTGTTGAATGGCAGTTGAGCATAAGTTCGGTGGGCGTCACACCGAGATAAAGTTGAACGTGATCCAACGCTACCTTGAGGCCTATCTACATGTGATGAGTGGCCAGAATTATCGTAACATTTATGTCGATGCCTTTGCAGGAACGGGAAGCCGAACTACAACCCACAATGGCTTTCCCCTTCTAGGGGAAGAAAGTGAAGGTCAAACTATCACCCCAGGATCTGCACAATTAGTTTTGCAGATGGATAACAAGTTTGACGAGTATCTTTTCATCGATAAGAAAGCTAAGCACGTTGATGCCCTGGAGAAGCTCTGCTCAAGGTTTCCAAATAAGAAGACGCGGTGCCGCCAAGGCGATGCCAATGAGCTGGTGCAAGAATTTTGCCGTTCAACTCAGTGGGGGCGCGGAGGTGGGTATTGGGGTACCCGCGCGGTACTATTCTTGGATCCCTACGGTATGCAGGTTGAGTGGCAAACTCTGAAAGATATTGCGGCCACCAAGGCTATTGATCTGTGGTTCTTGTTTCCGCTCTCAGGCTTGTACCGACAGGCTGCCAGAAACTTTGATAAGATTGACGAAGACAAAAGCAAAGCGATTGATCGTTGTTTGGGAACCACGGATTGGCGTGATGCTCTTTATGAAGCTGCTACCCAATCAGACTTCTTCGCAGACAGTGAGCGGCTAGAGCGAAATGCTAAAATTCCGGCGATAGAAGCTTATGTTAAGCAAAGATTGCAAACCGAATTCACAGCTTGGGTATCCGAACCAATTCCTCTCAGAAACACACAAGGGCCGCAGTTATTTTCTTTGTTCTTCGCGATGTCAAACCCTTCCAATCCAGCGAAAAACATTGCTCAAAGGATCGTCAGGCACCTGAGGAAGTCTATCACATAGCGTGTGCGGGCATTTGATCCCAAGTTTGTCCTCTATAAACGCGACCGTTGGCCTTTTTGGATCGCTTCTTGTTGTCAGAACCCCAAGTGCCCCACTGTTTAAAGAAGAATGCTGTATCATAAATTGTGCATTGATCATGAATTTCATCAATCCATGCTTCCTTGATTGGACGCGCATTCGGCCCGCTTTCGCCACCCACAATGGCCCAGTGAATATCAGATAAGTTCGTAGGCCCTACTGCGCCAATAAGTGGTTCAAAGGAGATGAACCGAATTGCCGCCGGGACTTTGCGCAAGTAGCCTATGCGCTCAATAACATCGATACTTTCGACGCTCGTTCCAAGCCACACATTTGGCAAAACAGCGTAGTCCGAGCCACTCAATATCTCCAACATCCTATCAGGTCGCTTGGTGAGGATTTGGTAATTGTGTTGCGGGGTTTGGCTCATGACTTGCCAGACCGCTTTTATAAAGCTTTCCTGCACATCCGCATGAAACAAGTCGCTCATGGAATTTACAAATATTTTTCTGGGCTTTTTCCAGTTTAGAGGCGCTTCCAGAGCTTGCCTGTCTTCTCTGATTTTCCCAGTCCAGACGGCCTTACCATTCACCGTTTTGGTTAAGCCATTGTATTTGTCTACTCCCATAGCTTCCAGACGCTTTGCCATGCGCATTGCGTAGCAATTTTTGCAGCCACTTGATTGAATGCTGCATCCAGCAACCGGGTTCCAAGTTGCGTCTGTCCATTCGATCTCAGTTTCGGCCATGACTCAACCCTTGCGAGAGAAATAAAAAATAGTTTTCGCTTTTATATCACTCTGCACATTACGCTTGAATTTTTGAATCTTTGTTAAGATTTGGGCGCATACTTGCCAATTTTCAGTGCATTCTAACCTTGTATTTGCTTTGGTCTGGTTGGTGCATTTATCGTGAAGTAGCTAACCAAAAGTTTGTCAGAAAACAGTTGAAGCTGATCGACGTTTTACGTGCGCTAGGAATGCTTCGATATCCTCAGCCGAATACCCCAACAACTCCCCCATCCGCGCCGAATCCGCGTCATGGTCCTTGACCGTCCCGGCGCATAGATTGCGGCACATCACCAACGCTTCCTTGATCCGCCATTCCTCGCCGGGCAGGGCGAAGAATAGGTATCGCATCTCATGGGGTGGGCGGGGGATGATTTCCTCAACGCGGATGATCCGGCCTGATTTGACATGCGAGGCGAAATCGGCGTCAGGGAAATAGTCGCTGACATGAACGGCGTCGGAAAACATCGCCATCGGCTTTGTCCCGGCCAGCATCAATTCCAGTTCGCGATCATTGTGCGGGCCAATGCCCGGCGGTAGGTCCAAGCCATCATTCATGGGGGCACCCGCGTTATTTGATCCAAGCTTCACATCGGTTTGAGGCATCGTCAAGGATCGGGTTAAACCGGCGGGGCAGATGAAAGAAATCAAATTTTACCGCTGGGTAAAAAATGATGCTTTCGCGCGGGGGCGGGGCGATATTTTACCTGTGGGTAAATATTTGCTGTTCGGCTTTGTTGTTGCAATGCGTGCGGTGGTAACGCGGTGGGAGCGGTGGCGCTTCCGAAGATGGCTTTGCAGAAACGCCACAAAAGCACGGTTGGCTTAAAGCGTAACCTCAAGGTTTTTCATCACCTTGCCTTCGCCGCCCGCCATGAGGCCGGTGATGCGGTCGTCTTTAAGATCCAGCGTGACCGTGATCAGGCTGGGGGATGGGGGATCCATGAATGCGCCCTGACTGATCCGGAAGGTGTGTTTTTTGATCTTGAGGTGATCAAACAGCACGCAGGCCAGCGGGCCAGCCGCCATGCCGGTGGCGGCTTCCTCAGTAATGCCATAGCGCGGGGCGAACATGCGGGTGGTGGCATCAATCCCCGCATCATCGGTGCCGGTGGTGAAGATGTAATAGCCGATCAGGTCGAGTTTCTCGCTGATGGCGTTGATGGTGTCCTGATCGGGCGTGATGTTGGCAAGCGTCGCCTGATCTTTCACCGCGATGACGATGAAGTTGTTGCCGGTGTTGACCAGAACCGGCTGGGCGCGGTCATCGAGATCATCTTCGCTGATCGACAGTGAATTCAGGACAGCCTCAAGCGTTACGCCGTGATCAACCCATTCGGTTGCCGGGGTGTAGGTCGGGGCCAGTTGCTCCATATAGGCCATGCCGTTTTCAAGGATGATTTTGCGCGGGCCATCGACGGTTTCCTTGGATGTTTCGCCATCGCCAAACCGCCCGAGTGAGGCCAGATAGGAAAAGGTTGCAATGGTCGCATGGCCGCAATGGGCAATGCGTTTGGTCGGGGTGAAGAAATCAAGCTTGATGCCGCATGTGTCGGATTTCGAAACGAAGGCGGTTTCCGACAGGCCGACTTTTTGCGCGATCAAAAGCTTTTGCGCGTCGCTGTATTGGTCGGCGTCCAGCACGACACCGGCCGGGTTGCCGCCCTGATTGTTTTTGACGAACGCATTGACGATCTGCACCGGGACGGTTTTGGGTGTTTCTTGAAATGTACTCATAACTCTGTTCCTGCTAAAATCTGTGTTACGCCGATACTGGCAGGAATAGTGCGAGAGTGAAGTCATATACACATGAAGAAAACTCATGAAAGATCGCGCGAGAATTTAATCGCCAGGGTCAATCAAAACGCCCCGCTTCTGGTGGCCATTGCCCGTGAAAACAGTTTCAGCAAGGCGGCCGAAAAGCTTGGTGTGCATCAATCGGCGATCAGCCACCGGATCAATCTGCTTGAAGAGGTGCTTGGCTTTTCCTTGTTTGAGCGCACAACCCGCCAGATCACGCCAACTGCGCAGGGGCGCATTCTGTGTGCGGCGGCAGGTGACGCCATCGGCCATTGGGACGTCGCATTCGACAAGTTGGAAAAGTTCGAAACGCAAGGGGCGGTGCGCTTGTCGGTTTCATCCTCCTTGGCGATGAAATGGGTGTTGCCCCATTTGGCCGATGCGCAGCATTCCGGGCTTGAGATTGCCCTTGATGTCAATGACCGCCCGGTGGATTTCAAGGCGGGGGTGATCGATGCGGCAATTCGCTTTGGCGTCGGGCCGTATCCCGGCCTGCATTCGACCCTGCTTAAAAAGGCCAGGATCGTGCCGGTCGCCCGCCCCGGTTTATGCCCCGGTTTATGCCCCAGTCTATCTGATGATGGTGCCACGCTTGAACAGTTTGCAGAACAGCCTGACGCCATGTTTCTTAAGGATACAACCGGCGAGCAGGATAGTACGGATTTCAGCTGGGCCTATTACCTTGCAAAGGCGGGGCTGCAGCTGGATCACGATAAACGCCAGATCGTGTTCGAGCGGGCCGATCTGGTGTTGCAGGCCGCAATCAACGGCATGGGGGTCGGGCTTGGCAGAACACTTTTGGTCGAAGGCGATATCGCCCAGGGGTTTTTAAAGCCCGTGGGCCCGACGGTGCCGATGAAATCGGCCTATTGGCTGGTGTGCAATCCTGATTTCGCCGGGACGGAACGCCATGCCAGGCTTTTGGGCTGGTTGAAAACCAAATTGAATTAGGCTTGCCGTATCGTGCCGCCCTGCCTAAATTCCCCTCATGACAAAAACAACAGACACCACGATTTACCGCGTACTGGGTTCGGATGAATGGGCAAAGGCCCTGTCAGACGGGCAGTATGTTGGCGCGCCCCATGATATTGCCGATGGCTTTATTCATTTCTCGACCGAAGATACGTTGGCGGCAACGCTTGCGCTGCATTATGCTGGGCGCGATCATTTGAAGCTTCTGCGCGTTCCCATCGCTGCGATTGAATCCAAACTGAAATGGGAACCCGCACGCGGCGGCACATTGTTCCCGCATCTTTATGATGTTCTGTCGGTTGAGCATGTCGCCAAGGTCGATGATGTTCGTCTCGACGATGACGGCGTGCATGTTCTGCCCGAAGATTTGCGCTAGGGCGCACCTTAGGCATAGGCAAGTGGCCCCATAAAAAACCGGGCAGAGCCAATAATGGCCTGCCCGGAAGTTTTTAGTCGGGACGATCATGTCGTCGAGGGGGCGTGTGCCGTGTAACTGGCAACACGCATGATGATTTCTGATCTGCAAGCCAGGCCGGATTGCGCAAGCCCCGCCCGTGTGCGTGGGGCGCGTGGGGCGCTGTTTGGCCCGCTTACCTCAGGATCGCAGACATTTCCGTATAGAAATACATAAAGCCCGTGATCAGCACAGCGCCGGAAAAGGCATAGGCCATGATGGTCGGCAGATAGCGTTTCCTTGGCGATTTCTTGAGCTTGGCCGGGTCGTCGACCAGATAATTCGGACCGCGCAGAATGACGGTTGGTTTTTCAACCTCGTCGTTCGATGCCCACTTGTGCCGGTTTTCAGGCAGGTCAACCTTTACGCGCTTGCGCCGTTCGGGCTGCTGTTCCATTGCGAATGCCATGTTTGATGCGCGTTGGGTGAACGCGACTGGTTCGTTTTGCATGACATTTCTCCTTTCTGGCGACGTGGTGACTTTTGATGTCACCATCCTATTCATTTGCCAGAAACATACTATACGTCAGTATGTTGTTTTCATGTTGTCGAATTGTAGGCGGTTGTGTTGATCAGCTGCTTTAGCAATTGAGGGTGCATGGGGTTTTGACCCCGGGTTCGGCACCTTGAGCTTGGAGCTGTGGGCTGAAGTTTTAAAAGCCGTGCATGACAAAACGGGCAGCATCGCCAACGATGCTGCCCGGTTCTTTTTTGCGTTCGGGGTGGGGAGCGCAAAGGAATGTCACATTTTATGGGGCGTTGGGTTAAACCAACTCGCCCAGTGCGGCGGCGTTGAAATCTTCGAGCTGATCAAACGCACCGCTTTTGACCTTGTTGGGCCATTGGGCATCGGTGATCAGCGCACGGCCAACCGCAATCAGGTCGAACTCGTTCTTTTCCATGCGCTCGATCAGGTCGTCGATGCTCGATTTTTCCGAGGCTTCGCCAGAGAACAGGGCACCGATGAAGTCCGATGACAGGCCGACAGAACCAACCGAAATCGTTGCCGCGCCTGTCAATTTCTTGGCCCAACCAGCAAAGTTCAGGCCCTTTTCACCATCAATTTCGGGGAATTCCGGTTCCCAGAAACGGCGTTGTGATGCGTGAATGATATCCACACCGGCCTCGACCAGCGGGGCCAGCCAGGAGGTCATTTCATCTGGCGTGGTGGCAAGGCGGGCGGTGAAGTCCTGCTGTTTCCATTGGCTGACGCGCAGGATGATCGGGAAGTCCGGACCAACTGCGGCCCGCATGGCCGCAACAACTTCGCGGGCAAAGGTCGAACGTTCGGCAATGGTTTTGCCGCCAAAGCGATCGGTGCGCAGGTTGGTGCCCGACCAGAAGAACTGGTCAATCAGATAGCCGTGCGCGCCATGGATTTCAAAGGTATCAAACCCGGCGTTCTTGGCATCAAGGGCGGCCTTGGCGAAGGCGGCAATCGTATCGGCAATGTCTGCATCAGACATGGTGTTGCCACGCTGATCATCCGGCCCGACAAGGCCCGACGGGCTTTCGACCGGTGCGCCCGGTTCCCACCCATCCGGGGTGCGGGTGGAGCCGGTATGCCAGATCTGTGGGCCCATTTTGCCACCTGCGGCATGTACGGCATCGGCAACGGCCTTCCAACCGGCCATCGCTTCATCACCATGGAAGAACGGAATGTCCGGAAGATTGCGCGAAGCGGGGCGATCCACCACCGTGCCTTCGGACAGGATCAGGCCAACGCCACCTTCGGCGCGCTTGCGGTAATAGTCGGCATTGGCCGCCCCCGGAATGCCATCAGGTGCCTTGTTGCGGGTCATCGGCGCCATGACGATGCGGTTGGGCAGTTCAAGGGTTTTAAGCCGAAAGGGCTGAAACAGAATATCGGTATTGCTCATCACGGAATGCTCCGGTTTATGAAAGTCTATGATGGCAACTAGATATATGTTATATACTTGGTGTCAATTGGGCACCTTGAAGAAACCAGGTATACTTCAAGAAACTGCACATCAGTGGTTGAGGGCGGATTGACCCGGAATTTACGGCAAGGAAGCAAAGGAGCCGGCCATGGAAATGAAGGAATGCTCGGTAGAGTTTCATGCAAACTGCCCGTCGCGCCTGTTGCTTGATCAGATCGCCGATAAATGGTCGATGATGATCCTGGCCGTGCTTGCGGATGGGCCGCTGCGGTTCAATGCGATCAAGCGCGGGCTTGAAGGCATCACGCAAAAGGCCCTGACCCAGACGCTGCGCAAACTGGAACGCAACGGCATTGTTGCGCGCCATGTCATTGCCACATCACCGGTCGCCGTCGAATATGAAATCACTGATCTTGGCCGCAGTCTTTTGGGGCCGTTCAAGGCGCTTTATATGTGGACCAGAGAAAACATGCCCGAGGTCGAAGCGGCGCGTGCCGCGTTCGATGCACGCATGGAAGAGACAACCTGAGCCCGTTATTTAACGCATTGATCCTTGCCCCGGCGGGCACGGGCGCGTAAGAACAGGGCATGTCTTTACAAGCACGGAGTGTGACGCGTGGGGTGGTATAAGTCACTGGTTTTGCCGATTGTCCGCTGGATCGATGCCGAGACTGCGCATGGTCTGGCGATCTGGGCGTTGAAAAACAATCTGGTGCCGCGCGCGGATGACGCGGCGGACGCAACCCCGATGCTTGAGACCGAGGTTTTCGGGCGCAAATTTGCCAATCCGGTCGGGCTTGCAGCGGGTTTTGATAAAAACGCCGAGGTGCCCAATCAGGTGCTGTCGCATGGGTTTGGTTTTGTTGAAATCGGCTCTGTCACGCCATTGCCGCAACCGGGCAACCCGAAACCCCGTCTTTTCCGGCTTTATTCCGACCGGGCGGTGATCAACCGCATGGGCTTTAATAATGACGGGGCGGAGCTGGTGGCCATCCGCCTGCGCAAACGCGCGCGCCGGGGCGTTTTGGGCGCCAACCTTGGCAAAAACAAATATTCCGACGATGCGGCCGATGATTATGCCAAGGGGGTCGAGGCGCTTGGCCCCTATGCCGATTATCTGGTGGTTAATGTATCCTCGCCCAATACGCCGGGTTTGCGTGCACTACAGGGCCGTGCCCCGCTTGAGAAGCTTTTGAAAGCCGTGCTTAAGGCGCGCAATGCCTTTGCCAAGGGGGTTCCGGTGTTGCTGAAGGTCGCACCGGACCTGACCGAAGAAGATAAATCCGACATTGCCGCCGTGGCGCTTAAGGTCAAGCTTGACGGCATGATCGTTTCAAACACGACAATTGATCGCCCGGTTGGCTTGAATTCCTATGAACAGGATGAAAAGGGCGGTCTTTCCGGCCCGCCCTTGATGGTCCCGTCGACCAAGGTTCTGGCGGATTTTTATCGCCTGACCGAAGGCAAAATTCCCCTGATCGGGGTGGGCGGCATTGCATCTGGCAAGGATGCCTATGAAAAGATCCTCAATGGCGCGTCGCTCGTGCAGCTTTATTCATCGCTGGTCTATCACGGGATGGAACTTGTCAGCGACATCAAGGAAGACCTTGAACGGCGCTTGCGCAAGGATGGCTTTACCAATGTGTCGGACGCCGTTGGTGCCGCCTTTCCGGAAATATCGGGCAAGAACATCCCGGTCGATGAGGCCCGCTCCGCACGCGACGCCGAAGCCGCCAAGAAAGATTGAGTCTGGACCCTACGGATGGATGCCCGCCTGCGCGGGCATGACGGATAAACTGTTTTCCTGTCTGGTCTGATACCGTCATCCCCGCGAAGGCGGGGACCTGTGCCAGCAGGTGTAGTCGCCAATTAAAAACGGAAACACAAATGCCCACCACCCCATATGACATGATCAATGGCCTTTCGGACGTGATCGAAAAATATGACGCCGTGATCCTTGATTTGTGGGGCGTGGTGCATGACGGGGTCACACCCTATCCAAGTTCGATCCCTGCAATGACGGCCCTGCGTGATGCCGGGGTGCCGGTCGCCCTTTTGTCCAATGCACCGCGCCGGTCGTCGGTCGTGACGGCCCGGATGGAAGATATGGGCATTGCGCGTGATTTATATGGCCCGGCGGTGGCATCGGGCGAAATCGCCTATGCGCAGCTCGTCTCGCGGTCCGATCCCTGGTATGCCAAACTGGGGCGCAAGGTCCTGATGGTGGGGCCGGTGCGCGACATGTCGATGTTTGAAAATCAGGATGTCGAAATCGTCAAAACGGTTGAAGATGCTGATTGGGTTCTGGTCACCGGGCCGAACGACGATCATGACCCGGTTTCAAAATACGAAGATCTTCTGCATGCGCTAAAAGCGCGTGATCTTCCGGTGCTGTGCCCGAACCCGGACCGTGAAGTGATCCGGGGTGGGGAACGCATCATCTGTGCCGGTGCAATCGCCGGACGGTATGAAGAGCTTGGCGGCAATGTCCGCTGGGAAGGCAAGCCTTTGGCAAGTGCCTATGACTTCTGCCTGCAGATGTTTGACAAGGGCCCGGATGCCAAATTGCTTGTCGTGGGTGACAGCATCTCGACCGATATTGCCGGATCGAACAATGCGGGCCTTGATGTCGCACTCGTGACCGGCGGTATTCACGCCGATGAACTGGGCGCCCCGCGTGGCACGCTCCCGACGCGTGAGAAGCTGGATGCGCTTCTGGAGGCTACGGGGCGTCACATCACCTATGCGATGGGGGATTTTTGCTGGTGAGCGATCCGCTCATTAATGACTAATTTACTGCGGAACTCGAATGGTTACGTTGGCTAACGTTTATGAAAAGTTTGGTGAGGTTTCTGAAGCTGCACAGCTTCTGGAAACTGAACTTGGAACAATGTTGCTTGAAAATGAATGTTTAGATGCAGACCTTATTCGAAGGCCCGATACTGCAAAAGCTAGTGAGATTCTCCAAAAGATAAACAAGCATACCCTAGGTCGTTTAATTTTTGCCCTGAAGGCAAAACAGAAAGATTTGGCAGTTTCCGCGCTAATGCTTGAGAAGGCACTGGATGCACGAAATTTCTTGAGCCATTCCTTCTATCGGCATCACAACTTCCGGCGAAACTCTCCTGAGGGTCGCGAGCTAATGTTGAACGACTTAGAGCGGTTGCATCGCGAAATCCTTGACGCCTATTTGGCTCTATTGTCTGCTAGTGGTGTTAATATGGATGAGCAAATTGCTTCCGGCGAGAACTCGCATCTTCCGATTAAATGGGTGAAAATTTAGCATTTTGTCCAGATGAGGGGCAGTCTGCCGTGTTCTGCATGGAAGCGGATAGTCGAAGAGGCAACAGGTGATTTCGATCTGGCGTTTTTGGAAAAGAAGGCGTATGCGCGAGATAACGATTAAAGAATTGGCAGAAAAAGTCAGTCAGAAGAAAGCCGAGATGGGCTATTCTGGCGGTGGTTTCGTGCAGCCAAATTCTGGTCGTCGCCGCACCGAAAGCAAACGCGCCTTGCTGCGCAATATTGCTGCTGCTGCCAAGGGACGCGGCGAGGAACCGACGTTCAAAGCTAATTATTAAGCCGTTTTTTATCGCCAATGGCTGAACCCGCTTTCTGATGGAAAGCGGGTTTTGTGTTTTGGGACGGTTTATTCGCTGTGTGCGGCAACCTTGCTTTCGCGGAAGATGACGAACAGGCCGCTGGCGGTAATGATCGCGGCCCCGACAAAGGTCAGGGCGTCCGGCGTTTCGCCCCAGAACAGCCAGCCGAGTGCTGTGGCCCAGATGAGGGCTGTGTAATCAAACGGGGCGACTGTCGGGGCCTCGGCAAAGCGGAAGGCCTGGGTGATCATGGTGATGCCGCTTGAGCCAAAAAGTGCAATCGCGACAAACAGCCAGATGTGATCGGGGTTTACCGGTTTCCAGACAAAGCCAACCATCAAGCCGGTCAGAATGGCACTGGTCAGGCTAAGATACAGCAGAAGCGTCCACATGCTTTCGCGGGTATCGACAAAGCGCGCACTTAACATCAAAAGCGCATAGGCCAAGGCCGTCGCCACAGGCAGGAGCGAGATCAGCTCAAACGCAGCAGCGCCGGGGCGGACAATCACCAGAACGCCCAAAAAACCGACACTGACCGCAAGCCAGCGTCGCCAGCCGACCTTTGCGATGAAAATTGCTGAAAGTGCGGTGATAAACAGCGGGGCGACAAAGGCCAATGCGGTTGCCTCGGCCAGGCCCATGTGATGGATGCTGGTGAAGAACATCACGGTGGCGGCAATCCAGATCACGCCGCGCATGAAATGCACCCCGACACGGGTGGATCGCAAGGCCCGATAGCCGCCCAATTTAAGGGCAAGCAAGAAGGCAAAGGGCAGGGTGATTATGTTGCGCAGGAAAATGATCTGGATCGGGGAGTAATGATCCATCAGGCTTTTGGCCAGCGCATCATTGATGCACAGGGCCGCCACACCGCCGCACATCATCATGATGCCGGTCAGGTTCTGCTGGCGCGTTGGGGCGTGGGTGGTCACTGGTGGCTTCCTTTGTGGGGCGGATAACTCCTTGAGCTTTAACACCGACGCCGTCCGCAATGAAACAAAAACGCCGCCCAGTACCGGGCGGCGTTTTGCGGTTTGATCGACATTGAGGAGACGATCAGATCAAGGCTGTATATCGGGGACGCGAAACTTGGGCTGATCAGAGCGCCATTTTGCGGTTGGCGTCGATGTAAATCTCGCGCAGGCGCTTGGCGACCGGGCCTGGCACGCCATCGCCGATCGGCGTGTCATCAATTTCGACGACCGGGCAGACAAAGGCCGAGGCGGAGGTCGAGAAGGCTTCTGCTGCATTTTGGGCCTCTTCGACCGTGAAGTGGCGTTCTTCGACCTTGAGCTGGAGTTCCTCGGCACATTTCAGAACCGATGCGCGGGTGATGCCGTGCAGGATGTCGGTTGAAAGTTCGCGGGTGACGATGGTGCCGTCCTTGGTGACGATATAGGCGTTGTTGCTTGACCCTTCGGTGATGAAGCCATCAAGTACCATCCATGCGTCATCCTTGCCCTGTGCGGCGACGTCGGTTTTGAGAAGCGACGCATACAGCAACTGCACGGTTTTGATGTCGGACCGGCGCCAGCGGATATCGGGGAAGGTCATGATTTTCTGGCCGCGTTCGGCCAGCGGCGAGTTGATCAGCGATTTGCTTTGGGTGAACATCACAATGGTCGGCGGGGTGGTTTTGGAAATCGCGAAATCACGATCGCCGGCCGACCCACGCGATACCTGCAGATAGATCAGGCCTTCGGTGATGTCATTGACCTTGACCAGTTCGCGGTGCGCTTCAAGAAGCTGGTCAATATCGGGTTTGAAATCGAATTTCAGTTCCTTGAGCGACCGTTCGAGGCGCTTCATATGACCCATAAAGTCAATCAGCTTGCCATCAAGGACCGAGGTGACTTCATACACGCCGTCGGCGAACAGGAAGGATCGGTCAAAAATCGAAATCTTTGCGTCAGTTTCCGGCAAAAACTCGCCGTTCACATAAACAGTGCGCATGGTAACTTTCCTGTCTGTCACGCGGATCTGTTGCAATCCGTCATGGATGGATGAGCGACGTTTCCCCAAGACCCGTTCGCGCAGAAAAAGCCTTCGCGATCGTTGGTATCTTCGCTGTCTAGAGTCTCAAATATCACAGTGCGACGCAATCTGTCGCGCAAAAGCTCTATATCGTGCGTGTAAAAGGTGAAATCTTGCTTTTTGAGGGCGTCAATACGGTCAAGTATGATCAATTTGATCGGTTACTTTGATATTTATTCGCAGATTATTCGATTTGATAAAATGTATGTTTTTTCCTTTTGACCTTAACATTGGTTAAGGTTCTATCGTCCTGTTCCATGAGATGAGAAACATCGTCAGATAATGGAGCCTTGTGATGAACAGCCCCCTGCCAAATTCCGCGACCATGCCCGTTCTTGCGGAAGAAAAGAACTTGCAAAGCCGTATCGATGCCAGTTGGGCGCAACCCTTGCCACGTCCAAAGCAGGAAGTCGATCTGGATGCCTATTTTGCCCGGATCGGCTATGACGGGCCGCGTGAAGCCACGCTGGAGGTTTTGCAAAGCCTGCATGCGTTGCATCCGGCGACCATCCCGTTCGAGGCGATTGACGTGTTTAACGACAAACCGATCAGCATCACGCCCGAAGATGTCGACCGGAAACTGATCCATGGCGGACGTGGCGGATATTGCTTCGAACAAAATTCGCTGTTTCGCCGGGTGTTGCGCAGTCTTGGTTTTGCCGTCGAAGGATTGGCCGGGCGGGTTTTATGGGGGTATGAGCCGGGCGATATGCCGCGCCCGCGCTGCCACATGGCAAATCGGGTGACGATTGATGGCGAAGCATGGCTGGCCGATGTTGGCCTGGGCGGATGTGTGCCGACCGCACCGCTGATGCTTGATGTGGCGACCCCGCAGGTGACCGCGCATGACACATATCGCGTGATCAAAGGGGAGCACAGCTATCACACGGAACTTGAACGCGACGGGGTGTGGAAGCCGGTTCATGAAATTGATTACGCCCCGGTGGCTGATATCGATTACGAGGTGATGAACTGGTATGCGTCCGATCATCCCGACAGCGGTTTTTGCAAGACCCTGATGGTCGCACGATCAGCACCCTTTGCGCGCTTTACGCTGTTGAACAATCGCCTGACCATCCGACTGGTTACCGGCGAGGAAGAGCAACATAAACTTTCGGTCGGGGATATCTCGCAGACGCTGGAAGATATTTTCGCCATTACGCCGAATGCCAGCTGGAAGATCGCATTTTCACGATTGGTATAGCGCAAGACAGTCGCAGCGACTGTGCGGTGCTTGCGGCTTTATGCGTTGATGGGATGGTGGGGGCAATATGGTCTCCGCCATTTCCCGTTTCGGTTGCCGGGCAATGGTTAATACCGCATGACAAGTCCGAATTGATCGACCAATTGGGCAAAAGTGCCATTTCCCTGCACTTCACGAAGGGCCGCGTTAAAGCGCGCCAGAAGGGCGTGATTATTCGGGTAATTCTTTGACGTCATCAGGTGCAAGGCCGCGTCTTCGACCAAGGGTTTGGGCAATGTATAGAAATTGGCCGCGATTGCCGGCGGGAACAGTGTTTTGATTGAATGCCAGCCAACCGTTGTTGCCGCGGGGACAAGATCAATCCGCCCGAGTTGCAGACGTTGGAAATTCTGTCTTTCGGAATGGGCGTATTCAACGATAAGTCCGGCTTCTTCGAAAAGTGGCTGGTAATAGTACCCCTGAATACCGCCGATACGCCACGGGAGCAGGTCGGTTAGTTCGTCGTAGGTTTCAGGGGGTGGTCGCCTATTTACATCGTCCGGGGTGCGATACGCAAAAAAGTGAGAATCCGCAACATAGAGCGGGTCGGAAAACAGGAAGCCCATTTCGCGTTTAGCATTGCGCGTATAGGGGATCGCGCCCCATGCACCAAGATCGCCAACCTCTTGTTCGCAGCGTTTCCAGGGCAGGATTTTGACCTCGAACGTAACGTCCATTTCCTTGCCGATTTCGGCAAGCAGGGCCGGCAGGAAGCTGTTTTCAACCTCCTCGTTGATGTAGGGGGGATAGATGTTGGTCGCAATTACCAGTGATTGCTGCGCAAGCGCAATTATGGGTGCGCACATCATTGCCGCAAGGACGAAAAATAGCCGGTAAACCACGATCATTGACGTGCCCCATACACATACTGGTGTGGTGTATATGGCGTGTCCCTGGTGCATTTCTAGGGTTGCATAAGTTCCTTGAAATGTATTTTTTGCGATTTTTGCGGCGACTTTAACGCCAAGCGGAATTATTGCCCGTTATTTGCATTCGCTTCGCGGGTCAGGGTTTCCATATAAGACAATAAATCGGCAATGTTTTCCGGGGTGAAGGAAAATTCCGGCATAGTCATGTTGTCATGTGAAACCGTGATGCCCTCGGCCAGTGCTTCTTCAAGGTTTTCAAGCGGCCAGCGTTGCCCGAAACTGGCAAGGGCCGGGGCGCTGGTCACGTTCGGATCGGGCAGGGGATCGCCTTCGAATTTGGTATGGCATTGCAAGCAGGTCTGTTCGGCAATCGATTGCCCGCGTTCAACATCACCATAGACCTCGCCCTTGTGCGCCATATAGTCGCCAATGCCCCACATGCCGGCGGCAACAACGCCGGTCACAAGAATGACAAGGCTGGTTTTCTGCATGGTGGGCTCCCCAAGGCGGTTGTTTTTGTTGATCTGAGGTCAGTTTAACCGCGCAAAGTAACGAATTTCCTAAGGCGAAAACGGCCGCAAATCAGATGCCCTGCGCCGTGGGGTTTCAGTCGGTTCTGGTGTGCGTTATGGAGGCCATGTCCTTACCATAAGCCAGAAACAAAACTGCCAGGGGTCGATAGCAACCGTTTTTAGGTCGGGGCAGGTTGGGTGAGGCCAGCGCCGCCAGCGCCGCTAAGGCCCGTCGGAAACGAATGCGCGGCTGGAAATCGAAACCGGATTGCCTGATGGATCCCTGAAATTGGCAAACTGATAGCCGTCTGCCTGATGCACGGGGCCAATCGCAAGTCCCTGTTCGATCAATTTCTGGCGGAAAAACTCGACATCCTTAACGTCAAACACCAGTTTGACCAGAGACTGGCCTTGTTTCTGGCCCTTGCCTGCGGCATGAAGCATCAGGATCAGTCCGCCGTTTGGCGGGCGCAGTTCGATGATGCGATCACCGTCCTTGGTGATGACGCGATAACCAAACAGCTCGGCATAAAACTGCGCGACGTCTTCAGGTTTTTTGGTGTAGATGACAACCCGGCTGCACGATGGCGTTGCGTGATTGATCATGCCTAGCTGCCATCTGCAGTGCGAAAGACGGTAAGGCCATTGACCACAACTCGGCCATCGGGCAGCAATTGGCCATCATATTCGGTGGTGCCCTGTGGGCCGGGGCGTCCGGCGGCAAGGCCGTCGACGGCAAAGGGCACAAGCGCCCCCAGAAGGGTCGGGCTTTCAGGGGTGCCCAGAAGGTCCACCAGTTTATCCTGGCCCAGAAGTTTGAAATCAAAATCGCCGGTAAAGCCATATCGTGCCGCAGCCTGGGCGATGAATTCACCGCTTCCCAAGGCTTCCAGCCCGCGGGATTCGACATAAAATTCATCCACCTTGACCGGTGCGCCGTTTTGGGCGGCCTTTTTCCAAAGTGCATCGCCAATCTGGCGGCGGGCAAAACGCGGGGCGGTGCCCGTCAGGATGTCATGAAACCCTTTTTCAATGATCGGCTGGGCATCAGACCAGGGCAGGCCATCGCTGCTGGTTTTGACCCGCACGGTGCGCGGCTGAAACAGGCTGGGCAGCCATAACCCGTCATGGGCGTAATCAAGATGGGTTTCGCCATCCTGGCCGGGATAGAGCGTAAAGCTTGCCGATTTGATTGATCCGCGCTTTTCGCGGTTTGGGCCGGTCCATTCCGCCCCTTGCCAGGCAATGCGGGCCAGTTCGGGCAACCATTGCACGATCAGGCCATTCATCATCCAGATCTTGCGGGTGACCGGTTCTTCGCCAACCAGAAAATCGGCAAAGCCATCAAAGGTCACCGGGACGTTTCGCGCAGTGTTCCAGCGCAGATAGCCGCCGGCGTTGCGCAGGGTCAGGTCGCGCTGGTCGCTGGTTTTTTCCGCCTCCATGCGGGCCCGTTCAGGCAGTTTGACGTCAAGATCAATCTGATCGGCATTGTCCGTATCGCGCACGGTGACAAGCACATCATCCATCACCAGTTCGCGGGGATTGGCATAACCGCTAAGATCAAGGGAAATGGCGTCATAGACCAGTTCGACCGCATTGCCATCAATTGGGCGGGCGTCAACTTCGGTCGCGGAAATGCCCGATTGCATCAGGATCGCGTCAACAGCCGTGCGGGCATCATCAACAGAAATGGCATGGGCAGGCTGGCTTGCGACAAACATCGAAAGCGCACAAAACCCGGCATGAATGAATGGAAGACGCAGGCCCATAAAGTGATTCCCCATAAATGGTGCAGCGCATCTGTTACGCGCAAATCTGTTTGGAACACTTCTTAATGTGTAGCCCAATTTTGGTGATGATAGGGCAAAACTTATCGTGATCCGGATCGCGGCAAAATGGTCCTGACAGGATGCTGTCAGGAGGGGTGGGCTACAAGTGCCTGACGACAATCACAAACAAGGGAGTAATGGCTGACCTTAACTGCCACATCCGACTGTGTCGCGATGGTCAGATGTTGTCAGACCGCACAGGAAAATATCGACGGCGCACGACACCCTTTGTTCGATCTGTTCATTCGTCATCGGGGGGCGGGGGTTGTGTTTCATGAGGCGCGATTGCCAATCGCCAATCACCATTGCTTCGAAGATTTCTGCGGCATGATCGGGGTTGTCGATTGTGATGCGACCAAGTTTTTGCTGGCGCGAAAGGTAATCTGACAGATGTTTGCGCGTGCTGTCCGGGCCGATTTCAAAGAATTTTTCGATCAGGGGTAGAAAGTGCTGGCCTTCGGAGTACAGAATTTGGGTGAAGCGTGATACTTCCTCGGTTACAATCTTTTTGGCCAGTTTCGTGCCGAAGTCCGTCAGGGCATCACGAGGAGGGAGATCGGTTTCCAGCGAAATATGCAATTCCGCGGAAAACTCCATGCATCGTTCCATCATAACGGCTTCAAAAAGGCCGTCTTTTCCGCCGAATGCTTCGTAGAGCGTTGTGCGCGAGCCACCCGATCGGGAAATAACGTCATTCAGTGTCAGGCCTGAGAACCCTTTTTCAAGAATGAGTGTCCAGGCAGCATCCATCATGGCGCGGCGTCTTGCCGACCTGCGAGATGACTGTGTTTCGTGCTTTTCTGACGTGTGGCTCATTAATCTTGTTTCGGTTGTTTTTGGCTCTTGATCGTGCAGTGCACAATGTGTACTGTACCGTACAGTATTTGTAAATGCAATGGCAAAGCGCATTCATCTGCCTTGCCCGGACTTAGAAGGAATAAGCATTTTGTCCATGCGATCTTGTTTGAAAATTGCTGGTATGGCAGCGCTCGTGGTGATGGTAGCAGCCTGCAGCGAGCAGAATGATGGCGCCGGTCAGCAGGCAGGCGCACAGCAACAGCCACAGGCAACCCCGGTCAGCACCGTTGAGCTCAAAGCGCAGACCGTTCCCCTTGTCGAAGAGATGCCGGGCCGTACTGTCGCCTATCGAATGGCCGATATCCGCCCGCAGGTCGATGGCATCATCAAGGAACGCAACTTCACCGAAGGTGGGTTCGTTGAGGCCGGTCAGCAGCTTTATATGATTGATCAGGAAGTTTATCTGGCGCGTGTTGATGCCGCGCAGGCCGAACTTTCGCGCCAGCGTGCGATCCTTGATCAGGCGACCAAGACGCGCAAGCGTTATGACCCGCTGATCAAATCACAAGCGGTCAGCCAGCAGACCTATGATGACGCGGTTGCCGCCGAAGCACAGGGCAAGGCAGCGGTTGCTGCAGCCCGTGCCGAACTTGAGCAGGCGCGCATTGATCTGGCCTATACGACCGTAACGGCACCGATTGCCGGACAGATTGGATCGTCGGATTATTCCGAAGGTGCGTTGGTGACAACCAATCAGTCGGCAAAACTGACGACGATTACCCAGCTTGATCCGATCTATGTTGATGTGACGCAGGCCGGTGGCCGTTTGCTCAAGATCAAAGAAGCGATCAAGAACGGCCGTATCAAGGGGGTCGAGCAGGGCCAGATTGAAGTATCCCTGATCATTGATGCGACTGGGGCGGAATATCCGCATAAGGGGACATTGCAGTTTTCCGACGTGACGGTGAATGAAACCACCGGCACGGTAAGGTTGCGCGCTGTCTTCCCGAACCCGGACGGAACCCTTCTGCCGGGCATGTTTGTCCGAGGTGAAGTCCGTCAGGGACGTATCGAAGACGCGTTCCTTGTGCCGCAAAAAGCGGTCATGCGCCGCCCTGATGGTACGGCATATGCCTATGTCGCAGCAGACGGCAAGGTCGTGTCCAAGGATCTGACAATCGAACAATCGCAGGGTCAGGACTGGTTGGTAACCGCGGGTGTTGCGGAAGGCGATCAACTGATTGTTGATGGCATTCAGCGTATCGCGCCGGGGGCGTCTGTTACGCCTCAGCCGCTTGAAGCTGCCAAAGCCGCCGAATAAGGGTTTATTCAATGGCAAAATTCTTTATTGATCGCCCGGTATTCGCTTGGGTTATTGCCCTGGTGATTATGTTGGCGGGGGGACTTTCGCTTTGGCAGTTGCCAATCGAACAGTATCCATCGATTGCACCGCCATCGGTGCAGATTGAGGCAAGCTATCCCGGTGCGTCGGCCAAAACTGTTGAAAACACGGTAACCCAGGTTATCGAACAGGAAATGAATGGCCTGGACTATCTGCGCTATATGTCGTCGAATTCGTCGGCAAACGGCCAGGCATCGATTACCTTGACCTTTGAGCCCGAAGCTGATCCTGACATTGCGCAGGTTCAGGTGCAAAACAAGCTGCAGGCAGCCATGTCGTCACTTCCGACTGAAGTGCAGCAGCAAGGCGTCAACGTCAGCAAATCATCAGGGTCATTCCTGATGGTGGTCGGTTTTGTGTCTTCGGACGGTTCGATGAATGCCGAAGATCTTTCGGACTTTGTCGTGTCGACGGTTGAAGACCCGCTCGCGCGTGTGAATGGTGTCGGTTCGGTGCAGGTGTTTGGTGCGCAGCATGCGATGCGCATCTGGCTCGATCCGCACAAAATGCTGTCCTACAACATGACCGTAACCGATGTCAGTTCTGCCATTCAGGCGCAGAATACAGAAGTTACTGCCGGTCAAATCGGTGGTGCGCCGTCGGTTCCGGGGCAGCAGATCAACGCAACCATCACCGCCCAGAGCAAACTGCAAACGGTCGATGAATTCGCCAATATTTTGCTGAAGGTCCAGACAGACGGATCGCAAGTCCGTCTTGGTGATGTGGCTCGTATCGAAATCGGTGGTGAAAGCTATGAAGTCGTTGCGCGTTACAATGCGCAATCGGCGACAGGTATCGGTATCAACCTTGCGACCGGTGCGAATGCGCTTGATACCGCCGAGGCCGTAAAGGCCCGTCTGGCGGAATTGCAGCCCTTCTTCCCGCAAGGTGTTGAAGTTGTCTATCCGTATGACACCACACCGTTTGTCGAGGTTTCGATTGAATCGGTTGTGCATACCCTGTTTGAGGCGATCGGCCTTGTCTTCCTTGTGATGTTCCTGTTCTTGCAGAACTGGCGAGCGACCCTGATCCCGACGATTGCGGTGCCGGTGGTTTTGCTTGGAACGTTCGGGATTCTTGCGGCGTTCGGCTATTCGATCAACACCCTGACCATGTTCGCCATGGTTCTTGCCATCGGCCTTCTGGTGGATGACGCGATCGTTGTTGTCGAAAACGTTGAACGCGTGATGCACGAAGATGGTCTTCCGCCGCGCGAAGCAACGCGGAAATCCATGGGCCAGATTACCGGGGCGCTGATCGGTATTGCGCTGGTTCTTTCGGCGGTGTTTGTGCCGATGGCCTTCTTTGCCGGATCGACGGGGGCGATTTATCGCCAGTTCTCGATCACGATTGTGTCGGCCATGGCGCTTTCGGTTGTGGTGGCGATTGTCCTGACACCGGCACTTTGCGCGACCATGCTTAAACCGTCGCACACCGATCCGAGTGCCAAAAAGGGCCCGTTTGGCTGGTTTAACCGTGGCTTTGATCGAACCAACCAGTTCTATCAGGGCAGTGTCGACCATGTTGTGCATCGCAAATGGCGTTATTTGTTCGTCTATGTGATCCTTGTCGGCGGTCTGGCGGCCTTGTTCATCCGTTTGCCGGGATCGTTCCTGCCAGATGAAGACCAGGGCATCATGTTCTCGATGGTTCAGCTTCCGGCAGGCGCGTCACAGGAGCGCACGGTCGAGGTTCTCAAGGAAATGGAAAATCACTTCCTGACCAACGAGAAAGAAAACGTCAATGGCCTGTTTACGGTTGCCGGCTTCTCCTTTGCCGGGAGCGGTCAGAATGCGGGTATTGCCTTTATCAATCTGAAAGATTGGTCGGAACGTACCCGTCCGGATCAGTCGGTAAGCGCGGTGATCGGGCGTGCTTATGGCGCCTTTGCCCAAATCCGCGAAGCCATGATCTTTGCCTTTGCCCCGCCTGCGATTGTGGAGCTGGGAACGGCAAACGGTTTTGACCTGCAACTGGTTGACCGAGGTGGCAACGGCCACGATGCACTTATCGCAGCCCGTAACCAGCTTTTGGGCATGGCTGGACAGGACCCGCGTCTTGTTGGTGTGCGCCCGAATGGCCTCAATGACATGCCGCAGTTCAACATCCATATCGATCAGGAAAAGGCCAGTGCGCTCAATGTTAGCCTGGCTGATGTGAACAGCACTCTGGCGACGGCCTGGGGATCGAGCTATGTCAACGACTTCATTGAAAACGGCCGGGTGAAAAAGGTCTATATGCAGTCGGATGCGAAGTACCGCATGATGCCTGAAGACCTTGATTACTGGTATGTCCGCAACGGGATGGGCGAAATGGTGCCGATTTCGGCATTCGCCACGACCGAATGGGACTATGGGTCGCCGCGTCTGGAACGCTTTAACGGCCTGTCATCGGTTAACATTCAGGGGTCGGCTGCCCCGGGCGTTGCATCGGGCGATGCAATGAACGCAATGGAAGAACTGGTTGCCAAGCTTCCCGGTGGTGTCGGCCTTGAATGGCAGGGGCTGTCCTATGAAGAACGCGAAGCAGGCGAACAGGGACCGGCATTGTATGCCCTGTCCATGATTGTCGTCTTCCTGTGTCTGGCAGCGCTTTATGAAAGCTGGGCCATTCCGATCTCGGTCATGATGGTTGTCCCGCTTGGTGTTCTTGGGGCGGTGATCGCGGCCTTGCTGCGCGGTCTGCCTGATGACGTCTACTTCCAGGTCGCCATTCTGACGACAATCGGTTTGTCGGCCAAGAACGCCATCCTGATTGTCGAGTTCGCCCGCGAACTTTACGATCAGGGCATGGGATTGCTTGAGGCAACCGTCGAAGCGGCGCGTCAGCGTCTGCGTCCGATCATCATGACGTCGATGGCGTTTTCGCTTGGCGTCGTGCCGCTTGCGATTTCGTCCGGCGCTGGTGCCGCTGCCCGTGTGGCGGTGGGGACAGGCGTTTTGGGCGGAATGATTGCCGCAACCGTGCTTGCGATCTTCTTTGTGCCGCTGTTCTTCGTCTTGATTGTTGGCACCTTTGCCAAAAGCCGCACCAAACGCGGCGAGGTCAAGGCGACCCACGAACATCCGGCGGAATAAAATTCAAGGCCAGCCCTGAAAAGGGCTGGCCTTGAAGGGCATCGCGCCGTGACGGTGCAGACTGAGAACCTTAACAGGTAAGTCTCTAATCTGCATGATCCCCCGACCCCGCCGTTGCGCGTGCGAAAGAAAGGGCCGATGCAAAAGCATCGGCCCTTTTGTTGTGACCCTATCCAAAAGTGACGTCAAGCGCCTTTTCTACAGTGCCATGACGGAGAACGGCAGGCCATGTGGGTTGGAAATGTGGGCCAACCTTAGGATTTGCTCATTAAATCAAGTGCCTGACGGTGGGCATGCATCTGATGGAAAATGGTATAGCGCCGATCATGTGCGGCCTTGGCTGCAAGATCGGGGGCATGATGGGTTTCCTTGCCGGCCATCTTGCGTGCCGCGCCTGTAAGGCCGCCCGTTGCATCAAGCGCCCCCGCCGCCAGCATGGCCGAGCCCAGCAAGACAGGTTCTTCGCAATCTGACATCACCACCGTGCAACCGGTAACATCGGCATACAGTTTCACCAGAACATCAGATGCGGTATGACCGCCGCTCAGATGGATGTGGGTGATGTCATAGCCGGTTTCATTCATCGCATCGATGATGTGGCGCGTGCCATAGGCAATAGCGCAGGCCGTTGCCCAATACAGGTTTAAAAAGCTGTCTTCGCTTTGATCCAAAGTCAGCCCGGAAATCACACCAAGGGCTTCGGGATCGGCAAGCGGGGACCGGTTACCGTGAAAATCAGGTAACACATGCAGGCGCGGGGCAAGGTCGGCCTTTTCGGCCATCATCGGCATCAGCTTTTCACCGGCAAGTTTGTGGGCATCCCGGCCCATGCCGTTTGAAAACGGATGCATGGCAACAACATGATCAAGCAAGGCACCGGTTGCCGATTGGCCCCCTTCGTTGAGCCAAAGACCCGGCGCAATCGCCCCGAGATAGGGGCCCCAGACACCCTTGATAAAGCGCGGTGTTTTTGACAGGGCCATATGGCAGGTCGACGTGCCGGCGATCATGGCAAAATGCTGATCAAGATTGCCATCAAGATATTCGCCCAGCGTACCCAATGCCCCGGCATGGGCATCAATTAATCCGGCGCCGACGGCGCAATCAGTGGTCAACCCCAAATCCATTGCCCCCTGTTCGGACAGGGACCCAATCAGCTGCCCAACCGCAAGGGCGTTGTCATGCATGTTGATCTTGTCACATAAGTCTTCCATGCCGATTGTGGTCAAAAAGTCCAGATCCCACGGCGTGTCCTGATGGGCAAGGTAGGTCCATTTGCATGTCATGGTGCAGCAAGACCGGGCCGGGCTGCCAGTTGCGCGAAATGACAGGAAATCAGCCAGATCGTAAGCTGCGCCCATTTTCTGCCACGCGCTTTGATGATGGCGTTTCAGCCACATCAGTTTGGGGATTTCCATTTCCGGGGACATGGTCCCGCCGATGAATTCCAGAACCCGCGACCCGGTTTCGGTGCATTCTTCGGCTTCGCGTACGGCACGGTGATCCATCCAGACGATCACGTCCCAATTGTCCGCGCCATTCGGGGTCACGCCAAGCGGGCGGTTTTCCTGATCGCGAAGAACAAGCGAACAGGTGGCATCAAACCCGATGGCCGCGATCTGTTGTGCGGGGATGCCCGATTTGCCAAGTGCATCGCGCACCGATTGGCAAACCGATTGCCAGATGTTTTCCGAATCCTGTTCAACAAAACCCGGTTTGGGACGGTTCATTGCGATGGCATGTGCCGCACTGCCAAGCAGTTTTCCATCGGCATCAAACACACCTGCGCGCGCGCTTCCGGTGCCAACATCCACCCCGATAAAACAGGTTTGGTGGGAATTCATGATGGGTGCTTCCTCCGTATTTTTCGGCCATTTCGGTTGAGAACAGATTGGCCGATCATCTTTTAATTATGGTTTATGCGCTGAATTTGATCAAAAGTTCAAATATTGGTCAAATGTTCATTTCAGTTGACGCTGAGACACACCTTTCGATAGATTTCTTCATCAGACAAATGAAACAAGCCAGGTTCAACATGGCCCAGGGAAATAATGTCCAGACCCCGACCGATGATGCCAAAGCCGCGATAGTGACGTCACCATCAAAAGTTCACAGCTTGCTGGCGGGATGTGATGTCGTCCTGTTTGATTGTGACGGTGTTCTTGTCGATAGTGAACCCATTTCGTTGGCGACATTGACGGATGTGCTTGCCCATTTTGGGGCACCGTTAAGCTTAAGGGATGTATCGGACCGTTTTACCGGCAGATCAAGCGCGGCACCGATTGATTATATCCAAAGTCAAACCGGCAAGGACATGACAGATGCGTTCAAACCGTATTTTTACGAAAAACTGTTTGTGCGCTATGACCATGATTTGGTGAGCATTGCCGGAATCGAAGACGTTCTTGCCGCGCTGAAGCTGCGTGGCACGGCGTTTTGCATTTCTTCGAGCAGTTCGGTCGAACGGTTGGAAAAGACAATGCAGGTGACTGGTCTTGGCGCGTGGTTTACCGGGCATATTTACAGTGCTGATTTTGTCAGGAATGGCAAACCCGCCCCGGACCTGTTTTTACATGCCGCCAGTGAAATGGGATATCGGCCTAAACAGGCTATCGTCATAGAGGATTCTGTTGCCGGTGTTACTGCTGCGGTGGCTGCCGGGATGAAATGCATCGGGTTCGTTGGCGGCGGGCATTATGCCGATAACCGTGATGTTGCCTGCCAACGGTTATATGATGCCGGAGCCGATATCGTTTTGAACGATATGGCCATCCTTGCAAAAGCGATGCAACCTAATCGGAATAGGCTCTAGGAGTCCGGATCAAGTGCCTTTATCGCTGTGTCAGTAATTTCTGATACCGGGTTTGGCTTAAGCTCAGATGATCGCGCATGGCGCGCCGGGCGGTATCTTCGTCACGGGCGGCAATGGCATCGTAAATTTTACGGTGTTCGCCCATGATCATTTCCATATAGGTTTTTTGATCCTTGGCTTCGGGCGGGCGACGGCGCAATTGCGCGCGCGGGATGGTTTTATCGCCCAAATGTTCCAGGAATTCGGCAAAGCGCCGGTTGTTGGTGGCATCGGCAATCGCGCTGTGAAATTCGAAATCGGCCTGTGCGGTCGGATTTCCCTTTTCAAGGGCATCTTCCATATTTGCCATGGCCTCAAAAATCTTGGCTTGCTGGGCAACCGAACTGCGTGTGCAGGCAAGTCCGGCCGCCTCGATCTCGACGGCCATGCGCAGTTCAAGAATTTCCAGAACATCAGATACTTGCGCGTAATCGACCGCAAAAATGGAATGATCGGTGTTGCGCGGTTGGGGGGCCAAGACAAACACCCCTGCACCCTGGCGTGGTTCGAGCAACCCGTCGGCCTTCAGCGCAGCGATGGCTTCGCGAACGACGGTGCGGCTTACGCCGAATTGTTCGGTCAAAACCGGTTCGGTTGGCAATTTGCTGCCAGGTTCACGTTGCCCGCTTTCGATTTCGCGTCGCAGACTGGATATGACTTTTTCTGTCAGTGAAACTTTGCGGGGCGTCTTGGGCGCGGTGGTCTTGTTCATTTTGCGTATCCGATAAATCCGGTGTAAAACAACCAGATATAAGTGGCAGATTGGCATTAAGGTTTATTTGATGCCAAGGGTATTACCATCTTCAAATCATCGAACGAAGGTGGTTGCTCGGGATCAGGTTTTGTTCGTTTGGCTGCCATTTCAATCAAACTAACGAAACCTGACCATGAAGTCATCATATGATTTTGGTTGGATTTGAGGCGTACGTGCATGGCCAGAAAAGGCGAGCCGGAATACCGTTGGAACAGTGGCCCGTTCCAGATCGGCATTGTGCCACAGGGCGGGGCAATATCAAGGATCGACTGGGTTCGACCCGATGGCAAGGGGACGATCAATCTGCTGCGCCCGGTGACCGATCAGGCGATTGTATCGGGCAATCCGTCCAGCCTTGGGTGTTTCCCGATGGTGCCTTTCGCCAACCGGCTGGCCTTTTCCGAGTTCGAATTTGACGGACGTATCGTCAAGGTTCCGGCAAATCGCCCGCCCAGTCCGCATGCGATCCATGGTTTCGGTCGATCCGCAGAATGGAAAATCGAACGTCCGACCGTTGATACCCTGCGGTTCAATCATAAACATGATGATCCCCAAAGCGGTTTTGTTTACGTCGCCTGGCAGGAGTTCAAGGTCACTGAAACCGATGTCACGATTGAAATCGGGGTCCGCCATCTGGGCCGCACACCGATGCCCTATGGCATTGGCCTGCACCCCTGGTTCCCCGGCGGCGAAGATGCATCCGTCGGATTTATTGCCGAGGATTGCTTTGCCACCGATGATGACATGCTGCCAACCGCGCGCACCGTCATTGATCTTGGTCGGGATTTCTCAGATCCAAAATTGATCCGTCATCATCTTGGTCTGGATGCACATTATTCCGGCTGGAATCAGGAAGCAGACATGAGTTGGACCGAGGCGGGCTACAGCCTTAAAATGATCGCCAGCGATACGCTGTCAAATCTGCAGTTTTACATTCCCGAAGACGGCAAGACATTCTGCGTCGAGCCGGTATCCCATGTACCCAATGTACACAATCATCCGGAGTTCAAGGAACTTGGCGATGTGCGGGTTCTTGACAAGAACGAGACCCTGACCGGCACCATGACGCTTATTCCCATGTTGCATGATGCGCCAGATAGCGGGCTTGTTGATGATGAAGATGAAATCGGAACGCCGGGTAATCGTGATTATTCCCTTGTGGATTGATTGAGGACCGGCGCGTGCGGATGATGTTCCGGTTTCCGTTCGGCGGGCTTTGCCGGGCAATTGTTTGCCGATAAAACACACAATAGGTTTTACAAGTAGGGTCGAGATGTCCGAGCTGCTGTTAAGAGTCCAGAAACGCGAAAAACTTGCTGACCAGCTGTATGGTCAAATTCTGGAACAGATCATCTCCGGCAATCTGGTGGAGGGGGCGAAGCTTCCGTCTGAAAATGAAATCTGTTCGTCCTTTGGGGTGTCGCGCCCGGTCGTGCGCGAAGCGCTGCGCAAGCTGCAATCTGACGGGTTGGTCTATGCGCGCCAAGGCGTTGGGTCGTTTGTCAAAAAACGTCCGCCGCAAGGATTGATCGAGTTTGGCGGTATTTCTGATGTTGCCGGATTGATGCGCTGCTTTGAGGCGCGCATGGCAATCGAAGGCACAACGGCGCGCATGGCTGCCGAACGTGCCAACCCGCGCCATCAGCGTGAGATTGAAAACGCGTTGAAAATGCTCGAAGACGGGGTTGCCGCGGGCGATATTGCCGATAAGGCTGACCTGGCCTTTCACATGGCAATTGCACGCGCCAGCGGGAACGAGATTTTTGTTACCATCCTTAACTCCCTGCATGACGTTATGTCGAAATCCATGCGGATTGCGCTTAACATCACACGCGGAGGATCGGCTGAGCGGGCCAATAAGGTGTTGTCTGAACATCGCCAGATTTGCGCGGCCATTCTTGGTCATGATGGTGACAGCGCTGAACTTTTGATGCGCTATCACTTGCATCAGGCACGCCAGCGCGTCACCGATCACGCCCGTGATAAATAACTCTCCAGACCGTTTAGTGATCAGAACAGCCTGCGTCCTTGCGGGGTGTTAGGGAATTTCCAAATGTATCTGAAAACCGAACTTTTCCTTGGGCGGAGTGATGTAATTGCGCGCTGTTCCGTTGCGTTCAATGGTAAATATTGTTGACAAGCAGGGACGTGAAGCGGCACACCTGAGGTCAGGTAAATTGATCATATGAATCCCGAGGGGGTAAAAATGTCTGCAGCAGGTGGTGTGACCTATCAGCCAGAAATCCTGAGCGACGAGACATTTACGTTGGCCGAATGTCCGAACTGGGATGCGCAGAACAACCGGTTGTATTGGACCGATATCCTGAACGGGAATCTCCATGCGCTTGATGTTGACAGCGGTCAGCGCAAAACCTGGACGTTTGACAGCGAGCTTGGTTGTTTCGGGCTGACTGATCAGGGGCGCATCATTGTTGCGCTTCGCAAGGATATCGTTTTCCTGAACCCGGAAACCGATGAACGGACCGCACTGTGTCGCATTGAAGACGGCATTCACAGCCGGACCAATGACGGCAAGATCGGCCCGGATGGGGCCTTTTGGGTCGGGACGATGGATGACAATCCCGAAAAGCAGGCGATTGCATCGCTTTACCGTATTACGGCTGATGGCAAGGTCGACGAGAAAATCACCGGCTTCAAGATTTCCAACGGCATTGCCTGGTCGCCAAACGGGTCGCAAATGTATCATTCCGACTCACGCGGGCCGTGGGTGAACCGTTGGGACTTTGACGCGGCGACGGGCGATATTTCCAACTGCACGCGTTTTCTTGATCTTGATGATCGGTTGGGTCGACCGGATGGTGCGGCGGTTGATCTTGAAGGGTGCTATTGGTCAGCCGGGGTCTCGGCGGGCAACCTCAACCGGTTTTCCCCGGATGGAAAACTGTTGAAATCCATCCCGATGCCCATGCCCAATCCGACGATGCCATGCTTTGGCGGGCCGGATATGAAAACACTTTATGTCACCAGCCATCAGGAAAATTACACGGCAGAAAAACGCGCTGAATTCCCCGATGCGGGCAAGCTCGTTTCCATGCGTGTTGAAGTGCCCGGCGTGCCGGTCAGCAAGTTTCGCGAGAACGGCTAACACGGCAGTTTCCGATTAGAATATTCTGAATGAAAAAGGCCATGCGGGGTGATGATCCGCATGGCCTTTTTGTTGGTTGCGCAGGTGATCAGACTGTGGTGATTTCTGCGGTGACGGTACCAAGCCCGTCAAAGATCGCCTCGATCTTGCCATGCGGGCTGATGGTCGGAAGCGCGCAGGCACCTGTGGTGACCACGTCGCCTGCCTTTAAGCTTTGACCGCGCTTGGCAAGGAAGCCGACAAGATATTCAAGTCCGCCAAAGATTTCCGGCCAAGCATCCGGGTCATCATTGGTGGCAAGGATTTCGCCGTCGCTTTTGGTGGTAACCTTGCCGCCGATAAAGCCAAGGTCGCGCCAGTTTTCGATTTCCTGCCCCAGCACGAAATAGCCTGTTGAATTCAAGTCCGCCAAGGTCTGGATCGGCGGTTGTTTTTCGTGATAGCGCCGGTCGGCGATCTCGATGGCCAGATGCATGCTTTCGATATGATCAAGAATGTCGCTTGATGTTGCATCCGGGGCAGGGGTGCTTGCCATAACCACGGCAATCTCGGCTTCGATGTTGGGGAAATGCAGATCGTTGGTGGTCAGCTTTGCCCCGTTTTCAAGGATGCGCCCCTGAAACAGTGGCCCGACAAGCGGCCCGTCCGCACCAATTTTTTCCTGTGCTGCACGTGTGGCAACGGCAAGTTTCCAGCCGGCTTGTTTCGCGCCGGTCAGTTCCAGTGTTGCCGCCTGTACTTCATAAGCCTCCTCAAACGTCGTGGGGGCGATGTCGCCTGGCAGGGGGGCAATCAAGGTGTGGTTTGCGAATGCATCCGCAAGGATGCGGCTGGCAGCAGTGATATCAGTCATGCGCGGGTATCTCGCCTGTCTTGATTTGGTTGGATGGGCTGACTTGGGTTCTGAACCTAATGCTGTTGCTGCGCAAAGTCATCATATCAATTGATTCGATTCGGCAGAAAATGCCCCAAATCAAAGTCATAATACCAAAGTCGAATAGGGTGATATTTGGCATAAGGCCTTTGATTTGTTTGGTTTTTCACATGATTTGGAGCGTGTGAGTAATATGTTTGACAAAGTAATATGATGAATTTATAGAATCGTCATAGGTATTTTGACGCATTCAGATATTAGGGACGCTTGATGCATTATCTTGAGATGAAAAAGGCGATTGGCGCCGGGTTGTTGTCATTTCCGGTGACGCCTTTTGACACCGCAGGCGCGCTTGACCTTGATGGCTATCGCGCACATGTCGGCTGGTTGTCGCAATATCCTGCCTCGGCATTGTTCGCAGCAGGCGGCACGGGTGAATTCTTTTCCCTCACCCCGGCAGAGGTTGTCGAAACCGTTCGTGCGGCCAAGGAAGTGGCCGGTGACATGCCGATCATTGCCGGGTGCGGTTATGGCACCGCGATGGCGGTGGATCTCGCAAAGGCCTGTGAAGAGGCTGGCGCGGATGGCCTGTTGTTGTTGCCGCAATATCTTGTTGGGGCAGAACAGGAAGGCCTGTTTGCACGCGTCAAGGCGGTTTGTGATGCGGTCGATATCGGCGTGATCGTCTATAACCGTGACAATTCGATCATCACGGCAGAAACACTGGCCAAGCTGTGTGACGTCTGCCCGAATCTTGTCGGGTTCAAGGACGGGCATGGCAACATCGAAATGGTGACCAAGGTATGTACCCTGATCGGAGATCGCCTGTCCTATATCGGCGGGATGCCGACAGCTGAAGTTTTTGCCAAGGCCTATAAGGCTGCCGGTGTGACGACCTATTCATCGGCCATCTTTAACTTCCTGCCGCAGCAGGCGCTTGATTTCTATGACGCGCTGACCCGCGATGATGACGAAACCATGAGCCGTGTGCTTAAGGAATTCTTCTATCCGTATCTCGATATCCGCAATCGCAGCAAGGGCTACGCCGTTTCCATCGTCAAGGCGGGAATGCGGGTCATTGGTCGCGATACCGGACCTGTGCGCAGTCCGTTGACGGATCTGACTGACATGGAACATGACATGTTGGCCGATGTGATCCGCAAGGCGTACGGCGACGCCGCGTTGCGTGCGAGCTAAGTCACGCAACGGGTAAAAGTATAGAAAAAATAAGGTTCTCCCGGTCTTGTTCCGGTCCGGGGGAGCCATCTGAAACGTCGGGAAAACAATCGACGTACAGTAAATAAGTGACGGAACATTAGACGAGTTGTTAACAAATCTGACAGTTGTGTTTACAAGTACGCGATTGTAGGATTATATGACAAAAAAAATCCCAAAAAGGGAAACAGGCTTTAACGCAGTAACGAATTGTCTCGGGAGGACTCTAATGAACAAACTTCTCAAAACAACAACACTGACCATCGCAGCAGCGGCTGTTTCGGTTGCACTGGCATCTGGTGCGCAGGCAAAAGAATGGCGCGGCTGGAACATCCATCCGCCGGAATATCCGGTATCGACCGGCATGGAAGAATTTGCCAAGCTGATCAACGAAAAATCGGGTGGTGATCTTGAAGCAAAGGTCTATCACGGCGGTGTTCTGGGCGATCAGCCGGATGCAATCCAGCAGGTCCGTCTTGGCGGTCTGGACTGGGCTGTTTTCAACCTCGGTCCGTTGGGTGAAGTTGCACCGGAAGCAAACGTTGTTTCGCTGCCGTTCATCTTTAAAAACGTCGATGCCATGCACGATGTTATGGATGGCCCGGCGGGTCAGCAGATTGCCGATGGCCTGGCAAATGTCGGGTTGCAGGCGCTTGGCTGGTATGATTCCGGTGCGCGGTCGTTCTATAACACCAAGCATCCGATCAACACCCCGGCCGATCTTGAAGGCCTTAAGTTCCGTGTGATGAGCAACGACCTGTATGTGCAGATGGTTGACTCATTGGGCGGCAATGCGACCCCGATGGCCTATAGCTCGGTCTATCAGTCGTTGAAAACCGGCGTGATCGACGGGGCGGAAAACAATTATCCGTCTTATGACAGCTCAGGCCACTTCGAAGCGGCGAAATACTATTCCGTTACGCAGCACCTGATCCTGCCGGAATGCCTGTGCATCAACAAAGGCCTGTATGACAGCCTTTCTGATGAAGAGAAAAAGCTGGTTCAGGAAGCAGCCGATGCTTCGGTTGAGGTACAGCGTGCAGCCTGGGCTGAACGTGCTGAACAGTCCAAGGCAAAAGTCATTGCCGCGGGCATTGAAGTCAATGAAGTTGCTGACAAGCAGGCATTCCAGGATGCCATGCAGCCGGTATATGACAACTTCCTGAAAGCAAACCCGGATTTGGCCGACCTTGTGAAAGCCATTCAGGACGCACAGAAGTAAGACATATGTAGCAAAAAGGGCGGCGATATTATCGTCGCCCTTCTTTGTTTACGCTCTTTGCTGTTCTATTGTTGATTAATCAATTTCTGGCGGCGCATAGATGTTTTCCAGTTTTACCAAATTGCTTGACCGTCTGGGCGGGGGCATTGCCGGGGTGCTTAACCTGATTGGCGGTTTGGCGCTTGTGGCCCTGATCCCGACGTTCGCCTGGCTGGTGTTCGGGCGCTATGTCCTTAATGAAACACCGACCTGGGTTGAGCAGGTCTCGTTGATCCTGATTGTTCTGATCACCTTTCCTGTTGCTGCGGCCTGCATGCGCGACAACAGCCATCTTTCCGTTTCGTTTTTCCGTGATTCATTACCGCCCAAAATTGCGGCCATTGTTGCCGCGATCAGCTATGCCGCCATGGCGTGGTTTGGATACTGGATGCTCATCGGCGGGCTAGATCTGGTGGCCTTTAATTGGGCAAAGACGATGCCGATCATTCATATTTCTGATGGCTGGCGGTCTGTGCCCATGGCGGTCTGCGGGGCAGGCATCATGTTTTACAGTGTTGTCCATATCCTCAAGATCATTACCGGCTGGAAAACGATTTCGCGTGCCGGTCTTTATCACGACGATTTGCTGAACAAGGACGTTGAATAAATGGGCATGACCATTCTTCTGGGCGTGTTTGCCATCGGTATTCTGATTGGCATGCCCGTCGCCATCGCACTTGGCATCGCAGCCCTTGGGGCGTTTTTCTTTGAAGGCCTGCCGACCCTGATCGCGTTTCAGCGGATCGGGTCTGGCATCAGCGTTTTCTCTTTGCTGGCCATTCCGTTCTTTATCTTTGCCGGGGAATTGATGCTCCATGGCGGGATTGCCACCAGGCTTGTGCAATTCGCCACGGCCCTTGTCGGCAACCGGCGCGGTGGGCTTGGCATTGTGAATGTGTTTTCATCCATGCTGTTTGGCGGCATTTCCGGCTCTGCCGTGGCCGATACATCCGCCCTTGGATCGATCCTGATCCCGGTGATGAAAAAGGAAGGCTACCGCGCGGATTACGCGGTCAATGTGACGGTAACATCATCGATTGCCGGGATCATGATCCCGCCCAGTCACAACATGATCCTTTATGCCGTGGCCGCAGGCGGTGGTATTTCGATCTCCAAACTGTTTGTCGCCGGGGTGGTGCCGGGCCTGATGATGTGCGTGTTGCTTGGTCTTGCCACCTGGCTTGTTGCAATCAAACATGGCTATCCGGCCCAGCCATTCCCCGGTTGGGCGGTTGTCGGACGCACCGCTATTCGGGCTATTCCGGGCTTCTTTACGGCGGTGATCATTGTTGGCGGTGTCTTAAGCGGCGTGTTTACCGTGACTGAATCCGGTGCGATCGGGGTTGCCTATGCGCTGATTATTACCGGGCTTGTGTACCGTGAGCTAAGCTGGGCGGGCTTTATCGCCGCGGTCAAGCAATCGGCCAAGACGACATCGCTTGTCATGCTGCTGGTTGGTTGTGCAACGGCCTATGGCTATATGCTGGCCTTCTATCAGGTGCCCGATGCCCTTGCCGAAGCCATTACCACGATTACCGACAATCCAATTTTGGTATTGTTGCTGATCAATGTCATGTTGCTGGTTGCGGGCATGATCATGGATATGGCGGCGCTGATTTTGATTTGCACGCCGATCTTCCTGCCGCTGGCGACCCAGTTTGGCATGGACCCAATTCAGTTCGGCATGGTTTTGATGATGAATTTGGGTCTTGGCCTGTGTACGCCGCCAGTTGGGGCGTGCCTGTTTGTCGGGTGCGCCATTGGCGGGGTGAAAATCGAAAAGGCGGTGCAGTCGATCTGGCCATTTTATCTGGCGATCCTGAGTGCGCTTTTGCTGACAACTTATATTCCCGCAGTTTCAATGACTTTGCCCAATCTTGTATTTGGTGCAAACTGATTGCGGGCCACAATCGATTAGAAAGAGGATAATGATGAAACGTTTGCTGATTACCGGTGCTGCTGGCGGACTTGGAAAGATCTGTCGCGAAGGGCTTAAGGGCTATGCCGATGTCATTCGCCTGTCTGACATTTCCCCGATGGACCCGGCAGGTCCGAACGAGGAAGTCGTGCAATGTGACCTGTCGGACCGCGCAGCGGTGATCGAACTGACCAAGGATGTTGATGGCATCATTCATCTGGGCGGCATTTCGATTGAGGCGGCATTTGATGATCTGCTTCAGGCCAATCTGGCAGGCACCTATAACCTGTATGAAGGTGCGCGCAAGAATGGTGTCGGTCGCATCATGTTTGCCAGTTCCAACCATGCGATTGGTTTTCACAAACGCACCGAACGGCTTGATGATACGTCCAAACAGCGCCCCGACAGCCTGTATGGCGTGACCAAATGTTACGGCGAAGCGGTGGCAAGCTATTATTACGACAAGTTTGACGTTGAAACCGTCAGTGTGCGCATCGGGTCATGCTTTGAAAAGCCAAAGGACCGCCGCATGCTGTCCACCTGGATGAGCCCGCGTGACTTTATTTCGCTGATGAAGGCGATTTTTGATGCGCCGATGACCGGCAATCTGGTGATGTATGGTGTCTCGGACAACAAATCGACTTGGTGGAGTAACGAACATGCCAACTTCCTTGGTTGGCAGCCGCAGGATAGCTCCGAACAGTTCCGCGCTGAAGTCGAAGCAGAATTCGGCCCGGAAGACCGTCATGATCCGGCGGTGATTTATCAGGGCGGTGGTTTTGCCGCCAGGGGGCATTTCGAAGACTAACCCCCCATCAATTTCATTTTGTCAAAAGGTCCGCTTCACGCGGGCCTTTTGCTTTTTGAATTGACGCACAGTCAGGAATGTCTATAAGCACAATTAAAAATGATAACGGTTATCATTATCGAAATCTGGATGTGCGGTTATGACGGTCTGCGACCGTTCCTGGGACAGTCTTTATCAGCAATATCACGGTCGTTTGTTGCGTCAGGTGCAGAAATATCTGCCTGCGCGCGATGAAAGTCATGATGTTTTGCAGGACCTTTATGTTCAATTGCGCCATCGAAACATCGATCCGGCGGAAATCGCAAATCCCCCAGCCTATCTGATGCGCATGGCGACCAATTTGGCGATTGATGCATTGCGCCGGAACAATCGCAACCCGGTTGAATTCACCGATCCGGCCGAAATCAGCGAAATGAACAGTGCTGTCCCCCAGTCGGTGACGCCAGAACAAATCAGCGCAGATCGCCAGCGGCTTGATATTGTCGGGCTTGCCATTGATGACCTGCCGCCGCGCTGCCGTGAAGTGTTTTTGCTGTGCAAGCGCGACCACCTCAGCCCGTCAGAAGCAGCCGAACAGCTTGGCATTAGTCGCAATATGGTCGAAAAGCATTTGCGTCAGGCGCTTGGACATTGCAAACAGGTGTTGGCGCGCCATGAAAACTGATTTTCTTTCATGGGTGCGCCGCCGCCCATATGCACGAGCCCGAAGCCCGCATTTAACCTGGTCTGCCTCAAGACATCCTTTTTGGGCCGGCCCGTTCGTCAAAATAATAACAAAGCACGCAGCCAAAAGCCGGATCACGACATCGCCATGACTGACTTCCGCTATCCCGAAGATTGCCAAAACAATGACGATATCGCTGATTTCTGGGCGATCCGGCTTGATGCGGATACGCTCGATCCGGCTGAAGAAGTGGCCTTTGAAAGCTGGCAGGCGGCCGATCCCGAAAATACCAACCGCCTGAACCATGCGCGCCAGGTATGGAACAGCATGGAAATCGCCGCATCTGATCGCGCCCGAAATCTGAACCGGGCCAATGTGCCGGGCGGGGAGGGGACGTATGGCAATGACGATGGCGGTTTTGACGTCGAAGGTGTACGTCGTGATCTTGAACGGCTTGGTGCGCTTGAAGGCGGCAGTGGACGTCTGCCGGGAATGCGTTCGGCCAAGCGCCGTGCACGTCCGGTGTTGGCGGGTGTCATCATTTTGCTTTTGGTCGGGCTTTGGGGGTATTCCGCATTCCAGCCTGACCCGGATCTGGTCGCGGCGAACACGCCGGGCGTTGTGTCAAAAAGCCATGAACTGTCTGACGGATCACGCATCTGGATGGAACCGGGTACGCGGGTATCGCTTTCTTATGGTGAGCAGTATCGCGATCTGACGGTACTTGAAGGTGGTGTTTTTATCGATGTCGCCAAGGATACCACCCGGCCGCTGCGCATTCATTTGAACAAGCTGACGGCAACGGCGGTGGGCACAGCCTTTAGCGCCTCGAAATGGGGCGGGCATGTGCGCGTCGAGGTGTCCGAAGGGATTGTTGACCTTGGTAAACGTGATGCCGGTCTGGCCCGCCTGCAGGCCGGGCAGACATCATGGCAGGATAACGATGGTGATCTTCACTTCGGGGCCATTGTGCCCGCGCGCGTTGCCGCATGGCGCGCAGGGCGCTGGGTGATCAATGACATGCCGATTGACGAATTGTTTGCCCGGATGTCCCCGCTTCTGGATGGCAACACCTTTGTGCGTGATCCGCGCATGGGCGATATCACGGTGTCGGGCAGCTTTGATCTGGCCAAACCCGAACGGGCGTATGAAGCAGTTCTTGCTGCCTATAACCTTACCGAGAACGCCGTTCCCGGCGGGTTCAGAATAATTTCAAGAAAATAGAAATTTTATCCTCCTCATTCCGATGCCCCCATTCGTCATGAAGGTAATAGTGATTTGCATTATTATTTTGGACTAAAGGGGGAATAACGTTGAAAGCCGAGAATTTTAGAATGTCCCGTCTGTTGGGGAGCACGGCACTTTTTGCGACATTGTTGATCGCATCGATCCCGCAGGCCTCTGCACAAGTCAAAACCGATCAGGTGCAACCCGTTACAATTGCTGCAGGAAACCTGCGCACGGCCCTTGATCAGCTTGCCGATCAGTTTGACCTGCAACTTGTGGTGCAGGGGGATCTGTCTGATCGTGACAGCGGTGAACTGTCCGCAGATATGTCTGCACCTGACGCGCTTGAAGCATTGTTGTCTGGCAGCGGTTACGGGTTTGAATTTGTATCTGATGACAGTGTGATCATTCGCCCAGTGGCGGGGGCATCAACGGGTGCGAAAGATGCGGTCGTTTTGCCGGAAGTCGTGGTCAGTGCAACGCGTTCGCGCCGGTCCATTGGTACCATGTCGCCTTCTGTTGTCGTAATCGGGCGCGATCAGATCGAGGTACAGGCCGCCAAAAGCAGCGACATTACCAATGTCATTCGCAACACAGTGCCGGGTTTCATGTTTGATGATCAAAGCCTGATTGCAAGCACGGAAACCTTTCGTGGGCGTGATGTGCAGGTGCTGGTTGATGGGGTGTCGCGCAATACACCGCTGCGTAACAGCAGCCGTATTCTTTCGATGATTGATCTTCAGCAGGTCGAAAGCATCGAGGTTATTCCCGGCTCCAATGCCATGAACGGCGACGGGGCCACGGGGGCAACGATCAACATCATTACCAAGACCGGTGAAGTGGGCAAAAACAGCTTTGTCGTCGATGGTCATGTCAAAAGCTATACCGACGACATCGGTGACAGCTTCGCACCGTCGCTTACACTTTCGGGCAGCGGCGGGGTTGGCGTGGTCGATCTGGCGGGCAGTGTGACCGGATCACAAAGCGGCAATGCCTATGACGGTTATGGCAATCAGGTGCCGTCCGACGCCATGTTGGGGCAGGGCGGTTTTGATAATGCCGAAGACCTTAGTGTGTTTGGCAAGGTCGGTGTGACGATGGCCGAAGGTCACCGTCTTTTCCTGTCATCCGAAGTGGTACGGTTCCGTCAGGACATCGAATATTATCCGGATTTGTCGGACGACCCGGTGTCTGTCAATTATGACAGCCCCTATCTTGCGCAGCCATTGGAAGATGACAGTCAGTATTTTACGGCTGGATATGAGTTTGATTTTGGCAAGGTTGGTGTGGGTGACCTGAAACTGTTTTACAACGACAGCTACAAACAGGCCGCACGTGCGGAATATCACGCAACCTATAACCCCGGTCTTGTTTCACTTGCCAACAATGGCGCGATTGAAGACCCGCTCGGACAGTCGGTTATTGATACGGTAAAATACGGGGTCAAACTTTCAACCGATACCAGTCTTGATGCTGCCTATGACGGGCTTACCCTGACTTGGGGTGGGGATTTGACCTTTGATGATGTCAAATACCGCACCGTCAGCAACCGCGATATTGGCGCGCCGATGGAACAAAGCGGCAAGGCTGTCTTTGCCCAGCTTTCCGCGCCGATTGGCAAATATGTCGATCTGTCGGGTGGTGTGCGCTACGAAGAATATGACCTGACGGTCAAAGATTTCACCCGCCCGAGTTACATGCGTTACAATGCAGGTGTTGCACAGCAAATTCTTGCCGCCGCAGCCTTTACGGGCGGTGAGACGACCTATAGTGCCGTGACCTATAACGCATCTGCTGTGGTGCATTGGACCGATCAGATTGATACGTCTTTGAGCTATAGCGAAGGGTTCTCGGTCCCTGATGTCGGGGCCTATACCCGCCGCGCAGGTCTGGCGGGGACGTCCATTCCGCTCAACTTCGATGAGATTGATGTTGAGGCCTCCAAGGTCAAGACATATGAAATGGCCGCCCGATACAGCGGGCAGGATTTCCGGGCCACCGGCGCGGTCTATATGAGCACCAATGAACATGGTGACAATTACGATTCCTCGACCAACAAGCTCAGTCAGGAAAAGGAACGCATCATCGGTGCCGAACTGACGGGGGAATATGACGTCACTGCGGATACCTTTGTCGGTGCGCTGGCGTCTTATGTTGAAGGCCGCTATGACACCAACGAAGACGGTGATCTTGACAGTTGGCTTCCCAACAACCGCATTCCATCGCCGTTTCGTTTCACCGGCTATGTAGACAGCTATGTCTGGGGGGATCTGAACATGCGTTTTGACGGGACCTATACCGCTGCGCGCAACAAGATCGAAGACAAGAAAATCAAGCCGAGCCTGGTTTTCAATCTGTCGGGCAATTATCCGGTTCTGGGCGGAACAGCGCGTTTCGGGATCGAGAACATCCTTGATACCAGCTACGAAAACCCGGCTGCGACCGCCTTGCGCGGGTATTCAGTCGCCGGGCATGGCCGGACGGTTACCATTGGATATCGCCGCGAATTCTGATCGTGTTGGTATCTGAAATTGAAAGATCGGCCCGGCGGATATTCCGTCGGGCCCTTTGTACAAGGAAAGACCTGATGTTCAGATCAAGTATGCCAAAACCCGATATCGTTCTGTTTGAAATGATTGATCAGCAAAGCGATGCGGATGGGCAGGCCTATCTTGATGCACTGGCCGATCTGGCGGGCCAACCCGCGCCGGTTATTTTGATTTTCCGCATTTCAGGGCTGATCAATCAGGACCATGAAATCCGCAAGCAGGCAGCGGTCTGGTTCAAACAAAACCGGGATCGATTGACTGAATTTGCCAAGGGTTTCATTCGCGTTGATGAAGGGCACCATCACGGCGATGAACAGGGCCATGATGACCATGCCGAACACGTTGAAAATACCAATTTCGCGCGGATGCTGCCTTTTCCGGTCAAGCATGCCCCGTCATTGGACGCGGCCTTTGACATGGCACGCGAGTGGCCGCTTAACGCAACCCCCTAAAGCATGGTTGCGATTTCACGCTTGGGTGTGGAATGTGAATAATGTTCATGTTATGTTCTGTTTTCGCAATCATGAAAATGGGGATGTGAAATGATCAAGGGAAGCTGCCTGTGTGGCAAGGTTACGTTCGAAATATCCGGTGAGCCCTCGTCACTAAGCTATTGTCATTGTTCGCGTTGTCGCAAGGCAGCAGGCGTGTTTTCAGCTGTCGTGATCGGTAAGGCCGATGACCTTCATTTGTTGACCGGTAAAGAGTCAATTGGCCGTTACAAAGGCCCTGATGCAAAGTTTGAACGCTGCTTTTGCAAGAAATGCGGCACGTCGCTTGGGGATTTGTCAGCGGGGGACATCTATGTCGTCGCGGCGTCCGCCCTTGATGACGATCCGAAAATCCGTCCGTCGATCCATATCCATACCGCGTCCAAACCCGACTGGTATGAAATCAAGGATGACCTGATCAAGTTCGAAGGTGATTACATTCCGCCGGGTTGATTGCCCTAGCGTTTGCGCACGGCCAATATCAGGAAGTAACTTGTACCTATCAATGCAGCGATCAGGCCCGTTGGCAATTGGGCAGGATAGATCATGTTGCGTGCCAGCCATTCGGCAACCATCATGACATTTACACCAATCAACACCGCGCCCAGCAGATGCCCGCCCGCAAGGCGATATCCGGCAACGCGGGCCAGATGCGGGGCCATCAGGCCAACAAAACTGAGCGGTCCGACCAGAAGCGTGGCACTGGCGGCCAGAATGGCGGCAAGCAACATCATGGCAAACTGAAAACCTGATATGCCAAGCCCCAGCGATACGGACTGTTCCGGCCCAAGCGATGCCAGTTCCAACGGACGGCGAAGCGCGATGGCCACGATCAGAAGCACACCCGTGACCGCGGCCACAATCAAGACTTCATCCATGCTGGTGAAATAAGTCGTCCCGGCAAGCCAGGACATCAGCATGGATGTTTGCGTACCACTGCGCGTCAAAACGATACGGACGATCGCGCCAAGAACAGCGGTCAGGGCAAGGCCGTTGAGCAACATGTAGTGCGGCGCATGGGTAAACTTCCGGCACAACAACAACAATACTATCAACGAGATGATCCCGCCCAGCGCCCCAATGACCATCAGCTCTGCGCGTTGACCGAACCCGAAAATGGCAAGGGCAATGATCATGGCAAGGGCTGTGGCCGAACTGACCCCGGTGATTTCCGGACTTGCCAGCGGATTGCGCCCGACACGCTGAATAAGTGTGCCGGAAACGGCCAGTGCCGCGCCGCAAATCATCGCCGCAAACGTGCGTTCCGCACGCCCGGTCATGATATCAAGGTTGCCTTCATTCCACGCCAGCAAAACAAAGCCAGTGCCATCAAGGGAAACAAAGATTGAAAACGCCACACCGATGACAAGTGTGATGGCAAGGCAAACAGAAAGGACTGTTTTTGAGGTGATCTGCTGATCGCTGTGCTGATCTTCGCTTTGGGAGCCGGGCATAATGCGGGCCTTGCGCAGCATGAAAATGATAAACGGTGCCCCAAAAAGGGCTGTTGCCGCGCCTGTCGGCAAAGTATCCCCGCCAAGACCGTTAAACTGACGCACCACAAAGTCGATCACAAGCAAGGCAAACCCTCCGGTAAAGACCGAATAGATCATGAGATCGCGTGAACGGGATAGTCCGGCAATGCGAAGGGCCGCCGGGATGGCAAGTCCGACAAAACCGATCATGCCTGCTGCCGAAATGACCGAGGCGGTGATAAAAACTGCCAATCCCAAAATCACAAGCCGCAGCAAGGTGACCTTTGCGCCAAGCGATCCCGCTGTATCATCACCAAGTGCCAAAAGATCAAGCGGGCGCGACAAGGCAAGGATCGCCAACATGCCAAGAGCGACGCGCGGCAAGACAAACTGCGTTGATTCCCATCCGTTCTGGGCCAGATCGCCAGCCCCCCACATGAAAATGGATTGCAGATATTGCTCGTTAAACAGCAAAACAATCTGCGACCCGGATTGCAAAAGCAGGTTCACAATCATCCCGGCCAGAATAAGCCACAAGGTCGCATTGCCGCGATTTGCCGCGATCAGATAAACAGCACCCAGCGCGATCAGACCACCGGCAAGGGCAAAGGCCTCCTGAAACATGGCAAGCGATGCCGGGGCCAGCAAAACAAACAGGGTCAGGGCAAATTCAACGCCCGCGCCAACACCAAGGGTGGTGGGCGATGCAAGCGGGTTGCGCAGTACGGTCTGGACGGCTGCACCTGCCAATGCCAGACCCGCCCCGCACAAAAATGCCATCGCAAGGCGGGGAAGGGTGCTGTAGTGAAACAGGATTTGGTCAAAATCGGTTTCATCCGGCGTGAACATGACCTGTGAAGCCAATCCCCGTTGCAGGAATGGTCCAAAATCAATCACAAGACACGTCAGTGCAAGAAGACCCAAGACACCGGTCAGGATGGCGGGGCTACGGGGTTGAGTGATCGTCATCGCACCGGGCCGCTTTCAAGGCTTTCGGTCAGAAGTTTTGCAAAGCGCAGGCCCGATGGCACCCCGCCATAGGCCCAGACCACCGGCAGTTCATAAACCCGGTTGTTGCGAACAAAATCCATGATCTTCCAGATCGGCGACGACCAGGCTTTTTCATGGATCACATCGGGGATCGGGTTGGTATAGACCAATGTGCTTTTTGCAAGCGGGGCCAGAATTTCAAGCCCGCCACGGGCAAAGCCCCATTTTGAAACGTCCCCCTGATAGGCCAGTGGCACGTTCATACGCACAAGAACTGAACCATACAGGGACGGTGCGCCAAAAACGGCGATATTGGCTTCGGAATAAAAACTCGCAACGGTCAATGCGCCATCCGGGCCAAGTATGTCGCGCACCCGATTGCCGTATTCGCCAAGCTGTGCGTCAACCTTACGCAAATAAGCCGCACCGGCATCTTCGCGGCCAATTGCCCTGGCAACTTTGCGCAGCATGCCTGTGGCCGCATCGAATGCGACATTGCCGTCATCATAGACCGACAACATCATCACCGGTGCGACCGTCGAGAGGTTCTCATAGGCCATTTCCAGTTCCTGACTGATCAGGATCAGGTCCGGTTTTGCCTTGCGCAATGCCTCCATGTTGGGGGATCCGCGCTGGCCGAGATCAATGAAATCATCGGGCAGTTCCGGCTTTGCCACCCAGTCACGGTAATCCGCCGGATCGGCAATGGCGACGGGATCAAGGCCAAGTGCAATCAGCGTTTCAGCAAAAGCCCAGTTGGTCACGGCAACACGTTTGGCCGGTTGATCGAGCGTAACTGTGCCGCGTTCATGTTCAATGACAATCGGGTCTGCCATTGCTGCCGTGCCGGGCAGGATGAACAAAACACCACCCAGACAAATCAGGCAAAGACAAGCGATGGAGAAACGCAAGACGGCCATTATTTATGATCCGCTGACACTGGCGTTGGCATCTGTATCTGCGTCGGTGCCGGTTACGGCATCTGCAAGCAGTTCGGCAAAGCGGGCTGCGGACAACAGACCACCAAAGGTCCAGCTTGAAGGAATGGCATAGACCTGATCGTTGCGCACAAACGGCATGGCTTTCCAGATCGCCGACCCAAACAGGGTTTCCTGCGTGGTTGGGGCAATTGGCAGGACATAGGCAAACTGTACATCGCCCATTTTTGCCAGATCAGAAACATCACCATTATGAAACGCCCAGCCATTCACATCACCATCCCAGGCATTGGCAAAGCCCATCCGTTCAAGGGTGGATCCGAAAAGTGACGTGCGACCATGAATGCGAAAGTGTGCGTCATCAAGGATGCGGACAACCGCGAACCGGGCATCGTCACCAACATGATCGCGAATACGGGTGGCCGCCGCATCAATGCGGGCATTGACCGATGCAATAACGTTTTCTGCGGTATCGGGCTTGCCGGCCAATTTTGCAATATTGCGCAAAAGCGTTTCGGCGCGGTCGATGGCGGGTTCATCGCTGCCGGTGTTGTAGATCGAATAAACGAATGTCGGGGCAAAGCCGGAAAGCTTTTCATGGGCCATCGCGATTTCGGTGCTGATCAGGATGGCATCGGGGTTGGCATCGCGCAGGGCTTCAAAATTGGGTTCGCGGCGGCTGCCAAGATCTGCAAAACTTTCGGGCAGTTTCGGTTCGACCACCCAGGCGCGATATCCATCGGCCTCCGGGATGGCGACCGGGTCAATGCCAAGGGCAATCAGGCTTTCGGTCAAACTCCAGTTTGATACTGCAAAGCGGGTCGGGTGGGTTTCAAGTTCGACCTTGCCAAGTTCGTGAGGGAAGGTTTCCGCCATGGCAGGAAGGGCTGTGAATGACGCGGCAATCGTTCCCGCAGCAAGTGCAATGCGCGCGACATGATGACCAATCCAGTGCTTTGACATTGTCGTATCCCTGATCTTTTGTATGGATGAAGTTTCAAAACGCTTAGGCGACGTAGCTTACGAAACGGTCGTGCTTTGCAAGATGGATTACGTCGATGTCGGTTTGGAAAATATCGCGCAGCGTTTCGCCCTGCATGAAGGCGCGCGCATTTCCCTGCCAACAGGTTTGCCCGGCGCGCAGTGCTATGATGTGATCGGCAAAACGCCCGACCATGTCGATGTCATGCAAAACGGCGATCACGCTCAGATTATTCTGGTCTTTCAGATTGGCGACCAGTTGCAGGATGTCGCGTTGGTGACCAACATCCAAGGCCGAGGTCGGCTCATCAAGCAACAACACCGGTGCATCCTGGGCCAGAAGCATCGCAAGCCAGACGCGCTGACGTTCCCCGCCAGAAAGGCTTGCAACCAGACGATTGGCAAAGTCGGTAACATGGGTCAGCGCCATTGCCTGATCGATTTTTGCATGATCTTCATCGCGATAGCGGCCAAATGCCCCGCGCCACGGATAGCGGCCAAACGCCACAAGTTCACGGACACTTAGATGCGGTGGGACAACCGGATTTTGCGGTAGATAGGCAACCTTGCGGGCGAAATCACGAGTGCCATGTTCGTCAAGAGCCAGCCCATCAAGTGTAATGGTGCCTGACGCCAGTTTATTCTTGCGTGCAAGCAGTTTAAGCAACGTGCTTTTGCCCGATCCGTTGTGTCCGACAATCGCGCTAAATGCGCCGGTCGGAAAATCGACCGTGATGGTATCAAGCAGCGTCTTGGGGTTTTTGCCGTCACTTTGAAAGGTGACGTCTTTCAGATCGAACATGGACGGAAACTCGCATAATCGGACATGGCACCATCTGCCGGGCCTGAAACGGGGCCTGTCGTGCAGTACGGGTCATAAGTTCTGAGAATGCTTATCAATTACGCACATTAAATGCAACCGAGTTGCGATTGCATATGGTGGAAATATGCGCCCTATATTTAATCATCATACAAAACGACTTTTCAGGCGTGACCATTCCGGGTAGCAATATATAGAACGACTTTGATCCGGGCCTATCGTTTTGGTATGAGCCATTAAATCAAATCAAGACAACGCGGAAACCGCGCAAAATATCAGGGAGAAACCATGTCGGATGTGAAAACCGTGTTGCCAAACCTGCGGTGCACCCTTGGCGAAGGTCCACATTGGGACAGCGAAGATGGCGTTCTGTATTGGGTCGATATCATCGGCAAAACCGCCTATGGGCTGCGCCCCGATGATGGCGGGTCGCGGAGCTGGACGTTTGATCAACCGGTTGCGGCCATCGTCCCGCGTGAAAAGGGCGGGCTTTTGGTCGCCCTTGCAGATGGTTTGGCATTCCTTGATCCCGAAAGCGGGGAAACAACACCCTTTGTTGCACCAGATAGCGACAATGCGGGCAATCGATCCAATGAAAGCCGGGTCGATCCGATGGGGCGGTTCTGGCATGGCACCATGGAAAACAATATCGGACCAAACGGCGAAGACCTGCCGGTCAAGGCGTCAACCGGGACATTGAACCGGGTGGGGGCGGATGGTGAATTTGTCCGGTTTGTTTCTGATATCGGGATTTCCAATACGCTGTTGTGGTCCGCAGACGGCAAGAAAATGTTCTTTGGCGATACGATCAAGAACACGCTGAATGTCTATGATTTCGATATGAAAACCGGGGTGCCCAGCAATCCGCGCGTTTTCTTTGGTCCGCAGGACCGGGGCAACATGGATGGTTCGGCCATGGATGCGGAAGGCTATATCTGGAATGCGCGCTGGGGCGGGGAATGTTTGATCCGCTTTAACCCGGATGGCGAAATTGACCGGATTGTTGATCTGCCGGTGACACAGCCGACCAGCTGTGTGTTTGGTGGCCCCGACCTCAAGACGCTTTATATTACGTCAGCCGCGGCCGGGCTGGAAGACAATGGCAACGCGCTTGAAGGTGCGTTGTTGTCGATCCGCACCGATGTTGCCGGTCAGCCTTGTCATCGTTTCGCCGGATAAACAGCCCCAACGTCCGGACCAACGCATACCCGCGGCCCTGAGTTGTATCTTTTTGCTGAAATACACCCGGTTTGCCTATTTTTGGCCTTGGTTTTGCGTATGTTTGCGGTCAACATGATTTAGGTTCTGAGCCTGGAACCACAAAAAAACTACGAGCAAACCGGGGTTAAAATGAGACCTGTTTCAGCCGCATTCATATGGGCAAGGGCGATGATTGTCCTTGGTATGGTCGGGGTATTGTCGGGCTGTGCGGCCCTTCAAACCGATAGAACGACCGTGACCGGGTCGGTCAGCTACCGCGAACGGATTGCGCTTTCGTCTGATGATACTTTCCTTGTTGTGCGGTTGCTTGATATCTCGCGCGCGGATGCGCCATCGGTTGAAATTGCATCACTGCGTCAGGCCGTCAGCAATCCGCCAATGGTTTTTGTTCTGCCCTATGATCCGGCTGATATTGATCCGCGCTTTACCTATGCGGTAGAAGCCAAAATCGTCACGGCGGACGATGAATTGCTGTTTCGCAATGATCAGGTTTACCGTGTGCTGACCCATGATGCGCCAAGTGATGTCGATATTGTTGTGCGCCGGACCACGCGCACACAAGCCGATGGTGAACGCTTTATCGAAGGTTCTGAACTGGCAGACGAGATTGCCGCGATTGACGCCCGGCTTGGTGCGATGCGGGTGATCCCCGGCCAGTATACGGCAAGTGATCACACCGTGACCTACAAGGCCTATGTGTCACCGGATGGCGACCCGGTTCTGGTCGACGAGCACCGTGATCTTGGCGATTACGGGACGTCCGATGTCAAAATCTACTATCGGGATGGGCAGTTGCTGCGGTTTTCCGAGAATGCCACGCGTGTCAATTACGGTGGCGCGGATGATGACACCCCGCTTGCCTACAAACTCGACCTTGATTTTGCCAAAGGCCGTTTTGCGGGCGGGACCAAAACCGTCAACGGCATGTTCAGCGAACCTGACGAACACGAAATCAGCGGGGCCCTGTCGCAAAGCAAGGTCGCGCTCAGCCGCATTGATGCGATGCTGACCCAGCTCAATACAAGTCCTGCGCCGCTTACCGGGTCAAAGCAGTTTGTCTGTGATGATAACAGCAGGTTTTCGGTAACTTTTGATCAGCAGGCAGAACGCGCCATTGTCGAATTCCATGGCCGCGAACCACTTGACCTTGCGCGCGTTCCGACCGCGTCGGGATATGGTTATCGCAATGATGTTTATGAATTGCGCGGCAAAGGTGGTGACGTAATCTGGCGCACACCATCAGACGATGTGCGCTGTGCCGTTTCAAGCGAAACGGCGGCACTGCGATTGGCGCCCGGCAATTTCCCGGTGGTGGAAATTTCGGACCTTAAAAATCAGGGCGAGGGCATCTGGACACGCCAGTTCGATGCGTTGCAGCCTGCGATCACGGCCTGCCTTGCCAAAAGTACCGGTGATCTGGTGTCGGTGGTAAAGGCTTGGCCGACGGACCACGGGATGGTTGGCGTGCGCACGATCAACGGCAACGGCGGACGCCATGATTGTCTGGTCCCGGCTGATGGGTTGGGCACGGCCCATACCGAACTTGTTGAAACCACAACCAATATCCTGCCTGGCGAAGATGCCGTGCGCTTTACCCCGGCAAGCGGGGCCTACCCCGGTGGGGACTGCTTTGCGCACGAACGCCTTGAACAGAACGGCATGTTTATCGGCTGGTTGTCGAAGAACACTTGTGAAGGTGGTTGAATTTTGAACCTTGGGCCGGCGGGCTCCGTAAAAAACCAAACGTCCACATGCCGTGGCCTGTTCGCACAATATCTTCGACTGCGGGTTAAATTTCGTCGGCTGCGGGCTATATTATAGCTTCACCCTATACTTTGGAGCAGCTTTAAATATGACTAAGCTGTTGTGATATAGTGTAAAGCGGTTGTTATAAACCAATCGTTTAGGATGCTCTTGGCGGGAGGCATGTTTTGGGCGGGCTGACGTATTTTCGGATGCTGGTTCTTTGGGCTGCGGCGGCGGTAACCGGTGCTTGTATCGCCTTATGGTTCTCGGGCGTGTCGGGAACCGGGGTATTATGGGTTGGCGGGGCGCTTGCGCTTTCCTTCCTGGTAACGATTTGGTGTGTTTCAGAAAGGCAAACGCACCGTCCAAGCCAAATCGATATCTGGCATGACTCCCTTGAAATTGAAAAGTTTGATCGCTACTGCGAGGCCTTTCCACTGGCGGCCATCATTTTGGACGGCGACAGTCGGGTCGTGTCATGCAATCTGAGTGCGCAAAAGTCCTTTGGACTTGGTCGGCAGAACATCGTTCATGCAGAGTTTGACGCCTCAAATGATCGTGAATTCAAGCGCGATGCAAGCCATCCCATCATCAAAACGAACGAATACAGCGATTTGTTTTTGCCTGACCAACAGTGTTTCGTTGCGGGAAAGCATGTATGTCGCGGTGATATTTTAAAGGTGCCCTTAAGGGCGGACGATCAGGAGACATCGCTGACACTTGTGTTGGTCAAGGTAAAGGAAAATCAGGGTACGCCAACACCTGCTCCGGCGGAAATTGACGCGCCGGTTGACTTGCGATTGCACGACGATGATCGTTTGCTGTTGCGCGAACTGAATTATGATTTACGCACGCGCTTTCAAACTGCGTCAGGTATCCTTGAACTTGCCGAAGGTAACGGAAGTGACCTTGGTGAGGATGACCGTTTCCAAACCTTGCAGCAGATCTATCGCGAAGCTGTCGGACGTCTTGATTCTTTGCTGTCGTTCCTTGAGATGGATGAGCAAAACACAAAGAAAAATGCCGTTACGTTTGGTTTGGACGAGCTTCTGAATGATGTCTCTTTTGCTTTGAGCCAAAGCCACGACGTTGCAAATAACGAAATACTGTTTGATGCCAACCACAGTACGGCGACCGCGATCAAGTTGAACCGCGAGTTAATGGTCAAACTTGTTTGTCATATTGTTTTGCACATCATCGGAGGGGAACAAGGGAAAACAATTCTGATCCGAGTGCGCCTTGAGAAGCCCATGGATAGTTCTGCAAAAATCAATATCGAGGTTCTTACAGAACAGCCAAGTGCCAACCACGGAAGTTCAGAGCTCTTTCTGGATCTTGAGATCGCGCGACGGATTGCCACCCAGTTGGGCGGGCATTTGTATGCAGATCACAAATATCAGCAATCTAGTGGTATTGCATTTACCTGTGAGATTGAGAATTCCGATGCTTTTGAATCAGGTTTAGCCGTTCCGGCCCATTTGAAAAACCTGCGTGTTCTTATTGCAGACGACAATGAAACATCCCGTGTTGCGTTCCAGCAGTTGGCAGCATCAATCGGCTGGAATGCAGATGTTGCCGCATCCGGTGAAGCAGCCTTGCATATGATACGCTTCAAGCAAGGCATGAGAGAACCTTATGATGTGCTGTTGGTCGATTGGCGGATGGAGGGACTTGATGGTTGGGAAACCAGCAAACAGGTCCGCGAAATGCAGGAAGGTGCGTCAACGCCAATCATCGTTATGATATCTGCCCACAACCGTTCTTTCCTTTCGAAAAACATCGAGGATCGCGATCGGGTTCTCAATGGATTTCTGACCAAGCCTGTTACGTTGACGATGTTACTTGACGCGGTTGCAGATGCCACTGCCCATGTTCATGAACAGCCATTTGATGAAGCTGATGATCGCGCGAAAGATGCCCCCTTGGCAGACCGAACCGTGTTGATTGTTGACGACAATCAAATGCACCGGGATGTCGCACGCGAATTTCTAATCAGAAGCGGTGCCAAGGTGCTAACGGCGACTGGCGGGTATGACGCCATTAGTGTGGTGCAGAAAAACAGGGACACGATTGATGTGGTTCTGATGGATGTTCACATGCCTGACCTGAACGGATTTGACACCGTTCAGCGCATCAGGGAGCTTGGCTTCACAGATATCACGGTTTTGATGATGACAGCCAATAACACAGCCGAACTGCGTCGCCGCAGCCTTGAAGTCGGAGCCAGCGATGTGGTGATCAAGCCCTTCGTCATGCGTGAATTGGTAAATGTCATGTCAATGCAGGTTGCGCGGTCGCGACCAACAGAAGAGGCCGCAGCGGCCGCGCCCGATGTCGTTCGGTCGCCTGGCGAGATGAAGTAACCGGCAAAATATATCGCGTTTAATGCAAACGTGCTTCCTGCGCCCTTTGGGTGGGAAGCACGTCCCTTTGCGTTGCGGCATCATGGATGAGAAACGCAACTGGCGCTCGTCATCCCACCTTTTCAAATTCGGCGAGTGTGTCGTTCAGTGCCTGTTTGAACGTGTCAATCTTTGAGGCAATGCCATCGATATCTTCGTGCGCTGCCAGTTGCTCCAATATGGCTGCAAGTTCCGATACCCGCAGGGCCGCGATTTGAGATGCAGATCCCTTGATGAAGTGAAACTGCGCCAAAAGAGCCTTGCTGTCGCGCTCGGCCAAGGCTGCATCAATTTGTTTCTGGCAATCACGGGCCTGGGGTTTGAATAACTCGCGAAGTTGCTGGTACAAAACCTTGTTCCCTGCAACCAGTTCCAACGCCTTGGTCGGGTCATAGACCGGTGTTTGGCTAACAGGGGTGGGGGTTCTGTTCTGACCGTCCGGCGTGTTTTTCGGCCGCACGGGTGTTTTGGGCGCATGTTCCGGCAGGTGGTGGAGTATTTTTGCCGCGATATTTTCAAAATCGAATGGCTTGCCGATGAAGTCATTCATGCCGGCTTCTTTGCATTTCTTTTGTTCGTCTTCAAGAACACCTGCCGACAAGGCAACAATGGGAAGTTCAAGTTCGGGATGGGTTGCGCGAATGTGGCGGGTTGCCTCAATGCCGGTCATTTCGGGCATCTGAATATCCATCAGTACAATGTCAAAATGTTCTTTCTCGACCGCATCAACAGCCTCTACCCCGTTTTCTGCAAGGCTTACCTCAGCCCCGATTGAAGTCAAAAACGTGACCGCGACCTGTTGATTAACAGCGTTGTCTTCGGCCAACAAAATATGCACTCCACTGAGTGTATCATCTGCAAGCAGGTTTTGACGTCCCGCAGAGTTCGGGTGAATCACCGAACTGGCGTCGGAAACAGCAGAAATTGCATTGAGGAACGATGAGCCGGTAACAGGCTTGGTGAGCATTTCTACATCATGTGCAGATGGAACCTGTGAAAGCAGGTCGCGTTCATAGGCGGTCACCATGATGACGGCAGGCATATGGGGAAGCTGTAGTGCTTTGAGCTGTTCGATCGTTTCCAGCCCGTCAAGTCCGGGCATTTGCCAGTCGATCATCAAGACATCATATGGTGTTTCCGACGTTTTCACCATTTCGATGGCCTTTTGACCGCTTTCGACTGTATCTGCCTGAATGAAAAGGGATTTTGCAATTGTTCCCAAAGCCGTTCGGGTCAAGGCCTGATCATCGACAATCAGGATACGCAGGCCATTATCACGTGAAATAGGCAGTGGTTCTTTTGCGCTTGAAGTATCGATTATCAGAGGCAATTTGAAGGTAAAGGTCGATCCTTTCCCCGGCATGCTGGAAAGATCAATGTTGCCATCCATCGATTTGGCCAGGCGTTGGGAAATCGCAAGCCCAAGGCCCGTACCACCGAATTTGCGTGTGGTGGAGGCGTCCGCCTGTGTGAAGGGGTCGAATATTGCATGTTGCTGTGCTTCGGGAATGCCGATCCCTGTATCTGAGACGACAAACAGAAGATGATCGCCAGTGTCAGGCGATGATACTTTGCGGACATCAAGTTTGACATATCCGCTTTCTGTAAATTTGATCGCATTGCTGACCAGATTGACCAAAATCTGCTGTGTTCGATGTGAGTCGCCAACAATCGATTTGGGCACATCCGGGGCGACATTAATGACGACCTCGATTTCCTTGTCATTGACCGTCATGGACATGATCGAACCGACATTATCAATCACGTCAGGTAAGGAAAACGGTTCCTTGTCGAGAACAAGTTCATTTGCCTCGATCTTTGAAAATGTCAGGATTTCATCAATTACGCCAAGCAGGAACTTTCCCGACAAGCCGATCTGACGGACATATTCGTGTTGATGTTGTTCCAGTTGTGTCCGTTTTAAAAGTTGGGTCAGGCCAAAGATGGCATTCATCGGGGTTCTGATTTCATGGCTCATATTGGCCAGGAAATCTTCTTTTATCCGCGCAAGTCTTTCGGCCCGGCTCCTTGAGACCGCAAGCTTTTCATTGATCTGTTTCAATTCTTCATTGTGATGATGAGCCGCAACTGCCCGCATGTTTACGACCCACAGGATTGCAATCACAAAGAACAGAACAACGATGGATGCGATCGTCGTTCCGGACGAGAACACAGTCCAATATTGCATCGCATAGCCATACGGACGTGAAGTCGAAATCACCAAATAGTCATGAAAAACACGTTCACCGACGCCAAACCGGATCTCGCCGGTAAACACGTTGGGGTATATATCGGCAACATGGCCATCCGGTGCATTGGCAACATCGGTGTAGATTTTTGCATTGGCCATTGATTTGCCAATCATTTCTTCCTTGGCCGGTTTGCGGGCGACAAGGTTGAAATTCCGGTCAAGCAAGGTGACGTAATCAAGATCAAACGACGATTTGGCAATCCGGTCAATCATCGTACCGGGATCAATGACAGTCGTAATTACTCCGGTTAACGCGCCGAATTCATCGCGAATGGCCCGTGCAAGGGAAATCTGCCACCTGCCGTCAACAAGGTTTTTGACCGGGCCTGTTAGAACCCGCAGGTCTTGCCCGCCATCGAGGAAATATTTGATGTAATCACGTTGTGAAAGATCAACGTCTGGTGCTGGAAAATTACGGGATGAATGAATGATGCGCCCGTTGACATCGGTGATGCCGAAAACACGCACGATGTCGAGGGCATCGGCAGATTGTTTGAGCAACAGGTGTTTTTCACGCGGGGAATATCGACGATCACTTGCGATATTACTAAGTGCGGCCAAGGTTGTTTCAACCCCGATCATTTGTTCCTCGACCTGGCGGGCATAGCCATCAAGCAAGGTGGAAAGCGTTCTCATTTCTCGCTTTTCGGCATTTTGTTCCAGCGGAACATGGACGTAGTAGTTAAAGCCAATAACAAGAAGGGTGATCGCAATGGCGGCCAGGGTAACCGGCAGGCTGCTGCGGCGAAAAAATGTTCGTTTCAGGCCTTTAAACATCGATGAATTCCCGCGCAATCAATTCAGATCAAAAGCTTTATGCTTTATGCTTTATTTCAATGTATTAGAAGTTGTGCACCTCAGGCGTGCTTTCAATGATGCCTTGAAAATTTTTACAACCAAGCAGAAGGACATTTACATCCCCCGGGGGTGCGAAAAAAAATCCCGGCAAGGATTTAACCAAACCGGGATTCGTCAGGTGTTTGTTGATGCGTTTGTTTAGTGGATCATGGCCCCGGTTGCACGCAGCACACCGGTTGATCCCGACAGAACATCTTCATTACCAAGTTGGATCGCCTGGAACCGGTGGCGATCAAAGTCGCCCGGCATCAAAAGGTTGCTTGCAGGCTCTGCATGGAAGCCAAAGCGCGCATAGTATTGCGGATCGCCGACCAGAAGAACCGAACGGTGACCGGATGCCTGTGCCGCATTAAGGGCGGCATAGATCAGACCGGCGCCCACGCCGGACCCGCTATAGATTTTGTCAACCGCAAGCGGGCCAAGCAGCAACGCGTCACCGGCATTGCCCGCACTAATGTTCCACAGCCGAACCGTGCCGATCATGTGGGTGTCCTCAAAGGCAACAAACGCAAGGCCATCTGCCGGACGGCGATTGCGCCGCAGGATTTCCGACGATTTGCCAAAACGTGCCGGACCCATAACGCGGTCCAGCAGTTTTTCACGTTCGATGTGTGCGTTCGCACCTTCGCGATCAATGGTAATCATTGGTCAGTTTCTCCCGGCAATGGGATCAGATCACATAAGACGCCAGCGGCGAGAAACCGTTAAACGCCACGGATGCATAAGTGGTGGTGTATGCGCCCGTGGCTTCGATCAGAACCTCGTCCCCGATGGTCAAAGAGACCGGCAGGTCATAGGGGGTCTTTTCATACATAACGTCTGCTGAATCACAGGTCGGACCTGCCAGAACGCACGGGGCAACGTCGCCGCCGTCATGGATGGTGGTAATCGGATAGCGGATGGCTTCATCCATGGTTTCGGCGAGGCCACCGAATTTGCCGATGTCAAGATACACCCAGCGCACCGGATCATCGGCGGACTTGCGCGAAATCAGAACAACCTCGGCTTTGATCACACCGGCGTCACCCACCATGCCTCGGCCCGGCTCGATGATGGTTTCGGGCATATGGTTGCCAAAATGGTCATGCAGGGCATCAACGATTGCTGCGCCATAGGCCTCGGTCGCCGGAATGTCGCGCAGGTAACGGGTCGGGAAACCCCCGCCCATATTGACCATGCGCAAGTGGATGCTTTTTTCGGCCAGGGTGCGGAAGATCGAGGATGCTTCGCCAAGGGCGGTATCCCATGCATCAAGATTGCATTGCTGCGAGCCAACGTGGAACGACACGCCATAGGCATCCAGACCTATGTGATGGGCATGTTCCAGAACCTCAAGCGCCATGCTTGGTGCACAACCGAATTTGCGCGACAGCGGCCATTCAGCACCAACGCCATCGGTCAGAATGCGGCAGAAAACCTGCGCACCCGGTGCGACACGGGCGATTTTTTCAACTTCTTCGACGCAATCAACCGCATAAAGGCGCACACCAAGTTCAAAGGCGCGCGCAATGTCGCGTTCCTTTTTAATCGTGTTGCCAAAGGAAATGCGATCCGGGCTGGCACCGGCTGCCATCGCCATTTCGATTTCTGGAACCGATGCGGTGTCAAAATTGCTGCCAAGATCGGCCAGAAGGCTCAGGATTTCCGGGGCCGGGTTTGCCTTGACGGCATAGAAAATGCGCGAGCTGGGCAACGCACGGGTGAAGGTTTCGTAGTTGCGCTGAACAACATCAAGATCCACGACAAGGCACGGGCCTTCCGGGCGGTTCTGTGCCAGAAAATCAATAATACGCTGAGTTGCCATTGGGGCGTTCTCCCATTCCACGATATGGCAGCGTGCATGTACCTGATGCGGGCGCGCGGTGGAGGCGCGATGACGCGGACTACCTGCATGCTGTTTAGTTCCGGGGCCAGCCGGAACTGCGAAGTTAAGTCTGCCTCGCTATGGAATAGGGAGTTCCCGTTCCGCACGGCGAGTTTTTCAGCTCTTACTGCAAGCGCTCTGTTTGATGTCTGGAGTTGCTGGCTAGGCATGCATTGCAGAGCGATGCGGCGCATCGTTCAAAATGCATAACGACGACCAGCGGCGTCAGACATCAAACCTGCTCAGGCTGGTCTGATTTGTCACATAGCGTCGTCAAAGACCTCAACCGTAGCCCCGCTACGCTTTTCGTTCTTTTCCTAGCTCTGAGACAAATCTGCCCAGCAGAGCGTTTCCAGTAAGAACTGAGAAACTCTAGGCAATGATGGTGTGCCTCTTTAGTGTCGGTGGATTTGGACGCCACCTGAGACCAAAAAAGCCCTCACCGTCGTTGCTTTAAGTGTATCCCCCCAGAGAACCAAAAGAGTTCCAACTTCGGGGACCACCACAGGCACGTGCGACTTTGGGCAAACCGGGATTTACGCCCGTTCCAATTTGCGCGCAAGTGAAATTTTCACGCGCTTTGTCGTGAAACAATCGCAGGATCGACGAAGAAGGGTTGCTGCAACGCAAAAAATGGCGCGAATGGCCGCGTTTGGGATTTGCAGCAATGCCATCCAACGCATTTCGGTATGGGGCCTTGCAATTTGTGCATAACCAGGACGTATAAATGAAGGCGATTGACGGTCTTGATTGCCCGGTGTAGCCCTTTGATCATAGTTTACTTATTGCGTTTTAACGCCGCGTCGCAGGCAAAACGCGCCACCTGTCAGGATGCCCTTATGACCAAGATCAAAATTACCGCTGGCCCGTTCACCTTTGACGGGGTGCTTGAAACCGAAAAAGCACCGGAAACCTGCAAGGCGTTTATGGATCGCATGCCGTTTGAAAGCAAAGCCGTCCATGTCCGCTGGAGCGGCGAGGGCGTCTGGATGCCGCTTGGCGATTATCAGTTTGGTGTTGGTTATGAAAATCACACCAGCTATCCGGCACCGGGCCAAATCATCCTTTATCCCGGCGGGATCAGCGAAACCGAAATCCTGCTGGCATATGGCGGGGTGCATTTCGCATCCAAGGTCGGGCAGCTTGCAGGCAACCATTTCATCACGGTTACAAGCAACCTTGATGACGTCGAAAAGCTTGGCAAGATGACGCTTTGGGAAGGGGCGCAGCCGATCAAGTTTGAACTGGCCTAAATACCCGGGGGGGCTGACGCGCGCAGACAGGCGGGGCAGCGTTTTCCAACGTTTCCCCTACCGTCTTCCTCCACCGTCTTCCCCCACCGTGATCTAAGTGTGGCTTAGCCATGCGCGCAGGTCTTTTTCCGCTGCGGCCAGGCCTTCACGGTTGATGATCTTGCGGGCAATCGCGCACGAAACTGCCCGGGCACGTTTGTTGAGCGCAACCCCCTGATCGTTTTGATCAAGTGCTTCGACATCCAGTTTGCTGTATAGCGACAGCAGGCGGTTTTGCACGGTGCGCAGCGATAGTTTGCGCCGTGTGGCAATGGCCTTGTCCGGAAGGCCGAGCGCGATATCAATTAGAATGATGTATTCGAACTCGGTCAGGGTATTGCGCGATCGCATCTGCTGGTTCTGGATTTGATGGACTTCGCGATCAACAACGATCTGACCTTCGATCAGGACAGATCGCAGTGCCAAATGCATGCGGTCCTGTGTTGCTGTTTTCAGAACATACCCATAGGCCGCCTGACTTGGAACGATATGCGCAATGCCGCGCAAATAGGCCTCATCGGAATAGTTCGACCAAAATAGAATACGGGTATCGGGCCGGGCCGCCCAGATCGTGCGTGCGGCATCAATCCCGTTATGGCCCTTCATGCGCAAATCCATGACGATGGCCGTGGTTTCATGCTGACGTGCAAGGGTTTCGGCTTCTTTGCCATCGCGGGCAATCAGGATTTCGTCGAGTTCCGGCAGGGCATGTTCGACAATTTCCTTGAGGAAATCCGCATGCATCTTGTCGTCTTCAACCAGCAAAATTTTCATATTCGCCCCTTCCGGTTTCTTCTGTTGTTTTGGGGAGTTTGACGGTGATGCAGGTTCCTTCCTGAGTACTGTGTTCAAACTTGGCCCCGATTAGTTGGGCGCGGGTTCTCATGTGGGCCAGACCGCTGCCTGTTGGTTTCTTTTCCTGGAATTTGAACTGGCCATTGTCGCAAATCTGGATGGTCAGATCACCGTCGGGATCGTGAAACGCCAGCGCCGAAATATAGGTCGCGCCAGAATGCAGTACCGCATTATTGATTGCTTCCTGACAAATGCGGAAAATTGCAATCCGGGTGGTTTCCGGTAAGGCGTCAATATAGCCATCGGTCTGATCCTCGACCTTGAAGTCGGGACCGTCGTCGCGGTTAATCGCCCGTTCCATATGGGTCAGAACCGCGTGCTGGAAGCCAAACAGTTCAAGGATTGTTGGGATCGATGTATCGATGATATCGCGCAGATCCTGGATCATATTTTGGATTTGCTGTTGCAGACGACTGTGCTGTGTCTTGGTGATGCCCGGACGCAGGTCACGTGCGATCCGGGTCAGATCGGCAAGTGTTTGATCATGCAGATCCATACCGATGCGTTGGCGTTCAGCCTCCAGCGCGTCTGTCAGGCTAAGTGCGCCAAGACGCAAGCCTTCTTCGCGTGCCAGAATACGGGCGCGTACCAGTGCCTCGGCGTTGGCCTTTTCATTGGCGCGCAGGGCATAGAAATATGGTGCAAGCATATCGGCCAGAATGCGAACTTGTTCAACATGTCGTTCGGTATAGAAGTTTTCCTTTTTCGACGAGCAGTTCAAAGACCCGATCACTTCGCCCAGTACCTTCATCGCGACATTGACCCGACTGCGAAACTCGTGTCGGAGGATTGGGGCGCTTTCGGCACCGGGGAATACATAGCGCGGATCTTCAAGCGCATTTCCCGTCAGAAGATGATCGCATTTGCCCAACAGAATATCGCGCACCGGTGCCAGGCGAACCAGTGTTCGTGATGTGCTCCAAGTCGTTTTCAGGCCAACCTCATAGGCAGTAATCCACGTTCTGTCCGTGTCGATCAAACAGATATCGAGATGATCAAACTCAATAATCTTGTCGATTTCGTCCTTTACCGAGCTCAGCGCGGAATGGATGTTAAGGTTACCTGCAAGAAGATTGGATATGCGCAGGTAATGGGCAAGGTCCGACATGTTGTTTCCTCCGACCTTCATCATATTGCGACAAGACGACACTGTCTTGCGGGAACCCGCAACATGGGTGGGTGATCCCGCAACCGGGATGCGGCGAATGCTCTTTACAGTTTAAGAGCCCTGTCTGAAAATCCCCCTTCCATTGATATTATAAATTAAATGCCGACCCAAACGGCTAAACCAAAATCATGACGCGACAGTGTTGTGTCAGGGAGGAAAAATGAAACTCAAGTCCATGCTGCTCGGCGCCATCGCCGGGACTGTTGTCTTTGTATCTGGCCAGGCGATGGCGGATACTTCTGGAAAAACCATCGCGCTTTCAAATAATTACGCCGGGAATTCCTGGCGTCAGGCCATGTTGGAAAGCTGGGACAAGGTCGCATCCAAAGCGGTCGAAGATGGTGTTGTTGCCAGCGCAGATGCCTTTACCACATCTGAAAATCAGGCAACCGAACAAGCCGCGCAAATTCAGAACATGATCCTGCAGGGCTATGATGCCATTGTCTTGAATGCGGCATCGCCGACGGCCATCAATGGTGCCGTCAAGGAAGCCTGCGATGCTGGCATCATTGTTGTGTCGTTTGACGGGATCGTCACCGAACCTTGCGCGTGGCGTATTGCTGTTGATTTCAAACAGATGGGCCGTGATCAGGTCAAATATCTTGCCGATCGTTATCCTGAGGGCGGCAATCTTCTTGAAATCCGGGGTCTTGCCGGGGTGTTCGTTGATGACGAAATCAGTGCCGGTATTCACGAACAGGTGGCGAAAACCAATTTTGAAATCGTCGGTTCTGTTCATGGTGACTGGGCACAGGATGTTGCCCAAAAGGCCGTGGCTGGCATTTTGCCAAGCCTGCCTGAAGTCAAAGCCATCGTGACCCAGGGCGGGGATGGCTATGGTGCGGCTCAGGCGTTTGATGCTGCGGGTCGTCCGACCCCGACCATTATCATGGGCAACCGTCAGGACGAACTGCAATGGTGGAAAGAACAGAAAACCGCCAACGGTTATGAAACCACCTCGCTTTCGATTGCACCGGGTGTGAGCACACTTGGTTTCTGGGTAGCCCAGCAGATTCTTGATGGTAACGAGGTCCCCAAAGACTTGACCGTACCGTTCCTGCGCGTTGATCAGGACACCCTTGAAGAAATCCTTGCCGAAACCCCGGCGGGTTCTGTGGCCAATGTGGAATATTCACAGGAAGACGCAATAAACCTGATCAAATCGGCGAACTAAGGCGATAGGATTATGGTGGAAAACCAGAACATGATCGGCACCAGGGAGGTGCCGATCATTACGCTTGCCCAAGCCGGTGTATCTTTCGGACCGGTTAAGGCGCTTGATGGTGCGGATCTTGTGATCATGCCGGGTGAATGTGTCGGTGTGGTTGGTCACAACGGGGCGGGTAAATCGACTTTGGTCAATGTGATCAATGGTCGTTTGTCCCCCACCAGCGGCACTGTCAGTTATGACGGGGCCCCGGGTGTTGCCGATTTCCGCAATTCCCATCGGGCGAGAAGTTCGGGTGTGCGCAGCGTTTTTCAGGAACTGTCGCTGTGTCCGAACCTGACGGTTCTTGAAAATTATCGGATCCCGTATCGCAATATGCCCAAGGCAGGTTGGCGTAAAAACGCTGCGTCTGCCGTGCGGGCTTCTTTGGATGCGGTGTTCCCCGATAACGGTATTGATCCCTATAGTGTGGTGGCCGATCTGCCGATTGCGGATCGGCAAATGGTCGAGATCGCGATTGCCTTTTCCCGGCGTGATATTGATGCGCGTCTGGTGATCCTGGACGAGCCGACATCGTCGCTTGATGGGGCGATTGCCGATCAATTGCTGGCCTATATCAAAACGTTCTGTGCGAACGGCGGGGCGATCATTTTCATATCCCACATGATGGGGGAAATCTTTGATGTCGCCAGCCGCATTGTCGTGATGAAGGACGGCCGCATCATTGAAAATGACGACGCCAGCAACTTCACCCGTGACGGGTTGGTCGATGCGATGGGCCATGTCGTGCCCGACACCCAAGACGTCGCAAACATTTTGGAGAAACGCGAATTCGGGCCGGAAGTTTTACGGATGGAGAACGGACTGAATGCGCGCAAGGGCGAAGTCGTTGGCCTGGCCGGACTGGCGGGGCATGGTCAGGCAGAAGTTCTGGCGCAATGTTTCCTTGAACGAACATCGGATTGGTCCGCATCGCGCGCGCCTGCGGTTGTTTTCGTCGCCGGGGATCGAAGCCGCGATGGCGTGATGCCCTTGTGGTCGATCATGCGCAATCTGAGTTTGCAGACCCTTGTCGAATTCAGTCGGACGTTCCTGGTTGATCGCAAAGCCGAACGGGGTATTGCCCGAACGTGGCATGAGAAGATCGGGATCAAGACAGATGATCTTGATAATCCCATTCTGTCCCTGTCGGGTGGCAATCAGCAAAAAGTCCTGTTTTCGCGGGCGTTGGCGTCTTCGGCGCCGATTGTGATCATGGATGATCCCATGCGCGGGGTGGATGTGTCGACCAAAAAGGAAGTTTACCGAATGATCCGCAGCGAGGCTGAGAACGGGCGCACGTTTCTTTGGTATTCGACTGAAACCGACGAGATCCTTGAATGTGATCGGGTGTTTGTGTTTCGCGATGGTGAAATCGCTGCCGAACTCAAGGGCGAACAAATTACCGAGGAAAACATGCTGCGTGCCTCCTTTGAGATGCAGGAGGCAGGCCAATGAACCGCGAACATCTGCGCATTTTGTTGCCGGTCCTGTCTTTGGGCATTCTGTTGGCGGCGGTGTTTTACATGCAGCCACGTGCCATGAGCTATTTCGGGCTGAACCTTCTGTTTAATCTGGCGGTGCCGGTTGCATTGGCAACCATTGCCCAAATGATGATTTTGATGGTCAACGACATTGATTTGTCGATTGGTTCCTTTGTCAGTTTCTGTGCCTGTGTCACCGCAACCTTTGTGCAAACCGATCCTGTGATTGGCTATGGCATTTTGTTTGCCGCGATCCTTGTCTATGCCGCAATGGGCGCGATCATCTATGCTCGTGGGTTGCCGGCAATTGTTGTCACCCTTGGCATGTCATTCTTCTGGTCGGGCATGGCCGTGCTTGTTTTGCCATCGCCGGGCGGAAGTGCGCCTGATTGGTTGCGTGCGCTTATGACGGCAAAAACGCCGATCCTGCCGGTGGCAATCATTGCCCCGATCGTGATTGCCGTTGTGATGCATTACTTCGTCAAGCGGTCGTCGTTGGGCGTGTTGTTGCGTGGCGTTGGCGGCAATGAACGGGCCGTTGCGCGTTCTGGCTGGTCGGTCACGGGGCTTAAGGCTTTTGCCTATGGCGTGGCGGCTCTTTTCTGTGTGCTTTCGGGCATGGCGCTGGTCGGGCTTGCGACGTCTGCGGATGCGAATATTGCCTTGCGCTATACGCTGCTGTCGATTGCCGGTGTGATTTTGGGTGGGGGTGAATTTACCGGCGGACGGGTGTCGCCCATCGGTGCTGTGATTGGTGCATTGACCCTTACCTTGGCGGCAAGCTTTCTGTCATTTTTGCATCTGTCACCGGATTGGCAAATCGGCGCCCAGGGCGCGATTTTGATTATCGTTTTGGCCGTGCGTCTTGTCTTCACCCGGCGCGAGGCACTGGTATGAATATGATAAACAAAGATAACAACATGCAGCCGCAAAAGCGCAGCGCGCGCGATTTTCTTGAACTGGTGTCTGGTAAACCCTGGATCTGGGCGTTTCTGGCGGCAGGGGCGACCTATCTTGCGACGCTCCTGGTTGTGACAAACAGTGCGGGTGCCGGGGCGCTTTTGTATGCCGCGCTTACCTTTGCCTCGTTTTCCGTGATTGTCGGCGTAGGGCAAATGTTTGTCGTAACGCTTGGACCGGGCAATGTGGATTTGTCCATTCCCGCGACCATGACACTTGCCGCAACCTTGTCGCTTAAGTTCATGGCGACCGACGGCGCACTGATTGTGCCGGGGGTATTGATTGCGATCGGGGTTGGACTGGTCTGTGGGCTGTTTAACTTCTCGCTGATCTTGCTGCTGCGCATTCCGCCGATCATCGCGACATTGTCGTCGTCATTCCTGTTCCAGTCGTTGGCGATTTGGTCCAACCGCGGGGTGCGTGTCAAACCGCCGGAGCTTTTGGCGCAATTTTCGACCGGGGGAATATTTGGGCTTCCCAATGTGGCCTTGATTGCGTTGCTGGTTTCGGTTCTGGCGTGGTGTGTTTTGGAAAAAACGATTGCAGGGCGCTGGGTTCTGGCAACCGGGCAAAACAAACGGGCCGCCCGTCTTGGTGGTGTGCCGGTTAATGCCGTGCGGTTTGTTGTCTATGTCGGTTGTGCGGTTCTTGCCGGTGTCGCCGGGTTTGTTCTTGCCAGCTTCTCTGGCGGGGCGAACCTGAATATGGGTACGGAATATATGTTGATGTCGATTGCCGTGGTTGTGATCGGCGGGTCGTCTATTGCAGGTGGTAATTCGAATGTTCCGGGCATTTGGGGGGCTGCGCTGTTTATGTTTTTGATTGTATCGATGCTGAATTCCTATGGGCTTGGTGCGGGTGTCCGCTTGATGCTGACTGGGTTGATTATCGTGTCGGTGGTTGTTTTGGCCAGTAAGCGGAGGCACCAGATATGAATGGACCATATCTTATTGCAGATCAGCGGTTTCGTGATCTTATTCTTACCAATGTGCATTTGCGCAAGATTTCAACAGGACACCTCTGGACCGAGGGGCCTGTCTGGTTTGCAGCCCACCAGTGTCTTCTGTTTTCAGACATTCCCAATCAGAAAATCTATCGTTGGATGTGTGACGGCACGGTCAATGTGTTTCGGGAAAACTCGAACTTTGCCAATGGCAATACCGTGGACCGCGATGGACGCCTGATTACCTGTCAGCACGGCACGCGTTCTGTCACCAGGACCGAGCATAATGGCACGATCACAACCCTGGCCGATGGGTTTGACGGCAAACGGCTCAACGCACCAAATGACGTTGTGGTCAAATCCGATGGGTCCATTTGGTTTAGTGATCCGACGTATGGGATTTTATCTGATTACGAAGGATATAAATCCACACCGGAACAGGACCATAGGAGCATCTTTCGCATTGATCCGCACACAGGTGATATCTGTCAGGTCGCAACGGACTTTACCCAGCCAAACGGGCTTGCGTTCTCGGTTGATGAGAAGCTGCTGTATGTTGCTGAGTCCGGTTCAAGTCATGATGATGATGTGCCTGCGGTCATTCGTGTTTACGATGTGAATGGCGATAACACGCTTCAAAACGGCCGGGACTTCGCAATTCTTGATAAGGGGCTTCCGGACGGCTTCCGGGTTGATTGCCATGGTAATGTCTGGACGTCGGCGGCCGATGGTGTGCATTGCTTTGATCCGCAGGGCGTGCTTTTGGGCAAGATCCTTGTGCCCGAAACCGTTTCGAACGTTACGTTTGGCGGTGCGCGGGGCAACGAACTGCTGATCACGGCAACGACAAGTGTCTATGCCATTCACGTCAACACGGCATCTGCAACAGCGCCAAGGGCCGCATTGTGACCCGATAACGCGCCGGACTATTGGCCTGCGCCTGGCCTGCCCCAGCGAACATGTGATGCTGGACACTGGTAGAGGCAGGCGAATTGGCTTAGAACGCTGTCAGTTCAAGCCAATTTTTCCGGGTATCGCGCGTGTTCGAAACAATCAATCAGTGGGTCCAGCAGTATCAGCAGCTGGCCTATATCCTGATATTTACCTATTGCGTCAGTAAATCCAGCATCCTGCCGGTATTTGCCGGGATGCTGGTGATCGCCGAAAGCCTGATGCCGGTTCCGGCCTTGGGCGCGATGATCGCAGGCGGTATCGTTGGCGATGTTGCGCGTTTTGTTCTGGCGCGAAAATACGGCGATGCGATTGTTGCGAAACTGCCCGACAGCCTGTCCGGCTGGATGCGCAAGACCCTGCGTTTGTTCGAACATTACGGCATCGCCTATATCATGCTGTGCCGTTATCCGCATGGGGTGCGGTCATTCGGCGTCTTTCCGGTTGGCATGAGTTCGATGTCGTTTATCCGGTTTCTACCGCTTAGCATCGTATCGGTTCTGATCTGGGTCGGACTGTATTTTGGTTTGGGCTTTAGTTTGGGGGCAGGGATGTCGGAACTGGTCGAGCAAAATCTTGCCGTGCTTAGTCCGATGTTGCTTCTGGTGTTTGTCGTGGTCGGTTGGCTGGCCCTGCGCCGGATCGACAAGCTGGAAAAACGGGCAGAACAAGCGATTGATGAGCCATAAGAAAACGGCAGCATCCGATATGAATGCTGCCGTTTGTTTTTGTGCGGATGGTGCAGATGATGCCTATTCAGCAGCAATCGTTTTGCCGTCTTTTTCCAGCATCTCGCCCTGTTTGCGTTTGCCAAGAACTTCGCGTGCCTTGGCGTAGCTTGGATCGTGCCAGAAGATCATGCAGCCATTACACCCACGGCCACAGCAGCCTTTTGTGCCGATGCGTGGTGTTCTGAAGGTGCGGTCTTTCTGACGGTCATCGATGGCTGTTTTAAGGGCTTCGCGTTTGGCGTCATAACGCTCTTCGTTGCCCTTGCCCATCTCGATCTTGTGGCCTTCCTGATCAAGTTTCAGGCGCTGCCATTCGTCTTCGGTCAGCGCCTTTTCCTTGCGGATGATGGTCATCGGCGGGAAGGCGGTGCGCAGATATTCCGGGTCTTCCTGATCAAGCAGCGAGAAGGGAATGCGCACCAGCGGTTGTTTGCCCGCATGCACTGCTTCGCCGACCTTGCCGGTTTTGGCATCGATGAATTCATACATGCGGATAAAGACGGTTTTGCGACCGCGCGGCGGGACGATTTCAATCACATCCCCTGCCAGCATGCGGTTTTTCACCGTCATGATGAACGCATCGTCTTCGACGGTTTCGATCTGCCCGGCAAATTCCCAGTCAGATACGTTGTTGTTGCTGTCATAGCCGTGCGCATAGTTGGTCAGACGGCCTTCGTGGAAGGCAAGGGTATAGCCACGGTTGGGAATGGTGGCGAGTTCCTTCATATAGTCGTCAGCCGACCAGTTTTCCGGGTCTTCGTACCAGTCATCAATTGCCATGCGGTATGCGCGCGCCACCAGACCTGCGTAATAGGCACTTTTGCCTCGCCCTTCGACCTTGAGGCTATCAACCCCGATTTTCAGGTAGTCTTCAAGTTTCGGCATGATGCAAAGATCACGTGAATTCAGGATATAAGACCCGCGTTCGTCTTCCTGAATTTCCATCAGCTCGCCCGGACGCATTTCTTCTTCAAGGAAGAAATCAAACATTTCCAGGTTTTCTTCGGTCAGTTTGAGTTCCTTGACCGTGCCGTCTTTCAGCTTCATGTGGACTTTGTATTTCCAGCGGCAGCTGTTGGCGCATGCGCCCTGATTGGCCCCGCGTTCGGCCATGAAGTTCGACAGCAAACAACGCCCGGAATAGGTCATGCACATCGACCCATGCACAAATGCCTCGATCTTGATGTCGGGGCATTTTGCACGGATTTCGGTGAGTTCCTCATAGGAAACCTCACGGCCCAGCACGACAAGCTTGGCCCCGATGCTTTGCCAGAACTTCACGCTTTGCCAGGAACAGACGTTCGCCTGTGTTGAAACATGCAAATCAAGTTCCGGCGCATGTTCGCGCACAAACATGAAAACACCCGGATCAGCCACGATCAAACCATCGGGGTTCACCTTCCGCACGGTATCGACATATTCCGGAAGCTTGTCGATGTCCTTGTTGTGCGAGAACAGGTTAAGCGTCAGGTAAACGCGCACGCCATGTTCGTGGGCGAAATCAATGCCCTCGACCACGTCCTCAAGCGACATCTGGCTTTTCACCCGAAGGGACAAGTCCGGCGTGCCCATGTAAACGGCATCTGCGCCATACAGCACAGCAACCTTTAGCTTCTCGAGCGAGCCTGCGGGCATCAATAATTCGGAACGGCGCGGTTGAACACTCATCACTTGCGGGTCTTTTCTGTTCGTCGTCTGCGGGAAATCTCTTTGTCCCAATTCATCTGGGACTTTGGCGCGCTTCATAACATGGCGCGTCTATGTTGCCGATTAAAATCGCACATTTGCGTTGCTTTGCATAGGTTGACTGCTGATCACCTGCCATGCCATTCGCACAGGTCACAAAAAACACCCCCGCCAGAAAAGGCAGGGGTGTTTGAATTCAGATTGTTTGGGCAAGGGCCTATTTGACCTTTTTGATCTCGCCGCTTTCGATCTTTTCCCAGTACTGATTGATCTCGCCGCGAACGACCGACATCAGGAAATAAAGACCAATGATGTTGGGGATCGCCATGGCAAAGATCATGGAGTCCGAGAAGTCAATCACCGGACCGAGGCTCATGGATGAACCAACGATCACGCACAGGCAGAAGAACAGTTTGAAGATGATCTCCTTGCCTTTGCCTTCACCGACCAGATAGGTCCAGCTTTTCAGCCCGTAATAGGACCATGACAGCATGGTGGAGAAAGCAAACAGCACAACAGCAAGCGCCAGAATAAGCGGGAACCATGTGAAGGCCGATGCAAATGCCGCCGAGGTCAGCTCAACACCGGTCAGGCCGGAATTCAACTCGCCACTGATGGTAATGACAAGGGCGGTCATAGTGCAGATCACCACCGTATCGATGAACGGCTCCAAAAGGGCGACATAGCCCTCGGTAACCGGTTCCTTGGTGCGTACCGCCGCGTGGGCAATGGCCGCAGAACCGATACCTGCTTCGTTGGAGAAGGCAGCACGTTTGAAGCCCTGGATAAGGGCACCCACCACACCACCGGCAACACCGGCACCGGTAAAGGCCCCGACAAAGATCTGGGCAAAGGCATCACCAACCATCGAGATGTTGGAAATGATGATGATCATGCCTGCGGTGACATAGATGATGGCCATGAAGGGCACGATTTTTTCGGTCACCTTGGCGATGGATTTAATCCCGCCAATGATCACGACGCCAACGATGATCGCCATGACAAGGCCAAACAACCAGCCGGAACCGGCAAGGAAGCTGTTTTCACCGCCCGTTACATTGAGAACCTGCTGGAAGGCCTGATTGGCCTGGAACATATTGCCCCCGCCAACAGCACCACCGATACAGCAGACCGAAAACAGAATGGCCAGAACCTTGCCAAGGCCCGGTTTGCCTTTTTCTGCCAAACCCTTGGACAGGTAATACATCGGTCCACCGGAAACGCGCCCGTCGGGCAATTCGTTACGGTATTTAACACCCAGCGTACATTCGGTGAATTTCGATGCCATGCCAAGAAGGCCTGCAAGGATCATCCAGAATGTTGCACCCGGCCCGCCGATGGAAACGGCAACCGCCACACCGGCGATATTACCAAGACCGACCGTACCCGAAAGGGCAGTGGCCAACGCTTGGAAGTGCGAAACTTCACCGGCATCATCAGGATGGGAGTAGTCCCCCTTGACCAGCGAAATCGCATGGCCGAATTTGCGGAACTGAACAAAGCCGAAATAAAGGGTAAAGATCGTCGCGGCCACCACCAGCCAGCCGACAATCAGTGGAAAGGCCGTACCCGCGATGGGCACGGAATAAAACATGGTCCCGGCAATTACGTTTGAAATTGGTGCAATTGCTTCGTTGATTCGTTGATCAAGGCCGACTTCCTGCGCTTGCGCGATTTGAGGCAGGATGGCCGACAGCAATGCAACGGCGCTTGCCGTCACTGTTTTGTTCCAGAACATGATGCTTCTCCGGTTTATATTCGTGAATGCCTTACGGAACGACTGTGACCGGAACAGGCGATGCCTGTACCAGCGTGAGCGGCAAACTGCCCAGCAGTCTTGCACCCAAAGCAGAACCACCTTTGCGGCCAACAATGATCTGACACGCGCCTTTGTCTTCGGCGATTTTGCAGATCAGTTCGCCGGAGTGGCCGTAACGGACTTCCGAAGTAACCGGTATTTTAAGCTTGTTTAATGCCTCCAGCGCGGGCTTGAGCGTTTGCTCTGCTCGCGACAATTCTTCTGTTCGCCGTTGATGGCGTTCTTCAAGTTCCTGTGTTGACAGGAAGCTGTACGGGGACCATTCAAGAACGTAAACCAGATGGACTGCACAGCCTTCGGCTGCTGCGCGTTTGCCCGCAAACTCTGCGGCACGCTGTGCGGCATCTGTTCCGTCATAGCCCACAAGAATTGGCTGATCGGTCATGTGCTTCTCCTGATCAGAGACTGAAAATTAAGGCAAATTCCCCCACGGATGTAATGCAGTTCCTCCCTGCACCTGTCGCTTGGTTTGTGACGGCGATACGACGGTTCCCCCGATATGCATTTGCCGCCGCCACCCAAGGCGACCTGAAAATCATACATAAAAATGAAATAAATTCGCCAAAAAGTTGAATATGAAAAAATTATGTAGTTCTAAAGGTTGGCGTTTTGGGCCCCAAAACAAAACAATGCCCGCTGATTTGACCAGCTGGCACTGTAAAATATCGTGAAATGTTGGAAAAAAAGTGGGTGTAACCGGTTGAAGGTTCCTGATTCTGGCCGTAATTACAAACCCTTCATCGGGCCAACCATCTGCAGAAAGTCGATCAGGACATGTGCGGCAACATCAATGTCGTGCGGTGTGACGGACTCATCGGGATGGTGACTTAATCCGTCGCGGCATCGTACAAACAACATGCCAATGTCGCACAGGTCATGCATGGCAAGGCCGTCGTGGCCAGCACCACTAAACAGGCGATAGGGTTCAATCCCCTGTTCGCCAATCGCCTGTCCCAGTCCATCCATGATCCAGTTTGCGCACGGCACTCCTTCTGCCTCATAGGTCAGGTCTGCGGCGATTTCGACCCGACGATTGTTGGCGATATTGGGAAGGGTAGACAAGATTCCACCCCGGCCATTGACCCGAACAATCCGTTCAGGGGCACGTAGCTCAATCGTCAGATCAACGTGATCGGGTATGACATTAACGGCATTGGGGTTGACTTCGATCTTGCCGACAACACCGACCATGCCCTCGGTCGCGGAGCAAACCGCTTCGACCTGATGAATGACATCGGCGGCGGCAACCAGCGCGTCATGACGGTCATTCATCGGCGTGGTTCCGGCATGGCTGGCCTTGCCCTGAATGCGGATGCGGTGGCGTTCAATACCGGTGAGTGCGGTGACCACACCAACCGGAAGATCACGCTTTTCAAGAACCGGTCCCTGTTCGATATGGGTTTCGACAAAGCCCAGAACGGTCTTTTTATCGCGCTTTAACGCTGGAATATCTTCGGGCGTACAGCCAAAATCACGCAGGGCTTGGGCAACCGAAATGCCCTTGTCATCCGTGGCCTCAAGCGATTTGGGATCATGCTTTCCGGCAAGTGCGCGTGATCCGACAAGGGTGGACTGAAAACGTGTGCCTTCCTCATCACCAAAGGCGACAATTTCAATCCCGAACGGAAGTTCAACACCCGATGCCCTGAGGTGCTCAATCACCGCAATCGGCAGGGCGACACCCAGCATCCCGTCATATTTTCCACCCGATACAACGGTGTCCTGATGCGACCCCAAAATAAGGGTGGGGGCACCATCAAGGGCCTTTTGATCGCGCCCGACGATATTGCCTGCGGCGTCAATTTCGCTGATCAGCCCGGCCTTGGTCATCCAGCCCCGGATCAATGGGGTTACGGCGCGATGTTCATTGCTTAGAAACAGGCGGGTAACGCCGGGACCGGGTTGGCTGTGGGCGGCGGCTTCTTCGAGACGGTCAAAAACAATTTGGCCAAGCATGGAATATGGTCCTGACGCTAGTATTGGTGGGGCTTGTTCGGGGTGGGCAGTCGATCAAAGAACCGGCGATATTCAGGATCACGGGTCATGTCATAAAGACGTTTAAGCTCTGTGATGGGGGTGGCATGGTCATCCACACGCAGATCAAGCGGCAGGCTATCAGGTGCGACAATCTTGATCATGGCCGATGTGGTGCCGCGGACATCCCCCCCGGCCTCAAAGCCTGCGATCAGGGATTCCATCATGCATGTTTCGAACGGTTCGGACGATTTCATCATGGCGTCAAATCGTGCCTGCATGGTTTCCGGCACAGCGCGATGTGCCAGCATGTTACCCCCGATCACCAGGTTATTTGTTGCGATATGCGCGGTTTCCGGCCGGTTTTTATCACCGGTCCAGACGGCAGTTTTGCCGGTTTGATCAAGGACAAGAAGTTGTCGCCAATGGGATCCATTGTCGGCGCCAACAAGTTCATCGCGCACCGACTCGGCATTTTTCCGTTCGTTGAGCATGTTTAAGCCGTTGATCCCGTACCAGTAATTTGTCGAAAACCCTTGGGTGGCGATGGCACCGACACCTGGTCTGATGTGGGGGACAAACCCGCCAACAGCCAGATTTCCCGTCGCACTGGCGATGCCCAATGCTTCGGTTTTCGGGTCTCTGGCGACGATGGTGTAGGTCATTGTTCCCGCCTGTCTGACAACGTCAAAGGTGCGCTGTTTTAAATTTATCATGATAAATATTTGCTCAAATCAAATTTATCATTATAAATAGGATTTGCAACCGTGACATCCGAATGCATCGACAACGGGTTCGGAAAACGGGGAACGTCCAATCAAAAAAAGACCACCTTGCAAACGGTGCGTTGTCGAGCGGTTCGGTATGAGCCGGGGGTAACAGGAAGGTTTCAACAAGGGAGGCTTGAATGAAAAGCCTGTTTAAAGGGGTGCTTGCAGCAGCAGCCCTCGCGGTTTCGGCAATTGGTTTTGGCCCGACGGCCGAAGCACAGACTCCACCAGGTGTTCTGGTGGTTGGTCAGATTGCAGAACCCAAATCACTTGATCCGGCGGCCGTGACCGCCGTGAATGATTTCCGTATTCTGATGAATGTTTATGATGGTCTGGTGCGCTACAAGGACGGCACGCTCGAAGTTGAGCCCGCCCTTGCAGAAAGCTGGACGATCTCAGATGACGGCACGGTATATACCTTTTCCTTGCGCGAAGGTGTGACCTTCCACGACGGAACGCCGTTCAACGCCGACGCGGTGAAATACAATTTCGACCGTATGCTTGATGAAAATCACCCGGAACATGACACCGGTCCTTTCCCGCTTTCGTTCTTCTTTAGCGCGGTGGAAGAGGTCGAGGTCGTTGATGACCTTACGGTCAAATTCCAACTGAATGCGCCCTATGCGCCGTTCCTGTCCAATCTTGCCTATCCCACAGGTCTGATCGTATCGCCAAGTGCGGTGCGCGAAGGGGGCGCGGATTATGGCCGTAACCCGGTTGGAACGGGTCCGTTCAAATTTGCCGAATGGGAAAGCAACGCCAAGGTGGTTGTCGTGCGCAACGATGATTACTGGGAAGATGCCGCCAAGCTTGAAGCGGTTGTGTTCCGCCCGATCACCGATGCCAACACCCGTGTTGCCGAACTGATGGCCGGCGGGATTGATCTGATGGTCGAAGTGCCGCCAGACAGCCTGACCCAGCTATCCGGTGATGCGAACTTCAGCGTCTATGAACAGGCCGGTCCGCACCTTTGGTTCCTGATCCTGAACCTGAAAGAAGGTCCATTCCAGGACAAGCGCGTCCGTCAGGCGATCAATTATGCCATCGACAAAAAGGCACTGGTTGAAAACGTCCTGCAGGGCACTGCCGAAATCGCAACCGGTCCGACCCCGCCTGCATTCGCATGGGCCTATAACGAACAGCTTCAGCCGTATCCGCATGATATTGAAAAGGCCAAGCAGCTGATCAAGGAAGCCGGTGCCGAGGGCGCAGAAGTGACCTTCTATGTTACCGAAGGCGGTTCGGGCATGCTTGATCCGGTGCCGATGGGCGCTGCCATTCAGGCAGACCTTGCCCAGATCGGTCTGACCGTTGCCATTGAGACCTATGAATGGAACACCTTCCTTGGCAAGGTGAATCCGGGGCTTGAGGGCAAGGCGGACATGGCCGAAATGGCATGGATGACCAATGATCCCGATACGCTTCCGTATCTGGCACTGCGCACCGATGCATGGCCGGACAAGGGGGGCTTTAACTCCGGGTATTATTCCAACCCGGAAGTTGACAAGCTTCTTGAGGCAGCCCGTTCTTCGACCGATCAGGCAGAACGCGCCAAGCTGTATCGCGAGATGCAGGAAATCGTTTATGACGATGCGCCCTGGGCCTTTATCGCCAACTGGAAACAGAACGCGGTTTCAAGCACGATGGTTGATGGCTTCAAATTGCAGCCGTCCTTCTTCCTGCTGCTTGATGACGTCGTAAAGAACTGATCTGATCAAAATAGCCGGGGTAAGGTGCCTTGCCCCGGCTATTTTACTGTAAAGCCCGTTTCCCGCACATAGCCAGACGAGCCTTGCCATGCACGTCTATATTTTACGTCGATTGATCCTGATGGTGCCGGTTTTACTGGGCCTGACCGTGATCGTTTTTCTGATTATGTCGATGATCCCCGGTGATCCGGCATTGGCGATCCTTGGATCCTATGCCACGCCGGACAATGTCGCGAAATTGCGCGCCGATCTTGGTTTGGACAAAACCATGGTTGAACAATACTGGATCTGGCTGACCAATATGCTTCAGGGCGATTTCGGGCGATCCTATAGCCTCAATCGTCCGGTTCTTGACGAAATTCTTGAACGGTTTGGTGCGACGCTGATTTTGGCGGGAACGTCGCTTGTCCTTTGTACGATCTTTGGTCTTCTGACCGGGGTTGTATCGGCGGTGCGCCAATATGGCTGGGCCGACAAGGCACTGACCTTTGCCGTTCTGATCGGGATTTCCGTGCCAAGTTTCTGGCTGGGGCTTTTGTTGATGATGTTTTTTGCCGTGGAGCTGCGCTGGCTTCCGGTCAGTGGCATGTATGCCATTTATGGCGGCGGGGATTTGCCCGATTTGATCCGTCATTTGATTTTGCCGTCCATCACGCTTGCCGTTGTCGCCACCGGGATCATTGCCCGGCTGACACGGTCGAACATGCTTGAAGTGCTGCGACAGGACTTCATTCGCACAGCACGGGCCAAGGGGCTTGATGAAAACCGGGTGATTTACCGCCACGCGTTTAAGGCCGCCCTGGTCAATGTCATTCCGGTGATTGGCGTTCAGGCGGGCTTTGTTCTGGGCGGGGCAGTTTATATTGAAACTGTGTTTCAGTGGCCCGGCATTGGCCGCATGCTGGTCAATGCGATTTCCACGCGCGACATTCTGCTGGTGCAGGGTGGGGTGGTTCTGGTCGCGGGTAGTTATGTCCTGTTTAACCTGTTTGCCGATGTCATCCAGCATCTGCTTGATCCGAGGGTGAAGGCATGACCAGCAACACAGCAACAGCATCCGAAATCAAAACTAAAAAGCGATCGGCACGGCCATCAGCCTTTAAGCTTTTGGCGCGTAATCAGCTTGCCCTGATGGGGGCCGTGATTTTGGCCCTTGTGGTCTTGATCGTTCTGATCACACCCATTCTGCCCCTGCCAGACCCGGATGTGACCAACCCGGCACAGCGGCTTTTGCCGCCCTTCTCCGACGGACATTTGTTGGGCACGGATCATTTGGGGCGTGATTTGCTGTCACGCTTGCTTTGGGGCACACGGGTCAGTCTTGCGGTCGGGATTTCCGCATCGCTTGTCGCGGCTTTGTTTGGATCAACCATCGGGATTGTGTCGGGCTATTTTGGCGGGCGAACCGATAACATCATGATGCGCGGCATCGATATGTTGATGGCCTTCCCCTATATCCTGCTGGCCTTGGCGATTGTCGCCGCACTTGGTCCGGGGTTGATGAATGCGCTCTATGCGATTGCGGTGGTCAATATTCCGTTCTTTGCGCGTAACATTCGCGGCGTCACAGTGGGGATTGCCCATCGGGAATTTGTCGATGCGGCCAAACTTTCCGGCAAGGGACATATTCGTATCCTTTTGACCGAAATTTTGCCGAATGTAATGCCGGTCATCGTGATTACGATTTCGACCACCGTCGGCTGGATGATCCTTGAAACGGCGGGGCTTAGTTTCCTCGGGCTTGGGGCACAACCACCACAGGCAGATTTGGGCTCCATGCTGGGCGAGGGGCGCAAGCTGATCACGACCGCACAGCATCTTTCGGCCATTCCCGGGGCGATGATCTTTATTCTGGTCATGAGCATCAATTTACTGGGCGATGGCATTCGCGATGTGCTTGATCCACGTTTGAAATCGGGTGCTTTGGCCCGCCCGGCGCCGCTGACCAAAATTGACCGCAGCGACCAAGGTACAAGCAACCAGATTGCCGATGAAACCGTTCTTGCTGTTGATGACTTGCGCACCGAATTTGTCTTGGGTGATGACACCTATAAGGCGGTCGGCGGCGTCAGCTTTGATGTCGGCAAAAACGAATGCGTTGGTCTGGTTGGTGAGTCCGGTTCGGGCAAGTCGGTAACCGCACTTTCCCTGCTTGGACTTGTGGCGTCGCCACCGGGCACGATTGTCGGCGGGCGTGTCATGTTTGATGGCAAGGATGTCTATGACATGACTGAAAATCAGGTGCGTGACATTCGCGGTGGCAAGGCGGCCTATGTTTTTCAGGATCCGTTATCGACGCTGCATCCGCTGTTCTCAATTGGCGATCAGTTGGTCGAAGCCATCCGCGCCCATAATGCGGTGAGCTACAGGGATGCCTGGGCCAAGGCGGTCAAATTGCTGGGCATGGTCCGCATTCCCAACCCCGAAAGCCGGGCCAATAATTATCCCCATCAGCTGTCAGGCGGGATGCGTCAGCGTGTTGGCATTGCAATGGCGCTTGCCAATGAGCCGCGCCTGATCATTGCCGACGAACCGACCACGGCCCTTGATGTCACCGTGCAGGCGCAGATTTTGAAATTGATGAATGATCTGCGTACCGATCACGGAACGTCGGTTTTGTTCATCACCCATGATTTTGGTGTGGTGTCGGAAATCTGTGATCGGGTGGCGGTGATGTATGCCGGGCGGATTGTTGAAATGGGCACCACCGAACAGGTGCTGAAACATCCAGCTCATCCCTATACCAAGCGTCTGATTGATTGTGTGCCACGTCTGGGCGAGCCCGACCGGCGGACATCTGCCATTCCGGGGCTGCCACCGGCGGTCAATAATCTGCCTGCGGGCTGTGCCTTTGCCGATCGTTGTGATCGGGCTGAGGAAAAATGTCGGGTTGGTTCCATCGCATTTGATGATCTGGGCGATGGTCATGGTGTGCGGTGTATCAAACCGATGGAGGGTGCAAATGTCTGATGTGTCTGACGTCGTTTTGCAAACAAGCGATCTTGTCCGCACCTTTGGTGGCGGCAGGACGTTGTTGGGTGGCAAAAAGCCGACGGTTTATGCCGTGCGCGGGATTGATGTGGCGGTGCGCAAGGGCGAAACCCTTGGCATTGTTGGTGAGTCCGGGTGTGGCAAGTCGACTTTGGCGCGGATGTTGGTGGGGTTGGATCGCCCGACCGAAGGTAACATCACCCTGACCGGATCGGATATGAATGATCTGATTTCCGACGATCGCCACGCGCTGTCCAAGCGTATTCAATATGTGTTTCAGGATCCGATCAGTTCGCTTAACCCGCGTAAATTGATCCGTGAAACACTGGCGGCACCGCTACGCTATTTGCGTGGTCTTTCGGGCGATGCACTTGAAGCCCGGATGAAGGAACTGATGGATGCGGTGAACCTGCGTCCGGAATTCCTGGATCGTTATCCGCATGAATTTTCCGGCGGGCAGGCACAGCGCATTGGCATTGCCCGTGCCCTTGCGGCTGAGCCGGAAATCATTGTGCTGGATGAGCCGGTTTCTGCCCTTGATGTTTCCGTTCAGGCACAGGTTTTGAACCTGTTGTCGGACTTGAAAGATCAATTTGGCCTGACCTATATCTTCATCAGTCATGATCTTTCGGTGGTTGAAGCCGTCAGTGACCGGGTCGCGGTGATGTATTTTGGCCGCGTGGTCGAACAGGCACCGGGCCGGGCCCTGTTTGAAAAACCCCGCCATCCTTATACCCGTTTGTTGCTTGATAGCGCGCCGGTGCCCGGCAAGCGCGGGCTGACGGTCGAGGATGCCACGGCAGAACTGCCCGACCCCTTGGCACCACCACCGGGATGTGCCTTTGCGCCGCGCTGTTCACGCGCACAGGATGATTGCGTTGCCAAGGTGCCCGATGCACATTATGGCCTTGATAATCATGATGCGGCATGTTTCCACCCGCTCAACCCGGTGACAACGCGGTAAAACAGACTAATATGCATGCCAAGATGGGTTGTGGCGCGACAGGGAAATTAAAATGACAAAAAACCCGATCAAGGGGCCGGATCAGGACTTGGAACTTAAGACACGCCCGCGCAAGCGAGAGCGTAAAAGATCCGATATCATTGCCGATGCGCTAAAGGATTACATTGCCCAAAAGGGACTGCGTCCGGGCGAACGTCTGCCCCAGGAAGCTGAACTGATCACCCTTCTTGGCGCGTCAAAGGGCACAGTGCGCGAAGCCTTGAAGTCAATGGAAACACAGGGCCTGATTGCGACGCGCACCGGGCCGGGTGGTGGGGCATTTATAGATACCGTGTCCGAAGGCCGTGCGGTCGAACTTTTGGCCAACTACTTCTTTTTCAAGAATCTTTCGATCCGCGATATATACGAGCTGCGCATTCTGCTGGAACCGGAAATGGCGGCGGCCTGTATTGGTCATATCAGCGACGATGATTTCGAACGTCTTGAAGAAGTCATGACCTGGTATGCAAGCCACCCGCAATCGATTGAGGAAGCGCGCCGTCAGCGTGTCAAGGAACTTGAATTTCATCTGATGCTGGTGGAGTTGTGCCCCAATCCGCTGTTGTCGTTTATCTGCCGGTTCATGATTGATCTTTTGATGAATTTGACGGTTTGCAAAAAGATCTATGACCAGCCCAATACAGAACTTCGTGAAATCGGACGCAACTACCAATTCCGCCTGATCGAAGCATTACGCAAGGCCGATGGCGAAACCGCCCGTGCGGTAACCTATCAGCATATGTGTGCAGCCCAGCGGTTGATGGAAGAACAGGAAGCGGTGGTGGAAAACCGTTTCTTCCGTTCTGGCAATATTGATTTGCCGCGCGACCTGTCACCAAGTGCGGAATTGCGCGCATTGTCGGGCATCGCAACCAAACACTAGACGCACCACCACGTCCTTCAGGACCAATATCATGTCTGTTTCCCATATCGATCGCCAATATCTTAGTGCTGTTCTGGCAAAACTTCTGACGATTGACAGTCCGACCGGCATGACCGAGGCCGCGGTCGCCTTCGTCTGTGAGGAGCTGCGCGATATGGGCATTTCGTTTGAATTGACCCGGCGGGGGGCCATCCGTGCAACCGTACCTGGCACACAGCAGGTCGATCACCGGGCGGTTGCCGTGCATCTTGATACGCTGGGTGCCATGGTCAAACAGATCAAGGATAATGGCCGGTTGGAAGTTTCGATGATCGGGCACTGGTCATCGCGTTTCGCTGAAGGGGCGCGGGTTACGGTTTATACCGATAATGGCAAAACCGTGCGCGGCACCATCCTGACGATCAAGGCATCGGGTCATACCTATAACACCGAAATTGAAAGCCAGCCGGTTACGTGGGAACAGCTGGAACTGCGTCTGGATGCGCGGGTGTCAAATGGCGATGATGTGCGCGCACTTGGCGTCAATGTCGGGGATATGGTCGCAGTCGACACCAATGCCGAATTCACCGACAGCGGGTTTGTCGTATCGCGCCACTTGGATGACAAGGCCGGTGTTGCTGCCGTTCTGGCGGCGATCCGTTCGGTTGTTACGGGCACAATGACCCTGCCGGTCACATGCAAGTTCCTGTTTACCATTGCCGAGGAAGTCGGCCTTGGTGCGCCCCATATTCTTGATGATGATATTGCTGAACTGGTTGCGGTTGATAACGGAACAGTCGCGCCCGAACAAAATACCAGCGAATATGGTGTGACGATTGCCATGAAGGATATGTCTGGCCCGTTTGATCGCAAATTGAACCGTCATTTGCTTGATCTGTGCGAAGCAAATGGGATTGAACATGCGCGTGACGTGTTCAAGTTTTATCTAAGCGATGTTTCAGCCGCGCTTAAGGCGGGCTATGACGCACGTGGATCATTGATCTGTTTTGGGCTGGATGCATCACACGGGCATGAGCGTGCGCATATCGACAGTTTTGTCGCGGTTGCGGATTTGCTGGTGGCCTATTTGCAAAGTCCGCCGCTTGATCAGGCCTGATCTTCCGCTTCGCGATCAAGTGGGCGGGACTTGCCATCTTCGTTTAGCGCGACAAAGGTAAATATGCCTTCTGTCACTTTCTCTGATGTTTCTTCATATCGGGTTTGGCGCCACGCTTCGACGTTGATGCGAAGTGACGTGCGCCCGACGTGGATTATGTCGGTAAAAATCGAGACTTCATCACCGACATGAACCGGGCGCAAGAACGACATGCTGTCGACAAAAACGGTTGCAGTTCGCCCCTTGGCGCGCCGTGCCGCTGCGGTTCCCGCGGCCAGGTCCATTTGTGACATCAACCAGCCACCAAATATATCCCCGGTCGGGTTGGTGTCTGCGGGCATGGCAACGGCGCGAACCGACGGTTGCCGGTTGGGCGGGGTTTCCGTTGCGTCAACTGTTTGCGACATCAAAGATTTTCCAAAATGGGCCTGAGGAATATGACGTTACTGTAACTGATCTTGCGAAAGCCAGTAAAAATATTGCCAAATCAGCAACATGGCCGACCTATTCCTGTGTTGGGATGGCGCGGTTTTGGTGCGGCTGAACGGCACGTATTTGCCGAAAATGCTGGTGTTTTGCGGGCCGAACAAGAATTCGAATTTTTAATCTTGACCAAATGATCAGGATTGGACATGCTGTATCCGTCAGAGAGAGGCATCTGCACGTGTAATCAACCGGGGATAACCCCGAAACTATAAATGCGCGGCAGATTAAATACTGGGAACCGGCAAAAGCCGGACGGATACGCCAAGAATGTCAGTACACGAGACCCATAGTTGGTCGGGCCCGCCCGGCTGCGTGACGCCATAAGTGCATTCTGATCGCATCAATTGTGCGATCTATCTGGCCACGGGTCGATTGTATTTTCATTCTTGTTTTGTCTCTCGATGACGTCAGGAGAGGACGCCTTTTTGGCAGGGAGACAAACCAATGACCACCTTGCAGGCCAAGCAAGTTTCAAAATCCGGTGCCGTTCACGGGAATGCCGGTCACAATCATAGCGACGACGGTTTTTCCGATCTGCATCCGGCCTATTCCGAGTTACAGGCCATGGCGGAAAGCAACCGCTGCCTGTATTGCTATGACGCGCCATGCGTGACCGCATGCCCGACATCAATTGATATTCCAAGCTTCATTCGCAAAATCAGCACCGGCAACCCGGACGGGGCGGCAAAAACCATTTTGTCGGCCAACATCATGGGTGGCACCTGTGCGCGTGCCTGCCCGACCGAAGTTCTGTGTGAAGAGGCCTGCGTTCGCAACGTCGCCGAAGATACCGCTGTTGAAATCGGAAGCCTGCAGCGCTTTGCCGTTGATCATCTGATGGAACGCGATCTGCCCCATCCATTCAAACGTGCGCCGAAAACCGGCAAAACGATTGCCGTGATCGGTGCCGGTCCGGCAGGCCTGTCGTGCGCGCACCGCGCGGCGATGCTGGGGCACGATGTTGTCGTGTTCGAAGCCAAACCGAAACCGGGCGGGCTTAATGAATATGGTCTGGCTGCCTATAAAATGACCGAAGATTTCGCCCAGCGCGAAGTTGAGTTCCTGATGGGCATTGGCGGGATTGAAATCGAATATAACAAGGCGCTTGGCAAGGACATCAATCTTGCGGACCTGAAAGCAAAATATGATGCCGTCTTTGTCGGTGTCGGCCTTGGATCGACCAACAATCTTGGCCTTAAGGGCGAAGAGTTCCCGGGCGTTGATGATGCGATTTCCTTCATCGAACAACTGCGTCAGACCGAACCGAAATCCGATATGCCGGTTGGCAACAATGTGATCGTCATTGGTGGGGGTAACACTGCTATTGATGCCGCCGTTCAGGCCAAGCGTCTGGGGGCAGAGGAAGTCACCCTCGTCTATCGCCGTGGTCCTGAAAATATGTCTGCGACCGAGTTCGAACAGGATTTGGCCAAAACCAACGGTGTCGTTGTGCGCTATTGGGCCAAGCCGGTTGCGATCAAGGCGAATGGCAAGCTGATGGGCATGTCGTTTGAAAAAACCGAACTTGATGCCAATGGCAAACTTGTCGGCACAGGCGAGACCTTTGACGTGCCTGCAGATCAGATTTTGAAGGCCATCGGACAAAAAATCAAAACCGATGACCTTGCCGGGATGGGGATCACCGGCGGCAAAATCGTGGTCGATGAAACTTATCAGACAACCGCCCCGGGCGTGTTCGCCGGTGGGGACTGCATCAAAAGCGGTGAAGATTTGACCGTGCAATCGGTCGAGGACGGCAAACAAGCCGCGATTGCCATTGATGCATTCCTGAAATCCGCCTGAAACGCCAGCAAAGGGAGAGAGAAAAATGGCTGATCTAAGCTGCAAAATCGCCGGGATTGATTCGCTAAACCCGTTCTGGCTGGCGTCCGCGCCGCCGACGGACAAGAAATACAACGTTGTTCGTGCCTTTGAAGCAGGCTGGGGTGGGGTTGTTTGGAAAACACTTGGTATTGATCCGCCCGTGGTCAATGTGTCCTCGCGCTATGGCGCGCACCATGACCAGAACCGTCGTCTTCTGGGCATCAACAATATCGAGCTGATTTCCGACCGACCGCTTCAAACCAACCTTCAGGAAATCCGCGAATGCCGGGTTGAATATCCCGATCACGTCATCATCGGATCAATGATGGCCCCGATCGAGGAACGCGCCTGGAAGGACCTTGCCCAACAAATCGCCGAAAGCGGTGTGCATGGTCTTGAGCTGAACCTTGGTTGCCCGCACGGCATGTGCGAACGCGGCATGGGGTCGGCCATTGGTCAGGTGCCTGAAATGGTTGAGCAGGTCACCCGTTGGGTCAAAGACAGCGTTGATATTCCGGTCTTTACCAAACTGACGCCCAACATCACCAATATCCTCTGGTCTGCCGAAGCAGCGCTTAAGGGCGGGGCGGATGCGGTGTCGCTGATTAACACTGTTAACTCGATCATCTCAGTCGATCTCGACAGTATGGTGCCCGAACCTGTTGTTGACGGCAAAGGTACGCACGGTGGCTATTGCGGGTCGGCGGTCAAGCCGATTGCGCTGAACATGGTGGCCGAAATTGCCCGCACACCGGAAACCCGCGATCTTGAGATTTCCGGGATTGGTGGCATCACCACCTGGAAAGATGCGGTGGAGTTCATGGCGCTAGGATCGAACGCTGTTCAGGTATGTACCGCAGCGATGATCTATGGTTTCCGTGTGGTCGATGATCTGATCGATGGCATGAGCCAATGGATGGATGACAAGGGCTACACCAGTGTCGAACAGTTCACCCGTGCGGCCGTTCCGCAGGTTGCTGACTGGAACGAGCTTAACATGAACTTCGACACCAAGGCGGTGATCAACCCTGATAACTGCATCGAGTGCGGACGTTGCCACATCGCATGTGAGGATACCTCACATCAGGCGATTACCATGACCGACAAGCCCGAAGGCGGCCGTTTGTTCGAAGTCGTCGACGAGGAATGCGTGGGCTGTAACCTGTGCTACCACATTTGTCCGGTGCCTGATTGCATCACCATGGAGCCGGTCAAAACCGACAAGCCGCCCATGACCTGGCCGGAACATCCGCTTAATCCGATGCGCATGGCTGCAGAATAATCCATCAGCGCCACCAGAACGAAAGGACTTGATTAATGACCGTTCAACCCAGTGTTCGAAACCTGTCAATTGACGGGGACCGCCTTTGGGACAGCCTGATGGAAATGGCCAAGATCGGCAAAACCGCAAAGGACGGCGTATGCCGTCTGGCGCTGACCGATCTTGACCGCGAAAGCCGCGATCTGTTCATCAAATGGTGCAAGGCCGAAGGGTGTTCGATCCGGATCGACAAGATGGGCAACATCTTTGCCCGTCGCGAAGGCCGCAATCCCGATCTGCCCCCGGTCGTGATGGGAAGCCACCTTGATAGCCAGCCCACGGGTGGCAAATATGATGGCGTGTATGGTGTGCTGACCGGACTTGAAGTCATCCGCACATTGAACGAAGCCAAGTATGAAACCGAAGCCCCGCTGGAAGTCGTTTGCTGGACAAATGAGGAAGGCTCACGTTTTGCCCCGGCGATGGTGTCATCAGGCGTCTTTGCCAAGGTGTTTGACCTTGAATACGGTCATTCACGCGCAGATATCGATGGCAAAACCATGGGCGAGGAGCTGGAGCGTATCGGCTATTTGGGGCCGGATGATCCAACCATTGATGCCCATCCGATGGGGGCCTATTTCGAAGCTCATATCGAACAGGGCCCGATCCTTGAGGACGAAGGCAAGGATGTTGGCATCGTTACCGATGCGCAAGGTCAGCGCTGGTATGAAATCAAATTCACCGGTGTCGAGGCCCACGCAGGTCCGACCCCGATGAAAACGCGTAAGGACGCGTTGCTTGGCGCGTCGCGTGTGGTCGAACTGGTCAACAAGATCGGTCTGGATCGATCCCCGCTTGCGTGCGCCACGGTTGGCATGATGCAAATCCATCCGAATTCACGCAATGTGATTCCCGGTGAAGTCTCCTTCACGGTTGATTTCCGCCATCCCGACGATGCGGTTCTGTCTGATATGGACAAGGCGCTGCGTGAAGGGGTGGAAAAAATCGCCAAGGACATCGGGCTTGAGTGCGAGTTGGATAATATCTTCTATTATGCGCCGATCCCGTTTGATGAATCATGCGTTGATGCGGTGCGCAAAGGTGCTGAACTTGGCGGGTTCTCGTCACGTGAAATCGTTTCTGGGGCCGGGCATGATGCCTGCTATCTGGCGCAAGTGTGCCCGACCGCAATGATTTTCATCCCATGCGTGGACGGCATTTCGCACAACGAAATCGAAGAGGTTCACAAACCTTGGTCTGATGCCGGTGGGCAAGTGATGCTCAGTGCGGTCTTGGCCAAGGCCGATGAGACCGTGATGGCAAAATCCGACTAAAATCAAGCCAACCTCCCGTGGCTGACAATCTAGCCACCCAAGGCAGGGCGGGGTTCATCCCCGTCCTGTTTTTTTGTGCTGGTGGGCAAGGGGGATTAGCTGCCGGAATCTGATGTCAGGTCGATCAGATGGTTTTCAGTCCATTTTGCCAGGGTGCCGTCTTGAGCAAGTTTTTCGATGTGCAGGTTGATGTTTTTAACATGACGCATACAGGGGCTTTGGCGGGAAAACAGGAAATAAACCTCGTTTCTGTCGATGGGGGGCTCGATCATTTTGATTTGGTCAACCACCTTGTCGCGATGCAAATTGGTCATCCCGTCAAAGCGCCCCAGCATGACGTAATCGACCCGCCCGCTTAGCAGGACATCGAAAATGCGATCACCCGTCGGCGAGAAAATCATATCAAGTCGCTGTTCGGCAAACTGATCAATATATTCGCCATAGCTGCCCCCTTGCGGACGGGCACCACGGTGCCCAATCAAATCATTAAGGTCCTTGACTGCAAAGTCACGTTCACGGTGTTGAAACACCATGATGTCGTCATTGGCAAATGGGGCACTGTAAAAGTAACTCTGATCACGTTCGTTGGTGAAATATGCCCCGGTGAGGACATCAAGTTCACCTTTGCGCAGCATCTGTAACGTGCGGGTCCATGGAATATCCAGGTGCCGTTTGAGCCGGATGTTATGGTGCTTGGCATAGTCTTGCAAAATGTCGATGCCAAGTCCGGTATGCTGACCATCTTCGCGGACGTAGCTGATGGGCTCCCAGCCATTTGCCCCGCCAACAGAAAGGGTGTGGCATGTGAAGGGAGACTGGCTTTCTGACGATCGGGGCGCTTTTTCAGTTGCGAAGACCGCTGTCGAAAACATGGCAACCAGACCGCCTGTCAGGGTCGCGCTTATTGCTTTGCGAACGGCACAAGTGATCGACCTGGGGCGCGCCATCTGGGCCTCTGAGTTGTGGTAACTTAGGATTCCCTTATAAATCTGCGCTGGTGGACGGAAATACAACTATCCAGAGGTGGTGAACGGGATGTCTTAGGGGTGGGTTTCGTTAAGGCCGACACCTTTAAGGATGATCCGAACAACGTTTTCCTTGGCCTCTGCGAATTGTTCCTCGCTAAGTGGCTGGTCATTGTTGAAGATTTCGATCTGGCGACCAAAATCGGCATAATGCTGGGTCGTTGCAAAGATCATATACATCAGCGAATAGGGCTCGATATCGTCCATCTTGCCTTCGTCGATCCATCCCTTGATCACGATAACCCGACTATCAAGCCAATCCTTGACGGTGGTCGAGATATATTCAGACGAAAATTTGGCCCCACGGATGATTTCATGTGCCCAAAGACGCGACCCGTAAGGACGCGCGCGCGATAAATCCATCTTGGCTTCGATGTAGCCACGCAAAATAACCGCCGGGTCGGCACTGTTATCAAATGTCATGGCCGCTTCAAGCCAATGGTCACAGACATCTTCCATAATGCGGCGATAAAGGGCCTCTTTGGTGCTGAAATAATAATGCACATTGGCCTTGGGCACCTTGGCGATTTCTGCAATCCGCGCCGTGGTTGCACCCTTGAAGCCGTAATCGGCAAAAACGCGCTCTGCAGCTGCCAGAATTTGTTCTTCATTTTCCTGACGTATCGCGGCCTTGTGTGCCCCGTTTGCTGCGGGTTTTGTGCTCATTTCCATGTCCCGTTTCGCGCCGCTTTGAATGGAGGTCATTCGCGTTCTCTGATTTGTGTCATTTATCTTGACCGTTTGGTCAGGTTAAAATAACCTCTACCACAAATATGAAGAAGAAACTTTTTTATGCGCGTTGATCTTGACCATGGTCAAGAGTCGGTTTTGTCCAAAATATCGAACAGCACCGATGAAAGATAAACACAAAAATGACGCGGTAAACAAAAAACAGAGTCGCTGAAATGGTGTTTAACGGTCGAATATTCGAAACAGTTCCGCGGTGGTGTTAAAGCGCTAGTGCATGGGCATGCCTCATGCTAACGATTTTGCTTGCCCGTGTTTTGGGCCGTTCCGATTGCGAAGTGTGCGACATATTGGTCATTGAGCCAGTTGGTCATTGAGCCAGACGGGTGTTGCAAAACGGAATGTATAAATTCAGATGCCGGTGCGTGGTGCCCGCCACCCGACCCGGTCGAGAGAAGCACTAAAAAGGTACGGGAGACCTTTTAATGACAGCCACCACGAAAATCAGCCGTCCGAACGATCTTTCGGCATTCTGGATGCCTTTCACGGCCAACCGCCAGTTCAAGCAGACCCCGCGTATGCTGGTTTCTGCCGACGGCATGTATTACAAAACCGACGATAACCGCGATATCCTTGACGGGACTGCAGGTCTTTGGTGCTGCAACGCCGGTCACAAGCGCCCGAAAATCGTCGAAGCCGTTAAAGCGCAGATGGATGAGCTGGATTATGCCCCGGCATTCCAGATGGGCCACCCCAAGGCGTTTGAACTGGCAAGCCGTCTGGCACAATTGATGCCGGGCAACCTCAACCATGTGTTCTATACCAACTCCGGTTCTGAATCGGTTGAGACCGCGCTTAAGATCGCGCTGGCCTATCACCGTGCACGCGGCGATGGGCAACGTACCCGTCTGATCGGTCGTGAACGCGGCTATCATGGTGTGAACTTCGGCGGTATTTCGGTTGGTGGTATTTCCGGTAACCGCAAAACATTCGGTCAGATGCTGGGCGGTGTGGACCATATGCGTCACACCTATTTGCCAGAAGAAAATGGCGTAACCCGTGGCATGCCCGAACATGGCGCCTTCCTTGCCGATGATCTGGAACGCATCTGCGCATTGCATGATCCATCAACAATCGCAGCCGTGATTGTTGAACCTGTTGCCGGTTCCACCGGTGTTCTGATCCCGCCAAAAGGCTATCTTGAACGCCTGCGCGAGATCTGCACCAAGCACGGCATTTTGCTGATCTTTGATGAAGTCATCACCGGTTTCGGTCGCCTCGGTGCGCCGTTTGCCGTGGATTACTTTGGTGTGCAGCCTGATCTGGTCACGACCGCCAAGGGGCTTACCAACGGTACCATTCCGATGGGGGCCGTATTTGCCACCGACGATATTCACGATGCCTTCATGACCGGCCCGGACAACATGATCGAGTTGTTCCACGGCTATACCTATTCCGGAAGCCCGGTTGCCTGTGCTGCGGCCATGGCAACGCTTGAGACCTATGAAGACGAAGGTCTGTATGGCAAGGGCAAGGAACTTGGTCAGTATTGGGAAGATGCGGTTCACAGCCTGATTGACCTGCCGCTGGTCAAGGATGTGCGTAATCTGGGCCTGATCGGCGCGATCGAGCTGGAGCCGATTGAAGGTTTCCCGACCAAGCGTGCCTTCAATGCCTTCCTCAAGGCGTTCGAGAAGGGTATTCTGATCCGGACCACAGGAGATATTATTGCGCTGTCGCCGCCGCTGATCATTGAAAAATCACACATTGATCAGCTGTTTGGTACGCTGCGCGAAGTGCTTAAAGAGATCGATTAAGATCGAAGAAATTGCCCCCTGCCTGTTTCAAACGGGCAGGGGGTACTGGCTTACGGAACCAAAAAAGAAAACGGTTCTGTAACGCTGCGGAGGAAACATCTGTTTCGCGATTTTTCCAATCGCGTCCCGTCTGGGAATGGACCCTTAAAAAAACAAACAGGGTTCTTGGGGCGCGAAAGGACATAAGTCCAAAGATCGGCATAAGCCGGCAAACGGACATAAAAATATCAGATCAAGGAGGTATCTCGGATGTCGATGCTGAGAGGCGGCCTGATTCAAATGAGCCTGAAAGGTTCAACCGATCAGACCCCCGAAGAAATCCGCCAGGCCATGATCGAGGCGCACCTGCCCTATATTGAAGAGGCAGCCAAAAAAGGTGTCCAGGTCCTGTGCTTTCAGGAAGTATTCACCCAGCCGTATTTTTGTCCCAGTCAGGACAAGAAATGGTATGCAGCCGCGGAAAAAATCCCCGATGGCCCCACCACGCAGCTGATGTGTGAACTGGCAGCCAAATACAAAATGGTGATCGTTGTTCCGATCTATGAGGAAGACATCACCGGTGTGTATTACAACACTGCTGCCGTGATCGACGCTGACGGGACCTACCTTGGGAAATACCGCAAAACCCATATCCCGCATGTCGCCGGTTTCTGGGAGAAATTCTTCTTCAAGCCGGGCGCATCGGATTGGCCGGTCTTTGATACCCAATATTGCAAGCTTGGCGTTTATATCTGCTATGATCGCCACTTCCCGGAAGGCTGGCGTGCGCTGGCACTTAACGGGGCGGAATATATCGTCAATCCGTCGGCAACCGTTGCCGGGGTTTCGGAATATATCTGGAAACTCGAACAGCCTGCATCGGCGGTGGCCAATGGCTGCTTTATCGGTGCGATCAACCGCGTGGGTACAGAAGCCCCGTGGGATATTGGTGAATTTTACGGTCAGAGCTATTTCGTCAATCCGCGTGGCGAGATCGAAGCACAGGCATCACGCGATCAGGATGAATTGCTGGTCCATGACATGGATATGTCGATGGTCCGCGAAATTCGCAATAACTGGCAGTTCTTCCGCGATCGTCGCCCGTCAACCTATACCCGTTTGACGGACGGGAACTGATTTTTGATACCGGCGAGCGGTCAAAATGCTGCTCGCCGTTTTGCCTTGACCAACATCGGCGCGAAAACATCCGCCATCCCGGCAATGACCGGGCAGATGCCCAAAGTGCATCTGTTTGAATGTTGGCAAGGTTCAGGGCAACGTCCCTGAAGGAGGCTTCCAATAGGTCGTGCCAGAAGAATACCGTTTCTGGTGCGGAAGAGAGACATACGATCAGGGGAAACCCCATGACGCTAAAAGAAGTCGTCAATAATGTTGCCGAGATGCCCGCATCAAAGAACGCCGTTGTTGATATCAAAAACCTGTCGCTGACGTTTCAAACGGCAGATGGTCCTGTTTACGCGCTTTCCGAGGTCGATCTGACCATCGAGGAGGGCGATTTCGTTTCCTTTATCGGCCCGTCTGGCTGTGGCAAAACCACGCTTTTGCGTGTGATTGCCGATCTGGAACGTGCCACGGATGGTCATATTTCCATCAATGGTGTGTCACCCGAGGCCGCCCGCGAACAGCGTGCATATGGCTATGTGTTTCAGGCACCCGCCTTGCTGCCGTGGCGTTCCATCGAACGCAATGTGACCCTGCCGCTGGAAATCATGGAACTTTCCAAGGAAGAACGGGTCAAACGTGCGCAGGAAGCGCTCAAGCTGGTTGAGCTGAACGGGTTTGAAAAGAAATTCCCATGGCAGCTTTCAGGGGGCATGCAGCAACGTGCATCGATTGCGCGTGCATTGTCGTTTGATGCCGATTTGCTGTTGATGGATGAGCCGTTCGGTGCCCTTGACGAGATCGTCCGTGACCATCTGAACGAACAGCTGTTGAAGCTGTGGGCGCGGACCAACAAAACGGTCGCGTTTGTCACCCATTCGATCCCCGAGGCGGTGTATCTTTCAAGCAAGATTGTCGTCATGTCACCGCGTCCCGGACGTATCATTGATGTGATCGAAACCAACTTCCCGAAAGACCGGACACTCGATATCCGCGAAACGCCGGAATTCCTCGAGATTGCCCACCGGGTTCGTGAAGGGCTGCGCGCGGGGCACAGCAATGACGAGTAATTCTGCCACCATGACCGGCGCTGTTGCCGGACCATCGCTTTGGACACGCATGATGTCGGGTCAAACCGGGCCGGTCTGCGTTGTTTTGCTTGCTCTTTTTGTTCTGTGGTATGTCGGTGCGGTCTTCATGAATGCGCCCACCCAGATTGACCGTTACGAACGGGCCGATCAGGCCTGGACCACGGGCCAGTTGATCGAAGATACCCTGGCACAGGATCGCCCGATCCTGCCCGCCCCCCATCAGGTGGCGGTCGAGATGTATAAAACCATCTTTGCCATCAAGATCACATCCAAGCGGTCGCTGGTTTATCACAGCTGGGTGACGCTTTCCTCGACCCTGCTTGGGTTCGGGATTGGAACATTGCTGGGTGTTCTTCTGGCTGTCGGCATTGTTCATGTCATGACGCTGGAAAAAAGCCTGATGCCGTGGGTGATTTCATCGCAAACCATTCCCATCCTTGCCATCGCACCGATGATCATCGTTGTTCTGGGGGCAATCGGGATCAAGGGATTGGTGCCAAAGGCGGTTATTTCGACCTATTTGTGTTTCTTCCCGGTCACGATCAGCATGGTTAAGGGGCTTCGATCCCCGCAGGTGATCCAGCTTGACCTGATGCGGACCTATAATGCTTCGAAATGGCAGACATTCTGGCAATTGCGGTTGCCATCGGCCATGCCGTATCTGTTCGCCAGCCTGAAGGTGGCGATTGCGATCAGTCTGGTCGGGGCCATCGTTGGCGAACTGCCGACCGGTGCCCAGGCAGGACTTGGTGCGCGTTTGCTCGCAGGGTCGTACTATGGACAAACCATTCAAATCTGGTCGGCGCTTCTGACAGCGGCCTTTGTTGCCGCCCTTCTGGTGGTGATCGTTGGATGGATTGAACGTCGTGTCCTTGTTCGCATGGGGGTAAAGGCATGACCCAGATGAAACTTGATAGATTCTGTCTGGTGGCCGCGATTGCAGCTCTTCTGGCGCTGATCTTTCCACTTTCCGGTGTTGATTCCGATACCGGAAAGCAGGTTGCCTTTGTCGGGGATATTCCGGGCCTGGCGATTGCCATGGCGCTATGTGTGATTGCCGGTGCGGCCTTCACATGGCTTGGCGTGAAATCGGTCAAGGCCGGTGTTGTCATCCTTGCCATTGCGGTATTTGGGTGCTGGCAGGCGACCCGTGTTCTGTATGAATACGGGGTTGCCGGATATGCCGGGCTTGGGTTCTGGTTGTTTATCATCTCGCTTTGGGCGTTTGTCTGGCGCGGGATTGATGTGATTGCCAATTTCCGCAGCCTTGAACCCACCAAACAACATGTCGCCAACATCACGGTGCCCATTGCATTTGGGGTTTGGCTTTTGTTCCTGTGGGAAGTTCTGGTGTCGGGATTTGGCGTGCCGCAGGTTCTTTTGCCGCCGCCCAGCATGATTGGCGAACGCTTTGTCAATTCGACCGACATCCTGGCAGCCGACTTCTATCAGACCTTCGTGAAGGCTGTTCTGAGCGGCTATGTCATGGGATGTGGATCGGCCTTTATCGTCGCGATTGCGGTGGATCGTGTGCCGTTTCTCAAACGCGGACTTTTGCCGCTGGGGAATATGGTTTCGGCCCTGCCGATCATTGGTGTCGCGCCGATCATGGTGATGTGGTTTGGCTTTGACTGGCAATCCAAGGCCGCCGTGATCGTGATCATGACCTTCTTCCCGATGCTGGTAAATACGGTTACCGGGTTGAATGCGGCCGGGAAGCTGGAAAAGGATCTGATGGCGACCTATGCGTCGGGCTATTGGTCGACGCTTTTCCGACTGCGCTTGCCGGCGGCGATGCCGTTTGTTTTCAACGCACTTAAAATCAATTCCACGCTTGCGCTGATTGGCGCAATCGTCGCCGAATTTTTCGGCACCCCGATTGTTGGTATGGGCTTCCGCATCTCGACCGAGGTCGGCCGGATGAACATCGATATGGTTTGGGCGGAAATCGCATTGGCGGCCCTTGCAGGGACCGCCTTTTACGGGGCTGTGGCTTATATCGAGAGAAAAGCGACGTCATGGCATCCGTCATTTCGGGTACGTCGCCATTAAAGGCACAAAACAAGACGACCCACCGGGAGGACTTGACTACAACCTGAGGAGACATCGACGAATGAATAAATTGATTTCGACTGCAATGGGGTTGAGTTTCGGGCTGGCTTCGTTTTCTGCGATGGCAGCAGACGAAGTGACCCTGCAGCTTAAATGGGTCACACAGGCTCAGTTCGCGGGGTACTATGTGGCACTGGACAAAGGTTTCTACGAAGAAGCCGATCTTGACGTCACCATCAATCCGGGCGGGCCGGATGTTGCGCCGCCGCAGGTGATTGCCGGTGGTGGTGCGGATGTGATCATTGACTGGATGCCGTCTGCATTGGCATCGCGCGAAAAAGGTGTGCCGCTGGTCAATATCGCCCAGCCGTTCGCCAAATCGGGCATGATGCTGACGTGCCGCAAGGAAACCGGGATTGAAGGCCCGGATGATTTCCCCGGCAGCACGCTTGGCGTCTGGTTCTTTGGTAACGAATATCCGTTCTTGAGCTGGATGTCGAAGCTTGGCATTCCGACTGACGGGGGTGATGGTGGCGTGACGGTTCTCAAGCAGGGCTTTAACGTTGATCCGCTGATCCAGAAGCAGGCCGACTGTGTGTCGACCATGACCTACAACGAGTATTGGCAGGTTCTTGATGCTGGCATCCCGGCAGAAGAACTTAATGTTTTCAAATACGAAGATCAGGGTGTCGCAACCCTTGAAGATGGTCTGTATGTGCTTGAAGACAATCTTTCGGACCCGGCGTTCGTTGACAAGATGGCACGTTTTGTCGATGCCAGCATGAAGGGCTGGATGTGGGCAAAAGAAAACCCGGAAGACGCCGCCATGATCGTTTTGGATAACGACATGACCGGTGCGCAGACCGAAAAACATCAGGTCCGCATGATGACCGAAATTGCCAAACTGCTTGGCGACAGTGCTGTTCTTGACGAAGCCGCTTATCAGCGCACCGTCGACAGCCTGCTTTCGGGCGGCTCCGATCCGGTGATCACCAAGGAACCGGAAGGTGCCTGGACGCATGCTGTGACCGACGCGATGTAATTTGATCATCTTGTGATCTTTGACCACCCGGCGGGGACCTCGCCGGGTGGGATACCTTCTGAAATTGACGAGATTAAATACCCTCAGGGTGTTTGGGAGAAAACGGGACGAAATGCCGGGATGGCCCGCAACTTTTCGCCCTTCAGACAGACAAGGAGCCACCCATGTCCATGGTTATTCGTGGCGGAACCATTGTTACCGCCGATTTGACATATAAATCCGATATCCTCGTCGAAGACGGCAAAATCGCCGCCATTGGGGACAACCTGACCGGGGACAAGGTGATCGACGCCGACGGCTGCTATGTGATGCCCGGCGGGATTGATCCGCACACCCATATGGAAATGCCCTTTATGGGCACCTATTCCGAAGACGATTTCGAAAGTGGCACCAAGGCAGCTGTTGCCGGTGGCACGACCATGGTGGTCGATTTCTGCCTGCCGGCCCCGAACCAGTCGCTGCTTGAAGCACTGCAGGCGTGGGATAACAAATCATCCAAGGCAGTATGTGACTATTCCTTCCACATGGCGATCACCTGGTGGAGCGAGCAGGTCTTTGACGAAATGAAGACCGTCGTGCAGGAAAAAGGCATCAATACCTTCAAGCACTTCATGGCCTATAAGGGCGCGCTGATGGTCGATGATGACGAAATGTTCGCATCTTTCTCGCGCTGCTCGGAACTGGGGGCGATGCCACTTGTTCATGCTGAAAACGGTGACGTTGTTGCAACGCTTCAGGCGAAACTTTTGGCCGAAGGCAATAACGGGCCAGAGGCCCATGCCTATTCCCGCCCCGTCGATGTCGAAGGCGAGGCCTGTAACCGTGCGATCATGATTGCCGATATGGCCAATGTGCCGCTTTATATCGTCCATGTATCTTGCGAACCGGCCCATGAAGCCATCCGTCGTGCGCGCGCCAATGGCAAACGTGTGTTTGGTGAACCGCTGATCCAGCATCTTATTCTTGATGACAGCGAATATAAAAACACCGATTGGGATCACGCTGCACGTCGCGTGATGTCCCCGCCGTTCCGCAGCAAGGAACATCAGGATGGATTGTGGAATGGCCTGGCATCTGGCAGCCTTCAGGTTGTTGCCACCGACCACTGTGCGTTTACTACCGAACAGAAACGCATGGGCGTTGGCGATTTCACCAAAATCCCGAACGGGACCGGTGGCCTTGAAGACCGCATGCCGCTTCTGTGGACTTATGGTGTGGGTACCGGTCGTCTGACCCCGAATGAATTCGTGGCCGCGACTTCGACCAACATTGCCAAGATCCTCAACATCTATCCGCGTAAAGGGGCAATCCTTGTCGGGGCGGATGCCGATCTTGTGGTGTGGGATCCGAAGGCATCGAAAACCATCACCGCCAAACACCAGCAGTCTGCGATTGACTACAACGTGTTCGAAGGCATCGATGTCACCGGCCTTCCGCGTTACACCATCAGTCGTGGTCGCATTGCTGCCGAAGAAGGTGTTGTTGTTGCCAAATGTGGTGACGGTGAATTCATCGCCCGCGAACCTTATCCGGCGGTGAATAAGGCGCTTTCCAAATGGAAAGAAATTACGTCGCCTCGTAAGGTCGAGCGCAAAGGCATTCCGGCTGGCGTTTAACCCACGCCGCACCGACAGAACGAAAAACCGGGGCAGTCAATGGCTGCCCCGGTTTGTATGTACGCGATGCATTAAGCCGTCAGGCAGGGCTGAATATTTTCAGCATGATAATCCCACCAAGGATCATGCAAATCGCGACCAAACGCCCGATGCTTGCTGCTTCGCCAAGCATGACAATGCCAAAAATCACCGCGCCAACAGCGCCAATCCCGGTCCAGATGGCATAGGCCGTCCCCAGAGGAATGGTGCGCATGGCAAGGGCCAAAAGCCAGAAGCTTCCGGCCATGGTGACAAGGGTGAAGACGGTCGGGACGGGTTTGGTGAAACCTTCGGAATATTTCAGGCCAGATGCCCAGCAAACTTCCAGAACGCCAGCGATAAATAATGCAATCCAGGCCATTGTCGGCCTCCTTTAAAAAGGGGCCGTCCCCGGTGATCTGATGGCGAATGCCGGTCGTCCGGCATTCGGGGTGCCTTTTGGATCAAGGCCACCATTGTGCTTGGGAAGATATAGGTAAAAAATAGCCGATAGACAATTGCCATTCAGACAATACTGTTATGGTGTCCTGACCCTGAATCGGAACGGTGCAAACTCATGTCGGCAAAAAATCATCGTCCTGTCTCAGCGAAAATCGCCGGTCTTGTGCTTGCCGGTGGCGAAGGGCGCCGTATGGGCGGGAACAAGCCGTTTCGGGCGTTTGGTGACACAACGCTGATTGCGCATGTGATTGATGTCGCACGTTCACAATGTAGCCATGTGATGATTTCATCCAATGCTGGGGCGGATGCCTTTGGCGACTATGATGTGCCTGTCGTGGCAGACGTGCCCGAACCGGGGCAGGGGCCGCTTGGTGGGGTGATGGCAGGACTGAACGCCTTGCCGAACGGTATAGAATGGTTGATGACGTTTCCGGTCGATTGCCCGGTTGTGCCGCTTGATATGGTGGGCCGCTTGCTGACTGTTGCCGAAGGTGTCGGGGCGAAGGCGGCCTATGCCAGCCACGCCGACCGTGACCATTACCTTTCAAGCATCTGGCACCGCGATGCCACCAAAGTCATCGCGGATTTTCTGGCAAACGATAATCGCCGCGTGCGCGGCCCGTTGCAGGCACTTGATGCGCCGCGGGTGGTGTTTGAGGACCGCGTTGCCGGACTGGAACCCTTTACCAACGTCAATACGCCGGATGATCTGAAGCTGATTAACCGCGCGTTTGCCGGGGCGTTGACAGGGCAGGGTTAGTCAACCGCACAGGCGCGCCACGGCTGCCAAGGTTCGTAGTCTGCAAAGAATCTGGCCAAAAACTGATCAACCCGTTCGCGGTTGGCTGCCCGGTCTTTGGGTTCAAGGTCCTTGTCAAACTTGCCGCAGTTTTCCTCGACGGCATCGCCGATGGTTTTCCAGTCCACATCTTCGTTATGGCCGGGCATGCCGGTCGCAATCGCGCACCAGCCAACGGCTTCGGCCTTGTCATCAACGGTGCGGGCTTCTTCGGCAAGATAGGCGGCTGCACGCATTTCGCCGTGTTGGGCGGCGCGACGCAAATAGGTCAGGCGATCAATATCGCTTTTGGCAAACCGGTTGGCAAGCAGGGTGGCGGCACGCGGATCGCCAAGTTCCCAGGCCTGTTTCAGATGGGCCTCGGCCTTTGTCGCTTCGCCGCGATCCAGCGCATCGAGCGCCAGCCACAGCATCGCCTGTGTGTTGTTTTGTTGGGCGGCAACGGTATAGAGGTCGCGAATATCGGCCTTATCCGCCCCCATGGCTTCAAGACGCCTAGCCATGACAACGCTGGCGTCAGGGTTGTTGCTGTCAGATGCCTGTTCCATCAGAGCCCAGCCCGCATCCTCGTCGGCGGTTACGCCAACGCCATTGATGGTCTGACAGGACAGAAGATACTGCGCGGTGGCATCGCCGTTTTTGGCAAGAGATGAAAAAATACCTGCCGACTTTTCAAAGTCCCCATGACGATAAGCATTGATACCATCATCAAGAGCAGAAGATGCGCTGGCAATGGTTGGTGCGCAAAATGCCATAAGCGCTGTCATGACCAATGTCGCTGGACAGATCGGGGATGAAATGCTGTTCGCGAACGATTTTGATAAGCGGGCAATAATATGTGTCATGAAATCTCGTTTATCATTTTTGTACTCTGTTTGCAGCAAGGGTAAAAAAAGTGCCGGGACAAAAGAACCATTCGGCGTTTGATCGGGTCTGTTTGTCCCGGCAAGTTTGCTCTACTGCAGGGAGGATTTTTGACTTTCTGGTTGCTCGGATCGGATTGTGTTTAGGAAATCGCGCACGCGGTTGCCAAGATCATCGGATTGATGGCGCAGGCGCCCGGTCGCATCGCGCAACCCGTCGACGGCATCAAGGTTGTCATCAGCCGCCGTGCTGACCTGTGCGATGGTGCCATTCATCTCGCTGGCAGCGGTGGCGGATTGTTCGACGTTGCTGGCGATTTCGGCAACGAATTCCTGTTGTTCGGTTACCGCATCGGACATCTCGCCAACGGTTTCATGAATGCCATTGATGCTGTCGCGAATTTCAGCAATAGCCTGAACTGCAACCCCGGTGGTTGACTGGATTTCATTGATCCGTTCAGAAATGCGGTCGGTCGCGGTACCGGTCTGGTTGGCAAGGTTTTTGACTTCTTGGGCGACAACGGCAAAGCCTTTGCCTGCTTCGCCCGCACGGGCAGCCTCAATGGTGGCATTAAGTGCAAGAAGGTTGGTCTGGGCTGCGATATCCTGAATAAGGCTCAGGATTTCTCCGATTTCCTGTGCGCCGTTTTCAAGTTCATGCATTGTAGCGTTTGTACGCTGTGCGGCATCAACTGCGCTGGTGGCTGCCCCGACTGATTTTTGAGCACGCAGGCCGGTGTCGCGCACCCGTTCAGACAAGGATTGGGTTGCATCGGAAACCGATGCCATGTTGATCGAAATTTCTTCGGACGCACCGGCAACACCGGTGGCGTTGGTCGATGCCACCTGTGCGCGGTCCCGTACCTGATTGGATGTCGTTTGAATGTTTTCGGCTTCGCGGGCGACACCTTCGGCGACTTGCATGATCGATGCTTCAAACGCATCCGCGAGATCAAGCATCGCACGGCGGCGTTCGGTTTCAGCATGTTCTCGTTCGCGGGCGACTTTTTCCTCTGCCTGATTGGCGGCAAGACTGGTTTCGCGGAACTGACCAAGGATTTCAGCCATACGCCCGATTTCATCGCGGCCATTGTCTTTGACCTCGGTCGATAGATCGCCATTGGCGACCTGTCGCATGCCATCAATCACCCGAAGCAATCGTTTGATCAGATTCCCGCGAACATAGAACAGCATGATCAGAAGCGAGATCACCAACACCGCGATCCCAATGATTGCAATAAGGCGCTGATCCTTGACAACCTGGTTGAGCGCACCGCTGGCATTGGCGTCAACCTCATCACGTTTCTGTTCGACCATGAGGGTGATCGACTTCGAAAGTGCTTCGGCGGTGGTCAGGGTGGCATCAAGGGTTTGTTCGGTTTCGTACTGATTATCCCATTCGGTTTCGCGCAGATCAAAGACACTGTTGCGCCCCGTGCCAAAAGACAACAACGCCTTGGCAAGATCACGGATACGGTTTCCGTCATCATTATCGGGCAATTCTTCAAGTGCGTCAGTGATGCGAAGCTCCGCCCAGCTCCATTGATTGCGGACTTCGTCCATGGCTTCGCCTTCGGGCACCGCGATGGCCGCAGTCAACATGCCAAAGGCAAGGTTCACATTGGCGCGGATTTCCGCGATCAACTGTGAAAATGCGATGGTTTCTTCAAGCTTTGCAGCTGCGTCACTGTTGCCATTTCCAACCCGTGAAACCCCGCGCGAAACATCCAGATCAACGATTTCGACCAGCGGGTTGAGGAATTCCGACAAATCGGCATAGGCGAAAACCATATCAAGCGTCAGGTCACCACGCCGTTTTTCGATCTCAAGGCGTTGGGTGGTCAGGTCATGAAGGTTTTCACGCCCGGTGACGATGTTATCAAGGTGTTCTGTTAGGATAACAATGGCATCGACGAGTTCTGACTCCGCCACCGCAATTTCTGCAGCGTCACTGTCTGTTTCGACGTCAGTGGTGACTGTGACGTCGGAGGTGGCATCTGTCGTGTCGCTGATTTCGCTGGCGTCAACTGTGCCAACCGCGTTGCCTTCGCCGTTGTTGCGTGCAGCAAGGTCAATGATGATGGAGTCCGGGTTCGCGTCCGTGATTTGCTGAAGTCGGGCGCGGGCATCGGCGATCAGTTGATCCAGCCGGGCTTCGGTCGCAGCCAGTTCTTCGGTATCGCGCGACGCGGCAAGAACAGGGGCCTGTGCGGCCAGTCCGACGCCATTCATCGCCAATTCCATCTGACGAATGATGGATGGCAGGCTGTCGGTTGTGATGTCAGCAACAAGATCGCGACTGTTGCCAAATGAAACCCAGGACACGGCCGATGAAATTCCGGCCAGAACCAGAATCAAGGCAAAAGAAGCCATGAGCCGACCTTGAATGCCAAGGCCAGCGCGACGTTTTTTGATAGCGGTATTCACTGTTTCCTCCCTGTCGTGCCCAGTGTTTTCTTTTCTGTTGGGCAGACATCCCTGTGTGGGATATGCGCATCCGTTTTTCGGATGTCTTGGGTTTTCGTGGGTGCAATGACCTAATGGAATACGCGTGGGCAATATGAATTTTAAAGGAGTGCAATCAGGGTGGAGGGACGGTCGGGGATGAATAAATCACCCCCGACACCCCCAGTAGTGTAGCCCGAATTACTGGGCTGCACGCCATTCCGCGATCAGATCGTCGTATTTGACGGTCTCACCCTGCGGTTTTTCGTTGTCGAGAAGCGGTTTCGGTGCACCCGGCTGGTCGTACCAGTATTGTGCATCACGCTCTTCGTTCAGCTTCGGTGCGCATTCGCCACCGATACCTGCACGCTCAAGACGCTGCAGAACACGGTCCATGGAGGTCGCAAGGTTGTCCATGGCTTCCTGCGGGGTCCGTTCGCCGGTAACAGCTTCGGCAACGTTCTGCCACCAGAGCTGTGCCAGTTTCGGATAATCCGGAACGTTGGTACCGGTCGGCGACCACTGAACACGGGCCGGGGAACGATAGAATTCAACCAGACCACCCCAGTTGGGCGCGATGTCGGTCATGGCCTGGGTATCCAGGTCAGACTGACGGATCGGTGTCAGACCGGTAAGGGTCTTTTTCAGCGATACGGTTTTCGAGGTGGTGAACTGTGCATAGAGCCATGCAGCTTTGCGGCGCTCAATCGGGGTGGACTTCATCAGCGTCCAGGAACCCACGTCCTGATAACCAAGCTTCATGCCTTCTTCCCAGTACGGGCCATGCGGGGACGGCGCCATACGCCATTTCGGCGTGCCATCGTCATTCACAACCGGGGTACCTTTTTTCGCCATGTCGGCGGTAAAGGCGGTGTACCAGAAGATCTGCTGTGCGATCTGGCCCTGTGCCGGAACCGGACCAGCTTCACCAAAGGTCATGCCAGCCGCTTCTGGCGGAGCATAAGCCTTAAGCCAATCGATGTATTTGGTCAGGGCATAAACAGCTGCCGGGCCGTTTGCAGCACCGCCACGGGTTACGCTTGAACCTGCCGGTGCGCAACCTTCAACACGGATACCCCATTCGTCGACCGGAAGGCCGTTCGGGATGCCCTTGTCGCCAGCACCAGCCATCGACAGCCACGCATCGGTGAAGCGCCAACCGAGTGACGGATCTTTTTTACCATAGTCCATGTGGCCATAGACTTTTTCACCGTCGATTTCACCAACGTCATTGGTGAAGAATTCGGCGATGTCTTCGTATGCCGACCAGTTGACCGGAACGCCAAGGTCGTAGCCATACTTTTCTTTGAACTGCGCCTGCAGGTCTTCACGTTGGAACCAGTCATAGCGGAACCAGTAAAGGTTCGCGAACTGCTGGTCAGGAAGCTGATAAAGCTTGCCATCCGGACCGGTGGTGAAGGACAGACCGATGAAGTCATCGAGATCCAGGGTCGGGGAGGTAACATCAGCACCGTCGCCAGCCATCCAGTCGGTCAGCGGCACAACGGCGTCATAGCGCGCGTGGGTCCCGATCAGATCCGAGTCATTGATGAAGGCATCATAGATGTTGCGGTTCGACTGCATCTGAGTCTGCAGTTTTTCGATCACATCGCCTTCACCGATCAGGTCATGGGTGATGTTGATCCCGGTGATTTCCGAGAAAGCCTTCGCCAGAACCTTGGACTCATACTCGTGCGTGGTGATGGTTTCCGACACCACGTTGATGTCCATGCCGCGGAACGGTTCTGCGGCTTTGATGAACCATTCGAGTTCGGCCATCTGGGCATCTTTATTCAGGCTCGACGGCTGAAATTCGCTATCGATCCATTTCTTCGCTGCGTCGGTATATTGGTCTGCCATGGCCGGGTTTGCCAGCACAGCAAGACCAAGGGCGACTGCAATAGCGCTGCCTTTAACAACGCTTGTAGCGCCTTTGGCTTTAACGAACATATCGTTTTCTCCCTGGTCGTCTTCCTTATTGCTCATCCGGTAAAACCGGTCATCAACGTTGGGGGAAGACGGACAACCCAACGTGACGAGTACGAACGAAACGGCACCGCTGTAGGACGCGGTACCGCCTCGGATTTCTACCCCCAGCGCATCACAATGATGAGCCAGACAAGTGCGATGATGGAGCCGATCCAAAGGGCGGCATCGGTAAATGCCAGCCAGCCCAGATGAATGTAGGCAGCGCCCAACAAACTGATAAATAGGCGATCACCGCGTGTGGTGGTCAGTGGCAAAAAGCCACGTCGCGGTACGGTCGGTGAAACCGCTTGCCAAACTCCCATCCCGATCAGCATCAGGATGATGCAGCTGAAAAATGCTGCGGTAATCGGGGTCCAGGCCATCCATGCCATTTTGATATTCCTCCTGTTTTCCGATTACACGCGACCCATCGCGAAACCTTTGGCGATGTAGTTGCGAACGAACCAGATCACCAAGGCGCCCGGGACAATTGTCAAAACGCCAGCTGCGGCCAAAACACCCCAATCCAGACCCGATGCCGAAACGGTACGGGTCATGGTGGCGGCAATCGGTTTGGCCTCAACCGAGGTCAGTGTGCGCGCCAGAAGAAGTTCCACCCAGCTAAACATAAAGCAGAAGAAGGCTGTCACACCGATGCCTGATCTGATCAGCGGAATGAAGATCGTGGTAAAGAAGCGCGGGAACGAATAACCGTCGACATAGGCGGTTTCATCGATTTCCTTTGGAATACCCGACATGAAACCTTCAAGGATCCAGACCGCAAGCGGCACGTTAAACAGGCAGTGCGCAAGTGCCACAGCAATATGGGTGTCAAACAGCCCGACACTTGAATACAGCTGGAAAAACGGCAGCAGGAACACGGCCGGCGGTGCCATGCGGTTCGTCAGAAGCCAGAAAAACAGATGCTTGTCGCCTGTAAAGTTAAACCGCGAGAAGGCATAGGCCGCTGGCAGGGCCACAAGCAATGAAATCACCACATTGATCCCGACATAGATCATCGAGTTGATATAGCCCGTGTACCACGCCGGATCGGTCAGGATCGTAGCATAGTTTGCCAATGTCGGATTGTCCGGGAACAGGGTCATTGCGCCCAGGATTTCCGTATTGGTCTTGATCGACATGTTGAACAGCCAATAGATCGGCAGCAACAGGAACAGAATATAAAGAAGAAGTCCGATATGTCGTTTCTGGAACTGCATTTTATTGTTCCCCCTGCTTTCCGGCGTTCATCACGACGGTATAGAAAACCCAGCAAACCAGCAGAATGATCAGGAAGTAGACCAGCGAGAAGGCCGCAGCAGGACCAAGGTCAAACTGACCGACTGCCATCCGTGTCAGGAACTGGCTGAGGAAGGTGGTTGCGTTACCCGGGCCGCCACCTGTCAGGACGAACGGTTCGGTATAAATCATGAAGCTGTCCATGAAGCGCAGCAAAACACCGATCACGAGAACCGACTGCATCTTGGGCAGCTGAATAAAGCGGAACACGGCCCAGCGCGACGCACCATCAATCTTGGCAGCCTGATAATAGGCATCCGGGATGGAACGCAGACCCGCATAGCACAGCAGCACAATCAGGCTGGTCCAGTGCCAGACATCCATGACCAGAACGGTCAGCCAGGCATCCATCGGGTTCTGGGCGTAGTTATAGTCAATGCCCATCAGATTGATCACATAGCCACCCAGACCGATGTCTGCACGGCCAAAGATCTGCCAGATGGTGCCAACCACGTTCCATGGAATAAGCAGCGGCAGCGCGAGCAAAACCATCGATGCCGAAACGCCCCAGCCGTTGCGCGGCAAGGTCAGTGCAACCGCAATGCCCAGCGGAACTTCGATGAATAGAACGCTCATGGTATAGACGATCTGACGGATCAGCGCGTCATGCAGACGGCGGTCTGCCAGAACCTGTTCAAACCATTCGGTGCCAACAAAGAAACGCGTCTGCGGATCAAAGATGTCCTGAACCGAATAGTTCACGACCGTCATCAGCGGAATGATCGCACTGATGGCAACGATAAAGAACACTGGCAGGACGAGGAACCAGGCCTTGTTGTTGGTAATCTTGTTCATTTCCCCATCCCCCCTTACGCGACCAACTGACTGTCGGCGTAAAGCTTGGTCCATTCCGGCGCAAAACGCAGAACGCCGGACTGACCGGTCACCTGTTCGTCTTCGCCAAGCTTGACCTTGATTTCAGATGCCCCGAAACGGGTCGTTGCAATTTTGAACTGGCCAAGGTCTTCGACCTTGGTGATGTTGACTTCAACTCCGCTCCCGTCTCCCCCTGGGCCCTTGGTGTCCGTGCCGGTTTCAAGGGTCAGGAATTCGGGGCGAATGCCCAGTTCAATCTTGCCGCTTTGTTTCGAAATGGCCTCAAGGTGGCGGTCCGAAAGACCGATCCGCTGACCATCAACCCAGGCAGCCCCATCATCGATTTTGCAATCCATGATGTTCATGCCCGGACTGCCGATGAAATACCCGACAAAGGTATGGGCCGGGTTTTCAAACAGTTCCTGCGGGGTGCCCAACTGCACGACCTTGCCGCCATACATGACAACGACCTTGTCGGCAAACGTCAGGGCTTCGACCTGATCATGGGTGACATACACCATGGTCGGGCGCAGCTTGTTATGAATTTCCTTGAGCTTGCGGCGCAGAACCCATTTCAGATGCGGGTCAATCACCGTCAGCGGTTCGTCAAACAGAATGGCCGACACATCGTCGCGCACCAGACCACGCCCAAGCGAGATCGTCTGTTTTTCATCTGCGCCAAGGCCGCGTGCCTTTTGCTTGAGCTTCCCGGTCAAATCCAGCATGCCTGCGATTTCGCGCACACGGGCATCGACCCGTTTTTCATCAATACCGCGATTGCGCAGCGGGAAGGCCAGATTGTCATAGACCGTCATGGTGTCATAGATCACCGGGAATTGGAAAACCTGCGCAATGTTGCGCTCTTCCGGGGCCAGTTGGGTGACATCCTTGCCATCAAACAGGACCTGACCATGTGACGGGGTCAAAAGACCGGAAATGATGTTGAGAAGCGTGGTCTTGCCACAGCCTGACGGACCCAGAAGTGCATAAGCACCGCCATCTTCCCAAACATGTTCCATACGTCTGAGCGCATAATCCTCGTCCGTCTTCGGATCGGGGAAGTAGGAATGCGCAAGGCTTTTAAGATCAATACGTGCCATTTTACTTACTTTCCCTCACGCCGCTTTGCCGTTTGATATTTCGACCGGCGGGGCGGCCACGAGTTGTCCGCTTGCATCAAAGGCAAACAGACGTGTCGGATCGACATAGAATTGGGTGGCTTCGCCCAGACGCGGGTTGTGAACGCCTTCTTCCTGAATCACCCAGGACACGTCATTGAAATGCACGTGCACAAAGGTTTCCGATCCGGTGATTTCGGCAAGTTCAACCTGACCCTGCATGGCAATCGTATTGTCACCCGTCGGATCAACCGAAAGATGGTTGGCACGAATGCCAAGGGTATAATTACCGTTCGCAAGGTTCGCGAGATGCCCGGTCAGGGGCACTTGATGACCGCTTTTCATAAAGATCGCGCCATCGCGCACGTCAGCTTCCACAAGGTTGATCGGCGGATCGGAGAAGATAAGCCCCGTCTCAACCCATGCCGGGTTGTGATACACCTCGGTGGTTGGGCCAAACTGCGTCATGCGACCTTCATGCATCACGGCACATTTTCCGCCAAGCAACAGGGCTTCCATCGGCTCGGTCGTGGCATAGACAACAATGGTGTCGCGTTCGGCCAGAAGGTTCGGGATTTCTTCGCGCAGTTCTTCACGCAATTTGTAATCAAGGTTAACCAGCGGCTCATCGAGCAACAGCAACTTGCAATCCTTGACCATGGCGCGCGCCATGGCGGTGCGCTGCTGCTGACCACCGGAAAGTTCCTGTGGCAGGCGGTCAAGAAGATGTTCGATGTGCATCAGTTCCGCGGTGGAGCGAACACGCTTTTCGATTTCGGACTTGTCCACGCCTTGCAATTTCAAGGGTGACGCAATGTTGTCAAAGACATTCATCGATGGGTAGTTGATGAACTGCTGATAGACCATGGCGACATTGCGCTTTTGCACAGCCTGGCCCGTCACATCGACATTATCAACAAGGATACGGCCCGTGGTTGGAGGTTCCAGCCCGGCCATGATCCGCATCAGGGTGGTTTTCCCGGCCAGGGTCCGTCCCAGAAGGACGTTGAATGATCCCGGTTCCAGCGTCATCGACACATCGTCGATGTGGGTCTCCCCACCCATGGTCTTGGTTATGTTTTCAAGCGTAAGGGTCATTTTCCACTGTTTCCTTCGCCCGTTTGCACGGTGTTTTTTGATGTCGGTTCGGTTTTGAACCATTGGACAATGGCATTACGCGTCTCATCCGATAGGTGCAGCCCCAGTTTGGAGCGACGCCATAAAATATCGTCGGCCTTTCTGGCCCATTCGTGATCTACCAGATAGCGCAATTCGCACTCATATACATCGTCACCAAAGTGCGTTCCAAGCCCATTCAGATCAGAGGCATCACCAATGATCATATTGGTGAGTGTGCCGTAGTTTTGCACGTAGCGGTAGATTTGTGCGTCCGGAATCCAGGGAAACTTCTGCTGCATCGCGGTGAGGTAACGCTTGAAATCTGCATCGGGCATATCCCCACCCGGCAGCGGCTTGGTTGCCGTCCAGCGCGTATCATCTTTCTTCAACAACGGACACAGCTTGCTCATGGCGGATTCTGCAAGCTTGCGATAGGTGGTGATCTTGCCGCCATAGATGTTTAGAAGCGGCGCAGCATTGTCGGGGTGATCGCCCCGGTCGATTTCCAGAACATAATCACGTGTGACCTGGGATGCGTCTTCGCTGCCATCGCCATAAAGCGGACGCACACCGGAATAGGTCCAGACGACATCATCGGTGGTGATTTTCTTTTCGAAATAAGTATTGGCCAGTTCACACAGATATTTGGTTTCATCCGCACTGATGGCGACCTTGGCCGGATCCCCCTTATAGTCACGATCGGTCGTGCCGATCAGGGTAAAGTCCTGCTCATAGGGGATGGCAAATACAATCCGCCCGTCCGGGTTCTGGAAGATATAGCAATAGTCATGGTCAAACAGTTTTGGCACCACAATGTGGCTGCCCTGAACCATGCGAATGCCCTGTTTCTTCTTGGCCTCGACCCGATTTTCAAGAAGTTCTGCGCACCAGGGGCCGGCGGCATTGACCAGTGATTTGGCCTTGATCGTTTGTTCGGACCCGTCATCGACGTTGCGCGTGGTGACGACCCAAAGGTCGCCGTCGCGCTTGGCAGACACACATTCGGTACGTGTAACAATATCAGCGCCGCGATCGCGGGCATCCATGGCATTTAGAACAACAAGACGTGCGTCCTGGACCCAGCAATCGGAATAGACAAATGCCTTGTCCATACCGCTGACCAGCGGTGCCCCTGCCGGGTGGGATTTTAGTTTGATGCCTTCTGACCCGGGCAGTTTTTCACGCCCGCCCAGATGATCGTATAGGAACAGGCCAAGGCGGATCATCCAGGCCGGGCGCAGGCCCTTGACGTGGGGCAGAACAAAACGCAGCGGCCAGATAATGTGCGGGGCGGCGCGCAGCAGAACTTCGCGTTCAATCAACGCCTCGCGGACCAGCCGGAATTCATAATGTTCAAGATAGCGAAGACCACCATGGATCAGCTTCGTGCTCGCCGAAGACGTCGCGCTAGCAAGGTCATCTTTTTCACACAAAAAGACCTTCAGCCCGCGGCCAGAAGCGTCGCGCGCAATGCCGGTACCATTGATGCCACCGCCGATAACAGCGATGTCGTATGTGTCTGAAGTGAGCAACGGCTTCCTCCCCAATTGCTCTTATTTGTGACAGCTGTTCTCAACTGCCGTTCTGTTCTTTCATAAACGTTACGAACGCCCCAAAATAATTGCAAGCGAAAATTATAGTGATTTGAAATTTTCGATAATGAACTGTGTGAATGGGAGTCTAACAGACTGTTATTGCTCTATATTCTATTAAAATCTTCAGGTCAGGTTCGTGAAAGTGGTCGTTATTTCGGTTTTGATCAGGTGGATTGATCGATCGGAATCGGTTGAAAATGAAAAATTAGTGCGCTTTGCGTTGTCCACGCTGCTTTGGTGCGCGTGTGCGATATGTGCGCGCCAGGAACAAGCGCCAAACCGCTTTTCAGCGAAGGTTCTGTTAAAACACGCCACGGCGGTGCATCTGATTGCAATCTTCTAGCAAAGCGGTCCTCAGGCCCTGTTTGCGATTGCCACGGAAGAAATATCTCGCGAGTATGTGGCATCCACTACGGAGCAGACTAGATGGTAGGTATCCGATCTTGTCGTTCCCACTAAAGATTTCCGGAGGCACTTACATGATTTCGCTCAAAGACCCGTCATTGTTCACCCAGCAGGCCTATGTCGGCGGTGAATGGGTCGATGCCCCAGACGGTAAAACCGAACAAGTCACCAATCCGGCGACCGGCGACGTAATCGGCACGGTCCCGGTGCTTGGTCGGGAAGCCGTGGCCCACGCAGTTGATGTCGCCGAAAAGGCGCAGAAACTTTGGAAAAAACGCACCGCCAAGGAACGCTCAGCCATTTTGATGAAATGGTATGACCTGATGATGGAAAATCAGGATGATCTTGCGACCCTGATGACCGCCGAGCAGGGCAAGCCCCTTGCCGAAGCCAAGGGCGAGATCGCCTATGCGTCAAGCTTCCTGCAGTGGTTTGCCGAAGAAGGCAAGCGCATCTATGGCGATGTGATCCCGACCTTTGCCGAAGGCCGCCGTGTGATGGTTCTGAAGGAGCCGGTCGGTGTATGTGCGGCCATCACGCCCTGGAACTTCCCAACCGCCATGATCACGCGTAAAGCGGCCCCGGCCCTTGCTGTTGGTTGTGCGATGGTGGTGAAACCGGCAATGGAAACGCCTTATTCGGCGCTTGCCATGGCGATTTTGGCCGAACGTGCAGGCTTGCCAAAAGGTCTTTTGTCGATTGTCACCGGCGAAGCGGTTGATATCGGTGGCGAGATGACCGAAAACCCGAAGGTACGCAAGCTGACCTTTACCGGCTCGACTCCGGTTGGGCGTTTGCTGATGCGTCAGTGTGCCGACACGGTCAAAAAAATCAGCCTTGAGCTTGGCGGCAACGCCCCGTTCATCGTTTGCGAAGATGCCGATATTGATGCGGCGGTCGAAGGGGCGATTGCCTCGAAATACCGCAATGCCGGTCAAACCTGTGTTTGTGCAAACCGCCTGTTTGTTCATGACGCGGTCTATGATGAATTTGCTGAAAAATACGCCGCCAAGGTCGCCGAAATGCCGGTTGGCAGTGGCTTTGACGATGGTGTTGTGATTGGTCCGCTGATCAATGAAAAGGCGGTTGAAAAAGTCGAAAAACAGGTGGCCGATGCCCTGTCGAAGGGCGGCCGTATCCTGACCGGTGGCAAGCGTCATGAAAAAGGTGGTTCGTTCTTCCAGCCGACCGTGATTGCCGATGCCAACCGCGACATGATCGTCTTCCGCGAGGAAACCTTTGGTCCGATGGCACCACTGATCCGCTTTAGCAGCGATGATGAGGTGCTTGAAATGGCCAATGATTCCGAGTTCGGCTTGGCATCCTACTTCTATTCGCGCGATATCTCGCGCATCTGGAAGCTGGCCGAGGGACTTGAAAGTGGCCTGGTCGGGGTGAATGTCGGTGTGATGGCGACCGAGGTTGCACCGTTCGGTGGTTTCAAACAGTCTGGCGTTGGCCGAGAAGGCTCCAAATACGGCGTCGAGGATTACCTTGAAGTCAAATATGTTTGCATTGGTGGTGTTGACGAATAATCAACCAACACTTTGCTGATCAACAAGAAGGGCGCTGCAATTTGCAGCGCCCTTTATTCGTTTGCGGGTGTTATGGCCGGTAATCAGGCCGCAAAGATATCTTTTTTACGTGCGCCAGCAGTTTGATCATTGTCTTCCTGTGTGCCGGTGATTGACTGGCTTGATCCGGCAGGCAGTTCTGTTTGCAGTTCGGTAAAGACATCAAACATGTTTGGGTTAAAGGCGATCTGCGCCTGTAAACGGTCACGGCGTTCGTCTGGGGATTCGTCGCCATCCTTGGATGCGCCAAGCTCTGCTTCGGCAAGGGTGTTGCCATTCAAGCGTTGCTCAATGGTTTCGGCAATGGCCTTTTCAATGGCCTGGCGATCTTCGGCATCCATTTTTGCAAGCGTTTCTTCATCCAGCCCCATGCTTTTAAGGATCTTGGCGCGCAATTCTTCGATTTTACGTTCCTCGATTTCCTTTACATAGGTGGTAAAGCCGTGTTCGCGGATATAGGCCAGCTCGGCATTTTCTTCCTTCTTGTCTTCGGGAAGGGGCTGGCTGTTTGATGCAATTGTGCGCGCCTGTTCGGCTGCAACCTTGGTGCTTTGCGCGGTATTGGTCACGCTCATCAATGTGTCATACACGCCCATACAAGCCCTCCATGGGAAAAAGATGCCGGTTAGAAGTCATTCTCGCGCAATCGTTGCAAAAGACATGCCGCAACACATGTGGTTGTTTTTGCCGTGTGGGTTCTGTTTTGCCCGAACAGATTTTTCCCTTTAAAACAGGTCGATGGGATCAAGAGGCAGAAAAATTTTCGAAAACGAATTGTTTTTCACTGCATTTTTTTTCTAAATAGAGCGATAAAACCAATGGCCTTGTCGCAAAGACAGGCTCACCGCATGATATTATGCAGGGTCGGATGGCAGGAAAACTGCCGGCTCGGGAGGAAAACAGAAATGTCAGAAACGCGCTATATCCTTGCTATTGATCAGGGAACAACAAGTTCACGTGCGATTGTCTTCAATGAAAACGGCCAGTCAGTTTCTGTCGCACAGCAGGAATTTCCCCAACATTTCCCCAATAGCGGATGGGTCGAACATGATCCGGAAGATCTGTGGAATACGGTGGTTGCCGTCTGCAAAGAGGCATTGGGCCGCATTGACATCAAGCAGGTCGCCGCAATTGGCATCACCAACCAACGCGAGACAACCGTTGTCTGGGACCGCAAGACCGGCAAGGCGATTTATAACGCGATTGTCTGGCAGGACCGTCGCACGGCATCCCTTTGTCATGACCTAAAAAAACGCGATCCCAAGCTTGAAGAAGCGGTCAATGCGAAATCGGGTCTTTTGATTGATCCATATTTCTCGGCAACCAAGGTTGCGTGGATTTTGGATCATGTTACCGGGGCACGCGCACGGGCCGATCAGGGGGATCTTGCATTTGGCACGGTGGACAGTTTCCTTCTGTGGCGTTTGACCGGTGGCAAGTCGCACGCAACGGATGCAACCAATGCGGCGCGTACAAATCTTTTCAATATCCGCGAAAACGCCTGGGATGATCAGCTTTGTGACATCTTCCGCGTACCGCGCAACATGCTGCCTGACGTCAAGGACTGCGCGGCTGATTTTGGCGTAACCGACCCCGATCTGTTTGGTGCTGAAATCCCGGTTCTTGGCATGGCAGGTGATCAGCAGGCCGCAGCCTTTGGCCAGTGCTGCTTTGAGCCGGGCGATATCAAAAGCACTTATGGCACGGGCTGCTTTGTTATCCTCAATACCGGCGATGAGGCGGTAACGTCGCAGCATCGTCTGTTGACCACGGTTGGCTATCGCCTGAATGGCAAAACAAGCTATGCCATCGAAGGAGCCATTTTTGTCGCCGGGGCCGCCGTTCAATGGCTGCGCGATGGTTTGGGTATTATCAAATCAGCCGCTGAAACCGAAGGATTGGCCAAATCCCTTGATGACAATCACGGAGTCTATCTGGTGCCGGCCTTTACCGGGCTCGGTGCGCCATATTGGGACCCGGACGCCCGTGGGGCGATCTTTGGCCTGACGCGTGATACCGGACCGCGTGAATTCGTGCGCGCTGCCCTTGAAAGTGTCTGTTATCAGACGTTTGACCTGTTCGAAGCCATGGCAGCTGATGGCGTTTCGCCCAAAGCTGTCAGGGTGGATGGTGGCATGGTTGCCAACGACTGGATGTGTCAGACACTGTCAGATGTTTTGGCGATTTCGGTGGAACGCCCGGAAGTAACCGAAACCACAGCCCTTGGGGCGGCCTATCTTGCCGGGTTGCAGGCCGGTATTTACCGCGACCTCGATCATATTGCTGAAAACTGGCACCTTGATGCCAGCTTTGAACCGGATATCGAACCGGGCCGCCGCGCAGGCCTTTTGAACGGTTGGAAAGATGCCGTGCGTCGGGTTCGAACAGACCCAACTACTTGATATGCATGGCTGCCTTGCCCGTGTTTTTGTGGGTGGGGCTGGTAAGTGCGGCAATTGCTTTGTACTATTTCAGGACAGCGTCAATGATGCTGTCCTTTCTGTATGCGTAAATGTCGGCATTGTTTTACCGGTGTGTTGCGTATCAATTTGCGTTCTTGCCCAATAAGGCCCCGGGGGAAACATGCTTGATCTGATTGTCGGAAAAGTTGGACCTGTCTTTTTGACGATCCTGTGCGGGTTCCTTCTGACCTACGTTAAGGTCATCAAGCGTGAAGGCATTCCGTTTCTGGCAAAGATTGCCATGAACGCCTTTATCCCGGCGATGCTGTTTCAGACCCTGGCGCAATCCGATATCAGTGCCCATTTCGATTTGCGCCTTTGGGGAAGTTATTATTCCGGGGTGTTGGTAAACTTCGCGCTGATCTTTTTCATCGCCCGGATCTGGCTTCGTGCGAAGACCGATGAAGCCGCGGTTACCGCAATGGGCGGGGTGTTCTCCAATATCGTTCTTCTGGGAATTCCGCTGGTCCAGGCTGTGTATGGTGCAGATGGGCTGGTGCCGCTTTTGATCGTTCTGGCAATCCATCCTCTGACCTTGATGGGAATGACCATCATGATTGTCGAAGGCAGCCGCGGTGGGGATGGTCATTGGATCCCCAAGGTTCTGAGAAGTGTTCTTCGGGTCGCGAAAAACCCCATCATCATTGCGATTGTGCTCGGTGTTTTGGCATCGCTGTTTGAAATCCGCATGCCGGAAATGGTCGACGGGACGCTGGAGCGGTTTAAAATTGCCGGGCCGACGGTTGCCCTGTTGCTTGTGGGGGCGGGGCTTTATGGCCAGTCGGTGCGCGGCAACCTCAGTGCAAGCCTGTTGTGTACTTGCGGCAAGATGTTTGTGCAGCCGCTTCTTGTTTTCGCCATCGGGCATTTTGTGTTTGACCTGCCGCCCTTGTGGCTGATGATTGTGACGCTGGTGGCCGCTTTGCCGAGCGGGGCCAATGTTGCGATTGTTGCAGGCAGCTATAATGTCTGCATTGATCGGACGTCGACCACCATCCTTTTGACGACCATCATCAGTATGCTGACCTTGCCGCTGCTAATCCTTTATGTCGGGCCGCACTGATCCGAATGGTGATTGGCGGCATTCAGGATGCGCGACATCAAATTGATTTCATCTGGTAAGCTCGGGATCAATTCAGGGCGGCGACCAGTTGATACTGCCTCGGCAAATGTATCGATTGCGGCACTTTGGCCTTTGTCCTGAGAAAAACGTGTACGCAGAACGGTTCGGCCATTGATCTGCAGTTTTTTCCAATCAATCAGGCTGGCAGTAAAATTCGGTGCATCAATTTCCAGGCGTTCTTTGGGTTCCCGCCGATTGCCCTGCAGATAACTGACTTCGCCAATGGACCCGTCGGCAAAATGCATGTGCCAGATACTGTCGCCTGCTGTGCGGTCCAGCCAGTGACAGGTGATTTCCAAAAGCGCGCTATCGGTCAGGCTTTTGATCAGATCGATGAAATGACTGATTTCGCTAATAGTGCGCCCGCCCTGACGGCGATCACAAATCCAATGATCGTCGGGCAGGGGGCGAATGCGTACCCGATATCGGAACTGTTTGCTGCCTTGGGGCAGGGATGCGCGTAAATGTGCGCTCATCGGCGCATAGCGTCGATTATGCCCAACCATGAAAATGCAGTTTGTCGAAGAAGTCATTGCCTGTTCGTGCAATTGATCAAGGCCTGCGTGATCAATTGCGATTGGCTTTTCCAGCCAGACGTGCTTTTGGGCGGCAATTGCTGCTGCTGCCAGTTCAGCGTGACTGTCATGACGGGTGGTGATGATAATGCTGTTAATATTGCGCGCGTTAAAGAGTTCCTCGGCAGATGTCAAAGCCCGCGCACCGGGGGGGTTGCGCGCAAGGGCCATGGCAGACAAGCCGTTTTTTGAACAGCAGGCTGTGATTTCAACATCACCTCGTTTCGCCAGATGAGGAAGCAAGCTGCCGCCAAAATAATTGCCGGTCCCGATCACGCCAACCCGGATGACGCCTGCTGGTATTGGTGGTTTATCCCGTGCGGGGACAGGGGGCTTGGCAGGTGGATTTTGAGGTATACGGTAATTGACGAGGGTTGCCAGATCGTCAGGGTTTTGGTCCTTGGCAAAATGATCGGCGATATTTTCAAAACTGATTTCTGATGTGATCAGTGGGGACGGATCAAGTCTGCCATCCGCCATCAGAGCAAGTGCAGCCTGCATGTTGCGATTGATTGTCCAGCGCACATGACCAAGCGGGTAGTCTACTCCGTGGTCCTCGTAATTGGGGTCATAGCGCCCCGGCCCATAGGACCGGACTTGCCGAAGTGTGATTTCCTTTTCAAAAAGGGCTTTGCGGGTGCCGCTGATTGCAACATCGCCAACACAGACAATTAAGCCGCGATCACGACACAGTGTTGCTGCGGTATCAATAAGTGGGTGACGGCCATGGCCGGGCGCGCAGATATAGACGCTGTCATAGTGATCGTCAGGCGCATTGCCGGCAGATGCATGGCAGTCTGCTTTTGTATTTCTGTTGGCAAGGTTTCGTCGTTTTGCGTTGGGCTCAATGATTGTGACCAACGCACCTGCTGCACGGGCGGTTTGGGCAACAATCTGGCCAATTAAACCAGCACCGATGATCGCAACCTGATGACCAATCGTGGTGTCACCTTGACGCAGGGCATGTAGTGCAAGCGCATAAAGTGTCGTGAACGCCGCGTGTCGATCAGGCACCGCATCCGGAACCGGGCACGCCAGATTGACAGAAACCGTGTTCCATTGCGCGTGATTGGCCTGTCCCATGCCCGCAATGGCAACCCGTTGCCCGGTCGCGAAGCCAGTTACCAGACTGCCGGTGGCCTCAACAGTTCCCATTGCACAATAGCCCATCGGCATGGGGCGCGAGAGACGGTTATCAACCCGCGTGAGTGTTCGCGAAACGCCTTCGTTTGCCAAATGTCGCAGGGTAAGGGCAACAAGGTCCGGGCGTTGCCAGGCTTTCTTAAGCAAAGACGCACGGGTTTGACTAACCTGTGTAAACTCTGTTCCGGGGCTGATTACCGAAAAATTGGTTTTGATCAGTAATGCGTTATTGTCTGGGGTTGGGATAGGGCAGTCCGTCAGGACAAGTTTTCGCGCGCCGGGAAAACGCAGCAGTGCTTTCATCTCCGTCATCGTTGCCCTCATAACCCTGATAAGTTGAAAGGTGTGGGGTATGATTAAATCATATGTCGCAGCTTTTGGTCGAACCGTTATTGTCAATGACGATTGACGTGCGGGCTGCACCCGTTTAGCAAGACGACAGACTTCAATTTGGAACGCCCATCATGCAACAAACCGTCTCGACCCGGCATTGGCGCGACAACGTGCTTGGTATCGCCGCCATTTTGTTTGGTATTTCGGCCCCTTTGTTCTTTCTGGGGCGTGCCGCACTCGGGATCGGACTTGGTTTGTCGCTGATATGCGCGGTGGTTTCCGCCGATCATGGCGATGCCTGGCGCAAGATGCGGCGTGATGTTGCAACGCCCATTGGTCTGTTGATCGTCGCAACATTGGTGGTCTTTCTGATTTCGGCGATTTTTTCTGTTGTGCCAGAGAAATCACTTGGGACCTGGGCGGCGCGCTTTTCGATGCTTGCCGGGATCTGGTATCTGATGCGTCTGATCGCTCCCAAGGCAAAATGGGCGTGGGACGCCTGCGTTTATGCGACCTGGATACTGGTGGCATACTGCCTGATTGCCATCGTGTTTCAGCCAGAAATTTTGTCGCTCAAGGCAATGATGGAGCCCGATTTCCGATTTGACATCACGCGCCGTCTGAAACCCACGGGGAGTTTTCTTATCTTTGGTGCGATGATCCTTGTTTTTGACGGGATTGATCGCAAAGGATTTACCCGGTTTTTCTCGATTGCTTTGGCCCTTGGCGTTCTTCCAATCCTTGAGGTGTCTGAAGGCCGGGCAAATGTTGCTGCCTTGATGGCAGCTGCCTGCGCAGTGGGTATCGGTGGCATCCTACTGATAAAATCTAGGGCATTGAAGTTTACTGTGCTTGCCGGGGTGGGGGTGTTTTGCATTTGCGTTTTGGTTTGGCTCAGTTTCGTTACGAGTAACTCGGGCAGTTTGCGTGGTTTCGAAGCTTACTTGCCGATCTGGCTTGTGGATATCCACCGTCAAATCATTTGGCAGTTTACTTTCAGTCACGTCTTTGATCATCCCTTGATTGGCTATGGGATCAATGCTGCACCTTGGGTTCCAGGCGCCAATGACCTTGCAGGGGGGTCAACGCAATCCGTCCTTCCAGGTCACCCGCATAGCTGGTTCATGGAAATCTGGCTTGAAGCCGGCATTTTGGGGTTGGTGACGGTTGTCCCCTTATCTTTGCTGATCGGCCTGACGGCGGTGAAGGATGTGCGCCATAAGGGGATTGTTGCGGCTGGCCTGACCTTGATGATGCCTGCAGCCTACTGGTTTGCTGGGCTGTTTAACTATTCGTTCTGGACGTCCTGGTGGTTTGGTGTCGTCATGTTGACGTTCGCACTGGCCTTTTTACGGCGCGAGAAAATGATCGCCAAACAGGCGGGGCCCAAACGCCGAAAAAACATGATTGTTTGTGCGGAAGACTGGTCTTTCGTATCTCACCGCATTGGGCTTGGGCGTGCCGCACTGGTGCGCGGGGATGAGGTTGTTGTTGCCTGTAACACGGGTGCGGCGACAGAGGAACTTCGCCGTGAAGGCTTTCGTGTTGTCGATGTGCCCATAGCGCGTGGCGGCCTTAGCCCGATGAAGTCCCTTAAGACAATCATGGCATTGGCTTGTGTGATCCGGCGTGAAAACCCCGATGTGATCGTGAATGTCGCGATACAGTGTGTGGTTTTATCGGCCTTTGCCGGTTTGCTGGTTGGGGCAAGGCATTCGGTCAATATGGTGACGGGGCTTGGCTTCCTGTTTGTATCAGGCGGTGCAAAAGTGCGTTTTGTACGTAGTGTGGTTTTGATGGTGTTGCGGTGGTATGCCCGGTGCCCTTCACTCCGCGTAATCGTGCAAAATTCAGATGATTATGCCTTGATGGCCAAGCTTGGCTTTAACCAAAGCCGCTTGGCGTTGATCCGTGGGTCGGGTGTTGATGCCTCTGTATTTGCACCGTCCGAAAAAACATCATCCCAACCGAAAACAGCAATATTCGTTGCGCGCATGTTGTGGTCCAAGGGACTGGGCGAGTTGATTGAAGCATCACGCCTGTTAAAGGCGCGCGGGCGGGAATACCGGCTTTTGCTGGTCGGGGATGTGGATCTTGCCAATCCTGATAGCGCAACCGAAGAAGATCTTCGTGCTTGGCAGCAGGAAGGATTGATCGACTGGCTTGGCAAGCGGGCCGATATTCCCGATCTGATGACAAAGGCTGATTTGGCTGTTTTGCCGTCTTGGCGCGAAGGTCTGCCCAAGGCGTTGCTTGAAGCCGCATCATGTGGTCTGGCGATGGTCGCAACAGACGTTCCGGGATGCCGCGAAATTGTCCGTCCTGATGAAAATGGCCTGTTGGTGCCTTTGCGCGACAGCAAGGCGCTTGCGGATGCCATCGAAAACCTTCTTGAGGATGACCCAAAACGCGATGCCTATGGCAAGGCAGCCCGCAGTTTGGTGGAGCGCGAGCTATGCGACGCTGTCATCATCGCCAAGACATTGTCTGTTGTGACGGGGGATCCGGTGACCGAAGGGGGAGAGCCAAAATTACGACCACGCACAGTACCTGCATGACTGTGTCGTTGCGGTCTCCGCCTGTCACTCAGCAGAATCGTCTTTCAGATAATCTTCCAGGGGCCCGGTTTCGGGCCCTTTTTCTTGTCCAAAAGAAACCCGTTGCATCGCCATTTTAAGTTTTGTATACAATATACATATATTGCACGTGGCCCGATACAAAGCGGGCTGCCAGAGCGTAAAGGCGCATCAATGTCGCTGCGCCCCATCAGGAGGTTTCTTTCCCATGCAGGTAAACTGGACTGGCGTTTTCCCCGCCGTTGCAACCCAGATGAACGAAGACGGTTCGATTGATTTCGATATGACCGCAGAACAGATCGAAGCGCTGATTGATGCCGGCGTTGATGGTCTTGTTATGTTGGGGTCTGTCGGTGAAAACACAGCCCTCGACCCGGAAGAGAAAATCGCCGTTCTCAAGCTTGCAGTCGAAGTGACCAAGGGCCGCATCCCGGTTCTGTCCGGTGTTGCCGAAAGCTCGACCCGTGCGGCCATTCGCTATGTTCAGGAATGCGAAAAACTTGGTGCAGATGGCCTGATGCTGCTGCCGGGCATGGTCTATACTGCCGATCCGCGTGAAAACATCGAACATTTCCGCACTGTTGCTGGCACGACCAAGCTGCCGATCATGATTTACAACAATCCGGGTGCTTATCGCATCGACATCAAGCCGGATGAATTCAATCAGCTTGCAGACGTTGAAAATCTGGTTGCGATCAAGGAAAGCTCGGGAGACCCGCGTCGCATTACCGATATCTATAACGCATGCGGTGATCGTTTCGTTCTGTTCTGCGGCATGGATGACCTTGTCATGGAAACGCAGGTTCTGGGCGCAGTTGGATGGATTTCGGGCTTCACCGATGCTTTCCCGAAAGAATCGGTCGCACTTTGGAAGTTGCTTTCCGAGGGCAAGTACAAGGAAGCCCTTGATATCTATCGCTGGTTTACCCCGGTTCTGCACATGGATGTACATGCCAAGCTGGTGCAATACATCAAACTGGCCCAGGAAATGACCGGTGTTGGCAAACCTCATGTTCGCGCACCGCGTCTGCCGCTGGTGGGCGAGGAACTTGAAACCATCAAGGCCACCATTCAAAAAGCAATTGATACGCGCCCATCGCTTTGAGTGCTGCCTGATTGCCTGTAATGTTCGGTGCTTGCACAGTAAAACGGGCATTGCATTGGCGGCATATTTGATGGAACAGTGGGCTTCCCTTGTGATTGTCACGAGGGAAGCCTAAGGCCATCTAAGTGGTTGTTTAAAAAGCCATTTGCGCATCCCAGACAGGCGAGACACCGAAATGACGAAGTCGAGAGCTGAAACCCAGTCGCAAAAAAAGAACGGACAAAAAGCCGTTGTCATCGGGGCGGGTATTGTCGGTGTGAATATTGCTCTTGCCCTTCAAGACAAGGGGTATGACGTTACCATTCTTGATCGCGGGGAGCCCGGTATGGGGGCGTCCTTTGGCAATGCTGGCGGGATTGCTGTTAGCAAATGTGCCCCCATCGCAATGCCCGGAACACTCATGAATGTCCCGGGCTGGCTGATGGACCCTCTCGGTCCTCTTTCTGTGCGATGGTCCTACTTGCCCAAAATGCTTCCTTGGTTGTTGCGATTTGTTGCCGCCAGCTCCAAAAGTCGTGTTGAGCAGATCGCAACAGAAATTGCTGTTTTGCTCAATCGCGCGTGGGAAGATTACGATCCCGTCATCGCACGTGCCGGTCTTTCTGATGCTGTGTTTAAAAAAGAAGGCGCAATCGCCGTCTATCGGTCAGAAGCCTCGCGCCGGGACGCCGAATATGAAATTGATCTCAACCGTCGCAACGGTATCAAAATTCGCGATTTGACCAAAGACGAGGTTCTTGACCTCGAACCGGGCATTGCACCGATCTTTTCTTGCGGTGTCTTGGACGAAGACTGGGGACGCGTGCTTGATCCCTACAAGATCGTGAAGGGCATCTATCAGCATTTTCTTGATCGTGGGGGTGAATTCAAAACGGCCGATGTCACGGACTTTGTCTATCGTGATGGCAAACCCCGTGCTGCCATGACAAGTACAGGCGATCAAATCACTTTTGATGTGGTTGTGGTTGCCTGCGGCGCATGGTCAAAATCGCTGGCCAAGCGGCTGGGATCTCCTGTTCCGCTCGATACGGAACGCGGTTACAACACGACCGTACCCTACCATGATGCCAAACTGTCGCGGATGTTGATCTGTGCCGATGACGGTTTTGTTCTGACCCCGCTTGAGCACGGTATTCGTGTCGGCGGTGCGGTGGAGCTAGGTGGTCTCGTTGCGGCGCCGAACTACGAACGTGCAAAGGCCCTGTTTGCAAAGGGCAAGGAAATTTTGCCGAAACTAAACGCCGAAGGCGGCACCGAATGGATGGGCTTTCGGCCCTCAATGCCGGACTCAAAGCCGGTGATCTCCAAAAGCCCAAGGCATTCCAATACATTCTTTGCCTTTGGTCACGGCCATCTTGGTCTGACCATGGCCGCAACCACAGGGCGCCTGATTTCAGACCTTGTCGCCGGGAACCAGCCGCCGGTCGACATGACCCCGTATCGCATCAATCGTTTCTCTGATTTCACCGGCTTCTAAGGGCTCCCATCCATGGCGAAAAGCAGTTTCTTTTGCGTTGACGGTCATACTTGCGGCAATCCGGTACGCCTGGTGGCGGGCGGTGGTCCCAAGCTTGAAGGTGCGACCATGCTTGAAAAGCGTGCGCATTTTCTGCGTGAATTTGACTGGATCCGTACCGGACTGATGTTCGAGCCGCGCGGCCATGACGTTATGTCGGGATCAATTCTGTATGATCCGACGTCCGATGACTATGATGTTGCTGTGCTGTTTATTGAAACGTCGGGCTGCTTGCCAATGTGTGGGCATGGCACCATCGGCACGGTGACCATGGCGATCGAAGAAGGCTTGGTGAAGCCCAAAATACCCGGTCGTCTGCGCCTTGAAACACCGGCGGGCCTCGTCATTGCCGAATATAATCAGGTTGGCGATTATGTTGAATCGGTCAAGCTCACCAATGTGCCCTCATTCCTGTATAAAACCGATATCGAAGTCGATTGTCCGGATATTGGTTTGATCAGGGTCGATGTTGCCTATGGCGGCAATTTCTATGCGATTGTCGAACCGCAGGAAAATTATAACGACATGGCAGATTTCTCTGCCGGTGACCTGCAACGTATCAGCCCGGAACTCCGGCGTCGTCTGAATGCGGAAAACGACTTTGTTCACCCGCTTCACCCCGACATCAAGGGGCTTTCACACATTCAGTGGACTGGCAAACCAACGCAGGCCGACAGCACCCATCGCAATGCTGTGTTTTATGGGGATAAGGGAATTGATCGCTCTCCGTGTGGCACCGGGTCTTCCGCACGTTTGGCCCAGTTGGTTGCCAAAGGTCAATGGAACCCCAAGGACGAGCTGGTTCATGAAAGCATCATCGGCTCGCAATTCCGCGTCTCGGTGGTTGAAAAGACAAAGGTCGGTGGTTTTGATGCGGTTGTACCGGGCATTGAAGGCTGGGCGCGCAAGCATGGATACAACACGATCTTCATTGATGACCGTGACCCTTACGCGCATGGCTTCATTGTAAAATAGGTCACATTACCGAAAGTCTGTGAAAAGGGGGCTTTATGCCCCCTTTGTCGTATATCGGGTATTGGGGGTGGATTATACAGTATGCAATTGTATTGCGACTTGCTGGTCGCAAGGGTATGACTCTTGTTAAATTAAAGATCTGCTGCCCTTGTGATCACAGCAATGCAAACCGCAAACGCCATTCTGTCGGGTAACATTACAAAAGAGCTGAAATGACCGCATCACCGCGCTTTACCCGCCGCACCATCACCGATCAGGTGACCGAAGATCTTCGGGCACGCATTCTGACAGGCGATTTCCCTGCCGGTTTTCAATTGCGACAGGATGCCATTGCCGGTGAATATAATGTCTCGCGCATTCCGGTCCGCGAAGCGCTGCAGCGTCTGGATGCCGAAGGGCTGGTATCCTTTCAGCCGCACAAGGGCGCGATTGTCTCTCACCTGTCGCTCGATGAGATCGAGGAACTGTTTGAAGTTCGCAAGCTCCTTGAATGTGATTTGTTGCGTCATGCGGTGCCGCGCCTGACCGCCGAAGACCTTAAATCGGTCGAAGATATCCTGCTGGTCTATGATGAAGCTTTCCGGTCGGGCGATATTTCCAAATGGGGGGAGCTGAACCGCGAATTCCATGATCGGCTTTACCGCGCCTCGAACCGTCCCAAGACGTTGGAAATTGTGCGCATGATCGGGAATAACACGGTACGCTTTACCCAGGCGCAGCTTGCCCTGTCCGGGGCGACCGACCGTGCCGAACGCGAACATCACCAGATCTTCGAAGCCTGCAAGGCCGGCAATGTTGACGAAGCGGTTGAACTTCTCGGCCAGCACATTCAAAGCTCGGCCGACAGTCTGATGGAATGTCTGCGCAAGGCCCGCGAATAGTTCGGCGTTATATATATAAAGCCGAAAAGAACAAAGGGATGCGGTTTGCATCCCTTTGTGGTTTCCGCCGGGTGTTTCTGCGTCAGACCGAACCGACAGTAAAGCCTCGCCCGACATCGTCACCGTCTTCATGCCAAAAACGGGCTGTGCCGCTGTAATGGGCCTGACCTGTGACCGATGCGATAATGGCCGGGTGTGGCCCGCAGGTGGTAACCTCTTTAACCGCGCCGTCAAATCCTGAACCGATGACGCTTTCAAACGGGCGTGTCTGGCCCTTTTTGATCAGGCCCTTGGCGTGTTGGATGGCAAGGCGGGCACTCACACCCGATCCGGTCGGGCTGCGGTCGACCTGATTTTTGGCAAACACACATATATTACGGGTCGGTACCGTACCATAGGCATCCCGCCCGTCGGTCAGGATCGCGCCATACAGAAACGCCAGATCATCATGATCAGGATGGGCAAGCGTGATGCTGTCATTCACCACCTGACAGATCTCTTGTGAAAGGGCGGTCAGCTTGGGGACATTATCTGGCGTGACCTCCGTATCAAATTGCCCGGCATCAAGAACCGCATAAAATGCGCCGCCATATCCAATATCGGTTTTAAACCCCCGGCCATCAGGCAAGGTTAACTCAAGGTCATCGGCAAACATAAAGGATGGCACGGATGAAAACCGGACCTTGCCGGTTTGGCCATTGGTAACTTCGACCTCGGCGCGCACCAATCCGCACGGACATTCAATATTGACCGGCGTGGTGGGTTCCATGGCTTTGACCAAACCATAATCAATCGCATACCGCCCAAGGGCCATGATCGCATGGCCGCACATGGTCGAATAACCCTCGTTATGAATGAACAGCACGGCCAGATCCGCATCTGGCAGGCTGGGGGGAACCAGGATCGCGCCATACATGTCGTAATGCCCGCGCGGCTCGAACATCAAAAACCGTCTGAGATGATCAAGATGGTTTTTGGCATATCGGCGCTTGGACAGGATGTTATCGCCTGGAATATCAGGATAGCCTGCCGTGATGATTCGCAGCGGTTCACCGCCGGTATGCATGTCGATCACCTCAATCGGTGCTGACCGGTCGGGATACTGAGGGGGGATTTGCGAATCATCTGGGCAAAATGGGGCGGAATTGATCTTGGGCATGGGGCCTCGTCATTGATTTACGGCGGGTGGGCGCGAACATCTTAGCGCCCATATCGCGTACAGCAATCATCATCGGCCTGAATTTTGGGTCAAAGGCACCCTTGCAGGTCATAAAAGTGCAACCTATATATGGTTTTGCGCAAAAATTTTGCGTAACAACATTTCTGTCATTTTTTTGCAAAAAGGTGTTTGACAGTTTTGGGAGTGGGCCCTATAACCCGCCTCCACCGACGCAGTGCGGCGCCAACGAGACGGCGACGCGGGGCGGTCGGGACGGGGCTTCGGTCCTTTAAGTTCTTTGACATTGTTGATCAGTAGGAAGGGATGCGCGGGCAGCGTTATGGCGCTACAGTCTGTGCATCCTGGAG